>NZ_KB893650.1:0-242306 GCF_000374105.1 Kangiella aquimarina DSM 16071
ACAAATTGTCTTATCTTCTCTGTTAAAGAACGTCTTGGCGAAGAACCTGCTCCGCTCAAGTGGGCGCACATTATATATCGCCCCAACCTCCTGTCAACATCTTTTGATAATCTTTTTTAACTTTCTGTTAAACAAACAATTATCAACCATTTCGCTCCTTCGAAATGCCCCCGAGTTTCCTCAGAGCCGGCGCGCATTATAGAGCGCCATAACTTCCTGTCAACACCTTTTCAAAAACTTTTTTCTACGCTTCTGAAACCTTCCTTCCTGGACTTCCCTTCCGCGACTTCTGCCTCGAAAGTGGTGCGCATTATAAGCACCATTTCCCACTTCGCAAGCTCTTTTTGAATGTTTTTTTAAATTTATTTTTAAACGCCTGTTTTATGTTCAATATGTCTATAAATCAGACTGTTATCGTTTATTTTTAATACAATCATTAAAAAAGGCCACCGAAGTGGCCTCTATCATTAATTACTGACAACTATTTTAATAACCTGATGACGCTCTTCCGTGACCTGATTCATCGTCCTTACCTGGTTGATTGATGTCATCCGCTCGTTTCATAAGCTCACGCTCAACTTCCACAGGCGACATTTCACCGCCATTTTCACTGATGATTAACGCAGCAACTCCTGCAACGTGTGGCGATGCCATACTCGTTCCAGCATTCCACCCCCAGCCTGTTGGCGTTGTGCTCAGTACCATATCGTATACATAACATGGGAAGCCTGGTATTACTGGCCCATTACAAGGAGCCGTTCCGTATGTGAAGGCTAAATCATAGTTCCCACCAGGGCCTGCGATATCTATACCACTTTTACCATAGTTAGAGTAGCTAGCCATCACATCCAGGTTTGTAGAATTATCCAGGCCCCAACCAACCGGACCGAGAGATGAAACCGAGATTACATGATTACCTTCCGCTGGGAACGCCTTCAATGAAGCATCATGATTCAGATCGCGGGCGTCGTTACCTGCTGAGGAGATAATGACACTCCCTTTCTTATTCACATACTGAGTAACGCGATTTAAAGCGGTAAACAATTCAGCGCAATCTTTAGCAGGGAAATGGTCTTCACCAAAAGTACAGTTTCGTGGAATATCTGCACCCAGACTCATATTGATCACATCTGCATCAATGTCAGCGGCATAAACCATTCCTTGGAAGATAGAAGAGAATGGCCCGCTACCTGAAATACCTGATAAGACCTTCACCGTAACAATTTCCGCTTCAGGTGCAACTCCAATGGTACCAAATGCGTTATCGGCAGCAGCAATTGTCCCTGCTACATGGGTTCCGTGCGAACCGGCCGGACTGTTATAAGCTTCGCCATTAATAAACGAGGCGCTTAAAGCTGTATTCAGATTAGGGGCAAGATCAGGGTGCGTTGACATAATCCCACTATCTAATACCGCCACTCTTACGCCTTGGCCTTTAACACCCGCTTGCCATGCTTCTGGAGCATTTACAGCGTCGTGCCCCCATTGCAAATCAAAATAAAAGTCATCATCGCCAGACGTAGGTGGATTGATTGACTGATCTTCAAAACTAATTTCTGGCATACCTTGCTCATTTGGACTTACATATTGAAGCTCAATATCAGCGAAGGTACTTTGAATTTTTGCGTTACTACTAAGTCGCTCGCGTATATCTGTATTGTCACTTTCGATCATCAGCATGCCGACTTGAGGAAGCTGTCCGGTAACAGTCGCGCCCTGCGCTTCGATTTCCTGAATCAATACAGAATCCAGCTTATTTCCTTTGGTCATTACAATGTAGGACTGAGCTAATAGAGTCGAGGGTAAAGCAAGAGAGGCGCCCAACAGTGCCAGGCCAGAGAGTTTAAATTTATTTTTCATTGAATGTTCTCCAACATTATTATTTCCTTTAATCCGTGTTGCCCCATGCAACTCAGCTAGCCTATAAAATACTCATGTCTTATTGAATACTTGCTGTACCATTTTTGGGACACTAAATACAAAAAAGCCCGCTATTTGCGAGCTTCTTGTAAAAGTCTTTGACGGAAAACGATATAAATGTGAACTAGATCAAGGTTACATAGGCAATCTTTTTCTTGCCTGCCTGAATTAAGTATTTACCCGCCTTTAACATTAATGATGGTTCAACAACTTCCCAGTCCACTTTAACACGGCCATTCTTTAACATATCTTTGGCCTGCGCTGAATTTGCCGCCAGACCAGCTCGATTGATAATGGCACCAATAGGGAATTGTTCTGCACCATCCATATCAACCTCAACCTCAGGCGTTCCTTCCGGAACTTCGCCTTCCTTAATAATGTTACCAGCTGCATTATGTGCATTATCAGCGGCCTCTTTATCATGGAAGCGCTCGATAATTTCTTTTGCCAGCTCTATCTTAATATCTCGAGGATTAGCACCCTGCTCTACCTGCATCTTAAGTTCTTCTATTTCTGCCAGCGGACGGAATGACAATAATTCAAAGTAGCGCCACATCATGCTATCTGGAATGGACAGCAGTTTCTGATACATAACACCAGGCGCTTCAGTGATACCAACATAATTGCCCAGTGATTTGGACATCTTCTGCACACCATCAAGCCCTTCTAATAATGGCATCATCAGAACCGTTTGCGGGCGTTGTCCATAATGCTTCTGTAATTCACGCCCCATTAATAAATTGAAGCGCTGGTCTGTACCACCTAATTCAACATCTGACTCCAGGGCAACAGAGTCATATCCCTGAACTAATGGGTATAGGAATTCATGAATGGCGATAGGCTGCTCATTGCCATAGCGCTTTTTAAAATCATCACGCTCTAGCATTCTGGCAACAGTGGTATGAGAAGCCAGTTTAATCATGCCGGCAGCACCCAGCTTTTCACACCATTCAGAATTAAATGCAATGGTAGTTTTGTCTGGGTCAAGAATCTTAAAAACCTGCTCTTTGTACGTCTCAGCGTTAGCAAGTACTTCTTCACGGGTAAGAGGTTTACGAGTGGCATTTTTACCGGTTGGGTCACCGATCATGCCAGTGAAGTCTCCAATCAGAAAAATGATCTCATGGCCTAATTGCTGAAATTGACGCAACTTGTTAATTAAGACGGTATGCCCCAAATGCAGATCAGGTGCCGTCGGGTCAAATCCAGCCTTAATTTTCAATGGCTTGCCAGTTTTCAGCTTTTCAAGCAACTCGTCTTCTAACAGAATTTCTTCGGCGCCTCGCTTAATTTCAGCGAAAGCCGCTTGAACATCAGTCATTGTCTCGTATTTCCTCTATTTGCAATGGGCTCAAAGATACACGAAAACCTCAAGGATGCAACGAATTTGCGCTTTCAAGAACACGCGACCTGGTTCACAAAATATCGTCTTTTTCACAATTTTCGATCTTGGATCAAAAAAACAGGCCGTTTTTATCATTTTACATTGACCAAAACACCCATTATGGTTAAGGTTATTGCGCAAAATCTGTTCAACCAACTTCTTAACTAATGCGATGATTAACCGAGATTACAAAGGCTTTCAGAAAAGCAAACCACTCTTTTCCCGCAAAAAAACGCGTCGAAAGGGCATTTTGCTATTTTCTGCCACTTTTATCGCTCTTTTAGCAGTGACCAGCTATATTAAAATGACTCCAGGAGAAGAGTCAGAGCAACAAACCACTTCACAAGATACTGAAATCCTTCAATTAAACCTTTCATCGGATGAAACAGAAATTAACCAACCAGTAGAACTGGCTTCTGCTGGCGAACAGTCAGTGGGCGAGCTTTCACTGACCGAAGTGGCTTTAAAGGCCAGCCGTGAGAATCCGGCTTTAGCAAATCAAACGCAAGAAGAAGTTGTTGCACCTGAGCCACAGGAACCACAAATTAAGTGGGAATCTTTGACCGTAGAAAGCGGTGATAGTCTTGCCAAAATCTTTAAGCGCAAAGGCTATAGCCCCTCTGATTTGCACTATATGATGCAAAGTGACGAGCAAATCGAAATTCTTAAAAAGATACGTCCGGGCCATACCTTAGAGTTCGCCAGTAATGATGACAGCAGTTTCCTTGGACTTCGCTATCCTTATAGTGTTAGTGAAACCCTCCAGGTTACTAAACTAGCTGATAAAGAGTTTGATGTTGCCATCGACGAAAAAGAGATTGAATTCAAAACCCGTTTCGCCACAGCTACAATTACGAGTAGTTTTTATATGGCTGGTAAAGACGCAGGATTGCCTGATGGCGTGATTATGGAGCTGGCGGGCGTATTCGAATACGACATCGATTTTGCACTAGAAATACGTAAAGACGACAGCTTCTCAGTTCTTTACGAAGAAAAGTACGTAGATGGTGAGAAGGTTGGCTATGGCAATATTCTTTCAGCAGAGTTTACCAACCAGGGTGACAACTTTGCAGCTGTTCGCTATACCGACCTGAATGATCGTACTGCTTATTATACGCCGGAAGGTAAAGCACTGCGTAAGTCATTCTTGCGTGCTCCATTACAGTTCAATTATGTCAGCTCGAACTTCAACCCAAATCGTTTCCATCCAATTCAAAAGCGTGTAAAACCACACCGTGGTGTTGATTACCGCGCGCCTATTGGAACTCCTGTTCGAGCCTCTGGCGATGGCCGTGTTACCCATTCGGCTTATAATAAATACAATGGAAACTATGTGTTCATTAAGCACGGCAACAATATTACAACTAAATACTTACACTTCTCCAAACGTGCTGTTAAGCCCGGCGAGAGGGTAAAACAAGGCCAAATTATTGGCTACGTTGGTTCAACCGGTATGTCACAGGCACCACACTTGCATTATGAATTTGTGGTGAATGGTGTTCATCGTAATCCTCGAACCGTAAAGCTTCCGCATGCGGCTCCTGTACCTAGGGAAGAAATGGAACGCTTCAGAGAACAAAGCAAACCATTATTGGCGCAACTTGAAACCGAGCGTACAACCTATTTCGCACGCTTGAATGACGAGCCAGGCGCGAGCAACAACAACGGAAAACTTCAAAAGTAATTATTAATGGCCTTATATATTGGCTTGATGTCGGGCACCAGTGTCGACGCGATAGATGCGGTGCTCTGCGACATTGATAACTCCTCCGCAAATCCGATCCAGCTTCTTCATACTAAAAGCGTCCCTTTTCCTAAGGTTATTCAGCAGCAGATACATTCTTTAAGTAATGCAGAATACGCTCATGACCCGATTGAAGAAATGGCCTTGCTTGATCGAGAGCTGGGTGAGCTATTCGCTGAGTCTGTCGATGACCTGCTTAAAGATAGCGGTCATATAAAGAATGACATCCTAGCAATAGGCAGTCATGGACAAACCATTCGCCATCGTCCTGATGCCTATCACCCTTTTTCCATCCAGATCGGCAATCCTCATACCATTGCCGCTCGAACCGGCATAACGACAGTAGCTGATTTTCGCACTCGGGATATGGTGTATGGTGGTCAAGGTGCTCCCTTAGTCCCCGCTTTCCACCAGGCAATTTTTCATGAACCAGAGCAAGATAGAGTAATTGTTAATTTAGGCGGTATTGCTAATATCACTTATTTACCCGCTCAAGGAGAAGTTCTTGGTTATGATACAGGGCCTGCCAATACTGTAATGGATCAGTGGATTGGACTTCATCAGCATAAAAGCTTTGATGAAAATGGTCAGTGGGCTTCACAGGGAAAAGTTATACCGGAACTTTTGCAGGAATTACTAAGTGACGATTACTTTGCTCAGTCCTACCCAAAAAGTACCGGGCGAGAACACTTTAATTTAACTTGGCTTAAGCAGTTTGACGTAGATTCTTACGCGCCCGAGGATGTTCAGGCAACTTTACTGGAACTCACAGCAAAAACAGTTAGCCAGGCAATTCAGCAGCACACAACAGATGCCACTGTCATACTGTGTGGCGGCGGCGCTTATAACTCTGCTTTAGTAGACAATCTGCAACAGAATCTGAAAGGTTTTACTATCCAAACGTCTCAGGAATTTGGGATAGCTCCAGACTGGATTGAAGCCATGGCTTTTGCCTGGCTGGCGCACCGCTGCCTTAACCGGCTATCCGGCAATTTGCCTGCAGTCACCGGTGCAAAAAGGCCTACTATCCTTGGCGCGATATTCTCGCCTTAAACTATTCCCATAAAGTTTTATTTGCCTATTTATTAGTATTATTGCATATTGGTAATGCAAATTTGCATTAAGTGGCCAATATGTCAGACAAAAGCCTTTCTCCTATCGCCATCAAGTGGCAACTGATACTCGATCAATCCATGGATCGTCTGATCATTCTTTTGGCTTTATGCACAGTTCCCGCAGTTATCAGCTCCTTAGCTCGAATTCCTGAAATGGGCTTCCAACCCTCTATGCTGTTTCATATTGTCGTTGGACTACTGATGATAATCATCGCAGTGTTCCGCAATATCCTGTCATTTCATGTTAAAACCAACGTCGTTTTGACATTAAGCGTCACCATCAGTGTTGTAGGCTTATGGGACTGGGGGTTAGTGGGTAATGGATTCGTCTGGATGTTATTAAGTGCCAGCTTATTTGCATTAATTTATGGGAGTCGCGCAGTATTTATCTTTAATGCCTTGTTCATTGCTTACTCAGCAGTTGTAGCCTATCTGTATATCAATGGTAACTTGTCAGTACCAGTATCGCAGAGCCAGTATTCTCAATCTTTAAGCGCATGGAGTACCGCTATCATTGGCGCTGCAATGCCACTTATCATTGTAAGCTACGCAATTATCGCTCTTGTCAAAAAAGCAGGATTACTCATTATTGCACTTGAGGATCAAAAGCAGCAGGCCACTCATCTGGCGGAACGGGACCCATTGACAGGGCTGTATAATTTACGTGTTCTGAATAACCGCCTGGAGCACGCCATCAATCTGGCTCAAAGACAGCCCATGCAAATATATTTATTAAATATCGATTTGGATGACTTTAAACGGATAAATGATCAATATGGCCATGCCGCTGGCGATGTTGCTCTGGAGTATGTTGCGAAAACTCTGGTTAAAGTCACCAGAGAATCAGATACCGTTTGTCGAGTTGGCGGTGACGAGTTTTTGATACTGATTGATACAGCTCTAGAAGTCCCAGTCAAACAGATTGTATACCGAATTCGCCATGAACTATCGACACAGATTACTTTTGAGGGTCATACCTTTCCAATCGAGGCCAGTATCGGAGTTGCTGAGTATAACCATAACAGTCATGAGGAAATCAGTAGCGACCGCATGATACGTCTGGCAGATCAGGCTATGTATAAAGAAAAAGCTTCTCGAAAACTAAAAAAGCTGAGCCAGGGGAAACCTGATCCAGCTTTACAATAATCTAACTTTGATTATGAAATGATGTAGCTTATGAGCTACACGGAGAAAGAAGACCCGCAGCCGCAGGTTGTTTTTGCCTGAGGGTTGCTGATAATAAAACGAGAGCCCTGCAAACCTTCTGTATAGTCTACCTCTGAGCCCATTAAGTACTGAAAGCTCAACGCATCAATCAGAATTTTAACGCCATCCTGCTCGATCGCCATGTCGTTATCATTCTGCTTCTCGTCAAAAGTAAAGCCATATTGGAAGCCTGAACAGCCACCACCGGTGACAAACACTCGCAGTTTTAACTGATCGTTCTGCTCTTCCTCAATCAACTGCTTCACTTTACGACTTGCAGCTTCTGTAACTGTAATTGACATTCAAATTTACCTAAACACATTGATGTATCCATTATACCCGAATATGGGGGCCTTACTTCAAGATCTCAATAGAATAGCTGTTATGTAAAAATCAGACATAAAAAAACGCTCGCCATGGGCAAGCGTTTTATCGCTAACGAAATCAGGCTCTTACAGCTTCATTATCGTCAGAATGCATGGAATTTTCAGATTTTTCTTCATCTGAAGACTCTTTGCTGACCTTCGGTTTTGAAACTACTTCGCTATGATCAGGCTTGTGTTCCAATGCATGCGGTTCACCAAGATTGACCATCTTGCCATTCACGGTTGCACCCGCATTCATTTCCATAACCTTGTAGTACAGGTCACCATTCACTTTTGCGCCAGGTTTTAGCTCTACTTTCTGTGATACGCGAACATCACCGTCAACCTGCCCAAAAATAATCACATAAGGTGACTCAATATTACCCTCAATTCTGCCATGAACCCCTACCGACAAAACTGACTTCTCGTGATTTGTGCCGTGAATATCACCTTCAATCACTCCATCGACAAACAAAGCGCCCTCAAAAGTCAGGTCGCCCTTGATGCTGGTTCCTTCCGCGATCAGTGTATCCACATTGTGTGATTTACTTTTATTACCCCACATTATTGTCTTCTACCTCATTTGGAGATTGCTGTTGAGAATCGATTTGCCATGGATAATCCTGCAATACCGTTTCACCACCTCGTCCAGAAGACGTTACCTGCACCCGAACCAGCTCAGGTACAAAACCTTCCGGAATGTTAAAGGTTCCTCTGTGGCTGCCCACATAACGGAACTTAAATTCAGTATCTTGCTGAGACAGGGCTTCTAACTCCTTTAAACTGTAGCTCTTCTGCTCACCATTTTCTTTACCTACTAAGGTAATAGAGAAAGAACCAGATACGTCACGTTGCTGCTGTCCTGCCTGTATCAGCATCAATCGAAAGTTAAATTGATTAACGTTTCCTGCTACAGACTCCCACACAAAGCTGGCTATTTGCAAGCCACTTTCTACAGCATTGGGATCGAATATACGTAAAAAAGCCTGCTTCTCTTTTTCCAGGTTGTGGATCTGAGTATTCAGCTTCTGAATTTCTTTTTTCAGTTCTGCAGTAACCTGATGCTCAACCTGATACTGCTGTTGCCAATGTATCAGGCTGTTGTTGGATTCTTCGAGCTGAGCACGCATATTTCCAAGACGCTCATTAGCAGAACCGAAGCCTCTGTACTGGCGCTCGCTGAGCCAGTAACCGAGACCAATTGCACCTAATAAAATGATCAGCATAAAAGCCGACCAACTCCAGTACCAGCTGGCTTTGCGGCGTTTACGAATAATGTAGTCTGGCTGATGGGAATCTTTAGTCATAAATCGTTGAAATCATTTGTTCTTGCGGCTGCATTTTCTTATTATGTAACTAATTGAATACAATGGCTAATTTTTTTAGCCGAAGCCGAAGCGACGATAGTTTGCGATTAAAGCAAATTTATTCATCGCAGGAAACAAAACTTATCACAAACTCACAACGCCAATGACACTGATCGACCGCTTACGATTACGACTTGGGGGCTTTGACGCATTAGCCCTTATGGCGGTTATTGGTTTGATCTGCGGTCTTCTGGCTGGTGGTTCTAATATCCTGTTCCGTCTCTTCACAGAGAGTTCTTTAGTTCTTTGGGCAACCGACCCGGACACTAAAACTGATTACGAAACCATGGATTGGCTGTATCGACTGTTGCTACCAACTATTGGTGGCCTCATCGTGGGTATACTCCTTCAACAATTGAAACCTGAAAACCGTCAGGTTGGTGTTTCGCACGTTCTCGAACGCATGGCTTACCACCAGGGACACCTGCCACCGAAAAATGCCTTTGTACAATTCGCCCTGGGTGGATTGACTATTGCTTCAGGCCAGTCTGTAGGTCGTGAAGGCCCGGGGATTCACTTAGGTTCCGCCTCGGCCAGCTGGGTTGGACAAAAACTCAAGCTACCAAATAACAGCACCCGCATTCTGGTTGGCTGTGGTTGTGCCGCCGCCATCTCTGCAAACTTTAACACGCCACTTGCCGGGGTGATTTTCGCCATGGAAATCATCATCATGGAATACGCGGTGGCCAGCTTTATTCCTATTATTCTGGCTTCAGTTGCCGGCGCGATCTTAACCCGCCTGGTATTTGGTGATGGTGCTTCGTTTGACGTTCCTTCGAAACTTGATATCCAGTCGCTGTGGGAAATGCCCTACTTTCTGTTAGTAGGTTTTGCCGGTGGCGTATTAGCCAGTATTTTCATTATTGCGACCCGTAAAGTCAGGCAAGTGTCGCGCGAGTGGCCTGTATGGCTCAAAACAACCGTTGCGGGGACCAGTGTCGGCATCATCGCAATCGGCATACCGCAAGTCATGGGTATTGGCTATGACTCGGTTAACAGCGCCTTGCAAGGTGAGCTAGCGCTGACCATTCTCGTATTAGCTTTGGTTGGAAAACTTATTGCTACCATTATCTGTTCCGGTTTATCGCTACCGGGCGGTGTTATCGGCCCAGCTTTGTTTTTAGGCGCCATGCTCGGTGGCGTCATGGGTAACGTTGGTGGCGAGTTATTCCCAGACCACGCCAGTTATACCGGTTTCTACGCCATGATAGGTATGGCAACGGTTATGGGCGCAGTTCTACAGGCACCGCTAGCTGCCCTGATGGCATTATTGGAGTTGACCAATAACCCCAACATTATTTTCCCCGGCATGTTCTCAATCGTAATCGGCAACCTGGTCGTAACCCAGCTGTTCAAGCAGCAGTCATTCTGGGAAACCCAGATGACCGACCGAGGTCTCGACTTGCGCGTCAGCCCTATCAAGCAGGTATTACGCAGTATTGGTGTTGCCGGCGTGATGTCACGCAGTATGGCAACCCTTAACTTCCGCTCCACACCTGATGAAATTCAGGTAGCGCTCAAAGACAAGCCGCGCTGGGTTCTGGTTATGGAAGATGAGCATGTGACTTCGTTGATGGTAGCCAGTGATCTGGTTCGCTATATGATGGAGCGGGAAGAAAAACAGCGGGAAGAAACTCCAAAACCTGACTCAGAACAAAAACGTAAGGTGATTAATCTGTTAAAAATACCAGCCAATCGTCAGGATTTGGTTTCGGTAAACCTTCAGGCAACATTGGAAGAAGCTTTCGATAAGATGGAACAGGCAAAAATGTCAGCCGCTTATGTATACCGGATCACACACGACGGGCAAGAGCGTATTTATGGTGTTATTACTCGCGATATGATTACCGACCAATACGTTTATACACATAAACCTTAAGGCTTAACGCATGCTGTGGATTAAAACATTTCATATCTTTTTTATGGTCGCCTGGTTTGCAGGAATATTTTATCTTCCTAGAATTTTCGTTAATCTGGCTATGACAGAAAACGATGGCGCCTTCAATCAGCTCAATATCATGGCACGCAAGCTGTATCGGTTTATTACTCCCTTCATGGTATTAACAGTTATCTTCGGACTTTGGCTCGCTTCTTATAACTGGAGTTACTACATGAGTTCAGGCTGGTTCCACGCCAAGATGACTTTAATTGTCCTGCTGATTATCTATCATTTCATTTGCGGCATGTATCAAAAGCAATTTGCCGACGGCACCTGCAACAAAAGTCACACCTATTTTCGCGTCTTTAACGAGTTGCCGGTTCTGATTCTGCTAGGGGCTCTAATTCTGGCGATTGTAAAACCGTTTTAGCTAACGGTTGTTTTATACGATTCACCAAAGTTACCAAAACAAAACTCAATAACATCAATAAATACCATGAAGACAGCTTGGCAAGTGGCACCATTTGCCAAGCTTCTTTTTGATTTGGATAAAGCCAGATATTGGCATAAGTCGCGATATTTTCAGCAAACCAGATGAACAGTGCTACCAGAAACCAGCCAAATAGCAGCGGCATTTTGCGATGGGTTTTGATCACCTTGAAATGAATCTGAGTGGTTAAGAAAAGATAGAAAGTTATAGCGAGTATTAACCAACGTAAGTCATACCAATAGTGATGAGTAAAGAAGTTGATATAGACTGCCATGACCAAAATGACCGTTGTCCATTTTGGTGGATAATTACTGTATCGGAAATCAAAGATTCGCCATACGCGAGCCAAATAACTGCCCACCGCACTGTACATAAAGCCGGTAAATAGCGGCACATTGGCAATACCGAATATGAATTCTTCAGGATAGTGCCAGGACTGTATGGCATCGGAAGTTTTAAAAAGCTCCATCACCGTTGCTACCAGGTGAAAAACGATGATGACCAGGGCTTCTTTCCAGGTTTCGAGCTTAAATGCCAGCATAAACACTTGAAAAGCGATGGCAGCCAGAAATATAAAGTCGTAGCGATGCAGACCTTCGATGGGATACCAGTATTTGGTCACCAGCATCACCGCCAGCAGGAAACCACCGAACATACAGGCGTAGGCCTGCTTCAAGCCAAATACAAAGAACTCGTGTATAAATTGTTTAAACTTATTCATTCGATAGCTCATCCCCACGCTAATGGAATGATACTACCGAATTAAGACGACAAAATCCTGCGTAATTATGGCCAAATCTGTTAATAGCTGTTACAGCTCGGATCTTGGCACAAACTCCAGGACTGCGGCATTGATGCAGTATCGCTTCTTACCATTCGGGCCATCATCGAAGACATGCCCCAGGTGGATACCAGTTGAAGCAGAGCGTAGCTCTGTGCGTTGCATGCCAAAACTATTATCTTCATGGTAGGTCACCGAGCCATCAACCGGCTTGGTAAAGGATAACCAGCCGGTACCTGAATTAAATCGATCACGGGTATCGAATAATGGCTGCCCACTGAGCTTGTCGACAAAAACTCCATCCGGTGTATCTTTGAAAATCTCATATTGCTTACAGAAACGTCCATCAGTTCCTTTCTGGAAAGCCACATTAAAGGCTTCCGAATCACCTAGCTTGAAATAGCCAAGGGCCTTGTAGAACTCTTTAGCGGATAAATAGCCTTGGTAACCCAGCGCTTCTTTACCGTTTTCCAAAAACAGAATCGTCGGTGTTGCCCAGGTTGGCGTTTTGATCTCAAGTCCATCCAATTGCGAGGCATAACGAAACGTCATTGGAATGGTTCCCTGATAATCATTTGCCACGTCTTTTTTGAATTTCTCGCAATAAGGACAATAATCTTGCGAATCTACAAT
This sequence comes from Kangiella aquimarina DSM 16071, assembly GCF_000374105.1. Classification (GTDB taxonomy): domain Bacteria; phylum Pseudomonadota; class Gammaproteobacteria; order Enterobacterales; family Kangiellaceae; genus Kangiella; species Kangiella aquimarina. The sequence continues at coordinate 12,885 of NZ_KB893650.1, forward strand.
CACAATCTGTTTGCCTGTAAGCAATGAAGAATTATCCACTTTTTCAGATTCAGGCTTGCTATCGAATGTCACACCAGTAGAAAAATCCGGGCAATAACCATTGGGGTTTTTTCGTAAATAATCCTGATGATAGTCTTCAGCAGGATGGAACTGATCAAGTGGCTTAATCACCGTCACAATTTTTCCATAACCCGCTTTGCTCATCAGCACCTGAAATTCGTCTTTTAAGCGATTGGCAATTTTTGCCTGTTCAGGACTATTTGTCAGAATGGTTGAGCGGTACTGAGTGCCAACATCATTGCCTTGACGGTTTAACTGAGTCGGATCATGCGATTCAAAATAATCCTTAATAATGGTCTCTAGGCTAATTTGCTGCGGGTTAAAGGTCACTTTGACCACTTCGGCATAATTGTCGGGGTTAAATTTATGTTTTGCTTTGGTGATTTCTGCGTAGGTAGGCTCATGACCACGGCCATCGGCGTAACCAACTTCTGCATCGATAACACCCGGTAATGCTTCAAGACGCTTTTCCGCACCCCAGAAGCACCCTTCACCCAGCACAATGGTATCCACCTGCTTGGTAGCAGGCATATCTTGCTCAAGATTTGCAGGTTTTTCTTTATCAATGAAAGGTTGCTTGGATAAGCTTGCTGATTGAGCTCGCATCATCACAAAAGCCAGGCCAGCTACGACCAGCACCGTGATAATAAAAATTACAATATTTTTCATCTAACTCACACCATTATTCGGGGATGGATTTAGTATGCACAACAACTAATGAAAATTTAGTCAAAATTCTCAGCAGCCATCAGTACACAGTGAGTTAGATGAACTTAACGCGGAAATGTTACATAGAGTTTAGTTATGAATTCATGCCTATGCTCTATAGGCTACTCTTTCTCCATCACCACCGCGGTACCAAAAGCCAACAACTCTGCGGCCATGCTGGCGATCATTGAGGTTTCAAAGCGCACGCCGATCACTGCATTGGCACCCAACATTCTGGCTTCATCGCACATACGGTCGATGGCCTGTTCGCGGCTCTCTGCCATTAGCTTGGTATACTCCTGCACTTCACCACCAACCAGGTTACGCAGTCCTGCCATAATGTCTTTGCCGACATGTCTTGTACGTACTGAGTTTCCACGCGCTAAACCAATCACTTTAGTCACTTTATAGCCAGGAACCTGCTCTAATGTATAAACGTCGATATTACTCATAGTCTTGTCCTTCTTTTAAAATTTTACGTTTTTGTATTTGTCTGTTTTTAATGCAATCAATCGCTGGCGCAGAACACTGCCTAACAACAGCAATACTCCCGCCTCGATCAAAAAGACGCCTGCTTTAACCCAAAATGGCACTGACGGTTCAGTGTAAAAAGTAAATAACTGCCACACCATAAAACCGGCAAAGCCTAAAATTAAAATAAACCAGCCAATGATCGCCATGCCTTTTGCTACTGGCTCTTTCATAATCTTATCCAATTGTGCCTCCTCGCATTCAGGGTACTGCAAGTTACCCATCTCCTGCTTAATCGCCAATAAATCGTCATAGACAGCTCGGCATTGGTCGCATGACTCAAGATGCACGCGCACTCGTTGTCGATCCTGCTGGTTCAGTTCATGATCGATATAACCGCTGATAAGTTCCTGGGTTTTATCACACAGATTCATGATTCACCTCGTTTAATTCGTGTTTCAAAAGTTCGCGTAATGCCATTCGTGCCCGATGCAATCTCGACATCACAGTACCCGTTGGAATCGCCAGAATTTCTGCAATGTCTTCATAGCTATTACCGTGATAATCGCGCAAGACAATCAGTTCACGTTGCATGACCGGAAGTGCACTGAGCGCCTGCATCAATCGCGTTTTGATTTGCAACTGCTCAAGCTGCATTTCGGGTGATTGACTCGAGGTACTTTGCTGTTCAGTATCCAGCTCATCTTCTCGCGACAGCTGTCGAATGCGATCAATCGCAGCATTACGCACGACCCGGTAAAGCCATTTCTGCAAGTCGATACCGCCTTTAGGCGCCTTTGGATGAGCCAACGCCTTTTCAACACTGGCCTGCACCACATCTTCAGCATCACTCTGGTTACCCAAAAGCTGCACTGCAAAAATTAGGGCTTTGCGACTGTAATCAATCAATTCCTGCGACAATGACTTTACCCTCTTGTTGTCGTTCTCAGTGGTTTAACGAGGAACTATCTTTTTTATTCCATGATTTTTTCTCTTTTATACCATGACTGGCACGCATATCCATTATTTCAGGGACTTGTTTGGTATTAATGATATTGCAATGGCATTATGCTAGCTTTATACCAATACTGATAAATATTGTCTGGAGCATACTATGAGCAATACTTCCGACTATACCCCACCCAAAGTCTGGCAATGGGAAAAAGAAAGCGGCGGCAAATTTGCCAAGATCAATCGTCCAGTATCCGGGCCAACTCATGCTAAAGATTTACCGGTAGGCAAACATCCACTTCAGCTGTATTCATTGGCGACGCCCAACGGCGTTAAAATTACCATTATGCTGGAAGAGCTTCTCACCAAAGGCATCACAGAAGCAGAATACGATGCCCATTTGATTGATATCAGCGAAGGCGATCAGTTCAGCAGTGGTTTTGTGCAGGTTAATCCCAACTCGAAAATACCGGCGATGGTTGATCACAGTACAAACCCATCCACTCGAATTTTTGAATCAGGTGCGATTCTTTTATATCTGGCTGAAAAATTCGATGCCTTCCTACCGAGCAAACCCGAGCAACGAGCAGAACTACTCTCTTGGTTGTTCTGGCAAGTGGGAAGCGCGCCCTATCTCGGTGGCGGCTTTGGCCATTTCTACAAATACGCGCCAATAAAGATCGAATACTGTATCGATCGATTCACCATGGAGGTGAAACGCCAGTTAGATGTGCTGGATAAACGCCTGGCCAATAACGCCTATATTTGCGGTGATGAATACACGATTGCTGATATGGCGATCTGGCCCTGGTACGGCAGTCTGGTATTAAATGAAGTGTATGAAGCTGCCGAGTTTTTGCAGGCGGACACTTACAAACATGTCATGCGCTGGGCCAAAGAAATCGCCAAGCGCGATGCGGTTAAACGTGGTCGCATGGTCAATCGCACCTGGGGCGAACCGCACGAGCAGCTGCACGAGCGCCATGATGCTAAAGACTTTGATACCAATACCGAAGACAAGAAAAGCGATTAAGGAAGGAACCGGCCATGCAGAATAATAAATTAGCGATCAGCATCTGGATTAGTATCTTCATGGCCGTTCTCATTTGGTCAGGGATAGGCCCCAAGGATCGAGTGACCTGGATGATGGAAGTCGCGCCAGCAGTTATTGGTTTTATCGCATTGGCCATCACTTACAAACGATTTCCACTGACGCCTTTGCTGTATGTTTTAATTTTAATTCACAGCATCATACTTATTGTCGGTGGTCACTATACTTATGCGGAAGTGCCTTTGTTTGATGATATGAAGCAATGGTTCGGCTGGGAGCGCAACAACTACGACAAGCTCGGGCATTTTGTGCAAGGGTTTGTACCAGCCATCATTGCGCGCGAACTGATGATACGGCTTAATGTCTTTAATAGCGCCAAATGGCGAACCTTTTTTATCATCAGTTTCTGTCTCGGATTCAGCGCCTTTTACGAACTGATTGAATGGTGGGTCGCCCTGCTTTCCGATCAGGCCGCTGAAGCCTTCCTCGGCACTCAGGGCTACGTCTGGGATACCCAGTCTGATATGTGGTGGTGTTTACTCGGTGCCGTTGTGGCATTGGTCAGTTTAAGCAAGTGGCATGATAAACAGTTGGGAAGATTACTATCTTGTAAGGTTTAACTATAAGTGATAGCTTTATTTACAGTTTAACCTTTATATTAAGGATGCCCGTTGTTAGAAGTTGTTGAAATAATAAAACAAATGGAGCAGGGTTATACAAAACCTTATCTTTGCCAAGCTGACAACCAAGAAGAATATGTCGTTAAGGGAGCAAGTGCCAATGGGAAAGGTAGGATATGCGAATGGATTGCTGGTCACTTAGGAAAGAAGCTAGACCTTCCAATACCCGAATTTGAAATCATTGATGTTCCAGAGTATCTCATTAGTGGTGATACTGACTTAATTATTGAAATGGGCGTTGGACCGGCGTTTGCCTCAAAATACATCCCTTTTACCCAAGAAATAAACCATACGCTTTTGGCATCAATGCGCGCTGATCAGCTTAGAGATATATTTATATTTGATTATTGGATTAAAAATGAAGACCGTAAGTTTACTAGGCACGGAGGCAACCCCAATCTTCTGGTCGACCTTTCCAATCAAAGCCTAATAGTTTTTGACCATAATCATGCCTTTGACCCAGAATTCAACCTTGAGGACTTCAAATCCGAACACATTGGTCGAAATCACTGGTTTCAAGAGCAGATGGATTTACTTGTAATTGAAGAGTTAAAAGCTAAAATGCGTAGCGCTTTGACGCATTTAGATGATATTTTAGATAATATACCTCGGGAGTGGTTTAGTTGTAGTACTGTAACCTCCTCTTTACTTGACACGATTAGAGCAAACTTAGAATACTTTGAAGACAATCAATTTTGGGAGGCATTACAATGAGATACGCTTGCAAGTATGCCGTAATTAAATTCCAACCCTATGCAGAAACTGAAGAGTTTGCCAACGTGGGGATAGTGGTATTTTGTCCAAAAAACAACTACTTCGACTTCAAAATAGCGCCAAAGAAATTTTCTAGGGTTACAAATTTCTTTGAAGACTTAGAAGGTAAAGTCTTCAAGTACACATTAGACATGCTTAAAACTGAATTAGAGCATATTCAGAATTTCTTCTATTCTCTAGGTCAAAAGCGTAACGAGCAATTCTTTGATGAAGTTACTCGCTTAAGAGAATCTGTTGTTAGGTATAGCAACATAAAGGTTGTTGGGACAGATAACCCAGAGCTATTACTTAATAAGTTATATGATAGATATGTAGGTCGAAACTTCCTCACTAAAGAGTACCGAGAACAAATTATGGTAAAAACCATAAAGCAAGAGTTCAAATCTAAAAATATTGGTATTAATTACACTGAGAAGCTATTAACAACACAGCTACGTAATGTAAGACTGCCTTTAGTTGCAGAGTTAGAAGAAAAGCACTTTAAGGCCATTAAGCCTCTTGCATTTACAGAGAAAAAAACCACTCAAATAATTGAGCATGGTGAATTATGGTTCAACAAAATCAAGTGGCTTTTGAAAGAAGATGTTTTGAATCCAGATGATATACTTTTGCCTATTGAAGGCCCTCAAGAAAAAGGCCTTACCAAGAAAGCTTTCAATGAAATAGTCCAGGAATTGAAACAGTTAGATATTAATATTGTTAATTACTCAGATACAAAAGCTATTATTAACTTCGCGACCAGTCAGAAAAAACCCGCTCCCTATATCGTTCACTAGAATCTTCCACCATAAAAAAAGCCTCCGATTGGAGGCTTTTAAATTCATATTTGTCTAAAGGATCGCTTATAGACTTTTCTTGAACTCGTCGGTCATCAACTCAAAATCTTCTTTACCAACACCGCAATCCGGGCAGTACCAGTCCTCTGGCACATCTTCCCAACGGGTTCCAGGCGCAATGCCGTCTTCTTCCCAGCCAAGCTCTTCGTCATAAATAAAGTCACACACCAGGCAACGGTATTTTCTATATTCCACCAGCTAAACCTCTCGAATCTCTATCTGTATGGGGTTTTCAGGCCCACATTGTAAGCATTTTGCGCTGAATTGCTAGCAACTGAGGGGACAAATAGGCCAAAGATACACCAATTGGGTAACTTCATGTTAGAATTGCGCCAACTTAAAAGTCATAACAAACATTTGGGTGCACGCATGGTTTTTCAAGGCCAACATATTCTCTCCATTGACCAACTAGACCGCGAGGCGGTTGAGCGAATCCTTCAAGTTGCTGATTTAATGCACCCATACGTGGCTCGCGAAAAAAGCTGTCGTATTCTGGATGGTGCGGTTCTGGCCAACATGTTCTTCGAGCCAAGCACGCGCACCCGCATCAGCTTCGGTACAGCCTTTAATCTGCTGGGCGGCCATGTCCGCGAGACCGTGGGGATGTCGACTTCTTCACTGGCCAAAGGCGAATCGCTATATGACACAGCGCAAGTACTATCAACTTACGCCGACGTAGTTGCCATGCGCCACCCACAAGCTGGGTCAGTGTCAGAATTTGCCGCTGGCAGTAAAATCCCGGTGATTAATGGCGGTGACGGGCCGAATGAACATCCGACTCAGGCTCTACTTGATATTTACACCATTTTTAACGAGCTGAACCGCATTCAAAAAGGCACTGAAAATTTGCGCATCGCCATGATGGGCGACTTGAAAAACGGCCGCACGGTCCACTCACTGACCCAATTATTGTGCGTCTTCCCGAATGTCGATTTTACCTTCGTCGCACCTAATGCTTTAGCCATGCCAGAAAAAGTGTTGGCGGTTTGCGATAAGCATAATCATCGCGTCACCATCACTGAAAGCCTCGAAGACGGCCTGCAAGGTCAGGATGTGATTTATCAGACCCGCATTCAGGAAGAGCGCTTTGAAACGCAACGCGAAGCGGATTTGTATCGCGGCAAGTACCGCCTCAATCAATCTGCATACGAGCAGTTCTGCGATCCGAACACCATCATCATGCATCCTCTACCGCGCGACTCACGTCCGGAAGCCAATGAACTGAGCGATGACATGAATGATAATCCTAACCTGGCCATCTTCCGCCAGGCTTATTTTGGCGTCAAAGTGCGCATGGCTTTATTTGCCCTGGTACTGGGCGTCGAAGACAAGCTCAGCCAATTTGAAGCGCCAGTCACCTGGCACTCAAACAAGCTTTAGTCTTTTGTTTTTCATTTCTTATTATCGGAACGACTATGACCACATCAGATCAATTATTTAATCGCGCCAAGCAACACATTCCTGGCGGCGTCAACTCTCCTGTTCGTGCCTTCAACGGCGTTGGTGGCACTCCGATTTTCTTCAAGTCTGCGAACGGTGCTTACTTCACCTCTGCCGACAATAAACATTACGTTGATTACGTCGGCTCATGGGGGCCAATGATTCTAGGCCACAATCATCCAGCAATTTTAGAGGCGGTGATTAAAGCTGCCGAACGCGGCCTGAGCTATGGTGCGCCGACCGAAGTCGAAGCTGAAATGGCGGAAAAGATCTGCGAATTGATCCCATCGATTGAAATGGTACGCATGGTGAACTCTGGTACCGAAGCGACCATGAGTGCGATTCGTTTGGCGCGTGGTTATACCCGTCGCGACAAGATCATCAAATTTGAAGGCTGTTACCATGGCCATGCCGACTGTTTGCTGGTTAAAGCTGGTTCTGGCGCATTAACTCTTGGCGAACCAACCTCACCGGGTGTACCTGCTGATTTTGCCAAACACACGCTAACTGCTGAGTTCAATAATCTCGACAGCGTGAAAGCTCTATTGTCAGAGTTTGGCGACGACGTGGCCTGTATTATCGTTGAGCCAATCGCCGGTAACATGAACTGTATTCCGCCAGTACCCGGTTTCCTCGAAGGCCTACGCGAACTGTGTGACCAACACGGCGCCGTGCTGATTTTCGATGAAGTGATGACTGGATTCAGAATGGGCGTGGACGGCGCACAAGGTTATTACAACATCAAACCAGACATGACCTGCTTAGGCAAAGTCATAGGTGGCGGTATGCCCGTCGGCGCATTCGGCGGTAAACGCGAAATCTTTGAACAACTGGCACCACTCGGCCCTGTCTATCAGGCCGGTACCCTTTCCGGTAACCCAGTGGCCATGGCCGCAGGTCTTGCAGCCTTAAACGAATTATCAAAGCCAGACTTCTACCAGCCTCTGTTCAACTACACCGAACAACTGGTCGACGGCATGCGTTCAATCGCTCACGAAGCCAGCATCCCATTCACCACCAATCATGTTGGCTCCATGTTCGGCTTCTTCTTCAACGACGCAGAAACCGTCACCAGCTATCAACAAGTGGCCAACGGTGATCTGGAACGCTTCAAACAGTTCTACCACGCCATGCTAGACCAACACATCTACCTGGCTCCCTCCGCCTTCGAAGCCGGTTTCGTCTCCGCCGCACACGGCGAAAAAGAGCTCGACCTGACCTTGAGTGCCATGCGAAAAGCATTAGCTTAAGCCCATAAAAAATCCCGCAGCAATGCGGGATTTTTTTTACTCAATAATTTCCAATAAATGATTAACTGTAGAGTGCGTCGCGAAACAGCCTAAGTTAATTAACTTCACTAATCATAAGAGCATAAAAATTGCTATGAATAGAATTATTGTAAAAGCGATACTCCCATAAAGATCACTTCTATTTTTTTTCCCGTCTCCCTCTTTATTATCTTTTGAATTCAAATCTACACTTATTCTTCCAACACTCTGTACACCATCATCCTGAAAACTTTCGACCCAGTTTGGTTCGTAATCCCCAATGACGAATCTATTTATATTTTTTATATTTGGTTTTATGCCTATGGCTACTTCTTTAAATGTCCCATTTATTTCTTCATAATTAGTCCTATACTCCCAGTTATTATCTTCCCTTGGATCAATTGTTCTTGGCAACTTCTCCAAAGTTTCAAGAACTCTTTTCCGACTAAGGATTGGGCAAAGTTCATTTTCCTTTATCGCAGACTCTAGTTCATCTTTGATTCGATCTTTATCAATATGCCAAACACCTGATTTATCAAATTCACCATAATCAAGCCAGCCTCCTCCCCATTCATAGATTGGCATGTTTAATCTTTTACAGCCCCAAATATTAACCTCATAGTCCCTCTCTCCAAAACAATACTGTTGGGGGTTGTAGGCTTTCTGCCTGCTTCTAAAGCATCCAACGCCATAATATGTAAGTTCCTTCTTAGTTGCTGTGTGTCCATTGATCAACATCTTTGATGATTTCCATCCACCAACTAAGTCATATAAATTAATAATTAGGTCCACTTCAGTTATTGGTAATACGACACTGTGCATTGCAGACTTTCCATCTCCTTTTACAGAGTAAGATGGAATATTTTTACTAATACTAACTGCCTTGCTGAAATTCTGGGAAGAACTATATGCGAAAGAAATTTCAACATTTGCGATATTATTGTCTGTAACGGGTATATTAACTCTGTCAGCATCAGTCACAGGGTCTCCGCACTGAGGGCAGAACTTTGAACCTTCAGTTATTCCCGCACTACACTTATCACACACCAACATAAACACCCCTTAAGACATTAAGTACCTGTTCCTAATATTTCATAATAATTAGCTTATTATTAATTGCAATCACCAATACTTGCCATTATTGAAGGTCACTTGAGCCCACCAAACCGATTAAAATCCCCGGCGAAATATGCTTAAATGCTTCTTTTTACAGAATTCGATGATTTCCTATGATGAATTTAGATTTAACGGGTAAGAATGCTTTGGTCTGTGGCTCAAGTCAGGGCATGGGTAAGGCGATTGCGGAGCAGTTGGCATCGCAAGGTGCGTCGGTGATTCTTCTGGCACGCAATAAGGCGAAGCTTGAGGCGGTTCTTGAGGGATTGGATAAGTCCAAAGGTCAGAAGCACGTGGTGCTGGTGGCGGATTTTGCCTACCCTGAACAGGTTAAGGCGACGGTTTTTGAGTTTTTGAAGAGTGGGCGTCTGGTTGAGATTCTGGTCAACAATACTGGCGGACCGGCACCGGGTCCGGCTAACTCGGCGGAAACGGAAGATTTCCTGGCGGCGTTTAATCAGCACCTGATCTGTAATCATGAGTTGATGAAGCTACTAACGCCGGGCATGAAGGAAGCGCAATACGGTCGTATTATTAATGTGATTTCAACGTCGGTTAAGCAGCCTTTGCATGGTCTCGGCGTGTCGAACACGGTACGCGGTGCAGTGGCTAACTGGGCGAAGACGCTAGCCAACGAGCTGGGCCAATTCAATATCACGGTCAATAATGTATTGCCCGGCGCGACCAATACGGTTCGCCTGGAAGCGATAATCCAGAACAAGGCGAAGAAGCAAGGCGTTTCCATCGAAGAGATGGAAGAAGAAGAAAAGTCGATTATTCCGATGCGTCGTTTCGGCGAACCAGAAGAATTCGCCAATGCGGTTGCCTTTTTAGCGTCACCAGCTGCGGCTTATATCACGGGTATCAATTTGCCAGTTGATGGCGGACGCACCAGCTGTCTGTAATCAGCTCTAGAGAACCACTATGCAAATCATCAAGAACTACGTTAATGGCCAATTGCTCGATCCGTTTGCCGGTCAGTACATTGATAATGTTGAGCCGGCCACCGGGCAGGTTTATAGCAAAATCCCAAACTCGGATGAGCACGATTTAGAGCAGGCGGTTGTTGCCGCCGAACATGCTCAAAAAGACTGGGCCAATACCTCAGTTGAAAAGCGTGCAGCTATTTTGTGTCGCCTGGCGGATATCATCGACGCCAATGCTGATATGCTGGCGGAAGCTGAAGCAATCGATAACGGTAAGCCGATAACGCTGGCCAAAAATGTCGATATTTATCGTGCCTCGGCCAACATCCGTTTTTTTGCCCAGGCCATTACTCAGTTCTCCAGTGAAAGTCATGCCATGGAAGATGTTGCGATCAACTACACGCTGCGTGATCCGATTGGTGTGGTTGGTTGTATTTCTCCATGGAACTTACCACTGTATCTTTTCACCTGGAAAATCGCGCCAGCATTGGCCAGCGGCAATGCCGTGATTGCCAAGCCATCGGAAATCACACCGATGACGGCGTTCCTGTTTTCCAAGCTGTGCATCGAAGCAGGTTTGCCTGATGGAGTGTTAAATATTCTGCATGGCACTGGCCCTAGCATTGGCGGCCCGTTGACCACTCACCCGAAAATCAAGGCGCTCAGCTTTACTGGTGGTACAGCAACCGGTGCTCAGATTACCAAAGTGACGGCAGGTATGTTCAAGAAACTGTCTCTCGAACTGGGTGGCAAAAACCCAACCTTGGTGTTTGCCGACTGTGACTTTGAAGACACCGTAAATAATGTGGTCCGCGCGGCCTTTTCGAATCAAGGGCAGATTTGTTTGTGTGGTTCTCGAATTTATATTGAGCGCCCTATTTATGAAAAGTTTAAGCTGGCTTTCGTAGAGAAAGTCCAACAAATCAAAATTGGCGATCCGCTCCAAACTGATACTCAACACGGCGCTTTGGTTTCTAAAGCACACATGGAAAAAGTACTGTCTTATATTGAACTGGCGCAGGAAGAAGGCGGTACTATTTTGACGGGTGGCAACCAGGTGACATTAGAAGGTCGTTGCGAAAATGGTTTCTTTGTCGAGCCTACCGTCATTGAAGGCCTAACCAATCACTGTCGTACCAATCAAGAAGAAATCTTTGGTCCGGTATGCACCATCATGCCGTTTGATACTGACGACGAAGCGATCATACTCGCAAATGGTACAGAATATGGTTTGGCTTCGAGTGTCTGGACCAATGATTTAAAACGTGCCCATCGAGTGGCCAAGGAAATCGAAGCGGGCATTGTCTGGATCAACTGCTGGTTGCTACGCGATTTGCGCACTCCTTTTGGCGGCGTTAAAAGTTCAGGAGTCGGACGCGAGGGTGGATTAGAAGCCTTACGCTTTTTCACCGAAGCCAAGAATGTGTGCGTAAAGTATTAACTCTTTCAAGCCTCGTATAAAAACTTTGTTCCACAAAAAAGCCCCATTAATTGGGGCTTTTTCTTACCTGCAATAAACGATTAATTTACACGAATCGGAATGTAAGTTGCGTTATTGCTTTCTTCTACTTCCGCGATGGTGTTGTTCGGATCTAACAAACCACCTAAGAAGTAGTTTTGACCAGAATTCAACGTTGATGGGATGGTTACCGTTCTAGTTGAAGTATAAACACTACCTTCTGGTTGTAGTGCAAATGAGGTGCTTGCAATTAGCGTATCTGCAGTACTGATGAAATTATTGGTTGAAACATAATAGTAAATCGTTGGTGCCTGACCTGATTCTCCATTATTTTCATAGGTTAATTCCATACGAACCTGCTGGCCTTTGCTGACGTTGTAGCGACGTTCGCCATTTACGGTTGTGTAAGGCAGTTCAACACCCGAAGTGTTATACAACTTAGTACGAATGTGTGAGCTATAGGCACCGCTCGCACCACTGTATTTCCAATGGACTAAACCGACGTCCTGCACGTTACCTGCGTTATTACCATACAACTGACGTAGACCATAGTTAGCATCTTCGCCCATATAGGCTAACGCATACACATAGTTACGATGGATATGATCCCAGTCCTGACCCATGATGCTGTAGCGACCATTTTCATGGCCTAAGCCAGCGCCATGACCAAACTCATGCAACGCAGTGGTTTTGAATGGGCGTTCTGCACCACCATATGGAATCATATCTTCAGCACGACCACGAATACCGTATTCAACACCAGGAGTATAGTTCACGGTGTTTTTGAACACGATGTCAGCTTCGGTAATTTTATTGGTCCAGCCAAAGAACCAGCTGCATGAACTCCAGGTATAAGCTACTGCTGGCGCACTGATGCTGCTTGACCACCAGACTTCATTCTGGCCGTTATTCATGCCTACTGATGTATCATCATATTGCATTGAAAAACGGATTTTACTCGGGTTCTTGTTGAACTGAGTTATCACATGACCCAGCGCTGTGCGGTAGTCATTTCCTGATGGGAAACCTACTGAGCTGGCTCGGAAAGTAACACTGTTGGTGTTCCATTTTTTGTATACACCATTACATGAGGTGTCTAAAGTTGCTGCTTCAGTTTTCATACCAAGAAATGATGCAGCGATTACGCTAGAGATTAAAATTAATTTCTTCATTGTACTTCCTCCGTGAAGTCAAAATTATTGATGGTCAACATCGTCAATGATGTCTTGAGCTGACTGCTTTGCTCGAGCAGGGACCGCTGGCGCTGGCATTGCAACTGGCACCGCCGCTGAGAATCGCTGAGCAATACTTGCGCTCTTGATTTCTTTGGCTGGCTTGCCTTTCATCGCAGACTGAACGGCTTTCTTAAACTGCTGAACCGATGCACCTTTTGCCTGAGCTTGTGCAGGCAATGTCTTGCCGGCAATTTCGCCCTGCTGATCATCCATCGCTACTGGGCGCTGCGCCTTTTCAGCTGACTTTCCGATTTGCACAGGTTTGCCGCTTTCAGTAAAGACTTCACCACTTTTTACTTTGAAGAAACCTTCTGAACAGCGAACCAATGGACATTGGCCATCATCTTTCTCGGCTAGCATGAGAATGTTCTCTTCACCAAGATTGAACTCAGGAACATTGGATACTTCAAGCACATCATACTGAGTGTCACTGATTTTTTTGATGCCGCCAATAAAGCGTAGTGTTACCTGGCGACCATTTTGGCGACCTTGAAAATCATCTTCGATTTGATAGGTCACGAAGGTATGAGGAATGCCTTCCACAGAGTCCTTGTAGTCAATATTAACAACTTTTCCCTGAACAATGTGTTGAGCTTCTTTTGCGAGTGATTCAATTCCTTTCGAATCATTCATTGATGCCATGGTGGGTAGTGATGCCAATGTTAGAGCAGAAAAAACTGCACCTAGCACTGCACTTTTTTTTGTCATTAAGTGGTTTTGTTTCATAAAACATACTCCTTGTTGATTAATCGCTTATTCCATATAAGCAGGAGTTATATTATGAATTTTGCTGGCCTTGACAATATGCCAAAACCTGTAACTTATTGATTTTCATATTTGCATTGGATTTTTGATGGGTTTTCAGCGATTGCGGGTTCAATTGTGAGAAATCGCTTACACCAGAACGGCGGATTTGCTATGGGTTTATACTGACGGGTTATCCGTAAATATATTTATAGTAAAAAAAGGCGGCCACTTTGGGCCGCCCTTCCATCTGCTTAATACCGCTTAATACTTTGGCTTGTTGCTTTCAATCCAGGCATCTATTTTATCATTAAGTACCGACATCGGAACGGCACCACCGAGTAATACCAGATCATGGAACTCCTTGATGTCGAATGCTTCGCCAAGTTCTTCCTTAGCTCTTTCGCGTTGTTCAACGATATTCAACATCCCGAGTTTGTATCCTAAAGCCTGTCCGGGCCAAACCATATAGCGTTCAATTTCTGAGACAACACTCGATTGAGCGGTACCGGTTTTTTCAGCCATATACTGTATCGCTTGTTCACGAGTCCACTTCTTGTGGTGCAAACCAGTATCAACAACCAATCTTACGGCACGGAATAGTTCTGCCTTTAAACGCCCCAGATCGCCATAAGGGTCATCTTTATACATGCCCATTTCCCAGGCCACTAACTCAGAATACAAAGCCCAGCCTTCAACATAGGCATTATAAGGAGCAATGCGTCTAATCAGCGGTAGGCTTTCTTGCGCCATGTTCAATGCAATCTGCCAGTGATGTCCTGGGTTCGCTTCATGGTAGGTCAAGGTCTTAAGATCAAACTTAGGATTAGCTTTCATGTCCTTCAGGTTGATCCAGTAAATGCCAGGTTCGGAGCCATCTAATGGCGGCGGTGTATATTGGCCACCTGGCGCACCGTCCTGTCTTTCAACCGGTATACGGCGAATTTCAACGTCGTATGGAGGGATGGTCGCGAAACGTGTTGGCATCAGCTCGTTAATATCTGCCAACATACCGTTGAGGTCATCCAATAATTTCTGGCGGCCTTCATCCGAGTCTTCATAAATAAATCGATCTTCGTCATTGAGCGCCGCCATACGCTCGCCGACAGTACCCTGGTCATAGCCTTCTGATATTAGGATCGCATCCATTTCTGCACTGATGCGTTCGACTTCATCCAGACCAATTTGATGAACCTCCTCAGGTGTCAGCTCGGTATCGCCCAGCTCACTAACGGCATAACGATAAAACTCGGATCCATTCGGTTGAGCCCAGATGCCAGATTCTTCCGACGCCTTTTCCAGCAAACCTTCCATCACCATTGCTAGATTTTTGTAAGCTGGATAAATGGTCGTTTTAGTGATGCTGACCGCATCAAACATCATCTTTTCTTTTTGCTCAGCGGGGATATCCAGTTTGTCCAGCTTGTTCTGCAAATTGGTCACCAGGGCATGCTTTTCTGGTTCTGCGGCAACAAAGCCATTGAGGAAGTTTAGCGCACCATTGATGATGACTTTCGGCGGGATCCAGCCTTTCTCTGCATCGGCCAGTACTTTAGATTTGACACTTTCAATCATATCGCCGAACTGCTCCATTCTGGCGATATAGTCTTTGGCGTTTTGCTCATTCTTAATCGGATGATTGTTTTGCAGCAGATTCGGGACATCAATGGCTGGACCATTAATCTGGCTGACGATAAAGGGAGAGTGGCCCATCCAGCCATCAATAAAGCCAATATCAAATTGTTTTTCGCCTGAGTAATAATGCGCCAAATCGATAACGACCTTCCGGTTCTCTTCGCCCTGAATGGTGTCTGACTTAAGGTCGGCTAACTGATCGGCGTAATGGCGTAAGCTCTGGCGTAATGCCTTTTCGGCAGCAGGCGAGTAATCTGGTAACTTATCCTGATAGTAGCCACCAGCAACCTCCTGACTAACACCATACATGGTTGCATCCATGGGGCGAGCAGCAAATAGAGTAGTTGTAATTTTATCAAACAGCATCTCTGGCGAAGCTTCTGATTGCTTATGCGCCTGCTCCTTGGAAACGGCTGTATTGACCTGTTGTTGGTTCGCCTGTTCCTGTTGCTCTTCTTCCTGCTGGCATCCGACACTAAGCAAAGCGGCGCTGACCAACAGACTGGCCATAGTTTTACGATTGACTCGTTTCGTGAAAGACATAACCTACACCCTTTATATTGTTTGTGTGAGACGATTATTAACAATAATCCGACAAAAGTCACATCGAGCAGTTCAGGGTTTGAGCTTATCTTTTCTACATCCTGTAAAGCAGGTCACAGTTGACTGCCTATCTGTCCAAAAAGCATTTTGCACAGACTGGTCTGTTACAACCTCTGGCCTGCTACTGTTTTTGGCTTATAATAGCGGCTATTCTTTATTTGATAGACAGGATTAACCATGCCTTCCTTTGATATTGTTTCTGAAGTGGATAAACACGAAATTACCAATACCGTCGACAATGCAAACCGTGAGCTTTCAACCCGTTTTGATTTTCGTGGTGTTGATGCCAGCTTTGAGCAGACCGGTGATAGCATCAAAATCACTGCAGAAGCTGAATTTCAGGTCGAACAGATGATCGACATCTTATATAAGGCTTGTGTTAAGCGTGATATCGATACCAATGCGCTTGATATCAGTGAAGACGCCACTCACTCCGGTAAAACCTTCTATAAAACGGCCAGCTTTAAGCAGGGAATTGAGAAAGATGTGGCTAAGAAGATTGTTAAGCTGATTAAAGATTCTAAATTAAAGGTTCAGGCAGCGATTCAGGGTGAAGAGCTACGGGTTACCGGGAAAAAACGTGATGACCTGCAACAGGTTATGGCTCTGGTCAGACAGGCTGAGCTTGGCCAGCCGTTCCAGTTTAAGAATTTCAGAGATTAAAAGGCCTATAGGGCAGGTACAATCACCTGTCCAATGCCTTGCCTATTATGGCCTTTTCGGCTATAAAAGAGCCCATGCATTACTTCCCACATCAAAAAACATCAGGATTTATCTTTGCCCACCAGGGTGGTTGCAAATGGATCCTCGATTGAATACGCATTCCTTTCTTGCGCGGATTGCGCGCACCCGTATTTCCTAGTATTTTCGTTTAACTACATCACTATTATTTCTAGCTTTACTGTTACCAACTTGGTGTAACCTATTGAAAGTTTGTATAAGTCTAGCTAGCTATTGTCAGTTGAGGTTTTTATGAGTGAGAAATTTGTTTCTTCAACAGCCCCTGAACCTGTTGGTCTCTATCCCCATGCACGTCGCGTTGGGCATCTACTATTTTTGTCAGGCGTTGGACCGCGAAAAAAAGGCAGCAAAGATATACCCGGCGTCACCCTTGATGATGAAGGTAATATTGTTGACTACTGTATCGAAACTCAGTGTCGTAGCGTGTTTGAAAATGTTCGTGCTATTTTGCAGGACTCGGGCTCAAGCTGGGATCAGCTAGTAGATGTTCAGGTCTTTCTGACCAACATGAAAGACGACTTTAAAACCTACAATAAAGTCTACGCTGAATATTTTGCGGACAATCAACCTTGCCGTACGACTATTGAAATCAGTTCACTACCCACTCCGATTGCGATTGAGTTGAAATGCATCGCGACTATTTACGATGATTAAGGGGAATCGCTATGAGTGATAAAACTTTAACTCCGGTTCCGCCATTTAATTTTCAGAAATGGATTGATGAGAACCGCCATTTATTGCAGCCACCTGTTTGTAACAAGCAGGTTTTTGAGCAGGATGATTTTATTGTCATGGTCGTGGGCGGTCCTAATGGTCGTCGTGATTATCATTATGATGAGGGGCCAGAGTTTTTCTATCAGTTAGAGGGTGAGATGGAGTTGCGCACCATTCAAAATGGTGAGCGTGTCAATTATCCGATCAAGGCCGGTGAAATCTTTTTGTTACCACCGAAAGTACCACATTCTCCGGTTCGTTTTGAAAACTCAATTGGGCTGGTAGTAGAACGTAAAAGATTAGGCCATGAGAAAGATGGCTTGATGTGGTTCTGCGAAAACTGCGATACAAAATTGTATGAAGAGTATTTTCACCTAACCAATGTGGAAAAAGATTTTCTACCAGTCTTTGAGCGCTTCCTGGAAAGCGAAGAGCATCGTACCTGCAGCAACTGCGGTACGGTCATGCCAAAACAAAACAAACTGGATCTTTAATTTATGTCTGATTTGAAGATTGATATCCATACCCACATTCTTCCGAAAAATTGGCCGGACTTAAAAGAAAGATACGGCTATGGCGGCTTTGTGCAACTGGAACATCATAAGTGCGACTGTGCGCGGATGATGGTGGATGGAAAGTTCTTCCGTGAAGTTCAGGAAAACTGCTGGTCACCCGAAGTTCGTATGAAAGATTGTGATCATCATGGCGTGCATGTGCAGGTTCTTTCTACTGTGCCGATTATGTTTAACTACTGGGCCAAGCCAGAAGACACGCTCGACTTATCACGTTTTCTCAATGACCATATTGCAGAAGTCGTCGAGCGCTACCCTACCCGATTTGTCGGACTCGGCACACTGCCCATGCAGTCACCCAAGCTTGCAATTCAGGAGTTAGAACGTTGCGTTAAGGAACTTGGTTTAGCTGGTGTCCAGATTGGCTCACATATCAATGACTGGAACCTGAGCGACGAGAATCTGTTTGATGTTTTCGCTGCCGCGGAAGAATTAGGTGCTGCGGTATTCGTTCACCCATGGGATATGGTCGGCAAAGAGAAGATGCAGAAATATTGGATGCCCTGGTTAGTAGGCATGCCTGCAGAAAGTTCTCTGGCGATTTGCTCGATGATTTTTGGCGGTGTGTTAGAGCGCCTGCCAAACTTACGCATCGCTTTTGCACATGGCGGTGGCAGTTTCCCTGCAACTCTGGGTCGTATTGAACACGCCTACGATGTTCGCCCTGATCTGATGCGAGTTGATAACCCGCATCATCCACGGAAATACCTGGAACAAATTTATCTCGATACTTTAGTGCATGATCCAAAAATGCTGGAGTATCTGGTGGATTTAATGGGACCTCATAAACTCGCTTTGGGCACTGACTACCCATTCCCATTAGGTGAATTAGAACCTGGCAAACTGATCGAGTCCATGGAGTACGATAAAGCGATTTCTGATCGATTGCTTCATGGAACAGCGCTTGAGTGGCTCAACCTTGAGAAGGGGCGCTTCGTTTAATGAGCAAGTTTAATTTAACTACTGAGTTTCTTGGCAACCGCTATCGGGTGGACACTGAACATCCGCACTCGATTGCAATTGCCCTGAACTTTGATGGAAAGCAGCCCAATCACTTTGGTGCAGAATTAGCAAAGAGACAACCGCTTAAGGCGGGTAGTTTCATTGGTGACACCACCAAGGGTGGAAGTTGTAATGTTGACTCGATTCAATTGGTTCCGCATTGTAACGGTACCCATACAGAATCGGTTCACCATATCTGTGACCAGAAGGTTTCTGTGGGCACTATTTTCAACAATAGTTTAAGCATTGCCTGTTTGATCAGTATTGAACCCAAACTGGCAAAGGAAACAAACGATAGTTACCGACCGGCACTTGACGACACCGATAAAGTTATCGACAAATCATTGCTTCAATCAGCTTTAAGTAACGAGATGCTAAGCAATATTGAAAGCCTCGTTGTACGCTGCATGCCGAATCATGAAGTGAAAAAATCATGCCGTTACGACGAAACAAACCAGCCTCCTTTCTTTACACAGGAAGCGATGCAGTTATTAGCATCAAGTAACATTAAACACTTATTAGTTGATTTTCCTTCAGTGGATAAAATGTATGATGATGGGCATTTAACCAATCATCACATCTACTGGAATCTAGAAGCCGACAGCCATCAACTGACCGACCAAGCTCGTTGCGATAGAACGATTACCGAAATGGTCTTTGTACCTGATGAGGTTAACGATGGTATTTACTGTCTGAATTTGCAAATACCTGCATTTGAGTTGGATGCTGCACCAAGCCGTCCTATTCTTTACCCCTTGATTGATTGCTCGAACAATTAAATTTTGAGTAATAAAAGTATTAAGAAGAAAATATTATGACTGACATTTTTTCAATCGATTACGCGCGTCAACTGGATCAGCAAGATCCTATTAGTAGAATGCGCGAGCAGTTTCACATCCCAAAACAAGACAATGGTGATGATGAGATATATTTGTGTGGTAATTCTCTTGGCTTACAACCCAAGCGAACCCAGGAATACCTCAACTATGAATTAAGCCAGTGGCAAAAGCTTGGCGTTAAAGGGCACTTTTCCGGTGATTTTCCCTGGATGCCTTACCATGAATTTTTAACCGAAGAATCTGCGAAGTTGGTTGGTGCAAAAAACTCTGAAGTGGTTTGCATGAACTCATTAACTGCAAACCTGCATTTCATGATGGTTAGCTTTTATCGACCAACAGCCACTCGAAATAAGATTCTCATCGAGGACCATGCCTTTCCTTCTGATCATTATGCGGTTGAATCACAGGTTCGCTATCATGGCTTTGATCCAGACCAGGCGATGCTGTTAGCAAAACCACGCGAAGGTGAAGAGACATTACGCACTGAAGACCTACTAAACCTGATTGAACTGCATGGTGAAGAAATTGCTCTTATCATGCTGCCCGGAGTCCAGTATTACACCGGTCAGGTTCTGGATATGAAAGCCATTACTCAAGCTGGTCATGCTAAAGGCTGTAAAGTCGGTTTCGATTTAGCCCACGCTACCGGCAACATCCCAATGCACCTGCATGACTGGGATGTAGACTTCGCTGCCTGGTGTTCATATAAATACTTAAATTCAGGACCAGGCTCAGTCGCAGGCTGCTTTGTTCATGAAAAGCATCATACCAATATGGAACTGCCACGTTTTGCGGGCTGGTGGGGACATGACAAAGACTCACGCTTTAAAATGGAGAACCATTTTATTCCGATGAAAAGTGCCGAAGCCTGGCAACTTTCGAATCCTCCGATTCTGTCGTTAGCAGCCATTCGCGCCTCGTTAGATACGATTAAAGACGCAGGCGGCATTCAGGCATTGCGCGACAAGTCATTAAAGCTGTCTCGTTATTTGCGCGATCTTCTGGAGCAGGAATTGGCAGATGAAATTAATATTCTTACGCCAGCTGATGAGAAGGCTTCAGGATGCCAATTATCCTTAACAGTTAACCTTCACGGCTTAGATGGTAAAACCGTATTTGATCGTATCGAAGCGGCTGGCGTAACCTGTGACTTCAGACACCCCAATGTTATTCGTGTAGCGCCGGTACCATTGTACAATTCTTTTGAAGATGCTTACCGTTTTGTCACCATTTTAAAAGACAGTCTGAAGTGAGGCCTGCCATGAGTGCTAAACAAGATAAACATATTACATTAATTGGTGCGGGACTGGTTGGCTCATTGGCCAGTATTTATCTCGGACTGCGCGGCTATAAAGTCGATGTTTATGAGAAGTTGCCCGATATCCGCCTTGAAGATATTCCTGCCGGTCGCTCGATTAACCTGGCATTAGCCAATCGTGGCATTCGCCCTTTGCAGCAGGTTGGTATCATGGATAAGGTTGAAAAGTTACTTATCCCCATGAAAGGCCGTATGCTGCATGATGAGCAAGGTGAACTGCAATTTCAGTCCTATGGTCAGCGACCTGAAGAAGTCATCTATTCAGTTTCACGAGCCGGCCTGGTCAGTCTATTACGAGACGAGGCTGAAGCTACCGGCAATGTCACATTCCACTTTAAACATCCGCTGGTTGATATCGATTTCGACAAGCAGAGCTTTACTGTTGAAGATGCCATGACTGGCGAACAACAATCGTTAAATTATGATGTTCTGTTAGCCACCGATGGCGCGGGCTCCCCTGTTCGTCAGTTTATGGAAGCAGAGAAAGTCGGTCATTTCAGTTCAAAGTTGCTCGAGCATAACTACAAAGAGTTAACCATCCCCGCCGACCAGGCTGGTAACTTTCAAATTGAAAAAGAAGCACTGCACATCTGGCCGCGCGGCGGCTACATGGTTATTGCGCTGCCGAATCTTGATGGTTCATTTACGGTTACTCTGTTTATGCCAACCAACAATGGTGAAGCTAGCTTTGCTAACTTAAATACTCCTGAAAAGGTCGATAACTTCTTCAAACAGTACTTCAAAGATGCTTATGACCTCATTCCGAATTTAACCGAGCTGTTTTTTGAAAACCCAACAGGTGTGTTGGGTACGGTACGCAGCGATAAGTGGTTCCATGGTAATGCGCTAATTTTTGGTGATGCAGCCCATGCAATTGTGCCTTTCCATGGTCAGGGCATGAACTGTGGCTTCGAAGATTGCGCTGAGCTTAACTCATTACTAAATCAGTTTGATGATGATTGGCACAAAGTCTTCCCGGCATTTAATGAAGCACGTCGTGATAATGCCAATGCCATTGCGGATATGGCGCTCGATAATTACATCGAAATGCGTGATTCGGTACGTGACCCCAAGTTCCATCTCAAAAAGTCTATTGCCTTTGAATTAGAGAATCGCTTCCCTGAACAGTTTATTCCACGCTATTCAATGGTCATGTTCCACCATATCCCTTATGCTCAGGCGCAAAGCCGCGGAGTGATTCAGGCAAACATTTTGCAACAACTTGCTAAAGATACTGAAACCCTGGATAAGGTAGACTGGCAACTTGCAACTCAGCTGGTTGAAGACCAGTTAACCGTATTACCGAAGGATTATTTACAATGAAATCATTTCTAATACCCGGTCTGCTGGTGCTATCCGGCTTATCACTTTCTACCCATGTCGCTGCCAATAATGTCCCTCAGTCCGCTCAAGAGGCGCGCGTTGAGCATGCTCAGGAATGGATAAACTTTCTTGCCAGCGACGAGCTAAAGGGCCGAAAAACGGGTACCCCAGAAATGAAAAAGGTTCACGCTTGGCTTGAACAGCGTTTCACAGCGATTGGCCTGAAAACTCTACCTGATACTGATTCTTATCGTCAGGAGTTTTCCTTTGAGGTTAAAGGCGAGTCGATTGATGGTGTCAATTACATCGGTTACCTGGATTGCCAATGCGATAACGATAAATACATCATGATTGGTGCTCATTATGATCACGTCGGTCAGAACCCTGCTCTGGAAGGTGATATTACCTTTAATGGTGCGGATGACGATGCCAGTGGTGTCGTTGCCAGTTTGGTGATCGCCGAACTTCTTTCACAAAAAGAATCCCTGCCTTTTCATATTATTATCGCAGCATGGGATGCCGAAGAAATGGGACTCTTGGGATCAAAGCATTTTGCTGAAAATCCAATGGTTCCGTTGGATCAAATCGAAACAGGCATCATGTTTGAGTTGGTGGGCACCCCAGTTGAAGAGCACCCCAAAAGTGCTTGGATGACCGGTAATCAATATTCCAATCTACTGGAATTATTGCAGGATGAGTTCGCAAAGGCAGGCTGGTCGCTGGATGCCGATCCATTCGCTCAGATGGGCTTATTCATGCGCTCGGACAATGCTCCTTTTGCTCTGATGGACATGACTAGAGAAAAAGCAGAGCAGGTATTTAAGCACGGTCAGCAGGCTGATATTACCGGCATTCCTATGCATGCCATTTCGGTATGGAGAGGTCAGGATCATTATCATCAGGTGCATGACGAAGCTGAAATTATTGATGTGCCAAACCTGGTTGCTCTATCGGAAGTCATTGCTAAAGCAATTGCCAATCTACCATCGGACACCAAGGTCGTCTGGAAGGAGAATCCGCACTTTAAGTTTTCGAGACCTTAATTTCTTTCACTCAAATAGGTTGGGTTAGAGATTCCACATCGTAACCCAACCTCTATCTTTACTCGTTCTATACTTCCTTAAAACCAAAGTTTCCTTTCAATTCCGCCAATAGCGGACTGACTTCTTTTATCAATTCATTTTCACCATAATGAATGGGCTTTTTTACCCCCCAAATCGGTCCTGGCCAGGCAGGATCGTCCTTATAACGTGCAATGTGATGTATGTGCAATTGAGGAACCATGTTTCCCAGAGCTGCCACATTCATCTTGTCCGCTTTAAACATTTTTGTCATTGCTTCTGCCAAAAAGTTCGACTCTTCCATGGCATTGATTTGCTGCGCCACGGTCAATTGGTATAGCTCCCGAATATCATTAACACGGGGCACCAGTATTGCCCATGGGTACTGCTTGTCATTCATCCATAATAATTTACATAAATTGAAATTGCCCAGTTCAACTGTGTCCTGGGCTAATGTGTCATGCAAAATAAAGCTCATTAAAATTCCTTACTGTTGCGACCTTATTGTTGAGACAAAGTGGGCTGGCAGTCAGCAGTTGCTTTCGGGGCAGTACCTCGCAGATAAGGTACACTGACTGCATTTTGACAGTCATCCGTTGCTAACAAGCCGCTGCGATAATCCACCAGCTTCCACTCAATATTGTCGTGATAGCCTATATCAATTGGCGCTGTGTTAATGCCAGCAAACAGGTCTGTGAAAACCGGTAGAGCTGCTGTTGAACCAGTTATATTCGCATCCTTGTTATCATCTCGCCCTACCCAGACAACCGCCAGATGTTCGCCAGACAGGCCAACAAACCACGAGTCTTTCAAATCATTAGTGGTGCCGGTTTTTCCTGCAAACGAGGTGAATGGATTAGAACGACGAAGGTACTTAGCGGTACCCTCCTCTACAGCAAGTTGCATGGCTGCCTTGACCAGATAAACATTTAATTCGCTGGCAACTCTTTCAGCGGTAACCGGGTAACGCTCCAGCAATTGTCCACTATTATCGGTAACGGCAATGATTGATGATGGTTTAATACGCATCCCATTGCTGGCTATCGATTGGTAAAGCTGTAATAGCTCAAGAGGTGTTAGTTCAAGGACGCCAAGTGGTAAAGCATCCAATGGACGTACTTCTTTTTCAACACCGGACTTTTCCACAAAGTCAGCCAGTCTTTGAATCCCAACTTCCTGACCTAAGCGTGCCATCGCTACGTTATAGGATTCGCTCAGTGCACGATAAAGTGGCACCATGCCATGGAAATTACGATCAAAGTTTTGCGGCTCCCACATAGTCCCATCTCTTTGTTCCAAAGATAATGGGAAGTCACTGATATTCGATGAAAGATTGTAATCTGGATTCTGTTCCAGAGCCGCCAACATGACAAAGGGTTTAATCACCGAACCAATTTGGCGTCTGGCATCTATTGCTCGGTTATAACCGGCAAACCCTGCCTTGCGATCACCAATTACCGCCAGAATATGTCCGCTCTGACTGTCACTTATGATGGCTGCCGCCTGCAGAGTTCCTTCTTCCTGCTGTCTTTGTTTTTCAACTTGGTTAACGGACTCTTCAACCGTTTTCTCGCTGTACATCTGAATCACAGGGTCAAGTGTGGTAAAAACATTCAGCCCTTCTGAATTTAGCTCATCATCCGAGTAAGAGTCCTGCAATTGACGACGAACCAGGTCCATAAAGGCAGGCACGTTGGACAAATGAATACTCGGTTTTCTAACCAGTGAGAGAGTCGTCTGCTTTTCCTGCTTGAGTTCGCGCTCAGTTAAAGTACCGGACTGATGCATCAGTTCCAGCACCAGGTTGCGTCGTTTCATGGCATTTTCAGGATGGCGTCTTGGGTCATATACCGAAGGGCCTTTTAGGATTGCCACCAGTAGAGCCGATTGGGCAGGCGTTAAGTTCTCAACGTCTTTATCGAAAAAGAAACGACTGGCAAGACCAACCCCATGAATGGCTCGTGGGCCATCTTGACCGAAATACACCTCGTTGAAGTACGCTTCCAGAATTTCATCTTTCTCATAATGAACTTCCAGCAATACCGACATTACCGCTTCTCTGAACTTGCGCCACAAACTGCGCTCGTTAGTCAGGAAGTAATTTTTCACCAGCTGCTGAGTCAAGGTGCTGCCGCCCTGAGTCCCGCCATCTGAAGTGATGTTGTGCCATAACGCTCGAGCAATTGCTTTCGGCGATACACCACTGTGCTCATAGAAATCCCGATCTTCTGTAATGATCAGTGCCTTAATCAGATGTTCTGGGATTTGCTCCAACTTAACGAGGATACGATCCTCCAGTCGGTTAGGGTAAATCTGCCCTATCAATAAAGGATCAAGCCTTGCCATCTGTAATGGCTCACCCAATACGTGATCTTTCAGCTGGTTGACACGACCATTGCGCAGGCTAAAGGCAATCTGCCGAGCAGGTTGCGTCTCATCCCAAAAGACGAATGGACGAACATGAATATAGTAATAATCACCGTATTGCTCGTAATCCCCAGCGCGGGTTGCTTTAACTGCCTTACGATAGCCTAGAAGCTCCAATTCCTGTTCAAGGCGAGTTGGTGTCAATGACTTGCCATTCATCAATTCCAGTGGCTGAGCATAAACTTTAGCCGGTAATTGCCAGCGGTTGTCTTTAAATTGGCGCTGGATCACCATGTCGCAGTAAATCACAAAGGCAATAAACAGCGCCGTGAAGATCAGGCTTCCACGCCAAAACACCTTTTTCCAAGGTATTTTGCGCCAGAAACTTTGCTTTACTTGCTTTGACTGCTTCTTCTTAGAGGTTTTTGCGCTTTTCTTTACAGGTTTTTTAGCCATTTTACTTTATCGGTATTAATCTCGTGACTATGATAGTAACAAATTCAAGCCAACTAATGTTATGCCATCTATAGCAAAATCTGACAAAAATATGGCTCGTCTATTCTTTGCCATAGACCTACCCCAGGAACTGAAAAACCAGCTTGAGCTGCTACAGAAGATGTGTCCTTTTTCCGGACGCCCCGTCAGCCCTCATAATTTTCATATAACGCTACTGTTCTTAGGAGAGGTTTCTCGACACCAACTGGAGGATATTCTGGAGGCTATTGAAATCCCTGCCATTAAACCGTTCCAGATTGAATTAAACCAATTTGCCTACTTTCCAAAAGCCGAAGTAGGTTGCCTTGAAGTCGCTCCCAGCAAACAGCTAATAGAGTTGCATCAGCATATTAATCGCAACCTGAAACAGGCTGGTATTCATATTAAACAATCGAGCAAGCCTTTCAGGCCTCATATCACACTGTTCCGAGATGCTACAGTTCAGTCAGAAATTACGCAGACTGTAGATTTTGAGCTTGGAGTGGATCACTTCTGTCTAATGGAATCGCAATTTAATCAGAAAGGTGTTTATTACGAGGTTATTGAAGAGTGGCCGACTTATGAGCCGACCATCAAAGAGCAGTTTTTTGGTATTAAAGATTAATCAGTTTCACTCAGGACAAAATTGACACATCAAGATATCAACTGCTCAAACTCTTTAACAAAGCTATCCACCACCACAATTTGGTTACGACCTTTGCTTTTAGCGCTGTACATAGCCTTGTCGGCATCGGCAATTAATTCCATCAAATCATAACCGGATAATTGCGTGCTGGTGACCCCAAAGCTGGCTGAAATATCAAACCGATAACCGGTTTCTGTTGTATCTACCTGCGAGATTGCTTTACGGCAAATTTCTGCCAGTTGCTGAGCTTTTTTCAGATTACAGGCCGGCAGGAAAATCGCAAACTCTTCACCACCCAAACGACCCGCAAGATCATTCTGCCGACAACTGGTTTTGACCACTTCAGCGGTTTTCTGTAATACCCAATCGCCCACCAGGTGACCATACTTATCATTAATGGATTTAAAATAGTCCATGTCGAATAGTATAAAACCAACATCCTGCTTTTCCTGCTCACTTCTCTGCAGGATCGCTTTTGCCGTTTCATAAAAGTGGTGACGCGAACTGAGACCGGTTAATTGATCAGTTTGCGATTGTTTGCGTAAACGAATTTGATTTCTCTTTATGCGATAAGTCCAGAAAGCAAGCGTTCCAAGTAAAACCAGAGCCAAAGCCAGAACCAGACGATTATTAACCGCTTCTTTCTTAGCCAAGTCCTGTTCTAATTTAAGTAAAAGGTTTTGTTGATTTAATTGCTCAATTTTTTGCTGCTTGCTTTCTGTCTCATGCTCGACTAACTGGTATGCCAACTGTTTCGATGATTGATCATTCTTATATCGGTTAATTTTCACCAAATACTCTTCCAGAAACTCTAAGGCCTGATCCAGCTGACCTCTTTCTTTTAGCAACTGAGAGTTTAGATAATATGCTTCTAATAGCCAGGTTGTTACCGTATCTCTGTTATTTTTTTCAGCGGTTTCAATTGCCTTGTTAGCATAAAGTTGAGCTGCTGAGCGGTCCCCAAGGGCACTCAAACTTAAAGCATTTAAAGTGTAGTACCCTGTTGTTAGATAACTGTATCCCAATTCCTCAACAACTTTTAGCTGACTATTTATTTCTTCACTAGCCTCTTTATATTCCCCACTTCTGATCATGTCTGCTAACCAGTAAAACTTTGCAGAGAGGGCGTAGACCGGTTCCTTTTCAGAACAGTTTTGATACGAATACTCGAGAAAGTCAGCTTCTTGCGCATCTATTTTAGATAGTTCATACCAGGTTTGAGCCTTTACAGCAGCAAGCAAGCATTTGTCTTTTAAGCCCGCAACAGTATCATCAATCTGAGTTAAATGACTTAAAGTCTGCTCTGCCAGCTCGTACTGACCTACTTCATTATAAACAATAGCTGCCACCTGATAGATATGATTACGTAGTGAGTCTTCTTGATCATTAGCGCTAGCCAGCACATTTTTTATCAGCTCAAGCGCCGCAGCATAGTCCTTATTTAGCACTTGCAAGTTGGCCAAGGCTAACTTGGTTCTAATGACTAATGGGTTATGGGCTCTACTGGCAATGACCTTATGATAATATCCAATTGCCTGTTCTGAGTTCCCTTTTAATGCTGCTGCATATCCTAATAAATAATTTCTTAGTGCTTCATTTTCTTCATCGGGCAACTGAAGCCCTGCGACATAATCTATCTGCTCGAGGAACTGCTGAGGATTTGTAGTTCGTAAGTGGTTAGCAATTTTCAGTTCTTCAATATAAGTAATCTCAGTGGCCTTTAATAAACCACCGAGAATACCGACAAGAATTATGGAAAATTTTGAAATCGAACGTGTGATGCTACGCGATTTTAATTTCTTCTTCCCTGGAGTCATCCTCTGAAGTGTCCTCATCATCTTCTGCAGGTGCTAAAATCACTGCAACATTGGTATTAGCCCCTAATAAACTTTCCAGTTTAGTAATATCTCTTTGTGCAATTGCTTCTGCTAGTTCTTGCTCAAAGCCCAAAGCCGTTAATTCAGAAACTGATTGTGACTGTTCTGAAGTAAGGTTAGCAATAGTTTCGATAAGTTGTAAATTGTGGCTCATTTTAATCTCCTTTAAGTGTTGATAAGACCATTAGTTACAATCATTTATTCCTTACTGGTGGTATGACAAGCGTTGTTTCCAGGCTGGTCTCAACATTTGCTAATTGTTGTAATTGTAATTTTTCTATTCTTGATTCTTTAAATAATACTGCTGCTGATTCATAAAGAATAACTTCATGGCTTTCAGGGTAAATTGCAGTCAGTTTCTTTTTAAGTGCTTCTAGCTTTTCTTTTGTTGTCTCAAATTGAGTGAGTTCCTGATCCCCTGCAATCCCTATCTGCCAAAGTATTAAATACGCACTTGGCTCAATATTCTTATTATGAATCATATACTGCGTTGTTTCATAATGCTGACAGCCGAACTTGCCGGGGTCAATAGCTAAATCAGCATATAGGCAGTCTTCTGCCGATATTCCCGGCTCCATATGAGCTTCAAAGCCTTCTTTTCTAGCTGTTTCAATAACTCGATGGGGAGCAAGTGCAAATACCCCTGGATGTCCGTAAAAAGCCGCACAGACATTTTTGCCGGCTCTAACTTCCTGCATAATTGCAGCAATCATTTGTTTATAGGTTTCGAGACGTGACTTGCCCTGCTCATAATATTGCCCTAAGTCATGAATATTGGGGTTAAGCTCCTTTATCCAGCTTCCCATCAAGCTACTTGCAACGGCCATGAATACAATATCTGCCTGCTCAATTTGCTGTTTTGAAATGGGTGTCATGTGCACCATGAGCTTTATTCCCGTTCCCACACAAACCAGCCTACCTTTCTTATTCAAAACTCATCCCCAATTCTTATTCTCAAACACCCAGTAGCCATAGTCATCATCATTCTTATAATTCTCGAATCCCATACTTTTGACCATGTTGATACTGATATCGTTTTTATGTTTTATACGGCCATATAACTCATCGATTTGCAGCTGGTTTAAAATATCTTTCGTTAAACCCCTAATAGCTTCTTTTGCAATTCCCCGGGCGACAGCCTGTTTTGCTAAAATAACCCCCAGCTCCCAGTTACCATTAAAAATACTTCTTTGGCTAATTCCTATTAAACCCAGCTTTATATTCTGTGTTTTGTTTATGATAACCCACAACATGCTGTTTGATGGATTCTGACCTGAAGCAGCTATGTCCTTTTTGAATCTTTCCATAGCCTGGTTATCACTCAAAGCATCACCAATATGTTGCATCGTCTCCGAGTCTGTAAACAGTGAAACATAAAACTGCTGATCGGACTCGGTGACTAACCTCATACGTAACTGGGTGCTTTCAAATGATGCAATGCTACTTTCGCTACTAACCATTGGCTACGTGTATAGTTCTTATTTCCCCAAACACTCCTGATAATACCCATCAACTGTTTGAATAACCACCACTTTATTATGTTTAATTCGGTCACTATCTGAACATAAACAAACTTTTACATAAACAATGCTTGCTTCAGAAAAACTATTTACATTTTTACGGCTGTACCATAAAGTTTGCAGCCTATCCTATAGACCAGATTAGACACCCTCTTGATGGCGTTACAATTTGAAAGTAAGCATTTCGACTATAAACCAACATCTACTGATGATGGAGATTTATTTACGAAAATATACACTAACGCAGAACTTATGAAGTATGTTGCACCACCTCTTTCATATGAAGAGGTCACAAAACTTTATCAGGCAAGCCTTGTATAATGGTCCTTTCAATCAGGTAAATTACTTAATTTTGTTATCCATTGTAAGAAAACTGGCCATAAAATCGGTCTTTGCGGTGTAAAAACTTCGGATAGTTATACTAAGCAAGGACATATAGGAGTAATGTTACTTACACAGTACCAGTCTAAGGGCTTCGGAACAGAAATACTTATTGCTTTAAGTGCTTTTTGTTTTAACTCACTGGGCTATCATAAACTTCTAGGCCCACCAGTCCCCGGAAATACTAAGTCAATAAATATGCTGTTAAATGCAGGTTATCAGAAGGAAGCAGTTTTAAGAGATAATTGGTTCATAGATGGACAGTATATAGATACACCTCTATATACATTAATTGAAACAGATTTCAGGAAACAGTTTACCTCTGAGCTATTTAAATAACTCAGAGGTAAATATTATTAGGCTTCAGGTGTAAGCAGTAAAAGCTTATGATCTTGGCCATTTGTTGGCTCTAGCAGTAATAGCTTAGAGCAACTTTGCATTTCTTGTTCTTCAGTAACACCATATAGCTCAAGTACTGCTTCTGGGTTATTTTTATAAACTCTTTTTAGCTCAGAGTTAGTCGCTAAATCAGTTAACATCTTTACAATTTTAGTATCCATTTTATCCTCTCTTTTTTATAACCAGTCATTAATACTATATGTAAGTGACAGGTTGTCAATTAACACTCTGTAGTATTTTTGTAGCTCTCTACGGTCAATCCGAAGTGTTTTAAGCCCTCTTCATCCAACTCTAATTTATGCAAGGGAGGTATAACCATTGTGCTACTCATACTTAATTCTTTATCTGGTAAGCTACTTAGCGGGAATCGTTCAATTCTTGCTTCTTGGGTAGGTAAAAACGGAGCCTCATATATAATCACTTCGTGAGATAATGGATACCAGCGGTTCAAATAGGACACAGTTTTTTCAAGGTTGCTTCTTGAGGTACTAAAAGATTGTAGTGTCCACTCTCCTGCAAGACCAATTTGCCACAAAATCACATATGAATATAAGTCTAAGTCATGCTTATAAAATAGGAATTGAGTGGTCTCGTAACCCTGACAACCGCTCGCCCCTGGATCTATCCCTAAATCAGCAAATAAACAGTCTTCTGCTGATATACCAGGCTCCATAAAAGCATCATAACCTAGTGCTTGTAATTGCCTGATAGCTTCATGAGGTGCCCATGCAAATACTCCTGGATGTCCATAAAAAGCACCAACTACTTTTTTCCCCGACTTTACTTCATTGACGATAGCCGAGACCATATCTTTATATGTTTCTTTTCTCGACCTATCCTCTGAATATAAGTTTTGCAAACTTACAAAGTTAGAATTCAGCTCACTAATCCAGCTCTCTGCAATTGGATCTGGCAAAACACCGAATACAATATCAGCCTCTTCAATGTAGCTTTTTGCTATAAGCGTAATTTGCCCCGCCAATTGGATACCTGTTCCCACGCAAACTAAAGAGCCTCTGCTAGTTTCCTCTCTCATTATCTCCTACCCCCTTTATAAAAACACACTGTAAACAGCGAGCGTTAAAGCTTTATTGCATTATTTACAGATATCATTTTTTTGAATTTCGCTCTTTCTAAATACCAAATTTGATTATGCTGGTCTTTAGTGTTGCCAGCATACTCAAACCCTAATTTTAGAACAGATTTTTGACAAGGGATATTTCTTGCTGGAATTGTTCCTAATACTTTTTGGAGGGGGTAATGGTCAAAAACATTTGTTAACAAGTCCGACATAATTTTGGTTCCATAACCTTTTCCTATGCTAGGTAAAGATAAAACTGCTCCTATTTCCCATAAGCTATCTACCTTTGTCAAACCTACAAACCCAAGAGGCTCAATTGCATTCTCTACAAACCAAATATATCTCTTTTTTTCATCTTTAGCTCGCTCACTAATTTTATCTTCAAATAGCTCCTCCGCCTCTTCTTGTGAAAAAGGACGGCATATGTATCTCATAACTTCAGGGTTTGAATAGAGACTTACAAAAAATGATTTATCTACATCTTCAAGAAATCGGTACTTTAAATCTCTGCTCTCGAACTTTTCTAATGACTCGAACATTCGGATGGTTAATTTATTGTTTGATATAGCCTAGCACAAAAAAGGGAGCCAATGGCTCCCTTTTTCCCAAACACAATTTAGTTTATTTCAACAATTTGGCGGCGATGGTTCTAAAACCATGACCGGTTCCGCCTGCTGAGAAATAGGCGGTTGGATTGTCGTTATAGGCTCCAGCAAGATCAACATGAATCCAGCCTTTGCCATCATTCGGCACAAAGCGTGACAGGAAGCCAGCGGCATTGCTGGCACCACCCGGGCCACCACCTTTGACAGCGCGGCTGTTAGCTGTGTCAGCAAAATTGGATGGGCATTTAGCTGCATGGAACGGCTCCAAAGGTAATGGCCAGTGACGCTCATTTTCACTTTTTGCGACATTTAGATAGTCATTGCGCTCTTCATCGTCAAGAGCGAACACGGCATTATAGTCTTCGCCGACGGCGGTAACGGCTGCACCAGTAAGCGTTGCTGCATCAATAATCAGAGGCGCGCCAGTTTGACCGGCTAGCAATAAGCCATCCGCCAGAACCAATCGACCTTCCGCATCGGTGTTATGAATCTCAACCGAAATACCGTTAGGGTATGTAATGATGTCACCCAGCTTGTAAGCATGACCACTGATCAAGTTTTCCGCACAGCAAAGATACAGATGAACCGGCTTATCAAGACCACGCAAAATAGCTAACGCCAAACCAGCGGTGACCGTCGCTGCACCACCCATATCTGCTTTCATGTGCAGCATGCCGGCACTTTGCTTAATACTGTAACCGCCGCTGTCAAAAGTAATGCCTTTACCGACTAATGCCGCCACAGGAGCCGAACTGTCGTTCTTAGGATCAAACTCAAGCTTAAGGATTGCTGGTGGTCGGGTGCTGCCACGTCCTACTTCCCAGGTTCCTACATGACCTTGCTTTTCAAGATCCTGACCGGAGACAATTTGATAGCGCACATTGTCAGGTGCCAGACTTTGAATAAAGTCGGCAGCTTCCTGTGCCAGAACCTGTGGAGCTAGCACTTCTGGGGTCTCATTAACCATGGAGCGCATCCAGCGGCTGACCTGCATACGTGCTTCAAGTTCTTTATTGTCATCATCAGACAGCTCAGCAAAATCGATCTGGACATCAATTTTTGGATCATAAGCACCCTGGAAAAAAGCCCATTGCTGCTCAAGCTCCCACTCGCCTTCAAGAGTGAAGAAAGAAAGTCCCTGACTGACCAGTTTACGGGCTGCCATTTGTACCAGGTCAGAACCTTCCGCGTGAATGGTTACTGCATCTTCTTTGTAGCTTAATAATGCACCTTCGCCCCATTGCGCCGGCGCGCTATCTGTTGATAACAAAACTTTTAAAGTCATACCAATCCTTAATTAAGTTGTTTGTCTAGTGACACTGGCTGTTAGCAGTAGCTAAAGGAAGCGTCTAGAACAAATGCCCCAGTTTCGATTGCTTAGTTGAAAGGTAATCTTCGTTATGAGGGTTATGACCATATTTGAGTGGAACCCGCTCTACCACATCAATGCCAGCATCTATCATCGAGCTGACCTTACGCGGGTTATTGGTCATCAAACGAATTTTCTGTATACCCAACTTATCCAGCGCATCTGAAGCAACCTTAAAGTCGCGTTCATCAGCACCAAAGCCTAAATGCTCATTAGCCTGTACTGTGTCCATACCCTGATCTTGCAGAGAATAGGCACGAATCTTATTGGTCAAACCAATACCACGACCTTCCTGACGCAAATATAACAAGACACCTGCGCCCTCTTCCGCGATTTTCTGCAACGCCGCTTTTAACTGAAAACCACAGTCACAGCGCAGGCTGAATAGAGCGTCACCGGTTAAACACTCAGAGTGAATACGCGCTAACACTGGCTGCTTGGTTTCCCATTCGCCAAATGTCAGTGCAACATGCTCTTTACCATCTTCAGCCTCAAGCGCATGGATCGTGAAATCGCCCCAAGGGGTGGGTAAGCGTGCGCTCAGGCTATCTTTATGCGTCATTAAACCGTCTTCCGGGGTATTTAATTGAATGAAACCGCCATTTTACACCATGTTCAAAGCAGAAACAGCATGATAATATGTTATGTCGACTATAAAGGATGAAAATACAGTGAAATTAAAATATTTATTTTTGGTCAGCTTTTTTCTGACTGCTTGCGCTACCACTCAAAACCAGAGCGATACCAATTTTTCAAACTCATATAACGATTCTATTGAATTACCTCAGGACCCTCACTCTCAGGCCATTATTGATATCCTTAGAGTAATGAGTATTCCACAGATTGCCCGCGTTGCCATGAACAAAAAACTGGCTGAAGATGAAACTCAAAACCTATCTCCAGAATACATTCAATGCATTAATGAGCAACTGACTGACAATCAAGTATACGCTCTAATGCTCCCCGTTTATAAAAATAACATTGACCAGGAAAGCGCTATTAAATTAGCCGAGTTTTATACCGGAACCACTGGTCAGAAAATATCGACCATTCTCAAGATTAAGCTCGGAGAGTCCTTACCTCAGCCCAGCATCACGCAAGATGATGTCCTTGCCATGGCAAAGTATCGCCCTCTTCTTGAAGAGCTGAAAAAGCCCGAGCTGCAAGAGCAGGCAAGGGTTGCAGGCTATAACCTTGGAATACAAATGGGGCTGCAGTGTGCTGCCACAGGATCAATTTAGTTTTCTGCTCTAATATTAAATATTAATACCTTTACAGGGGACACTTTATGAAACTTACTCAAACTCTGGCTTTGCTTCTATTTTCTATTGTAACTTCGACGGCATCATTTGCTAATGACCGAGGTCAATCTGATGATGCTCATACTCAGGCCGTTATCGATATATTGGATGCTATAGATACTCCCAATATTACTCGCCGAGCCATGATGAGCTCATTCGCGCAGGATACATCAGGCGATATCACCGACGAGTTTGCTAATTGCGTTAATGATAATCTGACTGATGAAATGTTGTATGACATGTTTATTCCTGTCTATACATCAAATCTCGATCATAATACGGCGGTCAGACTGAGTGAATTTTTCAAAACTGAAACCGGCAAAAAATTCGGTATCATTGTTCGCATTCAGACAGGTGAAGACCTTCCAATGCCAAACATGACTGCTGAAGACATGAACGTTTACTCACAGTATGAAAACGATATTCTAAGCCTTGGCAACGAACAACTGGTCGCAGATGCGGAAGCAGCCGGTATGGAAATGGGTATGCAGCTTGGTCTGGATTGCGCTATGGGACAGTAGTCATCATCGCAACTTTTAAAAGCCGGGGTTACCCGGCTTTTTTTATTCTTTAAAAACTACTGATTTTAAGAACTGCTCCAACTCCTTCCAGAACTCGTCCCAATCCCCAGGTGTATCCGCATGTGCAGTCTCATACACTTTATGCGTGGCATCTTCCCTAACTGTCAGCAACTTATTTAAAGCATCAATTGGCACAGTTTTATCTGCCTTTCCGTGAATCAGATAGACCATCCCCTTGTATTCCGATAGCGCCTTCACGTTGTCAAACGGATGCTGAACCAGAAAAGCGGGTAGCAGGCGTTTGTAGGCAAGATCCACAATACTTGAGTATGTGGACATCAGGACAATGGCAATCGGGTTATGCTTTGGTACCAGGGTCAGCACCGCTCCCCCGCCCATCGAACGCCCCAACAGAACAATCCGATTTTTATCAAGCTGTTCCTGCTTTTCTACCCACTCATAGGCCAGATTCATGGTTTCTGAAATACTGTCAAAGCTGGGGCTTCCATCACAGCGCCCATAACCCGGATACTCCACCAGCACCACGGCATAACCATGCTCTCGCATGTAATCAACACGCGGCGCCCAGTCGTCGATGATATTACCATTGCCATGCGCCACCATTAGTACCGGAAAAGGCTGCTTAAAATTTTGTAGTGGTGGCAAATAAGCAACCTCAAATTCTCCCTGGGAAAATTCAAGACGATGAATCTCACCACCGGCATCTTCTATCAAAGCAGGATCAGAAGGTGGTAGTTCATGTACTGGGAATAACATTCTGTGCTGAATAAAGTAGAAAGCAAGCAGATACAGAAGGTAGGTAACAAGAGGGATTGTAATGAACCAGAGTAAGGTTGTCATAGAGCTCCAATAAGCTTTTTATTGCGTCTGTTTTTTATACTGTTAGAATCAAATCATTCTAACAGAGCCCAATCATTTTTTAACGCTTAGAGTAATACTAGTATGTCACACATTTGCTTAGTTACCGACATTAAAGACGGCCAGGCCAAAGCCTTTCCCTACAAAGATCGCGATTTGATCGTGGTGCGTCGAGGGCTCAATGTTTATGGTTACGTCAATCGCTGCCCACATGCCGGTACTGATTTGAATTGGCAGGATGACCAGTTTATGACAGACGACGAGCAATATCTGATGTGCTTTACTCATGGCGCTTTATTTGAGCCGGAAACTGGCAAGTGTGTTGCAGGCCCATGTGCCGGAGCCCATCTCGGAGAAGTTCCACTGGAAGTGGAAAACGGAAAAGTCTATCTGGCAGAATAGTCTCGGTACCTCACCCCAATCAATGAAGTGACTATCTCCACAACCTCTAATATGGGGCGGTTTCGTTGCAAAATGTAACAGCCCTATTGCAATCTTAATCAATATTTTTAATACTACTTTTTGTGAAACAATTCACAAAAGTTAATGGTAGGGGAATATATTGAGCATACACGCACTCATAGCGTTTACATCTAGCTTCTCTTCATCATGGCTACCACTCATATTAATCATGATGCTAGCAGCAGGTCTTGTTATATCCATTTTCTTATGGCGCAAGGCAAGTGACGAATCCATAGCGACAAAAAATCTACTTAATGCCCAATATCGAACCCTAAACTCAGTCGTAAAGTTTAAATCTCTTGAAGACAAGCTTGACGACATCTGCTCCCTCATAGAAAGTCAGATAGACGATGCACTCAGCTCTGTAATGCTTGCTGATGATGCTGGAGAAACTCTCAAACCTATTGCCTCGCCACAGCTTCCACAGAGCTTCTTGCAGGCACTGGACGGCTTGCCCATTTCTGAAAATATAGGAGCTTGTGGCTCGGCCGCGGCTACGGGCAAAGCAGTAATAGTAGATGACATGCTTAAAGATAGTCGCTTTGATGAGTTTCATGATCTTATTCATGGCTACGATTTAAGAGCCTGCTGGTCACATCCTATTTTTTCCAGTGAAAGTAAAAAACCAGTAGGCACTTTCGCTCTTTATTTCAGAAAGCCCCGCTCACCTAAAGAAGGTGAGCTTGACCTCATTCTTCGAAGTCGTGATCTTGCCGCATTGATCATTGAGCAGCATCAACAAAGATTAAAGCGCGAAAGATTTGAGCAACACAATCGCTCCCTTTTTACTCACAACCCTGAAGCAGTATTCACCTTCGACCTGGAAGGTCGCTTTACCAGTGTCAATAAAGCTGCTTGTGAATTAATGAAATGTAGCCAGGATGATTTACTTGGTCAGCATTATAGCGTGGCCGTGATTGAGCAAGATCTGGCTAGAACCAATGAGCATTTTTATGCCGCTAGACGCGGAATACCTCAGCGATACGAAATTTGCACCCCTGATATGCAGGGAAATATTCATTATCTTCACATTACCAATATGCCTATTATTATTGATGGTGAAGTGACCGGTGTTCACGGCATTGCTCTTGACATGACCCGAGAAAAGCAACATGAAGAACGAGCGAAAATACTTGAGCGCAGCGTTGAATCAAGTACCCATGGCCTCCTGATCAGTGACGCTCGAGCTGATGATTATCCCACGATATATGCCAATCAGGCATTTGAAGAAATCACAGGTTATAGTCAAGAAGATATACTGGGTAAAAACTGTCGAATGTTACAAGGTCCAGATACCGACCAAAAAACACGAAAAGCTATTAAAAAGGCATTGCAGAACAATGAGGAAATCTCCACTGTAATAAAGAACTATAAAAAAGATGGTACTCCTTTCTGGAACGAGCTGCTGATTTCCCCAGTTAAAGATGCTCACGGAAAAGTAACCCACTTTATTGGTCTGCAGAATGATATTACCGAGCGAATTCAGCGCCAGGAAGCATTAGAATTCAATGCTTCACACGATCCATTAACCCACCTTAAGAATCGTTCCGCTTTGGAACGATATTTGATGGAGTGGGTAAAGAGCAACGATAACTCCCACAATATCTATATTCTCTTTATTGACCTCGATGGTTTTAAGCCAATCAATGATAGCTTAGGACATGAGTTCGGAGATCAGGTGCTGGTTGAAACAGCTCAACGCCTCAATAACGAAATTGTTGAGCCAAACATGTTGGCCAGGTTTGGTGGTGATGAATTTGTTGCCGTGATTCAGGATCTAACTGACCACGAGCAAGTCGAAGTGTTAGCACGCAAACTATTAACGATAGTCGGTGAGTCCTACAAAGTTGATGATATTGAGGTTTCGCTATCAGCAGCAATTGGTATTGCCTCCAGTGAAGAAAGCTTCAAGCACCCTATGGAACTGATTCAGCGTGCTGACATTGCGATGTACGAAGCCAAGAAGCGTGGTGGCAGCTATATCTATTGGCACAGCGCTGAACTGAATACCAATATTGATCAGCAGGTTGCTATTCGAGCACAACTGCAGGACGCCATCCAAAACAATCAGTTTGAATTATTCTATCAACCGATCATGAGTCATGATAATAAAATAGGTGGCGTTGAGGCTCTAATTCGTTGGAAGCACCCGATTAAAGGCTATATTTCTCCAGCAGAGTTTATCCCCGTTGCAGAAAGAACAGGACAAATTATCCCTATCAGCGAATGGGTACTTAACCAGGCTTGCAAAGACGTTAAGGACTTGAAAACTCTCGGTGTGAACTCAGTCTCTGTAAACTTCTCACCGATCCAATTCTATCGTGAAGACTTCATCGAAAAGATTGCCGAGACCCTAAAAACACACTCCATACAGCCTGGTGACATCACTGTGGAAATCACCGAAAACGTCTTAGTCCACGATACGGCTCACATTACAGTTCTGCTCCAGGAATTACGCCATCTTGGGTTGGATGTGGCGATTGATGACTTTGGCAGCGGCTTTGCCAGTTTGCGTTATCTCAATATGCTGCCTGTCAATAAACTCAAGATTGATCGCTCCTTTACCGGCAACATTCATCAGAATGCTCATAACGCTGCAATTACTCGAGGCATCTTAGGCATGACCACTGAAATGAAGATCGAAGTGGTCGCTGAAGGCGTTGAAACTGACGAAGAGTATCAATACCTTCGCGAGCATAAATGTGACTTTATGCAGGGCTATTTATTCTGCCGCCCCATACCAATAAAAGAACTGATAGAATGGGTGCAAAATCGTCACTAATACTCTTGTAATGAAATTCTCTCCACCGCTTGAAAAAGCAACGCTAAAAAAACGCTACAAACGATTCCTGGCTGATGTTCACAATAAAGAACATGGTGACTTTACGGCTCATTGCCCCAATACTGGCTCGATGAAAAACTGCTGGCATGAAGGCGATACCGTCTGGTTGCTGGACTCAGAAAATCCCAAACGTAAATATCGTTACACCTGGGTTATTGATGAAACTGCTGATGGTGATTTGATTTGTATTAACACTCATCTGGCCAATCAAATTGTGATGGAGGGGATTGCTGAAAACACAATCAAGCAACTTAAGGGTTATGATTCTGTCAGACAAGAAGTTAAGTATGGCGATGAGAAAAGTCGTATTGACCTGTTACTCGAAGACAACAAGAAGCCTGACTGTTATGTAGAAATCAAAACGGTCACTCTTCTGGAGCAGGGAAAACAGTTTAATTCAGGCGCTGGTTTCTTTCCTGATGCAGTCAGCACCCGCGGGCAAAAGCACCTGCGTGAACTGATGGTAATGGTTGAACAGGGTTATCGTGCAGTGCTGTTCTTTCTTGTTCAACATACAGGGATCAAGACAGTCAGCCCAGCAGCGCATATTGACCCGCAATATGCTAAGTTATTAGATCAAGCTGCTACTGCAGGGGTTGAAATTATTGCCTATAACACCCATATCAGCTCCGCTGAAATATATTTAGGTAACGAACTACCCGTTATTATTCCCTGAATTTTCAGTCGGTTAAGTAACAAGTTAGGTTATAAAAGCTTATTTTTTGCACTTTTTTAACGTAATTTGTACAGATTAGGCTTTTCAATTGCCAATCATAGGGATAATATCCCTGTTTCACTTTTTCAAAGTGAGCCCTTAAGAAGCTTGCTTTTTTTGCCAAGTGCGCGCCGTGAGGCGCCTGGTTTTAATACGAAATGGAGCGTTGCTTAGATGCCACGTAAACAATCAGCTACAAATAGCACCCTCGAGAAATTAGGCCTGAAGCCTTATAAAGAGAAAAAAGGCGAAGAGTATATGAATGATGCTCAGTATGAGCATTTTCGTAACATTCTGACGGCATGGAAAAAACAATTGATGGAAGAAGTTGATCGTACTGTGCACCATATGCAAGACGAAGCAGCAAACTTCCCGGATCCGGTTGACCGCGCAGCTCAGGAAGAAGAATTTTCTCTTGAATTGCGAACTCGTGATCGTGAGCGCAAGTTGTTGAAGAAAATTATTCAATCACTAAACAAGATCGATGACGAAGAGTACGGTTACTGCGAATCTTGCGGCATCGAAATTGGTATTCGTCGTCTTGAGGCTCGCCCTACCGCAGAACTTTGCATTGACTGCAAAACTCTCGCAGAAATCAAAGAAAAACAATACGGTAGTTAATTGGTCGGGGCAGACATTTGGTCTGCCCTTTTCATATCTATCTATCCCTTGTCTCATTTATGGCAGGACGTTTTGCTCCCTCACCTTCAGGCCCACTTCATTTCGGCTCGCTGATAGCAGCTGTCGGCAGCTATCTGATTGCAAAGTCACGTTCCAGCAAATGGCTGGTTCGAATCGAAGATATTGATCCGCCGCGTGAAG
Organism: Kangiella aquimarina DSM 16071; assembly: GCF_000374105.1. Taxonomy (GTDB): domain Bacteria; phylum Pseudomonadota; class Gammaproteobacteria; order Enterobacterales; family Kangiellaceae; genus Kangiella; species Kangiella aquimarina. The sequence continues at coordinate 54,673 of NZ_KB893650.1, forward strand.
TTCCTGGTGCCAGCGATTTGATTTTGCGCCAACTCGAGGCGTTTGGTTTACACTGGGACGATACAGTTTTGTATCAAAGTCAACGTCTCGAACGCTACTCTGAAATCATTGAGCAATTAAAGTCACAAGATTTGGTCTACGCCTGTAACTGTACCCGCAAAAAAATTAAATCTATCAGCCATAATGGGCTCTATCCCAATATTTGCGCCAACAAAAACCTCAGTTTTACTGGTGAGGTCGCGATTAAATTACGTCATGGCCATGGGGACTACAGTTTTATCGATAAAATTCAGGGGCCGTGTCGCTTCTCGCCAGAAATTGATCATGAAGACTTCACTATCCGGCGTAAAGATGGTCTTATTGCCTATCAATTAGCGGTTGTGGTGGATGATATTGAGCAGGGTATTGATCATGTAGTGCGCGGTTGCGATTTGCTGGACTCAACACCTCGTCAGTTAAGACTATATGAAGTATTGAGCAGCTCACCCCCTGACTGGTATCACCTGCCACTGGCCATTAATTCCGATGGCAATAAATTATCCAAACAAAACCATGCCCCAGCCATTGATGGCCAGCAAGCTTCGCACCTACTTTGCCTGGCATTGGAGTTTCTCGGGCATCCGATTGCGAGAGAACTGCAAGGCGACTCCCCCGAAAACATTCTCAAGCTTGCCGTTAATCACTTCCGTCTTGAGCAAATCCCCGCAGAACAACAAATCCTTTATTTAGATTAATTAGCTAGGCGCTTGTGCTATGATCGCCCCATACTGTCAAATTCACACTTTATGAGTTCAATAATTAAGTCCGTCAAACGTTGGTTTGCCAGCCCGGCCGTTGAATCGTCCGGCTCGAGTAACCGCACACAAATCATCTCACGTGATCAACATTCGATCTCGCGTAAAGATATCAGCGAGAATGCCCTCAAGGTTCTTTATCGGTTAAGCAATGCTGGTTATGAGTCCTTTCTGGTAGGCGGTGGCGTGCGCGACTTATTGCTTGGGCTTCACCCCAAAGACTTCGATATCGCGACCAATGCAACGCCTGAGCAAGTTAAGGAACTCTTCCGCAACTGCCGTATTGTTGGTCGCCGTTTTCGATTAGCCCATATTTTATTTGGCCGTGATGTAATCGAAGTGGCCACCTTCCGGGCACACTGTGATGACAACATCCAGCAGGCCAAAGAAGGCATGATTCTGCGCGATAATGTTTATGGCGATATTGAAGAAGACGCCATCCGTCGTGACTTCACCATCAATGCGCTTTACTACAATATCAAAGATTTCTCGGTATACGACTACTGCGATGGCCTGTCGGATTTAAGGAAACGTCAATTACGCATGATTGGCGACCCCGAAACCCGCTACCGCGAAGACCCGGTTCGCATGTTGCGCGTGGTTCGACTGGCCTGCAAACTGGATTTATCGATTGAACCCAAAACACTTAAACCGGTTTCGGAACTGTCTTATCTGCTTGAGCAGGTACCAGCAGCCCGGCTATGGGAAGAATACCGCAAACTGTTTTTGGCTGGTGCTGGCAAACTGACGTTCGAGAAACTACGCGAATACGGCCTGTTCCATGCCCTTTTTCCTGCAACTGATCGTTCGCTCAAGCATGACGATACAGCTCAGGCGCAACAAACAGAGCAATTGATCCTTGATGCATTGGAAAATACTGATACCCGTATTGCTACCGAACAAACGGTCAATCCAGCCTTCCTGATGGCGGTAATGCTGTGGCAGCCTTTGCTTGAGAGCACCGAAGCTCTGCAACAGAAAGGCAATAACTTTAATGATGCTTTTTTCAAAAGCATGGCTCGCGTTCTCAACGCGCAAAGTCAACATATCTCTATCCCACGTCGTTACGCGCTGGTGATTCGTGATATCTGGAGTATGCAGCTACGCCTGCCAGCTCATCATGGCAAAAAGGCCTGGAGTATTTTCGAGCACCCGCGTTTCCGTGCCGCATACGATTTCCTGTTATTGCGTTCGCAGTCCGATCCGCGACAGCTGGAACTAGCCAATTGGTGGACCAAATTTCAGGATGCTGACGCTAACGCCCGTCGCCAGATGCTGCAGCAGACAGGTGGTGGCAAGAAACGTAGACGTCGCAAACCGCGCAATCCTAAACGTCAACAAGCAAGCAAGAACCGTCATTAATCAGGACTGTCATGGAAAGTCACCCGATTACCAAGCGCTCCATCGCATATATTGGTCTTGGCAGCAATTTGCAGCAACCTATTGAGCAAATTGAACGAGCATTGTTGGCGCTCGATCAACTACCCGGTAGCTATCTTTTAAGTTACTCCAGCCTGTATCGAAGTGCTCCTATGGGCCCACAGGATCAGCCACCCTTTATCAATGCAGTGGCCAAGCTGGCAACCCGCTTTGCTCCACTGGAATTGCTCGATCAACTGCAAGCGATTGAAAATCAACAGGGAAGAATTCGAGAGCAACGTTGGGGGGCACGCACATTAGATTTGGATCTGTTGCTCTACGATCATACAATCATGCAAACGGATCGCTTAACCCTGCCTCATTACGGTATCAAGGACAGGGATTTTGTACTGAAGCCATTAATAGAACTAAGTCCTGAAATGTCGCTTCCCGATGGTAGCCTGGTTAAAGACTTATTAGAAAACTGCCCGCAGTACGATCTAGTGGCCTTAAAATATGATAAGAACCATCATTGGCATTCTGAGTAAGCTTGGGCCAAACAATGCCTCTGAATTAGGAGTATTTGAGTGAGTGTAAACATATCCATTCCACATAATTTCATAGCGGTTGAAGGCCCAATTGGGGTGGGCAAAACCACGCTTGCTCGCAAACTGTCCGAAGTGTTGAGTAGTGATCTGATACTGGAGGAAGCGGAAGAGAATCCATTTCTTGAGCGGTTTTATCAGGACCCTAAATCGGGTGCCCTGCCAACTCAGCTTTACTTCTTATTCCAGCGCGTACGCCAGCTACAGGATGTCCGTCAATCCGATATGTTCAGCCCAGTTAGAGTAGCTGACTATTTAATGGAAAAAGATCGACTGTTTGCTCGCTCGACACTCGATCAGGATGAATTGCGCCTGTACGAGCAGGTGTACCAGAATCTAACCATTGATGCGCCCAAACCAGACCTGGTAATTTATCTGCAGGCTTCTGTTCCAGTGCTACTGGACCGTATCAAAAAGCGTGGCCGTGTTGCAGAAAATCCTGTGACTAAAGAATATCTGCAAACCATTTGTGATGCCTATACCGATTTCTTTTATTATTATGATGAGTCACCCTTATTGATTGTTAATGCTTCCGGAATTGACCTGGTTGAGAACGAAGCAGACTTTAATATGCTACTCGATCAGATTAAAAGCACTACCACTGGACGTAACTACTTTAATCCTCATCCAGCGTAACCCGAGATTGAATCATGAAAACTCTTACCATTAGCGATATTGAACAACTGAAGCAGCAAGGTGAAAAATTCAGCTGCATTACCGCCTATGATGCCACTTTTGCCAGTGTTATTTCAGATGCGGGTGTCGATATGATTTTGGTTGGAGACTCACTGGGTAACGTCATTCAGGGGCAGAAGACCACTGTACCGGTGACCGTTGAGGACATGGAGTACCATATTGCCTGCGTCGCTCGTGGTAACAAGCGCTGCCTGATTGTGGGTGATATGCCCTACATGAGTTACGCCACACCAGAGCAGGCCTACCATACGGCAGCACTGATCATGCAGGCTGGTGCGCACATGGTTAAGCTGGAAGGTGGCGACTGGTTGCATGACACTATTGAGGGACTGACACAACGCGGCATCCCGGTCTGTGCTCACTTGGGGCTTACCCCTCAGTCAGTGGATGCGCTGGGTGGTTTTAAGGTGCAGGGGCGTGATTCGAAACAGGCTGAACAAATGCTGGCTGATGCCAAGGCTCTAGAGCAGGCCGGCGCTCGCATGCTTGTTCTGGAGTGTGTACCGCAGGGACTGGCCAAACAGATAGCAGAAAGTCTGACCATTCCAGTGATGGGTATTGGCGCTGGCGTCGATGTTGATGGTCAGGTGTTGGTGCTTCATGACATGCTCGGAATTTCTCCTTTTCAGGCCAAATTTGTGCGCAACTTCATGGCTGACGCCAAAGGCGATATCAAGGCAGCCTTCGAGCTGTATCACAATGAAGTTCGTGCTAAAAACTTTCCTGCAGCTGAGCACTCTTTCGACTAAGGACTGGCTTCAATAATGATCGTTGTAAACTCTGTTCAAACCCTGCGTCGTCTTATTCAAACCCACCGTGATATGGGTCATCGGATTGGCTTTGTCCCAACCATGGGCAATTTGCATGCCGGACATTTAAGTCTGGTTGAAACTGCCAAGAAGCATGCTGATATTGTTGTGGTCAGTATCTTTGTTAATCCCACTCAGTTTGGCCCGAATGAAGACTTCGACGCTTATCCGCGTACTTTTGAGCAGGATCAGGCTTTGCTGGAACAGGAAGGCGCCGATATTGTCTTTGCACCTGAGGTTGCAGAGGTCTATCCAAATTGGCCTAACCTGACTAAAGTTCAGGTCGCCGAACTAGGCAATAACCATTGTGGCGCATCTCGCCCCGGTCACTTTGATGGTGTCACAACCGTTGTCAGCAAACTGTTTAATATGGTGCGGCCTGATTGCGCTGTTTTCGGTCAGAAAGACTTTCAGCAGCTGGCGATTATTAAACGTATGACCAGTGATCTGAACTTTGACATTGAGATTATTGGCGCGCCGATAGTGCGCGAAGTCAATGGTCTTGCCATGAGTTCACGCAATGGCTACTTAAGTAACGAACAAAAAGAGCACGCCTCTTTTATCTACCAGACCCTAAATTGGCTAAAGCAACAAATTGATAATGGCGAGCGCGACTATCGAGCACTGGAGAACGCCGCTGCACAACGATTAGCAGAGCAGGACTTCAAACCTGATTATGTCAATATAGCTCGCCAGGATAATCTTGAACTGGCTGAGAATGAAGATAGGGAGCTGGTCATATTGATTGCAGCATTTATGGGTAAGGTGAGATTGATTGATAACGTTACTTTATCGCTCTAATGTTTTGAGTTTCATCTATAAAAGCTCATAGTTTCAAATAGTTAATTACAATTATTACAACTGATAACCACTATTCCTGTCTAACTCTTTAACGCTTTTGATTTTTGTTTTATGCTGGTCTGATAAATGATTAGGAGCCAGTTATGTCTGATTCAAAAACCTATCCAATAAAACAATTCAGCACACATACCCCACACATTGATGAAGAAAAATATTTGCGCATGTACCAACAATCGGTACAGGAACCGGAGAAGTTCTGGTCGCGTATGGCGCACGAGTTTATTGACTGGTTTGAACCATGGAAAACGGTAAAAAACGTTGATTACAAAACTGCTTCGATTAAATGGTTTGAAGGCGGCAAATTAAACGTCAGTTATAACTGTATTGATCGCCACTTAAAAGACAAGGCCGATCATACCGCCATCATCTGGGAAGGCGATGAGCCGGATCAGCAGCGTTACATCAGTTATCAGGAGCTGCATGACGAAGTCTGTAAAATGGCTAATGCACTGAAAAGTCGCGGTGTTAAAAAAGGCGATCGTGTCTGCATCTATATGCCGATGATTCCTGAAGTTGGCTTTGCCATGCTGGCTTGCGCCCGTATCGGTGCCATACACTCAGTAGTCTTTGGTGGTTTCTCACCTGAAGCCTTAAAAAGTCGTATTCTTGACAGTGATTGCCGCGTAGTCATCACAGCTGATGCAGGTGTTCGTGGTGGCAAAACGGTTCCTCTTAAAGCCAATACCGATAAAGCACTTCAGCACTGTCCTGACGTACACAGCGTTTTTGTGGTTAAGCATCGCCTGGCCGATATTGATTGGCATGCTGAGCGCGACATTGACTACAACGAACTCAAAAAAGAGATGGAGTCAGAGTGTCCCGTGGAAACCATGGACGCAGAAGATCCGCTCTTTATTCTGTATACCTCCGGTTCGACCGGAAAACCGAAAGGAGTGTTGCACACCAGCGGCGGCTACCTATTGCATGTAGCCATGACCCATAAGTATATCTTTGATTATCACGATGGCGATATCTACTGGTGCACTGCCGATGCCGGCTGGATTACTGGTCACTCCTATATTTTTTATGGACCATTGGCCAACGGTGCAACCACCTTGGTATTCGAAGGAGTACCCAGTTACCCGACACCGTCTCGCTTCTGGCAAGTGGTCGACAAGCACAAGGTCAATATTTTCTACACCGCCCCAACTGCCATACGCGCCTTGATGGCCGTCGGTGATGATGCCGTTAAGTCCACATCACGCAAGTCACTGCGTCTGCTGGGTTCGGTTGGTGAGCCGATCAATGTCGAAGCTTGGGAATGGTATTACAAAGTTGTCGGTGACGAGCGCTGCCCTATCGTTGATACTTGGTGGCAAACAGAAACCGGAGGTATTCTGATTTCGCCATTGCCTGGAGCAACGCCTTTAAAGCCCGGCTCTGCCACTCGTCCTTTCTTTGGTGTTCAACCGGCGATTCTTGATCAGGATGGCAATGAACTTGACGGTAAAGCGAGCGGTTATCTGGTTATGAAAGATTCATGGCCAGGCCAGATGCGTTCAGTCTATGGTGATCATGATCGCTTCTTCCAGACCTATTTCTCGCAATATTCAGGCTATTACTTCACTGGCGATGGTGCCAATCGCGATGAAGATGGTTACTACTGGATCACTGGTCGCGTTGACGATGTTTTAAATGTTTCAGGACACCGTATGGGAACTGCGGAAGTTGAGAATGCATTAGATCTGCACCCTCTAGTCGCAGAGTCAGCTGTCGTTGGCTATCCTCACGATATCAAAGGACAAGGAATTTATGCTTTTGTCATCTTCAAAAATGGTGTCGAGTTTAATGACGAAATCAAGCAGCAGCTGATTGATATCATAACTGAAGAGATAGGCCCGATTGCTAAGCCCGATAAGATTCAATGGGCTCCCGATCTACCCAAGACCCGCTCGGGAAAAATTATGCGCCGCATCCTGCGAAAAATCGCCGAGAATCAGGTCGATAGTATTGGTGATACTTCTACTCTCGCTGATCCATCAGTGGTACAGCACCTGATTGATAATCGACTGCACTAGAAAATCAATTCAAAAAAGCCCTGATGTTTCATCAGGGCTCTTCTATATCCCGCTTATGCTAGGCCTAGTCCAGAGTTAATACTCTTTGTCTGGCTCTTTGTAACCACTCATCGGTAACAACGAAGCCTCGTACCACCTCTTTTCCATTTTGCATGCCCACAATGGTAGCCAATTGCTCCTGATTAAGTCGGCCCAACTTTTTTACCTCTGGATAATCATTTTCGGTCAACTCCGAGAGCCAGTACATGCGTGGCAACTGATACCATTCGAAATTATTCTGCTCTCGATAACTGTTAAACTCCTCATGGGTTGCCCAGAATCCTTTCAAATGATCAGTCGCAACTTCTGCAGGATGGGTGTAGGTTTGATTCAAGAAATTTTGTATTGCATAGAATAAGCGTCCACGTGTCAGTAACGCTGACTGGTCTATAACCAGCTGCTGCTGTTCCAACCACGCTTTAACTTCTACTTTGCTAGAGAGAGCAAGCTGATGACTGAGCAAGCGTTTAAATTTTCGGTCAAAACGATCACGTAGGTTAGGCCCAACCCAGTTAGCCATCTCTTCACCGCTACCGATTTGCAGATAGAACTTTACTGCCAGTTCGCAATGCACAGTCTCTTTTGCATGGTGACTCTCTATAATTGAGTCGAATTCGCCGAGCGTTTGCTTATTGATGATGACCTGCTGGTTTGAACGTATCAGTTCATAAGATGGATTAGAACGAATCAGATGATGCCAAAGCTGTTCGAAATATACGCCTAGCCTGTGTGTGGGTTCAAATCTAAAAGAATCGCTCTCACCCACTACGTTAACTAGTAACTGATTAGCGTTAAGCAGGTTGCCACTATGTAATTCATTGACTGATGCAACTGATAAAAAGTCAGGGCTGTTAATCAGCCAATCTAAATCCGCTTGAATACGATGTTTATCCTGCATTGGATGAGACCTTCACGAAGTAGCTTTTATGATAACAAAAAAAAGCCACCCGAAGGTGGCTAACATTTCAGAGAGGTTCTGAAATAACGTTAGTGTCGAAAAGCTGGTATTTTTTTGAGGGGCTAAATACCAGCCTGTAACACTAAGGGGGAGTCGTTTAGCGATTACTTTTTATTGTCCTTTTTCCGCTCTTGAGCCTGTTCATGCATATCCTCGCGCATTTCTTTGCGCATCTCGTACATTTCCATACGCAGTTCCTTCATTTTTGCACGCTGTTCTTCGTTAAGAAGTTTTTGTACTTCCATATAATGTTGATGCCTTCCTGCCATCATCTCTGCTCTGATATCGGCCTGCTTACGCAAATTGCTTTGTAACTTGCCTTTATCCAAAGTATCTTGCTGCATCATATGACGCTGTTGCTGCATTAATTCCATCATCTGTTCCTGATGAGCTTTGACGGCTTCCTTTCGCTGCTCGTACAGCTTGTCAATTTTCGCTCGTTGCTCATCATTAACACCTAACTTCTCCATCATCATCTGATGCTGTTGCATGGAATGCTCTTTATGCATTCCACCATGGCTTCGCTCATGATTTCCTGCATCAGCACTGACACTCAGCATCAAGGCTGATGTTGCCAGTACTAATCCCATTAATGATTTATTCAATAACATAGTCTACTCCTAACCCATTTCCTGATTTGCTGTTAACTTAATTCTTCCGCGGAAGAATGCTTTTGCAAATTGATAGTACTCACTATAGACTTCTTTTAACTCCAAAAGTTTGAATTAATAACGGTTTTTGCGTAAAGCTTCTGTAAAAGCCACTGACCAAACTTTACACTTTCACTTTCTAGCGCGTGCTAAAATCCTTACACGCCAATAGGTTAGGTTAGCTATGCCAAAACTATTACTAGCAGATGATGACATTGAGCTGTGCCAACTCCTTCAGGAATACCTGACTCAGGAAGGCTTTGATATTGCTCTCGCGCATGATGGTGCAACCGCTGCCAAATTAATTCTTGATCACAGTTTTGATCTCATGGTGCTTGATGTGATGCTGCCCAATATGAATGGGTTTGATGTTTTAAAAACAGTACGCAAAGAATCTCAGGTGCCCATTTTGATGTTAACGGCGCGAGGCGATGAAATTGACAGAATTGTTGGTTTGGAATTAGGTGCAGATGATTACATTGCTAAGCCTTGTAATCCACGCGAACTGACCGCGCGAATCCGCACAATCCTGAGACGCACAGAAAATGTCTACAGCACTAAACAAAAGAAGCTGCAATCAGTTCATCTTGGTGATGTGTATATTAATCCCGCTTCACGTGAAGTCTTATTGAATAATGAAGTCGTCAAGCTAACTGCTACCGAATTCGATATCCTTTATTTGTTAATGAACAACGCAGGAACTTTAGTTAGCCGCGATGATTTATCGGAGAGCTGTCTTGGTCGAACATTGGAAGCCTATGATCGAAGTATTGACATGCACATTAGTAATTTACGTCGCAAACTGGGCCCTGATTCAAAAGGCGATGAACGCATCAAAACAGTTCGCGGTGTAGGCTATCAGTATGTTGCCCTGGATTCGTAATCTCGTTCGCCCCAGTCTGTTCTGGAAGATTTTTCTCTGGTTCTGGCTGGCAACACTGATTACCCTGACCAGTGTCATCTTTTTATATAGTCTAACCGGTCAAGATAATAAACTGGTCCCGGCTTCTGATGAAGAAGCCAAGCAGTTACGGCAGGCAGCCATCAATATTCAGTTACGCAAAATCATTGACGAATATCAGACTGGTCGATTACTTACGCTTAACCGTGTCCCTGACGATCTCAACAACACCTTTATTATTGATAAAAATGGTGAAGATCTTACCGGAAAAGAAGTTCCTGATGTTCTCTATCATTTAAGCTCCTTTTATCGCAATCGTAATACACCGGCCATGGTGATTGTAGATAATGAGGCCTTCATTGGTCCTGAAGTTGTCTTCAATCGCGGCAATTACTATTTACTATTTCTACGTGAAAAAAGTCCTCATCAATTCACCACCGTAGTCTCTTATCTTTATCACTCGATATCAACCTGGCATTTGCTCATTGCACTTGGTATCAGTGCACTGGTTTGTATTGCCCTGACCTGGTACCTGACTCGCCCAATTCATCAATTACAAAAGACTACGCAGGCTTTCGCTCGCGGTGACCTCAGTGCGCGCGCTCAACGCTATCTAGGTAAACGTCAGGATGAATTTGCTGATTTGGCAGAAGACTTTGACTTAATGGCTGAGCGTATTGAACGAATTATTCATTCCCAAAAACGATTACTCAGCGATGTGTCACATGAGCTACGCTCACCATTAACTCGCATGCAGATTGCCGCAAGCCTGGCCCAAAAAAGCGCAAATTCGGATTCTCGTACTCACATCGACCGCATAGAACTTGAAGTTGAACGTCTCGATGAAATGATTGGCGAACTTCTGCAAATGGCTGCCCTTGAAAGAGGCCACGTCAATGAAGACCGCGCCAACTTCATGCTCAACGATTTACTTGATGTGATTGTTGAAGATGCTAAGTTTGAGGCAGAGGCACATAACAAAACCGTGGATTACCACACTGACGGTGATATTGCTTTTAATGGTTATTACAGCCTACTTGCACGCGCCATAGAGAATGTTCTAAGGAATGCCATTCGACACACTCCTGACGATACCTGTGTCACTGTCGCAACTTCAGAGTCACAGCTTGGTGTTGAAATTAAAATTTGTGACTCTGGACATGGCGTCAATGAAGAGCATCTTAAGAAAATTTTTGATGCTTTTTATCGGCCAACCGATGCCAGAGAGAGAACTTCAGGTGGAGCCGGTCTTGGCCTGGCAATTGCCAAAAGAGGCGTTGAAGCCAATGGCGGCACTATTACTGCTTACAACCAGCAAGGTTCTGGATTGTGCGTTGTTATACAGCTACCCAAAGCTCGCGTCTAATTTACCGTTGAAAACAACAGCAGAATTGCCAGAATTATCAGGAACGCTCCCAGAATTCTATCTATCCAGTGACCAAAATTAGCAAAAAACTGGCGTACTTTCTGTTGCGTTAACATGAGCGACAGGAAGACAAACCATGCACCCGTCATAACAGACATCCAGATTCCGTAAAGAGCCTGTACTGCCATTGGAGTTTCTGCACTGACAATCGTAGTAAATAAAGAAAGGAAGAACAGAGTAGCTTTAGGATTTAGCACATTAGTGATAAAGCCCTGTCTGAATGCTTTGGTGCTGGTCATAGTATCGCGACTGACCGGCTTAAAATCCTTAACCTCGGCTTTTTGAACTCGAATTGCCTGCCAGCCTATGTAAAGCAGGTAAGCCGCGCCTGCGACCTTAATGCTGGTGAAAAGCCACAGAGTATCCCGAATTAATAAACCTATACCAAGCACGGCATAAGTAACATGTACTAAAATCGCCAGGCCAATACCGATACTGGTTAAAATTGCAAAGCGACGACCAAAAACCAAACTTTGGCGCATTACAATGGCGAAATCGGGCCCAGGACTGGCAACCGCCAAGGCATGAGCGGATGCCATTAACAAAAATTCCTGCCAGTAGTTTGTGATTAATTCGTTTAGCATTTTTTTAATGGTAGAAATTAAATGATAAGGTTCCAGATCTTACTGGCCAGCTGTAGCATCAGGCTGCCGTAACTTGAAACAATCAGAAAGACGATTACACCTGAAAAAACACCCAGTGCCAAAAGATTATTGATGTGTCGCTTCAAGGACAGAGTTGTGTGATGCTTTCTGGCTCGATGATGATCAATCATAAAACGCCCCAGTAGCCACAGACAAATTGCCATGATGACAAGACTGCCCACCAGAACCCAGACCTGAGTTTTCTCAAAAGTCAGTGCAGCTCCCAGAACGACTCCCGGCATTAAATACACTGGGGCCCAGATGACAGTAGCAATCACAATTGCAGTAATGAATTTTTTTGGCGGCATGTCGAGCACACCGGCAATCAATGCAATCACAGCTCGAATTGGACCTATGAATTGACCAACAAGTACTCCCGCAAAGCCATGGCGTTGAAAGAAGTCTTCTGCTGTATGCAGCATTTTCTGATGACGCTGTATCCATCCCCAATGATGGACTTTATCCTGAAAGTGGTAACCAAACCAATAGGATACGATCTGACCACTGGCAGCACCCAAAAAGCTACAAAATGCAACCAGCCAGAAGTTTAAAGTCCCACCGCCGATTAAGCTGCCAACTCCAACCAACAGTAACCATCCAGGCACAGCAAGTCCGACTATGGCCAAAGATTCTAAAAAGGCAATTAGAAATACAGCCGCGCCAGCCAGGTGTGGGTGATTGGAGATCCAATCTAATATGTCATTTACAATTGCTTCCATCGGCGCTAATGATGACGAATGTTCTTATAAATGTCGATAACTAATCATACCTAAGCTACGTCTAATTGCACTTGCTTGTTATCTACAGGTCGTTTATCTTCAACAAACACTCAAAAACTTCTCACGATTATGAGCAGCCCTTACCAAACTATCATTCAACAGCGTCAACCAAGTGACGTTGAAATTTTTCATAATGTTCACCCCGACGTAAAACCCCCTTGCCTGACAGTTGAGGAAATGGGTCTTTCTCATCAGGATGTTAACGATTACCGTTCCGCTGGAGAGCTCATAAAAAGCCTTGCCAAAACCATTCATACCTGGCGTCAACACATGCCTAAAGATGCGGAACCAACAATTGTAGCCATGCTTAATGGGGGTTTACAGATTCATGTTACCCGACTGGTACAGGAGTCTTTTCATGGGATTAGAATTGAAGGAACTGCCGGCGGCAATCCGTGTATGGTCCTGACTCATCAAAATAACGTTGAACTACTATGCTATGTGCAGCAAGTTGCTGAGGAAGAACCGAAGCAAAGAATAGGCTTTATTATTGATGGTCAGGAAATTGAAGAGTAGCCCTTTTTAAAACAAAAACATTAAGTAAAAAAATAGCGCCAGTAGGCGCTATTTTTTATATTTAACATTATTGCCTCAAATGGCTTCTTTAATATCTTCCTCTTCATCCAGCATATTCAGATAGAAGCCTTCCGCTTCAGCCACAGCCAGTAACTCCCTCTCAACCATTTCAACATCTATCACATGATCAGTAGAAACTTTCATTTGTACAGCATAGCCCTGCCGATTCGGCATTGCATCTGTAGCAATACTATCCACTCGCAAGTGATTACGAGAAAGGATTCGGAGTAACTCAATACTTGCAGCCTGATGTTTAATACCCCAGGCATCAATTTCAAACACAATATTTTCTGGGTCAAATGGATAAGATGACTGGCAATCTTCCATGCTATGAAACTCAAATCTCAGCTTTGCTGATTCGAGACTTTCAAGGCAGGCAACAAAGGGCTTCAGATACATGCCATTAAGTGAAATTGCGAAAAGACCTGTGAAATGATCTTTAACTCGATTGAAACGAGAGACTTCGACTGAACCCTTAAAGCGATGTAGGATTTCGGTAACTGTGGTGATTATTTCAGGGTGATCGGAACCGGCCACCTTTAAGATTAGCTTCTTATCCAACTTTAATGTGTTTTGCGCATTCATCAAAATGCTCCATATATTGCGTTAGCGCTTATAAAAAACTACTACAAGTGCTAAATTCTGACAAGAAGAGCTGGTTAAAATTCACACAATTCTGCTGGTTTTGTTAAACAGTGCATATTTGTACAATACTTTACATATAGCTTTATATTAGAATGCAGCTAACTAACTGTATTAAAAGGAGTTTGCATGAAACCTCTTATCTCTGCCTGCCTTACCTTGACTCTATTTGCCTGCGCCACCTCCCCAACCGGCAGGAGTCAGCTGACTTTATTTCCAGAGTCTCAAATGGCACAAATGGGCACTTCTACATTTACCTCAATGCAACAAAGCCAGAAAATGGACACTAATCCGCGCAACGCAACCTATGTTAATTGTGTTGTTAATGCCTTAATACCTGAGCTTAATGCATTAGCACCAGGCATGCGCTCCACTCAGTGGGAAGTTAAAGTGTTTGCCGACGATGCACCCAACGCTTTCGCACTTCCAGGTGGAAAAATTGGCGTTCATACGGGCATGTTAAAAGTTGCCGAGAATCAACATCAGCTCGCTTCAGTCATAGGTCATGAAGTGGGGCATGTCTGGGCTAAGCACAGTAATGAACGTGTTTCGCAGGGATTTCTGACTCAGTCAGGAATGCAGTTGGCTGCAGTAGCCGCAGGTGACATGACCTCTGAAAAACAGCAACTCCTTGGCTTACTCGGTGTTGGTGCCCAAGTGGGTGTTATTCTTCCGTTTAGTCGTAAACATGAATCGGAAGCCGATGAAATTGGACTTGAACTAATGGCTAGAGCTGGCTTTGATCCTCGTCAAAGCGTTGAACTATGGAAAAATATGCAGAAAGCGGGAAGCGGCTCCACACCGGAGTTTTTGTCAACCCACCCAGGTGTCGATACCCGGATACGTGATCTGAATGCGAGAATGGATCGTGCCATCAAGATTTACCAGCAGGCACAGGCTTCGGGTAAACGCCCCAACTGTCGTCTTTAAAATTAGAGTATTCCAGGCAAAAAAAAGCGGACCTTATTGGTCCGCTAGATATCCACCTCTTTCGTATATGGACTCCATATACAAATCTTCAAAATCTTTGACCACCGATTTTTTGACTTCCGGCAACGATAACAAATTCTCACGCCATTTTTGAATTTTCTTATAATCGCTGACCGTGTCCACGCCAGTATTATCGGCGAGAATTTTCGAACGCATCAGGAATGGAGCAAAAGAACTGTCAACCAGGCTGAATTCCTTACCATCGAAGAAGCCTTGATTACCAATTCGTTTTTCCAGATGAGCTAATTTCTTGTTCAAGTCTTCTTCAATCTTAACAAAGGTTTCTTCACGACGCGCCTGAGTTAATTGGAACTGAATATTATTAATGCTACTGCTGAATTCAATCCAGGCTCTATGCTCTGCCTTTTCCAGTGGATCGGTTGGCAACATTGGCTTGCCATGAGTCTCATCAAGATATTCGTTGATTACTGAAGACTCAAACAGCACCGTATCCTTGATGCGCAGCAAAGGTACTTTGCCTAATGGTGATATTTCAAGAAACCAGTCAGGCTTTCGTTCCAGAGAAATATATTCAATGGTGTAATCAATTTTTTTGTGCAGCAATGTGATTACCGAACGCTGCACGAACGGGCACAATTTATGGCTGACTAATATTGGTTGTTCTAGAGCACTCATATTGTCCACTCAGACTTGATAACTAGTCGTAATGTAAATCGTTCTTTTTAGAAAAGCAACAACAAGGTCGTCACAAAATCACATCTCTTTCAGATACAAAAAAGGCCTTCATTAGAAGGCCTTCTTATTTGTCTTAGTGGTCATGACCACCAGGTCCATGTACATGGCCATGTGACAACTCTTCTTCGCTCGCATCACGTACTTCAACAACCTTCACATCAAAAACTAAAGGTACGCCAGCTAATGGGTGGTTACCGTCAACGGTTACCGTCTCGCCTTCAACCTTAGTTACTGTGATAAGTTGTGGGCCTTGTGGTGACTCAGCATGAAACTGCATGCCAGGCTCAATTTTTTCAACGCCCTGGAAAGCCTGTGCAGGCACTTCCTTGATTAAATCATCATGACGCTGGCCATATGCATCTTCAGGTTGAACATTAACCGATAGCTCGTCATCAACTTTCTTACCGGCTAAAGCATTTTCAAGACCAGGAATAATGTTGCGATGACCATGCAGGTAAGCTAATGGCTCATTCCCTTCTGATGTATCGACTAATACACCCTCTTCTGTTTTCACTGTGTATTCAATCAATACGACTTTGTTCTCTTCAATTTGCATAATCATCTCTCTTACTTTCTAGGTACATTGATGAAGCCACAAACTACCGGCTTCAAACTTTCAAAAACTTTTGTTCAATTTGTCTCTGCTTAAAGTGAGGATTTTTGCTCTAGAGCAAGGCATTTGAATTTTGGACTTGAGGGAGCGTATATAAAATACGTGACCGAGTACAAAATTCAAATAACACAGCTATAGAGTAAAAAGACCACTTTAAGAGACTTTCTCGCCTGCCGCCTGCATATCCGCGTGATACGACGATCTCACCATCGGTCCACTGGCCACATTGGTGAAGCCCATCTCTTCTGCTATTTTGCCTAGTTCATCGAACTCTTTCGGCGGCATGAATCGCATGACCGGATGATGGTATTTACTGGGCTGCAGATATTGACCAAGGGTCAACATTTCAACGCCATGCGCGCGAAGATCCTTCATCACTTCGATAATTTCTTCGTTGGTTTCACCCAGACCAATCATTAAACCTGACTTGGTCGGGATTCCCGGATAGCGTTCTTTAAATTGCTTTAATAAGTCCAATGACCATTGATAGTCTGCACCAGGACGCGCCTGTTTATACAATCTCGGCACGGTTTCCAGGTTGTGGTTAAAGACGTCGGGAAGACCATCTGCCATCAAGTCCAAGGCAACTTCCATACGACCTCTAAAATCAGGTACTAATACTTCTACTTTAAGGCCAGGATTTTGTTCTTTCGCCACACGAACACACTCAGTGATATGGGCAGAGCCTCCATCACGCAGATCGTCACGATCGACGGATGTAATCACCACATATTTCAAGCCCATCGAT
The DNA here is from genome assembly GCF_000374105.1 of Kangiella aquimarina DSM 16071. Taxonomy (GTDB): domain Bacteria; phylum Pseudomonadota; class Gammaproteobacteria; order Enterobacterales; family Kangiellaceae; genus Kangiella; species Kangiella aquimarina. The sequence continues at coordinate 71,477 of NZ_KB893650.1, forward strand.
TTTACTGAATCGGCCAGATTTTGCGGCTCTTCCGGATCAAGCGCCAGTGGACGACCATGTGCCACATCGCAGAATGGACAACGACGCGTACAGATATCACCCATGATCATGAAGGTTGCGGTACCGTGACCAAAACACTCGGGTAGATTCGGGCATGAAGCTTCTTCACAAACTGTGTGAAGCTTGTTATTACGTAGCATGTCCTTAATCTTGGTGATTTGATTACCGTTAGGCAGGCGCACACGAATCCAGTCTGGTTTACGCGGCATCTCTTCGGTTGGCATAATTTTTACCGGAATACGGGCCATTTTATCTTCAGCACGCATTTTTTGGCCGGGTACGACCTTTTTCGCCTTAGCAGCAATCTTACCTGTAACATTGCTGCTAACTGTTTGATTCGTTTGGTTTTTTACCGGTTCAGAATTTGACATTCACTATTACTCAATGGATTCGCTGATTGGCTCAGGCAACCCGGTCATTTCCAGGCGCTTAGTATAGCCCAATTTGTCGCATAATTGATCGATCAGATCGGGTTTCACTCGCTCCAGGTTGTCCGGACCACCTTTCTCGACTATCTGAGTCATCTGCATGCCCTGATAGCCGCAAGGGTTGATACGGGAAAATGGCTCCAGGTCCATATTCACATTCAAGGCCAGTCCATGGAAGGACTTACCTTTTCGAATTCTTAAGCCCAATGAGCAGATTTTCTGGTCATCAGAGTAGACTCCAGGTGCATCAGAGCGTGGGTAAGCTTCGATACCGTAGAGCGCCAACATGTCAACGATGGCATTTTCGATGCCAGATACCAAGTCTCTGGGGCCCATGTTTTTACGCCGCAAATCGATCATAAAATAAGCAACTTGCTGGCCGGGGCCATGGTAAGTAACTTGTCCGCCGCGGTCAACCTGAACAACCGGAATTTCTCCAGGAAATAGTAGATGCTCGGCCTTGCCGGCCTGACCTTGGGTAAATACCGGATCGTGCTCTACCAGCCAGATTTCATCAGTAGTAGTATCGTCACGGTTATCGGTAAACTGCTGCATCCGCTTCCAGACTGGAACATAGGTTTCATGCCCCAGTTCTCGGATGATTACTGTGGATTGGTCGCTCATTATCTGCTTGATGCCTTATAAAGTCATTTTTACGCCTTCAACAGTGAAGACTTCGCGGTACATGGCATCAACTTGCTCTTTGCTCTCAACCACAACCATGAATGACAGAGAAACATAATTGCCGTCACGGCTGAGTTTGCTGGCAGGAGAATAATCATTGGGCGCATGACGGTTTACAACTTCCGCAACTTCCATATCGACGCCGTCACGGTTAATAGCCATGACTTTAAAACAAATTTCACAGGGAAATTGCCATAACTCATCACGATCATAATTTTGCGTCATAACGCTATTTCACCTTCGGTATTACTATCAATTTCGCCACGGTACAGCTGTACTTTAAGTTGCTGATAGTGGTCATACATTTGCCGCCAGACAGGGCCTGCAGTGCCATCACCAATGGTAACATCATTTAGCCGGGTAACTGGGCGGATTTCTTTGGTGGAGCTGGTTAACCAGATTTCATCAGCCTGCAACAGCTCATGCTCGGGAATCAGCCTCTGTTCGGTTAGTATACCGTGCTGCTCTGCCAGCCATAACAGGAAATCTCGTGTTATTCCTGGAAGTAGGTGCTCACTTAGCGGCGGCGTGATAATGACGCCATCTCGAACAATGAACAGATTACTTGAGGTTGCCTCGAAGGCTACTCCACCTCGTACCAATATGGTGTCATTTGCGCCACATTCAAGGGCCTGTTGCTTGAGCATACAATTAGCCAACAAGGTAATGGCTTTTATATCGCACCGTTGCCAGCGAATATCTTCAGCGGTTATCACCGAAATCCCCTGCAAATCCTTATCGCTAGGTACTGCCTGTACCTCTGGCAACGCCGTGATCATGGCAAAAATGGTTGGGTTTGGATTTGCCGGGAAATCATGGTTACGTTCGGGATATGCACCGCGAGTGATCTGCAGATAGATGGATGCATTATTCAATGAGTTCTGTTCAATCAGCTGATGGCAAATATTAGCCCAATCCTGCAAGGTCTGCTCCATCGGCAAACGTATGCCTCGCAAACTGTTTTCCAACCGAGCAATGTGCTGCTTAAAGCGAAATAGCCTGCCTGCATAGACAGGGATGACTTCATATACCCCGTCGCCAAATAAAAAGCCCCGGTCAAGTGCCGGGACTTTTGCTTCTTCAATGGCTAATAACTGTCCGTTAAGATAGGCTATGGACACATCCAACTCCCTGAATTTAAACTAATAATATAATCCTAGTGGAACCAAAGTTTCATCGAATCCCACATACGGCCAAAAAAGCCAGCCTCTTCAACATTATCCAGTGCAACCAGAGGCATGCGTTTAACCTCTTCATCACCGATCTTAAAGAACACCTCACCCACTACCTGACCGCGACGGATCGGCGCAATCAATTGCGATTGGATGGTGTAATTGGCCTGAATCTGATCTTTCTGGCTTTTTAACAATGTCAATGCGGCATCTTGAGCCAAACCAACCTTAACTTCTTCTTCCTCACCTTTCCAAACACGAGCTGTTCGCAAGCTCTGACCAGCTTTAAATGGCTTGATGTTAGTGTAGAAACGGAATCCATAATTAAGTAACTTACGAGTTTCGCTAGCTCGCTCCGCCTCACTATCAGTACCCATGACCACAGAAATCAGGCGCATACCTTCTTTTTCTGCTGATGAAACCAGACAATAGCCAGCTTCTTCGGTGTGGCCCGTTTTAAGACCATCAACATTCAAAGTTGGGTCACTTAGTAATTCATTACGGTTACGTTGCTTAATGCCGTTATAGGTAAACTCCTGCTCGGCATAGATGGCGTAGTCTTCCGGGAAGTCTCTGATTAGAGCTCGCGCCAGAATGGCTAAGTCCCGTGCCGTAGTGACATGCCCTTCAGCTGGCCAGCCAGTACTGTTCTCAAAATGGGTATCTTTCATGCCAAGTTTTGCTGCATATTGATTCATCAAATCCGCAAAGGCATCTTCAGTGCCGGCAATATGTTCAGCCATGGCTATACTGGCATCGTTACCGGACTGGATAATGATTCCGCGATAAAGATCTTCAACCGTAACGTATTTATTGACCTCAATAAACATCAAAGAACCGCCTTTAAGCTTCGGGTTTTGCGCCCAGGCGTTCTCACTGATCAATACTTTATCGTCTAAATTTAAATTTCCTTTGTGCAGCTCATCACCAATGATATAGCTGGTCATCATTTTGGTTAAGCTGGCAGGTGGTAACTTCTGATCAGCATTATCCTGCATGATGATCTGGCCAGTGTCATAATCCATCAGCAAATACGAACGAGCATCTACATTTGGTTTACCCGGTTGAATTGCCGCTACCGCAGCATTGGTGGTAAAGACAGAAATGAATGCAATAGCAAATAATAATTTTAGAGTTTTTTCTTGAAAAGACATTGGCTTAACAATCCCAGAATTTTAAGTTTATTCAGTAACAACTTTAGGAGTACCAAAATTGTACTCATTTAATTGGCGTAAAATATTTTCAGCGGTACGGGCATCGCGCAAAGGTCCAATACGAACTCTTTGCAGCGTCTGACCATTAACATCAACACCGCTGATTGATATTGGCTGACCAAAATGATCACGTAGACGAGCTGCTAAAGTATCTGCTCTTAGAGGATCAGCAAAGGCGCCCACTTGCACAAATAGCTGAGCATTGTCTTTCTGCTCATCCATCGGTGGCAATTCTAATTCACCCGCCTGGGCCAATTGCGCTGCATTGACTTGACCGGCATTGCGTGGGGAGGCTAAAACCTCAACTTCAACTCGAGCCGTACCCTGATCCATATAGCCCAGCTTTTTAGCAGCGGCATAGGACAGGTCAATAATTCGGTTTTTCTTGAAAGGCCCGCGGTCATTAATTTTAACGATAACCGACTGACCATTATCCAGATTGGTTACCCGCGCGTAGCTGGGTAGTGGCAGGGTTTTATGAGCAGCGGTAAATTGGTACATATCGTAGACTTCACCAGATGAAGTTCGACGACCATGAAACTTTTGGCCATACCAGCTGGCAACACCTGCATCCTTATAACCATTACCAGAATCCATCACGTGGTAGACCACACCATCCACTTCATAATAAGGAGGATTACCTAAGCCACTTTTTTCCTCAACTCTTGGTGTCGGCTCTGAGATAGGCCCACTGGTGAACGGTCTTTTTGTTCCATCAGGGGCATAGTCAGGACGCAGCCGATCAGCTGGGCTACCATATTCATACTCATACTCTTCTGCTGGTGGCGTGGTGGTACATGCCGAAACCAATAGCAGTCCCAATCCAGCCAGCATCACTTTGCTTGAAGTTATTACAGTATTTGAGGTCATTTTAACTTTCACGCGAGTTCTCAATATTCATTAATTCAATAGACTACTTTGCTTCGACCAGATTTTGCTTGGCATGTTCCACAGCATCTTTAATTTCAAGACTCAACTGATGAACTGCCATGGCATATAAAGGGCTACGATTATAACGAGTAATCACATAAAAGTTGTTAAAGCCTAGCCAATATTCTTCTTTGCTTTCTTGTTTAAAGGCATAAATACCTGCGATATCGTTGTCCTCGAGTGGCCCCTGGTATTCAAGGCCCGCCGATTTCATCTCGCCAAGAGTAAACTGTGGTTTAAGCGAATCATTGCGGAACTGCGCAACTAGCTTAGCTTCCGGAGTTGGCAAGAATTGTGCTACCGGCTCACCCATTCGCCAGCCATGGACGTGGAAATAATTGGCCACACTGCCAACCGCATCTTCAACATTATCAAACAGGTTAATATTACCGTCGCCGTCAAAATCGACTGCGTAGTGACGATAGGAAGTGGGAATGAACTGACCCATACCCATGGCGCCAGCATATGAACCTTTCGGTTCTGCCAAATCCCAGCCCTGCTCACGAGCCAGTACAAAATACTCTTCTAACTCACCAGCAAAAAATGCACCGCGCTTTGGGTAATGAAATGCCAAGGTCGCGATGGCATCAACTACCGGAAAACTCCCCATGACTCTGCCATAGCGAGTTTCGACGCCGATAATCGCAGTAATGATTTCGGCCGGTACCTGATACTTTTCTTCTGCTCGCATCAGAATATCTTCGTGTTCCAGCCAGAACTGAACACCCTGCTTAATACGTTTCTGTTCTATAAAAATTGGGCGATATTCATACCAGTCCTTACTTTCGGCTGGTCGGCTAATGGCATCCAATATGGACTGACGGACTTCTACTTTATCCAGAATCATCTGAACATAGTCTTCAGTGAAGCCATGTTTCTTATGCATATAACTGGCAAATGCTTTTGCGTCGGTTGGGGCTTTATCCAGCTCCGAATTGGCTTGCGCCATCATGCCGGAAAACGCACAGGAGCAAGCTAAAACTAGTGTTCCGATTGTCTTTTTTATATTTGTTCTCATAAAGCCTCGCTTCAAATTTTCTCTATAGTTTCAGACTTAACTGGCCTATTTCTAGTCTGTAAGTTTTATTTTCAAACAAATTTAAACGCATTAGTAATACTATGTTCATTAAGTTTATATCCCTTTTAGATACTTTTTCGCTCCTTAGCGAGTTACTTTTCTTGCGTGGTCAAGAAAAGTAACCAAAAGAAGACCACCCGTATATTGAGGTCACGCTTCGCGTGACTACCTGCGCCACTACCAAAATACTTAACGCACCAGAATTTACATCACATCCTTGTGCTGAAAATTCTTATCAAAATCATCCACGATTTTGATTGCTATATTTTGTACATGTCTTAGCTCAATATAAATGGGCTAATTGGTGCTTCCTGTAATCTCGAAGTATCCTTACACCTCTGAAATACACAGCTTGTCAAACTAACACACTAGGTTGAATGCAGTCGTCGATGGGTCTGGATCGACATCAAAATACCAAAGGCAGCCATCAAGGTAACAATTGACGTACCACCATAACTGATTAACGGTAATGGTAGCCCGACCACTGGTAACAAACCACTGACCATGCCTATATTTACAAAAATATAGATAAAGAAAGTTAAAATAAGTGCTGCACCCAGTAGTCGACTGAAGGTTTCCTGTCCTTGCAGACTGATATAAATACCTCGGACAATAACAAACGCATATAGTGCCAATAAAAGCACAATGCCTACCAAGCCAAACTCTTCGCCGATAACAGCAAAAATAAAATCAGTATGTCGCTCGGGTAGAAATTCTAGCTGAGACTGAGTTCCGTTTAACCATCCTTTGCCATAAATGCCGCCGGAGCCAATAGCTATCTGTGATTGAATGATGTGATAACCCGCACCCAGTGGGTCGCGTTCAGGGTTAAGGAATGTCAGCACTCGACCTTTCTGATAGTCATGCATGACAAAGAACCACATAATAGGAATTAGAACACCAGCCAGTAAAATGGCACCGAGGATATATCGCCAGCGTATCCCGGCAAAGAACACCACAAATAAACCGGATGCACCGATCAATAACGAAGTGCCGAGATCAGGCTGTAGCATGATCAGAACCACAGGCGTAAAGACCAGTACCAGACTTCCCACCGTCTGTAGGAACGTTGGTGGCAGCGCCTTTTCAGCAAAATACCAGGCAACCATTAGCGGCACAGCCAGCTTCATGATCTCTGATGGCTGAAAGCGAATACCAATATCAATCCAACGCTGCGCGCCCTTACTTGTTTCACCAAACAAAAGAACCGCTATCAAAAACAGAACCCCAACCGCATACAGAGCAGGAGCCCATTGGCGAAAAGTTCTGGGCTCAAACTGCGCCAACACAAACATCACAACTAGTCCCGCGGCGAAACGCACAGCCTGACGCTTTACCAGCCCAATACTCTCACCGCCTGCACTATAAACGGCCAGTAAACTGAAACACATCAGTGCGATAATGCCTAACAACAGCGGTGCATCAATGTGCCAGCGCCACAGTAAACTGTAACGCTCCTTATGGCTGTTTGCGGTACTACTGAGCAGAGCCATTATTCACCACCTCGGTTTCAGTTGTTTGCTCACTTTCCTGATGTTGCTCGATTAAATACTGCTCTATCAAGTAATAGTCCATAAGCTTGCGCGCAATTGGGGCAGCATTACTACCGCCGCCACCAGCGTTTTCCATTACGACCGCTATTGCAATTTTAGGATTTTCGTAAGGCGCATATCCAATAAAGAGCGCGTTATCGTGGAATTTTTCTGCCAGAGTCTCAGCATCATACTCTTCTTCTTCGCCAAGACTTTTAACCTGCGCGGTTCCCGTTTTTCCAGCAGCAATATATTCCGCTCCCTGAAAAGCTGTGCGCGCAGTACCCTTAGCCCCAGTAACCACATCGCGCATACTTTCCTTAACCAGATCGAGCCATCGGCCATCACCAATTTCAATCTGATGATAAGCCATCACCGGCACATTCTGTTCATGGATATTACCTTCCACAAACTTTCGCACCAGCTGTAGCTGATAGCGAATTCCATCATTGGCGATAACCGCCGTTGCATTAGCAAGTTGTAAAGGTGTTACCGTCCAGTAACCCTGACCAATACCGATATTGACAGTATCACCGTTATACCAGGGCTCTTTACGCGCAGTCCGCTTCCATTCACGCGACGGAAGAATACCGATTTTTTCCTCTTCCATATCTATGCCAGTTTTCTGACCAAAGCCAAACTGCAACATGCCTTCATGAATACGGTCGATTCCGATTCTGACAGCCAGGTCGTAAAAGAAGGTATCACAGGACTCGATGATGGAGTCAACCACATCCATATAAGGCGCATGCCCCCAGCGTTTCCAGTCCCGATAGCGACGATCATTATTAGGTAATGAAAACCAGCCGGGATCACGAATTTTCGTTTCTGGCGTGATGACACCTTCCTTTAATCCAAGCCAGGCCAAGTGTGGCTTGATGGTTGATGCCGGAGAGTAGGTTCCCTGCACTGCTCTATTATAAAGAGGCCTCTCGGGCGTTAAGAGCTTCCTATACTCTTCACCGGAGATACCACCTGTAAACAGATTAGGGTCATACCCAGGCTGACTGACCATTGCCAGTACGCCACCCGTTGCAGGCTCAATTGCAACAATCGCCCCACGAGCACCGACTTCTTTCATCAACTCAGTAGCTTTGCGTTGCAAACCTAGATCGAGGTGGAGATGAATATCCATTCCGGCAACTGGCTCATCGCGTTCCAGTACGCGAATGATACGTCCTCGCACATCGGTCTCAACGCGCTGACTGCCCACTTCGCCATGCAATATGCTTTCGTAATAGCGCTCCAGGCCAAGTTTGCCAATTTTGGAGGTGGCTGCATAACGTAAACGAGTTTCTTCATCCATGGCTTCAAGTTCTTCGACGTTAATGGCCCCCATACGCCCAAGGACATGTACCAGATCGCCTTTGTAGGGGTAATAGCGCTCCAGACGCGCTTCGAGACTGGCCCCTGGATACATATGCTGTACTACGGAAAACTTGGCGACTTCTTCTTCGGTGAGATTGGATTTGAGGACGTAAGAATTAAATTTGGGGCGGAACTTGATCTGCTCTAGAAACTTTAAAACCTGCTCATCGCTAATAGTTAAAACATTACGCAGTTCTTGAACCAGTTTGGGTAGATCTCTGGTTTGCTCAGGAGTAATTTCAAGAGTGAAAATCGAGCGGTTCTGCGCCAGCAATTTACCATCACGATCATAGATAAGGCCACGAACCGGAGCGACAGATTGGATACTGATACGATTGTTTTCAGACTGGGTCTGGTACTTCTGATAATCCAGAACCTGAAGCTTGAACTGACGGCTGATCAGAACCACCATCAGAATAAATACGATAAACAAAGCCACAATACAGCGCGCGAAAAACATAGACGTTTCGCGACCAACATCTTTTATGGCTTGTCGTTTATACATACCTTATGGACTGACACCCATCGAAATAATTTCATAGTCCCTGCATTTAATTCAGATTGACTGATCCATTCAATCTTAGTTTTGACCTTTTCTTTTTCAGGCTTATTCTCTGTGAGATCCATTCACTTTAAGACTTACTCCATGTGCCACTTATTCCCTGTGCCACTTACTCCCTGTGCCACTTATTCCCTGTGATACTTATTCCCTATGATACTTATTCCCTGTGATACTTATTCCCTGTGATAAGGATGATTCACTGTCACCGACCAGGCGCGGTAGAGTGACTCAGCGACGATAATCCTGACTAAAGGATGCGGGAATGTCAAAGCCGATAAAGACCACTTTTGATTTGCGCGTGCCAGACATTCTTCCGACAGACCTTCCGGCCCGCCGACCAATAAAACCAGGTTTGGGTAATGTTGTTGCCAATGCTCTATTTGCTGCGCAAGCTGAGAAGTAGAAAAGGTTTTACCTTTAACATCCAGTGCGACCACCCAGTCGCTGGACTGGATCTGTGATAACAGTGCCTTGCCTTCCTTTTCAGTAATTCGACTGATATCGGCGTTCTTGCCACGCTTCTCAGCTGCAACCTCGACCAACTCTAATTTAAAGTCGTTAGGAAATCGTTTGGCGTATTCCTGGAATCCCTGCTCTACCCAGGCTGGCATTTTCTGGCCAACCGTTAATAAACGAACCTGCATGGTTTGCTTAACTGGTGGCAGTTGTGCGGGCTTCTTTCCAGTTAGGATCCCACAGTTTTTCCAACTGATAAAAATCTCGCGTTTGCGGCATCATGATATGCGCCACAACATCGCCCAGATCAACTAGCACCCATTCAGCCACATCATCACCTTCAACCCCTAGAGGCTGAACACCTTCATCTTTAACGCTGGATACAAGATTATGGGCGACGGATTTGACGTGACGGCTGGATGTGCCGCTGGCAATGATCATGTAATCGGTCACCGAACTGAGACCTTTCACATTGAGAACTTTAATATCTTTGGCTTTACTGTCTTCTAACTGGTCAACAACCAGATCTTTCAATTGCTCCGCTTGCATTAATTACCTTTGGGTGAATGTGCTTGATAGCCATAGAGGCCATGCCGTTGAATATAGTCTAGTATAACATCAGGCAATAGAAAACGCGGCGAAAATCCGCTTTTTATTTGCTCACGAATATAGGTTGAGGAAATATCCAGCTGGGGCATCTCACAAAAACCAATTTTTCCGCAGGAATAATCTGCTAAATCTTCTGGCTTACTGACACGGTGCTGTTGATAAAGTTCGGCCACTGGCCCCTGTTGCGGTAGCTCACTGCTGGGGCGTCCCACCACTAGAATATTGCATAAATCCAGCAGTTCCTGCCAATGATACCAACTGTCCAGTTTAGCAAACGCGTCGGTTCCCATTAGGAAAATCAATGGGTTATCGCCAACTTCCAAACGTAGATGGCGCAATGTCACGACGCTGTAACTGGGCTCTTCTCGCTCCAACTCGCGGCTATCGAGTGCCAGGTGAGGAGTGGTTTGCAGTATCAGATTGAGCATCTCAATGCGTTGCTCGGTAGTTGCGCCTGGTGTTGGTCGATGGGGCGGATAGGCCGCAGGCATCAGTGAAACCTGCGCTTCGGGAAAGCGATTGAGCATTTCCTGAGCCATGCGTAAATGGCCAAGATGAACCGGATCAAATGTGCCACCAAGAATGATATGAACCATACCGCAACTGGTATTCATAACTATTTCATTCCTAATGACTTTTTCAAATCAGATAAACCCTGCTCTGGGCTAACTTTTGGCTTGGCTGACGGAACACTGTTACCACGCAATGGATTACAATTAGTCATCAGACAAACCACATGTGCCAGCTCCTGCCAGACATCGGCATCTGCCTGTCCTTTCGCCGATTTATCAAGATAGGTCAGGCGCTGCACCAGTGCATACCACTTTTTGACGCTGCCCTTACTCATGGCCGCCTGCAATAATTTCTGACGCTTTGGCCAGACTCGCTGGCTCTGCATGATATTGGCCAGGGTTTCGCCCTGCGCTATCTGCTCGGCCCAGTCTGCCAATAACTGACACTCGCGTAGTAACTGATTAATCGGCACCAGCGGATAAACACCTTCCGCCTGCAATGTCGCCAGCATGCGTAATGCCCGATCAGTCTGGCCAGCAAGACAGGCATCAGACAACTCATACACCGAGTACCGGGCGTTGTCACCAACATACTCTTTAATATTATCAGAGCTTACTGGCTGCCCATCAGATAACAGCGATAACATCTGCAGATCCTGCTTAGCCGCTAAAAGGTTGCCCTCACAGCGCTCAATCAAAGTGGCTAAGGCATCAGGTTCAAGCGCCACACCGAGACTGCGTGCGCGAGTCGATAGCCAGCTACCCAGACGCTCTGCAGGAACCGGCCAGGCTTCAATCACCAGCCCCTTTTGTTCAACGGTTTTATACCAGGCTAGACGTTTTTCGGAGGACAGTTTTGGCGCAGTGATTAACAGAACATCCTGCGGCTCACTGTTAATAAAGGATTGGATAAATTCGCCATGCGCTTTTTTTATGCTTTTATCAAAGCGCCATTCGAGCAGTCGGCTCTCGGCGAATAATGACATGGTGCCAGCCTGATCGTTCAGCGGATTACTACTACCCGCTTCTTCAATAACTTGTCGTTCGAGCAAGCCCTGCTGTTTGCAGTAGGCGCGAATGGCGTCTACCGCCTCCATCTTCTGCAATGGTTCATCCCCAGCAACCAGATAAACCGGATACAGTGTATTAAGGTTCTTTTCCAGCTGTTCGGGATAGATTTTCACGCTTAACGATGTCTCCTAGCGACTCACAGTTCCGGCAATCTGCAACAGTAAACGACCGATCACTTCTTCATGCATATCGGCAATCAGACGTTGCTGCTCACGCTCCTGACCTGACTCTAGATTACGCTCATAGGCAAACTCACGACGACTGGTCATGCGTTGCATTTCCGGCTCCTGTTCAGAAACCATCTCAGGCGTTAGCATCTGGTATTCCAGGGTAAAAATTAATTCCAGTTCAGCGGCACGCCCTAAACTATCGCGTGCGACGGTGCGACGCTCAACGCCATAATTCACAATCGCCAACTGCAATTCTGATAGCTCAGGCTGCTTCACCAGTTCAGCACCCTGATAGGCAAGCCGCTGTTGCAGGCGACGCTCAAATTCAGCACTCATGTCCTGACTAATGAGCCATACTTTAGTGTTCGACAGTTCGGCACCCTGTCCACGCAACTGGAAACCGCAGGCACTCAGACCAATGATTGTAATCATGAGTATCAAACAGAGATTCAAACGCTTCATCAATATCTTCCTTTGGTTTCCTTTAGTACCGACTCTCTACTAATTAGCAACAATGTTCACCAGTTTACCCGGCACCACAATCACTTTGCGAACCGTGTTGTCGCCAATAAATTTCTGTACATGCTCATCGGCCATCGCCAGTTTTTCAACGTCATCTTTGCTGGCATCAGCGGCAACCGTGATCTTGGCACGAACCTTGCCGTTAACCTGCACAATTATCAGCTTCTCATCCTGCACCATGGCAGATTTATCAGCAGTTGGCCACTGTGCATCAACTACATCAACACGTTCTTCGCCAACCAGTGAACCCAGTGCTTGCCATAAAATGGTACAAATATGCGGCACGATCGGCGCCAGCATCAGAACAGCTGCATCTAAGGCTTCCTGCACGACGGCACGATCCTGCTCACTCGATTCTTCTGCCTTACTGACATGATTGAGTAATTCCATCACCGCGGCAATTGCTGTATTAAATGTATAGCGACGTGCATAGTCATCGCTGACTTTAGCAATCGTTTCATGCGTTTTGCGACGAAGTGCTTTCTGATCATTATTCAGGTTTGCCACATCCAGTTTAGCAACCGATCCTTTCTGCTGATGGCTTTGCACCAGTTTCCAGAAACGACGCAGGAAGCGTAGGGAGCCTTCAACCGCAGAATCCTGCCACTCCAACGCCTGATCCGGTGGTGAAGCAAACATGGTATACAGACGCATAGTGTCCGCACCATACTCATCGACCATTGACTGCGGGTCGATACCGTTGTTCTTCGACTTCGACATTTTAGTCATGCCGGCATGAGTTACGTCACGACCTTCGCTATCCACCGCTTTGGTAATGCGTCCTTTGTCATCACGCTCAACTACTTCCACTTCAAGCGGTGAGACCCAATGACGCGCACCTTTGTCGTCGGTGTAGTAGAACGCATCGGCCAAGACCATGCCCTGACACAACAACTGTTTGGCCGGCTCATCAGAATTCACAAGCCCTGCATCGCGCAATAATTTGTGGAAGAAACGGAAATACATCAGGTGCATGGTGGCATGCTCAATACCGCCAATGTATTGATCCACTGGCAACCAGTAATTGGCCTGCTCAGGGTTCAACATGCCTTCGTCATAACCAGTGCTGGTATAACGTGCGTAGTACCAGCTCGACTCCATGAAGGTATCAAAGGTATCAGTTTCACGAACACCCTCAACGCCATCAACAATCGCTTTCTTCCACTCTTCATCAGTGTTCAATGGGCTGGTCACGCCATCCATCACCACATCTTCCGGCAAACGCACCGGCAACTGATCTTCCGGTGCAGGAACCACTGAACCGTCCGGCATATTAATCATCGGAATTGGCGCGCCCCAATAACGCTGACGGGAAACACCCCAGTCACGCAGACGATAGTTAACCGTCTTTTTGCCTTTGCCTTCAGCTTCTAATTTGGCGGTAATGGCAGCAAATGCTTTTTCAAAATCCAAACCATCGAATTCGCCTGAATTAAACAGAATGCCTTTCTCGGTATGCGCCTGCTCGCTGATATCCAATTCAGAACCATCTGCAGGTTTAACCACAGGTGCAATATCAATGCCGTATTTGGTCGCGAATTCATAATCACGTTGGTCATGACCCGGAACCGCCATCACTGCGCCCGTTCCATAATCCATCAAGACAAAGTTAGCGACCCATACTGGGACTTTCTTGCCACTCAATGGATGAATCGCATAAATTCCGGTTGGCATACCTTTCTTTTCCATGGTCGCCATTTCCGCTTCAGAAACCTTGCTGTGTTTACATTCATCAACGAATGCTGCCAGCTCAGGATTATTCTGAGCAGCTTTAGTTGCCAATGGATGGGCGGCAGCTACCGCCAGATAAGTGACGCCGTAGAGCGTATCCGGACGCGTGGTGTAAACATGCAATGGTTCAACCCCATCGCCATTATCGCTCTCGACAGAGAACTCAACTTCCACACCTTCCGAGCGACCGATCCAGTTACGTTGCATGGTCTTAACCATATCAGGCCAGCCATCCAGTTTATCCAGATCATTCAACAGCTCTTCAGCATAGGCGGTGATTTTAATAAACCACTGCGGAATTTCTTTCTGCTCAACCGGCGTATCACAGCGCCAGCAGGCACCATCAACCACCTGCTCATTAGCAAGAACCGTCTGGTCATTCGGACACCAGTTAACCGATGATGTCTTCTTGTAAACCAGACCCTTCTCATACAACTTGGTGAAGAACCACTGCTCCCAGCGATAGTACTCCGGCTTACAGGTCGCCAGCTCACGATCCCAGTCGTAGGCAAAGCCTAGCATTTTAAGCTGGCCTTTCATGTATTCGATATTTTCATAGGTCCAGGGCGCAGGCGAGGCCTTATTCTTTACCGCCGCATTCTCCGCAGGCAAACCAAAGGCATCCCAACCAATCGGCTGCAACACATTCTTGCCCTGCATCCGCTGGAAACGCGAAATCACATCACCAATGGTATAGTTGCGCACGTGACCCATGTGCAGACGGCCACTTGGATAGGGAAACATGCTCAGGCAGTAATACTTCTCACGGGAAGCATCTTCCACCGCTTTAAAAGTCTTATTCTGTTCCCACTTTTGCTGGATTTTTCCTTCAATTTCAGAAGGTTGATAATGTTCTGGTAGAGATTGTTCTGATAGTTGCATTGCTTGCGGATTCTTGAATTAATGACTCGTTTCAGGCCCATTGCCACGGCCCACCGACACAAGCCTCTAAGGATACCTGAGTGACCCAATCGCAACAAGCGCAAATCCCAGCAAAATAAAGGTTTTATGAGGGGTATGGAGGGGTTTGAGGATATAAGCCTATGGGGAGTCGGCTTATATTTGATACTCTCGAGTTTCAAAGACCCTTTAGATATATAAACTATGTAATTGGACTTTAAACTGCTAGATCTTCCGCCCTCTGTACTTAGAAGCCGCTTCGTAAAACTTCATCAACTCTTTTATGGTTTCTTCTGGTATTTTATCAATAGTCTTATAGCAAAACTCTCCGGCTGCTTCACCGTAAAACTCTTTAATACCTTCTTCTAGATGCAGTATTAATCCCAAATCTTTACTTAAAAACAACACTCCGTAAACACTGACTGTCCGATCTGTGCATTTAAGAATATTTTCATCAAAACCATCAAATGGAAGCAGTTTTAGAGAAAGTGGAGTATCCATGTTGGGGTTATCTAAATTCTCTACCTGTTCTTTATCAATATAGAGTCTTGGTGAGCTTCCAAAAAAATCATCTTGATGAACATATCCTGCTAAGTGAACCCTTTGCCCTGCAAACTCTCGTGGATTCTCTAGCACATCCTTTAAACTTACCAATCGATGATCATCAGTCCTACCATCCTTGCATGATGACGCCAGAAATAATGAGAAAATTAATATAGTTTGGATTAGTTTTAACATTGTTTATTACCCATAAATTCTATATCAGTCTTTAGCTCTCAGTTTCTTTTTTAAAAAGACTTTTACTATTATCTGTTTAATTAATTCAACTACAATACATGTTAAACCAAAATAAAATATATTATACACCTCATCATAGCTGACCTGAAAAAACTCAGTGAGAACTATAGTTACTACTGTATATACAACCAAACCCCAATATATACTGTTAGTTAAAATTGATTTTAATTTCATCTTCTACGGTCGAACCCACTGAGGATAATAAATTTTCTAAAGACTCAAACTAACTATTATCAAGCCCCAATATTGCAAGCTTTAGAGCAGCTTCCAGTGCTTCAATTCTTGCCTGCTGTGTTTTGTTTCCTGAGAAATCACCAAAGGAATTGTAAAACTGGCTTTCTCCACGACCAGTGAAAGTTCCAGCATCAGTTTTAAGCTTTAGGGTTATTTGTATTTTGAACCTTCCCGTATCCGTTACTGTATTATTCAAAACCTCTTCAAGTAAAACATTTTTATTAACACTACAACCATCAACTTTTTGAGCTTGTATCAATTGCTCAGGTCTGAAAGAAAAAGCAATATCTCCTTTATACACGCCTCGTTCCGGTTTGTAACGCTTATAAAAAACATCAACCTCTTCTTGTTCGAATTTCAAGCAAGAGTTGATTTTAATGAATCCAGATTGATCAACAGCTTGCAAATTATCAGGTGCTTTAAAGGTCGAACATGAAGGCAGAAGCCAAACCATAGTGCATATTATGAATCTCTTAATCATTTCATTTAGTGCCCCTTATAATTATTAAAGTATGCATGGCAAATTAATGGGGCAGAGTCTTATGAATAACCCTGCTTATTATTTTTCTCTATACTTTATAGAGATTACTAAAGCTACTAGCAGCAAGAGAAACATAAAGCTACGAATAGAAAGGTGAAGATAATAACGAAACGGATCACTGGACAATGCAATTTCTCTCGTACTTCTCATGGACTCTATCTCTCCATGTAGAACTGCACTAATAACCATCCATCCGTAAAATAGAAATAGCACAAGTAAAATCAATATTCGTATCATTCTCTACCTAAACTACCTTTTCCTTAAAGCAAATGCTGCAATAATTAATAACATCACCAATACCAACAAACTCCAATACCCATACTCTCTAAACCAGGTGTTGCGGTTTTCTAGCAGGAAGGCGCCGGCAAGTTCGTTGCTTTGGAAGCGGTCGATTTTGTTGATGACGCGACCTTTATCGTCAATGATTGCGGTGATGCCGTTGTTGGTGCCGCGGATGACTGGGAGGCCTGTTTCGATGGCGCGCATTTTGGCAATTTGGAAGTGCTGTATTGGGCCCCATGATTTTCCGAACCAGGTATCATTGCTAATGGTAACGATGGCTTTGAATTGATCTTGGTCGGTGCTGGTGGCTAATTGCTGCATCAATCCTGAGAATGCAATTTCATAACAAATTGCAGGAATGTAATCTGCTTTTTCTGTTTTCAATGCGGTTTGCTGGCTGCTACCTGGTGTGAAACTGGACATGGGCAAATCAAAGAAATCTATCATGCCGCGAATCCAAGCACCAAGGGGAACATATTCACCAAATGGCACCAGTTGTTGCTTTTGGTAGTCACCTTGATCACTGCCGAGCATTTTGATGCCTGCGTAATATTCGTCGCGGGTTTCTAGCATCGGAATACCGGTTATAAATTGGCTGCCACTGCTTTTTGCCAGCTCATCCAATTCATACAAAATGCCGGGAACCTGACTATCAAATGCTGGGATTGCTGCTTCTGGCCAGACAATAAGATCTGCGCCCCAATAGTGCTCGGTCTGATCAAACAGTCCTTTTACGATTGGGGTGAAGTAGTTTCGATCCCACTTTTTGTGCTGATCGATATTGGGTTGAATTAAAGCGATGGTCAGTGTTTTCTGCTGAGTCGTTTCTTTCTTAACCTGGTAGAGACTTGCGCTGGTTCCAACCATCATAAGTATGACCAGAACCATTATCGAACTGGTTCGTGTTTTTTTATTGTCATAAGTCAACGCCACAGCGACCAGACATGAAATTACGACCAGTAATAAAGTTACGCCATGCACACCAACCAGACTGGCCACGCCAAGCAGCGGACCTGATGTCTGGGTATAACCTAGATAGAGCCATGGGAAACTGACAAAACCGGAGCCACGCGCGATATCTAAAATTAACCAAATCGTGGCGAAGAAAATAATCTGTGTTATCAGGCTATAACGATTAATAAAGCGGGCATTAAGCCAGCCTAATAGCACAAAGAACAATGACAGAATGGCGATAAATATAATGGTCAGAAATACCGCCAGTGGTGGCGCTGCATTTCCAAAGGTATTGATAGAAACATATACCCAGGAAACACCAACACCAAAGTAACCAAGCCCAAAGCTAAATCCAAGAGCCATAGAGTATTTACGGGTTTGCCCGTTCAGTAGCCACCAGATTGCAGCCACCGAGAATATCGAAATGGGCCACCATTCCAGTGGTGCAAAACCCAGTGGATAGAGCGCTCCTGCGATAAGTGCCACCGTTAGCCCCAGCCAGCCGGTTGGACTTTTGAGCATGGTTATCATTGTTTATCTCTTTGTTGTTATTTAATGAAGCTAAATTTAACGCACAGTTACTTCAAAGAACAAGGCCGCCCTCAGCTGAGGTCGGCCCATGGATTCCCGCCTACGCGGGAATGACAATACTTAAGAATTTATTAATTTAAGCTTCGACTGGTGCTTCTACCAAAGGCTTGACCCTCAGCAAATGCACCCGCCTTTGATCAGCGTTTAGCACCGTGAACTCAAAATTACCCATTTCAATGGTTTCATTTCGTTCAGGCATATGACCAAATTTATTGACCAGCAAACCGCCAATGGTATCGAACTCCTGATCTGGAAACTCGGCACCTAAACGATCATTGAAATCGCTGATTTCAGTTTGCGCTTTGACCGTGTATTCGCCATTGGTATGTAATTTGATATTGGTTTCTTCTTCATCAACATCAAACTCATCTTCAATGTCGCCGACAATCTGTTCCAGTACGTCTTCAATCGTAACCAGTCCAGATACACAGCCATATTCATCGACCACGATGGCCATGTGATTTCGCTTGGAACGGAATTCGGTTAACAGCACATCCAGGCGTTTACTTTCAGGAATGATATAAGCCGGACGTAAGATGTCCTTAATATCAAAAGCTGCGCGCTCGCCATTATCAGCAAAAGCGTAACTCAAGAGCTCTTTCGCTAGCATGATGCCTTCAATATCATCACGATTTTCACCGACCACAGGATAGCGAGAATGGCGCGAGTCCTTAACGATAGGAATAATTTCATCCAAGCTCATGTCTTCTTGAATGACGGCCATTTGCGAACGAGGAATCATGATGTCGCGTACTTGCATCTCTGCAACCTGCAACACCCCTTCCATCATGGATAAAGAATCGGGTTTGATCAGCTTATCGTCTTTCGCAGTTCTTAATAGATCCACCAACTGCTGACGATCTTGTGGTTCAGATGTGAAAATATCGGTTAATCGTTGAAGTAAGCTTCTCGACGGAGGTTTGTCGTCGCTCATAGCGTTTTATCTTGTCCTCATATTGCCCAAAAAAATACGTATTAGCGGAATTGCTAATCACGCACCTGATAGGGGTCTTCAACCCCCAGTTGCGCCAGAATGTCGACTTCCAGAGCCTCCATTTCCTGCGCCTCAAACTCTTTTATATGATCGTACCCCAGCAAATGCAAGCCCCCATGGACCACCATATGTGCCCAGTGTGAACCCAGCGTTTTTTTCTGCTCGGCAGCCTCTTTCTCTACGACCTCAGCACATATCGCTAAATCGCCTAAAATAGACACTTCCAGCCCTTCGATACCTTCCGGCATTTCAAATGGAAAGGACAAAACATTTGTTGGTTTATTCTTACCACGATAATCGTTGTTTAGCGCCTGGCTTTCCGCTGGTTCGACAATGCGAACCGTTATATCAAAAGGCTTCGCCAACGCTTTGGCACGACCCTTGGTCTCGGATTCAATGGCAAACGCTATGGCAAGCCATTGTTCGAAATCAGTAGCGTCAGGCAAGTTAGATGCCTTACAGGCAACCTGCAATTCCAGATTAAATAGGGGGTGGTTCATCTTAGCGCTTAATCGTTACTGTCTGATGACGATTGTTTATCGGCCTGCTTCTGCTCAGCTTTGGCGCGTCGAGCTTCTTCGCTGACATCGAAACTTTCATAGGCCTGTACGATACGTTGCACCACCGGATGACGCACCACATCTTTAGATTGGAAGAAGGTAAAACTGATACCATCCACTTTCTGCAGAATGTCGATCACGTGGCGTAAACCCGAACGCTGCCCGCGTGGCAAATCCACCTGAGTGATATCACCAGTAATCACAGCTTTGGAATTAAAACCAATACGGGTCAGGAACATTTTCATCTGCTCAGGCGTGGTGTTCTGACTTTCGTCGAGAATGATAAAGGCATCATTTAATGTACGGCCACGCATGTATGCCAGTGGCGCCACTTCAATCACACTTCGCTCCATCAGTTTGGCCACTTTTTCAAAGCCAAACATTTCATACAATGCGTCATAAAGTGGACGCAAATAAGGATCGACTTTTTGCGCCAGGTCACCGGGCAGGAAGCCTAAACGCTCACCAGCTTCTACCGCTGGGCGCGTTAACAGAATCCTGCGAACCTGCTGCTTTTCCCAGGCATCGACCGCACTGGCAACAGCCAGATAGGTTTTACCGGTGCCGGCTGGGCCGATACCAAAACTGATATCGTGGTGCTTGATGGCCTGTATATACTGCTTCTGGTTCGGACTGCGGGGTTTAATTAAACCGCGCTTGGTCATCAACTTGACGTCTTCACCCTGCACTTTATTGCCTTCCAACGATTCAATATCCGCAGAAGCTTCCTGAATCGCCAAATGCACATCCGCGCTATCAACACTGCGTTTCTTTTCAGTGTCTTTATACACGGACTCAATCACCTGACGAGCAGCTACTACATGCACACCTTCGCCAATCACATTAACCTGATTGCCGCGAATATTTACTTCTACGCCAAGCCGGCGCTCGATATGTTTAAGGTGTTCATCAAGATAACCGCACAAAGCTGACAATCGATTGTTGTCAGCTGGCAGTAATTCAAACGTTTGGTTGGTAAGTTGTGACAAGAACTATCCTTTGATGTTGAGATGCGTGTGTTTAAGCAACGGCATGGCTAATTAGTGAATCAGACCGTCCGCAACAAAATCACCACGCAATGAATTTGGGAATGCGTCAGTGATAGTCACTTCAGCAAACTTGCCGATCAGGCTATGCGGGCCAACGAAGTTGACGATACGATTATTCTCAGTACGACCACGAAGCTCCATCGGATCTTTCTTAGATGGACCTTCAACCAACACTTTCTGTGTAGTCCCGATCATATTGCGGCTGATTGAAAATGCCTGCTGATTAATGCGTTGCTGCAAAATCGACAGACGCTGTTTCTTCACTTCCATTGGCGTGTCATCAACGATATCTGCCGCAGGAGTACCAGGACGTGCGCTGTAAATAAAACTGAAGGAATGATCGTAGCCAATGTCAGCAATCAGGTTCATAGTATCTTCGAAATCCTGATCGGACTCGCCTGGGAAGCCAATAATAAAGTCTGACGACATAGAAATGTCGGGACGAATCTGACGCAGCTTACGAATCTTTGATTTGTATTCCAGCGCCGTATGACCACGCTTCATCATGGCCAATACACGATCCGAACCACTTTGAACAGGCAAGTGTAAATGGCTGACCAGCTCTGGCACTTCGGCATACACCTGAATTAAACGCTCTGAAAATTCTACTGGATGCGAAGTGGTATAACGAATGCGATCAATCCCATCGATTGCCGCAACGTAAGTGATTAATTCTGCTAAATCGGCAGTATGACCTTCGTGCGTGACACCGCGATAGGCGTTTACATTCTGACCCAACAAGTTAATTTCACGCACGCCCTGCTCCGCCAGTTGGGCACACTCTGCCAACACATCATCAAACGGGCGACTCACTTCTTCACCACGGGTGTATGGCACCACGCAGAACGAGCAATACTTTGAACAACCTTCCATCACCGACACAAAGGCCGTTGGCCCTTCTGCTCTCGGCTCAGGTAGGCGGTCAAATTTTTCAATTTCAGGGAAGCTGACATCAACCACGGCTTTTTTCTGACCGCTGGCTTCTTTAATCATTTCGGGGAGACGGTGCAAAGTTTGCGGGCCGAAAATGACATCCACATAAGGTGCACGTTGACGAATCGCTTCACCTTCCTGCGAGGCCACACAGCCGCCAACACCGATGATCAGATCCGGGTTAGTTTCTTTTAGGTTTTTCCACTGACCCAGCTGAGAAAATACCTTCTCCTGGGCTTTTTCACGGATTGAGCAGGTATTGAGTAGCACCACATCCGCTTCTTCAGCAGAGGCCGCCGCTTCCAAACCATGAGTTTTATTCAGTAGATCCGACATACGTGACGAATCGTACTCGTTCATCTGACAACCCCAGGTTTTGATAAATAACTTTTTGCTCATGCTCTCAATCACCGCTTTTTGGCTCAAAGGCCTTAAAATCAATAAGATAAAACCAGGCTGGTAAGCTCTTGTGCGTACCAGCCAGCATAAAATGGGCGCGAATTATACCATTAGCAAAAGGGCATTAGCCAGTGGCGACTGGCTATTTTTTAGGCAGTCTGAAAACCCTTTGCCGGTCCTGAAAAATGTCTCTCTATCAAGGCTGCAATGATATAGACACCAAAGCCGGTTAACAGAGAAATAAAGAATGGGGTCGCCCAACCGAAGACGAATTCTCCCAGAATCCAGATAGTCGCTGCGCTGACCAAGGTCAAACCTGCGGTAATTTCACCACCGAAGCGGGTAAAGAGACCAAAAGTACCCACTACAAAAACACCTGCACTACCAAATGCTGAAGCAGTCACCACCAGGTCATAGACTCCTTTGGCGTGTAACGCAATGTAGTAAGCAAGGCTACCAAGCACCACAATGCCTATACGTGCAAATAGTACTTTTTGACGCTCGCTGACCTCATGGTTACGTTTACTCAGTGGCACTACGATGTTGTGCGAAAGCAATGAACTGGAAGCCAATAACGCACTGTCAACCGTGGAAAGAATTGCCGAAACTAAAGCACCTGCAAAAAGAATGTAGAAGATCGTTGGCAGGTAAGATTTGGCAAGCTCTGGAAGTAGCTGTTCCGAGTCAGCCAGGTTTGGCATCAAATTCAGGCCTACCAGCCCTAAATAAACAGGGATCAGTCCCACTACTAAATACAGGCTGGCACCTTTCAGGGTAGAGCTACGGGCTTCTTCAGCACTACGACAAGCAAGCACCCGCGTGATCAACTCCTGAGTCAAGACTGAACCAAATATCGGAATGGCCCAAGCTTCAAATTTTTGCAGCAAGGTAGAGTCTTCAGAGACAAAACTGAAACGTGCCGGATCCACGCTGGTTAAACTGGCATTCGGATCACCGCTGGCAAAGACAAATATACCGAGTAACACCAGACCCAAAATCAGGAAACCGGCTTGAATCACATCGGTCACAGCTACCGCCAATAAACCACCGAGCATGGTGTAAATGATGACTACAGAAGCCGCAATGGTAATGGCATACTCGACCTGTAACCCAGAAAGCGACGAAAGAATTTGTCCGAAAGCTCTAATTTGAGCAGCTGCCCACAACATTGAAGCAGGCACCAAAATAATCACGACCAGCTTTTCGATACGCACCGAGTAGCGTTGACGGAATAAGTCAGCAAAGGTGATAAACTTTCGCTTCCACAGTGGCATGGCAAACACAATACCCATCAGAAACAGGCACAGCGAAAAACCAAAGGGATCAGCGGTACCGCCTGATAACCCGTTCTCATAGATGGATGATGCTGCCCCGATACAAGTTTCTGCACCAAACCAGGTGGCAAAAATAGTAAATACAGCCAGTCCGGGATTTAAACGTCGTCCCGCCAACAGAAAATCCGTTTCATTCTTGGGCTTACGCGAAGCCCACAAGCCCACTGCAAACTGTACAAGAACAAAAAAGATTACCCCGAGAACTACTATATTCATCGTCTGTCTGGTCTACCTGTGTCAGAAGTTGGCTAACTGTCTAAAAGTTAGGCACTAAAGTTCGCAAAATTAATCCTTTTTTGGTGAAAACTCCAGATTTTTTTCACATCCCGTTTGCTAGAGTTTGATGCTTAACCTACCATTGTTACAGTTTGGTATTTAATAGAAGACACTCTACCTCATAGGAGAAACCGTATGACTAAGGCTTTATTGACTAAAGCAGTGATTACTCTGGGAGCTATTTTTGCCCTACAGAGCTCTCCATCTATAGCATCTGAAGGCAAAGAATGGACTGTCGATAATGAAACATCACACCTTCACTTTGTATCAGTGAAAAATAATACCATTGGTGAAGTCAGTACCTTTGAAACACTTAAAGGACACCTAAGCGGCAACGGTCAGTTTGCATTAGAAATTCTACTCGACAGTGTTAATACGGGTATCGAAATTCGTGACCAGCGTATGAAGGAACATTTGTTCGATAGCAAAACCAATGTTGCCTTTATCGTCAATGGCAGCTTTGACTTGGCAAAAATTGAAGACCAAAAAGCTGGCAACAGTTCGCAGCATACTCTTGAAGCCACGATTCAGTTGGGCAGTGAAACCGTTGACATCAAAGCACCGGTTACCATTCAGACTTTGGCAGATGATCAATTACGAGTAACTTCAGTTAAACCTGTCGTAATTACTACCAGCAGTCTTAAACTAGACAGCGGCGTTGATAAATTGAAATCCCTTGCTGGTTTAAGAAGCATTGATCGAGTTGTGCCTGTGACTTTCGATTTGTATTTAAAACCGAAGAGTGAGTAGGCTCTTTCGTACTACTTGCTAGGAAGTATAGTTGTAATTTATGTTATTCACCACGGGCACTTCCTGCGGTCGCCCGCGAAAGCGGGTGACTGCAAGGAATGCCCTCGGGTAAATCCATGCTCTCATTATTTCCATTCCTATACTTTCTGTTTCGCTCTTCAGCGAGCTCCTTTTACGGAATACGTCACTGTATTCCGCTAAAGCCAGCGTCGCTTCACTCCGCTGTTCAAATTTGTTCCAGACAAATTTGTCTTGCTCCAAGTAACCACAAAATCGTCAGGAACGATTTTGAATAGCGAAGCTAGCCCGAAGGGTGAAGCACAGGGATGTGCTTCATAAAAGAAACGACACCCCGTGATTGAGGTTTTACTTCGTTCAACTACCTTCGTCTTCGCCAAGCCACTTAACGCATCGTAAAATACGCTCCATCTCCCTAAAGGGATTTCCTTCGGTCACTTGCCCGAATTTTACTATTCAAAACTTCCTGTTTTGAATTGCTATGTCTTGGCTACTTCTCAGCTCAATCAAAGGGGGCATTGGTGCTATCTTTAAATTGTATTACTCTTCTTCAACTTATAACCTACATCTAAACTCTTTCACCCCTGCCTTTTTTCTGCCAGATTTATCCATAACCGGACTTTTTTAACTTCTTTTCTCTCCACACTGTTGCGCTTTAATAACACCATCGAAAGACAAAACTTAAAACATTAATTTGATGGAGAAGCAACATGAAAACTATTTCCTTTAAACGTATTTTTATCGCAACACTTATCGTTTCAGTTTTTTCTGCAGCAGCAGCCGTTGAAGCAAGCGAATTAGATCAAGCTCCTGCCGGTGTGGTTAATTACACTATTAATGATGAATCTTTTTACTTAGTAGCGGACTCTTCTGAACAGCAGGTAACAACGGATGGTGAGTTAACTCAAATTACATTAACTGAAACTTTCAGCAATCAAACCGAGCAGATGATTATTGCAGAATACCAGCCAGCGTTACCGAACCCCGCGGCCTTGGTGAATTACGAAGTAACGGTTGATTCTGACCTGGGATGCGAACCAGCAAGTGCTGACAACCTGGTTATTGTTCCTGGACAATCGGTAACCGTCACTGTGACCTACAATCTGGTTGAAACTCAGCTTGTCAGTTTCCACAGCACTTTACCGACTCTGTATGCCGAAGAAGTTGTAGCGCCGCAGGTTGCATCGTCTTACTAATTAGAGACCTTAATAGTCATAGCCTAAACCCCCAACCACATATGGAGCTTTAACCAAGGGCCAGGAAGCCCACCCCCACAGCTAGAAACGACTCCTACTCTCTCCTCCGAAGCTGTGCTTAGCGCCGAAAGGCGCTTTTTTTTATGGTCTTATACTAAATAAAACTAATGCATATTTGGGAATGTTAGTCGATTGTATCGCAACTCAAACCTCCCCATCGTCACATCAACTATTAATAACTCATCACAAGAATACATAAGTCTACATTGTACGTCATATTTGCAATTGTTCAGTTATCGGTCAGTTGCTAGCTTGCTATTCGCTGCTGAAAAAATATTCACACACTAAGGGGAATAGATTGTCTTATTACAACAAAGATGAGCAGCAGCATTCATAATTTTTTCTTATTCTAAATAGTTATATTGAAGGAGATTCAATGAACACAATCCATAAATTCGCGCTCAGTGCTTTGTCACTTTGCGTCATGGCTTCTGTTGGCCAGGCGGCAGAGCGAAAGTCGTTGCGTGATAATTCGAGCCTGCAAAGTGCGATTGCTCAACAACAGAGTATTCCATCCAGCCTGGCAGCCAATGCATCGCAGCTGGTGGGTCTTTCAGCTCAGGAAAGCCTCAAACCACGTAAGTCCTATCAAAACAATAATGGCACGGTAACTACTCGTTACCAGCAATATTTTAAGGGTGTCCCGGTGATTGGTGACGATATCGTCATTACCAGCAATAGTGGCGGAATTTCCAGTTTTGCTCATGGTGCAGTATTGCAAGGTATCGGTCTGGATATTAATGACGTTTCACCTAAGCTTTCAGCAAAACGTGCCCTGTCTATTGCTAAAGGTCATCAACAGATGTCGTTGCTTTCTAGCAAAGCTCCTGTTTATGAGAATGAAATGTCAGAGCTGGCAATCTGGCAGGATCCTGATGGCATTGCCCGCCTGGTTTACTCAGTAAGTTTTGTTGCTCACGCTGATCAGCCCTCGCGCCCGCAAATGTTTATTGACGCCAAGACTGGGGAAGTCATTCATTCTTATGACAATCTACAAACTGCCAATGGTACCGGCCCTGGCGGCAACCAGAAAACTGGCCGCTATGTCTATGGCACTGATTTTGGTTATCTGGATGTGGCTCAATCAGGCAGCACCTGTAGCATGACCAGCAGTAATGTCGATACCATCAATATGAATAATTCGACGTCTGGTGGCAGCATTCACAGTTTTACTTGCCCGGAAAATACCGTTAAAGAAATAAACGGTGCCTACTCGCCATTAAATGATGGTCATTACTTCGGTAATGTTGTCTTCAATATGTTCAGCGACTGGTTTAACGCAGCGCCATTAACTCAGAAGCTTCGTGTTCGTGTTCACTATGGCAACAACTACGAAAATGCTTTCTGGGATGGTCAGCAAATGACCTTTGGTGATGGAGCCTCGACATTTTACCCTTTGGTATCCCTCGACGTTATGGCCCACGAAGTCAGTCACGGTTTTACTCAACAAAATTCCAATCTGGTTTACAGCGGTAAATCTGGTGGCCTGAATGAGTCTTACTCGGATATGTCTGGTGAAGCTGCCGAATATTATATGAATGGCTCTAATGATTTCCTGGTTGGCGAACAGATTTTCAAAGGCAATGGTGCGCTGCGTTATATGAACAATCCTCCTCAGGATAATCGTTCGATTGATCATCAGTCAGATTTCACCTCTGGCATGGACGTTCACCACAGCTCCGGTGTTTATAACAAAGCATTCTATTTATTGGCGACAACTTCTGGCTGGGATACCAAAAAGGCTTTTGAAGTTTATACGTTAGCAAACCGTAATTACTGGACATCGAATACTAATTGGGATGATGCCGGTGATGGTGTTCTCGATGCAGCCTGTGATCTAGGTTATGACGTCAACGATGTTCAGGCGACATTAGTTGCAGTGGGTGTTAGCAGTAATGTTAGTCCAGGTCGAGAGTGTGGACAGGATGATGATCCCACCGATCCTGGTGATAATGAACTTGAAAATGGCATTCCCAAGACAGGCCTTGCTGCTTCCACAGGTACAGATCTTGGATTTGTGATGTCAGTACCTAATGGCGCATCCAATATCCAGTTTGCTATTAGTGGCGGTTCTGGTGATGCTGACCTGTACGTCAAGAAAGGCAGCATGCCGACAGACTCCAGCTATGATTGTCGCCCATACCGTAACGGTAACAGTGAAAGCTGTAGTGTCAATGGTGGCGGTACCTACTACGTACGGGTTAAAGCTTATTCAAGCTTCTCAAACGTAACCTTAGTCGGTAGCTATAATGAAGTCAGTGATCCTGGCCCACAACCAGTGGATCGCACCATCAGCAATATTTCTGTCGCGCAAAATGGCTGGGCTAACTACACCCAGGAACTGGGTGAAGGCTACAGTAACCTGACAGTGACCATTACCGGTGGCTCAGGTGACGCTGATCTTTATGTCCGTCGCGGCTCTGCACCGACAACTTCAAACTATGACTGCCGCCCATATAAGTGGGGTAATGAAGAGGTCTGTACCTTCAGTGCACCTCAATCAGGAACCTGGTATATCGGTATTCGCGGCTATAATGCTTCGTCTGGCGTAACGCTTAGAATTGAAGCTACACCTCAATAAGTTGACATTGCAGGTAACAAAAAAGGGAGCCTAGGCTCCCTTTCTTTATCAGTTCAACTGATCTTGCAAAAATTACTCAGCGTTAGCTGGAGCTTCTTCTTGCGCAGGTGGATCAATTAAAGCTTTCATACTTAAACGGATACGGTTCTGACGATCCACTTCCAGTACTTTAACTTTAACAACATCACCTTCTTTCAAGTAGTCAGTTACTTTATTCACACGCTCATGAGCGATTTGTGAAATATGAACCAGACCATCGCGTCCAGGAGTGATTTCAACGAAAGCACCGAAGTCCGCAAGACGAACCACTTTACCTTCAAACTCCATGCCCGCTTCAATTGGCATAGTCATCAACTTGATGCGACGCACTGCTTCTGCAGCACCTTCTGCATCAGATGAAGCCACTTTTACCGTACCGTCATCTTCGATTTCAATGGTAGCGCCAGTTTCTTCGGTCAGGGCGCGAATGGTTGAACCACCTTTACCGATGACTTCTGAAATTTTGTCTACTGGGATCTTTATGGCAGTAATACGTGGTGCATATTGAGAGATGTCATCACGTGGCTTGTCGATTGCCTGATTCATTACACTCAAGATATGAAGACGGCCGCCTTTTGCTTGATGCAATGCCTGCTCCATAATTTCCTGAGTGATGCCTTCGATCTTGATGTCCATCTGTAGTGCTGTGATACCGTCTTGAGTACCCGCTACTTTAAAGTCCATATCACCCAAGTGATCTTCATCACCAAGGATGTCTGATAAGACAACAAAGTTATCAGCTTCTTTAACCAGACCCATGGCAATACCAGCTACTGGAGCTTTCATTGGTACGCCCGCATCCATCAATGCTAGTGAAGTACCACATACTGATGCCATTGAGCTTGAGCCGTTAGATTCAGTAATTTCTGATACCACACGGATAGTGTATGGGAATTCAGCAATACCTGGAACCATCGCTGCAACACCGCGCTTAGCCAAACGACCGTGACCAATTTCACGACGCTTTGGTGAGCCCATGAAACCAGTTTCACCTACACAGTATGGAGGGAAGTTATAGTGCAACATAAAGTGATCTTTTGACTCACCCATGATGCTGTCTTTTATCTGTGCGTCACGCTCTGTACCCAAGGTCGCGAAAACCATGGCCTGAGTTTCACCACGCGTAAAGATTGCTGAACCGTGTGTGCGAGGGAAAACGCCAGTGCGAATATCCAATGCACGAACCATATCTGGGTCACGGCCATCAATACGTGGCTTACCAGAAATAATGCGCGTGCGAACTACTTCTTTTTCAATCGCGTGGAACACGTCTTTAACTTCATCGGCTGAAGGCTGACCTTCTTCGTCGCCCGCTAACGCTTCTACACAAGCATCGGTTAATTCACCAATCTTGGCATAACGCTCAGCTTTATCAGCAATTTGATAAGCTTCTTCGATTGCTGCAAAAGAATGATTTTTTACAGCATCGTGTAGAGAAACATTTTTCTCAGGAGCTGACCATTCCCATTTAGGTTTAGCAGCTTCTGCAGCAAATTCTTTAATCGCTTTGATTGCTACCTGAGATTCCTGATGACCATACATTACCGCACCAAGCATAACGCTTTCAGGTAATTCATCAGCTTCTGACTCAACCATCAACACAGCACTTTCTGTACCGGCAACCATCAAGTCCAATTTTGAATTTTTCAGTTGAGTTACCGATGGGTTTAATACGTATTCGCCATCAATGTAACCCACTTGTGCTGCACCGACAGGACCGTTAAACGGAATGCCTGAAATTTCTAAAGCAGCTGAAGCACCTAACATGGCAACCACCTCGGTTGGCACATCCTGATTAATCGAAACAATCGTAATAACGATTTGTACTTCGTTAACAAAACCCTCAGGGAATAGAGGACGCAAAGGACGGTCAATCAGGCGAGCGATTAAAGTCTCTTCATCTGAAGGACGCGCTTCACGCTTCAAGAAACCGCCTGGGATTTTACCCGCTGCGTATGTTTTCTCAGTATAGTTTACTGTTAAAGGGAAGAAATCCTGACCTTCTTTGGCTTCTTTCTTACCAGTTACAGCAACAAAAGCTGTTGTTCCTTCGCAGTCAATAACTACTGCACCAGTCGCTTGACGAGCAACACGACCCGTTTCCATCGTGACCGTACGGCCACCGTATTCAAATGATTTTTTTGTATATTCCACAGTATTTTCCTATTTAAGTTTCAACACTTTCAGAACCCACATCGTCTGAAAGCAAAAAGGGGCCTAAAGGCCCCTTTATTCTTTTTAGCGACGCAGACCTAATTTCTTAATGAGGTCAGAGTAGCGGTCTTGATCTTTACGTTTCAAATAATCAAGCAACTTACGACGCTGGCTAACCATACGCAACAAGCCACGACGTGAGTGGTGGTCATGCTTATGCACTTTAAAGTGATCTTGCAAATGGTTAATTTGCGCAGTCAATAACGCTACTTGAACTTCAGGAGAACCAGTATCGCCTTCACCGCGTGCGTGTTCTTTTACAATTTCAGCTTTCGCTTCAGGACTTAGTGACATATTTTTACTCCAAATTTCAGGGACTTGCCCAAGTTTTTAAACAAGACAGGCCAATCACTAATTCAGCCAGTCAAATGAATGCGGGATTTTACCTTAGTCACTCACCATTCAGCAAGCGATAAAGCGCCAAATCGCCCGTTTTTATTGAGATTTTTACTGATTTACCGCATCTTTTAGCGGCAATTCAATTGTGGACTCGATGAAGCATTGTCGAAGAAACTGCTCAAAGCAAGATTCTGTTTCTGGGAGCTTCTCACGTAAGCGGTGTCCACCGTCGAAAATATGCAGGTTTGCACCAGCTGCCTGGGCAAATTTAATCACGTTTGCCACTGGCACTATGTCATCTTTCCAACCATGAACAATAGTTACCGGACATTTTACCTTTTCAAGCTCTGCTTCCGCGTAGCCATCCAGGTAAATTGCAGGAGATATTAAAAACATACCCAACGGGTGATTTTCAATACCAGCCACCGCAGAAACATAACCGCCCATGCTGGTTCCCACCAGAATATAAGGGCGTTGTAAATTTGCCAAATGATTGTTTAACTTATTCACGCGTTCATTGGTAGGCAGACGGCGGTAATCCAGTGATTCCACCTCAAATCCCATGCGCTCGGCAATCTTCGACAGTGCCTGGATACGACTTCCTTTCGGACCACTAACTTTACCGTGAGAGAAAATTACCAGTGGTTTTACAATTTCAGTCATTACCCTAAATCCTTCTTTTTCATTTTTTATACACTCGCCTCATCGGTTCTGATTAGGCGGCTTGGTGCAACTTTGCCATCATCATTGATAACACCTACACCAATAAATTGATCATCATGCAATAGGCCAACACTGCCATCAATTGGCACTCCGGCAATCTGCACCGCCTGGCCTAACCGAATATAATAGGCTTCATCATCCGTTAATTGAACGAGCGGCATATGGCTTAATGCCTGCTCAACGGGAAGTAACAGCTCATCCATTTCCAGCTTGGCATCAACCTGCTTTAATTCTTCTAGATGCGCCAGGGTGACAGTCTGTCCAAGATTAAAGTCCCCAACTGCAGTGCGACGTAATTCTAACACATGTGCACCACAACCCAGCTCATCACCAATATCTTCGACCAGATTTCGTACATAAGTTCCCTTTGAACAATGTACATCCAGCACAAATTCGTCATCGCTAAAAGTCACCAGCTCAAGTGAGTAAATATCCACTTCGCGTGCGTCCCTTTCAACTTCAATACCTTTACGAGCCAACTTATAAAGAGGCACACCATCTTTCTTTAAGGCTGAATACATCGATGGAACCTGGCTGATAGTACCTTTAAATTGTTGCAGTACTTTGACAAGTTGCTCTTCTGTTACATCAACTGGTTTGCTTTCGATGACTTCGCCTTCGCGATCAGCTGTGGTGGTCTTTTCACCCAGCTTTGCAGTTACACGATATTTCTTATCGGCATTGAGCAGATATTGCGAAAACTTGGTGGCCTCGCCAAAGCAAATGGGTAACACACCGGTAGCAATTGGATCCAATGCACCTGTGTGGCCAGCTTTTGCTGCGAAATACAAAAACTTGGCTTGTTGCAGTGCTTTATTGGAAGTAATGTCGGTGGGTTTATCCAATAGCAGGATGCCCGTAATATCGCGACCGCGTTTACGACGTCTGCCCATGGTCTTTCTCCGGAAATCTAAACTATGATTTTTTCGACTCGTCTTCTGAAATGGCCTTTTCAATCAAGGATGACATTCTTTGGCCTTCGACAATCGACTTATCAAATAAAAAGCGCAGGCTTGGAACACTACGCATACGGATGGATTTTGCTAATTGAGAACGTAGGAAACCAGCAGCGCCAGAAAGAACTTCCAACGCCTGCTTAATCTCCTGCTCATCATCTTTACCTAAAAAAGTCACAAACACTTTCGCATTCTGAAGATCACTGGTGACCTCTACTGCAGAGACAGTGACTATTCCCAATCGAGGGTCTTTCACTTCTCGTTGAAGCAATACCGCCAACTCACGTTGGATTTGATCAGCAACTCTTTGTGCGCGTGCTTGTGACATTTTTATCTACCCAATTACCAATTATAGAGTACGTTGAACTTCAACAATCTGGAATACCTCGATCTTGTCACCAGGCTTCACATCATTGTAGTTCTTAACGCCGATACCACATTCCATACCATTACGAACTTCGTTCACGTCATCTTTGAAACGGCGTAGCGATTCCAGCTCGCCCTCATAGATAACAACGTCATCACGTAATACACGGATTGGGTTGTGACGCTTAACAACACCTTCAACTACCATACAGCCAGCAATGGCGCCCAACTTAGGCGACTTAAAGACATCACGCACCTCTGCCAGGCCAATAATTTCCTGACGCGATTCTGGTGATAACATACCACCAAGTGCCGCCTTAACTTCTTCAATTGCTTCGTAAATTACACTGTAATAACGGATTTCAACTGCTTCTTTTTCCGCTAACTTACGAGATGCCGAATCTGCACGAACGTTAAAGCCGATGATGATGGCATTGGAAGCTGCAGCTAGAGAAACATCAGTTTCCTTAATACCGCCTACTCCACTTGATATGACTTTGACTTCAACTTCTTCAGTAGCCAAATCAACCAATGACTTGTTCAAGGCTTCAACCGAACCCTGTACGTCTGCTTTAATGATAACGTTGAGCTGTTGTGTTTCCTCATCGTTACCCATGTTGGCAAACATATTTTCAAGTTTAGCTTTCTGCTGACGCGCCTGGAATTCTTCACGCTGTTTTTGCTCACGACGATCTGCAATTTCACGTGCAGTCCGTTCATCAGCAACCACAGTTGCCTCATCACCAGCCACCGGTACGCCCGACAGGCCTAGAACCTCAACCGGAATTGATGGGCCTGCCGACTCAATTGATTCACCATTTTCGTCTAGCAATGCACGGACACGACCATAGTGTGTACCAGCCAATAGGATGTCGCCTTTCCTCAACTGACCTTTCTGAACTAGGATAGATGCAACTGCACCACGACCTTTATCAAGTCGAGCTTCAATGACGAAACCTTTCGCAGCTCCTTCATCAGAGGCTTTCAATTCTAATACTTCAGACTGAAGTAGAATTGAGTCGAGCAAATCGTCAACGCCCTGACCACTTTTCGCGGATACGTGAACGAACTGTACGTCACCGCCCCAATCTTCTGGGATAACATCGTGTTGTGACAATTCATTCTTCACACGATCCGGATCAGCTTCTTCTTTATCAATCTTGTTTACCGCAACAATCATTGGTACGCCGGCTGCTTTAGCATGCTGTACTGCTTCAACAGTTTGGGGCATTACACCATCATCGGCTGCAACAATAAGAACGACAATATCGGTCACTTCCGCACCACGTGCACGCATTGCGGTAAACGCTGCGTGACCAGGAGTATCAAGGAAGGTAATCATGCCTTTATCAGTTTCAACATGATAAGCACCGATATGCTGAGTAATACCACCCGCTTCGCCTGATGCAACGTGACTGGCACGAATGTAATCCAGTAGCGATGTTTTACCGTGGTCAACGTGACCCATGATGGTAACAACTGGCGCGCGTGGTTTAGTTTCACCCGTTTCATCGTGCGCTTCCGATAAGGCTTTCTCTTCCATCTCGTTTTCATTAACGAGCACAGGCTTATGCCCCATCTCTTCAACGATCAAGCTTGCCGTTTCCTGATCAAGCGACTGGTTGATAGTGGCCATAACGCCCACTTTCATCATTGCTTTCATGAGTTCCGGAGCTTTAACTGTCATGGCTTTTGCAAGCTCACCAACAGTGATGGTTTCCGGAATTTCTACTTCATGAATGATTGTATCTGTTGGTTTCTTGAAACCGTGTTTTTTCATAGCTTCTGGTGCCTGATATACTTTCTGTTCAATCACTACACCGCGCTTACTGTCTTCAATTGCACCTGCAACCAGGTCCACATCTGAAGTTTTCTTTTTACCTTTCTTACGTTTCTTTTTGCGATGCCCGCTCTTCTCTTCAAAGTCAGCTATAGACATTGGCTTAACTGGACCTTTAGGCTTGCTAGGCTTTTTAACAACAACTTCTTCATCGTCATCATCGTCAAAGCGTGACTTTGATTTTGGCTTAGCCTTTGATGGCTTACCTTGCTTGTCGTCCTTTTTCTCTTCACGTGCCGGCTCAGTTTTTTTCGCTGGCTTTTCTTCTGGCTCGCTGTCCTCTTCGCCCTGCTTAGCTTCTTGAGCTTTCTGTTTAGCCTCTTCTTCAGCCTTGCGCTTGGCTTCCTCTTCTGCCTGACGCTTAGCTTCCTCTTCTGCCTTACGCTTGGCTTCCTCTTCTGCCTTACGCTTAGCTTCTTCTTGCGCTTTACGCTCAGCTTCTTCTTCCGCCGCTAACTTGGCTAACTCTTCACTGGAACGTTTTACATAGGTGCGTTTTTTCTTTACTGCAACCTGTACTGATTTTTTCTTACCCTCAGCACTCGTCACACTTAAAGTGCTCTTTTGAGTACGATTAAGCGTAATTTTTTTCGGGCCAGTACTTTCAGAACCACCGTGGCTTTTTTGCAAATAAGCCAATAAAGACTTTTTCTGCTCATCCGTAATGGCATCTTCGGGACCTTTAACTTTTATTCCAGCTGCCGACAATTGCTCCATGAGTTTTTCAACTGGAGTTTTGACGGTTTCAGCCAGATCTTTTACTGTAATTTTCGACATTCGCTATCCCCCGCTATATTATTCCTGCTCCTCGAACCAAGGAGCACGCGCGGTCATAATCAACTTCGCGGCACGCTCTTCATCAAGTTCATCGATTTCTACAAGCTCATCCACTGACTGCTCTGCTAAATCTTCCATCGTTACAATGCCTTTGCTCGCAAGAACAAACGCCAGGTGACGATCCATACCTTCCATATTTAATAAATCTTCTGCTGGCTCAGCTTCTTCCAGCTGTTCTTCACTTGCTATCGCTTTTGTTAATAACACATCTTTGGCGCGTGACTTCAAAGCTTCCACAAGATCTTCATCGAAACCTTCGATTTCAAGCATTTCAGATTGCGGTACATAGGCAACTTCTTCAAGAGTGGTGAAGCCTTCTTGAACCAGTATGTCCGCCAAATCTTCATCAACACCTAGATCCGCCACAAACATTGATACAATTGACTCAGTTTCTGACTGATTCTTAGTTGCAAAATCTTCCTCAGTCATGACATTTAATTCCCAGCCGGTTAATTCACTGGCTAGACGAATGTTCTGTCCATTTCGACCAATGGCCTGCGCTAGCTGGTCTTCACTCACAGCAATATCCATGCTACGAGAATCTTCATCAACAACGATTGAAACCACTTCTGCAGGAGCCATAGCATTAATCACATACTGGGCTGGATTGTCATCATAAAGCACGATATCAATACGCTCGCCATTTAACTCGCCAGTAACAGCCTGCACACGGGCGCCACGCATACCAACACAGGCACCAACAGGATCAATACGCTTGTCATTTGTTTTAACAGCAACTTTAGCGCGTGAACCTGGGTCACGGGCAGCACCCTTAATTTCAATAACTTCTTCGCCGATTTCCGGAACTTCAATACGGAAAAGCTCTTCCAACATTTCTGGACGAGTACGGCTCACAAATAATTGTGGGCCACGGTTTTCAGTACTGATGGCATATAACAAACCACGTACACGATCGCCGGCTCGAACTGTCTCGCGCGGCATCATTTCTTCTCTCTGGATAACCGCTTCAGCGTTATTACCCAAATCAATGAAGATATAGTCGCGCGTTACTTTTTTCACAACACCTGTGACTAGCTCGCCGACTTTGTCGCGGAAAGCTTCAACAGTTTTTGCACGCTCAGCTTCACGAACTTTCTGTACGATAACCTGTTTTGCGGTTTGCGCAGCAATACGACCGAACTCAATCGACTCGATCTGCTCTTCAACGTAATCTCCTAATTGGATCTCAGGATCTTCAACTTGAGCAGCTGACAATGTTGTTTCTGTTAAAGGATCTTCAACCGCATCATCGGCTACCACTGTCCAACGACGGTATGTATCGTAATCCCCTGTATCGCGATCAATATCAACACGTACGTCAATATCAACGCCATGCTTTTTCTTTGTGGCAGTGGCCAAGGCAGCTTCAATAGCGCCAAAAATGACTTCAGGCTGTACATCCTTCTCATTGGATACAGCTTCAACCACTAACAAAATTTCTTTATTGCTCATACGTGTTAACCTTTAATCAATACCTGATCTTCATCAATTAAGACTAAAACTTAGGGATCAAATGCGCTTTATCAACCTGCTGGCAATTGATCTCATAAACTTCACCATCGACTCGAAGCGACAAAACTCCCGCCTCAACCTGCTCGATAGTCCCTTTAAACTTGCGTCGGCCATTTAATGGCACTGACAGTTTCACTTCAGTGTCTTCACCCACATAACGGGCAAATTGCTGCTCATTAAACAATGGGCGGTCCATTCCTGGTGATGAAATCTCCAGGTTGTAGAGTCCCTTAATAGGGTCTTCTACATCGAGAACACCACTCACCTGATGGCTCACTTCAGCACAGTCATCCACTGAAATACCATTTTCGTGATCAATAAACACCCGCAATATCGAGTGCTTGCCTTGAGAAAGGTACTCTAAGCCCCAGAACTCAAAGCCAGCTGCTTCAACTGCAGGGCGGATAATATTTTCTAAATCAGCATTTCTAGCCATCAGTAACTCTATAACTATTTGCTTTTACAAGCTTTTTTTACATACAAAAATGGGCCTAAAAAGGCCCATCAGCAAAATGATTCATGTGATGGGTCAAAGGCAGCGCCATTGCCCACTTGAGCTTCAATCTAAAAAACAGCTCAGAAAAAATAAGGCCCCTATGAAGGGGCCTTATTATTATATTCATCAATAAAGCTCAGTCAATTTATATTCTCTGAGCAAATTAAGGAACTTATGCCCTTAACTTAAAAGTGGTAGCAGGGGCTGGATTTATACCAACGACCTTCAGCGGCTGCGCCGAAAGAAAAGCTGAGACCGACATCGTCGGGCACCTACCAATTGCTTTTCTCTTAAATNTGGTAGCGGGGGCTGGATTTATACCAACGACCTTCAGCGGCTGCGCCGAAAGAAAAGCTGAGACCGACATCGTCGGGCACCTACCAATTGCTTTTCTCTTAAATTTGGTAGCGGGGGCTGGATTTGAACCAACGACCTTCGGGTTATGAGCCCGACGAGCTACCAGGCTGCTCCACCCCGCATCAATACTTTCTTGAGAACAAACTTATGAGCTTCTGGTAATACTCACAAGCCTCAGGTCGTGCGACCTTCGCCTCTTGCAGTTTGGAGTCCTACAATTACTAAGCTACTCCATACCGCATCAATTCTTTTCGACACTTATAAATATCTGGTCTTATTTATAAGTTGGGATTTTCTTGAAAATTTCAAGTTAGCTCCCAATCGACAGAGCGGCATTATACGCATTTATAATGTTTTGACAAGGGCCATGCAGATTTATATTCACTATCTTTTCCATAGCACCTGAATTTGCTCAAATTACTTACAAGGATTCAGGTGCTTTAGCCTTAGAGGTACTGAAAAGCCTGACGGCAAACCTCAAGAAGCTGTGCTGGAAACAGGCCCAGCGCAACCACTGCAACGCCTGTAATTCCGAGTGCTAAACGCAGACCACGTTCTGCTTTAACCTTAATTTCGCTCTCAGGGGCATCAAAGAATATGACTTTTACCACTTTTAGGTAATAGAAGAGTCCCACCACCGACATCACTGCTGCCAGTACTGCTAACCAGACTAAATCAACATCGAGTACCGCTCGAATGACCTCAAGCTTTGCCCAGAAACCAACGAATGGAGGAATACCCGCCATCGACAGAAACAAGAAGCTAATTAACAGGCCACCCCATGGGTTGCGTTGTCCCAGTCCTTTTAACTCACTAATTAATTCAACTTCCTGCTTGCCTTTAGCCAGGTAAATCAAACAGCCGAACCCACCCAGAGACATGATGGCGTAGGTAATAATATAAAAGAATGAGGCAGAATAACCGGCGCCTGTGCCCGCGATGATGCCCAGCAGGAAATAACCTACATGAGCAATCGCAGAATAGGCTAGCAGTCGTTTGATGTTATCCTGTGCCAGCGCCACCAGGTTACCTATTACTATCGACAATGTAGCCATGATGATCAGCATTCCCTGCCAGTCAATCAATACCTGTTCAAAGCCATAACCTAAGATTCGTATAACCAGTGCAAAAGCTGCAATTTTTGGCGCTGAGGCAATAAAGGCAGTGACTGAAGTTGGCGCACCATGATAAACATCTGGTACCCACATCTGGAACGGCACAGCTCCAAACTTAAAAGCCATCGCAACCACCATAAAGACCAGACCAAAGCGCAGCGTCAGACTTGCCTGATGGGTTTCTAGATAGAGCGCAATATCGGTGATGTGTATTTTGCCTGTAACCCCATAGACCATGGACATTCCATATAACAGGAAGCCACTAGCAATCGCACCCATCACAAAATATTTGACGGCAGCTTCCGAGGCCAGAGTTGAGTGTCTGTGCATGGCAACTAATGCGTATAAACTGAGCGATAACAGCTCAAGCCCAAGATACAGAGTCAGCAGGCTGCCACCTCCAGCCAGTACCATCATGCCAAGTACGGCAAAGAGATGAAGGATAAAATATTCACCGCGCAAGATGGGTCGCTGCAAAATATAAGGGCGCGCAAACATCATGCCTACCATGCTTAAAGCAATGACGCTGACTTTAACAATACCCGCCATGGGGTCGAGAATAAAATGACGTTGATAGAGGTGGTACTGCAAGTCCGGAAACTGGGCAATCACCATGACTCCAGTAATCAACAGGCTAAGCTGCGCCAGGCGATAGGTTTGCAAGCGGTCAAAGTCTTTTGAAAATACATCAATCAACAGCAGAATACAGGTTGCTGTTAATAAAAACAGTTCCGGCAACATCGGCATCAAATCAATGTTCATCCAAGCCCCCCGATTTTAGTCAATGTTGCTGATTCAATAATTTTTTCAAGGCTTGGCTGCATAATTTCGATCAATGGTTGCGGGTAGACACCCAGGGCAATAATCAGTATCGCCAAAGTAAATAGCACCAAACGCTCGCGCTTGGTGACATCCTCAAGTCGTGCAACCGCTTCACTGGCAGTCTTACCAAAGATGACACGCTTATAAACCCACAGGCTATAGGCTGCCGCCAGAATCAGTGTCAGCGCTGCCACCATCGCAATTCGCCAGTCCGCCTGGAACGAGGCAATAATGACAAAAAATTCGCCCACAAAACCCGATGTGCCAGGTAATCCCGCATTTGCCAGAATAAATAACATTAGCAAGGATGCGAAAATCGGCATCGAATTTACTACCCCACCATAATCAGCAATCTCACGACTATGCATGCGGTCGTACAATACACCAATCGAGAAGAATAGAGCACCTGAAACAAGGCCATGTGAAATCATTTGCACCATGGCTCCCTGCAAGGCCATTGACTGTGCCTGACTGGCAGTCAGGTAAACAATAATGAAGGTGCCAAGCGTGACAAACCCCATGTGCGCAATCGACGAGTAGGCAATTAGCTTTTTCATATCTTTTTGAGCTAATGCCACCAGGCCGACATATACAATCGCAATCAGGGAGAACAGAATAATCCAGTATGCATACTCAGCCACTGCGTCAGGAGTTACTGGCAAGCTGAATCTCAGGAAGCCATAACCGCCCATTTTCAGCATAATCGCAGCCAGTATCACCGACCCGCCAGTTGGTGCCTCAACATGCGCATCCGGTAGCCAGGTATGCACTGGGAACATTGGAATTTTTACTGCAAAAGCCAACAGAAAGGCAAAGAAAATCCATTTCTGCTCGGTGAGTGACAAGGGTAGATTCTGCAAGTCATAAATGGCAAAGCTATCAGCTTCACGGCCCATATAGATCAGCGCCACCAGCATGAAAATTGAACCAAAAAATGTAAACAGGAAAAATTTTACGGTGGCATAAACACGATTAGGACCACCCCAGATTCCTATCAACAGGAACATGGGAATCAACATGGCTTCCCAGAAAACATAGAACAGAATCGCATCCTGTGCTGCAAACACCCCATTCATAAGTCCAGTTAGCATCAGCACGGCTGCAAAGTATTGTGACTGACGCTTTTTGATTGCTGCTGTCGCACTGATAAGCACCAACAAACCAATGAGACTGGTCAGAACTATAAGTGGTAGTGATATGCCATCAATCGCCAAGGCATAGTGAATATTTAGCGAAGGAATCCATCGATTGTTTTCCATAAACTGCATCTGGGCAGTATCAGTAGCAAATGCCCAGCCCAGCCAACAGCTCAAGAATAAAGTTAGGATGCCGAGAAACAGACCAAGTCGCTGGCTAACCGCCAGTAAACGGTCTCCGGGACCAAACATAATCACCAGTCCACCGATTACGGGAATCCATATCAACAAACTGAGGATGGGGAGTTGTTCTAACATAGTGTATTACTCTTCATCCTTTTAAATTGTTGGTTTGAAAATTGATGACGCATCACAATGTCCCACATTAATTTCGCAGCATCAGCCACAATAGAAGTGCTATCAGTCCAAGCACCATGACCAGTGCATAATGGTACAAATAACCAGTTTGCAGCTTGCGTAACTTTTTGCCGATACGGCCTACGGTCTGAGCACCACTGTTAACGATTCCATCATCGATGACAGCTTTATCTCCGTATTGCCAAAGCATGTCGCCCAGGGAGTATGTGCCCTTAGCGAAAATTTTCTGATTAATTTCGTCAAAATAATATTTTTTCTGTAACAGCTGATTCACTGGACTCAGGATTTTTCCAGCTGCCATTCCCCATCCCGGTTTCAACCAGATAAATATCACCGCAATAATGACACCAAGCATCATCAACCAGAATACAGGTGTCATGAAGCCATGCATGGCAAAACTCATGGCGCCAGTAAACTCTTCACGAAAAGCCTGCATGGTATCGTGGCCTGTCAGCACCGTTATTGACTCAGCAAAATAATTACCATCCAACATCGGTTGAGTCATGATCCAGCCAATCACCAGGGATGGTACCGCTAAGGCTATTAATGGCCAGGTAATGACTCGTGGTGACTCGGTGATCTGGTTTAAGTGTTCGTCATCCAGTGCGCTTTTGCCATGGAACACCACCAGTAACATGCGAATGCTATATAGCGCCGTCACTACCACTCCAACCATCACTGCAAAATAGGCAAAACTGGCGGCAGGTCCTTGCGCGTTAGCGGTAGCCATAATGATGGCATCCTTTGAGTAGAAGCCAGCGAAAAATGGCGTACCGATTAGTGCCAGAGTTCCTATTAAGGTGGTCCAGTAGGTCAAAGGTAAACGCTTATAGAGACCACCCATTTTTCGAATATTCTGTTCGTGATGCAGGGCTACAATAACGGAGCCAGCTCCGAGGAACAGCAGCGCCTTAAAAAAGGCGTGCGTAAATAAATGGAAAATTGCCGCTGAGTAGGCGGAAACTCCAAGCGCAACAACCATGTAACCCAATTGAGATAAAGTGGAATAGGCAATAATCCGTTTAATATCGTTCTGGACAATGGCTACCAGCCCCATAAATAAAGCCGTGATAGCGCCGATTATGGTTACCACCATTAAGGCCGTTTCCGAGAACTCGAATAGTGGTGACATACGCGCCACCATGAAGACGCCAGCGGTTACCATCGTCGCTGCATGAATCAAGGCAGAAATTGGAGTTGGGCCTTCCATCGAGTCCGGTAGCCAAACATGCAAGGGAACCTGCGCCGATTTACCCATGGCACCAATAAACAGACAGATACAGATGAAGGTAATAATTGGCCAGCTGGTATCACCCCAGGCCACAAAACTTCCATCAAG
This sequence comes from Kangiella aquimarina DSM 16071, assembly GCF_000374105.1. Classification (GTDB taxonomy): domain Bacteria; phylum Pseudomonadota; class Gammaproteobacteria; order Enterobacterales; family Kangiellaceae; genus Kangiella; species Kangiella aquimarina. The sequence goes on from NZ_KB893650.1 coordinate 114,495, forward strand.
ACTCATCAGCCCCAGCGCATTTTCAGCACTGCGTTCACTGATTTGCATAATCTCTTCAGCCTGCCCCATGGTTTTAAAAATAGGAGCATAATCAAAAGTACCGAAGAGTAGGAAAATCGCCCCAATGCCAAGGATAAAACCAAAGTCACCGACCCGATTAACCAAAAAAGCCTTCATATTGGCAAAAATTGCCGTTTCTTTCTGATACCAGAAACCGATTAATAGATAGGACACCAGACCAACCGCTTCCCAGCCAAAGAACAACTGCAGGAAATTATTGGCCATCACCAGCATCAGCATCGAGAAAGTAAACAGTGAGATATAACTGAAGAAGCGCTGATAACCATCGTCATCATGCATATAACCAATCGAATAGATGTGCACCATCAGACTGACGAAAGTAACCACCACCATCATCAGCGCACTTAAGCTATCAATCATAAATCCAATCTGTATTGATAGCTCCGAAAAGCTGGCCCAATGATAAACCGTCATATCAACGGGTTCGGCGTTACCATAGAGATAACCCCAGAAGACTCTGAGTGACAGAATGAATGATACCGCAACACCCAGTATCGTTAACCGATGCGTTAATCGCTTACCCAGCCGCTTGCCTAACAGGCCTGCCAATATGGCTCCAAGCAACGGAGCCAGCACAATGATTAATAGCTGGGTCTGCATGCTCATTAGCCTTTTAACTCCCTAAGCTCTTCAACGTCGATATCTTTGTTACTGCGGAACAACACAACCAGAATGGCTAGACCAATCGCCGCCTCCGCTGCAGCGACTGTCAAAATGAAGAACACAAAGATCTGGCCAACCTCATCATTTAAGTAGCGCGAAAAAGCAATAAAGTTGGTGTTTACCGCCAGTAACATCAGCTCAATACACATCAGCAAGGTGATGACATTCTTTCGATTTATCACAATCCCAATCACGCTGATTGAGAACAAAATGGCGCTGACCATCAGGTAATGCGTCAAACTCATGAAGATTCTCCCTTTGTCCGGCCACTTTTTTCACCCACTGCTTTTTCCAAGTCATCCGTCTCGGACTCGTCATCCTGGGCAACTTCTGCATCCATCTTGATAATGTGCAGACGCTCATCCTTGCTGGCTCTGTGCTGGCTAGGTACGCTTTGCCCTCGACGCTCGCGACGGCCACGGAAAGTTAATGAAATGGCTGCGACGATGGAAACCAGAAGTATCACACCGGCAATTTCGAATGCATAAAAGTAATCGGTGTAGAGCAACATCCCCAGACTTTCGACGTTACTATAATCCGCAGCATGTTTCGCTGGCTCTGGCATTGCCTCCAGTCCAAACAGTTCACCGCGCAATACCCAGTAAAGGCCAATCAACAAGCCAATCGCAATGAGAATTCCCAAAGGAACATAGCGCGTGAAGCCCTGTTTTAAACTGGCAAAGTCCACGTCTAGCATCATGACCACAAACAGGAACAGCACCATCACGGCACCTACATACACCAGCACCAGTGCTACGGCCAGAAACTCAGCTTCCAGCAACATCCACAGCACAGCCGCAGAGAAAAAAGTCAGCACCAGGCATAACACCGCCTGCACCGAATTGCGCACAGTCACAACGCCCAGCGCCGACACTATGGTCAGCGTGGCGAAGACATAAAATACAATTTGCTCAACGGTCATAGCTGCTTTTTTTCTCTACTTTTTTTTCCGGTTCTGCTTTGCCTAACGGTATTTAGCATCTTTTGCTCGATCCTCAGCAATCATGGCTTCATAACGATCACCAATTGCCAGTAATTGCTCTTTAGTGAGGATATTGTCACCACGTTTTTCAAAGTGGTAATCAAAAATTCGTGTTTCTACAATAGAATCTACCGGGCATGATTCTTCGCAAAAGCCACAGTAGATGCACTTAAACATATCAATCTCGTAGCGCGTAGTGCGACGCGTACCATCCTTCTCCCGCGGTCCGGCTTCTATCGTAATCGCTGCCGCAGGACAGACTGCCTCGCAAAGCTTACAGGCAATGCAGCGCTCTTCTCCATTCGGGTAACGGCGCAACGCATGCAGACCTCTGAAACGCGGTGACTGAGGTGTTTTTTCTTCAGGATACTGCACCGTCACTTTGCGCTTACGCAAATGTGCCCAGGTGATTCTCAGGCCACGAATCAGCTCAGTCAGGAAGTAGCTACGAAACCAGCGACGCATCCTGCTCATAAGACACCTCGCCCAGTGAACCATGGGCCCACACCAGCTTTAATCATAAAGGTCAAAATGATCAACCAGACTACAGTAACCGGGATAAACACTTTCCAGCCAAGTCGCATCACCTGGTCATATCGATAGCGTGGGAAGGTCGCACGTAACCAGATCATCATAAACAGGAACCAAGCCGCCTTAAGTAATAACCAGACCGTGCCGGGAATCCAGTCAGTGGCCGCTTCCAGATAAGGAATGCCCATAAAAGGATTGAGCCAACCGCCAAAAAAGAATAAGGCAGTAAGCACCGAAATCAGAATCATGTTGGCGTATTCGGCAAGGAAGAACAGGGCAAATCCGATACCCGCGTATTCCACATGAAAGCCTGCGACAATTTCCGATTCACCTTCAGGCAGATCAAACGGCGCGCGATTGGTTTCGGCCACCCCGGATATCCAGTACACCGCCAAAATTGGCAGCAATGGAATCCAGTACCAGTGCCAGAACGGTCCTTCCTGAGCTTTAACAATCTCACCGAGATTCATCGAGCCAGATGCCATCAGCACCGCCACCAGTGCAAACCCCATGGCAATTTCATAGGACACAATTTGCGAGGCAGAACGTAATGAACCTAATAGCGCATATTTTGAATTAGAAGCCCAGCCCGCGATGATCACGCCATACACTGCAATAGAAGTCATCGCCAGGATATATAACAGGCCGACATTAATGTCAGCCAGTACCAGTTCGGCATTAAAGGGAATCACTGCCCAGGCAGCAAAGGAAGGCGCAATAAAAAGGACCGGAGCAATCAGAAATAATGCTTTATTGGCACCTGAAGGAATGACAATTTCCTTCATCAATAATTTGATGACATCAGCTATAGGCTGTAGCCAGCCTTTAGGCCCTACTCGATTCGGCCCGAGCCGTAACTGCATATAGCCAATCAGCTTTCTTTCAGCGAACGTGGTGTAGGCCACCGCCAATATCAACGGCAGTAAAATCAGGCTGATTTTAAAACCAATAATGAGGCCGTCGACAATCATATCTATCATCAGACGCCTCCCAGAATATTATGGAATGGGCTCAGCTTAGGTCGTTTCAGTCCTTCCTTGCCAGCCGCCAAAGCTGACTTTTGTAGCGCTTTGGCACGTCGTGTCCAGCAGTCCACCTGATAAATATTCAGTGGTTCAGGGCATTGCCCATCTGTTGGCAAACTTTCAGGACATTGCCAGCGCGCCTTAATCCGATCGCCAACAGCACCCATGCGTCCTTTCACTTCCTGCATCACATCCTGTGCTGACACATAATCAAAATTCTTCAGTTCCAGCAAATTGCCCATGACCCGCAATACTTTCCAGGCAGGCTTGGCCTGGCCCGGCGCCTGAACACAGGCATTAAAATCCTGCCAATGCCCGTTAACATTGACGTAGGAACCAGGACTTTCTAGGAAGGTGGCAATCGGCAGGATCACATCCGCATAGTCAAACGCTTCATCGTCCGTGTAACTGGTCAAAGCAACCACAAATTCACTGGCCTGCAAACTGGCTTTAGCCTGCTCGGCATTAACAGCTTCTTTACTAATTTCAGTCTTCAGAAGAATGAAGGCTTTCTTACCTTCGGCGAGCATTTGCTGTGCAGTTTGGCCGCCTTCTTCAACATCAGCACCACCCGGGCCTCGATGCGGAATGGCACCCGCAAGATAGGCTCCGGCACTGTTACCGCCGTGAGTCATAATACCGAACGTTGCTCCGGATAAACCTGCTATGGCTCGACACAACATTCTTAAGGTTGCGGCATGACTGAATTCAAGCGCGCTTAAACCAAGAACCACACCCGACTTTTCAGCTTTCTGTAGCATCTTGGCAATGTTGATATGGGACTGTTCCACCGAAACCTTCGCCAAGAGTTCATCCAACCCTTCATAACCCAGACCGTCTGCTGAGATATCTTCGGACGCCATGGCTTCATCCAGTAGATACTTGGCCACGCCAGCCACCTGCTGTAGCCAGTCTGCTGGCGTCGCTTCGATTTCATGCAGCACATTGAAATTGTTGTAAACTTTTCGTGCATTAATAATGGCAATCTGTCCGTGACGGGTTGCTTTACGCACGCGCAGCGCAGCCAGCGGCTGGTCCTTGCGTAAATCACTTCCCACCAGCAGGCAGGCATCCAAAGCTTCAAGCTCTGATAGCTCAATGCTTAGTTCAGGAAACAGAGATTCATTATCCTGCATTGAGTAGTCACTGATACGAATGCGGTGGTCAATATTGTTGGAACCGAGACCGCGAATTAGCTTTTGTAGCAGATACATTTCCTCGGTCGTAGCGCTCGGACTTGAAATGGCTCCGATATGCTCTGCGCCATCGGTCTGTGCAATCATATTCAACTTACTGGCAACTTTATCCAGTGCCGTTTCCCAGTCAGTGGTCTGCCACTCACCATTAACTTTCAGCATCGGCTCCTGCAAACGTCGATTATCGTTATCACGCATGGTCACTGCTTCGTAGGAGTAACGGTCGCGATCCGACAACCAGACTTCATTAACCGCCTCGTTTTCTTTCGGCACAACTCGAATCACCATGTTGCGATGGGTATGCACGTGCAGGTTCGCACCAATACAGTCATGCGGCGATACTGAGTCATACTGAGTCATTTCCCAGGCACGTGCTCGGTAGCGCGATGGTTTAGCGGTCAATGCACCGACCGGACACAAGTCAATAATGTTACCCGATACTTCGGAATCCACTGATTTTTCAATGAAAGTGGTGATTTCCATATGCTCACCACGTCCAGTCGCACCCATCTCACGAATACCGGCAATTTCTCGGCCAAAACGAACGCAGCGAGTGCAGTGAATACAGCGTGTCATCTCCGTTTCAATTAATGGGCCTATGTCCTTATCGACAACGGCACGCTTTCCTTCGCAGAAGCGAGATACGTCGCGACCATAACCCATCGCCAGATCCTGTAGCTCACACTCACCACCCTGATCACAAATAGGGCAATCCAACGGATGGTTAATCAACAGAAATTCCATCACGGACTTCTGTCCACCCTCAGCCAAATCAGACTGTGTTTTTACCACCATCCCATCAGATATAGGAGTTGCACACGCTGGTAATGGTTTCTTAACGCCCTCAACTTCGACCAGACACATCCGGCAGTTTGCGGCTATCGATAATTTCTTGTGGTAACAGAAACGAGGAATGGTGATGCCATTGGCATCCGCCACTTCGATAATCATTGAGCCTTCTTCGGCTTCAATTTTTCGACCATCGACTTCAATCGAAATCATAGAATCATCGTGCCTCGTTATTCATTAACAGCGTGTTTCGCGGTTTGCTCCTGTGTAGCAACCGCTTGCTTAATCTTCGCTTCAAATTCATCTTTGAAGTGCTTTATAAAACTTTGTACTGGCATCGCCGCAGCATCACCTAGCGCGCAAATGGTGCGCCCCATAATATTGCCGGCTATTTCATTCAGATCTTTCAGATCGCTCTCTTTACCCTGACCATTTGCAATACGATGAATCATCCGTGACATCCAGCCTGTGCCTTCGCGACAAGGTGTGCATTGCCCGCAGGACTCTTCGTAATAGAAATGGGCAATTCGACCAAGCACCTCAACCATATCCGTATCTTCATCCATGATGATGACAGCGCCTGAACCCAGCATCGAACCGGCTTTACCAATCGCATCGTAATCCATGGTGATATCCATCATCACATCCGCTGGCAACACCGGAGCACTGGAGCCTCCCGGAATAACTGCTTTGAGCTTCTTGCCATCCTTCATGCCACCAGCCATTTCCAACAAATCTTTAAAAGGTGTGCCGAGTCCAATTTCATAGTTGCCGGGCTTATTAACATGACCTGACACGGAAAAGATTTTTGTGCCGCCATTATTTTCTTTACCCAGTTCCAAAAACCACTTGCCACCCTTCTCGAGAATCACAGGCACCGAGGCAAAACTTTCAGTGTTATTGACATTGGTTGGGCGCCCAAACAAACCGTAATTGGCCGGAAATGGTGGCTTAAATCGAGGCTGGCCTTTTTTGCCTTCTAGCGACTCCAGAAGTGCAGTTTCTTCACCACAAATATAGGCTCCGGCACCAATGTGACTATGCAAATCAAAGTCCACTCCAGAGCCTAAGATATCCTTGCCTAGCAGACCCTCTTTATAAGCTTCTTCCAGTGCCTGCTCAAAGCGTTCAATTGGCTCGTAGAATTCACCGCGCATATAGTTATAGCCAACGGTTGCGCCCATGACATAACCACCAATTGCCATCCCCTCTATCAGCTGATGAGGATTAAAACGCAGAATATCACGGTCCTTGAATGTGCCTGGCTCACCTTCATCAGAATTACAGACCACATACTTTTGTCCAGGCGCATGTCGCGGCATAAAACTCCATTTCAACCCAGTTGGGAAACCAGCCCCACCACGACCGCGTAGAGCAGACAGTTTTAATTCTTCAATAATCTCTTCCGGTGGCGTTTTCTCTGCCAGAATCTTGCGCCACATACGATAGCCGCCCGCTGACTCATAGGTCTTAAGCGTCCAGGGCTTATCCAGGTGCAATGTTCTAAAACAGACTTCGTTTGCCATTAATTGACTAACCTCTAACTCAGATCGCGGATTAAATCCGCCATCGTTTCTACGGTTAAATTTTCGTGATACTGCTTATCGACTTCCAACATTGGTGCGCCACCGCAGGCGGCCATGCATTCGACTTCTTTTAAAGTGATTCGACCATCTTCTGTGGTCTGGCCCGGCTCAATACCCAGTTCATCTTTGAACCATTGTTTCAAGTTGCCACTTCCAGCGAGCATACAGGACACATTGGTGCATAAAGAAACCACATGCTTTCCACCTGGTTCCAGTCGAAACATCGAGTAAAAAGTTGCGACTTCATAGGCGCCAATATGCGGTATTTCCAGATAGTCAGCAACCGCATCCATGGCTTCACGACTTAAGTAACCCAACTCTTCCTGTACTATGGTAAATACAGGGATAATCGCTGAACGTTTTCGCTCAGTGGGATACTTCGCTATCCAACGGTCAATTTGCTTGATTGACTCGGCGGATACCATTTCTGTTAAGTCATTAGCGCTCATAGTTATCGATCAATCTCTCCGAATACGATGTCCTGTGTACCGATTATCGCCACTACATCAGCCAGCATGTGCCCCGAAGCCATTTCATTCATGGCACTCAAATGAGCGAAGCCTGCAGCCCTAATTTTGACGCGATAAGGTTTGTTAGCACCATCAGACACCAGATAGACACCAAACTCACCTTTTGGATGTTCTATGGCAGCGTAAGCCTCGCCTTCTGGTACACAGTAGCCTTCAGTAAATAATTTAAAATGGTGAATCAGCGATTCCATATCATGTTTCATGGTCTCGCGATCCGGTGGTGTCACTTTATGATTTTCTAACATGACTGGGCCGGGGTTTTCACGCAACCACTGCACACACTGACGAATAATCTGGTTTGACTGACGCATTTCCTCCATCCGTACCAGATAGCGGTCATAACAGTCACCTGTTTTACCGATGGGAATATCGAAATCCATTCGGTCATAAACTTCATATGGCTGCTTTTTACGAAGGTCCCAGGCAATGCCAGAACCGCGTAACATAGGGCCGCTGAATCCCAATTGCAGAGCACGCTCAGGACTTACCACGCCAATACCAACTGTCCGCTGTTTCCAGATTCGGTTTTCAGTTAACAGCGCCTCATATTCATCAATACGATCCGGGAAGGTTTCGGTAAAGTCCCAGATGAAATCCAGCAAAGAACCCTGGCGATTGGCATTAAGCTCTTCAGCCTTTCGCTCATTGGTAAATGGCGAAACCTTGTACTGAGGCATTTCTTCTGGCAGATCCCGATACACACCACCCGGACGGAAATAAGTCGCATGCATACGTGCCCCACTGACAGCTTCATAACAATCCATCAGTGTTTCACGTTCTCTAAATGCATATAAAAATACCGTCATGGCACCGATATCCAGTGCATGAGCACCGAGCCACATCAGATGATTCAATATACGGGTAATTTCTGAGAACATGACGCGAATGTATTGCGCTCTTTCGGGTGGCTTAATACCCATCAGCTTTTCAATTGCCAGAACATAGGAGTGCTCATTACACATCATGGAGACATAATCGAGCCGATCCATATAACCGATACTTTGGTTGTATGGCTTACTTTCAGCCAACTTCTCTGTCGCCCGGTGTAATAATCCCACATGCGGATCAGCACGCACCACTGTTTCGCCATCCATTTCCAGAATAAGACGTAATACGCCATGTGCCGCTGGATGCTGCGGACCAAAGTTAATGGTGTAATTACGAATTTCAGCCACGTTTGCCTCCCTGTTCAGGACTGCTCACATAGATGGTGGGGTCCTTTTCCTTACGGATTACCCGTGGCACCAGTACGCGCGGTTCAATGGAAACCGGCTCATAGACACAACGCTTCTGTTTTGCATCATAGCGCAGTTCAACATTGCCGATTAAAGGGAAGTCCTTGCGGAAAGGATGGCCGATAAAACCATAGTCGGTCAAAATTCTGCGTAAATCCGGATGACCTTCGAATAAGATACCAAACAGGTCAAACGCCTCGCGCTCATACCAGTTAGCACTGTTCCAGACGTTAACCACCGAAGGCAACGTGGGACGGTTATCCTGCACAAAGCATTTCACTCTTAATCGTCGGTTATGAATAATGGATAGTAGGTGATAAACCACTGCAAAACGCTCACGTTGCCATTCTTGATGGACCGCTGAACTGGTCGCTTCGCGCGCACGGCCAAAACCAGTTCCAGTGGCTTCAGTGGTTGCCCATTCGTCCTGACCATAAGCCAGATAATCCACCGCACTCAGATCGATCAACTGCTCGAATTTCAGGTCATCATGGTCACGTAGTTCCTTGGCAACCTCGATCAGGTCATCTTTCGCAACCTCAATGGTTACTTCGCCAAAAGTTTTATCGCAAGCTATCAGCCTGTCGCCAAAAATCTCACCCAGAGTGTTTACTAATGATTTAGCCAAGCGACACCCCTTCATTGTTTTTGGATTGTGTCAGCTCGGCAACATCTGTCTGCTCACCCTTTGTTGAATTTTCCAAAGAACGTGGGATCACTTTCTGGCGACGAATCTTGTTCTGTAATTGAATAATTCCGTAAAGCAAAGCTTCGGCACTCGGCGGACAACCGGGAACATAGATATCAACAGGAATGATGCGATCACAACCACGCACAACTGAATAGGAATAATGGTAATAGCCGCCACCATTAGCACAGGATCCCATCGAAATAACCCACTTGGGATCAGGCATCTGGTCATACACGCGACGCAGTGCTGGCGCCATTTTATTGGTCAAAGTACCGGCCACAATCATCACATCTGACTGTCGTGGACTAGGTCTGAAAATAACCCCAAAGCGATCCATGTCATAACGGGCCGCACCCGCATGCATCATCTCAACCGCACAGCAGGCTAGACCAAAGGTTACTGGCCACATTGAACCTGTGCGCGCCCAGTCAAAGAGTTCTTTGATACTGGTCGTTACAAATCCGTCACCCTGTAGCTGTTTTTCCAGTCCCATTAGTGTACCTATTGTTCCAGTTGCAATCGATGAATAGAAGGGGCTTTGAACCAATCAAGTGTGAAGGTTTTCTGGTGATTTAATTTGGTGATAACTATTCCCACTCCAGGGCTCCTTTTTTCCACTCGTAGGCAAATCCAATCAACAACAATAATAAAAAGACACCCATGCTGATAACCCCGAACCAGCCTAAATTATCAAACACCACTGCCCATGGAAATAGGAAGGCAATTTCCAGATCAAATATAATGAATAGAATAGCGACAAGATAAAATCGCACATCAAATTTCATTCGCGAATCTTCAAAGGCATCAAAGCCACATTCAAAGGCTGTTTCTTTTGCGGGATCAGGATTGGTTGGGCTGGCGAAATATCCGACTAGTAGCAGACCTGCGCCGAATAACAGCCCAATGATGATAAAAACGAGGATTGGTGCATATTGTTCAATCATAAAGTTATGAGTCTCATGCGCGCCCTGTTTCCTTATTTATCAATAAGTTTCTACTTATTTTCGGAATACCTTACCAGCAGTTCGAGGATTTGGCTAGCCCCTCAATCCCCACCAATCTGGTACGCTTATATGCATTACAACACAAACTTACAAAAATGCGCTATAGAACGCTTTGCTATTTACAGGAATTATTTTAGTATGGATTCATATGACTCAAGTAATGTATCTCGATGATTTTTAAACGAAGCAAAAAAGAGCAAGACGATACTTCCAAGGTGCGGGATACGGGCATTCAAAAGAAAAAACGTACCCACCTGGTAAAAATCAAGATCCCTGTTGACGAACTTACGCTTGGCATGCAGATTGCTGAGCTGGATCGTCCCTGGACTGAAGTGCCGGTATTGTTTCAGGGTTTCCCTCTGCAGAATCAGGAAGACCTGGATACGCTTGCAGTCTACTGTAATCATGTTTATGTCGAGCTAGATGAAGACTACTGGGAAACCATCAAGCATGACTATCCAAATGCTGAATATAAGCAATCACGTTCAGAAGCTGAAGAAGCTCGTCAAAGTTTGCAAGATGAGCTGCCAAGGGCTGACCGTATTTTCAAAGCTTCAAAAGAAAGCATTAAGAATCTACTGGATGCAGTAAAGAATAATAAAGCTATTGATATCGAAGAATCGAAGCAGCTGGTCTCAGAATGCGTGACCAGTATTTTGGCCAATCCAAATGCTATGTTCTGGCTATCGCGCATTAAAGACAGTGATGAATATACATCCGAGCACTGCCTGCGCGTCAGCATTATGGCCATTGCCTTCGGCCAGATGCTTGGCTTCAGTCACCAGGAACTTGAATCAATCGGTATGTGCGGCTTATTGCACGATGTCGGTAAAATGAAAATTCCACCGGAAATTCTCAATAAGCCGGGGCCATTAACCGATGATGAATTCAAGGTCATGAAAGAGCACACGGTACTTGGCTATATTTTCCTCAAGCAACATGGTGGCTTTGACGAAATTGTTGCAGACGTTGCCCACGCTCACCACGAACGGGTAGACGGCAAAGGTTATCCGCAGCGCCTTGAAAGTGAACGCATCGGTATGTATGCCAAGATTATCGGCATTATTGATGCCTATGATGCCATCACCAGCGACCGTTCTTTTCGTGATGGTCTGGCCCCACTAGAAGCTCTTGGTATTCTTTTCAAAGAAAGAGGCACTCACTTTGATACAGAGCTTGTTGAGAAGTTTATTCAGATGGTCGGCATTTACCCGCCAGGAAGTCTGGTGGAGATGACTAATGGCGAAACCGGCATTGTGCTGGCAGCAAACCCAGATCAAAAGCTTAAGCCAAAAATCGAAATCATTCTTGACCCTGAGGGCAAGTTCAGACGCCCAATCGTTATTGATCTCACCAAAGAGCAATACGATAAAGACAATAAACTTTATGCCATTAAAAAGCCGCTGCGTGACAGTGCACGAGAAATCAATCTAGAGGATTTCATTAGAGGAAACGGCTAAGTCTTTATTCTGACTGGATTTCCATTCTAAAATTTCACTTGCACCCTCCTTTATAAGCGAATAGTATAAAAATTCGACACAAGGAGGTTGCATGAAATTCTTTGCTAAATTGACCCATTGGATGGGGAAAAACAAAAACAGCAAATTCAGCGACAGTCACTCTGTTAAAGAATCGTCAAATGGATCAGGCTATTTCCCTGGCGACTCTTTGCAAAAGCTGGAAAAAAAGAAACTTAAAGTTACCGATTTACAAATTGGTATGACCGTCGTTGAGCTTGATAGGCCTTGGACGGATATTCCCGTCGATTTTCAAGAAGTAACCATTCATACCCACAGCGATATAGCCCTGTTACAAAAATACTGTAATGAGGTATATGTGGATTATATTTCCTATACCAGTGTCACTTCCGATAATCTGTTTCATAAAAAGAGAAGTAAATCGTCCTCCCGCAAAACTATGGATGCCGAGCAAACCAGCAGAGCATTACGAGCAGAGCTGCCTAAGGCCAAAAAAGCTTTTGACAGAAGTCTTCGTCAAATACATCAGGTTCTGGACGAGGTTGCAAATTCTAGTAGCATTGATGTGCAGGCAGCTCGAGAAATAGTCGCTGACTGTGTCGATAGTATTTTACGCAACGATACCGCCATGTTCTGGCTGACCAAGATCAAGAACCAGGATGACTACACCGCAGAGCACTGCCTCAGGGTCGGAATTCTCGCGATCACCTTTGGTAAATACCTTCAACTAGACCGTGAGCAACTGGAATTACTAGGTTTATGCGGCATGCTACATGATGTCGGAAAAATGCAGATTCCCAGTGAGATTCTCAATAAAACCACCCCTCTTACACAGGAAGAGTTCGAGACTATTAAACAGCACACCAGTCTTGGTTATCAGTACCTTTCCTCTCACGGTGATATAGCTGCCGAAGTTCAACAGGTTGCCCACAATCACCATGAACACATCAATGGCAAAGGTTACCCGCGACAGATTTCGGACCAGGAACTTTCGCTTTATGATCGAATCATTGCCATCGTTGACAGTTATGATGCCATGACCAGTGACCGCTGTTACCGGCTCGGAATGCCCGCATCACAGGCCGTTTCCATTCTCTACAATGAACAGCATCAACATTATGACAGCCAGCTTGTGCAGCTGTTTATTCAAATGGTCGGCATATATCCTGTAGGCAGTCTGGTCAAAATGAACAATGGTCAAGTTGCTGTTGTTCTCTCGACCAATGAAGATCACAAGCTTGAACCTGTCGTTGAGTTACTTACAGACCCATATCGCAAGCTTATTCAACCTGTGGCCGTTGACCTGTCCAAGCATGTGACTGACTCTTTCGGAAATTTTTTAAGAATAAAACGATCGTTAGCGGATCATGAGGTGCACTTTGATTTAAAAGCCGTGTTGCTACGTTCAACACCCTCATTTCAGGTTGCCTGAATTACAGATAGCGCCTTGCTGTCTGGTAGCTAGTACAGAATTAGCAGTATTCGCTAGCCAATAGACACCTGGCGCCCCTACAAACAAGCCCCCTGTATGTTTTTTGCTCACTTTTGCTTGTCATTTCCTCGCTTTCAGTACTATTATGTGGAGATAGGGAGTAGAAAAATATGAACATATTAGGGTTGTTCGGTAACAAGTCTTCTCGCTCGAAAAGAGAAGAAAATCAAAAGCCTACCTCGAAAAAAAATAAGGTTGTTACTGAAAAAGTCATTGAAAAACGCAAGATTCCTGCTTCTCGTCTTAGAGTGGGCATGACAGTTATTGAGCTTGATCGCCCCTGGACAGATGTTCCAGTCATGTTTCAGGAGCTCAAGATTTCATCTCAGAACGAAATCAATCTACTGCAAAAGTACTGCCAACATGTCTACATTGATGCCGAATCCTACCGCACTTATTACAAATCTATTATAGATTTTGATAATCGAAAGGTTCTCTATCCCAAGCTTGATTTACGCCCCAATGAAGCCAGTCAGACTCTTCGTCAGGAACTCAAAAAAGTTAAATCAACCTTTGATCGCTCCTATACCCATATCAATCAATTAATGCGTGATGTTCAACGTGACAGTCAGATCGATATTGAAGGCTCTAAAGAGCTCGTATCACAAACCGTCGATAGTATTCTCCGCAATGAAACGGCGATGTTCTGGCTATCAAAAATCAAGCATCAGGACGAATATACCTCGGAACACTGCGTCCGGGTCGGCATACTGGCCATTGCTTTTGGAAAATATCTGCAGCTGCCTCGAGAGAGTCTAGAGGTCCTTGGTATGTGCGGTATGTTGCACGACGTAGGCAAGATGAAAGTACCGCAAGAAATTCTAAACAAGCCTGCTTCATTAAGCCCTGAGGAATTTGATGAAGTTAAAAAGCATACTATCCTTGGCTATGACTTTCTTAAAAAGCACGGCGGAATTGATGAGCAAATCTGCGCAGTTGCCATGAATCATCACGAGCGCATGAATGGCGAAGGCTATCCTCACCATGCAGAATCGCAGCGACTATCGCTTTATGACCGTATTATCGCCATTGTCGATAGCTATGATGCCATGACCAGTGATCGTTGCTATCACAAAGGCATTCCAGCCAGTCAGGCGCTGTCTGTTTTATACAAAGAGCAAACTAACCACTATGATGCTGAACTGGTACAACAATTCATCCAAATGGTCGGTATTTACCCAGTTGGCAGTTTAGTTCAAATGAATAATGGTCAACTTGGAATTATTCTTTCAATTAATGAAGATCATAAACTCGAACCAGTTGTAGAGTTGCTTACTGATACACAGGGCAACCGCATCCAGCCAGTGGCTACTGATTTATCGCGTCACCCAGCTGACTCTGATGGGAACATTCTACGTATTCAACGTTCATTATCTGACTCAGAGGTCGATTTCAGTTACGAGTCATATTTAAAAGCCATTTAATAGTTTATCCCTATGGATGTCTTCATGACTTTTGTTCTTTTTTTTCATATCCTAGCCGCTGTCCTAACAACAACACACTGTCATGCAAGCTGAAGAATCGCACAATAAGATTAACCCAAAAGACGTTGACTATACCGCCCCTAATTGGGCTCGCAACCAGCACATCCAATCACTTCTTGCTACTGTTAAACTTCGACGTGGCTTCGTACAAAAGCGCGCGCAAGCGATGATAGAAGCCTCCAGGGAAGTCATCATAGAATGCGATGATGGCATTAAATTACAAAGTTTTTACGCCGAAGCGGCTCAAGATGCACCATTAGTTGTTTTGATTCATGGCTGGGAAGGTAGCCATCAGTCGCTATATCTTCTGTCCTGCGCCAGTACTTTGTTTGAAAATGGTTATAACGTAATTCGTCTTAATTTACGCGACCACGGTGATAGCCATCACCTCAACCAGGAACTCTTCCATTCCAACCGCCTTGATGAAGTAATCGGTGCTGTCAAAAAAATTCAGGATAAATTCCAGCCATCCAAGTTGTTTCTTGCTGGCTTTTCACTGGGTGGCAATTTCGCCTTGCGCGTTGCCAATAAATCGAAAGAACATGGCATACGCCTTGCTAAAACCGTTGCTGTATGTCCGGCGCTTGATCCGAAAGACATTCTTGAAAAACTTGAGAATGGACTTTCTGTCTATATCAAATATTTTATGTACAAATGGAAACGCTCCTTACGCAAGAAGCAGGAATTATTCCCTCATTTGTATGATATTGAAGAGTCTTTACAGACGGACTCCATGCGTAGGCTCACTGAAGAGCTGGTTAATTATTATGGTGACTACGAGAGTATCAATGCCTATTTTGATGGTTACGACATTACTGGGGATTATCTGAAAGATCTTGAAGTAGAGACAACCATACTGTTAGCTAAAGACGATCCTATAATAGATTATCGTGCTATTTATCAGTTACCTGATAAAAGTAATATCGCATATTTTCTTTCTGATCATGGTGGTCATTGCGGCTTTATCAAAAATTATAAGCTCCATAGTTGGTTAGATGAATTTCTTCTTGAGCAACTATCGGACTCCTAAATAAAGGTTCAGGCCTAATAGCAAAAGCCGCTGTATTAGCGGCTTTTTCTTACGTATTTTTTAGTTATTCATGGCAGCTAACTCTATCCTGGCCGCTGCACCATATAAGTGACTGGCGTCTCCTTCAAGTTTTCCTTGCGGGTTAACTGTTGGCCACAAGTCTCTTAGTTCTAACAACCATTGTCTGGTGTTCTCAATGTCTTTTGCGGCTAGCTGCTGCTGTTCACCATTAATTGAGTCTAATCGCTCAATGGCAATTTCAGTGAAACCATAAGCATCCTGATACTCATGCACATTAACAACATCGCCGTTTTTTACCCCTATCGCATACTCGTCTGCGGCTGTTCTTATCATCAAACTGATACTGATTAAAACATCACGCGCTGACTTATCTTCAATGCGTTCGCTTTTTGCGATCTGGTTTTGTAAAGCCTGATAGGCTTTGTTGACAGCGGCATCGCCTTTCTCATCATTTACCGCATCAGCAAGCATCTGTAATTCTTGGGCAAAGCCGTCTACTTGTCGAGCTTTAAACACCGGCTCCATGCCAGCATACAATTCATCTTCTGGATGCTTCATATGAGTCTTGGCCATATCAATATGCCCTTCCTGATATAACTTATAACCAACCCATAAATGGCCTCTTATTAAGCCAAGCTGTGCAAGATAGGCAGCATTATCTTTTGCTAAATCAATATTCGTACCACCTTCGCCGCCTTCTCCCTCTCCGCCTTCACCTTCACCGCCCTCGCCAGCACTTAGCAAGGCAACACTGCTGATTCCTGCGTTAAGTTGAGTATGAGCAGAAACATCACTATTCGCTTCAAGGTCTGTTGAGGCAACAGTCGTTGCCAACAAGGCTGAGCTAACACCTAGCCAGATTTTACGTTTCTCGTACATGGAATTACCTTTGGAGTATCTTTTCTATCAAACTTTGCTTTATACTGGCTATCATTCCATAGATGCAATTGATTCTCAATAACATATTTATGATACTTCAACTTTCTCATTTTATTGAGCCAGCTACCCTTGATGTGCTTTGTGAAGATATCTCAAAACTGGATTTTAATTCAGGTCAGCAAACAGCTGGACACTCTGTCCGTTCACTCAAAAATAATGAGCAGATTATATTAGACAATGATAAGCCTGCTGCTTTAGCGATGTTACTCAAACAGCTTCAAAACAATTCTTTGTTTCAAGCTGCCTGTTTACCTCGCCAGTTTGCCCGCGTTATGCTGAATCGTTATCAGCAAGGAATGCAATATGGTAACCATGTTGATGATGCCTTTATTGCAGGTGTCCGAACTGATGTTTCCTTTACCTTATGTCTTACACCCCAGAATGACTATGAAGGCGGTGAACTGGTTTTATGTGATTCAAGCGGTGAGCGCTCATGGAAGCTCGATAAAGGTGAAGCTTTAGTTTACCCATCAACCTATCTGCATCGTGTCAATCCGGTAACCGGCGGCACTAGAACCGCCATGGTCGGCTGGTTACAAAGCAAAGTCCGTTTTCCACATCAGCGTGAAATATTGTTTGATCTTAAACAATCCTCGACTCATGAATTTAATACTCAGGGTAAGAGCGAGCAATATGACCGTCTCAGTAAGTCATACAGCAACTTGCTTCGCCAATGGGCAGATTAAATCATAAGCCAGTTCCTTCGAGCATAAAAAAACCGCCAACAAGGGCGGTTTTTTTAGGTCTGCTTATTGCTTACAGGATGTAAACAAAGATAAACAGGAATACCCAGACCACGTCAACAAAGTGCCAGTACCAGGCACCTGCTTCATAAGCAAAGTGATCTTGTGGGGTAAAGTGGCCTTTCGCACAACGAATGGTCAGGATAATCAAGAAGATTGTACCCACCGTTACGTGCAAGCCGTGGAAGCCGGTCAACATGAAGAAGGTAGAACCATAAATACCACTACCTAAGGTCAAGCCCATTTCGGTGTAAGCATGGATGTACTCCCAAATTTGAAGACCCATGAAGATAACACCTAACGCCGCAGTAATAGCAGTGAACTGGATTAAGGTTGCACGATTCTTTTCGATTAAGGCGTGGTGAGCAATGGTCAATGTAAATGACGAGAATAATAGAATCGCCGTATTGATTGCTGGTAAGCCCCAAGCACCCATTCCAGTAGTGGTTTCGCCACCAGGAGTTTTTTCCATTGGCCAGTTCGGAATAAACTCAGGCCACAGGAATTCGTGGGTTGCAGCATTGTTGCTTGAACCGCCTAACCACTCCATAACCAGGATACGCACATAGAATAATGCGCCGAAGAAGGCAGCAAAGAACATGACTTCTGAAGTAATGAACCACATCATGCCCTGACGGAATGAACGGCTCATTTGCGCGCTGTATAAACCACTCATGGATTCGCGGATTGTTGCAGCCCACCAGGTTGATAGCATGTAAACCAATACTGCTAAACCAATCCATAATACCCAAGAAAGAGAGCCACCTTGAACCATGTGGCCTGCACCAAAAGCAGTCAGAAACAAGCCAACAGAACCGATAAACGGCAGCTTGCTCTGCTCTGGTACATAATACTTTTCGTATTCTGTATTTGTTTGTTCACTCATCGTATGTCTCCGTTAAAGACCGTAGCGCTGACGTCTTAGTCAGCAGCCTGTGTTTGTTGTTCGGCAGGTGTCACATTATGCAATGTGTAAGCCAAAGTAATGGTGTCATATTTTTCCGGTAAGTCTTTATCCACGAAGAAACGCATCGGCATTTCTTCGGTTGCTCCGGCGGCCAGTGTTTGCTGATTAAAACAGAAGCACTCTGTTTTATTAAAATACTGGCTGACCAGATTAGGCGAAAAACTCGGAATTGCCTGACCGACAATGGCTTTACCCGCTCGATTTTTAACTCTGAAAGCAACCTCATATTCCTTGCCAGGATAGACCTTAATCTGTGTTTCCACCGGTTCAAAATCCCAAGGCATGTCGTTCTTGGTAATGGTCATGAACTGGACTGTGATTTCACGGCTGGTATCCGGCTCTTGCTGTTCGTAAACAGCAAGACCGTTCGATTTACCATTTAAACCAGTGATCTCGCAGAACACATCGTATAAAGGAATCATGGCAAAACCAAAAGCCAACATAATCAAGGTAACCATGACCAGCTTTCTGGTCATGACCTTGTTTTTATCTTGTTGCTCTGACTGTTGGTTACTATTACTCATAATCAGTTACTTTATCAGTTGATTTGATTAGTCCACTTTAGGTGGTGTATCAAAAGAGTGATACGGCGCTGGTGAAGGCAAGTGAGTAAACTCAAGACCTTCTGCACCTTCCCAAACCTGATCAGTGGCTTTTTCACCTTTCTTCAACCAGCAAGTTTTAATCAGGATCCACAAGAATAGGAACTGAGTCAAACCAAGGCCGAATGCACCAATACTTGACCACATATTGAAGTCAGAGAACATGATGTTGTAGTCAGGAACACGACGTTGCATACCCGCCAGACCTGAGAAGTGCATTGGGAAGAAGGTTAAGTTAACAAACACGATTGATAACCAGAAGTGAACTTTCGCCAACTTCTCGTCATACATACGGCCTGTCCATTTAGGCATCCAGTAATAAACTGCAGCCATGGTACCGAAAATCGCACCAGGGAATAGTACATAGTGGAAGTGCGCTACCACGAAGTAAGTATCATGATACTGCCAATCAACAGGAGTAAGCGCTAGCATCACACCAGAGAAACCACCGATAGTGAACAGGATTACGAAAGCAATCGCGTACAACATTGGAGTTTCATAGGTGATAGAACCTTGCCACATAGTAGCGATCCAGTTAAATACCTTCACACCTGTTGGAACCGCAATCAGCATGGTTGCAACCATGAAGAACAATTCACCTTTAACTGGCATACCTACGGTAAACATGTGGTGCGCCCATACGATGAATGACAGGAATGCGATCGATGCGGTTGCATAAACCATTGAAGAATAACCGAACAACTTCTTGCGTGAGAATGTCGGGATGATCGCAGAAGCGATACCAAACGCAGGAAGAATCATGATGTAAACTTCAGGGTGACCGAAGAACCAGAAAATGTGCTGGAACATCACTGGGTCACCACCACCGGCTGCATCAAAGAATGAAGTACCGAAGTGACGGTCAGTCAGCATCATAGTTACCGCACCTGCAAGTACTGGCATTACCATCACTAGCAAGAATGCTGTAATCAACCATGTCCATACGAACAATGGCATTTTCATCAACGTCATGCCAGGAGCACGCATGTTGAATACAGTTACGATAACGTTGATCGCACCCATGATGGACGAAATACCCATCAAGTGAACACCAAAGATAAAGAAGTCAGTCGATGGAGGACCATAGGTGGTCGACAATGGTGCATAGAAAGTCCAACCGAAGTTAGGCGCACCACCTTCCATGAACAATGATGATAACAACAGAATGAAAGCTGCAGGAAGAATCCAGAAGCTCCAGTTGTTCATACGTGGTAGAGCCATATCAGGCGCACCAATCATCATAGGAATCAACCAGTTAGCAAGACCTACTGTTGCTGGCATCACGGCACCGAATACCATGATTAAGCCGTGCAGGGTTGTCATCTGATTGAAGAAGTTAGGTTCAACAAACTGTAGACCTGGTTGGAAAAGCTCGGCACGGATAACCATAGCCATAGCACCACCAATCAGGAACATGATGAACGAGAACACCAGGTACATAGTACCGATGTCTTTGTGGTTGGTCGTAAACAACCAGCGAGAAATACCTTTTGGTTTATGGTCAGCCATGATTACTCCCCTCCACCATTTTTCATATCGTAAATGTCTTGAGGCTGAACTTTATCGCCAGTGTCATTACCCCAAGCATTACGCTCATAAGTAATAATCGCTGCAATTTCAGCTTCCGTTAACTGAGCACCAAACGCCTGCATCGCAGTACCTGGTACACCGTTCAATACGATATCAATGTGTTTACCAACGCTGCCTTCGCCAGTCACGACTTCCGTTCCAATCAATGATGGGAATGGGCCGTTACCCTGACCATTTGGCATGTGACACGCTGCGCAATACTTGTTATAAGCTGCTTCACCTTCAGTCATTAACTGAGCCATTGTACGCTCATTCAAGTCAGGACCAGATTTAGCGGCTTCAACCTGCTCTGCCAACCAGGCATCATATTCTGCCTGCTCAAGCACTTTAACCACGATTGGCATAAAGCCGTGATCTTTACCACACAGCTCAGCACATACACCACGGTAAATGCCTGGCTCATCAACTTTGGTCCAAACTTCATTAATGAAGCCAGGAATAGCATCTTTCTTCACAGAGAAATCAGGTACCCAGAAAGAGTGGATAACGTCTTCAGCTGTAACCAGGAAACGAACTTTCTGGCCGGCTGGAATGACTAGAGGGTTATCAACTTCAAGAAGGTAGTTTTCGTCTTCGATCTTAGTGCCAGAGAAATATTTACCGGCATTTAGAGCCTGCTGACGCGAAGCATCATCAAGGTTTGAGAAGAAGCTTACATCGTTGCTAGGGTCGTTATCGCCATCGATGTATTTATATTCCCATTTCCACTGCCAGCCTTTAACCATAACGGTCATGTCTGGGTTGCTGGAATCTTCCATTTTAATCAACAACTTAACAGCTGGAACTGCTAGTGCGATTAGAATGATGAAAGGAATGACGGTCCAAATGATCTCAACGGTGGTGCTGTGAGAAAACTTGGCTGGATTTGGGTTTTTGCTCTTACGATGCGCAAACATCGAGTAAAACATTGCGCCAAAGGTTAGGACTCCGATCACTACACAGACCCAGATTACGATCATGTGCAGGCTGTAAACTTCTTTACTGATCTCAGTCACACCTTCACGCATGTTATACGCTTGATCACTACAACCGGTTAGCACTAAAACAGCTAGCGCGGCTACAGCGAGAGCGACTTTGCGGAACAATGACATGCTCTTCTCTCCACTAACGTTAACCCGCAATATGCGGAAATTGTTTTTACTTTGATTAATTCAAAACCAAGAATTCCTGTCTGCCCTAGCAGGAATTTGACCAATCAACCTTGATCCGAATCAAGATTTAAGGGCGGCCATTTTATCTGAGAAGATAGGGAAAAACTAGACAGATCTGTAATAAAACCCAACAGATCTATGGGTTTTCTTGAAGTTTTTGTAGGGTTTTTATGCGGTTAAGCAGCTTTTCATCGACTTCAAAGTCAGGATAGGTGCGTTTAAACTGGCTCCATTGGTCCAGGGCGGTTATCTCGTCACCTTCATCCAAAGCCAGCTCAATTTCTTCAATCCAGACTTCTGGAAGCGGGTAACCAAGAACTGCTTCATCCAGCACTCCGTGCTCCTCAAAACCAGAAGTTTGTTGCTCTGGCTCTGGACTTTCCGCTGCTACAGGCTCCGCAGATTCCAGGTCTACTGCACGAATTCTAGAGCCCGTAACTACGATAGTATCTTGCTCATCGTTACTGGAGACAGATAGCTTAGGTTCCTGAGGCGCGGCTGGAGGTGCCATCATTTTCTGTTCGGACAGTCTGGCCCGGGCTGCCATTTCTTTTTTCTCAGCCAGTTCCTGCCTTGCTGAATCCGCTGCCATTTCTATCGCATAGCGTTCTTCCATCTGCTCTGAATTGGCAATCTGAGCCATGCTGTTCATATTTTCACCGGTCAGATTAACCATCAGACGGGCAATACCTAGAGTGACAACCAGACCAGCGGCAACCGAAACAGGTACTCGAAGGCGATGCCACCAGCTTCCACCGGCTGCTTTTCGTTCTTTCTGTTTGACGTGCTGCTCAGCCATAGCAAGGATATTCTGGTCCAGTTCAGGACCCGTTTCTTCCTCACTCTGCCATTGTTTTAACTGTTCTAACTCTTTGTCTTTACTCATAATTCCACCTCAAGCCTTGCTTCACTGATCAATTGCTTGAGTTTCTGTACCGCATAACGCAGGCGGCTTTTCACTGCCTCAGCATTATCCTGTATGGTTTCTGCGATTTCCTGCACCGTCATGGCGCTTTCAATTTTCAATACCAGCACTTCGCGTTGTGCTGGCGGTAATTGGGCTAATGCCCATAAATACTGCTGTTTTGATTGAGCATCATTTAGCTGTTGCTCCGGCTCATCTACTGAATGGGCCGCTGGCTGCAACTCAACTTGATCATCCAGCGACAATTCTTCGCCTCTGCCCTGCTTGCGATAATGGTCAATAAGCTTGTTGCGGGCCATGTGATACAACCAGGTAGTAAACTTGGCGCTGGCCTGATACCTATCGCTGGCCTTGATGACACTCTGCCAGGTTTCCTGAAACAGCTCTTCGGCCGTGGCGCGACTATCAACCTGGCGCAAAAAATAACGTAGCAATGGATTCTTATGCCGTTGATAAAGCTGTTCAAAAGCACGCATATTACCTTTGGCATAACCAAGCATTAAAGCCTCATCACTCAGCTGATCTGAGTGAGAGGCCTGGCGCTGTTGGTTACTATCTAAGGTTTCGTTACTTCTGGACACACCCAATCTCTTTTGAAACACATCCCCAGCGCCATAATGGCTTGTTAGCTTCAGGCTTTCAAGCATATTGTTATCTCATCAGGCGGTACCGATTATTCGGTACCCACCTGAGCTTGCGAGCCTGTGTTCTGTTCATCCAATAGCTTGGCCATCTTCATCAATTGGATCATCTCACCTCGATAACCATCCTTGTCCGCTCCTTTACTGTTCTGCGCCAACTCAATGGCCTGTTGCCAGTCCCAGCCGTTGAGGTAACGGCCGCCCCGTAGCAACTGAGCAAACCCTGCAACACTGGCTGCGAACTGGCTATCGTCTGCAACGTTTTTTTCTGCATCGAACTGCTGACGCTCAATAATGTGACTGATCAGTTGACTCTTATCTTCATCCGGCATCTTGTATCGCAATTTGACCAATGCAGCCTCATCAGCCAGCTTTTGCTTATCAGCTTGCTGTTCAGCGTATCGAAGTTCATCGACACGACGACCTTCTGATCCCACTAATACAACTTCATACAGCGCGGTCACGGTATGTCCGGCACCAATTTCACCGGCATCTACCTTGTCATTGTTAAAGTCTTCACGGTTCAATGCGCGGTTTTCATAACCCAGTAATCGATACTCAGCGACTACCTGCGGATTAAACTCCACCTGAATTTTGACGTCCTTGGCAATGGTCATCAGGGTTCCCGCACGTTGCTCGACCAGCAATTTGCGAGCCTCCTGTAATGTATCGATATAACCGTAGTTACCGTTGCCTTTGTCTGCCAGCTGCTCCATCAGGTGTTCATTGTAGTTACCGCTACCAAAGCCCAGCGTGGTAAATGAGATGCCGCTTTCGCGTTTCCGCTCAACCAAATCAATCAGCTGTTCGCGGTTTACAGTACCAACATTAAAGTCACCATCGGTTGCCAGAATTACTCGATTGATACCATCCTTGATGTACGCCTGCTCAGCCAGTTTGTAAGCCAGTTCGATGCCCGCTCCACCATTAGTAGAGCCACCAGCGCTTAAGCGCTCCAAGGCCTGTTCAATGGCCATTCGATCATTACCTCTAGTTGGCTCCAACACCACGCCACTGGCACCGGCATAAACGACGATTGATATTCTGTCCTGCTCGCTACTTTCCTGCGCCAACAGTTTCAACGATTTCTTGACCAGACCAAGCTTATCTTCGCTATTCATAGAGCCCGATACATCGATTAGATAGACCAAGTTTGAAGGTGGCAACTCTTCCTGCTCTGGCTCAAAACCTTTGATGCCGATCTGCATAAGATAGGCATTTGAATTCCAGGGTGCAGAAAAGACCTCAGTATTGACCGCAAATGGCTGATTAGTCGATTCAGGTCCTTGATAGTCGTAATTAAAGTAGTTCACAAACTCTTCCAGACGCACAGCATCGTGTGGCGGCAAGTAGCCGTCATTCAGCATACGACGTACATTGGAGTAGGAACCGGTATCCACATCAATACTGAAGGTTGAAACCGGCTGTTCTTTGGCCAGAAAAATACCTGACTCATCAAAGTGCTGGTACTGTTCGCGATTCACTTCCGGTTGTTGCCACATCGCAGGAGACTGCGGCGCTGGCATGGCTGCGTCATGCAGTGCTACCCTTTCCTTGGCTTGAGCATTAATCCGAGACCCAGTCACCACGATCATTTCCTGTTCCTGCCTGGCTCGCTTTAGCTCTTCAGCTTTCGCCGCTGCAACCTGCTTATCGCGTTCAGCCTGCAGTTTAGCTGTGTCAGTGTTCTGGCAACCAGCTATCGCCATAGCAACCATGGTAGCCAGCGCGCTGATTTTTAATGACTTTGATACAGTTTTTGCTTTATTGGTATTCATTTTCGTACTCCACATATTCTGTCTATTAGTAGTAACAACACTGCTATAAACGCTGACCAGTTGGAAAAGGGTTAACTTTTGACAAAATATTGTTAGAGTAACCTTTTATTGCTCGTAAACTTCGATTCACGCATGAACACCACCGAACTCCAGCAGCTACTGTATAAAGAAATTCCAATCACCAAGGCCCTGCAGGTTCAGGTCGATAACCTGACCAGCAACAGTATTCAGCTGTCCGCCCCTTTTGAGGCCAACAAGAACATTCACAACACAGCGTTTGCCGGAAGTATTTATACCACCGCCACTCTGGCAGGCTGGTCGCTGGTCACACACCTGGTGCAACAGCACCAACGCCAGGGTTCGGTTGTTCTGGCCAGTGCAACTATTCGTTATAGCAAGCCGATTGAGGGCGATATTGTGGCCAGTTGTCAGGTTTCAGATCCGGATGTTATCGAGCACTTTCTTAAACGATTTGATTCACGAGGTCGTGGCAGGCTGTCGCTGGAAATTGATGTGATTGAGGCAGGCGAAAGCAAAGCCACCATGCAGGCTGATTTTGCTGTCATCAAAAAAGTTTCGTAATTTTTGTCATAAAGGCTTCTCTTGTCATATTGCGATGTCATAAAACTGTCATTTTGGACTCCCTGTAAGATCTTATAATCCTGCGAACTTGTTTCTAACGCATGATTAATACGACCAGGAGTGATCATGACATCACTTGCGCGACATTTTATTTCCTCCCTACTGCTTGGCAGCCTATTTTTGCAATCAGTTTCAGCTATGGCTGAAGATAGCAGCACTAAGACTTTTTCGGCTGATGATATCAATAAAGCTACGATCCTGTTCGAAATGAAAGGCTCTAACACTATTGGTGAATCATTAGCCCCGGGACTGGCTGAAGAATTTTTAAAAGCTGAAGGCGCCATCCGTACTGGTGTTGTGGAAACTCATGCCGTTGAGAAAACCGTACTTGGCCTATTTCCTGATGGAACTTTAAAGGCCGTAGACATAAAAGCTCACGGTTCCTCTACTGGCTTTAAGGCACTTGCAGCTGAAGACACCGATATCGCCATGTCATCGCGTCGTATCAAGGAAAAAGAGCGTGAACAGATGCGCAAGCTATATGGCGACTTGAAATCGGTAGAGAGTGAGTTGACCATTGCTGTTGATGGTCTTGCAGTCATTGTCCATCCGCAGCTTGCCATCAATACCTTGGACACGGAAACACTGGCCCGTATTTTTGCTGGAGATATTCGCAACTGGCAGGAAATTGGTGGACCGGATCAGAAAATCAGTCTGTTTGCCCGAGATGATAACTCGGGGACTTTTGATACCTTCAAATCATTGGTGCTATCACGTCACAACGTAAAATTATCTGAGTACGCCAAGCGCTATGAGTCATCTGGGGAATTGTCTAATATGGTGTTCAATACACCAGGTGCCATCGGTTTTATTGGCCTTTCCTATGTCAATCAAACCAAGCCATTAGCCTTGTCAGAATCAGGTGTCGCATTATCGTTTAAGCCAAATTTATTTACCGTCAGTACTGAGGATTATGTGCTCAGTCGTCGTCTCTATATGTATTATCCAGCGAATAATGAGAATCCTCATGCGCGTCGTTTTATGCAGTTTGTACAACAGGATCAGGCGCAAACCGTGGTTGAAGAAACAGGATTGATATCATTGAAAGTTAATGACGCGACTATTCGTTTCAATCGCAATTATCCACCGCGTTATCTCAACATGATCACCGACTCAAAGCGCTTATCAATCACTTTCCATTTTGATGAAGGAACTGACCAGCTTGATAACAAGGCCAAACTGGATATCCAGCGCCTTGTGAACTATGTCAATGAGCACCAGCTCGAAGATTTGTTTCTGTTTGGCTTTAGTTACGAATCCGGCAATGAAGAAAATGACAAGGATGACTCAAAACGATTAGCAAGAATCATTGCCAATGAGTTGGAGATAGCAGGCGTTAAGCCATTCTATGTTCAGGGCTATGGAAGTAAGGGGGCCATTGCTTCTAACAGCACAGAAAATGGCCGTAATAAAAATCGTCGTGTAGAAGTCTGGGTGGGTCGCTAATTAACCGGCAGATTTGAGTAAATGCCTGGTTAATACATGGCACAAAGCATCGAAAGCCTTGTGATAATCCAGTGGTGTCATTGACTCTGCTAGCTGGTACTTGGCAATTAAAGCATCGCTTTTATTATCACCCAGCTGCGCGAGCAGAGTCTGCAGTCTGGAGCTGTCAATTTTCGTACTGCCCATAAAGTCTTCGAGCAGTATCAAGGCATCTAGCAAAAAAAGAATAGCCTGTTGGCTAAATTGAAAATGGCAGCTGTTCTGATTGCTCATCAGCATGCTTTTACATAAAAGATTGAAGCGGCCATCCTTCTTCTGATACAGAATATCGGACAGAAGATTAAATTGATGCGTATCAATTAGCCCCTCGAAGGTACTGTAAAGAGTACCTCCCAGTATGATGGGTAATGAAGCGCCCTTGGCATTCTGATAAAGATCAAACTCAGGAATGGTTTCGCCACTTTGCCGGTACTGGTCTGACAGTTTTTGCTTGATATCCTGGTGCAGCTTCTGTGAAGAAATCTGGTAACTGGCGGAATCGTAGAAGTGTTTATAGGGGAAAGGATACAGCTTGAGAAAGCCCTTATCGTCATTAACTGACAATAGCATCGCCAGCATGAATTTGAGATCATACGCCTGCCGGTTATCCTTAAAAGCCAGTGCAATAAAATCTTTCTCGACCATGAGCTGGCCTAGTGGAGAACTTAAGCTTTGAGCGGGATATGCTCCCAAGGGTGAAAATATTCGATAGGTATAATGTTGCACATTAGATTGCGAAATTTCGGCAACCTTTTGATCCTCATCACTGCGCATCTCCCCTCCTTTTGTAGGCATTCTTCTAATTACCATGCTTCCCCAAAAGCACAGTTAACACCAGCTTACCGTTTATTCATGATAATTGAAAATTTCAGGCACCTGTTTTTTACTGCTGACAGAGACTTTCAAATCTTTTAATAGTCCATTATTTAAGCTGTAACACCAGCCATGCACACTTAAAGCCTGATCGCGCGACCAGGCATCCTGGACCACGGTTGTACGACAAACGTTGCCTACCTGTTCAATTACATTCAGTTCACATAATAGATTTGAGCGCTCTTCTTCGTTTTTAATCAGCTTAAATTCTGGCTCATGCTTTAGATAAATTTCCTTGATATTGCTCAGCCAGTTATCAATCAGCCCATGTTTACGATTAGAAAGCGCCACATTAACCCCACCGCAACCATAATGCCCACATACGACGATATGTCTGACTTTAAGAACCTCCACTGCATATTGGATAACAGATAAACAATTCAAATCACTATTAGAAACAATATTGGCAACATTGCGATGAACAAACACCTCGCCAGGCATCAAACCCGTGATTTGATTGGCTGGCACCCTGCTATCAGAGCACCCTATCCACAAATACCTTGGAGACTGCTGTTCCGATAGGATTTTAAAATAGCCAGGAGAATTACGTTCAGCCTGCTCAGCCCACGCTTTATTATTCTTGAATAATTTTTTTATGCCTTCCATTATTTGTTCTCGTCTTTGCTATTGCATAATAGGCAACTTGTATTCGCGCATAATAGCACGTTTATTTCCGCAAGGTCTTCTAACCTATAATTTTCAAATAGGCAAAAAAAAGCCCCGCATTTGCGGGGCCTTTCAAGTATCAGTAGTTCTGAATAGCACTGATTTAACGGAGGATTTTTGCTTCAGTTCGAGGCAGGTTAACTTTTTAAGCGCGGGAGTTGGCAAACAGCCAATGACCAAGCGTAAAAGTTAACCTAACAAAGAAATGCAGCAAAAAGACCCGTTAAATTACATCATCCCAGGCATACCGCCCATACCACCCATACCACCCATATCAGGTGCACCACCTTCTTCCTTCGGTAGCTCAGTTACCATTGCTTCTGTGGTAATCATTAGAGCTGCGATAGAAGCGGCGTTTTGTAGGGCGCTACGAGTTACTTTGGCTGGGTCTAGAATACCCATTTCTACGACGTCACCGAATTCGCCTGTTGCTGCGTTGTAACCGAAGTTACCTTCGCCAGCTTTTACCTTATCTACGATTACTGCTGGCTCTGCACCGGCATTAGAAACGATTTGACGTAGAGGTGATTCCATTGCGCGAAGTGCAATTTTGATACCAACGTTTTGCTCTTCGTTGTCACCACGTAGGTCTGCCAATTTAGAAAGTACGCGTACTAGTGCTGTACCACCACCTGCAACAACGCCTTCTTCTACTGCGGCGCGAGTTGCGTGTAGTGCATCGTCAACACGGTCTTTCTTTTCTTTCATTTCAACTTCTGTGGCTGCGCCGACTTTGATTACTGCAACACCGCCTGCCAATTTAGCAACGCGCTCTTGTAGTTTTTCACGGTCGTAGTCAGATGAAGTTTCTTCGATTTGCGCACGAATCTGTCTAACACGGCCTTCGATTTGCGCTTTGTCACCGGCACCATCAATGATAGTTGTGTTTTCTTTAGTGATTTGAACGCTTTTCGCTGTACCCAGTTGCTCAAGTGTAGTGTTCTCTAGGCTCATGCCAATATCTTCAGAAATCACTGTCGCACCGGTTAAGATTGCGATGTCTTCAAGCATGGCTTTACGACGGTCACCGAAACCTGGAGCTTTAACCGCAGCAACTTTCACGATACCGCGCATGGTGTTGACCACTAGAGTTGCCAGTGCTTCGCCTTCAACATCTTCAGCGATGATCAATAATGGACGGCTGGCTTTAGCAACGCCTTCCAATACAGGCAATAATTCGCGGATATTTGAGATTTTCTTGTCAACCAACAGGATGTATGGGTTTTCAAGTTCAGCCTGCATGCTTTCAGCGTTAGTCACGAAGTAAGGAGACAGGTAACCACGGTCAAACTGCATACCTTCTACAACGTCTAGTTCGTTGTGCAGACCTGAACCTTCTTCAACGGTGATAACGCCTTCTTTACCCACTTTAGCCATTGCTTCAGCAATGATTTTACCGACGCTTTCGTCAGAGTTTGCTGAAATAGTACCTACCTGAGCGATAGCTTTTTGATCTTCACAAGGTACTGAGATGGTTTTCAACTCTTCAACCGCAGCGGTTACTGCTTTTTCGATACCGCGCTTAAGATCCATTGGGTTCATGCCAGCAGCAACTGCTTTCAGGCCTTCAGTAACGATTGACTGAGCCAATACGGTAGCAGTTGTGGTACCGTCACCGGCGATATCGTTAGTTTGTGATGCTACTTCTTTTAGCATCTGTGCGCCCATGTTCTCGAACTTATCTTCAAGCTCGATTTCTTTTGCAACTGAAACACCATCTTTAGTGATGGTTGGGGCACCGAATGATTTGTCTAGAACAACATTACGGCCTTTAGGACCTAAAGTTACGCGTACTGCGTTAGCTAGAGTGTTAACGCCTTTTAGCATGCGTTTGCGGGCGTCATCTCCAAAACGTACGTCTTTTGCCATGATTATTTTCCTCTAAAATTAGTTGAATTTCGGTTAATTTCTATCAATTAGCCTTCAATTACGGCCATGATGTCGTCTTCACGCAAAACTAGAAGTTCTTCGCCGTCAGCTTTAACTTCAGTACCGGCATATTTTCCAAATAACACTTTATCGCCAACTTTAACGTCGACAGCGCGAAGTTCACCTGAATCCAGTGGCTTACCGTTACCCACGGCAAGAACTTCACCGCGACTTGGCTTTTCTTTAGCGTTATCAGGAATCACGATACCGCCAGCTGAGGTTGTTTCTTCTTCTAAACGGCGCACGATGACGCGATCATGTAATGGACGTAAGTTCATGTTTTTCTCCTGGTATAGAAAGTAGTTAACTCACTATAGAAAGTTTGTTTTTAAGAAAGAACCTAATAAAAATTAGTTGCGGCTTTATATGGGGGCGTTTTCCTGGCACTCAAGGGGTCTGAGTGCTAATTTTTTTAATTTTTTATTCCTTTTATCTAACCTAATGTTTTTCATCGTCTTTTCGCTCGTATTCACCTTCTATAATACGACTACCGCTGACTTTGGTTTGCTCCTCATGGCGTTCTTCTTGCTCCGTTCTGGTGCGGGTCTCGCTTTGCTGGTTGTATTGGTAGTAAAAATTACCCTGCCCGTTCATTTTCTGGAACTTAAACCAGCCGGCTTTAATCATTCCTTTGGCGAATGCGCTGCGAGTCGCAGGTATTAACCACAGAAAACCTATGGTATCTGTCACAAAGCCGGGGGTTATCAGAAAGGCGCCAGCAATAATTAATAGCACACCCTCAATGATTTCCTGGGCTGGAGCCTGCCCCTGCTGCATCTTGCCTTTGAAACGTTCGAAGACTGATAAACCCTGATGCTTCAGTAACCCCACGCCGATGATACCGGTTAACAGTATCAGGCCAATGGTCGCCGGTGCACCTAACCAATTGCCAACTTCAATCAGCACATAGATTTCAAGAACGGCGAGGATAAGGAACAGCAGAAAAAATGATCGAAAAAACATAAGTGTGTCTTTGATTAAGGATAGCTTTATAATGGGGACACTCGAGTAAATCACAAGTTCGACGGATATGACACGACTTTCTGAACAGGAAGATTTTCAAGTAGCCCTGTGCACCGCACCGGATCAGGAAACGGCTGAGCGGCTTGCCGAGCTGATGGTCAGTGACCAGTTGGCAGCCTGCGTCAACATTGTGCCTAATATCACCAGTGTTTATCGCTGGAATGACGCTTCTGGTCGCTCTGCTATTGAAAAGGACGCAGAAGTTCTGATGATCATTAAGACCCATGCTGAGTTAATGGCGGAACTGGGTGAGCTGCTGGAAAAAGAGCATCCCTACGATGTTTTTGAGCTGATCAGCTGTAATATTGAGCAGGCGTCATCGGCTTATCTTGAATGGCTTGAAAACAGTCTTCGCTTTTAACCAGACCAATCGTTCTGAAATTAAGTGTTTATTGAGAGCTGTGCCTCATCCATTCTAAGTAATTGATTTATTGTTGCTTCGAGCTCTGTAATAGCCCTAAATGGACATATGTCCCCTACCTTTTTAGCTATTGAGAAGAACAAACGCGCATTTGTTCGTTGCTCCAGATCAAGCCTGCGCTCATATTAGCCAACATTAATATGTCATATTTAGGCTTGTATCATGCGAACACCTTTCAAACAGCTCTATTCGAGCCTGCTTCTGCTGGCTGTTAGTTCACTCGGTTCATCTATCGCCACAGCCGGAGATGCTGAACACAAGAATCTGTTAGACCAACTCAATCTCGAGCAGTATCAGGGCAAAGTGGTTTATGTGGATTTCTGGGCTTCCTGGTGTGGCCCCTGCCGCCAATCATTTCCAGTCATGAATGATCTCCAGCAAACCTATGGTGAGGATAATTTTGTCATTATCGCCATCAATGAGGATTCCGAGCCGGGTGCCGCAGAGCAGTTTTTAGCTCAATACCCAGCCAATTTCACAATCTTTTATGACCAGAATGGTGAGTTAGCCAAATACTTTAAAGTTGATGCCATGCCGACCAGCTACCTGCTAGATCAGACTGGAGCTGCCAAATACCGCCATCGTGGTTTCCGTCAGAAAGACGTTTCCAAACTCGAACAACAGATCGAATCCTTACTGTCCGAACAATCAGTCAATGCTGGAGCCTCCAGTGCCAGCAACTCAGGAGATTCAGAATGAAACAAAAATTACTACTGTTACTCGCCATCCTTGGTTTTAGTGTTTTGAGCGGATGTTCCACCATGGGCGTCAATGCCTGGGAAAAAGACCTGCTTGCCAAGCCCGAAATGGCGCTTGATGAGCAACCGTTAACTGACGCACTTGACGACCATATTTATTTCAGTAAGGAAGCCTCTAGCGGTGGTCGCGCCTATGCTGGCGGCGGTTGTGGCTGTAACTAGAGACTAATCCCCAGAACTGAGAACAATAGTGAGTACTCACCCATGAAAAAGAATTTACTACTAAAATCGGCGCTGGCCACTGCCACGCTAACCCTTATAACAGGTACTGCACAGGCTGAAGAGGGTCAGGAACAAACTACACCAGCCAGTAAAGAGCAGGCGATTGGTGACTGGAAATTTGATGCCGCATTTTTGTTTTACTCGGAAAGCGACAGTCGTGTTTCAGCCATAGAACCCGTTTTCAATGCCAATAAACGTCTGGATGAAGAAGAGTATCTGAACCTCAAGCTAACCGTTGACTCTTTAACCGGTGCATCGCCAAGCGGTGCGGTTGCCAGCGACCAACCGCTGACTTTTACCCGTCCTTCTGGCAACGCCAGTTATACGGTGAATGCCAATCAATACCCTTTGGATGATACTTTCAAGGATACTCGCGTAGCCTTGGCTACTAGCTGGACTTTCCCAGTTTCCGATATGACCAAAGCCGGCCTTGGAGCCAATATTTCCAAAGAGTATGACTACCTGTCGGCCTCGATTAATGGCAATATCAGTTACGACTTTAACAACCGTAACAGTACCCTGTTCGCTGGCCTGTCCTATGCCTTCGATTCGATTGATCCTGTCGGCGGTGCACCAATTGCTTTTGGCAGGATGCAGCCAGTTGGCGATCCGCAAAATAAATTGAGCGGTAGTCAAGATAAGGACACGCTGGATTTATTAGTCGGCATTACCCAGGTCATTGATAGAGAGAGTCTGTTCCAATTTAACTACTCTTATAGTATGTCAGATGGATATCACAATGACCCATACAAGGTACTGAGTGTGCTAGATGACCAGGGCAATTACTTTGATGACGGCATACCGGTTGCCAATGTTCTTTTCGAAAACCGTCCTGATGAACGCACCAAGCACGGTCTGTTCGGTCGCTACAAACGTTATATTGATGGCGACATTCTTGATGTTTCCTATCGTTACATGACGGACGACTGGGAAATAGATTCGCATACAGTCGATCTGAAGTATCGCTTTGCTTTCGATAATGGCGACTACCTACAGCCTCATGTTCGTTATTACACCCAGACCCAGGCTGATTTTTACCAGCCCTATCTGCGTCAGGATCAGCCTTTGCCACAATTCGCATCTTCGGATTACCGTTTGGCTGAATATGATGCCATCACACTCGGTTTGGAGTACGGCTGGAAATCATCCGGCGGCAATCAATGGCGTATGGCTCTGGAGCTGTATAACCAGACTCCAACTGAACCGGAAAAATATGGTGTGCTGCAGCAGCAAACCTTGTTACCGGACTGGAATGCCGTTATGTTAAGGGTCAATTACTCCTTCTAACGACTGTTCCGCTCATGAATGAGGCATTGCATACGATTGCCTATAAAACCTCACAGGGCTTTGTCACCGGCCATTTCACTGCCATGGCAGGCCCCTGTGAGGTAATTATCGAAACATCGGATCAGGAACTGGCCGAAAAAGTCACTCAAACTGTCGCTGACGAAGCCTGGCGCATTGAAAGTACCTTCAGTCGTTACCGTACTGACAATATCATTTACCGCATCAACAACGCGGACGGAGACCCCGTTGAGGTGGACGCTGAAACGGCGCGCCTACTGGACTTTGCCGATCTGTGTTTTGAGGTCAGTGATGGCATGTTTGATATCACCTCCGGTGTGCTTGGTAAGATCTGGAAATTCGACGGCAGTTCTAACGTCCCATACCAGAATGATATTGATAAACTGTTGCCCAAAATCGGTTGGCAAAAGGTGTCCTGGACAAATCCACGGTTGCAAATGCCAGCGGGCATGGCGCTTGACTTCGGTGGCATCGGTAAAGAATATGCGGTCGACTCAGCGGCACAGCTGGCTCGCCAAATTACTGAACTGCCAATATTGATCAACTTTGGTGGCGACATAGTGGCAACCGCACCACCGGTCAGTCGCGAACATTGGCTGATTGGTATTGAGCCACTGGCTTTGGGGCAAAATACCGTACCTCCACAGGTAGCCTTAAAACATGGGGGAGTTGCAACCAGTGGCGACAGTAAGCGTTATCTGTTGCATAACAACAAAGTGTTAAGTCATGTGCTTAACCCAAAAACTGGCTGGCCCGTTGCCGATGCTCCTGCATCGGTTACAGTACTCGCCAGTAACTGTACTCAGGCGGGAATGCTATCAACGCTGGCTATGTTGCAGGGTAAAGAAGCTGAAACTTTTCTACAGTCACAGGAAGTAGAGCACTGGATTCAGCGAAGATAAGGACAAAATAGTTCAATTAAGCAGATTATTTACAGAAAGCTGACACTGGCTTTCAGGAATTTACATACAGTTCACCTGGCTTTGCGTAAAATAACGTGTTATTTCAGCGATTGAACTGCGGTTAATCATTATCAAAGGTCATTTTTCACATGAAAATCGGCATCAAAACATCTATTCACAGCTTTTTATTAGCGCTTTTTAGCTTCATCGCCCTGGGACTATCTTCAAATAGCTCACAGGCAGCCCAGATCGATCTCAATAGTCTGCTTGGCGAAGAAGAGGAGCTGCTTAAGGTCGACGATGCTTTTGTGCTTCAGGCCGAAATTTTAGACAACACCGTATTGGTTAAATTTGAAATCGCTGATGGCTATTATATGTATCGTGAGCGTTTTGGTTTCAAAAGCGACAACGCCACTCTTGGCGAGCCACTGATTCCGGATGGCAAGGAAAAAGACGATCCTTACTTAGGACAGACCGAAGTCTATTATCATTTTATTGAAATTGCGGTGCCTTATTCCAATGCCACCAACCCGTTGACGCTGAGTATAGATTTTCAGGGGTGCGCTGAAGATAGACTCTGTTATCCGCCAACTACTCGTGAAGTCACCCTGGAAGTTCCTGCTTCTACATTAGCTCTTGCCAATAGCGGTACCGCTTCAATAAATTCTGATGCAAAAGATGCTGCGACTGCTTCTAAAGATGGCAAGGAAGCCTTTGTCAGCGAACAGCAGAGCTTGATGGAAGATCTTGAGGAAAAAGGCGTTTTTTGGAACTTCTTTAAATTTATTCTGATTGGATTAGGCCTGACTTTCACGCCTTGCGTCTTTCCAATGATTCCGATTATCTCAGGGATTATCGCTGGTCAGGGTAAAGATCTCACCACTCGTAAAGCCTTCGGACTGGCCTTGAGTTACACTCAGGCCATGGCCATCGTCTATACCATTTTCGGGGTGCTGGTTGCACTGGCGGGGCAATCGCTTTCTGGCTACCTGCAAAGCCCAGGCTTTGTAATTGGTGCCGCGATTGTTTTTGTTCTGTTGTCGCTATCCATGTTTGGTTTTTACGAACTGCAGCTTCCATCAAGTTTACAGGCGAAACTGGCGGAAAAAAGTAACAGTCAGAAAACAGGGAGCTATATTGGCAGTGCGATTATGGGTGCCATTTCAGCCTTAATTGTTTCACCCTGTGTGACTGTGCCATTGATTGCCATCCTACTGATCATTGCGCAAACCGGTGACATTCTATTAGGTGCGGTTTCGCTTTATGGACTCGGCATCGGTATGGGTATCCCACTGATCATTATCGCTGTTACCGAAGGACGATTCCTACCTAAAGCGGGTAACTGGATGAATGCCATCAAAGCCGCTTTTGGGGTCGCCATGCTGGCCGTTGCCCTTTACCTGATTAAACACCTGCTGCCTAACAGCATTTATATGTACGGCTGGTCGTTATTGGCGCTTATTCCGGGCTACTACCTGTTCAAAAATCAACTTCCAAATGTTGGCTGGCGCAACTTGTTTGCCGGTTTAGGTCTGGTTCTGATGATTTACGGTGCGCTACTGGTGATAGGCGGAGCACAGGGTAATCGCAACTTACTACAACCTCTAGGTCAGTCTTATTCTATGATGACCACAGAGTACTCACAGATGGCAGAAGGACCAGCCCAGATGAAACCCCAGGGCACTCTGACCGATAGTTCAAAACCTCATCTGCAATTTGAACGGATTAAAACTCTGTCACAGCTAGAGCAGCGCGTAGCCGAAGCCAATGCGCAAGGCAAAACCGTCATGGTCGATTTCTTTGCCGTATGGTGCGCTGCCTGCTATGAATTTGAAGCACTCGTGTTTACTGATCCAGCAGTACATGCTGCGCTTGGCAATACCGTATTACTCCAGGCCGATGTCACCGCCAATGATCCGCAAGATATTCAACTCATGAACGCCTTTAACATACTCGGCTTACCCAGCATTCTCTTTTTTGACCTGGAAGGCAACGAACTGACTCAGTACCGTGCTAATGGCTTTGAAGAAGCAGATGTTTTTGTTAGAAGAATTGAGGCAGCTTTTGGGTTGTAGTTTTTTTACTTTTTGTCATGCCGCGGCTTCAGGGTCTGCCCCCTTGAGTACCGCTGCATCCAGTGACTTTTTATCTTTTTTGTTTCGCCACTCGGCCAGTCAATAACCTTTAATTTCAACTCATGTCATTCCCACGAAAGTGGGTGACTGCAAGGAATACCCTCGGGTAAATCCATGCTCTTATAAATTCCATTCCTTCACTTGTTG
The DNA here is from genome assembly GCF_000374105.1 of Kangiella aquimarina DSM 16071. Classification (GTDB taxonomy): domain Bacteria; phylum Pseudomonadota; class Gammaproteobacteria; order Enterobacterales; family Kangiellaceae; genus Kangiella; species Kangiella aquimarina. The sequence continues at coordinate 152,157 of NZ_KB893650.1, forward strand.
TTTCGCTACTCAGCGAGTCCCTTTTCTTTGCTTGTCCAAAGAAAAGAGACGAAAAGAAAAGACACCCCGTGATTGAGGTTTCGCCTTGCTCAACTTCCTTCGTATTCGCCAAGCCATTTAACGCACCGTAAAATACGTTCCATCCCTGGCCCGAATTTTACTATTCAAATCTTCCACGATTTGAATTGCTATGCCTTGTCTACTACTCAGCTCAATCAAAGGGGTCTATTGGAGCAAGCCTGATATTTTATCTGCATTAATAATTGCTTATCTTTATCTATAACTGTTAGGTTATAAAATCAAAAGTCTCTATGGAGAAAAAAATGTATGATTTATCACCCCTTATTTCTGCTTATTATAAGCTGCTAACCTCGATCGACTGGAATGACCAAATACTAGTTAAAGGGCTGCGAGAAGGCTTGAACAAATTTCCCTCCAATACTTTCCTTAATTTACACCCGGCGAAGCATAAATATCTTTGTGGGCACTTCTACTCTAAACCGGCCTTGCAAACAGTAAAATCTAATATATTTTCAGGTTTAATATTTGAGCACATGGTCCCTAAAAGAGAATATATCCAAAGACCATGCGAAATTGCTGCAGCACAAAATACTCTCTCAATTGATTATGTAAAGAGTTTGTTTGATAAATATTGGAGGATTGCCATTATCACTAAAGAAGAAGATAAGTCATTAAAGTCAAAATCTATGCCTCATAACTGGGATAAAAAAGATATCCATGCTCGATATAAAGAGTCTGGAATAATCCTTATCGAAAGTCCTTTTACATTCGATTAACCAGCGCACTCATCAAATAATTCTGCAAAAAAAAGCCGGCTTGCGCCGGCTTTCTCCTTGGCTTAACACACACTAAGGGGTTTCTACTAAGCCAAAACTTTTACGAATTTTTTGCTTTGCTTTATGGCGCAATGAGCGGGTAACCATATCTTGTTCGATGAAGACTGTTTTCGGGCGTGGTTTGGTCTGTGACCAGATGACGCCGAATAGGACCAGCCCTGCCGCCACATACTGCATGTTGTTTAGTGTTTCACCTAACAACGCCCAACCAAAGAACATTGTGCCAAGAGGCAGTAAGTTCATTAAACTACCGACCTGGCTGGCTGGCATTGTTTTGAACGCAAAGTTGTAGCAGGTAAAGGCAAAGATGTTGACGCCGAAGGCGAGGAACATGATGGCCAATACTGCTTCCGCCGACACATCAAAACTGATAGGGGCACCCTGCACAAATATTAGCGGCAGGAAGAAGATACTACCCATCACAGTTTGCAGTAATGTTAAGAACACCGGCGAATAACGTTGCGACAGACGACGGGCTAATAAGCAATAGCCGGTTGCTGCCAGAATGGCGCCAAACTCCAATGCATTACCCAGCATTGGGTTTGAGGCGTGTTCACTGGATGAGCCGGATAGGGTCAGCCAGATGACTCCTACAACCGCTATAATACAGCCAACTACTAGGCGGCTATTGAGCTTTTCCTTCAAAAGATAGTAAGCGCCTACTGCTACCAGAAGCGGCTGCAATGCTGTCACCATACCTGCTTCTGATGCTGTAGTGTAAGTCAGTGCATAGCTTTCAAAAATAAAGTATAGGCACGGCTCACATAGAGCTAACAATAATAATAGCCACCAGTCGCCTTTCTGATACTGCTGCTTCTTCGCCATCGGCGGCAGGAAGAAAATCAATACTGCGGTGGCCAGAATCATGCGCAGGAATACCGTCATGATCGGTCCAAATTCCGCAATCGCGAGCTTCATGGCAACAAATGATGCTGACCATAGAATGACCGCCAGGATTAAACCGGCAAATGCTAGTTGCTGCTGAGGTAATTTTGTCATGATATGCCCTGCCCAAAACAATCAATCTGATAGAGCCGCGCATTGTATGAATTTCGTTCAAATAAGAAAAACGATCTTTTTTCATCCCTGTTATAAATTAAAGTTATATGAAGGCCTTATTCAGATTACGCCTTCGCACTTATTTATTAATATTAGATTGATATTGAGGCTTCCTTAACCAAGGAAGCCTTAAATTCTTAGCTATGGTAGGTTTTATTCAGAATAGTTTATGCGACAGCTTCGGTTTCTTCTAACAGCTCCAGGCGATAGCCATGCTGATAAACAGTTTTGATACGATACATTCCGTCGCCCTTAATATTAAGCTTCTTCCTCAATGAGCTGACATGAGCGTCAACCGTTCTGGTACTGATATCACAATCAATGCCCCATATCTTCTTGAGCAGAAATTTTCGCGAGTAAAGACGCCCGGGGTTTCTCAGAAATAAAGCTCCCAGATCAAACTCTTTTGAGGTGAGACTTATCGGCTTATCATTAAAACTAATTTGCTTAAGCCCCATTGCGATTTTATAAGGTCCAAGCTCAAAGTTATCCTGGTGCATGGTATATCTTGAATCATTGACCAGTCTGTTGGCATAGCTTAGTAGTGTATTGGGCAGAATCGGTCGGGTAAGGAAGTTATCGAAATGGTGTGTGCAGACCTGATGTAGCTGCTTTTCTTCGCCTTTGTCTGCTATGAAAAGAATTGGGCCCCGCCACTGTAAGAACTCACGTATCTGTTCCAGTAGCCATTCAGTGGTATCATCGTTACGCCAATCCAGTATCAGCAGATCAAATTCTTCCGCTTCTAGCTGTTTCAGCAGATGTTTTCTATCCTTGCCAATATAACACTGGTAACCAGCATCTTTTAATGCCACCAGATATGGTTCATCGAACTCGAACTCCTGAACCAGATGCAACACTTTTGGTAATTTAGACATGTCTCCGTACTCCCTTTGCTCTTTCTCGCTCTGTTATTGCTCGCTTGAGACTCCTTGCAAATTCCACTGCGTAGGCACTGTAATAAGTTTACAAAATGCTTCTGTTTATTTTTTATACGCCTCAACTACACTAGCAGATTTTTTTGAAATGTAAAATTATTATGTATCAATTTGTAGACGTCCGTTACTTAGACTATTGCCAATGTAAAACTACTCCGACCATTAAGATTAAATGTGGTTATTTGCTTCTAACTTACTGTAAAATGCACCATCTTATTTTTTGCTTACTGCGTCACACTGGATCGGCTTTAAAAACCGACTCCATACCGATAAACTGACTTTTCAGCGAAAATAACCGAATTTAAGCTATTTTTAGCGTTACTTAGGTAATGGTATGGCACATATTTTGCTTCTACATGGCCCAAATCTTAATCTTCTTGGACAACGTGAGCCTGACGTTTACGGCAGCGATAGCCTTGAAAGCATTGATATGGCCGCCAGAAAGCAGGTCGAGTCAGCCAATATGCGCTTTTCCAGCCTGCAAAGTAACTCTGAAGCTGAGTTAATTAACGCTATCCAACATGCAAAAGTCGACAATGTGTCGCTAATTGTTATTAATCCAGCTGCATTTACGCATACCAGTGTTGCTTTACGCGATGCTCTGCTTGCAGTTGATATTCCCTTTATCGAAGTGCATCTATCAAACCCACACCGTCGCGAAGCTTTTCGTCGTCACTCCTATTTCAGTGATGTCGCGCTAGCCGTAGTGGCTGGGTTTGGGGCGGACAGCTACCGCTACGCCATTGATGCAGCCATTAAAACCCTACAACATTAACAGGTAGTGATTATGGATTTACGCAAAATTAAAAAACTAATTGAGTTGGTCGAAGAATCTGGCGTTGCCGAACTGGAAATCCAGGAAGGTGAAGAGTCAGTTCGTATTTCTCGTCACAGCTCAGCCGCTCCAGCACCAATTCATTATTCGGTTCCTCAAGCAGCGCCAGCGCCACATGCAGCTCCGGCACCACAACAGGAGAGTGCACCTGCTCAATCAGCTGAGCCTGAAATGAGTGGCCATATTATCCGTTCACCAATGGTTGGTACTTTCTATGCCGCTCCATCGCCTGGCGCCAAAGACTTTGTCCAGGTTGGTCAACAAGTTAAAGCAGGCGATGTTCTGTGCATTGTTGAAGCGATGAAGATGATGAACCAGATCGAATCGGACGTTACCGGTACGGTAAAAGCGATCCTGGTATCCAACGGCGAGCCTGTTGAATACGACGAGCCAATGTTCATCATTGAGTAAATCCTACGGCTTGTAAAAGCCCATGAATGAATAGGACACTGAATATGTTAGAAAAAGTGGTCATAGCCAATCGCGGTGAAATTGCCTTGCGCATTTTGCGCGCCTGCCGCGAATTGGGAATCAAGACCGTCGCCGTGCACTCGACCGCTGACGAAGACTTGATGCACGTCCGTCTGGCCGACGAGTCAGTGTGCATCGGTCCGGCTTCAGCGCAAGCCAGCTACTTAAATATCCCTGCGATTATTTCAGCGGCTGAAATTACCGATGCAGTGGGTATTCACCCCGGTTACGGTTTCCTTGCCGAAAATGCAGATTTTGCCGAACAGGTTGAGCAAAGTGGTTTCACTTTCATCGGTCCAAGAGCAGACACTATCCGACTGATGGGCGACAAAGTTTCCGCAATTTCAGCGATGAAAAAAGCTGGCGTACCCTGCGTACCTGGTTCAGACGGCCCATTAGGTAATAACGAAAAAGATAACATTGCCATGGCCAAGCGCATCGGTTATCCGGTGATCATTAAAGCTGCCGGCGGTGGCGGTGGTCGCGGTATGCGTGTGGTGCGCAAAGAAAGCGAACTGGTTAAAGCCATTGAGCTGACCAAAGCCGAAGCGGGCTCTGCATTCAACAATGACATGGTTTACATGGAAAAATTCCTGGAAAACCCACGTCATATTGAGATTCAAGTTTTAGCAGATAGCCACGGTAATGCGATTTACCTTGGTGAGCGTGACTGCTCAATGCAACGTCGTCACCAGAAAGTGGTTGAAGAAGCGCCAGCTCCAGGCATTTCTGAGCAGATGCGTCGTCATATTGGTGAGCGCTGTGTGCAGGCCTGTAAAGAGATTGGCTACCGAGGTGCGGGTACGTTTGAATTCTTGTATGAAAAAGGCGAGTTCTATTTCATCGAGATGAACACCCGTGTTCAGGTAGAGCATCCAGTAACTGAACTGATCACTGGTGTGGATATCATTAAGGAACAGCTGCGTATCGCCAGCAATCAGCCGCTATCGTTCAAGCAGGAAGACATCAAACTGAACGGTCACTCAATCGAGTGTCGTATTAATGCTGAAGATCCTGACACTTTCATTCCATCGCCAGGTGTTATTCAGCGCTATCATGCGCCAGGTGGTCCCGGGATTCGTATTGACTCGCATATTTATGCAACTTACAAAGTTCCGCCATACTATGATTCAATGATCGGTAAACTGATCACACATGGTGAAACTCGCGAAGTTGCGATTGCACGTATGCAGATGGCATTGGAAGAAATTGTGATTGACGGTATTAAAACTAACATTCCATTACAGAAACGTATTCTTGCTGATGCAAACTTCCATAAAGGTGGTACTAACATCCACTATCTGGAACAACATATGTTTGGCGAGAAAGAGTAAGCGTTAACCTGTACTACTTAGGCCGTCCTGTTTTCTTTATCAGGAAAACTGGGCGGTTTTTTTATTGCCAGTTAATGTCATCGATGAAGCGCCACATAATCTTCGGGTTCTGTTTCTTATCTTCAATAATCAGCAAATCAACACCTTCACCATCCCCTGAATCTGTGACCAGCCATTCGGTCATAATCATCAAGTCTTCTATCTCATCAGCATTAAAGTCTGCTCTGGCAACTTCAGTAATCTTGACGCTTAAAACATCATTCAGCAAAACCTCAAACACATTATCCTGAACGGTATTGATCTCATTAATATTGAGCTCAGCCAATGTTTTCTGCTGCGCGTTTCGTTCCTGTTGCTCATTAAAACTTGGAGTTATATTTGCAGGAAGCTGTTTTAAATAGTCTATAGATAAGGACTGTGGCAAATAGCTTGAAGTTGCCGGCTTAGCATGGATAAATTTCTTGGCAATTGCACAATCAAGCTTGGCCATAATCAACAGATTGGCTTGTCTTTCAACCACAGAATTGATAGGCGCTGCATCAATTTCCATGCAATTCTGCAAATAGCGCTCACCATTATTCTTAAACTGTATTGGAGAATAGGGTTGCAGGCGTGTATTACTATAGTTCTCATCCAGTATTTCAAAGTGCTCTACAATGTTAGGGTTTAGCCATTTCTTTTTCTTTTCATTATCAACTTTTTGATCACTGTTCTGATTGCAACCAATCAATGATGTTACCAGTAACGGTATAGCTGCCATCGAACTTATAAGCTTAAGAAACCTTAGATTTTTTCGCATCCTGGCCCTGCTGGTATTGTTGTGCGATCAAAAATAAATCCCGTACATAATTATTTCGAGCTGTAGAGACCTGTCTGCGACGTGACTCTGCTGCAGCCGTTTTCCAGTCTTCAATCTTGATAGCACCGTTAAACTTTGGCCAGCTGGTACGCAAGTTTGTCATGCCTAGATTGAATATCATATCGAATAAAGCCATCTGTACTTCATTCGGAAAATCATCAAAGTTTCGCTGAAACCCTTTATTCCTGCTATACAGCTGAGTCAACTCTCGATAAAAGCTCTCGATATGTTTAAACAGCAAGGTTTCGATGTCCTGGTCCAACATTATTAAACGAGTAAATTGTTTATAATAACTGGCTTTATAACGGCGAGGATTATCTGGCCCATTTAATTGAACAAATTGATATTCTGCTCGTTTTTCTTCTTCGGTTGCACGGCGTAACCACCAGTTGAACATACGGGGAATATAAAGAGGCAGTTCTGCGGCAGCATCTTCTGATACTACTTGATGACCGATTCCTATTGTCACCTTACCGACAGAATCTAAATAGAAATGATTGACGCGCCCCTCAAGCTTTTCGAGTTGCTCAATCAGTGCATCCTTTACGCTATCCTTTAGCGACATAAAAACTCCTTGTTGCCTTTGTCCCTTGCTTGCCAATGGCAAGCTGGCCAATATCTTTTCTGACCTAATTGAGGTTATAGCAAGTAAATTCCCTGAATTCAATGTGCCTATTAGTAGATCGCAGGCTTTGCCTCTATAATAGCCGCAAATTATTGATTCGCTCTTACTATGGCCTGGATACAACTAAAATTTAACTATAAGCACCCTGATGCAGATTCGCTGAGTGACTATCTGATGGAACTTGGTGCTCTAGCGGTAACTTTTCTGGATGCAGAAGATAAGCCGATTCTTGAGCCCAAGCCGGGCGAAACCCCATTGTGGGAACACCTTATCGTGTTGGCACTGTTCGATGCAGATGCTGATACTAAAGACATCGACAGCGCTATTCAGTCGCATGCATTTGCCCAACATATTGGCCAGCAGTACGAATGGGAGATTATTCGTGATCAGGATTGGGAGCGCTCATGGATGGAAAACTTCAAACCGATGCAATTCGGCAGCCGTGTATGGATTGTGCCCAGCTGGTGTGAAGCTCCTGATCCAGAGGCAGTGAATATCAAGCTCGATCCGGGCCTTGCCTTCGGTACAGGTACCCACGCCACTACCGCTTTATGCCTGCAATGGCTTGATGGTGCAGATTTAAAAGGCAAAACCGTCGTTGATTACGGTTGTGGTTCCGGCATTCTGGCCATCGCATCTCTGCTGCTGGGCGCTGAAAAAGTATATGCCGTCGACATCGATCCCCAGGCCATTGAAGCCACCAGGCAGAATCTTGAACGCAATGGTATTGCCAGTAATAGATTGGTATTGGGATTGCCCGAACAGGTCGATCTACCGCAAGCGGACATTCTGGTTGCCAATATTCTGGCCGAACCTTTGCGCCAGTTGGCAGAATCTATTGCAAATTCGGTGCAACTCGGCGGTAATCTGGTATTATCGGGCCTTCTTGAAACTCAGGCTGGCGAGCTTAACAGCTTATATAGTCAGTGGTTCGAGATGGATGCTCCTAAAGTACAGGAAGACTGGGCGCGCCTGTCAGGAACCAGGAAATCTTAAAGCCTGGTTTCAAGTATATATTGATCAGCTGTTCTATGGGGTAGTCATTTCAGTTCTATGAGCGAAACCTTTTTAACCAATTGTCCGCACTGCAAGTCAGTGTTCAAATTGCGTCGCGAACATCTTGAAGTCGCTTCGGGCCATGTCCGTTGCGGTAACTGCCATTCTTTATTTTTAGCCACAGATTCATTGGTATCGCTGGATAAAGAAACGCAAAAAGCACAGATGGAAGATACGGTTGAAAAGGCTGAAGATAAGATCATGGATAAGGCCATCCCTGAGCTTACCGATGAAGACAAAAGCGAGCATTACGAACTGGCCATCGAAGCTACACCCAGTTCTGCTCCGCATTATTTCAAATGGTCAATCTATTCTCTTGCCGGACTAATCCTGATTTTTCTTGGCGTCTGGTTCCTTTATGTGTGGCCCAATAAAGCTACTCTGTCTCAAGATGCTAACTGGCGTCCCGTGATGCAGGTATCCTGCAAAGTATTCCAGTGTGTAGTACCGCCACTTCAGGATCTCAAACAATATCGCGTTAGCTCAATCGACGTATCCGAAAGTCCTGGCGGCCAAAAAGAAGTCAGCATGGTTCTAAAGAACTTAGCCGACTTTGCCCAGCCTTTCCCTAAAATACAGGTTATTTTAAGCGACATTAAAGGCAAGCAGTATAAAAGCCCAGTATACTCGCCTGAGCAGTACCTGCCCGAGGTTAATCACAATGCCTTGATCCAACCGGGTCAATCAGTGCAAATCGGCTTCAGCTTCAACAGCAGCCTTGAGCACTACAGCGGCTATCAGGTGCAACTGGTTCAGTAGGTGCTTTATAATCTGTCATTGCGAGGAGGCCACCGGACGACACGGTGCCCAAAGGAAATGCCCTTGGGTGCAATCTCGTTAAATTTACTGAACTGTCTTACTCAGATTGCCACGATCCTCTTATCACTCGCAATGACTGAGTAATGTATTGCCCACCAAATTGACATTTAGCAAGCCCCCTCCCCTTAAGCCTTTGAACTATTTATTGTCAAGCAAAAAATTGATGCTTTTTTATACAAATTCCGTTCAAAAAATGAATTAAAGCGTGTATGATCGGCCACCTTAAATTCAACCCTGATGGCGCTTATGCGAATTGGTCCTTATCAACTTGAGAATCCGTTGATCCTGGCGCCGATGGCGGGTGTGACTGATCGTCCCTTCCGTCAACTGTGTAAAGAGCTTGGGGCTGGCCTGACCGTTTCTGAAATGATCGCCGCCAACCCAAAGCTTCGTAATACGCGAAAAAGCATTCAGCGTAGCAATCATCAGGGAGAGCCTGGCATCCGCTCTGTGCAGATTGCCGGTGCTGAGCCAGAAATGCTGGCCCAGTCCGCGCAGTACAATGTGCAAAATGGTGCTGAAATCATTGATATTAATATGGGATGTCCCGCCAAAAAGGTCTGCAAAAAGGCAGCCGGTTCGGCCCTTTTGCAAGATCCGAAGCTGGTGGAAGACATTCTCAATGCCGTTGTGTCAGCGGTCGAGGTTCCGGTGACACTGAAAATTCGTACTGGCTGGAATCATGACAACCGTAATGGTGTCCAGATTGCCCAGATTGCGGAACAGGCAGGCATCCAGGCGCTGGCGGTTCATGGCCGTACCCGCGCGGATAAATACCTTGGTAATGCTGAATACGATACGATTGCGGCGATTAAGCAATCAGTGTCGATCCCAGTAGTAGCCAATGGAGATATCACCAGCCCTGAAAAAGCCCGGTTTGTATTGGATTACACCGGTGTTGACGGATTGATGATTGGTCGCGGCGCACAGGGTAACCCCTGGATTTTTCGCGAAGTTTGGCATTATCTGCAAACTGGAGAAAAGCTGTCACCACCGAGTTGGCAGGAAGTGCGTCAGGTATTGCTTGGACATATCAATGCTCTGCATGAGTTTTATGGCGCTGTGATGGGACCTCGTATCGCACGCAAACACGTTTCCTGGTATTTGCAAGAACAGGCAGATGCCAATGAGTTTCGTCGAACCTTCAATGCCATCGAAGATGGTGCTGAACAGTTGGACGTTTTAGACCGTTATTTTGAACAAAAGCAACAGGCTATAGCAGCATGACTATTTTTGATACAAATCTAACTCGAGAAAGTAACAACCAAGACAACCCTGTAGACGGTAACTCGTTTGCGTCCAACCCAACGTTGCGCGAGCACGTTGCCATGTCAATGCAGAATTACTTAAAGCAAATGCATGGCCAACCGTTAAGCGAAGTCTATGACTTGGTTCTAACGCAGGTGGAAGAACCGTTACTACGCGCCATTATGGACTATACGCGTAACAACCAGACTAAAGCCGCTCAGGTTTTAGGTCTAAACCGCGGTACCTTGCGTAAAAAGCTTAAACGCTACAATCTTCTGTAACACAATCAGTCACCTCAAATTAGGGTTCTTATCAGAACCCTAAATTTTTTTAAGGAGCTATCATGCCTAACTATCGCCCAGTCAAACGCGCCTTGATCAGCGTTTCGGATAAAACTGGTGTAGTTGAATTTGCCCAAGCCCTTGCCGATAAAGGCATCGAAATTTTATCAACCGGTGGTACTGCCAAATTGATGCGCGATAATGGCATCACGGTAACCGACGTTGCAGATTACACCGGCTTTCCTGAAATGATGGATGGTCGCGTCAAAACCCTTCATCCAAAAGTTCACGGTGCCATTCTTGGCCGCCGCGGTATGGATGATGAAGTGATGCAGGAGCACGGCATCATTGGCATCGACCTGGTTGTAGTGAACCTTTACCCTTTTGAAAGCACTATTGCCCGTGCCGATGCGACTCTTTCAGATGCGATAGAAAATATCGATATCGGCGGCCCTACCATGGTTCGCTCTGCCGCTAAAAATCATCAGGATGTCACTATCGTCGTTGAAAATGACGATTTTAAAGAAGTTGCTCGCCAAATTACTGAAAATGATGGCGTTGATATGGCTACCCGTTTCCGTCTGGCGGCCAAAGCCTTTGCCCACACTGCCCGTTATGACGCAGCTATTTCTAATTATCTTGGCGTTCAGGCTGCAGATGATAACAGCGAATTCCCACCAACCTATTCTGTGCAATACAAGAAAGCACAGGATATGCGTTACGGCGAAAATCCACATCAGAATGCTGCTTTCTATGTTGAGCACAATCCGCAGGAAGCTAGCGTTGCTACTGCCAAGCAAATTCAGGGTAAGGAATTATCTTTTAACAACGTAGCTGACACAGATGCTGCACTTGAGTGCGTTAAAAGCTTTGAAGAGCCTGCCTGTGTTATCGTAAAGCATGCTAACCCTTGTGGCGTTGCAATAGCGGATAACATTGGCCAAGCTTATGAGCTTGCGTTCCAGACCGACCCAACATCAGCGTTCGGTGGCATAATCGCCTTTAATCGCGAACTGGATGGTGACACCGCTAAAACTATTGTTGACCGACAGTTTGTTGAAGTGATTATTGCGCCTAAAGTTTCTGAAGAAGCCAAAGCAGCCGTTGCCAGCAAGCAGAACGTTCGTTTGCTTGAGTGTGGCGAATGGTCGGCACCGATTGCTGCACATGATTTCAAACGCGTTAATGGCGGTTTATTGGTACAAGATCGCGATCTTGGCATGGTGTTCGCAGACGATCTTCGCATCGTCAGTAAACGCGAACCGACCAAAGAAGAAATGCGCGATTTGATGTTCTGCTGGAAAGTGGCCAAATACGTCAAGTCTAATGCCATTGTCTACGCCCGTAATGGCCAGACTATTGGTGTTGGCGCGGGTCAAATGAGCCGTGTCTATAGTGCCAAGATCGCAGGCATTAAAGCTGCTGACGAAAATCTTGAAGTGAAAGGTTCTGTAATGGCCTCTGATGCATTCTTCCCATTCCGCGACGGCATTGATGCCGCTGCTGAAGCCGGTATTACCGCGGTCATTCAACCGGGTGGTTCAATTCGCGACGATGAAGTTATTGAAGCTGCCAATGAGCATGGTATGGCCATGGTCTTTACTGGTATGCGTCATTTCCGTCATTAATCAGTGTGAGCATGACTATGAATGTTTTAATTATTGGTAGTGGTGGTCGCGAGCATGCATTGGCATGGAAAGCGGCCCAGTCTTCTGAAGTAGATACGGTTTTTGTAGCGCCAGGCAATGCGGGTATCGCGCTGGAAAGCAAAATTAAAACCGTAGCCATTGGCGTAGAAGATATTGATGCGCTTATCGATTTTGCCAAAGGCAATCAGGTTGCCCTGACCATCGTTGGTCCTGAAGCTCCGTTAGTGATTGGCGTTGTAGATGCCTTTACCCAAGCTGGCCTTAAGTGCTTTGGCCCATCCAAAGGTGCTGCACAGCTTGAGGGCTCAAAAGCTTTCACCAAAGACTTTTTAGCACGTCACAATATTCCAACTGCTGCCTATCAGAACTTTACCGAAATTGAACCAGCCAAAGCCTATGTTCGCGAAATGGGTACCCCTATCGTGATCAAAGCTGACGGTCTGGCTGCAGGTAAAGGCGTTATTATTGCACAGACCACTGACGAAGCTGATGCTGCGATTGACGATATGTTGGCAGGCAACAAATTTGGTGACGCCGGTCATCGTGTAGTTATCGAAGAGTTCCTGCAAGGTGAAGAAGCCAGTTTTATCGTGATGGTTGACGGCAAAAACATTTTGCCACTTGCGACCTCACAGGATCATAAAGCCCGCGACAATGGCGACACAGGCCCTAATACCGGCGGTATGGGCGCTTATTCGCCTGCTCCAGTGGTTACACCAGAAATGCATGATCGCATCATGCAGCAGGTTATTATTCCAACTGTTGAAGGTATGGCGGCAGAAGGTCATCCTTACACCGGCTTTTTATATGCTGGTGTGATGATTGATGCTGACGGTGTACCGAAAGTACTTGAGTATAACTGTCGCTTTGGTGACCCTGAAACACAACCTATCATGAGTCGTCTTCAATCTGATCTGGTTGGACTTTGTTTAACTGCACTTGATGGCAAGCTTGATACGGCCACTGCTGAGTGGGATTCTCGCGCAGCAGTTGGTGTAGTGATGGCTGCAGGTGGTTACCCGGATAGCTACCACAAAGGCGATGTTATTCATGGTCTGGATTCTGTTTCCGGTGCTAAAGTGTTCCATGCAGGTACAACCGAAAAAGACGGTCAGATTGTTACTAACGGTGGACGTGTTTTATGTGTCGTAGCGTTAGGTGATACTGTGACTGAAGCCCAGGCCAAAGCCTACGAAGGCGTTAAACAGATCAACTGGGATAATGTTTATTACCGTACTGATATCGGTCACAGGGCAATTGCTCGCGAACAGTCAAAATAATCCTGGTTCATTGACCATTCATCAAAAAGCCTTACACTAACCTGTAAGGCTTTTTTTTGTGCTTCAGAAAATTATAAGCGGACTGGTTTTATTTGATTAAAAAGATTCTAAAATGGACTGCATGGATCAGCGCCGTTCTGGCGTTACTGTTTGTGATCGCCTACTGGACTTCACCCTATTGGGTACCCGGCCAACTAGCCAAGTTTTTTCCCCCTTCAATCAAACTTGAATCACTAGAACTTGAACGTCCCGGGCTAACCCGAACCAAAGTTAAAAATCTCACGCTGCAGATTGATGGCGATACCCAACTCTTACTGCAGCTCTCCGACACTGAACTGCATTACTCCCTGTGGCAGCAAGAGCTGCTCTCTGTTTCTGCTGAAAAAGCAACTATAACTGTCACTTCTGCAAAAAGTTCAAGCACCGACTCTGAATTCCAACTGCCGCAAACTATCACCCTACCTCAATTACCTGTCAATCAACTTTCCATTGAGCAGGTGCAATTGAAGGGCATCGCTGCGCAGGACATAGCAATATCCAATATCCAGTTTGAAGGTGATAACGAGCAACTTCAGCTGACTAGCCATATCAATTGGATGGGCCTGGAAGCAGACATTACTGCGACTGCTGGTCACCATCAACAGCAGCTCAGCTCAATTAATTTAGAGATTCAGCAGGATTCCAACCAGCTAACGGTTAGTGCCCAGCCAATGGCGCAGTCAGGCTGGCAGTTTGGTCTTAATGGTCAAATCACACAGATTCCGTTTATACAAATTTATTCAGCCGATCTGGGAACAATCAACTTTGATTTAACTGGCTCTCTTCAGCAAATTAATGATAAACAGTTTACAGCGCAACTCGCAGAAAATAGTAGATTGGAATTACCTATCGACTTTAATCGCTCCTGGTTTGAGCAGCAGATAAACAGTTATGCCAAAGAGTATGGTTTAAGCCTTGAGGCTAAGAAACTGGCAAATCAGGCAAACTTTACATTAACGGCAGGCAAAGCAACTGATATTCAATTCAACACTAAAACACAAATCCTCGACGTTAATGGTCAGCTTTATATTAACGCCAAAACTAAAGACATTGAGCTAAGTGTCATCACTGAGTCTATTAACTTTGACCTTACTCAAACGCTTAGCGCTCCAGAGCAGCAGATAAGCTCACAGATAAAACTCAATATTAACTTGCCAGCGACACAATATCAGACTGCTGAGAAGACTACGACTTTCCTGACTGACTCAATCAACGCTGCTATTCACAGTTCAGTTAAGCTGGCTAATGGACACCTTGCTTTTAATACACAACAGCTGCTAGCTAAACTCGGCAAATCTAATCTCAAAAGTTCTAGCTACACTGTTAACATACCCGCAAATGACTGGCAAGGCTCAGCTAACTGGTCACTACCACTTGCTGGGACATTGAATAATGAAAATACTAAGCATGAAAATAAACTGAGTCTTCAATTGGCAGCTCCAATTGATGTGCAGGCCAAGTTAGACAAAGAAACCGTTACATTGTCGCAATTAAAAACACAGGTTGCTCTAAAGAATAACAATCTACAGGCCAGTTACACTGCAAAACAATTATCCCTGTACGAGCAACCGCTCATACTCTACGAAGTTAAAGGTTCACTAAAACCAGATCCGATCAATGCGGCCATTAATGGTGACTTGAGTTTCATACAAGCCAGCTATCTTACTGACAATGTTGCAGTTGATTACGTCAGTGGTCAATTTGACTGGAAACTTTTAAAGCAGTCCTTTACCGCCAAAGGCTCACTGCAGCATTCGCAAAGTACTATTCCGGTTCGTTACGCCTACAACCTTAAATCAGGCACGCATAATCTACAGATTGATCGCTCCAGCCTGCCAATGATGACGCTTAAAAGCTGGACGCCATTCTTAAAAGCTTATCCTGCCTTACAGGTTACCGGCGGTGATCTTAATATCAGTAAATTATCAGGCGACCCGCTAAAGCTGCTTTTTGAAGGTGCCATGAGTATTGATAAATTGAATCTGCTGTATGACAAATTGGCACTAAACAACGCCAGTATTGCAGACAATCTGAGCAGGCAGTCAGCATTGCAAGGAAGTGTTACAGCTAAGATAGATAGCATAGAGCTGGCCGCTGGTATTGCCATTCGTGACTTGAACTTTAAACTCGACCACACAGCTACCAACTATCGGTTTAAAGATATCAAAGGCCAGTTGCTAGGTGGCACCATCAGCATTCCACGTTTTGATATGCACAAAACTACGATTGAGCCATTCAGTTTATTGCTTTCCAATATCAGTTTGCAGCAACTCCTTACCGCGTTGGAAAGTGAAAAACTATCTGTTAGTGGCAACTTCGACATCATTCTGCCACTGATTATCATACCGGGTAGTCGTCAAATTACCAATGGTACTTTTATCAGTAAGAAACCAGGTGTTTTAAAATTGAAATCTGAAGGCGGCAAAGAGGCCAACATAGCCTTCCAGGCGTTGGAAAATTTCCATTATAAAGAGCTTAGCGGCACTATTGATTACAACAGCGAGGGTGATTACATCATTACGCTTTACGCCCTTGGCTCAAACCCCGAACTTTATAATGGCTTTCCGATCAAGCTGGATCTGACATTGCGCGGAAATCTGCCAAACCTTCTTTATTCAATGCTGGTAACTGGCGATATGGCCACGCCGGTCATTGATGATTTAAAACAGAAGCAATTGCTCAAAATTCAGTGATAATTCATGTTAAGCTCGTACAATAACACTTATCTTCAGTAATAATCTGTGTAAGGAAAGAGTATGAAAAGAAGCGGATTACCAGCTCTAGTCTCCGTTGCCAGCCTGTCTATATTGGTATCGGCCTGTACCGTGAAACTCGAAGCACCAGACAAACCTATCCACATCATTGGTGATTTCACCATTAAACATGAAATTGTGGTCAAGGTTGAACGTGAATTGGATAAAGCCTTGAGTGAAGACTCAGGGTTATTTTAGGAGAGGCAATTATGAAAAAGCTAAGTTATTCAATAATGGCGCTAATTGTTAGTTTACTATTATCAGCCCAAGCATTGGCGCTGGACATTGGTACACTTAAAGACCAAGGCATAGTGGGCGAAATGTCTACAGGCTATGTTGGGATTGTAGTATCTAACCCAAGTCCTCAAATTCGCTCATTTGTTCAGGACATTAATGACAAACGTCGCACCATTTATGCTCAGGAAGCTCGTAAAGCGAACATAACTTTAGCAGAAGTTGAAGCTATTGCCGCCAAGCGTAATCTTGATAAGACCCAACGAGGTCACTACATCAATATCAACGGTGCCTGGCGTAAAAAATAACAGGACTGTCTGTTAATTAGTTCTGCTAAGCCTTCGGTTGTGTTGCAACAATCGAAGGCTTTTCTTTATAAGCAACCCACCATTTTTTCAGAATCTCAAACTTGTCCTGCCACTGATATTCCGGATGCCTGAAATCCAGATAGTCCAGTACAGTGATCAGATTGACATGAATGGCTGAAAAGTCTCTTGGAAGCTCTTCTAATCTTTGCTCAAAATATTCCAACCCACGATCAATACTTTTAATAAACCGCTCCTGCCAGAACTCTGAACGCTGCTCCGGTTCACGCATTTTGTCCTGCTGCCAGGCCACAGCCGAGTCCAGCAATCCACGCGTCAGCGAATATAAGGTCTTCTGATGCCAGTCATGGCTGATATCTTTGAATAGTTGATTACCAGCTATTGAATCCAGGTACTCACAAATTACCTGGCTGTCAAAAATAGCCTGTCCCTCATCCGTGATCAGGCATGGAACCTTACATAGCGGATTGGCAGCTATTAACTCTTCTGGATTTTCAAAAGGGTGCTGAAAAACTTCTTTGACCTCTTCCTGTAAGCCAAGCTCCTGAATAAATATTCTTGCAGTCCGTGCGTACGGTGATGCTGTGGAATAAATTAGTTTCATCATACCCTCCTATTGTCACCTAATTGGCCAAAACGGCTCTGCCATCGGCCCAGTCTCTCAGCACCTGCATTTTCTCGGCCATAACTTTGGATAATGGGCTAGTCGCTGCTATTTCTTTGAGTAAGGTTTCATCACAAAGGGGGTTATCATCGTAATGCGCAGCATATAACCCTGCAATGATGACCTGTTCAATCTCTGCTCCACTAAACCCTTCGCAAGCTTTGGCAAGAGCCTCTAAATCAAACTGCTCTGCCTGCTGTTTACGTTTGCTTAGATGGATTCGCATGATCTCCTGACGTGAATCATGATCCGGCAGGTCGACAAAGAAGATTTCATCGAGCCGCCCTTTTCGAACCAACTCCGGCGGTAAAGCGGAAATATCGTTGGCAGTTGCGACGATAAAAATCGGCAGTTTATTTTCCTGCATAAAGGTAAGCATAGTGCCTAGTACTCGCTTTGAAGTCCCGCCATCATTGTCACCGGTTGAAATACCTTTCTCGATTTCATCCAGCCATAGCACGCAAGGCGCCATCATTTCCGCCAGTTTAAGTGACTCACGCAGGTTATTTTCACTCTCGCCATGCCATTTGCTGTAAAGCGCACCAAAGTCGAGACGCAGTAGTGGTACTCCCCACATACCGGCAACCGCTTTAGCGGCTAATGATTTACCACCACCCTGCACACCAACCAGCATAATGCCTTTCGGTTTATCAAGGCCTAAATCGCGGTCATCGAGGAATATCTTTCGGCGCCGCTCAAGCCAGTTTTTGAGTACCTGCATACCACCGACATCGGCAAAATGGGCCGTTTCATATTCATAATGAACCGCACCGTTTACATCCAGCAACTCATAACGCGCACGGTTCACTTTATCCATTTCACAATCGGTGATGGCCCCATCGTCATAAATCAGGTTTCGGATAATCTGTTGTGCATCGCTCAAGGTTAGCCCGGTAAGATTTTGTACCAGTCGCTGCATAGTAGTCTTATCAGTTCTTACTTTTTGTCCCTGATTACCAAGCGCCCAGCGGGTGGCTTCGGCATGAATTAACTTTTCAAGTTCAGCATGGCTAGGTAGTCGTAGCTCAAACTTAGCTGAGAAGCGTCGAATTTCTTCTGGAAGTTTTAACTTATGACTGACAAAGATTAATGTCTGGTGATATTTTTGAAACTGTAAAGCGATATCTTTAACCAGTCGCACCTGCTCTGGGTGATGCTCATCGAGAAAGGGATGAAAATCATAGAGCACGTAGATTCCTGGGCGCTCCATACGCTTAATATGCTTCAGGCAATCGTCAGGCTTCTGTGTATTATCTAAGGGCGCAAAATGCGAATCGGTCATTTCCACGCGACGCAAACCTTCCGTCAAATGCCAGCCGAACAACGGCTTTTTGAGTTTTATCGCGACCTTGGTCAATAGCTCTGTAACACGGCTCTCTTCATGTGACTCAATGACGATGATGGGGTTTTTCGATTCAATCAGTATAGCCAGATCATTTTTTTCTAAAGTATCACCCATGATTAATAAATTGCCTCTATTTCCTATTCTTGCGGCCAGTGGCCTAGATTAACTTTTATTAGATTTATCGCTACAATAGCTTTTCTTTGAGCAAATAAGTGTAGCAGATCTATGCGTCAATTCAGCTTTTTTGATCGACTCTGTCTAGTAGCAGACTCAGCGCTAAAAACAACTCGGGGTATTTACGATACCAAGACGAGACCTACTCCGGCGCAAGACATTGACGAATCTAAGATGTCCGATCAGGAAAAGCGTCATGCTGCCAGTTTGATGCGCATCAACCATACCGGAGAGGTCTGCGCTCAGGCCCTATATCAGGGGCAGGCACTTACTGCAAAATTGCCCAATGTTCGTGACAAAATGGAACAGGCGGCACAGGAAGAAGTCGACCATCTGGCCTGGTGTAGCGAACGTATCCATGAGCTGGGCAGCCGCGAAAGCCTGCTCAACCCTCTCTGGTATGCCAGCTCCTTTACTATAGGCGCTCTGGCCGGTATTGCTGGTGATAAGTGGAGCCTGGGCTTTGTTGCTGAGACTGAACATCAAGTCTGTCGCCACCTTGACGATCACCTGCAAAAGCTACCTATTCAGGACAGCAAGAGTCGGGTTATTCTGCAACAGATGCGCGAAGAAGAACTGAAACACGCCACCGTTGCGATTGAGCATGGAGGGGCCGAATTGCCCAAGCCCATAAAAGGCGCCATGAGCCTGATGTCCAAAGTGATGACCTCTAGTGTTTACTATGTATAAGCGGATCTGATTATTTATATTTTCTATCAATGAATTGATCTTCATCACTTGGCACAGCCCTGAGTCAAGAGTAAAATGCAAACAACAATCATTCTCAACAAGGGCTAAATATGTCACTTCGCAAAACCATCTCAGCAATTATTCTTGCTGCAGCAACAGTATCAGTTGTCCACGCAACCGACGTCCGACATTTTAAGGGCGAAAAGCCAGAAACCATGGCCGAAGCCATTGCGATAATAGAGAAGTACAATACCCAGCTTGAAGGGCGTATCAAATACGAACTCACCCCTTACACAATGGCTGAAATACATCAGATGTCTTACAGCTTGGAAAATGCACTACAGTTCATTGAACAGCACTTAGACCAAACCCAGGAAAACTTGGAGAAAGTACACATCGCCTCTGAAACCAATGACCCAGAGACTGTGCAGCAAAAGGGTAAAGAATATCTGCAAGGCACAAAGGATTTGATAGGTAAATAATTTGCTCCTACTTAACAAAAAAAGGTAGCCAATTGGCTACCTTTTTTTACTTGCCTTATCTACGATAATAACCAAATCTTATCATCATTATCATTGTAAGCATTAGCAACAGTAGCCAGTTTGTAGAGCCACCACCACCTGAGCCACCATCGCCAGAACCATTATCTGGCGTACCAGAGCTCACGTTCTTAAGAATAATTTCAACTTCATCTTGTGCGGTGTTTCCTACAGCGTCTTGGACAGTTAATCTAACGGTAACACTTGTATCTTGATTGATACTGGGCACTGAGAATTCAGTCAAAGCAGCAGTTTGATTTACGATGGACACATTTTGACCTGACACAACTTCCCAATAGAAAGTAAGATCATCACTTTCAGGATCTGATGATTGAGTTGCATCCAGTTGAACAACTTGTCCCTCATTAGCTTGTGCAGGCGCGTTTATGACTGCATTCGGGCCTGTATTTGGAAGCACAGTTACCTTTTGAGTTGTCGAGTCTTTATCGTAACCATCATCAACAACCTCAAGTTGCAATTCGATTGTGGTCGAAGTTTCAACTGTTGGTGCAATAAAACTGGCTTTCCCTGACTCAGGACTATTGATTTCAACACTGGGTCCAGATATTACAGACCAGATATATTCAATTATGTTGCCGTCAATATCCTCGGTAACAGTTCCATCCAGCTCAACGACATGACCACTGTAAACCGTGCTACTGGTAATACTTACTTTTGCTACCGGAGCGATATTGACGTTCATGGAGAACGGCTCACAACCAATGGTATAGTGGCACGCCTGCATAAATAACCATTTACCATGGCCTCTCGCGATAGGATAGTCACCATTATTATTATCGCTAATAAAATTGAATTCCTGTGCAGGATTTAAGTATGTTAGTTCCCCACTCTTATCTAACGCAACAAGATCATGGTAGAGTGGATAACCACTGATAACTTGTAATATTGTATAGTCGCCCAACTCCACTAATGAGCTTATTGACTGGAAGTTACTTTTCAACGAATTCATAAGGGTGACGTTAGAGCCATCAAATGAATATATTTTAGCCCCACCCGACCCGGGCAAAATAATCCAGTCTTTGCCTTGCTCTTTGTCATTATTGCCTAACCAAAAATTATATGCAGAGGGTAAGAATGTATTAACAATCTCTCCATCTGCATATACATACAAAGTATAACTTTCTTGTTGTGAAGCTGCCGCTTTGAAGTATAGCTTGTTATTTAGAGCCTGACCTCCACTACTTATGTTGTAAAAGTCATCTGATACAAGCTCAATAACACCACTCTGCAAACTCCAAAGCTTACTAGCTGACTCAACTGTTGGAGGGGTAATTATAGCTATCTCATTACCTAGCTCATAAACTTTAACGCTCCAACAACCATCTACAGAAAGCTCCGATGTATCAACTTGAGATATTCCACTTTCTTCTGAATAGCTAGTTAAGGTAAAGTTACCTTCGCTGTCACATCCGGAAAAATATGTATAAGCACTCTCAGTGTAGAATCTGGATTCATAACTTTCAAAAACGGAATTTGATTCATTGCTAATTTTTTTAACTGCATTATTTTCTTCTTTCCAAAGCTCTACATAATCTCGAGCTCCTGTCTGGAAGAAAACTCCATTATTATTTATATCTAATCTGTTTACACTTGCAGAGTTATAAAGTTCGACTAAACCATTATCAGTAATTTTTATTAGCGACCGACCATAGTCACCACCTATAGCACCTAAGAAATAAGCGGTACCTTCATCTGATAAGTATATTTCCTCATTGAACACAGTGTTCACATTTTCGCTAAGCAGCCGTGTTTCAGAACCATCGTAAATCCAAATACGATATCTTGAATCTGTAAAAGACCTTGTTAAAATCAAGAGGTTATCATCGAGTTTTTCCAGGGTCATAATATCTTCCCCAACTCCATCTGCCTCTATTCCTGGTATTTTTTCTGCAGTATAACCATCTGATTTCCAAACAGTTTGTCGGTCATCCTCCACTGCTAAAAAGTACGTCTTACCTTTTACGCTAACAAAGTTGGTTGGGTTACTACTGCCCGTTGCTCCTTCAATTATCAGCTTATTTGCTAAGGTATCGTGCACTGCATAAATGTTTGAGTTTGCACCCGTATACCCACTGGCAAATATAGTATTAGTGGAGTCATCTGCTTCTAAGCTAGCTAGATTCCTGATATCAAATGTACCGACTAGTGAAGCAATATTAGATGGATCATCAAGGCGATAAAGTTGGGTTTGGATTCCAGCATCTACAAAATTATATAACTCGCCATTAAGGGTAAATGTTTTTGAATTTCCTAAGTAACCCTCTTTAGAAAGTACACGTTCAGCAACTCCATTTGTTACCTTCCAATACGCACTATAATAGGCAGAGTTTTCACTATATCTTCCAGATAAATAGACACTTCCGTTGTGAGTTACAAATGGCTCAGCTGTATAGTTGTTATCGAATGTTTCAGCATCTAATACAACTGTTTCTATTATCCCGTTTGCAAGGTACTGTAATCTAGTACCCTCTTGATCCTGTATCAAAAAATACAGGCCTTGCTCTGTAGAAGTCATCCTTCTTACATATGTATAATTATCATTATAGTTAGTTAGTTGCAGGAGACTGCTGCCGTTCAAGCTCCATAGTTGGTTCTTACTTAAATCATCTTTTTTTGCATAGAATATCAAGTTATCTCCATCAGTACCCCATAACTCAGATATGTTATAAAAACCGTCAACATAATTAGTTGTTGTGCCATCAAAATGATATAAAACTAAATTGTAATTTGTATCGTATATAAAATAGTACAAGTCACTATTAGTTTGGTAAAGACTTTGAATGTTATAACCAGAGACTGCATTTAATGTTTCAATTGAGTCATTAACAACCCGCCTGTGCTCAATATTGTCATTACTGTATGAACGAACTATTACGTTAAGTTCTCCATTAAATTCTGTGAAGTCTAAAATGTTATAATTTGCATTTTGGTCGTCTACTGCAATCGGAACAGTTGATGATCCATTAAATGCCACTATACTTTGCTTGTTTGTTGTTATGTCCCTAGCAAGTCCATACCAGGTATTACCCAGCTTCTTAAATCTTCCGTTGTAATATCTCAGCCCAAGATCCAATGTTTTAAAGTCATCACCTGGTTGCTCTAAATAATAAATAACATCGGCATTATTTTGACCGACTCCGGTTATGACGTAATAGAGAAAATTACCGTCAGTAAATACTTCAATAGTTGAAGCCTGATTTGGTCCCTCTATGGTTTCCAAAGCCAAAGATGTATTTCCGTTTTTATCTGAGCTCCATATTTCGGTTCCCGTTTCTTCTACATAGCTTCTAAAAAAGTAATGCCCTTTAAATGCAATGCTGTCATTAGCTGTTGACAATGTTGCAGCAACGCTTGATTGATTTATATCTTCTACTATGGAAATTGGTTTCGTTGCAGAAAATGTTAGGTAGTAACTAAACGCAAGAACGAGTGGCAGAATCGCTACAAGGATTCCATATTGTATTTTTTTCATATCCCAATCTTTTTATTATAAAAGGCAGTATTATATGCATTTTTGACTTGTGTTCAATTTTTCGACACTTTTTTATAGTTTAGCTCCACATTTTTTACAAAATTCTGCGTCTTTATCATGACCTTCATAGGCACAAGAAGGGCATGCATTATTAGTAACATCTTTCTTTTTCATAGCCTCGCGGGTTATTTCTGCGCTGTAAATCCCTGTTGGTACTGCAATTAATCCATAACCTAGAATCATAATGCAGGATGCTAAAAACTGACCGACAGGCGTTTGTGGTGAAATGTCGCCATACCCAACAGTTGTCAATGTTACGATTGCCCAGTAAACCGACTTTGGAATGCTGCTGAAACCATTTTCAGGACCTTCGATGACGTAAACTAACGATCCAAACACTACTACTGACATCAATACGGTATACAGGAAAACACTGATTTTAGCGCGGCTGTTACGTAGCGCATTCATCATCATACTGGCCTCGCCCATATAATTTGCCAGCTTGAATATCCTGAATATTCTTAAAACCCTTAAGATTCGAATGACCAGGAAGTATTTTGCGTCAACGATGATCAATGTCAGGTAAGTCGGCAGAATAGATAATAGATCGACGACGCCATAAAAGCTCTTTGCGTACAGCATAGGCTTGCGAACACTTATCAGCCGTAAAATATATTCAATGGTGAATAGAATGGTAAAGGCCCATTCTGCGGCGAACAACATGCTTCCATATTGAACAGAAATAACCTGGACACTATCAAGCATTACCGCCAGTACGCTGAGGAAGATGGTGATTATTAAGGCTACATCGAAGGTTTTTCCGGCAAAGGTATCTGCCTCAAATATGACTTCATGAATCTTTTCCCGCCAGGGAGACAGTGGTTCCCCTTCATCAAACTTATGTTTTCTGTATTTAAATTCTGGCGTCATCGTTCCTTCCCGCTTATTCATTAAGTCATGCTGCTTAGTATTTAGATTCTAATCAATTATTACGATTAGTTATAGGTGATATGTATCAATCCATATTTAGCATTTTCTAATTTAAAGCCAGCCCTTAGCTGTAGGTATACCATTAAATTATGTAAGGTTTTTGTTATTGATTTCATTACTATTTGTAACTTTTTGTCGGTTTCATTATCTATTAGTCTGATTATAATAAAAGCCAATTCTTTTCATGTGATTTTCACAGGCAAAGGTGTAAAAATAGGTGATTTAGACGTCTAAACAGTGTAAAATCCGCCTACTTTTTGACCAGCGCTTCAGCCTTTTAAAGGCAATATAGTAAGGCTGGTTTTTCACTTTAGTTTTAATAAAAGGTAACTAAGTAGAAATGAGCAATTATTCCGTATTCACGTCGGAGTCCGTTTCTGAAGGACATCCAGACAAAATTGCCGATCAAATTTCCGATGCAGTTCTTGATGCGATCCTAGCTCAGGATATCAATGCTCGCGTTGCAGTTGAGACCATGGTTAAAACCGGCATGGTCATTGTTGCTGGTGAAGTAGCCACTTCCGCGTGGGTTGATATTGAAGAACTAGCTCGTAACACCATTAAGCAAATTGGCTATAACAGCTCGGAAATGGGTTTTGACTGGGAATCCTGTGCCGTACTAAACGCCATCGGCAAACAGAGTCCGGACATTGCTCAAGGTGTTGACCGTGACGATCCAGAAGCGCAAGGCGCAGGCGATCAAGGTTTGATGTTCGGATATGCATCAAACGAAACCGACGTGTTAATGCCAGCACCTATCACTTATTCTCACCGTCTGGTTCAAAAGCAGGCTGAGCTACGCAAGAATGGTAAACTAGCTTGGTTACGTCCTGACGCTAAAAGTCAGCTGACTTTCCGTTATGAAAATGACAAGCCTGTTGGTATCGATGCGGTGGTATTATCAACACAGCATGATCCAGAGATTTCACAGAAAGATTTGCAGGAAGCTGTAATTGAAGAAATCATCAAGCCTGTTCTTCCAGCGGAATGGATTAGCGATAAAACCAAGTACTTTGTAAACCCAACGGGCAAGTTTGTTATTGGTGGCCCAATGGGCGACTGCGGTTTGACCGGCCGTAAAATTATCGTTGATACCTACGGTGGTATGGCGCGCCATGGTGGTGGTGCTTTCTCTGGTAAAGACCCTTCAAAAGTAGACCGCAGTGCTGCTTACGCAGGCCGTTACGTTGCAAAAAATATCGTTGCAGCTGGTCTTGCAGATCGTTGTGAGATTCAGGTTTCTTACGCGATTGGTGTGGCCGAACCAACATCTATAAGCGTTAACACTTTTGGCACTGGTAAAGTCAGCGAAGATAAATTAGTCGAGCTGGTACGCGAGCACTTTGACCTTCGTCCTCGAGGCTTAACTAAGATGCTTAACTTGCTACAGCCAATTTATCAGGCTACTGCAGCTTATGGTCACTTTGGCCGTACTGAAGACAGTTTTACTTGGGAAAGAACAGATAAAGCTGAAGCATTGCGTGCTGCTGCAGGTCTATAACCTTATTATTTTTTCACTCACTAGATGGCTCTTTCGGTATCAGTTTTCTGATAATACCTTAGGAAAGAGCCGAACAATTTGGGAACATTATGACTGACCACATCATTAAAGATATTGCTCTAGCCGATTGGGGCCACAAAGAAATTGATATCGCAAAAAGCGAAATGCCTGGCTTAATGGCCATTCGCGAAGAATATGGTTCAGAACAACCTCTTAAGGGCGCTCGCATTGCGGGTTCTCTACACATGACAATCCAGACGGCCATGTTGATCGAAACTCTGGTCGCCCTTGGCGCAGAAGTTCGTTGGGCATCCTGTAATATCTATTCCACTCAGGATCATGCTGCTGCCGCAATTGCGGATCAAGGTATTCCAGTTTTTGCCTACAAAGGCGAAACTCTGGATGAGTATTGGGAATACACGCACCACATCATGGAATGGCATGACGGTGGCTCACCAAACATGATTCTTGACGATGGTGGCGATGCTACAACTCTACTAATTCTAGGTACTCGTGCAGAAAAAGATATTTCAGTTTTGGATAACCCTAAGAGTGAAGAAGAAGTTGCTCTGTTCAAAGCCATCAAAGTAAAACTTTCTGAAGACAGCGATTTCTACTCTCGTACCTTGGCTAACATTCAGGGTGTCACTGAAGAAACCACCACAGGTGTTGCGCGTCTTTATCAAATGAAGAAACGTGGCGAACTACCGTTCCCAGCAATCAATGTTAATGATTCAGTAACTAAGTCTAAGTTTGATAACCTTTACGGTTGTCGTGAGTCATTGGTTGACGGTATCAAGCGTGCAACCGACGTTATGATCGCGGGTAAAATCTCTATTGTTTGTGGTTACGGTGATGTTGGTAAAGGTTCTGCACAATCACTTCGTGGTTTAGGTGCGACAGTATGGGTAACTGAAATCGATCCAATCTGTGCCTTACAGGCTGCGATGGAAGGTTTCCGTGTGGTTGACCTTGAAGATCCAAACATTGTTGAACAGGCTGATATCTTTGTAACAGCAACTGGTAACTATGACATCATTCGCCATGAACACATGGTTCGCATGAAAGATCAGGCTATCGTTTGTAATATTGGTCACTTTGATAACGAAATCGATGTTGCTAGCCTTGAAAAATACGAGTGGATCAATGTTAAAGAACAAGTTGATCAAATTCGTTTCCCAGATGGTAAGCGTATTACGCTATTGGCTAAAGGTCGTCTAGTAAACCTTGGTTGTGCTACTGGCCACCCAAGCTTTGTTATGTCCAACTCATTCACCAACCAGGTGTTGGCTCAAATTGAGTTGTGGAGAAATGGCGATAAATACGACAATGATGTTTATATCTTACCTAAGCATCTAGACGAAAAAGTCGCTAAGTTGCACCTTGAAAGAATTGGTGCTCGTTTGACAACGCTTCGTCAAGATCAGGCAGATTATATTAATGTACCGGTTGAAGGTCCTTACAAACCTGAACATTACCGTTATTAATCCCTGCTTTGTTAGCACTTGAGAAAGCCGGCACTTGCCGGCTTTTTTGACCAATATACAAATATATTCCCTGAGACTCTGGCTTTGAGTCTTCCTCTCAAATACGCGATAATAGCGCCATCATTTTTCAATGGTTTCAATATATTTCTATGGATAACGCTTCCCTTAAAAAACGTGACTTAGCTGTGCTTTGGCACCCCTGCAGTCAAATGAAAGATTATGAGCGCTACCCTATGACACCAATTAAGCGTGGCGATGGCGTCTATTTAGAAGATTTTGATGGTAATCGCTACATCGATGCTGTCAGCTCATGGTGGGTTAACCTATTTGGTCATAGTAACCCCACCATTGCCAATGCCATGAAAGAGCAAGTGGATAAACTTGAGCATGTTATTTTTGCTGGTTTTACTCATGAGCCCGCCATCGACCTCGCCGAACAACTTGTGGCTATGACCCCTGAAGGTCTAGACCGTGTTTTTTACGGTGAGAATGGTTCTTCAGCTGTCGAAATAGCCTTGAAAATGAGTGTCCATTACTGGCAATTGGCTGGAAAGCCCGACAAGACTAAATTTATTGCGCTTGAAAGCGGCTATCATGGCGAAACGACAGGGGCTCTGGCAGTTTCCGATCTAGGACTCTATAAGGCGCCTTATAAGTCATTAATGTTTAATGTCATGACGGCACCTTCACCTGATTGTTTTTATCGTGAGGAAGGCGAAAGCTGGCATGATTACTCCTTGCGTCAATTTGAAAAGATGCGCGCCCTGGTCGAGCGAGAGCATGAAAACGTTGCAGCCATCATCGTTGAACCCTTAGTCCAATGTGCATCGGGTATGCGCATGTATCATCCTGTCTACCTTAGCGAATTACGCAAACTGTGTGACCAATATGATGTTCACCTGATCGCTGATGAAATCGCTGTTGGCTTTGGTAGAACCGGTACATTGTTTGCCTGTGAGCAGGCAAATATCAGTCCCGACTTTATGTGTGTATCAAAAGGATTAACGGCAGGCTTTTTGCCTTTATCTGCCATGTTGACCAAAGAGACAATTTTTCAGGCTTTTTATGATGATTATGAAAAGCTTACAGCCTTCCTTCATTCACACAGTTACACTGGCTATGCCACCGGTTGTGCAGTGGCCAAGGCAACTCTCGATATTTTCCAAAGTCAGCCCATTATTGAGAACAATAAAGTATTAGCACAACACATGGCGCAAGCGACTGCTCATTTTGCTGATCATTCCAATATCGCTGAGGTTAGACAGACGGGGATGATTCTGGCTGCAGAAATGGTACAGGATAAAAAGACTCGTACACCTTATGACTGGAAAGAACGACGTGGAATGCGAGTTTATGAATATTCCTTATCACAAGGCGCTTTATTACGCCCGCTGGGCAATGTCGTTTACTTTATGCCACCCTACGTCATAACCCCTGAAGAAATCGATAAACTGGCTGACATCGCGTGGCAAGGTATCCAATTGGCAACTAAGGATTAAAGATGCGCATCCCCCGTATTTTTACCACACAACAACTGACACCTTCCTCAGAATTGTTGCTCGAGAAGGAAGCTGGCAATCATGTTAGTCGTGTCTTACGTATGACAGTCGGACAACAGTTAGAATTATTTAATGGAGACGGGAATAGCTATTTTTGTAACATTCTCTCGGTTGAACGTAATCAAGTTTCTGTTCACATCGTTGAGTCAAAAAGCAGCAATAACGAGTCACCACTAAATATCCATCTTTATCAGGGTGTATCTCGTGGTGACAAAATGGAGCTCACACTGCAAAAAGGTGTTGAATTAGGAGTTAAGCAATTCACACCACTTATCACCGAGCGCTGCGGGGTAAAACTTGATGACAAGCGCTGGCAAAAAAAGCATGAGCACTGGCAAAAAGTCATCGAAAGTGCCTGTGAGCAATGTGGTCGTAACACCATCCCGATACTTCATCCTGTCATCAAGTTGCAGGCAGCATTAACTCACTTGAACGCCAATA
Organism: Kangiella aquimarina DSM 16071; assembly: GCF_000374105.1. GTDB lineage: Bacteria > Pseudomonadota > Gammaproteobacteria > Enterobacterales > Kangiellaceae > Kangiella > Kangiella aquimarina. The sequence goes on from NZ_KB893650.1 coordinate 181,703, forward strand.
GTTTCTTCATGCATCCAGAAGCAAAAACCGGCTTTAAGTCGATCTCCGCTAATATTGACTCTGAAATTCAATTATGGGTTGGGCCAGAAGGTGGTTTTAGCGATGAAGAAATAAGTTCGGTTACTGCCCATGGATGCAACCCTGTACAGCTTGGACCACGAGTATTAAGAACAGAAACGGCAGCCTTAGCTGCCGTTGCGGTAATGAATAGTGTCTGGGGCGACTTCTAAGTATTTCTGAATTAAGAAGCTCTCTCAGAGAGCATAGTTTCCAATAAGTCTAAATCTGGTATCAGTGCTTTACGCCCTTCCAGATCTGCCCAGGCTTTAACTCCCTTGGGCAAATCTTCTTGTACCACCTGACTATTATTTTCATCAACTGGCACTAGTCGGGGAATACCTTGCACCATAATAGCGATATAGGGTATTTCCTGATTACCATTTAACGTATATACAATTGCGATTCGCGAGCGACGTAATTCACCCAAATCTGTTTTACCTTGTACCCTTTCCAAGGAAACTACCGGAATCTTAATGTTACGCCATACAATCTGACCAATTTGCCAGTCTTCACTAGATTCAGCATCTTCCATAAGATCAACATTCATAAAAGGAACAATCTCAGCAACTGTCGCATTCGGCAACAATAAACTGTTTTCAATCATAGGAATCAAAAAGCTGTAAACATCTTGTACTTTTTTGGTCATGCTTTCTCTCACGCGTATTGGTCAACTGGAAATAAAGCTTCTAATAAAATGACCAGTTGCTCAGCAAGGCCGGCCGGATCATCTTTGTAAGTAACATTTCCTGTTTTAATCATACTTTCGGGCATTGAAGACTGGATACAGCTTTCTATCGTCTGGCACCAGATATCAACCCCACTCTCGGTCAACAAATCAGAATTTGCTGAACCATCATCACCCATACCACTGAAGACAATTGCTAGTTTTTCAACATCTCTTAGCTCAAGCGATTCGGCAAATAGTTCATTAATATTTGGAGCATAAGGTTTACTCCATTCTTCATCAGTAATGATAATCTTGCCTTGCACTACAAAACTAATCTTTTTATCGATTGGTGCTATATATAATTTGCCAGGTTTAATGTCTTTGTATTGATCAATTATTTCAGCATCAATAAAAGCATGCTCGTTAAGCATTGCTTGCAAACTAGGTAATGACCCTTCATTAATGTGATTCGCCAGAACAAAACAAACCGGTAACGGCTTATCGGGCAAGGCATCAATAAAAGCCTTAACTGCCGCTGGACCACCGGTTGAGGCAGCCAGCAACACCAACATTGTATTCATTACAGCTTGTTCAATCCTTTAGTCTTCCAACTTAAGCATTTCATCAATCGTACCTAATAGAGTTTCCTCATTATAAGGTTTACCTAGATAACGATTAACACCAATCTGTTCAGCACGCTCGCGGTGTTTCTCACCAGTACGAGAAGTAATCATAATGATTGGTAAATGCTTAAGTCTTTCATCATGTCGAATAATGGTTGCTAGTTCGAAACCATCCATTCGTGGCATTTCAATATCCAGTAGCATGACATCCGGAATGTCGTCATGCAGCTGTGTAATTGCATCAACACCATCTTTAGCCGTCATTACCTGGAATTGGTGACGTTGCAGTAGTCGTGCGGTAACTTTGCGAACTGTAATCGAGTCATCCACAACCATAACTACTGGGATACGATCTTCGACCGTAGTCTCCTGTACCATTCCGGCTTCGTGAGAGAAATCCCACTCGTGGAAACGGTCAACCAATGTCTGCATATCCAGAATCAGTACAACACTACCATCACCGAGAATCGATGCTCCTGAAATGCCAGGTACTGTGGATATCTGACGACCAATATTTTTTACCACGATTTCGCGAGAACCAATTAGTTCGTCAACATGCACCGCAATTGGTTTATCTTCACCTTGAATAATCAATACAGGAACGAACTCATCTACCGGAGGAACAATATCTGAATTCCGATCTAGAATCTGACCGAGATAACGTAACTCATACTCTTCACCAAGGTGCGTGAAGGTCTTATCTTTATCCTGATAGATTTCTAATACTTCTTTTGCACTGACACGAGCAACTGTCGTGATATTCGACAATGGAATGGCGTATGGCTCACCTTTTACTTTAACCATCAATGCTTGGTTAGATGATAAGGTAAATGGTAAACGCACTGTCATAGTTGTACCTTTACCTTCTTCAGAGCTAATATTTAATGAGCCACCAAGCTGAAGAATTTCACTATGCACTACATCCATGCCCACACCACGGCCAGATATCTGGGTCACAGTTTCTGCGGTTGAGAAACCAGGCTGTAGAATCAGACGGAATAGCTCACGGTCTGTAGGATTGTAAGATTCATCAATCATGCCCTGCGATATAGCACGCTTGCGCACTTTATCTTTACGGATACCGGCACCATCATCTTGAATCTGGATATAAACTTCATTACCACGTCTCGACAAGCTTAGGTGTACTGTTCCTTTTTCTGCTTTACCAGCTTTTTTACGCTCATCCTTAGACTCAATACCATGGTCAATTGCGTTTCGGAGCATATGGTCGAGCGGCGCAACCATTCGCTCAATTACAGTACGGTCCATCTCACCTTCAGACTCAAGAATCAGATCTACATCTTTATTTAATTCAGTCGAAATCTGACGAACCATTCGACGCAGGCGACTTTCTATACTGTTAAATGGCACCATTCGAGTACGCATCAATCGGTCTTGCAATTCTGTATTTACACGACCCTGTGCCAGCAATGTAGCTTCTGCATCACCAACTTTAGTTTCAAGTGTCTCTTGAATTGACATCAAGTCGCTCGCAGCCTCAAGTAGACTTCGAGTCAATTCCTGTTGACGAGTATAACGGTCCATTTCCAGAGGATCGAACTCATCAAAATCAACACCGGAAATTTCACGGCGATACAGTACCTGTGCTTCTGTTTCAATTTCCAGATTACGTAGCTGTTCACGCAGACGGTCAACTGTTGATGACATCTCACCAAGGTTGAAGTTAAGGTCTGCCACCTGCTGCTCAAGACGCGAACGGAAGATGGAAGCCTCTCCAGACAAGTTCACCAAGTTATCCAGTACCTCTGAACGTACACGGATAACATCTCGGTTAGCTGCCTCCTTAGCTTCTTCTTCCTTCTGTTTCTGTCTATCTGCAAGCGAAACGATTTTCACTTCTGCCTGTTCACCAGACTCAGCAAGATCGCGCTTATCCAGTTGCTCTAACTGAGACTCAATGGTTGCTTTGTCATTTTCCAACTTACGTAATAACTCAGCAGGTTTCGCAGGCATCTGACCATTACGAACCTGATCAACCATTTCGTGTAACTCGTCATAGCTACGACGCAGCATATCAGCCCAGCGAGCATGGCCAAGTCTAGGGTCTCTTGCCAGAGCTTCGACAACTCCTTCAAGCTTGTGAGTTAATTCACCAACCGGAGTAATAGCAGCCAGTTTTGCACCACTCTTAAGTGTGTGCAGATTGCGCATAGCCGTGTTCAGTGGCTCTACATTGTGTAAATCATTTGACCAGCGTTCGATTGCTTCTTCATATGAAGTCAACAGTTCAGACGCTTCGCCAAGGAACAGTTCAGCCAACTCCTCATTCCAGGCGGCTTCTTCGGTATCAATTTCCTCTTTAGATTCAATCTCTTCAGGCTCAGCTGGCTGTTGAGTTTCTGCAACGGGCGTTGTTTCCTCAGCTTTCTCTGGCTCTGATGGCTTAACTTCTTCAGCTGCTGGTGCAATGTCAGCCTCTGACTGTGGGCGAACATATGCTCTACCAGCTTTTTGAGCAGCAATAAAGCCTTCAATCTCATCAAGCATTGCAGCAGGTGATGGGATCTTTTCAGGAGTGTTGCGAGCATTGAAGATTGCCAATAATTTATCTTCCGCACGCTCAGCTAAATCGATTGCTTCTTCAGATGAAGCAAATAGCTGATCAGTAATAGCTGTATATAAATCTTCCAGCCCATGAGCTAAGTCGCCAATTGGTGAGAAGCCAGCCATTCTTGCACTCCCCTTAAGGGTGTGTAAGTTACGTTGCAACTCAGCAATTATTTTTAAATTGTTGGGTTCCTGGCGCCACTTTTGAAGTAAGTTTGCGTCGCTATCGAATAATTCTTCTGCTTCTTCGCTGAATATCTCGAGCAACTCATCATCTACGTCTAAATCAAGGCTTATGGTTTTAGCGATTTCTTTCTCTGGTACAGGAGCCTCTTCGCTAACCTCTGCAGTTTCTTCCTCTGTTGGTACTTCATCCAGATCTTCTACTTGCTCTGCAGCTTCGTTTGCAGTATCCGACACACTTTCTTCCGTTTCAGCAGTTGTCTCTTCCGTAATTTCTGCAGTTACTTCAGGCTCTTCTTTAACAGTTTCTTCAGGCAGCTCTGATTCATAGACTTCTTCTTGAGCTGTCTCCTCTGGAGCTTCCTCTTTTTCGTCAGCTGCTAATTCTTCAGATAGGTCTAATTCATCACTTAAATCTAGACCAAGCTCTTCAGCCGCATCCTCTAAACTTAAATCTTCAGCTTCTTCATGCTCATCAGTAACTGACTCTTCCTCCATTGCCTCAGAGGCAAGGAATTCATCAGAGAATTCAAACTCTACTGAATTATCGTCAGTTGTGGCTTTTTCTTCTTTTTTCTCTTCTGACTTCTCTTCTTGGACTTCTTCGGATTCTTTTGTTAAGAAATCATCTTCTAGCGTAAACTCTAGTGAATTATCATCTTTTGAAGTTTCTCTGTCTTTAGTTTCTGCAGCTGGCTTTTCTTCAGTTTTTGAAGGCGGCGTAAAGTCATCAAGATTAAACTCAATTGAGTTATCATCTTGAGTAGCTCTTTGCTCTTCCTTCTCTTCCGTAGTAGGAACTTGAACTGATTCTTCTGGAGTTTCTTCAAACTGGACTTCTTCACTTTCGCCCAAAGAGATTTCTTCGGGTGCAGATTCTAATTCAAGACCAGTTGTTTCAGCCGGCTTCCAAGTTTGCAGTGCCTGAACCAGATCTCTAGCCTCTGGAATAGATAAGTTAGCTGCAAGGCAGTCAAACTGATTTTCAAGCTGGTTGTATGCCTCTTGCAGTAAAGTACCAATTGAAGTGTCTACCTTGTTAGCAGTCATATTACGTTGTAACGCATCGCTCAATGCTGCTACAACTTGTTCAATTTCATTAAGCTCTGCTTCGCTGAGAATGCTTTTCAAACGTTCGACTGATGCCATCAGATAAGATATTCTCTCAAGACGCTGAGGCTCTGGTGTTTCCTGTAAATTGGTACTTTCGATATCGACTAGAACATCTGAAGCAATATTAAAGATATCTTTGATTAGCTCTGGATCGCGGCCCTGTTCCTGTCCAGTCTCACCAGATTCGTCAAAGCGCTTCTGCTGCTGGGCAAGCTGCTGCAGAATTTCATCTTCATGTGCAGAGATTACCTGATCATCTTCAGGAGTGCTGATGATATGCCTTAGTAGATCCTTAGTATGATCAATTAAAGACATATCAGCTTCTTCTGCTAATAACTCACGGGTCTTTAATTCCTGGAAGTAGCTTTCAACAGGGACAATAACATTCGTTAGTGACTGTATGTTTGCGATGTGGGCAACACCTTTTAGAGTGTGTAGTGAACGCAGAAGGTTGTCACTAATTTGACTCTGTGTAATACCTTGTTGGCGTTGATTGGCGAACATTTCTAGACTTGTCACATGCCCTTCAGCTTCTTGCTTGAAGATATCAAACAGTTCTTGCTCGGCAGCCTGATCAGACTCTTCTTCAGTTTGTTCCTGTTGAGGCTGAAGATCCGTTATCATTTCACCTTTACTAATTCGATTCGCACGGTCTGCCAACTCTTTAGGGAACTTGGTTTTTTCACCTGAGGCAAACTGCTTTACCATTTCTGGTAATGTATTGGCAACTTCTTCGGTTGTTACGAAAAGGGCAGGTGTATATTCAATGCTATGATCAATCAGGCGATTCAACATATTTTCAATCGCCCAACTTAATTCGCCGATATCTGTGGCACCTACCATACGCCCACTACCTTTTAGGGTATGGAAATTGCGTCGGATAGTTGAGATTGCTTCCTTATTTGTTTGATCCTGTTTCCATTCAGGTAACAAGCTGTGCATTTCTTCCAGCACTTCATCAGCTTCTTCGATAAAGATTTCACGTACTTCATCATCAATCAGCTCATCGCTATCATCAGACTCATCATACGTCTCACTTTCGACCATCTCTATTTCTGGCATCTCCAGGGCATCATCGAGCACTGGCAATAATTCTTCATCGAGACTGCCGTAATGTGCCTCAAGCTCACCGATACTATCGACGGCGCGCTGTAATATGACCGGCAACCCATGCAGGCCTGAAGACATCAATCCTTCTAGGTAATAATCAACAGAACTGATCGCATCAGCAAGTGTAGAAATTTCTGCTTCGCTAAGTACTACTTTCTCACTAATGAGATATTTAACAACGAAGTTTTTTGCCTTAGAAATGACGTCAAGTAAGTTATCCAATTGAGCAAATGTTAATGCACCTTCAACTTCTTTTAATAGCTCTGGTACTTGCTCCAACCTTTTAATGTTATGGCTTTCATCTAAATAATCGGTGATGGCATCTTTAACTTTATGCAAATTGCCACGACTTTCCTGAACCAGTTGGTATCGTGCATTAATAATCTGCAAGGACTCGCCCTCACCTTGGCCAAGACTTTCATTAGCCAACTGTTTGCTGTCCATTTTTAATGCCCGCTCGATATAATCCTCAAGCGATAAAATACCCTCTGCGATATAAACTAGTCCTTGCTCACGATCAGCTTCTGAGCCATCAAGCAAATTGCCAATGGATTTCATTTGTTTGCTGATCATATCCTTTGACTGAGTCAAACCTAACATCGACATGGTATCGGAAATCTTTTGCATTGCCGGAACCATATCTTCTAGAGGTTCGCTCTCCTGCGACTTGGTCCTAATGTATAGATCAAGTGACTCTTTTATTTCGCCTAAATCTTCTTTAATAACATTTAGTGCAATACGAACGCTTTCTGTGTCTGGCCCAGTTAAGTCACTGGATTCACTTTCCAGATCACCAAGCGTGTCCATCAATTGATTTAGCTGGAATTTATCCTGAACCTCTTTAACTTGCTCATCTTCTGTATCGAATTGAGCTACGTAGAAAAGAACATTGATTAATACTTTATTCGCTTCTTCTTCATTAGCTGTTTTTTCTATTAATTCACGGATCCGGCGATCGACCTGACCCAGCAAGCCTTTAACTACAGGCTTATCTTTCTTAGAAAGAAGTGCAATGTTCTTTAAAAATACTGTGGTTACCCACCATAAATTTTGGTAGGGAACACGATTGCCCAAGCCCCATAAGGTTTGAGTTACCTGCTGCATACGCTCAAGGTTATTCTGCGTATCCACATCACGAATGACACCTAACAAGCCCTGCTGGAACTTAGAACGTAAAGATTTAACTTCCGCTAAAATATCACCTTTTAAATCTACTTTCTGTTTAGGTGCTGGTGCTTCAATACCTTCAGTGGGAATGCTAATTAAATTACCAGCACCCAAACTATCAACATTACGGCAGGCACGCATATCATTGATGGCTGGTAATAAAATAACGGGAAGATCTGACTTACCTTCAGCATAACGTGAGAGGTAGCTGCGGAATCTTAGAATGGCCGATAGAAATACTTCATATGCTTTTTCATTTGAGGCTACATTTTTCTCACCAATCGCTTCAGCGAGTGCTTCCATCTCTTCAGCAAGTAATGCAGCTCCTGAAAACTCAAGCATTTGCATGGTGCCACGGATCTGGTGCATGCAATTAGCACAGAAATGTATTTGGGTTTTATCAGTCTCATCTTCCGCATACGCTTTGATGGCATTTTGCGCCTGCTCAAGCGTGCTTTCGATTTCGTCTTTAACCCAATTTAAAGCTACTTTTGTCTGATTATCTTTCATGCCTACACCATTTTTTGTAGCTATAGCTGCCGCTGATATGCCAAACAGTTTTTCTCGTCAATCCGTACTAACTCAGGATGCTTCCAATTAATTATTTCACCCAGGCCCAATATCAATACGCCACCCGGAATTAATCGTTCAACCAGCCCTTCCAAGATATTAATTCGATCCTCAGGGCGAAAATAAATTAATACGTTCTGACAAAATATGACGTCATAATTTCGTTTCGGCGAATTCCCAATTTCATTGAGATTTCCCTGTAAGAACAGTACTCGATTTCGAATGTGCTCTTTAACTCGCCAATGTCTACTATCATGACGATTAAAATATGATGCCTGTATTTCTGGTGACATCATGTGTAACTTTCTATCGCTATATATCGCACGTCTAGCCGCACTAAGTGCCGGATAACTGATATCTATACCAGTAATCCCGTAATAAAATCTCAGTCCCTTTTCTGTCAGCGTGTTTAAACTTAACTCTTCTAAAGCAATCGCCAGACTGTAAGGCTCTTCGCCCGTTGAACAGCCAACGCTCCAGATTTGAACATTGCAATCGCTATTCGAGTTAGCTGATTGAATAATCTTCTGCTGACAAACATGTTGCACTAAATCAAACGATTCTTTATGTCTAAAGAAGCTCGTTTCATGAATGGTTAATGCATCAATCAACTGAAACCATTCTAGTGAAGCCCAGTTTTTATCCTGTAACTTCTGGTAGTACTCATCATAGTCTCTAAGGTTCAGGTCCCTTATACGTTTCAGCAGACTTGTCTTTAAAAAAAGCTGTCTATTTGCTGGGATCCAGATTCCTGAATACTTTCTAATTAGAGACTGCCATCTTTCAAAAGTGGCAGTCTCCATATCTGGAACATGAGTTAAAGAGCTATGTTTCAACTAGTGGCCCGCAATTAGTCTTTCTTTTTTGTCTCTTCTTCCAAAAAGATGTCTTCGTCTAATTCTTCGAGACTCTCACCAGCTTCTTTCAAGAAATCTTCAAGCTCATCACTCGATTCCTGCAGATCATTACTGGCATCTTCGAGCTCACTAGTTTCTTCACTTAATGACTCTAACGATTCATCAAGCTCATTGCTTGTAGACTCTTCTGACTCTTCAATATCATCAAACATATTTTCAAAGCTTTCTTCAGAATCGTCTTCAACAGCTGATACCTCTTCACCGCGGAAGTAATCATCGTTTGTTGAATCCAACTTAAAGCCAGATACTGAACGACGTAAGTCTTCTGACAACTCGGTCAACTTACCAATCGAACGAGCTGTTTCCTGAGTACCTTCAGAAGTTTGCGTTGTAATCTCCTGAATGACCGTCATCGTATTCGACACGTGACCTGCAGATGCAGCCTGTTGACGTGCTGCATTCGAAATACTCTGAATCAAGTCCGCCAGGTTAGTTGATACCGTTTCAATTTCTTCTAGTGCCACACCCGCATCTTGTGCCAATCGAGCACCGCGAACAACTTCAGAAGTCGTATCCTCCATCGAGATTACCGCTTCGTTGGTATCCGTCTGAATCGTTTTTACCAGCGCTTCAATCTGTTTTGTCGCATTAGATGAACGTTCCGCCAGTCGCTGAACCTCATCCGCAACTACCGCGAAACCACGACCGGCTTCACCTGCTGCCGATGCCTGAATCGCTGCGTTCAATGCCAGAATGTTCGTCTGGTCAGCAATATCGTTAATCAATGATACGATGTTACCAATTTCTTGTGACGACTCACCGAGACGTTTAATACGTTTCGAGGTTTCTTGAATCTGCTCACGAATCGTGTCCATGCCTCGGATGGTATTACGTACAACTTCACCACCTTTCTTAGCAATTTCCACCGATTTTTCCGCAACCTGTGAAGACTCAGATGCGTTCGCTGATACCTGTTCAATAGATACCGCCATTTCGTTAATCGCTGCTGAGGCTCCAGTAATTTCCTGTGCCTGTTGGCGAGAAGCTTCTGCAAGTGCAGTCGATGTTTGCTGAGTTTCTTCAGCAGATTTCGATACCTGGTCAACCGCTTCGTTAATTGCGCCTACCACACCACGCAACTGGTCAATGGTTAAGTTAAATGAGTCAGCAATCGCACCCGTGAAGTCCTCGGTTACGGTTGCTTTTACAGTCAAGTCACCATCCGCCAAGCTGTCAATCTCATCCAGAAGACGAATAATCGCTTCCTGGTTTCGAGCATTCTCTTCTTTCTCACGCTCTGCTGACACTTCAGATTCGCGTAATCGAACTTTCTCTGCTTTTCGTTGGTTCAGATACATACCTACCAATAACAGTAGGATGAGAACGAACAATGCACCTGATAGCATCGGGCTACCTGGTTCCGTATAACTAGTCGTCAAAGCTGCAAATGCTGATTCAACGTTTGTCGTACTGCTCAACAATGTGTCCGCTGAGCTATAAATAGAGTCCGATGCGTTTTGTACTTCAAACAGCTTCGGCGTACTAAATACAATGTAGTCAACTTTCTCGCTGACGCTCTGGAATTCGCTTACGATTGACTCTAGAGCTGATCGCGCCTCGGGATTGTTTACGCGTCGAATCTCAAGTAGAGCATCACCGTTTAACTGACCTTCCAGATAAACACCAAACGTATCTACGTCCTGACCAAAGTCCTCTGCTGCAATCTGTGCTTCGTCACCACCACGCAGAACTTTCTGCATGCCTGATGAAATACGTTCAGCCAACCATTTTTGGCGAGTTGCCTGGTGGACTTCCTCACCATCAGCTCGGTTATCCAGCAGTATATCAATCACACTATCGTACTGACGTTGCATAGTTGGGATTTGTTCTGCCAACTCATCCGCATTGGTGTACATGCGATTTACAACTTCCTGGTTTGCCAAGATTGACTGTGTCTGCGGTTCAACTTCACGCCACAAACTTTCAAGAGCTTTCAACTCGTTATTTCGCACGTTAGCTGGTGCTGGAGGTAGGTTGGTTACACCTTCTCCGTCGATCAACTTACGCAAATTACCGCTAAACTGCTTGGCCGCTGCATCCAATTCGGCAAACGCCGACTGGGTACCCTGCGCTGCTTCTGAGGCGTTTGTTGCAATCTGTTGCGACAATACCTTCATTTCTGACGCAAGCTCTGAACGCTGAATACGGTTCTGACTTTCTAAGAAACCATAACCAGCATTAACTGCCAGCGCGATCAAGACAACGATCAATAAAAAAGCGTAAACACCGATCCCTGATCGGCTGGCTTTCTTCATCTTCTTTTTGGTCTCACTCATAGGTTGCTCCCGAGACATCTTGACTTCATATTGTTGTAAAATTTACACAGCGACCTGGTGAAGTTCCGGACTTTCCGATAACTCCTTCATCCCAAAAACCCGCCATAACTCCCCGTTTCTTTCGAAGCCCCCTACAATGTAGGGAGCGATAACTGCATCGGCAGTTAGACTGCCTTCAACCTGCTCATCTTCTTCAAAATGGTGCAGGCCACGTACTTCATCAACGATAAGTCCTAAATAGGATCCATGCTGATCAAGCACCAAAACTCTTTGCTTTAATATATTTCTGGAACTTGGACGCCCCAAATACTCCTGCAAATCGACCAAGGCCAACAGGACACCACGTAAATTGGCAACCCCTTTCAGCCAGCTCTTTGCACCGGGTACCTTGGTTGTCTGGGGGACAGGAATAATCTCAGAAATTTCGTCTAGTGGGGCAATATAGTTCACACCATTAAGCAGAAAACTTACCCCGCTATAGAAAGCGCCGCCACTAACATCATGTTGCGGCAGCGAATCGCGATGTTTCTGACTACGTTCTGCTATGTCGGCAAGAATGCCAACAATATTGGTCGCATCAGTTCCAGACATAAGAGGTTATGATCCTAAAACGTTATTCACAGACTCTAATAAAGAGGCTTCATCAACAGGCTTAGTAATATAATCGTTAGCGCCCTGACGCATTCCCCAAACACGGTCTGTTGCTTGAGATTTAGTAGATACGATGATGATTGGAATAGACGATGTAGCAGGATCTTTTTTCAGTTGACGTGTGGCCTGGAAACCATTCAAGCCTGGCATCACAACATCCATTAAAATAACGTCAGGGTGATTTGCTTTAGCAGAAACAATACCAGACTCGCCATCAGGAGCCGTAATAACCTGGTGGCCATTTTTTTCAAGCATACCGGTTAGAATATGTGCTTCTGTTGGAGAATCATCAACAATAAGTACACGCGCCATTATAAATTACCTCTCTTTAAAATCTTTAATTCTTAATCAAGCCACAGCCGGTTTGTTTTGCAACTGCTGGGATATGGCGTTTAATAATTCGTCACGGCTAAATGGTTTGGTCAGATAGTTGTCAGAACCAACGACCCGCCCCTTGGCCTTATCAAACACTCCGTCTTTACTGGACAGCATTATAATTGGGGTGTTTTTGAAATTCTGGTTACTTTTAACAAGAGCACAGGTTTGATACCCGTCAAGGCGAGGCATCATAATATCAATAAAAATGATATCTGGCTTATAGTCGGCAATTTTGGATAACGCATCATATCCATCTACACCGGTTACAACATCACATCCCTGTTTTTTCAAAAGTGTCTCAGCAGTGCGGCGAATAGTTTTACTATCGTCCACCACCATCACTTTCAAACCTTTGAACAAATCACTCATGTATGGCTACCTATGAACAGCGAAAATTCACTATTTAATAAAGAGTTAGCGCCTTTTCTTCAACTTTTTTTTAGATTTCTACTTACCTTTTATCATAAAAGTCAAGAAGTCGCAAAACAGTTCACATTTTCAGCCTAATTCTGTTGCTGAATCCATGCAACCTTTTTCTTGCAAGAATAAAGGTTTTGCTGGTTAATGCTTCATGATAACTTATTATTAAACCACATGCTTTTTCTTTTATGCCACATTCTCTATTAATGGTCATGGATCCCATTGACCAGGTAAATATTGTTAAAGATACCAGTTTCGGCTTGCTCCTTGAGGCTCAACGTCGTGGCTGGGAATTGTATTACTGCCAGCAACAAGATCTTTACCTGGATCAGGGTGAAGTGAGGGCTAATTGTCAGTCACTGAAAGTGTTTAACAGTGCAGACAAATGGTTTGAACTGCAAACCGCTGAACAAAAAGCTCTGCATCGCTTTGATACGGTGTTTATGCGTAAAGACCCTCCCTTTGACATGAATTATATTTACAGCACTTACCTGCTAGAGCTTGCCGAAGAGCAAGGTACTCTGGTCATTAATAATCCAAGAAGCCTTAGAGATTGTAATGAGAAACTTTTTACAGCCTGGTTTCCTGAGCATACTCCACCCACTTTGGTTACTTCCAACTCGCAGCATCTCAAACGGTTTGTCAGCGAACAGAAAGACGTTATCTTAAAACCGCTGGATGGCATGGGCGGCGCCTCTATTTTCCGGATACAACAGGGCGACCCAAATACTTCGGTCATTATTGAAACTCTTACCGGTGGTGGTAACCATCTGGCTATGGCGCAGCGATTTATTCCAGAAATTACAGCAGGTGATAAGCGTATCCTGATTGTTAATGGCGAAGTAATTCCTTTTGTTCTGGCACGTATTCCTCAGAAGGGAGAAACCCGCGGCAACCTGGCAGCCGGCGGCAGTGGCGTACCTATGCCGATCAGCGAACAGGAGCAAGCTCTAGCCGAAACAATTGCACCCGAGCTGGTCAAACGCGGACTATACTTCGTCGGCCTGGATGTAATTGGAAACTATGTGACCGAAATAAACGTTACCAGTCCAACTTGTATGCGAGAATTAGATAAAGAGTATAATATTAATATCGCTGCCAGACTGTTCGAAGGTCTTGAGCAGAAGATCCAACAATAATAACGTACTGTCCTTTTTTGCTAGATATAATGCATGATGAATAAGAGCCTATGAGTCAGGTGAATCCAACAGCCGATAAAGAATTAGTTAAGCTCAACCAGTCCCCGGTGAGAGATGGTGATCGCCTTAAGTTCACCCTCTTTCTAGCTATCTGTTTTCACCTGCTGCTTTTACTAGGTGTACGGTTTGTGCTGCCTGAGTCAGAACCCAGCCAGATCCCTATTGCCTTAGATGTCACTCTTGCACAGCGAGAAAGCATCGATCCACCCGAAAAGGCTGACTTTGTTGGCCAGACCAACCAACAGGGTGCAGGTGAATCTGAAACGGCAGAACGGGCGACCACAAAACTTGAAAATTTCAAAAATATTGAAGGCCAGACTGATATGCCCTCATTGGAGCTGATTCCTGAGCAACATCAGTCGCAGCAAGCATTGCAGCTGGTAACCAGTGACCAGTCGCAACAATCAGTCGAGCAGCCCATTGAAACCAAGGACAATCAACAGAACACTCCCGATCAAATTGACAAGCCGACAGAAATTACCCCTCCACCGGAACAGCTTGAGCAGTACAACCTTGAGCAGGATGTGGTCAATCAATTGCAAACCCGCGGCCTCAAAAAGCGCCAGATTTCTGCAGCCATTTATGAGTCTCCCGCCGACGCCGAATATTTGGAGCTTTGGCGTAAGAAAGTTGAGCAAGTGGGTAATTTGCATTATCCGGAGCAAGCCAAGAGACTGGGTATTTATGGCAACCTGACTCTCAAGGTCAGCATTGATAAAGATGGCAGTCTGCTTGATGTGGTCATACTGAGAAGTTCCGGTGAGAAGATATTGGATCAGGCAGCACTGGACATTGTTCGTCTGTCAGCGCCCTTCGAACCGCTTCCAGAATCTATTCGCCATAATACCGATATTCTTGAAATTGTTCGAACCTGGCAGTTCAAACCAGACAATAGCTTAAATACCAGAAATTGATACAATAGAATCATTAATTAATCCTAAATTTTTGTGATAGTTTGCACATGGAAGCAATCCAATCTCTAGCCAATCATCTTCTGGTCGCCATGCCTAGTCTGCATGACCCTTTCTTTTCGCGCAGTGTGACCTATGTTTGTGAACATAACGAGCAGGGTGCGCTCGGACTTGTTTTAAGTCTGCCACTGGAAGCGACCTATGATGAGCTATTCAAGCATTTAAATATTGAAACTAACGGCAATGAAGATGACCGAGTATTGCTGGCTGGTGGACCCGTCGACAGAGAGCGGGGATTTATTCTGCATAGCCCGCTTGGTAACTGGGAGTCTTCTCTGACTATCAGTGATGATATTGCACTATCTACGTCGGAAGATATTTTAAAGGCCATTGCCCAACATCAGGGACCTGAAGATGTTGTCATTGCCTTGGGATATGCCGGCTGGGAAAAGGGACAGCTTGAAAAAGAAATTGAAGAAAACTCCTGGTTGTTTGCGCCTGCTGATAAAAACATTATCTTCAGAACACGACCAGAAGAGCGCTGGCTCAAGGCTACTCAACTGCTCGGTATCGACTGGACTCAGATCAGTGAACAGGACGGTCATGCCTGATGACTGAACTAACCGATGCTCAACGCTATCTGTGTTTCGATTTTGGGGAGAAAAGACTGGGAGTTGCAACCGGCATTCGCTCTCAGTTATCCAGTCAGGCATTGACTGTTCTTAACGTGACCAATGATCAGCCAGACTGGGCTCAGGTTGAAAAACTGATTAAGGAGTGGCGGGTTGAAGCATTCGTTGTTGGCCTGCCTCTTAATATGGACACTAGCGAGCAGCTGCTAACCCAAAAAGCCCGTAAATTTGCAGACCGATTGCACGGCCGATTTGGCCTACCGACCTATCTGCATGATGAGCGTCTTAGCTCCGCTGAAGTTAAGGATTACCTGTTCGAAATGGGCGGCTATAAAAAACTCAAGCAGAATCCTATTGATGCTTTTGCAGCAGAGCTTATCCTCAAAGGATTCTTCGAGCAGTACCACAGCTCCTGACTTGATATTTGTCAATTCGCCAGAAACCTGCTTATAATCAAGACAGGCTTGCTAACCCAGGCACGGTTGGATAACAGCTTTGAGTTTATTATCAAGGAGATAGCCAAGGGATAAATGCTGCGCAAACTATCAAATGATCAAAAGCTACTGTGGAGCTTTCTTGCACTCCTGTGGGTTAACTTTGTCATATTTGCCGCATTTACCTATATTGCTCAACGCGAACAACTGATTGAAAATGCACTTCAGCAACTCACTCACCAGTCAGAACTAACGGGCAACACCCTGGATGAGTGGATGTCATCTAGATTAGGGCTAGTTACCGGCCTAGCTACTGAAATTGCGAATAAAGCTCCCGACCAACGTGAATCAATCCCCCAGGTATACTTTGAGCGCATTGCCGAAACCGGCTTATTACAGTACTTAGGCTATGGTCTTGAAAATGGTTTCTATATTTCAAACCCCTGGTCCATACCTGACGGTTATGACCCTCGCTTGCGCCCATGGTATCGAAGCGGTAAGCAGGCCATGGAAGCTACCATTTCAGAGCCCTACCTCGGTGTAGATGACTACACCACAACCTATTTGGCATTTACTGCCCCAATTATTAAAGATGACCAGTTTTATGGAGTTGTTACAGGTGATGTCAGTTTCAATGATATCCATCGGAAGATTCTCTCCACACCAGTTAGCCACAATGGTCAATTCAATCTAATCAAGAGTAATGGCGATGCAATTCTCAGGCCGGTTGATCCCAGCACCGAAGAAACAACACTAGAATTCTTCTCCTCAAGCCTGTCTCGCGACCAGCTAAAGAAATCCTTAAGCGCCACTTCAATTACGGAATTTACCGGTGAAAATTCAATTGTCGTATTTTACCCTTTGCAGCATGTTAACTGGTGGCTTACCGCCGAAGTTGAAAAGAATGTATTGCTAGCACCGGTTTATCAAAACCTGACCAGCATATTACTGCTTTTTATGGCAATTGCTTTGACTACTATTTTACTGCAAAAGATATATGCCAGAAGAGTGTATAAGCCTATCCTGCGCAAAATGCAGACTGACTATCACACTGAGTTGCCAAATAAGAATACCTTTATCGATCAGATGCACAAGCTGACTCGCTCAAACCTAAAACATGGTCTATGTATTTTGGTTCACTTCAAGGATATTTCCTCACTACTATCCAGCTATTCTCAAACAATGGTACTCGACATTCAGCGAAAGACTCTTAAACGGATCAAGAATAGTTTTGTGCGGGATTATATCGTTGGCTCTGTTTCACATGACCAGATTGCACTTTTTATTCCTTTTATTAGCACTCCTAATAACACCTTTATCGAACGTCGATTACAACACCTTGAGTCAGTACTTAATGCTCCTTTCCACATCGAAGATAAGAACCACGAACAGCATACGATTTTGACGGCTATCAATCTTGCCAGCGCCAGATATCCAGAAGATGCCAGTGTTTTTGATATCATCAACAAAGCCAATATGGCGCTGTCTACTTTGCAGAACTCAAGCTCACATTACACTCAATACCACAATAATGTCATAAGACAACTGGCAACAGAGTCCGAACTGATACAGGCTTTCCATAATGCCATACAAAATGACGAGTTATCATTAGCATTTCAGCCACAAATTGACTGTTCGACCAATGAAATAACAGGAGTAGAGGTGTTCTCTCGCTGGTATTCCAAAGCGTTGCAAAAATCAATTTCACCACAGGTTTTTATTCCACTGGCTGAAAAACATCATTTGATTCGCAGGCTATCAATCTGGTTATTGCACTCTCTGTTCAGTTACATTAATTCATGGCTTAAATCGCGATTACCAGCGCCACGTTTCGCTATCAACCTGTCCAGTCTAAATTTACATGACCCAGTATTCATCAAGCAGTTTTTTCAGCTGATGAAAAGTTACAATATTCCAGCCAACCTTCTACAAATAGAAATTACAGAGCATATATCACTTGAGTTATTTTCTGATGGAGATAATCCACTGGAAGCCATGCGTGATCACGGTATTTCAATAGCAATAGATGACTTTGGAACCGGTTACTCATCATTAACCTATTTAAAATATCTTCCCATTGATACCATCAAAATCGATCGAACTTTCATAAAATCATTGCCAGCCAGCCAGTCTGATCTTGCATTGAGCAAAGCAATTATTGATATCGGTAAGGAGTTCGATTTAAAGGTTGTTGCTGAAGGTGTCGAGACCGTCGAGCAGCTCAACTTACTTAAGCAACATGGTTGTTATCAAATTCAGGGCTACTTGTTCAGCAAGCCCTTATCGGTCGATGAGTTATTTGAATTTATCGACAGATGGAGCTCTCATGATCACCCGCAGAGAATGAGTTCAAGATAGTCTTCTCAAGCATAGTCTTTTAAGCTAGTCTCTCAAGATTAGCTCTAGTGATAATCTTAATGCAAAAAGGCCAGCAAAATGCTGGCCTTTACCTTTTAACAAAGAATTACTAATGCTTAGAACATACGATTGCTTCGGTCATCATCCATCTCAACCTCCAATCCATCGGTACTTTCTGTCAGTGAATCTGCATCTTTCTCATGCAGCTTGATTTTCAGACGTAGGTCATTTGCAGAATCAGCATACAATAGAGCATCTTCATAGCTGATTTCACCTTCAACATAGAGATCAAACAATGCCTGGTCAAAAGTCTGCATGCCCAGCTCTCTGGAGCGAGCCATTAACTCTTTCAACAGGTGAACCTCACCTTTACGAATATGATCTGAAATCAAAGGAGTATTAATAAGAATTTCAATAGCTGCACGACGACCTTTACCATCTTTAGTTGGCACCAGCTGTTGCGCGATAATAGCTCGAGTATTCAATGATAAATCCATCAAAACCCTGGAGTGCTCTTCTTTCGGGAAGAAATGCAGAATACGGTCAATTGCCTGGTTCGCGTTGTTAGCGTGCAAGGTACATAAACACAAGTGACCCGTCTCAGCGAAAGTAATCGCATTCGACATCGTTTCTTTACTCCGCACCTCACCAATCAGAATCACATCAGGCGCCTGACGTAAGGTATTTTTCAGGGCTGTTTCGAATGATTCTGTATCAATCCCAACCTCACGTTGGGTAATGATGCATTTGTCATGACGATGAACATACTCAATCGGATCCTCAATGCTGATAATGTGACCCGCTGAATTGCGATTTCGATAACCGATCATGGCTGCCAGTGAGGTTGATTTACCGGTACCGGTTGCACCTACGAAAATAATAATCCCACGTTTTTTCATCGCTAGTTCATTGAGGATGTTAGGGATTTTCAAATCTTCGGTAGTCGGGATTTTAGTTTCAATTCGACGAACAACCAGACCTGGCTGGTTACGCTGATAGAAAGCACTGGCACGGAAACGCCCAATATTCTCAACACTGATCGCATATTGGCATTCTTTCTTCTCTTCAAATTCCTTCATCTGCTTTTCGGTCATTGAAGAATGAATTAGTGCTTCTACCTGAGCTGGCGTTAGCATGCTTTTGGTAACAGGACGAATCTGTCCGTTAATTTTAATACAAGGCGGACGATGTACTGTAATAAATAAGTCCGAGCCCTTGTGTTCCATCAAGGCTTTTAAAAGTGGATTGATATCCATTAGCGACTCCTAGAACTCTTCTTTGTTCTTGGCTTTCATTCGAGCATCTGTGCGTGACACAACACCTTTGCTGACCAACTGCTTCAAACTGTGATCAAGCGTCTGCATGCCCAGCGATAAACCGGTCTGCATTGCTGAGTACATCTGTGCAACTTTATCTTCACGAATGAGGTTACGAATAGCTGGCGTACCAACCAGAATTTCATGGGCTGCTACACGACCGCCACCATTTTTCTTCAACAGGGTCTGTGCGATAACTGCTTGCAGTGACTCTGACAACATTGAGCGCACCATTGCTTTTTCTCCAGCAGGGAAAACGTCAATCACACGGTCAATGGTTTTTGCCGCAGAGGTTGTATGCAGGGTACCAAATACCAGGTGACCGGTTTCTGCCGCAGTTAACGCTAAGCGAATGGTTTCAAGGTCACGCATCTCACCAACCAGAATGATATCAGGGTCTTCACGAAGCGCTGAACGAAGTGCGTTAGAGAAGCTGTGAGTATCACGGTGCACCTCACGTTGGTTTACCAGACACTTTTTACTTTCGTGAACGAACTCGATCGGATCCTCAATGGTTAGAATGTGATCATGCTTGTTTTCATTCACATAATCGATCATCCCTGCCAAGGTGGTTGATTTACCTGAACCCGTAGGCCCCGTAACCAACACCAGTCCGCGAGGTTCTAATGAAATATCCTGGAAAATTTTTGGTGCATTCAACTCTTCAAGTGTTAATACACGAGATGGAATGGTACGAAATACGGCAGCTCGTCCGCGGTTTTGCACGAAAGCATTAACACGGAAACGGGCTAAATCTTTAAGTTCGAATGAGAAGTCAGCTTCAAGGAATTCTTCATAATCCTTTCGCTGCTTGTCGTTCATGATATCGTAGATTAACGAGTGTACTTCCTTGTCTTCCAATGGCGGCACATTGATTCGTCGAATATCGCCATCAACACGAATAAGCGGCGGCATGCCCGCTGAAATATGCAAATCCGATGCATTATTCTTTACACTGAAAGCTAAAAGCTCTGTAATATCCATATGTTAGACCCCACACCTGATAATTGCGTTTTAATAATATGTCTAGGATAGCCTCTCATCTTGCAGATCTGCAACTACAAATCGTAAAAACCTGCGCTAAGCGACGGATTTTTAAACACAATGTGCAATTAATCGCTGTTAGTAAAAGACATTCTGCTGAAAGCATCAAAGAGGCTTTTAATGCTGGCCAACATGATTTTGGTGAGAATCAGGTCCAGGAAGCACTCGATAAAATCTCCGAGCTGTCAGATCTTGACATAAATTGGCATATGATCGGTGCTATTCAGAGCCGCAAGTGTAAAGACATTGCGCAACATTTTGACTGGGTACAAAGCGTTGATCGTCTCAAAGTCGCGAATAAACTGAATGAGCACCGAGCTGAGAATCAGTCTCCTCTCAATGTCCTGATTCAGGTAAACCTGTTTGGCGAAGACCAGAAAGCTGGGGTTGATGCTGAATCCTGCAAACAACTGGCCGAAGCCATCATGCAGCTACCAAACCTGCGTCTACGCGGGCTTATGGCCATTCCTCCTAAACAGACCGATCCACAAGTTCAATTCCAACAGTTTGAGCAAATCCATCAGCTATTTCAGGAGTTACAAAATCTATACCCGCAGATAGACACCCTGTCGATGGGCATGTCGGGCGACTTTGAGCAGGCAATCCTGGCAGGAAGCACCATGATAAGGCTTGGAACCGCTATTTTTGGGGAACGTAACTGATCCCTGTTGCAGGCCCGCAAAATAGCCAGTCAGGTCTGGCTTTGTTATGCTATGCGCTCTTTTGGTCAGGCCGTTCTACTTATCACCTGGGCCTGAGCTCACATTGACTTAACACATAAAGGTACTCATGTCTGACGCAATTCAAGCAATAGCAAACGCAAAAATTGGTTTTATCGGTGCCGGCAATATGGCCGCCAGTATTCTGGGAGGACTGATTCAGTCAGGCCTGCCCGCTAAACAAATTTATGTCAGTAACCCCAGTCAGGGCAAACTCGACGCATTGTTGGAACGCTATCCTGATCTGAATACCAGCAATGACAATGCCTATGTCGCTGAGAATGTTGACTACCTATTACTTTCAGTAAAGCCCCAGAAAATGGGCCTGGCCTGTAAGCCTTTGCAGGCGCTGGATTTAAATTGCTGTGTTATCTCTGTAGCCGCTGGCGTTGCCTGTCAGACAATTGAGGAGTTATTGGGTAAATCATTGGCTGTCATACGTTCGATGCCAAATACACCTTCTTTGATTGGTGCGGGCGCGACAGGTCTTTTCGCCAATCAACATACCAGCGAGCAGCAAAAAGCTGCTGCAACGGCGATTTTTGACGCAGTGGGCTTAAGTGTCTGGGTCAATGATGAATCCCAGATGGATCTAGTGACAGCCGTTTCCGGTAGTGGCCCTGCCCACTACTTCCTGTATATGGAGTCAGTAGTATCAGCGGCTATTGAACAAGGTCTTCCCGAAGCAACCGCTCGCCAACTGGCAGCGCAGACGGCGCTTGGTGCAGCACGCATGGTTCAGGACAATGCGGAACTTGAAATCAGCCAATTACGCCGCAATGTTACTTCTCCAGGGGGTACCACTGCTGCGGCGCTTGATGTATTAAATGATGGTGGACTTCCCGAATTGATAGCCAAAGCCATCAAAGCTTCCGTGGTACGTGGCAAAGAACTGGCTGAAATTGCCAGCAAACCTGATAATAATTGACCCTAACCGAGATCTCTGACGCATGAATCCTGTATTTACCATCATTGAGTATGTGATCAACCTGTTCGCCATGGTCTTCCTGTTGCGCGTTTTGTTGCAGCTTGGTAGCGCTGATTTCTTTAATCCCATTGCGCAATTTATTCATAAATTTACAGCACCGGTAATCAATCCACTGCGTTCCGTTTTACCGGATATCGGCAAGTTTAATTTGGCAGCCTTTGTTTTCGCATTAGCTCTGTTGACCGGCAAAATTTTTGCCTTTAAGTACTATTTCCTGTCACAGGCTGATGCTTCAATGCTCACAACACCAGTAATGCTATTCCTTGTTTTGGTGGGATTAGGCCCTATTTCCGGGCTGTTTATGGTGATTTCTAATTTGCTGCTGATTCTATTTATCGGCCTGATGATCGCCAGCTTTGTGAGTGGCGGTCGTTACAATCCAGGGCTAATCTTTCTGGTTCAGGTTACTCGTCCAATACTACGCCCGATTCAAAAGATTATTCCACCACTTGGCGGAACCATCGATCTATCACCAATGATCGTCTTGCTGGGCCTATTTTTCCTGCAAAGTGCTCTTTATAACTTTGGGGTCAGCCTGCTCAGCCAGTAATCAATCCCACTCGGCATTACATGCCCGGATATTTCTACGGTATTCGGGCTACTCTTCAATGATTCCTCCGTGTTATTGTATTACACTAATACTTTGACAGTTTTCTGAATTGAAAGCCTAATCATCCAGGGAATATTGGAGGTCATATGTACACCACAATCAAAAGTCTTATGTTGTCACTTGTTGGCGCAGTTTTCCTGCTCGCTAATACTGCCACGGCTGCAGAAAAGAAAGTCGGTGATTACATTATCTACTACAACGCATTCAACAGTTCCTTTTTGCAACCCGACGTTGCCAGTACTTATAAAATACCTCGTAGCGGTTTAACTGCCATTTTGAATGTGTCGGTTCATAAAGCTGGCGAACCCACTCAGCAACCTGCAGTTCCTGCCAACATTCAGGGCAAGGTAACCAATAGTCTGTCGCAATTCAAAAACCTGGCGTTCAAGGAAATAAAGGAAGAAAAGGCTATTTACTATATTGCTGACTTCCAGTTTAGACCTGAAGAAGATACCAGCATTGAGTTCACAGTTAAGGTTCCTGGAATGGAACGTCCGGAAACCATCAGTTTCAAACAGAAATTCTTTGCTGAATAATTTCTAGTTCACTAGATATCCTGCGCTACTTTTCTAAATCCAATCTGCATTTAGTTAAGTGGCGTGGCTTTTTTAAGCTATAATCCCTTATCTCACGCTCAATCAGATTTTTCCATGCAAAAAATTGTACTGGCATCCGGTAATGCTAAAAAAGTTAAAGAACTCAGCGAGCTTCTTGCCAGCTTTGACTATCAGATTATTCCGCAAACTGAACTCAATGTGTCAGAGGTTCCCGAAACCGGCACCACCTTTGTTGAAAACGCCATTATAAAAGCGCGTCATGCAGCAAAGGTGACTGGTTTGCCGGCCATTGCCGATGACTCTGGAATTGAGGTGGATTACCTCAAAGGTATGCCCGGCATCTATTCAGCGCGATTTGCAGCCCTTGACGATCCCGAGCACCAGGGCAACGCTGATGACCAGGCCAATAATGATTTATTGCTTGAGAAACTCAAGGGCGTACCGACCGCACAACGTCAAGCCCGCTACCAATGCATCCTGGTATTTATGGAGCATGCCGAAGACCCTACTCCGATTATTTGTCAGGGCAGCTGGGAAGGCCGCATTCTTGAAGCTGAAGAAGGTAATGGTGGTTTTGGCTATGATCCATTGTTCTGGAATCCCGAGCATCAATGCTCGGCTGCGTTACTGAGCCCCGAACAAAAAGCGGCCATCAGCCATCGCGGCAAAGCGCTACGCATACTGATGGAACAATTGTCTGCAATGCGCACCGCCAAGAACCTATAACCATCATGTCATTGTTGACCACCCCACCCTTATCCCTATACATCCATATTCCCTGGTGTATCAAGAAATGCCCCTATTGCGATTTTAACTCGCATGGTATTAAACAACTGGGTGGGCTGGACGACATTCCTGAACAGGCCTATATCGACAAGTTGCTACTCGATTTGGAGCAAGAATTGCCTTTTGTCTGGGGGCGAAGACTGCATAGCATCTTTATTGGCGGCGGCACGCCCAGTCTATTTTCTGCAGAAGGAATGGATCGCCTGATTAGTGGGGTGCGAGCTCGCCTGCCATTCGAAGGCGATATTGAAATTACCATGGAAGCCAATCCAGGGACTTTTGAAGCAGAGCGATTTGCCGGTTTTCGTCAGGCCGGTATTAATCGACTCTCGATAGGCGTACAGAGCTTCAATGCAAAGCATCTCGAACGATTGGGTCGTGTCCATAACCCTGAACAAGCTATTGCCGCCGCTGAGTTTGCCCATCAGGCCGGTTTTCGCTCCTTTAACCTTGATTTGATGCATGGGCTGCCTGATCAGACTACAGACCAGGCACTTTCCGATTTAAAAACCGCAATCGATCTCAATCCGCAGCATATTTCCTGGTATCAGCTCACCATTGAGCCAAACACTTTATTTTATCAGCAACCACCTACATTACCAGTTGATGAAACCCTGTGGACTATTCAGGAACAAGGCCAGTTACTGCTACAACAGCATGGTTATCACCAATACGAAATATCAGCCTATTCCCGCTCACCAGAATATCGTTCGCAGCATAACCTCAACTATTGGCAGTTTGGAGATTATCTGGGAATTGGCGCAGGCGCGCATGGCAAAATCACGCGACTTGATCTCAACCAGGTTGAGCGCACCACCAAAAGTCGTCACCCCAAAGATTATTTGCAAAAATCAGTAGCAGAAATTCGTACAAGCAATGCTATTTCACCCCATGAACTTCCTTTTGAATTCATGCTTAATGCGTTACGCCTACTGGAAGGAGTTCCAAGCGCCTATTTTGAGCAGAGAACAGGGTTACCGATCAATTCCATCCAGCCTATGTTAAGTCAGGCAATCAAAGACGGTCTTTTGTTAAACAGTAACAACGCCATTGCTCCAACAGAAAAAGGCAGTCTGTTTCTCAACGAGTTATTGCAGCGTTTTATAGATGAAATGGACATTTCTTCACAAACTAATACCGCACAAGAGAATCAAATTAATATAAAATCGCTGGACTAAAACTTATAAGCCACCATATAGTAAAAAAATACAAAAAGGATACTCGTAATGGATTTCAATAAAATTACCGCTATTAGTCTGCTCTGTTTATTTTCAATTGCAGGCTGCGACTCCCCAACCAACAACACTGAACAGGCTGTTAATCAGAACAGCATTCGTGTGACCACCGATAAGAAATCATCTAACTACATTTGCTCCCATCTGCTGGTTAAAACTGATTTAGTAGCCGACAAACTAACTCTCACCATCGAAGATAAAAGCTACCAGCTCAGCCAAACCGACAGCGCCTCAGGCAGTCGATATATCAGTCAGAACGAGACAGTGACTTTCTGGCAAAAAGGTGACAGTGCCAGCTTAGAGATTAATGGACAACGATACAGCAACTGCGAAAAAGTTACTGTACAGCAAGCAACAGCCAGTCGTAATAGTATTGAGTTGCCATTTACCGCCATAGGTAATGAGCCAGGATGGATGCTCAGAATGTCTGCAGAACAACTTGAATTGACCACAGATTATGGCCAAAACACCATCTCTTTACCCACACCTCAAGTAAAGCAGATATTGGGCGGTTACCAGTTCCACACCAAAAATGACGATCACAGCGCCACACTTACCGTTCATAAAAAGCTTTGCTACGACAGTATGACTGGGCGCCCTTTTCCAGCCTGGATCACTCTTGAGCTCGATGGCGAGACACTTCAAGGCTGTGGCGGTGACCCACTGGATCTTCTGGTAGGGATTGAATGGTTCGTTGAGGATATTGCCAATGAAGGCATTATTGATAGTTCAAAGGTAACTATCAATTTCAATCGTGAAGGTAAGATCTTTGGAACATCATCCTGTAATAGTTACAATTCAAGTTATGAGATTACTGGTGAAAGCCTAATGTTTACGCCACCAGTTGGAACACTGAAAGCATGCCCACCAGCCATCATGATGCAGGAACGGAAATTCCTGGATTTATTAGTTAAAGTCAACCGTTATGATATTGATGGCTTCGGCGCATTAATTCTTACCACAGATGATGGCAAAACCATCATCGCAAGGCAGCCTTAAGAAAGACGGCATTATGTAAGACCTTACCTTTCATCAGTTCACTCTTTCTGCAACCAAGTTCGAAAATAATTAGGATATTTTGCCGAGAACGTGGCATTTCATGATTGAAAAAGAGGAGTTACCACAATGGGTAATGACGATTTTGAGATCATGAAATAACAAAGTGTTGCTCTATTTTCAGCCGAAAGATTCGTTAGAAGTTCAAGGCTTGCAAGCTTCAGTCGCGCAGTTGGAGCCCCTTTAAATAATTAGGATATTTTGCCGAGAACGCGGCATTTCATGATTGAAAAAGAGGAGTTACCACAATGGGTAATGACGATTTTGAGATCATGAAATAACAAAGTTATCGGCAAAATAGACAATTATTTAGCTGAAAACATCAGATCCCAAACCCCATGTCCCAACCTTTGCCCCCGCGCTTCAAACTTAGTCAAAGGGCGCGAATCAGGCTTGGGTACATAATCCCCGGTTTCAGACAGGTTTTCGAACTCTGACATTGGATTTAGCACTTCCAGCATATGCTCGGCGTAGTTTTCCCAGTCCGTTGCCAGATGAAGAACACCGCCTCTAACCAATTTTTTATGCAGCTTTTGGCAGAACTCGGTTTGTACTATTCGACGCTTGTGGTGTTTCTTTTTGTGCCAGGGATCTGGAAAGAAAATCTGAATGCGGTCGAGACTGTTGTCGGGAATGCATTTGTCGATGATTTCTACCGCATCGTGATTGATCACGCGCAGATTGGTTAAATCATACTCTTCAGCCAACACCAGACAGGCGCCAACACCAGGTTTATGCACTTCGATTCCGATGAAATCTTTATCACGTTCTACTGAAGCCTGTTCGGCGAGTGATTTACCCATTCCGAAACCAATTTCCAGCACTACTGGCGCCTTGCGCCCAAAGATGGCTTCAAAATCATAAGGCTGCTCCTGAAACTCAAGCCCCATGCTTGGAAAATGTTCTTCCAATGCGCGCTGTTGTCCTTTGGTTAAACGCCCTTCTCGCAATACATAACTGCGAATTTTGCGGATTCTTTTTTCGCCTTTTGTTTCTTCGGAACTCACTGATTTGTCTCGACTTGCCGTAATTGGCGCGATTTTAGCACACTCTTTGTTCAGTTTTGCATCATTAGCTTTGGCCTGACAAAAAGGATTGCGAAAATAGGCCTAAATCAGTAAGGTGAGCAGTTCGACCCGGCATAAAAACAATGACATAGAGTAGGAGTGGAACTAAGGAATGCCGTTTCCTGATTTGCCCAACAATCACGCTCTTTTTGTGCTGTTACTGACGGTTTTTGCGTTGTACCTGTTTCGTCGTGATGATATTCCGCTCGAAACTTCCTGCGTAATCGTATTGCTAGCCCTGACCATTGGCTTTAGCTTTGCTCCGTTTCATAATTTCAATGGCCGCCTTGAGCCAATGCAGTTCTTCAGTGGCTTTGGCCATGAAGCACTGGTTGCTGTCTGCGCCCTGATGATTTGTGGGCAGGGCCTGGTGCGGACCGGAGCATTAGAGCCTATCGGACGATTTCTTGGCTCAATCTGGAAATCTGCACCACTCTTTTCCTTATTACTGACTTTATTGATTGCTGGCGCATTGAGCGCATTCGTTAATAACACCCCCATCGTGGTGTTGCTATTACCCATTCTGGTGAGCGTTGCGATCCGCACCAAAACTAGCCCTTCAGCACTATTGATGCCTATGGGTTTTGCCACCATCATTGGCGGTATGGCAACCACCATTGGTACTTCAACCAACCTGCTGGTTGTTTCTGTTGCTTCCGATCTTGGTTTACCTGACTTTGGTATGTTCGACTTCCTGGTTCCGGCCAGCATTGCAGCAATCGTCGCCATCATCTATCTATGGCTGATTGCCCCGCGCATTCTACCCGAACGTCACGCGGTCATGAAAAACACTTCTCCACGCGTTTTCACAGCTCAACTTCATATTGAGAAAGGCTCTTTTGCAGACGGAAAAACCCTCTCCGAAGTCATTAATAAAACCGATGGCCAGATGAAGGTCGTGCGCATCCAGCGTGGCGAGGAAATTTCTATCGTTCCAATGCCCGATGCCAAAGTTAAGGCAGGCGATCGACTACGCGTTATCGATACTCCGGAACACCTGAAAGAATATGAGCAAGTTTTAGGGGCCAAACTTTATCGTCGCGGTAAGCAGATCAGTGAGGATCACCCCTTAACCGCCGAAAACCAGCAGCTTTCAGAAATTGTTGTTACCCCAGGTTCACCACTGGCAGGGCGTACTCTTAAGGATGTCGAATTTATTGATCAGTATGGCCTTGTAGCCATTGCTTTGCACCGTGGTGATAGCGTTGTCGACATGCACAATAAAGGACTGGGCACGGTCACTTTGCATGTTGGCGATGTACTATTGGTGCAGGGTGGCCAGAAAGATATTGCCGAGTTTAAGAAAAGCGGCGAGATCCTGATTCTTGATGCCACCACCGACCTTCCAAAATCTCACCGTGCGCCACGCGCCCTTTTTATCATGGGCATGGTTGTTTTATTGGCAGCAATTGGCGCGCTACCGATTGCCATCAGTGCGCTTGGCGGTGCTATGCTGATGATTCTTGTTCATTGCATGACCTGGCGCGAAGCCATGCATGCCCTAAGTGCGCAGGTCATTCTAATTGTCGCTTCGAGTCTGGCGCTTGGTATCGCCATGATTGAAACCGGCGCTGCTGAATATCTGGCGCAGGCCTTTGTTTCGTCGCTCTACGGTGCACCTCCCGCTCTGCTATTAAGCGGCCTGATGTTGCTGCTGGCGCTACTGACCAATGTTGTTTCCAACAACGCAGCAGCGGTTATTGGTACCCCAATTGCGGTCAGTATTGCCAATCAGCTGAATCTTCCTGCAGAACCCTTTGTAATCGCGGTTCTGTTTGGTGCCAATATGAGCTTCGCCACTCCGATGGCCTATAAAACCAATTTGCTGGTGATGAGTGCTGGCGGTTACAAGTTCTCGGATTTCATTAAAGTCGGTGTTCCGTTGGTTATCCTGATGTGGATTACCCTGTCCATTGTGCTGCCGATCCTTTATCAGTTCTAACGACTATACACATGACAACACCTTGGTCACCCACAGACTTTTCTGCAAAGGTCATCGAGTATTACCATGCTCATGGTCGCAAGCACCTTCCCTGGCAAGGTACTCAGGATCCATACAAAATCTGGCTGTCAGAAATCATGCTGCAGCAAACCCAGGTCACCACCGTCATTCCCTATTTTGAGCGTTTTATAGAGAGCTTCCCAACGGTTACAGACCTTGCGCAAGCGACGGATGATCAGGTGATGCAACACTGGAGTGGACTTGGTTATTACAGCCGCGCGCGCAATCTGCACAAAGCCGCTCAAATCATCGAGACTGAATTTTCCGGAGTCTTCCCGCAAGACCCAGAGACTATTGAAACCTTGCCCGGCATTGGACGTTCGACTGCAGGTGCCATCGCCTCTTTTGCCTTTGGCCAGCCCACTGCCATACTCGATGGCAACGTTAAACGTGTGCTGGCTCGCAGTTATGCCATTGAAGGCTGGCCAGGCAACGGCAAAGTATTAAAGGCATTGTGGCAACGAGCCGAAACTAACACTCCACAACAGGAAACCGCTGCCTACAACCAGGCCATGATGGATCTTGGAGCGATAGTCTGTACCCGCAGCAAGCCAGACTGTCCTGACTGCCCATTATCCAAGCACTGTCTGGCTTATAACTCCAACAGCATTGAGCAATATCCCGGCAAAAAGCCCAAGAAAGCGCGTCCCAGCAAGTCAGTCTATTGGCTGATTAACATACGACAAGAAAAAGTCCTGCTGCATAAACGCCCACCCAGTGGCATCTGGGGAGGACTCTGGGCTCTACCCGAAGTTCAGCAGAAAGAAATGAGCCCTGATCAGATCCAACAGCTCGATCCCTTTGTGCACAAATTCAGTCACTACGATTTGCAGGTTCAGCCGCTTTTACTCAGTTCAAATGCCGATAAAGCATTAGTGGAAAAAAATTCCCATCCGAGTATCATGGAGCCCGCACAAGCAGACTGGTTTAGCCTAAACCAGCTGAACGAGATTGGCTTGCCCACTCCGGTCAGCAAACTCTTGGTGAAACTCCTCGAGGATTCCTAAGTTTTTTATTCCCAGGCAAACCACTCAACCGATGACAACTGGAGATAGAAATGTCACGCACCGTATTCTGCAAAAAACTGCAAAAAGAAGCCGAAGGCCTATCCTTCAAACCATACCCAGGTGAACTTGGCGAAAAAATATACAATGAGATTTCCCAGGAAGCTTGGACCCAATGGTTGAACCATCAAACCATGCTGATCAATGAAAAAAGACTCAGCCTGATGGACCCACAGGCACAGTCCTATCTGGCCGAACAAATGGAAATGTATCTGTTTGGTGGAGACTACGAAAAGCCCGAAGGCTACGTCCCAGAAGAAGACAAATAAAGGCCCGTAAAGCTAAGCCCATAAAATTGCCAATAATTTTAAGAAAGGGGCTTGACTTAAAGCCTCTCAATCGGTTTAATACGCGTCCTGCGGCCTGGTAGCTCAGTTGGTAGAGCGGAGGATTGAAAATCCTTGTGTCGGCAGTTCAATTCTGCCCCGGGCCACCATTATTCTATATAAAACAAGGCGTTACAGATGTAACGCCTTTTTTATTGCCTATAATTTATTCAGTGGGCTACCTATGGGCTACCCGCCAGGTTAATAGTAGATACAATTTAGACAATACTCTCATTTATTTAGAGATTTTAAATTATACTTTGTTTAGTTAAGCGATAATGTTGTTTCTTTTGAACCAATCTCTTAGACGCCTCAAAGTAATATACTTTGCTCCTGTACCCTTGTATTGCTCCTTAAAACTACTCCAATTAGAAATTATGATTCTTTTTACATTTTCTAATTGTTCTTTATCATTGTTTATAATTGCTAACACGCAGTCTGATAGATGAACATCTCGCTCAAAATTTAAAATTTCTATATGCTCCATTTTCGGGATTCCAACTCTCGGTAACAGGATCGCTCTGCCTTTTATTATCCCTTTCTTAGAACAGCTAACGAATTGCTTTTGTGATTCCCCACCACAAATAAGATCTTTTATATTTTTTGTGTGTACGAACTGAGCCCCTGTATCAGAGCTAAATTCCTCGACACTGTGTACTTGGAGCCCACCCCTTATAATTTCTACATTCGCTTTCACCATATCTGAAGAAAAATAGAATTCGCCACTTAAACTCTCTTCAAGCTTTGTCTTTCTAACCAGTTTTATTGCCACAGTGTGAACA
Organism: Kangiella aquimarina DSM 16071; assembly: GCF_000374105.1. Lineage (GTDB taxonomy): Bacteria > Pseudomonadota > Gammaproteobacteria > Enterobacterales > Kangiellaceae > Kangiella > Kangiella aquimarina. Next base: position 213,492 of record NZ_KB893650.1, read on the forward strand.
GTTGCGCTATGAAATGTTTTAGACTCTAAACACTTCAAAACTTGTATCTCATAGTACTTCCCCAAAACAGCTCTGGAAGCCTCATCAACTTCTGAAAATAAAAGTGATTCAGGTACTATTGCTAAAATTCCGTACTCCGGCTCAAAAATTTCTAAACTCTTAAGTATATATCCCATTGCAGTACTGCATTTTATAGAGACACCTTTAAAATTGACTAGTACATGTTTTCCTTTTGCTTGACTAAAGGGGGGGTTTAGTAATAACAAGTCACAATCATCCTTGCTCCTCAATATTGAAGTCTTATTCATACTTTGAGGGTTTAATAAATCAGCAACGGATAATCTCCAATGTGGCTTCGCTTTTCTGAGAGAATTTATAATTTTAATATCTCTATCTATTCCAGAAATTTTGATATTTCCTGAGTACAAAGTTGAGGCCGCAATTAGTAAGTTTCCAGATCCGCATGTTGGGTCAACACAATGCCTTGGAATTGGAAACTCCGCTAGTTCAAGTAGTTCTTTAGCTACGAGTAATGGTGTGAAATATTGGTCTGTTCGAGTATACATTTTACTGAATCTTATATAGGTGGTATAAAGCTTTTCCCTCGGTTCTGCCACTTTTCCCTAATGGATTATCATATAATAGTTCAGCTGATTCAGGATAATCTATCATGAATAATACTGCCCCTAGACCATGCGGCTTTGTCCCAACAGGTGCTATATAAATATAATGATTTGGATAGCTTTCTCTAAGCCTAACTAAAATTTCATACACTTCAAATGGGCAACTTGCTCTAGCGGCCCTCAATTTATTAGCGCTGATTTTTTTTAACATGCTTTTATTACAAGTTACTGTATAAGTAGGATATTGCACTTTAAACCCCGGCACCCCAACAATAGGTATAACTTCTGGCGCAGGCTCTATTTCCATTAGTAGCCTTGTAGGCCGACTACCCTCAAAGCCCAGCATTGTAACAAATAATGCCTCCTGCCCCTCTTTAGGCCCGTCTAAAACTGAAAAAGTTGGCAGTGGAACCATGCTTTCAAAGCTTGTTGTCAAATCAAATACTGTTTCTGACGAGGGACTTGGATGTTTAGCGTATTTTCCTGGCTCAACATATAACACTCGACAATCGATTCCAAAGTTTTTAACAGTCCTTATTATTGGTGCCCAAACATTATGCCTCATGCTTGTAATATCTATTAATGCACTCCTATTACCAATTAGTTCTTTTATTCTGTTAATATTTTTTAGCTCTATTTCTTCTTTTGGCTTTCCTTCTACATTAACTGAAATCAATTCATGTCCAATGCGTTCAATTTCGATAACTCGTGCTGGGTCACTTTTCTTCAATTCTTGCCACAATGGAACCTCGCCTCTCGCTTCTTGCCCTTTGTGAGCTTCAGAAATAATGACAACCTCATCTTCGAGTAAGTTCTCTCTACTTATTTCACTTAACCTTAAAGTTCGAGGGTCAGGATACTTCATTTTACTCGCCACCCTCATAATATGTTGAGAAAAATGCTAGCTGTTCAGGCAACTCTTGTAATGGAGTGCTTCCTACAGACTCATCGCTTGATTTTATCAGTTTCGAAATAGCTTGAGCAGGATTGCTTTCAATAACTTGCAGAAGAGTTTTTGCGTCAAATGTAGTTCTTCTTTTCTTTCGGTGAGATATTTCAAAATAACCGGTAAAAATTCTATGAAGCCTGAACTCTTCATCTTTCATTTCATGCGGAGTGGTAGCTTTTGTCCTTGGCTCTTCTTCAAAAGCTAAATGTCCAACACCTTCTTTTAGCAACTTCAACAGTCTTTCCAGACTCACATCATCTCCTGTAAGAATAAATGAATTTGTTTCTGGTGATTTTGATAGTGGGTTCCTTGCAAATTCGAAGAAAACTTTACCAATTGCTAACACTAATCGTTTAAGTTGTACACCATTATCTGCCAGGCCCTCAAGTTGATTCAATCTTCTTTTGCCAACTTCTCTTGCAGCTAATGTTTGAGACTTAGGCGAAAGCGTAATCTCTCCTTCTCCTATTTGAGTATCTTTTATTTCTAACTTTAGAGCCTTATCTATCAATTCAAGAAAGTACCGAATATTTCCTGAAGATAATGTTATAAAGATTCGCTCTCCACAATAATACTTCCTTATTCTCTGCCCTTTATTCCCTTTAGATATCCAAAACAAGCTTGCATAAGCATGATTATTTAGCCTGTTTTTCCATACATCTTCATTTAAGTACCAATCCATAGCCAATTCTTTTATATCCTCATCAGTTTTTTCACTCCAATATTTAAGGAAGCTCAAATTAATACTGCTCATACTTTTAAAGTAATTTTTTACCTTGTCGTCCATGCTATCAATGGTAGCTTTAACGTCTTTTGCAATTTTTGCAGCGCCTAAACGCTCGGCTTCTTCTTCTAAAGTTAGCTCTTCAAGAAACTCTTTAATATTTTGCGGAAAGTTAATTCCTTGTCTTATTCCAAATTTGAGCCTTAAATTTGCAACAGCGTTAGCAAAGTAATCAAATCCTTCATCAACTATTTCTATTTCTTGATAGTCATCAGGCACTCTTAGAAGATCTTGACCATCATATGTTCGTTTATTTCTAAATCCGTTTTTTCTAACGCCCACTTTATATGACAACGGTCGCTCAGCATGCTTTATATATGTATTTAAAACACTTTGGTGCTGATCAGGCACGTTCTCATATTCATCTATACAACAAAATATTGTTTTCTCTCCAAGCAACCCCGATTCTTTTAACAAAGTAGCAAATAATTTTAGAGGGGATTCCGCTATTGAGAGCGCAGGCTTGTAAGAACTTTCACTATACAAATTATTAACATATATTTGTAATCTTGATATTGCTTTATTTATATTAGATGACAGCTCAGTTAAGTTAGAAGCGCCTTCAACTGCAAGATCTATTGAAATTTGATTAATGTATTCTTCATCTAGCTGCTTCCCTGTTTTATCTTGCAAAAAAGCGGTTAATAACACTAACTCTTTACATGCTAACAAGTTAAAATAATGCGCAAATAATTTCTGCCATTCCTCTTCAGTTGCTCCCCTTCCTTGAAAGACCTGAACCCTATTTTTATTCATCCTTATTAATATTCCTAGAAATTCCTGGTCACTAAAGCTTTGATTGCTTTCTACCAATCTCTCATATGTCGAATCAAACCTTAATGATTTTAGAGCAGTTGTTTTACCTGTACCCCTGCCTCCGATTAGAACACTGGGCCTTATACTTTGTAGTTTTGATAAGTAAGTTGGCTCTACAAATATTTCTTTAAAATGCTTATCTGCCCACTCAGCTCTATTTTCGTTAAATAGGTTCTCAAGTACTTCTTTTTTCATCTTACGACCTCTTAAAAAGTGGAACCCAATTCTCAGAACCAGGCGCCCAAAATATCGGTAATGTTGCATCTGGCACAGAGTGCTCAAATGCAATCAGCAGACCTATACGCTTATACCCATATTTTTTGTGTTCTTTTATTGCCATATAATGTTCAGTTGGCTGCAATCTTCTACTGTATTTATCTAAAAACAAGTCTAACTCTAAGTGAGTATAACCCTTAAGATCTATACTCTTTATGCTTATTGAATCATCTAACACATGACATGGAATTACCTGGACGCCACTAACGCTTTTATTAATCTCTTTCAATCCATTAATTGTTGTTGCTATAGTTACATATACCGCACAGAAAGGTTTCTTCTCCATTACTTTTTCAAATGATACTCCATTATAAAATTCTGTGTTTTTCCACATCTTAATGAACTGGTCGCCGGAACCAACAAAATCATCAAGAAATACCACCATATTGCCATTCTCAGCATGTATAATTGCTTTTCTAGTATCTACTAATAAATCATCTGGTATTTCTAATAACTGTCTTGCTTTCCTTACAATATAATATCCAGAATCTGTGATACTAGAACTTTCTCCTTTCACAGGTGTAAAATAAGCCGTGTTAATTTTATCAGTGATATCAGTTATTGAACCCAGCGAGTCATATGCTGACTGTAATAATTTATCCGTGAATCGTTGACTGTAAAAAATAAAATGGTCTAGCAATATTGTTGCTATTTCTTTATCTTCAGGCTCAAAATTGTTGAGCCATCCTCTAGGATCTAGTTTTTGCTCTTCCGCCCATAACCCACAAGCACTTAATGCTTCACATTTACTTATTACTTCTTTCTGGTATACGTCCCCGCGCACTTTATTTTCCTCTAGTTAGTTTTTTCCTTTGAATTCTCACAAGGGTGATTATGGATAAGAACTAATAGAATATTACTATTTACTGGTGTTATTTTATCCCTCAAGGAACTAAGAATAGTTGAAACTCTCTTATATTGCTATAAAGGTTTACTATAATTGAATTATATACTCACTTACACTATAGCAACCTTATATATGCATCAAGTTACGTCTTGATCCACATCCTCATACACCAATGATTATATCCTTTTACTATGTACCAGATAGGCAATTTAAGCCAGATCCAGTATTTCTTCTCGCCCCATTCACTTCACTATAGTTATGTTTTAGGGTTGTAACTCCCCAAATTTTTCATATCCCTTGGACGACTAGTTCGGAGTTAATAGGCTTAGTTTTATAGTTCATCTTTTGCAATACTGAGCAAAGCCTCGTCGATTTCGTCTAACAAGATCACCTTGATCTCTTTCTCAGTTTTTACCCCTAACAATTGAGGCGCTGCTCGGCTTGGAATTTGCCGAAGCCTCGCTTTGATTTCGTGAGCCGCCTCGTTATATTGGCGTTCGATCTCGTCGAGCAATGCGACCTCGCCTTTCGCCTTAGCGGTTTTGATTTCGGCGAGCTCTGCGTCTGCTTTCTGTTTACGGGCTTCCCAACTAAGCGGCTCGTCCTGTTTAGCTTCATGCTCCTTCTTAGCTTCCTTCTCTTTCCAATCCATTACATCCGCTATACTGATCACCCATTCTTTCTTTTGATTACCCTTTTTGATCACTGGACAACCTTTAGCAAACCAGGCTTTTATAGTTGCCGGCCTTTTATTTAAAAGGGCTGCAGCCTCATTTAGATTAACTGTTTTCATATTCACTCGTCGTCGTCGGTTACTGAAAAATCGCCTCGCACAATGTAAACTGCGCGCAGCCGCGCACCCTTATAGCTCAAGTCCCCGGAAGGACCCAAAACAATCGAAGAAGAAAAGGATCACCCCCTCCCCTCCCCTTTGTATCTCGCCGGCCTAAACATATTATTACCGTGTGTTATAGCGACTATCTTAATAGTCGTGTTATACACACTATAATATATATAGGTGGCAAACCGGCAAGGCAGAAAAGCCTTATAAATCAACAAGATACCAACTTGCACCCTTCTCGTTTTGCCAGCCTTATTGGCAAACCATATTCCTTTATTAATCAATTGCTTACCGATTTGCCGCTTTGGCCTTTGCCGATGGCAAACAATGTGCCGCCTCCACTACTCACTATTTACCAAGGAAAGCTGGATCCCTTTTGCCGTTCGGCTCGACTCGATACGGCCGGTCTCCTCTAGTTGCTCCAATGCTTCTCTTACCTTATTCCGGCTATATCCGGTGCTCTTGCAGATATCTCCAATAACCTTTGTTTTAGAATCCTTTGAAAGCTCAATACACTGTAGAGCCTCGAATATCTTCTCAGTGTTACTCTTGTCATTACCCTCTAACTTAGTTAGTGCAAACCCAGCAAAGTTATCTCCACTTTTGAAGGGCTCTCCCTTATCATTTACTTTAACTAGCTGATGAATCTCTCCAGAAAGCTCACCATTATTGCTCTTAGTGACCTTTAGCTTTATCGCATCTTTCTTCGACCTGCTTATATTTAGGACCCATCTAGCGCACCGGGTAAGTATTGGATGACCTGCGGCCGCATTAAGATCTAAGGTTCCACCCTGGCCATATGGTTTTAACTTTGCTGATTTTGTAGGGTGGTGAATTCCCAAAATGGCACAGTTATGCTCTTTAGCTAATTTTGACAGATAATTACATAATCCCTTCATTGGTTCAGCGTTGGACTCATCACCTTCGATTAGTAACCCTATAGGGTCAATTATGATTAATGATAAATCTCTCCATCCAGGAGAGCCTTTATAAGCCAATGCTTCATATATGTAATTATTTATAGCTTCCTTTCGCTCGTTAGGATCTAACGTAGCATCAAAATATTCATGCGTAATTACACCAAAGTATGGAGCTGACTTTATATCCAAACGAGCTCCAATATTTTTAGCTCTCGTTTCAATATTGCTTTTGTCATCCTCTTGGAATACACCAAGTACCGAGCCTGGCTTGTATATATCCAAAATACCACTTAGTGTCGTCAACTGTTCCTTTTGGTTTGATAACTCTAAAGCTATTTCCAAACTCAACATTGTTTTTCCAATGCCTTCTTCACCAATTATCAAACCAAATTGTCCGCTTGAAAGTGAGTCCAATACTCTAAATGGTTTCCTTTCCCAACTATTTATTATCCTCTTTGAACTTAGAGGATCATAAGCATTTATATAGCGTTTACTTAACAGTTCGTGCGTTTTGGAAAGTGCTATTTTAGGGAACCTTTCGATTCTTTCAGTTACAAATTCCACCAAAGACTTCCAAGTTTTAAAAGTATTCTCAACATATACCCAGTCACTTTTACTTTTAAAAACCATATCGGAAATTCTAGGAGTTTTTATAGTGATAGATATCTTTGGGTTATTTGGATAAATAATTAGCTTTTTTTCTTGTGCTGCTTCCCTGGCCTTAGAAATTGTTGAGATAGCTCCTGCTAAATTCAAAAGCATATTAATGCCCATTGCACTCTCAAAACCTTTAATAGCGCTTTTAAGATTTTCTATTTCTTCAAATTTATTGTTATATACGATGAAACAACAGTATGAATGCGTGTACAACTCCTCACTGTCTAACCCCGGAATTATTCGATGTTCATAATCAAACGAAAACGGTTCCCCATCATTAATATAATTATTATCCTCTTTTGTGAACATCAAATATTCTAGAGGCATCAATAGATACCCTAAGGCCTTAACCCAGTGTTCCACTGACTCCTTAGGCATTCTGCTAAATTCTCGCCCACCACTATGAAAGTTAAACAATGTTTCAGTGCTGACTAGATCTATAAACTCAATGAAATCATACGAGCTCATGCTTTACCCCTATAAACACCCGGCAGTAAAATATACCTAACACTCCAAGTCTTATTTCCCTGAGAATCTAAACAACTAGTTCTATGGCTGCTTATGTTGAATCTGTGCTCGTTCTTCAGTTTTGAAACAAGCTTAGTAATACTGCCGAATCCATGACCAATCCCCTCTCTGGCAAGTACTCCGTTAGGCCCCTGCTTTATTAATAAAGAAATTAACCGCTTTTGAAGTTTTGTTTTAGGTGATATTGGCTTCGTTAAATTTCTGTAGTCCATATACCCTCCTATTCAGTCTGAGTTCTAGTATTCGCATCCATATAGGCTTTAATATCACCCAGTCGGTAACGAACACTTCTAGAACATTTTTGATAAGGTAAGGCTTTAGTGCCATTTGATGCCCAGGCCTCAAGAGATTTTATTGAAAGCCCCAACAAAGAGGCTGTAACCGTCCTTGTTATTAAGGCATTTGGATATTGCTCAGAAAGAGTTAATAGATTGCTGAATTCAGCCTCTTGAGATGGTGACAATGCACCATGAGTATTTTTTGCTTTGTGTAGTAACTCGATAGGGTCTAAGTGTTTCATATAGCCTCTTCACGCTTGGCAGTAGTTAAAGAGTGCAATATAAGTATTAACAAAGGCCGTTAGAATAACGTCTTTTAACCCTCATTTTTGAGGTAAACTGTAGGATCTAAGTTACAGGTACTTAAGGGCTTTCTTTATATATTTTTGGGGACTGAATGGTATATCAAGAATATTCCTAATGAAGTACTCCATTAGGTCACCATAAAGATTAGACTTGTCATTACTGAAAGGAACTCTAACTTTCTCATTTGGGAAAATCACATCGAAACTTCTTGTAAATTCTCTACAGATATTAGTATAAGTATGGTCTTCTTTGGTCCAGCCTTCGTTAATCTCTTTTCTTCTAATTTTTGCAGTGTTGTACATTTTAATTATTATTTTGCTCCAGTTGTCAGCATTTCTAAAAACTACTCTTTCTAAATCGTCCGAATCATCATAAAACTCTCCATTCCTACCTCCATTGAGCATTTCACCATTAATAATCAGAAACTCTTGTTCTAACATTTTTCTTTCAAATCCTGGTAAAGAGTCTATAGCTTCTATTGCTTTTTCAAGACATGATTCAAGCTGGCCTAAGGGCTGCGTTAATTCTAACTTTGAATTTTTCTTAGGTCCGATCTTGACCAAAGATTTTTCCAGAAGTCCTCTCTCCATGATTTCTAATATTTTATTGCTCTGCTCTCCTGAACTTCTTCCTTCCAAGATCATTAAAATTTCCCTTGCTTGTATATCCGAAAGTTTAACTTTCTCGATTAATTCGGCATAACTTTCGGATTCATATACTTCTTTATACTTTCGTTCGTTATTACTCATATGATGCCTCTTTCATACGCCTTTATGTAATTAACCGGCCAACCTGTAAGGCGGCAGGCTTTCGGGAGCTACCCTAGACCGGTCAAACCTTTTAATTTAGCTTTGCTTCAATAGCTTCTAGTTTCTCATAGATCCGTGAAAAAGATTCATTTGCACCGCTATGCAAGGCACTTGCTCGAGGACCCCAATCACAAGTTGTAATATCCCCTCCTTCCGTTGTTGCCTGGTCGCCAGTTTCTTTTAATGCATTAACCAATGACTGATAATCAAGTAAATCTCCAGCTATAGAGCTTATCTCTTTTTTAAGTTCTGCATTGTTCATATTGTTTGCTTCCTTTTGTCAGTTAAGTTTAATACTGGAGCTGACTCTACAACTCCAGCTTGTTTTAAAATGAATTCGTTTATTTTCTCCAATGGAGCTCTTAATCTCTCAACATCCCAAATAATGTAACCTGCTGTTACATCACCACCCATAGAATGATTAACAAGCTTTTTAACAGCGTAAGGAGAAATATCCAGACTTTCGGCTACGCTGATAAATGTTCTTCTTAGATCATGTGCTGTTACTCTTATCCCGCATATTTCTCCAATTCTATCTAACGCCTTTTTGGGGTCTTTAAGATGTGCGGCTCCCCTGCCTTCAAATACATATTCATTAACCCTGGTCGATTTACGTCTCTTAAGAAGTTCTTCAATGAAAGTTGTCATTGGAATGGTTAGCGGTTTCTTGTTTTTTGTTTTAACCACTGTGATGCATCTATTTCGGATATCTATGTTTTCCCATTTAAGAGTAGCCGCTTCCATCCGTCTCATGCCGGTACATAATACAAAACGGAGATAGTCCGCCAGCGTTGCTGCTGTTTCATGCTGGGCCGGTTCCGCCTCCACCATACGATCAATTGCCGCCCACCAGGGTTTTATATCATTAGGCCTTAATACTCCTTGTCTGCGCTCTACTTTGTTCCATTCCCTGTTATGGCTGATCTTGGTGACGGGGTTATCCAGGATTAGGGGATCCCCCATATCATCCTCATACTCACCATGAGCAAAATTGAATAAGGCTCTAAGCACTCGCATTGCTTTATTTGCCGTTGCTGGTTTCTCTGTACTGATGGTCCTGAATTTTGCGGCTACATCATTACGCTTTATCTCCAGCAAAGGCTTACCCAACCATTCTGCCATGTTGTTGTTTACAACTGAGCAGTAATCTTGTTTGGTACTATCTGCTAGGTTTCTATGCACTATGAAGTAGTCATTTAGGCACTGCGAAAGAGTAACTCCCCGGTTCCTCTTTGCCTTCTTTGCTTGATTAGGATCTATTCCATTGAACATCTTTGCTATTTCAAGCTGGGCGTTCTTTCTGGCGTGTTCTACGGTCATTGAGGGGAACTGGCCAAGCGTAACCCTAATAGGTCTACCATTTAACTTTTTATAGATTAAAAATGACTTGGTTCCAGTGTAAGAAACTCTTAATTGGAGTCCCTTTATTTCACTATCTTTATAAGTGACTCTTCCAGTCTCAGGGAGGGGTATTTTAAGCAGCTTAGATTTACTAAAGCTGAAAGTTGTTTCCATTGTATTAATCGCCTCAAATTAACTAACAAAAGATGCCTAATTTCTTTTGCTTTAAATCCTGGGCTACCTCTGGGCTACCGGAGAGGTAGAATTTGATGGAAATCACTATAGATCAAAAAACGAGCAGATCCAACTATTTTGTTGAAATATAAGGATAAATAGGGTTTTAGAGTGTTGGATAAAACTCGAAAATTAGGATTGAAAATCCTTGTGTCGGCAGTTCAATTCTGCCCCGGGCCACCATTATTCAATAAGCCTGACTAGAAATAGTCGGGCTTTTTTGTGTCCGCCATATTTTTTATGTTCGTTTTTATCTTTCACTGATATCTCCACAACTTCTTGCTGTTCATTTCTTATACTATTTTTGTAATCCCAAGCCATTCGCGCTACATTATTCTCTATGGCATGAAGCCATCAATCCTGCCTCCTGTTTTGGAGGCATCAGCTAGAAGGATTTGGTATGAAACAGGCTTTATACATTGCACTGTCTTTTCTTCTTCTGTGCTTTTCTGCGCAGCAGCTTCATTCTGCTGAAACAAATTCCACTAAGCGCGCCATGCAGCTAACGCTTGATGGTTCGGTCAATCCGGCAACTGCCCATTTCCTCGTAGAAAATATTGAAGAAGCTGCAGAGCAGGATTACCAGCTTATCATCATTAAAATGAACACACCTGGCGGACTCGATCTGGCCATGCGTGACATTATCCGAGCCATATTATCCTCACCTATTCCCGTTGCTACCTATGTGTACCCGCCGGGCTCGCGCGCTGCCAGCGCTGGAACCTATATTCTGTATGCCAGCCATGTTTCGGCAATGGCGCCAGCCACCAACCTTGGTGCAGCAACACCTGTATCAATCGGTGGTATGCCATCCCCCGACGAAAGTAATCAGCCTGAACAATCAAAACAGCCTGAAAACAACGAAGTTGGCCCAGATACTTCAGAACAAAAACCGAATAAATCTCCGAGTCCGTCAAGCACCTCCAACAAATCAGCGATGGAAAAGAAGGTCATCAATGATGCCGAGGCCTACCTTAGGAGCCTGGCCGATTATCATGGCCGCAACATCGACTGGGTACGCAACGCTGTGCGTGAAGGTGAGAGCCTATCGTCCAGTGAAGCACTCGAAATTGGCGTGATTGACCTCATTGCTGAGAACCCGCAGCAGCTGTTAGCAATGATTGATGGTAAATCAGTACGCCTGCCAAATGGGCAAGCCGAAATAAATACCAAAGGCATGACTATTGAGGTTGTTGAAATTGACTGGAAAACTCAGCTTCTGAGCATTATCAGCGATCCTAACATCGCCTATATTCTGCTGATTATCGGTATCTATGGCCTCATCTTCGAAGGCTATAACCCGGGTACTTTTATTCCAGGTGTTATTGGTGCCATCTGCCTGCTGCTTGCTTTCTATGCCCTGCAAATCATGCCGGTAAACTATGTTGCCGCTGGCCTGCTGGTGTTAGGTATAGCCTTGCTGGTAGTCGAAGCTTTTGCACCCAGTTTCGGCATACTCGGAGTCGGCGGTATCATCGCCTTTATTCTTGGCTCTTTTCTGCTCTTCAATGAGCCAGAAACCGGTATGGCCATCGCCATGCCTATCCTCATCTTCGTCACCATAGTCAGTGTAATCTTGCTTAGCTTCGTGCTCAGTCTTGCCATCCGCGCCAGAAATAGACCCGTAGTCACTGGCACCGATGAAATGCTGTCGGAGATTGGAATCGTTGAACACGACTTCGAGGACAAAGGCTGGATTAAAATTCATGGTGAAATATGGAAAGCTTCTAGCGATCAGCCGTTGAAAGCTGGTCAACACGTGAAAGTAGTAGCGGTTAATGATCTAGATTTAGTCGTCGTTCCAGTCACGGACGACAACCCAAAACTTTAAGCTCAATAGAAGGATTTATTATGAATATTTTTTACCCAATCATTCTGGCACTGATAATTCTAACCGTTGCCAGCATGTTCAAGATTCTTCGTGAATACGAACGTGGTGTCATCTTCATGCTTGGTCGCTTCTGGAAAGTCAAAGGACCCGGTCTGATCATCCTCATCCCATTCGTGCAACAAATTGTACGAGTCGATTTGCGGATTATCGTGATGGATGTTCCTACTCAAGATGTCATCTCCCGCGACAATGTTTCGGTAAAAGTTAACGCAGTCGTTTATTTCCGAGTAGTCGATCCACAAAAAGCCATCATCAATGTCGAGCACTATTTTGATGCAACCAGTCAGCTTGCACAAACTACACTGCGATCTGTACTGGGCCAACATGAACTCGATGAAATGCTCGCATCACGCGAAAAACTCAATGAAGACATTCAGGAAATTCTCGACAGTCAGACCGACGCCTGGGGTATCAAAGTTTCAAACGTAGAAATTAAACACGTCGACCTTGATGAAAGCATGATCCGCGCCATTGCCCAACAGGCAGAAGCCGAACGTCGTCGTCGCGCAAAAGTTATTCATGCACAAGGTGAAATGGAAGCTTCGCAAAAACTATTTGAAGCTGCACAGGTCTTGGGGCAAAAAGAAGAAGCACTACAATTACGTTATCTGCAAACGCTAACCGAGATCGCCGGCGAGAATAGCAACACGATTGTATTCCCTTTGCCAATTGACCTGATGAAAAAATTTATGAGTAAGGAATAAGAATGAAAATAGAAGGTAAGTTTTCTGTCACGCTAAATCCAATCGAATCAGCCATCAATGGAACTGATGGCATGACCTTTCGTCGCATGTCGATAGAAAAAGAATTCTCAGGGCCATTAGAAGCAACAAGTAACGGCGAGATGCTTAGCGTAATGACTCCAACCAAAGGCTCAGCCGGGTATGTGGCAATAGAGCAGGTGGTTGGTTCGCTTGATGGCAAACAGGGTAGTTTTGTTTTACAGCATTATGGGGTTATGGAACTAGGTGCTGAGAAATTAACCCTAGAAGTTATTCCTGACTCAGGAGTTGGTCAGTTAGCAGGGCTTTCAGGACAGATGAATATCTATATTGAAGATGGCAATCACTTTTATGAGTTTGAGTATCAGCTGCCTTAACGATCACGGTGCGTCATGACGCACCCTACGTTTACTAAGTTAGCAATTATCTGAAATCATATGTAAATCTATTACCAAGAGCACGTGCCACATACTCTTTCAATTCAGGATGGTCTTTTAACACTTCTACAGAAAATGATATTGCCGCACTATTCAGATCGTGTTTGGACCAATCCGGACTGAAATCGAACTCGAGGTATGAATCGATCGCGGCCATTGCTTGTTTCCACTTTTCACCATAGTGTTTTCGTAGCCGCTCCTCCTGACCCATTGGCATATACCCTCCACTCTCATCCGTGCCTAGATATACAGTTAGTGCTTCATTGATGTCAATCATTGCTTCGATCCAAATTTATTTTTTAAGCTACACACCAAGAAGAGCTGCCAATACTTTGGCTAGTGCTTTTACACTTAATTTTCCGGCTTCATTTCCTGCTGATTTAACGAATTCGTCGACAAAAAGCTGGAGCTTCGATTTTCTGCTTCCGGCTTGGTTAAATTGGTCTAGTTCATCATCAAAGTCAGGAATGTCTTCGACTGCGATTTTATCAAGTACGTCCACCAAGACTTTCTTATGAACGGTCACCAGGTTTGGATTAAAGGATGAGTCAGTAAATCCATCAACCTCCGCTACCCACTCTTGGAACCATTGCCCTAGCATGGGATCACGAACTATAAATACTATTCGCTCCCCTTTTATTTCGTATGCTTTTTTATTGATTAACTCAACCAGTAAGGCTTTAGCTTCCTCTTCAGGTAACTGCTGGTACCTGAGTTGTACTTCTTGATATAGATTTCTAATCTTTGTCTCTGTAAGGCTAAGTTCTCTGGCAGCTTTGAATGTATCACGGGGAAACTGATACCTTCCATCCGATATTAAGAGATGCATAACTAGGACATCAATATCACGCTTTTGCATACGCCCTAACCCACCGGCAAGGTAGTGCTCTAAAAATGTATTACAGAAGTTTGATGGGCGGCGAATTTCTACATTTGGCATGGTTATTTCCTCACAGCCTTATATTGTTATTATCAATTAATGGTGTGCATAGGACTTTATTAGCATTAGTCTTTTTTTACAAGCGCGGGCATGTCCAGCTTTAAGGTTTTGATTATTTGGACTGATGAATATTGATATCGAGCTTGGTATTCAGGTTTAAAAGTTTATGTTCCGTTGTCTTTATTGATTTTGGTTTACTTACCTGACTTTTTTGCAGTTTTCTTTTTCTTTGGTTTGGGAGTCGGAAGCTCTCTTTCGGTGACACGAATCAGTTGTGTCAGCCATTCTGATTCTTCTATTTGGTCTTCGATTAATAGAGAAGGTTTGGCTCCTGGGTAAGCCGGGGCTTCGACATAATCGCCAATGAATTCCTTGCCTACCGCTGTTGGTTTGATGAAAAGCTGATTATCACAAATTAGCGCAACTACCTTGCCCTTTGAATACACTGCATACTCACCAAACATCTTCCTATAGGTGATGTCGCATTCATCAGCAATTTGCTCAACAACAAACTCCACAAATTCTAAATCTGAAGCCATCTCGGTTCTCGGCCTGAAAAAGGATATCGTACCACACTATATTCCTATTGTTTTCCGAACAAGTGATGCCAAACTACCTGTATGCAGCCCCTTAACTTTGTTCCCTTTCTATGCCACCAGGTGAATTAATTATGAAGGGCGAGCTTGGCTCACCCTTCTTTTATTGCCTTACTTTTTACTGAGCACTGTGTCTTTACCGTGCTGGGTGATGGTCAGTTGGTTTTTATCAGCTTCGAAGTTGATGACGATGCCAGCTAGCTTAAAGCGGAAGCGGGTTTCACTTTCGGCGGTTAGCGGAAATTCGGATTGGCCGGTGGCTTGTCCATAGAGGCTGCCATCTTTGATTTTGATTTCCAGATCAAGCGGGAAGTCATCGGCGCCATAGACTCCGGTATATTGCTCCAGGACTTTCTGCGGAACGTCAAAGCCTTTCTTTTTAGTGGCGCCTTGTTTGGTGAAGGCATAGCCCTGGCCGCCTTGTATCAATACGAATTGTTCAGTGTCGCGGTCAAAACGCATTTCGATGCCTGATTCTATGTACTCAAACTTATCGTCCGGATAGGCGGTTAATGGGAATCCCCCCTGTCCGGTTGCCTGAGCATAAAGCTGGCCGTCTTTGATGCTGACATTTATATCGAGCGGGAAGGTTTCGCTGCTGTAGTTGCCAACCAGTGGTTTTAGCTGTTCTTCGTTAAGCTTCAACGGTTCGGGGAAGGTCGGTTCTTCGATGGTTTTGCCTGAGTAGGCGTCGAGCATGGCTTCATAGATTTCGCGCATGTCATAACGCAGGCCATTAGATAGCAGAACTATGCTGAGATCTTTTTCCGGATAGTAGGCCAGATGAGTTCTGAAGCCTTCGATGCCACCATTGTGCCAATAGCCTTCAAGTTTATTGTCGTCTTCGCCATAGCTGGTTTCGAAAATACCTAGTCCGTATTTCATGTCCATGGTGGTCATGGTTTTGAGGCTTTCCTGGCTGATGATTTTGCCGTCGAATAATAAATTAATGAACTGGTTGAGGTCGTCTGCGTTGGAGACCAGTGCTCCGGCAGCACCTGGGATCGACATATCCCACTGCGCCATTTTGCCCCAACGTCCTTTGTATTCGTAGGAGTGAACTTCGCCGTTGCGTTCTTTGATGTCACTACCGTAGTAGGTGTCATTTAACTTATAGGGCTGACTGATTCGCTCTTTGACAATCTCAGCATAAGGCTTGTTCTCAATATCTTCTGCGATGAAGCCCAATAGTAAGTAACCACTATTGCTGTACTCTGCTTTTGAACCCGGCTCGAATACCGAGTCAAAACTTTCGATTTTGCCAATCAGGAACTCTTTATCTTTAGGTTTAAAGACATAGTCACTGAAACCAGGTTCGTTGGTGTAGTTGAATATTCCTGATTGGTGATTGAGTAGATGCTTGATGGTGATTTTGTCTGCGTTCTTAACTTTGGGGTAGAACTTTGAAAGCTTGGTGTCGAGCGTCAATTTGCCTTCTTCAATCAACTGGAAAATGATAGCGGAGGCGTAGGTCTTGCTGATTGAACCAATTTTGTATTTTAAGTCCTGATTGGTACTTAGCGCCCAGCCTTTGTCAGCTTTATTATCCGGCTGGATGGTTATCTGATAGAGCGGCTGCTCATCATGATAGATCGCTGCTGTGCCGATAAAACGACCATTATCTGCCAGAGTTGCAAAGTATTGGTTGAGTTGTTGTGAGCGTTGTTCGCTCAGCTTTTCCGCTGGTTTATTATCCACATCAGCTATCGCCAATGGCGTAGCTATTACTGCCAGGCTCAATAGAGCGCTGTGTATTGCTGATTTCATAAGATTACCCTTTTGTTTATCCATTCATTTATTATTTCAATGACCAGATTTCCTGATATTGCCCTACGCTTCTATTGCGTATTTCTCTCCTGACCGACACTATGTTTTGGTCAAGGTCTATGGGTCTAACGCTGGCAAAGCCATTTTATTCCACACATTACAACAGAGATATTTATTAAGTGTTAATGGCGGGAATAATTTGTAAGTTTTTACATTCTGAGCTATTGGATCTTTGGTCAATTTTGGAGTATCTTTAACAGC
Organism: Kangiella aquimarina DSM 16071; assembly: GCF_000374105.1. Lineage (GTDB taxonomy): Bacteria > Pseudomonadota > Gammaproteobacteria > Enterobacterales > Kangiellaceae > Kangiella > Kangiella aquimarina. The sequence continues at coordinate 230,315 of NZ_KB893650.1, forward strand.
TCGAGTTTTTGCTTATTTTTTATCCACAGCATGAACATTTCTGTGGATAACTTTGGTGAAAACTTTTTGGGGAAACTGAGAAACACATAATAAATCACCTATATAGGTTTTGGGGAATCTATCTCTCGTCGATTTTCTCAGTATTTTCAGGCGCTTACAAAGCCAATTAAAAGAACCTTATGAACATGCAGGTTTGTTAATATTTATTCAAACCTGTGGATAAGCCGTGCCTAAATTTTCATTTAGTGCTTAATAAACATAAATTTAAGAGTCAGGATTATGGTCAAACGCCCTATTCTTGCGCTAATACATATCCTCGAAAGTTTTACTGAATGGACAGGCAAACTGATCAGCTGGTTGACCCTGTTTATGGTGCTGGTCGTGGTTGCTGTGTTGCTGCTGCGCAACGTTTTCGGTTTTAGTGCAATTCCTCTACAAGAATCCGTCACCTATATGCACGCTATCGTCTTTATGCTCGGCGCTGCCTATACCTTAAAACACCATGACCATGTTCGCGTCGATGTGTTTTATCACCGCTTTTCACACCGTACCAAGGCACTGGTTGATATGGCTGGCTTTCTGATTCTGTTGTTGCCAGTGTGTGTGTTCCTGATTATCTATAGTCTTGACTACGTTATTTTCAACTGGAAGATCAAAGAGGGCTCCAGTCAGCCCGGCGGTCTACCCTACCTTTATATGCTCAAGACTTTATTGTTGGCTCTGCCGATTACTCTAATTATTCAGGGTACGGCCCAATTCCTGCATAACCTGGCTTACCTGTTAGGTTGGAAAGCGCTTCCACATGGTGCAGAAGAAGATACCGAATCGGCTCCTCAGGTATCTGGTGATAAGGAGATGAAGCATGGCTGATTCAATTTTCACCTTAATGCCGTTACTGCTGTTTCTATCTGTTTGTCTGGTACTGCTTTGGGGTTACCCTGTGGCGCTATCTTTGGCAGGGGTTTCGCTTATCTTTGTTGCAATTGGTGCCAGCACCGGCATGCTGGATCCGATTCAGCTTAATTTCCTGCCCGGTCGACTCTATAAAATCATGGAGCGAAGCACACTTATCGCAGTACCACTGTTTATCTTTATGGGCTTGATGTTGGAGCGGACTAAGATCGCCGAGGATCTGCTGGATTCGATGGCAACACTGTTCGGTAAATTGCGCGGCGGCATGGGCTTTGCGGTAACCATCGTTGGCATGTTGTTGGCAGCCAGTACTGGCATTGTCGGGGCGACGGTTGTGACCATGGGTTTACTGTCCTTGCCTGCGATGATTAAACGCGGTTACCAGCCTGAGCTGGCAACCGGTGTCATTTGCGCTTCAGGAACTTTGGGTCAGATTATTCCACCCTCTATTGTTCTGGTTCTGCTGGGTGACGTATTGGCTAACGCCATGACGCAAGCCAAAAGCATGGGCCTGCAAACCGAGCAAGTGGCTTCGATTGGTGACCTGTTCATGGGCGCGATTATTCCGGGCATGATTTTAGTCGTCGGTTACATGATGTATGTAGCATTTGTTGCCTGGCGCAAGCCCAATGCAGCCCCGGCCATTGAGTTCGATGACTCGGTCGATATGCGTAGCGTGATCTTCAAGGCTCTCATTAACCTGTCATTGCCACTCATCCTGATTGTCGCGGTGCTGGGTTCTATCCTTTATGGTTTCGCCACGCCAACTGAAGCTGCCGCCATTGGTGCATTGGGTGCAATCGTGCTGGCCATGCTGAGGCGCCAGCTGACATTCGCACGCCTCAAAGATGTCATGCGCTCAACCGTTAAAACCACCAGTATGGTATTCCTGATTCTGATCGGTGCATCAATCTTCTCATTAGTGTTCCGTATGTACGGTGGCGACGATCTGATTCATCAGTTCTTTGCCGACTTGCCTGGCGGTCTATTTACTGCGCTCTTAATCATCATGCTGGTGATGTTCCTGCTTGGCTTTATTCTAGATTTCATTGAGATCACCTTTGTGGTCGTGCCTATCGTAGGCCCGGTTTTATTAATGATGGGTGCTGACCCCATTTGGCTGGGAATATTAATTGCCATCAATCTGCAAACATCGTTCCTGACACCGCCGTTTGGTTTTGCCCTGTTCTATCTACGTGGCGTTGCTCCGCGCACCATTCGCACATCCCAAATCTACCGTGGCGTCATACCGTTTATCGTCATTCAGATCGTGGTGCTGATTATGATTGCTGCATGGCCTTCACTTGCCACCTGGCTACCGGCCTATGTCGGCGGTTAACTGAGGCATATCACAATGAGTAACGCACCAATCGGTGTTTTTGATTCAGGCGTGGGTGGCCTAACCATTTTACAAGCCATCCGCGAACACCTGCCCAATGAAAATCTGCTCTATGTGGCTGATTCTGCCTATGCGCCCTATGGTCGCCTGCCAAAAGAAATACTGCATAAGAGATGTATGCACATTGCCCGTTTTTTTGCCGAGCAAGGTGCTAAAGCGATGGTCATTGCCTGCAATACTGCCACCGCCGTTATGGCAGAATGGCTCCGCAATGAGTTTGATATTCCTATCATTGCCATGGAGCCCGCCATCAAACCTGCTGCACTGGCTACGCGAACTGGCAAGATTGGTGTTTTTGCTACCGAGAATACCCTGAAAAGTGATCGCTACCAGAAGCTACTGGTCGAATACGCTCGGGATAAAAAAGTCTTCGAGTCCAGTTGCGAGGGATTTGTCGAGCAGGTTGAAAGTGGCAATTTGAATAGTGTTGAAGCTTTTCAGCTGGTTGAGAAATACCTGCAGCCCATGATTGATGAGCATATAGACGTGCTGGTTCTGGGTTGTACCCACTACCCCTTCCTTGCTCCATTGATGCGTAAGATTTCATCGCAACAGGTTGCCGGCAATCAGGAACTGCAAATTATCCATACCGCCGATGCAGTTTCGCTACAATTGACCCGCGTTCTTGCAGAACATGATTTGCTTAACTTCAAAGATCAAGAGTATGTTCGATACTTTACCAGTGGAGATGCGAAACGCTCCTCAACCATATTCTCACAACTGCTTTTAGAAAATATTTCCGTTTCGGAGCTACCCGCTATCCAAAAAAAATAAGGCGCCAACTGGCGCCTTAATTTTTGTGTTATTGCCTGCCTCGATAATAACTGACTTCTGAAACTTCATGCCAACTCTTGGCCTGATCGCGGAATTCTTTAAAGGATTTAAGGATTCGTTGATCGAGCTCGGTCTTGGCCTGTTCTTCTATCATTGCTTCCGATATTGTTTGCAACTCATTCAGAACATCCTTTGGTAGCTCTTTCAATTGTACGCCATGTTTGTTGACCAGAGTTTGTAGCGCCTTGTTATTCTCTGAAGTGAAATGCGCTAGCATATCTGCATTAGTGACGCGGCAGGCGTGGCGCACCACATCCTGCAAGTCCTGCGGTAACGCTTCAAAAGCTTCTTTATTAATCAGTGCTTCAAGGGTTGAACCTGGTTCCTGCCAGCCCGGGTAATAGTAGTATTTAGCTGCCTTGAATAAACCAAAAGCTAAATCGTTATAGGGACCGACCCACTCTGCTGCGTCGATGGCTCCCGTTTCCAATGAAGTGAATACTTCGCTTCCAGGCATCAATACTGGAATACCACCTGCTCGCTTCCAGACCTCTCCGCCAAGCCCCGGGATACGCATCTTGAGGCCTTTAATATCGTCCATTGAGTTGATTTCTTTATTGAACCAACCGGCCATCTGTACGCCAGTATTGCCTGCAGGCTCTGGGATCAAGTTGAAAGGTGCGTATAACTCACGCCATAATTCAATGCCGCCGCCATGCAATAACCAGCCATTCATTTCCTGCGCATTTAAACCGAAAGGAACCGCGGCAAAAAATGGTGACATCGAGAGTTTACCCGACCAATAATAGGCGGCCCCATGGCCCATCTGGGCAGCGCCAGTTGCTACTGCTTCAAATACCTGGAGTGCAGGAACTAATTCACCAGCACCATAAACTTTAACTTCCATCCGGCCGCCACTGAGCTGACCAATTAATTTGGCAAGGTATTCTGCACCCTCTCCAAGCCCTGCAAAATTCTTCGGCCATGTGGTGACCATGGTCCATTTAATTTTTTCACCTTTCTTAACAGCTACCTGACCGTCTTTGCATTCCGTCGGTGCGCCCCCGCAGGCAGCCAATCCTGCCACTGCTGCTCCAGCACCTAAAGCTCCAATAAACTTTCTTCTTTTCATCATTTATACCGTTTTGTTTTTGTGTCGACATGATTACATAAAAGGACTGGCAACAATGTACCCAGTATAATAGGCTATGGCAACTTTGATTAATAAAAGACCAGAATCAATAAATAAATGGGGTTAGTGGTATGTCCAGTTTTATAAATATCTATAAGCAGGCGTTGGATCCAGAATTCTGCCAACGTTGTATTGAAAAATTCGAGAAGAGTGAACATAAGCATCAGGGGCAGACCGGTGCTGGTGTCGATAAAATTAAAAAGAATAGTATTGATATCACCTGTACCAGTTTTCCAGATGAATGGCAGGAAGAAATGCTTCACCTGCAAAATGTTGTGTTACGCGGTTTAATTCACTATGTTCGTCAATATCCTTTCCTTTTGGCAGGAGCTATTTCACTTCAATATCAGAACAAAGAAGGCGAAATGGAAAACTTGAGTTATGTAGATGTTGAAAAGATGGATGATGCTTCTTTGGGCGAGTTTATCAAAGCTGTTTACCGATTAGGCCCGGTTAACATGCAGAAATATGACAAAGGTCAGGGCGGCTATTTCCACTGGCATTCTGAGCATTATCCGCACCCAACCGATCCGCATCAGGACAGCCTGCACCGTAGCCTGGTCTGGATGTTTTATCTTAATGATGTAGAAGAAGGCGGAGAAACAGAATTCTTCTATCAGCAGATCAAAAGCAAACCGGAACAAGGCTCACTGGTCATCTTCCCTGCTGGATTTACTCATACCCACCGCGGACAGAAACCCATCTCTGATGATAAATATATTTTCACCAGCTGGGTGCTCTATCAACGTGCTCAGGATATGTATGGCACTGCACCCCAAAATCAGCAAAAGCCACAGCAATAATCTTTACTACCGTCCATAAAAAAAGCGCTCCAAGGAGCGCCTTTTTTATATAGTCATTAGTGGTCATGAACAATATCATCGTAGCCTTCAGCTAACGTAATATGGTGAATCCACCAGGTACCATCTGGTCCTTTTGCAACTCTGATTTGAGCACGTCCTTTTTGCCAGACTTTAATACCCATTCCAACATCGGCAGCATTACTACCACATTTTTTCGGACCTCCACGACATGGTTCTTCTCCACCCGAACTATCAGCAGTTTCATATCCGTCGTCATGGCTGTACATCTGGGTTAGCAACTGTCTATCATGAGAGTTTGGCCATTGACTGTTTGGATCATTCGAATAATCCATACAGGTTTGTTGGCTAGATCCATCCTCTGAAGTGTGTCCTAAACCATAGACATGACCGATTTCCTGGCACATAACGTGATTACGGTAATCCACAGATGATGATGCTAGATAACTATCATTCATCTTTGCAGTACCTTTAACAATGTGGCCATTGGAGTCCAAATTAATTGACGCGAGTCCAGCCCAGCCGTTATACCCATAATTTGCGTTACAAACACGCATCTTGCCGTCAGCTGCTCTACATTGTTTGCGAGTTCTACTGGAGTCATCCTGCGCTACTTCACTGTGTGTAATTGGCGTTCCCTGTTCCCATTCGCTCAGTGACTGGTTATAGGATGCCTGCCAATCCGGCGATACACTATCAATGACCGGTAAATTTAACCCATTTCCGAGCGTGGCCCAGTGATAATCTGCCCATTGGTGGTCTGCTTTTGCTGCTAACGCTACTGAACCTATCAGCGCTACAACACTCAGTTTAGTAATTATTTTCATTTCCTTCTCCTTTGTTTACCCATGTAAAACTTATTCCAATCCAAGATTGGTTTAGTTTCCACTAAACCCTTACTTATATAGCAACTGTTCAAAAATTAATCTGCTGATGGTTCACAGTTCATTACCTATTTTCTCAGTTAGCTGTAATTTTACATTTGGTATAAAAAAAGCGCTCCGAGGAGCGCTTAATCAACTATCCATTAGTTATTATTAATTCTAAACAACAATCCTTACAGATGAATAATCGGATCTGGATTGCCGTCTGGATCATTGCCGGCTGTGCCATCAGTTGATGGGTTACCGTTTTTCAACATGATTACAGCACATGCTGCTGGTGATGCCATTGAAGTACCTGACATAGTCGTAGTACCGCCACCATTTCTTAGAGAAAGGATGCTAACACCCGGTGCTGCATAGTCTACTGGTGGGTTACCATAGTTTGACCAATAAGGCATGTTGTCATTTGAGTCAGTTGCTGAAATGGTATAAACACGGTTACCACTGGCGCGTGCTGGTGAGTAATTGCTGGCATGACTACCATCATTACCCGCTGCAACCACAAAGTATGCACCTGAGCTTTGAGCAGCTGCTTCTACCGCGTTATCAACGTCAGAACTAGCAGGGCCACCTAAACTCATGTTTACACAGTCGCCAGAATTTGCATTAGCGGCTACATAGTCAATACCTGCAATCACACCAGAGTAAGAACCCGATCCGCGTGAATCCAATACTTTAATTGGCACAACTGTAGCACCAGCTGCAACACCCACTACATCCTGAGAGTTATTTATCGCAGCAATAGTACCTGCAACGTGTGTGCCGTGACCATTACCATCGTCTACAGATGCATCTCTGCCTTTAGTAAAAGCAGTGAAGCCACGACTTGCATCAACGTTTAAATCAGTGTGCTCAAGATCGATACCGGTATCAATTACCCATGCTGTATAACCAGCACCACTAACTGGGCCACCAACGCGAGTCACACTCCATGGAGTGGTTTGGCTACCACCGCCACCACCGCCGCCGCCTGGCTTGCCTTTAAAGCTAACGCTGACAATGCCGTCAGGGTTCATGCTTTTAACATTCATATCACCACCAAATGCTTTCTCTGCCGCATGGCATGGAGCATTAACCGTGAAACCTTTGATTGAGTTCTGATACACATGACGAACAGAAGCGTTAGCACGTTGCGCTAAGCCCTTGGCAAGACCTTTTACTTGTGATGCATCGATATTGTCATGGAAACTGATGATACAACGGTTTTGAACATTCAATTCATCATTTGACGAGAAAGTTGGTTCAACTGCCATTGCAGAAGTTGAAAGTACCGCTAATCCAACGGCGCTTGCGACTAGAGATTTTTTCATATACCTACCCCTTAGGATTTGTGATTTGCTCTATTTGTATGTTTTTGCGTACTGCTCATTTTGTGTTCGAATAAGCAGATTGCATTTTTATAGCAATCAAAATTTGTACGCGCAATCATTATTTTTATTCTTGTGAACTGGACAAACCAATAATTAAAAATAATAGCAAAAGTGTCGACTTGCTTTACAAAAACACCTTTATTTGTAGACTTTTGTAGCATTAGTTAGCAAAACGTAGAGTCTTACTTTCAGCCAAATTATCTCTTTTAATATAAAAAAAGGCGCTCATATTGAGCGCCTGTTTCTACCCCAAAGTATCCAAACTTATCTATAGATGGATGATTGGATCTGGATTGCCGTCTGGATCATTACCGGCTGTGCCATCAGTTGATGGATTACCATTTTTCAGCATAATCACTGCGCAGGCATGCGGTGAAGCCATGGAAGTACCAGAGATCGTGTTAGTACCACCATCTTTCCACAATGAAAAAATACTGACACCCGGTGCAGCATAATCTACTGGCGGATTACCGTAGTTTGACCACGAAGGCATATTGTCATTTACGTCAATCGCTGAGATTGTGTATACGCGATTGCCATTAGCGCGGGCTGGTGAATGGTTGCTGGCATTATCGCCATCATTACCTGCTGCCAGGACAAAGAATGCACCAGAGTTTTGCGCTGCCGCCATTACAGCATTATCAAGTTCCTGGCTAACCGGACCACCTAGACTCATGTTTGCACAGTCACCTGCTGAGGCATTTGCTGCAACATGATCTACACCAGCAATTACACCCGAGTATGAACCCGATCCGCGTCTATCTAACACTCGAACTGGAACTACGGTTGTATTTGGAGCAACACCTAACGCACCAATTTCGTTGTCTATAGCTCCGATTGTTCCTGCAACATGGCTACCATGACCGTTTTCATCTTCCATACCACCACGTGATATAGCAGTAAATCCGCGACTAGCATCTACATTCAAATCAGGATGATCCAAATCGATACCAGTATCAATGATCCATGCGGTATAACCGGTTCCATCAACAGGACCACCAACACGTGCAGTACCATATGATGCTTGCTCACCACTGTTACCACCGCCACCAGGAGGACCACCGGCGTAGTTCACTGTCACAACGCCATCTGGCGACATGCTTTTGATATTCATGTCATTGCCAAATGCTTTCTCAGCAGCAGTACAAGGTGCATTAATGGTAAAGCCTTTAATTGAGTGCTGATAGACATGACGAACAGATGCACTAGCTCGTTGTGCTAAGCCTTTAGCAAGGCCTTTAACTTGTGATGGGTCAATTGTATCCTGGAACGTTACGATACAACGATTTTGAACATTCAATTCATCATTTGACGGATTGGTTGGTTGAGTTGCCGTAGATGTAGTGGCAATAAATGCCATACCAACAGCGCTCGCTATAAGCGTTTTTTTCATATACCTACCCCTTAGTGTGTATATTAGATTAATAAAACAACCCCTCATCGATCATTATATTTTCTAATGAGAGATAAATACTTATAACAGTATATTTAGATACATTCAAACAAATATTGATACTTTTTAATGAGGTCATACCAATTAGTTTTTCTAATGCATATTTGCATTAATCACTTTTCACATACGCATAAAAAAGCCCCGCCGAAGCGGGGCTCAAACTTACCAAATATTATTATAGTTGGAATGAAGCTGCACAAGTTGTTGTGCCAGACTCACAAATTGTCACAGTGTAAGTTGTACTCTTGCTTGCGCCTGAGTATGAAACTGCACCATCGTTAACTTGTGTGTCGTCTAGAACAGTAGAACCACCAGCTGTAATGTTGATGTCTACGTTAGAGCTTGCGAAACCGCTCCATACTAGATCCAACTGGCTACCACCTTTAGAACGACTACCTGAAGCTTCTAGATCACCGCCTGATGGTGGTGGTGGTTCAGTACCGCCGCCTTGACAGCCATTTGCAGTGATGTAATCACTAGCTGCTTTAGCTTTAACAATACCGTAACCGAAGTAGTCGTCACGACCTGCTGTACCCTGGTCTTCCGCAGTTGCTTTCAAGGCTTCACGGATTTCAGTACCAGTACAGGTTGGGTGATTTGACCATACTAGTGCTGCAACACCGGCTACTGCAGGAGTCGCCATTGATGTACCGCTCATGTAACCATAATCACTGGCACCTGAATTGATGCTAGCATTAGCTGCACCAACGATAGCTGCACGATCTTCAAAAGCCGTACCAACTGCTGGGATATTAGTAGTTACACCAGTAATATCCATGTAAATAACGCCTTCGCCCGCTACGTTGTTGATTACAACCGCACCGATACCGCCTGAGTTGCCACAGTTGTTGATCTTGTCAGCGAAAGAAATGTTACCACGGTCAATCACACAGATTTTGCCGTTTGCGCCTGAATCAGTCGCTTCAGCAGTGCCCATGAAGTAAGTCGCGCCAGATACTGAACCTGTGTTATCTGTTGCTGCGGTTGGAACACCAACGCCATCAACAGTAAGGCTAGCAATTACAGCACCGCCAGCTGGGTAAGTTGAAAGTGTATCAACACCACCAGCAGTTACCTCAACGCCATAACCGTCATGAGTTTCAGTAGTAGCTTGTTTACCACGACCTGAAGTTTTAGTGTTTGATGGGAACTGAGAGAAGCTTGCGATGTTGTTGTTAGCATCGTTAGCACCAACCATCATCACTGATTTATAACCAGCTGGGTATGAACGAACGTTGTTACCGTCGTTACCAGCTGCAGCTAGAACCAGACCACCATTGTTAGTGAAAGTGTTGAATGCATTCTCTTCTACTGAGTTTGCACCGCCACCACCTAGTGACATGGTGATGATGTTAGCACCAGCCTGAGTACATTTTTCTGCAGCGTATGCTAGGTCAGAAGAGTAGCCCCAACCAGAAGCGTTGAATACCTTGATGATGTGCATTGGAACGCCAGGTGCCATACCTACAACACCGATACCATTGTCAGCTGCGCCAACTGTACCTGCTACGTGAGTACCGTGTGGGCCACCGTCAGTGAACCAGTCACCGGTACCAGAATCGCTGTCACCAGTGATTACTGACCAGTTAAAATCATTATTTTTACCGCCAGTTTCACCCTGACCGCCTGCGATACCTGAGTCGATGACACATACTTTCTGGCCAGACTGAAGCACTAGTTGATCAGCTTGTGATTGATAAACAGCATATGGAGTTAGCTGTTGTGCACTTGGGTCGCCAGCATCATCGTTATAGATAGCCATTGGGAAACGTTGGAAATCTTTTTCCATTGACTTGAAGCCTTTCTGGCCACGAATAGCACTTTTGCCATTCTCATCAAGCTCAACGGCGAACCAGCCATTACCTTCTACTTTTACATCGTGACCTTTCTTAAGGCCTTGACCATTGCTATCGTATGAAACGATAACGCGCTCAGCGTGTGCTGCTGAACCTAGCGCTAATAATGTGGCCGCGCAAGCCATCTTTACTTTAAATGACATTAAACCTACCCCTCGTTGGTTAAATTATGTCTTGAATAAAACGTTAATTCTTTTGTTATCTTTCAGAATAGTTCGAAGATCTTGTTTCGGAATTCTTTTGGACACAAAAAAGCCCCATTTGCTATAGATGCAAATCTCAAATATCCATCCATAGCAAATGAGGCGATAACGATTAAAGCAAAGTGATCAAAAAGTCGTCAAGCAATAATTTTACTAATTGTACAAATTAGGTATTTTTATGCGAAATGTAACACTTATTTACACTTATGTATCAGTTTGTATCAAGAAACCGGGTGTTTTTTGTACTGTTAATGCAGATATGCATTAGCCTGCAAGGCAAATGCGCAAAAAAAAGCGGACCGAAGTCCGCTTAATCGTTTCTTTACAAAAGTTAATTAGAAGACAACAGTTACTTCAGAAGAACAAGTTGAAGTACCAGCTTCACAAACCTGGTAGCTATACACTGCTCCGCCACGATTATTGGTCGAATCAGTATAGGCTCCGTCATTGGTTGTAGTAGTTAATAACTGACCATTGCGGTAGATATCAACGCTTGCCGATGCTGCACCGTTCCAGGTCAGGTCAACATTATGACGGCCTTTTATTTTATAGCCATTTGCGCTCAGGCTTAATGAACCCTGATCAGCTGTCTGTACAGTTACTGACTGTGAAGTCGTGTCCGTTTGACCTGCCGTATCGGTTACTGTCAATGAAACAGTATATGTACCATCAGCTGCAAAAGTGTGGCTTGGGTTAGCTGCTGTGCTTGAATTACCATCACCGAAGTTCCAGCTATAACCTGTTACACCGTTATCATCAGAACTAGTATCAGTGAACGTACAGCTAAGTTCAGTACAGTTAAACGTAAAGCCTGCTGTTGGCGCATTATCATCACCGCCTGTATCACCACCTGCACAACCATTAGCTAGCAAGTAGTCATATGCATTTTTCGCTTTAACAATACCGTAACCGAAGTAGTCGTCACGACCTGCTGTACCCTGGTCTTCCGCAGTTGCCTTCAAGGCTTCACGGATTTCAGTACCAGTACAGCTTGGGAAGTTTGACCATACTAGAGCTGCAACACCGGCTGCTCCAGGAGTCGCCATTGATGTACCGCTCATGTAACCATAATCACTGGCACCTGAATTGATGCTAGCATTAGCTGCACCAACGATAGCTGCACGATCT
>NZ_KB893650.1:242861-1943127 GCF_000374105.1 Kangiella aquimarina DSM 16071
GCCTGAGTACATTTTTCTGCAGCGTATGCTAGGTCAGAAGAGTAGCCCCAACCAGAAGCGTTGAATACCTTGATGATGTGCATTGGAACGCCAGGCGCCATACCTACAACACCAAAACCATTATCAGCTGCGCCAACTGTACCTGCTACGTGAGTACCGTGTGGGCCACCGTCAGTGAACCAGTCGCCCGTACCTGAATCGCTGTCACCGGTAATAACTGACCAGTCAAAGTCAAAGTTCTTGCCGCCAGTTTCGCCCTGGCCGCCTGCGATACCTGAATCGATAACACACACTTTTTGTCCAGGTTGCAATGTTAGCTGATCAGCCTGTGACTGATAAATTGCATATGGCGTCAATTGTTGGCTTGCAGGATCACCTGCGTCATCATTATAGATAGCCATTGGGAAACGCTTGTAGTCAGCTTCCATTGATTTGAAGCCTTTCTTACCGCGGATGGCACTTTTGCCATTCTCGTCCAGCTCAACAGCGAACCAGCCTTTTCCTTCTACTTTTACCTGGTGACCTTTTTTAAGGCCTTGACCATTGCTATCGTATGAAACGATAACACGCTCAGCGTGTGCCGCTGAACCTAGCGCTAATAATGTGGCCGCGCAAGCCATCTTTACTTTAAAAGACATTAAACCTACCCCTTCTCTGGATAATTCTTTCAATCATTAATTAATCTATCTAAATAATGATTACTGAATCATTTGCTTAATCTTTCGATCTCAAAAGTTAAGTAACTGCAAATGAAGTGGGCCTGATTAAAGCAAAGCGGTTAAAAAGTCGTCAAGGGATAATTTAACTAATCCCATTAATTAGCTAAATTTATCATCAATGTAAGCAAATCTATCAGAAATGTATCGTTTAGTATCAACAAAAGTGTAAAAAATATCGGCATTAATTAACAAGGCCTATTTAATTAATCATTTCTATAGGATTAGTTTTTCTAAGCCAAATTAAAAATTAATGCTTAAAGCCCTTATTGCAGGCTTTGCGCTTTGTCCGTGCTGTATATCGCCATAAAAAAAGGCCGCCTAAGCGACCTTTTCTTTTTTACTAGAGAGACTAGTTTGAACTTCCGTCCAGGCTAACACCTGAATAGCTACTGTAGCCACTTAGCATTATGTAATAAGTACCTTCCTGAGCAGTAAGTGAACACGACTCATTGTTACCATACTTATAAGGACGACAATCGTAGCTTGAAGTAGTAGGCTCCGAACCAAACTTAACGTATAAGTCAGCGTCGCCTGATCCTCCTGACATCACAATATCAACAACCGAACGGCCTGCTGGTACATCCAATGTGAAGTATTGCTTGCTACCCTGAGCACCTGACAAGTTAGACTCGCTCAGGGTGTCATTGATTGGAGTAGAACCACCATCAACATAGTCCGCAACCAGGCTCATACCCGAATAGGCCTGATAGCCACGGATCATCACATGCCATGTACCGGCCTGTGGCGCCGCGAAACTACAGTTTTCGGTGTTACCGCCTTTATACGGACGACAGTCATAGCTTGATGTGGTTGGATCCGCGCCATACCTTACGTACAGATCAGCATCGCCCGAACCGCCACTGATATCAAAAGTCAGATCCGTAGCCCCTGCAGGTACTTCAAAGGTATAGAAGGTTTCTGAACCCTGGGCACCGCTTAAGCCAGTCAGCGCAACACCCTTGCTCAGCTCATTACCACTCGGTGGTGGCTCAGTACCGCCGCCACAGTTACTAGCATTCAAATAGTTTACTGCAGCCTGAGCTTTTACCAGGCCATAACCCGTTTTGTTATCAACACCTGATACATCCAGATCCACGGCTGTTGCTTGTAACGCACTGCGAATTTCTGCTGCGGTACAGCTCGGATGGAAGCTCCAGGCCAATGCCGCTACCGCACTGACGTGTGGTGTTGCCATTGATGTACCATTGTAATATTCCCAGTCCTGACCACCGTCTTTAGACATGGTTACGCTTTGACCGGCACGATTAGCAAGCTCCAAACCAGTAGCTCGGTCAACCGAAACAACTGGTGTAGTGCCAATCTTACTGTCGAAATCAATCAAGAATGGATGCTGTAGACCAGGACGGGCAGCATTACTGTAGACCACTACGCCAGATGCACCGGCATCCATACAGGCATTAACCGCACGATATTCTGGGTAGTTGTTTTCTGTTGAGCTGGTGTTATCAGCCTGGTTCTCACCACGCTCTACTAAACATACTTTGCCAACCATACTAGGACAGCTGTAGCTGGTGCCAGATGTTGAACAGACGCCTAAAGTGCCTGAAGCAGTACCAACGTTTGCCCCATTATCGAACTGCAGGCTGCTGTTGTAGAAGTTTTGCGGCACTACACCATTATCAAAATAGTCGACACCACCTACTTCAAGCTGGCCTAAGTAACCGTCGCCAATCGCAACACTTGAAAGGATAGCTTCGCCAGGACCTGCTAGTTCCACCTGGTCATTGCGTTGTGAGAAATTAGCATGCTGATTACCTGAATCCACTGCCGCTATCGATACCACATCATCATAGGATGCAGGATATGAATATGAAGTGTCGCCACCGTTACCTGCTGCGGCAATACTCAAGACACCATTGTTATAATAACTTGAGAAAGCGTTGCCCTCAGTTGTTGAAGAGCCGCTACCGCCTAAACTCATGCTAATGATATTAGAGCCAGCAGCAACACAGTCATCGACTGCACTAACCAAATCTGACGAATAACCCCAACCGGATTCATTGAAGACCTTGATAATGTGCAAGTTAACATTCGCATTTGGAAGAACCCCTTCAACTCCAGAGCCATTGGCTACTGCAGCGATGGTGCCGGCAACGTGTGTACCATGAGAGCCACCTGGCTGGTACCAGTTACCTGTTCCAGAATCATTAGTTCCAGAAACGCTGTTCGAACTTAAATCAGAATGGTTAATGTCATAACCTGAGTCGATGATACAAACAGTACGATTACCGGCATTAGCATCAGAAACCAGATCAGCCTCAACTCGGGCAAGGCCCCAGGGCTCAACTTCAGTGGTATCAAGATTGGTTGAAAGCAATTTACGAGTCAGATCTGGCTCAATGTACTCAACATTTGGATTATTACGCAAACCTTTCAATGCCTGAGTGGGAACCTCAATGGCAAAAGCATCATGCTGCTTCAAGTCTACTTTAAGTTCGCCGCCAGCTCTTGCCGCAGCGGATTTAACAGTGCTTCCATGTCCTGGTTTAAATTTAATGATAACGCGCTCTTTACCTTTTGCAGTGGTTGGCGCTTTGGTTGCCTGATTACCTAACTCATTAGCACCATGAGCAGTAACGCCCATTGCTAATAGTGTTGCGGCACAAGCCATCTTTAATTTAAAATACATTTAGTTACCCCTTAGCTATATTTTTTAGTTAATAAAAAAGCCCTAACTCCGAAGACTAACTCACGAGTTCCGTCTTAAGAGATTAGGGCTGGGTCTGGTTATACCAGTTAGAAAAATTGATTACAAGGGCAGTTTTGTATTAGTTACGGTAATAGCTGCATTACCATGATCCCAATGCTTTCTTATTAACTTTATAATAATCAGGGACTTAAGTTACCGGCTCCAACTTGGCATAAGCCAGCATTAATTTTTTCAGTCCTTCCTTTTCAAAATTGATCTGAACGGAGGCCTGCGGTCCTTCCCCTTCATAATTGATGATAATGCCTTTGCCAAATTTCGGATGCTTGACCAGTTGACCAAGATAAAATCCTTCGGGACCTTTGCGCTGAATGGGTGATTTAGGTGAGCGGTTAAACACAGGGCGCTGCACTCGAGTATTCAGTCGCACTTCGGTTAGCAGTTCGTCAGGGATTTCGCGGATAAAACGCGATTGTTGCGGATAGGTTTCGCGGCCAAAAATGCGACGTTTTTCTGCGAAAGTCAGATACAGCTGCTTCATGGCGCGTGTAATACCGACATAAGCCAGACGTCGCTCCTCTTCCAGACCACCGGGTTCATCCAGCGACATCTGGTGTGGGAATAGCTTTTCTTCCACACCGGCAATAAAAACCAGTGGAAACTCAAGACCTTTCGCCGAATGCAAAGTCATCATCTGTACCGACTCCTGATATTCGTCGGCCTGAGTTTCACCTGCTTCTAAAGTGGCATGGGCGATAAAGGCCTGTAATGGCGTCATGTCTGGTGTTTCATCAGGAATCGCTTCGTCTGGGTCGAACTCACGAGTAGCATTGACCAGCTCCTGCAAGTTCTCTTTGCGCGCCTGACCCTTCTCGCCTTTTTCCTTGCTGTACATGTCCAGCAAACCCGAATGCTCAATCACAATATCGGTCTGTTCCCACAAATCCAGTTCTGCGGTGCTGGTTTCCAATTCATTGATTAGATGCAGGAAACCACCCAAAGCATTCTTGGCACGTGGTGGTAACAATTGCTCCACCACCATTTTACTGGCCGCCTGCCACAGTGAGGTTTCATCCTGACGGGCCTGCATACGGATCATATCAACTGACTTTTCGCCCAAGCCTCGCGCTGGCTGATTGACCACTCGTTCAAAGGAAGTGTCATCGTCTCGATTGGCCATGAGGCGCATATAAGCCAGCGTATCCTTAATCTCAGCGCGTTCGAAGAAGCGTAAGCCGCCATAGATTCTGTACGGTATGCCTTTCTGGAGCATGGCATCCTCCAGAATCCGCGATTGAGCATTGCTGCGATACAGAATGGCGATATCGTCATAACTGTTGCCCTGCTGCACCCAATCTTCAATACGGGCTGCGATAAAACGCGCTTCTTCCTGCTCATTAAAGGCAGAATATAGAATAATCGGTTCGCCCTGATTGCCCTCAGTCCACAGGCTTTTACCCATACGATCCTGATTATTGGCAATCACCGCGTTAGCAGCTTTCAGGATGGTCGAGGTTGAGCGATAGTTCTGCTCAAGGCGAGACACCTTACAATCCGGAAAGTCTTTCTCGAACTGCTGAATGTTTTCAATACGCGCACCACGCCAGCCATAAATCGACTGGTCGTCATCACCGACAATGGTAATCCGGTTGTTATCGTTGCATAACAGGCGAATCCAGGCGTACTGTATCGCATTGGTATCCTGAAACTCGTCCACCAGGATATGCTGGAAACGATCCTGATAATGCTTCAGTAAATGAGGATTATTAGCCCACAGTTCATAGGCACGCAGCAACAGCTCATTGAAATCGACCAGGCCGCCTCTTTTACAGGCTTCTTCGTAGGCGTAATAGACTTTGACCATGGTGCTGACAAAGAAGTCACCGTGATGATGAATATCACCGGGACGCAGGCCATCGTCTTTTTTGGCATTAATAAACCATTGCGCCTGCTTGGGTGGCCACTCGTTGTCATCCAGGTTGAGTTCTTTCATGACCCGCTTGATGACTCTTAACTGATCCTGGGCATCAAGGATCTGAAAACCTTCGGGCAGCCCTGCGTCGCGATAATGGGCCCGCAACAGGCGATGAGCGATGCTGTGGAAAGTGCCGATCCACATGCCACGAGCAGGCATCGCCAGCATATCCTCAACCCGGCCCAGCATTTCCTTGGCCGCTTTATTGGTAAAGGTTACAGCCAGTATGGAATGAGCAGAAACGCGTTCCACCTGTACCAGCCAGGCGATACGGTGAACCAAGACGCGAGTTTTACCCGAACCGGCACCGGCCAGCACCAACAATGCTTTATTGGGCGCGGTGACCGCTTCTTTCTGGGCGTCATTCAGGGGTTGTATTATGCTACTGGCATCCATTAGGGTATGCTTGCTTCTATTGAAAATAATCGGCCTATTGTAGGGAAAAAGCCACTATGAAAAAAGCATTGCTCGGTATTAGCCTCGTTTTCTCGTCATTAGTTGTCGCATGCGTCTCTACGAATGCACCGGAAAAGAATCCATCCGCTGACGATCTGGAATCAGCCTATCAGCTGCAATATCAATTAGTTCAAGGAGTTGCCTTTCCTATTATCGGTTACAAGGCTGGCTTAACCAGTGAAGCCGGACAAAAGAAGTTTAATGTCAGTGAGCCGGTTGCTGGTGCCCTATTTCAGGAAGGCCTCGCTTTTGATCGCCATGCCTATCTACTGAGCAATCACACCAATCTCATGCTGGAAACTGAAATTGGCTTCATCCTTAATCAGAATATTACCCAACTGGTCACCGCCGAGCAGTTACCGGCGATGATCAAAAGCGTGGTGCCAGTAATTGAATTACCTGACCTGCGCTTTGAAGATCCCTCCAGCATTTCAGGACATGGATTGATAGTGAATAATGTGGCTTCCAACAAAGTGCTGGTGGGTAAACCCATCAGTGTTGAATCGCTGGATATCAATCAAATAACAACTAGGCTGACACGCAACGGCCAACTGGTTATTGAAGGTCAAGCGACCGATGCCATGGGCGATCAATGGCGGGCGCTTGCGTGGCTGATCAATCGCAGCCTAAGAACCGGCTACCCGGTCAGCGAAGGCAACCTCTTGATCACAGGCTCTTTAGGCCCCATGATTCCTGCCGAGCGAGGTCAATACGACGCCGACTTTGGCAAGTTGGGAAAGCTGGCTTTCTCAATACGATAGATTCTTAAACAATTTACAGACAAGATTATTTAAACAGGAACCTTATTTATGCGCGCAGTGTTTCTTGATGCCGATACTCTGGGTCAATGGCAAGACAACGAAAAGCAAAAAGCCAAAGTAGATTTAACGCCGCTGACCAGCTGTTTTGACGACTGCAAACTGTATGGACTAACCAGCCCCGAGCAACGTCTTGAGCGTTGTCAGGATGCCGATGTCATTATCACCAACAAGGTAGTCATTGATCGAGAGTTAATCGAGCAGTTGCCCAACCTCAAAGCCATTCAATTAGCCGCTACCGGCATGAACAATATCGATCTGGAAGCAGCCAAAGAAAAAGGTATTCAATGCTTTAATGTCGCCGACTACTCAACCTTTGCCGTCGCGCAGTTAACCATGCAGTTTATTTTAAATTTCGCCACCCGCGCCAGTGATCACTTTAATCTGACTCGCCAAGGTGCGTGGCAGGAAAGCCGCATGTTTACCTTAACCGACTTCCCGACCATGGAAGTCGCAGACAAGACATTAGTCTTGGTTGGCTATGGCAACATTGCGCAACAAGTTGAAGCGTTAGCCAAAGCATTCGGTATGCGCGTTCTCATCGCCAATATTCCAGGTCGGCCTATGCGCGATAATCAGGTGCCATTACACACAGCACTACCACAAGCCAATTTTGTATCGATTCACTGTCCATTGACTAAAGAAACGAAAGAGCTGGTCAACAAAGACTTTATTGACCTCATGAAAACCGGCAGTTTTATTATCAACACCGCACGCGGCCCCATCATCAATGAGCAACACCTGGCCGATGCACTCAAAAACGGAAAAATCGGCGGAGCCGGCCTCGACGTTTTATCCGTCGAGCCACCCAGTCCTGACAATCCATTGTTGCAAGATGATGTACCCAACACCTACATCACACCCCATATCGCCTGGGCCAGCCACGAAGCAAAAATCCGATTGATAGAAGGCATGGCTGAGAATATGGAAGGATTGTTGGAGTGATTACTCCACTCATTTCTCCCTCTCAATACTCACCAACAATTCCTTAATCTAATTCATGTCATTCCCGCGAAGGCGGGAATCCATGCTCTTATTAATTACATTCCTTAATTAATGGTTTCGCCCCTCGGCGAGTTACTTTTCTTGCGTGGTCAAGAAAAGTAACCAAAAGAAGACCACCCCGAGATTGAGGCTTCACTTCGTTCAACTTCCTTCGCTACTGCCAAAATACTTAACGTACCAGAATTTACATCACATCCTTGTGCTGAAAATTCTTATCAAAATCATCCACGATTTTGATTACTATATTTTGTACGTAACTCAGCTCAATCTAAGGGGAATATTGGTGCAAATCTGAAATTTATCATTTGTAGGGTGCGTCACGACGCACCCTACTAAGACTATTTTTTATCTATTGGTGTTCTGGGTGGAATAACAATGTATCGATGCACCAAAGTCCAGCCCTTATCGAGTTCAAAGTAACACATGCCACTCTCACCTAAATTTTCTAAGTAATCTTCCTCGCACAAATAAGATTCTGATACGGGTGACTTGTAATACTCATAAGAGAATGAGTGAGACCTATTTTGCTTTACAGTATCAAAGGTCAAGAGAATGAAACCATTAGGATCACCTCCACCTAAGGGACTAGCTTTAGCATTGTATAAAGCTGTACAAAGCTCTTCAAAGTTCAAGATTTCTTTCTGCTCTTGTAGAGATAGCGATTTAAAGTACTCATCTTCTCTTACATCCTCTCCATCAAAGTAATAAATGCAGTGTTCTTCACCTATAAATTTATGATTATTGTCATAGTAATATTTCTTAATGAACTCAAATTCCTCAACGTTATCCCTAAAATTCTGATTAATAACTTTAATTACTTTTTCTAACGAAGAATTTTGATCTATGGTTGGTTCACAAGCTTGTAAGCTTAGTGCTAGCAATAGCAAAATAATTTTATTCATCACATAATCCTATTAAATACTTCTTTGTATTTCACCAAAAATCAGCTGCACTGTTCTAAATCACTTCAGTCGATTTTTAACGCGGCTAGCGACTGCAGGAAGTTGCCACGAAACCGCGGTATGACAAAAAAAATAAATCAACTCACCACCCACTCATACAACTTCCCAATATCATTTACATGAATTTCTAAATGCTGGCAGTCGGCGGCTATGCTACTTTTGATGTCGGTTTCGTAACTGTCGCCTATATGGAGAAGTTGTTGCGGCTCTATATTTTTAATTTCACATATTTTATGTAGCATTTCTGGTGAGGGTTTGGCGCGTCCATGAATCCCTGCGATGAAGTGGTGCTCGAAGTAGTCCATTAAGCCAAGCGCATATAAATTGGAATTGCCGTTGCTGGTAGCAAATAAGCTATATTTTGTCTTTAATTTTTTTAATAGATCATGGGTGATTTGTGGAATTTCGATTTGGCTTCGACAACCGTAAAACACTGCGAAGGCTGGATTAATGAGTGCGGCACCACCACCTGTTTGTTCAAGCATTTGGTGAATCATTTCTTTGCGGAGCACAGTCATGTTATCCAGTTCAGGACGGTCTTCCTGAATCAATTTCTTTGAGATTGCCTGCATGGCAGCAACGTCATACTTCTCACCAATTGGCGGATGCTCTTTTGCGAGGAACTCCAGTAAGTCCTGTTCACATTTTTCTATGACACCACGGTTGTCCCATAGCGTATCATCTAGATCAAAGCTGATGACTTTGACTTGTTGCCAATCGATCTCTTTTATCTTTTCGGTCATTGTTTAATCTTTCTTTTTTCTTGCTCGAGGATGGGCGGCATCATAGGTTTTCGCGAGATGTTGAAAGTCCAGATGAGTATATATTTGCGTGGTGGAAATGCTGGCGTGACCCAGTAATTCCTGAACTGCTCGAAGGTCACTTGATGATTCGAGTACATGGGTTGCGCAGGAGTGTCGTAATTTATGGGGATGTAAACGATCATTCAAACCAAGTTGCTTTCCCCAATGAGAAAGTCTTTGCTGTATTGCTCGATTGGTTAATCGATTGCCTTGTTGGCTGACAAATAGCGCTTTTTCATCTGCACTCTTTACCAGCTGGTTTCGCTCTTTAATCCATATCGTCAATATTTTTTTTGCACTATTTCCAAAGGGAACTTCACGAATTTTATTTCCCTTTCCCAAAACCCTAAGTATTTGGTCTGAGAAACTTAAGTCATTCACATCCATTCCGCTGAGTTCTGCGAGTCGTATGCCAGATGAATACAAAAGCTCCATCATCGCCTTATCGCGAATTTGTAAAGACTCATCTTCGGGCATTTGATCGAGAAAATGATTTAAACTATCGACATCAATATTCTTAGGAAGACGTTTCGCTTTTTTAGGTCCACGCACCCCAACTGCGGAATTAAGCTTAATTTTCTTTTCGCTGAGTAAGAATTCCAAAAAGCGTCTTGATGCTGATAAGAGCAATGCACATGTTGCAGGGGATGCTCCTTGTCGATGTTGTTTGGCAATGAGCATCCGTATGTCTTGAGTGGTAATCTGTTGCCAGTTGTTGTATCCGGCGTTTTGACAGAAGGCTAATAATTTTTCAAGCTGACGTCGGTAATTATTGACCGTATGTTCTGAATATCGTTTTTCATGCAACAGTCTGTTCAGATAGCGTTGAATATCAGATTCCATGGTCAGCAGTTAAATTAACTCTCCTGTTTTGCCAGGCACGCTTCTGTCACATCACCGATCAAGCGTAAAAATAAGGTGCCCATATCAGCGGTAAACAAATCCACATCTTTACTGCCCAGAGCAATAACACCAATGCTGGCATTTTCGCCAAGCGGAATCATCGAATAGGATTCCAGCTCATGATCACCACCGAACAGTTGTGAAATACTTTCTGTTACACGGCCGCAAACGGGATCGTTCTGAATGAAATGCTGATCAGTCAGTTGACGTATAATTTCGATGTCGCTGTAATTCACATGGTGTAACGTACCGCTGTCATCACATAACCATAATTGAACATTATCCAGTTCGAAATTATCGCGCAGATGCTCAAGCAGACGATCAACCATTTCCTGAGTAGAGTGAGCCGAGATCATGGCCACAAACAGCTCTGCACATTTATTGAGTAACTCACCATTGCTGTGAGCATTATCAATCAATGTATTAAGTTGCGTTTGCAGTTTTTCTGCCTTACCTCTTAGACCCAAAATCTGTCGTTCAACCAAAGAAACTGAGCCATACACTTTATGCTGTAATCTCAGCTTCTCTAAAATTTCTTGATGATTCTCAAAGAACTCTGGATGCTGCTCCAAATAAGCGGCAACTTCCTGTTCTTTTTTCAATCGGTCTTCTGCTGAATTGCCTTCTGTCATTGTACTTCCCCGAAAAAGGTATTCCCTTGATAAATAAATAAAGCCATTCCCAACTGGTGCGCAGCTCGCGCTATTTTTTTATTGTTAAATCTTTAGAACTAAACTTCTACCTGACCTTCAAAAACAACTTTTGCCGGGCCACTCATCAGAACTGTTGAGCCTTCACCCTGCCATGTAATCCAAAGACTACCGCCTGGTAGTGTAACTTTGACCTTTTCGTCGGTCAGTCCTTGCAAACGGCTAACGACCACCGCTGCACAGGCACCTGTACCGCACGCCAGGGTTTCGCCAACGCCGCGTTCAAAAACACGTAGCTTTATATTCTGGCGATCGACGACTTCCATAAAACCTACATTGGCCTGCGCCGGGAAGTAGCTATGCTGGCTTAGCAATGGGCCGACAGTTTGTACAGGAGCCTTCTCAACATTATCCACTTTAAGCACACAGTGTGGGTTGCCCATTGAAACCGCACCCACCTTATAACTAATTCCACCAGCGTCTATTGAATATAGAACCTGTTTCTCAGCAAATCGCAATGGGATCTGTGCTGGTTCCAATCGCGGCTTGCCCATATCAATGGTTATTAATCCATTATCTTCCAGAGTCGCCTGCATGGTCGCGGTATTAGTCGACAATCTTAGCTGTTTTTTCCAGGTTAGACCCTTTTGTCGCACATATTTTGCAACCGCACGGGCACCGTTACCGCAATGACCAGCTTCGCTACCATCCGCATTAAATATACGGAAGTGGAAATCCGACTCCGGATGCTGTGGTGCTTCGACAATCAACAACTGGTCAAAGCCAATACCAAAATTTCTATGGGCCAAATTAGCAATCTGCCCCTGATTCAGATAGACCGGCTGCGATATAGCATCCACCACCACAAAGTCATTGCCCAGTCCCTGCATTTTGCTAAATGGCATAATCATGGCTGATCACCTGTTGGCTCAACAGATTCCTGTTCAACCTCTTGCTCAGTTTCCATGATAGGTCCATCTTTCGGATCCTGCTCATCTGGTGCTTCTTTAGTTTGAACCTCACTTTCAGTAGTTTCAGGTTCCGCTAAGAACAAGTCACCTTTTTGGCCGCAGCCTGTAATTATCAGACCCAGCAATGACAGTGCTAATAACTGTCCAATTCGATTTTTACACATCGTGTGTCGAGTTTTTTCATCAATTTGAGAATTAGCCCTATCTTCCTACAGCTTGCCGTTTCCTGCAAGTTCGCATCGCCCATAAAAACAGGCCTGATAGACTATTTTAACTTAACCCTGGGCTACCAATCTGGCACAATGTGCCAGCATTAATCATTAAGATTATTAGGAATTGCTATGACTGAATCTGAATTCAATCAACAGGTTGATGACACTCTGATTGCCATCGAAGAAGCACTGGACGAGCTGGATCTTGATATTGACTATGAAACCAGCGGCGGAATTTTGACCATTACGCTGGAAAATGGCACCAAGGTCATCATCAATCGTCAGACGCCGGTTAAACAATTGTGGCTAGCAGCCAAAGATGGCGGCTATCATTTAGACTGGGTTGATGAGCAATGGCTTACTGATAAAGATCAGGAACCGCTCTCTCAATTACTCTCACGCGTTATGACTCAGCAATCTGGCGAGTCAGTGACTATCACTCTATAACCATTATTTTATAACTATAAGTTTCTTTTTATGTCTGAATTACTTCCTTGCGTTATTGTTGAGCCCACTACTGAGCACAAAGCCACTGTCATCTGGCTACACGGACTTGGGGCCGACGGCCATGATTTCGAACCGATTGTTCCCGAGTTAAAACTTCCTGCTGAGTTGGGCGTTAAATTTATCTTCCCGCACGCACCCGTGATACCCGTCACCATCAATGGTGGCTACCAAATGCGAGCCTGGTATGACATTCGAAATGCCGATCTGTCTCAGCGCGAAGACGAAGCAGGCGTTCGCCAGTCTGCCGAACAGGTTGAGCAACTGATAAAACATGAAATCGAGCAAGGCATTCCAGCAGACAGAATCATTCTTGCAGGCTTCTCACAAGGCGGTGCCGTAACTTTGCATCTAGCCACACGCCTCAAGCAAAAACTGGCTGGCATAGTTGCACTATCCACCTACCTGACTATTCCAGACAAACTTGCTGGTGAAAAATCAGACGCTAATCTCGACACCCCAATTTTCATGGCCCACGGCCAGCAAGATCCCGTCGTCCCGATGCAACGCGGCCAATACAGCGCCAAAGTGCTTGAAGACAATGGCTTTAAAGTCCAATGGAGTGACTACCCAATGCCACATGCGGTGTGTTTAGAGGAAATCCAGGCTTTAGGTAGCTATATTCAATCCGTTTTGAAATAACTTTTGCTTTTCCTGCATCCTATTACTGGATGCAGGTTCAATTCTGCTCAACTTTTTCTACTTCTCTGTTTTTCAACTAACTTGTGGATTTCCTTGCACTTTTGCGCGACTATAAGCTTCATGAATGCTGCAAAACAGACCAACAGCTCATTGAACCAGCTCCCCGACTTCTGTCAGGCGGCTACCCTTTATCTGATTGTGATTGCCAGTGTTATTCTGGCTTTGCTGCTCAGTTTTGCCACAGCCAATTGGCAACAGCAATTCTGGATTCACCTCAGCCTTTACTCACTGTTTATTCTTTGGACTTCGCTGACCAGTCTCGGCATCTTATGTCTGTTGCGGCGCTACATTCTATTAAAGCTGCCCAATGTCAGTCTGCAACGTTTCTCAGCTTTGGCTATCGGTATCATTTTGCTGGTTACTCTCAGCTATAGCCTGCTGATCAGTTTCTATTTAAGCGAAGAACCTTCGCTATGGTTTCTGCTTCGCAATCTCTTTATCGCCTTAATTGTTAGTGGCGTTTTCTTTCGCTACTTTTATCTGCGCGAAGAAAGCCTGCGTCGTATTCGCTCTGAAGCTGAAGCTCGTATTCAAGCATTACAATCACGCATTCGGCCACACTTTCTGTTCAATAGCCTGAATACGCTAGCCAATCTGGCGATTATCGATCCGGTAAAAACCGAACACATGATTCTCGATATGGCGGATATTTTCCGCGCCAGTATGCAGCGCTCAGACGTGCTGATCCCATTCAGTGAAGAAAAAAATCTTTGCTCTCAGTACCTCAATCTTGAGCAACAGAGGCTTGGCGACAAACTACGTTACGAATGGCAAACTGATACTATTGACCCAAACATATTAGTACCGCCTTTATTGCTGCAACCGATTATTGAGAACGCGGTGTACCACGGTGTTCAGGCCTGTCCTCAGGGCGGCTCGATCATCATCAAAGGTGTCAGCTACCAGAAACATATTCAGCTGGAAGTGATTAATCCTCTGCCTGAAGAAAGCGCCAAGCAACACAAGGGCAACTCGCTGGCTTTGAGCAATATTCAGCAAAGACTGGATGTACTGTTTGGCAATAAGGCATCGGTTAATTATCATCAGGCTAATGGCCGTTTTTATTGCACACTGACGATTCCCAAACGTTTAAGTTGATAGATTATGATTTCGGTACTGATTGTTGATGATGAACAACCCGCTCGCCAGCGTTTACGTCGCCTGCTTGGTGAGCATCCACAGCTGGACATTGTTGGTGAAGCAGATAATGGTCAAACCGCCCTCGAATTGATCGAGCGGCAACAGCCGGACCTGATCTTTCTTGATATATCGATGCCAGTCATGAATGGCATGCAGGTGGCCAAACAACTCAATGAACAACCACATCAACCGCATATCATCTTTACCACCGCCTATGATGAATACGCATTGCAGGCATTTGATGTTGATGCACAGGATTATCTGCTGAAACCGATTCGTCAGGAGCGTTTGTCCAAAGCCCTACAAAAACTGAAGCGACAGACAGCTACTGCCAAGAGTGCATTTCTGAGTATTCGTGAACGTGAAACCGTGCGTCGAATAGCGATTGAAGATATCCTCTTTCTGCACTCCGATCAGAAATATACCGAAGTCCATTTAGCCAATGAAGTACTGCTGTCGAGCGATAGCCTTAAAGATCTGGAGCAACGCTTTAGCAATGACTTTATCCGAATCCATCGTTCAACGCTGGTCAATCGGCAACACCTGATTGGTATTGAGCAGGAAGATAATGCGTGTCTGGCGTTAATTAAAGATAGCCAAACGCGGCCGGAAATCAGTCGACGCCATCAGCCTGATGTACGTCAATTTTTGACCGCAAATTCTGCTTAAGTAAATAAGTTTATGCTAAGATCCGCGCAACATGCTTGATAAGCAACTAACTGTTAAGAGTTAACTATCCAATTATGAGTATCTCAACCCTTCGAATTGCCACCCGCCAAAGCCCATTAGCCATGTGGCAAGCCGAATATGTTCAATCCCGCCTCCAGCAACTGCATCCTGATCTGACCGTTGAGCTGGTTCCGATGACCACTCAGGGCGACAAGATTCTTGGCACGCCCCTGACTAAAATCGGCGGCAAAGGATTGTTTGTTAAAGAACTGGAACAGGCCATGCTTGAAGGACGTGCCGATATCGCCGTGCATTCAATGAAGGATGTGCCCTACCAGTTCCCGGAAGGGCTTGAACTGAAGGTGATCTGTGAGCGCGAAGATCCAACCGATGCCTTCGTCTCCAACAAGTACCATAATCTGGATGAGTTGCCGTGTGGTGCCAATGTCGGCACTTCCAGCCTACGCCGCAAAATTCAGCTATTAAAAGCCCGCCCCGATCTTAAAATTACCGATTTACGGGGCAATGTCGGTACCCGTTTATCCAAGCTGGATGACGGCAATTATGATGCCATTGTGCTTGCCTCGGCAGGCCTTAAACGTTTAGGTCTTGAAGAACGCATTCGCAGTCAATTTGAGCCAGAACTGATGCTTCCAGCACCGGGCCAGGGCGCCGTCGGTATTGAAGCGCGCACTAATGATCCTGAACTGGATGCCATTTTGCAGCCTTTGCAGGATGAAACCACCAGTCTTCGTGTTCTCGCCGAACGCACCATCACTAAAACCCTGCAGGCCAGTTGTCAGGTACCGGTTGCCGCCTTTGCGACAATTGATAATGACACCTTGTCGTTGCGCGCTTTAGTCGGTGGTGTCGACCAGCAAATTATCGAAGCCAGTGCAGAAGGCTCGGCCAAAGATGCATTAGCGATTGGCCAGAAGGTCTCGCAGGAATTACTGGATTTAGGCGCAAGAGAACTTATTCAGGAACTGGCTGCCAGCGCAGACCATTAACGAGCCTCCGATTGCCATGGCTAATTCGCCAACCATTATCGTCACTCGCCCATCACCCATGGGCGAAAAGCTGTGTCAGGAACTTAATGAGCATGGTTATCGAGCCATTCATTGCCCGCTGATCCGTTTTACCGCAAATACCGACTACAAGCCCGAGCAGAAATTTGCCTTATTGAAACAGCATAAGCTGTGGATTTTCGTCAGTAAACAGGCGGTGGATTTTTCATTAAAAGACCTCAGCAAAGAGCAGCTTGATCAGTTTCTTGGCCATACTCTTATTGCCGTGGGTAAAGCTACCCAGAAAGCATTACAACCTTATGGCCTGTCAGCGCTGGTTCCGAAAACACCGGACAGCGAAGGCATTCTGGCACTCATTAATCAATTCTCATTACCTGCGGATTATCCGATCCTTCTGATTCGTGGTGATAAAGGACGCGGCCTGCTAGAGCAGGAACTGAGTGGTCCTTATCAGCTTGGCGTTCTACCGGTCTATCACCGTATTGAACTTACCGCAGCTCTGCCTCCAGCTGTGCAACAGTCAAGCGCAGACAAACCTATTGGCTGGGTCGTCACCAGTGGCCAACTCCTTGAACTCACCGATAAGATGCTCTCAACTGCGGGGATAAAACCCGAACAGGTTGCTATTATCGGGGGAAGTGCACGAATTAGCGATTTGGCTCGACAAAAGGGTTATACAAATTGTTATACTGCAAAAGACGCATCCAATGTTGAAATCATTCGTGCCTGTCAGGAATGGCAAAAAGCCTGATCAAAGTCACGGTAAAGCAGCAACTTGCCAAGTTCGTTCAGCAATGTTTTATTTCTGATATGAATAAGTAACTGATAATGAATAAATAAAGAGAGAGACACTATGAGCAAAAAGGATAAGGACGCAAAAGATATGGTTAAGCAAGAGTCGTCTCCTGCCAGCCAGGATGACAATCAAGCGACCTCCAGTACAGATTCTAAAGCTGATAGTAAGACCAAGTCAGAGCAAAAAGAGCCAGCCAAAAAAGTAACCGGTTCTGGCCCAGGCAAAAAGACGCCACCAAGCAATACCACTAGCCCTAAAAACTCCTCTCCTTTTAAGTGGGTCATCATCGTTATTATTCTGGCAATCATCGGTGCTGGTTCATACTATGGATGGACGCTCTGGAACAATTATCAAACAGCACAAGACAAGGCGAGCACTCTCGATCGACTCAATCAACAAGTGCAACAACAACAAAATGTTATCGACAGCCTGGAAAGCGACAGCAAGCAGCAGGCTAACGAACTATCACAAGTTAATCATCAGCTCTCGTTACAGCTCGAGCAACTGCAAAAAGAATTAAAAGAAACCCAGCAAAAGATTACTTCTACTGACGAGCAACAAAATCAGTGGATGCTTTCCGAAGCCGAGTACCTTATTCGTCAGGCTTCCTACAAATTGCATTACACTGATAATGCCAAAACCATCGTCGGCTTATTACAGGCCGCCGATCGTCAGGTGTTGGCCATGAATGATTCCAGCCTGCAAAATCTTCGTCAGGCTATCAGCAATGACATCAATGCAGTGCGTGCCAGTGGTGCGCTCGACATTGAGGGCGTGACTATCAAGTTACAAAGTCTCAAGTCATTGGTCGCCGATCTCGAATTAGCTACCGTGCAACTGCCTGACAGCCAAACGAATCAGGAATCAAATGAAGCAGAAACAACCAGCGAAGAAGACATTTCTGGCTGGCAACGCTTCAAAGACTCTTTCAGTTCTGCATTGAGTCAGTATTACACGGTGCATCATTATGATGAGTCGATGAAACCCTTTATCTCGCCACAGCACGATGCTCTGCTCCGTCAGAATATCCTGTTGAATCTGCAAACCGCTCAACTGGCCGCCATTCAGCATAATGACGCCATGTATCACAATGCGCTAAGTGTAGTAGAAGACTGGGTAAGCCAGTATTTCAAAAGTGAACCGGCAACCACCACTGCTTTTATGCAGCAACTGGACGAACTGGTTCAGATGAATGTGGCGCTGAATTTGCCACAGCAACTGGAGTCATTGCCTGTTATCGAGCGTGTTACTGGACGCCAGTCGCAGACAGCTCCAGTGCAACAATCGCAACAGGAAGCTGTAAAGGAAGAGCCAGCAACCTCTGAGGAGGTCGCCCAATGAAGTTGAAATGGTATCTACTATTCGGTCTGCTCGGCGGTCTGATTATTGGGCCTCTGATCAGCAAAATCCCTGGTTCAACTTACATCCTGCTCGACAAAACTGCCATTGAGTTTAAGAACAATGTTGCGCTTGGTATGTTAATTCTTGCTATCGTCCTGTTATGGCTAGTCTGGATTTTGGTTCGTTACTTATTGCGTACCAGCAACCTGACGCTTAACTGGTTCGGCGATCGCAACCTGCGCAAAGCTCGCCAGAACACGATTGATGGCATGATTGCACTGGCCGAAGGTCATTGGAAAACCGCTGAGAAACTTCTGGCCAAAGGTGCTCAGATTCGCAATACCAAACTGATTAATTATCTGGCGGCTGCCCGCGC
Organism: Kangiella aquimarina DSM 16071; assembly: GCF_000374105.1. Lineage (GTDB taxonomy): Bacteria > Pseudomonadota > Gammaproteobacteria > Enterobacterales > Kangiellaceae > Kangiella > Kangiella aquimarina. Next base: position 261,560 of record NZ_KB893650.1, read on the forward strand.
CGCTCAAGAACAGGGCGATGACAAAGGTCGTGATCACTACCTGCATATTGCTGCAAAAACCCAACCGGATGCACAGGTAGCCATTGGTCTGACTCAGGCTCAGCTACAAATGCAGCACAAGCAATATGAACAGGCGCTTGCGACACTATCACATCTGCGTGACTTATCACCGCATCATCCTTACGTGCTCAAACTGTTGTATCAGTTATATGCGCGTTTAAACGATTGGCAACATGTCATCGACATATTACCGAAGCTGCGTAAGAACCGCGTTTTTGATACAGAACAATTAAGCAGCATCGAAATCACCGCCTGGCAACATCAGCTGCAGAAGCATGCGGAAACCGCCAACTTTGATAAGCTCTCTGCATTCTGGAATGGCATACCTGCTCATGTTCGTAAATCGCCCGAGCTAGAGCTTACCTATGGTAAAGCGCTGGCTCAATTGCAACAGGATCAGGAACTTGAAGTACTGGTTAAAGATTCGGTTAAACACCAATGGCAAGATGAGCTGATTCAACTGTTCGGTGATATCGATACACCACAGCCGGATAAAACATTGGCTTATGCAGAAACTTGGCTCAAGCAAAAGCCACACAACGCAGTGTTGCTTACAACACTCGGTAAGCTTTCTCTAAAAGCCCAACTCTGGGGCAAAGCCAAAAATTATCTGGAACAAAGTCTGGCCATCATTCCGACACCTTCAGCACACTACTACTTGGCGCAGGCATACAATGAACTTGGCCACCCGATACAGGCACAGGAAGCTTATCAAAATGGATTGGCTAATGAAGTTAAACCAAGAAGGGAATATGATTTGATTGGTGATTTAACGGAAAAGAGATAAAAATTACTCTCTTCGTAGGGTGCGTCGAGACGCACCTTTTTTTCGGTTAAATAGTGCCGACCCAAACAATAAGCATTAAAAGTGTAATCCCAACCACATAGATTGCATTTTTACGCTTACTATTTCCAACCTCATCTAATATTTCTGGTTTAAATAACCAGTATAGTGTTAAAAAAGGAACTTTAGAAAACCCTTCTTTTATGTGGTTGTATGCTATAAGCCAGTTCCACACATACATAATACCCGCGATTGAAATTAAGCTAATAAATAGTAGGTTCATAGAGTCCCTCCTTTCTTAGAATTATATGAATTTACACCCAGTTATAGATTCCCGCCTTCGCGGGAATGACGTGTCGGAGAATATAATGCTGTAGTTTACTTCTTTCTTACTCTTCAACTAACGAAAACTCTAATGCATAACCCTCTTAAGCAACCACGCAAGCTTGTCATTCCCGCGTAGGCGGGAATCCATTTCATTTGAACCAAAAGGTGGCCTTCACCTAATCGGTGCGTCAAGACGCACCCTACACCTAACCTTGAGCACATCTCAGTCTTTTTAGCTATACCCCTATAACTCTTTGACCTTAATAATCTGCGGCTTTGATTTATCTTCTTGTTCTTCGTCATGACCAATCTTTTCATGAAATCCACAGTCAAGGCATTCGCGTACAAAGATATCGTCTTCGTAATAGCAGACGGTAGTGTCCATCGCCTTACATTCAGGGCAGACGGCACCGGCGACGAAGCGTTTGGGGGTTGTTTTCTCTTGCATTGAATTTACCTGATGATTGCTATATGGTGCTTTGACGGAAAACTCGAATAACAAAACCATTACCAATATGTCCTGGTTAAGCATCCTTCCACCCATTGTAGCGATTTTAATTGCTGTCTGGAAACGTCAAGTCATCATCGCTCTGTTGATGGCTATTTTCACGGCTGAGTTAGTTCTGGTCGGCGGTAATCCTATCCATGCGTTTACCGACACCGTTGACCGCCTAGTGAGTGTTTTTTCCAGCGCTTACAACACCCGTATTTTGATGTTTAGCCTTTTGATTGGTGCCCTGATTCAGTTGATTAAGATTTCCGGTGGGGTATCCGCATTGGTCAATTGGTTAACGCGCAAAGAGTATGTGCACAATCAACGCCGCGCTGGCATGCTACCGACCATTTTAGGCAGCAGCATTTTTATTGATACCAATATGAGCGTTTTAACCGCCGGCCTTTCGTCACAGGCGTTATTCGATAAGTTTAAGATGAGTCGAGCACGACTGGCTTATATTATTGATTCGACCTGTGCGCCAATCAGCGTTCTGATTCTTCTAAACGGATGGGGCGCAGCCATTCTCGGTCATGTTGAAAAAACCGGCGTCACTAATCCAACTGAAGTCTTAGTCACCAGTATTGGTCTTAACTTTTACGCCATAGTCACCCTGCTGATCGTGTTTTACACCGTATACACCGGCAAAGTTTACGGTCCCATGAAAGCCGAAGAATCAAAAGCACTGGAAGTACCAAGCGAGCCATTACCACCAGCCACTAAGAAACGGTATATGCTATGGCCACTAGCTTTTATGGTGCTAAGCATTCTTGTGTTTATGTTTATCACTGGCGATGGCGATCTACGCAAAGGTTCTGGTTCAGAATCCGTTCTATGGTCAGTCATCCTATCGACACTTTTAATTTTTGCTCTTTTACGCTTTGACGCTAAACGCAAAACCAAAGAGCTGATGGAGGAATCGTTCAAAGGACTTGGACATCTATTACCCTTGGTTACTTTAGTTCTTCTTGCTTTTGCCTTGTCTGACTCGATGACGGATTTAAAAACCGGCGAGTTTGTGGCTGGTGCAGTTGGTGACTTCCTGCCGTTATGGATTATCCCAGCGCTAATTTTTGTATTAGCCGGTTTTATTTCTTTTACCACCGGAACCTCATGGGGCACCTTTGGCATCCTAATTCCGATTGCCATTCCACTCGCAGTCAGCTTGGGTATATCACCAAGTCTGGTGCTTGCAGCCGTTCTCGGCGGCAGTGTTTTTGGTGACCATGCCTCACCGATTTCTGATACGACTGTAATATCGTCTTTAGCGGCTGGTTGCGATCTTTTGGATCACGTTAAAACCCAGTTACCTTATGCGCTGTTTGCAGGCGGCATAAGTATTGTGCTCTATATTATTTTCGGTTTAATCGGTTAGAGTTTTTATATGACTAGCATTATTGATCCCAATAGTCCGTTACGCCTTGGCGTTGTCGGTAACCCCATATCACACAGCATGTCACCACAACTGCATCAACAATTTGCCCAGCAGTTTGGTATGAAAATTCAATATGGAAAGATCTGTCCAACGGTAAAAGGTTTCAACCGCGTCCTTAATGACTTCTTTCAAAGCGGTGGCTATGGCTTAAATGTTACCGCTCCTTTTAAGCAACAGGCCTTGCAGTATGCAACCATCATTACGCAGCGCGCGGAAGATTCGCAAAGCGTTAATACTCTGGTTAAAACCAAAGAAGGTATTCTTGGTGATAGCACCGACGGTATCGGTTTTGTCAAAGACCTGCACCATAAACAGATTGACTTTCAAAACAAGCGCGCAGTCTTATTGGGTGCAGGTGGTGTTGCCCGATGTATAGCTCAGGCTTTGCTGCTGGATGGCTTTGAGGTCTACCTGATTAACCGAACTCAAAGCAAAGCTCAGACTATGGCTGATGCACTGCAGCATCTCGGCTCAATTCAACTTTACAACAATGAACCTGCGATAGATTTAGTCGTCAATTCGGTCAGTTTTAATGCAGAACAGTTTTTGCAGCAGATTCAGTTTGACCCAAAGGCTATTGCTTATGACTTAAATTATGGCGCTAAAGCTGAGTCTTTTTTAACTGCTGCCAAAGATTACACCGCGCAACAGTTTGATGGTCTGGGCATGCTACTCGAACAGGGAGCAGAGTCCTTTGGTCTATGGACAGGTAAGTATCCAGATACTTCATCTATCCATTTATAATTTACACTTTATTCTTAAGATACCCTATGCACGCTTTAGAATTAAAAATTCCCCCAATCATAGTATTGTTTTTATTTGCTTTGTTGATGTGGGTAACACAATATTTATTTTCTATCTTGCCCTACACTTTTGTAGGTAAAGATTTTTTTGCCTGGACACTCTATTGTCTTGGCGCGCTCTGTTCACTGCTCGGTGTTTATCAATTTCGTAAAGTACAAACCACGGTTGATCCTCGCTTTCCTGAGCAAACAAGCTCTCTCGTTCGCTCAGGCATTTACCGTTTCAGCCGAAATCCAATGTATCTTGGTTTTTTGTTCATTTTAATAGGCTGGGCAATCCAATTGGCAGATGTACTGCTTCTGTTATTCCTACCTTCTTTTATTGCCTATATGAATCGCTTTCAAATTATTCCAGAAGAGCGCTACTTAGCTGCGAAGTTTGGCTCTGACTTTAACGATTATCAATTGAAGGTTCGTCGTTGGCTCTAAATCTTTCCTGCAAAAAAAAATGCCACCCAAAGGTGGCATTTTTTATAGTATTAAGCAATTACTCAAGATCAAAACGATCATTGGTCATTACTTTACTCCATGCAGCGACAAAGTCATTCACAAATTTTTCTTTTGAATCACTTTGTGCATACACTTCTGACACTGCACGCAGTTCCGAGTTAGAGCCGAAGATCAGATCCACTGGCGTTGCCGTCCACTTCAGTTTACCTGAGGCACGGTCATAACCTTCGTACATGCCGTCTTTACCTTTGGCTTTTTGCCATTTGGTATCCATGCTCAACAAATTCACAAAGAAGTCGTTGGTCAAGGCTCCGGGCTTGTCAGTAAAGACACCATGCTTAACACCGCCGGTGTTTGCACCTAATGCGCGCATACCACCTACAAGTACCGTCATTTCTGGCACAGTCAGGCCTAAGGTATCCGCCTTATCAACCATCATCTGTGCTGGTGATAAACGGTTTCCGTCAGCAAAATAGTTACGGAAGGCATCAGCTTTTGGCTCTAGATACTGGAATGAATCTACTTCCGTCATTTCAGCTGTCGCGTCAGTGCGTCCAGGATAGAACGGAACTGTTACATCATAGCCGGCATCTTTCGCTGCTTTTTCAACTGCCGCAGCACCACCTAATACGATGACATCAGCTAACGATACTTTTTTGCCGCTCTTTAAGCTTTTATTGAAGCTTTTCTGAATCGACTCAAGCTTCTTCAGAACTTTAGCCAACTCTTTCGGATCATTAACTGCCCAGTCTTTTTGCGGGGCCAGACGTAAACGCGCGCCATTAGCACCACCGCGCATGTCGGTATTACGGAATGTTGCTGCAGATGCCCATGCAGTTCTTACTAACTGATCGACAGTTAAACCTGAATCCAATATTTCTTCTTTCAGGTCAGCAATGTCATCTTCATCAATTAGGGTGTAATCAACTGCTGGAACTGGATCTTGCCAGATCAAGTCTTCTTTAGGCACTTCATCGCCAAGATAGCGGGCTTTAGGTCCCATATCGCGGTGCGTTAGTTTGAACCAGGCTTTGGCAAATGCCAACTCGAACTCTTCTGGATTCTCATGGAAACGCTTTGAAATTTTACGGTACTCAGGATCGAATTTTAGCGACAAGTCCGTGGTGAACATGATTGGTGCATGACGCTTGCCTTCGATGTGTGCATCAGGAACCAGATTAGCGGCCTGACCATCTTTTGGTACCCACTGAATTGCACCTGCCGGGCTACGGGTCTGCTCCCACTCAAATCCAAATAAATTATCAAAGTACTGAGTCGTCCAGGCAATTGGATTAACCGACCAGGCACCTTCAAGGCCACTGGTTACTGTATCTTCCGCATTACCTTTGCCACATTTGTTCATCCAACCGAAACCCTGGTTTTCTGTTGGTGCGCCTGCGGGGTCAACTCCTACACACTCATCAGGCTTATGTGCACCGTGCGCCTTGCCGAAGGTGTGACCGCCAGCGATTAAAGCTACAGTTTCTTCGTCATTCATCGCCATACGACCGAACGTATCGCGAATATCTTTCGCTGCCAATAATGGATCTGGGTTACCGTTAGGACCTTCTGGGTTTACATAGATCAAACCCATTTGAACTGCTGCCAATGGATTATCCAGTTTACGGTCACCTTTATATCGCTTATCAGCTAACCACTCTTTTTCTGGGCCCCAATATACGATGTCAGGTTCCCATTGATCGACACGACCGCCAGCAAAACCAAAGGTTTTAAAGCCCATGGATTCCAATGCCACATTACCAGTCAATACCATCAAATCAGCCCAGGAAAGGCTACGGCCATACTTCTGCTTTACTGGCCACAATAGACGACGAGCTTTATCAAGGTTCACATTATCTGGCCAGCTGTTAAGCGGTTCAAAACGCTGCTGACCACCACCGGCACCACCACGGCCATCTTGTACGCGATAAGTACCCGCGCCGTGCCATGCCATACGAATGAAGAATGGACCATAATGACCATAGTCAGCCGGCCACCATTCCTGATCAGAGGTCATCAGGGCTTCAATATCTTTTTTAACTTCGTCTAAATCTAATTTGCTGAATGCTTCGGCATAGTCAAAGTCATCGCCGTAGGGATCGGATTCGGGACTATGCTGGCGGAGGGGTTCAAGGTCCAGTTTGTTAGGCCACCAATATTCGTTTGCCATGGACCCAGTTTCATCTGCCGCAACAGCATGTGTCGATGCCATTCCTAATGACACCGCTACTGCCAAAGCAGAGATTAAAGGGATTGATTTTCTTAACATTTTACGACTCCTTCTGTATGAGAAATACAAGGTTCCTTTTGAATATACTCTTACCAAAGAATCGCTAACATTTTTAAAGAACTATGAGATAGATAGATTTTATTTATAAGAAGTCATAAATGCATAGATTATGCACTGAAGAATTGCTACCCCTGGCTCTTTCCAAACCGGCATGCTGGTCAGAATATATCCTTACAAAAGCTAGGGTATTCCTCTACATTGTCAATTTCAATCCTATATTCGTAAAAACTAATGCTAGCTCTCAATTAAAGCTGCCTCTGAACAGGCTTGACTTAAATCAAGTCAATCTTCTGCTCAACCTGTTAGCTTTTACCTGTTATTTTTCATCTCTCAGGTGTACTTATGCTTATTAAACGTTGGCTCCCCTTTTCCCTTATTGTTGTATTTATTTCCTTATTACCAATTAACCAAGCCTCTGCTCATTGCGACACTTTGGATGGGCCTGTTGTCATGGCTGCCAAAACCGCTCTTGAAAAAGGTGATATCACTCCCGTTTTGAAATGGGTCAGTACAGATGACGAAGACATCATTAAAGCGGCTTTTGACAAGACTGTTACAGTTAGAAGTCAAAGTAAGGAAGCAATGGAACTAGCAGACATGTACTTTTTCGAAACTTTGGTTCGAATACATAGGGCCTCTGAAGGAGCTCCTTATTTAGGGCTGCAGCCAGCTAACTCCACTAGCCCTATTATACAGCTAACCGATAAAGCTATTGAGTCTGGGGCTGTGGACGAACTTAAAAATGCCCTCCTCCAGAAACTATCACGTAAACTGGTTACCGATTTTGAAGCTACGAAAAATGCTTCCAAGAATGCAGACAACTCTGTGCAGGCTGGTCGTCATTTTGTAAAACAGTATGTTGAATTTACGCACTTTGTTGAGGCTGTCCATGAACTACTTGATAATACCAGTAATGAAAGCATTCACGCAGACCACACAAATCACTAAATACTTTAATGATGTATAAACGATTATGCATTATGCAGTTGTATTCTGGGTTTCTCCATGAAATCCAGAATACATAAAAAGTATCTAATTCTAATTTATCAAACCGGAACGATATCAAATGACGTTTTAATCGGCATATTGGGATCAAGTGAATGCATGACTGAACAGTATTTCTCCACTGATAGATCGATCGCCTTCTTCACATGCTTTGGAGACAGATCCTTTCCATTGACTACAAAATGGAAGTTTATTCCCGTAAAGCGGCGCGGTGGCTCATCGGCTCTGTCAGCTTCGATTTCACAATGACAACCAGTAATATTCTGACGTGCTTTTTCCAGAATCATGACCACGTCAATCGAGGCGCAGGCTCCTGCAGACATCAATAAATTCTCCATTGGAGAAACATAATCACCCTCTCCGCCAAACATGACACGCTGGCGTTTGCTGTTCTTTCCGACGAAATTCAGGTCGCCGACCCAGTCTAAGGTTACTTTCATAGTGTTTTGTGACTCAGTTGTATAATTAGGTGGCTATATAGTGCCACAACAAATTTGATTTTGAAGGGGTACATGACTAAGATTTCATGCTATATTTTCATTAGATTACAATAAAATAGGACGACTTCATGGCGCTACCTTATCATTTGGCACAAGACGAGACCATTCAATGGTTCCTCAACCATTGTCAAAGACGTCGCTTCCCAGCGAAAAGCACTCTGATTTATGCCGGCGATTCGTCAAATACACTGTATTTCCTACTTGAAGGCTCAGTAACCGTATTGATTGAAGATGATGAAGGTCGCGAGTTAGTGCTTGCTTACCTGAATCCTGGTGATTTCTTTGGTGAGATGGGCCTTTTTACTGATGACCATGATCGCACTGCCTGGGTTCGTACTAAATCTGAGTGTGAGGTCGCTGAAATCAGCTACGACAAATTCCGCCAACTGACGCGTGAAAATCCAGATGTGCTATTCCGCTTGGCGACTCAATTGGCTACCCGCCTGCGTAAAACCAGCCGTAAAGTTGGTGATTTGGCATTCCTCGATGTGACAGGTCGTGTGGCACATGCCCTACTTGAGCTAGCCAAAGAACCCGATGCTATGACTCACCCAGACGGGATGCAGATTAAAGTCACCCGTCAGGAACTCAGCCGAATTGTTGGCTGTTCGCGTGAAATGGTTGGCCGAGTGCTGAAAGCGCTGGAAGAAGAAGGCCATATTCACGTTAAAGGTAAGACAATGGTGATCTTCGGAGCACGCTAGTTTTACTGTTTCGTTATGATAAGAAAGCCATGTGGAAACACATGGCTTTTTTGTTGGGTGATTGATTCTAAACAAGTACCTGGATCACCTAGTCGATGGCTCGTTTAACCAAATATCGTCAGAGACAGACAAGATCGAAAATCATACTTCACCGGATACTTCTGTAATAATAGCAACTTTTTATGGATTCCCGCCTTCGCGGGAATGACATGTCGGTGAAGATATTGCTCTGCGTTTACTTTGGTAATACTTAACGAGATGAAGACTATAAATGTAACCGAGAGATGAACTAACTAATAAGCTTGTCATTCCCGCGTAGGCGGGAATCTATGCTCTTTTAATTTTCAATAGAATTAAATCAACCATCATTTTCGAACTTTCTCATCTATCAACTCATAATACAAATCTTCCCACTCAGGATTCATCTCTTCAATTAACCTGATCTTCCAAACCCTATTCCATTTCTTGATCTGTTTCTCGCGCGTAATAGCAGACACAATGTCTTCAGTAACTTCATAATAAACTAATTGCTTCACATCATATTTTTCAGTGAAGCCTTTGGCTTGATTATTTTTATGTTGCCAAACTCTTTGTAAAAGGTTGCTCGTAACCCCAGTATACAGAGTCCCATTTGGTTTTGAGGCGAGCATATAAACACATCCTTGTGTCTTCATACCTATCTAATTCCTATATTCAAGGATAAAATTCTTCAACATCTGATGGCCATGCTGGCTCATGATGGATTCTGGATGAAACTGTACGCCTTCCAGTTTCAGACTTTTGTGTTTAATGCCCATGATGTATTCAAGCTCACCTTCTTCATCTTCCGTCCAGGCGGTGACTTCAAACTCTTGAGGCAGGCTGTCGTTATCAACTACTAATGAATGGTAGCGTGTTGCTTCTATCGGATTGGGCAGATCTTTAAAAACACCTTTATTGGCATGGTGAATCTCTGAGGTTTTTCCGTGCATAACCTGCTTAGCACGAATAATCCTGCCACCAAAAACCTGTGCCATCGCCTGGTGCCCTAAACAAACGCCCAGTATGGGGTAGTCCTCCGCCAGCTCTTCGATGACGGCAAGCGAAATACCGGATTCATTTGGGGTGGCAGGCCCTGGTGAAATTACAATGTAGTCAGGATTGATTTCCTTAGCTTCTTTTACCGTTAACTCATCATTGCGTTTAACTAAGACATCCAGTCCTAAGTCTGCAAAGTATTGCACCAGGTTATAGGTAAATGAATCGTAGTTATCGATCATCAGCAGGCGTTTGTGCTTGCCGACCATGGGTTTGGGAGCTTTGATGAAATAGGCACCAATTGCAAAAGCTACACTCAACACCAGTAGAATGATGAAGCCAATATGGTTGGAAATATAGTTAGTCGAACCGGCATAGGCTTCTGTTTTAGAGCAATAATGCTGGTCGTAAAAATAGGTTCCGCCAGTTTTTAGACACTCATCGATTGCTGCCTGATCCGCAATATAGTGGCCGATAAATGCTGCGACCACTAGTGCTACTAATACCCACCAAACTTTTCTCATAGTTTCAACCTAACAAGCTGACAATGAACTTTCAAATAGGAGGATTAACCTAAACGCCCTTTAGCAGCATTTTCTTTCATGCTATGAACCACCTTGGCATAATCATCCGCATTAAATACAGCCGAGCCGGCAACAAAAGTATCAGCCCCACAAGCTGCAATCTCCTCAATATTATCGACCTTGACGCCACCATCAATTTCCAGGCGAATATCTAACCCACGCTCATCAATCAGACGGCGTACTTGTTGGCACTTTTGTAAGGTATGAGGAATAAAGCTTTGACCACCAAAGCCAGGATTCACGGACATCAACAGCACCATGTCCAGTTTATCAATCACATAATCCAGCACGCTTAATGGTGTTGCCGGATTCAGCACCAGACCTGCCTTGCAACCCTGCTCTTTAATCAGGCCTATAGTGCGATCAACATGCTTGGATGCTTCTGGGTGGAAGGTAATATAACTGGCACCGGCTTTGGCAAAGTCAGGAATGATTCTATCGACAGGCTCAACCATTAAGTGCACATCAATAGGGGCTTCAATGCCATAGTTTCTCAGGGCTTCACAAACCATCGGCCCGATGGTCAGGTTTGGTACATAGTGATTATCCATCACATCAAAATGAACCCAGTCGGCTCCGGCCTTCAACACATTCTCGACTTCTTCTCCAAGACGGGCAAAATCGGCGGATAAAATAGAGGGGGCAATGACGATATCTTGCATAGCAGCACTTATTGGATGAGTTTAAGGCATTGTAACTAAACTTTATTTTAAGTGCTAATGAAGACGCTTGATAAGGGTGCCGCCTACCTAGGTTATTAAGCAGGCGGCGAGGGGTTGGTCTTTATGACCTAACTTAAGACATTTTCTTATAACAATAGCTTTAGGCAGCTTTAATGCCCGATTTTTGAACCAGTGCTTTTTCAACCTGATTCCAAAGTGCATCGCGCATCTGTAAGCATTCCTCGCCTACCGTCAATGCTCGCTGCCACTTTTCTTTATCGTCACCGCATATTGCCTTTAGGCATTTTTCAGCCAGTGGGCCATGCTCATCACCATCAAGTTCGATATGACGCTCCAGGTAATAGATCAGCGTTGGGCAGTCAGCATTTTCTCTGATTAACGCTTCTTTGATGCCGGTGAACATTTCTGGGATCAATTTTTCGCGCCCATACAGGAAGGCTGCAGCGACTTCTTCATCGGTTCCTTCTTTAGCAAGTTTCAGGTTGTACTCCACGAACTCTCGAGCACCTTCTGGAATGATGCTGGTATCAAGCGTTGCAACAAACTGCTGTACCTTTGCAACGTCAGCCCCAACTTCCTGCATGGCTTCGATATAGAGTGAATAGTGACTAATCGGATGACCATTTTGGTCAAGATCACTTTCTTCCCCAATCACAATTTCATTAATGAATCGCACAACTTCTGTGGGGTAACTTGATTCCCGCCACGGAATATCCACACAGGTTAAACGGCGTTGCAGGGCTTTCAATAAGGTCATGAAATCCCATACAGCATAGACATGATATTCCATGAAGGTGCGAATATTGTCCGTCGAGTTTAATAGTCCATAGGCTTTATGGTGGGATAAGGCCTGCTTTAATGGTGAGAGTTTTTGTTCAATCATAATTTCCGTCCTTCGTTCAGCTATATTGTTTTAAAAATTTTTACCTTATCTGACATTATAAAAATGCAGATATGCATTAACTGCTTCTTTTTATTACAGTTTTTCTATGCCCCTCTAAATAATCATACCCACATCAAAATAACCATATGTACCAAAGGGTTATTTATAGGGTTTATGAATTGGTTATCACTTTTTGCAGTGTTTTTAACAAAATTGTTATAAATCCTGCATAAAAAATACTTTTTATTTTGATGCATTTCTGCATTGACGCAGTGGTCATTTCTGCATTCTAAGCTATTGATATATATCAATAATTAGTGTCTACTAGAGAGATTAAAAAGATAATATTTTGTTTCTACTTTTTACATATAGCTGAGGAGTCGCACCATGTTTGGTTTTATCAAAAACTTTTTTCGTGATCGACCAGAAAATATCGATACACGTGAGCCAAACCCCATCCAAGAAGTTGATTTCACCAAGAAGCGTAATCATTACGGCATCAGTTACGACCCCCACCTGATAGACAACCTAAAAGGTGATCATAATCATTTGGTTGCACTTTATGGTCGTATCTGGACAGAAGGCTTTGAGGCTAATAACCGTGAGAAACTTGCCGATTTAGTCACTCAGTTTAAACGTGACTTTCAGGCACACCTGCTAAAAGAAAATGTGAAGTTTTATGTCTATCTGGAGCAGAAATTGTCCGATGACTCTTCCAGTATGGATCTGGTCAAAGATTTCCGTAGTGAAATGAATGACATTGCACAAGCAGTTATCCGTTTCTGTAAAACCTATTCAAAACCGATTATCACAGCGGAACAAAAAGAATCCTTTAAAAAGGATTTTGAAACTGTGGGTAAAGTGCTGACTCATCGTGTATCGCTAGAAGAAAACGAGCTCTATACCCTGTACCAGCCTAACTAATTTTTTATTTGCTTCACTTCCCTTGAGGCACCTGGCTAAGCTCCCAACGAGGTCAGGTGCTATTTTTTTACCCCCAATCTTTCAAGAACAATCAAGGTGCTATCTTTGCCAGTCTGTGGAACAGGATGGCTAACACCAGCGCCATGACAATTGAGGTGCTGTCTGGCTGTTTTCCTACAATGAAAAATTGTAGTGCCGTGACCAGTATGACGAACACTGTCAATACCGTACCTGCGGCTCTGTAGCTCGATAGCCATTTGCCAAGAAAATAACCAAAGGAAGCCAGCAGCAAGGATTCGCGTAACAAGGCACTAAGATTATTCCAGGTGCTGCCGGTCAGGAAGTTATCAAACGGCATCCACTCAAAGCTGTTAATGGTGCTTTGCCAGTGCCACGGGAAAAGGTTCTGCCAGACAAAGAGGGTCGCCGCCCCAATCGTTATTAGCACTACTTTTACCGAATGCCCCAGATAGGCATGCAGCAGAATTGCTAATGGCACCGCGCTAATTTCACTCCATCCAAGCTGGCTTCGATACATGGCCAGTTTAATAATTAGAACAAACAGTGTGATGCCAATGATGACCGTCATGCTGTATTTTTTGGCTACCACTCTTTCCAGCACATAGTAGAACACCATCCAGAATAATATCCGTTCCATCCACAATTCCAATGACCAGCCACTACTGACTATATGACTCAGTCCATCACCAAACTGCTTACCCTCGAACACCGGGATATAAGGAAAAAACTGCCATGCCAGCCATAACACCAACACCAGTAATGCTGGCGTGAGCTGGAACCGCAACCCTCTTGGAATTAAGCGCTGCACTCTTTGACTGTTGGTAAAGCCCGCCAGCGCAAAGCCAACCAGGATACCGATGGAGTTAGTTAAAGCGTCAGCTGCCTCAGGAATTCTGGAGGGAAGATAAAACTGTAGAATCTGCAGAAAAAGTGCAAATAGGAAACCACCGATAAAGGTCAGAATAATCCACAGTAGCGGCCAACCTCGATTTTCTTCCTTGATGGTTAATGCACCAAAGAATCCATAAGGGATAAAGAGCAGAATATTGGCAATCAGGTCACTGCGAATGGTTCTATGGTGCCAGCTGAATAACCACTTTGAAAAGTCATCTGGAAGATCGCGGCTCAGACCAAAATCAAATGGATACAGAGAACCGTAGGTGATGAATAAAATGACGATGTACCAAATTAGCCGCATATAACTCTTTCTTTTAACCCTTTTCTTTTTCTAATATCGTTAACTGCTCAATTGGCTATTGAGCCTAGCTTATGATGATTATTCCGATGATGGCATACATGTGCGTCAATTGCTGACGTAATTCATTGAAAAAGCTACAATAGCGGCACTCTTTTCAATAGGAACAATCATGTATTGCCAGCTTGACGCCATTGTAACTGCAAGCCAGCAAAAATTCGCGGACAAAGTCGCGATTGACGATAACAAACGTCAATTGAGCTATGCCCAGCTAGAGCAGGCCATTAACCATCTTGCTCATACCTTTATTAATATGGGGCTAAAGCCGGGTCAGCGTATTGCAGTCTATCTGCCAAAACAGATAGAGACAGTTATTAGCATTCTGGCTGCCAGTCGGGCGGGCCTGGTATTCGTTCCTGTCAATCCAGTGCTCAAAGCTGCTCAGGTCGCTTATATTCTTAATGATTGTAATGTTAAGTTACTGATTACCAGCCAGCAAAGAGCTACATTGCTTGGCGATGCCTTACAACCATTGGCTGATCTTGAGCATCTGTTGCTGGTTGATAAGACTGCTGATGCTGATACTTTCTCGGCAGACCTTAAGCAGCAACTTTGGCCTCAAACAGCTGAACATACTTATTCTGCACCGGATATCCCGGTTATCGATCAAAACCTGGCGGCAATCCTCTATACCTCTGGCTCAACCGGTCAGCCGAAAGGTGTTTGTCTGTCCCATCGCAACCTGATTGCCGGTGCCCAGAGCGTCAGTCAGTACTTACATAATACAGCTGAAGATAAAATCCTGGTGGTTCTTCCTTTAAGTTTTGATTATGGCTTAAGCCAGATCACAACTGGCCTGCTGGTCGGTGCAACGGTTGTCTTAATGGAGTACCTGCTGCCCCGTGACGTCATTCGTCAGGTCGCCAAACATCAGATTACGGGACTCGCAGCTGTTCCGCCACTGTGGATTCAATTGGCAAAATTGGAGTGGCCTGCAGAGACCAGCTGTCTGCGATACTTCACCAACAGCGGTGGCGCCATGCCAACATCCACCTTGCAGCAATTAAGGGCACATTTACCCAGCGCTAAGCCTTATCTGATGTATGGCCTGACCGAAGCTTTCCGCTCTACTTATCTCGAACCTGCCTTTATCGACTCACACCCTGAGTCCATTGGTAAAGCCATCCCCAATGCAGAAGTTCTGGTGCTTAGACCGGATGGAACCGAATGCGATGTAGACGAACCCGGAGAGCTGGTTCATCGTGGGGTTCATGTCAGTCTCGGTTACTGGAATTCACCTGAAAAGACCGCAGAGCGCTTTAGACCGATTGACAGTACCACAAACTACCTGCCTGAACTGGCGGTCTGGTCAGGCGATACGGTTCGTCGAGACAAGGATGGTTTTCTGTATTTTATCGGTCGCCAGGACGATATGATAAAATGTTCAGGATACCGCATTAGTCCGGCCGAGCTTGAAGAAGCTCTTTATCAACTGGATGGTGTTGCAGAAGTCATTGCCTTTGGCTTAGCTGACGAAGAACTGGGACAGGCAATCAAGTTAGTTGTTAGATGTGATGGCCCACTGACGGAGCAGGATGTAAAACGCTACTGTCAGCAGCAGTTGCCAAACTATATGCAGCCTAAGTACATTGCCTTTGTCGATCAATTGCCGCGTAATCCCAATGGCAAAATTGACCGCAAACAAATTCAGCATGAATATGGCACCTCAAGTGCCCCGACGGCTAGCTAACCACTTAAAGGACCCTATGCATGAGTCTTAAAACGCACGCTGACATGAGTCAATTTACTACCCGTGATAGTCAACTGGTTATTGCCGGGCACGCCATTGACCAGCTAGCCGCTATAGCCGGACAAACGCCATTTTATGTTTATGATCGCGCAGTCATTCAACAGAACGTTGAAACACTACGCCACTATTTCCCAGAAGTCAGTTTGCATTACGCCATCAAAGCTAATCCAATGCCCGCGGTAGTCAACTATTTATCACAGCAGGTCGATGGTCTTGATGTGGCGTCTGCTAAAGAGCTGCATATCGCCTTATCTACCGGAATATCACCGTCCAAAGTCAGCTTTGCAGGGCCTGGGAAATCTACACAGGAATTGAGTATGGCAATTGCTGCCGGCATTACTCTCAATGTTGAATCAATCACTGAGCTAGAACGTATCATTGCCATTGTGGAACACGATAATACAAGTGCCAACGTCGCCCTTCGTCTAAATCCGGACTTTGAACTCAAATCTTCAGGCATGAAGATGGGTGGTGGGCCGCAACAATTCGGCATTGATGTGGAACAACTCGATTCAGTATTTGAGTTGCTCAAACATCCCAAACTCCATTTTATGGGTTTACATATTTTCACAGGTTCGCAAAATCTGAACGCAGGCTCCATCATCACCGCACATAACAGTATTTTTGCACTTGTCGATCGATTACAACAGGAATACAGCTTTTCACTAAAGCACTTAAATATTGGTGGAGGTTTTGGTATCCCTTATTTCCCTGGTGATCAATTGCTCGATCTTGAGCCAATTGCTGACAACCTCAATCAGCTAATTACCGAGCATCAAAAACTTCTTGTTGATTGCGAACTAATTTTAGAGCTTGGCCGTTACCTGGTCGGCAACGCCGGTGTTTATGTGTGTCAGATTACCGATAAAAAGATTTCGCGCGACCAAACCTACCTCATTTGTAACGGTGGCCTGCATCATCATCTTGCTGCATCTGGTAATTTTGGCCAGGTCATCCGCAAAAATTATCCTGTTGCAATTGCCAATCGTATGCAACAATCTGACACCGAGCTGGTGAACATTGTTGGTCCCTTGTGTACACCACTTGATATCCTTGCCAATAAGATGGAACTCCCGAAGGCAGAAATTGGTGACTGGGTGGCAGTTTTTCAGTCTGGCGCCTATGGCTTCACTGCCAGTCCGCGCGACTTCTTAAGCCATCCGCATCCTGTAGAGCTACTGCTCTAACTGTATTAACGAATAGAGATTTTTATGTCGATTTCATCTTCTTTAAAAAACCTGACTGTTTCACTGTTACGCCTACCATTAAAATTATTGGTTCGTGAGCAGGGTGCGCCATCTGATCCTAAAAAAGAATTCGAACTTAATAATGATGATCACATTATTTATGTGCTAAGAACTCAGTCGATGACTGCGATAGAACTGCTTCGCCGCCAGGCTTCGCAGCTAGAACTGCCTTCCGCTCGTGCGACCGATAAAAAGCTGGCGGTTCCTGAGTCCGGCAGTTGTTTATTCTTGAATACTCGCCCAGGTATTATTCGCCGCAGTAAAGTCAATGCTGCCCATAAGCAGTCGCTGTCCAAACTGGTGCAAGCACAACAGGCTAATCCCGATAAATCTTATAAGCTCGTTCCTGTGTCTATTTACTGGGGACGAAATCCGGGAAAAGAAAAATCTTTCCTGCGCTATTTCATGTCTAACGTTGAACAGTCAGGCCGTATCGCAAAGTTTTTTATCATGCTGTTTCTTGGCCGCCAATGTCTAGTTCAATACGGCGAGCCCATTGCTCTTAATTCACCTGACGTTAATCTGGACAATCCTGCTGACAAAACAGCACATAAAATAAGCCGTATTCTGCGTGTTCACTTCAACCGACAGTGGGTAGCGACCGTCGGGCCACGCACACAAAATCGTCGCGACCTGATTGATGGTATCGTCGCCTCCGATCTCGTGAATCAGGCGGTTGAGCGTGAAATCAAGAAAACCGGCAAATCACGTGCTCAAATAGAAAAGCAGGCTGGCAAATATGTTAAAGAAATTGCAGCCAACTTTAGCCCGCGCATGATTCGCTTTTTGTCGACCACTCTTACTCGATTGTGGAACAAAATTTACGCCGGAATTGAAGTCAATAATCTTAAAGAAGTGCGACAGCTAGCCAAAGATTATGAGCTGGTTTATGTTCCCTGCCACCGTAGTCATGCTGATTATTTATTACTGTCTTATCAGCTTTACCATGAAGGATTGGTGCCACCTCATATTGCCGCGGGTATAAACCTTAACTTCTGGCCGATTGGTTCAGTCCTGCGTCGTGGTGGTGCATTCTTCTTGCGCCGCAGTTTTCGTGGTAACAAACTCTATACTGCGGTTTTCAATGAATATCTTTACCGTTTGTTCAACAAAGGTATCCCGGTTGAATATTTCCAGGAAGGTGGTCGTAGCCGTACAGGGCGATTGCTAACTCCCAAAACCGGTATGCTGGCCATGACCGTGCAAAGTATGTTGCGCGGTGTTCGTCGTCCCATCGTATTTGTGCCTGTTTATATTGGTTACGAGCGTATGTTTGAAGGCAAAAGCTATGTCGGCGAACTACGCGGCAACGCCAAGAAACAGGAGTCTGTCGGACAATTGCTCGGTGTTCGCAAAGCACTGAAACGATTTTATGGTAAGGTTTATCTAAATTTTGGCCAGCCCTTGGCGCTTGAAGATTACCTCAAACAGCAACAGATAGACTGGACAGAATTTCAGGGCCAGTCTCAGGCTCGCCCTGACTGGTTATCTAATTTCGTAGTTGATCTGGGCGATGAAATTAATCGTCGTATTAATGCCTCCGTCAGTTTAAACAGTGTCTGCCTTGTCAGTTTATCGCTTCTTGCAACTCCACGTCTGGCGATGGACAAACATGAGCTGATTGCTCATCTTGATCTTCTAATGACCATCTCCCGTCAGGCTCCTTATAGCGATCACATCAATATCCCAGAGGAAAGCGGTGAAGAGTTATTAGAAACGGCTCAAAAGCTCGGTATGGTGCAGGAAATAAACGATCCTGCTGGTGATGTAATTTCCATCGAAGGCGATGAAGCGATACTGTCTACCTACTACAGCAACAATATCCTCCATGTATTCGCACTTCCGTCTTTAATTGCTTCTATCTTCCAGCGCCACGATGACGTCACTCATGAACACATCATCAATGCCGTCAAGACTGTCTATCCTTTCCTTCACCAGGAACTCTATGTTCGCTGGGATATTGAAGAGCTGGATCAGCGCGCTGAACAACTGATTCAGACCATGCTTGATAACAAACTTTTATTGAAGCGTGGCGATGAGTACGTTCCGGCAGACAGTGAAGCACCACAATGGTCACGTCTGATGTTGTTGGCACAGGCCGTTCAGCCGGCTCTTCAACGCTATGCAATGAGTTTAACCATTTTGTTCAGTCTTAAACCTGAACAAGTTATTCACCGTGCAGAGCTTGAGCAGGAAAGCCAGAAGCTGGCACAACGTATTGCAGCGCTTTATGGTATCAATGCACCGGAGTTCTTTGATAAGAACCTGTTTAAAACTCAGGTTAAAGTTCTAAAGGAACAGGGTTGGGTTGAACACAGAGAAGGCATTGGTATGCGCGCCACTAAAAGCTGCGAAGATCTGTATCAAAGTATTCTGAGCATGCTGAGTGTTCCTGTTCAGCAAGGTCTGCAGCAGGCTGCTCGTAGTTTACGCCAGCAGGCCCGCGATCAGATTCTTCTTGTCGATGAAAACTCACCCAAACTGGAAGTGCAGGACGATTCCCAGAAAGAGGACTAATCCAACATAATTATTATTTAAAAAGGCGTTGAAGCACTCCTGACGATCACGGGTACGACAACGCCACATCTGGATTGCCACCAGCAACAAAGCTATAACCCAAGCAACGTAATAATAGACTCCAAATTCCAATTGCTCCCCAACCAGATACATTCCAATTAGGAACAACGCCTGAATAACACCGACCATCACAAGGTCCATCTCACCAAACAATATCGCGGTCGATTTCAATCCAAGGCGCAAGTCATCCTCACGGTCAACCATGCCATACAGAGTGTCATACGCGAGAACCCATAACACCGTTGAGGTATAAATGACCCAGACAATCAAAGGTAATTCATCCTGTATTGCTGCAAACGCCATAGGAATTGACCAGGCAAAAGCAGCGCCCAGAATCACCTGGGGGAAATAGGTATAGCGTTTCATAAAGGGATAACTCGCGGCCAGACCAATAGCAACAAAACTCAAACTGACTGCAAACCAATTAAGGGTCAAAGCTAAAGCAAACGCTATTAACACCAGCAGTAAGAACAAACTCATAGCTTCACGCGGCGACACCCTATTTTGCGCCAGGGGTCTATCCCGAGTCCGCTCCACATGGGCATCAAAATCCCGGTCAGCATAATCATTGATTACACAACCCGCTGATCGCATTAAAAACACACCTAGACAGAACACCAACAAAATCCATAAAGGAGGCAAACCCTCCGCCGCAATCCACAACGCCCACAACGTTGGCCACAACAATAAAAAAGTACCAATGGGCTTATCCAACCGCATTAATAACGAATACTGACGCCATTTCTCTTTATTCAAACTTATCCCCTTTTTATAAGTACATAAACCTATAAAATTTTTTCATTCAATTACCAGCTTGCCTCGGGCTAGCCCATTTGAATTGAGCTAAGGAACTTTTTGGTCATAGTAATTTGAATCTGGACGATTCAAATAGCGAAATTCGGGCCAGGGATGGAACGTATTTCGCGGTACGTTATGAACAAACAGTTTTGAAGGTAATCATTCGAAGAATGATCTCAATTCACGGGTGGTCTTCTTTTGGTTACTTTTCTTGACCACCCAAGAAAAGTAACTCGCCAAAAGGCGAAATTTATACTGATAAATAATTAAGCTACCGATACAAAGGTGCATCCGGCAAAAACACCTCACACACCAGCATCCCATCGTCTTTATCTTTCTTCTTCCACAGCGAACGCCTTGCCCACAGCTTTGGCTTCTCGCTATCCACTAACAAGTTTTCATTCTTCAAATACCTAATCGCGCTTTTATACAGCTGGCTGGTTTCCTGTAGCTGACATACCTGCAAAAATTGTCTTCTCAGTTCTTCATCGGTAAACAATATGCTGCCCAATGGTTTACTGCCAAGCTTCTCAATCAGGTGTTTACTTGTCAGCGGCATACTGGTTCTCGCGTAGATCCAGGGGCTTTGTGGGCCATATAAAACTACTTCTCGAACCTGACAGGTCACATCACCGCTTACCTTTAAAGCTGATGCCTCTTCGGCTGTTAATATATCAGCACCTTCGCAAAGTACATCGAGCTTAACCTGATCCACATATCGCGACAGCTTTTCTGTGAGTGAGCCAAATTCTGCCAGCCACTCAGCCACATGAAAAGGCAGCTCTTTTATCGCAGTATCATCGGCATTTTGCCAGTTATTAAAATTCATGCTTTGCCAGCCTAAACTAAAGTGAAGTCATTGTACTGGATCTTAATCACATTACCCAAGGGCTATGCGCCGTTGCCGGCCAGAGCATCTTTGCACACATCTTTTAAGGCTTCCACGCTTGATAGCCGGGTGAAGTTAGGCCGGATAATAAAGGCAATTCGCCTGTGTGGGCCGGGTTCTTTTAGATGGACCGCTGATAATTCCTTATTCTGTGAAATCAGCTGATCCAATGCCATTTCAGGAATCAAAGTCGTCCCCAACTTGCCGAGTACCATTTGAATCAGGGTATTCAAGCTTGTTGCCCCGAAGCCATGCTCGGTTTCTTCTTCACTTAATTTGCAGGCATCCAGAATATGGTCTTTCAAACAGTGGCCTTCTTTTAACAGCATCAGATTGCTATGCATCATTTCATCACTGGTGATTTCTTTCTGCTGGCTGTATTTATCGCCTTTCAGGGTTACCCAGAAAAAGTCTTCCTGCCAGAACTCCATAGTCAGTAAGCCTTCACACTCATAAGGCAAAGCAAGAATCGCTGTATCCAGCTCCCCTTTTCTGACCTTTTCGACCAGAACGTGTGACTGTTCTTCGACAATGCGCAACTCGGCATTTGGAAATCGCTTATTCAGGGTCGGAAACATTTTGGGTAATAGATAAGGTGCAATGGTTGGAATAACGCCGACCGACAGTGGAAAACTCAATGGTTCTTTAAGGCTGGAGGACAGATTTTGTAACGAATGTACCTGCGCCACAATCTCCGCTGCCCTTGCCAATACTTCCTGCCCAATGGGTGTAACCAGCACCTTTTTATTATCTCGCTCAAAGATCTGTACGCCCAGTTGCTCTTCCAGCTGGCTGAGCGCCGTGCTTAGTGCCGACTGACTGACATGGCATTTATCGGCAGCTTTCTTGAAATGGAGTGTTTCTGCTGCTGCCAGGGCATAAGTTAATTGCTTAAAGGAAATCATAGCGGTATCTATTAGCCTCGATGTTCAATATTTTAGAACATAAATATCAAATTAATCAAATTTACTAATTTGCCTATAACCACTACAGTAGCTCCTGAACTCAATTAATACTTATTACTTAACCATCCTAGGAGACTTATTTATGGCACTTATTAACACTGAAATTAAACCATTCAAAGCAACTGCTTTTAAAAATGGTGAGTTTGTTGAAGTTTCTAACAAAGATATCGAAGGCAAATGGGCAGTATTTTTCTTCTACCCAGCCGACTTCACATTCGTATGTCCTACCGAGCTTGGCGACCTTGCCGATCATTATGAAGAACTGCAAAGCCGTGGCGTAGAAGTATTCTCAGTATCTACTGACACTCACTTCACTCACAAAGCATGGCATGAAACTTCAGACACTATCGGCAAAATTAACTATGCCATGATCGGCGACCCAACAGGCGAAATCACTCGTAACTTTGACGTTATGCGTGAAGGTCAAGGCTTAGCAGACCGCGGTACTTTCGTTGTTGACCCTGACGGCGTTATCCAGGTTATGGAAATCACTGCTGAAGGTGTGGGCCGTGATGCTGAAGAGCTAGTGCGTAAAATCAAAGCCGCTCAGTATGTACGCAATAATCCAGGTCAAGTTTGCCCAGCAGCCTGGAAAGAAGGTGAAGAAACTCTTGCTCCTTCATTAGACCTGGTAGGCAAAATCTAAGACCGACTGTTTTCAGTCATACCCTTAAGAATTGGCTGGCTGCGGCCAGCCAGCTCTCCGGAGCTTGAGCATTCTTTACCCTTTTCTTATATCGGGTGTGGAATATCCAACTAACGCAAGACAAAGGTGAATACCCAATGTTGAATAATCAAATTTTAGAAGCCTTAAAGGGCTATACCGCCAAGATGCAAAAGACGGTGACTTTCGTTTTGCAAACCGGTGAGCATTCAAAACGAAATGAACTTAAAGAATTCCTAACCAGTTTTGTCAGCGTCAGCGACAAACTGCAATTTGAAGAGCGTGATCTGTCAGGTCAGGTTCGCAGTCCGATCAGCTTCATTCTTGAGGCAGATGGAGACGATACAGGCATCCGATTCTCAGGCATCCCATCGGGCCATGAGTTTAACTCTCTGGTGCTTGCTGTGTTACAGGCAGCGGGCAGTCCGGTCAAGCTGGATGAATCCCTGAAGAAAATGGTAGCCAACGTACAGCAGGAAATGAATTTTGAAGTTTTCATCAGCCTAAGCTGTCATAACTGTCCTGATGTGGTTCAGGCATTGAATCAGTTCGCGCTGCTGAACCCTAATATTAAGACAGAAATGATCGATGGCGGCCTATTCCAGGACATGGTCAAAGAGCGCGATATTCAAGGTGTACCAAGCGTATACATGAATGGTGAGCTGTTTGCGAACGGTAAAGTCACAGCTGCAGAATTGATAGATAAGCTGCTGGAAAAAGATCCCAGCATTGCACAAGCTAATGCCGACGAGCAGATGCCGTTACAGGACGTTGTTGTTATTGGCGGTGGCCCAGCAGGTGTTGGCGCAGCCATCTACAGTGCGCGTAAAGGACTGAAGGTTACCCTGATTGCAGACCGTATTGGTGGTCAGGTCAAAGACACCATGGGTATCGAAAATTTGATTTCTGTGCCTAAAACGACAGGTCCAGAATTGTCAGGTGCTTTACAGCAACACCTGAATGATTATGACGTTACTGTCAAAGAACATCTACGCGTTACCAATATCGAACAAGGTGATATTAAAAGCGTAACCCTTTCTTCGGGTGAAGTTATCGACAGTAAAACTTTAATTATCGCAACGGGTGCTAAATGGCGTGAGCTTGGTATACCTGGTGAGAAAGAAAATGTTGGGAATGGCGTTGCCTACTGTCCCCACTGTGATGGGCCTTTCTTTAAAGGTAAAGATGTTGCGGTCATTGGTGGTGGTAACTCAGGCATTGAAGCGGCACTTGATTTGGCAGGCATCGTGAAGTCGGTTACCGTTTTCGAATTCATGCCCGAACTAAAAGCCGACAAGGTCCTGGTCGATCAGGCAGAAGCTCGCGATAACATCACCATTCTGCGCAATGTCTCGACAAAAGAAATCCATTCAGAGAATGGTAAAGTGTCCGCTATCGAGTATCAGGACAGAGCCACCGAAGCTTTGCACAGCTTAAAGCTGGATGGCGTCTTTGTGCAGATTGGACTGGTGCCAAACAGCAAGTTCCTAGGTGATGTGGTTGAGCTGACACGCTTTGGTGAAGTGGTGATCAATGAGAAGTGCGAAACTTCACAACCCGGCATCTATGCCTGCGGTGATGTGACTACGGTACCTTATAAGCAAATCGTGGTAGCAATGGGTGAAGGCGCTAAAGCTTCGCTGGCATCCTTCGAGTACCTGCTGGCGAACTCAACACGACTTGAAAAGATGTATCAGGATCATCAGTCACGCCAATCAAAAGCTGCATAAGATTGTCCTTTAAACTAGGCAGGCCATGGGCCTGCCTTTTTCGTTTCTAAGCACTAACTCACCGCAATATCCCCAATTGCAATCCTTCTTGGTTCATGGCTTAATATTTCTTAAGCAAGGAGGTTTTTATGTCATTAGTGGTCGTCGAAACATATCCCAATACCATGCAGGCACATATCGCCCGCGGCCTTCTTGAATCTCACGGTATCCAGGCCACCATCTTGCACGAACACTCTCTCAGCACCTACTCTTTTACTATCGGTGAAGTGCCTTTGATGGTAGATGAAGAAAATTATATTCGAGCCAGAGAGATTTTAACCGACGAGTTGCCACCGGACCCGATCGAAAGTTTTTCGGCGTAAGCCCTATTGAAATGATGGCAAAGGTATAGCGAAGTCTAATTACTTTTCGACCGGATTATTCAGTTTCCACAACTCAAAACCACCATCCATGCTGTAGACTTCTTTAAAACCATGAGCGGCAAAATACTGCGCGGCTGGTTGGCTGCTGTTACCGTGATAGCAAACCACAACTAATGGCTTGTCCTTATCCGACTGCTCAATAAACTCTGCAGCATTCTGATTATTGATATTCTTTGAGTTCGGCATATGGCCCGCAGCAAACGACTGCGGGTCACGTATATCGGCCAACATGACATCCTTATCCTGCATCAATTGCTTAGTATCTTCGATACTGATTCTTTTGAATTGGGTCATGAATTAAAACGCTCTAGTTTTTGCAGTGATGTAACCTAATAGACCACCACTCAGTAAGCCTATTAAATGGGCGGCATTGGCAATATTGCCTAATAATCCGGTAAAGCCGAGCACCAACCACAACAACATGAACTGCATCAGTCCAGGATGGACATGAACCGGGAAGAATGGATCGAAACGACGGCGCACAAAGTTAAAGCCTAGTAGCCCATAAACCACACCCGACATACCGCCAAATAAATAGGATCTTCCATAACCGAAATAAACTGAAGAAAAATACTCACCAACGTTTGAAGCGACACCTGTTATTAGCACTATCACCAATAAATACCAGGCACTTCGGGCTTTCTCAATTGAGCCACCCTGATCCCATAACCACATCATGTTAAACAACAAGTGGATTGGAAATGCACCAATCATAAAGTGTAAAAAGATGGGGGTAATTAAACGGTGAACTTCACCTTGCAGGATAAGATTCCAGTTAAAAGCAAACCAATAGGTATATTCGTTGGTTCCCGACATGGTCAGAATACTGACCAGAATAGAGATGCCCACAAGGGTTTTAGTCATCCAGCCTGCTTGAGAAAGAAAATCTTTAAGCATCGTTGTCCTCGTATTGTCTAATCATGCCTATATGTGGGATACCATCTTCAAGATAGGGTTCCGTTACCGTGACAAAATCCAAACTGGCATAGAAGTCCTCAAGATATTTCTGCGCACTGATTTTAATATTTTTAGCAAAATGCTTATCACTGTAACTCAACGCCAACTGCATCATGTCTCGAGCTAAGCCCTGCTTTCGCATTGATTGCTCAGTACACACCCGACCTATTGATGCCAGACCATAATACTGTTCCAGCGACTCAAACAAACGTAAATACCCAATCAGCTTTCCATCATTGTAAGCCAACAAATGCATCGCCTGTTTATCAAGACCATCCAGATCCTGATAGGGACAATTTTGCTCGACACAGAATACAGCAAGGCGGAGCTGTATCAGATCATACAACTCTTTCTTGGATAAACCGTTCCAACTTCGCCAGCGAACACTTATTCCCAAAGTCACCTCAAATTATGTCAGTTTACTCTGTTATCAACAGCAAGCACATCTTAGATCCCCTTATATTGAGCTGAGGAGTTCTCAAGTTATAGCAATCAAAATCGTGGATGATTTTGATAGTAAAATTCAGGCCAAGGAAGGCCTGTATTTTATGGTGCGTTAAGTGGCTTGAGAGCTTCGAAGGCAGTCATTCGTTGAATGACCTCAATATCGGGGTGGCCTTCTTTTGGTTACTTTTCTTGGCCACGCAAGAAAAGTAACTCGCTGATTAGCGAAACATTGGTCAGAGTTTTACAATCCAATATTCCACTTATAAATCATCACAAAATAAAATTTACCAATCTAATCCCAACTCAAAACCACTTTACCAGACTGACCACTGGCCATGGTTTCAAAGCCTGTTTCAAACTCGTCAATCTTAAAGCGGTGAGTAATGATTGGAGAGACATCCAGACCAGACTGCAGCATGGCGATCATCTTATACCAGGTTTCATACATTTCACGGCCATAAATGCCTTTGATGATGAGACCTTTGAAAATCACCTGATTCCAGTCAATTGCCAGATCACTTGAAGGAATACCTAACATGGCAATCTTACCGCCATGATTAATAGTCTGTAGCATCGAACGGAAAGCTGACGGCACGCCTGACATTTCCATGCCCACGTCAAAGCCTTCTTTCATGCCAATCTCTTTCATGACATCTTCAAGCTTTTCCTGACTGACATTTACAGTGCGCGTTGCACCCATTTGCTTTGCCAGATCCAAGCGATAATCATTGATATCGGTAATCACCACATGACGCGCACCTGCATGGCGAGCAATGGCGGCGGCCATAATGCCAATCGGGCCAGCACCGGTAATCAGTACATCTTCACCAACCAGGTCAAATGACAATGCCGTATGCGCAGCGTTACCTAGCGGATCAAGAATAGACGCGACTTCATCCGAAATGTCATCTGGAATCTTGTAGGCATTTTCTGCCGGAATAACCAGGTACTCGCCAAAGGCTCCCGGACGATTAACACCGACACCCACCGTATTACGGCACAGGTGACGTCGACCCGCACGGCAATTGCGACAGACACCACAGGTGATATGGCCTTCGCCAGAGACACGGTCGCCCACCTTAAAACCTTTAACTTCCTGGCCAACTTCTTCGATCACGCCCACATATTCATGGCCAACCGTCATTGGCACCGGAATGGTATTCTGCGCCCACTCATCCCAGTGATAAATGTGCATATCGGTACCGCAGATTGCGGTTTTCTTAATCTTGATTAATACGTCATTATGGCCAAGCTCAGGTCTAGGCTGATCGACCATCCAAATACCTTTTTCGGCTTTGGCTTTGCTTAATGTTTTCATTCAATCTACCCCAAACAGGTTTAGCTAATCACGCCAAGTTCTTTGCCCACTTTTTCAAAAGCGGCAATGGCGCGATCAATGTGTTCGATATCGTGAGCGGCTGACATTTGCGTACGAATACGCGCCTGCCCTTTCGGTACAACCGGGAAAGAGAAACCGATGACATAGATGCCTTCTTTCAACATCATATCAGCAAACTTACTGGCTAAAGCGGCATCTCCTAGCATTACTGGAATGATTGGATGCTCACCTGGCACTAGTTCAAAACCTAAAGCCGTCATTTTTTCGCGGAAGTATTCACTGTTATGACGCAACTTCTTACGTAACTCGTCGCCATTTTCCAGCATATCCAGAACTTTTAAACTGGCGGCCGCAATCACTGGCGCCAAGGTGTTCGAAAATAGATAAGGACGTGAACGCTGGCGTAACCACTCGACCACTTCTTTGCTAGCCGAAGTATAACCACCTGAAGCACCACCTAGTGCTTTGCCTAGTGTTCCAGTAATAATGTCAACGCGACCCATCACATCGCAAAATTCATGCGAGCCTTTACCTTTTTCACCGATAAAGCCCACCGCATGTGAATCATCAACCATCACTAACGCATTGTATTTATCGGCCAGATCACAGACTGATTTAAGGTCGGCGATGATGCCGTCCATTGAGAAGACACCATCTGTCACAATCAGCTTATAACGGGCACCGTCAGCGTCAGCCTGTTGCAATTGTTTTTCAAGATCAGCCATATCGTTATTGGCATAGCGGTAACGTTTCGCTTTACATAAGCGTACACCGTCAATAATCGAAGCATGATTCAATGCATCAGAAATTACCGCATCTTCCGGATCCAATAATGTTTCAAACAAACCACCGTTTGCATCAAAACATGAAGAATAAAGAATGGTATCTTCCATACCCAGAAATTCACTGATGCGCTTTTCCAATTCTTTATGCACATCCTGCGTACCGCAGATGAAACGTACTGAAGCCATGCCGTAACCATAATGGTCCAGCGCTTCCTGACCAGCCTTGATCAGTTCTGGGCTATTAGCCAGACCGAGATAGTTATTGGCACAGAAGTTAAGAACACTCTCACCTGTTGTGACATGAATATCGGCGGCCTGTTGTGAGTCAATGACCCTTTCTTTCTTATAAAGGCCAGCTTCCTTAACTTCGTCAATGTTTTGCTGAATATGCTTAAGAAATTCTTGATTCATGAAATAACCTTTTGAATATTTGAAACCTGCTCATGGCAGGCTATTTGAAACTGATAAAATTGACGCCATTCTAACATCTACGCCTGAAATTTACTCTATTGCCGTATGAAAAATATACCGCTGATAGATGCTTTCAATGGAAACCGGAGCCAGTCATTACTGACTCCGGTAGATTAGGACTCACTGACTAGAAAGGAAAACTACCAATTAAATCGGGTGCCTTTAATGTTGTCGCTGATGCGATCCTTGATAGCAATCGCTACGCCAAGGTCCAGATAGGGAATATTGATATGATGCGCACCGACCATTGCACCGGCGGTATCCACTTCCAGGCTGGCCATGCCATGACGACGGTCGAATGGACTTTCCTTCACCGCTATAGTCTGGGTTTTGGGTAGTCTGACAAAAGTGTATTTAGTAAAAATGACACCATCTTTAAAGGCTACCAATTGACCATTAATGTGATAGCCAGCCCCTTTAACGTAGGCTTTAGAATAATAAACGCTATAGATTAGCCATAAAACAAAGCCCACCGGATAGGCATAGAGGGTCCACAAGGCTAACGGTGCAGTAATGACCAACCCTATTAAGACCATAACCTTCAAAACGCGGCGCCAGCCTTTCTGATTAATTGGCTGCCAGTCAATGGCATCCCAATTCACATCGCTCTGAATTTCATTGAGCAACTGATCACGCATACTATTGGGCGCAACTGGAACCACCTGCTTCATGCTGACACCCTGCTGTTCATTATTAACACCACCGGCAGTTTCAATGGTGATACCAATTCGTTTAAACCAGCGATGCAGCAGCGACTCATGAATGGTCAAGGTCTGAATGCGAGTCATGGGAATGGTGGCCTGCAAGCGCGTTAGCAATCCCATGGTTGCCTGCAGTTTATCTTTGTTTTTGATCAGCACGAAGCCATGAAATTTCAGTAACGCCATGGCTATCGACAATAGCCACAGGGCAATGATTGCCGCAATCACGCCAATGATGGTTATCAGGATGTAGTAAAGCCAGCCATTTTCGAATTCGATACTACTTACTAAGCCATCAATCCATTGCGTGAACTGACTGATATAGTTGGTAACAAGGCGTTCAACCTGGTTATCCATGAATTGCATGATAAAACCAAAAAAGATGGCTACAGCGACAATGCCCCGGTTAGTAATCATGCCATAACGCACAATCTCACCGAATGATAAGCTTATGATACTGTCTTTGGGTTGCGCGACTTCTTCCTGCTCTTCTTCTTCATTTATTTTGCGCTTAAGTTCATTTACCGCCTGCATATCTATTACGTTGATAACCGCTTCCGGTTTACCGCCTGATGCAGACTCAAGCTGTACTTTAACCACTCCAAATAACCGGTGTAGTGGCGACTGTACTAAATTGAGGTTCTGAATTTTTTTATAAGGAACCTGGCGAACATTGCGAAAGAAGATCCCTTCCTGCACTCGAATCTTATCGCCTTCCAGCCAATAACGATAAAAGCGGTATTGGACAATGGCGCCTAAACTGATGATCAGCGCAAAGCCCAAGGCAAATAATTCCCATGAACTTCCGCGCGTACTGAAAAGGGCAACAACGATAGGAAATATTAGTTTCTTAATGTTTTCAAACAGAATAAATAACGGGGATATTTTGTGCAGCCGATTGGCCTGTACTTCAGACTGCATCGCTTTCGCCTTCTTCCTGCAACACGGAACGCAACTTATGAGCGGTATCCAGCAAGATGCCGTCCAGCGAAACTGAGGCATCACGTGTACCCGCGGTGTGCGTCACCAGCTTGCCCAATTTATACTTACGTTCCAGTGGGCCTTGCGCCACATCGGTGTGTTGCACACGATTAAAAGGTATCAGCGTCTTTTTACGCCACCAGACTCCGCTTTGAATATAAAGACCTTCGTCAGCCAGCCAGTACCAGGTGTAGTCGTATGATTTTTTGGCCCAGATAAAACCAATGGTAAAGATAATCGCTGCAACCGCCAGACCAATATACATCAGCCAGAAATTATCACTGAATATAGCGATCGCAGTCGGCACAATAGCAATGATCAAACACACCAAAGCGGTACTGATTCGCGACACTTTGATGGAGTCTGGATGCAGCTGTTTTTTATTATCCGGTAACTGCTCTATAAGACTGGAATCCGGTAGCTTCTGTTCTGTCGCTGCTTCGGTTTTATCTTGATCTTGTTGCTGTTCTTGTACGCTGCTCATAAACGCAAATCCCCATTGCTTTTTTTTATAATTCGAGTATATCGAAACCTCACATACAACACTGTAGCAGAATGTTACAGTCTGTTATTACAGTTAGTTGCGTTTAATAGCTTCCATACCGCCATGCAAGCTGTAGACACAGGAAAAGTCTGCCTGAATAAGCAAGCTGGCGGCGTTAAAACTTTTTTGTCCGACTTGGCAGATTGTCACTACCGGTTGATCGGGATCGAGCTGATTGATATGACTGCCAAATTCAGTAATCGGTATATTTTTAAGTGTTCCCGCTTTTATAAAGTTCAGCAATGCCTTATCAGCCTCATGCTCTTCCCCTTTTCGCACATCGATCACTAATGGCGCATCCTGCTGGCTGGCCCATTGTTTTAACTGTTCTGGACTTATCAGCTGTACCGCATCAGATTCCTGCCATTCGAAATTGCTCATACCTTAGACCTGTGTTGTTCAATCAGTTGCATCATTGATGTAGCCGTCTGCTCTGGATAGTGGGCCTGGGTAATTGCAGAAATCATTGCAATCCCTGACACACCGGTGCTCGCTACTTCTGGGATTCTATCAGCATTAATACCCCCAATGGCAACCCAAGGATAACTCTGCATCAGGTTTTTCCAATAGCTTAATTTGTTTATGCCATGTGGAATCCATGACATTTGTTTACTGTCGGTATGATACACCGGGCCACAGGCCAGATAGCTTGGCTTTATGGCGTGCGCACGCGCTACTTCATAAAAGCAGTGGGTGCTGACTCCCAAGTGCAATCCCGCCTGACTGACTGCTTCAAGGTCTGCATCATCAAGATCTTCCTGCCCGAGGTGTACGCCATAGGCTTGGTACTTAATTGCCAGCTGCCAGTAGTCATTGATAAAGAGTTTTGCTTTATATTGCTCAGCGATGGCTATGGCCTTTCGGATTTCATTTTCTAATGCATCACCTTCTAAGTCTTTCACTCGCAATTGAATGGTCGTAATGCCCAACGGTAACAACCGTTCCAACCATTCGGCACTATCCACTACGGGATATAGGCCCATTATTTGCTTGGCCAGAGAAGGAAAATGGTATTCACTTAAAGGGTACTGCCTGGTCAGTTTAGGCATGTCCTGTTCATCCATCGGCCATGACTTAACCGCTAACGGACCTTTCTGTTGCTTAACCGAATAGCTATACCTTAGTCCTTGATTCAAAGTCATTTTGCCGATCACCACAGCGTCTTCTATCGAGTAATTCAACGCCAAAGCAGTCGCTATAGCTGAAGACAACACACAGCCCGTTCCACGGGTATTGTTCGTTTCTTTTCGGTCACTGTGTAGCCAAAATTGATTCTTTTTATTGACGAAGAAATCCGAGGCGTGTTCAGAGGACCAGTGCCCACCTTTTACCAACACCGCACCTACACCCCGGTCGATTAATGTCCTAGCCTGTCTTTCAATATCTTCTATCGACTGAATTTCCTGACCGGTTAATCTGGCCAGTTCATCAATATTAGGAGTGATGAGAGTAACCACTGGTAATACTTTTTTTAACTGTTCGATGACTACATCCGGCATCAATTGCGTACCCGATGAAGTCTCTACGACTGGATCTAAAACTAGTGGTACAGACTTTTCTGTTTGTTTAAGAAAAGTAATTAACAGCTCCAGCGAATCTATGCTGGGTAACAGTCCAACCTTGATAGCGTCGGGTTCGCCCAGCTCTTGCAATGCTTGTAGTTGTGACGCTAGCTGTTCTTTTGTCGAGGGATTGATCGCCACGACTCGATAGTTGTTTTGCGCCGTAATAGCAGTGGTAACACAGCATGCGTGTGCTCCTAGAGCTTGAATAGTTCTGGTATCTGCAAGTTGACCGGCCAGCCCAGAATTATCCAGTCCAGCGTAACTCCAAACTAAGCGTTTCTTTGTATTGCTCATGATTCCTGTTGCCAGAATGGCGTGCCTAAAACGGGGGTACTTGGTTGTGCCAGATCGCGCTGTGGCATTGCGCCAGCCTTATAAGCCTTGCGCCCTGCGGTCACCGCCTCTTTAAATGCTTCAGCCATAACCACAGGATTATCAGCCTGAGCAATTGCCGTATTAAGTAGCACTGCATCAAACCCCATTTCCATGGCCTGTGTAGCATGTGATGGTAAACCCAAGCCTGCATCAATCACCATCGGCACATCCGGCAAACGCTTGCGCAAAGTTTGCAGTGCGTAAGGATCAGTGAGCCCACGACCCGTTCCAATTGGTGCTCCCCACGGCATCAAAATATTGCAGCCAGCATCCAATAAACGCTGACACAGCACCAGATCGTCGGTGCAATACGGAAATACTTCAAAGCCCCGTTTGACCAATTCTTTTGTCGCTTCAAGAAGCTGAAATGGATCGGGCTGAAGATTATATTCATCGCCAATCACTTCCAGTTTAATCCAGTTGGTTTGAAAGATTTCGCGCGCCATTTCAGCAGTCGTGACAGCCTCTTTCGCAGAGTGACAGCCAGCCGTATTGGGCAGCCAGAGACAATCCAGTTGCTTTAATTGATTCCAGAAATTTTCACCACCCAAACCCTGTCGTCTTACTGACACTGTCACAACTTCCGCCTCGGAAGCTTTAATGGCATCCAGCATAATTTGTGGTGACGGATATAACGCCGTCCCGACGAATAATCTGCTGTTTATTTCTTTATTACCGATTTTTAGCATTCGATTCCTTATAATTTTTCAGGCTTTCTCTCTTAACTGTATCAGCGCATGAAATGTAATTTTTTCGCTACTCAGCGAGTTACTTTTCTTGCATGGTCAAGAAAAGTAACCAAAAGAAGACCACCCCATGATTGAGGTTTCACTTCGTTCAACTTCCTTCGTATCCACCAAGCCACTTCACGCACCGTAAAATACGTTCCATCCCTGGCCCGAATTTTACTATTCAAAACTTCCTGTTTTGAATTGCTATGTCTTGGCTTCTACTCAGCTCAATCAAAAGGGGTTATTGGAGCACTCCTGCACGTTTGAACTTATCTACAACAACTTTATAAATCCCATTTACCCGCTAAACAAATGCACCAAATTAATTCTTAGCACTTGTTAAATCGTCTAAGCTAAGTTGGGGCGCGGCAAGATTGATTCTTGGAGCAGGAATTTGCTCATGACAAATGACGGTGACAAGAATTAATTTACACTTCTGAATCAATACCCTTACCATAAAACAAAAATAGCTAAACAAGTACGCGGCAAAAAACAGTGTTCCAGAGGGAGTTTACTTTAGTAAATGACCTTGCAGGACACTGTTTTTAACAAAGTAATTGTGACGATTTTTTTGTTTTATCCGCCTTGCATCGGCAAAACAATTTCAACCCGATCCCCCTCTCTCAACAAGGTCTCTCCATATAACGAACGGGGAACGAACTCCATGTTTACAGCTATTGCAAAATTTCCGTCTTGCTTAAACCATCGGATGAACTCTGCAATACTCATCGGTTCATCTATCTCTAAAGTTTCATCATTAACAATTAATTGCATGGCTAGCCTCATCTTTTTCTATCAATGCCTGTTCAAATAGCTTCATCATCTGCTCTACAACTGCTGGTGCTAATAAAATACCATGCCGGTATAGACCATTGATAATTCCAATACCGTCTTGCAGTTCTATTTTTGGCAGGTTGTCGGGTAATGCCGGTCTGCAATTTACCACCTGTTTGATAATGCGAGCTTCGCCCAAGGATTTATGAAGGCTATAGGCTGCGGATAATAATTCGAGGGTCGACCGGACAGAAACTGGACTGTGGTCTTCGCTCTCTATTTCAGTAGCTCCAATCAGGTAAACATTATTGGGGCGAGGCACCAGATAAATTCGATATCTAGGGTGCATTAAACGGGTTAAGTGTTTAATGTTTACATCCGGTGCATGCAACCATAACAACTCTCCCCTCACCGCGCGTAATGGTAATGTTTCTTTTGCCCCCAACCCGCGACAGTCAAAAACCCAGTCGTAATTACAGGAGCCTTTATCAGTTTTAATTCTACCCGGCTCTATTTGCTGCACTTCGGTATTCTCTACCCACGAAACTCCTCGTTTTAACAATTGCTTTTGTAGAGCTGTTAACAACGCAATCGTGTCTATCTGTCCTTCATTTGTCATCCATAAACCATTCCCCAAGTGGGCTAATTCCGGTTCCTTTTCGCCAATACTTATTTTTCTTACCTGGTCTTTACCATTGTTAAGCTTGGTCTCAAGTAATCGATACAACCGTTCCAGTTCGACTTTATCTGAACCATGCGCTGTGACTAATGATCCCTGATGACGATAGTATATTTCAGTATCTAATTCCTTGATTAGATCGGGATATAGCTGAAGCGACCGAGTCCCTAATTCATAAATTTTAGACTCGGCCATCTCCAATTCTGCCAGCGGTGACAATATGCCAGCGGCGGCAAAGGAACAAGCTGCTTCGCTGTCTATTGCGTTCTTGTCAAACAGCGTAACATCAAATTCTTTCTTTACCATTTCCCATGCTAACAGTCCCCCTGCGACTCCAGCACCAACAATTCCGACCTTCATTGGATCACCTTTTGGTTTGCAATTTGCAACTTGTTATTTAACCTGGACGTAAATTTCTGCGCCTTGCTGCTTAAATTGCTCTGACTTTTCAGCCATACCTTGCTCTATTTTCTTCTGTTCCGCTGAATAATCACGAACATCCTGTGAGATTTTCATTGAGCAGAATTTTGGTCCACACATGGAACAGAAGTGCGCTACCTTGGCTGAATCTTTCGGTAAGGTTTCATCGTGAAATTCGCGTGCCGTGTCTGGATCCAGTCCAAGGTTGAACTGATCTTCCCATCGGAATTCAAAGCGCGCTTTGGATAACTGGTCATCACGGTAACGTGCACCAGGGTGCCCTTTAGCCACATCCGCTGCATGGGCAGCCAATTTATAAGTAATGATTCCGGTTTTGACGTCATCTCGGTTAGGCAGGCCCAAATGTTCCTTTGGTGTGACATAGCACAGCATGGCACATCCAAACCAACCAATCATCGCTGCGCCAATTCCGGAAGTGATATGGTCATAACCCGGTGCAATATCAGTGGTTAACGGTCCCAGCGTGTAGAATGGTGCTTCGTCACATTCTTTTAGTTGTTTATCCATATTTTCCTTGATCATATGCATCGGCACATGACCCGGTCCTTCGATCATGACCTGCACATCATGTTTCCATGCTATTTTTGTCAACTCGCCCAACGTTTCCAGTTCGCCAAATTGTGCTGCGTCATTGGCATCGGCTAATGAGCCTGGTCGCAATCCATCACCCAACGAGAAACTGACATCATAGGCTTTCATGATCTCGCAGATCTCTTCAAAGTGGGTATAGAGGAAGTTTTCCTTGTGGTGTGCAATGCACCATTTCGCCATGATCGAACCACCACGTGACACAATGCCTGTGACTCGATCTGCAGTTAACGGCACATAGCGTAGCAATACCCCAGCATGAATCGTGAAATAATCGACGCCCTGTTCGGCCTGTTCTATCAAGGTATCGCGGAATACTTCCCAGGTTAGATCTTCAGCCACACCACCGACTTTTTCCAAGGCCTGATAAATGGGTACTGTGCCAATCGGAACCGGTGAGTTGCGCAGTACATAATCGCGTGTCGCGTGAATGTTTTTGCCGGTCGATAAATCCATGACCGTATCGCCGCCCCAGCGGGTTGCCCATACCAGCTTCTCAACTTCTTCTTCTATGCCTGAACTGACTGCGGAGTTACCGATATTGGCATTTACCTTCACTAGAAAGTTGCGTCCAATGATCATGGGTTCCAATTCGGTATGATTAATATTGGCAGGTATAATGGCACGGCCAGCAGCAATTTCATCACGCACAAATTCTGGGGTGATAAATTCTGGTGTATTGGCGCCAAATGAATTGCCTTTCAGACGTGCTTCTCTTTCACTATCAGTTGCTTCTTTTAACAAAGCTTCACGTTTCTGATTTTCACGAATGGCAACATACTCCATTTCGGGCGTGATAATTCCCTGGCGGGCATAGTGTAATTGAGTAACATTGGCACCAGCTTTGGCACGCAATGGCTTACGCTGGAGCTCAGGGTTGTGAGTTGCAAATGCCTTGTCATCATCCTGATAGCCATTATCAATCGGCTTTACCTGTCGTCCCTCATAGGCTTCCACATCACCTCTATCAAGCACCCACTGACGACGAACTTCCTGTAATCCTTTGCGGACATCAATTTCAATGGCAGGATCGGTGTAAGGTCCAGAGGTATCATATACAGTGACCGTCTCACCGTTAGTCTGGCTTATTTCACGCATCGGCACGCGAATATCTTTATGAACTACACCATGCTCATAGATTTTCTTTGAGTTAGGTAAAGGGTCTCGTGTGATGAGATTGTTTTTGAGATCAACAGGATTATTTTTGGCCGCGTTCTTTGTTACGCTTTTTGTCACGCTTCTTGTCACAATAGTCTCCGGTTTGTGACTGCACGGCGCAAAAAAGTAATGAGAACGGATCTACATTAGATCAATAGATAGGTTGTGCATTACTCTTCCCTACGCCGATGCGAGTCGGATCAGGTTATACGGGTTTGCTTGCGCATCTCAGCTCCTGAAATGATGTTGCTATGTAGCAACAACTTCAGGCGCACCCCGAGAGTTGCTCGAATTATACACATGCTAAGCCATAAATTCCTAGCCCCTATTTCTCGGTCTTTTTCGCAGTCTTTTCCTTTGTCTTTTTATTCAGACAAAAAAAAGCGGCACCTAAGTAGCCGCTGGGGAGAATGGGGCGAAGCTTTTGATTCGACAGCGCCCCCTGTGGAGAGTCATTTTTTATTATTAGAATCTTGCCTATCTATTACTGGATTAACTTCATTGAGAAGGGATACTCATAGACACCGCCTTCACTAGCCTTGATAGCTGCCAGAATGGTCACGATAAAGTGGAAAATGATCAGTCCAAACAGAATCGGTATACCAATCAGGATGATGCATAGGATTAATGCAGCACAGTAAGCAATAAACATGGTGATATTAAAGTTTAATGCTCGTTTGCCGTTTTCTGCGACTAATGGCATCTCATCTTTCTTCAATAACCAGACAACCAATGGTCCAAGTACCATACCGATGACCGGCACCAGAGGTACCATGGCAACAAATGCAGCTAAGTGGGCAAACATCGACCAGGTTTTCTCTTCACCGCGAATCTCTTCAGTACCCAGTACCTCCGCTTCGCCTTCGTAGACCCGTTCTTTACCTTCACCGCCTTGTTCTGGCTTGCTGTCGCCAGTGCCTTCAGGTTTTTTATCATCTTCGTGGTTCATCACAATTTTCCTCGTCTGAAATCAAAATGTGTCAACGACCTTATTCGTTGCTCATTTACAGACTAGCAAAGAGTGATATTTCAAATTGTTACTTTGAGTGATAGGAATTAACGATAAATCGGTACTTTCAATTAATTTTCGCTATAACCTTAAGTTATTGAAATTTAAGGATTATTTTTATAGACGACATTCGACGAGTTTCATTTATATTTATACAACATGCTTTGCATGCCTATTTTATTAACTTAACTTATTGATATTAAATGAAATTTAATTTTTTTAATTTTATTTATTTTTTCCTTTTTGGCGGCAAAATGGAATAAAAGGAGAAATTCACTTAACTTGTAGCTAAATGTATCCAATATCAGGCAAACTGATGTTAATTACTCATATTTTCTAGCTTTTTCCATTTTGCCTACCGATTTGCAAATTTGTTTAGAATTGGAACTTATTTTAATTCCTTTACCTTCCCGTCATTCCCGCGAAAGCGGGAATCCACTTTTATTATTTTCATTCCTGCCTCGCCTATTTCGCTACTCAGCTCAATCAAAAGGGGTATTATGCATATACTTCGACATATGAGTTTATTAAAGAACTTTATTTTATCTAAACAAACACATAGCCTGATTTTTTCAAAACTACCAGTGTTTCAGCTAAATTGCGCTCTTTCACCAAAAGGTAGTCAGTTTCAAAAGTTGATACCACGAAAATTGGGATCTCTGCTTTAGCCAACTCATTACTAAGACCTGCAATAACTCCTGTCATGCTAAAGTCGAGGGGGCCCTCAACTTTGATGGAGCGCCAGTTCAGCTCACTTTTTTGCACTGAATCCTTTATCAACTCTCGATTGAGTCCTTCACACACCAGTGATAACTCTTCATCTGTAGAGGAGAGAAACCAGTTTCCCTGTAGATCCTCCAGCTGCATCACTGAGGACAATTTATGCACATCGAATTGTGCGTCGAGTAATTTCAGACGAGGTTTTTGCTCCATAATTAATCTCTCCTTGTGACATTAACGATGACATTCTCATCCATTGACCGGTACCGCTGAAACATTTGCTCAAGCGTTTCCAGATCATCCCTAATTCCTTTCTCAGCCAGAAACTCCGGGTTCCATAATTTCGAATACGAGCGTTCTCCAGCATCACAGGCAAATGTAACGATAGTTTTGCCCGGGCCACTTTTTGCCGCAACAAATAGAGCACCTGCCAGATTAAGCGCTGAACTACTGCCCAGCACCAGTCCATCATTATTTCTTACCGCTCGTGACACCGTTACCAGATCCTGATCTGGCAAGGTTATTCCTTTATCAATTTTTGCCTGAGCAAAATTCGCCACCGTCCGCATAATGCCAATTCCTTCTGTAAATGAGCTCCCTTGCGCCTTGTACTCACCGGTTTTCAGATAATGGTAGATACCTGAGCCATCAGGATCTACTGACCAGATCTGCACTTCAGGTTTCTGTTCTTTGAGGTAGCGGGAGGTTCCACCAATGGTTCCCCCTGTACCTGACACTGACACCAGTGCATCTATCTTACCCTCTGTCTGACTCCAGATTTCTGGGCCAGTGTGCTTGTAATGGGCTTTTGCATTATTGGTATTTTCAAATTGATTAGCCCACCAATAATTATCGTTTTCTTCTGCGAGACGTCGCGCGGTATGATAGAAATGATTGGGATTAGCAAAGGGACAAGGATCCACCAACATCAACTCCGAGCCATGCAGCGCAATCATTTTTTCCTTTTCCGGCGTTTGCCCCTTTGGCATGACAGTTAGCATCTTGTAGCCCAATGCCTTTGCCACCACCGCTAATCCAATGCCGGTATTTCCGGCAGTGCCTTCAACGATGGTCATTCCCGGTTTCAGCTCTCCTGACTCAATGGCATCCTTCACCATTTGCAATGCAGCACGGTCTTTGATCGACCCGCCCGGATTCTGGAATTCGCACTTGACCAATATTTCGCAACCCGTCAGTTCTGACAGTGAAGGAATTCGCAATAAATCGGTATTTCCAATTAATTCAGCGACATTTTGCTTATAGCTCATGGGACTTGTCTCAATCTACTTATCGATTCCATTTAGTCTAATTCAGCTTGCCTCTAAATGCGACCACGCCTATTGTATGATTTTTGTTCACAAAATCATTTTTTTGGAGTATAAAGCGCGCATAGAATTCATGAGGTTTCACTGCATTGAACCCAGTTTTAAAATCCGTTTCTTCCAGCTCTACTGGTTATTTTGATGACGATGTCTTTGCGCGTATCTGCGATGCGATTACTGATCAGGGCTATATTGTTCTGAAAAACGCTTTGCCGCTTGATACCCTTAATCATCTATTTACCGGTCTAATTGATAGTAACCCCCATCAATTCGACCTGGCGGGTATTGGACGTGAGCAGAATTTTCATACCAATGAATTTGTACGCACGGACCAAATCCAATGGTTAGAACCAGATCAGCCTTTTGCCAGTCAATATTTTACTTGGATCGAAGAGCTTCGCCTGCGTTTGAATAGGCATCTTTTCCTTGGATTATTTGATTACGAATGTATGTTTGCGCATTACCCGGAGGGCGCTTTCTATAAACGTCACCTGGATGCCTTTCGGGGCAGTACCAATCGTCGGTTAACCACCGTTTTATACCTGAATCCTCAATGGCTTCCAGAGGACGGTGGAGAACTGCTGATTTATCGTAAACGCGAGAAAACCCCAATCGAAACAGTGATACCTGAGTTTGGTACTTTGGTCGTGTTTTTAAGTGAAGTGTTTCCGCATGAGGTTTTGCCCGCCAATAAATCACGGTTTAGTTTGACGGGGTGGTATCGAATCAATGAGGGGTTAGCGATCTAACCCCTGCAATTTCCCAAAATATTTTAAATAACATATTCAACGCGATTACGACCATTTTCCTTGGCCTGGTAAAGCGCTTCATCAACTCGGTGAAGTAGCTGATCCATAGTCTCCCCCGATTTATATTCTGCTACTCCAACACTGATGGTTGCATTCAGATCACTTTCTATATTTGTGTACTGCTTAAGATCAACTTCTCGCTGAAGCCTTTTTGCAACCTGGATAGCCTGATCAATATTTGCATTAGGCAGGATCGCCAGAAATTCCTCACCACCCGTTCTGCCCAGTACGTCATTATCACGTAACAGCTCTTTACTAAAGTTGGAAAGGTTTGTCAGAACCACATCACCCACCGAATGACCATGCTGATCGTTGATTACTTTAAAATGGTCAATGTCATACATCAGTATGCTCAACGGCTTCTTGCTCAAGCTGGCTTCATCCATCGCTTTTTTCAGTGCTCGCTCTATCTGCCGACGGTTGGCTAAGCCAGTTAAGCTATCGGTATAAGCCAGTTGTTTAAATTTGCGTGAATTGGCAACCTGTCTCAAAGAAAACCCAATCAAAACTATGGTTAATAAACCACCTAGAATAATGGCCAGAATTTGCCACTGACGGGCTTTCTCAAAAGATTTCAATTGCTCATCTTTGAGTTTCTGTTCTTTCTGGAGCTGCTCGTTTTCCAGCTCAGTTCTTTCACTGTCATACTCGAATCGAAGTACCTGAGTCTGTTGATCAGAACGCTGTCGATCGAGCTCTTTCTGTAGCTCCATAAACTTCTGGAATTTATCCAAAGCCTGCTGGTTATTGCCAGCACGTTTATAACTTTCAGCCCACTCCTCATAAAGCAAAGCCAGATAGCGGCGATTATTATCCCTAAGCATTTGCCTTTCCGCTTCAAGAAAGTACTCTTCTGCCTGTTGCGGTTGCTCAATATTACTCAGAGCAATTCCGTACTGCATGGCTGCCATGCCGTCATAATTTATGTTGCCCAGCCTTTCTCTGGCTTCACTTGCCAGTTCCAGTTCACGAATTGCCTTACTATATTCACCACGCAAATTATAACCACCAGCCAGAGCTATCCGTATCGGTACCATCTC
Organism: Kangiella aquimarina DSM 16071; assembly: GCF_000374105.1. Classification (GTDB taxonomy): domain Bacteria; phylum Pseudomonadota; class Gammaproteobacteria; order Enterobacterales; family Kangiellaceae; genus Kangiella; species Kangiella aquimarina. Next base: position 304,256 of record NZ_KB893650.1, read on the forward strand.
ACTCTGGATATCATCATCTCTGGCAACTTTCATTGCTACCTGATACTTTTCTATAGCCTTATCTAGGTTGTTGCGCTGCTCTTCGAGGAATCCTTGTTGTAAATAAACCTGCAACTGACCAAATCGTAAGTTGTCTCTTTCAGCAATTTGCTGGGCGCGATTTAAATATTTCTCTGCTCGCTCCAGGAAACCTAACCGACGGTAAATGATGCCAATATCAAAGATTAAGCCTTCCGAACCTTCCAGTAGGCCCTCTTCGCGATATAATTTTTCGGCTTTAACACAGTCCTGTAAGGCAAAATCATTTTCACCAATCAATGAACGCATCGAGCAACGACTTACATGTGCGTCAGCTATCAAGAGCTTATCGTTAAGCTCCTCACCAATATCAAGTGCTTTTTCGGTAGTTTGCAATGCTTCAGAGACTTCACCGGCTCTGGATTGGTAGTTGACCAGGCACATGTAAAGAACTCCCTCCTCTAGCCGGTCACCTTTTGATTTCGCCTTACTGATTTCATCTTTGGCAAGTTCGATTCCCGCTCTTGGGTCAAACATGCTGCTCAATACACAATGATAATACACATAGGACAGTCGGCGATCTTCATCCCCATCTGGAACTAATGCTTTCATTTTTTCTAACTGGCGGTCGAAGTCTTCCTGACTATTGACCTCTATTGCACCCGATTCAAGTTTATAAATGAAATCATCAAACGCCTGCTGTTCAGGGGTTAATTCCTTTGACTTTTCTTCTTTTGATTCGGCATTGTGATTTTCAAGTTGATCGTCAAAAGTCCCTTTTATATTAACAGGGTGGTGTCCTGCAAATGCCAGGGTATTGCTGAGTAAATATAATAGGATGCCCACCCACAAAGGAGAGCTAAAAAAATTCTTTAGGGAAGGTTGCCTCGCTTGGCGCATGGAGTTCCTTTCACAATCTACAATCGAGGCAGCCGTCTGAGTTACTCGAAAACGACGAGCCATAGGATTTCCTCATGTCTGACCTTCTTTTACTTTAGCAAAGAATGAGAATGAGAAATAGATCACACTGTCAGTATTTTTTACAGTGCTTAGGTCTTTCCTAATCTAAAGACTTATTACTTATTTTAATGTTATATAAATCAATAGGTTATAAATTGTTGCAATATAAGTATTTTTGATATCAAAATGTAGCTTAGCGACCCATATCAAGTTAAATATGACTTAATTACTGACAATTATTGTCAGTTTTGACTTGCTTTATTGGCTTTCAGAGTCTTTATCAATGATGAGGCCACGTTTTTCTGCTCTCTTGCGCCACTGCTGGCGGGCCAATAACTGCATATCTTTGACCTCGTCCATCTCGTCCATAATCTCTAATCCCAGTAAAGTTTCAACAACATCCTCAAGAGTCACAAGTCCGGAAGTCTGCCCATATTCATCAACCACCAGAGCGATGTGTTGGCGTTCATTGAGTAGTACTTCCATTAAATCCGGCAAGGGCATCTCCGCCAACACCACCATCAGTTTACGTTTCAGATGAGCCAGTGTTCTGGCCCCATGATCTTTCGCTTGTGTCATCAAGATATCGTCTTTCAGCACAAAGTCAGTAATATCGTCATTGTCTTCACTGTAGATTGGCAGTCTTGAGAACCGAATCTCCAGCACCTGCTGAAACACATCTTTCACTTTAGCACTGGCCGGAAGAGAAACCATTACAGTGCGCGGCGTCATGATATCCTTAGCCCGTAATTGACGGAATCGAAACAGGTTTCTGACGACCCTGAACTCATGCTCGTCTATGTGTCCTGTTCTTTCGCCCAATCCGGCCATCGCAAGAAATTCATCGCGGCTGAAGATGTGTTGTTTCTTACCATGCGAGATCCATTTGGTAATCATCTCTGAAAGCCAGATTAGTGGGTACAGAATCTTAATTAACCACTGGACATATACAGCGGTAATGGTAGCAAGCTGCTTCCAATAGACGGCACCAATCGTTTTCGGAACGATTTCTGAAAAGAACAGAATGGCTAATGTCATTATCACAGAAAAGAGCCCAATCCAGGCACTGCCAAAAACTACAGTGGCCTGTGCTCCAGCAGCAATTGCACCAACCGTATGAGCTATCGTATTCAACGTTAAAATAGCCGCAAGCGAACGATCGACACTGGTTATCCTAAGAGTGCGCAATACTTTGGCACGCTTAGGATTTTTTTCCTGCATGTGCTCAATGTAAGATGGCGTGATGCTGAGAAGCACCGCTTCAGCTATGGAGCAAAAAAAAGAAAATAGAATTGCGATAAGAATATAAAGCGCCAGTAACGCCCAATCAATGCTACTGACCTTGCTGATATCAGAAGCAACCGCGCTGGCATGAGCAGGCTCAATAGACAACATCCATAATAGGCATAGGGTTGCTACAATAAATAATCTTTTCATTACCGGCATAATTCCAATATTCTTTAAATTTAAACTTATTAATCTTCAGGTGTTAGCTTAACACGAGCTTGATCGCTATCAGAATCAATATCACGCCACCCAATAGCTCTGCCTTACTTTCCAACCAGGTTCCACTGCGCTTGCCAATGTAAACACCTATCGTACTCATTAGCATCGTAATCAGTCCAATAATGAGACAGGCTACAAACGGGTTGGCATCTAACAGGTTCAAGGCAAAGCCTGCTGCCATGGCATCAATACTGGTTGCAATGGCAAGCGTCAACATGACTCGTTGGGTAATCTGGGCTATATCATCTTCTATGCCTTCCGAGAAAGCTTCAAAGATCATTTTGCCGCCAATAAATAATAATAACAGGAAGGCAATCCAGGGAGCGTAAACCTCAATCCAGCCGAGCAGCCCTTTACCACCCAGATAGCCAATCAACGGCATTAACCCCTGAAACAAGCCAAAATATACAGCAGCCTGGATCGCTAGTTTTCTATGGCTAGCTACTGGTTTTGAACCAAGGCCAATGGATACCGCAAAGGCATCCATACTTAAGGCAATCGCCAAAATTATAACTTCTAACATTTAAATTGTAGGTTATTACTAGTGGCGCACATTGTAAGACGTTTCATTTTCAGTTGCGACTGACGGTCTGTAAGAAAGTTTTTACTAACCCAGCAGCGCTGGGTTCATTTTCCACACGGCATAATTAAGAATTGCTGCAAATAGAACCCAAAGTAAATAGGGTGCTAATAGCACTGCAGCCAACTTATTGACCCGTAAAAAGCCAACCAATGTAAAGCCAATGAAGATCCACAGAATAACAATATCTACAAAAGCCCAGCCCCCTAAATGCCACGCAAAGAACAACCAGCTCCACAAGGCATTCAAAATTAGCTGAAGTACGAAAATAGTTAATGCAGCATGTACCCTCTTTAATGAGGCATTTAAATTATATCGTTGACGCCAGACTAGCCACGCAGCAATACCCATAAAAGCATATAAAACTGTCCACACTGGACCAAACAGCCAGCCAGGCGGTGCCCATGATGGTTGTTCGAGCTGACTATAGAATTGGCCTGCTTCAACGGAAGCTATTGCGCCTATGGTGGCGGTGGCAAAAGCCAATATCAGCCATGCCAGCAGACCCAAGAGATCTTTTGTTTTAGTTAACTCGCTCATGATTTCCCCCAGATATCATTTATAAGTTTTACTGTTTTTTGGTTTCTTAGCATTCACTTGTCGCTTATCATCATACATGGCATTGTCAGCAATTCTCAGAAGCGACTCACTATTTTCACCGTCATCGGGATAAACTGCAATCCCAATACTAATACCGATAACCGCATCATTACCATCAAGACTGAAGCTTACCTTGAATGCATCTTTTATTTTCATCGAGACATTTTCAACGGCATCTCGCCCATGAATTTCTGTCAGTAATACGGTAAATTCATCGCCACCCATGCGTGCGACAGTATCAGACTCTCTGACACATGACTTAATTCTAGCCGCCACTTTACTTAATAATAAGTCTCCTTTGGCATGTCCCAGACTATCATTAACTTCTTTAAAGCCATTCAGGTCCATATAAAGTAAAGCCACCGATTCACCCATTCTTTTCGCTCGATTAATTGCCACCTCCATTCGGTCATTAAAAAGCATACGGTTCGGTAAGCCTGTGAGCCAGTCGTGGCTTGCCAGGTGGTGCAGCTTCTGCTCATTATTCTTGCGCTCAATCGCTACCGCAAACTGCTCTGCAACATACTCTAATAGGCTAATATCGCTACTCGAATAACGTTTGCTGTTGGCCGAGCTAATTATCAATACACCAATCACTTTTTCCTGTGTCGTCAGCGGAATACCTAGCCAGTTGCCATGCTGATGAAATCGTACTTTTTCATCCTTGCTAACCTCTAAACAAGATCCTTTGTTACTATTTGCCATCAGTGTTTTTCTTTTCTCGATTATCTCCGAAATGGCAGTCTTACTATCAACCGTAAAGTAAGTTCCTGTTGGATATTGTTCGTCATTGCTGTAGGTCAATTTGATTTGATTTCTTTCCGAGTGCTTGGTGCAAACTAAAAAGGTTTCTATATCAATGAAGCTTTTTATAAGTTGGTAGGAGTCCTGACACAACAGTTCTGGGTTACTCGATTGGTGGGCCATTTGTGAGATTTTATAAATGGAGTTCTGTGTCCTTTCGATGCGTTTATACTCTGTTATATCTCTTGCTACCGCTACCCGAACTTTATCCTCCTCCTGCCAGCGTGCTGACCACATAATATAAACAGTACTACCATCTTTTCGAACATATCTATTTTCAAAATACGGCTGTTCTTTTCCTCGCATTATCTGTGCTGCTATGGCCAATGTTTTATTTCGATCCTCTGGATGAACATAATTGATCATGTTAGTGCCCAGCATCTCTTGCTGGGTATAGCCAAAGACTTTTTCACAACTGCTACTGATATAGACAAAGACGCCATGTTCATCAACCACACAGACCACATCCATCAATAGATCAACAACGCGTGAAGCTATGTCATAAAAACGTTGATTCATCCAGTTTTTCTCTTTCTTGTCAGGGCTAGTCTAATCTGTTTTTCTGTTTCAGCTACGGCAAACACAGCAACACCTATCAGCACAATTAGAATGCCATCCTTTAATGGCACTGACCGTGTTGCAAAAATTTCTTGCATTGAAGGTACATAGGTAATTGCCAGCTGTCCTGCAGTGACTAATATCACAGCATACCAGATCACTTTAGTACCCTTTATCGCTTTCCAGGTTAGCGATGTACCATACATATTTCTGATAAAGAACAAATGAAACACTTCCATTACCACCAATGTGTTCATTGCCATTGTCCTGGCAAGCTCAATGGAATAGCCTTGCTCCACAGCATAGCGGTATATTCCAAAAACTCCCAACACAAAAAGTAGTGTCACCACAAATATGTGCCAGACTAAAGTTCCGGTTAGCAAAGGCTGATTTCTTGGCCTCGGTAACTGCTTCATGGTGTTCGCTTCTGTCGGCTCAAAAGCCAGTGCTACACCAAGGGTCACGGCCGTAATCATATTTACCCATAAAATTTGTACCGCAGTTATCGGTAAAGCCATGCTCAACATCAACGCAACAATAATGGTAAAGGCCTCGCCGGTGCTGGTTGGCAAAGACCAGCTGATGACCTTCTTAGTATTATCATAAACCGTTCGCCCTTCTTTTATTGCTGAAACTATCGAGACGAAATTATCATCAGCTAATACAATCGAAGACGCTTCTTTGGCTGCTTCACTTCCTTTAACACCCATTGCAACCCCAGCATCCGCACGCTTTAGTGCCGGCGCATCATTGACGCCATCTCCGGTCATTACCACTACCAGCCCGCTGGCTTGCAAAGCTGTTACCAGTCTTAATTTATGCTCTGGACTGGTACGGGCAAAAATATCCACTTCTTTAACTGCCTGCTCGAGTTCATCATCATTCATCAAATCGAGCTCTGCTCCGGTCAATACTCGCTGATTGTTATGCAAACCAATTTTAGCTCCAATTGAGGATGCAGTTAGCGCGTGATCTCCTGTAATCATTTTGACATCAATCCCTGCGCTGTAGCATTCCTGTATTGCCTCAATCACTTCACTTCTAGGAGGGTCCATCAAACCAACCAGACCCAACAAGACTAAATCCTGGTCTAAATCATGCTGTTTTAATATCGTATACTCTACCGGTACTCTCTTTATTGCCAGCGCGATAACGCGCTGACCCTTGCTGGCCAATTCAGCTGCCTTTGTTTGCCAGTATGGTTGGTCAATTTTTTTCTCTTGACTCTGTTCGGACACTTGTTTCGTACACAGCTCAATTATTTTTTCAGGTGCACCCTTTACATAGATTGCGGCATTGCCCTGATGGTCATGATTTAATGTCGCCATGAACCGATGACTGGCATCAAAAGGTATTAGGTCCGTGCGCGCCCACTCTTTTCTGCTAGTTTCCAAATCAAATCCAATCTTCCCGGCAAATGTTAACAATGCGCCTTCCATTGGATCGCCTTCGACACTCCATGTATTGCCTTCTCTTTTTAGTTGCGAGTCATTACACAGCAAGCTTGCCAGTCCGATAACTGTTAATTGCTGCTCCGTTTCTATTTTGACTGACCTTGAGTGATTTGAAATTGTCCCGATTGGCAGATAACCATCACCACTTACATCATAGTTATTATCCGAAGTACAGACTGCCACCACACTCATCTCATTCCGCGTCAGAGTTCCAGTCTTGTCTGTACAAATAACCGAAACTGAGCCTAACGTTTCAATCGCTGGTAGCTGTCTAACAATGGCATTCTTTTTGGCCATAGCCTGTACACCTACCGCAAGTGTGATAGTAAGTACAGCTGGTAATCCTTCTGGAATAGCCGCTACCGTCAAGCCGACAACCGCCATGAACAACTCACTGAACTCATAGCCGAGAAGCCAATAGCCAATTGCAAATATTAAGCTGGCTATCATGACAATGACAAAGCTTAGCCACTTAGCAAATGTATCCATTTGCTCAATTAAAGGCGTAGTCAGTGTTTTAACTTCGGACAACATTCCGCTAATTCGACCTACTTCGGTGTGCTTTCCTGTCGCTACCACCACACCTTGTCCTTGTCCCCTGGTTATTGTGGTTCCGCTATAGGCCATGCAGCATCGATCACCCAATACCGCTTTCTCTTCCACTGCCTCGGTTAGCTTTTCTACGCCCAACGACTCACCCGTTAAGATGGCTTCTTCAATTTTCAGGTTGTTTGCTATTATCAGTCTTAAATCTGCCGGTACTTTGTCGCCTGCTTCGAGTATGACAATATCTCCCGGAACTAAATGTTGCGCGTCAATGGTTATGCGCTGACCACTTCTAATGACTGAAGCTTTTAAGGCAAGCATCTTTCTTATGGCATCTAAGGCTCGCTCTGCTTTCCCTTCCTGCAATAGGCCAACTATGGCATTAATCAAAACCACGGCTACTATTACCGAAGTGTCTACCCAGTGATGTAATAGTGCCGTTATCGCAGCAGAGATAAGAAGAACATAGATAAGGGTGTTGTGAAATTGCAGAAAGAAACGAACAAACCAGCTTTTCCCGACTGCCGCTGGTACACGGTTATCGCCATATTCCTCCAGGCGATCAGCAGCCTGTCGTGAACTCAGGCCCTGTTGATCTGAGTCCAGCTGCTTTAGAACTGTTTTGGCATTTAAGGAATGCCAAGCAAAATCCTGTTGCTGCTTACCCATTCTCCACTCTTGTTACTGGTGACCTTTCACTAAGATAATCTAAACCCTGGAGATAAGAAACTTTTGCGTATGATTTCACTAATATGTTACTTCGCTTAAGGTGCATTGCGTTGCGAGGGATCTTTCTTAAAAGCTTGAATAACCTCATCCGGGTCAATCTCTGCTCGGTGCTGTTTGGTCGCCTGCGCCCACCATTCAAGCTGTAAGAAGCCCCGCGCAAAATAATTATTCCACCGTTCGACATTCTGATCTTCCTGAAAATTACCATCCTCATTAAACACTTCTTGTGCCTTTGGAATATTGGTCATAGCGGACACTGGCAGACAGCCTAGCTCCGAAAGAATACCGCGCATCGACATGGCGGCTCGTACACCACCCCATTGCCCTGCTGAATAGGTCACGATGACACTGGGTTTATAGGAGAACAATGAACTGCCGAAATGATTTAGAAGGTGAGATAGTGCCGGACTCATGGTGTGATTGTATTCAGGACTGACCATAACGTAACCATCAGCTTGTTTAATTTTTTCGGCTAATTCATCAAGGGATTTTGGCGCCTGGCCTTTAGCATAAGCAAAATGGGGCTTAAAAGGTGCACCAAGATCATAGTCCATGGGATCGACCAGCTCTACATTATGTTCTGATTGGAATTGCTTTAGATGATTGAGACAGGCTCTGGCGACTCGAAGTCCGAGCCGCGCAGGTTTGGGAGGTGTACTGTCTCGGACAGTACCAAGAAACAATAAATACTTCATAATCTATTTAGTATTATTTGGGATGTTTGTTATTGCTCAGAAAGACCATCATCGTCACTGTCTTCATCGACGTGTTTAACATCATCATCGACGTGTTTAACATCATCATCGACGTGTTTAACACCATCATCGACTGACTTAACTGTATCGGCCAATGCCTTGCCAGCCTTAAATTTTACACCACCTCTTTGCTGAGCCACATGATCTACTGATTCGTTACCATCCTCACAGCCTTCCGAACCCGACTGACACACGCTATGCCCCTGATTGACCGTAATATCAATACCTGGAATCGGATCACCTGCCTGCTGTGGTTTTGGTTCTGCGATGGGCATTCCGCGTTTAATGTCCGACTTCTCGATAGCCTGAGCATTCTCTGTGCTTTCGTTTTCAACTTTTTTGTCATTGGCAACAATTACACCACTTACCAACATCAGACTAACTGTAAGAATAACCCCAGTTACTTTATTAATTGTTTTCATAGCAAACTCCTTTGTACTGTTTTCAAGCCCGTTCATTCTGAACTAACAGAATCTAGCATACGCCTCGCTTTATGAACCTAACCTAAATAGCGATTTCACCCTTTAAGTACAATACCGCTCTACCCGCCACATGTACCCGTTTCCCATCTAAACGACAATACACCACTCCACCGCGTTGCGAGGCCTGAAAAGCAACCAACTCCTGCCTGCCCATTTTCTCGGCCCAATAAGGCGCAAGCCCAGCATGAATCGAACCCGTCACCGGATCTTCATCACCGCCATTGGCTGGCCAAAAATATCGCGATACAAAGTCATAGTCATTGCCTGGCGCAGAAGCCACCACATCATAAGGCGCTAATTGCTTTAGCTGTTCACTGTCATACGCAAGCTCTCTTACAGTCTGCTCATCATCATAGATTGCAAAATAGGCCTGCTCACTGCGTAAAACCTGTTGTGGTTTTTTGGACAATCCATCCCATATAGCCTGCGGCACATCAGCGACAGGTTCTGGCTTTCGATTTGGAAAGCTCATATCAATAACGCCATCCTCCTGTTGGGTCACCACCAAGTCACCCACCGCTGGCGCACTAAACTTAACCTCTAATAATGAAGGATTTTTTAAGAACACCACAAACGCAGAAGCCATGGTCGCATGGCCACAAAAATCGATTTCTGTTAAAGGAGAAAACCAGCGGATTTGATAATGATTATTTTCAACCGGTTTAAGAAAAGCCGTTTCGGAAAGATTATTTTCAGTAGCAATCGACTGCATCAAAGATTCATCCAGCCACTCCTCAGTTATAACAACTGCCGCTGGATTGCCTCCAAACAAATGCTCCGTGAAAGCATCTACCACATGCATCTCTACAGTCATATTTCGTCCTCTTTTATACAGGATGGTGTGGGTCTTATGACACGGCTCCTGAGCCTTGGCTACAATAGAATATGCCTTGGATTTATCGGTGCATCACGACTCAGATCCTGCCCTAGGGGTACCCTACGAAGCTACCTCTTGTAATTTTGAATCATTCCCTGCAAATTCTCCAAGTCCATATTCCTAAGTGACAATCTTCAAATCACCACTCGATTTCGCCCTTCACGCTTACCGATATAGAGCCTATTGTCTGCTCGGGCAATCAAAGCATCGAGATCATCGTCAGGTTCTGCAATTGCTATTCCAATCGTCACACTGAGTTGAAGCTCGCTCATTCCTCCTTCTAACCTTAACCTGGTGACATTATCCCTTAAACGCTCCGCTACAGTTTTTGCATCACTTACACTGGTGTTTGGTAATCCGACTACAAACTCTTCACCACCAAACCGACCAATAATATCTAATGGCCTAAGGGTTTGCTGACAGACCTCTACAATTCTAGTTAATATTTGATCGCCACAGGTATGTCCCCAGGTATCATTGACTCGCTTGAAATGATCCACATCGATCATAAATAGGCAGAAATCTGATTTATCAAATTGCGACCGCCTTAGAAGTGCTTCAGCCCGTTTCATAAAATGTGCGCGGCTATCTACACCCGTCAATGCATCCTTTTCTGCAACCATCCGTAACTGTTCTTCCAATGACTTTCGATGGGCAATTTCTACCTGGAGCTCTTTATTTTGTTCACGTTCCTCGTTCAGTAGCGCATATTGTTTACGTTGCAAAAACTCAATACGAAGCAAGGCACTGTAACCCACGACATTTGCGACAATTAACAATAATCCTATTCTTAGTGACATAGCTGGTGATATTCCAGCAAAAACAACTGCTGCCGATACAAATGCAACACTCAAAAATAAACTAGCCCAAAAGGATACCGTCAGCAAATTTGGAATGAGTAGATAGAATGCCATTATCGCAACAACAACTGCTGTTACTTGAGTCGATAGACTTTCAGGGCGCAGAGGAACAATTAAAACAATGCCAATAGCAACAATCCAGAGTGGTAAGGCATGTAGCCAAGCTTTTCGGGTATAACCACCACATCGACCAATTACATAAGCCAAAACCAAACATGAGCTGACCACTGTAATGCGCATGGCTAATAATAAGTAATATTCTCGAGTTAATCCAAGAAGGTTGTAATCCGTTATACCAAATACAGCAAATAGCATTGCAACTACAATGAGTGCAACACGTGTTTCGAAGCGAACTCTTTTTTTGATTGAGTTTCGATAATTGGTTTCGTTGTTAGTGTTATTGAACTGGCCCGTTAACCAATGTATGTCATTGTTTCTTTCTTGTTCTGACAAATAACTTATTCCCAAATAATAGATTCAAGCCTCAAGATTTTACTTAATTTTGAGGCTTCTATAATTTAATGCCCAATTTCGTCTTCTGTAAACAGGTAATCTTTAAGTTGTTGATCAAATTTAGGATCACGACGTCTAATCCACTCCAGTACCATTGCCGCGTGTTCTTTTTCTTCATCGCGGTTATGCTTCAGGATTTTCTTTAAATCGTCATCTTTACAACAATCAATACGTTGGTTATACCAATCCACGGCTTCCAATTCTTCCATCAATGAGATGATGGCGCGATGCATATCTTTAGTTTCGTCAGATAATTCTTCATAGGGTTCATGATAACCTTCATTCGCCATGTCATACTCCTGTTCTATTGAGATTCTCTGCTATGACCATACTACACTTTTCATCCGTTTCCGAGTCTTAAACATTGGCTCATTCTTTACGCCCATTCTGCTTTTGTAATGTGTCCCTTCCAAACCAGATCGAGTTGACCCGCGTCCCACCAGCCAACTTCACCATATAACGGGATACTTATTCCATTTACTTCTCGATAGTCTCTAAAGTGTCCTTCCCAGGGTTTCTTTTGATAGCCCTTGTCAAATTTTCCATACCGCCCGTCACTGTAAACACTGATGACTTCAGCTTCATCATTAAATCGAAACACTAGGCTAACCCTACTTTCGCCTACCGAAAGACTTGCTTCAGCACAGCCATCTTCTAAAGCTGACCATTGAACACCATTGATCGGTAGCAGTGCTGTTGGACACCATACACCTTCTGCAAGATATCGGTGCAGGGCACCAGAGTTTAGCTCAACCCTATTAGTCTCAGATCCTAGCGGAATGATAGAAAGTAATTTCACCTGACCAGTACCAATACCTCCCTTAAAACTATCTACCACTTTTATGTGCAAGCCCATCGGTATCTTCACTTTAGCTTTCCATTGAAAGCTCCGCTCGTCAGCGGCGATTCTTTCGCTAGCAGAGAAGCTCATCCAATGCCCTTCCTTTGAAGTTCTTAGCTGTCCCTCCTGGCTTAACTTTACCGACTGGGTATTTATTGATGTGCTATCCTGAAATACCCTTCTGAAATATCGTTGTACGACTTCGGGTAAATCCCTGATGATGTCATCTAACATAATTGCTTCTCTATTCTTTGTTCATTACCCATAAACTTTCCAATATTTTGATTCTTCCTGTCTAATTCATCATTTATCCACTCAACTCATATAATCAATAACCTACACCTTACTATTCACCTAACTTATTTTTTGATTGTTTAACATCAATATTTAGCGTACTTTCCTAATTATAAGCTTGTATTATGTTAGCTTAAGAGGTTCTGTATGCACACTATTTATCATCGCTACGTTTGCTGGATAGTCATTTTTTGCATGGTTGGCTGCACCAGCATGAAACCTGTTGAGCACGAATCGCCCGAGCAAAGTATTCAATTCAAGGATCGAATATTAGTATATGAAAAAAACGGCCGTATCGTAGATATGAAAGTCGTTAAGATTGAGCAAAACCAGATCACCGGCTCTCTTACAGAAGATCCCTTAAGCTCTGTTTCAATTCATTTTGACGATATCGAAAAAATCGAATTAGAATCTGTAGATGGCGGAAAAACTGTATTAGCGGTTGTCGGCGGAATTTTATTATTACCTATATTGTTACTGGGTTTACTGTTTGGTGTTGCTGAAAGCGTTGAGAGTAACAGCCAGTAACCACTGGCTCTTTGGGTATTCCTTAGCTTCTACTCTTGAACACCTTCGTTAACAGGGTGCTCACACCAATAAATACAACCACCCAAATCCCAAAGTCTATTAACAAACCAATCCAAAAAGTATTATGTTCAAATGGGTTATAACCTAATAAGAAATAGCTTAGGCGAGTAATAAAATATGAAATAATAAATGCTATAATGCTTTTAACATTTTTGGTCATTTTTTAATTCCTTCTCTGTTTTCGCTCTCTTCGTTTCTTTCTGTGCCTAATAGTTTATTTACCCTAGGTTGAATAGACCAGACACCTATTGGTAGAAACAACAATAATACAAGTGAACCTGCATATTCTGAAAAAATTACTTCTTTTTGTTGTTCTAACTTTACTAACTGTCTTGCTGTAAAATCATAGGCATAAAAAACTGCTACGACTGCCAATAAATTTAGTATTACCCATAGCGTTTCGAAATTTTCCCAAATAAATACTCCAGTGGCTATATAGATAATTAAATACACTAAAGCAATTTTTACTAGACTTGTCGATTCAGTTAGGTTCTCTGGCAATTCTTTTAAACAAGCCGCCACAATCGACCACAACCAGCTCGCTACAACTAACATCATAAACATTGCAACCCAGGTGTCTACTAACAAGCTTGGCTGATTTCCTTCCTGTATGCTATTAATTATTAAATGCTAGCTCAGCACTTTTGCTCCAAATATTAGTATAAACAGTTGCCAGTGCTTTAACCTTAGAAAAATATTCATTCCTTCTTCCTTACTTTGTTCCCCACATACGCGGCATAACATTGCTAGTAGTTTTTGACTTTTTATGCCAGTAGCTCATAATGATGTGACCAATTGCTAATGCCAACAACAGCCAACCTAGTTCTCCGTGCAACAATCCTCCTAGATCTAAAGTCCATTGTATTTTCTCTCCTTCAAAACCACTGAAGATTGTTATACCAAAGACCTCAAAAGAGCGTCCAGACCCATATTGCCGTAATAAACCCAGCGCTGGTATTGCCAGCATTAGAAAATAAAGCGTTATATGACCGAGTCTTGCTAACCAGTTAATAGAAGATGGACGGTTGGATACGTTCATTAACGCCCAGATGATTCTTATAATAATTAAGAAAAATAGTAGTAAGCCCATCGGTTTATGACTTGGCCAGAAGAAAGCTTCTATAGCTGTGTCATCAAAGAAGAAGTGTGCTGCTGCGCTTAGAAATTGCCATAGCAACAACAATGCCATGCCCCAATGTAGGATTCGGCTTACTCGCCCATAGTTTTGATTATTATCTTTTATACCCATTTTTTCTCACCATTATTTTATTTGTAATGAATATAGCATAGGTTCTAATTACTATTTGATGATTTGCTTAATGTTATCACTGATATGACCAATTACATTTTTGTCTTGCCAGTACTGACCATGGCTTAAAGGATTCCAAGATTTAAATAGTTTACTCAACAACCCTCTACCAACATTGATTTGTATATCTTCTACTAGTTCTTCATAGGATGGGCTCAGTGATTTCAATGGCCAACCAAGCACATCATCTTTGTCGTAAAGGTTATACCACTTAAACTCTTCCATAGGTGGTTTAATGGCCTCTATCTTCTTGTGTCCCGCCACAAAGATTGGAATATTGCACCCTAATGTGTAAAAACCTTTTAAGCTTTGCATTCTTCTAAATTTATCTCGTGGAGATCCTTCTGCAACGTCGTCCTCTCGCTGCATACTCCAGATTCCTACGGATGCATCTATTCGCTGCGCATCCCAGATGTAACTTGAGATCACCTGACAACCCAAAGAGTTTGCTACGATAATTACCGGTATAGAACGTGTTCCTGTTTCATTAAATATCTCATCCATGGCACCCATTATCATTTTTTGTGTTAAGTAATAAGGGCTGTTTTTAACTCTTTTCTTATATTCAAGACTTGCCGCATCAGAAAAACCATACAAGAGAAATCGTCTGAGCTTTATCCAATCTACCTGATTCCGCATTCGGCCTAGCACTGCTTCTTGCTGTCCTTGTAGAATATCCTGATAGTAGAGCGGCTTAAAAATTACCTGATTCCATAACTGATCACCTAACGATTTTTTCATCTGATCATAAAAGCCAGTGTAATAATCTCTTTCGGTATCCCCCATCCCATGAATGGTTATTAGCGCAATTTTTTTATCCATGGCCTTCTCCTTTGCTTTGTAACTTTATAAACAATACCATTCATTATGACTTAGTTAGCCATTGCTTATTTCGTAGAAACTATTTAGATGTACAAAAATGTTTGCCGCATCAACTTACTGATGCGGCACTGTATGGTTTAGATTAAATCAAATCGATCAGAGTTCATGACTTTAGTCCATGCAGCAACAAAGTCTTTAACAAATTTTTCCTTGTTATCGTCCTGAGCATAAACTTCTGCTAAAGCTCTCAATATCGAATTTGAACCAAACACTAAATCAGCACGTGTTGCTGTCCATTTTTTATTCCCAGTTTTACGCTCACAGATTTCATAAAGATTGTTACCAGCTGGTTTCCATGTGTAATTCATATCAGTTAAATTCACAAAGAAGTCATTGGTCAAGACGCCTTCGCGATCAGTAAAGACACCATGCTTGCTGTTTCCATAATTAGTACCAAGCACTCGCATACCACCGATCAAAACGGTCATTTCTGGCGCAGTCAGGCCCATTAGCTGGGTGCGATCCAACAACATTTCTTCAGCTGGAACTTCATAATCTTTTTTCAACCAATTACGGTATCCATCATGTAGCGGTTCCAGTGGTTCAAATGATTCAATATCCGTCATCTCATCAGATGCGTCACCCCGACCTGGTGAGAATGGTACTTCTATATCAAAGCCTGCTTTTTCTGCAGCCATTTCGATACCCACATTACCTGCTAATACGATGACATCTGCAATACTGGCGCCATTGTCTTTGGCAATCGGCTCTAGCACTTTTAGCACCTTGGATAATCGCTTTGGCTCATTGCCCTGCCAGTCCTTTTGTGGTGCAAGACGAATTCGCGCACCGTTGGCACCGCCTCGTAGATCCGAACCACGGAAAGTTCTGGCGCTATCCCAGGCGGTAGTCACCATCTCACTGATTGACAGCCCGCTATCCTTAATCTTTTCTTTAACGGCAGACACATCATAGTCTTTGTTGCCCTCTGGCACAGGATCCTGCCAGATTAAATCTTCCTGCGGTGCATCTGGGCCAATATACCGTTCTTTGGGGCCGATATCGCGGTGGGTTAACTTAAACCAGGCGCGTGCAAACACTTCTGAGAAATACTCGGGGTCTTTATAGAATTTTTCGGATATCTTGCGATAGTCCGGATCCATTTTCATGGCCATATCGGCGTCGGTCATGATTGGGATTGTGCGAATAGAAGGATCTTCAACATCGACAGGCTTGTCTTCTTCCTTGATATTTTTTGGCTGCCATTGCCATGCACCCGCCGGACTCTTGCTTAATTCCCATTCGTGGTTAAGCAGCATTTCGAAGTAACCGTTATCCCACTTAGTAGGATTGGTCGTCCAGGCGCCTTCAATACCACTGGTCATTGAATCGCGGCCAATGCCACGCTTTTTCTTGTTGTTCCAACCAAGCCCTTGTTCTTCTACGTCACAAGCTTCAGGCTCTTTACCCAGCTGCTCTTCCTTTGCGTTACCATGACACTTACCAACGGTATGTCCGCCAGCCGTTAACGCCACCGTTTCTTCGTCATTCATCGCCATACGCGAAAAAGTTACTCGGATATCTTTCGCTGTTTTTAAAGGATCAGGATTACCGTCAACACCCTCTGGATTTACATAGATCAAACCCATCATTACCGCTGCCAATGGATTTTCCAGATCACGCTCTCCAGAGTAACGACTATGTTCATTGTCACTTGGCGCTAACCATTCTTTCTCAGCTCCCCAATAAATATCTTTTTCTGGATGCCAGATGTCTTCACGACCAAATGCAAATCCGTAAGTCTTAAGACCCATGGATTCATAGGCAACCGTTCCAGCATAGGTCATTAAATCTGCCCAGCTGAGTTTATTACCGTATTTCTTTTTGATTGGCCAAAGCAGGCGACGCGCTTTGTCGAGGTTAACGTTATCTGGCCATGAATTAATCGGAGCAAAACGCTGATTGCCAGTTGAAGCACCACCGCGACCATCCGCAATTCGATAAGTACCCGCCGCATGCCAGCTTAGACGAATCATTAATCCACCGTAATGTCCCCAATCCGCGGGCCACCAATCCTGACTATCGTTCATCAATTCATGCAGGTCTTTTTTTAAGGCTTCAAAATCAAGTTTTTTGACTTCTTCACGATAGTTAAAATTATCTCCCATTGGATTTGTTTTTCTATCGTGCTGATGGAGAATATCGAGGTTTAGAGCACTCGGCCACCAGTCTGTATTTGATGAACTGGATTTAGTAACCGCTCCATGCATTACAGGACATTTTTTCTCGGACATAATTTACTCCTTTTAATTCAAGAACCGTATGATTGACAATATACCGATACGGCCTAAATATTTAAAACCGTTATATCACACATACTAGATATTTATTTTTTATATATAGTTACTATTGAATGGCTCTATGAAGTCGAGTGAATTATTTTTTTAGGAACAGGTATTCTTCAAGGGTATTATCAATACGTCTTAATTGTTATTTTAGTATCAACCTAAAACCATAAACTTTCAGTTTTTGTTGCATAAAATCCAAATCTAAAGCTCTTTCAAAACCCAGTCGTTCATACATTCCCCAGGCGACTTTCATTGCCTCTGTGCTGTGGATGACTACTTTTCCCTTTCCTAAATTGCGAGCACGTTCGATACAGGCCATAGATAATGCTTTCCCAACACCCAATCCACGCGCATCAGGATCGACAGCAAGCAAACGAAAACCACAGGCATTTTTTTCATGAACCGCAGTTCCTCCAGAGCCATAATGCTTCATATCACTAAAAAACACTACTGCACCAATATTTTTTCCATTGGAATCTTTGGCGACTAAAATCTCGGTTGTTGGAACTAATGTCAAATCTCCAACATTAAGTAGCATTCTGTAGTAATCGGGTTGCTCGTCTGGTTTTGGGAACCCGTCAAGGCTTGAGTATACTCTGACTAGAAGCTTTCCGATTCTATCAAAATCATCTGTTTGTACTTTTTCTATAGTAAATTCGGTCATATTCATTTTCACAAAGCTTCTACCCCGTTTGAGAGATTTATTCTAAAAAAATAATGATCAATTTTTACAATACTTATCTATAACTTATGCCTTGAAATTATTAACGTTTTGTCACCATCATGCACTGACACAACTTTATCGCCTTTTAAAGCTGAAAGATATTGATACTGCTCAGGAAGCTGATCGTATATTGATACCACCATAATAGTCAGCGGCTGATCCACTCCATAACGGATTGTCAGTTTCTGTTTCGCACACTCATCGCCACGACAACGGTACTCATAATAACTCGATGAGTACCCAGGCTCTTTTTCATACCAGAGGGTATCGTTACCGCTTTGTATAGTGCTCAGTTCAGAACTTTTTGGGATAAAGATACGCTGTTCGAAGAAGTTTTTATCTGATGAATCTACAAACACCTCCGCCACACGGCCATCATTGTCAATACTAACGTAGTCACCGCTTACTGTTATTTTTGGCATGCTTTGTGGTTTGGCTTTAACTGCAGGGAATTGACTGTTTAACCAAGGGTACACGGCTTGATTTTCAAAGTTATCATCAAACGCATTTTGCAACGATTCTGGAATATCACTTTCTTGGTTGTGTAACGCAATCCTCTGTTCATTCTGATTGACTATGTATCGTATATTCAGATGTTGAGGTGCATCAGGACTGTAAGCTGGTTGGATTCCTGCCCACAATGTTGTGCCTATCCACAATATTCCTAGCGGCAACATTAACTTAGCAAATGATTGATTGATAACTGATGACGATACAATGACTGGTAATAGTGTTATCAATCCAAAACCAATCATTGTTGCTACTGCGACGGATAAATGAAACGTTAATAGTTTCTCAAACACAAACGCCATCGCTATAAAACACACGGAGGATAAAACAGCCGTCGCTGTCGCAATAGTTTCAAATATGCTTTGCTGTCTTTTTTTCGTCATTCGATTAATCAGTAACAGCAGTACCAATCCTCCGAGAGCAATCATTCCAGGTAAAGCAAATAGAATGGCCACGCCAGGAGCCAGGATGGCCATACCGATGCATAATGTTGACCACAATAGTGATAACCCAACCAAGGATTCAATAGGCTGTGTTCGTTTTAGCAATAAGCGCCCTACGGTGAAAAGAATCATAAAGCTGATGATCCACAAACCAAATCGCATCGGTAATCCATTCGCAGTCCAGGGCGCCTGCTTGCCAGTCAGCCATTGAATCAAGTACTGATACAAGATCCCTGAAATGGCTATAAGCACAATGATTAATAACCCAGAAAAAACAGTCAGCAAGACTCGTGACACTGTGATAGCACCTGCAACTTTTAACATCACCAGAATCACCACACTGGCTGCCAGCAATAGACTAGCAATTAGAAGGTTATTACTTTCGTCCCAACTGACAACAAACAGCCCCGCGTAATCTGTGAATACTTTGTTTCCACTTTCAGCCTTCGTCAAATTTGTATCTTTTAATTCTTTGAGTACACCCCAGACATTATCACCATGATGCTGCAAACTTCCTTTGTTCAGCCGTTTAGAATTATCTAAGGGTGTATGGTAGTGAGGTAAATTTTCGCCATGTGCAAAGTTTAGTCCCTGTAACCCGTACTGCTTGAAAACCGTTAGGTCGGTATCATTCGGTAATATCTTATAAGCTTCATAGAATATTGAGCTGGTCAGCGGTGCTGGCGTAGACCCGGCATACAGATCCACTAACCAACCACTATCTTCCGCAGTTTCAAACATGACACTCTGACCACTTGTGCCTCTTGCTTCAATATTGAGTGCGACCTTCAGGTTCTTTGCCTGTGGATGCTCACGCATAAAAGCTCGCGCACCCATTAATCCATACTCTTCGCCCTCGTTGAATAAAAATACCAGACGATTTTTCGGTGGCGATGACTCCTTGACCAGTCGCATCGTTTCAAGCAGTGTTGCAACCGCCGCCATTGCATCGCTGGCTCCTTCAGCACTAGGCACCGAATCATAATGGGCAGAAAGCAATATACCTTCATCACTCTCCGTGCCATCTATGCTCACAATAATGTTATTAACCTGTGTGCATCGAGCAGTTCCTGTTTCATAATCGAGACAAACCTGAGTTTTTTGTTGTTCTACTGCATATCCCATTTGCATTATCGTATTTATAATACGACTAGCTACTTGTCGGTTTTCTTCTGTATCTACGGTATGTGCGACTCCCTCTCCTGTAAGATGTTCTAAAATGTCGAATGCTCGCCCCGCTGAAAAAACATCCTCATCTGCATCACTCGGCAAATCATCAATCGGTAGCATCTGCAATCTAATGAATATCGCGCTTAAAATGATTAAACTGACTGCAACTATAAAGTTGACGAAAGATGTCTTTTGATTTTCGATTTGCACGAGATTTTCCTTTTATTATCTTTACTTTCTTACATTAATTATGTCCCTATCATAATCAGACTATACATTTTTACCATGTTAAATTTTCAGTTGTTGCTCTTCTAATATTGTTGTTTCTCTATTTAAAGTTTCGCAACCATTGGTAATTATCAATACTCAGCCTTTTATCCTCGTAGTCTATCGCGGAAAAGGCTAAACTGTGCGTCTTATGCATTAATCCTTTCCTACATGCCCTTTTCCAAACTCGATTTAATACAGCCATTACTTGATGCTCTACACAAAAGCGGATATACCACACCCTCGCCTATCCAGCAGAAAGTAATTCCTTTAATTCTAAATGGCCGGGACATTATGGCCGCAGCCCAAACTGGGACTGGCAAAACAGCTGGCTTTGCATTACCAGTTTTACAACGTCTGTCTGAAGGGAAAAGAGTTTCAGCCAACTCTGCTCGTTGTTTGATTTTGACGCCTACCAGAGAGCTTGCCGAACAGGTTCACCAGAGCGTACAGAAGTATGCAGCCAATTTATCGCTTAAATCAGTCGTCGTTTACGGTGGCGTTAAAATAAACCCTCAGATGTTAAAGCTGCGTCGTGGTACTGATGTATTGGTCGCAACCCCAGGTCGATTATTGGACTTAATGGAACAGAATGCGGTTAGTTTTACTGATCTTGAATTTCTGGTTCTCGACGAAGCCGATCGGATGCTTGATATGGGTTTCCTGCCAAGCATTAAGCGAATCATTGGCAAGCTGCCAAAGAACCGACAGACATTGTTATTCTCTGCCACCTTTTCTGAATCAATTAAAGCCATAAGCCAGCAATTTCTCACTAACCCTGCTTTAGTCGAAACCGGGCAAACCAACACCACGGCGACAACAGTCAAACAATGGATTTATCCAGTAGACAAGAAGCAAAAACCTGCTTTGCTCAGTTACCTCATCGGTCACCACCGCTGGGATCAGTTGCTGGTATTTGTGCGTACGCGTAGAGGCGCTAACAGGCTCAGTGTCGATCTTGATAAGCGTGGCATTAAAGCCACAGCCATTCATGGAGGCAAAAGCCAGGGCGCACGTAACCGAGCGCTCGCTGAATTTAAATCCGGAGAGGTAACAGTCCTGGTGGCAACCGACGTGGCAGCTCGCGGTCTTGATATTGAACAGATGCCATTGGTTATTAACTATGATTTACCCAATGTTGCCGAAGACTATGTCCACCGCATTGGACGTACTGGACGGGCAGGAGAAAAAGGCAGCGCTATATCCCTTGTTAGCGCCGATGAAGTTGACGATCTTCGTGCTATTCAGGATCTCATTCGCCAACAATTAGAACGAAGAATTGCCGATGGCTTTGAGCCACAGCATTCACTACCAGAAACTCCACTCAAGAGTCCGCGCAAGAAAAAGCCCCACAAAAAGAAATTGGCTAAAGCACAACTGAATCAAGCCAATAAAAAATCTGGCGTTTCGCAAAATAAAAATAAGCGCAGAAAACCAAAGCCCACGAACAAGGCTGGTAAAAGTAATAGGACTTAATTGCCCCTGATCATTTCCTTGGCAAACACCTTAATTATCGGGCTTGTTGATCTTCGCTTGGATAACCCGTAAGCCAGAGCCATCCCCCACCGTCATTGCCGGGCTTGAGGGTCTGCCCCCTTGGGTGCCCGGCAATCCAGTGACTTTAATTCATTGATCTTTACTGAATGGATAAATCAAGGAGGGATTTCTTCGGACTCTAACTCACTACGAACATCTTAACTCCAGTTCCCCCAAGGGTCTTTGCTCTTGTCGGCCTGTGAGTCTGATGAGCCCCTTGATTCATGGCGTTTCTTACGCGAGGCATAGCCCCCACTTTTATCATATTCGGCTGCTTTTTTTGCTCGTTTCTCGTTTAACTTCTCAGCATCTTCCAAACTTAATTCAGCAGGCTCACCCGGCTTTTGCTCATCAGGAATAATTCGGTCTCTGGGCGGTACTTTAAACTGCTCAGACGATGCAGGTGGCAGATTTTTATATTGATACATATAAAACGCTTCGACCTTTTCACGTGCCCATTGTGTTTTCTTAAGAAACTTAATGCTCGATTCAATACTCGGATTGGTTTTAAAGCAGTTAATATTTAAATAAGCATAAAGGATTTCAAAACCATAATGATCTACTAATTCAGTGACCATTGCTTTTAAACCCACGCCATTAAGAGGGTTGTTCTTGTAATTAATTTCAGAGTTCATGCTTATTTCTATAATAAAATACGTGTCCGGCCATTATAACGTTTTAGTGAAGAGTAAATAGCCTCTAATCCTGTTTAACGTGACATTGGTTTACTGACATAAACGACCGCCAGTTCACTATCGCCATCAGCGATTATCATGTCGCTTAAGCCATCGTTATTTAAATCCGCCATAGCTACCGCCCATGGATTAGCAATCTCTGGGTGATCCAGGTTTACTGTTTCGAAGTCATCGTTACCACCGAATATGATTGTAAAATGACCTGACCAGTTACTGATCAATGCATCCTCTATTCCATCGCCATTTAAATAACCAACTGCTATCTGTTTAGCCCCAGATGCCACGGTTAGCGTTGATTCAAGTTTTTTCGTAAAACCGCCTTTCCCATCACCTGGTACAATACTGATCACACGTCCATTGGTCGCGACTATCAAGTCTTTGTGAGCATCGCCATTTAAGTCCGCTAGCTCCACAGCAAATGGGGCCTCGGACATGTCTAACGTTTGTAGCGAAAAGCCCAAGCTTTCTTTATCGACTTTATTAATCATAATTCCGATGGCACTGGGGTTGGGAGTCACCATATCCAATGATCCGTCATCATTGATATCATCGACAGCAAATCCCCGATAGGGATCACCTCCCGCTTTTATTAGGGTACCTTGTGATACAAACTGTCCGTTATCCTTTCCTTTCAAAACCCGTAAGCCAGTATTAGTACGGTCATCAACGATGAGATCCTCGATGTCATCACCATCAAGATCCGCAAGTGTCACAGCATGTGGGTGAGGATCGACATCCACTTTTATGGGTGAATGTGAGGCTTGAGCAAAACCTCCCTTCCCATCACCTAAAAGCAATGTGATATATGACGTCTCGTGATTCGCAATCGCAATATCTATGTTTCCATCTCCATTAATATCTGCGGCATCCATATGAGTAGGATTATCGCCGGCAGGGATCCGGTTTAGTTCGTTTAAATGACCTTTCCCATCACCTTGGTATACGACAATATTATTGTCCGAGTAGTCCGCGATAATAAGGTCCTGGTCGCCATCAGAATTAACATCACAAAACAGTACCGATGGTTGTCCTGATCCCGCTTTGAGTACATAAGAATAAAATTGCCCATTACCAATTTCGATAATGTCTTCTTGAGCGGCAACACTCAAAGTGCTAAATAAGACTGTCTGTAATACTAGTGCTTTCGAATATATCTTCATCATTTTCCTTACTGTTTAACTCATTTCAGCTATTTATAATCTTGAACCCCTTCCCCTAAAATAATGTCACGCTGAATCTGCCAAACACCCTGTTCATTTCGCTCCACTTTACTGTCGGCACACCCGCCTCGACAGTTATGATTGCTACGCTTCTCAGCCGTTAGTAATGGATCGTCATCAAATGTTATATCATCAATATAGTAGGTTGCTTTATCTGGTTCGATGATATGCATATGAATATGCTGTGGAATGTCTCGCCCAGGGTAGGCTTTAGGCCTAATGGTCATAAATTCATATTGGCCTGCCTGATTGGTACGCGCCCAACCGCGCAATCGGCCGTGACTGGTGGAGCCTTTTGGATATTTGCCGCTGTCATCAGTTTGATAGGCATAGACAATGATTCCCTTAGCAGGCGTACCGTCTTTTTTATAAACAGTACCCTTAACAATTAGAGCCTCTCCTGGCTCGTCAACGGGCGCTATCCTGGCACTTGAACTGACGTCATCGGGCATGCCTACGAATACGAGTTCGCAGCCCTGACACGGTCCCCCAATAACTGCCTCCTGTGCAGAATATGCTGCAATACTCGTTAAAAACAGACAATAGAAAGTCATTAGCCTAAACATCGTTAACTCCTTATTTTTCTAGATTATTTATTGCTTCTGAAACGCCATTTTAGATAGCGTTTTATCTTTCTTGATGTAGTGGTGATACAAAGCCGCAGAGATATGCCCTACTATTAGAAGCCATATCACCCAGGCACCAAGATAGTAGTGAACCAGTTCTGCGGGATCTTCTAGCTGCTCTAAAGTCACACCGAAAAGGCTTACCAATTCAACATCTCGGAATAAAGTGATATCGAACCATAAAAAATAGGTAATGACTCCTCCTTTGGACAAATAATCTGCAATCGATAAATAGCCGGAAAGAGGCATGATTATCATAATAAGATAAAGGATGTAATGCCCCGCACGGGCCGCTAACCGTTGTGTCTTTGAACCAGGCTCTGGATCGGGAGTTTGGTTCAGACAACGCCAAATGATCCTAAGTACTATCAGGCCACCTAAAGTTATACCAATGGACAGGTGAAGCTGAATCGAACTCCATTTCTCGAAATCACTTTCTGCCAGCCAGTTTTGATAATAAATGGCGCAATAAGACGCCAGATACAATATAGCTGTTATCCAATGGAATCCTTTAGCGATTGAGCCATAAGTTTCAGATGTGTTCTTCAGTTGCATGTGTTTACTAAGCAGCGGTCAGTAGGAATAAACCTAATGTCTCTTCCGGCTCAGTGAGAGTCAATTTCAAATGATGTAAGGCGATGAGTCTACGCCTTAAGCTGAGGACCTGAATTAATGTGGTGCTTGAAGGCACTGACATAATTTCTGCTAAGTCGGACTTCCGTGCCATCTTCAAGCTTTAAATCATAGTCACCATTCAGTCGAGATTGGTACGAAGCTACTTTATCGACATTGACAATACTCGAACGGTGGACTCTGATGAATCGATCGTCTAACTTCTCACTTATCGATTTTAAAGACTCAGAATGCAGATATTGTTTATCTTCCAGCTGAATGGCGACATAAGGCGTTGCTGCTTTAATATACAGAACATCGCTGAGATTGATTCGAAAATTATTTTTACCTGAGTTAACGGTTAAATATTTATTGGTTGACGTTGGAACCTGAGATGCTTCATTTTCTTGAGTTTGGCTGCGAGACTCGTCATTATGCCGTTTTGTTTCTAAATGCTTTAACCAAAGAACGAATATCCCATATATCAGAAGCATTTTCACCAAGTCGTTTGCCAGAGTGTAAGTTAAAACCTTAAGTATTCCATAAGCTTGCTCACGAAATATAACTGATAAGCCCCATATGGTGAGTGGTACCAGGCTTAAATGCACTAATGTGGCAACTGCCACGGCTCCCCCCATTCGAACAGCGCTATTTAAATATCCTTTGTGATGTGAGTACTTAAGCAACAGAAGTATCGGTGGGAAATATAACCAGAAGGTCTTAAACAAAATTGATTCAGAAAAGAAAAATGGATAGCCATTCCTTGCAGAATGGAAGTAGTCCTGAAGTATCGCAATAGCTACTGCCGCTATACTTACAGATAACAAAATACTCAGGACCTTGTTGCCCTTGAAAAATTGATTACTTTCTTTAATTTTACTTATCATATGTTTCAGCATAATCATTTGTTCTTGTTATATAGAAGCACAGTTCCACATGAAGCCGGTTTCAACGTCTATTTATACCACATTGTGGGTTAGCAATCTCTGAGCATCCAATATATCCGTTGGCTGTCTGCCTGTATTCATGTCCTCACTCATTTAATTTGCTAGATTTCTCAAGTGAACAATACGTTTACAAACTAGCTCAAACACTGGAGAGCAGTTTTGTAACATCAATTCCCTAAAAGTAATGACAGTAAGAGCAAGCTCCCTAACAAAATTTTCACATATCCTGTGATTCAATACATCATCATAACTAGACTTTCTGTCCCAACTTATTCTGGAATGAAGATCAAATGAAAAAGTTTACATCCTTATTATTGATCATGTTGGCACATGGCTTTTTCTCACAATCGGCTTTAGCCAAGGAAGAAAAATCTGCCTTGGTTCCTTTACCCTCAGTTGATGACTTCACCAAGGGCGAAGACGGTTGGGCCTTTGCCCTAGGCTTAGGCGTTGAGTATGAGTCAGCCTATGAAGGGTCTGATGAATTTGGATTCGAAGCACAGCCTGCTGGCGCCATTCAATGGCGTAATGGTGATGATATTTTCTACTTTGCAGGCGAAGCGCTTGGTTGGCGTGGTCTTCGCGCTGACACCTGGTTATTTGACGCGGCCGTAGCCTTCGATGAAGGTCGCGAAGAAGGCGACTCCGACGAAGGTTATTTGGATGGCCTCGGCGATACCGAAGAAGCAACTGAGTTAGTCCTTCAAACACGTTATGCACTCGATGACGATTGGCGTTATTGGCTTGTTGGTCGTGTTGTCACAGGAAGCAACGGTAATCTTGGTCTATTTGGTTTAGGTTATCGCTTTGGCGACCAGCTTGACGGTACGGGCTCTGAAATAAATGTAGTCGGTGTATTTCATGATAGTGAATATGCCAATAATGGTTTTGGCAT
This sequence comes from Kangiella aquimarina DSM 16071, assembly GCF_000374105.1. GTDB lineage: Bacteria > Pseudomonadota > Gammaproteobacteria > Enterobacterales > Kangiellaceae > Kangiella > Kangiella aquimarina. The sequence continues at coordinate 331,345 of NZ_KB893650.1, forward strand.
AACCGCAGAACAGTCCGCCGCGTCAGGATTACCTCAAACTAATTTAGATGGTGGTTTCCGCTCAATAGGCATTGATTATACTTACCGCTATTACCTCAATGACAATTGGCAAATTTTCGGCGAAGCACTTTATGAGCATTTCAGTAGCGATGTTCGTGAAAGCCCAATCGCTCGCAGCGACTATGAAGCCGAAGTGAGTATCGGTTTTATTTATATATTCTAAATACATTACAAAACAGCGCCGGCTGGATTATCACTCATTCTTTGATCCAGTCCGGCGGCTTCCCTACCCACTCCAATTCCTTCGTATCTAAGTTCGCCAGACATTTTGAATAATATTTAGTGCCGTTCCGTTTATACCGAACACCATAATGTGCAGAATATGGTTTGATATCAATTACAGTACATCCACGCTCTGTTAAATAATTTTCTATGAACTTCATTCTTGGTGGATCACTAATGCGCGAGAGGATTTTTGGAAGTGCTCCAAGTAACAGCATGATTCCAATAAATATAACTACACCAATAGCGATCGCTTTTAATATTTCCATCTGATATTTCATCCAATAGCAAACGTTCTAATACGCATATATTCTTGCAGAATATTTGATGAGAACGTGTAAATCATTACTGAAAAGAGGATAGCCCTTTGATTATGTATTACTGAGGCACTCCATAAACAGCAATAGATATAATAAAAACTATCGATGATATGGCCGCTGAAAAGTAGCTCACAACAAAAGGCAGTCTCAATTTCGTTGCGAAGGCTTTAGCTTTTTCGCATTGAACAGATTCGTAATCTCTCTGCATTAAGTATTTGTTGAGTGGCCATGCACTAATAAGATCAGCATTACCCATTAAAGTTGGACTGCCAGAGTGCTCCCACAAATCAGGGTGCTTCTTTTGGCTACCTTTAATAAATATCCAAGATATGATGCTTTCTAGAATTAGACATACACCAAATATTGTAAGGGTTACCCAAAAAATCATTCAATCTCCCTTTTAATTAGTGACAATTACGCCATCCTTTTGAAGTTGGGTAGTGATGCCACCCGATTCAGCCATTCCTGAATGGCTGGATAGTCATCCAACTCAAACCCACCTTCATGAGCTACGTGAGTATATGCATAAAGTGAAATATCTGCAGTGGTAAAGTCCTCACCTGTTATGAATGGGGTTTTACTAAGTTGCTGCTCCATTACTTTTAACGCCTTATGTCCACCAGCTTGTTTCGAGGCATACTCCTCTAACCTATCGTCTGGCATTCCTAAGTACTTGTTGATAAAGCGGGCTACTGCGATGAACGGTTCATGGCTGTATTGTTCAAAAAATTGCCATTGCTGGATTCGTGCCTGAGCAAGCGCCCCTTCAGGATAGAACTCTGTTCCATTTGCCAAGAAATTAATAATGGCGTTCGACTCGGAAAGAGTCTCGCCCTCAATGAGTTCAAGAAGAGGTATTTTGCCATTGGGGTTCATTTTCAAGAATTCTTCAGTCTTGGTATCGCCAGCCAGTATATCTACATTGATCCACTCGTGATCAACATTCAGCAAACTACAAACAAGTTGAACCTTGTAGCAGTTACCTGATTTGGTATCACCGTAAATTTTCATGTTCTTACCATTGCCATCTAACTTGTTTTGCATAATTCAAATGGTGGAAATTCATTATCGATGCTCTACTTCTATAAACTGAAATTTATAAAAAAATTCCACGATTTCATTGTGACGATTCCATTTCTTTTAACTTTACGACCACGTTTTTAACAAAATCTTCTTTCTCTTTCCGTGATTCAAAAGAACGTATTGGGAGCCAGTTCATGGCACCGTCCGAAAAGCCAATAAAGATTCCTTTTTTAAAAGATTCAAAGGCTTCAACCTCATCCCAGCTCCGAATGATAGAAATTCCTTCTTCTGATACAGCTTCAATCTTTTCATTTGTGAACATGAGATTGATTTCTTGTTCAGGCTCATTGGACTCTTTAATAAATTTTATTTCCAGATATGGCTTTAAAACTATTTTCCAGATAATTACACAACCTAAGATTAACCATATTAAGGGTTGCCAGATATTATCGGCGTTTGGAGCCATGAAGATAAATCCCAATAACCACATAACACCAAGCAGGAATACAAGGCCTCTTGACCAACCACTCATACCAGACTGAGCACTCCTAACGGCATTGTATCCGTCAACTAGATCTTTATGTGTGCTGATGTATTTAAATTTATATTCCATTTTTTCTTTAATCCCCGTAATCGATGAACTTGTATCGCTAGTATTTTAATAAAGTCATAATAATAAAATAGCTGATTTACTCTGACCCTATTCATTCAGCTAATTGCTCAAGCTCTATTTTTAATCCAGAATCTTTATCTGAAACGCGCAATCCAACCCTTGCATACTTTTGTTGCTGATCCTTGTTCCCAATGTGCTGATTTATTCTTGCTAGAGCCAAGGCGACTCTGGAAGGAATAATCCCTCCCTCGATATTAGAGAGTTCTTCTGATTCAAATATTTCAAGCGGGAAAGCTTCTTGGACGCTTTCTACACTGCCATATCTTGAAAAGATAGCACGCCCAACAACTTTGTATGTCTCACATAGATGTTCAACGGATTTCTTGGTACTCCCAAAAAGGCCATTTCCCCTAAATTTCCACCAATAATCTGATTTCCCCTCTGGAGCAACACGGAAGCGGAACTCTGAGTCAACTTCTTTTATTTTATTTAAGTTTGGCATTTGTTTGCTATCCCAGCAAACAGGCAGGAACGTAAAATGAACACCTACATTTAGGCAGCAGCTTCCTCCATACTTATTGTTTTGTAAGTTGATTGTATGTATCACATCCCCTTTAACTCTACGAAAGTTTTGCCCACTACCTTTAAAACCATCCTGCCTCAATAGAGGAATAAATGTTTCATTTATGTGCTTATAAAAACGTTTTTTATAGTCCATTAAACCTCACACTAAAATCACTTTGCCATTTTGACTCATCTTTACGCTTCTGGCACGAAGTTCACCTGCTTCCTTAACTGTTAATACAGTTATATAGCTAAGTATTTTCATAAGCCTTTTTTAGTTTACGACGAACTCCAAGAGTAAAAATTATTGATATAGGATAACCTAGTATTCTTATCGGATTGATAAAGTGTGACCAATACGGCTTTGCGTACCATTTCTTCATTCTTGCTTTCAGATACTCTTCGTCATAACACCAATCAGGCATTATCATCCAAAGCATACATGGAAAAATTAAGAATGAGTCTACTGCGAATGATGCACATACATCGCGAACAATAATCTTATTTACTTTTTCCCAATCAGGGTAGTCTTGTTTAATTTTCTTCGCATATTTGGGGTAATCTTCGCTCTCCAAGCCTATCTCTGTCCATGCGTATGACATGACATCCCAAATCTTGTATTGATCCATATTTTTTAAACTTGAAATTTTATTAACGGACATTCCTGTTCTGTTATCCCTTTCGAGATTTGTTTATCGATATTATGGCTGAATAAATACACGCATTATAGTAATTGGCTCCTTTGTAATTGCAATTCTTTTCTTCGCTCATTTTCTAGGGAGCTATTTTGTAATGTCAGTACAAAAACCGACAACTTGTGTTATCGGTTTTTTTATTTAAACAATAGTATTTTTAATAACCCATTCCTCTATTAACGATGGGCGGTTCTTCCTGGGTGCCTTCGCGAGTTCCAGACAAACGGTACCCATTGGCCAGATTGCCATCATGACAATCCAGTCCGGCTTGAATACAGTTGCTGAGGATTGCTTCCATGATGCTGGGATGCCATGCATTAAACCAATCTCCATGTAGGGACAGTCCGCCAGCCTGTTCGTTGGTCACCTCGTACATATCCGCAGCCAGTCGCCAACCTTTACTGCTTCTCTCCACGGGGTGAGTGTATTCAGGCAACACACCGAATGCATAATGATAGCTGACGCGAACTACCGGCACTGGGTGTGAATCCGGACAATGAGTTCCTTCTGGGCCACCGTCGTTTACCGGATAAGCCATGTGGCTACGATGGTCTTCAGAGTCTAGATTTTCTCCGTCCCAGCAACTGGGGAAGAACAAATCCATTCTTAATCGATCCGGCTCTTGGCATTCTGGTATGGTCGCGCTGAACTGCGGATTGCTGGCGTCGTCTGACTCCCAGGTCTGGCAATGCCAGCGTGCAACGGTGCTGTCCTGTTCTTCGCCGGGTCGGGTACTTGCTACACCGGCAATCATACGTAAACCTGGTGGTAACGGTTGAATCGAATCCAAATCATCGACACCAGCAGAATAGTAGAAAACTTCATGCGCTTCATCGTCATTGCCGACCACCGCTGGCACCACCTGCCAGGCAGGATCGCCGTTGTCATCCAGTTCACGCTCGCCGCTTATCTGATCATAGACGGGTGCCAATAGAGCCGGAACCCAATACGATGACAGGTTGAGCAAGTTACCCTGACAGGTGGATTCACCCTCGGTATACAAGGATGCCATGGTCGTATTTTCATCCACCACCGTGTTGCCATAGAAGCGGTGTAAGTGCGCTGCATCATTTTGTCCCGGGTAGACAATGGGGTCATCGTAGCTGCTATGCGCAAAGTCACAGTTGATTCGAAATATCCCGCGCCAGCTATTAGGCTCCACCGGGCTTGGCGAAACATTGGTGGCAACTAAGTCTTCGTGACCTTCATAAATGACATTATTTACATACCAATTGTACGATGTGACTTCTCCGAAACTTCCAGACTCATCATAAGCTCGCACGCTCAACCAGTTGCTGCCAAGTGCAATCTCCTCTTTAAAAAATGGTGACTCACACTCACTGTAACTCTCTTCGTTTATGGCGCACTCATAACCAGTAGCATCAGGTGCACTGAATTCGAACTGCGCATAACGCAAGGAAGTGGTTTCGTCAGGAGTTAACGCTAAAGTAACGTCCAAGCTAGAACCGGTTTCTTCAACGCTGGTCGTTTCAGTATTCGAGCTGCTATCGCATGCGGTTAGGGTTCCGCCCAACAGTAATAGCGGAAGGTATTGTTTGAAGGATTTCATTCACTGCTCCAAGGGTTATTCGATAAAGTATGTTTACCCTTCTAAGCTTAACGATCCATTTTTCAAACAATGTGCAAGGATTGTGAAACTGCTGTCACCTGTTTTAATCAAATTTATAACCCACACCATAAATTGATCGGATGGGATTATCTGCTAATGGCAGCTGCTCCAGTTTTTTTCGTAATTTTTTGACGTGACTGTCTATGGTCCGTTCGGAAACCAGTCGTTGATCGGTATAGATAGCATCCATCAATTGATCACGTGAAAAGACTCGGCCAGGTTGTTTCGCTAAAGTGCTGATCAGACGAAACTCTAACGCCGTCAGTTCCAGTACCTGTCCTCCGGCACGCACCTGATATTTCTCTTCATCAATTTCTAAGGTGTCCTGCGCCGTAGCCATTCCCTCTACACGACGTAAAACTGCGGCTACCCGAGCGCACACTTCCCGCGGACTGAATGGTTTGCAGATATAGTCGTCAGCACCCGATGAAAGGCCAAGCAGGCGATCGATTTCTTCGACCCTGGCGGTCACCATAATGATCGGCAGATTAGAGTTTTTTCTGATGTCACGACACAGGCTCAATCCATCCATCCCCGGTAGCATCAGGTCGAGCAGAATCAATCGAGCTGAATGCTTGTTTAGCCACGGCATGACTTCATCGCCACGATGTAGCATTTCTACCTCATAACCTTCGCGGATGAGATAGTCGCGCATCAGCTCAGCAAGTTTGACCTCATCTTCAACAATTAATATCGGCGTACTCATATCGCTGCTCTCTGTAGATTTACTTACCGTAAAGTGGAAAATGCACGGCAACCTTCAGGCCGCCTAATTCGCTGTGACTGGCCTCAATCCACCCCTGATGACCTTCCGCAATGGCGCGGCAAATAGCTAGCCCTAAACCGGCACCACCACTGATTCGATCCCTGGCACTGTCAGTTCGATAGAGTCGATCAAACAGCTTTTCCAGATCCTTATCTGCTACGCCGGGATGACTGTCTTCCCAAATTAAGGTGGCCGTTCCAGTGTTTCTATCTTCGAACAAACGTACTCGCAGTTGCCCCCCTGCATCGGTGTAGCGTAATGAATTGATCAGTAAATTACGGAATAACTGAATCAGCCGTGATTCATCCGCAAACAAAACCAGTGGCCGGTTCGGGGAATGGAAATCCAGTGTGATATCTTTCTCAGATAACTGGGTTTGGCTTTGTTCTAAAAAGTCGCTTAATAATGCCCCCAACGAACACTCCTTGCGCTGGTATGACAAAGAACCCTGATCAGACAGCGCCAATTCATACAGGTCATTGATCAAACCGGTCAGCCGCTCCACTTCGGCATGCAGCGACTTTAGCGCTGACGGTTGCAGCGGCCTGACTCCATCAATTAAGGATTCCAGCTCTCCTTGCAGAATAGCCACCGGCGTGCGCAATTCATGAGAAATATCGGCTATCCATTGCTGACGTGCTTTCAGGTTATCTTTTAATGTATCGGTCAGCAGGTTAAAGGCATGAGCGAGCCGACCCAGCTCATCGTCAGAAGTCACCGGCAAGGGCTCCAGTTGTTCAATCTTCCCTCCAGCCAGCTGTTGCATCGACTCTTGCAATCGCGTCACCGGTCGCACCAAGCGTTTTGCAAACGGAAAGGCCAGGCCAACAGAGATCAGCAAAATGCCTAATACAATCCAGGCCGACTGCTGCAACTGATGGGTTACAAATAATCGATCCATCTCTCGCTCTAGCTCCGTTGAATGCGCCACTCCCAGCTGCCCTATCACTTCGCCATCTATCATAATAGGTAACCACTGGATACTGGTTTTTCGATGCTCAGGATTAATCACGGGCAATTCAATAATGGGGTTATCGTGCGCGTCACTGAGCAATAATCGCTGTGTCATCGGATGTGGCGGTCGAGGCTTTCGAGGCGGGCGCTGTGTTGATTGCGAAACTTCGATGACTTGACTGTCTGGCTCAGCTTCTCGTATCAGATACTGCTGTACCAGCCGCTGCCACTGCCTGCGGTTGTTGTGTAGCCATTGCCAACTTCGCCCCTTCTGCTGGTAGGCTTCAGCCAATCCTTCCACCAATGGCTGCAATTCCTTGGCCTGGTCGTTACGAACATATTCCTGAAAGCTACGGTTAAAGTTCCAGCTTATTGCAGTAAACAAGGCAGCGGCCAACAACAGGTTGGCTACCAGTATGACAAAAAATTGCTTGTATCGAATCTGCATCTACACCGCCAGTTTATAGTCCGCTATCGCCTTAAAGATATCCTCAAAGGCTTAAACCCGCTTATCTCAAACATCTGTAAGCAATATACACCTCGCACACTGGTGAACCAAATTGCACTCAACAACTTGTCATTTTTTTCCACATTCGCTGAACAATTCCTGCAAATCTTGCTTTTAGGATTACCACTAATGGTTGGCAATGCTTAGCCCGCCATTATCACCCCTAACCATTTATTAAGAGGTAATATTATGAAGACTAAAACTAAGATGTTCTTAACCGGATTCGCACTGTTAACTACAATTTCAATGACGAGTGCCATGGCACATCCGTCTGAGTCCGGTAAACGCCACGGCCCGCCGGAAGAAGCCGTTGCAGCTTGCGAAGGTTATATTGAAGGTGACTCAGTGAGTTTTGAAGCACCGAATGGCGAAACTTTGGAAGCGACGTGCAAGAAAGTGTCTGGCGTATTGGCTGCGGTTCCTAATGATCATGGTAAACGTCCTCGCAAACCATGTGCTGATAAAAACAAGGAGTAACGATAGGAACGTTGCTTAGTAACTACAACGGGCTACAAAGTTTCTATGTGGCCCGTACTTATTTCTTAACGCCGCGCTTTCCGGCCTGAGGTAATCTGTATTTTTAAGTTCCCAATAGGGATTTGTTAACCAATCGAAGTTTCAGGTTATAGCCATACCCGCACTCAACTTCTAAAATTTCTGACTTTGGAACTGTTATGATGTTAGCCTCTTGCGTACCAATAAACTCTCTATCTTCCGAGCTTAAGGTTTTGCACCAAAAAGAAACTAATGCACGAGCATTTTTTTCGTCATAGACTACGACATCAGCTGAAACATATATAACACCACTTTCTCCTTCTTGAGTTAGGAGGTCCGATATTTTAAATGCCTCGGGCGAGAAAAGTACTTTCTTTTCCTCTTTTACTGCGGTGTTCCACAAAATCTCTAAGCCTATATCAAACTCTTCGGCACGGTCGGCTTTCAATGAAGAACAAAGAAGAAACAGGCAAAGTAGTTGTATTAATTTCATTTTGTTAACGCCCGCTTTTGCTGCTGGTTTGGATCACAGCGGAAAACCAGTCCGACAACATGTGCTTGTTATACCGTAATTTAATAAGCCCGTTGCTCTCCGAAGAAACAAAAAGAGACATTATCAGGCCATCTAATTTTGAAGTAAATGGGGTCAGAGTACATATTTATCCCATTAATTTGTGTTAGGTGCTACCCAGTTATCCATCGATATAACTCCCTTATAGAGTAAGCTATCGTTGGCAAGACAACGAAGAAAATTAATAGTGCAACCATTACAGGGCCATAAAACCGCAAGTTGAAAACCAAGTCACTTCGCAATTTTGCAAATCCAGTTAATGGAGGAGCATTTTCACTTTCAAGATATTTCTTGTAGTCATTGTATCTATTAGTAAGAAATTCTTGGAACGAGCTGAAGGTCTCTAATGGTTTAATTTCAATACTTCCATGATCTAGCCTTTTTAGCTCGGCCGAGATACAGTCAAGCGCGTAGGGACAAGCATCAGATTCATCACCGATATAAACAAGCTGCATTGGCCACTGTTGACTGCATTTCCCCTGCCTATAAGCAATCGTTGCTTCGATAATAGTATTTGCATCATCAAAAACACTTACTTCATCAATAGCATCATAATTTCTTTCTGAAATCATGAACTCAACAAAGTCTGAAGGTAGTTTTACATTCAGAGCACTTTCTATTCTTCTGATGTCTTCGATCTTCATTTTTTTCTAATATCGCCTTGCAATGGGGCAGCCACGTAATGGACGTCCCAGCAGCTGCAACCTGTTATGCATTTTTAATCTTATGCTGGTAGTTTATGATCAAACACTGGCCCATGCTTTGGCCATAAGAGTTCGCCCGGCCGATGCCCACTAAAGTTTCAGGGATATAATTTTCTGAAAGCTTTTCTAAACAAAAGTCCAAAATCGGCTCGATTTCCATCTCACATTTACTCGGCTTCCCTTTGTAAACGCGCAAGAAGCCTGCCCTCGGATCAGAACACAAGCCCGGAATAGCCGTTGCTTTAAAGTTATGGAACCATTCCCCTCTGGGCATGGTTAATTGACCATTTATGAATGTTGGGTCGAATAATTTTCTTTCTTTAGGTGGAACATAGTTATTCTCAGTTGACTCGGGTAGACCCGATGCGCAGCCTGCTAATATAAACGCAAATGCTAAAAAATATTTCTTCAATGTTACTCTCCCTGTTTTTTTTGCATAACGTTTGAAACAAATGGCGGACAAACCGCGGAGCGGGTTGGCCGTCCAGCGCGTAAGCGCGAATTTGGTTGACTTGTTAGGCGTGGATTCTACACACATTTCAAAAGTCCAAGTCTGCATCGATAATTCCATAAAAGTCATTATTTGAAGGTTCCTCTTCTTCAGACAAAGACTTCTTGAAACTTTCTATACCACTCCACTCGTAAATGACTTTTCTATCATCATTTATTTGTATAATTTTTCCATTTTTAGTTTCTAAGCAAAACAAATCATGCCAATCACCATAAAAAGGAATAAGTGACTCGTTTACATCCCATTTAGCGCGCAAAGTTAACCCTTCGTTTATTTCTCCCCAGGACCAGAAACAATGACTAAGAAATGTCAATTTTCCATCGACGTAAATTGAAGGATAATTTTTAGCGTACCCTTCAATAGATTTTAAAAATTCTTCTTGTTGTGTATTCATTATTATTTACGCCTAACGCCGGGCTAATTTGCGCCGCCAGGCGTCAAATTGAGCCCTTTGTTATGTATAAGTTCCCATCTCATGTGAACGATTCCATTACTGTCAGAACACGCTCAACCTCCTCAAGCATCTCATTGAAGGAGTCTTGAACTGACTTAAAGTAATACGGATCACGTATAGAAAATGACACATTCACAGGAACATCTAAAGTCTTATGAAATATATTCATTGTTGGAGGAACTATTTCACCAATATCTTTTGGATTATATAAACGACTAGTCCAACCAACATCCCTTCTGTTCTGACCAAACTGTGCATTTACTAGGCCAGCGGGAAAATCAGGTATCTGAGCGCGTATCATCTCACTTGAGATATGAGTGTAATCACCGATTGGGGTTGGAAACTTGTGTTTATCAACAATATTTATTTCATGTATCAGGAATATTAATGTGTTCCCACCATCACCCAAAAAAGGTTTAAGTTCGCATATGGCCTGAACAAAGTCTTCGCTAACATAGTGAGCCATGCGGCTTCGGACACTCTGCTCTAAACTTTCTTCTTTCTTAGCAAAGGGAAACTGAATGGCACCATGCTTTGATTCATCTTCTACTTTAGGTGAGACTGTCTCGAAATAAGCATGATCTATAGAAGAACGGAGATTATGGAATACTTCCCCACATCTAACGACTAAACGATCAATAACTCTTTGATCGCTTTTAGCGAATGTTGCTCGTTCATCTGTGTGCGTATTTGTTTCAAGTATATATGTGTAAGGTGGAGTGTCAGAAATAAGGGCGTCAATTTCAGCAATCAACTCTCTAGATCTTTCTATTTTGGCTTTAGCACTTGCGAACGCCATTTTAACTCTCCCTAGATCACCACATAACATTATATTACCGGACAATGCCGATAACCTTTTGATTTAAAATGATTTATTTTTAATGTCCTTTTTTCCGGCTAATACCATATAAAACCGGACATTCCTGTTCTGGTATCTCTTTTTGTATTGAGTTTACAGGTACCATGGTCAATGACCTACAGGCCTTATAGTAATTGGCTCTTTTGTAATTGCAACGCTTTTTTTAGTATGCAGCTAAAACCAACAAACAGGACAAGGAATGTCTGGTTCTCCTTTTTTACAATCTATTCGTCATTACCTGCGAACGAATCATTACAGTTATCAAACTGAGAAGTGTTATCTATATTGGATTAAGGATTTTATTCGCTATCATCGAATGGAGCATCCGCAAAATTTATCTGATGCAGATGTCAGCAATTATTTATCCTTCCTAGTTGTTAAGCGCAACGTCAGTAGAAGCACTCAAAAACAGGCTTTGAATGCACTAGCTTTTCTCTACAGAGATATCATCGGTAATCCTCTAGGAGTCCTGCCCGGTATTACACGCTCTAAAAAACCAGTTCGTTTGCCTACTGTGTTTAGTCATGATGAGGTGTCTCGGATCTTTTCAGTTCTCACGGGTGAATATAAAGTTATTGCTTCATTATTATATGGCAGTGGTATGCGCATTTCTGAGGCTTTGTCACTACGCATAAAAGACATTGATTTCACAAGAAGCACTGTTACAGTCAGGCAAAGCAAAGGGGAAAAAGATAGAGTCACGATTTTATCCAAACTATCCGCTCAATTACTTTCAGATCATTTCTCTCAACTGAAAATTAACTATGATAGCCTCAAATTGGATTCTGATTGGCCTGGCGTGCATTTGCCTAATGCCCTAGGTAAAAAATATCCAAATGCCTATAGATCCTGGGGATGGCAATTTGTCTTCCCTTCCTCTACCAATCCTCCCGATTTGATTACGGGTGTTCGTCGTGGTTTTCACCGGCATCCCAGAACCATAGGTCGTGTGCTCAATAGAGCATTCAAACAGGCTAAGATAACAAAACATGCTTCTAGCCACGCTTTTCGACACTCTTTTGCTACTCATTTGCTAGAAGCTGGTTACGACATTCGAACAGTTCAGGAGTTGCTTGGACACAAAAGTGTCGAAACCACACAAATTTACACACACGTTATGAATAAAGGGGCTAATGCAGTGAAAAGCCCTTTGGATCATCTATAATTTAATAAGGAAGTTTATGTCTCTCGCTATTGTCTATTCCCGCGCCGGGGTTGGAATTGAAGCTCCGTTGGTTACTGTTGAAGTGCATTTGTCGCACGGTTTGCCGAGTTTGAATATTGTTGGTTTGCCTGAAGCGGCGGTTAAGGAAAGTAAAGATCGTGTGCGTAGTGCAATTATTAATTCTAACTTTGATTTTCCGGCGCGTCGCATCACCATCAATTTAGCGCCAGCAGATTTGCCTAAGGAAGGCGGTCGTTTTGATTTGCCAATCGCGCTTGGAATTTTAGCTGCGTCTGGTCAATTGCCCTCCGATTACCTTTCTAATTATGAATTTATTGGCGAGTTGGCGTTAACCGGAGAACTTCGGCCAGTAAAGGGTGTGTTACCGGTTGCTTTGGCCTGCACTGAGGACAAGCGCACTCTCGTTGTGCCAGAAGCCAATTCTGCGGAAGCAGGTTTAGTTCCTTCGGTACAAGCCGTTCACGCCAAACATTTATTGGATGTATGCCACTCGCTGATGCGGAATACCCCTTTGCCGGAGTGCGTCAATGATGCGGTAGTTCATAACTATGATTTTGATATGGATATGTCCGATGTCATTGCTCAGGAGTCGGCTAAGCGCGCCTTAACGATTGCCGCTGCGGGTAAACATCATCTACTCTTTATTGGCCCGCCCGGAACGGGGAAAAGTATGCTGGCCTCAAGGATGCAAACTATTTTATCGCCGATGACTGAGCAGGAAGCCAAAGAGTCAGCTTCCATTTATTCGGTCAGTCATTTTGGCTTTGATGCCAGTCAGTTTTTTGTTCGTAAGTACCGATCACCCCATCACTCCTGTTCTGCTCCAGCTTTAATTGGTGGCGGTAGTCATCCTAAGCCCGGCGAAATTTCTTTGTCCCATAATGGGGTTTTATTTCTTGATGAGTTGACTGAGTTTTCGCGTCAGGTGTTGGATAATTTACGTGAGCCATTGGAATCCGGCAAAGTCACTATTTCACGTGCCGCCCATCAAGCCGAGTACCCCGCCAACTTTATGTTGCTGGCTGCGACAAACCCCTGCCCCTGTGGTCATTATGGTAATCCTAAAGGTTCTTGTCGTTGCACCCCCGATGTTATTCGTCGCTACCTGGGTAAAATTTCCGGGCCACTGTTAGATCGAATTGATATGCAGGTTGAGGTGCCGCTTCTTAGTCAGAAAGAATTAACCAATGGCAAACCACAAGATTCTAAGCCTCAAGAATCTAGCGAGTATTTACGTCGACGCGTTATCGAATGTCAGTCGGCACAATATCAGAGACAGGGTAAACTCAATGGTCAATTACAGGCCGGAGAAATTGATGAGCACTGTCAGTTATCCGAATCTGCAAAGATGCTTTTGAATAAAGCACTGGAACAGCTCAATTTATCCGCACGTTCTTATCATCGAATTATAAAAGTATCACGCACGATTGCGGATCTGTCTGGTGAGGATAAGATTCAGCCTCACCACATTAGTGAGACTTTGAATTATCGGAAGATTGAGCGTTATTTAGCGCAGTTGCCATGAATTTTGATATGGCTTAGGGAAAATTCATGAATAATCCAAATTACTAATCAGCTCATACAACAAGTATCCTGGCTAGATTGGTCTAGCCAGTGCTTTTATGCCTAGCAGTTACTTGCTTATCTGCGGCACCCTGTCTATATTAGCTTCTTTGCATATTTTTCCAGACAACTACTCCTATAATGAATCTTGTTGAACACTTTGCGCCATTCCGTCAGGGAATTATTGGCGAAAACCATCGTTATGACAGCGCACCAAATGGTGAATCCATTCTGTACGCGGACTGGACGGCCAGCGGTCGTCTGTATCGCCCGATTGAAGACTTTATTATCAACACCTTAGGTCCTTATGTTGCCAATACTCATACCGAAACGACATTGACTGGCACCACCATGACTGAGGCCTATCATGATGCTCAACAGATTATTAAGCGTCATGTTAATGCAGATGAGAATGATGTGCTGATCGCCGCAGGTTCTGGAATGACTTTGGTTATCAACAAGTTTCAACGGATGCTGGGTCTGCGCGTACCTGAAAAATGGCGCGAGCGTCTGGATATTAAGGAATCTGAAAAACCTTTAGTTCTGGTTACTCATATGGAACACCATTCCAACCAGACCACCTGGCACGAGTGTGAAGTCACTCTGGAAATCATCCGCTCAGATGCACAGGGTCGTCCGGATCTGGGCCATATGCGTGAACTGCTTGAAAAGTATAAGGACCGCTTGGTGAAGATAGGCTCCTTTACTGCCTGCAGTAATGTGACTGGTATCAAAACGCCCTATCATGAAATGGCCAAAATTATGCATCAACATAACGGCCTCTGCTTCGTTGATTTTGCTGCCTCTGCTCCTTATGTTGACATTGATATGCATCCTGCAGATCCCGAACAAAAACTGGATGCGATATTCATATCCCCGCATAAATTTCTCGGCGGACCTGGCAGTAGCGGAATTCTAATTTTTGATAAAAAACTGTATGACTGTAAAGTGCCCGACCAACCTGGCGGTGGCACCGTATCATGGACCAACCCCTGGGGTGAGCATCGTTTCTTCGACAATATCGAAGCCCGCGAAGATGGCGGAACTCCTGGATTCCTGCAAACCATAAAAGCTGCATTGGCATTTAAACTTAAAGATGCCATGGGAGTCGATAAGATCCAGCAGCGTGAAGCGCAACTTGCAAAAATTTTACTGGATGGCTTCTCTCAGATTCCAGATGTGAGGATCTTAGAGGGCGATCAAAAAGATCGGCTCTGCATTGTTTCTTTCTATGTTCTTGGTATTCACCATAATCTAATCGTACGGCTACTTAATGATCGTTTTGGCATTCAGACTCGAGGCGGTTGTTCCTGTGCAGGAACTTATGGTCACTTGTTACTTGGTGTTGATCAATTACAAAGCCATGAAATCACCAATAGAATTGATCAGGGTGATCTTACCGATAAGCCGGGATGGGTGAGAGTTTCACTTCATCCCACCAATCATGATGATGAAGCGTATTTTATTGTTGATGCTTTAAGGCAAGTAATTGAAAACGCTGAAAGCTGGTCAAAAGATTATGATTTCAACTCTGCCAGCGGTGAGTTCATTCCAAAATTTAATCAAACAAAATTAAAGTCATTATGTGACTTTTCACCCATATAGGTGATTCTTTTTGGCAACAGTCGATTGCGCGAAGGTATAGATTAAGGCAGAATTTAAATATGAATCAACTAGTCACAAACAGTAACATGGCATTCACTGATGAAATGCAGAAGCACTCCGCAGAAGCTGCAAAGTTGCTTAAAAATATTTCCAACGAACAGAGATTAATGATTCTCTGTATTTTACTTGAGAAAGAATTATCCGTTGGTGAATTAAATGAAATGTTGCCCCAATTAAGTCAGTCTGCTTTATCGCAACATCTAGCCTTGTTACGCAAGAGCGACCTGGTGACTACTCGTCGTCACTCACAAACGATTTATTATTCTTTAGCATCTACAGAAGTCGCTCGTATCATTCACTTACTCCATGAAATCTATTGTCAGGAGACCTGTTAATGCAACCATGTCTACAAAATTACATTGGCTCAATTAAACAAAACATCAAAGAAATCAGTATTGATGATTTTAAATGTACAGATTGTACTAATGCTCTAATTATCGATGTTCGTGAACCTGCTGAACATGCAGAAGGAATTATTGAAGGAGCCTTACCAATTCCGCGCGGAGTTTTAGAGTTTAAATTATTCAGTCATCCTGCCTTAGAAGGATTATCTGAAGAAGAAATTCTTAATAAGCCAATTTATATTTATTGTGCTTCAGGTGGTCGCTCTGCGTGTAGTGCTCACGCTTTGGAGCAGATCGGATTTAATAATGTTTTTTCTGTCGCTGGTGGTATTAAACAGTGGACAGAGTCTGGCGGGAATATCGTTAAGCCATAATCTTTTAAATGTTTATACAGCTCAAATGAGGGCAGGCCAATGTGCCTGCCCTTTTTTATTACCCTATAACGATCCCTGCGCTGCCTGCCTTTCCGTTTTAAAGCCTAATTTCTTTATCACCATCATCGCTGGGCAGAAGCCTGTAAATGCAGACTGAAATAAATTTGCGCCCACAAATACGGTTAGCCACAACCAGTAAGGGTGAACGTACCAGGTTAATACTACTGATAATAAAACCATGAAGCCGGCGAAAGCCATCAGTACTCTTTCGGCGGTCATTTTTTTCTGTGCCATAGGAATGCCTCCTAAAATTGATATCTCACACGCACATAGGCGTTACTTGCATCTTCAAACTGGCCAAAGAAGGTATGTGCTTCCTGACCATTGAATAGATTGGCCCCAACCGTGAATAACCACTCATCACTAAAACGATAATTCATGCTGGGTCTTAAATAACTGTCATCATCTGTTGGTGAATAAAACGCAAACAGTGACCATACAAATTTATCTTTCGCTGTTCGATAGGTGACTCGTGTTGTCAGCAGGTGTCGCTTTTCTTCAGCTTCATACTGAGGGAAGGGTGAGTTAGCCAATAACTCATCGTAATCCTGTGTCCACTCCAGATAATATTGCAGGCCCAGCGTTAGCCGGGTAGCCACTTCTGATTCATAACCAGCTAAGAACCTCCACTGTGAATTTTTCACAAATGGATCGGTGCCCTCGCTATCTTCTACTTCGTCGTGATATGCCACTTCCACATTGTAAAGGCCACTTTCAATACTGCCTCGCACACTGGCGCCAACAATATCCTTACGATGGAAGGTTGGTTGGAAATTATTGGTTATTCCCACGGGTTGTTTATCAAAACCCCGATAGCCATATATCGCATACTCGGTGCCTTCTACATTCTTATACAGTCTTAGCGCAATTTCGCTGTTGCCGAAATTCTTATCTGGCTCTATTGGGTTGACAACATCGGCTCCACCAATATTGCCGCCAGCCAAAGGATTAAATAGTGAAAAACGTTCTCCGTTAATATACCGGTCTTCTTCAAATACTGGCGTCCAAACCAGATCCACATTGAGGGCATCAAAGTAACTGGTTACTCGAACCGAGTTTGCTGGCGCTTTCAAATAAGTATCTTCTCGTCCTGAGAAAAATGACTGCCAATCTTTGGGAAATAGATCATTTAGAAAAACCAGATCACCGGTTCCCCAGGTGCTGATTTGACGTCCGATTTTAAAATCAGTATTACCAAATGCAGAAAAGCTCCAGGCTAGTTCCCGAATATCCAGTTCCATCTCATCTGTTACACCGTCATACCAGGTGCCACCACGAAAACTGAAATCTACCTTTTCGCCTTTATAATCTGCTTCAAGATGCCCACGAACCTCATTCAAGGTTTCTTTATCTTCAAATAAAGGATCCGTTTGTAGTCGTCGACCATAACCGGCCTCTACAAACCCTGCCCATGACCAGTTTGATGATTCTTCTTCATCCCACTCTTCTTCCCAGACATCGCCCCACTCTTCCTCAGCGGCCATACTGGCTGGCAATCCATGAGCGACTAATAAGCCGCCCATAAATAACCATTTAAAAATTTGAGTTTTATTAGTCATCGCCATTCCTTTTCAACCAGTCTTACTCTTGCTCTGCCTCAAGCCACTCGCGTGGGGGATTTCTTAATGAGCGCGACGTAAATACATCTTCTGGTACACCAATGTTATAAACCGGACGACGGAACTCCATGTAAGTCACGCTACCAGTTTCCAGATTAGAAATTTTTGATTTCATCACTGTTGGAATACCTTGCACCTCTTCTACTTCAGCTACATCCATTCGACGATAGACTTCACCTTTGTCATTAAAGTATTCAACTGTCATTGGCAAAAATGTTTCCTTGTTGATGTTGGCAATGTAATAAGCAAACTCCACATTACTTTTGTCTTGAGGAACATTTTTTACAATGTAGGCTGTATCGGTGACTTCTAATAGCTCGTGAGAATCCAAAGCAGGGTTACGCCCTGAAACATCTTCATAGAAGAAGTCAGAACCTACAAAGCTGGTTCGTTTGTCGCCGGCCGAAATTCTTTTTTCCAGATCGAGACCTGGCAAGTACAACCAGCGATCATCATCGCGGTCTACATGCTTGTTTACTAGAAAAACTGTGCCGCGAACATCCGATGGTCGACTGAACACTACCAGAAAATTTTGATCGCCTTCATCCTGAATGTCTTTACGTAATATCACAAACTGTCTTAGTTGCCGGTTACCGTCTTTATCGACAATCATCATACGCGCATCGCTACGACCATCATCGCCAGCGTAGTAAGATACTTTGTTTGCCTTGCTGATAATTTCTTCAACACCAAGTTCACTTTCTGCCGCCTGTAATCCAGCTGTCATCATTGGCAAGGTTAAACCTGTTACCAACAATTTTAAGAATTTATGCTTAATACTTTTCTGTAAGCTTTTCATGAAAGCCTCCTTAAGATTTAAATGCCCACTTGCGTGTGGCTTTTAATGCCACTGGTAATAACACCAGCGTTACCACTGCTGATGCAGCCATAATCGTTGCCAGGAAGAATCCAACCGTTATATAAGGCACTAATGGCGCAAACAACAGCGGCGTAAATCCAATGGCAATCACAATTGCGTTTCTGCTGATTGCCGATGCAGGTTCTTCAAACATCTTGACCATGGTTTGCTTAAAATCACCCGTCTGTTTAAAGATATCTCTGGCACGTTCCAAAAAGTGAATTGCAAAGTCGATGGATAATCCCAAGGTCAGCGATGACAACACTGCAATTGGCATATCATAGTCTTTGCCTACCCAACCAATTAAACCGTAGATAAATAGAATCGTAATACTCAGCGGTAACATAGCCAGCAAACCAAACAGGATGCTGCGGAACAATACGATCATCATGACTAACACCACGACAAAGGCACTCATTAAACTATCCAACATGCCTTTAACCATTTCATCCTGCCACACCATGTTCAGATAACTCTTTCCTGCCCATTGTGCTTTCACGCCTTCTGGTAATGGGTTGTCGGCCAGATACTGATCGACAAATTCCACTACCTTGGTCATATCCTGATTATCGCCACTGGTCAGTTGTAACCAGATTGCTGTCGAGCTGTATTCTTTGGTCACCATATGCCACAAATCCTGCGGTCTGTGTGACGACTGATACTGCAACAGAGCCTGTGCAACACCATTCTGGCTGTCAGGAATGACAAAGTCCTTCGGCTGACCAGTTTTCAATTCACGTGTCACAGTTTTCACCACATCGGCCAAAGAATTACTTTTACCAACGTAACCACTTTCAGCTAACGCCTGCTGTAGTTTTTCTATTTCACGAAGTATTTCTGGCTGCTGGAAATAGGCGACTTTAACTCGCGCCTCATCTGCTTTCATAATCAGATCTTCCAGAATTTGGGCTCGTTGATCGTTAGCATCAAACAATTTATCTTCCAGCAATATCATGACCTGATTCAGCTGAGTTGTTAGCTGATTTTCATTTTGCATGATATTCATCACTTCAGATTTAAGTGTGTTGTCTTCTATTGCCTGAACCGACTTCATCCAGTTATCTTTAGCTTTTGATTCATCAGCTTCCAATACCAGATAAGCATCATAGGTTCCGGCAAAATGATCGTTTAGCACTCTATCCGCCACTCGAATTTCATGATCCGCTTTAAACCATCGTACTGGGTTATCATTTATCTGAATCTGCGTAATACCCCAGACACTTAAGGCAACTACGGCTACAAAAAACACCGTTACTAATTTACTCGCCGCCAGACTACCCTTACCAACCTTTTTAAGTACTTTTTGCAGAGTGCCTTCTTGCTTAGCTTCACTCTGTAATGATTCTAATGACTTTGGCTTTAATGCAATTAGATAAGCTGGAATAAATATAATGGTCAAAATAAATGCCAATAAAATTCCAAAGCCAACATATGCACCAAAAATCTGTACTGGTGGTATTGGTGTTAATAGCAACGAGAAGAACCCAACCGCCGAAGTGATACTGGTATATAACATGGGCGTAAACAAGTGCCCGATTACTTCTTTAATCACTTCTTTACGATCACGGCCCGGTTTGTAGCTGTCCGCAAACTCCGACATGATGTGTATCGAATCCACCACTGCAATCGGCATCAGGAAAATTGGAATCATTGAGCTCATGATGTGTACGGTAAAGCCCATGCCGATCAATAATCCCATAGTGATAATGACCGTTGCCATGGCAATAATCATTGGCGCTGCGATAAATTTAAAGTTGCGGAAGAAAACCCACATCAATATAAAAATTACCAAGGCAGCCAATGGCGCCGAAATTCCCATCTGCACAAACATCTGATAACCAAATGTATCTTCGGCTACCGGTAAACCAGTAATGTGATATTCGTCATCAGAATCCAACTGATTGATTAAGCCCTGTATCTCCTGCGAAATACGGTAGCTTTCGTCCTTATCTAATATAGGCACATAGATTGCAGTCGCCTTATCATCCCCAGATGCCAGGGTATCCTGTAATAACGGTAACCGTTCTACCTGTTGATTGATCCAGTCTGCCTGGCGCTGAGTTTCTGGCGCTTGCTTCATCAACCACTCGAAGCGAATGGTGCCCGGTCCCTCCTGGCTGATATTATCGACCGTCGACAATGCCATCATGTCAGGTGCAACTACACCTTCTATTTCTGCAATACCATCAGTTAATTTCTTAATCGCCGCCAGTGATCTAGGGTTAAAAATCCCTTTTTCACTATTATTCACCGCGCCCACAACAATAATGTCATATAGATCAAAACGATCTTTTACATCATTATGGTAGACACGTGACGCCTGGTCTTCAGCCAGCATATTCTCCGGATCGGTATCCACCACAATATTTGGAATCATGGCTCCGGTAATTGCCGTTACAAGCAATGTTATGATGAATACCCATTTGGGCTTCGTCATTGAGAATTTAAGCAGGGACTGTTTCATATAACCTTCCATTCAACTCTTTATTAGGGCGCTTATTAGAGAAATCTAATATATTGTAGATTAGTATTTGCTAATATTCAAACAATAATCTATCCTAGATAACAAATTTATGAACTCAATATAGCATGTCTATAGAAATTAAATCCTTCTATCACGATGATACTGGCACCTGGAGCTATATACTTCTTGATCCTGATCAAAATTTAGCCACTATTATCGATCCTGTCATGGACTTTGATTTAAGTTCCGGCAAGGTTAGTTACCAATCGGCTAACCAACTTATTGATTACATTAAACAAAATTCACTCACCTTACAATGGATTCTGGAGACTCATGCCCATGCCGATCACATTTCTGCGGCACAGCATATAAAGCAGCAACTCGGTGGGCAAATTGTCATCGGCGAGGGTATTAAAGAGGTACAGACTCATTTCAGTGAGTTCTTTAATATTGATATGCCGATTGATGGCAGCCAGTTCGATAGACTGATGGCCAAAGGTGAGAAGCTACCCTTCGGAAGTTATGAATTTA
This sequence comes from Kangiella aquimarina DSM 16071, assembly GCF_000374105.1. GTDB lineage: Bacteria > Pseudomonadota > Gammaproteobacteria > Enterobacterales > Kangiellaceae > Kangiella > Kangiella aquimarina. The sequence continues at coordinate 352,959 of NZ_KB893650.1, forward strand.
CCGCCTATCCAACCCCGGGTCATACTAATGACAGTATGAGCTATGAAATAGAAGGTAACCTGTTTATCGGCGACACTTTCTTTCATCCTGATACAGGCACTGCGCGCTGTGACTTTCCGGGCGGCGATGCTGAAAAGCTTTTCGATAGCTTGCAATTACTGTTGTCATTCCCCGAAGACTACAAACTGTGGCTTTGCCATGATTATCCCGATGGCCGTGATCCGGAAACCGGCATCAGTGTTGCCGACATGAAACATAATGTTCACTTGCAGCAATCAAACAACGTCAAAGACGAATTTGTCAGTATTCGCACCAAGCGAGATTCCACTTTGGATGTACCTAGGCTGATTTACCCTTCGGTGCAGTTGAACATCCGTGCAGCAGAATTGCCACAGGATGAAGACAACGGTCGTAAGTATTTGAAAATGCCTTTGTTTGTTCAAAAAGACAACAACTGATCTCTGATAGGCTCTGCTTTTCTTGAATTACCATTTTCTTTGCTGGTGGCAAATTGCTAAACTTGCCGCCAGTTTTGATTAACCTTTTTGCAGCCTTGTCTTTACCTCAACTCAATGAAAAACAGCGCGAAGCATTGCTAGCCACCCAGGGTCCCCTGCTGGTGTTAGCAGGTGCAGGTAGTGGTAAAACAAGTGTGATCACCCGCAAAATGGTTTATCTAATCAAAGAAAAGCAAATCCCTGCCCGCAATATCGTTGCGGTCACTTTTACCAATAAGGCTGCCCGTGAAATGAAACAACGGGTCAGTAAACTGGCTGGTTCAAATGCTACACAAGGTCTGACCGTTTCAACCTTCCATAACTTTGGCCTTAACTTCATCCGTCGCGAATATAAAAAGCTGGGCATGAAGTCCAATTTCACTATATTCGATGATCAGGATACTCTGGCCTTACTCAAGGATCTGGGTTTCAAGGAAGCTGAAAGCGACAAGCAATTACTATTCAGGTTACAGCAGCAAATTTCTGCCTGGAAAAATGATCTCATTCTTCCTGAGCAGGCGATTAACCAGGTTAAAGATCAGGAGCAGCTGATCTTCTCAAAGGTTTATGAAAAATACGCCCGGAGCATGAAGGCCTACAATGCGGTCGATTTTGATGACCTGATTCTGATCCCCACACTGCTGTTACGTGATGATCCTGAAGTGCGTGAAAAATGGCAGAATAAAATTCGCTATTTGTTGGTTGATGAATATCAGGATACCAATACCAGTCAGTATGAACTGATTAAGCATTTAGTCGGTCAGTTTGGAAGCTTTACCGTGGTTGGCGACGATGATCAGTCTATTTATTCCTGGCGGGGCGCACGTCCTGAAAACCTTGATCAGTTGGCCAAAGATTATCCCAATTTACAAGTTATCAAGTTGGAGCAAAACTATCGTTCCTATGGACGCATCCTAAAAGCCGCTAACGTTCTGATTGATAACAACCCGCACGTCTTCGAGAAAAAGCTGTGGTCTGACAAACCTTATGGTGATCCGCTTAAAGTCGTAACCTGTCCGAATGAAGATGCTGAAGCAGAAAAAGTTGTCACTGAGATTATCAGCCGCAAGGTTCGCACTAAAAATGGTCGCTATTCAGACTTCGCGATTCTTTATCGGGGAAATCACCAAGCTAAAATCTTCGAGCGAACCTTAATTGCGAATAACGTTCCGTACAAAATTTCCGGAAGCACATCCTTCTTTTCTCGTGCCGAAATCAAAGACATTATGGCTTACCTTCGTTTGCTGACGAACCCTGACGACGATAATGCTTTCTTACGTATTGCTAATACTCCACGTCGTGGTATTGGACCTACAACATTAGAACAGTTAGGTTCTTATGCCAATATGCGCCATATCAGCTTGTTTGCTGCTACCCAGGAGATTGGATTGGAGCAGCACCTACAGGGTAAGGGTTTAGAAAACATCCGTCGCTTTGCCGATCTAATTTCACGTGCTGCAGATAATGCAGAGCGGGGCGACAGCGTTGGTGTTATTCATGACCTAGTGGCACGCATTGGCTATCATTCCTGGCTACATGAAACGTCCAGCACACCGAAAGCCGCGGAGTATCGTTGGAACAACATTCAGGAATTGTTAGGCTGGGTAGAAAAAGGGATTGATGATAATGAGCATGATCCCAATCCATTCGCAGCAGCTGTAGCTAACCTGATGCTGCGTGATATGCTCGACCGCAATGAAAAAGAAGAAGAAGAGTCTAACGAAGTTCAGTTAATGACTTTGCACGCAGCCAAAGGTCTGGAGTTTAATCACGTTTATCTGGTTGGTATGGAAGAAGAATTTCTGCCACACAAGTCCAGTATTGAAAACGATGACATCGAGGAAGAAAGACGCCTTGCCTATGTTGGGATCACTCGCGCACAGCAGACTTTAACTTTTACTCTCTGCAAAAAGCGTTCCAAGTATGGAGAAGTCATGGCTTGCGAGCCCAGTCGATTCCTCGAAGAGTTACCTCAGGACGATCTTGATTGGGATGCAAAACGCAAACCATTAAGTGAAGAAGAACAGGAACAACTGGCTACTGATAACATTTCAATGTTGAAGTCACTTTTTGCTGATTAATATTATCTACTCTGGCTTCCCTTCCTTGAATTGCGCAAAGCAAATCCAGTTACCATAAGGATCGGTACAAATCGTTTCTGTGGCACCATAAAATGTTTCGCGTTCTTCAATCAGAATATTTTCACCCTCAAGCATTTTTTGTATCTCGACAATATCTTCTACTTCAACGAATAAAAAGGTTTTTGACTCTGGTAATACCTGACTGATGTCTTCTTCTATGCTCGCTGTTGTCTGGAACATAATTTCCGTTTTACCGTTACTTAAAATGACAAAACCAATCTCATCACCCTGAGGAACTGAAGTAACCACCTCAAATCCTACCTTCTCCCAAAACTTTATTCCTTTTTCCAGGTTTTTGACGACAATCACATTTGTTATTTTCTGACAGTTCGACTGCATCACATTTCTCCTACTCTTGTTCACCTTTGATTCACCCCTTTCAGTATAGACTACAATTAAACTTTTACATTCTTTTAGTTGCTAACTTTTCTTTTATTAGCCAATATAAAAGAAAAGCACAGGAGGTGCCTCATGACAATATTTGAGTGGATAATCGTCATACTTGTATCAGTCTTAATATTTTTATTTGGTCTGGCAGGTGTTACCGGAAGTATATTTTTTGACAATGAACGACAACACAACCGTTCTGAAAAAAAACTACAAAATAAACCGTGACACATTCCCCCAAAATTCACCTCACATAAAAAAGGCTCCATCTGGAGCCTTTATATCTTGTAAAGTTAAATTTTAATTCAACCTCTGGAACACGGTAGCAATACCTTGCCCCAAACCAATACACATGGTTGAAATGCCGAACTCTTTATCTTTGTCTTCCATTAATCTAAGTAAGGTTGTAGAAATTCGAGCTCCGGAACAACCTAGTGGATGGCCAAGGGCTATAGCACCACCATTAAGATTAACTTTGTCCTGCCAGTTATCACGCATACCCAAGCCATCTAGCACTGCAATTGATTGCGCTGCGAAAGCTTCATTTAACTCAAACAAATCAATGTCTGATATTTTCATACCTGCTCGCTTGAGCGCTTTATTGACTGCTGGAACTGGACCAAAGCCCATGATGGATGGATCACAACCGGCCACACCCATTGATACGATTTTAGCAATTGGCTTTAAACCCAGTGCATCAGCTTTTTCACGAGACATGACCAGCATAGCTGCTGCACCATCTGAAATTGCTGAAGATGTCGCTGCGGTTACCGTACCGTCTTTTGGATTAAAAACTGGACGGAGCTTTGCCATATCTTCTACCGTTGATTCAGGGCGAATAACTTCATCAAAATCAAACAAGCGCAAACCACCAGTTTCATCATGAGCTTCCATCGCCAGAATTTCTTTCTTGAAACGACCTTCAACGGTAGCTTTGTGCGCCAGCTGGTGAGAGCGGTAACCGAATTCATCCTGCTCCTGACGAGATACTTTATGCATAATGGCCAGCATCTCTGCGGTTAAGCCCATCATGCCTGCTGCCTTAGCAGTGTACTTAGCCAACTCAGGATCAAAATCAATACCATGATTCATTGGTACATGACCCATATGCTCAACACCACCGATGATGAATACATCACCATCACCAACCATAATCGAGCGGGCGGCGGTGTGTAGCGCCTGCATTGAAGAACCACACAAACGATTTACAGTTTGTCCTGCTACGGTATGCGGCAAACTGGTTTTTAACATAGCATTACGTGCAATATTAAAACCCTGCTCCAGAGTCTGCTGCACGCAACCCCAGATCACATCTTCCACATCGGCAGGATCTAGTGCGTTGTTACGATCCAATAGACCCTGAATCAATCGTGCAGATAACTCTTCGGCACGGGTGTTTCTAAACATACCGCCTTTCGAACGCCCCATTGGGGTACGAATGGCATCTACTATTACTACTTCATTCATCATTAATTCCCCTTTGGTTATGCGTTATAAAATGTTTTGTTGTCTTTAGCCATAGCTAACATTCCGTCAGTAGGCTCGTAAGCTTTACCAAGATGTTTATACTTGTTTGCTAAATCAACAATGTTCTTCATGCCATTATCATCTACATACTTGAAGACACCACCGCGGAATGGAGGGAAACCAAGACCGTAAATTAAGGCCATATCACCCTCGGCTGGGCTGGCAATAATGCCTTCTTCCAAACAGCGAATCGTTTCGATAATCATCGGCAGCATGGTGCGCGCAATTATTTCTTCATCACTGAAGTCTTTGGTTTCAGCGCAAACTTCTTTCAAGATCTCATAAGCTTTTGGATCGGCTTCCTTAGTTGGCTTCCCTTTTTTATCGGTACCATACACATAAAAGCCTTTGCCATTTTTCTGACCGTAGCGGTCATGTTCAAACATGACATCTATCGCATCTTTCTCTTCTTTGCTCATGCGATCTGGGAACCCTTCAGCCATCACCTCTGCCGCATGTTTACCGGTATCCATTCCTACCACATCAAGCAAGTAGGCAGGTCCCATTGGCCAACCAAACTTCTTACTCATGATTTTATCGACCTGCTGGAAGTCGGCACCATCGCGCAACAATTTTGTGAATCCACCAAAGTATGGGAACAGGACACGATTCACAAAGAAACCTGGACAGTCATTGACTACAACCGGTGATTTACCCATGGCGCTGGCATACGCTACAACGCTGGCGATGGTTTCTTCGGAAGTATCTTTACCTCGAATTACTTCGACCAATGGCATCTTGTGTACAGGGTTGAAGAAATGCATACCGCAGAATTTTTCAGGACGTTTCAGCGCGCCCGCTAATCTGTCAATGGAAATAGTCGAGGTGTTAGAGCAGATGATGGCATCCTCCGGCATCATTTCTTCGACTTCTTTTAAAACTGCTTCTTTTACTTTTGGGTTTTCCACCACTGCTTCAACGACGATATTGGTATGCTTTATTTCATCATAGCTCAGTGTTGGTTTAATGCTGGCAATGCCTTGGGCCATTTTTTCGGTACTGATTTTGCCGTATTTAACACCTTTACCGAATAGCTGGATTGCTTCATTCATACCCTGCTCAAGTGCTTCCTGACGAATGTCTTTCATAATCGCTGGAACGCCGCGTGATGCTGACTGATAGGCAATGCCGCCACCCATGATGCCTGCACCCAGTACCGTTGCTGCTTTTACATCAACATTCTTCGCTTTGGAAGCCTGTTTGGCTTTTTTCTTTAATACCTGATCGTTGAGGAATAACTGAATCAAAGAAGATGCCTGTGGGCTTTGCGCTACGTCAGCAAATGCTTCATGTTCAAACTTAATCGCTTCCGCCAATGGCATTGCTGCACCTTTTTCAATTGCCTCCACGGCCTTAACCGGTGCTGGGTAATGCGGTCCAGCCTGGCCAGCGATGTAAGCTTTTGAGGTCATAAAGGACATCGATGCTTCAATCTTATTGAGTTTTAGTGGGCCAGTTTTTTCTTTACGACGCCCTTTCCAATCTATTTTGTTCTCGATGGCTTCAATCAGCATACGCTCAGTGGCTTCGAACAGACTATCGCCATCAACTACCGCATCTACCGCCCCAACCTTCAGTGCAGCATCTGGCTTGCTTGGCTTTCCACCGGCGATCCATTCAAAGGCATTGTCTGCACCAATTACTCGTGGTAGTCGGGTTGTACCCCCGAAACCTGGAATCAAGCCAAGTTTGGTTTCCGGCAAACCAACCTGAGCATTGGTTGAAGCTACACGCAGGTCGCAGCTTAAGCACATTTCCATACCACCACCCAGCGACACACCATTAATGGCTGCTGCTGTTGGGAAAGGCAGATTTTCAAAACCTGAGAAAATGGCATTTGCCTCCACGATCCACTTCATAAGCTCTTCACGTGGTAAAGCGAATAAACTTAAGAACTCAGTGATATCAGCACCGACAATAAAAACCGGCTTACCACTGGTAACCATAGCGGCTTTAACATCTGAGTTGTCTTTTAACAGGCTAATGACTTTATTGAGTTCTTCTAAGGTATCGCGGTCAAATTTATTGACCGACTCTTTCTGATTATCAAAACAGACTTCGGCAATCCCGGTTGGGTGCAATCTGCATTGAATCGATTGACCTTCAAATATCATTCTTAATCTCCATTGCTGGCTGCCATTCATTAGCAGGAAATGCTTTGGCGGTAATTGTCTGGCAGCATAGTTGTTTAACTTAACTAAGTGCCAAAATAAAGAAAACCAGTGTACTGCTGCAGGTCAGCAGACACAATTGAAACTTCTGGTCTGACCAATCATAACGAAGTTTGCCGCCAAACGAAAGCCCCCGACTACCCTTCTGATCGGGCGTGATTTCTGGAATAATGGTGCCACTATTGATTAACCACAATCGGATACTTTATGCACGATTCTTCGTTGGCCCCTTTATTCAAGCAACATATTGATGTCGTTACTAAGCGCTATCAGAAAGCCATGGAAAACCATGACTTTGATCACCTGGTGATCCCGGCCGGCTCACAACATGGCATTTTCCTGGATGACATGTCCTATCCGTTTAAATCGAATTTCCACTTTAACAGTTTTGTGCCATTAGATGACTTGCACGATAGCGTCTTGATCATCTCAGCTGATGGCAGCCGCAAGTTATGCTACTACCAGCCTGTCGATTTCTGGCACTATGTGGCAGGCGACCCAGAAGGTTTCTGGGTAGAGCATTTTGATATTGTTATGACCCGCACCAAAGACGAAGTTCTTTCTCATATCCCTACTACAGGTAATGTTGCCTATATTGGAGAGATGGGGCGTCCGTTTGATGAAGACAATTTCGCAGCGGTCAATCCCGGTTACTTCATGAATGAGATTAACTGGCATCGTGCCATCAAGTCTGACTATGAAGTTGAGTGTGTTTCACGTGCTAATAAAAGAGCAGCATTAGGCCATATGGCCGCTCGCGACATGTTCTTTAAACAAGGCTCAGAGCTTGAAATCCACCTTGCCTACCAGTTGGCTACCGGTCATACCGAACACCAGTTACCCTACGGCAGTATTGTTGCCCTCAATGAGCACGCAGCTATTTTGCACTACACCTTATATAACAATCAGGCACCTGAGCAACACCGAACTTTCCTGATTGATGCCGGTGCTCGTTACAATAACTATGCAGCTGATATTACGCGTACTTACGCTTATGAGCAGAATGAGTTTGCTGAGCTGATTGGTGATATGGATGCTCTCGAGCAACGTATCTGCGGCAAAGTTGCTATCGGCCAGTCTTATGTCGACCTACACATCGAAACTCATCACGAAATTGCCAAGCTACTTAACAAGTACAAGTTCTGCGATATGACACCCGAGTCTATGGTAGAAGCTGGTGTCACTTCGACCTTCTTCCCTCATGGCCTTGGACACCATATTGGTCTTCAGGTACACGATGTTGGTGGTCACCAGGCCAATGTGGAAGGTGATCCAGCACCGCCACCGAAAGCACACCCATTCCTGCGTAACACTCGCGACATTGAAGTGGGTAACATCCTCACTATTGAGCCGGGTCTGTATTTCATTGACTCTCTACTAGGTGACTTGAAGCAAACCGAACATGCTAAATCGATTAACTGGGATAGAATCGAACAGTTTAAGCCTTTTGGCGGCATTCGCATCGAGGATGAAGTGCTGGTTACTGCAACAGGACCACGTAACTTAACCCGTGAACATCTGGATTAATTTCACTTGATGTCAGACACCACAAAGCAGCAACTTGCTGGTTACCGGGTGCCTCAACATAGTGTTGAGCACCCTTTTTCTTTTGAGGAAGTAATAAAAGGCAGTCGCTTCATTGCCAGGGTAGCCTTTACCCCTACGGTTGAAGACGCCAAGGCATTTATAAACCATTTTAACCAGACTGAACCGGACGCTACTCACCATTGTTGGGCCTATATTGTCGGTAATCCCGCCAGCACAACTTTAATTGCCTGCTCGGATGATGGTGAGCCAAGCGGAACCGCAGGCATGCCAATGCTTAATGTTCTACAACACAGTGATGTTGGTGACATTACTGCCGTGGTAACTCGTTATTATGGCGGCACCAAGCTAGGCACCGGAGGTCTGGCACGAGCCTATGGCGGATCGGTCAAGCAGGCTATGGAACAGATTACCCTCGGTTCTCGCATCTACACCGAGAAACTTGATCTAACCTGTGCTTATGAGCTACAAAAACAGGTAGAATACCTGCTCAAGGAAGCTCAGGCCGAAATAGTTGAAACCAATTTTTCGGAACAGGTGACTATCAGAGCAGAGGTACCATTAAACACACTGCCTGATTTAGAATCAGCCTTAGAAGCTTATATCAACCGTAATCAAATAGAGGTAACCAAAGTTACATGTTAGCGTTAAAACACTTTCACATGAGTTTGGCAGCATTGACCGTGCTTGGTTTTTTGATCCGTAGCGTCTGGTTATTCAGAGGCAGTCAACTACTACAGAAAAAAGTTGTTAAAATCCTGCCTCATATAATTGATACTTTTTTATTAGCCAGCGGTATTGTTTTGATGGTGCAAACCAAAATGTATCCTCAACACCAGCCATGGCTCACGGTTAAGATTCTGTTGATCGTTACCTATATTCTTTTCGGTATTAAAATGTTCCATGCCACCGAAAGTAAAAAGCGTTTAATATTTTTCCTTTTAGCAATCGCCAGTATTTTTGCGGTTCTGTATCTCGCTCGATTTAAACCATTGCTTTGGTAATTTAGGAGCTCACCATGATTGATCCTAAAGTTCTTGATGACATAGCCAGTAAATTGTCTGATGCCATTCCACCGTCCGTTAAAAATACCGGCGATGAATTTGCTAAACAGGCTAAACAGATACTACAAAGCCAACTAGCCAAACTAGACCTGGTCACGCGTGAAGAGTTTGATGCACAAACAAAAGTACTGCAAAGAACTCGTTTAATGCTGGCAGAGCTGGAAAAGAAACTGGCTGATATTGAGGCTAAACTTTAAGATTTTCTCAGTAGTAAAAAAGGAGCCGATTGGCTCCTTTTTTGCTTTCTATTCTTCTTCCAGTGTTTTTATCTGGCTGGCATTGGCTCTGATTTTGTAAACTTCTAATGCAGAAATTTCTTTTTTACGGGCTAATTCAAGGGCCATCTCTGCCAGGGTTACCATTCCCTGTTTTTTTGCTATTTCATTAAGCTTATTGATATCCAATGTGTCGTTAATTTCTCTTGCAACTTCCGGAGTAATGCTCAGCAACTCATACACTGAACGTCTTCCAGCAATTCCGGTATTAAAGCATTCAGCACAACCGGCACCTTTATAGAATTTGTCGTTCTTTGTAGCTTGGATTTCCTTACGAATGGATTCGGGTATTTTTTCTTCTTCCAGACAATGCGCACAATTTTTCTTAACCAGTCTCTGCGCCAGTATTCCCACTAAAGCATCTTTTAGTAAATATGGTTCAACCCCCATTTCTATCAGACGTGTGATGGTGCTTACCGCACTATTGGTATGTAGGGTACTTAATACCAGGTGTCCCGTCAGAGAACTTTCTACTGCTATTTTAGCGGTTTCGCCATCACGTATTTCCCCTACCATTATTACATCTGGATCGTGCCTTAAGATATTTCTAAGTGCTCTAGCAAATGTATAACCAATTTTGTGATTTACCGGTATTTGAGTTACCCCCTCCATTTTGTATTCAACGGGTTCTTCAACTGTGATGATATGCGGACCTTCTTTTACTTTCTCGTTAATCGCGGCATAAAGTGTCGTCGATTTACCTGAGCCAGTTGGCCCTGTCACCAGGAACATTCCATAACTAGAATGCAATAAATTGACGAATCGCTCAGTGTCCTTTTCATTAAAACCAAGCTCGGTAATATCTCGCAATCCCTGTGAGCTATCCAAGATACGAATAACAACACTTTCACCGTACACGGTTGGCATTACCGAAATTCGCATATCAATACTTTTGCCATTACCGGCATATTCTATTCGTCCATCCTGAGGTAATCTTCTTTCTGAAATATCCATCCCACCAATTATTTTGATTCGACTAACCAAAGCCTGATGTAGTGATAAGTTCAGTTTTCGAATGGGTGTTAAGGTTCCATCCATTCTATATAAAAGTTGTAGATACTTTGCTCTTGGATGAAGATGAATGTCCGAGGCTCCCTTTTCAATCGCATCAGTAATAATCGATGCCATTAAATTGATTACGCCTTTTTTCTTGCCTAGACTTTCTATTTCATTGGTGGCTAAACTTTTATTAGCATCTATACCCACACGCTCCAATTCACTTAATGCTTCCTTTTCATTTTGAAACTGTACTATGCCACTTAAATATTCTAAAAGGTCACGTTTATTTGCTTTTAATGGCTCAATATTACATCCGGCAATGAAACTCAGAACCTGCATTGCATCGATTTGCTGTGGATTGGTAAATGCTACTTCTAAATAATTATTTTTCTTAAATAATGGTAATGCCTGGTATTTAAAAAGTAGTTCCGGTGGAAATTTCCGCACCCACTTTTCGTCTATTTCTATGGTACTTAAATCAATATCCTTAATTTCACCGGTGTATCGATCTTCTTCTTTGCCAAACGTCGATCGACCATTACCCTGCAGTATATCCATATTTGTTATGTTGGCTTCTGATATGAGAATAATGAAAATATGGTTATGATGCAGACGCAGTACCTTCCAGAGTCCTTTTTCTTTTTCACAAAAAACACACTGTCCGGTTATTGTAAATTTATCACTCATCTCAACGCGATAGTTTGAGTAGTTTTGATTGCCTGTTTCTTTCTGGTATTCCTCTAGACTTTCAAAAACAGGTTTCTGGATGACAATATATTGAATCTCAGAGAATGGTGTTTTGTTATTTTCGGTTATAAATAACTGGTTTTCAAAATCAACCTGTTCTAGCTTTACATCCTGGAGTTTATTTTTCTTATCACATAAAACACTGTTGGTAGTTTGTCCATTTGTTTCAGTTAATGCATTTTCTAGCAACTGATCAAAGTTCATGCCCTTCCCCTATTTTCTTACCATTTTCCGTACTTAATTTACGCTACTTTAGCTTCCATTTCCTGATTAATATCAATATTTCTCTGTTGATCCAGCAAAATCTTTTGCTTGCGTTTTGATTGTGATTATTTATTCTGAACGAATAATTATGCATGGACTGACATTATGATACTCATTGGCGGTAATAAAGAACAACAGCATATCCAATTAAACCCCAAGATGGCTAACCGTCATGGTCTGATTGCTGGTGCTACCGGAACCGGCAAAACCGTTACTCTACAAGTCCTAGCAGAGGCCTTTTCTAATATAGGTGTTACTGTCTTTGCCGCAGACATTAAAGGTGATCTCAGCGGCATTGCTAAAGCAGCAAGTCCCCACCCTAAGATTTCAGAAAGAATAGATGCAATCCGAATACCTGAATATCAAGCTAGAGCTAATCCTGTTCTTTTCTGGGATGTCTATGGCCAACATGGCCATCCAGTACGTACTACTATTTCTGAAATGGGTCCACTTTTATTAGCTAACTTACTTGAGCTTAATGATACCCAGAGTGGTGTGTTGCACATTGCCTTTGATATTGCTGATGAACAGGGGCTGTTACTGCTTGATATCAAAGACCTCCGTTCCATGCTTAACTGGCTAAGTGATAATCGTCAGGAAGTTAGCAGGCATTATGGAAATGTGGCCGTCCAATCCGTTGCAGCTATTATTCGTAAGCTACTAGTCCTTGAGAATTCTGGAGGTGACCATTTTTTTGGCGAGCCTGCGCTTAACATCAATGACATGATGCGTTTAGACCAAAATGGTAAGGGCTATATTAATTTACTTTACAGCCGCGAGTTGATGCTAAATCCCAAGATCTATTCCACCTTCCTTCTGTGGTTGCTTTCAGAACTGTTCGAAGAGCTGGATGAAGTTGGTGATCCTGAAAAACCTCGTCTGGTTTTCTTTTTCGACGAAGCCCACCTTTTATTTGATCATGCCCCAAAAATTCTTTTGCAGCGTATTGAGCAGGTGGTTCGCCTGATTCGTTCAAAAGGGGTTGGTGTCTATTTTGTCACCCAAAACCCCACCGATATTCCAGACTCGGTGCTTGGACAACTGGGTAATCGAATTCAGCATGCTCTTCGTGCTTTTACACCTAAGGATCAAAAAGCCATTCGTGTGGCCGCAGAAACCTTCAGACCTAATCCTAAACTTAACACTGAAAATGTTATTACTCAGTTATCTGTGGGCGAAGCTTTGGTTTCAGTTCTCGATGAGAAGGGCCGACCTACACCTGTAGAACAGACCTTGATATGCCCGCCCTGTTCCAAGATAGGTCCACTTAGTGATGATGACTGGAAGTCTCTATTCAACCAATCTGTAATTAAAGGTATTTACGATACTCCCATTGATAGACAATCAGCTTATGAAGTATTACTGCAAAGGGAACAAGAGCTCGCACAGCGTCAAGCTAATGAAATGAAAGAAGCTGAAAAAATTCGTAAACAGTCTAAACCTGCCAGACGATCAAACCGTCAATCAATTGGCGAAGCCTTCACCAAAACTCTGGTTCGAACAATCAGCTCAGGGCTTGGTCGTAAAATCGTCCGTGGACTACTTGGTTCCATCCTTGGTACTAAGTAACGATTATCCTTTAGCCTCCTGATAGCAAAAAGCCCATGAAATATCATGGGCTTTTAGTTTGATAGGGCTAGGTTAATCTTTTAACAGGAAGGTTACCTTCATTACAACTCGAAAGCTTTCTACCTCCCCATCTTTAATAACAACCTGCTGCTCTTTAACCCAGGCTGCTTTAACTTGATCGAGGGTTTTATTTGCTCTGCGGATCCCTTTCCTCACCGCATCTTCGAAACTCTCAGCTGAGTCAGCAATTATTTCTGTAACCTTTGCGACTGACATAAGTACTCCTTTTTGTTTTTGATTCCTCAGTTATCTTACTCTTGCTGACCGCTATATCAATGATTTACAGCTCATTTTTGAAGGTTTAACAATTGTGCCTTGTTATTTTTTTTAATTTAATGGATCTTGTAATTATGGTTTATAAGGTACCGACCAATATGGCTGACACACTTCAAGCAAGTTCATCTTTGTTTCATTGTGTTGATTCTCCCTTTCTAATGCCGTTTGATGGTCATTTAGCTATCAATGAACTACAAACAACTCCCTCGCCAGCTTTAACAAAGGATGAATATAAGGCTCAGTTACAGAAAAACTCTGATGCCCTTTATCATCTGCAACATAAAATGTTTGCTGATAATCGTTTCTCTGTTCTTTTAATTTTTCAAGCATTGGACGCTGCTGGTAAAGATAGCACTATCAGAAAAGTCTTCAGTGGCGTAAATCCCGCAGGATTCCAGGTTCACAACTTTAAACAACCTTCAAGTCAGGAGCTGGATCACGACTTTTTATGGCGTACTTGCAAGGCTCTTCCTGAGCGAGGCAGAATTGGTATCTTCAATCGCAGTTATTATGAAGAAGTTTTAGTAGTTCGTGTACATCCTAACTTTCTTCTGCATCAACGCCTGCCTAATTTCACTACTGATAACTTGTTGCAGATTGACCAGCATACCCAGCTTTGGACCGACAGGTTTCAGTCAATAAATGATCACGAGGCGCACCTTGCCCGAAATGGCACCATTATTCTTAAGTTTTTCCTAAACGTTTCACAACAGGAGCAACACCGACGGTTTTTATCTCGTATCCACAACCCCGAGAAAAACTGGAAGTTTTCTAGTTCGGATATAGAAGAAAGTCAGCTGTGGGACAAGTATCAACACGCCTACCAAGAAGCACTATCTAATACTTCTCGACCCTGGGCACCCTGGTATGTTATTCCCGCCGACAATAAACCAGCTATGCGGGCCATAGTATCGCAGCTTGTATTAGACAATATGCAACAACTCCCCTTAAAATTCCCTGCGCTATCCGACGAGGATAGAGAGGCATTGCCAATCTACGAGATTGCTTTAAATAAACACATTTGTAATAAGTAAGTATTCACTATTGTTATGAAGTCAAAAAAAAGCCGCTAATAAGCGGCCTTTTGTTTCTGCTTTTAAATCACTCTGCTGTTAGACATCAAGGTTCGATACTGACAGTGCGTTACTTTCGATAAACTCACGTCGAGGCTCAACCTGATCCCCCATTAGTGTGGTAAACAGTTGATCGGCCGCAACGGCGTCTTCGATGGTAACCTGCAGCATGCGTCGGCTTTCAGGGTCCATGGTAGTTTCCCACAACTGTCCTGGATTCATCTCTCCCAGACCTTTGTAGCGCTGAATCGCCTGACCACGTCGCGCTTCACCCATTAACCAATCAAGAGCATCCTTGAATGACTCGATTTCCTGGATTTTTTCACCCCGTTTTACGAAGGCACCTTCTTCAATCAAGGTCTCTAGTTTTTCACCAAGTAGTGATATCTTTTTGTAATCGCTAGAGGCAAAGAACTCTGTTGAGAGTAAGTATTCACTTTCCACACCATGATGGAACATGGTGAAATGCGGAAGGTAATGCTCCAGCTCATTGTCTTTACGTATGTTAAAGATGAACCTGACCGCCCCACTTTTCTGGTCTTTATTAAGTTTAACCGACAAAGTTTCCATCCAATCTTTAACTTTGGATTCATCTTTTAGATCATCCGTTTTCAGAGTTGGATGGTAGATCATGCTGTTAAGTATGTTTGACGGATATAAGCGACCCAATCGGCGAATCGTTGTCTGTACGTCCCTATACTCGTTAACCAGGCGTTCAAGGCCTTCACCAGTAATTGGCGGCGCATCTTTACTAACATAAAGCTCTGTGTTGTTCAGTGCCAATTGAGTTAAGTAGTTTTCTAACGCCTCGTCATCTTTCAGATACTGTTCCTGCTTACCTTTTTTAACCTTATATAAAGGTGGCTGCGCAATATAAATATAGCCACGCTCAATAAGTTGTGGCACCTGACGGTAGAAGAAAGTTAATAATAGGGTTCGAATGTGCGCACCATCTACGTCCGCATCAGTCATGATGATGATTCGATGATAGCGGGTTTTATCGGCATCAAACTCTTCACGACCAATTCCGCAACCCAACGCAGTAATCAGAGTACCAACTTCCTGAGAGGATAGCATTTTATCGAAACGGGCTTTCTCTACATTTAGAATCTTACCTTTCAGCGGTAGAATCGCCTGATTCTTACGATCTCGACCCTGCTTGGCCGAACCGCCCGCAGAATCACCCTCCACAATATACAGTTCTGATAATGCAGGATCCTTTTCCTGACAGTCAGCAAGCTTTCCTGGTAAACCAGCGATATCCAGAGCCCCTTTGCGACGGGTCATTTCACGCGCTTTTCTGGCTGCCTCACGAGCTCTAGCTGCATCAATCATCTTATTCACGACAGACTTAGCTTCACCTGGGTTTTCCAAAAGGAAATCTTTCAGATGTTCACCCATTGCCTGCTCTACTGCTGTCTTTACTTCACTGGAAACCAGCTTATCCTTAGTCTGTGAGCTGAACTTAGGATCTGGAACCTTCACTGAAATAACCGCTGTTAAGCCCTCTCGAGCATCATCACCAGTGGTGTTAACCTTACCTTTCTTGTTGTAGCCTTCGTTTTCCATAAAGTTATTAAGGCCACGGGTCAAAGCTGCGCGGAATCCTGCAAGGTGAGTACCACCATCGCGTTGTGGGATATTATTGGTAAAGCAGAAAATACTTTCCTGGAAGCCATCATTCCACTGCATGGCTACTTCTACGGTAATCCCGTCTTCTTCACGCTCATGTGTGAAGTGAAAAACCTTTTCATGGATTGGTGTTTTCTTGCTATTTAAATACTCTACAAATGCCTTGATACCACCTTCATACATAAAGTGGTCCTGTTTGCCAGAGCGCTCATCAGCCAGACGTATACTAACTCCGGAGTTAAGGAAAGATAATTCACGCAGGCGTTTGGCTAGAATATCGTAGTGATACTCTGTGTTTGTGAATGTTTTATTGCTGGGTTTAAAGCGTATTTCAGTACCGGTTGTTTCAGCATCACCCACCACTTCTAATGGGGCTTGTGGCTCACCATGAACATAAGTCTGCTCATAACGCTTACCGGCGCGACGGATAGTCAGTTTTAGTTCTTCTGACAGGGCGTTAACTACCGATACACCAACGCCATGCAGACCGCCTGATACCTTGTATGAGTTATCATCGAACTTACCGCCAGCATGGAGTACCGTCAGAATAACTTGAGCGGCGGAAACCCCTTCTTCCTCGTGGATTTCAGTAGGAATACCACGCCCATTATCTTTTACTGATACTGAGTTATCGCTATGAATAGTGACATAAATATCTGTACAGTGACCGGCCAAGGCCTCATCGATAGAGTTATCCACTACCTCAAACACCATGTGATGCAAGCCGGTACCATCATCTGTGTCACCAATATACATACCTGGACGCTTACGAACAGCATCCAAGCCTTTCAATACCTTAATACTGGACGAATCGTAACTGTTATTTTCCGACATACGGATTCCTTATGATTGTTCTATTGAGCTTATTGCACATTCTTCTCTGAGGCCGTATCTATCACAGTAACAGCCCCATGTTCCACGTGGAACAACCTGACGTTATTATACCTGTTTATGAGGCTTTTGAGAGGATCTAAATGCACACAAGTAATAAATATCTGTTGGCTTGAGGGTTGTTGAGCAAGAAAATCTAGCAACATCTGTTGATGCTCTTGATCCAGCTCGGCGCCTATATCATCAAGCAAAAAAACAGGATACTGTTGCCCTCTTTCTTGTGCAAGACTTAATTGAGCAAGCTTCAAAGCAGTGGTTACCAACTTCTGTTGCCCACGGGAAAGATAGTCTGCAGCAAGCCTTTTTCCAGACATAATCTTTAGATCAGCCTTTTGAATGGTTGAGTGGGTGTAACCATGCTTTGCATCTTTTGGGTACTGTTCAATCAGTAACTGCTCTAGGTCATGGCCCTGCCAACCTTGATAAAAATGCAAGGATACATCAACGTCAGGAAGAAATGACTTGATAATGCTATTGAAAAAAGGTTGTAGGAGTTGACAGTAATCCTCGCGGTATTGATTTACCTTAATAGAAAGAGGCACCAACTGACTGTCCCATACTGCTAACTCTCGATAGCTTTTACTGGTTTTAAGTAACTTGTTTCTTTGTAATATCAGTCTTTGGCAATCTTGCCAGCGTTTAAGGAAAGAATGTTCCACGTGGAACACTCCCCAATCCAACATTTTCCTGCGACCGCTGGAACCTTTTGTTAATAACTCATAGTGTTCTGGAGCTAGAACCTGAACCGGGGCGAGAGATACTAGATCACTCAATTTGGATAATGGCTCCTGGTTCAATCGCATGTGAACATCATTATTACGAAAACGCTGTATTCCTAACTTATGACCGGAACCATGGGCAGTCAGCTCAGCGAAAAGAGTAAAAGAGTCATGATCATGATTAACAAGCTTGTTATGCCGACTGGTTCTGAATGAACGACCGTGGCCGAGAATGTAGAGGGATTCAAGAATGCTAGTTTTGCCGGCGGCATTATTGCCGTAGATAATGTTTAGCTGAGGGGAAAAATGCAGCCTCGTGGGCTGCAGATTTCGAAAGTTTTCGATAGAAAGAGATTGGATGTGCATCAAAGATGCTTACTGTTTAGCGGTAAAGAGTTATTAAAGACGCATCGGCATGACAACATATAGACTCTCGCCGCCATCAACTTCTTCTATTAATGTACTGCTATTAGCGTCTATGAAGGTTAGCTTGACCTGCGGAGTTTTTATCGTATTCATTACATCGATCATGTAACTGACATTAAAGCCAATCTCGAGATCTGTGCCCTGGTATTCGACGCCAAATTCTACTTCTGCTTCTTCTTGTTCTGGGTTGTTCGCATGCAAGCGAACCTGCTCGTTAGATAGCATAAAACGAACGCCGCGGAATTTTTCATTACAAAGAATAGAGGCTCGAGATAGGGATTCTTTAAATAACTCACGATCAGCTATAACGATTTTATCGCCATTACGAGGTAAAACCTTGTCGTATTCTGGGAAACGACCATCAACCAGCTTGGATGTAAATGAGTAATCTTCACCAATAACTTTAATATGATTAGAACCAAGATTAAGGGTGATTTTTTCTTCACTATGCTCAAGCAAGCGGGCTAATTCAGTAACACCCTTGCGAGGAATGATAGCGCTTATTTTATCTTCTGTATCAATAGAAACCTTAGCACGAGAAAGTGCAAGGCGGTGTCCATCGGTAGCTACAGTGGTTAAGCGGTCATTATCGAACTCAAACAGCATGCCGTTAAGATAATATCGGACATCTTGCTGCGCCATAGCAAACTGCGTTTTTTCTATCAGGGTTTTAAGAATTTCCTGAGTCAGCTCCAGGGAGGCAAGACTAGCGGTTTCATCCAGGTTAGGAAACTCATTAGCAGACATGGTAGAAAGACTAAAACGACTGCTTGGTGTAATTAACTTAAGACGTGTTTCTGATTGCTCAACCTTAACATTTTCACCATCACCCAGACTGCGTACGATATCTAGCAGTTTACGTGCCGGAACCGTTATTTCACCAGGCTCAAATTCCCCTTCAAGTTCAACCTGTGCTTTAAGCTCTACTTCAAGATCTGTCGCGGTTAGTGATAACTTACTATCATCAACAACCATTAGAACATTGGATAAAACAGGAAGAGTTTGTCGCTTTTCTACAGCACCACTAACTAATTGAAGTGGCGCCAGCAATTGATCCCGGCTTATGGTAAAACGCATAGAGACACCTTGTTATTAGCTGGACAGAGTCCTTAGTAAATTGGAAAAGTCTTCTTCAATATCGATGCTTTCGCCTTTAAGCTGCTCTATCTTACGACAGGCATGTAAAACCGTTGTATGGTCCTTTCCCCCAAAAGCATCGCCGATTTCGGGCAGACTATGATTGGTGAGGTTTTTCGCCAAGGCCATAGCCATTTGTCGCGGTCGGGCTATAGACCGACTGCGTCTTTGAGATAATAGATCAGAAACCTTGATCTTGTAATAGCTGGCAACAGTTTTTTGTATGTTTTCAATAGAAATCAGTTTGTCCTGAGCAGCAATCAAATCTTTAAGAGCATCTTTAACAAAATCCAGGGTGATAGCCCGCCCAGTAAACTGAGCATTTGCAATAACGCGTTTTAGTGCACCTTCAAGCTCTCGAACATTAGAACGTATCCGTTTGGCTATGAAGAAAGCAACTTCATTAGGTAGCTCAATTTTAGATGAATGAGCCTTGCTCATTAAAATTGCCACACGAGTTTCTAACTCTGGTGGCTCGACAGCAACTGTCAGGCCCCAACCAAATCGAGACTTCAGGCGCTCTTCAAGGCCTTCTACCTCTTTAGGAAATCTATCACAGGTGATAATAACCTGTTTATTCTTTTCGATCAGGTTATTGAAGGTGTGAAAGAACTCTTCCTGTGTTCGCCCTTTGTTGGCAAAAAACTGAATATCGTCAATCAGTAAGGCGTCAACGGAGCGATAAAAATTCTTAAATTTATCCATCGTGCCGGTCTGCAGTGCTTTCACCATATTGGCCATAAACCGCTCAGAATGCAGATAAACGACCCTTGCATTAGGATTTTGCTCCAAAATAGCATTACCAACAGAATGCATCAGGTGGGTTTTACCCAAACCTACACCACCATAGATAAACAAGGGATTATAAGCTTCGCCTGGATTTTCAGTAACCTGTTGCGCAGCTGCACGAGCTAACTGGTTTGACTTACCTTCAACAAAGTTACTAAAGATAAAATTAGGATTGAGGTTGTTTTGCTGAAAACCAGAGGGTGCTTGTTCAGACTTAGCAAATGATGTTGAGCGAACCTGATTAACGTTCTCAACAGCAGAACCATTAGAAGTTGAGGATACGGTTGAAGCAGAACTGCTTTGCTCAGCAGCCTGGTTTAAATTACCGACATGTAGAGAAATTTGCTTTTGCGAAGCAGAATCTTTTTGCTCAATGTATTCATTGATACGATCCAGGTATTGCTGACGAATCCAGTCAACGAAAAAAGGATTCGGTGCATACAAAGCCATCTCTGAATCTGTTTCCTTGACTTGAAGGGGCTTGATCCAAGTGTTGAATTCAGTAGCAGATAACTCTGACTGCAATTTCTGTAAACAACTCCGCCACACATTACCCATCATTATTATTAGAATCCTGAAAGTTTGCTTGTTAGTTATCGCCTCTACAATAAGAGAGACTTTTTAATCACTTCTCTTACCTGTTAGAACATATCTCCTGGGAAAAGAAATACGCTAAACAGATTAACGGTAAGTGTAGATCCAGAGAAAAAAATAATCCACAACTTTACCTATATATTTTTACTATAAAGACAAACAAGGTAATAAATATAGATAGACTTAAAACTATACAGAAAAAGCTTAACTAATAAATAAAAGGATGAAATGTGGGTATATCTTGTATAAAAAACCTTTAAATCTGTTAATACAAGTCGAATAAAGCCATTTTTGATACTTATGCAGTTTTTGATCACCGAGTTAAAGACAACTTATACAGTAAGTTATCATTTCAATAACCTGATGAAAAACAATAAAAAAAGAGACTTATCAACAACCTTAGGTAAGACTAATAATAATAATAAGATCTTTTTAAATAACTTTATTAATATTACAGGCTTAATAACTTGGTAAAAGCAAAATACGGGCAGATAATTGCTTAAAAGACCATAAAAAAAGAAAAACTAATAAAAAACCATAAAAACATGAAGTAAAGCAGTTTAAAGAAAATGAATGGTTTGATTAAAATATCCACAGAAGCCTCCAGAAAAACACAAAGTCAGCCTATCTTGTGGTTTTACTGGTTAATAAACACTAAATAGATACAACTGTATGAAAAAGGTACAGGTATGGCTTAACCTAACGACACCAGAAACAAGAATAATACTGCTAAAAGATTGTTAAATAACCTATAATAACGTTGCACAAAGGCCATAAATCCTATAGAATCTCGCGTCCTTGTAGTAAGGCTGTGTCATTTTTTTGCGGTCACCAATGTGGGTGACACGAAAAATCAGCTTAAATTTTATTGGCTAGTGGGTTAATCCGATGAAAAGAACATTTCAACCAAGCATTATCAAGCGTAAGCGTACTCACGGCTTCCGTGCACGTATGGCCACCAAAAACGGTCGTCAGGTTATCAACCGTCGTCGTGCAAAAGGTCGTAAGCGTCTAAGCGCCTGATAAGAAAAGCATTCCTTGATGTGAGCGACAAGCAGACTTGTCAAAAACAGCGTTCAGCTGACTTTCCTGCAAGTCTGCGTCTGCTCACAGCAGAGGACTACAAAAGGGTTTTTAACAACCCTGTAAAGTTAGTTTGCCCTCCTTTCACACTCCTTGCTGTACCCAATCAATACAAATGTTGCAGACTTGGTCTAATTGTGGCCAAAAAAAATGTGCGTCGGGCTGTTGATCGTAATCGATTAAAACGATTAGCTCGCGAAAGCTTTCGAAATAACCAGTCTCAGCTACCCTCTTACGACATCGTTTTATTAGCGCGCCGTGGTAGTAGTCAGTTGGCTAATAAGGTATTATTCGAGCACCTTGAACAACTCTGGATACGTTTACAGAGAAGGGTAAACAAGTGATAAATCGAGTCTTGATTGGAATGGTACGTGGATACCAGAAGGTATTGAGCCCTGTCATGGGTAATCAGTGCCGTTTTTATCCAACCTGTTCAAATTATTCGATTGAAGCTTTAGAGCAGCATGGGGCTATAAAAGGTAGTTGGTTAACCATTAAGCGAATTGCTCGTTGTCATCCCGGTTGTGAGGGTGGGCATGACCCAGTCCCTCCAGTAAACAAATAACAGTACACGCAAAGAATTAAAGAGATTGCTATGGAATCGATGCGCGGATTTTTTATATTAGGTTTTGCTATATGTAGTTTTTTGCTCTATCAGGCCTGGCAAAAAGATTATGGTCCTCAGCCTGAACAGGAAGTAAATGAGCAATTTGGTCAGTCAAATACGGTTGCTAATAGTAAAGTCGACACTAATAACCTGATTGAAGTAGTCACTGACGTATTCAAGATTAAAATTGATCGTGTGGGTGGCGATGTTGTTTATGCCGAGTTGAATGACTATAACAAAGAGCTAAACAATGAGCAGGAAAAAGCAGTCTTATTCGATTACCGAGATCGAGTCTATCAGGCGAAAAGTGCTTTATTAGGTACTGGCGCACCAGATAATCAATTACCAAGAGCAACTTATCAAACCAAGCAAAGCTCTTACTCGCTTCAAGATGGCCAAGATGAGCTGATTATCCCATTGACCTGGGCAAACGATGAAGGTGTTCTATTCACCAAAACATTTACCTTTAATCGTAACGATTACGAAATTGGTGTTCAGTATAAGGTCAATAACCAGTCAAGTAATGATCGGACCTATAATTTCGTTGCAGAATTAATTCGTGATCAGAAGCCTACTGGATTAGAAGAAAAGTCATCTTTTGGTATGTCACCATTTTTGGGTGTTGCATACTCTCCTGAAGAAAGAAAATACGAAAAGATTTCATTTGAAGATTTGGAAGAAGAGCCTATCAATGTAACCCGTCAAGGTGGTTGGATTGGCTATTTACAGCATTACTTCATATCAGCCTGGATTCCTGAACAGCAGGAAAAGATTAAGGTAACCTCAACCGTTAAATCAAACCAGGATACAATCATTCGCTTTATCCAGCCAACAGTTGCTGTTCCAGCACAAGGCGAAAAAGTGATTAATGCAACGCTGTATGTTGGTCCGAAAATCCTCAAGCGTCTGGAAGCTGCAGCGCCAGGTCTTGAGAAATCGCTAGACTTGAGTTGGGTATGGTGGATCGGCTTACCGCTGTATAAATTGATGCAGTTCTTCTACTCATTCGTTGCCAATTGGGGCGTGGCCATTATTCTCGTAACTCTGGTTGTTAAAACATTGTTATACCCATTGTCAGCAGCACAGTATCGCTCGATGGCCAATATGAGAAAATTAGCGCCCAAAATGCAGCAGTTAAAAGAGCGATATGGTGAAGACAAACAGCGTATGCAGCAGGAAATGATGAAGATGTATAAAGAAGAAGGTGCCAATCCATTTGGTGGCTGTCTTCCGATGTTGCTTCAGTTCCCAATCTTCATTGCATTGTATTACGTATTATTCGAAGCTGTTGAGTTGCGCCACGCACCATTCTTCGGCTGGATTCAAGATTTGTCGGTAGCTGATCCCTATTTTGTATTGCCGTTATTGATGGGGGGCAGCATGTGGTTGATGCAGAAGTTACAACCACAATCACCGACCATGGATCCTATGCAGCAAAAGATCATGAGCTATCTACCTGTAGTCTTTACTGTGTTCATGCTGTTCTTCCCTGCCGGTCTGGTGCTTTACTGGTTATGCAACAACTTGATATCAGTTGCACAACAGCAGTACATCACTAAGAAGATCGAAAAACAAGGTAATGCGAAAGCAAAATAACCAGTGGGTTTACAGTGAGTACTCAAGATACAATTGCAGCAGTAGCAACGCCACCCGGTCGCGGTGGCGTTGGCATTATTAGAGTATCTGGAAAAGCCTGTCAGACAATAGCAAAAACAATTCTTCGTAAACCGCTCAATATTCGTGAGGCAACCTACCTACCCTTTTATGATCTGGCCGGAAACATTCTGGACCAGGGCATAGCGATACTGTTTAAAGGGCCTAATTCATTTACAGGTGAAGACGTGCTGGAGTTACAGGGGCATGGTGGTCCTGTCATTCTGGATATGCTACTAAAAGAGGTTTTAAAAGCAGGTGCCAGGATAGCAAAGCCCGGTGAGTTTTCTGAGCGTGCATTTTTAAACGACAAACTGGATTTGGCACAGGCTGAAGCAATAGCCGATCTGATTGAGTCAACTTCCGAACAGGCCGCTCGTTCTGCCATGCGTTCGTTGCAGGGTGAGTTTTCAAATAAAGTAAACGCACTGGTTGAGTCGCTGATTCATTTAAGAATTTATGTGGAAGCTGCTATCGATTTTCCAGAAGAGGAAATTGACTTTTTATCTGATGGAAAGGTTCAGGCAGATCTTTATTCGATTCTGGATGATATAAAAAAACTCAGAAGTGAAGCGCAGCAAGGGTCGATTTTGCGAGAAGGTATGACAGTGGTTATCGCTGGTAAACCGAATGCAGGTAAATCAAGCCTACTTAATGCACTGGCAGGTAAAGAGTCCGCAATTGTAACTGAAATTGCAGGAACAACTCGGGATGTGTTACGCGAACATATTCATATTGATGGCTTGCCCATTCATATTATTGACACTGCCGGTTTGCGCGAAAGCGATGATACGGTTGAAAAAATTGGAATCGAGCGCGCCTGGCAGGAAATTGAAAAGGCCGATCAAATTATATTGGTTGCTGATGCCAGTGAAACTCGACAGTTTATCCCCCATGAGATCGATCCGGCATTTACCAAGTTTGAACAATTTAAAGAAAAGTTGTTGCTCGTTGCTAATAAGGTGGATTTGACTGAGCAACTAGAATTATCACAATCAAGTGAATATAAAGTTCTACCACTCAGCGCGAAAACGGGTCATGGAATTAAAGAGTTAAAAAACACCTTGAAGGATATAGTGGGTTTTAAACAAACATCGGAAGGATCCTTTATTGCACGTCGTCGTCACCTCGATGCAATTGAGCGTGCGTTAGAATATTGTGAAAATGGAAAGCAGCAGCTGGAAGTTTATCATGCAGGAGAATTATTAGCGGATGAGCTTCGACAGGCGCAAAATGCTCTATCAGAAATCACCGGCGAATTTACCGCCGATGATTTATTAGGACGAATTTTTAGCAGTTTCTGTATTGGAAAGTAATCTAACTTACAATAACTAAGAGGTCTGTTCCGCGGCTTGTTGCTGCAGACCAATCCGGTTCCATTTCTGCCACTTAACACTTTCCCTGTTATAGAGTTTCTGTAGACTCATGGTTAGGGCAACCAGTTCGATAAACTCAATAACATAAAGTAGCAGCCATGCTACAGGAATAAACGGGATCAGATTTCTGTGGAAACTGGATTTGGAATCGAGTTTTATCTGCATCGTTACCAACATCGAAGAAACCAGAATTACCGAGGCCAGCAACGCAAAGTCCTGACTGACAATAACGTAGCAGTAGAATAGGGATAAGAACAGGCCAACATTCAACAGCATAATCTCAGCATAAACTGCCAGCGGAAGAATAAACCAGGAAAGATAGCGACTATGCTGCGAGTTATTACTTAAAAATAACTCTTTGTGTTTTAAATAACAAAGTATACGACCGTATTTCCAACGCAGGCGTTGTTTACGTAGGCCTTTCCAGTCAGTAGGGCCTTCGGTATAAACTACCGCATCGTGAGCGTATCGAGTTTTGTAGCCATGACTTAGAATGCTCATGGAGAGATCGATATCTTCGGTAATAATCTCTTCATCAAACCCTTTGAGATTGGTCAACACATCCCTGCGATAGGCTGCGGCCGCGCCACCAATAATGTGCACGGCATTGAAGTAAGAGTCGGCGCGTTTATAGAAAAAGCCGCAAACATACTCCAACTGCTGTAACCACTCCAACGGTTTTCTTTTATTACCAACAATGATATTACCGGCCACAGCACCAACAGAAGGATCGTCAAAACGCTGAACAAACTTATAGATTGCTTTTTGATCCACAATACAGTCTGCATCAATGGTAATAATGATATTACCTTGGGCAACCTCCAGACCTTTATTAAGTGCTCGCGCCTTGCCACCATTGGTCAGTGATAAATACTTAATGGGCACTAGCTGGTTCGAGTGTTGCTCATAGTCAGCTATAAAATTTTGAACCAGTTTATCAGTATTATCGGTAGAGCCATCGTTGATTACGATGAGTTCAAAGTCATGATAATCGGAGTTAAGCACTGACTCGATGGTTTTGATAATACCAACCTCTTCATTCCACGCAGGCAACAGTACACTAACCTTATATGGGGTCATTGTAGTGTATCCCTGATTTACCGGCTGAAAGGAGTAGCGAATGGCTGCATAAATCTGAACCAATAATTTAGTGATTAGAGGTATGACTAAAATAAAAAGAAAGCTCTTAAGGCCTAATAATGTCTCAGATATAGGGCCATCAGAAACGAAAGCCATCACCAAAACAGTGGCCGATAGAAGGTAAAGGCTGATTAATATCAGCCTTAAAGTAATGGGTTGTTGCTTAAAAAAGTGAATCATATAGGTTCTATTATTTACCGAAATATGAATTAGCTTACTCAAAATTGTGAGCGATTATTGCACAACAGTTGAAGAGCACAAAGCAATATGTATGAAGCAGTTCACAATAAGCTGTGGGTCACTGTTGGCAGTGTGAAGCGCTCAGCAAAAAAGCCTTAAAATCAGTAGGATATTGAAGAAAATGCGGAACTTTTAAAGAAAATCCCGCCGTAGCGGGATTTGTTGATAGGTTTTAGGAGGTTAATCTGCCTGGTATTCGCGGCGAACCTGTAGGTTTCTTATTTCAGAAATCCTGAACGGCATCTGGAGGTAATTACCTGCTGAAACCTGAGTATTGATTCGTGCTACGGATCCTTCAACAGATTCTATGGTGCCTTTATAAGATTTCCCGCGGTAATCAAAATATGCCTGATAATTGATGTATTCACCAAGTTGGGATGGATCGGTATCTTGCAAGGTCAAACCCTGTACCGTCTCAATACTATCATCAACCACTTTAACTGGCTCATCAAGGGCCGGTAGGTCCTCAGGATTTGGTCGAGCTCCAAACAGCTGACGTATTTCATGATCGTTGATGGTCACACTCATATTCAGGCTACTCAACATCAACTGAGGTGACATTGACATCAATTGAAATGGGTCCATCGAATTATCAGGATAGCTTGAGATCTTGATGCTGCGAGGATTCTCTACGTATTCAGCGTACTGAGTATAGAATTCCTGACTTAGATAGATAGACTGGTTATATAATACGTGTTGTAAATAATCCATATGACGCTGCTGGTACTCTTCTTTAGAAATACCAACTAAGTCCGCGCAATACTCATTCAATCGATTTACATAACCATCGTTATTGAGCACCATAGTGACATTCTTTAATTTCGAGGCAAAAGAGTTTTGGGTAAAGTTATCCAGCAAAAACTCGATCTGATAGCTGCCATAATCACGGGCACTGGCATAAATTGTAAACTTCGCCTGATTAAGATTTGGATCAATGTTAATACTGGTATCCAGATCAAGTGAGATTTGACTGTAACCCATTTCATTTAAATCGCTGATTGAAACAGAGCTTTTATTGTTACAGCCGGCTAATTGCATTTCTGTTAACAGGTCTGATTCAGATGGAGACGCAAAAGCAGAAGTTGAATCCAGGTCGGAAGTTAGCGGAAACTGAAAGTTTTTAATTTTAAAGACCAGGGTGTTGGGATCTTCGGCCCACATGCCAGATTCGATGCTGCGAATAAACTTAAACGAATCAATCAGGTTACCGGTACCCACCTGAATTTCTTCGATGGTGGCATCTGTGCTGGTGCCTGGGAATGTCAGTTTTATGCCGCGGGTAACCGACTTACCGTCGGCACTAACGAAAGTGCTGTCATAGCTAGCAGAAGTAAAGGTTCTCAGGCTGGTAAATGCTTCATCAATAATTTGTTTGTTTTTATACCAGATGTAGCCGTAAGCTAGAGCTGCAGCAATTAAAAGAAATATAAATAAACGAATAAATATTTTCACCCTTTTCTCCTTCACATATTGATCAGCGGGAAAAACCGCTAAGCAAGGGTTAGCATAATTAAGTTATAACTGGCGTGGCAAACAATAGGCGCCAACATTGACCTGCTGCGCAAGCGGATAATAGCCAACAAAACCCCCAGTATCAGGATGGCCACCAGTGCAAACCAATAACCGTAGTATTCTAGTAGGTGAAAGGACATAAAGACAACTGAGGATAATGAAATTGCAGAGAAAGTCGAAAATTTACTGGATAAACCGGAAAGTAGGACGCCACGAAACAGGTACTCTTCACCGAGTGGAGCTAGAACAATAACCGAAAAAAACAATAAGCTATTCGATAAAAAACCGCCATTAGTGATCTGCTCCAGAGTTGACTCAATGCCTGACGGAGGCGTGAAATAGTGACCCACCCAAATTGCAAGAAAAGCATAAACTACCCCGCAAGCAACTGATGTGAATAGCCAAAACAGGGATAGTTTAAGCTGCGGTATGAAGGTTTGACTAAAAAATGGAGCACTCAGACGCATGAGCAATGCATAGCTGGTCAGCAGGCCGAAACAGACAGAAGTGGCTAACATAATAGCCGGAGGATCAGAACCTAATGGGAGGTCTAAAAAGAAGTAAGCCAGAAACAGGATGCTGCTGGTGGTAAAAGCTAATAGCACCAGAGTCAAACAGGTTAATATAATACTTTCCGCAAAAGGGTATTTATCGTTGCCATTGGCCAAAACAAAACTCCATCTTATTGTTTTATCAAAGTTTCTTATAATCAAATGCTTATATCATAGTGTAAACTGCAACGGATCGACAGAGGATCTCAAATTGCAGCTGACGACCTTCTTTTAATAAAAAGGGCGAATAAAGAAGTCAAAAGAAGCTTAAAACTGTTCAAAAGTTAAACAAATGTCGGTATGATCTCGCTCCCTTATTGCATGGGTTAGTGCGTAGGGTTGTTGTGTTAATTTTGCAATATCAAGTATAGACCAGAGAAAATTGAATTATGCGTTATCCAGAAAATTATTCAGTCATTGTTATTGGTGGCGGTCATGCAGGTACCGAGGCGGCATTAGCTTCTGCACGCATGGGCGTAAAAACCTTATTATTGACGCATAATATTGAGACGTTGGGTCAGATGTCATGTAACCCGGCAATCGGGGGCATTGGTAAAGGTCATCTGGTTAAAGAAATAGATGCACTGGGCGGTGCTATGGCACAAGCCATTGATCGTGCAGGTATTCAATTTCGAACTTTAAATGCCAGCAAAGGGCCTGCGGTACGAGCCACTCGTGCCCAAGCAGACCGTGCGCTTTATAAAAGTGCTATCCGAGAAATACTTGAGAACCAGCCTAATTTAACGATTTTCCAGAATGCAGTTGTTGATCTGATTGTTGAGCAGAATAAGGTTATTGGTGTTAAGACCCAGATGGGCCTGGATTTTTATGCGCCAGCGGTTGTTTTAACGGTTGGAACTTTCCTCGGTGGTCTTATTCACATAGGGATGCAAAACCACTCAGGCGGCCGTGCCGGTGATCCGCCGTCTATCGCGTTGGCTGAGCGCCTGCGTGAACTGCCTTTCCGGGTTGATCGCCTTAAAACGGGTACACCGCCGCGTATCGATGCTAAAAGTGTTGATTTTTCAGTAATGGAAGAACAACCCGGCGATAACCCAGTACCAACTTTTTCCTTTATGGGTACAGCGGACCAGCATCCTAGACAGATATCCTGCTGGATAACTCATACCAATGAATCAACCCATGACATCATTCGTGGCGGCCTTGACCGCTCACCGATGTATTCTGGTGTGATTGAAGGTGTTGGTCCACGCTACTGCCCTTCTATCGAAGACAAGATCATGCGCTTCAGTGACAAAAACAGTCACCAGATTTTTGTTGAGCCGGAAGGTTTAAATAGTCATGAACTCTACCCAAATGGCATCTCGACAAGCTTACCGTTTGACGTTCAGATGAACCTGGTACGTTCAATAAAAGGGTTTGAAAATGCTCATATTACTCGTCCCGGTTACGCCATCGAGTATGACTATTTTGATCCGCGTGATCTGAAGGCTTCACTGGAAACCAAGTTTATTGAGGGGCTTTTCTTTGCCGGACAGATCAATGGAACCACCGGATATGAAGAAGCCGGTGCTCAAGGTTTGATTGCCGGTATGAATGCGGCACTTCAGGTTCAGGGTAAAAACGCCTGGTCACCACGTCGTGATGAAGCTTATATTGGTGTCTTAATTGATGACCTGATCACGCGCGGTACACAAGAGCCATACAGAATGTTTACCTCGAGAGCAGAATATCGTCTGATACTACGCGAGGATAATGCTGACTTACGACTAACAGAGAAAGGTCATGAGATAGGCTTAATTGATGATTCACGCTGGCAGGCTTTCAGTGAAAAGAAAGAAGCCATCGAGCGTGAAACTACCAGAATACAGAACCTGGTGGTACAACCGGATAGCGCCGCGGGACAACAACTTAATCAACAACTGGAAAAACCTTTAAGCCGCGCCTACAAAGGTGAGGAGTTATTGCGTCGACCCGATATTACCTATGCAGGTTTGATGGCGCTTCCGGGAATGCTTGAAGAAAAAGTCGCTGATAAGGTTGCCGAACAGGTCGAGATCCAGATTAAATATTCGGGCTACATTGATCGCCAGAAAGATGAAATTGAACGTAGTCTGCGTAATGAAAATACGGCGTTACCGAAGGATCTCGATTACAGCCAGGTAAAAGGTTTGTCCAACGAAGTGGTTCAGAAGCTGATGAACATCAAGCCTGAAACCATCGGTCAGGCTAGTCGTGTGTCGGGTGTCACTCCTGCGGCTATTTCATTACTACTGGTTCATCTAAAGAAACGACAGCAACTAAAATCGGCTTAACGATTTCATGAACATCAATGAGGGCTTCTGCCCTCACATACATAATATGAATTAAAACGACATTTAAAGAAGAATCAACTTGTGAATCCAGAATTATTCAAGCGACAAGAAAATTTTAATAAGAAATGTCAGGACATTGGAATTACATTAACCAATGATAAAAGTGAGCGCTTACTAAACTATCTTTCTCTGCTGCTCAAATGGAATAAGGCTTTTAACCTGACGGCTATTACCAATCCAGAAGAAGCACTCAACCTTCATTTATTGGACTCGGTGTCTGTCTCACCAGCGATTTCGGACTACGAAACCTTGCTGGATGTGGGTACAGGCGGTGGCCTGCCAGGCATACCGTTGGCAATCATAAACCCGGAAAAACAGTTCACATTACTGGATACCAACAGTAAAAAAACCC
Organism: Kangiella aquimarina DSM 16071; assembly: GCF_000374105.1. GTDB lineage: Bacteria > Pseudomonadota > Gammaproteobacteria > Enterobacterales > Kangiellaceae > Kangiella > Kangiella aquimarina. The sequence continues at coordinate 384,592 of NZ_KB893650.1, forward strand.
GTTTTCTGAAACAGGTTGTCTACGAGCTGGGCTTAACCAATGTGACGGTTATTAATCAGCGAGTACAAGACTTTAAGAATCAATCAGGGTATGCTTGCATTCTTTCGCGGGCTTTTGCCAGCCTGGTTGATATTGTGCAATGGACCGAACATCTGCTGGCAGCGGACGGCCACTGGTTAGCCATGAAAGGTCAGTATCCTCAGCAAGAGCTCGATGAATTGCCAGAAACGACTGAGCTGGTCAGTGCACAGGAAGTCAAACTACCCGGTGTTAATGCCAGTCGTTGGTTTATCTATTTAAAACAGAAGCAGTCAGCAAGCTGCAAAAAATAGAATAAAGAGGTGAAGCGTGGCGCATGTAATTGCCATTACAAATCAAAAAGGTGGTGTTGGTAAGACAACAACTAGCGTGAACCTTGCAGCGTCGTTAGCTGAAGAAGGTAAGCGTGTGCTCTTGATTGATATGGATCCGCAAGGTAATGCGACCATGGGTTCAGGCATTGAAAAGGGTGATTTAGAGTTATCAGTCTATGATGCCTTGATGGAGCCAGCAGAAGCCAAGAGTCATATTGTGGTTTCAGAAGCTGGTAAATTTGACGTACTGCCTGCCAATGCTGATCTGACTGCTGCCGAAGTTCATCTGTTGCAACTGGACGATAAAGAAAAACGGTTACGCAAAGTGATTCAACAGATTGATGCATATTATGATTATGTGTTGATTGACTGCCCCCCTTCTCTGAACATGCTGACTCTGAACTCTCTGGTTGCGGCCAACTCGGTCATTATTCCGATGCAATGTGAGTACTATGCGCTGGAAGGTTTGTCGGCCCTGCTAAATACTATTGGGCAGGTTCAGGATCACATTAATCCTGAGCTGGAAATAGAAGGTATCTTGCGAACCATGTATGACCCCAGAAACCGTTTGTCGCTAGAAGTGTCTCGTCAATTATTCAATCATTTTGCAGATAAGGTCTATCGGACAGTAATTCCCCGCAACGTACGTCTGGCGGAAGCGCCCAGTTTTGGTGTTCCAGTTATGTATCATGACAGGTCATCAAGTGGCTCAAAAGCTTATCTAGCTCTTGCCGGCGAGATTATTCGTAGAAATAAAGTGGCCGCGAGCTAAACGTAAAGAATATAAGGGTGAAAGATAACAATGAGTAAGCGTGGATTAGGAAAAGGATTAGATGCTCTGCTTGGTGGAGCTATTAATAAGCCAGCCAAAAAGTCTGGAGATGGGTCAGCAAGCGTTGCTTTAGAATCAGAGCATCATTTAAGAGAAATGCCCATTGAGTTTTTACAGCCTGGCCAGTATCAGCCCCGCCGAGTAATGACCGAAGAAGGTCTGGATGAGCTGGCAGACTCAATTAAAGCTCAGGGAATGATCCAGCCAATCGTCATTCGACCTATCGGCAATCAAAAGTACGAAATTATTGCTGGTGAGCGTCGCTGGAGAGCAGCTCAAAGAGCTGGTTTGCACGAAGTACCGGTCATTATCAAAGAAGTGCCCGATGAAGCAGCCATTGCTATGGCGCTGATTGAGAATATTCAACGTGAAGATCTCAATGCCATGGAAGAGGCATACGCCCTGCACCGTCTGATGCAGGAATTCGGTCTGACTCACCAACAAACCGCCGACGCGGTGGGTAAAAGCCGAACCACGGTGACCAACCTGCTGCGCTTAATGCAGCTCAGCGAACACTGCAAAACCTTATTGGAGCGTGGCGATCTGGAAATGGGTCATGCACGAGCGTTGCTATCTCTTGAACCAGCCAAACAGACTGAAGCTGCCAAGACAGTGGTCGCTAAGGCATTGACGGTTCGTGAGACGGAAAAGCTGGTGCGAAATATCAATGAGCCGAAAAAGAAAGTGAAAGCGGCGGAAAAAGATCATCATATTCAATCACTTGAGCAGCAACTAGCGGAAAAAATCGGGGCCAGCGTGGCTATCAACCATGGTAACAAGGGTAAAGGAAGCCTGGTTATTAATTACCATAGTCTGGATGAATTAGATGGCATACTACAACATCTAGGCATAAAGGAAGACTAAAACACAAGGTTTAGGTAGATTAGTTCTATTTATGAATAAGGGGCTGCAAGCCCTTTAAATTTTGTGTTTTTTCGCTGAGGTTTGGTTGATTAAAGGGCACTAAATCTTTATACTTGCCGCCCGAATATGTGGTGAACCTATGCAGTTTTGCAGGGTGGAAGGGCAGCTCCTTATGAGTGAATCATTAGCTAAGCAGGGTCGAAAGCAGGCCTACAAGATGGTTCTACTCCAATTAGGTATTAGCATAGCTTTAGTATTAATTGGCTTGCTGATTTCCTGGCGAGTGAGTGTGTCTTTGGGTGTAGGAAGCCTGATAATGGTTATCGCACACTTTGTTTTCGCCACCATAGTATTTAGAAGATCAGGGGCTCAGGCAGCAGAAGCAGTTAATAAAGCTTTCAAAATTGGTGAGAGCTTGAAGATATTGCTGACCCTTGGGCTGCTGATTTTTGCTTTAACAGAATTACCGGTGCACCCACCATCACTATTGATCGGTTATGCGATTATTGTGTTTTCACAGTGGTTTGCGCCCTTAATCATTAAATCGTCTTAATTAAGACCAGATGACAAAGAGAAGGCTTCAGAATGGCTTCATCAGAAAATGTTGATAGTGTTGGTTACATTAAGCACCACTTGCAAAATCTCCAAGTGTGTAAAACAGATGATGGCTGGATGTGGAATAATGAGCTAGCTGATCAAGGTATTACTAACGCTTGTGAAAACGCAGGCTTTTGGACCTTTAATGTAGATAGTTTATTCTTTGCCTTTATTTTAGGCGCCCTCTTTTGCTTTTCTTTCTGGCGCGTGGCGAAAAATGCCAAAATTGATAATCCTGGACGCTGGCAGTCAATGGTTGAAATGATTGTAGAGTTCGTGGATAAAAGCGTTAAAGATACTTTCCATGGTCGTAACCCATTAATTGCACCACTGGCCCTGACCATATTTGTATGGGTTATTCTTATGAATATGATGGACTGGGTGCCAGTTGACCTTCTTCCTTGGGTTGCAGAGCAAACTAACGTCCATGTTCTAGGCAATGAGCCTCATACTTCTTACTTGAAGTTCCTACCGACGGCTGATGTGAATATTACATTCAGCTTATCGATTGGCGTATTCCTGATGATATTGTTCTACAGCATTAAAGTGAAAGGCATTGGCGGCTTCCTTGGTGAATTGACGTTGCATCCTTTCTCCAGCAAGAACAAGTTTGTACAAGTACTATTAATCCCTGTGAACCTGCTAATGGAAACCATTGGACTGGTAGCTAAGCCAATTTCACTGGGTCTGCGTTTGTTCGGAAATCTATATGCGGCAGAATTGCTGTTCATCTTGATCGCAATCCTGTTCTCAACTGGTGTAGGTGGTTTTATCGGTGGCTTCATCAGCTATATGGGCTGGGCTATCTTCCACATCCTGGTCATTCCGTTGCAAGCGTTTATTTTCATGATGTTGACGATCGTGTATTTAAGCCAGGCACATGAAGATCACTAGTAACAGTTTTAAGTTTTAATTTTAAGTTTAGTTTTTAACATTTAACCATTTCTCGATTGGAGGAAAACAATGGAAACTTTGTTCGCGTTCACAGCATTAGGTGTGTTGTTGGTATTAGGTCTTGGTGCTCTAGGTACTGCGATTGGCTTCGGTCTTCTTGGTGGTAAATTCCTTGAAGCTTCAGCTCGTCAACCAGAACTAGCTCCTATGCTACAAACCAAAATGTTCCTAGTTGCGGGTCTTCTTGATGCGGTAACCATGATCGGTATTGGTATCGGTATGTGGTTCACATTCGCAAGCCCATACGTTGGTCAATTGCAATCATTGATTGGTTAATTAAGACAACCGAACGATTACTTTGACTAACCAACTAGAGGGGGAATAGACGTGAATGTAAACGCTACCCTAATAATCAATATGATTTTCTTTGCCGCATTTGTGTGGTTCTGCATGAAGTTCGTGTGGCCGCATATCATGAGTGCGATCAAAGAACGTCAGGATAAAATAGCTGAGGGTCTGGCTGCTTCTGAAAGAAGTCAAAAAGATCTGGAGCTAGCTCAAGAAAAAGCTGCTGAATTGTTGCGTGAAGCTAAGCAACAGTCTGCAGAGATTGTTGACTCTGCCAAAAAACGTCATGCTGAAATTGTTGACTCTGCTAAAGACGATGCTCGTTCTGAAGCTGAGAAAATCAAGAATGGCGCTATGGCTGAGATTGAGCAAGAAGTTAACCGTGCTCGTGAACAGCTTCGCTCAAAAGTAGCTACCTTGGCTGTAGCTGGTGCTGAGAAAGTAATCGAGCGAAATATCGATGAAGCTGCGAACAACGATTTGTTCGAAAAGCTGGTTAAAGAGTTATAAGGGTTAACTATGGCTGAGCTGACTACTATTGCAAGACCATACGCAAAAGCAGCATTCGAATATGCTCTTGGCGCTCAGACTGTATCTGAGTGGGCAAGCATGTTAGATTTTGTCGCTCAAGCCGTTAGCAACAATGACGTGGCCAACATTATCAGTAACCCTTCCCTTTCTGCTGAGCAAAAAGGTGAAGTGATTTTGAAAATAAGTGAAGGTCAGATAACTGATAAAGTTGAAAACTTTATTAAGTTGCTTGCAAGAAACCATCGTTTAGAAGCTTTGCCAGCGATAAAAACTCGTTTTGATGTATTGAAAGCGGATTTTGACAAAGCGGTTGAAGTAGAAGTAACTTCTGCGACAGCGTTGAGCGATGATCAATTGCAACGTTTAACTGAAAAGTTAACGGCAAAACTTGGTCGTAAAGTTAATATTCAAACACAAGTAGATTCGTCCATGATTGGTGGTCTGGTTATTAAGGCTGGCGATATGGTAATTGACGGATCCGTACGCGGTAAGCTCAACAAGCTTTCCGAAACGCTAAGAGCTTAGTGAGGAAGAAGCATGAGTGTGCAACTGAATCCATCAGAAATTAGCGAGCTAATTAAAAAGCGAATCGACTCTTTTGAAGTCGTGAGCGAAGCTCGCAATGAAGGTACTATCGTCAGTGTATCTGACGGTATTTTACGTATTCACGGCCTAACAGACGTTATGGCTGGTGAAATGATTGAATTGCCTGGCGGTAAGTACGGTATGGCCTTAAACCTTGAGCGCGACTCTGTGGGTGCGGTTGTTCTGGGTGACTATACCGATATCGTTGAAGGCATGACTGCTAAATGTACTGGCCGTATTTTGGAAGTACCTGTTGGCCGTGGTCTATTAGGCCGTGTGGTTGACGCTTTGGGTAATCCAATCGACGGTAAAGGTCCAATTGATAATGACGGCTTCTCACCTGTTGAGAAAATTGCACCAGGTGTAATTGAGCGTCAATCAGTTGATCAGCCAGTACAAACGGGTATTAAATCAATTGATGCCATGATCCCGGTTGGTCGTGGTCAGCGTGAGTTGATTATTGGTGACCGTCAGACTGGTAAAACTGCGATTGCAGTGGATGCTATTATCAACCAGAAAGGCACAGGCGTAATTTGTGTGTATGTAGCGGTTGGTCAAAAAGCTTCTACCATTGCTGGTATCGTTCGTAAGTTAGAAGAGCACGGCGCGATGGATCACACCATTATCGTTGCTGCATCTGCTTCTGATTCTGCAGCGTTGCAATTTATTGCTCCGTTTGCAGGCTGTACCATGGGTGAATACTTCCGTGACCGCGGTGAAGATGGCTTGATCGTATATGATGACTTGACTAAACAAGCATGGGCTTATCGTCAGATTTCATTGTTGCTACGTCGTCCTCCAGGTCGTGAAGCATATCCTGGTGATGTTTTCTACTTGCACTCGCGTCTTCTAGAGCGTGCAGCGCGTGTTAACGCTGACTATGTAGAAAAATTCACAAATGGTGAAGTTAAAGGTCAAACTGGTTCATTGACGGCATTGCCAATCATTGAAACTCAGGCTGGTGACGTATCTGCATTCGTACCAACCAACGTAATTTCGATTACTGATGGTCAGATCTTCCTAGAAACTGACTTATTCAACGCAGGTATCCGTCCAGCGGTTAACGCAGGTCTATCAGTATCTCGTGTAGGTGGTGCAGCACAGACTAAAATCATCAAGAAGCTTGGTGGTGGTGTTCGTCTTGCATTAGCTCAGTATCGTGAACTTGCAGCATTTGCTCAGTTCGCATCGGATCTTGATGATGCGACTCGTGCACAGCTAGAGCATGGTCAGCGTGTTACTGAATTGATGAAGCAGAATCAATATGCTCCATTATCAGTAGCTGAAATGGCTGTATCTCTATATGCAGCTGAGAAAGGCCACTTGAAAGATGTTGAAATCAGCAAAGTAGGTGATTTTGAATCTGCATTGTTAGATTACTTCAAGAACCAGCACGCTGACTTGTTGAAAGAAATCAATGAAAAATGTGATTACAACGACGAAGTTGCAGGCAAACTTGAAGAAGCGGTAACCAAATTTAAGGCTACCCAAACTTGGTAAATACATCAGGGTGCTGTGCACCCTTTTGTGCTTTCACCAATTAATTAGATTAAGACTGGAAACATACTATGTCAGGCGCTAAAGAGATTCGTACCAAAATAGGGTCGATTAAAAATACGCAAAAAATTACTTCAGCAATGGAAATGGTTGCTGCAAGTAAAATGCGTAAAGCGCAAGATCGTATGGCGGCTTCTCGTCCTTATGCCGAGAAAATCCGCAACGTGATCAAGCACATTGCACAAGGTACTCCAGAATACCGACATGCTTATATCTCTGAAAGAGATGTAAAACGTGTTGGATATATTGTCATATCCACTGACCGTGGTTTATGTGGTGGTTTGAATATTAACTTGTTCAAAGCTGCATTAAACGATATGAAAACCTGGTCTGAACAGGATATCGAAATTGACTTGTGCCTAATCGGCAATAAAGCGACATCTTTCTTCCGCAAGTTCGGTGGTTCAGTTGTTGCTAAGACTTCGAACCTGGGCGACACCCCTGAAATCGAAGATCTGATTGGTTCAGTTAAAGTTATGCTTAAAGCCTACGATGAAAAGCGAATTGATCGTTTGTTCGTTGTGACTAATGAGTTTGTTAACTCAATGACACAAAGCCCGGTGGTAGAGCAATTGTTGCCACTACCTGCTGGACAAGACGATGAGCTAAAGCATCACTGGGATTATTTGTATGAACCAGAAGCTAAACCTTTGTTGGATAAATTGATGGTTCGTTTCATCGAATCACAAGTGTATCAGGCAGTGGTTGAAAATATCGCATGTGAACAGGCGGCAAGAATGGTTGCAATGAAAGCAGCATCTGATAACGCCGGTGACCTTATTGATGACCTTGAGTTGGTATACAACAAAGCTCGTCAGGCTGCGATTACTCAAGAGCTTTCTGAGATTTGTGCAGGTGCGGCTGCGGTATAACGCAATAATTTATTGAAAAGTTTTTAAAGCTTAAGATTGAGGAAATCAATATGAGCACAGGTAAGATTGTAGAAATTATCGGCGCGGTTATCGACGTTGAATTCCCGCGTGATAGTGTACCAAAGGTATACGACGCATTAACCGTTCAAGAAACTGAGCTGACTCTAGAAGTTCAGCAACAGTTAGGCGACGGTGTTGTTCGTTGTATTGCGATGGGTTCATCAGATGGTTTACGTCGTGGCTTAGAAGCAACGAATACTGGCGCGCCAATTCAGGTACCTGTGGGTAAAGAAACCCTCGGCCGTATCATGGACGTGCTTGGTAACCCAATCGATCAGAAAGGTCCTATCGGTGAGCAAGAGCGTATGTCTATTCACCGTAAAGCACCTAAGCTGGAAGAACTTGCGCCTGCAAACGAATTGTTAGAAACCGGTATTAAAGTAATCGACCTGGTTTGCCCTTTCGCGAAAGGTGGTAAAGTTGGTCTATTCGGTGGTGCTGGTGTTGGTAAAACCGTAAACATGATGGAGCTTATCCGTAATATCGCGATTGAGCACTCAGGTTACTCAGTATTTGCCGGTGTGGGTGAGCGTACTCGTGAGGGTAACGACTTCTACCACGAAATGACAGATTCTAACGTTATCGACAAAGTATCATTGGTTTATGGCCAGATGAACGAACCACCAGGTAACCGTCTACGTGTTGCATTGACTGGTTTGACAATGGCTGAGAAATTCCGTGACGAAGGTCGTGACGTACTATTGTTCATCGATAATATTTACCGTTATACACTTGCAGGTACTGAGGTATCAGCACTTCTAGGGCGTATGCCTTCAGCAGTAGGTTATCAGCCAACTCTAGCCGAAGAGATGGGTGTTCTTCAGGAGCGTATTACTTCAACAAAGACTGGTTCGATTACATCGATTCAGGCGGTATACGTACCTGCGGATGACTTAACTGACCCTTCTCCAGCTACTACCTTCGCTCACTTGGATGCGACAGTTGTATTGTCACGTCAAATCGCTGAGCTAGGTATTTACCCTGCAGTTGACCCACTTGACTCAACTTCACGTCAGCTTGATCCATTAGTGATTGGTAGCGAGCATTATGAAGTTGCTCGTGGCGTACAGGGTGTATTGCAGCGCTATAAAGAGTTGAAAGATATTATTGCGATTTTGGGTATGGATGAGCTATCTGAGGAAGATAAGCAAACTGTTGCCCGTGCTCGTAAAATTCAACGTTTCTTGTCACAACCATTCTTCGTAGCAGAAGTATTTACAGGTTCACCTGGTAAATACGTTTCGCTAAAAGACACCATTGCTGGCTTTAAAGGTATTTTGAACGGTGAATACGATCACTTACCTGAGCAAGCATTCTACATGGTCGGTTCAATCGAAGAAGCGGTTGAAAAGGCGAAAAATATTTAATCCAGCCCTAAAATTAGGGGGACCTAATGGCAATGACAGTACATTTGGATATCGTTAGCGCCGAGGAATCAATCTTCTCTGGTAAAGTTGAGCGATTGATTGCAAACGGTGACTTGGGTGAGCTTGGTGTTGAGCCAGGCCACGCCCCTTTGCTAACGTCCCTGAACCCAGGGCCAATCAAGGTCACGTTACCAGGTGGCGAGGAAGAGTTTTTCTTTGTATCTGGTGGTATGCTTGAAGTTCAACCACACGTTGTCACAGTACTTGCTGATACGGCAGTTCGTGCAGAGGATGTGGATGAAGCGAAAGCTCTGGAAGCGGAAAAAATGGCTCGTGAAGCACTTCAGGATCAAAGCTCAGAGATTGAATACTCTAAAGCAGCGGCTGAACTTGCAGAAGCGGTAGCCCAGTTAAGAACATTACGTGCTATTCGCAAGAAAACTGGCAAGTAAAGCTTAATAAAATCCGAACTAAAGGTGGCTTTGCCACCTTTTTTTATGGGTAACTCAAAAGAATTGAATTAGTTTAAATAATTAGAAGTAGAATGCTTCAAAATCACTGTTTAATGGTAAAATGCGCGCTTATTTAGGAAATATGACTATATTATGGGTTTAAGTATCGTAATTTTGGCAGCGGGTAAAGGAACTCGCATGCAATCAAACATGCCAAAAGTGTTGCACAAAATTGCCAGTAAAAGCATGCTTCAGCATGTAATTGATGCTGCGCAGCAGCTGCAGCCTGAACAAATAATTGTGGTCGCTGGTCATGAGATTGAGCAGGTTAAATCCAGCATAGCTGAACAGGATATTATTATTGCTGAACAGTCTGAGCAATTAGGTACGGGCCATGCGGTAGATCAGGCGTTGCCGCTCGTTTCTGAGGGCAACCAGGTTCTTGTGCTTTATGGTGATGTTCCACTGATTCAAAAAGAAACTCTTAAACAGCTAATAGATGCGCAGCCAAAGGATGGTATTGGACTGCTAACTGTGAAGCTGAAAGATCCATCTGGTTATGGACGAATTATTCGAAACACTGATGGACGGGTAACCGCCATTGTTGAGCAGAAAGACGCAACCATGGATCAGCTGGCAATAAATGAAGTAAACACAGGTATTATGTCGGTTGGCAGTAGCAAGCTAAAACAATGGCTAGCAAAAATTGATAATAATAATGCTCAGGGTGAATATTACCTGACAGACACCATTGCAATGGCTGCTGATGAAGGAGGCGTCAGAGCCTGTCACCCTTCTTCAGCAATCGAAGTTGAAGGTGTCAATAGTCGTATCCAGTTAGCGCAGCTAGAAAGAGCTTTCCAGCAGCATCAAGCCGAACAGTTAATGAATGAGGGTGTTACCTTAATCGATCCAAGTCGTTTTGACGTTCGTGGCAATCTGATTTGTGCAACCGATGTTGTAATTGATGTTAATGTCATTATTGAAGGTGATGTCACAATCGGTCGGGGAAGTCAGATTGGCGCAAACTCAATCATTATCAATTCTAAGATCGGCGCCGACTGTATCATTAAGCCCAATAGCGTTATTGAAGGGGCCATCATTGAGTCGGATTGCTCGGTGGGTCCTTTTGCAAGAATTAGACCAGGTACGCAGCTATCACAAGGTGCCTTTATCGGTAACTTTGTAGAAACAAAAAATACAGTAATGGGTCAAGGAAGCAAGGCAAGTCACCTGAGCTATATCGGGGATGCTGAGGTCGGAACAGGTGTAAACATCGGTGCCGGGGTAATTACCTGTAATTATGATGGTGCCAATAAATACAAGACTATTATTGAAGATGATGCATTCATTGGTTCGGATTCCCAGCTGATTGCGCCAGTTACCGTAGGCAAAGGAGCGACCATAGGTGCTGGCACTACTGTTACAAAAGATGTTGCAGCAGGTGAACTTTGCATTAGTCGTGTTGCCCAAAAACACATTGAGAGTTGGGCGCGGCCTGTAAAAGAACAGACTAAGAAAAATTTAGAGGAAAAGAAATAATGTGTGGCATTGTTGGTGCAATAGCGCAGCGAGATGTAAGCCAGATTTTAGTAGAAGGTTTGAAGCGACTGGAATATCGTGGATACGATTCAGCCGGTCTTGCAATTTATAATGATAATGAAATTCAGCGATTAAGACGTCTGGGTAAGGTATCGGAATTACAGCAGGCCTTGAATGATACACCTCTACCAGGCGGGCTGGGTATAGCGCATACTCGTTGGGCAACCCATGGTGAGCCGAGTGAACGAAATGCACACCCTCACATGTCGGAAGACAATATTGCACTGGTTCATAATGGCATTATTGAAAACCATGACGAGTTACGTGATGAATTAAAAGCCAAAGGCTATACATTTTCATCAGATACCGACACAGAAGTTATGGCTCACTGTTTGCATGAAGAATTAAAGACAAGTTCTAGCCTTCTGGAAGCTTTACAGAAAACTACCAAAAAACTTGAGGGTGCATACGGAACGGTTGCTATAGACGCAAACGATCCAAATAAAATGGTTGTAGCGCGCTCGGGTAGCCCACTTGTTATCGGTAAGGGCATTGGTGAATACTTCGTAGCATCTGATCAGTTGGCGCTATTACCAGTTACCCGTGATTTCATCTATCTTGAAGAAGGTGAAGTGGCCGAGGTTCGTCGCGATGGCGTAACGATATTAGACAGTAATGGAAATCAGGTTGAACGTGAATTCGAAACGTCTGATATTCAGCATGATGCGGTAGATAAAGGCCGTTACCGTCACTTCATGCTTAAAGAAATCTTTGAGCAGCCCCAGGTAGTCAACGACACCCTTGAGGGGCGTCTGGTCAATCATAAAATTATCATCGAAACGCTGGGCGCGAATGCCAATAAAGTATTTGCTGATACCCGAGCAGTACAGATTATTGCCTGTGGCACCAGTTACCATGCGGCACTAGTTGCAAAATATTGGATTGAAGATTACTTGAATATTCCATGTCTGGTGGAAATTGCCAGTGAGTACAGATATCGAGAAACAGCCGTATTGCCCAATAGCCTGTTTATAACTATTTCACAATCAGGGGAAACGGCAGATACCTTGGCTGCACTGAAAAAAGCAAAAGAACAAGGCTACCTCGGGACTTTAACGGTATGTAACTCCCCTGCTTCTTCAATGGTGCGTGAGTCTGACTTTACATTGTTGACACGTGCCGGAACAGAGATTGGAGTGGCTTCAACTAAAGCTTTCACTGCCCAGCTTGTTTCTTTGATGCTATTGATGGTTACCATCGGTAAGGCACAAGGTATGGATGAGGCAAAAGAAAAGTCGATTGTCGATGCGCTGGAGCATTTACCTAATGAAATCCAGTCAGCTTTGGAACAGGCAGAAGCAATTGAAGATTTGTCAGAAGCATTTGCCGAAAAACATCATACCCTTTTCTTGGGCCGTGGCCAGCAATACCCAATTGCTATGGAAGCAGCTCTGAAACTCAAGGAAATTTCTTATATTCATGCTGAAGCCTATGCTGCTGGCGAGTTAAAACATGGCCCTCTGGCTCTGATCGATAAAGAAATGCCTATTGTCGTAGTTGCTCCAAAAGATAATTTGCTTGAGAAACTGAAGTCAAACATTGAAGAAGTACGGTCAAGAGGCGGTCAACTCTTTGTTTTTGCCGATGAGTCAGCTAATATTCAGAGTTCTGATGGTATAACCGTCTTTCCAATAAAGAGTCAGTACGCAATAACTGCGCCAATGGTGTATACAATCCCGATGCAGTTATTATCTTATTATGTAGCTGTAATTAAAGGTACAGACGTAGATCAGCCACGAAATCTGGCTAAATCTGTAACCGTAGAATAACCGGAGACATCAATGAAATTGAAAACATTATTTGGTGCTGCATTAGCACTATTCGCATTAACCCAGGTAGCTTGTGCAGAAGCAAATACTGCTAGTGAAGCAAAAGAAGGAAAAGATTACTCGATTATTTCTGGTGCAAAAGGCGTTAATAAACCAGAAGTCATGGAATTCTTCTCATATACCTGCCCACACTGCTACAACGTAGAAGGGTTTTTGCATAAATGGGAACCAACCAAACCTGAAGAAGTTGAGTTTAAACAAGTACCGGTGTTTCTACCTCAGGTACCACATTTGACCTATGGCTACTACACAGCAGAAGTGTTAGGTGTTCTGGATAAAGTCCATCCAGCTATCTTTAATCAATGGCATGCCCAGAAAAAAATCGTTAAATCGAAAGAAGATTTAATTCCGATTTTCCAGGCTGCTGGTGTATCTCAGGAAGAATTTGAAAAAGCCTACACCTCATTTGCTGTGGAAAGCAAAGTTCAGCACGCTAAAAAACTAGCTCGTGAATTCAAGGTGATGAGTTTCCCAATGTTCGTGGTGAATCAGAAATACAAAATTGAGAGCTACGAAAAGCTGGATTATATGTTGAGCAAATTCCCAATCGAAAAAGCACAATAATTTATATTCGAGTTATAATAAATGCCGGTTCGCCGGCATTTTTTCTATAGGCAGATAATTAATGGCAAAAGGTAAAGCAGTTACTTCCAGCCCAACAAAGGTTTTCTTGATCCGGAGCATGATTCGAATATTTTCGGTGCTACCGATTTTTGTTGGACGCTGGATTGCATATTTGTTTGCCAAGATAAGTCGTTGGAGCAAAAGTCGAGCCTATGTAACCAGTAAAACTAATATAGGGCTTTGCCTGCCAGAACTGACTAAAGAACAGCAGCAGGAAATCATTCATCAGAGTTTGATTAATACAGGACGATTGTTTACTGAAGCGGCCAAAGTTTGGTGTAAAAAAGACGCAGAGAAATGGCTCGATAATATTTATGGAGAAGAAGCGGTTAAGGCGACTTTAGAAAGTGGCAAGGGTGTTCTTATCACGGGAGCGCATCTTGGAAATTGGGAAGTAGCCCTGTACTACTTAGGTAGTCGCTATAAGTTTCATTGTATGTACCGCCCTCCTCGACAGCTGGAAATGGACGAAGTCATCTGTAAGGGTCGATGCAAGAACGAAACCACCATGGTTAAAGGTAACAGCAAGGGCGTACTACATCTTATAGATGTATTACAACAGGCCGAAGTTGCCGCAATTCTGAGCGATCAGGAACCCGGTCGTCGCGCTGGTGTATTTGTTCCTTTCTTTAATCACCCAGCGTTGACCATGACTCTTGTGCAAAAAGTACAACAGAAAAGCAATGCAGAAGTCTATCAGATTGCTGCAATCAGAAATGAAACAGGAAAATTTGATATTCATCTGGAGCCACTAAATATGGATCCAAATCTTGATGAATTAATCTATGCAGAAAAAGTTAATCAGCACCTGGAAAACATCATTAGAAGATTCCCAGAACAGTATCAGTGGTCTTATAAACGGTTTAAAACTACCGAAGATGGCTCAAAAAATATTTATCGAAGATAGAAAAATTAACGACGCCAGAAATAAGGCGTGAATAAAACAAGTAAGGTAAATATCTCAAGACGGCCTAAAAGCATCGCAAAGCTAAGCACATATTTTGCCAGATCACTTAAGCCGCTATAGTTCACAGCCACATCACCTAATCCTGGACCCAGGTTATTCATACAGGCCGCAACGGCGGAGAATGCAGTAATTTGATCCAAGCCATCAGCAAGAAGAATAAGCATAAGTAGAACAAACAGCACAACGTAAGTAGCAAAGAACCCCCAAACGGCCTGTACAACCCTGTCGCTTACTGACGTCTTGCCAAGCTTTATCAGGAAAATTCCATTGGGGTGTACCAGACGTTTAATTTCACGCATACCCTGTTTAAATAGCAGTAGGACACGAATCACTTTCATGCCGCCACCCGTAGAACCGGCGCTGGCACCGATAAAGCTGGCAAAGATCAGTAATACTGGTAACAGAGTCGGCCATGCGGCGAAGTCTGCACTGGCAAAGCCAGCTGTGGTGGCAATAGAAACCGAGTGAAAAATACTTTTAACCAAAGCATCATCAAAGTCATATTCCTGATAATAAAGAAGGACAGCTGTACAGCTCAAAATAATAACCAGTAATATGCCGAAGTAGCCTTTAAATTCCGGATCTTTAAGGTAAGGTCTGATGGTCAGGGTACGCACAGAAATAAAATGAAGAGCAAAGTTTATCCCGGCAAGAAACATAAAGAAGGCACAAATCAATTCTATGGCGTGACTGTCGAAAAAGCCAATGCTGGCATCGTGGGTAGAAAAACCACCGATAGCTACCGTCGAAAAACTATGGGCTATCGCATCAAAAGCGGTCATTCCAGCAAGCCAATAGGCCAGAGCACAGGCGATGGTAATGCCTAAATAAATATACCATAGGGCCTTGGCAGTACCGGCGATTCTTGGTGTTAATTTATTATCTTTCATAGGCCCAGGCATTTCTGCACGATATAGCTGCATTCCCCCAATGCCCAACAAAGGCAGGATAGCTACGGCTAACACGATGATACCCATGCCACCTAGCCATTGAAGCTGTTGGCGATAATACAGGATTGAGTGTGGCAGATCATCAAGGCCACTAATGACAGTTGCACCAGTGGTAGTTAGACCTGAAAAAGATTCAAAAATAGCATCTGCTAAGCTTACAGGTAGAGACTGGGCCAATATAAAAGGCACCGCACCAAATGTGCTCAAAACCGTCCAGAATAGAACAACAATTAAAAAGCCATCACGAATTTTGAGCTCTGCACGTGCTTTTCGCTTTGGCCAGAAAAGGATAAAGCCGGTAATAAGCGATAGTAGAAATGTACTGATAAAAGCACTACCACCGCCATCTTCATAGATGGCAGAAACAACCGCAGGAGGCAGCATGGTCAGACTGAAGACCATCAGCAGTATGCCAAGGATGCGAATGATGGTAGCGTATTGCATGGCGTCAGTCCTGACTAGAAATAAGTGACATTGACTTGAAAAAGACGCTCAACGTCGTGGATATAGGCCTTATCTACCATGAACAGTACAACATGGTCATTTTCACGAATAATGATGTTTTCATGTGCGATGAGAACCTGGTCGTCACGCACGATGGCACCAATGGATGTTCCTGGCGGCAAAGGTAATTCGCCAATGGTTCGGCCTACTACCAGCGAGCTTTGTTCATTGCCTTTTGCAACCGCTTCGATAGCTTCAGCAGCACCGCGACGTAAAGAATAAACGTTAGATACCAGTCCGCGACGGATGTGTTTTAACAGACTGCCGATGGTGACCTGTTGTGGAGAAATGGCGATATCAATCTGATGGCCTTGAATCAGATCCACATAGGCAGTGCGATTGATTAACACCATAGTTTTGCGAACGCCAAGTTTTTTTGCCAGTAGAGCCGACATGATGTTAGCTTCATCATCATTGGTCACCGAGATAAACAAATCAAAGTCACCAATATTTTCATCTTTTAGCATGTCTTCATCAGACACATCGCCCTGTAAAACGAGCGTGTCGTGCAGGACGTCGGCCAGTTCCTGAGCTCGCTCAGGGCTACGCTCAATAATCTTGACCTGCATTTTACTTTCAAGAGCTTTAGCGAGACCCTCACCAATATTACCGCCGCCGGCAATCATCACGCGAGTGTAATTTTTTTCTAGCCGTTGCAGCTCGCTCATCACCGAGCGGATATGTTTTTTGGCTGCCAGGAAAAAGACCTCATCGTCAGCTTCGATGATGGTGTGACCGGTCGGCACAATAGGTGCGCCTCTACGGAAAATGGCAGCAACCCGTGTATCAACGTTGGGTAAATGGTGCTTCAATTCTGATAAGGCATTACCTACCAGAGGGCCGCCATAGTAAGCGCGAACGGCGACCAGACGCACTTTACCTTCGGCAAAATCCAGCACCTGAAAGGCTCCGGGATTTTCAATCAGACGGGTAATATATTGAGTGACCAGTTTTTCCGGGCTGATAACCACATCCACCGGAATATGATTATCTTTAAAGATGATGTCTTTATTGTGGTAATTGGGTGAGCGAATACGGGCGATTTTAGTGGGAGTTTGGTACAGGCTGTGTGCAATCTGACAGGCGATCATATTGACTTCATCGCTGTTGGTAACAGCAACCAGCATGTCGGCATCTTCGATACCGGCATTATAGAGCACATCAGGATAGGCGCCATGACCTGTAATGGTTCTCAGATCCAGGTGATCCTGGATATCGCGCAAACGCTTGCTATCAGTATCGATCAGCGTGATGTCGTTATCTTCGCCTTCCAGATTAAGCGCCAGGGTTGTGCCTACCTGTCCGGCTCCGAGAATGATGATTTTCATAACGACAATTAAGATCCTTGCCTTATTATTCGCTTAACTTTGCCTATGCTAACGCTATAAGCATCTGATCTAAAGGGTTTTTTGTTTAATTCGTGGCTTTTTCCAGCAGTGCGTAATAAAAGCCATCCATTGATAATTGACCTGGAATCAGCTGACATCCCGTTTTTGAGTGTGATAATTGTTGGATTTCTGAACTCAAAGGTAACAGCTTGGCATCAGAATGGCTTTCGAGAAAACGATCGATTTGCTGCTCATTTTCCTGCGGTAAAATCGAGCAGGTAGCATATAAAAGATGACCGCCAGGCTTTAACTTGGACCATAAATGCTCGAGGATTTGTTGTTGAAGATGAACAAGCTGATCGATATCGTTTGCTTTGCGCAGCAGCTTGATATCTGGATGGCGGCGAATGACGCCGGTAGCACTGCAGGGAGCATCCAGTAATATCGCATCAAATTGCCCATCGGTAAAGTTGCTGTCAGTTAGATCCTGACAATCCACTTTGGCCCGAAGTTGCAAACGCAACAGGTTCTCTGAAATTCGCTGACAGCGGTCATGGTCAATATCACAGGCGGTCAGTTCAATAGAGTCAAAGAGTTCTAATAAATGGCAGGTCTTGCCGCCTGGTGCGGCACAGGCATCCAATACTGTACTATTGGGTGTTGGCGATAATATAGCCGCTGCCAGCTGTGCTGCAGCATCCTGCACTGACACATAACCGTCAGCAAAGTGTGGTAACTGTTCAACATTCACCGGATGTTCTAGTACTAGGCCATTGGCTGCAATCGGGTGAGCAGTGGCAGACAAACCCTGTTCCAGCAGTTGTTCAAGGTAGCGATCGCGACCAATTTTCTGGCGGTTAACCCTAAGTGTCATCGGAGCCTGCTCGTTAATGGCACTCATCAATGATTCCATCTGGCCTTTATAATAGGGCTTCAGCATTGATATGAGCCAATCAGGCAGTGCGAATTTGGTATCCCAGTTTGAATCAACTTTGGCGAGCAAGTCTGCTTCCTGTCGGATAAAATTGCGCAGAACACCGTTAACTACATTGGTAGCCCAGTTTTTCTTAAGCTGTTGGCACACCGAAACGGTTTCTGAAATAGCGGCATGATCAGGTACTCGACTGAATTCGAGTTGATAAAGGCCAATGATAATCAGGCATAGCAGATCGCGATCTTTGGGCTTGAAAGGTTTTTGCAGTAACTGGCTGGCTATTGCTTCGAGTCGGATAAAGTAGCGACAGCTGCCTAATACCAGTGCGCGAAAGAAACCATTATCAGAGCCCTGTTCAAAGCTTATGCTACTGAGCACATCGTTAGCCGACCGGCCTTCAAAGGCAATCGCGTGTAACGCCAGACAGGCCTGCTTGCGCAGCTGCTGACCAGTGTAAACCTGTGGGTTTGGTGCTACTGACACTATTTATCCTTGGCTAAGTGAAAAGCTGTCTGGGTGAATGTAAAAACGTCTTTTTACAGACTAACAAACTGATTATCTGGAGCAAATAACTGCTGGTTTTTTGGCGCATTCAGCAGATCTTTAGCCGACATTGCTCGTGAGCCAGGTAGCTGCAGTTCGGTCAGTAAGAGGCAGTCCTCGCCACAACTGATTAGAATGCCATCGGCATCTGCCTGTAAAATGGTTCCAGGTGCTGCGTCTACTTTTTTATGGACAATGTAAGCCTGCCAGAGTCTGACGGTCTTATTTTCCAGCTGGCTGTAAGCTACTGGCCAGCTATTAAAGGCACGAATGGTACGCTCAAGCTCTTCAGCACTGAGCTGCCAATTAATTTGCGCTTCTTCTTTGCTCAGTTTATGGGCATAAGTTGCCAGCTGATCATCCTGCGGGGTAGCTTGAAGTTTATTATCTGCGATTTCATCCAGTGCTTGAACCAATAACTGCGCGCCCATGTCTGCCAATCTGTCATGCAAAGTAGCGCCAGTGTCTCGATCGCTAATCGGTGTGGACGCTGTTATTAGCATCGGGCCAGTATCCAGACCGGCCTCCATTTGCATGATGGTGATGCCAGTTTCTTTATCACCTGCCTGGATCGCTCTTTGGATGGGAGCAGCGCCCCGCCAGCGCGGTAGTAGAGAGCCATGCACATTGATACAGCCAAGTTTTGGAATATCCAGCACTTTTTGTGGCAATAAGAGCCCATAAGCTACAACTACCATGATATCCGCCTGATAACTGGCCAGCTGAGACAGGGATTCTTCAGACTTAAAGTTCAACGGTTGTTCGACAGGAATATGGTGTTGCAGAGCTAACTCTTTGACCGGACTCATAGTGACTTTTTTGCCACGCCCGGATTTGCGATCGGGTTGTGTATAAACGGCAACTACTTGGTGGTGGCTGTTAAGAACTGCAGCCAATGAACTGGCTGCAAAGTCCGGCGTTCCGGCAAAGATGACTTTCAGAGATTTAGGCATGTAAGTACTTACTACTTTTGTTTTTGCTGCTTTTCAAGCATTTTACGAATTCGATTACGCTTTAAAGGCGAAAGGTAATCGACGAAGAGTTTACCTTCGATATGATCATTCTCATGCTGAATACAGACTGCTAAAAGCTCACCTGTGTCAATTTCAAAGGGCTTGCCATGACGGTCAAGTGCTTTGACTACAATCTCATTAGCGCGCTGGACCTTGGCGTAAATACCAGGAAAAGAGAGGCAGCCCTCTTCCATTTCCTCAACCCCACGTTTTTCGACGATTTCTGGGTTGATGAAAACCAGTGGCTCGCTTTTATCTTCGGACACGTCGATCACGAAAAACTGCTTATGGATATTAACCTGAGTAGCGGCCAGGCCAATACCTGGTGCTGCATACATGGTCTCAAACATATCATCAATCTGCTGCTGCAGCTCGTCTCCAAAGTCAGTAACAGGCTTTGCCTTGGTGCGTAAACGAGGATCGGGGAACTCTAAAATCTCTAAAATAGCCATTGATTCTGTCAATCTGTGTCATCAGGGATTCAGATCATAATAAATTAAGGCGACAAAGACCATTTTAAAGAGTAAATCAATGCGATAGTGCTTAAAATTATGATTAGACTGTGATTAAGTTGTAGTAATGTGATAAGAAATGTTGATAAGATGATGATCCTTTTAGACTTTGACCTTGTCAGATAAGGCCTGTGGGGCATCAACAGGGTCAGGTTTTGGCTATTTCCTATTGCTTTTTTTCGAGGTATAGTAAGCGCAATAGGATCCGATATCAGTTAATTACAAAGGAAAGCCATGAAAAAATTAATAATTGCTTTGACTGCCTCGGTAGCGGTCTTATTTGGGGGGATCGCGCAGACAGCCGAGTTGCGTGACAATCATCCAGACACTTATGTGGTCCAGAAGGGCGATACCTTGTGGGATATTTCGGCAACTTTCCTGACCGATCCTTGGTTGTGGCCGGAAATCTGGCATGTTAATCCTAATGTCGAGAATCCTCATTTAATTTATCCTGGCGATATCCTGAAGTTAGTTTATATCGACGGTAAGCCATACATCGTTAAAGCAAGCGATGGCACCATTAAGTTGCGCCCTGAAGCACGAGTTCTTTCTGAAGGAGAAGCAATTACTACAATCCCACTAAGTATGATCAAACCTTACCTTATCGATGAGATGGTTGTTGAACCTTCTGTTTTCGATACGGCTCCTTATGTTGTGGATTTGGAAGAAGATAGAAAAATTGCTGGTGCTTATGGTGATCGACTATATATAAGAGGTATAAGTGCTGGTTCTGGTGGTTCATTTGGAATCTATCGTAAAGGTAAGGAATATCGCGATCCAGAAACGGACGAATTGTTGGGCGTAGAAGCTCGCTATCTGGCAAATGGCAATATTACCCGTGAAGGTGATCCGTCGACTTTGACAGTTAAAAAGTCAAAGCTAGAAATATTAAAGGGCGATGTGGCGCTTCCACGTAATGAAAATCCATTGCCACCGGTTTATGCTCCTCGTGCTCCAGAAACTGATATCAAAGCACAGATTATTTCTGTGTATGACGGCGTTACTCAGATTGGTCAATACAATGTAGTAACCCTAAACAAGGGTTCGCGTGATGGCTTAGAAGAGGGTCATGTATTAAGCGTATATCAACGTGGTAAAAAGATTCATGATGAAATCGCCGCCCAACGTGGTGGAGATGCTGAAGTCACTCTACCAGAAGAGCATGCTGGTACTTTGATGATTTTCAGAACCTATGACAAAGTCAGCTTAGCTCTAATTATGAATGCAACGCGTCCGATTCACTTGTTTGACGTTGCACGCAATCCATACTAGTTTTTCAAAACTGGTTATTTGAAAAGTATTTAAACTTAAAGTTAACAACTCAAGAGATCTCATCACCAAGGACGGTGGTTAAACATTATGGAACAACTCGAATTGCGCCACTGGTTGGCGCTTTCTCACATTAATATTGGTGCAAATAAGCTATTGGCATTTTTAGAGGCCGGAAATTCGCTTGCCCGATTATTTGAATTATCCGATCAATCATTACAAGAGCATGGATTTCGTCCTGGATTAGCTAAAAAGTTAGGCTTGGTAAGTGACGAGTTAATTGAACAGGACCTGGAGTGGTTTGACTCCGATCGTAAACATCTGATTCCCATTACCAGTAAAGATTACCCAGCATTATTGAAAGAAATTCCCGATCCACCCAAATTACTGTTTGTCCATGGGGACAAGGGTTTATTAAAAGCGCACCAGATTGCGATTGTCGGTAGTCGAAACCCCACCGCACAAGGTAAAGAAAATACACGTGAGTTTGCAAAAACGTTGGCGGGTGCTGGGGCAGTCATCACCAGCGGAATGGCTCTAGGGGTTGATGGAATTGCTCATCAGGCGGCTCTGGATAAGGGGCAGCCAACCATTGCGGTTGTTGGAACCGGTCTGGATAGAATCTATCCGGCGCGGCATAAGGATTTGGCTATTAAGATAAGTGAACAAGGGGCTCTGGTATCTGAGTTTGCATTGGGCACACCGGTCAAAGCGAGTAATTTTCCAGTACGAAACAGGATAATCTGCGGTATGAGCCTTGGAACCCTGGTGGTTGAGGCAGCGATTCGCAGTGGTTCATTGATAACGGCAAGACTGGCAATGGAACAGGGTCGAGAAGTGTTCGCAATTCCAGGTTCCATTCATAATACTCTGGCTAGAGGTTGTCATAGTTTAATCAAACAGGGCGCCAAATTAGTCGAAACGGCAGAAGAAATTATCGAAGAATTGGGGGCGCTGGCAGCCTGGCAAACCGAACATAATCAGCAAGATGCACCACAAGAGTTTGTTTTAGAAAAGGAATATCAGGACATGCTTGAGTTTGTTGATGATAGTACCACCAGTGTCGACACCATAATTCAGCGTAGCGGACTTGAAATAGAGGTAGTCAGCCATATGTTATTGTTGTTAGAATTGAATGACTACATAGCTAGTGTGCCCGGTGGCTATCAGCGTGTTCGTTAAGCAACAGTACAGCAACTATGTAGTATATCTAGCTTTACTCTAGCTTTTTAACCTGGCCTGGCCAGTAACCACAGAAGAGAGCTAAATGAAAGAAGACGTACTCGACGTACTACTCTATATCTTTGAAAACTTCCAAGACGAAGAAAGCAATCATATTCTCGCCAATGACTCACTCATTGAAGCCCTAGAAGACGTTGGTTTTACCGATGGTGAAATCAAAGGGGCTATCGATTGGCTTGATGGTTTGGTTGAAATCACGTCTGAGTCCAGTAAATCTGAAGATTTAGCGACTGATTCCATGCGCGTATTTTCGCCACAGGAGCAGTTGTTAATGTCGGCAGATGCCCAAGGCATGATCCTGTACTTTGAGCAGCGTGGGATTTTAGATCCTCAGGCTCGCGAAATGGTCATCGATCGTATGTTGGCGCTGGGTCCACAAGAAGACGTTGAAACCGAACTGGATCGCCTACGCTGGGTGGTCATGATGGTTCTGTTTAATTTACAGGATCGAGATGCCGAGTTTGCCTGGGTAGAAAATCTGGAAAGTAGATCTGAGCCTCATTAATCAGTTTATCAAGACTCATTAGAGTCTCGGACTACACCACAGCGGCCATCTGCCGTACACCTCTTTCAAAAGTAGCCACTGACTACTCAACTGACTTTTAATCTCTTGAATTCGAAGCAAAGACTGTTTTACCCTATCTTTACAGGCCGTTGACGCAAATTAATACTCTGTTGGCGTAAGATAGCAGCAATATTAGCAACCACTGATAAACCTATGATGTCACTTTCTATCGGCCCAATTAGCCTGCCCTTTGATCGGTTTTTAATTCTCGTCTGTCTGGCAATAACCTTTATTGTGGGTGCCTTTGCAGCAAAGAAAAGTAAGATCTCTATTGATGGTAGTATTGCCGGTATCTTTCTGCTTTCTATGCTTGCCGCACGGATCAGTTTCGTGATCCAGTACTGGGCGGAATACCAACAAGATATTTGGTCAGTGATTGATATCCGAGACGGTGGTTTTGATGCCTGGGCGGCAATCATCGTTGGCCTGGTGTCCTTAATTGTTTTTGCCTGGAAACAGCCGAAGGCACGCAAAGCATTAATCAAAGCTTACTTGGTTGGAGTTTGTGTATGGGGAATCACTACTTTCACTTTGCAAATGCTGAATAATACTGCTCAACAGTTGCCCACGATAATGGTCCAGCAATTGGATGGAGTTGCGGTAGATTTGAATAAGGTTGAGCAAGGCAAGCCAAGAGTGATCAATCTTTGGGCTACCTGGTGTCCACCCTGTCGACGAGAAATGCCGGTATTACAAGAAGCACAGCAGGAGATGACTGATGTTGGTTTTGTGTTTGTTAATCAAGGCGAGCATTCTGAAGTCATTGAGCAGTTTCTAAGTCGGGAAGATCTTGCTTTGAGTAATGTCATGGCTGACACACGAGGTGTATTAGGCTATCAGATAGGAAGTAGAGCATTACCAACAACTTTGTTTATTAATGCGCAAGGCAAACTGGTAGATGCGCATCTGGGTGAATTATCTAAGGCCAGCTTGAAAGCAAAATTAGAAAAAATAGAAAAGTTGGAAGTCGAACAGTCAGAGCAGTACAACGAGTAACGGTATCGCTTTATGATTCTGATGGGTTCGGCTAAAAAGCCTACACAAAGCATGAACAAGCCAGTAAAATTGACGTTAATTTCAATGACCAGCCACTAAGTCGAAAGGTTTGGAGCGTATCAACCTTGGTTACAATGAGGTCAACTCTTCATACACTTCGTTTAGGACTTTCAGTTAGGACTCTCAATTAGGACTAGGTTTGGCCTATATCAATACTTTCAAATTGCATGCTGCCGCCCGAATTATTGGTCAGGGAGGCGTTATTGCTTATCCAACCGAGGCTGTGTATGGCCTGGGTTGTCATCCGTCGGCCACCAAGGCCATCCAGAGAATTCTCAATATCAAGCGACGCCCTTGGCAGAAAGGCCTGATTCTAGTGGCCTCAAGAGTCGAGCAGATTGAGCCTTACCTTAGTGAAGATGGACTAAAACTGATAGACTGCTTTCAAGAAAACCATAGGCGTCCAGTGACATGGTTGTTGCCGGTCAAGCAAGAGGTGTCTCCCCTGCTACGCGGTGAGCATAACAAAATTGCCATTCGACTGAGCGATAACCCTTATGTCAAAGCTCTGTGTGACGAAGCAAGAAGCGCTCTGGTTTCAACCAGCGCAAACCGAACAGGTCAATCAGAAATGAGAACCGCAGAAGAGGTTCGCAGTAAGCTTGGTGCTGAACTGGATATGATCCTTGTTGGTACCACTGGTGGCCATAAGCGACCTTCATCAATAATAGACGCCCAAACCCGAGAAGTATTAAGAGCTTAAGAGTAATACATGCAAAATATCAATATCGAAGAGGTTCAACAGTATTTGTTGAGCTTGCAAAAAGACATTTGCCAGCAGCTAGCCGAAGAAGATGGTGAAAAAGACTTTATCGTAGACGAATGGCAACGACCTCAAGGTGGCGGTGGCCTGACTCGGGTTATGGAAAATGGCGCCATCATTGAAAAAGGGGGCGTTAATTATTCCTATGTTGAAGGCACCAATATGCCAGCTTCGGCTACCGCACATCGTCCAGAGCTGGCGGGCAGAAGTTTTAAGGCAATGGGTGTCTCATTAGTGATTCATCCTCAGAATCCACACGCACCGACGTCACATATGAATGTCCGCTTTTTTATTGCTGAAAAGGAAGGCGAAGAGCCGATCTGGTGGTTTGGTGGAGGCTTTGATTTAACGCCTTATTATGGCATCAAAGAAGACTGCATCTTCTGGCATCAGCAAGCGAAAGCAGCCTGTGAGCCATTCGGCACCGAGGTTTACCACAAATACAAACAATGGTGTGATGAATACTTTTATCTGAAACATCGTGATGAGCATCGCGGCATTGGTGGTCTGTTTTTTGATGACTTGAATAGCGAACAGACGGGCTGGGATTTTAAACAGTGTTTCGACTTTATGCAGTCCGTGGGCGATCACTACATCAAGGCCTATCGCCCTATTTTAGCAAAACAGAAAAACAAACCTTTTACCGAAGCTGAGCGTGACTTCCAGCTTTATCGCAGAGGCCGTTACGTAGAATTTAATCTGGTTTGGGATCGTGGCACCTTGTTTGGCTTGCAGACAGGTGGCCGTACCGAATCGATTCTCATGTCGTTACCCAGCGAGGTACGCTGGCGCTACAACTGGCAGCCAGAAGCAGGCAGTCGCGAAGCGGAACTGACCGAGTATTATTTAAAACCCAAAGATTGGCTCAACCAATAAGTTGAGAATAAGGTAGAAACTATGAATAGCGGATTTTTCCCAAGTCGCCGGTTACGTCGAATCAGAGCGCAGGCATTCAGTCGCGATCTGGTGCGTGAGAACAGCATTTCTGCAAAGGATTTAATTTATCCAGTATTTGTATTGGAAGGTAACAATAAGAAAGAAGCAGTGGCTTCGATGCCTGGTGTTGAGCGAAAAACCTTGGATTTGTTGCTTGAGGAATGCCAGGAAATCGTCGATCTGGGAATTCCGGCAATTGCCCTGTTTCCAGTAATCGATGCTGCCAAGAAATCTCTGGAAGCTGAAGAAGCCTATAATCCTGAGGGACTGGTTCAAACAACGGTCAAAGCCATTAAAGCTCAATTCCCACAGTTAGGCGTGATTACCGATGTTGCACTCGACCCTTATACCTCGCATGGTCAGGACGGCATCATTGATGACAACGGCTATATATTAAATGACATCACCAAAGAGGTATTGGTTAAGCAGGCCTTAAGTCATGCGGCAGCGGGAGCGGATGTGGTGGCTCCTTCGGATATGATGGATGGTCGAATTGGTGCGATTCGCGAGGCGCTGGAAGCGTCAGACTATGTGAATACCATGATTCTGTCCTATGCGGCTAAATATGCCTCCAGTTTCTATGGGCCGTTTCGCGATGCTGTAGGCTCAGCGGGTGCTTTGGGGAAGGCGGATAAAAAAACCTATCAGATGGATCCGGCCAATTCTGATGAAGCATTGCATGAAGTGGCACTGGATATTGAAGAAGGCGCGGATATGGTGATGGTTAAACCGGGTATGCCGTATCTTGATATCGTCCGTCGCGTCAAAGACGAATTTAAAGTACCGACTTTTGCTTATCAGGTGAGTGGTGAGTATGCCATGATCAAAGCGGCCGCCGCCAATGGCTGGCTGGATGAAGAACAAATCGTGATGGAAGCCATGATGAGTTTCAAACGTGCTGGATGTGATGGCGTACTGACTTATTTCGCTAAAGATATTTGCCGCTATTTAACCAAGGCATAAGCGAGAAGAACTCGAGTGTTAATTCTGGACGCCATTATCCCCATTGCCCTGGTGGTGATTATTGGCGTTCTGTTGGTGAAGTCCGGTTATGTAAGCGATGCATTCTTCCCGGAACTTTCAAAGCTGGTTTTTCGGGTCTTTGTTCCAGTATTTCTGTTTGTAAGTGTTTATCGCAGTGGTTTACAGGATGTTGGGCAGACACTGGTTGCCTATTTTGTTCCTGTTCTGGTGGTTTTTGTCGCGGTAGCGCTATTGATGAACCACCGTATGGCACTAACTTCTACCTTCTCCAATAATGTGCTGGTTGGTATCCCAGTGATACTGTCGGTGGCCGGTGAACAGGGCTTGACCATAACTCTGGCCGTGATTTCAGCGCATAGCCTGATCCTGTTCAGCGCTTTTTACCTATTTTCGACCAAGGTCAATGTTACCCCATCTAAGTTTAAAGCCAGTCTGAGCCTGTTCAGTAATCCAGTCATTATTGGTCTGCTCTTGGGATTGGCTTTTAATTACTCTGGAATCGAATTGCCCGCTCAGTTGATGACCCCACTTGAGATGGTCTCAGATGCCGCTTTACCTCTGGCACTGATCATTCTAGGCAGTTCGTTGGCGCAGATGGGTAAGATTCAAGCATCTCTGATTCAGAAAACGGTATTAATCACTGCCATCAAGCTCATTGTATTACCATTGGTGGTGTACAGTTTTGGGCGCTGGGTGATGGAGCTTAACGATGTGACTCTAATCTCGTTGGTGATATTGGCTGCCTGTCCGACCGGGATCAGCGTCATGCCATTTGTTGAGGCCGTTGAGACGGATCGTCAGGTAGCCCATAGCACCATCGCTATTTCAACGTTGCTATCAGTGATTTGTATACCAATTACCATTTGGTTGGTTCAAGGCTAGAGTCAACCTGCTAGCTTTTGTATGATGACTTATCCCATTATTCAGGAATCTATCATGCTTAGAACAATTAAAATTTCATTGTTATTGATAGCGTTAATCACGCTAAGCTCCTGCAAAACTACGGATGTTCAACGCGTATTGGATACTTTAGGCGGAGCCAACCAGCCATTATCAGAGCGAACAGTTGTTGCGGGTTTAAAAGAAGCCCTGGAAGTTGGCACTGAAAATACCGTATTTAAAACCAATAAAACAGGTGGTTTCAGTAATAACCCATTGATTAAAATTGTGGTGCCAGAGCAGTTCAGCGATGTAGCAACCAAAGTCAGGCAGATTGGGCTTGGTTCTTATGTGGATAAGTTTGAACTGCAGATGAATCGAGCTGCTGAGCAGGCATCTGGTGAAGCCAAGCAAGTATTTTTTTCTGCAATATCAGGCATGACGGTTCAGGACGCCTGGGGAATATTACGCGGTGGTGATAATGCTGCAACTCAGTATTTTAGAAATAAAACCGCACGCCAGCTAGAACAGAAATTCGCCCCCATCATCAGTAATAACATGCAAAAAGTGGGTTTTTATAGCGATTACCGTCGGCTGTTAACCACCTATGACAATATTCCATTCACCGATAAGCCCAACCTTGATATCGAAGATTATGTTATGGAAGAAACATTGGATGGCTTATTTACCCTGGTTGCTCAGGAAGAGGCCAAAATCAGACGTGATCCAATGGCAAGAACCACAGAGTTACTGCAGAAAGTGTTTGCACAGCAATAAATAAAAGGCCAGACCACTGGCCTTTTTTATGCATATCAGGTATTTATGGTGTTTTCTAAACCTGATTGGAAGTTGTTTTGTCTTACCCCCACCAAAGAATCACCATAAAGGCAACCGATGGCTTTGAGCTATCGGCCATGATCTATCCAGCTCACAACCAAACCGAATCCAAGAAGTATCTGATAATAGGATCTGCTTTTGGTGTCCCTCAGCAATACTATAAGCATATCGCTAATTATTTCGCTGAGCAGGGGATCAGTTGCCTGACTTTTGATTATCGAGGAATTGGTGAATCGAAAACCGGACTTATGCCAGCTCAAGAGATGCTGATGCAGCATTGGGGAGAGCTGGATCTGGAGGGTGTCATTCAATATGTAGAACAAAACAATCGGCCTGAACAGCTTTACTACCTTGGTCATAGTGCAGGTGGACAAATTCTGGGTTTAGCACCCTCTTCCGATAAATTTAATAAAGTTATCTTGGCAGCTACTGGAGTTGGCGCCTGGCGGGCATGGCTAGGAGCTCAGAAATATGTATTAGCTGCCATGTGGTACGGCTTAATGCCACTGATGATGATGTTTCAGCGAGGCAACTTTTTCCACTCTAAGATGCTAGGTCCAATACCAGTACCAAAGCATGCCGTAAAGCAATGGGTCGAATGGGCAAAATCAGAAGACTATCTGTTCACGCCAGAGCATGATTTGGACTTAACAGGTTATGAGAAAATCAAAGCCGATATTTATGCTATAACCATTTCTGATGACTGGTATGCCCCGCAATCTTCAAGAGATGCATTGTTGGCACACTACTCTAACAGTCATCGAGTAACGCAATACATACTGCCACAAGATGTCGGCCTGAAAAAAATTGGACACTTCGGGTTGTTTCGGAAAAAGCAGGAAATCGTTAGCGGAATATGGCAACCTATAATCAATTTTTTAAACCAGTAGGCATGGATTATGACAGAGAGAAATAAAAAGAAAGCGGAAGAGATTGAAACCTGGAACTTCGTTTTCCCAAACCAAAGTAATCCTTATGGCAATATGTTCGGTGGTGAATTGCTTGCGATTATGGATACAACTGCAGCCATGGCAGCTATTCGTTATGCAGAAAAAACGGTATCAACCGCATCTGTTGAGCGAGTGATATTCAAAAAGCCGATTTTCGTAGGTGACCGAATAAAGACTGTTGCAAAAGTGGTTCTGGTAGGAAGAACATCGATGATGGTACGAACGGATGTATTTGTCGACAAAGGTGGTGACGAGGGTGATGTCTTGAGTACAACGGCGCACTTTACGTTAGTCGCATTTGACGAACAGCGAGTGCCTGCAGAAGTACCGGAGCTTGTTATTGAAACAGATAAAGAAAAGAAACAGAGTGAACTGGCGCAACAGATAAAGGATCATGTTGGTAGACGTGAAGTAAGAATTAAAGAAGTTGTGGAGAAATGGAAATGATAAAGAAAATAATAGCTGGATTAGCGCTATCAATTGCAGTTATTGCAAGTGCAGAAGATAGGATTGTTATTGGTGATACAGAAATTACAATTCCACAAGTGGAAGGATTTCAGAGTATTGGTCCAAGCCATTTGATGTATGACATCATGTTGAACTTTGTTCCTCCATCCAACGAATTGCTCGATATAAAAATAACAAACAGCGATATCGATGCTGAAATAAGAGGTATGGAGCCGGAATATAATCGCTATATTGTTATGCAAACCTACATCCCAACAAAAAATAGAGCTGTGTCCAAAAAAGAGTTTGAGCAATTAAGAAATTTTTTGGACAACCAGTATGAAGAAATGACCAAAGCAATTCAGTCTCAGGTTGATGAGCTAGCGGAAAAAGGGTCAAAGAAAGTAAGCAATAAATATTCTGTTGAGATGGCGACAAAAATAACTGATAACGTTCCGCTAGAGGTTTTTCATAATCAAGGATATCGGTTTTCAGCCATGAACCTAATGACAGGAAATGTGATGGTAGATGGTCAATCGGAATCAGTTAGCACTACCATGGGATTAAATGTACTACACGTTAAAGAAAAGATTATTTATCTATATGTTTATGAGGAATCTGACTCGGAATCGGCTCGTGACTGGGTAAAGAAAATGTCTACAGATTTTAGTAATACAATAATCGAGCAGTAAAAGAGTAGAATAAAAAAAGGCTACCTAGGTAGCCTCGGATTAATTACTTCTTATTTGATTAGGTGGACTAATTAAGTGATTAGTTGGTTGGCGGGGGCCTGTGTCCTTGTGAGTAAAACGCTCGTAATAGGACTGTTTGGTTAGACAATGCTTCTCTTTCATTTTCCAGCCGGGTTTATTTTGATAAAAACAAATTTTTTGTTCGGACGATTCAGTATCGACAGTATTTGCAGAGAGCGTATTACTCTTTGTTGTTGAGCAAGCAGCAAGTCCAAGAGCTACTAAAGACACAAAAATAACTTTTTTCATAGAAATATCCTTTAAGTAAAAAGTCCAAGAATAATAAGGGTAGCTAAAGAGAAGTGATAAATAAAGATAAGATTGTCACAATCTTGTACTGATATATGAGTTAGTGCGCGCAAAAATAAAAATTCTATTTGATTTATCATTATGAAAGCTAGCAATATGGAATTTTATGACGTATTAAGTAAATAAGGAGAACACGATGAAGAAATTAATCAGTTACTTTGTGATCTCAGTATTTCTAATAAATGTTACGGGTTGTGGAACCATCCTGCATCCGGAGCGTAAGGGGCAGACTGATGGTCGCATAGATCCGGCAATAGCAATTATGGATGGTGTTGGATTATTATTATTTGTGATTCCAGGGATTATTGCCTTTGCAGTTGATTTTCATAACGGAACAATCTACTTACCAGGCACTCAGGGCAGTTTACAAAATGATGATGGGACTCGGGTTGTAAAGTTTGACGGTGAGCTGGATATTGAAGAGCTAGCGTCGATTCTAGAAAGAGAGACCGGCCGTGACTTTGATCTGCAAAAAGATTTAACCATAGTGATGGAGCCTGAAACTGTTGAAGAAGCGCAAATGCGAGTGGTGCTTATTAATAAGTCGATGCACTTGAATCTGGCTCAGCAGTAATTTAAAGCAGTAAGAGTAAGAAAGAAAAGGCTACCTTGGTAGCCTTTTTTGTTGTCTATAACTGGTTATCAATTTTTACTGATTAATTTCTAGGGTGACGTGGCTTTCCACCGCCTCTGCGCTGTGTCGGATGACGACGTTTTTGCTGAATGGGCAGTGAAGGCTTTAAGGTGGCCAGATATTCGGGCTTAATTTCCAGTTTGGGTAAAGGATGGCCGACATATTCTTCGATAGCTGTCAGGTTCATGGCAAAATCTTCACCAGCAAAGCTAATCGCATCACCTTCAGCACCGGCACGAGCGGTTCGACCTATGCGGTGAACATAGTCTTCGGCATCATCGGGCAAGTGGTAATTAAAGACATGGGTAATGCCATCAATATGTAAGCCACGCGCAGCAACGTCAGTGCAGACCAGCACGCTAACATTTTCATTCTTTAACTCGTCCAATAGTCGGAGACGTTTCTTCTGATGAACATCACCCGTCAATAATTCTGCCTTAATATCGTTACCGGCCAGACAGGCCCAGACATGCTCGGCTGCTCGCTTAGTATTGGTAAAAACAATGGCTTTTTCAGGCTGCAGGCGGCTCATCAGGCCCACTAACAAGGGCAAAGCTTCTTCGCGGCTAGGGTAGAACAGGGCTTCGCGAATCTTTTTAGCCGTGACCTGTTGCGCCTGGATTTGCACATGCTGAGGATTGTTCATATGCTCATATGCCAATTCCTGAACACGGTGTGATAAGGTCGCGGAAAATAGCATGTTGAGACGATCAGTGGCCGGAGGCATGCGATTAAATAAGTAGCGAATATCCTTGATAAAGCCAAGATCAAACATACGATCGGCTTCATCCAGAACAACACTATCAATAGCTTCCAGGCCAAATGCCTTGGTTTTATAGTAATCAATCAGACGACCAGTGGTGCCAATCAGGATATCAACTCCATCGATCAGTTGCTGGCGTTGTTTTTCATGATCCTCGCCCCCATATACTACTCGAATCTTGAGATCGGTATATTTACCAAGCTGGACAGCATCTTTGGCAATCTGCACCGCCAATTCGCGAGTAGGTGCCATAATCAGTGAGCGCGGCTCGTTTTTTCGGCGGCCTTCGATCTCGGGCAAAGTTAAAATATCGTTCATGATGCCTAATAAGAAGGCAATGGTTTTACCGGTACCAGTTTGTGCCTGACCGGCAACATTTTGACCTTTGAGCAACAAAGGAAGAGTTTTTGCCTGAATCGGCGTGCAATATTCAAAGCCAAGGTCAGCAACGGCCTTGAGCAATTTGGGATCTAATCCTAGATCGGAAAATCTAATGGTCGATAGATGCGATGTATCCATAAGGTAATTTTTACCATTAGCGCTTGCATTAACAGGCGCGATTGTTTGAAATAGTGCCATTGTGCGTATGTACAGAGCCAAGCGCAAGTAAATAGCAGGAGAAATTTGATGAGTGACAAAATTGTATATCTGACTGATGCAACCTTTGAAGCAGAAGTTTTGAATTCTGATCAGCCAGTATTGGTCGATTACTGGGCAGAATGGTGTGGTCCATGCAAAATGATTGCGCCTATCCTTGATGAAGTTGCTGAGATGTATGAAGGCAAAGTTAAAGTTGCCAAGCTAAACATCGACGAAAACAGCGAAACCCCACCAAAATACGGTATCCGGGGTATCCCAACCCTGATGTTATTCAAGGGTGGCAATATCGAAGCAACCAAAGTGGGTGCTTTATCAAAATCTCAGTTAATGGCATTTATCGACAGCAACGTTTAATGCCAGATTGATACTTAAAGAGGCTCCGGCCTCTTTTTTGTGATTAATAAGGCGGTGGCCTAAAACACTAGACACCCCGCAGAACTAATGCTACATTGAGCAAGCTAATAAAAAAGCGTCTCTAAGCCCCTGGGGCAAACTCCGTATCTTTTCCAAATAAATTATTTCACAGGAACTCGTTTCAAGACGTTTCTATGTTTCAATCAACAACTCGACACTATGAATCTAACTGAATTAAAGCAAAAGTCAGCTCAAGAGCTGTCTGAAATGGCGAAAGCCGTTGGTCTCGACCACATGGCGCGTATGCGCAAACAGGACATCATCTTCGGTCTATTAAAGAATCACGCGAAAAGCGGAGAAGATATTTTTGGTGGTGGAGTACTCGAAATCCTTCCCGACGGTTTTGGTTTCCTTCGCTCAGCAGAAGGCTCATACCTCGCTGGTCCAGATGATATCTATGTTTCCCCAAGTCAGATAAGACGCTTTAACCTGCGAACGGGCGATACTATTTTCGGCAAAATCCGCCCACCGAAAGACGGTGAACGCTATTTTGCCCTCCTGAAAGTCGCAGAAATCAACTACGACAGCCCTGAAAACTCTCGCAACAAACTTCTCTTTGAAAACCTTACCCCACTTCACCCAGACGAACGTATGCGTATGGAGCGTGGTAATGGTTCGACCGAAGACATCACCGCTCGAGTGATTGATTTGGCGGCTCCAATCGGTAAAGGTCAGCGTGCTCTTATCGTGTCGCCACCTAAAGCCGGTAAAACCATGATGTTGCAGAATATCGCGCAGTCGATTACCAGCAACCACCCAGAATGCATGCTGATCGTTCTACTGATCGATGAACGACCAGAAGAAGTAACCGAAATGCAGCGTTCGGTAAAAGGTGAAGTCGTTGCTTCAACCTTTGATGAGCCAGCAGCCCGTCACGTCCAGGTAGCCGAAATGGTTATCGAAAAAGCCAAACGTCTGGTCGAGCATAAAAAAGACGTCATTATTCTGCTGGATTCGATTACCCGTTTAGCGCGTGCCTACAACACCGTAGTGCCATCATCCGGTAAAGTATTAACCGGTGGTGTTGACGCCAACGCATTACAGCGTCCAAAAAGATTCTTCGGTGCTGCACGAAATATCGAAGAAGGCGGCAGCTTAACCATTATCGCTACTGCACTAGTCGATACCGGCTCCAAAATGGACGAAGTGATCTACGAAGAGTTCAAAGGTACCGGTAACATGGAATTGCACCTGTCGCGCAAAATTGCCGAGAAGCGTGTCTTCCCAGCCATCGACTTCAACCGCTCAGGTTCGCGTAAAGAAGATCTGCTGACCAGCCCAGAAGAGCTGCAAAAAATGTGGATCCTACGTAAGATTCTCCATCCAATGGATGAGATAGATGCGATTGAATTTTTGATCGATAAGATGGCGATGACGAAGACAAATGACGAATTCTTCGACGCCATGAAAAGATAAGCCATAAAAGGTCTTTTTAGGTTTTTGCTTTGTTAGTCTCTTGCTCGCTCGGTTACGTCCCTCGCTGTGCGTGACTTTAGGAATGCCCTTGGGTAAGAGACTGCCTCGCAAAACTCCTAAAAATCAGCTTTTCTGACTCAATCTTTAGCGAAGGTGAAAAGGAGGACAAACTTATGAAAATAATAATCGTCATCTGTGTTTCCCTATTGCTGGCAGGTTGTCAAATCACGCCCGATAAAATTCATACTGGCACTTTCCAAATAGTCATAAAGTCAGTCGATGAGCCAGATTCAGAGGAGTATTTCTTGTACTTTCAAGCTCCTTATATCGACGGACATTCAATACCACAAAAACTTAAGAATGATTTAAATACTTCGTTGCGTTGGAAATGGCTAAATTCAGACTCCCCACCTAATACCTGTTTCGTAGCCAAAACGTATAATTCAAATACTAGCTCGTATGATTATGATATTGGTTTAGCGATGTTAGAGCTAACCAAAACTCAAATCAGTGGTTCGCTGTATAGTTTTCCTGATGCAGGAATGAACATAAACTTAGTAATTGATGAAAACAATCTAGTCACAGGTACCACAGAATGGTGGGGTGGTGTTTGGATAGTAGTGGAAGTCGATGAAAACGGAAACAGAATCGACGGACAAGAAGACATTCCAGACGAAAGTTCTGGAGTCAGGCATCGAGGAAAAAAACAAGGTATTACCTCAATTAATCAATGTTTTGAGCATATGATGCAAGTACTTCCAGAATTGAATAAATAACAAAATCAAACTCTCCTTAGGTATTTTTACCCAGTCTGCTAAAATACCCCCACTACTTATCAACTCAAAATCCTCATGCAATACAAAGATCTGCGTGATTTTATCGCTAAGCTGGAGTCGATGGGCGAGCTTAAGCGTGTTTCTGTGGAAGTTGATCCTTATCTTGAAATGACGGAAATCTGTGACCGTACCTTGCGGGCGGGTGGTCCGGCGATCTTGTTTGAGAATGTGAAAGGTCATTCGATTCCGGTGCTGGGTAATTTGTTTGGTACCACACGCCGCGTTGCTTTGGCGATGGGCAAGGAAGACTTGACCGGTTTGCGTGAGTTGGGTGAGTTGCTGGCTTTTTTAAAGGAGCCTAAACCACCGGAAGGATTCAAAGATGCGTGGCAGCAG
This sequence comes from Kangiella aquimarina DSM 16071, assembly GCF_000374105.1. Taxonomy (GTDB): domain Bacteria; phylum Pseudomonadota; class Gammaproteobacteria; order Enterobacterales; family Kangiellaceae; genus Kangiella; species Kangiella aquimarina. The sequence goes on from NZ_KB893650.1 coordinate 420,698, forward strand.
TTGCCTGTCTTTAAGCAGGTTTTGAACATGGCGCCTAAGGTGGTCAAGAAAGCACCATGTCAGAAAGTGGTGCTTGAAGGGGATGAGGTCGATTTAAGCAAGATTCCAGTACAGACCTGTTGGCCAGAAGATGCCGCACCTTTGATGACCTGGGGTTTGACCATTACTAAAGGCCCGCATAAGAAACGTCAGAATTTGGGGATTTATCGTCAGCAGGTTATCGCTAAGAATAAACTCATCATGCGTTGGTTGGCGCATCGAGGCGGAGCCCTGGATTTCCGTGAGTGGTGTCAGCAGAATCCTGGTCAGCCTTTCCCTGTGTCGGTAGCCTTTGGTGCCGATCCCGCTACTATTCTCGGAGCTGTGACGCCGGTTCCGGATACCTTAAGCGAATACGGATTTGCAGGCCTATTGCGAGGCGAGAAAACCGAAGTCGTCAAATCGATAGGTAATGATTTGCAGGTTCCGGCCAGCGCGGAATTTGTGCTGGAAGGTTATATCGATCCAGAAGAAATGGCTGATGAAGGCCCTTACGGCGATCACACCGGCTATTACAATGAGGTGGACAGTTTCCCGGTGTTTACGGTTGAGCGTATCACCATGCGCGAAGAACCCATCTATCATTCGACCTATACTGGCCGCCCACCGGATGAGCCTGCTATTTTAGGCGAAGCTTTAAACGAAGTCTTTGTACCGATCCTACAGAAACAGTTTCCGGAGATTGTCGATTTTTATTTGCCGCCGGAAGGCTGTTCCTATCGTTTGGCTATCGTGTCGATGAAGAAGCAGTATCCAGGGCATGCTAAACGAATCATGATGGGCGTCTGGTCTTTCCTGAGACAATTCATGTACACCAAGTTTGTGATTGTGGTGGACGACGATGTAAATACACGTGATTGGAAAGACGTGATCTGGGCGATAACCACGCGGGTTGATCCGACTCGTGATTGCACCATGATCGATAACACGCCGATTGATTATCTTGATTTTGCTTCGCCGGTATCGGGTCTTGGCTCAAAAATGGGTATTGATGCCACTAACAAGATGCCCGGTGAAACTGAGCGTGAGTGGGGTAAGCCGATTGTCATGGATCAGGCGGTTAAGGATAGAGTAGATACCCTGTGGGATGAATTGGGTCTAGACATCGACGACAAAGACAACCCATAACTGGAAAGAATATGTCAGAAAAGAATACCGAAAATTTAGAAGCCATTTTTGTTGATTGTGAAGTTACCCTGGTGCGCCGAATTGGCCGCGATGTGTACTGGGTGCAATTGACTCCAACGAAAGGCAGCTTACCCTCTTTCACTGCGGGTCAATATTTGATGCTGGAGCTGGATGATGGATCTTTGTGCCCATTTTCGATCGCCAGTTCACCCTTGCAGGATATACTGGAACTGCACATCCGTCGCCTGCCTGGTCATGACGCTGCCGATAAAATCGTTAGCCAATTGAAACATCGAAACCTGGTCAGAGTGCAGATGCCATACGGAGAGTGCGTGCTGACTGACTCAGATAGACCAGCGGTATTCATTGCCGGCGGAACAGGTTTTGCCCCGTTTCATTCCATTATCAAGACAGCATTGAAAAACGGTGATCAGCGTGAATTGACTTTGTATTGGGGCGCGCAAACTTCTGCGGATCTCTACCTATTAGAAGAGCCTCAAGCCTGGGCTAATGAGTTTGATCGCTTCAGTTTTATTCCTGTTCTATCGGGACTTGATGAGCAATGGCAGGGCCGTAAGGGTTTTGTCCATCATGCCTTCATGCTCGATCATGATGATATAACCAACATGGATATTTACGTGGGCGGTTCTGAACCTATGGTGATGTCTGTCTATCAGGATTTGTTGGATAGGAATGTAGCTAAAGAATCTATTCATTCCGACATTCTGAATATTAAGCGCGAGATGGGTCTACTGGACTAGACCCCATTCTACTGGACCATTTACACTCTTTTGAATATAAGCGACGTGTTGATGCCTCCAAAGGCAAAGTTATTACTCATAATAAATTCGTTATCCATACTCCTGTCCAGCTCAGTAATGTAATCAAGCTCGGCGCATTCAGGGTCAATTTCAGAGAGATTAACCGTTGGTGCGTACCAGTTATTGCGCATCATCTCGATGGATAACCAGGCTTCAATGGCACCGCAAGCTCCAAGGGTGTGGCCAAAATAGCTTTTCAATGAACTGATAGGAACTGAGCGATTGAAAACGGCGCGTGTCGCGTGAGACTCTGCTACATCTCCTCTGTCGGTTGCTGTGCCATGCGCACTGACATAACCAATGGCATCGGCAGTTAAACCTGCGTCCTGTAAAGCAAGTTGCATCGCCTGAGACATGGTTTCTTGCTGAGGTTGGGTGACATGAGCGCCATCGGAGTTACAGCCAAAACCAACCACCTCTGCGAGAATTTCAGCGCCTCGGGATATCGCATGATCATAGTCTTCAAGGATCAAGGTTCCAGCACCCTCTCCTATTACAAGACCATCCCTATTTTTATCAAAGGGTCGTGGTGTTAGCTCGGGATGTTGATTATTAATGGACGTAGCGAATAGAGAATCAAAAACGGCACCTTGAGTAATGCATAGCTCTTCAGCACCTCCAGCAATCATAATTTTCTGTCGGCCAAACTTAATGGCCTCATAGGCATAACCAATACCCTGGCTGCCTGAAGTACAGGCGCTGCTGGTTGGAATGATGCGACCTTTGCAACCAAAAAATACACCCATATTGACGGGAGCGGTGTGACTCATCATTTCAACGTAAGAAGTTGAGGTAAAGCCGGTCATTGGCCCACCTTTGATCAAATCGCCAAACACCGGGATGGTGCGAGTACTTCCAGAAGAAGAGCCGTAAGCGATTCCGGTAGCGCCATTAGTCAAGAAGTCGCTTTCTAGCAGGCCAGCTTCGGCCAGAGCCTGTTGGGTTGCGCAAGTCGCCAACAGAGAAACGCGCCCCATGCTGCGGATCCGTTTGCGTGGTAATTTTGGAAAGGTGTAATCGACCGGTGCCGCCAGGCTGGTGCGTAGACCCTCACAGGCCTCCCATTGAGGCATCACTTGAACCGCATTTTTTCCTTGAGCCAGCTTACCTTGTATGGCCTGCCACTGCTCGCCAAAAGCAGTGATGCCGGACATGCCGGTAATAACAACGCGTGACATCAGGCCATTCCTCCATTAACGGAAATCACCTGACGAGTAAGATAGCCCGCAGTATCAGAAAAGAGGTAGGACACCAGTCCCGCTATTTCTTCAGGTTTGCCCATTCGCCTGGCAGGAATCATTTTCATTGCTTCGCCTGCAAGTTCATCATCGACCATATCGGTTTCGATAAGTCCGGGCGCGACACAGTTTACGGTAATTTTTCGTCTTGCCAATTCTACGGCAAGAGCTTTGGTAGCACCGATCAGCCCCGCTTTAGAGGCACTGTAGTTAACCTGGCCACGGTTACCGAGAACACCTGAGACGGATGACATCACAACAATTCTACCGCCCTGCTTTTCACGAACCATCGGCATCACAAGCGGTTTCACAACATTGTAGAAGCCATCCAGGTTGGTATGAATGACATCGTCCCAATCGGAATCAGAAAGAGCAGGAAAGGCATTGTCACGAGTGATCCCAGCATTACAGACTACGCCATAATAGGCACCATTTTGCTCAATATCTGACGTTAAGGCTTGCTGTGTTTGTTCGCGATCGGCAATATCAAACTGAAGCAATTGCGCCTGACCGCCTGCCTGCTGAATCTCTTCGATGGTTTCATTTGCCTGCTGTATACCAGAACGACAATGCACAGTTACTGAAAACCCACTTTTAGCCAGTTGCAGGGCAATACTTTTGCCAATTCCTCGACTAGAACCTGTGACTAATACTCTTCTACTCATAGCAAAGATCTCTTAATTTAGCAGTTGTGTCTGATCGCTGGTTTCAAATACATTCAGTTTAGCGGCGCAAACACACTGGTTGTTCTGCACAATAGAGCAATCAAATGAACCTAAGCCGGAATCATCCATATACAACTCTTTGATTTGAACAGTGTATGTTTGGTTGTTATTAAATTGTTGCTGAAAAAGCTCGAGTTTTCGGGTTCCTAATAAAAAGCCAAGATTTACCGGCTGATTGACCAGAAATGCCCTGATACCCGCCAAAGCTGCTATTGCCTGAGCCATATACTCAACACCTACCCAGCTTTCTATGCCTGGAATGTCCGTTTGAAAAAAACGACTTTCAGCTGAAACTGAAAATTCAGCTACCAGCGAGGATTCATCGAAATCGACAATCTTATCAATCAAAACCATGGGTGCCGAATGAGGGACAAACTCAGACACAGGTTTCGATAAAATAATGGGTTTTTGTGCTTCTATCGATTGCATATTACTTCCTCATGAGCGGCCGATTATAACACTGACGTTGTTGCCGCCAAAGGCGAAAGAGTTACTCATCGCAATGGATAAGTCGCTGCAATGATGTTCAGAGCTTGCCAGTGTTAAGGGCGGAATTTGCTGATCATAGTGGCCATCATATGCATGTTTAGGTAAGGAATACTTTGGTCCCTGCTGATTCAGAGCCAGCCAGCAGAAGGCAAGTTCTGTGGCACCAGCTGCGCCCAGTGTATGACCGGTGAGCGGTTTGGTTGAACTGACCATGGTGGTGGTGGGAAGCACCTGATGTACGGCTTTTCCCTCCATCAAATCGTTAAGTTCAGTGCCTGTGCCATGAAGATTGAGATAATCAACGTCATCTGAACTAATGCCTGCGTCAGATAGTGCCATCTGCATGGAGGATACAGCACCAGCACCTTCAGGATGGGGTGCTGAAATGTGGTGAGCATCAGAGGACTCGCCAACGCCAAGCAATGCAACTTCAGACTTCTCTCGAGACATAATAAAAAGTGCAGCCCCTTCTCCGATATTGATTCCCTTTCGATTAGCACTAAAAGGCAGGCATAAATCGGAAGATATGGCTTCCAGTGAGTCAAAGCCATTCAGAGTCATATCGCACAAAGAATCTGAACCGCCGACAATCACTGCATCGCAAAGATCATTTTCGATTAAGCTGCGTGCCGAAGCAAAAACTTTCCCGCTGGATGAACAGGCAGTAGAGATGCAATAAGCCGGCCCCTGCAGTTGAAGGTAGTCCTTGATAAAGTCTGCTGGAGAAGACATCTCAATCTGGGAATAGTCAAAATCGTCAGGAAAATGGCCAGATAGGGAGTATTTTTGCAAGGCTTGCTCCCCTTCGGCAATACCAGAGGTGCTGGTTCCGATAATCACCCCAATGCGATGGTTAGGGTATTGCTCAAGCATTTCTTTGAGCTGAGTGGATAGTTGTTGCAGGCAATGATGAACCAGTCGGTTATTGCGGGTGTTATGCTTTAAATAAGGTTCCGGTATGGTTGGTAACTCAAGCGCAACCTGCCCGACCAGGAAAGTGCGGCCAGTAGCCGGTGATAGATATGACTGCATGCCCGATGTGTCCGCTTGGATCAATTTAGAAAAGACTGACTGATGATCAGCTCCCAGGGCATTGATACAGGCCATATGATTAAGATAAACCATCTGCTTATTCTGGGTCATGCTGCGTCTCTTCAATGGATATGGGGTCAATCAGTAAACTATAGCCACGCTCTAAATGCTGAAAATGAATCTGGCCTTGGTAGAACTCTGGGTCAGTATATTCAATCCGGATGACTTCCTTCTGATCACGCATAATCAACCGTTGTGTGGCATCAGGCTGCACCAGTTCTGCCCCTGAAAGAGCTTGGTTAATGGATGAGGCAGGCCACAGACTTAGCTGCATATCGGCCAGCAAATACTCCGGTTTTAATCCATCATCAGTGGGTAATCCGGAAGCGGTAATCTGGCCTGCGGTCAATTGTATGGAAAAAAGACGGGTTCCAGTGGCGCTTAATCCGACCATAACCAATTGCTGGGCGCTGACTTCGGTTTGAAACAGAAGGTCATGTAACTCATTGTTATAATTGACCTGAGCACTTTGTAACAACTGAAAGTCATTAGTAAAAGGGTGGCTGGTGATTAATTGAAAATCAACGCCCTGAGCAATCGTTACAGTTTGACGATCGCTAACATAGGTGGAGCTACAGCCCCAAAACAAGAGGCTTAGAAAAAGGATTAGGAGGCTGCGCATAGTTGTCCTAAGGTATTAAGTCGACGCTCAGTCTGTTGAACGAATGGGTTTGTGGTGTCCCAGGCATAGCCGGCCAGAACGGAGCACACCATTGCTCTGATATTCTCCGGTGCAGACTCATAATGGATAATGTTCTGTAACTGTCCGTCATACCAGGATTGAACAAAAGCCTTAAAAGTATCTACCCCTTGCTGTAATGGTGTCGCAAATTCAGATTCCCAGCAAACATCTTGACCTCTGAATTGCTTAAACAGGGCATCAGCCGCTAATTTCGCTGATTTGAAGGCTATGGTTACGCCTGAAGAAAATATAGGATCAAGAAACTCACCGGCATTACCAAGCAAAGCAAAGCGCTCACCATACAATTGCTTAACGTTGGAGGAATAAGCGGTAATGTGCTGAACGGGAGAAGCCTTTTTGGCACCCTTCAACAAGTCCTGAAAACGAACAGTCTGTTGAATGGCAGTATCCAGTGTCTGCTCATGATTGGATTGATCGTGGCCAAGAGCCTCGAAAAACTCGGGTCTGGCAACACAGCCTAATGAGGAGGTGCCGTCTGCGAAAGGAATCAGCCAATACCAGACGTCCTGATGCTGAGGATGGGTTTCTATCAGTATTTTATTACGATCATAGTTATGACAGCTGATGTTGTCTTTTATATGGCAGAACACAGAACTTCTTACAGGGAAATCACTTGGCTGGATTAAGTTTAACAGTCTAGGCAGAACTTTAGCGAAACCACTGGCATCCAGAACAAACTCTGCAGATATCTGTTCAACTTCTCCTTGTTCGTTTTCAACGCTTAACTCGCATTTGTCATCAAATATGGCTTCAGTTACGGAGTGGCCAAAGCGGAACTCCGCCCCCTGCTCTTGCACCAGCTGAACAAGCAGATGATCGAACTGCGCACGCTTAACCTGAAAAGTATCACAGGGTCCTTCGCTAAATTTCTGTTCAAAATCAAAATAGCAGTAGTGCTGATCGGCGAAAAAAGCCGCACCATTCTTAAATTGAAATCCAAGCTCGGGAGCGGCCTGCTTAATCGCATCAAGAAGATTAGCCTGTTGCAGATAAACCATGGATTGCGGTAACAGGCTTTCACCGATTGAAAACCGGGGAAAGTGTTGCTTTTCAACGACCAGAACATTGAGCTGGCCCTGGGTAAGCAAAGAAGCAGCCAGAGCACCGGCAGGTCCGGCCCCAATAATGACAACATCATAGTGCGACTGCGGTTTATCCATTATCTAGTCCTTTAATACGATAGAGGCGATTGCCCACAATGGGGGAAAGAAGAAATACGGTCAAGATACCGGTTAACATGGTGAGACCAAAGGCATGGATTGCCGGAGTCTCACTGAGTGACAGTAGACCGAATGAAAGGAAGGTTGTAGTCGCTGATAAGGTCACTGCAAGGTGAATATAAATAGAGCGTGATTGTGCTTCAGCATAGAACAGGCCGTAATCAATACCTATGCCAACGACTAGAAATAACGCCAGTGTACTGAACAGATTAAAACTGCCAGCAATTAGGGTGGTCACGATAATCGCGACTGAGGCAGCAATAATGGGCGCGAAAATAACGTGGTAAGCAATTTTAATTGTGTACTTGGCCAGCAGCAGAGCAAATATTGCCAGGCAGGCCAGTAGTAGCATTAGAGTGGCAAGTTCTCGGTAATTGGAGAACAGCTCTGAAACTTTATCGACCTTATTGATAAAGTAAAGATCATCGTGAGTTTGTGCTAATTGTTCCAGGGCAGCCAAATCTTGAATGTTAGAGATGCTGATAATGGCTGCAGAATCGCCTTCAATCTTGCCTAACCACAGATACGATAGCCTTTGTCCTATAGGAGAATCTAGCCAGTCTGATAGGGAAAGATAGTCACTTTCTGAAGCCTTATAAGTATCAAACAATGTCTGATAACTGGATGGGTCTAACAGACCGGTATCAAATAGCGATGACAGTTTAGATTGAGAAAGTTGCTGGCCAATCAGCTGATAATCGCTTTGCTGTTGAGCGCGGCTGGGTACCCATTGAGCCAGGTGGCTATATTGATCGATTACCTTTCGTGATACTAGCTCATCTAGATCATCATTGTATTGGCTTAAGGTTTGTAACAGCTGTTCATCAGATTCAGCACGAACCAGAAAAAACTGGTTGGTTGCCGGTGCTGAGATAATTCGGGTTAGTTCCGCTTCCTGATCGGTAAGCTGCTGAGGGGCTGCCTGTAGCTGCCTGATATTGTCATTAGCCCGGTCGGTATCGAGTAACAGGTAACCCGCAAAAACAGGTAATCCCAATAAAATGATAAAAAGTGCAGGATGAGCGAGTTTGCGACTGAAAGACTGATGACCTGTTAAAAGAGCGATAAATGGGCCTGGCGTGGAAACCTTGTATTGGAAAACATCGAACAATAAGGACACCGTTAAAAAAGCGCCAATCAACCCTGCAATACAGAAAATAGCCATTTGCTGCAGACCAGGGAATGGAGCCATAAACAGCGCAATATAGCCAATGATGCTTGAAACAAGCCCCATCAGAATAGCTATAAAAATATGTGACAAGGGACGCCGGTGGTGAACGGCGCTTGAAAAATAGTGAAACGCATAATCAACTGCTACCCCTACCAGACTCGCGCCAAAAACCATCGTCAGGATATGAATTGAGCCAAAAACAATATGAACAGTTGTAAAGCCGATAAAGATTCCAGTGGCTAATGAGGTCATTGTCATTAGAAGCGGAGCTGTGCTTCTAAACGCAACAATCAATAGAGCGATAACACCAAGTAAGGAACCTAAGCCGATTGTTGATATTTCTGATTTGGCAGAGGCTGCAGCATATTGGGCATAAAAAAGTGCACCGGTAGTTAAAAGCTCAACCTGGGGATTTTGTTCAGAGAATTGATCAAGTAAGCCGGCAATCTCTTCTTGTGTCCTGGTATCAAAGGGTGACTCTTTGAGACGCGCAGACAGAATCAGAACCTGCTGCCCCGAGTCGATAACTTTTAAAAAATCGCCAACGACCTGTGTGTTGCTATGTCTAGAAGAACTATTGGCAACAGCCTGCTGTAAGTAACGGTAGGATAATAGCAAAGGATCCTGTGCAATCAGTGGTAATAATTGACCCGATAGCGGCGAGTAGATCATTTGTAGACTATGTTCAACAAAGGGCTCAGCACCCTCTGTTAACATCAGGCCTCTGTCTTTGCTGTTTAATAAATGAAAACGATGCTTGAAGATGAGTTCAGCAATGATCTCCTGCTCAGCCTCTGAGATTTGTGTGTTAAATCGTTCTATCAGTTGCGTCTGCTGCAACTGATTAACCAGAGAAGCGGCCACCGGCTCGAGCTCATTGGACGAATTGCTTTTTAGTCCAATTATGATCTGCTTGAAATTGTTATCGGAAAACTGAGCAAAGGCTTTTTCTGCAAAAGGATCAACTTCAGTTTCTGGTAACAGTTTCAGGATATTGGTTTCGACCTGTATGCCATCATGAAGCTGTTTATAAAACAGACCTGCTGAAAGAAGGATAATTAATGCCCAAATGAGGGCTTTAACTTTAGTGGATGACATATGAACGGAGCTGATTGATCAGATCAGGATCGGTTGATGGTGAAAGCACCAGTTGAGTTGAATCGCCACTAGCCTCGGTAAATGAGAGCGTTTCTATGTGATTCTGACCGCTGATATTTATATTGGTAATGATGGGTTTCATGTCATTGGAACTGGCTTCGAGCTCAATGCTCCAGCGTGTTTCTGTGCAGTCTAAAGCTACAGAAAAGTGGTTATCTAATTTTTCAAAATCACCAGCGAGAATAGCCAGAAAAGTCGAACTGATCAGCTGACTCATTTTTTGATTATTGTTGGCAGGCGACATGACCGGTTGATCATTTTTATTGAATTGTCTGAGAGTCTGCTGACCGATTAACAAGGTGCTTTTTATTGGCTGCTGAGTCTGCCAGATGACCTGGTTATCGTCGCTAATTAATAGATAGCCTTTAGAGATCAGAGGTTTTTTTAGGATGGTAACTTGCTTAGTTTGAACAAATTCATTCAGCATGGCTTGTTCACCAAGTTCGGAGGCAATGGATTCAAGTGAGCACTTGAAAGGTTGCTCCGCTTTTACCGGAGAGCTGGTCACAAACAAAAGGCCATACAATATGCTGGCTAAAAGAAAGTTAAAGAGAGGCATAAAAGAGCTCAATTTTTTGGCTAAGAATTTTTGGTGATACCAGCTGCATTTCAAAGTCATCCACGGTTACTGCTACCTGGATTGAGTAACCTTTTGACAGGCGCTTACCTGTTTCGTGGTCTTCAATACGATAATCAATGGCCAGTCTGTTCTCGCACTCTTTAAGCGTTGCGATACACCGAAGTTTTTGACCATATTTGGCAGGATGAATGTATTTAAGACGAATATCGATGATGGGCCAGTAATATCCAGAGGCTTTCATCTGCGGATAGTCATAATCAATGGTACGGAGCAGCTGGCAACGGGCTTCTTCAAAGTACTTAACATAGTTGCCATGCCAGACGATGTGCATGGGGTCGAGGTCAAAAAAAGGTACCTCAACCACATACTCTGCACTGATCGGATGCTGTTTAAGCTGTTTGTTATCCATCTCAGTAGGTGCTCCAATGCTGGTTCTGAATTAAAGCCACAAACTGGCGTAACTCTTGTTCAAGTGGACGGTCTTCACTAACCAGTTCGAAACGATCAAACACTTCTTTCAGGGTCTTCGAAACACTTTCGGAAAGAGAGGACTCCTGCAGCTGATTCTGTCGAATACGCAACTGTACTGCCTGACTTGCTGCCATTAGAGATGCTGCAGCAACCTGCTCGGTTAACTCCAGAATTCGTAAACAATCTCTGGCTGCGATGGTGCCCATACTGACTTTATCCTGATTATGGCACTCGGTTGAGCGAGAAAAAACACTGGCTGGCATGGTGAGTTTAAGCGCTTCAGCAGTCCAGGCACTGATGCCGATTTGTACTGCCTTAAAGCCATGATTCAGTGGCTTTCTGTCTTCAGTGGCAGCCGATAAATTATTCGGTAGTCCATGATTGAACTTGTTATCCATTAACAGAGCCATTTGTCGATCCATTAGATCAGCAAGGTTGGCCACTCCTGTTTTCATAGTATCCATGACCATCGCGATATGACCACCATAGAAATGACCGCCATGTAAAACATGCTGACCTTCGCCATCAATAATAGGATTGTCATTAGCGCTATTTAATTCAGTTTCAATAACCTGCTTAAACCATGGCATGGCATCGTTCAATGCACCAATAATGTGGGGGGCGCAACGGATGGAGTAACGATCCTGTAGACGCTCGGAATTCCGCGGGTGTTTGTGGTGGTTCAGATCGTCACGAATCCAGGCTGCCACCTGATTTTGCCCGGGGTGAGGCTTTACCGAAAATAAAATATCGTCAAAGTGCGCGCTGTTTCCCTGTAATGCAATGGAGCACAAAGAAGTAATGCGCGAGCATAACTGAATTAAGTATTCGGCACGGCTGTAGGCCAAACAGGCCAAAGCTGTCATCACCGCGGTGCCATTCATGACTGCCAGCCCCTCTTTGGGCTGTAAACGGATGGGTTCTATGCCAAGAGCCTGAAAGACTTCCTGTGTAGGCTTAATTGCACCATCCAACATAACCTCGCGCTCACCAATCAGGGCTGCAGCCACATAAGATAGCGGCGTTAGGTCGCCACTGGCCCCTACGGATCCCTCTTCTGGGATGCGCGGTAGAATATCGTGTTCTAACAGTCGATTTAATTGCTCTAACAGTTGCCAGCTGACACCTGAATATCCCTGGCACAGAGAGGCCAGGCGGGTGGCCAGGATGGCGCGGGTTTGTTGAGCATTAAAGATATTGCCAAGTCCACAGCCATGAAACCTGGTCAGGTGCAAAGGGAGTTCCGGAACATTGGCTAACGGCACCTGTGTAGTAACTGAGTCACCATATCCTGTCGTAACACCATAAATAACACCATCTTCCCGCAACAGGGTCTTAATAAAGTCAGCACCCTGCTCTATACGCGCCTTAAACTGAGGATCGCTGTTTAGCGAGGCTGTTGCATTGCGTTGAGCAAGCTGATTAATATCCTCGATTGTGAGTGGTTGCTGACCAAAAGTAATGTTCTGTTTATTGGTTGTCACGGTTATTCTTCTCTTGAGTGTTTATGGCATTACGCTGAATAGAGTTCACATCATCTTTTTGCCAGAAATTATAAAAATTAAACCATTGATAAGGGGCTTTGAGGCAATAATGCTCCAGCCTTTGTGCGTAATCTGTAATGATGGATTGTAACTGCTCGTTTTTATTAGTTCTAGCAAGTTTCAGGCTGTCCGCGAAAGGTTCCAGGTATAGGTGATACTGGCCGGATTGTTTAAGACAGAATAAAAGATAGGTTGGGCATTCGAGTAAACTGGCGAGGATAAAGGGTCCCTGAGAAAAGGGGGCTGGTTGACCAAGAAACGGAGCATAATTCACTCGCCCATATTGTGTTACCGAGGTTCTGTCGCCAACGATAATGACAATTTCACCAGCCTCTACTTTTTGTTTAAGCTCAATGGCCGTGTCTGCCCCCATAGTATCAACCTGAATCAGGTTTACCGAGGCTTTAGGGTTAAATTTTTCCAGAGCTTTCTGGAACTTCAGAGCATGCTTGGTAAACACTAACGCATTAATCTTCAGGGAAGAGTCGGATTCACCGATGGCTCGACACAGCTCAAGATTACCAAGGTGGGAACCTATGAATACAGCACCTTGTTGTTTCTTGCTGTTACGCAGATTGGCAAAAACATCGGCATGATGAAACACAATATCAGACAAGTGCACATCACCTAGCCAGCCTCTAATTTTATCGACCGCCGCCAGGCCAAATTGATAAAAGTGTTTATAGACATGATACCAGCGAACTTTCTTTTTCGATCCCGTGTACTGATTGATTTGCCGAAGATACTGATAGGAAGCCTTGCGAGCCTTATTGCCGGTTAAGACAAAGTAGGCAATAACCGGGATCAATGCGATGCGAAATAACCACTGGCCAAAAATTCGATACAGCCAGACCAGTATCTGTATCCCAAGAGTTGAGCCGCGTTCTTCAGTTGCTGACCAGTGACTATCGGGTCTGGATTTTTTTTTGAAGCGACGTGCAATCAGGCGCGGAGCCCGCGGTAGCATGCCAAAAAAGAGCTTGGTATGCATTTTAGTAATTAACCAGTTGTCCTTAAGCATCCTGAAGTGAGAAGAGCCGTCTTCGGGGTAAGTAACTTTGGTTGGAAAGTTGATGATTTCAACTGACTGCCAATACAGCTTGACCAGGATCTCGGTGTCAAAATCCATGCGCTTGCCAATCGAGGTTGATTGGATTAAGGCGACTGTAATCGCCAATGGATACAGGCGGTAGCCACACATCGAATCCTTGATGCTAAAAGACAGGGTTTCAACCCAAACCCAGAAGTGAGTGATATACCGAGGGATTAGACGACCAAGAGGAACGGATTCATCATAATCCGGGATGCCGCAGATGACTGCATTTAAGTTGTTCTGGCTTAGGCTAATAAAATTAGGAATATCCGTCAGGTCATGCTGACCATCAGCGTCAACCTGTATGGCGTGGGTAAAACCTTGCTTATGGGCTTCAATAAACCCAGCCATGACTGCCCCACCCTTTCCGGAATTTTGTTCAAGATTAATGACCTGTAGAAAGGGATAGCTGTGTGGCAGTTGATTAAGGTATTGGCTGGTTGATGCATCGCTCCCATCATTCACCATAATCACAGGCAGAGATAATTCTGCGATAGATTGCAGTACCCGGTCGATATGCTGAGTGTGATTATAGTTTGGGATAACGATGCAGTAAGAAGATTTCATCAGGAATTTGTCTAAGCTGAATTTTGGCAATCATCAAGATGTATTTTTCCTGATGAAAATTGATGATCATGATTAAAAAAGCGGAAAGAAAGTTGCTGCTTATTCAGATCATGAGTCAATTCAAGCGAAACAGGCGTATTTGGCGTAATCACGTGCTGAAATTTCAGCGCTGAAATCTTATCGATAACTGCCCTTTTTTCTGGATTATCGTTAGTTGCCAGCAGCTTATTAAAAAAATGAAGAGACCATCCAATCTGTACTACGCCGGGCACAATCGGAAACTGATCAAAATGACCTTCAAAGGCATCAAGTTCAGGTTTGATATCTAATTCTAGCAATACACTGTGGTCACCAGCATTCTGGGACAAAATTTCAGGGTAATCCATATTAAAAAAGCCCCATCAGTTGATCCAGGGTTAGCTTACCTTGTGAGTTATAGGGTAGCTGTTCAAGGTAACGCCATTTTCTTGGTATGGCAACGGCTTCATACCGTTCAGCAAGCTCCGATCTAAGGCATTGATTAATGTGATGTTTGCCACGACTATTAAGAAGCTGGCAACCAGTTTCACTTAAAACAATAACCGCTCCCAAATAGGTTCTATGATGCTGTAGGACAACGACTTTTGCTGCATTGACTAGAGAGGACTCTATGAGCGTTGTTTCTATCGCATCGAGGGAGACACGTTTTTCTTCTATTTTAACGACCCGATCCAATCTGCCGAGTATTCGAAATTGGCCACCAGGTAGCAGCTGGATATCGTCATCCAGTCGATAGGGAGTGCTTAAGTATGGAGATGAAAGCGTGGTTATTCCTTCTGCATCCTGCTGCATGGACATACTAGGAAATAAAGTCCAGCAGGCCTGGTTTTTACTCTGAGTGCGGTAACCTATGCCTCCGGTTTCTGTGCTACCAAAGACTTCAACCGGAAAGATACCCAGTTGTTCATAAGATGCCTGAGCTGCTGCTTCACTCAATAAACTACCGGAACTAAAGCATTGCTTTAACTCAATAGCATCAAGCTCATGATCCTGTCTTGATAAAAATGCAGGACTTGAAATCAGGCAGATCTGAGAAAGAGGTTGAGATAGGGATCTCAGCTGCTCCTGGTACAGCACAATTTCGGCATAAAATGGATATCGGTACAAAAGTGGCCAGAGTAACCTGAAAATGAGTCCATAAATATGGTGGTGAGAAACGGTTGATAAGAAAGTGCAATTGGAAACACTAGAGCCAAATATTGAATTGATGCAGCTGACTTCAGTTAATAATTGTTGAATTGATTTACTGATAGCCTTCGGTTGACTGGTAGAGCCGGAAGTAAAAAAAGTCAGGTTGTTGTCCAGTTGTAACGGTATGGTTACTGCTAGCTCAATGTCAGCTGGCTCTAATTCAGATGTGAGAAAGTGAGCCCCTGCCAATAAAGGCTCTAATGTTGCATCACCAATAACTGCATCAAATTGGTCGCTGATTTGGCTTAACCAGTCAGCTTTAGAGTTAGCGGTGAGAACCACATCTTTCTGTAAAAGAAATAAAGCAATCAGATTAACCGCAAAGTTATAGCTATGGTCGATAAAAAGAAGATAGCGTTGATGAGGATGCTGTTGAATATTATGGACGGCTCTGGCCAAATCCTCCCGGAAGCGGGTGGCTGGATATTGCTGTTGCTTATCATACGCAACACAATGATCGTCATTGGTCTGTATTAGCTGATTGAGTTTGTCCAAAGCTTCCATGGATTCACCTCAGGCCTGCTTAAGCACGAGGCGACGATAGCCCCACTCTCCAATAAACAATAACCCCATGAGCAGGTAGGAAATTAGCCCGTTATAAAGAGCCCATATTTCAACCGATGTGAAAAAAACCGTATACAGAGAAACTAAGATATTTATTATAAAAAATAAACACCATATCTTAGTGACCTTAGTGGTATAAGGAATCGCTTCGGGAGGGAGTTCACTGGTTTGCAGGCGAGCAAATCGCTCGATGATTGTTGGTGGAGCGTACAGGCTATAACCGAAAACAGCCAAGAAACTGCCTGTAATGATTACAGGATACAATTTTAAACCTAGAGCCGAGTTCAATATAAAGCTTAAACCGGCCACTAAAAGCCCTACCACTAATACAATAAGCCAAAGCCCCTTCATGGTTTCAATCAGTTTGCTACGAGCTATAAAGCCCCGTAGCAAAACCAGTGCGGCCAGGATAATTGCAATTGTTTTAGGTTGTAGATGCTGTAAACCAAAATAAACCGCAATGGGATACAGCAATACCACAAAGGCAATAAGAAACTTAAAGAGGTGTTGGAGCATCAGTTATGGACTAGATCATAAACTGCATCAACAACATGTTGCATGGTACGAACTGCCTTGAAAGTATCAGGATTAACGGATTTACCAGTCATTTCCTGAAGTTTAATTACCAGATCAACAGTATCAATACTATCTAAGTCAAGGTCAGTATATAAGTTTGCATCAAGGGTAATATCATCACCATCAACTTCAAAATCGTCTACTAAAATGGTAACCAGTTCTTGATAGATGTGATCCTTGGTATCAAATTTAGCCATCAGTTAGCACCTCTTTGTTGTTCAATAAACGAAGCAAGAGTACCTACTGAATAAAAATGCTTTTTCGACTCTTCAGAGTCAGAATCCAGTTTAATATTGAATTGCTTTTTTATTGCGAGCCCCAATTCAAGCGCATCGATAGAGTCAAGACCTAACCCATCGCCAAACAATGGCTCATCAGTTTCTATGTCATCAATGCTAATATCTTCAAGATCAAGAGAGTCAATAATGATCTCTTTAATCTCGGTTTCTAAGGATTTCATTTTGTGCCACTTCCTCTTTAAAAACGGTCTTAATATGCTCCGTTAATCGTCGTGCTGCGATTGATTCATTTTTTTCTTGGTTAATGAACGGAGTAATGTCAATTTCCTCTACAACCCTCATCGTAAAGTATGCTTTACGGTCAGGGATTTGATACCACTTTTCTTGTTTAGTTAGTGTGGTAGGGTCACAGTCAATAATTACCGGTAACAGATTAGTCTGACAACGTATTGCAATATTGGCTGCGCCACGCTGTAGTTTAATAGGTTTATTCGGAACAGTCCGGGTACCCTCAGGAAATATCACGAGATTATAACCTTCCTGTAGGCTTTTTTTACAGTTTTGAATGAGTTTATTTACATCTTGGTCATTGTTGATGAAATCAGCGACACGCACTACCCGTTTAAGGAAAAAGTTATTCCAGAGCCCCTGCTTTACTACGCAATCAGCATTTGGAATTAAGGAAATCAGTGCGACAACGTCAATTAGGGTCGGGTGATTGGCAATAACAATTTTACCCTCGATACCTTCCAGCTGTGCTTTGGCGGCAGTTAAGTCGAACTTGAAGATTCCGAGCGCCTGCATAAAGCGAATAAAAATATACCAGGAGCGATGAATGAGATAGCGGGCCTTACGTTTTCGAACTAAGGGGTCCCGGTTGAAAAGTGCGATGACTGGAAACACAAACAAGGATAATAATAGTCCGCCAATACCAAAGGTAGTGAAAGATAGGCCGGTGGCAAAAACCCGCCAAATGTAATTGATTTTATTAAACATTCTTAATGAATTTCCAGCGTGTATCATCCGTAGTTATGGCTACTGTAGAGGCCTTATTATATAAAAAGTCATAAAATGCCAGAGCCATTGGTAACTCAGGTACCTGCAAATTTGATTGTGGCTCAAACGACAGGCTAATACCAGATGGAGCGGTATTGGGGCTGGTTAGCAATAACGAAAGACTGTAACTGGGGTAAAGTTTATTCTGAAGTTCGGATAAAGGGTGGCTAACCTCAAGATCAAAGCATGTTAACAAGACCTGCTTCTCCGGAAATCTTTGCAATAAATTATAGCTTTCAAGCAATGCATAACCAAAAGTGTCTGAGCCAGCGGCAATGCTGGTTCCTGCCTGCTTATTTCTTGTGAAGATTGAGAAAAGACCCAATGAGGCATTATGGACCGATAAGCTGAAATCCTTTGGTGACACTTCATGCTCTTGATACATGCTATCAACAATACTGACGGTTCTGTTGAGCTCACCATGTTGGGAAGCAAACACACTCAGGCAATCTGCCGGACTGGAGGCTGCTTGCTCTATACAATTTAGAGAAGTATGCATAGCCAATTTACTCAGTCCGCTTAAGCGGCGGCGCTTGATAGGAGGTATTTGTTTAAGAGTAATCGGGTCGAAATCAGCATGTTCTGTTAACGATGGCAGGTTACATGACTCTTTGTATCCAGGAGCAATCCAACAATATGAAGATAGAACTCCCAGTTTTATAGTTTTATTATGCATATATAGTCTATCTTGTTATTAAAAGTCGTTAACTGGCGAGAGTCTAGCCGATTTAGGGGGCTTCTTCAAACCAAAGCCCCGTGATATATGGCAAGTAGCTAATAAAAAAGCCACCCGTGGGTGGCTTAAAAGCAGCGTTAAAAATTACTGATACTTAGCTACGATCGGATTGACTTCATTTCCGGTAACTAAAGTTTTAATAGTGTCTTGTAAGGCTTGAGATTTTTCGGGCGACAAGCTTTTTTTACTGAACATGAAAGAGACATTATCACTTGGAATTTTGATATTGGACTCTTTGACCTGTGACTCGAGGCCTTTGCGTTTAATGATATAACGACCTTCTACCGGGTCCGTTAGAACACCGTCAATGGTACTGTAGATCACATTATAGAAACTTTGCTCTCCAGAGTTGCCGTCAATAAACAAAGGGCCATACTGAGGATGATTCATTAGGTTATAAACATCTTCACCGTAGTAGTAATCGTTAGTGATACCCACTTTATTGCCGCCACTCAGGAATCCTGCAAGCTCACCGCCCTGATAATCATTGGTTGAGCGGACAAACAAAGAGAAGGATTCACTACGGTATGGCACTGAGAAATCAGCGTATACTTTACGCTCTGGGGTTTCAGTCGCACCGCCAAGAACATCAATCTCGCCGTTCTCAAGGGCAGTCAACAATTCTGTCCAGCTTTTCTGTACATACTGAATATTGCATTGAGTTGCATCGGCAGCTTTTTTGAAAATTTCGATATCAATGCCCTGCATCTCGCCATTATGCAAAAATTGGTAAGGTGGGCGTGGCTCCCAGCCATATTTGATCACACAATCATAGTTTTTTGCGGTGCTCGTTTCTGAAGATGCAGGGTTGGTATCCCCTCCTCCACAAGCCACAAGTAAAAATGTACTGACAAACAAAAAGGTGCTTAGACGATTCATAAAGCCTCCCCAAGCTTTTTAATTATAATCACGACTTCATCTTGCTACTAAATGTGAACTGGATCAAGTATTTGTTGTATAAAAAGCCGACAAACAGGGTGAAAAGTGAGCTATAGTTGCTTGAAAAGCCGACAATTGGTGCAAAAAACAAACCAAAAGTGACTTAAAGGTGTAAATTTTTCAGAATGGGTGCTTACAACGTCCTGATATAAAAAAAGCGACCAATTTGGTCGCTTTTGAACATAAATGTAAATCTATGAAATTATCGGAAATTAACTAATAGCATTCTTGATTTTATTCATGGCATTTTTCTCCAGCTGACGAATACGCTCTGCTGAAACACCATATTTATCTGCCAAATCATGCAAAGTGGCTTTTTGGTCATTTAGCCAACGCTGTTGCAGGATATCCTGGCTTCTTTCATCCAGAGTTTTCAGAGCAGATAGTAGTCGAGTTTCACGTTGGTCTTGCCAATCTTCCTGCTCAATCGCTACCGCCGGATCAGAGTTTGGTGACTCCAGGTAATGAACCGGAGCATATACTGCATCGTCATCGTCGCTGGCATGTGGTGCATCAAAGGAAGCGTCATGGGCATTCAAGCGCCCTTCCATTCGTCTGACTTCCTCTTCGCTTACCCCTAAATCCTGTGCTACGGCATTGATTTCATCATTATTAAGCCAGTTTAGGGTTTTCTTTTTAGAGCGAAGATTGAAGAACAATTTACGTTGTGCTTTGGTTGTCGCAACTTTGACAATACGCCAGTTACGCAATACATATTCGTGAATTTCGGCTTTAATCCAGTGGACTGCAAAGGATACCAGACGCACCCCGACGCTAGGGTCAAAGCGCTTAACGGCTTTCATCAGGCCAATATTACCTTCTTGGATTAAATCGGCCTGTGGCAAACCATAACCACTGTAACTTCTAGCAATATGAACGACGAAACGTAAGTGAGCCATTACTAACTGGCGAGCAGCTTCAAGGTCATTATGATCATGAAACTGATGGGCTAATTTTTGTTCTTCTTCAACGGAAAGGACAGGAATAGCACTGACGGTACTGATATAACCATCAATACTGCCTGTTGGAACGGCTAACGCCATGTTCATTGGAATATTGCTCATGCATTCCCTCCGAGTGATAAAGATTGACCAATATTAGCACTGTTTAACTGAGAGTGCTAATATTTTGGCACTCTGAACCTAAGAGTGCTAATTCAATAAAAAGTTCAATACAAAATTAATGGGCTAGGCGAGGATTTATAAGGCCTGGCGGGTCATTTGTATCCTTGAAAGAAGTAACCTACACCTATCGTATTCATAAATAAAGTGAAACTTCTTAAAGTCTTGGACTAGCTTTGTAACAGGACATTAACAGACTGAAAGAGGGGTTCCTGCCAGACCAGAAAACAGTGAGTTAGCAGGAACCAGGGCTAAAAAGGGATGAGTTTATTTAGCAGAAGCTTCAACTTCGATGATGATATGAACATCGTCACCTACCGCCGGTACTCCATAAATCATACCGAATTCCGAGCGTTTGATAGAACCTGTCGCTGAAAAACCAACATGGGGCTCTTCACTCATTGGGTGAATCCCAGCTTGGTTAAGAGTTAAATCAAGAGTGATTGGTTTGGTAGTACCCAAAATCGTTAAGTCACCATGTAACTTACCCGAATTCTCACCGGTTTTTTCGAGTTTGGTGCTCTTAAAAGTCATGGCTGGAAATTGCTCAACATCGAAAAAGTCGGCGCTGCGCATATGGTCATTCCACTTTTTATTCTCCAAATCAATGCTTTTGGTATTGATGGATACTTCAGTCTGAGCGGTTGACCAATCTTCAGGATCAAAGCTTAGAGTACCTTCAAAAGCACGAAACTTACCGTACGAGTTAGAGTAGCCTAAGTGGTTGACTTTAAATATAATTTGGCTATGAACCGTGTCAAATTCATAGTCGGCTGGCTTGGCATCGGCTGTAGCGGTTAACGCCAATGCGCTTACCACAAACGCTAAAAATGTCTTCATAATGAGTTTCCTTTTCCAGTTAATAGTAAACGGTGTCTATTCAAACAAGCTTGGAGACTATTATCAAATAGCATAAAAGTATTTTGAGTATTACTTCAGGGTATAGTTACTGCATGTAACGATGATAGCTAGTGTAAGACAAATCTGTGATAAAAAAGTGAAAGCCGCAAGTAGGCAAACGTTATATTAAGAGACAGTTCAAACTTAAGTGGGCTGAATATCCTTGAGGTGCTTGCTAACAGAGAACCAGGCACCGAAAAGGCCAAGCGCAGAGCCAATAGCTAACAATGACAGAGTTTGTGTTGGAGCCAATCCAATCAACGAAAAGCCGCTGTTATAGAGTTCAGCGAGAGTAGAGGAGGGTTGTAACAGTAGGAACAATACAATATTGACCATCAAAGCAGCGAGCAGGGCAGCAATCAAACCGTACCAGAAGCCACTATAAAGAAAAGGGCGTCTGATAAAGGCATCAGTCGCACCAACCAGTTTGATTACCTGGATTTCCTCACGACGGTTAAGAATAGCTAATCTAATGGTGTTGCCCACAATCAATAAGACGCCAAAAGCAAGCAAAATGCTTACAAAAGTGCCTATTTTCTGTGAAATTTCAAGAATGGCCTGATAGCGCTGAATCCACGCCATGTCCAGCTGAGCAATATCGACCATGGGATTTTGTTCAAGCTCCTGAGCCAGTTGCTCAAGCGAGGCTGCATCGGCATGGGTTTCATAGGGCGTCAGAATGATACTGTCCGGCAACGGATTTTCATTGAGGTAGTCCAGTGCATCGCCAAATCCTGATTGCTGTTTAAACTCTTCAATGGCCTCTTCCTTCGGAACTAGTACCACTTCTTTAAACTCAGGACGGAAACTCAATTCCTGAATCAGGTCGGCTCTTTGTTGCTGATTGACATTATCCTTCAGAAACAGGGCCATTTGCACGCCACCGCTCCAGTTGCTGCTGATTGCCTTGGCATTGGAGCTGAAAACATAGAAGGCACTCGGGAGGGCTAATGCTATTGCTAATACAAGAATAGTAAGAAGACTATTTGCCGGATGCCGAAAAACATCCAGAAGGGTAGTCATCGCATTTTTCTTATGCAGTGTAATGGCCATCCTGAAACGATCGATAAAACTGATCTTATAGGTGGTATTCTGGCGACTACTCTTACTCATCGAAAGCAGCCTCCGCCAGTTCGTTACGAATGGTGCGGCCTTCTTTTAACGTAATGACCGGGTGTCGCATGCGGGCAATCAGGGCCAGATCGTGCGAAGCAATCAGTACTGAAACGCCTACCTGATTAAACTCGGCAAATAGATTCATAATATCGGCCGACAGTTCCGGATCCAGATTACCGGTAGGCTCATCCGCCAGTAACAACGGGGGCTTGTTGACCACTGCACGAGCAATGCCGACACGTTGCTGTTCACCGCCAGACAGTTGAATGGGTAATTGCTTTTCTTTGCTGAGCAGTCCGACCTTATCTAGCGCTGCTCTGACGCGCTTGGGAATATCCCGATCAGAAACTCCTGCGATAATTAAGGGCAAGGCGACATTATCAAAGACGGTTCGGTCAAATAGCAGACGATGATCCTGAAAAATCATGCCAATCTTACGGCGATGATAAGGAATATGACGATCTTTAACCTTACTGATATTCTGGCCATCGAGAATAACCTGACCGCGAGTAGGGCGCTCCATCAGAGCAATTAACTTCAACAGGGTACTTTTCCCCGCGCCACTATGACCGGTCAAAAATGCCATTTCACCAGCAGGCAGTTCAAAGCTGACTCCTTTGAGAGCTTCGTGACCACCTTCATAGCGTTTAAAAACCTGGTGAAATTCAATCATAGATTATGAGAAGTTAGTTATTGTTCTGCGTTGTCGTTAGTAGCGAAAAGAGCCTGAATAAAGTCCTGACCATTGAACTCACGCAAATCATCAATGCTTTCGCCTACCCCAATAAAGCGTATCGGCGTTTTCATTTTATCCGCCAATGCAAAAATGATACCACCTTTTGCCGTTCCATCCAGCTTGGTGATGGTAATTCCGCTAAGTGGTACTGCTTTATTAAAGTGTTCGGCCTGGTTCAATGCATTCTGACCAGTACCGGCATCAACCACCAACATAGTTTCGTGTGGCGCCGTAGGATCGAGCTTTTGCATGACCCGCTTAACTTTCGCCAGTTCATCCATCAGATTGGACTTGGTATGCAGACGTCCTGCGGTATCGGCAATCAGGACATCGATATTACGAGCCTGGGCGGCCTGTAAGGCATCAAAAATAACAGAAGCACTGTCCGCCCCAGTATGCTGGGCGGTAACATGAATATTATTGCGCTCACCCCACACCTGCAATTGCTCCACAGCCGCAGCACGGAAGGTATCACCAGCAGCCAACATCACCGACTTGCCTTCGCTTTGGAACTTTTTGGCCAGCTTGCCGATAGTGGTGGTTTTGCCAACGCCATTGACGCCAACCATCAAGATGACAAAAGGCTTATGGTTCAATTCCAGCGGTTCGCTGCATGGTTCGATTATTTCTGACAGTAACTGTCGAAGACGCTCCATCAATGCCTGCGGGTCTTTAAGTTCTTTACGCTCGGCTTTTTCGGTTAAGTCATCGATAATTTTACGGGTGGCACTGACACCAACGTCAGCCATCAATAATTGAGTTTCAATGTCTTCAAGTAGGTCGTCATCAATTTCTTTGCTGCCCAGTACCAGATTGGCAAGGCTGTCAGCCAGCTGCCCACGAGTACGGCTAAGACCTGCTTTGAGGCGGGCAAAGAAGCCTTTTTTCTCTGTAGGCTCCAAATCAGACTGTAACTCATCATTCTGTTCAGAAATGCTTGGAGTTAGAGTGGGTGCCTGAGACTCAAAAGAGTCTTGTTCAATATGCTGGTCCTGCTCTTTCTCGTGGTAAGCTTCCTCAATGTCTTGTTCGACCTGCTCCTCTATCTGCTCTTCAAGTTGATGTTCAGCTTCTTCGAGAGCCTCTTCTTCAGGAGAGTGCTCGCTATCAGAGTGTGATGATGATTCAGTAGAGTCTTTTTTGCCAAACCAGCCAAATAGGCCGCGTTTTGATTTATCTTTAGATTTTGAGTCGCTCATGGCAGTGACGTTATCAATGACTTGTTAAACTTTATAAAGGCGTTATCCTATCACTTTCAAGGCAGGTGCGTAAGAGATTTGCAGTCCACTGACAGCACAAGCTTAAGCACCAGTGAAGAAGAGGCCACTTATGGCTAATCGAAATAAGATCGTTGAACAAAGCAAAAAGAAATCCTCCTCTCCCCACGCTAAAAAAGTGGGCCAGTTTCGTGTCATTGGTGGTAAGTGGAAGGGCCGGAAACTACGCTTTATTGAAGTCGAAGGGCTCAGACCAAGTCTCGATAGAATTCGCGAAACACTGTTTAACTGGCTACAAAATGACATCCATGGTGCCAACTGTCTTGACCTGTTTGCGGGATCTGGCGCCATTGGCATTGAAGCTCTTTCACGAGGCGCCACTAACGTTCAGTTTGTCGAACTTAATCGCAAAGCTTTCCATCAACTGGAAGAAAATCTCGGGCTGGTTAATGCGGACAATGCCTATGTGATGCATGGCGATGCTTTCGACTTCATTGAAAATAACGTTCAGAAATTCGATATCATTTTCCTGGACCCACCATTTCATAAAGGGATAGCGCAAAAAATCATCGAGCAATTGGCAACGGCTGATTGGCTCAAGCCTGAAACAAAGATTTATATTGAGGTAGAGCAGGGGCTAGAGCTACAACTTCCTGAGAACTGGACAGAAGTAAAAGATAAGAAAGCAGGGCAGCTGCAGTACAAGTTATTTGAGAAGAGGTAAGTTAAGGAGTTCCTTAACTTACCTAGAAAGATAAAGTTTATTTCAAATATAAATCAATCACTTCCTGGCTCCACAAGCGCTCTTTATCATCCGCATTTTGAAGCTCATTGGAAGCTACCATTAAGAAGTTACGTGCTTCATCAGTACCTAAATCTCCAATCGACTTTAAGGCCATAGCTTTATCTTGCCAGATATCTGCTGTGGCATAGATTTCTTTTAGTCTTTCTAAGGAAGACTCGGCTTTTAAAGTACCAAGACCAGAGATCGCAGCTAGTCGAATATATTCTTCATCACTGTTAGTAAGCTCTAGTAGTGCATCCAAAGCAAGAGGATTGTTTGAGAATCCAAGTTGGTAAACATCCTGATATGCAGTATTTTCATCATCGGAGTTCTTAATACGGTTAATCAGGTTCTGAACTTCTTGATCAGTCATCGCCTGATGAAACAGATGATTATTCAGCTTGGCTACAAATTCTTTGACGGCTAGATCTAAAGGTTGATTGAAGGTTGGCTCAATAATTTCATCAAAACTCCAAACGGGTGTTTTACCGCGTTTAATAAACAACGCTATACGTTCAGGGCCAGTTTCACTCATAATATCAGCGCTTAGCATAGTAAACGTGATGAAAGGAGTATAGGCGTTAGTGCGATGATTTCTTACAACAAATTTGTTGATATTAATACTTTGTCCCTGTGTAGCGAGCAATGCATTAATATTACGAGCCTCAAGCTCAGCTTGAGTATGCTGTTCAAGAAACGCTATAGGCTCGACTGGAGTTTTATTGTCTAGTAATTCTGCTTTAAGGACACCGTAACTGAAAGTTTTCTCAAGCTCAGGACGATTATCGATCAGATGAAGCGACTGTTGAGATTCAGCAGGATTAGCATAGCTGATTGTTGATGGCTCAGGTTTGTCAATGTTGTATGCAGAAGGTGCGCAAGCTTGTATCCCCAATAATACCGCTGCAAGCAGTAACGTTTTATTAATATTCATAATATCCTCAATTCATTATTATAAAGTGATGGCTTATTGATAAGCACATATAATTAGTTTTTGCTTTTAAAAAAGCTGAGAAATATTAGTAGAACGGGTTAAGTATTGCAATAATCAACATCAATAGTATTTGAGTGAATAATTAGCCACTTTTATATAACACTTTAATCAGGTGATAACCAAAACGGGTTTTGACTGGGCCAATTAAAGGCTTGTTCTCACTGCCTTTGGCAAATACTGCATTATCAAAGGGCTTAACCATCTGGCCGCGACGAAATTCGCCTAAATCGCCGCCTTGTTTTTTTGACGGACACATGGAATGGCGTTTGGCCAGCTGATAGAAATCAGCGCCCTTTTCAATTTTAGCCTTGAGCGCCAGGGCTTCCTTTTCGGTCTTGACCAATATATGTAAGGCAGATGCTTTAGCCATGAGGATTCCTTAAATTCATACGATTAAGCTTAACTTGGGATAGCTTGTTTAACATAAACATCAAAGCGATTGGCTTTGCTTTCAATGCTCATGGAAGGTTTTTGTTGATTAAGATAGGGCGCATAAGTGGGTCGTTTAACCACCACACGATATTTGGCATGCTCTAGAGCTAATGGCAATAATTCATCGGCATCCAGATCTTCGCCCACCAATAGTTTAACCAATCGCATTTCTTTTTTGACGGCTGCGCTTTTGTTGCGTGGCGGAAACATGGGGTCGAGATAAATGATATCAGGTTGCTGATCAGTAGACAGCTTTGGAATCAGTTCATTAGCCTGGCCCTGGAATAACTGAAAATCACGCGCAAAGAGCTCCTGAGTATCGAGGTGACTGGCGGCTCGTGCAATGGCGTCCTGCAGCAGGGCCGCAACGTAGGGCGAACGCTCAATCAGTCGCAGACGACATCCAAGATTACGCAGCTCGGAGGCATCACGCCCTAGACCACCTGTTGCATCGAGGATTGAGGGCTGCCAATTATGCTTTAGGCCACAAGCTTTGGCGATCTGCTGCTTGCGACCGCCGCCATGGGAACGACGCCAGGCAATTGCTCCCTGGGTAAAGTCCAGAGAAAAGCCGGTTGCATGTCCATCCAGCTTGGCGTAAAAATGTAACACTTGATTGGCATCCTTTGGCTCAAAACAGAAATAGCCATCGAACGGCTCCAACTCACCAGCATCAGTAATCACTGGCAAATCGGCCAGTAATGGTGGTGGCGATAAAGAGTCAGTTTGAAAAAAAGCTAAAGCATGCTTCACAATGAATTATTCACAGATGATGACAGAACCCGCACAGAATACCATTATTGAGCAACATATAAACCTGGAAGATGTTGCTGATCTGAATGATACCAACCCGCTGGAATTATTGGCGCAAGCCAGTGGCTTGTCAAAACAGAAAGTCAAAGAGGCCATGAAAAAAGGAGCTGTCTGGTTATCTCGAGGCAAACAGGCAAGGCCCTTACGGCGCAAGAATGCCCGGCTAACTCTGGGTGATCAGTTGCATCTCTACTATAACGAACAGGTGCTAGGCGAGAAGGTAGCAGAACCTGAGTTGATAGCGGACGAGGGCGATTACTCGGTCTGGAATAAGCCTTATGGGGTTTGGTCGCAAGGTTCGAAGTGGGGCGATCACTGCTCGATTGGTCGCCTGGTGGAAGAACACTTTGACTATAATAGACAAACCTATGTGGTGCATCGGCTTGATAGGGCGGCCAGAGGTTTAATCATTGTCGCACACAATAAAGAAGCGGCTGCAGCTTTGTCTGCTATGTTTGCCAAGCGCGCGGCAGAGAAACATTATCTTGCCTGGGTCAAAGGAAAGTTTTCCCATCAATCGATCACCGTTGAAAAGCCTATCGATAAAAAGCCTGCGAAAAGCATTGTGACTTTAAAAAAGTATGATGCGGAGTCAGAGAGAAGTCTGTTGTCAGTACAAATTCTGACTGGCAGAAAACATCAGATTCGGATACATCTGGCATCATTAGGCTTCTCCATTATTGGCGACCGATTATATGGAGCAGCCGATGACAATAGCCCCGATCTGCAGTTACAGGCTTACCAGCTGATTTTTACCTGCCCTTTAACCGGTGACTTGAAGCAGTATCAGCTCGAATAAACTGAATGAATATGGGAAAAGACCTGCAGCTACTGAAAGAGATTAAAGCCTGCACTATCTGTCAGGATTTGCCGCTGGGTCCCAATCCCATATTACAATTTAGTGCCAAGGCCAAAATATTGGTCGCTGGTCAGGCTCCGGGTCAGATTACCCACCATAAAGATCGCCCGTTTGATGATGCCAGTGGCGATAGGCTGCGGCAATGGTTGGGCGTAAACCGTGACACATTCTATGACCCAGACAAACTGGCGGTAGTGCCGATGGGTTTCTGCTATCCCGGCAAAGGCAAGTCAGGGGATCTGGCACCGAAAGCCATTTGCGCGCAAACCTGGCGCAAAAAAATTCTAAACGTGTTGCCGAACATAGAGCTGACATTGGTTATCGGAAAATATGCTATGGATTGGCATTTGCCGGAGAGAAAGGAAAAGAATCTCACCGAAACGGTAGGTAACTGGCAACACTATATCGAGCAGGATAATCCTGTCCTGCCATTACCTCATCCGAGTCCACGCAATAATATCTGGTTGAAAAAGAATCCGTGGTTTGAGGAAGAGTTGCTGAAAGAGTTACAGTCCAAGATAGCTATGGTATTGGAGAAGTAATATTAATAATTTGAGTAAGAAAAATGAATGAACTAATTAATGAGTTGCAGGGCTATTTTAGGTTGCTAAGACGTTTAAGTAATAACACTTATCACTATACTGCTCGCTATATTGATATCAATGGAGGGGTAGAAGAAAGTTTGTTGAATTTTTATGACTCTATAGGGTTAAAGAAGAGAAATATATCTAGTGAGGCGATTAAAAGTGTTGAAGATTTAGCGAAATGTGTAAAAGAAATGACGGAAAGTTTAGATAGGAAATTTTCTGAATACAAAGATGTTATAGAGTGGGATATCCATGAGTACGTAGACATGCTACTAGAAAGAGAAATTGAGAAAGGTGCTGCAATGGTTTTTCACTTAATGGATAAAAATGAAAAGCGATCCATTAACTTGGTCATAACAATCGATAAAAGATTAGTATTGATTAATGCATCGCCTAGTTAGTTATATACGAAATGATCCTAACCACTACTATTTATTGATTTATTAAGAACTTTTTTAAAAACATCTATGCCCTTTTCTCGAGCTAACTCTACATTCCTTTCGGGGATCGCATCGGGATCATCGACAAACTCCAACGCCTTTTCAATACTGGCTTCACGTAGCAGGTGCAGCATCGGATAAGGTGACCGGTTGGTAAAGTTAGCAGGGTCATGTTTGAGTTGGCCTTCGAAACAGTATTCCGGGTGGAAACTGGCCAGTTGAAACACGCCCTCCAATTCTTGCATATGTAAAAGCTCGTTAGCCATATCGAGTAAATCCAGATAGTCCTCAAAATCAGCAAAACCCTTGGGCAAAATCAGTAAAGTGGTTTCAATCGAAGTATCCTGTTCCAGTTCTGAAACCGCTTTCAGTAAATCTTCCAGCGCCTGCTCAATGGTTTCCGCATCAGACACCCAGTAACGAATAGATTGACGGACAAACTCGCGTTTGGCAAAAGGACAGAAGTTAAAACCAATGACGGTGTGTTCAAGCCAATAACGGGTGGCTTTAATAACGTCGGTGTTTGATAAGTCGGACATAATGGATAGGGTTTTATAGAGTTGGCTAATGATAGCAGAGATGATCGGAATTGTTACATTCGAGTAAATATTTGGAAAAGTCACTGGATACCGCGGTCGAGCCGCGGTATGACAAAATAAAAGCTGGAGATTAAATGTGGAAAAATAAAACATTAATCAAAGTAAACCTTCAAATCTTCCGGAATCGGCATCGGTTTAAAAGGTGAAACATTGGCGCCACCAGTGTTTCCGACAGGGTATTTACCGATCAATGAGCCAGCCGAACCAATCATTCGAATGATCTGACCGAATATCTCTCGAAGGTCGATGCGTTTGATACCGATGCGGAACATCCACCAATGGCTTTTAACATGGCGCCCATAAAATGGCTGGCTCAGAATGTGGGCTCGTTCGAAATGCCAGAAAGCATCATCAAACTTTCCTTTATAAAACAATAACTTGCCTTGATTAAGCTCGTTGGCAAAAGCGATTTTGAGTTTTTGTGACATGGTTACAACTCCTTGCAAGACCATACCAATTGTTGTGTTTGAGGAATTGACAGACTAGTTGGTCTGTAGTTAAATAGCAAGCCTTCCATACACGATCTTTAACAAGACTATGCTAAATGCATGCTCTTGAATCATTCAGTCAGGATCGACTATGCCAGAAAATAATACCGTTAAATTTGGTCGTTTCGTTATCAGCCACCCATGGCTGGTAATCCTTGCTTCAATACTATTAGTTGTAGCAACAACCTATGGCGCACGATTTTTGGAGATTAAGACCGACTATCGCGTCTTTTTCGCCGAAGATAATCCCCAGTTAATTGCCTTTGAAAATATCCAGAATACCTACGATAAGGCCGATAATGCGATGTTTGTGATCACGCCAAAAGAAGGCAGTGTATTTGATCGCGAAACCTTGAAAAGCATTCATTGGCTGACAGAACAGGCCTGGCAGATACCGTACACCACACGTGTAGATTCGATTACCAATTACCAGCACACCTGGGTAACCCCGGAAGACGAAGATTATATGCTGGTCGGTGCCTTGCTCTGTATTCCCGATAAATCCTCCAATTTTGATAGTGAATGTGAGCATGAGTCGGTCTCTGAGCAGATGATTGACGATTTAAGCGATGCTGAAATTAAGCGATTGCAAGATATCGTGCTGCATGAGCCACAACTCGTGAATCGTGTGATTAACCCTGATTCCAGTGTTACAGCTGTCAATGTGACCGTGCAGCTTCCGCAGGATCCGGATTTAGAAGGGCTGGAAGGCAAGGCCTGGAAAGAAAAGAAAACAGAAATTCTGACGGCGGTGACTAAGGTTTCTGAGCACGTCGGAAAACTGCAATCTGAACTGATAGAGCGCAACCCGAATCTTGAAGTGCGTTTAACCGGTGTGGTGATGATGAACAATACCTTCGCCGAGACGGGTAAGAACGACATGATGACCTTAACCCCCATCATGTTGTTTTTGGTTATTCCTCTAGCACTCTACTTTATGATTCGCAGCACCAGCGGTACGGTAGCCAGCGTCATTATCATTATTTTCTCGATTATGGGTGCACTGGGTGGCGCAGGCTGGTTAGGCATTGCCATGACCGCACCGATGTTCTCTGTACCGACGGTGGTGGCAACAATGGCCGTTGCCGACTCGGTACATTTGCTGGTCACCTTCCTGCAAGGCATGCGACACGGCATGAGCAAGCAGGATGCGATGGTAGAAAGTATCCGTATCAATATGATGCCAATCTTCCTGACCAGTATTACCACGGTGATTGGCTTCCTGACCATGAACTTCAGTGAAGTGCCTCCGCTTCGCGATATGGGTAATACGGTAGCGGTGGGCGTGACCTTAGCCTTTATTTTCTCGGTTACCTTTTTGCCAGCGATGATGATGCTTCTGCCGGTTAAGGTCAGCGACAAGAAGAGCAAAGGCCATCATTGGATGGATAGCTTCGCGGACTTTGTAGTCAATAAACGTAAAGTGTTATTGCCCGTTATGGCAGTGATCAGCATTGCCATAATTGCAGCCATACCAAAGAATGAACTGAACGATGAATTCGTTAAGTACTTTGATGAAAGCATCGACTTCCGTGTCGACTCAGACTATACGGCGGAAAATCTGACCGGTCTGTATACAGCCTTTTACAGCATCGATACCAAAACCGGCAGTGGTATTCATGAGCCAGAGTTTATGGCCATGCTGAAGGACTTTGTGGAATATGCAGAGCAGCAACCTGAAGTGTTGCATGTCCAAAGTTACACCGATGTCATGAAGCGGTTGAATAAAAGTATGAATGGTGATCGCGAGGAATGTTATGCCTTACCGAAACCATCGTTAGATAAAGGCTGTAATGCTGTGCTGCTCGAAGATGGTGAAGTCGCGGATCTTGATACATTGATACGAGAACTCACGGCGCAATACACGCTGATTTATGAAACTTCATTACCACGCGGTATGGATATCAACAATCAGGTCAACAGCGACAAGTCGGGAACTCGAATTCAGATTGCTCTGGAAAATCTATCCAGTGTTCAGGTGCTGAATTTGGAAGACCGTTTCAGTCAGTGGTTTGAAAAGAATGCCCCGGCAATGGAAATTTCCGGTTCGAGTCCTGCCATCATGTTTGCCCATATTGGACAAAATAACATTTATTCAATGTTGAAAGGCACGGCCTGGGCCCTAGTCTTAATCTCGTTGTTATTAATATTTGCGTTACGTTCCTTGAAGCTTGGAATGTTAAGTTTAATTCCCAATATTGTGCCGATGGCTGTAGCATTTGGTATCTGGGGTTTGTTCCAGGGACAGATTGGGATGGGACTGTCAGTTGTGACAGGCATGACTTTAGGTATTGTGGTAGATGATACGGTACACTTCCTGAGCAAGTATCTACGCGCTCGCCGCGAAAAAGGTTTAGATAAAGAAGCCGCTGTGAAATATGCCTTCCATACAGTGGGAATGGCACTGACGGTAACTACTATTGTTCTGGTTCTCGGCTTCCTGGTCCTTGGTATGTCACACTATGTGATGAACAGTCATATGGGGATTCTTACGGCAATAACCTTAGCCGTGGCCCTGATAATCGATTTCTTATTACTACCGCCATTATTGATGTTGGGCGGCAAAAAATTGAAAGATAAAGTAGCGAATTAGGAGATACGCATGAAACGAATACTATCAAGTTTACTATTGGCCGTAGCAGCTGTGAGCATGACGACAACTGCTGTTGCCGAAACCCCTGAAGAGAAGGGCTTGGCGATTGCCAAAGAAGCAAAAGCCAGAAATACCGGCTGGGGCGACAGTCAGGCAGACATGACCATGATTTTGCGTGACAAAGGTGGTAATGAAGCAGAGCGAATCGTCAAAGTTAAAAGCTTGGAAGTAAAAGGCGATGGTGATAAAGGTTTAAGTGTGTTTGAACAACCGCGTGACGTGGAAGGTACTGCTTTCCTAACTTATTCTCATATTGAAGGTAATGATGATCAATGGTTGTTCTTACCAGCTTTGAAACGTGTAAAACGTATTTCATCATCCAATAAGTCAGGTCCCTGGATGGGCAGTGAATTTGCCTATGAAGATTTGTCATCATTCGAAGTAGAGAAATACGATTACAAATTTTTACGTGACGATGAACTGAATGGCGAAAAAATGTTTGTGGTAGAAATGGTACCTACTTATAACAACTCGGGTTACAGTAAAACCATTGCCTGGATCGATCAGGAACATTATCGTGTTCATCGCATCGAGTTCTTTGATCAGAAAAATGATAAGTTAAAAGAACTTAACATGTCAGAATTCAAGCAGTATCTTGATAAGTACTGGCGTGCACATCGTCAGGAAATGGAAAATGTACAAACGGGTAAAAGTACGACAATAATCTGGAAGGACTATGAATTTAATGTGGGCCTAACAGAAGACGACTTTAACAAAAGCAGTCTGAAGCGTGCCCGATAAGCAATAATCTTGTGATGGTAAAAGGTAAATCAATGAGTAAAGCAGCTGTTAGAAACCCTGATGCAACCAGGCAAAATATATTGCAGGTGGCCTTTGAAGAAATTCTATTAAAAGGCTATCAGGGTTTGCGTGTGGATGAGGTTCTTAATAAAACTGGATTTACCAAAGGTGCCTTTTATCATCACTTTAAAAGCAAAAAAGAGCTAGGCCATGCGGTCATTGATGAAGTCCTAAAGCCGTGGATTCATGAGCGCTGGATTGAGCCATTGAAACAGGTTAAGGATCCCATTAATGACCTGATTAAAATGATGAACGATTCACGCGCAGAAATTAATATTAAGGAGCTGCATACCGGCTGCCCGCTGAATAATCTTACTCACGAAATGTCACCGCTAGATGAATCATTCCGCGTGCGCATCGTTGCCATCTGGGAAATCTGGTACGAAGCCTTGGCAGAAACTTTCGAGCGTGGTCAGCAAACAGGACAGATCAGAAAAGACGTTAACCCTCATAATATCGCTCGCTTCTTAATTGCCACCATCGAAGGCATCATCGGCCAGTGTAAATGCTACATGAGTGATCAGGCTTTCGATGAAGCCGGAAAATGTTTACAGGAATATGTGAAGACGTTGAGAGCTTAACCATTCTAATCATTGCAGTTAAGCTCCAGACTGATAAATTCTTGTTCTAATCTTAAATAATTGAAATTACTTAAACCAAAAAGATATCGAAGGCAGATATCGGTAAATCTTATAATTATCTATTTTCCTTGACAATGAAAGTTTACGATAATCTGGCACGCCATATTGCTTTATGTAGTCGATGCTTGCATTTATCATTCGTGAGGCAGATTGTCCATCATTGTAAGGATGGTACTGCTCTATTATTGAGTGTCTTTTATGGGCATGTGTGTCTTCATTAGCAAGATAGCCATTCACTAACTCTAATACTTTTTCAGACTGACTCACGTCATCCCAAACAATATTTTCAGAGGTTGAGTTGAGTGTAATTACCGGCTTATTTAATAAAAGAAACTCATAAATTACTGAAGAAGTGTCGCTAATCATAAGGTCAGCTTTGACTAGTTCATCCGTAATATCAGGGTTAGTGACGAAAGTGATGTTCTGGCGTTGATCAGCTAATAGCTTATAAGACTCAACAATCTCCGCCCCCATCTTTTGAGCCATTTTGTCATGAAATTTGATCCTCACGTCAACGCTGTCCAGATCGGCAATTGACTCAATTGTTTGTTGAAGAGCTACCGCTGAGGTCAGCGATGGTGAGAAAGTTGGTGCGTAGAGGATGGTATAGTGATCATTGCCCTTTTCTAAAGAGTCAGCGTCTTTGGTTTTTATAAATAAAGGGTCTAGCTTGCACCAGCCAGTTTCACTCACTTCAAAGTTTTTGTGCTTTTGTTGCAATTGGTTAAAACGATTGGTGAAGTAGGGACCCTGGGTCAGGTATAAGTCGAAATAATCACGAATCCTAAAATGACCTTTCTTTTCACCAGCCAGCCCGTGAAAAACCTGGACTTTAACACCCCTTAAGAACCACGGGACTGAATTACCCGGAGCAAAGATAACGTCAGGTTGATATTTGTAAAGTTCCTCTAGCGAATGGCAAAGAGTCTGATCATCAAATGGAAATGCTGAGGAAAATTCGGAAGGGAGATACCAAAGATAGTCCTCTCCCCTATGCGATAATTCATCTGCAATAGGTTTAAGGATTCCAAATGCATAGGGAAAATTACAAAAGAGAACGTACTTCAATGAGATACCGGACATACAAATATATTTAATCGCAAGCTTACCAAATGCAAAAGCATGATTGTAGTTAAACTAAGCTAGAAGAAGTCGATAATGAGAAAAGCTATAATTTTAAGTTACGAAGTGAGCGATAAATCGGTTTTAGTCGTTGATACATTTTCTTATAAACCTTTTCGTAAAGTTCCTGATAGCGTTCGACGTTTTCTTCTATGGGTTGGAAGGTTTCGCCTTTGTGGCACATGGCTTTAACCGCGTCTTGGTAATTTTCAAAAAGACCGATACCCACTGCGGCGTTGATGGCTGCGCCAAGGGCGGAGGTTTCATAAGTATGTGGGCGAGTGGCTGGCAGGTTGAAGATGTCAGCAGTTAGCTGCATGGCGACATCGCTTTGTGAGCCGCCGCCGGAAACCATCAGCTCGTCGATTGGATGCTTGGTTCTGAGTTGAATCGATTCTTTGCCATCCCTTAAACCATAAGCAATGCCTTCCAGAATCGCGCGATAGACATGAGCGCGGGTGTGGCCATCATGAAAACCGATAATGGCGCCCCGCGCTTCGGGTCCCGGAACTTTAACGCCGGGTGACCAGTAGGGCTGCAGCATCAGGCCATCGGAACCTGGAGGAATTATCGCTATGGCTTCATCGAGTAGTTGCTCAGCTGACACGCCCATTTCAACAGATAAATCCTGCTCACGGTGACCAAACTGTTCTTTAAACCAGCTGACCATCCAGTAGCCGCGATAAATTTGATACTCAATGGTGTAGGCATCGGTCACGGTAGAAGGATAGGGTGGAATAAAGCGCAGCGGTTCGATGTAGCGCTGGCTGGTGACGTTAATGGTGGCGGTGGTGCCGTAACTAAGGCAGGCCTGATGATCCTCGATGCAGCCGCTACCTAATACTTCTGAGGCTTTGTCGGCTCCGGAGGCAATCACCGGCAGGCCTTGTGGCAAACCGGTAGCTTCGCTGGCGCTTTGGTTGATGTGACCAATCAGCTCACCAGGCTTTACTAATTCCGGCAACATCTTGAGTTCAATCGGTGCTATCTGCCACTTCCAGCTATTGGGCTTTTCCCAGCGATGGTTCTTGTAATCAAAGGGAATGTAGCCGACCTGCGAAGCGGTTGAGTCTTTGAACTCACCGGTTAATTTGTAATTTAAATAACCGGACATCATCAGGTACTTATCGGTTTTGCGCCAGATATCGGGTTGATGATGGGCAATCCAGGCCGCCTGGCAGCGAGTCTGGAAATTCCTGATGGTATCGCTAACGCCAACCAGCTTGAACAGATAGGGCCAGATGCCTGTTAAAGGCTTAATGGAATCTAACTCACGTTGATCAGTCCAGATAATGGCCGGACGTAAAGGTTCACCGGCGTGATCAAGATTGACCACGGTATTGCGAAGTGTCGTAACTGACACCGCCTGAATGCTGGACAAGTCGACATTGGGTTGTCGTGACAGTTTACGACAGGCGCGACACAGACTATTCCAGAAAACCTGGGGGTCCTGTTCTGACCAACCGGGATGATCGCTGTAATAGTCGAGAGGAATTTGCGCCTTGGCGATAATCTGACCCTGCACATCAAACAGAATGGCGCGCAGACTTTGCGTGCCATTGTCGATTGCGAGCAGGGTCTTATCAGTCATTAATGGCCTATCCCAGAATGTTTCAATAAGGGTTCAACCGAAGGCTCACGTCCGCGGAAGGCTTTAAATAAATCCGCAGGCTCTTCGGAGCCTCCTTTTTCTAAAATGTGGTGCAGAAAATCCTGGCCGACCTGAGGATTGAAAATACCTTCTTCCTCAAAACGTGAAAATGCATCGGCTGACAGCACTTCTGCCCATTTATAACTATAGTAGCCTGCCGCATAGCCGCCTGCAAAGATATGACTGAAGCTGTGCTGGAATCGGTTAAAGGCGGGTGGGTTAACCACGGCAACTCTTTTACGTACTTCATCCAATGCATGCTGGATCGGATTATCCTGAGTCAAATCAAGCTCGGCATGGATCTCAAAATCAAACAGTGAGAATTCCAGCTGGCGTACCATCTGCATTGCTGATTGGAAGTTCTTGGCTGCAAGCAGTTTTTCTAACTTGTCTGCAGGTAGACCTTCACCAGTTTCGTAATGCTTGGCAATTTTGTCGAGCCCTTCTTTGACCCAGCAGAAGTTTTCTAAAAATTGACTCGGTAGCTCAACTGCATCCCATGGCACGCCGTTAATGCCTGAAACAGACGCATATTCAATCTGCGTCAGCATATGGTGCAGACCATGACCAAATTCATGGAACAGGGTAGTGACTTCATCATGAGTAAATAAGGCCGGTTTGCCACCGACAGGGCTGTTGAAATTACAGGTCAGGAAGGCAACCGGATTTTGGATACCATCTTTGGTGCGACGGCGGCCTATGCAATCCGCCATCCATGCGCCACCACGCTTATTCTTACGGGCGTAAAGATCAAAGTAGAAACTGGCGATATGTTGATTATTGGCATTATAGATATCATAGAAGCGAACATCTGGATGCCAGATGTCAACGTCATCGCGTTGTTCAAAGCGGATATTAAACAACTGACCTGTGATATCAAATAACCCTTTAATAACCTGTGGTTCAGGGAACCAGGGGCGCAATTCTTCCTGCGATATAGCGTACTTTTCCATACGCAGTTTTTCGCTGTAGTAAGCAATATCCCAGGCCTCAAGGTGATCAAGGCCGTGCTTGTCTTTGGCATAAGCTTCTAATTCGGCAAGTTCGGCCTGAGCCTGAGGATGAGATTTATCGGCCAGGTCTTTTAAGAACTCGATGACCTGCTGCGGATCGTGCGCCATTTTGGTGGCTAGGGATAACTCGGCGTAATTCTTAAAGTCCAAAAGCTCTGCCAACTCTTGACGCAAGGCAAGAATTTCCGGCATCAATGAAGAGTTGTCGAATTCACCCGCATTAGGACCCTGATCGGAAGCACGAGTCGAAAAGGCAGTATAGACTTCCTTGCGCAGTTCACGGTCATTGGCATGCATCATCACCGGCAAGTAAGAGGGAAAATCGAGCGTAATACGATAGCCTTCCACTTCAGCCATTTTGGCGGTTTGCTGCGCCGCTTCAATGGCAGATTCTGGTAGCCCTTCGAGCGCAGCGGCATCCTTGAAATCCTTGTGCCAGGCCATGGTGGCATCTAAAAGGTTTTGTTCAAACTTGGAAGTTAGCTCTGATAGACGTAGTTGGATTTCACCGTAACGTTTTTGTTTGTCCTTGGGTAGCGCCACGCCGGACAGTTTAAAGTCGCGTAAATCATCTTTCAGGATTTTGCACTGTACCTTGTCGAGTTTTAACTCATCGGCTTTAGCGTTTAGGTTTTCAATAGTCTGATAAAGGCCCTGGTGCTGGCCCATTTCAGTGCCGTATTCGGACAATAAAGGCAAACAGCTGTTATAAGCTTCACGAATTTCTGGAGAGTTAACGGTGGCCTGCATATGACTGATGGGCGACCAGGCGCGATCCAGTCGATCACCAATGTCTTCCATAGGAAGCACAAAGTTTTCCCAAGTAACGGAATCTTTATCCAGCGAATCAATCAGTTCATTAATCTGTTTACGGCTGTCATCAATAATGGTCTTTATAGCCTCCTGCATATGTGAAGGCTGAATTTTTGAAAATGGCGGCAAGCCGCGGAGATCAAGTAAAGGATTAGTCATAATATTAGTCTTTTATTGGAATGTGACGCACAACTTCTATTATTTCTGTCGTAGAAATTGAAGGGGTTCGAGGCAGATATTTAACATCGCAAAATTGCTTCATTTCATCAAACTTACCCTGCCAGTCGTCACCCATCACAAGCAAATCAGCATTATATTGTTGAATATATTCAGATTTCTTTTCTAAAGACTCTTCGAGAAAAACAAAATCAACACAGGTTAGTGCACTTAAAATATGCATACGGTCTTCTTCTGAATAAATGGGGTAACGTCCTTTTTTATTGAAATTCAATTGATCCGAAGAAACTCCAACATAGAGCTCAGTGCCAAGTGCGCGGGCACGTTCTAAAATATTAACGTGACCGACGTGGAAAACATCGAAGGTACCGAAGGTAATGACGCGCATAAGAGTCCTTAAGGTTGGTTGAGTAGATAATCAGCTACACGAGCAGAGCAATGACCATCAACAGTGCCTAATATTTGCTCAATATAGCTCAGTCTTTGCGGTTCGAATAGCGTTGGGTTGGCGAGATTGTCTTCAACGGCACTCTTTAATTGATGGTAGTGGTTTATATTAGTGCCAATTTCATTAAATATTTTGTAGTCTGCTGAAAGTCGCTTTTTAAACCTGAATTTTAAAAGTCCCCAATAACCAATTCTTAATTTTAAGAAGTGAGCAATAATGACTGGCTTATTGAGGGCCATAAATTCAAATAGTGCTGAAGACGTTTCACTGATCATGATATCTGCTGTGGCCATAAAAGGTAGGAGGCTTTGTTCTTCAGGTTTTGCCAGATAGACATTGGGATAATTAGCCCAGTGTTCTAATAGTTCTCTTTGTTTTTTGTATGCTGACTTTATCAAAGAAAGATAGTGAGGCTTAATGAGAATATTGTAATCCGCAAATTGCTCCGGCCAGTCCTTTGGGAAATTTTCAATGGTACTCGGGAAAAATGTTGGAGAATAAAGTATAGTTTTCTTCTCCGGAATCAATCCTTTCTCTGTCAGATCCAGCGGTTCGCAGGTTCCATTAATCAGTGGATCAAGCTTGGTATATCCAGTAACGGTAAATACCTTGTCAGGAAACATTTTTTGTAGAGTTTTTTGTCTAATCTCTGATTCAACGAAGCGATACTCTATTGGGCAATTTGAGCCATTATAGTAAGCAGACTTGGGGCCTAACCCATGCATAATCATTGCAGTTTTTGATGAGCAGCTCAGTTTGGCCGGAATTTGCGAGCTGTTACCAAAGATAATCCAGTCCGCACTTTGTGAGTCGTAAAAATTGATCAGTTGATTATCGCTGATGACATGACAGGCAGCTAACGGTTCAAGTTGATGTTTAATATTAGCCGGTGGCTCTTCACGGAAGACAACGCCAAGCTCCACTCCTCTTTCCTTCAGTTCCTCAAGAACAGGGGTAAAATGAGGCAGATAATAGAGATAGGCAACATCGAATAGTATTTTCACGTAAAAACCTGCGCTTTATATGACATTTAAAACCTTTATAATCGACGCATTATAGCGAAAAAACAGAAACTTATGTCCAACAATATCAAACATTACGACTTCCTAGCGATTGG
Source organism: Kangiella aquimarina DSM 16071 (assembly GCF_000374105.1). Classification (GTDB taxonomy): domain Bacteria; phylum Pseudomonadota; class Gammaproteobacteria; order Enterobacterales; family Kangiellaceae; genus Kangiella; species Kangiella aquimarina. The sequence goes on from NZ_KB893650.1 coordinate 461,599, forward strand.
TGCTGGTAGTGGCGGAATTGCCTCGGCTAATCGGGCGGCCATCCGTGGTGCGAAGGCTGCTGTGATTGAAGCTAAGTCTGTTGGTGGAACCTGCGTCAACGTGGGCTGCGTACCGAAAAAGGTGATGTGGTATGGCGCTCACATCGCAGAAGCCATTAAATACAGCGAAGCCTATGGTTTTAATTTAGAGCAAACGGGATTTGAGTGGTCGCGCCTGGTCAAGAACCGTGAAGCCTATATTGAGCGGATACATGGTGCTTATCATCGTGGATTTGAGTCAAATGGCGTTGATTTTATTGAGGGATATGCCCGATTTGTTGACGATCATACAGTTGAAGTCAATGGTGAAAAAATATCAGCTGATCACATCGTCATTGCGGTCGGTGGTCGCTCGATAATTCCTGATGTGCCAGGAGCCGAGCACGGCATCGACTCAGATGGCTTTTTTGCATTAAACGAGCGCCCCAAGAAAGCCTTAGTGGTGGGTGCAGGCTATATTGCCGTTGAGATTGCTGGCGTACTGCATGCTTTGGGAGCTAATGCTCATTTACTGGTGCGAAAAGACCGTCCATTGCGCTATTTTGACCGAGATATAACTGACGCATTGTTGGACAGACTTAAACAGGACGGTCCGGTATTGCACACCCATACAGAGGTCAGCAAAATTGAAAAGGACGATAAAGGGTTATTACAGGTTCATACCAACAAAGGCTGTATCGAAAATGTCGATTGCCTGATTTGGGCGATTGGCCGTGAGCCGGCAACAGATGACTTGGGGCTGGAGGCTGCTGGAGTAAAGGCTGATGAAGAAGGGTTCATTTTTACTGATAAATACCAGCAGACTAATGTTGAGGGAATTTACGCAGTGGGCGATATTACTGGCGAAGCACAACTCACCCCAGTAGCCATTAAAGCTGCGCGCTTATTGGCAGAACGATTATTCAATCCGGCCATGTCAAATGCTCATATGGATTACAGTCAGATCCCAACTATCGTTTTCTCGCATCCGCCAATTGGCAGTCTTGGTTTAACCGAAGATGAGGCGATTGAAAGGTTTGGCGCAGATGACATCAAGGTTTACAAATCTCAGTTTGCTGCCATGTATAACGCGGTTACCCCTCATCGAGCCATAAGTACCTTCAAACTGGTATGCCAGGGGAAAAATGAAATGGTTGTTGGTATTCATGGCATAGGCGAAGGAATGGATGAGATCTTGCAGGGCTTCGCTGTGGCCATGAAGATGGGTGCAACCAAGGCAGACTTTGATGCTACTGTTGCGATCCATCCGACATCCGCTGAAGAGTTTGTGACTCTACGATAAAAAAAATGCGCTCAATGAGCGCATTTCTTGTCCAACTTCAAACTACATACGAGTGACTTTGAAGCCTTTTTGCTCTAGATAATAGTTTACGCTCTTTTCACCACCATAGTGGGCCGCACCGACCACGGCGAAGACGGACTTGCCTTGTTCAAGCAGTTCGGCGATGCCATCAGCCATGCCCTGATTGCGTTCATACAGAAATAGATCCATGAAGGCATTATAGTCTTCATCGGAGATGCCCTGATCTTTAGCCGACATTTCTGATTCTGCCAGGAATGCTTCTACGTCACCGGTTTTCCAGGCATTGACCAGCTTTTCGGTAGCACCTTCTTCACGGGTAACGGTCGACAGTAGCATCAGGTCCTGAAGATGAGCTGGCATACCATCGAGCATTGCAAGTTGTGAGTCAAAGCTTTCAAGCTCAACGATTGCTTTGTTGCCTTTGGCTTCATTTAAGAAATGCATGTCAATGCCGAGTTGTTCCTTATAACCTGATTGCTGCATAGCTAACGCTTCTAAGGTCATGGCTGCAAACCAGGGCTCAAAGGAGCTGAACATCTGGCAAGGAGAACGCGTGCGTGTGCAGTACTCGTCGTACTTTTCTGCTGTGGTATCAGAGAGGTGCTCTTTCAATGGCTTGTCTGGATCGATGGCCATTTGCTGAACGGTTTGTGCAATTTCCATCTGATTCAGGTTGGTCATGTCGATTTCCACTACCAGAGTGTCACTTTCAGAAAATGCGTTGCGAATGTGCTCAGGTAATGGGTACATGCTGGAGTCGCCCATATGGATTGAGCCGAATAAATAGGAGGTCACGCCATTGTGTTCAATTTTCCAGATAGCGGGATCATAATTGGGTTCGGTAACTGCTTTAGTTTCTGGCTTGGTTTCAGGTTCAAGCTGACGGCTCTCTGGAGGATTAGGGTTAACCTGTTCCAGCGGTTGTTGTTCATCAGTGGCTACCGCAGGCTGAGATTCATCTGTATCAAAATACTTCTTTGCAAAGTAGCCGACGCCGATGCCTGCCAACAATAGCAGCAGGCCGATAAAAATAATACGGGCTGTTTTGTTCATGGATCACTCCTTGTTCTTTATTGTAGCTTTAATAGCAGAAACAAACGCATCACAGGATGCCTGACCGCCATGCCTAAAAAATAGTGACGGTTCGATCAACTCCATTTCGTTCAGGTACGGTGTTCCTGCCAGGTCGTGTAAAAAATCAATACGAGCGTACAGTAAACTATCTTCAGATGCCGGTAAATAGTGGTCACAGACATAAGCAATCGCTTTATTGGCAAGCTCGATTTCTGCATCGCTCAAGTGATAAGGAAAGTCACTGGCGCCATAATCATCCTGAACTCTGAAGTCGCCCTGGACTGGAACTTTTCGTGTGCCGTGACTGAATTGGTTATTAAAGAAGATGCCGGATGTTTCGCCAAAACTTTCAACTGTCGATAAGTAAGGTTGCAATACCAGATCTTCTGTTGCTATCAGACGATCAATATGTGCTTGGGCACTCTCTAAACCTTGCTCATTGGCATCAAAACGACAACATTCCCGGGCATTGGCACCAATCAGTGGTTTGATAAAGCCTTTTTGCCACCCTTTGGTCTGCATGATCGATTTAATATCGTAGGCTTGACCGCGTTCGAGCCAGACGGATGGCGCTATCTGAATACCATTCTGTTCCAATTCGCGGAGGTAACTTTTATGGCTGTTCCAGTGAATGATGGACTCAGGATTGTATAGGCGGGTCTGCTGGCTGACCGTTTTTATCCAGTCAGTGAATTCGTCGAATCGTTCCTGGTAATCCCAAGTGGTGCGAATGAGACACAGGTCATAATTAGACCAGTCAGTATTACTGTCCCAAGGTACCACATCAAATTCTATGGCGGCTTTAGTCAGCGCCTTAAAAAAAGGCTGGTCATCCTGCTCCCAGTCGGGAAGGTTATGCCTAGTCGCGATGGCTATCTTCATTGAGTAAGTTAAGACAAGTTATAAGGCCGGTTATTATGGAGTACAAACTAAAGAGGCACAATTAACGACGTGCAAAAGTGACTTTTCCTTCGCGTAATAAATCAGTAATTGCGGTAGCTGACATTGGTCGACAGAACAGCATGCCCTGCCCCATATCACAACCGAGAGATTGTAAAATTGACATTTGTTGAATGGTTTCGACACCTTCGCCAACCGTGTGCATATCAAGGCTTTGGGCAAGCGAGATTATACTGCGAATAATATTCACATTGGTCATCCGATCCTGCTTTTGGCTGCTCAGCTGAGAAACGAAATACATATCAATTTTAAGGTTATCTACCGGTAGCTGGCTTAAATAGGCTAAGGAGGAATAGCCTTTACCAAAATCATCAATCGATAACTTAATGCCCAGCTCTTTAAATTGATTGAGTACTTTGACGGTATTCACCACATCAGTCATCGCTGCACTTTCGGTAATCTCAACCTCCAGTGCGCTGCCCGGTATATCGTAGGTGCGCATGGTGTCGGAAAACTGATTGAGCAGATTAAAATTACGTAAATCCTTAATTGAGAGATTAAGAGCAACGGTGGTGTCTATGCCCATATTGCGCCAGGCAACAATCTGTTTACAGGCCAGATCGGTGACTTGTTGGCTAAGTTCATGGACCAAGGTGCTTTCTTCAGCAATTGGGATAAAGACGCTGGGAGAAATATCGCCGTGGTCAGGGTCATACCAGCGACAAAGTGCTTCTACGCTTCTGATGAGACCCGTTTTGATGTCCACTCGAGGCTGGTAATAAAGCTTTAAGTGCTCGTTTGCTATGGCGGTTTTGAGCTTTTTCTCAACCGACCGACGACGATTTTCCCGTTCACTATGTTTAAGCTCATACAACTGATATTGATTGCGTTCTTTTTTAGCGGAATACATGGCAATATCTGCAAAACGGAACAGATCTTCAGCTTTTTTACTGTGATCGGGGAAGATGCTGATGCCAATACTGGCTCCCGTCTGAACCGTATGACTATCGGCCTGAAACGGTGTCCGGAATTGTTGCAGGATACGGTCTGCAATATGGCGTGCCTCTTTTTCTGAAGTCTCGGGCAGGACGATAGTAAATTCGTCGCCCCCTACCCGCGCCAGAGTATCTGAACTGCGTAGGCACTTATGAATGGTTTTGGCAACGGTCTGCAATAAGGCGTCCCCTACCGAGTGACCCAAGGTGTCGTTAATTTCCTTGAAGCGGTCGAGATCGATATACATCAGCGCCAGTTTGGAATCGTTCTTTACAGAATCCGCCAGGCCTTTGAGTAACCGTTTACGCAGCAAATAGCGATTAGGAAGCTGGGTCAGTGGGTCATAGTTTGCCAGATTATGGATCTTCCGTTCGGCCTGTTTGCGTTCGGTAATCACATGAAAGTTAACGGTAACGCCCTGAATGTCAGGATCATTCAAATGATTGACCAAGCGGCTTTCAATCCATAGCACATGACCATCTTTATGATTAATGCGGCGCTCAACGACTGATAGTGCGCCTGGGTTTTCGGCCACATAGCGTAAATTGGCGGCCGCTTCTTCCCTATCCTCTTCATAAATGAAGGTGTCCAAGGTTTTTCCCACCAAGTCTTGTTCTGTATAGCCGGTAACACGTGTGACTGATGGAGAAATATAGGTCACATTCATATTCTGGTCATACATCAGAATACAGTCGTAACTGTTCTCAACCAGGGTGCGGTAGTATTTATCCTTGCGTCGTAGCGCATACTCAGTTTCAAAATCTTTCTGAATTTGATGGATGGAGCCAATTTCAATAATGGCATTACCTTTATCGTCACGTGCATAGATGGTGCTATGGATTTGAATCCAGATCCATTCACCATCTTTTCTTTTAACCCGAAAATCGGCGGGCACAACCTCTTTATCTCCACTTTCAGCGAGCTTTTGTTCCTGAGCTTTAACGATGTCCATGTCATCTGGGTGAACGGTTGAATAGACACCGTCTGGCATTGCCTCGAATTCTTCCTGGCTGTAGCCTAGCAGCTCGCTGAAGTATTCCAGGCCTTCAACAAACAATTGAGTTCGATAATCAAGGACATAGATAAAAATAGGGGCCTTATCAAGAACTGTGTTCTTGTAGATCGAAAGCAGGCTGGGCGTTGTTTCCTGATCATTCAGATTGAGTTCTGGCGCAGGTTGAAGCGAAACCAGAACATTCAAGTGAGATTTGTCTTTAGGGAGCCGTGTAATAGAGGCGATAAAATACCGCTCTTTGCGGATATCAGGCAGTGAAACTACTGCGCGTAGCTTTTCAGCACTCAGCAATTCCGCTGGTAGCCATTCTTTGAGCTCTATCCCTTGAAGTGTCGATGCTGGTATGGACTTATCGATACAGATGGCTTTAATGACATACTTGTCATTACAAACCAATACTGCTGAATAGTCATTTTCGACAAGGCTTTGTAGGGTAGATTCAGGTAATGGAGGTTTGCTAAACATCAAAACTAAATCCGCCTGTTCGGTATACTCCCTGTTGGTTGAATAAGCATAACCATCAACGGTGATAAGTGCAAATATGACTTACTGAAATAACAGTCATTATAGGACAAAAGGAAATATAGGCAGTTAGGGTATATTAGGTTTGAGATTAGGGTGAGACAGGCTAAAATAGCGGCAGAACGTAACAGGATACAACCTAATGACGATTAGAAAATTTAATCAGCACCAGCCGCAACTAGGCGATAAGGTCTATGTAGACGAGACAGCACTGGTAGTGGGCAATGTACAGATTGGTGAAGACAGCTCAATCTGGCCAATGGCGGTTTTAAGAGGCGATGTGCATTCCATCCATATTGGCGCACGAACCAGTATTCAAGATGGTACAGTATGCCACGTTACACATGCTGGCCCTTATGATCCCGAAGGTCATGATCTGTATGTCGGCGACAATGTGACCATTGGTCATAAAGCAATTCTTCATGGTTGCCGTATCGAAAGTAACTGTCTGATAGGTATGGGAACAGTTGTTATGGACGGAGCCTTGATTAAAGAAAACGTCATCGTTGGCGCCAATAGTCTGGTACCTCCAGGGCGTGTCCTTGAAAGTGGTTATCTCTGGGTAGGTTCACCAGCCCGCAAAATTCGAAAACTGAGTGAAGAAGAAACCGCCTTCTTCAAATATTCAGCAGATAATTATGTAAAGTTGAAGAATCAGTATTTAAATCAGGAAGATTAAAAAAACCGGCTTTTGCCGGTTTTTTTATAGGAGTGTTTTACTAGAAACTATAACTGACACTGACTGTTGTCGTAGTGTCGCGCTTTTCAGCACCAACTGGTACTTCAGAGTTGTAGTTAATGTTATAAGCCAATTTGAGAGATAGACTTTCAGAAATATTGGTTCTCAGTGCCGTTTCTGATGTATAGGTATCAACGTCCTGTCCCCAGATTGCCGAAACTAACTGAGTGAAAACCGCAGTTTCAGAGATGTTGTATTGGTAATCAAGGTCGCCACGAACAACGTTTTCTTTTTCGTCTTCTCCCGCTTCGATGGCATTAATACGGTAACCTAAACCAAGGCCAAGCGAAAAGTGGCCAGTATCATCTTTAAACAATTCATGACCATAACCAACATAGGCACCCGCCTGATAATCGTAAGCACCGAAATAGTCATCCATGTAATCGACAACGCTATAAACGAATGATCTTTCTGAAAGGTCATAACGGTTGTTCCATACGAAGGTATAGCGCTCCGCTTCACGAATATCGTCATTTCGGTTGGTCACGCCGGTGATGTGAACACCTGTTGACCATTCATCAGTAAGACGTGTGATGTATTTGAAGGCACCGTTTAAGCTTTCAGTCTCAGTGTTACCAGTCGTGCTGATATAACCAAGGTCGATTGCACCGATATAACCTTCTTCAGGTGCGTCGGATAAAAGGCCACTTTGCGCAAATAAGGCAGGGGAAGAAAAGCAAACGGCTAATGCCATCAGGGATTTTTTAAAGTTCATGTCACTCTCGCTTTTTATATCAATCTACAAGCCAATAAAGCTGGGCATTTTAACAAATCACTGACTAATAAAAATACAGGAAATGTTATAAAACGTTACATTCGGGACTTTAACCAGTGAAAAATTGATGGGTGTTGCAATTTTATCTGATCAAGAAAAAGAGATCGGTAGCGTTTGGCTGATTTGTCAGGTGATGAGGGAAGATCTGTGTCAGGCAACGATTGCTGAAAGACTTGGAACTGTTTGCGTTGAAAAGGAAAGCCGTCAGAAGCAATCACCAATGGCCATTGATGAACAACTGTTTGCCATAGCCATTGGCAGACGTCCTGCTCATGCACCAGATTCAACCATTTAGGGTTTTCTCTTTGGCCCGAGTCGAGCAGGCTATCAATCAGGCGTTGGCGCTGGGATGAATAGAGCCCAGAGGGTCTGACGATAGAGGTATTGGCATGCAGTTGCTTTATATTTTGCTCTGCTTCAAGCAGAGTCTGTCCCGAAAAGGAATCTGGCACAGGCCGGGTGTCTTCATAGATCACAGACTCAGTATTGCCACCATAGACTGAGGTTGATGAAACAAAAACACAATGAAAATCCGTTTGTTGCTGATGCAAAAGAGCAATTAGATTAGAAACGGCGGTGATGTATGTTTGGCGATAAGCCGATTCAGTACGCTGGCCAGGAGCAAGAATGATAAATGCTTTGCTTATTTTTGGGAGTTTTGGCAAAGCCTGCTGATCATTCAAGAGATCATAACAAATATGATGCTCGGACCAACCTTTGGGGTTTCTGGATAGAGTGATAGTGGGCTGATCAAGCGATTTAAGGTATTGATAGAAACGCTGGCCAAGCTTTCCAGTTCCAACAATCAGGTTTTTGCCTTGATTAGTCAATGGATTCCACCAACATCGCCAAGCTCTTTTCGACCAACAAATCTTTACCAGCCAGTTTGTTAAGAGTTTTCAGCCCCTTGCCTGTTAACAGCAGCACAAAGGGACAGCCAAAGTTTTGTGCGCACTGATAATCCGAGCTGGAATCGCCCACAAAAACTATTTCCTGTGGGTTCGCAGAGAATTTAGCAGCGATGTGTTCGAGCATCCGCGTTTCAGGTTTACGACATGAACAACCATCGTCTGGGTGGTGTGGGCAGTATTCAATATGATCGATATGTCCATCATACTCTTTGAGTAACGCATCCATCTTGTCATGCATGGCATGTAAAATTGGCTCATCATAGAAGCCGCGTGCAATGCCCGACTGATTGGTGGCAATCGCAACTTTGAATCGTTGATTCAGTTTGGCGATGGCCGGCAAGCTGCCTGCGATAGGAATCCACTCTTCGGGTGACTTAATGTACTCATCTGAATCGTGATTAATGACACCATCACGATCCAGAACGATAACTTTAATTTTATCCCAATCTATTTTTGACATGGCTAGTTTTGTAGCAGGGAAATATCAGCTACCGAACCGAACAAGTCCTGCAGTTTTTTCAACATGGCCAGGCGGTTGGCTTTGATTGCTGCATCGTCAGCATTAACCATGACCTTGTCGAAGAAAGCATCCACGTCATCGCGTAAACTGGCAAGGTGTTGCAGCTTGTCCTGATAATTGATCATGTCAGCTAATTTAGCTTCTGCATCGGCAATCGTTTTAGCCAGAGCCTGCTCTTCGGCTTCCAGCAATAAACCTGAATCAATTGACCCCGGTACTTCAATATCTGCTTTAGCAAGGATATTTTTCACGCGCTTATTGGCCGCTGACAGACTGTCTGCCTCCGGTAAGGTCTGGAAGAACTGAACCGCCTTGATGCGGGCATCGAAATCAAGTGGTTGAGTCGGACGCAATGCCATAACCGCTGAAATAGTATTGCTACTGACGCCTTGATCAAGATACCAGGCACGGAAACGCTCAAGAATGAAGTCCAGTAATTCTGCTTCCACATTGGCGTTACTGAGTGTGTCGCCAAAAGACGCCTTCGATTGTGCAATCAGGTCAGTCAGGTCGAGATTAAGTTGATTCTCAACGATGGTACGAATCAGACCAATCGCTGCGCGACGTAAGGCAAAAGGATCTTTTGCACCAGACGGCGCCTGGCCAATACCAAAAATGCCAACCAGAGAATCGACGCGATCAGCAATCGCCAAACATTGACCTACTGGATTCTTGGCCAGTTGGTCACCTGAGAATTTCGGCAGGTACTGCTCGGTCATGGCGATAGCAACATTCTCGTTCTCGCCATCATGACGGGCATAGTAGGTGCCCATAATACCTTGCAGGTTATCGAACTCGCCGACCATGTTGGTGGCCAGATCGCATTTCGATAATAAGCCCGCGCGATGAGCCTGCTGCGCATCGGCACCAATCATTGGTGCGATTTTCGAAGCCAGTTCAGCGACACGCTGGGCTTTATCCTGCACTGAGCCAAGCTGTTTCTGGAACACCACATTCTTGAGATGAGCCTGATGACTTTCCAGACTGACTTTTTTATCGGTCTCGAAGAAGAACATCGCATCGGCTAAACGTGGGCGAATTACTTTTTCGTTGCCTTCGATTACGCTTTGCGGACGCTTACTTTCGATATTGCTCACGGTAATAAAGTTAGGCATCAATTTGCCGTCTTTATCCAGTACGTGGAAGTACTTCTGATGTTCTGCCATAGAAGAAATCAGACATTCCGCTGGAACGGATAGGAATTCATCATCGAACTTACCTGTAAGAGCTACTGGCCACTCGACCAGGCCGGTCACTTCATCCAGCAACTCAGGAGTGATCTGAGCCTCGCCACCAAGCTTTTTCGCTTCGGCTTTGACCTGCTCTTCGATCAGTTGTTGACGTTCTTCGAAATCGACAATGACGTGTTCGGCTTTCAGTTTGTTCACGTAATCGTCAGCATCATGAAGTGAAACGCTGCCTTCGGACATAAAGCGGTGGCCGCGGCTGACGTTGCCTGTTTTAGTATCTAAAATTGTAGCTTCGAGTACCGATGAGCCGTGCAATAACACAGTCCAGTGCACCGGACGGATAAACTGAGCAGAACTGTTCCCCCAACGCATTGGCTTTGAAATTGGTAGCTTTTTTAATGCTGAATTCAGCATCTCTTCGATCAATTCAGATAGCGGCTGACCTTTTTGCGCGATGGTGTAACCCAGGCGCTCGCCCTTATCGGTTTCGATGCGATCCAGCTGATCCACTTCAACGCCACAGGATTTGGCAAATCCGACAGCGGCTGGCTTGGCAGAGCCATCATCGTTGAAGGCAGCGGCAACCGCAGGGCCAAGGCGTTCTACGTTCTTATCAGGCTGGCTATCCGCTAAATTGCGGATAATAAGCGCTAAACGACGCGGTGTCGCATAGTTCTCAATGCTATCAAAGGTAAAATCGTTGCTTTGCAGGTTTGCAGCCAAGTTGTCGCGCAGAGCTTCGCTTAGTGTTTTTAATGCCTTGGGTGGTAACTCTTCGGTACCTAGCTCAAACAATAAATCGTATTGTGACATGATTACTTCTCCTCCGATTTATTGGTTTGCTGGTTACTGTTGTTAAGCATTGGGAATCCCAGTGCTTCGCGAGCGGCATAATAGCTCTCGGCGACAGAGCGGGCCATAGTACGAACCCGTAGAATGAAGCGCTGGCGCTCAGTTACCGAAATCGCGTGGCGCGCGTCCAGAAGGTTAAAGGCATGTGAAGCCTTCAACACCATTTCATAGGCGGGTAATGGCAAGTTATGTTCCATCAGGCGCATACACTCGCTTTCGCAATAATCGAAGAACTCAAAAAGCTTTTCGACATTGGCGTGTTCAAAGTTATAAGTCGACTGCTCGACTTCGTTCTGATGGAACACATCGCGGTAATAGACCGTTCCTAATGGGCCATCGGTCCAAACCAGGTCATAAATGCTGTCTACGCCTTGCAGGTACATGGCAATACGCTCAAGACCATAAGTGATTTCGCCCATTACCGGCTTACATTCAAGGCCACCGACCTGTTGGAAGTAGGTAAACTGTGTCACTTCCATGCCATTGAGCCAGACTTCCCAGCCCAGACCCCAGGCACCTAGCGTTGGCGATTCCCAGTTATCTTCTACAAAACGAATATCGTGTTCCAAGGGATCAAGACCAAGAGCCTTGAGCGAGCCGAGGTACATTTCCTGAATATCCAACGGAGATGGCTTTATCACCACCTGATATTGATAGTAATGTTGCAGGCGATTCGGGTTTTCACCATAACGACCATCGGTTGGACGACGGCAAGGCTGAACATACGCTGCACTCCATGGCTCTGGGCCAATGGCGCGCAGGAAAGTTGCAGGATGGAAGGTGCCGGCGCCGACTTCGAGATCCAGCGGCTGCTGAATGACGCAGCCCTGCTCGGCCCAATAATTTTGTAAGGTCAGGATTAATCCCTGAAAGGTCTTAGTGTCTGCCACAATCTGTGCCCTTAATGGATGCTTATCTGCTTTATTTTGTGCAAAGAGCGAAATTATACGGTAATTCAGGTTATTTTCTAACCTTAGAGTGTGAAATATCGGGCTTTTTGTCGATTTCCAACTCGTGGTAACATTCATTGAAATAAAAATCAGTCAATAAGATAAATAAATGCGTAACCGATGCGGTTGGGTCAATGATGATCCGCTATATATTGAATACCATGACAATGAATGGGGTGTACCGACCTATGACGACCGCGAGTTATTTGAAATGCTCTGTCTGGAAGGTGCGCAGGCGGGCTTAAGCTGGATCACGGTGCTAAAAAAACGTGAGCACTACCGCAGGGTGTTTGACCATTTTGATGCCGAGAAAATCGCGCTTTATGATGAAGTGAAGCGCGAGCAACTCTTGTCCGATCCCGGCATCATTCGCAATAAACTCAAAGTAAATGCTTTTATCGTCAACGCGCAGAATTATCTCCGCATTAAAGAGCAGCAAAGTTTCAGCGACTACCTGTGGCAGTTTGTGGGTGGTGAACCCATCGTGAATAACTGGAAAAGTCTTAAACAAGTTCCTGTTACGACGCCTGAATCCGATGCCATGTCAAAGCAACTCAAAAAGGACGGTTTTAAGTTTGTCGGCAGCACCATTTGCTATGCCTTTATGCAGGCAACAGGGATGGTGGATGATCATACGGTGGATTGCTTTAAAAGATAAAATCCCCTTTTTTTGTCCTAAGCTTTGCTTTAAGTCCTTTTATCGTAAATCATTTAAGAGCAACTAAACTCCTTCCTCAAAAAGACTTATGCCGCGCTCAGTAAAAAATTTAGTTTTATGATGATGAGTTTGTTTGAAGGAAAATTTATATTTAAAGTTCAGTCAGTATTCATTTTAAGAACGCTAAGTTAGGTAATTTTAGTTAAGGCTTAAGGGATACTATGAAAAAGGTACGGATTATAATTGGCTTAATCGTTTCTTTTGGAATGGCAGGTTGCGAAACAATGGGAAAAATTGCTTTGGTTGAGGCGATTGAGCAAGCCACTAATAGCGATATCAGTGCAGGGTCATACTGCCAGCAATTGAGAGCGACCTGTGAGCTGGGGCATTATAAAGAGTGGCAAACTCCGAGTGGCGGCAAGCGCTGTGCCTGTGAGAACCAGAATTATCGATAACCAATAGCTACATCAGACACTCTCTCTTCTGTGGACTTCATCTTCTCTAAAATCTGCTTGAAAAATAATCGGTTTTGGATAATTCTTTAGCTACTTAAAGTGCCACAGAGCATTATGTTGAGAAAATAGGCTAAGGAAAAGGACGTATGTTAGGGCAGACAATATTCAGATTGATTGGGTAAACAGAGGGAACATTTATGGATAGAAAGTTTATTATTACCGCATTACTTTACGCTGTGGTAGGTATGCTGATCGGCATACATATGGCGGCTACTCATAATCATCTTCAACACGTCACTCATGCTCACATTCTTTTAGTCGGATTTGTGGTTTCATTTATTTATGCGCTGTGCCATAAATTGTGGCTCAATGCTGACGCTACCATGCTTGCCAAATTACAGTTCTGGATACATCAGGTTGGAGTTTTGGGGATGGTGATTGGTCTGTATTTACTTTACAGTCACAAATTTGATGCTGCTAAAATTGAACTGGTTCTGGCAGTGTCGTCTATCCTGGTTTTAATCGGGCTGATATTAATGCTGGTCATGGTTCTGAAAAATAAGGCTACTCACTGATTCTAAATAGGGGTGAGCTATGTTCGCCCTACTCGTATTTACTAACTATTAATTTTTTGCCGAAGGTTTATTACGCTTGAGGAAGCCCGCCAGCTGCTTTGCAATACTGACGGTCGATCCAAAGACGCCAATAATGGCAGCGCTGACTAAAATGCCGACTTTAACTTTACGACTAAACAGATCCCATTCGGCAAACTGCTCGGCTAATACAAAGCCAATAATGATAATTGAAATGATGTAGGAAACTATAGTGATTTTGGGCAGGGCTTGAAACTTGACCATCTGTTACCTACAACCTAAATAGTTCCCAAACTGAAAAACTCACCGGCAGACATTACGCCTAGATGTTTTTGATCAACAATGACTCTTTCTTCGGCGCGTTCCACCAGCTCATAAAAGACATTGCGATGAATTAAAGCGTGGAGATTACGACGAACCATTATATAAGGTGAAGGTTCGCCAGTTTTAGAGTCATGCTCAACCCAGATGGGGTTGTCCTTGGTAAGGACTATCTGATTATCGCAGTTATCTTCGAACGAAATGATTGGGCCTTCGGCAGTATCTTTAACCTGCATGCGAATGACCAGAAAGGGAGCATCTTCGACTCGAATGCCAAGTTTTTCAACCGGCGTAACCAGAAAATATTTATCGTCTTCTTTCTTGAGTACAGTCGAGAACAGTTTAACCAGCCGCTGGCGGCCAATCGGTGAGCCCTCATATTGCCAGCTACCATCGCGTTTAATGATCAGCTCCATATCGCCGCAGAATTCTGGGTTCCACTTTTCTACAGGGGGTAAGGATTGTCCGTCGCTATTTTTTTCAAGCTCAGAAAGAATTTGACCAAGATCCTTATTGACCGCTTCCTGCTGTTCGGGGTGATTGTCGGTGCCTGCCATACTAGGCCGCCATGCCCTTTTTAATCAGATACTTGTAGGGGAGCTGGTCGGTATCGCTTCCAATAAGCTGATGATCCATGAAGGTACAGAACTTTGGAATATCCCGAGTGGTCGAAGGATCGTCTGCTACAACCAGCAGGACTTCGCCGTCTGCCATCTTGCGAACATTGAGGCGCACCATCATGACAGGCTCAGGGCAACGCAGGCCGAGTGCATCGAGTTTGCGGTCGTATTGATCAAAGTTGAGCTGTGTCATAGGGTAGTAAAACAATTGCTGTATGCTGAAATTGTGCGAATTTTAGTCTTTTTCACCCTTAACATGAAGCTAATAGCACTTTATATAGTAACTATATATCAATTCGTTAGTTAAGATTGATTTTAACTAACATTGAAGTTAGGTTAGTATGGTGAAAAGTTAATCATAAGGAGTACAGAATGAATAAAGCGATTAATATTGGAATTAACGAAAACCACCGTGAAAAAATTGGCGATGGTCTATCTCGTCTATTAGCAGATACTTACACCCTCTATCTGCAAACTCACAACTTTCACTGGAACGTCACTGGGCCATTCTTCCAGTCATTACACACCTTGTTCGAAACTCACTACACAGAACTAGCGGTTGCAGTGGATGATATTGCAGAGCGTATTCGTGCGCTGGGTATTTTGTCGCCGGGTACTTATAAAGAATTTGCTAAGCTTACCAACATTAAAGAAGTTGAAGGCAATATTAGTGCTGAAGAGATGCTAGAGCGTTTAGTGGATAGCCATGAAACTGTAGTGAGAACAGCACGTGAGATTTTGCCACTGGCTCAAGAAGCCGATGACGAATCGTCAGTGAGTTTGATATCTGACCGTCTGGTGGTGCATGAAAAGACTGCCTGGATGCTACGTTCTCATTTGCAGAAGTAGCTTATTAATTAAACACCGTAGTATTTGTAGGGGCGATTCATGAATCGCCCTTACATTGATATTGGAACAGTCTGTAGCTTAAAGTGTCTCAAGCAAAACTCGCCATCACCTGATTACGACCTTCATTCTTTGCTTTATACAATAATCGATCAGCTCGATTGATAACCAGATCAAGAGTTTCATCGTCGGGCATGTACTCGGTAACTCCGAAACTGGATGTGACGGTAAGTCCTGGCGCTAAATCATCAAAGTTATAACATTCAAAATATTCGCGTAACCTTTCTGCAATGCTGTAGGCTTCTTTAATGCCGGTATCCGGGAGTAAGATTAAAAATTCTTCGCCACCAATTCTTCCTACTGTATCTGAATCCCTTAATATTGCTTCACAAATATTACGTGTAGCCTGGATAACTCTATCGCCGACGTTATGTCCAAAGCGGTCATTAATACTTTTGAAGAAATCAATGTCAAACAGAATGACGCTGTAGGGTTTCCGTGTTTGTCCACTGGATCGATGCTGAAGCTCCAAGGTACGAAAAACGTGGCGTCTGTTGGGCAGCTTAGTCAAATTATCTGTATAGGCCATACGATGATTGGTTCTGGCCACGCTTCGATAACGCAACATAATCCACAGCGCGATACACACTACCAGTAACAAGAGTAATATTAGTACCCATAAAATATAACTATACTTTCGGCTCTCCTGGACATACTGAGCGTTAAGTATATTTTCCTGTTCTAGAAGCTTATTCTCGAATACCAGACGTTCTTGATCGAGTTGCTCACGAGACAAGTTAGAAACATAAGTCAAATTGTCATTAAACTGTTTACGATATTGAGTGTAAGACTCATTAAGCAGCTCATAGGCCTGTTCAAAGTTACCACTTTTAAAGGCTAACTGACTCTCAAGGCGGTTAATATAATGAGTATCTTGGCTGCCTAGTTGCACCGCATATTCTTTTGCAATAACCAAGTGTTGATTGGCTTTATCAAGTTGGCCCAATTCAAGGTAGATAGTTGCTAATTCTGTATGAATCTCAAAACTGAATAGTTCTTCGCCAACCTCTTTATGTAATTCTTGGGAAGTCAGAATGTGATTTAAAGCGGCCTCATAATTTTTTTGATCAATCAGCAAGCGCCCTTTAACTTGATGTGCGTATGCTCTGAGAGAGATATCTCCTGTATCTTTGGCTATTTGAAATGATTTATCGAGATAAGCATCTGCTTGCTCAAAGTCTTCAGCTGCGCGGTAAGAGTCGGCTAGATTTACGTATAAGTAAGTGTTCTGAGTGAACTTAGGGTTTGCTTCCATAATCTCAATTGATTTTTTAAGGTAATCAATTGCCGATGGGTAGTCATTAAGTGCACCGTATAAAATCGAGAAAACATTATAGGTTTCAACCAGTTGAAAAGGGTCGTCACTTTCGTATGCATGGGATAAAGCAAGCTCCATTAGCTCGAAAGCTTCCTGATAGCGATACATATAGGAATTAATATAAGCCCGCTCAAGCACAATATCGCTGAGTTTATTGTCTGGCCATGATTCTCGAACATCACGATAGAGTGCATCGGCAGTACGCTTAGCTTCTTTAATTTTACCCTCGGTTCTCAAAACCAGCATGAGAACATAATTGAACTCCTGATAGAGACTTGCCTTATCAACCGTATTTACCAGTGGTGTAGCGATGTTAAGGAATTCGCGGGCACGAAGAGGATCATTGGTGTGTATGTAATAATCAGCAACCAGAATATTGGCTAATGCTTCTGAGTGAGGATCCAAATCATTATTGAGAATGGTTTGAAGTTTATTGAGAAAGGAGTCCTGACTGCGCTCGGGTATGGATAATTTACCCATGGCATAAAGCTGGTTCTGCAGGGGAATATTGTCTGCTGGACTTGCTGAATAAGTTTGTGAGCTAGCCAGTAGCAACAACACCATCAATAGTGATTTGAGCTTGACCACATTAATCCCTTAATTGTTGTATTAGTAGAATGTGAATTAACTCACTTTACCGTAAATTGATGCAAAAATGAACAATGCCGTAATGCAAATTTGCATTACGGCATTGCAAGATTGAAATAATCTATTGAGAAAGGTTATTCAAAGAAGAAAGCAGGACGTTTCTTCTCTTCTGGGGCAATTTGATTGAGGGTCTGGGCATCGTATAGGCGTCCATTCAGCATCACCATATTGACCTTTTCACTGTTCTTCAGGTTTTCCAGTGGATCAGCATCAAGGATAACCAAATCTGCCAGTTTGCCCTCAGTGATAGAGCCAATCTCCGAATCCATACCGAGTATTTTAGCGCCATCCATAGTACCCGCCTCCAAGGCTTCATGCGGAGTCATGCCACCTTGCTCAAACATCCACAGTTCCCAATGGGCAGCTAGACCTTCGCGCTGACCGTGAGCACCGATACCCACTTTAACGCCAAGTTCGCGCAATTGTGCGGTAACCGTAGCATTGTTGATATGGTTGTAGTCCTCATCAGGCGCTGTGTAGCGACGACGAGACACCGGATCAAGGATTTCACGAGGAACAAATTTGGTCAGCAAAGGATGATCAAAAACCTTGGTTTTGTCATACCAGTAACGCTCACCCCATATTCCACCATAGGCTACGCCAAGCGTTGGCACGTAAGATGTCTGACTCTGGCTCCATAATTGCTTAACATCGTCATAGATTTTTTCGACAGGAATTGAGTGCTCAATGGTCGTATGACCATCAATGACCATCGAGATGTTATGCATGAACAATGAACCGCCTTCAGGAACCACAATGAGTCCAGTCTGACGGGCAGCTTCCAGTACCTGCTGTCGTTGATCACGACGTGGCTGGTTATAACTTTTTACAGAGAATGCTCCGGCAGCTTTCATGCGTTCAAGGTGGCCAATCGCATCATCCAGGTTGTTTACTTCAGCCGTAATGTATTGCTCTGCACCATAAAGAATGGTCCCTGTTGAGAAGAGGCGAGGTGCCGTAATCACACCTGCCTTTTGCATCTCGCTGGAAGAGAAAACAGCTTCGGTGTTGGCAGACGGATTGTGAGTCGTGGTGACACCAAAAGCCAATGAAGCCATTGCGTTCCAGTTCGTTTGTGGCTGGATCTGGTCATTCGCGTAAGGGCCATGCCAGTGTACATCCACTAATCCAGGGATAATGGTTTTGCCAGAAACATCAATGGTCTTAGCGCCTGAAGGAATGGTGACTTCACCACGCTGACCAACTGCTTTGATACGGTTGTTTTCAACTACAATGACACCGTTTTCAATGATCTCTTTACCTTCCATAGTAATAACTTTAGCACCAACCAAAGCTAATGAGGTGTCAGGCTTGTCTGCATTAACGGTAAAGTTAATGCGAGTTGCTTTGGCTTCAGGAGCTTCGGCTTCTGCATCTGCACCAGCATTTAAAAACGCAAAGCGCTCTTTAAGAGCTTGCTGATACAGATCTGGGCCTAACGACCATGAAAGCGATGCACTGTCTTCTGACCAGGCCAGGTTGCTGCCTGCAAATTTAGAGAACTGACGAACCGGCAGGTTGCGAGCAGATGGACCTGTACTAATCGCATTACCGCTACGCACGAATGGTGTTACATAAACTTGATAGCGTTGCGTGAAAGCGAGCCATTGCTGATCCGGAGATACTGCAAAATCACTAATCCAGTTGCCTTCATAATGTTCCTGCTTGGCGTTACCGCTTAGGTCAGTACTAACTAACTTGGTGCTGTAAATTTCGCCGTTAGGTGTTACCTGAGAAAAGAACACACGGTCAGAGCTTCCGGCAAAGAAAGGGCTGCTACCACTTTTTGATAACACGTATTGTTTATCATCATCAAGGTTAATGGCGACGATGCCAGTATCCTGAGAATAAAGTGGACTGGTCAGGTAACCGCCAGAAATGGCTTGTACCACAACCGTTTCACCATCCGGACTTAGACTTGGATTGGTGTAATGGCCTGGTTGCTGAGAAACCACTTTACCGCTGCCGCCACGTGAAGAAACGA
Organism: Kangiella aquimarina DSM 16071; assembly: GCF_000374105.1. Lineage (GTDB taxonomy): Bacteria > Pseudomonadota > Gammaproteobacteria > Enterobacterales > Kangiellaceae > Kangiella > Kangiella aquimarina. The sequence goes on from NZ_KB893650.1 coordinate 480,888, forward strand.
TGCGAACCGTACCCAGTTTTGCGTCATCCCAGGTGGTGTAGACAATTTTGCTACCATCCGCTGAATAATGCGGATAAAACTCAAAATGATCATTCTGGCGAGTTAAGCGTTTAGGTTTGCCATCTGGTAGGTTTACGGTATAAATCTTGCCCAATGCCTGGAAAATAGCTTGATCACCATCAGGAGAAACCTGTAACCAACGCAGCATCTTGGCATTAAATTTGGACTCATAAGCAGCATTCTTTTGAGTCACGGCCTGACGCATCTCGCGGCGATCAGTCACTTCAAAAGGAATGTTGGAAACCTCTTTGGAGGCAATATCAATCTTGTGAAGTTTACCCTGCGCCCAGAAGACAATTTCATCGCTATCTGGCGTCCAGGCAAAATTTGGGTAAACCCCATGAATAGCCCAGGTCTCCTGCATATCGCGCTCAAGGCCTTCATAAATCGGGTATTCAGCACCTGTCTCACGATCTTTCAGGAACAATGCGCTTTGTGCACGGATGCGACGCACGAAAGCAATAAACTTACCATCTGGCGAAGGTGTTGGACGAACTGCGCCGCCGGGGCCGTCAATCCAGGTTTCGATGTCGCCTGTCTCACGATTAATCGCAAAAACTTCATAAATCTGATTGTTGGAATCTTTACTGTATTCGAAATAACGACCTGGTGTTGAATCGCGAGAGAAAAGAACGTACTTACCGTCAGGGGTAAAAGCTGGCTCACCCAGATCTTTCTGCTCATTAGGACGCTTGTTCAACTGAATGCCGCTACCGCCTGATTTGTGGTAAAGCCAGATTTCACCGGCACCTAGAGAGCGTGTTCCGGTAAAGTGTTTGCGCGCAGCAATATAGTTGCCATCAGGACTCCATACAGGATTATTCAGCAAGCGAAAGCTTTCTTTAGTGACCTGATATTGGTCGGAACCATCGGTATCCATGACCCAGATATTGTCACCGCCACCCTGGTCAGTGGTGAAAGCTAGCTGCTTACCATCAGGCGAGAAACGCGGCTGCATATCCCACGCCATGCTGTTAGTAATGTTAGTCGCCTTACCGCCAGACATCGGCATAGTGTAGATATCGCCCAACAAATCAAAGGCAATCGTCTTGCCATCAGGGCTAACATCAAGATTCATCCAGGTGCCTTCATTGACCTGAATATCCGCAAAAATAGGAGTGCCGGGAGGATTGTTCACATCCCACTTAGCCTTGTCCTCGTCTGCCGCTGTAGCTGAATTCGCCACAGTCCCCAAAGACAGCACCAACAGGCTGGATAAGATAGATAATTTCTTCATTGCCAGACTCTTTCGTTAGTTAATGAAAATGACTCAACCTAGCAATATAGTGGGGCAATAGCTATTAGGCAAAAGATTGGCGCAGTAAATTGTAAGAAAAGGTTAAATGAAGGAGATTAACGTATACTTGGGAGGCGGGTGACATACCTATAAGGTAAGACTTAGCTCAGCACGTGACCATAGGAAGTACATTTGGGGAAAGTAAGAATTTGCTTCGTTACGTACCATGTTTGAGCCTGGTTTGATAGGAGGATAGTCCTCTGAGCTGGGAAAAGCAGGATTTAGAATAAACGTTATAGGTTAAGGAGTTCGAATGATACTTAAGCAACATGAGATACATACGGAACTTAAACCCTTTCTAACATAGACATGGTATTGAGAAGGCAATGGGCAAAAATTAATGGCCATAAGTTTCTACCAAATGCCACATAACCTATACCCATGGCTAAACCTATCAATCCTACGGTGATAGAACGCTCGGAAAGATCGTAGGAGTGTCTAAAGCCAAAGAGCATGGCTTGAAAAATGACCGCAATAACTGTGGCAAACCAGACGCTGGATAAGGTTTTTTCTATCCAATTAATGAGAAAACCTCGATCAAGGATTTCTTCTAATGCAGATTGTAGCCATATAAAAGGAATAATAGATAAAAAGAGCAGCCAATTACTAGTCAAGTTGCCAAATTTATCTGCTGCATTTTGCTCAGATGTATCAGCCGCTATTTGTAGGCCAAACTGGTCATTTACTATTTGGAAAAAAACGATAGAGATTACTGTAAACCCTAAAATAAAAGCAGTAGCATATAATGACTGCTTATAGTTTTTGGGTTTGCATAATCCAATCTCTTTCCAACTGACGTTTCTTAAACGTACTAAAACCACAGCGACCAGTAGAGTAGATATCGACCAGAAAAGACCATTAGTGATGAAGTTAAATTGTGAAAAATAAACTTCCCTTATTAAAAACATGACTGAAATATAGATCGCTAAATCTAATAAAAAGTATAGTGGTGATGGTTTGGAGATGTTTTGAGCGGGTGGTTCAGCCTTTCCGAGAGAGTTCATCTTTATAATCCCTTAAACAGTTTATGGTGAAAGCGAAAGCTAATTGCAAGTAGTGTTATAAACTTTTATCACTATCAGTGTCTTGCATTTCGGGGGTGTCTTTACACAGTGCACAGTGTTGACCGCGTCTGGCCTGATAAAAACGGCTTACGGTAAAAATGATTGATGTAATCGGAGCCCATATTGCACCCTGAAACAAAGCATAGCTTAGGTCATTATTTTTTAAATACTGGGCACCTGAAATAGCAATAAAAGCACCAATAAGAATGGTAATAAATCGTTTGACCCAAAAAGTATAACCCATAAACCTGCCTCCGTATTATTGAGCCTGATTGTCAGCAGTCGTCGCTTGGTAGATAGGCTCTACGCGTTTACTGATTGTATGACCTATACCTGTGTCACCGATATAGATGAGATCCAAGTACTTGTTACCCGCATTGAGTGCAATGATTGCATGTGTGATAGCTGTATTTAACTCATCTTTTCGTGAGCTGCTTAAATTATGCGAGTCGATAGCTAGCAGTAAATTGGGTTTGGCGGATTCTGTTTCATAGGATACAGAAGCAAGGTATGCCAATTGTACTTCGGGAAACTCTTTAAAGGTGTTCGTTATTGCATTGATTAGGTCCGTTGAGGCATCTTCTGGATGTCGAATGAACACAGTTGTGTCTTTGCTAAGCACTTGCTCTGTTATCTTAGAATCAGCAACCAGTTCGGCAAGCCAATCTAACTCATCAGGAACGAAAATTTTACTATGCTCAGTTCCAACATTAAGTGCCCAATGCAGGTCTGAACCTACCGCTTCGACAAGCGTTCGGCCATTCATGGAAACATAGGCAAGTTCATCATTACCCCACTGTCTTAATCGTTCCAAGGAATCGAAAACCATCAGAACGAGAACACCGTCAGTTTTCATAAGCAGCGGATCAAAGGTGCCTCCCTTTTGGGTAAGACTATCTTTTTCAAAGCTATGAACGGGTATATAGAGTTCAGAATTTAATAACAGGTTGTAGTAGGCGAACTCTTTTTGCTCATCCTGTAGCGCAATTTCATATGCTTGGTCCAAAGGGCTTAGAATGGTTTTAGTCGCAACTGCAAATGGTGCGAACAAGCAAATTAAAAGCAGTGAAATACGTAATTTATGCATGGGCTATAATGTAAGTTAGTTATTAGAATAAATGACTTAAAGAGAAAAATATAATACAAGAATAATTAACTCTGTCCGTGTTGATTATTGAATTAAAGATTAAGTCATTGTTCTGTGATGTCTCTTGATTTAGGCGTTGGGATTAATCCTATAAACCTTGCTAGACTTAATAAAGTCATGAAAAGGCCAATCATCGCTTGTCCGATAACGAGGGAATAAGCCAAGACTCCAAGTGGTGTGACATTGTAATAACCAAAACTGGTCATTACGACAAAGCTGGTATAAATAGCTCCGAAAACGCTTTCGTTCGATCCTTCGACTGCGAACAAAAATAAACTATTGAATACTACATACTGGGCTGCAAACCAAAAAATAATTTCAAAATAGTTTTGAATCAAAAGTACTACAATCCGACGATAGCCATGCAAAGCATATTCTTTACCTGCTTTTTTGGCTCTGTATTCATCAAAGAGCAACACATTGGTCTGATATACAACAACCTCGAAGACCCGTAGTAAGGCATATGCTGCAATAAATAAACCTACATAGTAGTTATTGATGAATAAAACGGCGGGTACAGATAAGAAAGATAGCAGCAGATGTCCAAGAGCCCAGGCTTCTGAAAAAAGACCAGTTCTGGCGCCTGGAAATAAAAACCTGACAAAGTTGAAAAGTGATATTTTACCTATGGCTTTGAAAATAAAGGCCCAAAAATCAAGAATGAATGTCGTTCGTTTTGGTGAATCTGCCATAGAACACTCTGTTATTAATTATTTGTAGTATATTCGTAAGACTTTATTATCATTAATCTTGTAATACAAGTATCGATTATCCAGCCATAAACAGCACTTTCTTCGGTCGAATTACTCGGCTAGCAGATAGGAAATTCAGTTATAGGTATAATTAAGACAGCAATGGAACTGAGTTCATAATCGCTGCAGCGTGTTAACTGGCGGTGCTATTGCATATCATTCTGTAATAACTAATAGGGTCAAGGAGGGTTTATGAGATCACGCTTCGAACCGGGCCATAATATTGCGATGAAGGTTCCAGCGCATGAGTACGATACGACGGTGGCGTTTTATCGTGATGTGTTGGGGTTTGAGTTGATTCCTTTGGACAATGATGAGGAGAACAATACCATTCGTTTTAAGTTTGGCGATAAGGTGTTGTGGATTGATCGGGTTGCGACTCTCAGCCAAACTGAAATATGGTTAGAAGTTACTACGGATGATGTGGAGGAGGCTGCTCAGTATTTACAGCAAAATAACGTCGTGCGTTGTGATGATATTGAAATCTTGCCTGAGGGTTTCAAAGGCTTTTGGATATCTAGTCCTGCCAATATCATTCACTTAGTGACCGATTCCGATTAATATGGTGTAAAACATAAGCAAGGAGAGTAAGGATATGCTGAATGTAAAAGTCGATGCTGATCATGCTTTAGTGATTTTAGAGCCGGATGGTGCTTTAACGGATAATGATTTTCGGTTGGCGGCACAGTTAATTGATCCGGTGATTGAAAAGAATGGTTCACTCAAAGGGCTAATCATTCAAACACGTTCATTTCCTGGCTGGGCTTCATTTGCCGCGCTAGTCTCTCATCTACGTTTTGTTCGTGAACACCATAAAAGCGTACAGCGCATTGGCTTTGTTACTGACTCTCCAGTAGGGTCATTTGCGGAGGCGATAGGCAATCATTTTGTTAGTGCTCAAATTCGGCACTTTTCGTATGATGAATTTACACACGCCAGAAACTGGGTTCTGTATGGAGAATAAACCGACTGATTTAATGGAATTAATTCGCTTTTATCGAGTCTAGTAAAATTCAAATAAAAAAGCAGAAGGAAGTTAGTGAATGAATAAAATACTGGTTGGATTAATTTTGTGTGCCGCTTGCACGGGATTTGCAAAAGAAAAGGGCTCAATTGGATTTTCAGGAAAAGTTGGTGTAGATGGCTTTTTCTCTCCAGAAATTTCGTCTTTTGAAATAGAAGAAGTCTTTGCGGATTCTCCCGCTGAAAAGGCGGGTCTAAAAGCAGGTGACAAGGTGTTGGCAATTGAAGACTGCCAGATCCCAGGCTGTGATACTGATGAGGCACAGGAGTTAATGAAAAGAGCGCCTGGAGAAGAGCTAAGATTAACTATCCAAACCAAGGATGGAGAGGAAAAAGAAATCCTGATTCTGGTGGGTGAGCCGATTGAAGAATCTTAATTAAGCATCATCAGGTAACATGACCGTCACACAATGAATTAACTTTTGTGTTTTTTTATCAGTGGCGGTTCTATCGATATTTTCTGGGTTAGTAAGCTGTTGAACTGCCCAATCAATATGTTCTCGAACCATTTCGTTGGCCTCTTCGTATTTAGCCTTCAGCGGCTCAATCATTTCATGCTGATTTGAGTTACCAATAGCAACTGCCAGATTTCTGAGCCAGTTCTGATAACCGATGCGTCGAATAGGACTACCCTGGAAATTGTTTAGGAAGGTTGGCTCATCCCAACTCCATAGCGTTGCCAGCGATACTTTGTGGAGATCATGTCGAGCTGAAAAATCCTCAATATTGGTATGATTAGCAAATCGGTTGTAGGGGCATGCCAGTTGGCAGTCATCGCAGCCATAAATTCGGTTGCCCATTAAAGGTCGTAATTCGATTGGAATGGCTTCCTGATTCTCAATGGTCAGATATGAAATACAGCGCCTTGCATCGATTTTTTTATCATCAATAATCGCATCCGTTGGGCACAGATTGATACAGGATGAGCAACTGCCGCACAGATCCTCGACCGGCTCATCAATGGACAATGGTAAATTAATAAAGATTTCACCAAGGAAAAACCAGGAGCCTGCATCTTTATTGAGTATCAACGTATGCTTACCCTTCCAACCAAGTCCTGACTTTTCAGCGAAAGCTGTTTCCAGCACTGGAGCACTATCAACTAACACCCGATAATCAATATCACAATCTTTTTCCAGAGTGGACCTTAAATCCTCGATGACCCGCTGCAACCGTTTACGCATCAACTTATGATAGTCGCGACCTAAAGCATAGCGAGAGATATTGGCCAGGGATTTATCTTTGAGTGGCGTAGTAAAGCTGGCGTTGTTATTCAGATAGTCAAAACGTAAAGATAAAACACGGCAGGTGTTGGGATGTAGCTCGGCGGGGTTTTGGCGCAGCTCCTGATTACGTTCAAGAAAGGACATGCAGCCATGATAGCCGTCATCCACCCACTGCTTGAAGCGCTCAAAGTAACCGCCGGTATCAGTGTCGGAAACTCTTAGATCCTGAAACCCATGCTCTTTTGCCAACCTAACCGCGGTCTGCTTAATCTGTTCAAGTTGTTGGTCGGTCAGGGGCATAGATAGTTAAAGGGATTACCATGCATACATGGTAACGCTATTCCTTGGGCAATAACATAAAGTCCAAGGCCATTTGCAGGTCGGCTTCACTACAATCGAAGCAGGCACCTTTGGGTGGCATACCCTTATAGCCTTCAACCATACTAGTCATCATAGCTTCCTCGCCTTTGTCCAGGCGTGATTGCCATTGCTCCATATTGCCACGGATCGGGGCTCCGCCGTGGCCACGTTCATGGCAACTGAAACAGGATTGGTAATAAATGCTTTCACCAGTACGTTCCTGTGGTTCTGGAGTGCAGGCAGATAGCAGTAATAATGCTGTGGCTGAGATAGTTAAAAGAGTCGGTTTCATGGCAGTGTTACAGAAGTGTTCGTAAATGACAGGCACAAAAAAGCCGATCGCGAGGGATCGGCTTGATGTAATGATTACTGGCTTTGTTCGATCATGTAATCGACAGTAGCGATGATTTCTTCATCAGAACAATCAGCACAGGTACCTTTGGCTGGCATTGCGTTAATACCATTGATGGCGTTGGCGTGAACGGTATCGATACCCTTTGCGGTACGGTTAGCCCACTCAGCAGCATCACCAATTTTAGGAGCGCCTGCAGCACCAGTAGTATGACAGGCCATGCAGTATGTGTTGTATATCTGATCTGGAGTGCGTGTTGCTGAAGCACCGCCAGCTGCAGCTGGAGCAGCGTTAGCTACTTGTGGTACATCGTCACCTTCAACATAAACGCTATGAACAGGCTTCAAGCGTTCGTTAACATTATGATCACTCATGTGCTTTGCGGTGGCGATACCAGCAAAACCCGCGATAGTGAAACTGGTGATAAAAACAAGTGCGTTTTTCAAGTTAGTCATGACGTCTCTCTCTGTATATGCCTGTTGCCTGTGCTCTATAGTCGAGATGCAGGCATTCATGTGGCGCAGATTATAACGGTTATTGGCAAACGATCAAATAGTCATCAACTATCAAGGGCAAAAAATAACCAGATTAAACAGGGATCGAAGGGCTTTGAATTAGGCATAGGTTTTTGCCGTCAGATCAGGCAAACTAGCGCAAAAGCTTTGGTTGGGGAGAATATGGGTTTTCTAAAGCAAACAGCGCTCAAAATGCTTGGTGAAGCGTTGGTCAATAAGATTCCTTTCAATCGCCATATAGGGCTCGAATACGATAGTGTCAGTGAACAGGAATGTATCATCAAGTTCGATATGAAGCCTGAGTTAGTGGGCAATTACTATCATGGAATATTGCATGGAGGAGTAATTTCCTCTGCTTTGGATATGGTTGGTGGTACCATGGCTGCGGTTGGTATTCTTAACGATAATCCTGCTACTCATTTACCTCAACTGAAAACTAAACTGGCCAAACTGAGCACCATTGATATTCGTGTTGATTATCTGCGGCCAGGTCGCGGAGAGCAGTTTTTTGCTAAAGCTCAGCTTTTGAGGGCTGGTCGAAAGGTGGCGGTAGTGCGAATGGAGCTGGAAAATAACGAAGGCTCATTAATCGCTGTGGCAACCGGCACTTACATGGTGGGTTAGCCCCATACAAAACCAATAATTGATTAGAGAATCATCATGCAGAACGTTAATCGTGCAGGATACATTTATGGCATTCTAGCTTTTGTCATCTGGGGACTGGCGCCTATATACTTTAAGGCTCTTGAAGGGGTTTCTGCCCTAGAAATACTTGCTCATAGGGTGGCCTGGTCAGTGCCGGTGGTACTGATCATTATGTGGGCCATTAAGCGGCCTTTTCCGAAGAATATCCTGCAAGATAAAAAAACCATTGGGATTCTGATCGCCACCTCAGTATTAATTTCAGGTAACTGGCTGGCATTTACCTGGGCGGTGACCAATGAGCGGGTGCTTGAAACCAGTTTGGGCTACTTTATCAATCCTTTATTCAGCGTTGCTCTGGGCATTCTCTTTTTAAAAGAGAAGTTGACAACTTGGAGCAAGATAGCACTACTTTTGGCGACGTTAGGCGTACTTTATCGTATATTTTCGTTAGGAAGCTTGCCCTGGATATCCCTGTGGCTGGCTTTTTCATTTGGTGTCTATGGGTTGCTGCGTAAGCAGGTCAATATTGGGCCTTTACAGGGTTTGCTGGTTGAAACGCTAATCGTTTTGCCATTCACGGCAGGTTACATCATCTATCTATGGTACACAGGCACCGGCGCTTTCCTGCATACCTCGGCTTCTATCGATTGGTTATTGTTAGCAGGTGGTGTAATCACCACGGTACCTCTAGCATTGTTCTCAGCCGGAGCGCGCTTGCTACCACTTAATACCATCGGCTTTATGCAGTATCTGGCTCCAAGCTTGACCTTCCTGTTAGCAGTATTTGCCTTCAAGGAAACCTTCAATGTCGATCTGTTGATTACCTTTGGCCTGATCTGGGCAGGTTTGATCATCTATACCATTGGCGTAGTTCGCCAGCAAAATCAGAAGAGACGCGACCGCAAGTCAGCAGCTAAGTTAATGGAAAATCAGTAAGTTTTAGAGCGTAAAGGGCCAGGATAATCGTATTGGCGATAGCCTGATGTATGATAAATTGGCTGGTACATTGATTTATTCTTGGTGCAAACGGAGCTTGTATGACTTTTGAAGTCATTTTCATTTTTGGACTGGTATTAGCGGTTTTTATCGCTTTCATCTGGGAGAAATACCCTCCAGAAGTAATAGCCCTGGCATCATCAGCAATATTGATGGTGGTAGGCATTCTGGATACCGGCGAGTTTCTATCAGTATTCAGTAGCAGCGCGCCAATGACAATTGCCATGATGTTTATCATCAGTGCCGCTCTGGAGCGGACTGGCGTGCTACAAATTATTAGTAATATCCTCAAGCGCAGTGCCAAAGGTTCCTATCTTCGTTCATTATTGGTGATCATGTTTTTCAGCATGATTTCATCAGCATTCATGAATAACACGCCAATTGTTATCATGCTGACGCCGGTGGTCATTTCATTGGCAGCCAGTATTAACATGCCCCCTTCAAAACTGCTTATCCCTCTATCCTTCGCTTCAATTTTTGGTGGCACCTTAACGCTGGTTGGAACTTCAACCAATATCTTGATGAGTACTGTGGCAACTGACCATGGTCAGCCAGTGATTGGTATGTTTGAAATGACCTTACCGGCACTGTTTTTTGTAGTGGTCGGTTTTACTTACATGATGATCCTCAGCCGATTTTTGTTACCTGATCGCTATTCACTGGCAGATATTGTTGGCAGCCAACCTGAGAGAAAATTTATCGCCGAAATACTCATACCGGCTGAGTCAGACCATATAGGAAAACAGGTAAAAGACTTCTCATTGCCGGTAGAAGGGGCCAGCGTTATCGACATGATTCGACGTAATGTTTCGGTAAGGCGCAGGATGAGAGAGCTGACGGTTAAGGCAGGCGACCGCTTTATTTTAAAAACCGATGCCAGCGAGCTGTTAAGTTTAAAAGAAGATGGGCAAGTCGAGTTCAGTTCAACGTTACCACAAGGTTTTGAGCCAGTTACTGCCAGTGAATCATTGTTGATGGAAGCCAGTATCAATCAAAAATCCAGCCTTATGGGACGTCGGTTGATGGACTTAGGTTTAGCACGTAAATATGGCGTTTATGTAATCGCTATTCATCGTGATGATGAAAATCTGAATGAAAATTTTGAGAATATTAAATTAAAGTTTGGCGATACCCTATTGTTAGAAGGTCCGGTTGACGGAATTAAGCGGTTGCTGGAAGACGGTAACATCATTAATTTAACCGAACCACAAGATAGACCCATTCGTCGTAGCAAAGCCCCCATCGCTTTCATTACCATTCTTGGCATTATGGTGCTGGCAGCGATGAATGTGTTGCCGATTGCAGGATTAGCCATTATTGGCGCTACTATTGTAATGATCACGCGCTGTGTCGATCCTGATGAAGCATTTGATGCGATTGACTGGCGTATTCTGTTTCTGATATTCGGTATGCTGGGACTGAGTCTGGGCATGGAAAAAACAGGCGCAGCTGAGATATTGGTTTCAGGAGTTGTTGGAATTACCGAAAATATTGGCCCCATTGGTTTGCTGTTTGCAGTTTATGTATTAACTTCTTTGCTGACCGAAATGATCAGTAATAATGCGGTAGCGGTATTAATTGGGCCGCTGGTGATTGCACTTGCTGAACAATTGGGGCTCGATCCGAGACCTTTTATCATGGCAGTAATGTTCGCTGCCAGTGCCAGCTTTGCAACGCCAATTGGTTATCAGACCAATACATTCGTTTATGGTGCCGGTGGCTATAAGTTTAGAGACTTCCTCAAGATTGGTATTCCACTGAATATCATTTTTGCGATTCTGGCAACCGCTGTCATACCGATGTTTTTTCCATTTTAGAACACAGTTGCCGAGGTGATTACAGTTTCACCTTGGCAACTTTTATGACGCCATTGGCATCGTATTCCCGATCGAACACGCAGTAATAGTCGCTCATTAGTGGCAAACCCATAATCGACATATCAGGCCAGTTTTTTAATTGATCCATGATCATGAAATAAGCTCGGCCATGTTCCAGTGCATTAATCTGCCAATAATTATCAGGGGTACAGCTCATTCGGATTTTCTCGCCATAGGGGCTAAGGAAATAAAAGTGAATGTCAGGCCATTGAGCTAAGTCCAGATCAGTCGGGAAGTAGCCTTTGCCAGCCTGATTGGCATTCTGGAATCGCTCAATATGACGAATGAAGCTGACATCCAGGTCTATCAGGTCATCCATTAGTTCCTGGTAAAGATAACGCTGTAATACTAAGAAACTGGAGCCACAGTCAATGATGCTGTTGGAGCGGCCCTTGCTGCGATAATTGTTTTGAATTGGTGGTGCGGCAATTTCACGGCCATTACCAACCTGCATCGAAATTAACTTGGTGTTGTAATAACTGTCGTGCACCACATCAATCGTTTCGAGGTTGCCATGGTAGAGTTCGCGATGAACTTCCCCGGCACCCAGAATCAGCAGCCCCTGATTTAATGGGTCGGCATGTAGATGTTCATCGGTATAAGTCGGATCGGCAACATGCACGATGGAACGCTTGGTATACAGGGCAAATTTATTTTTACTGATTTTTTGTTCTTCGAGCTGGGTGAAGAATGCTTTGGGATAAAGTCCCGGGTATTGTTTTAACTGCTTACGAAATTGACGGATACCCTGTTTACTAGATTCAACCTCAAACGGCCAGGGATAGGTGTGTGCCGGCTCGTGATTTCTCTCTGTGAAATAGTCTGTCAGGTCATGGGCGCGATTAAGTTCGCGATAGCCAAGCCCGAGAATGCCATCAGCCCCATAAAAATTATCCTGTTGTTCGGTCTTAATTACCGCAATATGAGTGTCCTTGAGGAGCATACGTTTATTGTCATGTTCAAGCGACAAGTGAGTTTTAACGATTGGGCCTGCCCAACCACCGGCACCATAAGTGAGCGCCTGCGCCAGCGGCGTTGGCTTAAGATAATAGTCATTGGCGTGGTTATAAGCTTTGGTTTCTACGGCAATGGTACTGCTGCCTGTATCCAGTAAAAGATGGGCGACTTCCTGATTGCAACCAATTTGAATAGGGGCGCAGTAGCCGCCTTTGGCTGGCACAATGGTGATGGGCAGTTTCATCGTATCCTTGGGCATTATTGTTGTTTCCTTGGGGTACTCATTAAATTAAAAGAAAGCCTCGATAGAGGCTTTAAATCTAAACGTCGTTACTATTTACAATTAACCAGATGAAAACGCAACTGGCAAAATACTGAAAGGCACCAGTCAGCGACATCGAGCCGGCCTGAGTTTGCCACATCTGCATCAGCGCACCGCCAAATACGGCGAAATAACCAAACCAGACAATAATTCCGATGCCAGCACCGATAAGCGCATATTTCTTGGCATGATTAAACGCCATGGCTTCCGCCAGTCGAGATGTCCATAGGTCCCAAGCGCCTTTTAATAGCACCAGGCCAGCGATGATTTCGGTTGTAATGATCAGAATGACCACGAACCAGACCAAAAAGCTGCTCTCAATGCTTGGCATAAAGGAGTCTGGGTAAACAGCGTGTTCCTGCATGGAAAGCACATAGGCAATGGCTTGATAGCAGGCATCGATGTTGGCGATATTTTGAAAAGCGTAGATTAGGCACATGAGTGCTAACAGTAAGACAAAAATAACCTTGAAATGACGAATCGTCATAGTTCCCTCCTTGATTATCAGCCTGATTAAAAAACAATCAGTTCAAAGAGTATAGGTAATAAGCCATAAAATCGCTAGTGCGAGAAAGAAGAGAGTTGTATCAATAATATGAAATGGCAAGCAACAGGAATAACCGTTGCTTGCTACTGCTCAAGAATTAAAAGGTCCAGCGGAATCCTGCAAGAAGTGAGCGGCCTGCACGTGGCGCTCTGTCTTTCAGGAATGACGAATGATCTCGGATTTCTGCATCGGTCAGGTTTTGCCCACGTAAAAACAGGAACAATTCTGACTCATCAAAGAACACGTTGTATCCCAGATCAAGGTTAACCAGAGTATAGCCATCAGTTGGTAGCTCATCTTCTGCCAGATGATCCTGATCGAATACTTTGGTCGCCGACAGGTTACTGGTGAACATATCGTAATCAAACCCAATGGAACCGCCTAAACGTTTGGCTGGCGTACGTGGTAAATAGGGGCCACTTTTCAGTTCAGCGTTGGTATAGTCTCCAAATAGCCCCGCTCTCCAGACAGCCAATCCATCGCTGGCAAAACGCCAGTCAATCTCTGCTTCAGCACCCTCAAATACAGCATCAGCCTGACTATAGACAAATACTGGCAGCTCGTCATGGGCGTGGACTTCACCAGGCGCCGGTTCGTGTTCCTCATGAGCAAGATAAATAAAGTCATTGATACGGTTATGGAAAATCGCAACCGATGCACTCACTGAGTCTGAATTATAACGAATACCAATATCGATGTTGTTGGCGGTTTCTTTGCCTAAGTCAGGATTACCCACTTCAATACTGGCAGTTGCAAGATGAGGAACATAGGTTGCTTCTGTATTACCGGCATTGGAATAGAGTTCTTCAACCGCCGCCAGACGTTGCGCACGGGTGATATTGATTGGCAGTGTCCAGTGCTCATCAAGATGCCATAAGGAACCAACTGCAACACTGAATGCATTATCATCACGCTGACCAAACATATCGGTAGTGATGGTCTGCTTGTCGTAACGTGCGCCTAGCTCAGTGTGCCAATGGCCAACTTCATACTCTTCCAGCCAGAAGAGTCCTAACTTCTCTGTATTGGATGCAGGAATATAGGCTTCATCACCAATGGTTACAAAATCGCTGTCCGAATACTGCAAACCAAAAGCACCTTGCCAGCCATTCCAGGAATCATGAACCAGCTCCAGTCGAGTTTCCTGCGCATCATTCAGGAAAGTGGTACCAATTTCTGCACCTTCAATTTCCTGATGCTTATAATCGGTGCTGGCAAATTGCACGCTTAAACTACGGAAACCATCAAAGGGATCATTCCAGCGACCCTTCATATCCCAGCGTTGCTGACGAAGGTCGAGACGAACTGCTTCTTCAGTAGGTTCAGGTTCAACAACTGCCCCTTCATCATGATGCTCAGCGTGGCCCGGTAAACCATAATTACGCTCATAATCGGAATAAGACATGCCCCAGTAACCCGCATCGGAAATGTAGGAGAAGCCAACACTGCCGCCTTTGCTGTCAGTATCGCTATTTTCAAGAATGCCGGAAGCAGCCTCGTCGTGGCCTGCTTCGCCTTCTGCTTCTTCTTGTTCGCGCAAGTAGTAGGACTCAGCAAATCCTGGAATTTCAATTTCATCAGTTTCCGATTTGAAGGCATCAATGTTGAAGGCAAGACCGCCATTAGCGGTAGAAAAAGTACCCACCGTACTGCGCTCGCCAGTGGCCGAGTCGCCCATGCGTACTTCCACACCGCCTTCAATGCCGTCAGGTAGTTCGGTGGGGATACGATTATCAACTACATTGACCGCGCCACCTACAGCACCGCCGCCATATAGTAGGGTTGCAGGCCCTTTTAAAATTTCAACACGTTTTGCCAGTAATGGTTCCGCTGCGATCCAGTGATCAGGACTGGCGTTAGAGGCATCCTGCGTTGAGCTGTTATTGCTCAGTATCGTGACACGATTACCTTGTTGTCCTCGAATAACCGGACGCCCAGCGCCAGCGCCAAAACTGGATAGATTGACACCAGGTACTTCAGCCAATGTTTCGCCAATATTGGAGCCGCGCTTCTGGGTCAGTTCGTCACCGCTGACGATAACTGCTGGGGCGGCCATCTCAAGAATAGTGTGCTCAAGCGGATTACCAGTGATCACTAAAGTTTGAGTGTCGGAAAAATCGACTGTAACTGTCAGACTTTCGCCAGTGTGCTGGACCGCTTTATTAACGTGACCTTGTTTGCCACCTTTGATATCCAGAACATAACGACCGGTTTCAAGACCTGTGAACTCAAAGCGGCCATTTTCATCGGTGGTGACCGATTGATTTTCAGAAGAGATAAAGATTTCAACATTGGCAAGAGGCTTACCCTCGCTGTCCTGAAGGGTGCCAGAAAAAGTTTGGTTGTCAGCTGCCAAGGCCTGCTGGCTTAATGCTGCGGATAGTAATAATGCAATAGCAGAATATTTCATGCTTAAGATTCCTCATAGAATAGACCTGTGTCTATTCGGTTAATACACAAATAAAAGAATAAAACTGGAGAAATTAAGCTGAAACTGGTGGGGCGCGGCCAAAATAACCCGTTCGTGGACAGGACTCAATAACAGGTGTTGGCCAGGCTATGGATTGCTCCGCAATCATAGAAGGAGACGCAACGAAAAGAGTTGGCGAACTGCTATGATAGTCTTTAAAAGGCTGGTATAGGCAGATAGCACAATCGCTGGTCTCATGATCGGGAGCTTTAGCATGAGCAACACCTACCAGCGCCATGCCAAGCAGGGCGACAATCAGTAGTATGTGTTTTATGGATTTGCTCATGGTTTGTGACTCCTATTACAGAGGTCTAATATCCTAATTACCTTATTACCGATAGGCAATACAAGAATAACCGATTAATGTTACAAATAGTGAACAAAAACAGGTAGCATTGGTAGATTCCAGTAACCATTTAGCCAGAACGATGAGTGAAAAGCTAACCGAGCAAATTCCTGAGTCAATATCCGAGCGCAGACTCGATATGGTGCCTCATTTTCCAAACCGCCACGAGCCTGTGGGCTTTATGTTGCGACTGGTTAAAGCCTTGCATACTTACGGTGTGCCCAGTTATGAACTTGAGCGCCTACTGACCAATGTAGCGGAACAACTTGGCTATGGTCTGCAATGTATAGCGGTGCCGACCAGTATTACCCTGACCTTCATGCTGGAAGAAGACAAACCGCAGACTTATGTGATCCGCTCGAATGCAGGTGAAGTGGATGTCGACAAGTTGAGTCGAACCATGGAAGTCGCGTATGCCGTCATAAATGAAGAAATGAGTACGGTTGAGGGGGCAAATAAATTAAATGAAATCACCCGCTCTAAACCAGTCCATAATCGCTACTGGACCATCCTTTGCTTTATGCTTGTTTCGGCATCAATCGCAAGGATATTCAATGGTGGATTCCTTGAGGTAATTACAGGAGCAGTAATTGGCCTGTCAGTAGGTTTGCTGGTCAATTTAGCAGGCTCTCGCTCAGAAACCGTGGCCAACCTGATGCCAGCCCTCTGTGCCTTTATGGCTTCGATAATTTCAGTTGGATTTAATAAATGGCTGGGCCTGGGATCCACCTATATACCGATTGTTGCGGGTATTATAATTCTGGTCCCTGGGATGATGCTGACCATAGCCATGGCTGAGTTGGCAACCCAGAATCTGGTATCGGGTACCGCGCGACTGTTGGGTGCTGGCGTGATATTTATCCAGATGACTTTTGGGGTGGCAATTGGTAGTCAGCTGGGTAATTTTCTATTTCCTACTGAGCTTGCAACAAACTTGGTATTGCTTCCAACCTGGTCCATCTGGATTGCCATTCTGGCTACGTCATTTTCATTTGTGGTTTTATTTCAGGCCCGTTGGAGCCATTTCCCATGGATTATTGCAGCGGTCTGCATCGCCTACTTTGTCTCACGCTGGGGGGTAAAATTAATGGACCCAGCAAGCGGTGCATTTGTGGGAGCCTTATCTGTAGGGTTGTTTGCAAACCTCGCCTATCGCATCAAGCAGGTTCCGACGGCAACAATTATGATGCCTGGCTTCATTATTCTGGTTCCCGGCAGTATTGGCTTCAAAAGCCTGACAGCGTTACTAGAGCACGATATTATTGGTGGATTGGATACTGCCTTTAATATGATTATTATAGGTATATCATTAGTTACTGGCTTATTGATTTCGTCGATTGCCACTTTGCCAAAACCAAAAACAAAAGCAAAGCTGGGTAAGCCATTAAGCTAATCAAACGCATTGATGATAAAGTGGGGTAGGCATGATAAGACAATTGCAATGTTTTGTGTTGGTGTTTCTGTTGTCTGGCTGCGAGCCGGCAGAATCAGAGTACCGGGTCAAGTTCGTGCAGGATGGAGACAGCATGATCGTCTGCTGCGATAAGGGTAATAGTTTCACCATTCGACTTAAGGATATTGACGCACCGGAAAGAGAACAGCCGTTTGCGTCAAACTCGAGAGATTATTTGAAAGAAATGGTTATGGATAAACCCATTAAATTGATTGGCGATAAACGCGATAAATATGGTCGCCTGTTGGTCGATATCATGGTGGATGGGCAATCTGTTAACGAAATCATGATTGCTGAGGGAATGGCATGGCGGTGGCGCTACAGTAAAAGCAAAAAAATGGAACTGCTAGAGGAAACTGCCAGGGATGCAAAAAAAGGCATTTGGGCGCTGCCGGAAAGCCAGCGCATTGAGCCGTGGGAATGGCGTAAACAACGGGCGAGGTAACGGTTGTGTCTAGGGAAGAAGCAAGAGAAATGGTAAATAAGGCAGTAGTTGTCGGTGGAACTCATGGCAATGAATACACGGGTGTTTACTTGTTGGAAAAGTACCATGAATATCCCCATCTATTAAAACCTAAAACCTTCGAGCTGGAATATCTGCTAGCCAATCCCGAAGCCTTTAAACATAACCGTCGTTACCTCGACCGCGATCTCAATCGCAGCTTTAAACAATCCGACCTGAAAGACCCTTTATTATCAGGTTATGAAAATGCCCGTGCTAAAGAAATCAATGACCAACTGGGGCCAAAAGGCGATGCCCGCGTCGACATGATCATTGATCTGCACACATCAACTGCCCCAATGGGCGTCAACCTGGTATTAACTCAAACCGATACTTTCCATTTGATGTTGGTAGATTATGTTCAACAACGAATGGACGATGTAACTGTGACGCTTGAAAAACAACAAGATCATCATTTCTTAATGACCGTTGCCGATAGACATGTATTAGTAGAAGTTGGCCCTGTACCACAAGGCCAATTGAAGCATGAGGTTTTTGAAAAAACCGAGCAGGCGGTGCAGCTAATCGCAGAGTTTATAGAACACTATAACCAGCACAGCTTACCGCAACCTTCAGAATCGATAGATATCTATGAATACTTTGGTGTCATGCATCTACCGACCGATCCACTTGGTAATATCTGTGGCATGGTGCATAAGAATATTCAAGACCGAGATTTCCAGACTCTCAAATCAGGCGAGCCAATTTTTCATCTGTTTAATGGTGAAGACGAATTCTATGATGGCGAAGACTGCACCATAAGCTTCATCAATGAAGCTGCGTATTATGATGAGAAGAAAGCATTCTCAATGTCTAAGAAACACACCTACCATATTGGATAATGTTTCTAAAGATGAATCTTTAGACCTCTTGAAACAAACTGACTGCGAGAAGGTAACGTTTTTTGCTACACTAGTTGTATCTAACCAATATCGCTAATTCATAATGTCAGAAAAAAAGCCTCCATTTATTCTTGTAGACGGATCCTCATATTTATTCCGTGCCTATCATGTACCTCAATTACAGCGAATGACTAACTCCAAAGGGATGATGACCGGTGCTGTGTTTGGTGTCATCAATATGCTGAAGAGTCTGATAAAAGAGTTTGAGCCAGAGCATATGGCGGTGGTGTTTGATGCCAAGGGCAAGACCTTCCGCAATGATCTTTACCCAGAATACAAAGCCAACCGTCCACCGATGCCGGAGGATTTGCGTCAACAGATTGAGCCAATTCATGAGATTGTGAAAGCAATGGGGTTGCCTTTGTTAGTGATTGAGGGAGTTGAGGCGGATGACGTTATTGGTACATTGGCAAAACAGGCCTGCAATGAGGGGCGTGAGACATTAATTTCGACTGGCGATAAAGACATGGCGCAATTGGTTAGCGAGCATGTCACGCTGATTAACACCATGGATAAAAATAATCCAATTACCGATAGGGAACGGGTTGTTGAGAAGTTTGGCGTAAAACCAGAGCAGATAATCGATTATCTGGCTTTGGTCGGGGATAAGGTTGATAACATACCAGGCGTTGATAAGTGCGGACCGAAGACAGCTGTAAAATGGTTGGAGCAATACGATAGCCTGCAGGGGGTTATTGACCATGCAGATGAGATAGGCGGCAAGATTGGTGAAAATCTTCGTGAGGCGATTGATCGTTTACCGCTTTCCTATGAATTAGCAACGATTAAGCTGGATTGCGAACTTGAATATAAGCCCGGTGAGTTAAATATTGGCAATCCGGATCACAAAGAGTTAAAGAAGCTCTATGGCGAGATGGAATTTAAGCGCTGGCTAACTGAGGTATTGAAAGAACTCGGTGAGGGTGATGAATCAAGTCAGGATGGTGAAAGTGAATCAGGTGTAGCTTTGGTCGATCGTTCTAAATATGAAACGATTTTAGAGCAGCAAGATTTAGACAAGTGGATACAAAAACTAAAAGAAGCAGAACTGTTTTCTTTTGATACCGAAACGACCAGCCTAAATTATATCGAAGCGGAGTTGGTTGGCATGTCGTTTGGTCTTGATAATGGTGAGGCCGCTTACCTGCCGGTCGCTCATTCGTACATGGGCGCCCCTAAGCAGTTAGATAGGGGTGAAGTTTTAGAAAAATTAAGGCCATTGCTTGAATCTGAAAAGCATAAAAAGGTCGGTCAGAATTTGAAGTACGATATGAGCGTATTGGCTAACTATGGAATTGAACTAGGTGGTATCGAGTTTGATACCATGCTTGAGTCATATTGTTTGAATAGTGTCGCCAGTCGGCATGACATGGATACGCTCGCGCTTCACCATTTAAATCATGTGAATATTAAGTTCGAGGAAATCGCGGGCAAAGGAAAGAATCAACTCACATTCGATCAGATTGAAATTGAACAGGCCGCTCCTTATGCAGCGGA
Organism: Kangiella aquimarina DSM 16071; assembly: GCF_000374105.1. Taxonomy (GTDB): domain Bacteria; phylum Pseudomonadota; class Gammaproteobacteria; order Enterobacterales; family Kangiellaceae; genus Kangiella; species Kangiella aquimarina. The sequence goes on from NZ_KB893650.1 coordinate 501,198, forward strand.
AGACGCAGATATAACGATGCGTCTACATCAAAAGTTATGGCCAGAACTGAAAGAAAGTGAGGGGCCTACTCAAGTTTTTGAACACATTGAAATGCCTTTGTTGCGAGTATTATCTAAAGTTGAGCGCAATGGTGTTTTAGTTGATGGGAAACTTCTGCTAGAGAAGAGTCATCTTTTTGAAAAGCGTTTAAAAGAGCTTGAGAAAGAAGCTTTTGAAATTGCAGGTAAAGAATTTAATTTGGGTTCACCAAAGCAATTGCAGTCTATTTTCTATGAAGAGTTAGGTTTGCCAATTCTAAAGAAAACTCCTAAAGGTCAACCATCAACAGCCGAAGAAGTTTTACAGGAATTGGCGCTTGACTACCCCTTACCAAAATTAATTTTAGAGCATAGAAGTTTAAGCAAATTAAAGTCAACTTACACCGATAAGTTGCCGCAAATGATTAATGACAAAACCGGTCGTGTTCATACGTCTTATCATCAGGCTGTAGCTGCGACTGGGCGACTTTCGTCCACTGATCCTAATCTGCAAAACATACCCATCAAGACTGAAGAAGGTCGCAGTATTCGCACTGCATTTATTGCGCCGAAGGGGCACAAAATTTTAGCCGCTGACTATTCACAGATCGAACTTCGTATCATGGCTCATTTGTCGCAAGATAAAGGTCTGTTGAAAGCCTTTGAAGAAGGACTAGATGTCCACTCGGCAACAGCCGCTGAAGTATTTGATGTGCCATTGGAAGAAGTGACTTCGAATCAACGTCGTAATGCTAAAGCCATTAACTTCGGTCTGATTTATGGCATGTCTGCATTTGGCCTCGCAAAGCAAATCGACACTGATCGCAATACGGCGCAAGATTACATCAATACTTATTTTGCACGTTATCCGGGTGTAGAAACCTATATGGAGTCAACGCGACAAAAAGCAGCCGACCTGGGTTATGTTGAAACGCTTTACGGGCGCCGCCTGTATTTACCGGAAATACACTCAAAGAATGGCATGCGCCGCAAGGCAGCGGAACGTACAGCGATTAATGCACCTATGCAGGGCAGTGCTGCCGATATTATCAAGCTGGCAATGCTGGAAGTGGATAAATGGCTACAAGATGTCAAAGGCATCAAAATGATCATGCAGGTACACGATGAACTGGTCTTTGAAGTCGAAGAAAGCCAGCTGGAGTTAGCACAAAAGAAAATTCCAGAATTAATGGAAAGTGTTGCTGAACTATCCGTACCGTTAATCGCAGATGTTGGAATTGGCGAAAACTGGGAAGAAGCACACTAAAAATTTTAGTCGACAGGCTGTAAAACAAGTGAGAACTGTGAACCGCTAGCGGTCGATTCTGTGAGTCATTTTTAAGCTAAAAACGACTATCGTTAGCCTGTTCACATTTCTTGCTACTCTTTACAAAAGCTGACACTTTTCTTGCAACAAACACCCCAAAGCAATGTCTATTGTACTGAGCGCAACGAATGCGCTCCCCGCGACTCCCTCCTTCCAGCGGGACTTGCAGTTCGGCCTCCCCAAGCCGGATTGCGCATTTGGGGTGGTGCCTTGTTCCCTCAGGCCACCCCTTTTTTTTGCCTCGAATAAATTCGTGAGCATAATCAATGATTAATTCTCTAAGCCTTTAAATTCAAAGACTCTTGAATAAGATTAATTTGCTTGCAATTTATCTAATATAAATAGGGATAATGCATAAATGACATTTCTGCTTGAAATATGAACAAATCCCGCTATTATTCGCAAGGCTAGAAAAAGCGCATTGACAAAAAATTACATAGGATATTTATCATGAATAATAAAGGGGTTAAGCTCTTATTTGTTTCTTTATTCTCTTTGGGGATTATCAGCTGTGGAGGTGGCGGTTCTGATTCGACGCCTGAACAAGAGCCTGTTAATCAAAAACCCACAGCTAATGCCGGTGCAGATCAAACCGTAGATGAGCAAACTGCAGTAACTATTCAAGGTTCAGGAACAGATAGTGACGGTAGCATTGCATCTTACTCATGGGAACAGACATCTGGACCTCAAATAACCTTAAGCAATACTGGTCAGCAAAGCCTAGAATTTACAGCACCAGTTGCTAAACAAGCTACTAATCTCGAATTTACTCTAACAGTAACAGACAATGATGGTGCAACTGGGTCAGATCTGGTTATTGTAACTGTAAACCCAGTTGACGAGCAAAAAGTAACGCTTCAGGGTGTGGTAACTGATGGCCCAATTGCTAATGCAGAAGTAACGGCTGAAGTGGGTGGCAGAACCTACACCACAACTGCTGACGAAAATGGTATCTATTCATTAGTGATAGGTACTGATGAAGATGTCAGTTTTGATGATGATTTAGTCGTTCTTACAGCGCAAGGAATTAATAATCAAAGCCACGTTAAGTTGATGTCTGTGGTAGATAGCTTTGACTCGATTGTAAGTCAAGCAGGGAGTGACAATATCCTGACGGCTGATGAAAATAACAGTGTTAATGTAACTCATGTATCAACAGCAATAATTGCTCAGTTAAAATATCGTAACAATAATATTCTACCGGCTACCATCGAAGAGTTGGAGTCAAATAGTCTCAAGCTAGATGGCGACACGATTCTATCAATGGCAACTTTGATTAAGTTTATTGTTGATTATGGAGCAACTAATACTGAAGCTACATTGCCAGATGGTATTGCAGACACTTGGGAGCTTGTTGCAGATATCAATAATTATCGGGCTTTTATGGCATTAGAATTGTCAGAAAAATCTAAGGCAGACATGCAAGCTGCAAAATTGGCGACGGTAACAGACCAAAGTTTAGTTACAGACTTTGATACAACGCCATCTTTTTATATGCATACATCAGGTGACATATTTAAGCTTTATGAGTATTACGAATTCTTACCAACTGAACAAGTAAATTTTATATACAGTATGGCCTCTCAACAAGGCTCGTGGCTGAATCAGACAACCGATCTTTCGGTAACTTTGCCAGAAAATAAAGTCGTTGATACCATCCAGGTCAACAAAGAAGGTAGATATATAGACCAGGAAACAACACTCGAACAAATTTCTTTCAAACTTGTAAGGAGTTTTCCGAATATAGATATTGTTATAAGAAGAAAACAGGGCTATTACCATTATCCAAATAATCCTGAGTTCTTTGATGAAGATTTTGATGACTATCAGATTTCAGCAATGACAAAGGCTGGCTTGCCCTTTGCTGAGAGTGAAGTTATTGGTCAAATTATGTTGCCAATGAGGGCGGACTACTTGTTTGAAAGTATTGACCAAAATACTTTGGCGTATGGACCACTTAATAATTCAATTACTAATGAAGGAAGCAGCTTTGAACTTACATCAACCGGTACTGTATATAATACTTTGCCCCAGTTAGGTAATGGCACTTGGGCCATTAATCAGTCTGGAAGATTAATACTAAGCCTTAATGGTGGAACTCTAGAAGTGATTAAGTTTGACGACCATAAGGTTGGTGTAATTGCTAAAGATATCTCATCAAATTATAAAGGCGTGTTAACTGGAAGTATTGCGCAAAGAAGTATAAGTAGCTTGTGGAATGCTAATAATATTGCTGGGCTTTATGAACTCGAGGATATTCTCAGCGAACCAGACATGAATTTCTTGCTTTATTTGAAGCCAGATAATACTGGTTATGTAGCAAGTGGTAGTGATGAAGATGGAGATGGTATTGTTGAGAGCCCAGAGTACTTTCTAGAGCCTCTAAGCTGGAAATTAGAGTCCGGCAAAGTTATTGTTGATAGATACAGAAATTTATCAAATACTCCATGTGAGCCAGAAGGTGTTAATTGTTTTGTATATAATCGTCGTGTGATGGATCTGTTTGAAATAGATGGTGATGATTACTACACCATTAACAAGCATAGCTTCAACTTATACCCGTTAATTTATAATGACTTAAATGAGGAGCTTCTAGATATTTGGTACTTCGAACAGACTGATACCCGTTCATGGAAAAAGCACCCGGAAGGAACTCTACAGTTTCCATAAGTAATTAAAAAAGGCCAGCAATTGCTGGCCTTTTTTTCCTCGAATAAATTAAGCTAACAACTCTTTAAACTCTTCCAATTCATGCAGTGGTTCAAAAGCTGGTTCACGTTCGATTTCTTCGGCCAGTTTAGGAGCTTTATCAACCGCGATTTTTATGTCGCTGATAGCATCTTGGACGGCTCCATTGGCTGCATTGGCACAAGCTCTTTGCCAGTAAGCAAGGCCGTGATCTTCATCCTGGTCAATGGCGCGATTGGCTAAACTAAATGCCCACTCATACTCACCCAGCTCGAATGCTGCATCAGCTTTATAAATCAGTGCTTCTATATCGGTTGGGTTAATTGCCAGCAGTTCATCATAAAGTTTAATCTTCTGATGCATGTTAGTTTCAAGACCAGCGCGCATCCATATTGAGTGTATTTCATTAGCTTTGGAGATATCTTCCTGGGCTTCAATGATTTCCTGTGAGCGACGTTTGAGTTTATCCTCCAGGTCTTTTAAGCGTTCTTCATATTTGCTGGTCAACTCTGTAATTTTAATTTCAACCACTTCGTTAAGTTTGCTGCGAACATCGCGTAGAGAACGCCAGCCCATGAGCACCAGAAGAGATGCTGCAGTGGTGATAATGATAAAGACATTGTTGAGCGTATCAGTGGTATAGCGAATGGCACGATCTGAGACATCAAGGCGTGCGTTAGCAACTTTATTCTCAACTTCTGCTCTGAAAGCCTGCTGATCCTGGCGAATGCTTTTCAGCTCGTCGAGAATGTAACGCTCAATTAGAGGTGGATATTGAGCAGAAGTGGCATTGGTTTTAACTACCTGCTCTTTTTCCGGTTGTTGGTCTGCGGCAATTACATTGGTGCTTATAACCAACAAAAGGATAGCGATAATACGGCTGAACATGGGTTTCCTCGCTAGAATAAACAAAGGCTTAGTGAATTGATCCTAGCGAAGCTAGTGCTTCTTTGCAAAATAAAGCAGATATAACTTACAGCAATATAAGAAAAGTGCCCTATAAAATATTAAAAACGAAAAATAGAATACAGAGTGGGCAGGAAGCCTAATTTACAAAAAAGGAGTTAAAAATGAAAATCAGTCAGAAATTATATTTACCCACCTTTATAGCAATACTCTTATTAGCTGGTTGTGAAACCGTTCGTCTACCAGATGCCGGTGAGCACAGTCCTCCAACAATCAAAGTGTCAATGCCTGGAGCTGATCTAAGTGCCGCTTACGGTACTACAGTAAATGTTGAGTTCCTTAGAGAAGGTGAAACAGCGGTATTTAGGGGTGTCAATCCAAATACCAGATACGCATTCCTGGCAACAGCTGAAGATCTGCAGTCAGGTGTTAAGAACGTAACGGTTCAGGTTAGCGTAAAATTTAAGTGCCGGGTGAGATCTTATGATTCAGATGGAAATGAGCGCGAATACGGGTTTATAGAATTAGGTGAAAATCTGGATCGAAGCTATCCGCTACCGGGCTCGGGTGATGAGGTTCCAAAGGTAAAAGCAGTCAGCGCAACTGCAATCTTAAAGGAAGCTAATGATATATGCGGCAGGCTTGGGGGTGTCGGCGGTATCATGCGGGCAAAGGTCACAGCTTCGGCTACCAATTACTTTGATTTAAGCGCCAGAAAAGAGTTTGATTTAACCTTTAGGTTCTAATCACTCTTAACTATCCGTGATAAAAGGGGCTCTGCGGCCCCTTTTATCTTCTTATATGTAAGCTTCAGATTAATCCGCTATTATTCAGTCTGTTCCTCAGGCTCTTCGGAAGGGTGGTACCACTCATCCAGTATCTTATACAGTTGATCAAGGCCTTCACGTTTGAGCGAAGAAAAGGCTTGAACGGTTGCTGTCGGGTGAAGCTCCTTGACGGCTTTCTTACATTGCAGCACAGCCTTTGACTTTGCCCCTTGCTTGAGTTTATCAGCTTTACTAAGCAGGCAGTGGACGGGGAGTCCAACTTCGGCAGCCCACGCCAGCATGTCCTGATCGCTGTCTTTAAGGAAATGGCGGATATCCATTAATAGAACCAGACCACGTAAACACTGACGCTGTTGGAGATAACGGGATAGCTCTTCCTGCCATTGAAGTTTCATGGCTTCTGGAACTTTGGCATAACCGTAGCCAGGCAGGTCAATCAGACGTCTATCTTCATCCAGAGTGAAAACATTAATTAACTGGGTGCGGCCCGGTGTTTTACTGGTACGGGCAAGGCTCTTTTGCTGAGTTAACGTATTGAGAGCGCTCGACTTGCCGGCATTGGAGCGACCCGCAAAGGCAACCTCAATACCCTCATCGGGTGGTAGCTGAGCAAGTTTGGCTGCGCCAAGCAGATATTTGGCTGTGTGATAGTTCATAAAGGCGTATTTTTTATAAGAGATATTGGCATTTTACTGGTTAGTTCCCTATAATTCATCGAACTTTTTTCGAATTCTCTGTCATTGCATCTCAGCGATGACCATTTAACAGAACTATACGGGTAACCTGATGAAAAAGTTAGTGATTGTTGCATTATTCTTATTTGGTGCCACCGCTTCTGCGCAGGAAGGTGATGCCGCCAAAGGTGCCGAACTGGCAGCCACATGTGCCGCTTGCCATGGTAAAGACGGTAACAGTGCAAACGTGATTTGGCCAAAGTTAGCTGGTCAGAACGCAAAATACCTTGAAAAACAACTCCATGATTTCCAGGCCGGTGCAAAAGATCAATCGCAAGGCCGTTACGATCCATCAATGGCACCAATGGTTGCTAACTTGAGTGATCAGGATATTGCTGATTTGTCAGCTTACTATGCAGCTCAGGAAACTCAGCTTGGCGCTGTTAAAAAAGAATTCCTGGAATTAGGTAAAAAAATCTATTTCCAAGGTGATGCTGAGCGTGGCGTGGCAGCTTGTGCTGCTTGTCATGGTGCAACGGGTCAAGGCCTAGATTTAGCGGGTTATCCAGCGGTTTCTGGCCAACATCCTGAGTACACCATTAAGCAATTGAAAGACTTCAGTTGGGCTAAGCGTGCTAATGATGACAATGCAGTGATGCGTGATATCGCAAACCGTATGTCAGAACAGCAAATTGAAGCAGTTGCACACTTTATGTTGGGTCTTCATTAATTTTGACCTTTTAAAGTTGCAATGACCTGTTGAATCAGGGTAAAAAAGGCGACATTGGTCGCCTTTTTTTATGGCGAATGAACTGTGGCACCTTGTGTTTAAGCAGTTGTCTATGAGTTGTATAAATATCTATCCAGAGAAAATTATGAAACATTTATTTTTGGCTTTAGCAACCAGTCTGGGATTAATGGTTGTCGTACCCTCCGCCGCCGCTATTGAGCAGGGGCGGGACTACTGGCGGATCGAGTTGCCTGATTCGAAGCAGTTAGATACGCAGGATAACCTCTATTTCAGTTGGCTTGGTTGCACCTCTTGTCGCAAATTGGAGAAGGAGCTGGATTCAGAGCTGGAAGATCTGGAGTATGTACCGCTTATTGCACGCCCTGAATGGCGCGCTGCTGCGAAATTGCACTACACCATGCAATTGTTGGGGTTAAGCGAGCAACAGAAAACTGCAATGATTGCAAAAATTGATGCCGGTGAGATTGATGTCACTGACTTTAACGCCATGCAACAAGAACTTCTGGCAATGGGAGTTGATGAAGAAGCCTTAACAGAGTTGCTAGAAGACAAGGAGCTCTATCGACAAGTACAAAGAGCGGAACAGCTGGCAGCCAAGTATCAAATACAGTACGCACCAACTGTAGTCATTAAGGGGCAGTTTGCAACAGACGCCAACCACACCATGAAAATAGATCGTTTTGCCGAAGTCTTACGTTATTTGAAGTCGATGTAATCCTTTCTAACTCCGTCCGTATTTAAGTTTAAGTGCGGACGGTTCTTCCTGATATTAAATATCATCCCCAATAATCCGGTAACGGTTTCTCATTACTATGGTGACTGGCGTTGTAGAGTGCATCAAGAGTTGCTGAGCGGCATTCGCGGCGGTAGAGCACTAACACAACGATGCTTGAGCAAAGGATAAAAATCCAGGAGTTGAAGAACCATCCAAGTACGGCAATGGCAAAGGTGTAGGCGCGAAGGCCATAGTTGAAGGAGTTTGAGGCACGGCTGAGTAGCCAGTTGGTATGCTTTATGAACAGTTTGTGCTCTTCTTTATCGCAGGATTGATCAGGAGCTGCACCAAACAGAACCACTGCGAAGTTGTATTGGCGCATGGACCAGGTGAATTTGAAAAAAGCATAGGCAAAACAGACGACCAGCAGGATAATTTTAACTTCCCATGCTGCACGTGAGGCAATCTCAATCCAGGGCAGCGCGGAAAGGAGATTAATGGCCTGTTGCGTTGAGCCGAGTACCGTTAAAAGACCTGCAATAATAAAAATGGTAGTGGACGCAAAGAAGGTTACATTGCGCTGCAAGATCCCCAGCCCAGTCATATCAGAAATTTTAACATCCCGTTTCAGCATTTTTTCAATCCACTGTTCACGGTTTGCCGCAAGTTGATTGGCAATAGTGGGCCGCTTGCTATGTTGAATTCTGGCGTATTGAGTGTAGCCGACCCAGCAAATCAAAAACCAGACCAGTGCTATCCAGTCAAGAAACGGCAAAAAAGATAGGGACATCGGGAAACCCTCAAACTAAGGCATAAATGGTTGCAGGAGTGCAGTTAAAAGTGCCATGCTTTAAGCTATAGTTCAAGCAACTTTAAAGAATGGCCCCATAACTTTTTATGACACAGCAAGCAAATCTCAAGAATGATCTGAAGGGCGCCAGCAGTCCTTATCTACAGCAGCACCAGGACAATCCGGTTCATTGGCAGCAGTGGAGTGCCGATACTTTGGAGCTTGCGCGTCAGTTGGATAAGCCCATCCTGTTGTCGGTTGGCTATTCGTCCTGTCATTGGTGCCATGTCATGGCTCATGAGTCATTTGAAGATGAGGCTACCGCAGAGGTCATGAATGATCTCTTTATCAATATCAAACTGGATCGAGAAGAGCGTCCTGATCTGGATAAGACCTATCAACTGGCCCACCAGCTCCTGAATCGCCAGGCTGGTGGCTGGCCATTAACTACTTTTCTTGATCCGCAAACCCTGACGCCCTTCTTTAGTGGTACTTATTTCCCGAACCGACCGAAATATGGCATGCCAGCCTTTACCGATCTTCTCAAAAATATTGCTGGTGTGTTTACCGAGAAGCGGCAGGAAATCAAGCAACAGAACGGACAACTACAGGAAGCATTACAGTTTGTCTCTGGTTCGGTCAGCCGTGCAGAGCCTTCAAATCAAGTAACAGCCAACGAATTGTCTAATGGTTTTATTAATGAGGTGTTACAACGAGCTGATAAAGATTTTGGTGGCTTTAAAGGAGCACCAAAGTTTCCTCAGGCAGCAATCTGGCAAACGGTTTTTGAGTTAAGCGCTGATAGAGATAATCAGCTAGAGGAATTAAGTGACCATCTACAGAATACGCTGAACGCCTTTGCTGACTATGGCTTATATGATCATCTCGGTGGGGGCTTTTTTCGCTACTGTGTTGATGAAGGCTGGGATATTCCGCACTTTGAAAAGATGCTCTATGACAACGGGCAATTGATTAAGCTGATGGCGGAAGCTGGGCATTACTATGCTCGGGGCGACTGGATGCAGTGTGTGAAGCAAAGTGTCAGCTGGCTCTCCGAGCAAATGCAGAGTGAGCAGGCAACCTATTACTCAGCACTCGATGCAGATAGCTTGAATGCAGATGGACACAGCGAAGAGGGCGCCTATTACGCTTGGTCTCAAGCAGATTTGCAGAGTCTCAATGATGAAGAGCGGGCAGTTGCCAACCAATATTATGGCTTAGCGGATAAGCCTAATTTTGAAGGCCAATGGCACCTGGTCTGTCGCCATTCGTTGCAGGAGGTAGCTGAAAAAACAGGTATTCATCCCAAGCAACTACCGCTTTTAATCGAGGAAGTGCGCCAGCAGCTGAAACATAAACGTGATCAACGTCCACTACCGTTTCTGGATGACAAGCAGTTAACCAGTTGGAATGGGTTGCTGCTACAAGGGCTATTCAGTGCTGCCCGTCAGCTCGGTGACCAAGATATTTTGCAACAGGCCATAAGTGCACAACAGGGATTGCAGCAAACAGTCTGGCGGGATGGGCAGTTGATGGCCTGTTATCGTGATGGAACTGCTTATCAACCGGGCTTTCTGGATGATTATGCTTATCTGGCAAAAGCGCTATTGATGAGGCTGACCTTTGATTTTGATAAAGCAAGTTGGCAGTGGCTACTACAGTTGTGTGAAGCGCTTTGGGAAAAATTTGCCGATCAGAAAAATGGTGGTTTTTATTACACAGCAAGTGATGCCGAAACGGTCATTACTCGCCATAAGAGCTGGAGCGATGATGCGATGCCAAACAGTGCCTGTCAGGCACTGGAAGTTCTATGGTTGGTCTCTGAGTTAACCGGCAAGCTGGATTGGCAGGATTTTATTGAGAAAAGCCTGCACAGTGCAGGGCATGAAGCGATCAAGGCTCCTTTGCAGTATCCATCAGTAGTGCGTTTAGCCAGAGCTTTCGAACAAGGTTCAGAAATCTGGGTATTGCGCGGCGATTTGCATCAAACCGTTGCCTGGCAGGAATATCTCACCACTGGGCAATATTCTGAGCGCTGGGTTTTCAGTGTGAGACCGGATGAGGACTTGCTGGAACAAAAATATCCTGCTCAGGAGATGCCGGTTGCATACTGCTGTCGAAACCGCCAATGCTTCCCTGCACTGGCCTCTATTGCTGCGATTAAGGAGTTCTTAAATTAAGCTTTGAGCAGGCTAGCCAGTTTGGCAACCAGTTTACTGATTCCGCTGGCAGCTTCAGAGACACTACCGGCTAACATATAGGCAGGTGTCGACAATAGGTTTCGCTCTTCATCGTACACAATATCCTCTACCGGACAGGCCATGTGCACGCCGCCCATAGCTTCAATCGCTGCCGCCGTGTCCTTATCGTTACCAATGGTCAGCTTGCTGCCTTCTCCATACAGTCTTGGGATCATGGCTGGCGCAATACAGATGAATCCGACTGGTTTTTTTACTGCAGCCATGGCTTTTATAAATCGCTCAACATCAGGATTGACGGTGCAATCGCTTCCTTTGACCGCAAAGTCGCATAGGTTTTTGGCCGCACCAAAACCACCCGGCAATACCGCTGCATCGAAATCAGACTCTTTTGCCTGGGCTAAATCCTTGATATTGCCGCGCGCAATACGAGCAGCTTCAACCAGGACATTACGCGATTCACCTTCGGCCACATCCCCAGTCAGGTGATTGATTACGTGCATTTGCTCTACGTTGGGGGCAAAACATTGATAGTCCAGACCGTTCTGTTCGAGCGCTAACAGCGTAAGCACGCTTTCATGAATTTCGGCTCCGTCATAGACACCACAACCAGATAAAATTACTGCAATCTTTTTCATAATACTCCCTTTTCCAATCAATCGAGTGAAGTGTAAATATCATCATAATATAAGCAAAATTTGCTGTCAGGCGGTAAGAATTTTGATTTTTGAGACGTTTTAACCGAAACTAGAGGACAGCCTGCCGGGTAGGAACGCACAAAGGCGAATATAACGTCGCAAAGGGCCATTAATGGTGACACGATTTCTTTTTCTTTTCTGTTTAATTGGGACAATTTTTTTAAACCAACAGACACAAGCTAACCAACAGCTTGTGGATGCTATTGGTATTGAAGATCAGTTGTCTCAAAGTGTCATCACTGCCATCGTAGAAGATCCTCAGGGCTTTCTCTGGATTGGTACCGAAGATGGTCTTAATCGTTATGATGGCTATCAGATTAAAGTTTTTCAAAAACAGAATAGTAATCTTTCCCATACCACCATCCATGATCTGATGGTTGCAGATAATGGCGATATCTGGATTGCCACTGAAAATGGTCTGAACATCTTTCAACAGCAGACTGGCAAGATCATCAACTTTCATCACAACCCACTGGAACCCTTTACCCTGGCTAATGACTTTGTAACCGACCTGTCGAAAGACGAGAAAGGTGGTGTCTGGCTGGCCACCTATAACGGTCCTTCTTATTATGATCCGGCAATTGAAGGATTTAAAACCTACCCGATCATGCTGAGCCGTCGCGTAACTGCAACTGTCAGCGAGCTGCGGAAAATCTATGTAGACAGCAAGCAACGGGTGTGGGCCGTTACTACACGTGGTGAGTTGGCACAATTTAATCCGACCAGTGAGCAGTTTTTCATAATCAACTCAACTACCGGTGGTCAATTAGGTGCTATCGCCGATATTGAGGAAACTCCTGATGGCAATATCTGGCTGGTATCCTACCAGCAGGGTGTTATTGAATATAACCCTGAGAAGAGTGAGTTTGTTTCTTTGTCATATGAAGAGCTGGGTCTTAGAGACTCAAAGCTTCAGGCCAGTACAATTTTTTTTGATAGCAATCGCAATCTCTGGATTGGAACTGTCAAAGAAGGACTCTACTCGGTAAACAATGAAACAGGACGTTCCAATCACTACCGTTATGGTCGGCCCGGCTCAATCGGCAGTAATACCATTAACGCATTGTATGAAGATAGTAATGGAATTCTTTGGGTGGGGACTTCTGCATACCTCAATAAAATCAATCCAAACGCAATACTGTTTAACCATAATTATTTTCAGCCGGATTTACTGGATTCGTTGGCTGCCGACACGACCTTCTCATTGCATATAACCGCGGATGATGTCCTGCTGGTTGGTAGTGATGGACATGGTATAACCATGATGGATGCACGTGATCCACTGGATCTGAAGAAATTAGCCATCATCGATCCACCACCATTAAATGGAAAAAGCATCAATTACATCGGCCCAGCTAGCTCAGGAAAGGTCTGGGTCATGACCTTTGATGAGATCTGGTTGTTGAACCTAAAAACACGCGAATTACAGCGGGTATTCGAAAATGAGAGTTATACCGCTGAGCTGTTAACCGCCAGATACCTTGACGGGAACTTATGGGTTGGAACGACAGAAGGTTTATGGAGGCTGGATCAGAACAACAGGATTGATCGTTACCGAGTCATAGATGCTGATTTCCATCGTAATAATCGTATAAACAGCATCCTGCCCAGCAAAGATAGACAGTATTTGTGGATTGGCACGGAAAGTGGCGTTCACCAATTCGATATTCAGACATCAAGTTTCAAAAACTTAAATCAGCTGATAAAAGAAGTACCAGAAGAAGCTAACGATGTTGTTCTCAGTCTGGCACTGGATCAGTTCGAGCGGTTATGGATTGGTACTTTTGGTAATGGCCTGGTGGTGATTGATTTGACGCGTCAGGTTGCTACTACCATCAATAGTACGACATCAGGAATTCATGACAGCATCTATAGTATGGAGTTGGATGGCAATAAGTATATTTGGGCGGGAACCGGGCGTGGTCTATTCAGAGTGTCACCGAATGACTTTAGTCTGACCCAATTTACGTTGGCCGAAGATCAGCCGATTCTGGAATTTAATACCGGAGCCAGCACCCACGATCGCCAAGGTAACCTCTATTTTGGAGGAATTAACGGTATCATCAATTTCCGGGCAGAAGCCTATCAGCCTGATGAAGTTCCGCCAACGCCAGTGATAACCGAGATCATGATTAATAATGGTCCGGTACTTATTGGTGATGAACATAAAAAGCGCCTGGCAAAACCTGCGAACCTCGCCAAAGAAGTTACCTTTTTCCCTGAAGATACCAGCGTAAGTTTTGTATTCTCAGGACTGAACTATGCCGATCCTAAGAATAATCGCTATCGGTATATGCTCGAAGGATACGACAATGAATGGATTGAAACGGATGCTAAAGCTCGCCGCGTCACCTATACCAATCTTCAGCCTGGTGATTACCGTTTTCTGGTGAAAGCTTCTAATAAGGATGGAGTCTGGAGTGAAGTTCCGGCTGAGCTGAAAGTTCATGTCAAAACCTCAGGGTGGCTAAGCCCGTCGGCCTTTACATTGTATGGCTTTATTCTGGGACTGATCATACTGGCCTTCTCCTATCTGATTTGGGCCAGGGTGCGTGAACGAAGAATGGCCGCATTACAGCTGACACAAAGTGAAGAGCGGCTGAAGTTATCATTGTGGGGCAGTGGTGATGAATTGTGGGACTGGCAGATACCTTCTGGGGCTCTCCACCTTTCTAATGAGTGGCCTTACGATTTTCCAAGGGATGGAGTACGTAGTGGCTACTCAATGGCTAACTCCAACATTCACCCGAATGACCTGCCATATGTACGACAGTCTCTAAACGCGCATTTAGCGGATAAGTCGATGCACTATGAAAGCACTTATCGAATCAGCGATGAGAAAGGTGGCTGGATTTGGGTGCTGGATCGCGGCAAGGTGGTGAGCCGTGATGATAATCAAAAGCCATTGCGGATGGCCGGGACTCTGAAAAATATCACTGAGCTTAAAAATACCGAACAGCAGCTCAGCATGATCGTGAAGTCTTTCGACAATATTTCCGATGGCGTCTGGATTCTGGACGAGAACTTCCATTACATTGCAGTCAATAAGGCGTTCACTAAAATTACTGGTTTTGAAGAGTCGGAAGTACTGGGCAAACTGATGAAAGTCAGTGCCTTGCATAAGATTACCGACGAGGAATTCAGAGAGCTAAGAGAAGAGCTTGCCGACAAAGGCTTCTGGTACGGTGAGCTGGTGGCAAAACGTAAAGATAACTCAACCTATCCGATTGAAATCAATATCGACGTTGTCTTGGATAATGATGGTAATGTCATAAACTATGTAGGAGTTTTCTCGGATATTACCTTCCGTAAACAGGCCGAAAAAGAATTACGTCGACTGGCTACGGTTGACCAGTTGACCGACCTTAAAAATCGTACCAGCTTCAGGAATCACTTTGAGGATTTGATTGCTCACTCAGAGCGAGGCGACCAGCATGCCCTGTTATTTATTGATCTTGATAACTTTAAACGGATCAATGATTCGTTAGGTCATGGTATTGGCGATGAGTTGTTGATTTACGTGGCCAAGATTCTGCAGGAGATTACCAGCGAACAGCACGGAGTCGTCGCCCGTTTGGGGGGAGATGAATTTACTGTGTTATTGCAGGACGTGGATACCTGGAATAAGCCTGCCAAAATCGCTCAGGCGATTCTGGATGAATTCGCCAAGCCACTACCACTATCAACTGCCGAAGTGGTTGTGTCTCCGAGTATTGGTATTGTGATGTATCCCGAAAACGGACTAAGCGCGGAAGAGTTATTGAAAAATGCTGATACCGCCATGTATTACGCCAAGAAAAAAGGCAAGAATACCTATCAGTTCTATACGCGTCAGATGAATGAACAGGCCAAGCTGCGGATCACATTGGAAGGCGAGCTACGTCAGGCGATAGAAAAAGATGAGTTTGTGATGTTCTATCAGCCGAAGGTCAGCCTGCAAACTGGTAAAATTACCGGCATGGAAGCGTTGGTGCGTTGGCGTAATCCACGTAGAGGCCTGGTATTGCCGAACGAGTTTATTCCTTTAGCCGAAGAAGCAGGCTTCATTATTCCAATCAGTCAGCGCGTTATCGAAAAGACCTGTCTGCAGATTAGGGACTGGCAGAATCGTGGCATTTTCCATGGCAAGGTCGCGGTTAACCTGTCAGCAGTGCAGTTCTACCATGAAAATTTGTGGGAAACGGTTAAGAATGCGCTGCATCTGGCCAAAATCGAACCTGATGCGCTGGAATTTGAGATTACCGAAGGGATGGTCATGGAAGATCTGACTCAATCCATCCAACAGATGCGAACATTGCGCGAAATGGGCATCAGCCTGGCACTGGATGACTTTGGGGTAGGTTATTCCTCACTGGGCAACCTCAAAGATTTCCCTATCGATACCCTGAAGATTGATAGAACTTTCGTCTGGGATCTCGAAGATTCGGATCGGGATCGCAATCTGGTGGCCTCAATTGTTACTCTGGCTCATAACTTGGACATTAAGGTGGTCGCTGAAGGGGTAGAAAACCGCAACCAGGTGGATGCGCTGCGTGACATGGGGTGTGAAGAAATACAGGGTTTCATCTTCAGTCGGCCAGTGCCGCCATGGGATATTGAGACCATGCTCAACATAAAGGACTTCGATCTGGACGAATTCATTACCCAGAATGAATCGGACTAATTCTTCTAATGCAAGGTCCTAATTCGCATTAATTTCGCCACAAAGCCCGAGTTTATTGCCTTTCAGAGGAAAAAACTGAGTAAAAAACAGGCAAATCATTTGATTGGTCAGGGCGGGTCTGCGACAATATGCGGCCTAAAAAATGCTGCCTTTTGAGGAGACCTCATGTCACTGTCAGGTAACGACATGCTTACCCGTTTTCAACTTGCTAATGCAATCCGCGCACTCAGTATGGATGCTGTTCAAAAAGCCAAATCCGGTCACCCCGGAGCGCCAATGGGCATGGCTGATATCGCCGAAGTCCTATGGAACGACTACCTGGTACACAATCCTGCAAACCCTGACTGGGTTAATCGCGACCGATTTGTGATGTCAAACGGCCATGGATCCATGCTGGTCTATTCATTACTGCACCTCACAGGCTATGACATTTCTATCGATGATCTGAAGAATTTCCGTCAATTGCATTCAAAAACCCCTGGTCATCCAGAATACGGTTACACCCCGGGTGTTGAAACGACCACTGGCCCATTAGGTCAGGGTATTGCCAATGCAGTTGGTTTTGCGATTGCGGAAAAGAAGCTGGCAGCTGAATTTAACAAACCTGACCATGACATCATTGACCATTTCACCTATGTCTTCATGGGCGATGGCTGCATGATGGAAGGCATTTCTCATGAAGTGTGTTCATTGGCCGGTACCTTGGGACTGGGCAAGCTGATTGCCTTCTATGATGACAACGGCATTTCAATCGATGGTGAAGTGGATGGCTGGTTCTCTGACGACACGCCGAAGCGTTTTGAAGCTTATGGCTGGCAGGTTATTCCAGCAGTTGACGGCCACGATCCAGAAGCCATCAAAGCGGCAATCGAAGAAGCGCGTGCTGACAGTGAACGCCCAACTTTGATTTGCTGTAAAACCATTATCGGTTTTGGTTCGCCAAACAAGCAGGGCAAGGAAGAGTGTCATGGCGCACCTTTAGGTGACGATGAAATTGAACTGGCTCGTAAGCAATTGAACTGGCCACATCCTGCCTTTGAAGTTCCAGAGAACGTTCGTGAAGGCTGGAGCGCCCGTGAGGTGGGTCAGCAGCAGGAAGCCGAGTGGAATAAGAAATTCATTGCCTATAAGGAAGCTTATCCAGAATTGGGTAAAGAACTTGAGCGTCGTTTAAGCCGTCGCTTGCCTGAAGATTTTGCCGAGCAGGCACAGGCTTATATCGAAAAATTACAGGCAGAAGGCCCTGTAGTTGCCTCACGTAAGGCTTCACAGATGGCCATAAACGCCTACGCACCATTATTACCTGAACTAGTGGGCGGCTCTGCGGATCTGGCGGGCTCTAACCTGACCATTCACAGCCACTCCAAAGGTATTGAGGCCAAAGACGCCAGCGGTAACTATGTGTATTACGGTGTTCGTGAGTTTGGTATGTGCGCCATCATGAATGGCATGGCGCTTCATGGCGGACTGATGCCTTATGGCGGCACTTTCCTGATCTTCATGGAATACGCCCGTAATGCTTTGCGTATGGCTGCATTGATGAAGCAGCAAGCCATTTACGTCTTCACACACGATTCAATCGGTTTAGGCGAAGATGGTCCTACGCACCAGCCTATCGAGCAGCTGGCTAACTTGCGTACAACGCCAAATATGTCGGTATGGCGTCCGTGCGATGCAGTGGAAACTGCCGTTGCCTGGAAGTCTGCGATTGAACGTCGACAAGGCCCAACGGCTTTAAGTCTTAGCCGTCAGAATCTGCAGCATCAGAATCGAGATGCGCAGCAGCTTGCTAATATTGAGTGTGGTGCTTATGTACTGGTTGATAGCGCCGATCAGCCTGAATTAATTTTCATCGCTACTGGCTCTGAAGTCGAGCTGGCAGTTGAAGCAGCAAAAGTCCTAACTGAAAAAGGCAAGCAGGTACGAGTGGTTTCCATGCCATCAACCGATGTCTTTGAAGCTCAGGATGCCAGTTATAAAGAATCAGTACTGCCAAGTGATGTACCCAGCCGTGTCGCCATTGAAGCGGGTATAGCTGACTATTGGTACAAATATGTCGGTCTTGATGGTCGTATCGTTGGCATGACCAGCTTTGGCGAATCCGCACCAGCGGGTGAGCTGTTCAAACATTTTGGGTTCACAGTAGACAATGTTGTTGCTGTAGCCGAAGAACTTTTAGATTAAACGCGTGAGTAATTTCTGGAGATAAAGATGACAGTTAAAGTTGCAATTAATGGTTATGGTCGTATTGGACGTACCGCCCTTCGTGCGATTTATGAGCACGGTTACCGTGATCGCATTCAAGTGGTTGCGATCAACTCTTCACACCCAGCTGAAACAACCGTTCATTTGACTAAATATGACACTACTCACGGTCGTTTTAATGCCGACGTTTCAACTGATGGCGAATACATGATTGTTAACGGTGACAAAATCAAGTTGTATGCCGAGCGTAACCCAGAGTTAATTCCATGGGGTGAGCAGGACGTCGATGTTGTTTTTGAATGTACCGGTGTATTTAAAGATCAGGCCGGTGCCTCCAAGCACTTCAAAGGTGGCGCGAAGAAAGTTCTTATCTCAGCACCAGGCGCAGCAGATGTGGACGCAACTGTTGTTTTCGGTGTGAATGATGACATTCTTAAGCCAGAACACCGCGTCGTATCAAACGCATCCTGTACCACTAACTGCTTGGCACCATTGGCAAAAGTTCTTAACGATACAGTAGGCATCAAGAAAGGTCTGGTTAACACTATCCACGCCTACACTAATGACCAGCGCTTGATTGATAATCAGCATTCTGATCTGCGTCGTGCCCGTGCTGCAGCACAAAGCATCATCCCAACTAAAACCGGTGCCGCTAAAGCAGTAGGTTTAGTACTTCCAGAATTAAACGGTAAATTAGATGGCTTCGCAATGCGCGTACCAACCATCAACGTATCGTGTGTAGACCTGACTTTCGAAGCCGGCCGTGATACTTCAGCCGAAGAAATTAACGAAATCGTCAAGAAAGCAGCAGATGGTCATGTACTTTGCTACAACGACGAGCCATTGGTTTCAATCGATTTCAACCACAGCCCAGCATCATCAACTTTTGATGCCGGTCTGACTCGCGTACAAGAAGGTAACTTCGTCAAAGTGGTTACCTGGTACGATAATGAGTGGGGTTTCTCGAACAGAATGTTAGATGTCGCCATCAAAATGATGTCTGTCTAGCAATCTTTTTCTTGTAATAATTTGTTATGGCTAATTTTTATCAAGCTGGCGTACTGAAGTACGCGTCGCCTTCAAAAATTAGCCATGCCGCGTCTTACAAGAAAAATCTAAGCTATCCAGTACATGACTTGGTTAAGGTGTTGCCTTAGGCCAAAAGTCTTAGCTTAGAAAGTTAGTGGCCTTGTCTACGACAAAAACGACTGCCAGAGATGGCAGGAGTGCAGAAAATGCAGGAGCAATTTTCTGAGCTAAGCTATCCAGTACACTGTTTTACTGGAATATTTTGTAGGGTGCGTCGTGACGCACCGTTTGTGTTTTTAAGTCTGGGCAAATTAACCCCGGATACTCAAACTACCATGAATGGTTTAAGACTATGAATGTGTTAAAAATGTCTGATCTCGATCTTCAGGGAAAGCGCGTTTTAATTCGTGAAGATCTCAATGTGCCGGTTAAAGACGGCAGAATCACCAGCGATGTTCGTATTCAGGCGGCTTTACCAACCATTAAATTGGCTCTGGAGAAAGGTGCCAAATTGATGGTGATGTCACACCGCGGTCGTCCGACTGAGGGCGTGTTGACGAAAAACGATTCCATGCAAATCGTGGCTGACTATTTAAAAGATGTACTGGATGTTCCGGTTCGTCTGGTCACTGAATACCTGAATGGGGTTGAGGTTAACCAAGGCGAAGTCGTTTTATTTGAAAACGTGCGCTGTAACGTTGGTGAGAAAGCCAACGATGATCGCCTATCGAAAATGTACGCCGATTTATGCGATGTATTTGTGCATGATGCTTTTGGTACCGCTCATCGCGCTCAGGCATCCACTCATGGCGTTGCTAAGTTTGCACCAGTTGCCTGCGCAGGCCCATTGCTAGCCGGTGAGCTGGAAGCTTTAGGCAAAGCTTTAGATAATCCGGCCCGTCCAATGGTTGCGATTGTTGGCGGCTCTAAAGTCTCGACTAAGCTAACGGTTTTAGATTCTTTGTCACATATCGTTGACCAACTAATTGTTGGCGGTGGTATAGCCAATACCTTCATTGCAGCGACCGGTCACCCGGTGGGTAAGTCCTTGTATGAACAAGATTTAATTCCTGAAGCCAAACGCCTTATCGAACAGGCACAGTCGAAAGGTGGCGAGATTCCGGTACCGGTCGATGTGGTTACTGGTAAAGAGTTCGCAGAATCAGCAGCAGCGGAAACCAAGTCAGTTAATGATGTGTCTGAAGATGATATGATTTTTGACATTGGCCCACAGTCAGCGGAACACTTGGCCAAGATCTTGAAAGAAGCAAAAACGATCGTCTGGAATGGCCCGGTTGGAGTTTTCGAATTTGATCAGTTTGGTCATGGTACCGAGGTGATTGCAAAAGCAATCGCAGAAAGCGATGCGTTTTCAATTGCTGGTGGCGGTGATACGCTGGCGGCTGTTGATAAATACGGCATCGCCGATAAAGTTTCATACATTTCAACTGGTGGTGGTGCTTTCCTTGAGTTTCTGGAAGGCAAAGAATTACCAGCAGTGGCAATCTTAGAAGAGCGAGCAAAAGGCTAGGCTTTAAGACTGTCGAACAGGATACAAAGTTAAGGGGAAAGAAAATGGCTCTAATTACATTACGTCAGTTACTCGATCATGCAGCAGAGCATGATTATGGTATTCCAGCATTTAACGTTAATAACCTTGAGCAGATGCGTGCGGTTATGCAGGCAGCGGATGAAACTGATAGCCCGGTGATCATTCAGGCGTCAGCTGGCGCTCGTAAATATGCCGGTTCAAACTTTTTGCGCCATCTAATCTTGGCAGCAACGGAAGAATTTCCGCATATTCCAATCTGTATGCACCAGGATCACGGTTCATCACCAGCCGTATGTCAGCAGTCAATCCAGCTTGGTTTCTCATCAGTGATGATGGACGGCTCGTTGGAAGAAGATATGAAGACACCGGCAAGCTATGAATACAATGTTCGTGTCACTAAATTAGCCACTGAAATGGCGCATGCCTGCGGTGTATCGGTTGAAGGTGAGTTAGGTTGTTTAGGTTCACTCGAAACTGGCATGGCTGGTGAAGAAGATGGCTCTGGTGCAGAAGGCGTATTAAGCCATGATCAGCTACTGACGGATCCTGAAGAAGCGGCTCAGTTTGTAAAAGATACGGGTGTTGATGCTCTGGCTATCGCCATCGGTACCTCACACGGTGCCTATAAATTCACCCGTCCACCAACAGGCGATGTATTAGCTATTGACCGTATTAAAGAAATTCATGCGCGTATTCCTGATACGCATCTTGTGATGCACGGTTCTTCATCAGTGCCACAGGACTGGTTGGCGACCATCAATGAATACGGTGGTGACCTTGGCGAAACCTATGGTGTGCCAGTGGAAGAAATCCAGGAAGGTATCAAGCACGGTGTTCGTAAAGTCAATATCGACACTGACTTACGTTTAGCTGCGACTGGTGCAGTGCGTAAATTCTTAAAGCATAACCCTAAAGAGTTTGACCCACGCAAGTACAACAAGGCAGCACAAGACGCGATGCAGGCAATCTGTAAAGCGCGTTACGAAGCATTTGGTACTGCTGGCAACGCAGGCAAAATCAAGCCAATCAATATGGAGCAGATGGCGCTTGATTATAAAGCTGGGAAACTTGATCCTCGCGTGAAGTAATACGTAGTCCTTTTAAAGAGAGCTGGCAAATGCCGGCTCTTTTTTCTTCAGACTGCTAACAGCAAAGCTTGCATCTCAGATTAATCTAAAAGTGTGATACCCTTCCCATTTCAAACAAACAATCGACTCATTTGTTAACAGTCCGTTATGTGAATCGCTAAAATACGCGGCCTTAGATGAAGAACAAATGAGGAATGGTTTGCGCCAGCAAATGACATGGATTAGCCGCTGCGTGGTCGGTCGAACAAGCAATAAAGGAAACCTTGAGTATTATCAGCTCGATATTGCAACCAATCATGACGAACAGATACAGCATCATAATAAACTGCATGACTTCATCTTGCAGGAAAACTTCTATCTAAAATCAATTGAAAAAAGTGAGCGCATAAACAACTCAAACCTCGATACTGTGAGTCAATATCCACATTTGACAGAAGAATCGATTTCTAAGGGATTCGCTAGATCAGAATTAACTGCGATAAATGTGTTGGCGACACCATTCGAAAACAACCGTCCTCAATATCTCTCAATCTCATCTCAACCGTTAAATTGTAACGCATCGTATGATAAGCCAATTTGGGCTCGCCCTTGGATCAACGAACCATTAAAGAGCTTATTATTTAGATCAGACATTAATACTTACTTATTGTTAGACGCAACAACCAGAACAAAAGTCACAGGCGTATTTGATTTGGAAATACACGATGAAATAAAACAACAGAGTCTATATAGCGGTGAGTTAGCGAATAGGTTTAAAAAAAATGCGCCTTACTTACTCAACATAAGTCTTTCGCCACAGCAATTAATGGATCCAGATAATATTCCGCAGTTTCATAAGGACTTTTTTTCTAATCATTGGGGGCAGAGTACCGGGCTCATTGTGCAGAGTAAGAGTGACCTCATAACACTGACACGGCATTTCAAAAAGTTTATAAAAATTCAAAATGAAAACAAGAAATGGCACTACTTCAGATTCACTGATCCTAGAGTCATGAATCACTATCTTCAATCTATAACACAATGGCCGCAGAGAGTAGCCAAGTGGTTTGGAATCAATGGTGATGAAAGATTAGTGGATAGAATTATCTGTGAGGATAAGAGCGGAAGCCAGGCAAATATATTTGAACCTGTTATGCAACATACTCTGAAGAATACCGGTGCTATGAGTTTAACCAACAGAGATTTTGAAATATTTAGAAATTATCGTAGGGAATATAACAAGAAGTTAGTGATCGATGAGTTAAATCAGGACTTTGCAGACAAAATAAAAGAGCTCCATCCAGAACAATTAGGTATCTGGTATGAAGAAGGTATTGGGAAAGGCTACACAACAGCTAGAGGATTGTATGACTACTGCTATGCGCAAATGATGGCTGCAACATACGGACTTGATCTATCCGAGATAGAGCAGTATCTGGAAGAGCAGCCAACCAGTCACCTGGAAAAATCAAGCCTACTGCAAAAAACGATAAAGCAGACAATAGAAACGCTTATAAAGTAAATAAGGATATTACAGTGCCTAGAGAAAACTTATCTGCAACACATAATGTATTAGACCCAGTTGCACCTTGTGATCAGAGTATCACGCCTATTTTCCCAGTGCGATTTGCATTTAAACCAGAAGTGCTAATGGACATAGCCAATGAATACCGAAACACCAGCGCTGAAGACAATATGCATAATGAAAAGGATTATTG
The DNA here is from genome assembly GCF_000374105.1 of Kangiella aquimarina DSM 16071. Taxonomy (GTDB): domain Bacteria; phylum Pseudomonadota; class Gammaproteobacteria; order Enterobacterales; family Kangiellaceae; genus Kangiella; species Kangiella aquimarina. The sequence goes on from NZ_KB893650.1 coordinate 524,985, forward strand.
TCTGCGAAGAATCAGACAGGGCTTTGTTTACATTTATGTGCCGAACACTGTGGAAGATCTTGAATCGAGAACCGATAGGCCGAATGGCTATTGGATGGTATTTCGATATAACACAAGTTACGAAGATCAGAATTCAGACGAAATGCGCACTGATACCGAAACACTGACCAGTGGTTTATATCAGTTCAGAATGTATCAATGGGAAGATGGGCACGCCGCCGGAAAATGGAAACTGGATAATACAAGAGTCTATCCTTATGCGTTTGTCCCTGAGCATACCACTCAAATTGAAATAGGCTACAGTGAGCAGCGCTGGCCAGCATATTACTTTGAGGAAGCGGAGAGAAATCCAGAGTTTAGAAAACATATCCTTACTCCAATTAATCTGAGCGCAGAGCAAAGTCAATTTACTGCACCGCTACGAGATCTTGATAAGCATGTTGAGGAGTTCAAACCCACTTTACGACAAAGAATAACGAATTATCTGGTGTCTCAAACTGGGATAGGATTAGAGGACAAGGATACAGTCGCATTCTGTTCGCATAGTAAAACGTATGGTCGAATTGTAGCTTTGCACGATCCGATAGGTCGCTTGCTGGATATTAATATGTTGTCGCTGCTGGTCAATAATACCCAGGCTAATTTTAATAAGGAATATCAGTATCCGTTAGTTACAGCAAGAGCAATCGAAAGTATCAAAGTTCACTTGGACGATAACTGGAACTGGTTTAAAGATATATGGGGCGATAGACCAATATCAGAAGAGTCGGATCTGCTTAGACAAAAGTTTATCGAGGCCTGTGATAATTTCACCTCCTTACAGGAAAACCTGGTTAAGCTGCATGAAACGACGTTCAGTCATCAACTTGATTACGCGATCACTAAACAAATCGACTTTGTTCAGGCCAACGGCATAAAAGGCGATGGGTCAGAAAGCGACATAGAGCTCATTGACTATACAACAGGTTTACTTAACCAAGCGGTATCAGATCTGAATAGCTCTATAGCGGGCTCAGAATATTTCGTCGATTTATACAATCCAAATAGCGGAAAAGGAATATCACAAACCTTTCAGGATAACTTTGCGCTATGGAGTAAGATTGGCGGCGCAATTCAGAAAGGATTGGCTAAAAGCCTTGAGATTGCAGAAAAAGCCTTTCAAAGATTCGATGTAATGTGTACGACGAACTGTCTGCAAATGACGCAGGCGATTTTCAAACACAATAATATGGAAATCAGAGCTGCTTTTGACTCAGTTTATAGTATTGAAGAATGGACGCTCAAGCCACTGACACTCGATGAAGTAGAAGAAGTTATCAGTACAGGGAGAATGCCGAAGACTAGATTAGTCACCAACCACCAATTAAAACAAAAAGGTGGGCTAACTGTTTATGCTGGAAACAGGCGAATAACGCCGAGAAATATTGCGGTGACGCAAGTTGAAACCCTGCATGTCAAAGTAAAAGGATTTGATATTGTACCGGCTCCAGGCATAAGAGAAATTTCCCCTAAATTTGGCAATATTGAAACGGCTGTAACGGGCATGGCAGCATTTTTAAGTGCTGCAACCATCGTCGATCTATTACACAAAAAAGAAAAAGCACCGGCAGGCGATGATATTTTTAGCCAGATAGCGGATAACTTCTGGGTAAACATAACAGTAGCCAGTATGAGCGCTATTGATGATAGTTATAAAACAGGACAAGCATTGATACGCTCTAATGTAGGGCAGGCCGCACGCTCAGCAATTTCAAGTAAACTATTCAGCCGATTTAGCGCTAACACACTGTTTAGATCGCAAAGCATAGCGCTGGGTATGACCCAATCAAAAGCCATCAGTCTGGTATCCAGTGGTGCTAAAGCGCTGGGGCGTTTTGCAGGTCATGCCGGTATCCTATTGAGCTTATTGCAAGCTTCAGCAGGGATTGCACAGGATAACTATGCGAAAGCATGGGGCAATGCATTAATTGCAATCGGTAGTGGTGTACTCATGTTATTCGGTGCCACGATAGTTGGCGCAGTTATCGGTGTGCTCCTGATCGTGATAGGTGCCGTCATCGAATACTTCGGTTCCTTGGACCCGCTACAGGAATGGGCCAAAAAATCATTTTGGGGGAGTTCTGATGACTATTGGGGTGAAAGAAGAGAACAGTTTTTAAGTGATCAAATTAAATTATCAAGAGCGATTGCAATGCCTAATCATAGGAATCACTTAAAATTATTAGATGCACTCAGTCAAGAACTAGACGAATTTAATCAAATAGTAAACCAATTAAGATTGGTTGATATCGGCGGGAAAAGAAACTCTAGGTTTAAAGTGTATTTGCCCTACTTAGGAGAGGGAGTTCAAGTAGGGGAAAGCTTAAAAGTAAATATTAGCATCGAACATAAAGCAGATTCTAGTTGGTTCTTATCTGATGACTATGACGACGTCCCTTTTGAGTATAGCATCGACTATAAACAGAAATGGATAGTCATAAATTACGGCAGTTCTCTCCCTTCCTCCCCCGGTTATATCGAAGAAGTAAGCGTTTTTATTGAATACACCCCTGAGTCTAAACAAACAATGGAGCTGGAACAGGTTATCTATACCCACAAAATACCGATCAGTGCACTTGATTACCGTGGTGCACCTGCACCTGACCCTAAAGTATATGGATGGGCCACACCATGATTAACCTTAAAAAGATAAAACGCTGTTTCGAGCGTGTAGATACCGATGAGGTACACATTAAGAAGTTCAATTTCATGTATCAGAAGTTGAATCTCTACCTGATCGGAAGTGCTATAGTAATAGCATTCATAATTTTAAACTTCTACGATCAAGATTATATTGAGAGTCGTGAGGACGTTTTAAATTATAAACAAAAAATACACGAGCAATACCAAAACACGAAAAAAAGCTTAGAGAGTTTAGGGGAAAGCATACGAGGTTATGATGAGTATTACGAAGGAATGTTAGGGAGATACAAAAATGACTTTATCCTAATCGGCGGCATGACTACTTTAACTCTGATTCCCTTCATCATTTTCTTTGTCTGGCGTCAGCCAGCTCCCGTATGTGTGGATCGGCAGCGGCAATTGATCTACACCTGGCATCGGGGCAAGTTGTTGGCGGCTCGATTAGATCAACTGCAAACCGAGCTGCGGGCAAAAAGTAATCTGGCATTGGAGTATAGCGGTGGTTGGGGGCCCATGGTGATCAGTTTGTATCCTGCCGGTAAAGTGTACGATGACAAAGGCAAGCTCAGAAAAGGTAAGCGTATTCCTATCGGCACTTTTGTTCCGCAGTATGATTATCAGAATCACGACTTGAAGCCCTTCATCGAAAATTACATGCGAGGTTTAATTACTATTCCAGAGAACTTAGAAACCAGCCGCAGCTGGCTTGAGCCATCGCCGCGAAATGAGAAGTCTTTGCCTGATGAAGAGGTGCTTGATAAGGCTATTGGTGAATGGTTGGAGCAAGAAAAAACAGTATATAGTCATTATAAAAAATGACCCGAAACAAAAAGGCCAGCGATTGCTGGCCTTTTTTATAAATATAAATCGTATTAATAAAGTACCCTGGCCCTAATAGTCCCCTCAATTTCACGCATCTTCTCAAGTGCGAAATGACTTGAGCTTTGATCAATATCGGTTACCACATATCCGATGTCACCTTGAGTCATCAGGTATTGCGCGGAAATATTGATGTCATTCTGAGACAATATCTGGTTGATCTGCGACAGGATACCAGGCTTGTTATGATGAATATGCAGGATGCGGTGTGTGTTGATATGTTCAGGCAGCGCAACTTGTGGGAAATTAACTGCCGAAACGGTGGAGCCATTGTTGCTGTACTTGATCATTTTCTCGGTCACTTCGATGGCAATGTTTTCCTGCGCCTCAAGGGTAGAACCACCGATATGGGGTGTCAAAATAACATTGTCAAAATCACGTAGAGGTGACTGGAACTCCTCAGTGTTGGACTTGGGTTCAGTCGGGAATACATCGATAGCCGCGCCTAGAATATGTTCCGAACGGAGTGCTTCGGTTAAAGCATCAATATCGACCACTGTACCGCGTGAGGCGTTGATCAGGATGCTGCCTGATTTCATGGCTGCCAGTTCAGCTTTGCCCATCATGCCTTTGGTTTGTGGCGTTTCAGGTACATGTAGCGTGACCACGTCAGATTCTGCTAACAACTGATTCAGATCGGAAACCTGACTGGCATTACCCAGAGTGAGCTTGGTTTCTATATCATAGAACTTAACTTGCATCCCGATACCTTCGGCAAGAATGCCTAGCTGTGTGCCAATATGACCATAACCTATGATGCCAAGCGTTTTACCGCGTGCTTCATTGGAATTCTGAGCTGTTTTAAGCCATTGACCGCGGTGTGCAGCAGCATTCTTGGCGGGAATACCGCGTAAAAGCATAATGATTTCGCCCAGTACCAGCTCGGCAACACTGCGCGTATTGGAGTAGGGGGCGTTGAAAACCGGGATGCCTTTATGTTGAGCTGCGGTCAGGTTAACCTGGTTAGTACCAATACAGAAGCAACCAATAGCTACCAGTTTATTAGCCTCGGCTAGAACTTCCGGAGTGATTTGCGAGCGCGAACGAATGCCTAGAAAATGGCAATCCTGGAGTGCACTTTTCAGCTCTGATGCAGAAAGAGCTGTTTTAAGGCTCTCAACCTGATGATAGCCATCTTGTCTGAACAGCTGTTCTGCTTTAGGGTGGACTCCTTCGAGGAGTAAAACTTTCAGTTGGTGCTTATCGAATGATGTGTTCGCCATCTTGATGAATTCAGCGGTTAACAGGCAACGAAGGTCTATTAAAACAGATCCGATCAGCATGTAAAAGTAGCAGAGCGCTGTTCGTTATAATTATTCCTGATAGGACTAAAATAGGTGTCTAAAAGGGGCATTTTTGCTACAATCTGCCGCCTTGTGTCGCAGATGGTGCGGCATTTATGATTCTGCGCCTGATATGAAGATGAGATTGCAGGGCAAGACTTGAGGAGATTTGCCGAATGGCATACCAGACCAACATCGATAAAATGATAGCTTTGCTAAGTGATACGCTATCAATTGATGCCGATCAGCTGTCGGCTGATACTTTGCTGCTGGGAAATTTGCCTGAATTCGATTCGATGGCAATTGTCTCTATCCTGATGCAGATTGAAGAAAACTTTGCGATTGAAATTGCCGACGACGAATTAACTGGTGAGGTTTTCGAGTCAGTGACGACTCTGACCGAGTTTGTTGAAGTTCAGCAGGCAGCCACTGCAATTTAATCTGTTCTTATAGATAATTGATTTTTAAGGCCGAAAAGTAGCTTTTTCGGCCTTTTTCTTTTATAACACCCTTAGCAACCAAACAAATAAAGTAAGCAGGGAAATGGCCGGATTTATCGCCTGTATCGTGTTAGCAGGCTTCTTGTTCATGACCGTACTATTGCGCTGGCGCGGCTCGACGCTGGGCTGGCCGATTATGCTATTGGCATTAACATTTATTGGCTGGAGCGGCTTGAACCTGGTGGATACAGATTCTGAGCTTAACCACTGGATAATTGAATGGGCTCGTTTGTTTGGTATTTTTGCTGCCCTGACCTTCTTTCTATTCTACTTTGCTACTCACCATAAGCTATTAAGTGTCATCATCATTATTGCCTTCATCGGCTGGGCCAGCTTTATCCTGCTATATAGCGGGGATATGAAACGGGTGATTAACCCTGCCATTGCTGGTTTTATTTTATTGATGATGATGCAGATGATGGAGCGGGCCGGAAATCAGTTTGCTGAAACTCTGCGGGCTGAAATTTCCACTTTGGGTGGAGCCCTGGGCATAGTCCTGATCTGGGATCTTCTATCAATGCTGGTGCTAATGCTTAATCTGAATGTGGATGCAGAAGCTTTGGACGTGTCGCGTGCCATCATTGCCAGTATTGCCATAGCCTTCAGCCTGGTGCACATTCAGCGGATTGATCAGTCTCGACTAGATTTGGAAAACATACAGCAAACTTACCGCCCACAAAGTAGCCTGAATATCTTTGCTGTACTGTGCTGGCTGGCAGTGGTGGGTTATATGCTGATTGGCGTTGCCTGGCAAAAGCCATTTGCAGGCTCTGTGGTGCTTGCTGCATCAATATTGATATTCATCTGGCTGGCGTATAAGAAAAAACTATTAAGCCAGCTTAAAATCATGTTCACCAAGCTGTTCGCCAGTTACAAATATGATTATCGTGAGAGCTGGCTGGGATTTAATCGTGCGCTGGACGAGGCGAACGTACAGGGTGATTTCTACCAACTATCTATCAAGGCGCTGGCTAATATCATCAGTAGTCCGGCCGGAAAACTGTGGAGCCGACGCGGAGACCTGTTCATTTATACTGACAATTGGCAGTCGCCCCTAAATTCTCCGCTCAACAATGAGCTGGCCTATCAGTTGCCCATGGAGCTGATTGATTTCATAGAGCGCACGAATTGGGTGGTAGATATTAAAGAGTATCAAAGTAATCAGAATGTTTACCAGGGACTGAAGCTGGATCATCACTCACCGCTATTTCAACAACATCAGATATTTATTCCGCTGCGTCGCGGAGAGGAGCTGGTGGCAGTGGTTGGTTTAAGAAGCAGCTACTCCAAACCCAGTCTCAATTGGGAAGACCATGACCTGCTCAAAGCTGCGGGTCAGCAGATGGCTAGTTACTTGGCCTTGTTTGAGGCAACCACGCAAATCTATGAGCGTGAACAGTTTGATGCCTTTAACCGCCTGTCCGCGTTCGTGGTGCACGATTTAAAGAATGTCACCGCCCAGTTGGAGCTGATCACCCACAACGCGCATCGCTATCGTGATAACCCCGAGTTCGTGGATGATACCTTTGAAACCGTAGCCAGCGCGACACAACGACTCAATAAAATGCTTGAGCAGTTACAACGCAAGCAGCTACCGAAAAAAGAGATTCTACAGGCTTTTATTCCTGAAGTGTTTGCCAAGTTTAAGGAATCCGCAAGCCGCCTTAACGTGATTGGAGATATTCCTGAAGTAGAGGTGTATGCTAATCAGGATCAGTTGCTGAATATCATCCAGCACCTGCACCAGAATGCGATTGATGCCAGTAACGAAAGTGATAGAATCCATCACCGATTTGACCAGATCGGACAGGAACTGCACTGGCATATTGTCGATAAGGGCAAAGGTATGGATCCAGACTTTGTTCGTAAGCAGTTATTCAAACCCTTCGCCACCACCAAGGGCAATGCGGGGATGGGAATTGGTGTTTACCAATGCCGCTATTTGCTCCAAAGCTTTGGTGGTGATTTAATAATACAAAGTGAATTGGGGAAAGGAACACGTTGCATCGTTATTTTGCAGACGTTAACTCCCGGAGATTAGAAAATAAAGAGGACAGGATGGCACAATCAAATAAACCCGACTTATTAATTATTGAAGATGACAAAGGGCTCCAGAAACAGCTCAAGTGGTCATTTGATCAATATAACGTAATTCTTGCAGAAGACCGCGACAGTGCTTTGGTAGAATTAAGACGTTACCAGCCACAGGTCATAACCCTTGACCTTGGCTTACCGCCAGATCCTGCTAATGCCAGCGTAGGGCTTGAGCTTCTAGAAGAGATCCTGTCTTTATCACCGACCAGTAAAGTCATTGTGGTGACCGGTAATGACCAGCGTGAAATTGCCATGCAGGCGGTTAACGCCGGTGCTTATGATTACTATCAGAAACCAATTCAGCCGGAAGAACTGACGCTGATTATCAAGCGTGCATTTGAGCTTGCTAAGCTTGAAGATGACAATCGTCGTCACTTCCAACAACAGAAAGAAAGCTTTCACGGCATCATTGCCACCAGCCCGGAGATGATGGGCGTTTGCCAGAAAATTGAAAAAGTCGCTCCAACTGACGTAAGTGTTTTGCTACTAGGCGATAGCGGAACAGGCAAAGAATTACTGGCTAGAGCGATTCATGACATCAGCCCTCGCCGTAGCAAAAACATGGTAGCGATAAACTGTGCAGCCATCCCTGATAACCTGCTTGAAAGCGAACTGTTTGGTTATGAAGCAGGAGCATTTACTGGCGCTAACAAAACCACCATGGGCAAAATTGAATATGCCAATGGAGGTACTCTGTTCCTCGACGAGATTGGCGATATGCCAATGGCACTGCAGGCCAAGTTACTGCGCTTTCTACAGGAACGTGTGGTTGAAAGAGTGGGCGGGCGTGAATCGATCCCGGTAGACGTACGTATCATTGCAGCGACCCATCATACGCTTGAAGATCTGGTCAATGAAGGCAAATTCCGCGAAGATCTTTTCTATCGACTCAGCGAAGTTGTGCTCAATATTCCAGCGCTGTCAAAACGCAACGGTGATGTGGTGTTGATTGCCCGCTCGTTGTTGGAAAAATTCAACCGCCAGTATTCTCGTAATATCCGAGGTTTCTCAAAAGATGCCGTTCAGGCCATGGAAGCCTACAGCTGGCCAGGCAATGTTCGCGAACTGGAGAATAAAATCAAAAGCGCAGTGGTGATGTCAGACAGCAATCAAATTACCGCCAAAGACTTGCAGATTGACGAAGCCCAACTGCGCGAAATGCCATTGAACCTACGCCAGGTTCGAGAAGCCGCCGAAACCCGCGCCATTCAGCGCGCAATTGTTTTATCCGACGGCAACATTTCCCAAGCCGCAAAACTGTTAGGCCTGACTCGACCAACCCTCTACAGTTTAATGGATAAATACAGTATTAGTAGTTGAGGATGAAGCAGATTTATAAAATCACTTATCCAACAGGAAAGATTTACATTGGTAAAGATACTGTTGGTAGTTATCGATATTTTGGAAACCCCTCAATAGAAGTGGTGAATGAGGATTTCAAAAATTTACCGGATGATATTAAAAAAGATTATACGGTTAGAAAAGAAATCTTGTGGGAATCAACTGAATGCTCAAATGAAGAGTTATCTCAAAAGGAAGTGGAATTAATAAAAAAATATCAGTCTAACAATCCTGAAATTGGTTATAACCGATGGCCAAAGTGGGTTGAATAGAGAGAAAACTACAGGCTTGCTCCAATTACCCCTTAGAGTTAGCCGAGTGAAGAGAAGTTATAGCGTAAATTGGGCAGGGAAGCCCAATTTAGCCACTTCGAAACAGGACGTTTCGTATTGGCGGCGCGTTTTAACTTTGATGAGCGAGGGAAGCCAGAAGGGCCTAACGACTAGGGTGTCTTTGCTTTTCGTCTCTTTTCTTTGGACAAGCAAAGAAAAGGGACTCGCCTTAAGGCGAAAAAACTAAGTGACTCACCAACTGCCCAACACATCCCACTAACATCAGCAACAAGCCAACCATTGCGAGAACTAATAATTGCTTTTGGCCAGATTCTGTAATGCCTCGAATTTCGCTATTCTGTTTTCGTAACTTTCTGAGATAATCTAAGCGCATAGCATTTTGAGCTGGTCTTTGACGATCCCGGTTTTCGAAGACTTCCGCTAGGTACACCTCATAACGTGAGCATTCTGTCAGCTTGTTAAATCCTTGAATTAATTTATAGGACAGCCAAATTAACATACATAGTGCAAATACAATGACTACCAGTGAAAGCACTGAAAGATTGGATAGTTGCAGCAACTCGTGCCAGCCAGTAATAGATCCTGATAGAGCCCAAAGACAACTGAATAGGTATAGCGGCAGAATTAACAGCCAAAACCAGGGCTTAAATTTAGATTGGGTCAGTTGCAGTGGGGGATTCTGAATATCGTCGTACATTGAGCTTAGAAGGCAAAGTGACAAAGGAAACAATCATACCCATATTGAGAATGTGGTTCTGAGAGTTTATTCAAAGTTAAGAAGCGATAGAGGAAAGTAAACAGCGTCCAAAGTAGACGCTGTTTATTGTGGAATATAGGGGTTTTCGAGAGAAAAGTAGGTCGCCTTAAGGCGAAAAAATAACCTATCGGGTTATCGTTTCCACTTTACCTTCTTTCCCAAGCAACAACACATCGGCTGCTCTTTCGGCAAATAAACCATTGGTTACCACGCCAACAATATTATTCAGGATGCGCTCAAGCTTGATGGGTTCATTAATAACCAGACCATGCACATCAAGAATGACATTGCCGTTATCGGTGACAAAGCCTGTGCGGTAAACTGGATCACCACCGAGCTTTACAATCTGGCGTGCAACGTAGCTGCGTGCCATCGGAATAACTTCAACGGGCAGTGGGAATTCACCCAAGCGACGAACCAGTTTAGATTCATCAGCAATACAGATGAACTGGTCGGCCACTGCGGCAATAATTTTTTCGCGGGTTAAGGCGCCGCCTCCGCCTTTAATGAGTTCCAGTAGATGATTCGATTCATCGGCGCCATCAATGTAGACCGGAATTTTATCCACTTCATTGAGCTCAAAGACTTCGATGCCATGTTGTTTGAGTCGCTCGGTTGAAGCTTCTGAGCTAGACACAGCGCCTTTAATCTTGTGTTTCATGGTGGCCAGTGCATCAATAAAGTAATTGACGGTTGAGCCCGTACCGACGCCAACAATGGAATCTTCGACGACATATTCCAGCGCGGCTTCACCCACTAATTTTTTCAATTCATCCTGTGTCATAGAGGCTCCTATTGTTTTTCAATACTCAAAATAAAGTCCCACTCTTCCTTGGTGACCGGCATAATTGAAAGCCTGTTGCCTTTTTGTACCAACTTCATGTCAGCAAGTTCTGGGTATTGTTTTAACTCATCCAGTGGAATCTCGCGCTTCAAATCACGAACGTGTTTTACATCAACCATGTACCAGCGTGGATTATCAGGGTTGCTTTTCGGATCGTAATATTTCTGATCAGGATCGAAAGCGGTATGGTCAACATAACCTTCTTTGACGACTTCCATGATGCCTACGATTGCTGGAGGTTTGCAGTTTGAGTGGTAGAAGAAAACCTTATCGCCTTTTTTCATTTCATCACGCATCATGTTGCGCGCCTGATAGTTGCGAACGCCATCCCAGTGATCTGTTTTGTTTGGCAGGGCTTTGAGGTGTTCAATGCCGAAAACATCCGGCTCAGACTTCATTAACCAATAGTTCATAGTGCTCTAGGCTTGTTGGTGACTAAAGCGCAAAGTATAAAGCATGGACTAAAAAATTGTTAGTTATGGCTGGGTTTTGGGTGTGATTTGTACAGTTAGAGTTAGGTATATCAATTATCTAGATATCATTTGTCAACCAAGTGTTTCGCTACTCAGCGAATTACTTTCTCTTGAGTGGCCAAGAGAAAGTAATCAAAGAGAAGGCCACCCCGAGATTGAGGTTTCGCTTTGCTCAACTCCCTTCGTCGCCACCAAGTCACTTAACGCACCGTAAAATACGTTCCATCCGTGGCCCGAATTTTACTATTCAAAACGTCCTGTTTTGAATTGCTATGCCATGGTTGCTACTCAGCTCAATCTAAGGGGGCTGGAGTGTATGTATCCGGAATTATATTTGTATCAGACGAGGTATTAAACTTTATGACAAGCTCTTATGGGGCTAGTGGTTGGGTGCTGGATTAATGCTTGTCTTAGACTTGCGTTCGAATACGCGGTAGTGGCTGGGGGTGATGACGGCGTCCATCTGGATATCCCATTTTTCCTGGGGAATGTCACGAACCTGTTGCAGGTTATAGGCGAGGCCGATGAGTTTAGGCTGTTCGTGTTTGGGGATGTTGGCCAGTACGGTGTCGTAGTAGCCGCCGCCCATACCAAGTCGATTCCCTTTAGGATCAAAGGCGACCAGCGGCATGAAGATAATATCCAGTTCGCTTGGGCGAACCGCTTTGCTAATTGGGGCTGTTGGTTCAAGAATTCCAAAGGCGCCTTCTTTGACCGACTCTTTGCCGGTATAAGGCAGAAACCACATGCCACGTTTTTTATTTGGATAGATTTTGGGCACGTAACATTTTTTGCCAAGCTTCAGGGCGTATTCGATCATTGGCAAGCAACTGATTTCGCCACGGGTCGGCAGGTAAAAAGCAATGCTGTCGTGGTCTTCAATTAGTGTGGCCTGTGAGGCGTGGCCAAGAAGGGCAAGCGCTGCGCGCTCCATAAAGGGTTTAGTCAGCGTTAAGCGTTCATGCTTAATTCTGGTTCTTAGATAATGTTTTTGAGCAACTGCTTCGTTCATTGCGTCTAAATATAAAACCCCGGACTGCCGTTGTAGGTAATAGCCCATGAACCCAAAGGTTCAGGGGGGAGTCCATATAGAAGATCAGGCTTTCCGGTCGAAGCGGACTTGCGCAACACTTCCATTGAGGAGTCCCAATTAAAGTATTATCGGCTCGAGGACGGTCGCTACTGACGAACAGTCCAGGAAGAGCCATTGTAACATAGACCCTAGTCGATGTTTCAAGTTTAGCGGGTTCCTTCCGGGCGTCAGTTGGCTATTAAGGCGCTAACTGTCTGACACTTCTAACAAAAGTTAAAAGTGAATTGGCGTTCCTGCTCGTTTGAGATTGCTGTGCTATAAAATATTAAGAATCAGTGAGTTCTATTTGCTCACTGTGTTTTAAAGCCTGGTCTATTTTCTGACTCATGTGGCTTAGCCTTTGCTCAATTTCGTTAGCTTCGTCACTATCGAGCGTAGGCGTATTGATTAACTCATAGCTCAAGTTCAGTGCAGCCATCACGGCGATTCTTTCAAGACCAAGCACCTTGCCTGATTCACGGATCTCTTTCATGCGCTTGTCCAAAAAGCTCGCGGCCTGTAAAAGCTTCTGATGTTCGCTTTCAGGACTGGCGACCTGGAACTCTTTCCCCAAAATGGTAATGTTTATGGGTGTAACTTTTGGTTTTGCCATATTGTTATAAAAACCTTAAGTGCAATCTACATCGACTTTAGTCGAGAGATCATAATATCAATCTGCTTGCGTGCAGTTTCATTTTTGCTGTGCAGACGATCACGCTCATTACGCAACTCATTAACCTGTTGGCGTAACTGATTGTTCTCGAGATTGATTTTCTCGAAGCGCGCTAACAAGGCGTTGATCTTATCTTCTAGTTTCTCTAATTGACCTTGTGTCATAGTGAGTTACCCGATTTTGTTAAAGCACACTATAAAGTCAAGCCGGTTTTTGGTCAATGTTTAATCAGCTTGACTTGTGATGCTGCTACCACCTTTTTATCCAATAATTCTCAGGCGCTAGTGTTGGGTTTTGAGCGCCTGGCGAGTTAAACTATGGGCCTGCAACCGAAATTACAAGATGAAAAGCATTTAACTTAATGAATTATTTAGAAATTAATGAGTTCTGCCAGAAATTCCTGCCCGATCTTTCTGGTGCTGAGCTGGCGGGTATGCTTCATGGGCTGGTTGGGCATGGCTTTGTTCCAGAGGCAGGACGTTGGCCGCAGCAGATGAGTGACTTTCTGGCCAATGGTGAACCGCTGGGGCAGCAGGCAGAAGATGAACTGGAGCAGATCATCGCTTTTACACAGAAAGACTATCAGCCTGAATCCTATTCGATTGATCTGCTTATTCCAGAGGATGACTACCCCATTGACCAACGCGCTAAGGCTCTTGGCGAATGGTGTCAGGGTTTTCTGACTGGATATGGCTTAATTAAGCAGGAGAAAGAGCTGGAAGGTGACGCCAAAGAAGCCTTAAGAGATCTAAGCGAGATCGCCAAGATTGATTTTTCAGTTGAGGATGACGATCCCGAAGAGTTGGAATCGGCCTTCATGACCATATCAGAGCATGTAAAAATGTCGGCGCAGATAATCTTTACCGCAAATCAGGCTACGCCTACAGCGCCACAGAATAAGAATATTCATTAGGATTAACACACCCGAGCCCACTCACGCTATACAGGATATTGGATGCAAGCAATCAACTTTGCCGCACGACGAAAGAAACTGATGCAATGGATGGGCCCCAACTCCATTGCTATTTTGCCATCAGCAACCGAAAAGGTGCGTAGCCACGATGTGCACTATCCGTTCAGACAAGACAATGACTTCTGGTACTTAACGGGTTTTAATGAACCCGAAGCAGTCGCGGTTTTGGTGCCGGGCCGTAAACATGGTGAATTTATCCTGTTTAATCGCGAGAAAGACGTAACCCAGGAAATCTGGCACGGCAAACGGCTTGGGCAGGAAGGTGTAGTGGAACAGCTGGGGGCCGATGATGCGTTCCCGATTTCCGACATTGATGACATCCTGCCTGGCTTGATGGAGGGCAAGGAGCGGATATACTTTGCCTTTGGTGCGCATCCGGAATTTGACCAGAATATTATGGAATGGCGCAGTCAATTGCAGTCTCAGTCTGTCCGAGGTTCGGAGCCACCGGGCGAGCTGGTTGATTTACGTCATCATCTGCACGACATGCGCCTGATAAAGTCTAGTGCTGAAATTCAACGTATGCGCCATGCCGCCAAAACGGCGGCCAAAGCCCATACTGAACTGATGAAAGCCTGCGCACCCGGCAAGACCGAAATGCAGATGGAAGCGGTCTTGCATTATCATTATGTGCAGGGCGGTTGCCGTTATCCTGCCTATCCTTCCATCGTGGCCGGTGGTGATAATGCCAATATTCTTCATTATGTGGAAAACGCTGATGAACTGCATGACGGAGACTTGTTGTTGGTGGATGCTGGCTGTGAATTTGAGCATTATGCATCCGATATTACCCGGACGATTCCGATCAATGGCAAATACAGCAAGGAGCAGGCTCAGCTCTACGATATCGTGCTTGAAGCCCAGTTAGCGGCCATTGAGATGATCAAGCCGGGCAACCATTGGGCACAGATTCATGATAAGGCAGTAGAAGTCATCACTCAGGGGCTGGTGGATTTGAAAATTCTGAAGGGTAACGTTAAAGAATTAATCAAGCGCGGTGCTTACCGCGATTTTTACATGCATAAAACGGGTCACTGGATTGGACTGGATGTGCATGATGTGGGTGATTATCAGGTGCATGGTCAGCCAAGAGTGCTGGAGCCAGGCATGGTACTAACGGTTGAGCCGGCGCTGTACATTAGCAAGGACAATACCAAGGCGGCGAAAAAATGGCGCGGCATTGGCATTCGCATCGAAGATGATGTGGTGGTAACGCGAGAGGGTTATGACATCCTGTCGAAAGGTGTTCCGAAAACGCGTGAAGAGATTGAGCAGCTTATGGCTCAGGCCAGACAACAGTAGGAAAATAGATCCGTGAAAACCTATCCGGTGGTGATTATTGGTGGTGGCATGGCAGGCGCGAGTCTAGCACTGGCGCTGGCTAATGCAGGTATTAAAAATGCTGTCTTTGAAGCCGTCGCACCGGAAACTAATGCGCAACCTGGTTTTGATGATAGAACCGTTGCTTTGTCTGCGGCTTCATTGAATATCCTGAAAAAGCTTGGACTGGAAAAAGACTTGTATTCGGTTGCCGCACCAATTAAAACCATTCATGTCTCCGATCAGGGGCATTGCGGTTTTGCTCGAATTGATGCCACAGAGGGTGGTGTGCCAGCGCTGGGCGCTGTGATTGAAAACTGGCAACTGGGCCAGGCGCTCAATCAGGCCATCAGTAGTCAGCCACTGATTGAGTATCATGCTCCCGCCAAAGTGGTGGATATTGAGCAGTCGGCAGATGAAGCAACCTTGCGAATTGAACTGAGTAGCGGCACCGAGGAAGTGAAAGCCGGTTTAGTGGTATTGGCTGATGGTGCCCGTTCGCCGCTTCGCCAACAGCTGCACATTGATGCGCAGATTAATGATTACCATAAGTCCGCTATCGTCTGTAACCTGACCACTCAGTTACCCCATCAAAATTGTGCCTACGAGCGCTTTACCCAAGATGGGCCGCTGGCATTACTACCTCTCA
Source organism: Kangiella aquimarina DSM 16071 (assembly GCF_000374105.1). Lineage (GTDB taxonomy): Bacteria > Pseudomonadota > Gammaproteobacteria > Enterobacterales > Kangiellaceae > Kangiella > Kangiella aquimarina. The sequence goes on from NZ_KB893650.1 coordinate 540,818, forward strand.
CAAAAAATCGTATGGCGCTGGTTTGGTCTAAGCCCACTAAAGAAGCTCAGTCGCTGGTAGAGTTGAATGAAGTCGAGTTTGCCGCAAAGTTAGAAGAAGCTTTTGGAGCCAGACTTGGCAGAATCACCAAAGTCGGTAGCAGAAAATCTTTCCCGCTCATTCAGTTAAAGGCAGAAACCCTTTTCCGTGGTCGCTGCGTTTTAATAGGCAATGCTGCTCAGTCGTTGCACCCGATTGCCGGTCAGGGCTTCAATCTGGGCTTGCGTGATGTAGCAGATTTAACGGAGCTACTGGCTGCTGCGAAGAATACTATACAGGACGATGAGCTGGCCTTGATGCAGATCGTGGGTTCCTATCAGTTATTGAGGCAGTATCAGCAGAAAAGACATCCGGATCGGGAACAGACCTTGTGGGTTACCGAATCGCTGGCGAGACTGTTCAGTAACAGCTGGCTGCCATTGTCCATATCACGAAACCTTTTATTGAAGGTGATGGATACAGCACCAGTTGCAAAAGGTCTGTTTGCCAGTCAGGCAATGGGTTTTGGATTTAATAATAGTCAGATGGCAAGTCATGAAGAATAAAATCATTATTTTTTTGATGTTATTGTTGGTATTGGTTCTGGCCACTGTCGCCTGGCGCAGCATTTCTCAGGATGCTGCGCAGGTTCAGGTGGACAGAGATGAGCAGAGCCAGCCTATAAGCGATACAGAAAACCAAAACGGAAAAGTCGGCCAGGAATTTGAAAGGCTAAATGATAGCGAGTCAGCAATAGATTCGAATGAACAGCTGTCGGTGGTTAACCAATCAGAACAGTCCGCTGGCGACACTGAAGACCAGTCAGAAGATAAGCTTTGCGAGTTGGTGTCGAAGTATGACGACTGGCAAAACTCAGGCTCCGGTTATAACTCTCAGAAACTAGTCGATGAAATTAGAAGCTGGGGCAACACGCGCGGTTATTTTGAAATGGAATATAACGGCAGTGGCATGGAAATTAAAAAGACTTCTGATTATGACTATTATGAAACAGAAGATTTACAACAGATGGCGGATGCTGGTGATCCTATTGCCAACGTCAAATATGCGTATCGTTTATTCCTACAGGGCGACCCTGCTTCGCTTGAAGAAGCTCAACCTTACTGCGAAAAAGCGGTTGTTCATGGTTACTCGGCTATGCTTCGTTGTAAAACAAGCTATTTAAATCACATTGTGACCCAGCATGAAAATCAAGAAGAGCCAGATGCTGAACGAATAGAGGAGTTGCACGTTGAAATACAGGCTTGGCAAAAATTATATCAATTGCGTAATGACCCTCTAGGGCAATTATTTGAGGTTCAGTTCTTCACTGAAGTAGAAGGTGTTGAAGTAGATGACGAAGAGGTTAATGCAAAAGCACAGACGCTTTATGCCGATATTGTTAAGCGACGAAATAATCTAGGGCTAGGGGAGTTTGATAGTGAGCCAGCACCGGACATCATCAACTATGCGGTTGAAAATAATATTCAGGAAGGAGCCGTTGCCAAATGTTTCGAGTAGCGTTTTTTAATAAACGCACCGGGCAAAAAAGCAGCAACTTGAACAATAGATGACAGCACAAACAGACATTATGAATTTCCAACATATTGCAACGGGGCTATTCCTGTGTCTGTGCTCAATGCTGGTAAATGCAAAACATGTTGAGCCTGATTATGCCAGGCAGCCACAAACGGTTTCGGAAGAACTGTGTGAAGCTGTAAAGGACTATGATGACTGGAAGATATACCATGATCAATGGATTTCAGAAGCATATGATTTAGAGCGTTACCAATGGCAAGCCAGCAAAGGGTATCCGGTCAAAGACTCGAGGTTCTACGAGAAAACGGATTATGATAAGTATTCAACAGAAACTCTGATGCGTCTGGCGCAGGAGGGTGATAAGGCGGCCAACCTGGAGCTGGCACAACGTCATTATTATTTTCGTTCGGGCAAGGTTACTGATGCGGAACATTTTTGCTATATGGCGGTGGTTGATGGCTTCAGTGCCATGACCAGCTGCATGATCAGCAGCTATGGGGAAAAGATTGCCAGGCAGATGGCAAAAGATCAGGGACAATCGTCGGAGCGACAATTGAAACTTAGGCTTAAGCTGCTCGGATGGGCGCAAATCAGTCAGGATTTTGATGACATATTTGCACAGCAGTTTGCAGAGATATTGAAGCCAGGTTATCAACGTAATGATATCACTGATGCCATGATAAAAGACGCTGCCGAATCAATCCGTGAAGAGCTGAAGCTGGCGCGACAGGAGCGCAAGCAATACAAAGAGACGCTGACTTTTGATGTTAAGCAGAAGATGCCAGAATTATGGCGTATGTTGGAACAGAATAAACTGGAAGAGCAGGTCATAAATAGCTGCTTTATAGAGAATGAGTATGCAACAGAGTAACCCTGATTATGATCTGATCATTGTTGGTGGCGGCATGGTTGGCCTGGCACTGGCTGCTCGGCTGGCGCAGAGCCAACTAAAAATTGCCATTATTGATCCCAAGCCCGTGGAAATGAGCTGGGACAAAAGCGACTATGATTTGCGGGTCAGCGCCATCACTCGAGCCAGTCAGAAGTTGCTCGATGAGGTGAGCGCATGGGACTATATTGGGCAGGATGAAAAGACTGCCTACCAAAGAATGTATGTGTGGGATGGCGAAGCCAGTCGCGGCAAGATTGAGTTTGATGCAAAGCTTTTGGCTGAGCCCAACCTTGGGCATATTATCGAAAACCGTGTGCTGCGTCGCAGCCTGTTCCAGGCCATCAAACCCTATCGAAATATTGAATTCCTATCGCCGCAAAAATGCGCCCGAGTTTCCTATCAGGCGGAGCAGGCGAGCATTGAACTGGCTGATGGTAAAAGTATTTCGGCAAAATTACTGGTCGCTGCCGATGGCGCCATGTCATGGCTCAGAAAAAACAGTGGTATCGAAATAAAACAAAAGCCTTATGGCCATAAAGCCATTGTGGCCACCATCAAAACTGAGAAGTTGCATCAAGAAACTGCCTGGCAACGCTTTGACCATAATGGACCATTAGCTTTCTTACCACTGACTGATGAACATCACTGCTCCATCGTCTGGTCAGTCAAAAGCGACTATGCCGATCAGCTGATGGCGTTAGATGACAAAGAATTTTTGCAGCGACTCGAGCAGACATTTGAAAATACCCTTGGGCAGTGTTTGGAAACCAGCCAGCGAGTTGCATTTCCATTAATTGAGCGCACTGCAGAATCCTTGGTCCAGGAACGCATCGCATTGATAGGCGATGCAGCGCATACCATCCATCCCTTAGCCGGACAGGGCGTTAACCTCGGCTTCAGCGATGTGATAGAACTTGCCAAAACCATTGAGAAAAGCATCAATAAAAACCAGGACATTGGCCTCAAAAGAAACCTGCGACCTTACGAACGCGCGCGCAAAGGCGATATTTTAATGATGCAAAAAGCTATGCAGGGCTTTAAATTACTCTTTGAACAGGACATACCATTTATACAAATGACCCGAAGTTATGGTTTGGCACTGACCAATCAGCATCCACTGTTGAAACAGCAGTTGATCAAACAGGCAATGGGGTTGTAGGGAAATAAACATGTATGTGGTGATCTTTAAGGCAAAAGTTCGACAGTTTGATGATGAGTACTCACAAATGGCAGAACGTATGCGTGAGCTAGCACTAACAGAATTTGGTTGTCTGGAGTTTAATGCAGTGACCGAAGGTGATCAGGAGATAGCACTTTCTTACTGGCCATCCGAAGAACACATCAAAGCCTGGAAGCAACATCCCGAACACCTTGCAGCACAACAACTCGGTAAAGAACGATGGTATGAGTCTTACTCGGTGGAAATAGCAGAAATTATGCGCTCTTATTAGTTATCAAACTTCCTAGATTAATCCGCTGGTTGTCTATCGTTATGGTTTACTGTTTAAGTATTGGGTAAAACCCCATTTGATTGAGCTGAGTCGTAGCCAAGTCATAGCAATTCAAAACAGGACGTTTTGAATAGTAAAATTCGGGCCACGGATGGAACGTATTTTACGGTACCCAAGGGGGCAGACCCTGCGTTAAGTGGCTTGGCGCAGAAGAAGGTAGTTGAGCGAAGCGAAGCCTCAATCATGGGGTGGTCTTCTTTTATGAAGTACATCCTTGTACTTCACCCTTCGGGCTAGCTTTGCTATTCAAAATCGTTCCAGACGATTTTGTGGTTACTTAGAGCAAGACAAATTTGTCAGGAACAAATTTGAACAGCGGAGCTAAGCGACGCTGGCTTCAGCGGAATACAGGGATGTATTCCGCAAAACTAACTCGCTAAGAAGCGAAACACAAATGCAGAATAGGACCATAAAACCTTGATCCACATCATCCCCTGTCTGACTAAAACAGAAATAATAGCGTCCTGCCCTTGTAATATTTAATGATAATAATTATCATTTGCGAACTTCTCACGAATTCTTAAATTGGTGTTATGACGATGAAAAAAACTTGGCTTACTGGCTTGTCTGCAAGCGTGCTGTTAGTACTTAGCGCCTGTTCTGATGAGTCTGCGCAATCAAGCGATACTCAAGCTCAATCTCCGGAAGCTCAAAACACAACTCAAACCACAGCTCAAGCACAGCAAAATGATACGCCTATCGTGGTTTATACCTCACGCAAAGAGCATCTGGTTAAGCCTTTCTTTGAGCAGTTCACTGCCGAAACTGGCATTGATATTCAATATATTACTGATAGCGAAGCAGCCTTGATTAGTCGCCTTAAAGCCGAAGGTGAGCGCACTCCGGCAGATGTTTTAATCACTGTTGATGCGGGTAATCTCTGGTTGGCAACACAGGAAGATGTCCTGCAGCCTATTGAGTCACCTGTACTTGAAGCTTCAATTCCTGAGAGCTTGCAGGACCCTGAGAATCACTGGTTTGGTTTGACCGTTCGCGCCCGTACTATTGTATACAGCACGGAGCGAGTAAAGCCTGAAGAGCTAGCCACCTATGAAGCATTGGGTGACGAGCAGTGGAGTGGTCGTCTATGTTTACGCACCTCGAAAAAGGTCTATAACCAGTCTTTAGTTGCGATGTTGATTGCCCGTTATGGTGAAGAGAAAACTCAACAGATCGTCGAAAGCTGGGTTGCAAACCTGGCAACGGATCCTTTCTCAAACGACACCAAGGTTATGAATGCTATAACCGCAGGTGTGTGTGATGTAGGTGTAGTAAACACTTACTATTTTGGTCGTTTACAGAAAGAAACACCAGACATCCCATTGGCTTTATTCTGGCCTGATCAGTCGGAAGAAGGTTACGGTGTTCACGTTAATGTCTCCGGCGCAGGTATCACAAAGCATTCTGATAACCAGCAAAATGCGTTAAAATTGATTGAGTGGTTGGCGAGCGAAGAAGCTCAACAAATGTTTGCCGGTTTAAATATGGAATACCCAGCCAATAAAAACGTTAAGCCAACTGAGGAAGTTGCAGCCTGGGGTGAGTTTAAAGCTGATACCACCAACTTATCCAAAGCTGGAGAATTACAGCCTGCTGCGGTGAAATTAATGGATCGCGCAGGTTATCGATAATTTAAGATAAGCGAATCATATTGACTGATAATACTGATCAACAGACCTCTCAGAACGCCAGCACTAAACGCTGGCGTTTTGGCGTTTTAAAGAAAGTGGATGGCTTCCTGCTATGGGCCATTCTGTTGATCTGTCTATTGCCGTTACTGCCTCTTTTATTTTCATGGTTCAATCTTGAGCCGGAACTGTGGCAACATCTTTGGAATACCCAAATCCCCCAACTGCTCAGCAATACGTTTTGGCTGGTATTGTTGGTGGGCGTGGGAAGTTTCCTGATAGGGGTATCGCTGGCCTGGCTAATTGTGATGCACGACTTTCCAGGTCGAGCAATTTTGCAGTGGGGATTAATGCTGCCACTGGCAATTCCGCCCTATATTCTGGCATTCACGCTGCTGGGTTTTACCGATTATGAAGGACCACTCCAACACTTTCTTGAAGCGATTGGGCTGGGAGTTGCCTGGCTACCGGATACACGTAATGTTTTTGGTGTCGCCTTAATTTTTACTTTGTCGCTTTATCCCTATGTCTATCTACTGATGCGCAGCGCCCTGCAACGCAAAGGCCGCACCAGCTATGAAAGCGCCAGAACTTTAGGCTATAGCAGAGCTAAAGCTTTCTGGCGATTGGTCATTCCGCTGACGCGTCCAGCCTGGATCGCAGGCCTGGGACTGGTGCTGATGGAAACTTTGGCGGACTTTGGTGCGGTAGCCATTTTCAACTTCGATACGTTCACCACTGCAATTTATAAGTCCTGGTACGGTTTTTTCAGCGCAGGAACCGCTGCGCAACTGGCCTGTATTCTTCTACTGTTCGTTGCTTTGTCGGTGTTGGTGGAGAAGTGGGGACGCGGCCAGAGTCGTTATGAGCAGACAGGTATAGCGCTCAAAGAATACCGCCAGCCACTCACTGGCTGGTGGGGCTGGCTGGTGCAGATTTTTGCCTGGACCGTATTTGCTCTGGGGTTTGTACTACCCGTCATCCAATTGCTGGTATGGGCAATAAAAACCTATGAGCGACATACCGATGGCACGCTTCAACTATTAAGCCATACCATGATTCTGGCGGTGGTTGCAGCATTAATTACGCTGGTCGTTGCTGGAATTATGGTGTGGGCGAAACGCAATCGAGAGTCCGCCAGTCGTAATTTGGCCATTGAGTTTTCACAATTGGGCTATGCATTACCGGGAACGGTATTGGCGGTTGGTATCATGATGGCCCTTAACTGGATTGATGGTGGTATTGCCAGTCTATTTGGCATTAAAGGGCAGTGGCTGGCCAGCGGACTTTTTGCCTTGATCCTAGCCTATATCATTCGCTTCCTGAGAATTGGCTACGGTCCTGTCGCCAGCTCAATGTCACAAATAAAGCCGAGTGTGGTCGAGGCAGCTGCCAGCCTTGGTGCCGACCAGAAAGAGCGCCTGTGGCGAGTATATATTCCCTTGTTGCGCCCCGGCGTTTTCACGGCATTGCTACTGATGTTTGTGGAAGTGATGAAAGAGTTGCCAGCAACCCTGATGTTACGTCCGTTTGGTTGGGATACCTTAGCGGTTCGAATTTACGAACTGACCTCCGAAGGGGAATGGGAAGTGGCCGCACTGCCGGCTGTTCTGTTAGTGGCAGTAGGTATTTTGCCAGTAATATATCTGATCAAAAAAAGTGAGTCGTAACGGACTCTAGAAATCGAAAATCGTTCCTAAAACAAAAAGACAGGGGTAAAATAACTCATGTCCCATCTACTCATTCCGAGTTAAATCACCATGTACAAATTGTCTTCAGGCCCCGTGGCCTATAATCCTGCAGTTGAAACATTGCTTAAAGCGACACAATTACCGACCGATGATCTACAGGATGATGAATACATAAACGGCATTCAGTTGTTCACGTTGGAACTCGACGAACAGACGGTTGGTGTTGTTGGTCTGGAGCTGCATGGTGAAAGTGCTTTGGTGCGCTCTTTGGCAGTTGCCGAAAGTGAACGAGGCCAAGGGCTGGGCGTTCTTCTATTGAAGCATGCGGAAGCAGCAGCCCAGATATTGGGCGTGAAAGAGCTCTATTTATTGACCACTACAGCAGCCGATTTCTTCCGAAAATTAGGCTATGAAGTTGCCGACCGAACCATCGCTCCACCCTCCATCGCACAGTCAAAGCAATTTGCAGGTATTTGCCCAGCTTCAGCAACCTTTATGGTTAAACGATTAGCTGACTCTATCAGTGCATAATCAAAGGTTATTTAGACCTATAATTCTAGTGTCGCAGGGTTCTTTTAAGCCTTTTTCCCCTGTATAATCGCTGGCCATTAAATGAACGACTGGACACACCTTAATGGCCAACAAAACCCCTCTTTACCAAGCACATGTCGACGCCAACGCGCGTATCGTTGATTTCGGTGGCTGGGATATGCCTCTTAACTATGGTTCACAAATCGATGAGCACCACGCGGTGCGTCAGGATGCGGGCATGTTTGATGTTTCTCACATGACCGTAGTTGAAGTGACAGGTGGTGAAGCCAAAGCCTATTTGCGCTATTTGCTGGCCAATGATGTCGATAAGCTCAAAGAATCGGGTAAAGCCCTTTATAGCGGCATGTTAAACGAAGAAGGTGGTGTTATTGACGATCTTATCGTCTATTACCTGACAGATACTCATTATCGTGTGGTTGTGAATGCATCGACTCGCGATAAAGACCTGGCCTGGATGGAAAATGTCGCCCAGCAATTCGATGTGGCCATTGAAGAGCGTGTAGATGTCGCCATGATCGCGGTGCAGGGTCCGAATGCGATTGAAAAAGCACAAAGCATCATGAGCGATGAGCAAAAGGCTGCTGTTGCAGGCCTTAAGCCATTCGTCGCTGCGCAGGCAGGTGATCTGTTTGTGGCCCGCACCGGATATACCGGTGAAGACGGCTATGAAATTATGGCACCGGACGCAAAAGGCATCGAATTCTGGAATCAACTGGCAGCAGCAGGCGTAAAACCCTGTGGTCTCGCTGCGCGTGACACCTTGCGCCTGGAAGCTGGTATGAATCTTTATGGCCATGACATGGATGAAACTGTGTCGCCGCTTGAGGCGAATATGGGCTGGACCATCGCCTGGGAACCAGAAGACCGCGATTTCGTAGGACGCAAGGCCTTAACGAAGCAGAAGGCACAGGGCGCACCGCGCAAGCTTATCGGTTTGGTGCTGGAAGACAAAGGGATCATGCGTGAAGGTCAGGAAGTGATCGTTAATGACGAAGTGGTTGGCGTAGTCACCTCTGGAACCATGTCTCCAACTACCGGCAAAAGTATTGCCATGGCCCGCGTTAATCGTTCGCTACAGGAAGAGCAGGTACTGGTTCAAATCCGTAAGAAGCAGTTATCCGCTCGAGTGGTAAAGCCAAGCTTTGTGCGTAAGGGTGAATCACTGATTTAATCAGCGCCCGGGCAGAGGTTTCTGCTTGGGCAGATGAAAAGTTTCATATACAATACGCTTACTTTTTGAGCGACTTTTAGAGTTTATTAACAGCCAGCCAAGATGCGGCGAAATATTGAGGAATATTTAAATGAGCCAGATTCCAGCAGAATTAAAATACGTATCTAGCCATGAGTGGATCCGTGATGAGGGTGACGGAGTAGTAACTATCGGTATTACCGACCACGCACAGGAATTATTGGGTGACGTTGTGTTTGTCGACGCGCCAGAAGTGGACAGTGAAGTGGATGCAGAAGATGAAATTGCAGTGGTTGAGTCAGTAAAGGCTGCTTCAGATATCTATGCGCCACTAGCAGGCACAATCATCGAAGTGAATGAAGAGCTGGAAGATTCACCTGAGCTGGTTAACAGCGATCCTTATGGCGATGGTTGGATGTTCAAGATGAAACTGGCTGATGCGGGTGATATGGATAGCTTATTATCAGCTGAAGAATACGCTGACGAGATCGCTGAAGACTAATTCAACTTCCTATCGCGGCGTTAAACGCACTTATTTGTCAGCTTATTTACGAAACGAAGTAAACTACGCCTCCAAATAAGCAGTTTGCCTTGCGCTAGGAACCTGAATAAGTTTTGGTTTAGGTCGTAACCTAGCCTAAGAAAGTTTTCTGAAGTTTTTGCGGCGAGTAAAGTTGAAAACAATTTCAAAGTTTAAGCAATTACGGTAAGTGTAAGATTTAAGGGCCTCGAATCAATATCGAGGCTTTTTCTGTTTTAATTAGTGGCTGATTTTAGCCGTTTAACCAAAGTAGGTATTTGAAAGCTATGGCTGACACATTGAGTTTGAAAGGGGCACCTTTGCAGCAGTTGCAACAGTCTGATGACTTTATTCGTCGTCACTTAGGCCCTCGTGAGGACGAAATCCAGGAGATGTTACAAGAGCTTAACCTAAGCTCGCTGGATGATTTGGTGGATAAGGCTGTCCCACACAAAATTCAAATTGATGCTCCACTGGCGGTGGAAGAGTCGCGCTCTGAAACGGAAACTTTGAAATACCTTAAGTCGTTGGCGGACAAAAACGTCATCGCAAAATCCTACATCGGTATGGGCTATTACGACACCATCACCCCAACCGTTATTTTGCGTAATGTGTTGGAAAATCCAGGCTGGTATACCGCCTATACGCCATATCAGCCTGAAATCGCACAAGGTCGTCTTGAAGCCATTCTAAACTTCCAGCAAATGACTATGGATCTTACCGGCATGGAATTGGCCAGTGCTTCATTGCTGGATGAAGCAACCGCAGCCGCTGAAGCGATGGCTTTGGCTAAGCGTTCTTCCAAGAATAAAAAATCTAACAGCTTCTTTGTTGATGAAAACGTGTTCCCACAGACTTTGGATGTTGTGAAAACCCGTGCTGAACATTATGGTTGGGATATCGTAGTCGGTCCTGTAAGCGAAGCAACGGAACACGACGTGTTTGGTGCTTTGTTGCAATACACCGACGTCAACGGTCAGGTCACCGATTTAGAACCTATCATCAGCAAACTGCATGACAACAAGGCGATTGCCTGTGTTGGCGCTGACATCATGAGCCTGGTATTGCTGAAAGCGCCGGGCGAAATGGGTGCTGATGTGGTCTTTGGTTCAGCACAACGTTTTGGTGTACCGATGGGCTTTGGTGGTCCACATGCAGCCTTCTTTGCGACTCGTGATGCGTTTAAACGTTCATTACCGGGCCGTATTATTGGTGTATCGGTTGATACTCGTGGCAATCAGGCCATGCGTATGGCGATGCAGACCCGTGAACAGCATATCCGTCGTGAAAAAGCGACATCTAACATTTGTACCGCGCAGGTGTTGTTGGCCAATATCGCAGGCTTCTACGCGGTCTATCATGGCAAAAAAGGCTTAACCACCATTGCCAATCGTATTCATCGTTACGCCACCATTGTTGCCAAAGCACTGCAAAACGCTGGCTTGGAATTGGTCAACGACAGCTGGTTCGACACGGTAACTTTCAAGGCTAAAGACGTGGATACGGTTCAGGCTCGCGCTAAAGCAGCATTGATCAACTTACGTTACAACGGCGACAAGGTTAGCTTCTCAATTGACGAAGCGAAAAATCAGGCCGATATCGAAGAGCTGATTGAAGTCTTAACCGGCGAGAAAACCGATGTGTTCGCTTTGGATTCAGAAGCCAAGAGCAGCATTCCAGCAAGCCTTGAGCGCACTACAGATTTCCTGACGCACCCTACTTTCAAGAAGTATTATTCTGAAACAGACATGCTGCGTTATTTGAAGCGTCTTGAAAACAAAGACTTCTCATTAGCTCACGGTATGATTCCGCTTGGATCGTGCACCATGAAACTGAATGCAACCAGCGAAATGATTCCTGTGACCTGGCCGCAGTTTGCGAATATCCATCCGTTTGCACCAGAAGAGCAGACGGTTGGCTATATTGAAATGATTAAAGAACTGGAAGCCGATCTGGTTGAAATTACTGGTTATGACTTTGTTTCCATGCAGCCTAATTCAGGTGCACAGGGCGAATACGCTGGACTATTAGCGATCAAAAAATACTTCGAAAGTATTGGTGAAGACCACCGCAATATCTGCCTTATTCCAAGTTCGGCACACGGTACAAACCCTGCATCAGCACAGATGGCTGGCATGAAAGTGGTTATCGTAAAGTGTGATGACAAAGGTAACGTGGATGTTGAAGACCTGGAAGCTAAAGCGGTTGAATTGAAAGATAACTTGGCTGCATTGATGGTGACCTATCCATCAACGCATGGTGTGTTTGAGGAAGAAATTAAGCACATCTGCCAAATCATTCATGACAATGGTGGTCAGGTTTATATGGATGGCGCCAATATGAATGCTCAGGTTGGTATTTCAAAACCAGGCGAAATTGGCTCAGACGTTTCGCACCTGAATTTACACAAAACCTTTGCGATTCCTCACGGTGGTGGTGGCCCGGGCATGGGTCCAATTGGTGTTAAAAAGCATTTGGCACCGTTTGTTTCAGGCCATGCGGTTCGTAAGGTGCATAGTGTTGATGCACGTGATGGTGCGGTATCAGCAGCGCCATACGGCAGCGGCATGATTCTGCCAATCTCATGGGCCTATATCAAAATGTTAGGTCGTGAAGGCTTGCGTAAATCCACAGAAGTGGCCTTGTTGAACGCTAACTACCTGAAGAATAAGTTGGCACCACATTACCCAGTACTGTATATGGGCCGTAACGATAAGGTCGCGCACGAGTGCATCATCGACTTGCGTCAGATAAAAGCAGAAACCGGTATCAGCGAAGTGGATTTCGCTAAGCGTCTAATGGATTATGGTTTCCATGCACCTACTATGAGTTTCCCGGTAGCCGGCACTTTCATGATCGAGCCAACTGAGAGTGAATCAAAGTACGAACTGGATCGTTTCATTGATGCCATGATCAGTATTCGTCAGGAAGTTGAAAAAGTACGCTCAGGCGAGTGGGAGGCGGATAATAATCCGCTGAAAAATGCGCCGCATACACAGGCTGACGTGCGTCACTGGGATAAGCCTTATTCAATTGCCGAAGCGGTTTACCCATCTGAGTCGACCATTGATGCAAAATTCTGGCCAACCGTAAATCGTATTGATGATGTGTACGGTGACAGAAACCTGATTTGTAGCTGTCCAAGCATTGAAAGCTACCAGGATCAGGACTAGTCAATAAACAGAAAAGCCAGCGTTTGCTGGCTTTTTGCTATTAAAAGAAAAAGAAGGAAGCTGAATTAATGGCTGAATCAAAAGGTGAATTTATCGCCGTTAGTACGGGTATGAATTTAGGGGGGCAAATCTCTGTAATAGCTAAGGACTACATTCAAAAAGCAGATGTAGTTTATGCCTTAATGCCTCATACATTGGCTGAACGATGGTTAGAAAGGTTAAATCCTAACTTAAAAAGCCTACAACCCTTTTACGGAGTGGGTAAATATCGCATGCAATCATACGAAGAAATGATTGAGGTGATGATGGATGAAGTTAGAGAGGGTAAGAAAGTATGTGGGGCATTTTATGGTCATGCTGGAGTATTTGCCTGTGTGCCACGATTAACAATAGATAAAGCCCGTAAAGAAGGTTTTCGCGCTCTAATGGAACCAGGTATTTCTGCAGAAGCCTGTTTATACGCCGATATTGGTATTGATCCCGGAGTTCATGGCATTCAGGGTTATGAAGCTTCCCAATTTTTATTCTACAATCAATCAATTAACAACGCTGCCTATGCAATTATGTGGCAAATTGGCATAGTAGGAGAGCATACGGCTACGCAATTTGAAACCAAGCCAGAGTGGGTTGAGGTTTTTGTTGAGCGATTGAAAGAGTGGTATCCGTTATCTCATGAAGTCATTCTTTACGAAGCCGCGGTACTTCCTATTGAGGAGCCGAGAATAGAGCGTCTACAACTAAAAGATTTGCCACAAGCGGAAATGTCTACTAAAAGCACGCTGGTTATCCCACCAGCTAGAGCTCTCGAATTGAATATCGAAGTTCTGGAAAAAATGGGATTGAAACCAGAAGATATTGCTCACGGGTAGTGAGTTGGAAGTTGGTAAAAAATACTGTATAAACAGTAGCTTATTATTTTAATAAAGAGGGAGTTCACTATGTCGAAGCAAAAACTAGAAGAGTTCATCATTCAATTGAGCGAGGACTCAGAGTTAAAACAGTCTTATATTGAAAATCCAATGGCGGTTATGCAGAAGATTGGCTTAGAAGAACAAGAAATAAAGGCTATTATGTCAGGAGATAAAAGACAGATATCAGCAATGCTTGGGCAGGATGCTGAGTTGATTGTTACAGGAATAATACACTTAGTTAAAAAGTAAAATATTTATAATATAGTTTAAATAACGTACAGTTAAGCAAGCTGTGTGCTAAGCTAAGCATACAGCTCGTTACTAGGAAATTATAGATAAGGATGTTGGGACTCGTACTGAATGAAGGCTTTAATAAAAAAATCATGCATTACATTGGCGCTACTATTCTTTGCGTCAGTAGCTATTTCTGTCCAAAGTTTAGAGGAAAAGCTAAACGAGGCACATCGACTGTTAACTTCAAGCCCAGAAGAGAGTGGTAGATACCTTAGTGAACTAGAAGCTGAACAGCTAAACTTAAATGATAATCAAAAAGAAAGATTCCTACTGTATAAGGGGCACAACTCATTACTACAAGGAAAGCATGATGAGTCAATTCTCTATTTAAATAAATTAGTGGAAGAGAGTAAAAACAAAGCAGCGAAAGCACAAGCCTATTCGATGTTGGCAGTGGTATATACCAATACCTCAGAGTTTATGAATGCTTTCGTGAATATAGAGAAAGCAAGATTAATGTTAGATGGTTTAACGGATGAGAAAGCAATTAAAACTGTTTTAGCAAATGCTGCCACAATTTATACAGAAGTAGGCTTCGTTGACAAGGCTTATGAGTATTCAAACAGTTATCTAAAAGAGGTAGGTAAATCAGGGGTAGAAAAGGAGTTATGCTACGCATACTTTAATTCGGCATATATTGAAATTCAGCTTCAGAATTATGAAAAAGCCCAAGAGTATTTTTCAATTGCGTTAGATAATTGTGAAAAGTCGAAGCAAAAGCTTTTTCATACAGTAGCCGCACAAGAAATAGCATCTTTATTAATTATGAAAGACAATGATGTCAGTCATTTGGAAAGTTTAAAAAATCTACAGGATGAGATCCAAGAAATAAACTGGGATATTGCTGAGGCTGGCGGCTTGATTAAAATTGCTGAAGCAAATTTAAAATTAAAGAAAAATGAAGAAGCAGTAAAATATGCAGAAAAGGCATTTACTACTAAAACCACTGATAGTTATCTTCCTCATAAAAAAGAAGCCACTCGAATACTCGCGACTGCGTATTCTAATCTTGGGAATAACGATAAAGCAATTGAGTATTATCAATTGTATATCGACACGGAAAGACAAATTCAGTTGCAATTAAAACAGCGTAAAATGGCTTATTTTATTGCAATGCAGAGTATGGAATAAGGCTGGAATATGAGTAAATCTTATTTTGAAAAAGCAATGAAAACTACCGTCACTATAATCTATGGCATGTTAATGCTGATAGGCTTTAACAATGTTGCGCAGTCTGAAGAAATTCTAGAGCCTCATGGTTATTCCAATATTCTAGAAGCAATTGAAATTGATAAGACATCAAATATTGAGTCGGCAAAGAAATATATAGAGTTACTTGAGAAAGACTACGAAAAATTAAATACAGATCAAAAAGAATTATTCACACTCTTCAAAGGACATGCCTTAGCTCTTGAAGGTAAATTTGATGAATCAACTCAGCAGCTCGAAGAACTTATCCGGAACTCAAAGAATGAAACTTTGGTCACTCGAGCACATGCATTAGTTGCTAACATTTATTTGTTTTCAGGAAACTATGAGCAGGCTTACCAGCATGCTTCTGATGCTATTGAAGGACTGGAGTCTATGGACTCTCATCCTTGGCATAAGTATGCAGCATTACAGAATTTAACAAGCTTGTTTAGACAATCTGGAATGACAAACACGGCTATTGGCTATGCAAGACAAATGCTAAAGGTTGTCAGTCAAAACAAGCATCCATTGCAACTGTGTGGTAGTTATTTTGAGTTGGCAGATTTAGAGTTAAGCATAAAGAGTGTAGATATGGCGCGCATTCATAGTGAAGAAGCTATGCTGCATTGCAACGAAGCCAACGATCCTATTTATTACACGCTGGCTTTAGATTTACAAACAAAGTTAATGGCTCAGGCTAACAAAAGTGATAAAGCGTTAGAATTGCTCAAAGAGCACTATCCTGTAGTGAAGTCAGTTGATTATAAAACAATGACCAATGTTTTTGAGATAAGACTCGCTTCAACGTATCTTGAATTAAAAGATTTTAGTAATGCTCAGACAATTGCAGAATTAGCTTACCAAAGGGCGGAAGAATTAAACGATAAAGTTCGTCTAATGGAACTTTCAAAAATTTTGGCGAGTGTTTATTCTGAAACCGGTGAGTTAAAGAAAGCCGTTGAGTATTATCGTCAATACATCGATCTTGAAAAAGAAATTGATATTATGACCAACAAACGCAAAATGGCGTACTATATGGTGAGTCGTAGGAAGTAATACGTTATTGTTGAGCGAAAGTATCTTCCAGTATTAGACGGGTAAAAGACGGTCTTAAATAGAATCCTCTTGGTAAAGTTTTAATCGTTTCTCCTTCTGGGCCTATTGCTTCAGTTAACGCTTTTGCATTGGCAGCTTTTGGCCTGACCTGCATCACTTCCCCAAAGCGTGCATCAATCTGCTCAATCTGACCGAGCGCAACGGTTTCAATCGTATCCTCAAAATCCTTCCTGAGTAAGTTTTCCTGTTGCGCAGTAGGTTGCCAGATAAAGGGCATAGCAACCTGACGCTGTTCTACGGGAATGGTGCGTTCGGCTAAAATTGGAATCCAGAGAACCTGCATAAGTTTGTGTCTTACTACCGAGTTATGCCAATGCAGGCCATGTAGATCCTTGAGCGGAACAACGCTGACGTAAGTAGATTCGAGTGGACGCCCCGAACTATCAATGGGTAGTGTTTTAAGTTCAACACCCAACTCAACAAAGTCAGGCTGTGCCAGTGAACCTGAGGTTGCTCCCAGCAGGTATTCGAAGAACTGGCCAATTCGACCTTTCTCGCGTAACAAGTGGGAAGGAAGTTCAGATTGATACTTCTCTGCCAGTTCGCCAAGCGTAAAGCCAGAAAGTGATTGGGCTTTCTCAAGCAGTTCTTGCTGTGTAGCGTAGGTCTGGTGGTTCATAGGCCGAGGATTTTTTTATTGTCGAAATTCTAAGTCTGTGGAACAATGATAACAAAGTTTTATGATTTGGATAGATCGATGATCGACGCAGAAGGCTTTAGAGCCAACGTCGGCATCATCATTTGTAATGACCAGGGCCAGTTGCTCTGGACACGCCGCTTCGGACAAACATCATGGCAGTTTCCACAGGGAGGAGTGCATCCCGGCGAAAGCGCGGAACAGACCATGTACCGAGAATTATATGAAGAAGTCGGCCTTGAAAAAGATGATGTCCGTATTCTAGGGAGTACGCAGCATTGGTATAAATACCGATTGCCCCAGCGTTTAGTAAGACAAAATTCGCAGCCGTTGTGTATTGGACAGAAGCAAAAATGGTTCCTGCTGCAGCTGTTGGCTGATGAAAGCAAGATCGATTTTGCTGCCACTGACCATCCGGAATTTGATGGCTTCATCTGGGTTAATTACTGGTACCCAGTACGCAATGTGGTGAACTTTAAGCGTGATGTTTATCGGGCAGCTTTGTCAGAATTGATGGGAAGCATGTTCCGGTTTCAGTTTAAAGGCAAACCGTCCAAGCACTATAAGTCGGATAAAAATGATGCCAATCAACGGGGCGTCACGCCACCCAGCGAGGAGTCAAGACCTCGCCCTAACCATCAGCATCGTAATGAGGGTGGCAATAAGCAGGGCAAGCGAAAACGGCGCCCGCGTCACCCTTACCGAGGTAATAAAGATCAACAGAGCAGCTAATCAGCTGCTCTTTTTTTATCTATATTCTTTCTATGGGTTAACGCCAGGACAAGGGTATGAAAAGTGGGTAGAGCGCAAAACAAACACAAAAATACCGCTAAATATAGCGTAAAATCATTGCTCAAATAGAACATAGCCACAATAACGCTCACGGCACAAAAGAAATATGCTATGAAATACACTATGTGGGAGTAAGGCTTGTTAGCGTTAAAAAGAATGATACTGAAAGGTAATAAAAAGATGCAGGCCAAGATCAAGATAAAAGAAATAATGATAAGCAAATCTTCTACCAGGTAGGGATTGGAATCACCACAGGCCAAAACGTTAAAACTTATACAGCATAAAACGATAAAAACAGTAATTTTGGTAAACATAATTCCTCCTTCTTAAAGGTCGTATTAGACACTGAAAAAAGGAGGTTTTGATGGCTGAAAAATGATGAATTCTGGTGGTCGAATCTAGAAAGCTGAACTCTTTTCATAAGCCAATAGCATGTTATTAGCTGGCATATCATGACGCTTTATCAGAGAGAAACCATTGTGGCGTGCCACTCGGTTCATATCATCATAATCGCGAATGCCGCTTTCGGGATCGCGATGCTTCAATGAAGCATCGAATTCCTTGTTAGATTCGGAAGTGTATTCGCCATTGACGTTAAAAGGGCCATAGATTAGCAGGTGGCCACCAGGTTTGAGTACACGATTGGCACCCTCGAACATATCGCGAACCCGCTCCCAGGACATGATATGGCAGGTATTGGCGGTAAAAATGGCATCGACCTGGTTGACCGGCCAGACCCCTTGCCCGACATTGAGGGTACGTGGTTTTCTGAGGTTTGGCAGCTCGCTGGACTCAATCCAGGCAATGATCGAAGGATGGTTATCTCGCAGATCGCTGGTATGCCAGATCAAATGTGGCATGGCGCCAGCAAACCAGACCGCGTGCTGACCTGTGCCTGAGCCGATCTCCAGCACTTCTTTGCTGTGATCAAGATAGGGTTTTATAACATCCAGAATGGGCCCTTTATTGCGTTCGCAGGCTTCGCTGAATTGGCGCATGAGTCGTCCTTTTACATATCATTTATATGCCTTAATAGTAACTGATCGCGCAGAAACAGGACAAGTTACGTGTTGGCATTAAACCTGTCTGATTAACACTTTTGCCTATCAAGGCATCATTCGTCATAATGCCATGCAATCAAATAACACACTGGCTTGCATGGGACTTGAACCTGAATTCTTACTGCTTCTTCTGGCGCTTGGCCTGTTAAACGGCATTCTGGCCGGATTATTTGGTATTGGCGGTGGGTTGGTGATTGTGCCGGCCATGGTCTGGTTATTGCCGCAAATTGGCGTCCCAGATCAGCACATTATGCATATGGCGTTGGCAACCTCGATGGCAACTATCTGTTTTATCGCGGTTTCATCGGCCTTATCCCATTATCGACGTGGCTCGGTCTCCATACGGTTATTGAAGCTGCTGGTGCCCGGTATCATGTTCGGGGCGCTACTCGGTTCCTATCTGGCCAAACTGATGAATACCGAATGGTTAGCCTGGATTTTCGGCTTTTTCTCGATTCTTATGGGCCTACGCATGATGATCGACAGGTTGCCAGTTGCCAAAGGCGAACGGTTGCACTGGCAGCAGGCAGCACCGAGTGCGGTAGTCATGGGGGCATTATCCTCGCTGGTTGGAATCGGTGGCGGCAGTCTGGTGGTGCCTTATTTATTGTTCCATAAGGAAAAATTAGTGCTTTCGATTGGCACGGCAGCGGCCTGTGGTCTACCTTTGGCGATTATGGCCGCGGTAGGGTATATCGCATTGGGCTGGAATGTGGCGGAGTTACCCGATTATCATTTGGGATATGTCTATCTGCCTGCTATGATTGCGATTGCTGTCGGCTCAATCGTCACCGCGCCTTTTGGTGCCTATTTGGCGCACCGTTTGCCTACCAAGGTCATTAAACGATTTTTCGCGTTGTTGCTTATCGTAGTCGGCATAAAAATTATTACAGAATACTTATAAGACGTTAGAGAGATTCATGAACTTTCCAAAAATTGACCCGATTATCTTTGAGTTAGGCCCGATTGCCCTGCGCTGGTATGGACTCATGTATTTGTTAGGCTTTATTGCGGCCTGGGTGCTGGGTAATTACCGCGCCAAACAGCCGAACTCAGGCTGGACCCAGGACCAGGTGGCAGACTTTCTGTTTTATGCCTTTATCGGTGTCATCATTGGTGGTCGCCTAGGCTATGTCATGTTCTATGGTATGCAGTGGTGGAAAGAGGACTTCTGGTATCTGTTTAAGATCTGGCAGGGCGGCATGTCCTTCCACGGCGGTCTTCTGGGTGTGATCGGTGGAGCTCTCTACTATCAATACAAAAGTAAAAAAACATTCTTTGAAATTGCTGATTTCATAGCTCCATTGGCGCCACTTGGGCTGATGTTCGGTCGAATCGGTAACTTTATCAATGGTGAGTTATGGGGCCGACAAGCTAGCGCAGATTTCCCGCTGGCGATGCGCTTCCCGGATGATCCGCTTGGCTTATTACGCCATCCGTCGCAGTTGTATGAGGCGGTGTTTGAGGGTCTGGTTTTATTCATTGTGTTGTGGATTTACTCGGCTAAGCCACGTCCAAGAATGGCGGTGTCAGGGGTGTTCCTCTTAGGCTATGGTGCGGCACGTTTCGGGGTGGAGTTTTTCCGCGAGCCGGATGCGCATCTTGGTGAAATCATTTCCTGGCTGACCATGGGGCAGGTACTCAGTGCTCCTATGATTATCATTGGCATATATTTATTAATTGCTGCGTATAGCAAAAAGACAAAATAGCGTTAACTGACAGGGTAGAACGGTAGTCACTATGAAACAGTATCTCGATATGATGCGCCATGTCCTTGAGAATGGCGAAGATAAAGGCGATAGAACCGGAACGGGAACGCGTAGCGTGTTTGGTTATCAGATGCGCTTTAATCTACAGGACGGTTTTCCATTGGTTACCACCAAGAAATTACATCTTCGTTCAATCATTTATGAATTACTGTGGTTCTTGAATGGCGATACCAACATCAAGTATCTGAAAGACAATGGCGTTTCGATCTGGGACGAATGGGCAGACGACAATGGCGACCTTGGGCCAGTTTATGGTGAGCAATGGCGCTCATGGAAAAAGCCTGACGGAACAACCATTGATCAGATTTCAAATGTACTCCATCAGATTAAAAACAATCCGGACAGTCGTCGTCTGATGGTGGTTGCCTACAATCCTGGGGTTGCCGATGAAATGGCCTTACCGCCGTGTCATTCACTGTTCCAATTCTATGTAGCTAACGGCAAACTGTCCTGCCAGCTCTATCAGCGTAGCGCGGATATTTTCCTGGGCGTACCTTTCAATATTGCTTCTTATGCTTTGCTAACCCATATGGTTGCGCAGCAGGCGGGATTGGATGTCGGTGAGTTTATCTGGACAGGTGGTGATACCCATCTGTATAGCAATCACTTTGAACAGGCTAAAGAGCAGTTGTCTCGCCAGCCATTGCCGTTGCCAACACTAAACATCAAGCGTAAACCTGACTCACTGTTCGACTATCAGTTCGAAGACTTTGAAATCGTCGGCTATGAAAGCCATCCGCATATCAAAGCACCGGTGGCAGTCTAGGAAGGAATTATGAGTAAGCCTATCATCAGCTTGATTGTGGCCATGGCTAATGAGCGAGTTATTGGTAAAGACAATCAAATGCCGTGGCATTTACCCGCTGATCTCAAGCATTTTAAAGCAGTAACACTAGGCAAGCCGGTCATCATGGGCCGTAAAACCCATGAGTCGATTGGCATGGTCTTACCGGGTCGCGACAATATCATCATCAGCCGCAATCCGGATTACCGCTCAGAGTTTCATAATGAACGCTGTCAGGTAGTAACCAGCTTAGAAGAAGCCTTTGCGGCCGCCGGTGATGCACAAGAAGTGATGATCATTGGTGGATCTAATATCTATCACCAGATGATCGACCATGCGGATAAGCTCTATTTGACCTTCATTGATTTAGATACAGAGGGTGATGCACACTTTCCCGACTGGACGCATTTGCAATGGCAGGAAGTTTCGCGCGAGAAACATCAGCCGGATGAAAAGAATCCCTATCATTATCAGTTCGTTGAATTGGCAAGGATAAGAGATTAATCTTCATATCGGGTAGGGGCAGGCTAATGTGCCTGCCCATTTTGAATCATCGTTTGATTACCTTAATAATAAGATCACAATCCCCACCAGCATCAACACCAATAAAATCCCCTGAATTAAACGTTTCATAACAAACTCCTCATCGATATTGTTTTTATATAACGAGGAGCATCGGAATTTATTCCACTTTAATATAATTTAATCAAACTTTCTCCGCATGGACCAGATAACGTAATGGCCCTCCCACTTCCAGTGTGTTGAAAGGATAACAGGTGACCAGCGTCAGCTGATTGATGCCCCTATCCTGAATCTGATCGGTTTCTATATTGTGAATTTCTATCTGAGTCACCTTGTAATGGTGGGTCACTCCTAGCTTATCCTGAATGACGAGCTCATCACCTGCTTTGAGGTATTGCAGGAACTCAAAATGAGTATCTCGATGTCCGCCTAAAATCGTATGACCGGGCTGTTCGGGCAAATTACTTGATAGAAGATGCCCTGGGCCAAAAGCCAGGTTGCGGCCTGAAGCACCCGAGAGAACTAGCTGCTCAATGTTCTGGCTTGGCACTGTTAGTTTGGCTACCGGGAAGGTATCGGCCCAGTCCCAGGGCTTATGTGGCTGGCCATCATCAAGCGTCTGTTGCCAGGCGTCTTCAAGCAAATATTGCGCAAGTATGGCCTTGGCTTTGATGTAACCGGCCTGACCAAAAGCGGTCAGGCTAATGGCCAGGAGTGCACAGAGAACACCGTATTTGCGAATGAAGGTTTTCATAATTGACTCGCTTACGCTTGGGTACGGTTACGACGATTCATTGTGTACTGGTAGGCCAGGGCGAGTAGCAGGGCCAGTAAGCCAATCAGCATGGCAAGATTGGCAGCTGTACCACCCTGAGGGTAGCCATGAGGTGCTTTCCAGCCATCAGGAGTACGATTAGCCAACTGTAATTTCTTTAACTCTTCCATGACACGAGCGGGCGTCTTATCAACCGCAACCAGACTGGTGAAATCGGAAACCAGGTGATAGTCGAGTGCCGTTTGTAGGATTTGCTCACGCGACTGGTCATAGCTAAGATTGAAGTCACTCTTGATAGCATCGATTTTCATCCGGGCCCACAGTCGTGCGATACCTTTATCTCGGCCATTGGTCACCGGTGGTAATTTAAATGACCAGTCATAGGAGTCGGCCTTTCCTTTGACCTGAATGTTGTGATTAATGCCTTTTGGGGTGCGATAGGATACAAACAAAGGTTCGCCCAGATATAAGTCACGCAAGTGGCCAGGATAAAGTTCTAATTTGCTGGCGGCGCCATTTTCCAGAGACGGGTTCTCAAGTGATAAGTTCTCTAATGCGGGATAGCGCAATTTCTTGAACAGTTTTTCCAGCTGAGACTGCACCTCAGATGCCTTACCGATATAGGTGAAAGTACCGCGCCCATAGTTGGCGGCTTTACTCATAAAGTAGCTGTTTGGAGCTGCACCAATACCAATGGTAAATAAACGGTTATTGCCTAATTGATTTTCGATCATCTGGAAGATCTGACGCTCATTGCCAATGCTACCATCAGTCAAAAATACCACCTGACGTAACAAAGTACTGTTGGGTTTATCAAGCGCCAGATTAATCGCCTTAGCAATCTCTGTGCCGCCGTCGGCTTCAAGAGTCGCGACAAAATATTTTGCCATTTCTAGATTGGATTGAGTGGCTGGTACGGCTTCATCAAACAGCTTTGTCGCCTCATGATCAAAGTCGATGATATTAAAGGTATCCTCGCTGCCCAATTGTGTCAGCGCATAATACAAACCCTGTTTAGCCTGTTGCATAGAGTCGCCTGACATGGAGCCAGAAGAGTCGATAACAAAAATCATTTCGCGAGGTTGTGTTTTTTGCTGAACAAAATCATGAGTCGGCGGTAACATCATCAATATGTGATAGTTGTGTCCTTCATAACTTTCGCTAAACAAAGCAACTTTGGGTTCCTGACCTAACTGGGGTTGCCAGTTTAGAACAAAGTCACGCTCAGCCTGCGCAGGGTTTTCCAGTTGGATGGTGTATTGTTCGCCAGTCTGCTGAGTGACGATTTGATGATAAGGGCTTTCCAGTAATGACAGATCAAAACCTGGGTTTAAGTGAACTGTAACATTGACCGGACGATCAGGCTGGCCACCAGTATTAAATAACGTCGTTGCTGGTGAAAGTTGAGCGCTATCATGATCAGATACAATGGTTTCAGAAGCTGAAGGCTTTGCATCCGAAGAAAGGTAATTATAGTCATCTACAGATGTGGAAATGGCTTGAGAGGGTTCATAGCGAGGAGTAATGCCTAAAGGCATACGCACAGAAAAGTGCGTGCCATCATTATGAACAAGCTGCTGAAATTCGATGTGGATGGTGATGCTTTCGCCAGGAGCAATATTAGCCAGTTTGGTGGTAAATAAGTTATCACGAACCTGTTCGACCAGACTTGCGCGCTTACCCTCCGCTTTAGCTTTCTCATAAGTCCGCTGGGCCTGTTGCTTCTCCTGAACCTCACCCTCAATGATGCGTTGGCCAATGTGCATTTTTAAAGTGTCGACTGCGGCATTCTCAGGCAATGGAAATTGATAGACACCTTCCAGCCATTGGTCTGATTCATTAGAAAAGGTCTGCTTGACGGAAACTCGAGAAACGACACTGTTGATGTGCATCTCAATGTCCGTTGAAAGCGGTAGTTGTTTGAAGGTCAGGTCACTTTCCAGCGAGCGATAGTTTATGCTGGAAGGAAACAGTTCATCATCGGCTATGCTGACTGCGTTAATGCTTAATAAGAATGTTCCCCAAAATAAAAAGAATAGTACGCGTTTCATGATTGCTCCTTACTCATTAGTTGTTATTGTTTATTAGAGCAATAGAGTGTGGCTTGATATGTTTACTAAAATGGAAGGTAATTATGAAATGTGGCAGAAAAGTGGCAGGTGCTTTTACCTATTAAAAGCACCTGATATTGGGTTTATCGAAAATCAATCGACTAAATAGTATTGCAATGTAGATACCACCCGAACGTTTTTTATGTGTGGGGTATTGCTGTCCCTATCGGATATGCTGAATTGGCCCTGACTTGCAGTTCTTAACTTACCCAGGGCACTGTTCGAGTCTTGGGCAAATTTCTCAGCAACCATCCGGGCATTCTGTGTCGCCTCTTCGATCATGACTGGCTTGATATCATTTAATCCACTGAATAAAAACTCCGTGCGGGCCATATAGTCATCACTATTAATGACGATACCTTTCTCGGTAAGGTCGATTAATTTCTTACGAGTTTCAATAACTTTATCTACCTGCGACGTATAAACATTCACTGTGATATTCGCGGTATAGCGAAATCCGCCTCGTTCCCCGCCGTATTGCTGCGCCTGTTTATCAAAAATGGTTGGCGCACCTGTTGTAATTTCTTCTTCTGTGAAGCCTTGATTGATCAAGAAGGCTTTTATATCTGAGGTTTGTTGAGTGATGGTTTTGTATAGCTCTTCAAGTTGATTGCTGCCGGTATTAAAGCGAATAGGGAATATGGCAATATCGGCTTTAACCTCTCGCTCAGCTAAACCTTTCACCGTAACTACTCGATCCATCTTTTTAAAGTCAATTAAGGCATTAGCCATTAAGTAACCGGTCGCAAGAATGCCAAGACCGACAAAAAGACCAGCTAAAGCAACAGATAGTTTTTTACCCATAACGATTCCTTGTGATTGTTGGTGATATATTGTTCATCATAGCAGAGCTTTGTTATAGGAAAAGTAGAACAATCGGATAAATTTTGACAAAAAAATGGCCTGCAAAAGCAGGCCGAACAGTCTCTTTGGGTAGAGAGGTTATGAAACGTTCTTTTAGGCTGGTTGCAGTGACTTTAGATCGACAATGACTCGACCAAAAGGCCACACACCAAGTTTAACCATCTTGAAGTGTTGGATACCGAATGGGATACCGATAATAGTCAGGCATAGGAACAGACCCCAGAACAAGTGGTTGAGAACCACCCAGAATCCACCAAACACTAACCAGATAACATTCAGTAAAACATTGGGTACGCCTGCGAAGGGCTGGTTGTCACGCATTCGGGTATCCTGTCCGAACGGGAACAGCGAGAAAATGGCCAGCTTGAACAACTGTACACCCCACGGAATACCTATCAAAGTTAGGCATAAAGCTATGCCACCAGCGATATAGCCTAAAAAGACAAAAATACCGCCAAATAATAGCCATAGAATATTTAATAAGAGTGACATAGCTTTACCCCTTGCTGTAACTATAGTTTTATTTAAGCGCAGTTGATGAAAGGTATAAAGCAATCAAACGCAACAAAGGGGCACAAAGTGTTAGTAAATATTGCAGGTATGTCATAAAGAAAAAAGCTCCCGAAGGAGCTTTTGTTAGAACTTATTTATTTTGTTTTTCTTTCTTGTCTTTAAACTCTGGGATGTATTGAGATTGGGTCGAAAAGCCTACATTGGTACACTCATCATTTTCATCCCAACCAAAACTGATATATGAAAAGTCGTTAATATTAGACATTTTGTCTAGTAAGGCTGGATTGGTAGTTGAGCAAATCTTAGATGTTTCAGCATCAATTCTAGCCTGACAAAATCCCCATGAATACTCATAGCCGTCGCTGAAAGCATAGTTACGAACACCGCAACCAATCAGTTCTTCTGAATTATCAGAAAAGCGAGCGCTAACCATATTGCCATAGGCAAGGTTATTCTCATTATCAATCGTTACAGGGACGTCTGAGCTAAAACCGGCATGAGCCGAACTTATGGCTAGAGCTAAAGCTAGAGTGGCAAATAATGATTTCATATACATTGTGTTTTTCCTTGTGTTAGTGGGTAATTATTGCTGAGTAATTAGTTGCATTCTTTGCAAGTATTTGAATCACCTTCTGACGCTCGGCTTGGTTCATGGTGGCCATTGAGCGTTCAATGTTTTTTAATTCTGACTCAGATATGATGCCATCGCTCATATATCCAATCATTTGATTATTAATTTCGGCTATCACATTATCATCAACTGAATAGTGATTGCTTATAGAGCTGTTCAGAGATTCTTGAGAAGGAATCTGAACTTTGGATAAGGCTAGGTCAAGTTCTTCTGCTACGATGGCGCGGATTATGTCTGCTTCAATCTGGTTGTTGGGAGTAGGCTGTAACACTCTTGCCTCGTTTGCAGAAGGGTATTGAGGTGTTGCAACTTTATTAGGTGTGATTTGCAACTCTTGGCTTTTTGATAATTGACTTTCAAGAGTGATCAGCTTGTAACTTATGAAGGCAAGAAGAAGCAATTGCAGTCCATTGAAAAGAGATTGCATTTTCATATTATTATGTAGTTAATTCCATTTTGCAGAAAGCATAAAGTGATATGAGTAGAAGGTCAAGGGGGCTTGTGACATAACCCTCCCTGATGCGATTTTCTGGTTAGCTAAAGGTTAGTAAATAGACGAGGGTTGGCTCCGTTGAGTCATCCAGAAATTCTTCTCGATTGAATGTGAAGTTAAGTGAGAGGAGAAGTTTTTGAGAGGCGATATTATCATGAATTGTGATCGCGTAAATATGAGGAATGCCTAGCGTCATTGCAAAATCAATCACTGCTAGTGACGATTCTTTAGCAAAACCTTTTCCGCAGTACTCAGGTATAAGAGCAAAGCCAATGTCTGGAGCGTCGAGATAATCCCGTTGTATAAGACCATTAACCCCGAGTGGTTGCCGGGTCTCTTTATCTTCCACCAGATACAGCCAGAAACCAAACTGTTGGTAGTTGTCTTCGACTTTTGAGATAAAAGCTTCGGCATCTTGTACCGAATGGATACCGCGATCACCAATGTATTTAATAAAGCTGGGTTGGTTATAAAGTTGATAAATAAATTCTGCGTCAGACTTCCTAAAATGACGAAGACGTAATCGTTCAGTTTCTGCGATGATCATGGACAACAGTCTTTGGTGAGTTCAGCTTACTTTGCCATAAAGTTTTAGAGAAAAGAAATAATATATGTCGTTCATCCCAACTCAAAGATGTAGGTTACTGACACAACTTTTAAAAGTTATAAAAAAACCGGCTACTGGAGCCGGTTTTCTCAAAGCTTAAAAGACTTAGAACAAGTCTTTGCAGGTTTCAGCTTCTTCCTGCAATTCTTTTTGTGACTCAATCATTTTGTCTTTAATGAAGTCTGACACTTCCAGACCTTGTACGATTTCATAGTCACCGTTTTTGCACACTACTGGGTAGGAGTAGATTAAACCTTCTTGAATACCGTAGCTGCCATCTGAAGGAACGGCCATGCTAACCCAGTCGCCTTCTGCTGAACCTAGTACCCAGTCATGCATATGATCAAGGATAGCGTTGGCAGCTGAAGCTGCTGATGAAGCACCACGTGCTGCAATTACTGCTGCGCCACGCTTGGCAACGATTGGCATAAACTCTTCTTTAGCCCATGTAGCATCAACTTTATCTGCTGCTTGATCGCCGTTCACAGTCGCGAAAGAAATGTCAGGTACCTGAGTTACTGAGTGGTTACCCCAGATAATCATTTTCTTGATTGCTGCGATTTCAGCATCTGCTTTTTCAGCAAGCTGATAAATAGCACGATTATGGTCAAGGCGAGTTAATGCTGTGATGTTGCGCTGGTTGATGCTCGGTGCATTCTTAGCAAGGATGTAAGCATTGGTATTAGCTGGGTTACCAACCACACAGATTTTGATGTTTTTGTCAGCAACCTGATCAATTACTTTACCCAGGGCGCTGAAAATTTTGCCGTTATCGGTTAACAGGTCTTTACGCTCCATGCCTGGGCCACGCGGTTTAGCACCAACCATCAGGCCGATGTTTGCGTCTTTGAAAGCAACCGCAGGATCGTCAGTCACAACGATGTCTTTAACCAATGGGAATGCACAGTCATTCAACTCCATAGCAACCGCTTCACACACTTTAAGTGCTGGAGTGATTTCTAGAAGGTTAAGAATTACTGGCTGATCTTTGCCTAGCATTTCACCGCTGGCGATGCGGAATAATAGAGAGTAACAAATTTGGCCGGCTGCACCGGTAACAGTAACGCGAACAGGCTGTTTCATTCCTGAATCCTCAGTTGATTGAGATGATGAAATTAAGGGCGCAACTTTACCATAAACAAAGGCTAAATCCTATGATCGACGGGCTATAAAGCGAGGGTTTGCAGGAAAATTTGATAGGATTTTACAATAAAGCGCTAAGCCTAAACGTCAGCAAATTCCTGACGAGAACCCAGCCAGCGTTGGCAGATTTTATGGGCTAGCTCATTATTTTCAGCAATTAAATCATGTGCTTGTTGCTGTATGGCCGGAATCAATTCTGCATCGCGTACCAGATCGGCGAATCGCAGGCTGACTTCTCCAGTCTGACGCGTGCCCAGCATTTCACCGGGGCCCCGTAAGCGCAGGTCTTCTTCGGCAATGACAAAGCCGTCATTGGTTTCGCGCATAACTTGGATGCGGGCCTTGGCATTATCCGATAAAGGGTGTTGATATAGCAGTACGCAATGGCTTTCCACAGAGCCGCGTCCGACACGACCGCGTAATTGATGAAGCTGTGATAATCCGAGTCGTTCGGGGTTTTCGATGACCATTAAACTGGCATTAGGCACATCCACTCCGACTTCGATAACAGTAGTGGCTACCAGAATATCCAGTTCACCCTGTTTGAACTTATCCATCACCATCTGTTTTTGTTCAGGCTTAAGTCGACCGTGCAGCAGGCCAACACGGCAAGCCGGCAGTTGTTGGGTTAGCAAGTTGGCGGCAGATTCGGCGGCTTGGCATTGAATTTCTTCGGATTCATCGATCAATGTGCATACCCAATAGACCTGACGGTTTTCATCTCGACAGGCAGTTTCAATACGCTTGATAACTTGCTCGCGTTTTTGATCGGACAGGGCAACAGTCTGCACCGGTGTCCGCCCGGGAGGTAGCTCATCAATAATCGAAACATCCATATCGGCATAAACAGTCATGGCTAAGGTGCGCGGAATCGGTGTTGCAGTCATCATCAATTGATGCAATTGCATCCCTTCGGGTGCTTTTTGCTTAAGCATCAGACGCTGATTGACACCAAAGCGGTGTTGTTCATCAATGATGGCCAGCCCTAAATTATGATATTCGACGCCTTTCTGGAACAGTGCATGAGTACCGACAATCAATTTGGCCTCTCCACTAGCGATGACTTCTAGCGCAGCCTTACGTTGGCTTGCATTAAGCTTACTGGCCAAGAAGACGCACGGAATATTCATCGCTTCAAACCACTGGCTAAAGGACTGATAGTGCTGATCGGCTAACAGCTCGGTGGGCGCCATAACTGCTACCTGAAAGCCTGCCTCAATGGCCTGTAGTGCGGCTTGAGCTGCAACCAGGGTTTTACCGGCACCAACATCGCCCTGCAGTAGACGCAACATGGGATGCGGTTGCTCAAGGTCATGGATGATTTCCTGTATCACTCTTTTTTGCGCTGCAGTAGGTTTAAAGGGCAACTGTTTTAGCAACTGAGACTGCAATTTACCGGAATGCTTAAATACCGGAGCAGAGTAATCTTTTTGCTGATTGCGCTGCAGTAATAAACTTAATTGCTGGGCCAGTAATTCTTCACTGATCAGGCGACGCACCGCGGGTGTCTGGTTCGATTGCAGTTGTGCCAGATCAGCATCTTTCGGTGGTGAGTGAATCCAGGCAAGGGAGGCGTTGATGTCAGGCAACTTTAGCGACTGCAAAATTGATGATGGCAACAGGTTATCTATTGGGTGTTGTTTTAGTAGTGTGACCGCCTGACGCATCATATGGCGAAAGCTGGCTTGATGCAGACCTTCAGTGGCTGGATAAATAGGTGTTAAGGATTCCAATAAAGGTGCTGAGGTGCCTGAGTTGATGGCGGTCAGTTCAGGATGCACCATGGAAAACTGAAAACCATAACGTCTGACTTCGCCAAAAGCATAAAACTCAGCGCCACGCTGCAGTCTTTGTTGCTGCCCTTTGTTGAAATAGAAAAACCGAAAATCAATACTGGCGCTTTCATCGCTGGCGCGACAAACCAAAGAGCGGCGTTTGCCGAATTTTACTTGCGCCAGTTCAACTGTGACTTTAATTAAAGCCCGCTCACCATCTTTGAGAGAAGCAATCGTTCTGACGCGGGTTCTGTCTTCATAACGTAAAGGCAGGTGAAACAGTAAATCCAGAACCGACTGGATATGAAGCTTTTCCAATTTCTCAGCAACTTTGGGACCTACTCCTTTTAAGCTGGTGCAGGGTAGTTTTTCCAAATTGATATCTGCTGCGAGTTTGGAAATAGCCATCAGTCGAGAGGTTTGGCACCTTCAATGGTGATTTGCGAAAGGGCATTATTGATAATTTCCAAAGCCTTTTTGCGTGGGAAACTGCGACGAAATGCCAATGCAACTTTGCGGCTGGGTTTTGGGATATCAAATTCGCGCGTGACCAGCCCCAGTTTCTCATTGTGGAAGTTGGCGGCCGAACGAGGAATAACGCTAATACCTAAACCACTGGCAACCATCTGACGAATCGTTTCAATGGAGCTGCCGGTAATCCAGTCTTTTTGTGGGTTCAGGCTAGAGTCTTTGCATTGTGGACAGGCTTCAATCACTTGATCGCGGAAACAATGACCTGCGCCTAGCATGATCATGACTTCATCCGCGATATCGACAATGTGCAACTTATCGCGTTTCACCCAGGGATGTTTTTCGGGTAACAGAGCGATGAACTCTTCTTCATACAGCGGAATAACATCGACTTCGGGCTCTTCAAAAGGAAGAGCTACAAATATCACATCCAGTTCGCCATTACGCAGCTTGGTGCGTAGATTGTGGGTGTAATCCTCGTCAATGTGCAAAGGCATCTTGGGTGCCAGTTTTTTCAGCATGGGGATTAACGATGGTAATAGATAGGGGCCGATCGTGAAAATTGCGCCAATTTTTAATGGGCCATCCAGCTGATCTGAATTTTGCTTGGCCATCTGCTTTAACTGGCTTACCTGCTCAAGAATATGTTGAGCCTGTTCAATGATTGGTTTGCCTTCAGGAGTGACTTTAACGTCAGATTTGCTACGCTCAAACAGGGTAACGCCAAGCTGTTCTTCAAGCTTGCGTACGCCAACACTTAAAGTGGGTTGACTGACAAAGCAGGCTTCAGCGGCACGCCCAAAGTGGCGTTCGCGAGCAACTGCAACAATATATCTAAACTCTGTTAATGTCATATTTGATAGCCTCTGCCTATCTATGATCAGGAAGTGACGCTAAGAAGTCAACGACTATCAGGCTTATCACGTCATTTAAATGTGAAGATCAGTAAGGCTTGCGAGCAATAAACAAGGATAGCGGTCGCTTGTCATTAAGTACATGGATTTGGTCCAGTAATATGTCCCAGTCGGCAAACTGATTTGCAAGTTCACCGGGTTCTAAAAGGAAAGCTGGTTTTTTAGGGCTACCGTACTTGGCTGCGTCTTTCATAAAGGTATGAATGGCAACCATACTGCCAGCAGGTAAGTGCTGATGGTAAAGATCGAGTAATGGGCGATGCAAATAGCGGCACTGTAAAACTAACGATGGTTTCTGCAGATGAATCAATTGAATGAGCTGCTCATAGTCTTCTTCGCAATTGAGTTTGATTGGGGTGACGTCAACCTGCCAACGTTCGATGAAATTACTGATTCGCTCCATGGCCATTGGATTGCGATCAATCGCCAGAACCTGAAAGCCATGTAAGCCCAAAAAGATACTGTCTCGGCCAGAGCCACAGCCAATATCAAAAGCCAGTGGGTCAGTACCTGGCAAATGCTGCTCGATCAATTCGATATAGTCTTCCAGTAAAGGGCTCGCGCGCCATAGACGGCGACTATTGGGATCCTTAACCAGTTCATCCTGCTCGAAGTCTTCAGCCAATAATATTGCTTCAATCGGATATTGCTGGCGTTCGAACAAGTCTTTAACTTCCTGTTGCTCGTCAGACGAGGTAAATAAAATTAACGGGGAGCCTTTAGGTGGAAGCTCATACCAGCAATCTTCGATTTCCGACAAAGGGAGATTGGTAGCACCCTGAATATGGCCCTGTCGAAAATCTTCAACAGGGCGCAAATCAATAATGGGTAAATCAGTGTTTTCTAAAAGCTTGGAATTTGCCATAAGTGAGTGAGCGCCATAGCCATTCGAGAGGGCCGTAGTGGAAGCGGTTTAGCCACCATGACGACCAGAAAAGTTGTACTAAAAACACTATCGCAACAATACCCATCAACTGCAAGCGTCCTAGTTCGGTGAATAGACCAAAACCAAAACTATAGAAGATACTGGTGCAGATTAAACTTTGCGCAATGTAGTTGGTGAAAGCCATGCGACCTACCGCTGCAAAGGCATTACGGATAGCTCCTCTGGTTGATGACTTGACCCATAAAGCTAACAGAGCGATGTAGCCAAAAGCTATAAACATCGCCGCCACATTGGTCATTGTCATATAAGACAGCAACAAGGCATCAAAAGAGAATTCTTTTGCCAGCAACTGGCTCATGTCGTAGGCCGTTAACAGGAAGCCAATAGTGAAACCTGTGATAAGAAGTAACCAGTAGAATTTAGTGGAGCGAGCTGCGGTAAGCACACCGTATTGATAGAGCGCCATCCCTATCAGCATGCTACCGCCTATGCGGAAAATACCAAAGGTAAGTCCCATCGATAAAACGTTTTCGGCGAAGAAATCAATTCGGTCGCTCACCTGTGCGGCATAACTGGTCAAGTAAGGCAGGGTTTCATCCTGAATGGTTGCCTGATCGGGGTAGAACATGCTGAGCATGAACTCTAAATCTTCGGCAGGGATACGATCAATATAAATGCTGGCCATCGACATGTAGGCGCTGTAAAGCACAATCAGCACGATTCCAGTAA
This sequence comes from Kangiella aquimarina DSM 16071, assembly GCF_000374105.1. Classification (GTDB taxonomy): domain Bacteria; phylum Pseudomonadota; class Gammaproteobacteria; order Enterobacterales; family Kangiellaceae; genus Kangiella; species Kangiella aquimarina. Next base: position 574,517 of record NZ_KB893650.1, read on the forward strand.
TCAGTTTGGTTTTAGGACTCGTATCGGTAAACAGAAATACCCACAAGCCCATGCAGGCGTAAATAAAAAGAATGTCACCAAGCCAGATTAACAGGCCGTGGATAAGGCCAAAAATAATCAGCCAGAACATCCGGCGATAATGATATTTGGCGGCGGAAATACCCTGAGCATTGGCTCGCTCTGCCATCAGCATGATGCCTGCGCCAAACAACATGGAGAACAGCGTATAAAACTTCTGATCGGCAAAAATATGAGTCACTGACCAGACCCAGACATCGGAAACCGATGGTTCGCCCAGCGCATAGGGATTCATGTAATAGGCAAATATATTGGCGAAGCCATAAATATTCATAATCAGAATACCTAAAACGGCTACACCACGAATCAGATCCAGGGCTTGATAGCGTTGCTCAGAAGAAGTTGGCAGTAAAGCGGTTGTCATGACTAATCCTTTAGTGAATTGATCTTAGAGTTATGAAATCAATATATAACAAGATGAGTTGGAGAAACAGCTTTAAGGGTTTTATTAATCTCTATGAAAAATAAGCAGTGCGTAATGTGACACAAAATGTTCCTCAGACTAGTAAGAATCAAGGCTAAGAGCTACTTACCTAGCTAGGCAAATGTAGGTGATTTGGCATAAATGGTAGTTTAGGTGTCATTTATGACATTAAAGACTGTAATATGATGCCATTCATAGATTCATTAAGAGAAAAAGATGGTCAGGAAAACAATCGCCTTTCTTGTGTATAACGACATGGAGCTGCTGGATATGGCTGGCTCGCAGACCGCTTTTTACGAAGCAAGCCAATACGCAAAAGAAAGCTACTCGGTGGAGGTTGTCGGGTTTGATGAGCAGCTAGTGGTTAGTGAAGCGGGAACCCAGATACAACCCAACACGACCATTGATGCTTTGCAGGATTGTCACACACTGGTTATTCCGGGCGGTAAAGGTGCTAGACATAATCTACTCACTGCAGACTCAGTTGCAAAACTCAGGCAGTTAATGGCGCGATGTCAAAGGGTCGTTAGCATCTGCACCGGTGCATTTCTATTAGCAGAAACCGGTTTACCCAAAGGAACACAAGTTGCAACTCACTGGGCCTTTGTTGAGGAGCTGGCTAAGCGCTTTCCAGAATTGCAGGTGGATAAAAAAAGTCTCTATGTTGAGGACGGAAAATATTGGTCATCAGCTGGCGTCACCGCCTGTATTGACCTTACCTTGCGATTAATAGAATTGGACCTTGGTATTAAAGCTGCAATGCACGTGGCGCAGCATATGGTGGTCTATTTGAAAAGAACTGGCTCACAACAACAGTACTCAGATTTTTTGAGCCTTCAGACCCCCAGCGATGAGCGGCTGATTTCCATTGTGAACTGGCTTAAGCACAATCTGGACAAACAGATAACGGTAGAGATGATTGCAGATAAGGCGCACATGAGTGAGCGTCAGTTACACCGGTCGTTTGTGAAAGAAGTTGGTAAGCCACCCGCCCATTATCTGGAAGAACTGCGAATGGATCTGGCGCGCACTTTATTAGTCAGCTCGGATGAAAACCTGAAGAAAATAGCGCTTTCGGTGGGTTACCGATCCTATGACGGGTTTAAAAGGGCCTTTGAAAGAAACTTTTCAATTTCACCGCTGAGATACCGACAAGCATTTACTGCGAAATGAAACATGTCAAATCAATAAGGAAAGAATATGAAATTAATAATCAGGGCAATAGTATTATGGTTAAGCTTCAATGCGACGACTGTATTAGCCGACAAGATAAACATAGAATCAGGCTCAGGCAGTTTTGTCATTGCTGGGGGTGAAGAACATCCAGAAAAATCAATAGAGGTTTATTATCACAAGCCAGAGTCATTCAGTAGTGATACCAAGGTTTTATTTGTTATACCGGGGGCTGGAAGAAATGGTTGGAGTTACCGAGATGCCTGGAAGGAAGCCTCGGAGCAATACGACATACTAATCCTATCTCCAAGTTATTCGGAAAAAAATTATCCTGAGTTTTGGAGTTATAACCTTGCAGGCATGATTAGCAATGTGGTGATCAATGAACAGCGGACGGCTATTAATTCGTACCAGATAGTACACAATGAGAATGTATGGATATATTCGGACTTTGACCGAATCTTTGATGAGGTGGTCAATTCGCTATCACTTGAAGCGAAGACTTACGATATGTTTGGTCACTCCGCAGGAGGACAAGTCTTACACCGTTTGGCGTTATTTTATCCGATGAATAAAGCCAATAGGATTCTGGCCGGTAATTCGGGTTGGTACACGGTACCGGATTGTTCGCAAGATTTTCCCTATGGCTTAAATCAGGCTCCTATTGCTGATAAAGCACTTGCAAAAAGTTTTCAGCAAAAGTTGACGGTATTTTTGGGTGAAAAGGATGATCAGAATGAAACAAGAGGGCATTTAGTGCGTAATGATGTGATTGATAAACAGGGCACTTACCGTCTTGCCAGAGGCAAATATTTTTACCAACAGGCAAAGCAATTTGCAGAAGGTAATGGTTACGACTTTAATTGGGAGATAACAATAATCCCCGGGGTTGGACACAATTACCGAGCAATGAGTGAGGCTGCGGGACGCTATCTTTATGAATAAACTCACTTGTCATAGAAGTTGGCAATCAGTCGTTAAGTGGCAGAGAAACTTAACGACTGCTGCAAAATGCTAACGTGAGATTTGTTTGCGCAATTTATTCCATTCGGGATCATCAATGTCACCAAACTCATCCATTTTGGGATAGCGAATTTGGTGTTTATCGCAAAACTTAGTAATGGTGGGATGTAATGCTTTGAAGCAGATCTCATCGACTTCTGCCTGAGGAATTTTGCACTCGCCGTACATGTTGGCATTAGAACGTTGGCGTTGTGCTTCGTAAAGAATCAGTGCGGTTGCAACCGAAACATTAAGCGATTGGACCATACCGACCATGGGAATGATTACGTGCTCATCAGCAAGGTCTGCAGCTTCATCGGAAACCCCGACTAGCTCGGAACCAACTAAAATACAGGTGGGTTTGGTGTAGTCGATAGAACGAAAATCAACTGCCTTATCGGATAGATGGGCAGCCAGAACTTGCATACCCTGTGCCTTCATTTCTGCGATTCCAGACTTTAGGGTTTCATGCTTATGAGTAGTAACCCAACGTTTACTGCCGCTTGAGGTGTGATGACCTGAGTAGCGCACGCCTTCAGGAAATACCGCATGAACATGTCCGATGCCAACCGCATCAGCGGTGCGAACGATAGCAGCAAGGTTATGGGGTTTATGGACCTCATCCATGAAAACCGTCAGATCAGGCTGACGGTTTGATAATAAAGTTAGAATCTTTTGTAAACGCTCAGGACTTCGCGGTTGCACACTTTAGTCCTCATCTAAACTAACAATAGCATCCATTTCAATTTGCGCACCTTTCGGTAGTTCTTTAACACCAATAGCTGCACGAGATGGATAAGGTTGTTCGAAATACTGTGCCATGATTTCGTTGACGGTAGCAAAGTGACCAAGATCGGTCATGAAGATATTCAATTTAGAAATATGATTTAAGGTGGCGCCTGCTGCTTCACAGACCGCGCTAAGATTTTTGAATACCTGATGGACCTGATCGTCAAAAGACTCAACCAATTCCATAGTTTCAGGTATCAATGGAATTTGACCAGAAAGGTAAACGGTATTTCCTGCTTTGACGGCTTGCGAATAAGTGCCAATGGCAGCTGGTGCTTTATCAGTTTGAATAATGGTTTTGCTCACAGCAGTTTCCTTAAAGAGGTTGTATAAAGTTCTAATTAAGGGTGACGATGAACTTTGTTGACGAAAGGAATGACCCTTAATTTTTTGATGATGTTTGCCAGATGAACACGGTTTCTAACGCCCATCTGGAAGGTAAGAATATTGGTTGAACCATCCAGTTCATTAATATCGACATTGACGATATTGGCTTCCTGATTGGAGATAATATTGGTAATTTGAGCCAATACTCCGCGTTGATTGAATACTTCAATTCGAAGCTCGGCAATAAAGTCACCTTGCACATCGTCTGACCATTGCACAGGGACGTAGCGATCATTGTGCTTGTGTGCGCGTTGCACGTTAGGACAGGTTTCTCGATGAATGGTAAAGCCTTTACCGGCGCTAACATAAGCCAGAATCGGATCGCCGGGGATGGGACGGCAGCAGCGTGCATATTTGACCACCAGACCTTCAGTACCTTTAATGGCCAATGGAGCCTGATCCTTCTGTGGCATGTCGACAACCGTATCGTCACTGTCATCTTTGCCACTAGTCAGGCGGTGCGCTACCAGAACGCTGGCTATTTTGCCGAGGCCGATGCCTGCCAACATGTCATCCACGGTATCGTGATGAGTAATTTTGGCGACGGACTCGAGTTGCTCGGGCGGGAAATCTTCAAGCTGACTTTTGAGTACTTGTTCAAGTAGACGTCGACCAAGATGGACGGCCTCATCCTGACGGATGTTCTTAACAAAGTTACGGATGTTGGAGCGCGCTTTACCGGTCACCACATAGCTGAGCCAGGCCGGATTCGGTTTGGCTCCGGGAGCGGTGATAATCTCAACGGTTTTACCATTGCTCAATGGCGTACTTAGTGGTGAAAACTGCTTATCAATTTTACAGGCGATGCAACTATTACCGACATCGGTGTGAATAGCATAAGCAAAATCAACCGGGGTTGCGCCTTTCGGTAATTCAATAATTTTGCCTTTCGGTGTGAAGACATAGACTTCATCAGGGTAGAGATCAATCTTGACGTTTTCGACGAACTCTATCGAATCACCGGCGTTTTGTTGCAACTCAATGAGGCTTTGCAGCCACTCACGCGCTTTGGTTTCTGCTGGGTGAGCACTGCCGGTTTTATACAGCCAATGTGCTGCTACCCCATGCTCCGCCATTTGATTCATCAGCTCGGTACGGATCTGTACTTCAATATGCATGCCGGTTTTATTGCGCAGCACTGTATGCAGTGATTGATAGCCGTTGGCTTTAGGGATAGCGATGTAATCTTTGAAGCGACCAGGAATGGGTTTGAACAGGTTATGGATTTGACCAAGGATGCGGTAACAGGAGTCTTCGGAATCGGTGATGACGCGGAAGGCGTAAATGTCCATCACCTCGTTAAATGTTCCCACCTTGTCGCGCATTTTTTTATAAATACTGTATACGCTTTTTTCGCGACCAATCACCTTGCAGGTAATGCGGGAATCTTTCAGTCGCGTTCGTAACTGTTCGGTAATGCGTTCAACGATTTCCTTACGGTGGCCGCGCACTTTTCTGACCGAATGCTGTAGGATTCGGTAACGCAAAGGATACATATTCGCAAAGCCCAACAGTTCCAGTTGTTCTTTAAGTCGATATATACCCAGACGATTGGCAATTGGTGCGTAAATCTCCAGAGTTTCACGTGCAATACGGCGACGCTTATCTGGGCGCAATGCGCCAAGAGTCTGCATGTTGTGCAGGCGATCAGCGAGCTTGATAAGAATGACGCGAATATCCTGCGTCATAGCCATCATCATTTTACGAAAGTTTTCCGCCTGAGCCTGTTCTTTCGATTGGAAATCAATTTGGGTCAGTTTACTGACACCTTCCACCAGATCGGCAACCGTCTCACCAAACTCTGTCGTCAGGTCCTGTTTGGTTACGTCACAGTCTTCGATCACATCATGCATCAAAGCAGCCATGATGGTCTGATGATCAAGGTGTAACTCAGCAAGAATATGCGCAGCGGCGACGGGGTGAGTTATATAAGGGTCACCGCTGGAGCGCATTTGTCCTTCATGTGCGCGTTCCGCTAACTTATAAGCGCGCTCAATATCGGCAACCTGATTGGGTTCCAGGTAACCGCCGAGCACATCCCGTAAGCTTTCGAAATGCGACATATCGGACATCAATAATAAACCTTAATTTGCGGGCTTATTAAAATAGAACCGGTCTTTGCTCGCGCTCACGCTTGGCCGCACGTTCGTCTGCTTCAACCGTTTCACGAGTCGTTAACTCTTCTTCAATTTCACGTAAAGCAACAACCGTTGGTTTGTCGTTGTCCCAATCCACTTTAGGATCGTGGCCACCAGTTGCGATTTGACGAGCGCGTTTTGCCGCTAACATAATCAAATCAAAACGATTACCAACTTTCTCAACAGCATCTTGTACCGTTACACGTGCCATAATTTACCTCTTACACTCAAAATGTGGCGAATTCGCCAGGGGGTTAATTCAGTGCTTTAAGTCGGCTTTTAGCAAAAAGCCAGTGAATAAAGCGTAAAAAAAGACTGTATAAATGCGTATAGAATAAGTGTACCGTAAAAAACCGCTTACTCCATAGTATCTGATAGCAGGTTATTGATTAAGTGGTGCTGACGAACCTTCTGGCTTTCAATGCGCAGGCGACGTGCGGTAAAAATGGCCGCCAGCTCATCACAGGCGATATCAAAATTATCGTTGATCACCACATAATCGTATTCGTCGTAGTGTTTCATTTCTGCAGTAGCTGCTGCCATGCGTCTGGCAATCACTTCATCACTATCCTGACCTCGATTTGTCAGTCGGCTGAGCAGTTCTTCGCGTGATGGAGGCAGAATAAAAATGCCGCATGATTCTGGCATCAGTTTGCGAACCTGACGCGCACCCTGCCAGTCAATTTCAAGAATCACATCATGACCTTCAACCAGTTGCGCTTCAAGCCAGTCGCGGCTGGTGCCATAAAAGTTGTCAAACACCTGAGCATGTTCTAAAAAACGTTGCTCGGTCAGCATCTGCTGGAAAGTGGTTTGATCGACAAAATGATAATCAACGCCGTCCTGCTCACCGGGTCTTTGTGGGCGAGTAGTATGCGAAATCGAAACCTTTAATTCGGGCAATTTACGAAGAACAGCCTTCAATAGGCTTGTCTTACCTGCCCCAGAAGGCGCCGAAACCACATAAAGAGTACCTTTAGCGATGGTGTTGATAGGCGTCATAGTCGTCATCAAATCCTGCTATATCCAAATCCAGAGAATAATATTCAACCAAGCCAAACCTTTATAGCACAAGGCCTGCAGGGATAATAGGGCTTGGAGGGTCAAACGGAAAACACAAAGGCGCGATCATAACACAAGACAAAGCCTGCGCGGTATAGAAAGTAGGCAATTATTCAGCTAATTGCCCCGGCACTCAGTTGAGGCTAGCTCGGGTACAAATTTAAATTGAATGAGAATTCATAGAATGGCGATTGAATGTTCGAGTTATCGCCTACTGAGTATCGTTAGTAATGAGCTCTAGAGGGTCAAGCTTCATGGGCGACTGACTTTCCAGCGCATAGTACAGTGAAATTATTTTCCAGCTTTTGCCATCGAAGGCCAGTTGAATGGAGTTGATGCCTTTGTAAGTTTCAGTATTACCATCCTGAACACGCTTGGATAACGCAATGCTTTGAACCGAAGCCCAGTTGTCATAAAGGTAGGTGTTACGGTCAAGTTCTATCTCGGTAAACGAATAGGGATTGACTTTATTGATTCGAGACAGAAATTCTGTCTTGGAAAGTTGCGACAATTCACTTTGGTTTAATGGCTGTCTGATTCCAGTGATCACGGCCTTGTCATGCAATAAATGATCTAACCCTTTTATATCAGGACTGCCGTTTGCTTGATGGGACAGGGCAGTCCATAACTGTTTGACTGCCTGGTCTAGTTGACTCGCCTTTTCATCTTGGGGATAGTTATCCTTGGCGCAAGTAGTACCTATTGCCAAGAACATCAAAAATAAAAGTGCTGCATATAAGTTGAACTTCATTTTATCGGAACCGATTGATTTTATTGAAGTATCATATCTGAAAAATGTCTTTTGTACTGCGGGATTGTGTTTCTAAATATAACTGGAAAAGCAAATATAAGGCTTACTTCTGAGCTGCGCGGGTTAAGCGATCCCAGATATCAAGCCAGGAAAGGCCGGTTGGTGGTGCTTCAATCCACAGTTCATTGCAGCCTTTGCAGTCCATTTCATACAAAGCAGCAAAGAGCCTTTTGCGATAGGACTGGTGATCATTGGGCATCAAGGATAAGTGATGGCATTTGATGGTTTTTAGCTCGGGGGAGTAGGCCATGACACCAACCTTACTGTTCTTGGGTATGGCGCGCGTAGCAATTTCCTGGGCGGATAACAGCATGATTCTGGCGTCAGGCTGATAGTGTCTTTTCTTGTTGCCTGAGACTGAGTACTGGTGCTTTTCAGGAGTGACTACCGGCACTGTCAGATGAGGTGCAAGATCAATTTCAGAGATTGGCCCTGAACGTAGTATTTGTGCACGGTTTTGACTAACTTTCAATATGGTCGACTCTGTGCCAACCATACAATTACCGCCATCAAGGACTGCTGCAATTTTGCCATCCATACAGGCCATAACCTGTTCAGCGCTGGTGGGGCTGAGTTTTTGGTAGGGATTGGCCGATGGCGCTGCTATTGCCATATTAAAATTCCTGAGCAGTTCAAGTAACACGGGATGAGCCGGCATTCTTATACCAATGGTTTGCAGGCCACCAGTGATGACATCGGGCGCATTAGGATGGCGCTCAAAAATCAGGGTCAAAGGGCCTGGCCAGAAGCATTGTGTCAGGCTCTCTACCCATTCAGGAATATCGGCTGCCCAGTTTGCCAATTGCTCAAAACTACCAATATGCGTGATTAATGGGTGATCCGTAGGGCGTCCCTTGGCCTTAAATATCTTTGCTACTGCTTCAGGGTTGGATGCATCGGCTGCCAGTCCATAAACAGTTTCAGTGGGCACCGCAACCAGCTCGCCAGCTTGCAGGAGTTCTCCGGCAAGCTGAACGTCGGCTGGTTTGTTTGCATCAAGTCGTAGCGTTTTCATTACTGGATTCAGTTAGCCTGCGAGTCGGCATCAGATAACGACTGTATTTGCCAACTGCCCTGGTTATAAAAATATAGTTTGCCTTGCTCAATGCGCGCCAGGTGCATCCATTGATTGTTGATCAGTGAAGCAACTACAGGTTGCTCATTGATGACTTTTTCGATGTGTTCTTGTGGTGCGTCAATCACTACGGTGGTTCGCAAAGGCTCATGACGCCACTGCTCTCCATCATGAACTGATTGTATTGCCAGGCCGATCCGTAAATCACCACCATTGCCTTCGAATACCCCTATACGACCGCCGACCACGTTGTGCAGCGTTTTGTTACCACTGCCATATCGATGGTTATCGACGGTCGAGGCAAAGTACTGCATATTAATCCAGTTAATAACGACCATTGGCGCGGTCATAATTTGGGTTAACAGGCTGGCATCAGTATCTTGTGAAGCATCATACTCGTGAAGAAATGCTCGTCCCTCGAGGTTCAGGTTGCGAGTTAATGAACGTTTCCCAACGATAAAGCAGGCATTGTTGGCAAGCCCCCATTCGGGCCGTGTTTGCGCCCAGTCATTGGCACGCTTAACAACTGCCTTTTGCAGAGCCGCAGGTTTTTGAGCTAACTTGCCAAGCCCAAGCGCCGGAGCACGTTCTGCTCGACAGGCTTTTCCAGCTTCACTCAAAGCATCATTAAGAGCGGGTAGAACTCCCTCAGCTTCTGCGCTGAGATTGTCTGCGTCAAACAGGTTGACCTGGTCAGTGGTGGTGTTATGCAGAGCGGCAATAAAGCGGGTGCCTTCGGGCAGCTTAACCCCTTTTGCATGCAAGCCTTTGCGAACCTCGGGGTCATTGAGGATACCGGCTAAAGCTCGCGCATTGACTTCGCCTGTCTGGCCGCAACAGGCACCACAGTCCAGGCCAGATTTCTGCGGATTATTGGCTGTCTGGCTGCCGTGACCGACCAACAGAACAAGCGGTGCGATTCGCTGTGTTAAGCCCATGCCTTGAAGGACTCCCTCGGCAAGCGCAATGCGTTGTGATAGGTCTGCCTGTAAGCGTGGGCGTAGCTGCTGTGCCTGACGTTGGTTTAAACCAAGTGCTGGCTTTGTTGAATGCGTATTGCGCGCGCGCGAACGATTGAGCAGGGTGTTCACATAGCTAATGCCAAGGCTTTCTACCATATTAAAGGCTGAACCTGGCAACGATAGGAAGGACTTCCAGCTCGAAAGACTGCGCAGAGTTGTTTGTCGTTGTTGGCTTATGGACTCGTCTACTGAGGCCGTGCCGCTAGTGTCCGTGACAACCATCTGTGGAGCTAGCAAGCCTGGAAGTTGAGGGCGAGCAGCATCGGTACCCAGCGGGGTGTAGCTTACTGGAAGGCCAAAGAATCCGGCAAAACCAATCGTCTCGATATCATCAGACTGGCTTTCCAGATGGCGTCTGAAAACTTCCGAGCGAACGTCGATACAGAAAGCTGCCTGAACCTTTACCGATTCTGATTGCTGGTTGTCCGAAACCGAGGATTGCTTTAGGGTTTGCGCCAGCTCCTGTTGATAGCTGATTTCATGAGCTCGTTGCCACACCAGTTTAGTGATGGTTTGCTGAGGATTATAATGTTCAAAATGGCTTTGCCATTGGGTCTGCCAGAGATGCCAGATCGAGCCTTCTTCACGTTTGCCATCATCAATCAGCGCTTCCCAGGTCAGGCGAATGGCCAGCAACTGAAGCAAATTATCGTCATCGTTACCTTGCAATTGGGCCTGCCATTTCAGATATGCACACCAGGCGGCCCAGCCACTGATACGGTACATAACAGCTTGTAAATAATCTGCCCAGTTTTGCTTAGGAATATCGAGCTTGTTTAAAGCAATCTGTATTTGCTTGCGTGGGTTTTCTTCGAGTTGTTTGGCAGCTTTGGGAATTCTGCTGGCCTGCATTAACAGGCTGATACTGTGATCATCGCTTAGTGTATGACACCAGCTGGCATATAGTGGGGCCGGGTCGCTGGGATTCCAGTCTGACTGATCCTTATCGAAGTATGCTGCGCAAAACTGCGCAACCTGATGGGTGATGGCGTCACACCAGGCGGGTTTATGCTGTAAGTCACGTTGACTATCCAATGTATCGCATAACAGTGGCACAGGAGTGAGTAACTGATCGTCCCCATTCAGGGCCTCGACCAATTGCTCAATGGTCAAATCGGTATTCAGATCCTGAGCTGCCTGTTGCAGGTGCGCTTTGCTGATACTGCCTTCTGACCACCGCTTTTGATAATAAAACAGTGGCATGGCCATCGGAGAGCCTGCAAGCGTCGCCAGGTGGTGCGCTGTTTCGGAAAAACTGTGCTCAAGGTGAGTCCAGTAGGGATTTACTGCAATCATCTTATCCAGTGGCCAGTTCGGTGCGATGCTGCTGGTTGCAATTTCAATCGCCTCGTCCAGTTCGCGCTCAAAGCTGGCACTTTTTTGTTGAAGATTATTCATGCGCTTTCTCCTGAGGTGTTGATGCGACGATTGACTTTGGTTTCAGCCTGAACCGGACTGAGCTTTAACGGCCAGATTTTAAAAGTCAGACGGGTAAAGGTTTCATCCAGATAAAAGCCGTTATAAATCCAGGGGAAGCAGACTCTCAATAAGCGACTGTCTGAATATTTGATAACCGCAATCTGGGCGAAATAAAGCAATCCAAAGCTCAAAGTAATCCAAATTAACTGAGGTAAATTGTCACTGGCGGCTGACGGCATGACCTGACTAAAAATGAGGTGCCAGACATAATATAAGTTAGCTACACCCAGCACTCTTAGAATGCCAAGCGAAAATAGTTTCGCCGAGAAAGATTTTTGATACCAGAGCAAAGGAGCCAGTGCAAAAACCAGGATAACGATGATTTCTGAGGCTAATATAAAACTGGGTAAAACCCATTGCCAAATCAGTAGTGAGCCTATAATCAGACCCGAGCTCACAAATAAGGAAATAATGATGCCTTTTGGCGCAGCCCACGAGGGCAAATAGTCTTTGTGTTCAGCTTGTTTCACCGCATCACCGGCTGCCAGAAATGCATGGCCTTTGTAAATAGAGTGAGCGATGAGATGCAGGAAGGCCAGCTCATAAAGACCAAGACCAATTTCCATCAGCATAAAGCCCATCTGTGCGCAGGTTGACCAGGCAAGTCTGACTTTAATACTGATACGGGTCATCATGACCCAGCCTGCCAATACAGCAGTAATACTACCCACCACTACCAATAGCAGCTGGGCAGGGATGGACATATTGATCAGGGTGGCCATGGTAATCAGAACATAGCCGCCGATATTGACGACGCCCGCATGCATGAGTGCAGAAACAGGCGTTGGCGCTTCCATCACCTGAATGATCCAGCCGTGCAGCGGCAGCTGGGCTGTTTTAAGGATTGCAGCCAGGGCAAAGAGCGCTGCGGCAAACTGTAAAGAGACCGACAGTTCACTCATAGCCGAAAGAGATGCTGTAATCGTGTTAATAGAAAGAGTATCAAGCTCAAGATAAATCAGAATCAACGCGACGCCTAAGGCAATTTCGCCAAGGCGGCTGACAATAAACTTTTTATGAGCCACTACCTGTGCCGCTTTACGTTCACGGTAAAAGGTCAGCAAATAATGCAGGCTGATGCTGGTGCCAGTCCAGGCGATAGCCAGAATTAAAAGATGAGTGGTAGAGATTAGGGTAAAGACACAGGCGATGGTAAAAAGAATCGCGTGGACAAACATCCGCTCGCGGGATTCACCCTCAAGATAGCGGGATGAGTAACCGATAATCACCCAGCCCAGCAAGGCGACCAGTAGCCCCATGATAACCGGGATCAAGGCAGGCGTTTGGCCGGTTATAAGCCATTCGATAAGAGGGTAAGCAATACTGACCAGCAGGGCCAGAAAAGCAGTTGCTCTAGCAACAAGCCAATGATGTCTGCCAGGGAGATAGCTCACAATAAATCCGATAAAGAATATTGCAGCTAATGCTAACCCGCTGGCCACAAATAAAGACATAACGACTCTCTTATTAAAGTTGGATTGCTTGACGGGGCGTATTTTTGCATCGCTTCATGTGTTTTGTAAAATATATAGATGTGATATAAACGTTCTATAAAACAGAACGGTTAATATATGCGTAATCTTAACTTTCATCATCTGCACTATTTCTGGACTGTTGCAAAAGAAGGTCATCTGACTCGTGCAGCAGAAAAACTCAACGTTTCCCAGTCGGCGCTTTCGTCGCAAATCCGTCAACTTGAAGGTCAGCTTGAACATGATCTTTTCCTACGTCAAGGGCGAAGCCTGCAACTGACGGAGGTTGGACACGTGGTTCTGCAATATGCGGAAAGCATTTTTAATTTGGGCAGTGAGCTGATGTCGGTAATGAAAAGCGGTGAGCATCAGCAGGTACAACAGATTAAAATTGGATCGGTTGCGACCCTATCGCGAAACTTTTTGGAAAACTTCCTGCGGCCGGTATTTGGTAACTCTGAAATTAAGCTGGAATTAAAATCTTCCAATCTTGAGGACCTGTTAAGCAAACTGGAAGTCCATAAGCTGGATTTGATTCTGTCTAATCGGCCGGTGGTTTCTGATTCAGCAACCCCTTGGCGCTGTAAACTGATTGATAAACAAAGAGTCTGTCTTGTGGGGCCAAAGGATAGTTATCTGGAAAGCCTGTCTTTCCCTAAGGATTTGGATAAAGTTAAAGTACTGGTTCCGGGGCCGGATAGTGAGATACGTACCCAGTTTGATCTGTACTGCGAGGAACACGGGGTATTGGTAACGCCCTATGCAGAAGTTGACGATATGGCAATGCTGAGACTATTAGCGAGGGATTCAGGTGGTGTAACGGTGGTTCCCGAAGTTGTGGTGCAGGACGAGATAGTCAGTGGGATCTTGAAGAAATACACAACCTTCTCGACAGTGACAGAGAGCTTCTATGCCATAACAGCTAAACGACATTTTGATTTGCCGATTATTAAATCTTTGCTGGATTTGGAATAGTGATTGGAACCGTGATTAATACAATGACTCCGCAGGTGGCAGAGCCATCGTATGTATTCAATTATTCGATATTCTGAACCTGCTCGCGCATCTGCTCGATTAGCACCTTAATTTCAACGGCACTGGCTGTAATATCTGCATTGATGGATTTAGAGCCAAGCGTATTAGCTTCTCGGTTAAATTCCTGCATCAAAAAATCCAGACGTCGACCAATTGGGCCGCCCTTCTTGAGCATACGCTGAGCTTCAATTACATGAGTTTTCAAGCGATCAAGTTCTTCAGCGACATCCAGTTTCTGCGCCAGGAAAACCAGCTCCTGTTCGAGACGCTCTGGATCCAGCTCGACTTCTGCTTCTTTAAACCGGTTGAGTAATTTGTCGCGCTGCCATTGCATGACCTGTGGCATCTGCTCGGACACTTTATCCACTTCAACACCAATGCCAGCCAGGCGCTGCTCAATCATTTCAGCTAGTGCTGCTCCTTCACGTTCGCGAACCGTGATCAGTTGCTTTACGGCTTCTTCGAAGGCGTTACGTACATCCTGCTCCATGGTATCCGTATCCGCTTCTTCCTGTTGCAGAATGCCAGGCCAACGAAGCAGTTGAGTCAGGTCTGGGGATTGGTTGTCCTGCGCCAGAACCTGTAATTCTTCATGAGCGGTCAGCAGCTGTTGCGCCATTTCCTGATCCAGCTTGATCTTGCCCGCACTTTTCGAGTCCATTTCAACGCGCAGCGTACAATCGAGCTTGCCACGACTGAGTTGTTTGCGCAGTACTTCACGCAGCGAGAACTCAAGATGACGGAAGGTTTCCGGCATTCTGAAGTTTGGTTCAAGGAATCGCTGATTAACGGATTTGATTTCCCAGGTTACGTTGCCCCACTCAGTCGCCACTTGTTGGCGAGCGAAGGCTGTCATGCTTCTAACCATGTATCTTAATGACCTTTTGCAGTATGTTCGGCTCAATTTACGAGCGAAAGCCCAATATTATGGGCGAAAAAGGCAATTGTACCGATCTTTGCGAGGATTGGCGATAGGGTATCCGAGAGGGCAAACTATAGCGCTTTAACACTAAAGCGCTTTTCATCTTCCAGACGAAGGGCAGTCAGCTTGTTGCCCCAGACGCAACCAGTATCGAGAGCGTGTAAGTTAGCTATCGGGCACTTGCCATTCAATGCCGCCCAATGGCCGAATACCAGCCTGGTTTGGTGGCCGATTTCAGTCATTTCGTACCAGGGGAATAGTCCTTTTGCCTGCTTTCCCGGCGAAGATTTACTCTTGAAGTCCAGGGTGCCATCGTGATGGACAAAACGCATTCGGGTCAGAGCATTAGTTATGAAGCGCAGACGTTCGATACCTTCAAGCTTATTGCTCCAGAGTGCTGGCTTGTTACCGTACATGTGTTTGAAGAAGTCTTTGGCACTAGCTTTTTTATTTAACACCTCTTCCAACTCATAGGCGCAGGCAAGTGTTGTTTTCAGCCCCCATTGTGGTGGCACCCCGGCATGAGTCATAAGTGCGTTCAGGTTCTTGTCGTAAATCGCCATCGGCTGTTTGCGCAGCCACTTCATCAGTTGCTTGATGTTGGGGGCAGCGAATATGGCATGCAGATCGCTTTTCTTAGGTAGTTTGGCTTTGGTGTAAAAGCTGGCGAGCATGCTTAAATCATGATTGCCAAGAACCACCTGACAAACATCCTGATGCTCATAGACGAACTGCAACACATCCAGTGATTTGGGGCCACGATTAACCAGATCACCTGCTAACCATAGAGTGTCGTGTGCTGGGTTAAATTGAATCTTTTTCAGGAGCAGGCGGAATTCATCATAACAACCTTGAATATCGCCGATTGCATAGGTCGCCATAAAATCTAATGAAGTGCTCCGGGCGCGGCCAGGCTAAATACTGGAATCGGGGTATCAAATTGGGTGCCGCTATCGGTTTCCATCTGATAGCTACCCTGCATGGTACCAATAGGAGTATTAAGCACTGCACCGCTTGAGTATTCGTAACTTTTTCCGGGTGCAATGTAGGGCTGTTCACCAACAACACCCTGACCTTTGACTTCGGTCACTTCGCCGTTGGCATCGGTGATCACCCAGTGGCGGGCATTCAATGTCGCACCATGTGAGCCAGTATTAGTGATCTGGATGGTGTAGGCAAAAACATAGCGTTCGTTCTCTGGCTCGGACTGTTCTTCAATATATTGCGTCTGAACGCTAATCTGAAATTGATATTCTTGAGTCATTATCTATTCTGTGTCTTATTAATTTACGAGAATGTGAAAGTACGAATGAGCAATGTGGGATTACTCTTTATAACTGCATTGTCTATGGTTCATGGGGATGGCGCAACCCTCGATCAAGAGTTCCGTTGCCCTTGTGGAGGGATTTGCCGATGTGAAAGCTATAAGCCTGTGCTAATATTCGAGCAATTCACTGTGGTATTAGAAGAGTAGTAAACAATGAGTGATCTGAAAGATAAAACGGTAATGGTTACTGGGGCAAGCTCTGGATTTGGTCTGGCCTGTGCAAAATCATTTGCTCAAAAGGGTTGCAAAGTCATTGCAGCAGCCCGTCGGAAAGAACGATTAGATGATTTGAAACAGGAGCTAAAGCAGGAGCTTGGCGAAGATAGAGTATTTGTTCTGCCATTGGACGTGACATCGGAAGAGCAGGTTAACTCCATGTTTGATGCCATTCCTGAAGAGTATTCTAAAATTGATATTCTGGTTAACAATGCAGGTTTGGCATTGGGGCTTGAGCCTGCGCATCAGGCTGATTTAACTGACTGGAACCGCATGGTGGACACCAATATCAAAGGCCTGTATCTGATGACCCGGAAAATTCTGCCTGGCATGGTCGAGCGTAAATCGGGGCATATCATCAATATCGGTTCAATTGCAGGTAATTATGCTTACCCTGGTGGTAATGCATACGGTGCAACCAAGGCATTTGTTAAACAGTTCAGCCGCAATCTTCGTGCTGATTTACTGGGCACTCAGGTGCGCGTCACTAATATTGAGCCCGGCCTTGCTGAAACGGAATTTTCCTTGGTGCGCTTCCATGGCGACAAAGATAAGGCAGACAATGTCTATAAAGGTGCCAACCCACTGACTGCTGAAGATATCGCAGAATCGGTGTTGTGGGCTGCTGAGCAACCACAACACGTCAATATCAATAGCATCGAGTTAATGCCAACCTCGCAGGCCTGGGCTGCGTTGGCGATTGATAAAGTGCTTGGTTAAGACTCCTCAAAAGTAAGGAATTAAAATGATACAACCAATCATACTACCACTGGTTGCGATGGTTTTTTTAACACTGATCGTTGCCATTGTGATGTACCGTCGCCGCGTTAGCTACATGAAAGCTGAACGAATTCATCCACAGAAGGTACACTCAAGAAAAGGTGGACTTGAGCATTTCGCCGACACTCGCGCGTCGGATAATTACATGAACCTGTTCGAACTACCTATTCTCTTTTATACCGCTATTTTTACCATCATGCTGACCAATAACAGCTCGACCTTGATGGTGGCATTAGCTTGGGCTTTCGTTGCTTTTCGAATTGCTCACAGCGTCATTCATTGTACCTACAACAAAGTCATGCACCGTTTTACCGCATTCATTTTAAGCTTTATTACGCTGACAGCTTTGTGGCTAGTGTTGGCATCTAACCTGATTTTAGGAACTCAATTTTAATTATGAATATTGAAAAAAATACCGTTGTTGAATTGGACTACAAATTAATGGATCAGGAAGGGCAGGTTTGGGAAAGCTCTGCTGAAGGTGGGCCATGGGTTTATTTACATGGTTATGGTGAAGTGATGCCTGGACTGGAAAAGGAACTGACCGGCAAAGCCATTGGCCAAAAGGTTAAGGTCGAACTACCACCAAATGAAGCTTACGGTGAATACGAAAATGATTTACGCACAGAAGTCCCGCGCGAAGCTTTTGCCGAAGTTCAGAATCTGTGTGAAGGTATGCGACTGGCGGCAGAAAGCAGTGATGGAGTACATGCCGTAGTGGTTCGCGAGATTCACGACGACAAAGTGGTGATCGATGCCAATCACCCTTTGGCCGGCCAAACCGTTAAAGTTGAAGTAAAAATTCTGTCGGTTCGCAAAGCCTCAGATGAAGAAGTGGCACATGGTCACGTCCATCATCATGGTCATTGTGGGGAGTAGGAAGATTATTATTTGAATGAGTTGGTAGGGGCAGGCCAATGTGCCTGCCCAGTATTTTGTCAATATCAGTGTGATTTGAATACTAAACCGCAACAGACTTGCGTTGCAGGTCAAAAATTTCACGAATACCCTGTTTGCCTAATTCCAGCATTTGCATCAATTCATCACCAGAGAAGGTTTCGCCTTCGGCAGTGCCTTGGATCTCAATAAAGCCACCATTTTCATCCATAACCAGATTCATATCGGTTTCGGCCGATGAGTCTTCGATATAATCCAGATCAAGAATTGGGGTACCTTTATAGATGCCTACCGATACTGAGCCAACCATATGACGAAGAGGGTTGGTTTTAATCATGCCTTTTTTGCGCATATGGAATAATGCGTCATGAAGGGCAATGCTGGCACCAGAAATTGAAGCGGTACGAGTGCCGCCATCGGCTTGAATGACATCGCAGTCGACATAAATAGTATTTTCACCCAGCTGACTAAGATCCACTGCTGCGCGCAGAGAGCGACCAATCAAACGCTGAATTTCCAGCGTGCGCCCGCCCTGTTTGCCTCGGGAAGCCTCTCGGTCCATACGAGAATGGGTTGAGCGTGGCAACATACCGTACTCAGCAGTGACCCAGCCCTGACCTTTGCCTTTTAAGAAGCGTGGAACACCTTCAACCACACTGGCATTGCAAAGCACTTTGGTTTCACCGAACTCGATCAGAACAGAGCCTTCTGCGTGTTTGGTGAATTGGCGTGTGATGGTAATTGGACGAAGTTGATTGCTAGTGCGGCCACTCGGTCTCATGTGAATCCCTATATTTGGATGGAGTTAAGTGGCGCAATTATACGAAAAAGCCAGTGATATTCCTATGGTAAAAGGAATAAGGTTTGGGCTCAAAGTAGACTATAACAGTGATATAAGTTTTTGTTTTGTGAGGTTGATTGTCAGTATTTTTGACATTGCTCACAGTTTTAGTAGCAAGCAAGGCGGGCTCTGTCGGCTTTGCGATTTGTATCACAATGTATCCAAATCTGTTGCGCTAACCTAGCCCTCACTCAAAAGTGGAGGTAAATAATATGAAATTTAAACATGGCTTAGTACTAGCCAGTGTTTTATTAGCGTTGGCTGGTTGTAAATCAGAGGACCCTGACAAGGGTAAATTGGCTGTTGCGATCACAGATGCTCCAGTAGACGGTGCGGAAGCGGTCGTGGTTGAGTTTACTGGCATAGAGGTTCAAGGACCAGGTGAACGCTTGAATTTCGATTTTGATACGCCAAAAACAATCGACTTACTGCAACTTACAGGTGATGAATCACTTGAGCTAATGCCTGAGACAACTGTTAATGCGGGCCAATATCAATGGATTCGTCTGAAAGTGAACGCCAATCAGGGTGTGACTGACTCGTATATCGATATTGATGGTGCTCGTTATTCGCTTTATGTACCTAGCGGTGCGCAAACTGGTTTGAAGCTAAATCGCCCGTTTACTATCGCAGCTGGTGGTATAACAGACTTTACGATTGATTTTGATTTAAGAAAATCAGTACATGAACCACAAAACGGTAGCGGCGACTATTTCCTGCGCCCAACCTTGCGTATCGTAGATAATTTAGAGGTTGGCCATATCAATGGCTTAGTTGACGAAACTCTACTCAATGCAGAAGGTTGTTCGGAAACCAGTGGTGTATACCTGTTTGCTGGCTACGATGCCGAAACAGATGACATCGATGCTAATGAGCCAGAGCCAATTACAACGACAACCGTTGAGATGAATACTGATGGTTTGTATGAATATGAGATTGGTTTTGTTCAGGCCGGTGATTACACTCTAGCGTTTACCTGTGAAGCAGCTAATGATAATCCGGAAACGGACGATACCATTAACTTTAGTGTTACACAGAATGTTACTGTGACTGTGGATGAAACGGCAACCGTTGACTTCTAGTTAGTAGCTGTAACTATTGAAAAGGTCGGTATTTACCGACCTTTTTTTATGGCTAGTTCTAATGGTATTGTGAGTTAGGGGAGCCTCTGAGCAGCCCACGTCCTGAGCGGTAGATGAGCCACAGGAAAAACAGTGGAAACAGAATCGTTTGCACTATAAAAACGGTGATTAGCTCAATCACATTCTGACTGGCGCGTTCGGCTGCGTCCTGATATGCCTGAATTTGCTTTTTAATATCCAGCTGGCTTATCGCATTACTAAACCACTCTTTTGCGCCTTGATAGGCAGACTTTTCCTGTTGACCTGCGGCATCCTGTTCTGGTGTATTGTTCTCAATGGTCTGGCTGACCCCCTCTAACTCCGTAGTCGCCTGCTGGTAGTTAGTTGCCAGAAATAACTGATAGAGTCCTTCGTTAGTTAGCGCCATGGCTGGTGTGGCAAATCGAACCAATATTAGAAATATAACGGTTTTATGCCATAGCGGGTGCAGGCCTTTTGGATTGTTTCTTTTTAGGATCAGCATGACGCCATAAATGAGCCAGAAGCCGATCACCAAATAGTTAAACAGGTCCCAGGCGGAAATGGATAGCAGAAGTTTTTGTACGCCGATGGCGGATGCGGCCACCAGCATCACCAATGAAAAGCGTTCGATAAGGTCATTCACCGGATCAAGAATTTCTCCAGGTGACACATTTAGCCCAACCCCCGCTGGCTGCATGGCAATTTCAGCCTCCTGGGCCACTGAAATAAGCCCATTGAGAGTGCGGGCAACTGCAAAAGAAATTAAAGCACGTTTTAAGGCTTGGTCGGCGTATTCTTCGCCGAAATGATCAAGAGCCTTGCTACCAGCTAATAATGAAGCCAGCAATAAACCTAAAATATAAATAGAAAGATTGAGTTTTTTCATAGATTTACCTCGCTATGATGAGAATATCCTAGCAAGAGGTCATGCAGAATTCCTTAAAAAGCTTTAGGGATTGAGCAGCAGTTTTGATTTGAGAAAAGCAAAGAGCAACTGGGGCCGCGCTGCTACCCATCCTGCCAGAGGTTTGGAGGGGTAGGATTTCCAGCAATGGATAGCAGCATAATGCGGCGCTTCCCAGACTTGCTCCTCCTTGAGGAGATGGTTACTGCGGCATAAGTTTCCGTCTTAAGCCGAACAGTGTTAGTCCTAATAAAAGCCATAATGACGTGGAACCACCGCCGCCACCGCCAGAATCAGGCTCAGGCTGGGGCACTGGTGGCGGTTCTGTGCCACCAATCTGGCTATTATCTTTCAAAACAAATAGACCATTGGAAATATCGCTAACCAGAATATTGCCACTGGGCAAATAGGGATAAGCGCCCCAAGCTCCATCAAACTGTGGATCGTTTGCTTCTGGAATTGGGTAGGTATCAAAGAAGCCAATTTCTTTTGGAGTCGCAGGGTTTGATACATCGAGTATGGTTAAACCGCGCTTATAGTTGGACATATAGTACTTATCACCTAAGGTGAAACCATTATGATCGATGGCTGGAGTGGACCCAACATAAGAGCCAACGACGCGGGGCGAGGTAAGATCTTGAATATCCATGACGTAAAGTGTTGTGTTTACGCCACGATTGCGCTCATCCAGTTCGTCTTGAACAAAGACATAGTTTTTGTCATCTGAATACCAACCAGAATGGGTATAACTGGCACCAGCATAACTGGTGCTGCTAATTTTGAAGGGGGCAGACTTGTTGGTGGTATCCCAGATATCAACGGTGTTCTCATTGAAATCAACGAAAATCTCGCAAGGATTATGTCCATCAGAACACTGTGCCGTTCGAGCATCATTGATGATCAAATTAGTTGCATCATGCACATAGCCGGCAGAACTTGGGGTTGTGACAAGTGCTGGATTGACCGGGTCACTTAGGTCAAACACTCGGTAGGAGCCGTTATCAATATTGGAACCAGCGATGTACAGGTAGGCTTCATGGCCATCTAGAGCCGTGCCATTAGCATAGTCGATGTTGCCAAGGTAAACATTATGGGCTGTCTGGAAAACATTGATGGTATTAACCAGCTCAATAGATTCTGGTGCGTTACTCAAGTCGATGATTTGTAATCCGCCCTGGCCTTCGGTAGTGACGTAGGCATAGGCTTTGTATTGTTGGGCAGCATCGTCGAAATATTGATAGACTTTAACGTCACGCCAAGTGCTATTTGCGCCAGTTACCGTATCTACCTCGACCGGATTAACCGGATCACTGACATCAATTAATACCGTACCGTTGAATAGTCCCATCACTGCATATTCACGGTTATTGTTCAAATCCACATAACCCCAGATATCATTTGCACTGGAGGGGCTTGAGCTTAACTGACTTAATGGAAGGTGTGACTCTAGATCGACGTTGTAGCAAGGATATTCACCTGCCTGACCACCTGAACAGGTTAATTGCTTTTCAACGCTGGTGGTGATTTTCTGATAGCGATCGAGTAGCTTGAGGTATTCGGGCTTGAGGCGCTGTTCAGGAAGCCCCTTAGCGTCCTGCAACAAATGAAAACCTTTGCTATCTAATTTTTCGCGGTACTCGGCAGGTATGCCAGTAATGGTTGTCAGGTTCTTTTCAGGATTTTGTTTGGCGAACTGGTCCTTGGTAGAAAAGCCACCTTTCACTGCCACCATGTCATTCAATAAATAGAAGATATCCATCTCGCCGGCATGGTAAGTGCCTGATGCGACATAGATCTTATCGCCTTTGCTGGATTGATTAACCGCATAAGCAATGCTGGCGCAAGGCGCTGAAGGTTTGGAACAATCACCCTGATCGGTGCCGTTGGCTGCAACATAACGCACCGGATGCGAGCCGCTATGGGCCGAAACTGGTGGGTGCAGTAAAGAGATGAGTACTAACCCAAGACTTCCTGTGACTGTAATTATTGATTTCATGTGAGCTACCCCGCTTCTATCATGTCAATTTATCGGAGAAACTTTATCCGTACTTACGACAATATCACATTAAAACAATTAGACGCTGAACAGTTACAATCTGTTACAGAAATCTGCATTAAATCAGAGGCTTAGTACATAGAATGATGACTGGAACAGAAGTTCGGAGTTGCCCATGGTGCGCGTCATATTTTTAGTTATGTTTGTACAGTTAGCAGGACCGGTTATAGCAGCAAATGAATCAACCGATAAAGCAGAGGTTTTACCCCAAGGCAGTGAACTGATAAATCTTAATGGTCACAGTCTGCACATTCGGAAATTAGGAAATCCTATAATTTCAAAGCCTTATCTATTGTTATTATCGGGTCCAACCGATAACTGGCATAGCGATAGTGGCTGGTGGGCGTTAGCGCAAAATGTGCTGGCAGAAGATTATTACACGGTTGCCATAGACCGTGCCGGGCACAGCTGGTCAGAACCCGTTGCTAAACCCTCCTACCAACAGTTTGGCAAAGACGTATCAAGTTATATCAGACAACAGCGAGAGCCGGTCATTATTGTGGCTTTCGCAAGTTCAAACTTGTCACTGCACATGGCAATGCAAGATACAGAAGCAACTCAATACATCAAAGGTGCGGTACTGATTGATCCGGATGTATTGACTGACCACTCCATTAATCATTATTCAACAGAAACTGAGCGCTATCGTGAAGGTTGGCAAGAGATAGAGCAGTACATAACATCGGGTCAGTACGATGAAAATATTCAACAGAAAATTATTGCTGAGAAGGAACATTTAAAAACGATAATTCCGGAAGCGTTTGAAAACCATATGGACTGGGATTATTACGAAGCCGTAGAAGCGATTCGAAACACCAGAAGTTTTCAGCTGGAGAAATTTCGAGAAACAACTCATTACCGAAACGATCTATTGCAAGCGAAAAAACATCCTTTGCCGGAAAGTTTACCGCTGGTAGTGATCGATAGTGATTTTGAGACGGCTTATTTGCCCAAGATTGAGGATGAATCAGTGAAAGCCTCTATCGTCCAATGGCGAGATGAAGGAAGAGATTGGTTTTTTAAATTAGCACAGAATAGTCAATGTGGTGCTTACTGGCCACTAGAAAGTCAGGAGCACTTAATTATGATGGAACAGCCCGAGCTTATCACTCGGGCTGTAGAGAAATTGCTGCTATGTGAATAATGAATTAAAGCGGACGCTGAACGCCATCTTTGATGGCTTGTTCTCTAACTGCTTCGGCAACTTTCTGCGCCACATTGCGGTTTAGCGGATCAGGTAACACATGGTCTGCTGCCAGGTGATTTACCGCATCAGCTAACGCATAAGCAGCGGCAATTTTCATGGCTTCGGTAATCCGTGTTGCGCGTGCTTCAAGAGCGCCGCGGAATATCCCCGGGAAAGCCAAAACATTATTAACCTGGTTTGGGAAGTCACTGCGACCCGTGCCAACCACTGATGCTCCGGCGGCTATAGCTTCATCAGGCATGATTTCTGGAATAGGATTTGCCATTGCCAGGATAATCGGGCCTTGGTTCATCAGCTTGATATCGTCACCAGTCAGCAGGTTGCCTTTTGATACGCCGATGAATACATCGGAATCTTTCAAGGCATCAAGCAATTTGCCACTGCGATTGTGACGATTGGTATAAGCCAGAAGCTTTTTCTTCTCGTCGTTTAAGTCGGAACGATCAGGCGAAATGATACCCTGTGAATCACAGACCAGTACATCCTCGACAGGAATACAGGCGGCTTCATCATGACCCACGCAGCGCAGCAATTTGGCAATTGCGGTTCCAGCTGCTCCAGCGCCATTAATAACCACTTTAAGTTCTTTAATGTCTTTACCAGTGACTTTGCAGGCGTTGATTAAGGCTGCCAGCAACACGATCGCGGTGCCGTGTTGGTCGTCATGGAAAACTGGGATGCCAATATCCTGCAAGGCTTCTTCAATTTCGAAGCACTTGGGTGCAGCAATATCTTCAAGATTGATACCACCAAACGTTGGTGCGATGGCTTTAACCGCAGTGATAATTTCAGCAGCACCTTTGGCATCAAGCACTAACGGCACACCGTCAATATCGGCAAATTCTTTAAACAGAATGGCCTTGCCTTCCATCACCGGCAAGGCTGCTTCCGGACCAATATTGCCAAGTCCCAATACTGCCGAACCATCCGATACGATGGCTACTGAATTACCTTTCATGGTGTAGAGGTAACTGGAGTTTTTGTCTTTTGCAATATGATTGGAAACAGCGGCTACACCCGGAGTGTAGGCAATGGAAAGGTCTTCACGGTTTTGCAATGGGACCTTGCTTTTGATAGCCCATTTGCCACGTAAATAACGATGAATATCTAAAGATTTTTTGAAATAGTCGCTCATAAGTTAGCTTGGTTCGCGATAAATGGCTGCAATGATACGCTTATTGTAAGGTATTTGTGGTCGGATTAGCAGGTAATGATCGTGATAGTGGGTAATAAATCAGATCAATGCAAAGACTGGTTATTTATTGATCTTTGCACTGACCTGTATATAACTTAATTTGTCTGCTGTTTCTTGGGAAAGATTTTGCTCAACCAGTAGTCAGCTGAGAAGTAACGCCCAGCTCCGGTAAAGAACAAGGATAGCAACACGATAAAGTAAGTTGCTGCAAATTCGATACCATTTTGCAGGATTACGATATTACCCTTTTCGGTTAACCAGCTGTAATTACCATGGTCTTGCAGAATAGTTCTTGCCCTGGCCAGTCGTTCTGAAATTTCAGGATCGGTTGATTGGGCAATCGCAAACCAGCCGTTATCCCAATGCACAGCAAAAATAGCGACCAGCATGGTTATCATCAGTGGGATGGTAATCCAGCGAACAGCCAGACCAACCAGTAGTAAAATAGCGCCGACTGTTTCGGTACTCGCTGCAAGAAAGGTCATCACTTCAGGAAAAGGCAATCCTAATCCCCATTCGCTATTGCCAAACCAGTTAGCTGTACTCTCAAAATTGGCAAATTTGCGGGTTCCTGCTTCCCAGAAAGGAAAGAATAATAATAGACGAAACATCAGAGGGGGTAACCCATCAAGGTGCTTGACTGAGTTACAGACTGCCCCAGTAAAACTGTAGTACTTATCCGCTAGCGTTTGCATTGATTAGCTCCTGTTTATAGATTCTTGGTCGGAATCTTGTTCTCTTGATAAGGATGAACCTTATCAATTGGAGTCGAAAGGCCGGATTCTGTTACAACCCGCATGTGGTGACGTTTAAGCTGACGTGGCTCCTTGACGCCGCAGGAGTGCGCAATCATGCCCACCGCTTTCACCATATTCTTGTGATAATGATGAACGCGGACTGATTTGTCTGTGATGTCGAGCCCCTTTTGTAAATCCGGATTATGGGTGGTGACACCGGTTGGGCAGGTGTTCTTATTGCATTGCATGGCCTGAATACAGCCAAGCGCAAACATGAAACCGCGTGCAGATAACACAAAGTCGGCACCCATCGCCAAAGCCCAGGCGACCATGGATGGGGTAATCATCTTTCCTGAGCCAATGACTTTGATACGATTGCGGAGCCCTTGCTGTTGCAAAATATCAATTACCATCGGTAAGCTCTCTTTTAGAGTCAGGCCGACGTAGTCAAACAGCGGCTGCGGGGCAGCGCCAGAGCCTCCGTCTGCACTGTCGATAGTGATGAAATCGGGTGCGAATTCAATACCTCGTTTATGAATTTCGGCGCACAGTTCATACAGAAAATGCTCGCTACCCAGCACAGTCTTAAAACCAACCGGCTTGCCAGTAATTTCGCGGATATGATTGATTAAATCCAATAAGTCACCGACGGTATGAATTTCTCTGTGACCGTTGGGACTGATGGAGGCTTCGCCTGCTGGAATGCCACGAATTTTTGCAATTTCTTCGGTGACTTTCTCAGCAGGAAGGATTCCACCTTTGCCAGGCTTGGCACCTTGGGCCAGCTTTAGCTCAATCATTTTCACTTGAGGATGCTCGGCAACTTCCTTGAGCTTATCATCACTCAACTTACCCTCAGCATCTCGAACCCCATACTTTGCAGTGCCAATCTGAAAAACCACATCGCCACCACCGGTTAAATGATAAGGAGAAAGACCGCCTTCACCGGTATTGATCCAGCAACCGGCTCGAGCCGCGCCTCGTGCTAAGGCTTCCACTGCGACTTTAGAAAGGGCTCCGTAACTCATGCCGGAAATATTGAAAAAGCTTTGTGCCAGATAAGGCGTACGACAATAGGGACCAATCATGACGGGTGGCGCTTCTACCGCATCCTCCTCCTGCGTCGGAAACTGATCATTCATAAATAGAACGGTACCCACCTGGTTTAAATTGCGGGTGGAGCCAAAAGCCTGAGTGCGACTGATATCTTTCGCCGCGCGATAAACCCAGGAGCGCTCAGCGCGATTAAAAGGCAGCTCCTCTCGATCCATGGAAAAGAAATACTGGCGGAAGAATTCGCCAAGGTGTTCGAACCAATAGCGGAAACGACCAATCACTGGGAAGTTGTGGCGAATGGCATGTTTCTTCTGGGTTGAGTCAATGATGTAAAAAACAATGATTGTCAGAAGCAGTAAGATAATCGCGACCACGAAGAGTCCGGCTATCCACTCCATAGTGGTTTTGACAAACGACATAAAACCTTCTGATTGCATAGTAGTCCTTTGGCTGATTTGCGATAGGCGCTGACAGGATGAAGTATTCAATATACTATTGATAATGAAAACTGCAATTGCCAGCTAAATGTAATAACTTGGAATATTGTTACTCTAGTACCGTTATTACTGTGTGAATGATTGCGGATAGTTGAAGTAGAAAGCAAAAGAATGGCCCAATGAATCATAAAGATCGATCCACAACCCAAGAACTACCAGAAGAGTCTGAGCTCGTTCAGAGGCTTATTGCCAATGATCAGCAGCTGTTTATGGCTGTAGTCAAAGCCTGGCACCCGTCGCTCTATGGTGTTGCTGCGGCTATTGTAGGACACTCAATTGCCGATGAAGTGGTGCAGGAAGCATGGGTCTCCGTTATCAAGGCACTGCCAAAGTTTGAGGGGCGCTCTACACTAAAAACTTGGGTCACGCGAATTGTGGCAAATGAAGCCAAAAACCGATATCGCAAAGAATCTCGCTCTGTATCTATGGAATCTGTGGATGAACACTGGGCGACCGACTCAAGAATAGCGACCGATCCACGTTTTGATAGCAGTGGACACTGGAATCAACGAAACCCAGCATGGGATATCGGCTCCCCCGATGAACTACTGGCTGCAAAAGAACTGCAGGATTGTGTGGATAAACATCTAAGTCGTTTACCAGAGCAGCAGAAATACATTATGGAGCTGCGAGATACAGCCGGAATGGAATTTGAAGAAATTTGTAACATTCTGGAGGTTAGTTCATCCAATGCCAGAGTGCTGTTGCACCGGGCTCGCGATAAAATTCAGCAGGTAGTGGCAAAATTTCAGAGGACAGGCGAATGTTAAGTTGCAAACATCTGGTCGAGCAGGCCAGTGACTACATTGATGACCAAATGACTATGGGCAAAAAAATCCAGGTCAAAATGCATCTGTTTGTCTGCGTGAGCTGTCGCCGATATTTAAAGCAACTGAAACTGACCATCGCAATGTTGGGCCGTAGAAATCAGCATGATGCGCCTGAAGCCATGTGCCATCATTTACTGAAAGAGTATCAAAAAACCCTGCCGAAGCAGGGTTCATGAACGAATATATTTAAAGCTTATTCTTCAGTTTCAGGCTTGATAGTACCTTCCATTGATCGCAGAACATCACCGTTAAAGTGCAGAATCAGACGCTCTTCACGCTTCTCGCCGCTTGATGGCACCATGTAATACAGATAGTACCAAGTGTCTGAATTAAGATTGGTGTTTAATGCAGGATTCCCTAAAACATAGGAAATCTGATCCTTGGTCATGCCAGGTTTAATCTTATTCACTTCAGACTGTTCAAGGATATTTCCCTGCTGGATGGTGGGTTTATAGACACAAGCACTTAATAAACTGAAACAAAGCAAAAGCGCAGATAGAAAAATAGTTTTCATGAAAATCCTGATAGTTAGTGTTTTTTGCTGAAATCACCATTCACAAGTATACTGAATGGCTTTTCATAAATTCTTGGCATAGTATAATCATTTTGCCGCGCAAATCTATTGGAGGATGAGTTTTTGGAAAATCAGCAATTAAAAAAAGCCGGATTAAAGGTCACCCTACCGAGGGTTAAGATATTACAAATCCTGGAAAGTTCCGATGATCGTCACCTCAGCGCGGAAGACGTCTACAAACTATTGCTCGAAGCCGGAGATGATGTCGGCCTTGCAACTGTCTATCGAGTTCTGACCCAGTTTGAGTCAGCAGGACTGGTCACTCGCCACAACTTCGAAGGTGGCCATTCCGTCTTTGAAATTGACGATGGTGAGCACCACGACCACATGGTCAATGTTGATGACGGTACCGTCATCGAATTCTTCAGCGAAGAGATTGAAGAATTACAGCACAAGATTGCTGAGAAGCATGGTGTGGAGATCGTAGACCACAGTCTCGTCCTTTACGTCAAAAACAAAAAATAACCTTAAACTTGTCTTTTCTTTCGATAACTTTGTTAAAAATCTCTTCTAGGCTAGTCATTTACAGGTTGTAATCTCCTAGCCTCTCATCATTTTTTGCCTCGTTCTCGAAAGAAAGTCCTGCGTTTAAGACTATGAATGGACAGTCGCCTCCGATTTTTCGCCACTTACGCCTTGCTCTTGAGTCCGATTGTAAAATCTCCCTTAATTGATTGATTTTTGTACAGTTGTAAGTATGCTTATGGCTACTTTGGTGTCGATTTGATGCCTGTAGCTTGTGCTTGTCTGGGGATGGACTAAACAACTAACAAGGAGTTTTACCATGTACAAGCAGTCTCTCATAAAGCTCGCGATCATCGCGTTCTTCGCTTTATTAT
Source organism: Kangiella aquimarina DSM 16071 (assembly GCF_000374105.1). Classification (GTDB taxonomy): domain Bacteria; phylum Pseudomonadota; class Gammaproteobacteria; order Enterobacterales; family Kangiellaceae; genus Kangiella; species Kangiella aquimarina. Next base: position 604,445 of record NZ_KB893650.1, read on the forward strand.
TAAATCCATTAATTGTATTTGCCGCGGAGGAAAAACCACCTGAGCTGGTTAATATGTGGGTGATGGAAGTAGATTCTGATAATTTTGAAAAGTTTGAAAAAGGATTCAAGGAACACATCAAGGATAGGGTCAAGGCCGGTGATAAATTTAACTGGCAAGTCTATACGCCTCACACTGGCTCAAATATGAATAGCTACATTATTCGTGCCTGTTGTTTCAAATGGGCTGAGATGGATGATTACGCTAAATGGGCGAATGACTCAAAAATCATGGATGGATGGAGTAAAGGGCCGGGTCAATATGTAGAGAAGTACCATCATCAATACAGTTGGATTGATATGAAAAACAGTCATTGGAAAGATGGTGCTAAGTATAAGTATGTTGGTGTCACAAAATACTATCTCAAACATGATGCAAAGGATGTTGATAAATCCGTTAAAGAAATCAGCGATCTGGCTAAAGATATTAAATGGGATATGAGCTGGAGCTGGGAATCTGATGTAACTGGTAAGGGTGATACTCTGTATGTTGCGTTTGGGTTTGAAAATTTTGCTGCCATGGATCCGTCTGGTCCAAGTTTTGGTGAATTAGCAGAAAAGCATCTGGGATCAAAAGAAAAGGTTGATGAGATTTTTGACCGTTTTGCAGAAAAATATAAAGGTACGCACTACGAGATTTATCGTCATAGGCCTGACCTGTCGATGCCATCAGACAAGTAAGAAAGTGAAAAGAGCGGGATTGCCGCTCTTTTTTATGCTGTTTTGAGAAGTTCTTTGGCGTGTTGGCGAATGGTGTCTGTAATTTCGATACCGCCTATCATGCGGGCAATTTCTTCGATGCGCTGAGTTTCGCTGATTTCTAGCAGCTGGGTTTGAGTGGCTTTTTTGTCCTGCGACTTGCTGACCTGCAGGTGGTGATGCCCTTGAGCGGCAACCTGAGCCTGATGAGTGACGCAAAGGATTTGTGCTTTTTTGCCAAGTTCGGCCAATAACTTTCCGACTATTTCTGCAGTACCACCACCAATACCAACATCCACCTCATCAAATATCAAAGTCGGTAGCTGGGTCGTTTGAGCATTAATGACCTGAAGAGCCAAACTGATGCGAGACAATTCACCGCCGGAGGCGACTTTGCGCAATGGCATCGGTTTCTGGCCCGGGTTGGTGCTGACCATGAATTCAGCGGTTTCAAGACCTGTGCTTTTGAATGAGCTTGCATCCTGTTGATTAAAAGCGACTTCAAATACGCCATTACCCAAGCCAAGTTGCTGCATTAATTTTACCACTTCCTGGTTAAGCTTTTTGGCTGCGGCTTGACGTTTGGAGCTCAGAGTTTTTGCAAGTTCTTGATAATGCTTTTCTAGTTTGTTCAGTTCCTTTTCCAGATCGTCGAACGTTTGCTCATCGCCTTCTAGCTCTTCCAGTTCCTGTTGTAACGCCTGTAAGGTCTGCGGCAATTCTTCCATACTGACCTGATGCTTGCGTGCCAGATCGTGTAGCGCTGCAATCTGCTGATCCAGTTCATGATAGGCCTGTGGATCGATATCCAGGCTTTCCAGATAGTCGCGCAGTTCGTGACTGGCTTCATCGATTTCGACCAGTGCCGATTGCAAAAGGTCATGAGTATTTTTTAGGCCTTCATCAACCGCCAGCATGTCGCTGATCTGGTGAACGATTCGTCCAAGGTTCGAAGAGAGGTTATCCTCATCTTCGCTTAAAGCGGACAGGCTTTGCTGACCTTTTTCTAACAGACGGCTGGCGTTAGCGGCTCGCTTATGTTCCAGTTCAATATCAGCGGCTTTATCAATCGGTGCCTGCTCCAGCTCCTGCAACTGAAAGCTGATTAAATCCTTGCGATCATTTTTGTCTTTTAAAGCAGTTTGAAAGGCTTTTAGTTTTCCGGAGATGCTACTAATTTTGCTGGCGACTTTGGCCAGTTCGGCGCTTTGTTCGGTGAGTCCTGCGTAGCGATCAAGTAGCTGTAGATGTACTTGTGACTTAAACAGGGATTGATGTTCATGCTGGCCATGAATATCGACCAGAAAATCGCCGAGTTCGGAGACCTGCGCCAGATTTACCGGCTGACCATTAACGAAGGCCTTGGAACGACCATCATGGTTAATAACCCGGCGCAGAATGCAATGGTCATCATCATCCAGCATCTGTTCTTCCAGCCAGTCTTTAACGTGTGGCAACTGCTGGATATCAAAGTAGGCGCTGATTTCAGCGCGCTTGGCGCCATTGCGCACCACGCCGCTGTCGGCGCGTTCGCCGAGCGCGTAAGACAGGGCATCGACCATGATCGATTTACCGGCACCGGTTTCCCCGGTAATGACGGTCATGCCGGATTTCAGGTCGAGATCCAGCTGGTCGATAATGGCGAAATCTTTGATATGAATACTGGTTAGCATAGCGTGTTGTCAGTTGTTATAGCCGATGATACAAGCCCGGTTTAGAGCTTTGATCCCCAGCCTAATTTGGTTCTGAGTAAGCGGAAGTAATCATAATCTTTTGGATGTAATAACCACAAGTCTTCTTTGCGTTTACGCACACAGATTTTCTCACCGGGTTGCACCGGAAAGCGGACCTGCCCATCGCAGCTCAAGCGCGCTTCATGGGGATTCGATTTGCTGAAAACGATCTCTACTTTGCTGTCTGCGTCTATTGCAATCGGGCGGCTGGACAAAGTGTGCGGAAACATGGGGACTAACGAGATGGCATTAATCGAAGGCGATAAAATCGGCCCGCCAGCGGATAAAGAGTAGGCGGTGGAGCCGGTTGGCGTTGAGATAATGAGACCATCGCCGCGCGCGCTGTAAACGAATGAGTCATCAATGTAGACTTCAAACTCAATCATGCGCGAAATTTCACCGGGATAGAGCACGATGTCATTGAGTGCATCACTGTATCGATCATCGCCATCGATGTTAGCCTCCAGCAGGAAGCGGCGTTCTTCGGTGTAATCACCTGCCAGAATTTCACTGACTTTTTCAGTGACCTGCTGCGGCTGGATATCCGTCAGGAAACCGAGATAACCGCGATTCACGCCTAACAGCGGTTTATTGTATTGTGCCATCAGGCGCGAGGCATACAGCATACTACCATCACCACCGACCACAATGATGAGGTCACACTCTTCACCCAGAGTTTTCCAGTCGCACTGAAAGTCTTGCGGCACTGACAGGTCATTGGCTACGGTTTCTTCAACTCGCACCGAATATTGCTCCTGCTGTAAAAAGGAGAATAGGGTGACAATGGTTTCGCCAACTTCGTGATGTTTTGGCTTGCCCATGATGCCAATGGTTGCAAAATTCAGATGTGACGGCATGATAAGTAGTCAGTAACTTGTAATTGTCATATTGAGCCACATTTAAGAATATATGGAGCAAATAGGCAAGCCGTCTGCCATAATTTGTGGTTTTATCGATAGGGTATGCCTCTATGCCTTGCTCTTACTGGGAATTTTGAATTGATTAGCAACTATGTCTAAATTTGATCAGCGCGCACAAACACTGATGAAAGCACTGGTGGAATCCTACATTGCCACCGGCCAGCCCGTGGGCTCGAAAAAGCTGCTTGAGCAGACTGGATTGGCGGTCAGTCCGGCCACGGTGCGCAATGTGATGCAGGATCTGGAAGCCATGGGCCTGCTAACGGCGCCACATACTTCCGCCGGCCGAATTCCGACCGCGCAAGGCGTGCGCGTATTTGTCGACCAGTTGCTGACGGTTTCTAATGTTGAGGAAGTTTATTTGCAGCAATTACAGCAGCAATTGGGGCGTGCATCAGAAACCGGTGAAATGCTGGCCAGTGTTAGCCGTATGCTGTCCAACATGACCAATATGGCGGGGCTTATTCGCGTGCCAAGCCGAGATGTTACTCGGGTTAAGCATGTAGAATTCCTGCCTTTATCACAGAACAAGATTCTAGTGATACTGATTCTGGACGACGGTGAAGTTCAGAATCGAGTCATTCAGCTGGATTCAGAAGTGTCGCGCGATGAGTTGCAACAGGCCTCCAATTACGTGAATCATCATTTCGCTGGCAAAGAGCTGAATACGGTTCGACAAGAGCTGTTACAGGAGTTGAAAAGTGACCGTGCACAGATGGATGCGATGATGGCTTCGATGATGGAAGTCGCCGAAAAAGGCTTTTCCAAAGACGACAACGATGACGAAGTGCAGGTGACCGGCAAGTCTCAGTTACTGAATTACACTGGCGATATCTCCGACCTGAAGTCTCTGTTCGATGCTTTTGCCGAAAAAACTCAGATGCTGAGCTTGCTGGATAAATGCTTGAGTGCCGATGGGGTACAGCTCTTTATCGGTGAAGAATCGGGGTATGATGTCTTCTCACAATGCAGCGTGGTGGGTGCGCCTTATTCGATCGAAGGCAAGGCAGTTGGAGTGTTGGCAGTAGTAGGGCCCACTCGAATGGCCTACGATAAAGTGATACCCATGGTCGATATCACGGCCAAATTAATCAGTTCAGCCTTGAAAAAGGGCAGCTAAACCCTAATATATCCGCCAATTACGAATTTCATTGAACGCATAGTCGGAGAGAGTGCTAATGTCTGAAAAAGACAATAAAAATCAATCGGTTGAAGAACAGCTCGATGAGAAGCTTGAAGAAATTAAGAATGCTGCTAATCAAGAAGCGGCTGAAGCTGAACAGAATGAAACCGAGCAACCAACAGTGGATGCCGGTCAGGTATTTGAAGATATGACTGAAGAAGACCGTCAGATTGCCGAACTGGAAGCTGCTCTGGAAGCTGCTCGCCAGGAAGCTGCCGACAATAAAGATTTAGCGCTCCGCACTAAAGCCGAAGCGGAAAATATTCGCCGCCGCGCAGAAAACGATGTAGTCAGCGCGCGCAAATACGCGATTGAGAAATTCGCTGGCGAACTGTTGGCGGTAGTTGACAGTATCGAGCAAGGCTTACAGCTCAAAGCAGAGAATGATGAAAGCAAAGCGATTCAGGATGGCATGGAGCTGACTCTGAAAATGATGCTCTCAACCCTCGAGAAATTTGGGGTTGAACAATTGAACCCACTTGAAGAAGTGTTCGACCCGCAACTGCACGAAGCCATGACCATGGTGCCAAGCCCAGATCATGAATCGAATACTGTAATTGATGTCTTCCAGAAAGGTTATACGCTGAATGGGCGTTTGATTCGTCCGGCGAGAGTGGTTGTTGCTCAGTAGTTGACTAACTTTCTGGTCAGCTTTAGCTGCTGAAAAAACTAAGGATATTGATTGTTTACCATAATACCTCCTCAACGGTTCAAGCAGATCCCTTGGAAAAATGGCAAAGGAATGACCACTGAATTAGCAATCAGTGATGGTGGAGATGTAAACGATTTTGACTGGCGGCTGAGCATTGCTGGTGTGACTGAAGATGGCGCTTTTTCAAACTTTACAGGTATACAACGCTATCTATTTTTACTTACCGGAAATGGCATCAAACTTACCCATCAGCCCAGTCCTAAGTCTGATAATGCTGAACAGGTAAGCTCTCACTGCTTGTTAGAACCCTTAGATTTAGCCACTTTCGATGGTGGCTTCATAACTAACGCTACTTTAACTGATGGTCCTATCACTGACTTTAACCTAATGGTGAAGCAAGGTGCTTTTGAAGTTTATACACAAGTACTAACAGATATTGGGCGGATAGAAGACTTTCCACTAGCAGATGTTAATTTTGTCTATGCAGTTAACGGCGATTGCCAAGTGAGCGGTCCACAACAAGAAGCTACTCCAGAAAAGATACTGTTACAATCAGGTCACTTGTTGAAAATAGAGCCGAAGATATCGCATTCAGATAAGCAATCAATTGATGTTGATGGTAAACAAACCATTGTGGTTGCGTTGAAAAAAGTTTGCACCAACCCCGCAGAGGAGTAAACTTCGGTGCTTCAAGCAGGGCGCAACTGTGTAGCGCCACGACTAATTAACACCAATATATTTTAAGTAAAAGGTATCAATAATGGGACGCGCTTTCCAGAACCGCAAAGAATCTATGGCTAAAACCTCGGACCAAAATGCCAAGGTTTACAGTAAATACAGCCGCGAAATCTATGTTTGTGCCAAACAGGGCGGCGTTGAGCCAGAAAGTAACTTGGCCCTACGCAGCTTGATGGACCGCGCCAAACGGGATCAGGTTCCGGCGCACGTTATCCAAAAGGCTTTGGATAAAGCGCAGGGCGGTGCTGGTGAAGACTTCGCCGTAGCGCGTTATGAAGGTTATGCGCCGGGAAATGTGATGGTGATTGTGGACTGCCTGACCGACAACCCAAACCGTACCTTTGGTGAAGTACGTCAGTGCTTCGTTAAGACCAAATCCAAGATTGGTACTGAAGGCAGCGTCATGCACATGTTCGACCACAGCGCGATTTTCGTCTTTAAAAGCGATGATGAAGAAGGCGCACTTGAAGCTTTAATGATGGCTGACGTAGACGTCACTGACATCGAACACGAAGAGGGCAAAATCACCGTCTTTGCTCCGCAAACCGATTATTTCAAAGCCAAGCAGGCGTTACAGGAACACTTTGGCGATATTGAGTTTGAAGTGGACGAAATTCAATTTGTACCTAAAGTCATGACACAAATTTCAGGTGAAGACCTGGAAATGTTCGAGAAATTCCTCGACATGGCCAATGACCAGGACGACGTGCAGAACATCTATCACAACGCTGAATTCTAACCATAAAAAAGGGAGGCTTGGGCCTCCCTATTACTTTCAGTACCACTTAATACACGTTACTTTGTTATTTCATTAACAATATCAGTTACCAGTTGTTGATATCCTGAACCACGAGTATTGGCACCAAGTGCTATGACAAGATCAGTATCAGGGTATATTCTTAAGTAGTTCCTTCCACCAGTCTGGTCTCCTGCCTTGGCGTACCAATTGATGGCAGCTCCATCTGTACCCGGATTTACCGCCCACCCATTAGCATATCGGTTTCCACCTCTACGCTGACCATCTGGTGGTGTAATCATATCGTTCTTCTCACTTTCACTTAAAAGCTTTCCTTTTTCCAGTGCTACTCCAAATCGTGCAATATCATAGACACTGGCTTCCATACCACCACCACCACATTTCCACTCGATACTTTTGGCTGATACTTTCTTTAAATTACCATCAAAAATACTACTTCTTTCTGAACGGTTTTTATCCAGATCTTCACACTGAATATCAATTCCGAGAGGGTTACTGATGTAGGTTGCTAATAGGCTGTTGAAAGATTTGTTGGCCTTACGTTCATAAGCATTGGCAGCGATGGTATAGCCATGTGTTGAATAATATAAATCACCTACGTCAGCGCTAAAGTCTTTCTTATAAAACTTTTTTACGCCATTCCACATACTATTCTTATCTGACAAGTTAATATTGGTTCCGTCGTACCCATCGCAGTTGTCATCATAATGACAAACACCTGAGCGAATAGACAGCAGTTGCTCAAGTATGTATTGATGGTCTGAAGGTAGAGCGGATACATAATCTCTTATTGGGGTATCCAGCTCTAAAATATTTTTACGCTCTAATATATGCCCCAATGTTCCTGTAATAGCCTTACTAACAGATGCTAGTCGATATAAGGTTTTTGAGTGAGCATGCTTGCTTGTACCTTTGTCGGTATAACCCCAGCCTTTCATAAAGCGGTATTTTCCATCTTGATATATGACAAGAGAAAAGCCTTGGGCAGGGTTATCTTTAAGGTAATCATCGACCAGCTTCTCGACAGCTGCTTTGTGCTTCCATCGGGTTCTTACCGGATTATTTTCAATCCAGACACCGGCATAGCGAGTGCCTCCTTTACCTGAATAGACCTCAATGTCTTCAAGTCGATAGCCCGCGTCGCGATACTTTGCCCAGTAACTATGAAAGTTGTCGCTGTCCATATCTCTACGAGCAGCCCACCTTAGAGAATTGCGTGGTTTAACCCAAATGGTGGCAAAGTACAATTCGGACTTATACTTATAGGCGTTTGTATCATACAGGCGGTAGCCTTTATCACTCATATCTTTGAAGTGGGAAGAGAAGTCTTTCTGTTTAATATTACGCTTTATCGACCAGCCGATATTGGCATCATTTTTAACGAATATTCCTGAAAAGCGTAATTTGCCGTTGACTACATAACCGTCAACATCAATAGGCATGCGACCCTTGCTTTTGTTTTCACGGTATTTTTGGTTGAATTCATCGCTGGTCAAATTTCGATAACTAGCCCAGGACGTTACAGAATCCTTTATCCATATTCCTGCATAGTACTGTTTGTTTTTATAGGTATAAGACTCAAGATCAATTGGACGATATCCCTTATCTTTGTACTCATTCCATTTTGCAGAAAAGCCATCGTGGGTAAGCTGGGTATGGATAGCCCAAGGAACACGAGCGTTATCTTTTCTCATAATCAGAGAATAAGATCTTTGTCTTCCACCATCAATTTCAACATCGATAGGCCGGTAGCCTTTTGCTTTATATTCGTTCAGGTATTGATCATAGGTGGATGTCGAAAGATTGCGCCAAGATGCCCATTCCAAAGGCCCATCAGGTTGATCCAATACATCTGCAGAACTAATGAATGAAGTGCAAAAAAGGCATGAAAAAATGATAAGTGAACTCTGTAGACGAGCAAAAATAGACATTATTACCTCCTTGTAAAATTAAAATGCCAACCCCAGAATACTCCTGAAAGCTAAAAAGGCAACAATTTTCGCTATTTCCTTGTTTCCACTCTATTAACCCCAAAAAAAGTAAGTTGAAGGGGTTGATCTCTAAAACCCGCCCCCCATATATGTTTCAAGCAAGTTTTAACGTTATTTTTGGAGTAGTAACATGGCCAAAATCATTGGTATTGACTTAGGTACAACAAACTCATGTGTTGCCGTTATGGACGGTGACAAGCCACGCGTTATCGAAAATTCAGAAGGAGCGCGTACAACCCCATCTATTATTGCCTTCACTGATGGCGAGACTTTGGTCGGCCAGTCAGCTAAGCGCCAGGCGGTAACGAATCCGCAAAACACCTTGTTTGCTATTAAGCGTTTGATCGGTCGTAAGTTTAAAGACGACGTCGTTCAAAAAGACAAAGGTATGGTGCCATACAAAATTATCGAAGCTGATAATGGCGATGCTTGGGTAGAAGCCAATGGCAAGAAAATGGCTCCGCCACAGATTTCTGCTGAAGTTCTTAAGAAAATGAAGAAAACAGCGGAAGATTTCCTGGGCGAAGAAGTCAAAGAAGCGGTAATTACAGTTCCTGCTTACTTCAACGACTCACAACGTCAGGCCACTAAAGACGCTGGTCGTATTGCAGGTCTTGATGTTAAGCGTATTATCAATGAGCCAACAGCTGCAGCCCTTGCCTACGGTATGGACAAAGAACGCGGTGACCGCACGATTGCTGTTTACGACTTAGGTGGTGGTACTTTCGATATTTCAATCATCGAAATCGCTGAAGTAGATGGCGAGCACACCTTTGAAGTATTGTCGACTAACGGTGATACTTTCCTGGGTGGTGAAGATTTCGATATGCGCGTTATCGAATACTTGGCAGCTGAGTTCAAGAAAGATTCTGGTATCGACCTGAAGGGCGATGCATTAGCCATGCAGCGTTTGAAAGAAGCGGGCGAAAAGGCAAAAATCGAATTGTCTTCAAGCACGCAAACAGAAATCAACCTGCCTTACATCACAGCTGATGCAACAGGTCCTAAGCACTTAAACTTGAAATTGACTCGCGCTAAATTAGAAGCGTTGGTTGAAGACTTGATTGAGCGCAGCATGGAGCCAGTAAAGCAGGCGCTTAAAGATGCTGGTCTATCAACTTCTGAAATTAATGACGTCATTCTAGTGGGTGGCCAAACCCGTATGCCTAAAGTACAGGAAGCGGTAGCTGGCTTCTTCGGCAAAGACCCACGTAAAGACGTTAACCCAGATGAAGCGGTTGCCGTAGGTGCTGCGATTCAGGGTGCGGTATTGTCTGGTGATGTTAAAGACGTATTGCTACTGGACGTAACACCACTATCGCTTGGTATTGAAACCATGGGTGGTGTAATGACTCCGCTGATTGAGAAAAACACAACGATTCCAACCAAGGCATCGCAAACGTTCTCAACAGCAGAAGATAACCAGACCGCAGTTACCGTTCACGTCTTACAAGGTGAGCGTAAAATGGCTTCTGAGAATAAGTCACTGGGTCGCTTTGACCTGGCGGACATTCCTCCAGCGCCACGCGGTATGCCGCAAATTGAAGTGACTTTCGATATTGATGCGAACGGTATCATGCACGTATCTGCGAAAGACAAAGCAACCGGTAAAGAGCAATCGATTCAGATTAAAGCCTCTTCAGGTTTGAGCGACGAAGAAGTCGAACAAATGATTAAAGATGCTGAGGCGCATGCTGAAGAAGATAAGAAGTTCCAGGAGCTGGTCGAAGCGCGTAACCAGGCTGATGGCTTAGTTCACGCAACTCGCAAGTCGCTGAAAGATGAAAACATCACTTTCGAAGATGGCGAGAAAGAAGCTATCGAGAAAGCTGCTGAAGAGCTGGAAGAAGCTATCAAAGGCAATGATATTGAAGATATCAAAGCTAAAACTGAAGCGTTAAGTCAGGCATCAGCCAAGTTAGCAGAGCGTATGTACGCTAATGCTCAGGCCCAAGCTGAAGCTGGCCAACAGGCTGGTGGTGAGCAGGCGCAAGGTCAAGGCGCTGCTGATGATGTGGTCGACGCGGAGTTTACTGAAGTTAAAGACGAAGACAAAAAGTAATTTCTAACTAGCCCTTTTTGCTTCTGACTTTGTTGCAATGTTGGTTTCGATGCTCAGGCACTATATGTGCATTCCGCGTCTCAACCAACATTGCGTCGCGTCAGAACCCAAAAGTTCTTAGTTAGAGAGTGCTAGAGATTAAAGTTAGATATTAAGGCGAAAGTTATGTGAAATCTCGCCTTGCTCTCGAACCAAAAATTTCTGCATATTGGGAGCTTGCATTTAGCTTTGAGTCGAAAATGGAACAACGATAACGCAGGATAGGACCCTTTGGGATACCGTCCTGCGTTTGCTGTGGTGAGCTGTTTAAGTCAGCCAGAGTTCATCAAAAGAGATAAACAACCAAAGTAGTTAAGTATGTCAAAAAGAGATTATTACGAAGTATTGGGTGTATCAAAGTCCGCCGATAAAGCCGAGCTGAAAAAGGCTTATCGCCGTTTGGCTATGAAGAATCATCCGGATCGTAACCCTGATGACAAGGAAGCCGAAGCGCGTTTTAAAGAAGCCAAAGAGGCCTATGAAGTTCTAACTGATCCACAAAAACGTCAGGCTTATGATCAGTATGGTCATGCCGGCGTTGATCCGAATATGGGTGGTGGTCATGGTGGATTCCATGGCGCTGACTTCGGCGATATTTTTGGCGATGTGTTTGGTGATATCTTTGGTGGAGGTCGCCGCGGAGGCGGTGGTCGTCGTCAGGCTCGAGGCTCTGACTTACAGTACAACATGGAAATTACTTTGGAAGAAGCGGTAGCCGGTGTAACCAAGACTATTCGCATTCCAACCATGGTTAACTGTGAAACCTGTGATGGTTCAGGTGCTAAGGCTGGTACGGGCACAGCAACCTGTAGTACCTGTCATGGTCAAGGTGCAGTGCGTATGACGCAAGGCTTTTTCTCGGTGCAACAGACCTGTCCCGATTGTCGCGGTACTGGCCAGATCATTAAAGATCCTTGTACTGACTGCCATGGTCAGGGACGCGTACAGAAAACCAAAACCCTACAGGTTAAAATCCCTGCCGGCATTGATACAGGTGATCGTATTCGTTTATCTGGCGAAGGCGAAGCGGGTGGTCCAGGTGCTGCAACGGGTGATCTGTATGTACAGGTGCATGTTAAAGAACATCCAATATTTGTTCGTGATGGCGCCAACCTTTACTGTGAAGTTCCGGTTAATTTTGTGACGGCTTCGCTGGGCGGTGAGATTGAAGTGCCCACATTGGATGGTCGAGTGTCACTAAAAATTCCGGCCGAGACACAAACCGGTAAAATGTTCCGCCTCAAAGGCAAAGGTGTAAAAGCCATGCGCGCTGGCTACACAGGCGATCTGATGTGTCGTGTGGTATTGGAAACTCCGGTCAGCTTAAGCAAAGAGCAGAAAGAACTGTTGAAGCAATTTGGTGAAACTTTATCGAGCGGCAAGAACAGCCCAAAAGAAAAAGGCTGGTTCGATGGGGTGAAAAAGTTCTGGGAAAATATGACCAGTTAACATGATTGCTTTATGGAATAAAAAGCCCGCTATTGAGCGGGCTTTTTTGTGGCTAGCATTTAGAACTGAATAAACTACTCAGGAGTCGCCATAAATTGCTTCGAGTGTCTGACTTAATTTGGACTCGACGGTCGATAGCTCAGCATCATTAATATTGATATGACCCACTTTACGACCAGGTTTGACCGATTTGTTGTACCAATGAACCTGCAATTCGCAATCGCGCATCTGTTGTTCGCTGGGCGTCTCACCGAGTAAGTTAATCATTGCAGAATAGCCTTTGTTCGGAGCTGGAGCGACGAACTGGCCACTGATGGCGCGGATATGATTTAAGAATTGCGAAGTATTACAACCTATCTGCGTCCAGTGTCCACTGTTGTGTACGCGAGGTGCAATTTCATTAATTAGAAGTTCTTCACCTTTCAGGAAAAACTCAATGGTCAGGACACCAATATAATCAAGCTGTTCCAGCATCGCAGTGGCAATGGTCTGAGCCTGTTCAATAACAGCCGGACTCAGGTCTCTGGCAGGTGATATGCTGTAATGCAGGATACCGTTTTTATGAACATTTTCGGTAAGGCTGTAATGCATGACATTGCCATGACGATCGCGGGCAGCAATCATTGAGACTTCTTTATCAAAGGCAATCATGCTTTCGGCAATTAAATCTTCATCAGGCCCAGCCTCTTCAACAACCGGCTTGGCCTCTTCAAAATTGCTGACACGCCATTGCCCTTTCCCATCATAGCCCGTTGAACAGCGCTTGATGATCAATGGCCAACCCAGGCGCTCGCCTGCTTCAGCCATAGCTTCAACGGTATCGGTAGCAGCCCATGGCGCTACTTTAAATCCCAATGATTCAGCAAAACTTTTTTCACTTTTGCGATTTTGTGAAACGCCCACTGCATCGGGATTCGGGTGGACTGGACAAAATTGTGTAAGAGCTTTTAATAGCTCAGTATCTAAATCCTCTTTTTCAACGGTTATGACATCAGGCTTGCCCAGTAACTGATAAATTTCTTCAGCAGACAGTTTGGAATAATCGGTTTGTACCAGATGGCCTAAATGATTGACTGGTGATGGATCATCGCTTGCTTCACACAGAAAGGAAAAACTGAAACCCATCGGAATGCCGGCAAGTGCCATCATTCGAGCAAGCTGGCCAGCGCCAACTATGCCGATTTTGTACTCGGGTGAGCTAACCAGTTTTCCGCCAGTGGTTGTGCTCATCGAGCAACCTCCTCAGCAACTGAAGCCGTCTGGTTTGCTCTCCAGTCTTGAAGCGCGCTTCTAAGCTCAGGATCCTGCAATGCCAATATTTGGGTTGCCAATAAACCGGCATTAAAAGCTCCGGCATCACCAATCGCCTGACAGGCAACGGCCACGCCTTTTGGCATTTGAACCATAGAAAGGAGACTGTCCATGCCTTTGAGCTGCTTGCTCGACATTGGAACGGCGATTACTGGCAACCAGGTCATTGCTGCGGCCATACCCGCCAGGTGAGCAGAACCGCCAGCACCAGCGATAATCACTTCAATACCACGGTCAGCAGCATCATCACAAAATTCATACAAACGCTTTGGCGTACGATGGGCGGAGACAATTTTTGTCTCGTAAGGTACTTTTAGCTCATCCAGTACCGTTGTCGCATGTTGCATGCTGTTCCAATCGGACTGAGAGCCCATGATGATGCTGACTTTAGGGGAACTCATGTTTTTCTCCTAACTGAAATGTAATGTGTATACCAGGCCGCAAAATATGTTCGTCCAGAAGACTTTGACAGGAACGTGCCTGTAGGCCGCCAAACAGGGGCATAAAGATACCATATTTGGCCAAAAAAGTACCTCGCTGTTTATTGATTTATCTAGCTTTTAGTCGCTTTTTGACTGCTGGAAGCCTCATTTAGTATCCATTAAACACCTAACCAGCCAGTTTCTGATTTGACAGAGCAGTTAGCCGTCTATTTAATAAGCCACATATCAATGAAGGCTTTGAGAGGAACCACCCTTGCCACAGAAGAATAAAGGCTTAGATGCCAAAGCATATGTCCCTTTAAAAGAGGGAGAAACCTATAAGCCGTATGTTCCGGCCGAAGAGAATATCGCAGAGTTTACATTTAAGGCGGTTGGGCTTGGGATTCTATTTGGCATCATATTTGGAGCAGCTAATGCCTACCTGGGGCTCAGAGCGGGCCTGACCATCAGTACCTCGATTCCGGTTGCGGTGATGGCGGTGGCGGTATTTAAGATTCTATCCAAGTTCGGTATCGGTAGCACGATTCTGGAAACCAATATTGCGCAAACCACCGGATCGGCATCTAGTTCGCTGGCCAGTGGCGTAATCTTTACCTTGCCGGCACTCTTCATGTGGGGGGTTGCACCTGACTTGTTACAGATGACCATTCTGGCGATGAGTGGTGGTGTGATAGGTATTCTGTTCATGATTCCGCTGCGTAAGTTTCTGATTGAGCGGGAACACGGCAAGCTGCCATACCCTGAGGGTACGGCCTGTGCGGAAGTGTTGGTCGCCAATGAAGTCGGTGGTAATAAAGCGAAATACATCTTTTATGGAATGGGGGCGGCAGCGCTTTTTAAGACGCTGACTTCCTGGATTAAGGTCATTCCTGATTATGCGGCGGTAAAAATCCCTTTCCTGAAAAAAGGTGCCATTGGCATTGATCTGTCAGCCGCCTTATTTGGTGTGGGTTATATTCTGGGTCCTCGTATCGCATGGGTCATGGTTGGCGGCGGTCTGCTGTCAGCGATTATTATCATTCCGGCAATTGCCTACTGGGGCGATACCCAGACCACGCCTTTCTTTCCTGAAACCGTTAAGCTGATCTCAGACATGTCGACCGGTGAAATCTGGTCACGCTATGTGCGCTATATCGGTGCTGGAGCGGTTGCGACGGCGGGAATCATTACTTTGATTAAAAGTGTTCCGGTGATGCTGGAAAGCTTTAAAGTCGGTGCCAAGAACATTGCCAAACAGGTAGATGAAGAAACTCATACTTCAAAAGCAGACGTTGCCAAAGAGCCGCGCACCCATCAGGACCTACCGATTAAGGTCGTCTTTTTTGGCATTCTGGCTGTAGTGTTGATGCTGACCTTTATGCCTGGTGTCTTTGGTGCAGTGGGTGGCATTGATACCCGTTTACTGGCGGCTATCTGTGTTGCCGTGTTCGCGTTCTTTTTTGTAACCGTTGCCTCGCGCATTGTGGGTTTAGTTGGTGTTACTTCTAACCCAACTTCCGGCATGACCATTGCTGCTTTACTAGGGACAGCCACAATATTCCTGGCAATGGGCTGGACCGATACCAGTGGCAAGGCTGCGACTCTGATTGTCGGTTGTGTGGTAGCGATTGCTGCATCCATTTCTGGCGATACTTCGCAGGATTTGAAAAGTGGTTATCTATTGGGGGCGACCCCTCGCAAACAGCAAATGGCTGAGCTAATAGGTGTTTTGACCTCAGCAACCTTTGTCTGTTTATCAGTTCTGTTACTGGCCGAAACTTTTGGTTTTGGTAGTAAGGAATTGCCAGCGCCTCAGGCAACACTGATGAAACTGGTGATTGATGGCGTGTTGGAGCAGAACCTGCCTTGGTTACTGGTGGCAATTGGTGTTGGTATTGCGATCATCTGCGAGCTGGTGAGAGTGCCATCACTACCGTTTGCCGTAGGAGTCTACTTGCCGCTATCGACCATGACACCTATTCTGATTGGTGGTCTGATTCGTCATTGGGTTGAGTCGAAAACTAAACGTGATGATGAAAAAGAAAGTCGTCGTGAAAAAGGTATTCTATTGGGCAGTGGCTTTGTTGGCGGCGAAGGTCTATTGGGCGTTGCCATTGCGGCGATGGCCTTTATTGAGGGTAGAAAGCCGGATGGTATCGGTACCGGCTGGATCGGTAGTGATGTGATGGCGATGATCCTGGGTGCCATTTCCTTCACCTTGCTAGTGATATGGTTCATTAAATTGCTTAAGAAAAGAGACGTGGCTTAATGAAGTTGTTTAAGCAATATCTATTCATACTTGCTGTATTGGTTGCAGGGCTGCTGTTAAGCGCCTGCAACGAACCCAAATTAAAGCCTTTGAGTTCTGGAGCAACCATTGTTGCCTTTGGTGATAGCCTGACGGAAGGGATTGGCGCATCTGAAACTGCCAGTTACCCAAGTCAGTTAGCGCAGATGACTGGCCTTAATGTCGTTAACGCTGGAATTTCAGGCGAAACCACAGACCGCGGGTTGGCGCGCTTTGAGGATGTGCTGGAACAACACAATCCTGAGCTGGTGATTTTATTGGAAGGCGGTAATGATATCTTGCGTAATCACAACCAGATCCAGACCAAGCAGAACCTGTCAGAAATGATTGGTATAGCCAATCGGCGCAATGTACAGGTGCTGCTGATTGGTGTACCAGAGAAAAATCTGTTTTCTGCGGTAGCCGATTTTTATGATGAGCTCGCCGAACAACATCAGCTTGCTTACATGCGAGGCGAGCTGTCCGACTTGCTGAAAACATCAAAATATAAATCCGATCAGATTCACTTGAATGCTCAGGGCTATCGCGTATTGGCCGAAAAAATAGCCGAGACACTCGAAGCGGAAGGCGCTATAGAGTAACCGACAAGTTGGTAACAGGAATAAGATGAAATGACACCGATTATAATTAATGCCTGCACCGGAAGAATGGGGCAGGAGTTATTAAAAGCCGCAATTGACGATAGCCAGGTTGAGATCGTTGGCGCAATGGCTCGTGAGCAACATAAAAAACTGGGCACCGATATTGGTTATCTGGTGGGCAAGGAGCCGCAAGGAGTTTTTGTCGGTGACGACCTATCCGTAACCTTAAATGAGCGAAAGGTTCTGATAGATTTCAGTCTGCCTGACCATTCAATTGAAACCTTATCTCATGCGGTGAGTGCTAACTCACCTGTGGTTATAGGAACTACCGGGTTTAACGAGCAACAAAAGGCAACTATTAGCGAAGCCGCAAAAAGCATTCCGATTGTGTTTGCGGCTAATTATAGTGTGGGCGTTAACAGTCTACTGGGGCTGGTCAAGCAAGCGACGAGATTGCTGGGAGATAAGGCAGACATCGAAATTTTTGAGGCGCACCACAAGTACAAGAAGGATTCGCCATCGGGTACAGCTTTAGCTTTAGGCGAAGCAGTTGCAGACACCAAAGGTCAGGATTTAAATGATGTCGCAGAGTGGGCACGACATGGTATTGGTGAGCGTGAAACTGGTGCGATTGGATTTTCAGTAATGCGCGCTGGTGATATCGTTGGCACTCATGAGGTGGTGTTTGCTTTAAATGGCGAGTTGGTGACATTGCGACACGAAGCGCAGACCCGTCAATGTTTTGCTCAAGGTGCGATTGAGGCGGCCAAATGGCTGCTCGGAAAGCCCGCTGGACTCTATGATATGCAGGATGTTCTAGGGTTAAACGATTAGAAAACGCTACCTGTTCAAAAAACACACAATCAGATGTGCATTACGGTTAAGAGATCGTCCATAGAGTTTGTGCGAGATCTCTCAAGGATCTGTAATCCAGCACCGTAAAATGAGTCAGAAAATGTGCTTTTTATGCTACAGATTTTATCTAGTTTGTTGATTTGAAAAGACTTTTTATTGCAATGCAGGCCTGACATCATGTCAGGCCTTGTTGTTATTGCAAAAAAAAAGAGTAGATTAACAAGTGTGCAAGGGACGCACGTAAGGAAATCCAACCGAAGGACATGGTGACACACGGAAGTAGCAGGGAGCACCTAAGGGGCATGAGGCCAACTGAAAATGGGCGGTTTATCCGCCCTTTTTCTTTTTGCACAGTTTTTATTTAATGCTCCAGGGCATTCCACTGTATCGATATAACATTAAAATAAAAAAATCCCATAAAATGGTCGTTAGAGTGACTAATATTCAACATCCCAATCTCTAGTAACTAAAGTCCACTTAAATAGACTTGCCCACCCAATTCCACTATAATGTGCGGAATTTGCCAAAATTTCACCAAGTAAACAATTTGCTGGACTCATATTTTTGAGCCCAAATTTTTTGCGCCCAAAAAAAATGGAGGTTTCTTTGTTAGAACAAGAGTCTCAACTGCTGCTAAGACCCGCCCAGCAGCCCGCCATTTTAGTTCTTGAAGATGGTAGTGTTTTTCATGGAGTTTCAATTGGTTACGAAGGACATGCAGTAGGCGAGGTGGTTTTTAATACCGCCATGACAGGATATCAGGAAATTCTAACTGACCCTTCCTACGCCAAGCAGATGGTAACCCTCACTTACCCTCACATCGGTAATACCGGTGCTAATTCCGAAGATGTTGAATCGACCAATATTTGGGCTGAAGCATTAATTATTCGTGATCTTCCACTCCTTCACAGCAATTATCGAAGCGATGAATCTTTATCAGACTACTTAAAGCGCCATAAGAAAGTTGGCATTGCCGATATCGATACCCGTCGCTTAACCCGAATTCTACGTGATAAAGGTGCTTTGAGTGGCTGTATCATTGCGGGTGAAGCTCCGGATACTGAGAAAGCATTGGAGTTAGCTAAAGAGTTCCCGGGTTTGAAGGGAATGGACTTGGCTAAAGTCGTTTCAACCAAAGAAACGTATCAGTGGCAAGACAGCACCTGGTCTCTTGAAGAAGGCTACGGCAAGCTTAAAGAAGCTAAGTTCAAGGTCGTCGCTTATGACTATGGTGCCAAGCACAATATTCTGAGAATGCTGGTTGAACGCGGCTGTGACTTAACCGTTGTTCCGGCACAAACTCCTGCCAGTGAAGTTTTGGCGATGAATCCTGATGGTGTCTTCTTATCTAATGGCCCAGGTGATCCGGAACCATGTGATTACGCCATTAAAGCGATTCAGGAAGTTTTGGAAACTAACATTCCTGTATTTGGTATTTGCCTTGGCCACCAGTTATTGGCATTAGCAAGTGGCGGCAAGACAGCAAAAATGAAATTCGGTCATCATGGCGCCAACCATCCAGTACAAAATGTTGAAGATGGCACGGTCATGATTACCAGTCAGAATCATGGTTTTGCGGCAGATGAACAGTCGCTACCTGATAACCTAAAAGCAACTCATCGTTCCCTATTCGATGGCACCCTGCAGGGTATCCACCGCACGGATAAACCTGCATTTAGCTTCCAGGGTCACCCTGAAGCAAGTCCCGGTCCACACGATGCTGCACCATTGTTCGACCACTTCATTGAATTGATGGAACAACACAAAGCCTAGGAGACGATTGAGACATGCCAAAACGTACTGACATAGAAAGTATTCTGATTTTAGGTGCTGGCCCAATCATTATTGGTCAGGCCTGCGAATTCGACTATTCCGGCGCACAGGCCTGTAAGGCACTGCGTGAAGAGGGTTACCGAGTTATTCTGGTCAACTCTAACCCGGCAACTATTATGACTGACCCGAATATGGCTGATGTGACCTACATTGAGCCGATTCAATGGGAAGTGGTTGCTAAGATTATTGAAAAAGAAAAACCTGACGCGATTCTGCCAACCATGGGTGGTCAGACTGCCTTGAACTGTGCATTGGATTTGGCATCACGTGGCGTACTGGAAATCCACGGCGTGGAAATGATCGGCGCAACTCGTGAAGCCATTGATAAGGCAGAAGACCGTGAGCTGTTTGCCAAAGCGATGTCAAAAATTGGTTTGGATCAGCCTCGTCAGCAGGTTGCACACAGCTTGAAAGATGCTTGGGAAGTACAAAAAGAAGTGGGTTTCCCCTGTATCATTCGTCCTTCTTTTACCATGGGCGGAACCGGTGGTGGTATCGCGTATAACAAAGAAGAGTTCGAAGAAATTTGTTTACGCGGCTTGGACTTGTCGCCAACCAATGAGTTGTTAATTGATGAGTCGTTAATCGGCTGGAAAGAGTATGAGATGGAAGTGGTTCGTGACAAGAACGACAACTGCATCATCATCTGTTCTATCGAGAACTTTGACCCAATGGGTGTGCATACCGGTGACTCAATTACAGTTGCACCGGCACAGACTCTGACCGATAAAGAATATCAGCGTATGCGAGACGCATCCTTGGCTGTATTGCGTGAGATTGGTGTTGAAACGGGTGGTTCGAACGTACAGTTTGCGATTAACCCTGAGAATGGTCGTATGACCATCATTGAGATGAACCCTCGAGTATCACGTTCATCGGCACTTGCCTCTAAAGCAACGGGTTTCCCAATCGCAAAAGTGGCTGCAAAACTTGCAGTGGGTTATACCCTGGACGAGTTACAGAACGAAATTACTGGTGGCAAGACGCCTGCTTCGTTTGAGCCAAGTATTGACTATGTGGTTACTAAGATCCCTCGCTTTAATTTCGAGAAATTCCCGAACGTAGACAAGACTCTAACCACGCAGATGAAATCTGTGGGTGAGGTAATGGCGATTGGTCGTAACTTCCAGGAATCACTGCAAAAAGCATTGCGTGGTCTTGAGGTTGGTTCTTCTGGTTTTGAACCTAAGTTGGCGGAAGATGATGAAAGCTGGGTTGATACCTTGCGTCAAAACTTGCGTGTACCTGGTTCTGATCGTATCTGGTACATCGGCGATGCGTTCCGCAAGGGTTGGTCACTGGATGAAGTTTTCGAGCTGACTGGAATCGACAAATGGTTCCTGATTCAAATTCAGGAAATTATTCATATCGAAGAGAACCTTAAAGATAAGTCATTCTCTGAATTAAACGCAGACTTGATGCGCCAGATTAAGCGCAGAGGCTTCTCGGATCAGCGTCTGGCCGACATCTTCGCAACCAGCGAAAAAGAAATCCGTAAACTGCGAAAAGAATTAGGCGTTCTGCCTGTCTTCAAGCGAGTGGATACCTGTGCGGCTGAGTTCGCAACCAGCACCGCCTATATGTATTCAACCTACGAAGAAGAGTGTGAAGCTAACCCAACTGACCGTGAGAAAATCATGATCTTGGGTGGTGGACCTAACCGTATCGGTCAGGGTATTGAGTTTGACTACTGCTGTGTGCATGCTGCATTCGCTATGCGCGATGACGGTTATGAAACCATCATGGTTAACTGTAACCCAGAGACAGTTTCAACCGATTATGATACGTCGGACAGATTATATTTCGAGCCATTAACACTTGAAGATGTATTGGCAATTGTTGATATCGAAAAGCCAAAAGGTGTGATTGTTCATTATGGCGGACAGACACCACTGAAACTGGCCCGTGATCTGGAAGCTGCTGGCGTACCAATTATCGGCACATCACCTGATGCAATTGACCGCGCAGAAGATCGTGAACGTTTCCAACGCGCGATTAATCGTCTAGGTTTATTGCAGCCACCAAACCGTACCGCTCGCAACATGGAAGAAGGTGTTCGTCTGGCAGAAGAAATCGGTTACCCACTAGTTGTTCGTCCTTCTTATGTACTGGGTGGACGTGCTATGGAAATCGTCTATAACGAAGACGAGTTGCGTCGTTACATGAATGACGCGGTAAGCGTTTCAAATGAATCACCTGTACTGTTGGATCGCTTCCTTGATGATGCTATTGAAGTGGATGTTGATGCTATCTTTGACGGTGAGAATATCCTGATTGGCGGCATCATGGAGCATATTGAGCAGGCGGGTGTTCACTCGGGTGACTCGGCATGTTCGATTCCACCATTTAGCTTAAGCAAAGAAGTTCAGGACGAATTGCGTCGCCAGATGTTGGTAATGGCCAAAGAACTTAAAGTTCGCGGTTTAATGAATGCACAGTTTGCTATTCAGGGTGAGAGAATTTTCATTCTTGAAGTAAATCCACGTGCTTCACGTACCGTACCGTTTGTCTCTAAAGCAACTGGCACGCCAATGGCAAAAGTTGCAGCGTCAGTAATGGCGGGTAAAACGTTGGCTGAAACAGGTTACACCAAAGAAATTATTCCACGATATTTCTCGGTTAAGGAACCAGTTTTCCCATTCAATAAGTTCCCGGGCTCTGACCCAATTCTTGGTCCAGAGATGAAATCAACCGGTGAAGCCATGGGTGTTGGTAAAACATTCGGAGATGCTTTCTACAAAGCAAAACTGGGTGGTGGTCAGGCTGTTCCAGATTCCGGTCAGGTTATCATCAGTGTCCGCGAAGCCGATAGAGTTGGATTACCAGCTGTGGCCCGTTCGCTGGCTGAACAGGGTTTCGAACTGTTGGCAACTGGTGGTACTGCTCGTGCTATTCGCGAAGCAGGCATTCCATGTCAACGCATCAACAAGATGTTTGAAGGTCGACCACACATTGTTGACTACATCAAAAACGGTGAAGTGGATTACATCATTAATACTACTGAAGGTAAGCAGGCAATTGCCGACTCATTCCTGATTCGTCGTAGCGCTCTACAATATAAAGTGCCATACACGACGACGTTGGCGGGTGCAGTAGCATCCTGCGCAGCGATGAAAGAGAATGGTCGTGGCCAGATTCACTCAGTACAAGAACTACATACACAGGTAGATGAACGATGAATCGAGTACCTATGACAGTCGAAGGTGCTGAAGCCCTTCAGGCTGAGTTAAATGAACTAAAAAAAGTAAAAAGGCCGCAAGTTGTTGCGGCCATCGCTGAAGCACGTGAGCATGGTGACCTGAAAGAGAATGCAGAATATCATGCAGCGCGCGAACAGCAGGGTTTCATCGAGGGTCGCATTCAGGAGATTGAAGCCAAGCTTTCAAATGCTCAGATTGTTGACGTTAAGAAAATGACCAACAACGGTAAGGTGATCTTTGGCTCAACGGTTATCTTGATTAATTTGGATGATAACAACGCTGATGAAGTCCAGTATAAAATTGTTGGCGATGATGAAGCGGATATCAAGAAAAACAAACTTTCCATTAACTCGCCAATTGCGCGCGGATTGATTGGCAAAGAAGAAGGCGATATTGCGAATATTCAAACACCAAAAGGTAGTGTTGAATATGAAATCGCTGAGGTTTTATATATTTAGTTTTTTCTATTTAGATACAGCCCTACGATTGTTAGGGCTGTCCCAACAATAAAAAGCAATAAACCTATTACGTAAAGTAGTTTGTTCCCAAAAGGGGAAATGTCCCTCTCTCCAATCAAGACGTATCCAACTTTAGAATTAAGCACCAGCTCCTCAAACTTCTCACCACGATAATCATCAGTTACCAGATAAGTTGGTGTAACAATATCAGGGGCGATACCTGGTAAGATCTGATAGGTATAAGCTGTATTACTTGTAAATAATCCAAACCATGCACTAGAAAATAGCAAGCCAGCTAAAAGTATACAAAGTATAGAGCCACCAACAAGCTTCTTTAATGATATGACATTTAAATTAGGGACATGGGAGCTATCGGAGTAGTTTGCTAATGGTGCTAAGGTTTTCAAGTCGCAGCCATATGCATTGCTGATAGCAGAAAGGACTTCAAAGGAAGGGACTGCTTGACCATTCTCAAGTTTCGACAAATAGGATTGTTGAATGCCGATTTGTTGCGCAGCATGGCCTTGAGTCCAGCCAAGATTATGGCGTAAATGTCTTAAAGTATGATGTTTTATCATTTAAGAATAGTTTGGTTCTTGTAGTATTCATTATGCTACATAATGGATCATATTCCTCAAGGAATATTAAGAATATCATGGATATATTATGAATAACCTCGTTGTTGCAAGGATACTGGACGGGCCGTTTAATTAATTGGAGTTACAAATGAAATATTTAACAAGCCTAATTCTAATGCTATCAGTTCTTTATTTTATGCCACAGGTTGGCATGGCTGATGATGGGGAAGATAATGCTGCTAAGCAGTATCTGGGGGTGACGACAAAAGCATATATAGCAGATGAGTTTTTAAATCTGGCCAATATTCGTCAGTATATGAACGACGGGAACCTAGTTACATCAAATTCAATCATTGTCGGAATTGGTAGCGATGGGGCAATAAAAATTCATCAAACAGAAGATGCAGCAGACTATACTTTAGAGGTCAGTATGAAAGCTGTTAATGAAAAGCAGTATGGCGTGCTGTGGATGGTAACTAAGAAAACAGACTCAGAAGAAAAGATATACGGTAGTAGTACCGAGGAGTATCAGTTACAGCCAGTTGGCAAGCCTCTTATTTTTAGTGTAGAGCTGGATGGTAATCAAATGATATTCGACTTAGTGACGAAAGTGGACACAAAGGCAAATTTAATAAAAATGTTCGCTAGAGCGAACTAACGGAAACTTTTCATCAAGTGTATAAGGCCTCTAGCGAGGCTTTTTTGTGGCTATTATAATTTGATGTTAATCTCATAGTTGCAATACTAAATAATGAGGTTGCTATAAGACAGGAGAAAGGATAACGCTTATAGGGTTTCACAACCCTTTCACATGGAGTTAGGAATAATCCAAAAATGAGCAAAATAAAGATAGCCATTAGCTCGTGCCTGCTTGGAAATAAAGTCAGATTTGATGGTGGACACAAGCAATCTAAATACTGTTTAAATGTACTCAGCGACTGGTTTGAGTACACTCCTGTATGTCCTGAAATGGGCATAGGATTACCTACACCAAGACCACCCATACACCTGGTACGAGTCGGCGAAGAAATTCGCGTCAAAAAAGTCGATGACCATAGCCTGGATGTCACGGATGAGTTACGTGAGTATGCTCATAAAACTATGCCAAGGATACATGATGCCTGTGGTTATATTGTGATTCGGAACTCTCCAAGCTGCGGCATGGAAAGAGTTAAGGTCTATCATGAGAATGGCAACCCAGCGGGTGAATCTTATCGTGGAGTCTATATTGACGAAGTTATGAAATTACACCCAAACTTACCAGTTGAGGAAGAAGGTAGGTTGCAGGACCCCAGGCTGCGTGAAAACTTCATCACCAGGGTATTTGCTTATCATGACTGGAAGCAATCTGTGATGAGTGATCCGAGCATGAAAAAGCTAATCGATTTCCATAGCCGATATAAATATCTGGTCATGGCCCATAGTTATCAGGCTTATAAAGATCTTGGGCGACTGGTTGCCAATACAGAGCAAAAAGAGTTGGCACAACTGTTGAACGAGTATGAAGATAAACTGATGCTGACGCTTAAGAAAATTGCATCGAGTAAATCGCACACGAATGTTCTTTATCACATACTAGGCTATTTAAAGCGAGATCTGACTTCCGCTGCCAAACAGGAGTTGGTAAAAGTGATCGAGCAGTATCGTAAAGGAATCGTGACACTGGTTGTTCCTGTAACTTTGATCAATCATTATTTAACTCAGTTTGGATCAGACTATATCAAACAGCAGGCATACCTTGACCCGCACCCTTTAGAGCTTGGATTACGAAACTACCTGTAAAAATCAAACTTTAAAAATTAGTGAGTTTATGAGCAAAGAAATTAATCTTGTATGGTTCAGAAATGATTTAAGAGCAGGCGATAATCCTGCTCTTTTTTATGCTGCTGAACAGGGCACTGCTATTGGAATTTATCTGGAGACTGAGGAACAGCGTAAGGCTCATGATGATGCAGCCTGCAAGATTGGTTTTATCAATGACAACGTCAAAGAATTGAGAAAGCAACTGAACCAACTCAACATCCCACTACATAGTTTTAAAGTGACTGACTATGCTGATTCGGTTGAGAAATTAGAGATGTTAGTCGATCAGTTCAATGCCAAAGGTGTTTATTTCAATAATGAGTATCCACTAAACGAGAAAAACCGTGACAACCAGGCTGAAAAAATACTTGAGGAAAAAGGATTAGAAGTAAAGCGGTTTGATGGTGATATTATTATTCCGCCTAATAGTGTTGCTACTGGTAAGGGTGAGCCTTATAAAGTGTTTACACCATACAAGAAAGCCTGGATCGAATTTCACAAAACTCAAGGCACTTCACCATTACCAATACCTGAAAAGCAGGACTTCAAAATTGATGAGCAACATGATTATGATTTTGCTCAAGAGTACCGTGATGACTTATGGCCTGCGGGAGAACAGGCGGCAAAGGAAAAGCTGAATGATTTCTTGCCAAAGGCTGGATATTATAGAGAGCGAAGAGATATCCCATCGGTTAAGGGAACCAGCATGCTATCTCCTTATCTGGCGGTCGGTGCCATCTCGGCAAAGCAATGTATTAGTAGCTTGTTGGAGTGGCATGAAGGTGATGAAGAAGCTTTCTATAAAGATACCTGGTTATCAGAAATCATCTGGCGCGAATTTTACCGACAAATCATTATTGATAATCCTGAGATCAGTAAACATAAAGTATTTAAAAGAGATGCAAAGGAAGTATGGGATGGTGAGCAGGAACTATTTGACTTGTGGTCACAGGGCAAAACCGGATTTCCATTGATTGATGCGGCAATGCGCCAGCTACTGCAAACAGGTTGGATGCATAATCGTTTAAGAATGAATGTCGCCATGTTCCTCAATAAATTGTGTCTGATAGATTGGCGCCAGGGAGAAGCTTTTTTTATGCGCCATTTAATAGATGGAGATTTTGCTTCCAATAATGGCGGCTGGCAGTGGTGTTCTTCAACCGGTGCCGACGGAGCACCTTATTTTAGAATCATGAGCCCGAACACTCAGTCGCAACGTTTTGATCCTGAGGGTAAATTTATTCGTAAGCTAGTGCCGGAGCTTGAAAGTTTAAGTGATAAAGACATTCATTGTCCAAGTAGTGAGCAGAGAGAAAAGCTGGGATACCCTCAGCCTATCATTGACTATAAGGAAGCGAGGAAAAGAGCTCTTGATCTGCTTAGCTAAATAGTCCCATAAATTGCTCAATGAAGGCGGCGATTAATTCAGCGCTTTAATCTTATCGCGTAGGTCTTCGAAGTCGCTGTCCATTGATTCGTCGCCAAACCAGATATTGAGATAAGGCAAGGCGCAACTTGAGTTGTCGGACTGGGCAAGCTGCTGATTGTTGAGATACAGATCAAGGCCCTGCTCAGGGAGTACAAAAAGATCGTAATAATCTCCGTCGGAAACGTCCTCATAGACAGTGTTAAACTCATTGAAGTGAATCAGGCACTTGTCTTTTTCCTGTGGCTTAAGGTTGTCTTGTAAAAAGTCATCAGCACCTTCAGTGAACTGGTTACCAGTTACATCGCGTAAATAGGAAAATCTAAGTAACTTCGGCTGCTCATCAAATATGTCTGCAGCTTGCTTGCAGTCAGGATAGTAGACACCCACATCAACCACATCAAATAGTAGTGCTTTGGTCACCCGTTGTTTAGCACACAGCTGATAGTCGGTCTCTTGATAACGAACGCTAGGCTCAAGCTTAGCCTGGGCCTGGCCAGAAATAATAAGCAAGCTCAAGCCCAGCAATGGGAAGCTGAGCTGAAGCAGCAGTTTTCTCACGGACAGGGTTTTACAGGCGGTTTTGCACATAATTAACAAAGAATCCTACAATTGGTAAACGTGAATAGAAACCTTCGGCACCATCCCAGTAATCCTGGTGAAGAACAATCTTGCCTTCTTCGTTAAAGCGAAGCTGAGTCATACCAATAGACTTGGAGTCGATTTTCTTGCCAGCGGCAGAGAACTTCATATGCATCACCCAGCGCAAGTAATAGTCAGTTTCGGATTTGGCGACATCAATGATTTCTACGGTAGTCACTTCAGTTGCTTCCGCTGTTTCAGGCATATACTTCAAGAGCTCATCGATATGACCAAAGGTTTTAAAAGTGTCATTAAAATAGAATTGCTCGGCATACAACTGGCGGATAACATCTTCTTTAGTACCAGCCTTGAAGTCGCCAAATAAGGTTAGAAAAGCCTTGTCCGGGGACTCTACCGTTTCGGTCGGAGGCATCTTACTGGCAACCTGCAAAAAATTCTCTACGCGTTGATTATTCATCTCGCTCCTCGAATGACTACAGCCAGAAAAAGTTAAGGCTATAGCAAAATATAATAAATAACGGGAAATCATCATAAAGCACTGCTAGAGTAGAAGACATGATGCCACTGTAGCTCCTGACTCGTAAAGATTCTGTGAAGGTTTTGCAGAAACTAAGCAGGGTAAAATAATTTAAAGAGTAGCGGCCTGGCCGTCTATTCAGCTTCACAGGGATTTCACAAGAATAAATCTAGGATTATGAAAAATGCCAGGCAACTTAAACTATGAAAATGAAACAGTGGTTTGATAACAGTCAAATCAATACGGATACCAATCAACCTGAGCAGCTTGAAGGGGTTGATTGGCCACGAGTTATTCCATACATAGGCTTGCACTTAGTCTGCTTATTTGCGTTTGTAACCGGTGTATCCTGGACAGCAGTGATTATCTGTATTGCTGCTTACCTCATTCGAATGTTTGCGATTACTGCTTTCTATCATCGCTATTTTTCACATAAAAGTTTTAAGACCTACCGGTGGGTCCAGGCTGTATTTGGTTTCCTCGGTGCCTCAGCTACACAGCGTGGACCATTATGGTGGGCGGCACATCACAGGCATCACCATATTTATGCTGATACTGACGAAGACGCGCACTCACCAAGGCATGGCTTTTTAAAGAGCCACATGTTGTGGTTTCTCAACAAGAAAAACTTCCCCACCCAGGAAGGCAGAGTCAAAGACCTTGCCAAATACCCAGAGCTTCGCTGGTTAGATAGATTCGATATTTTCCCGCCAATCATTTTCGCTGCTTTAATCTTTGGCCTTGGGGTATATCTGGAAATGTTTCACCCTGAACTGGGTGCAGATCGCTGGCAGGTACTGATCTGGGGATTCTTTATTTCAACCATACTGTTATCGCATGTCACCTACTGCATCAATTCGCTGGCGCATCGTTGGGGCAGCAAGCGCTTTGAGACCAATGATGATAGCCGTAATAATTTTTTACTAGCTCTTTTGACGTTAGGCGAGGGCTGGCATAACAACCACCATTTTAGTCCGGGTTCAGTAAAACAGGGATTTTACTGGTGGGAAATTGATCTGAGTTTCTATGTTCTCAAAGCGATGGAAAAGTTGGGATTGGTATGGGATTTGAAATATCCCAATAAAGAATTAATAGCTTTAAAGGCAAAGTCATGAAAGTTGCAGTAATTGGCGGCGGGATTTCTGGATTGACCGCTGCAGAGCGATTGGCCTCAGAAGCCGATGTAACCCTTTTTGAGCATGCCAGCAAACTAGGTGGACACGCAGACACTCAATACATTGAAGTTGACTCTAAAACTGGTGGTAAGAAGAAAATAGCGGTTGATACTGGATTTATTGTCTTCAACCCAGAAAACTATCCAACATTTTATGGATTGCTACAAAAGTATCAGGTTCCTTATAAAGACAGCGATATGAGTTTTGCTGTGTCTAATAAGCTAACTGGCCTTGAGTATAACGCCGGAACCTTAAATGGTCTTTTCAGCCAACGTAAGAATATAGTCAGGCCAAAATTTTATCGGATGCTGCGAGATATCTTTCGCTTTTATCGGGAAGCGGGAGAGTTGCTGGAGTCTGACAGTGAACAAGGCGATATCACCCTCGGAGACTATCTGAGAAAGAATAACTACAGTCAGCAGTTTATCGACGAGCACATCCTGCCGATGGCCTGTGCGCTGTGGTCTGGCGATAGCCAGGTGATTCTTGATTTTCCGGCACGTTATCTCGTGGCCTTTATGAATAATCACCAGATGATGCAGGCATTCAATCGGCCAATCTGGAAAACCATTGAAGGCGGATCAAAGGCTTATGTTGAAGCGATTGCTAACAGTGCAGGATTCCAAGTGAAATTAGGCTGCCCAATTAGCAAGGTGATTCGTAATCATGAAAAGATCTGGCTCCATACGGCTGAGGGCAAAGAGGAATTTGATTATGTGATCTTTGCCTGTCATAGCGACCAGGCGCTAAAAATGATTGAAGGTGCCAGCGAGGCTGAAAATCAGATCCTGGGAGCGATTCGCTATCAGGAAAATCAAATCATTTTGCATTCAGACAGCAGTTTATTGCCAAGTAAAAAACGCGCCTGGGCCAGTTGGAATGTGATAATAGATGAAAAAACTCGTCAGGAGTGTACAGTAAGTTATTACATGAACTTACTGCAGTCATTGGATACCCCGACGCCAGTTATTGTTAGCCTTAACATGTCGGAACGAGTGAACCCCGAACTGGTATGGAAAGAGGTGACCTACCATCACCCTGTCTATACTCAGGCGACAATTGATGCTCAACAAAACAAACACCAGATTCAGGGGCAGAACAGAAGTTATTATTGTGGTGCCTATTGGGGCTGGGGCTTTCATGAAGATGGTGCAAGAAGCGGACTGGAGGCTGCAGAACAACTTCTGAAGGATGCAGGATATGCTTAAACAGGGATTTATGGTTGGGGAGATTCGACACCGTCGTTATCGCCCCAAGCCCCATGAGTTTACATACGAAATGTATTGGAGCTTACTTGATCTGGATAAGCTCGAAGAGACTTTTGCTAAAAGTAAACTGTGGTCGCTGGAGAGATGGAATCTGATTTCCTTCCGCAACAAGGACTTTCACCAAAACTCTAACCTCAAAGAAAACAACCTCAATGAAAACGGTATCAAAGAAAAAAACATCCAGAAAATAACCAAAACCAGCATAAACAAACAATCGATCCAGGAGACTATTCGCCAGCATACTGGCAAAAGCTTTTCTGGCAGAGTTTTTATGCTTTCCCACCTGAGATACCTGGGGTTTAACTTTAACTCTGTTTGCTTTTATTTTTGTTATGAAAATGACAATTTGAAGTATATCGTTTCTGAAATCACAAATACCCCATGGGGAGAGCGCCATAGCTACCTGCATCGATGCGATGAAGGAAAAAAAGGTTGCAAAAGTACAGACAACCTTTATCAGTTTGAATTTGATAAAGCATTTCATGTGTCGCCATTTCTAACCATGGATATGCATTATCAATGGCTGTTTAAGGTTGAGGATGACCAGTTGCGAATTCATATGGTAGTAAATCAAAAGAACACGAATCACAAATTCTTTGACGCCACCTTCACAGCTGATTTCATACCATTGACTCAAAGCAATATGCGAAAGCTTGTTCTAAGCAGACCGTTGCAACCCTTGAAGATGGTCGCTGCAATCTACTGGCAAGCTTTAAAATTATGGTTAAAAAAGATCCCCTTTGTACCTCACCCTAAATTTAATAAAGATTCTCATAGCGGTGAAGTCGAGGCAGAAACAGGCAAGAGGAACCAGGGTCGTGAATGATTTTACTGAAAAGCAGGCCATAACCGGCAAACAGCAGGAACAGAGTGAGTCTGTAAAACTTCCCCTGTCTGAAAAGAAACAAGTGTCAGGTTTCGAGAAGTTGATTCGTAGCCAGGTCTTGAAAGCCTTGAGTGGTATAAAAGGCGGTCAGATCATTATCAGTGATCCTGTTGGAAAGCAATTCTGTGGCACCGCCAATGCTCAATCTGACTTGTGCGTTACCATCAGTATTAGTCAGCTAGACTTTTATCGCCAGGTAGCGATGCACGGTAGTATTGGTGCCGCTGAGTCCTACATGAAAGAACAGTGGTCAACCGATGATTTAACTGGCTTAGTTCGCCTATTGGTCATCAACCGGGACATCCTGGATGAGATGGAAGGCGGTCTCGCCTGGTTGAAAAATAGTATTTTAAAGCTATGGCATTTCTTTAATCGGAACAGTGTTGAAGGAAGCCGCAAAAACATATCCGCGCATTATGATTTAGGCAATGACTTCTTTAAGTTGTTTCTGGATGAGCACCTGATGTACTCATCCGCAATTTTTACAGAGCAGGCCAATACTCTGGAATTAGCTTCTGAGTTGAAGTTAAAAACCATCTGCGAAAAACTGGATCTTAATGCAAACGATCGCCTGGTTGAAATTGGTACTGGCTGGGGCGGATTCGCCATTTATGCTGCTAAGAACTATGGCTGTCATGTAACAACCACAACCATTTCTGAACAGCAATATCAGCACGCCAGACAGCGCGTAAAGGAAGAAGGCCTTGAGAGTAAGATAACCATTCTTAAGGAAGACTATCGCAAGCTGGAAGGTCAGTTTGACAAGCTGGTTTCAATTGAAATGATTGAGGCAGTAGGCCATCAATATCTTGATACTTACATCAAGCAATGTAGCGCTCTATTAAAACCTGATGGAATGGCTTTGATTCAGGCAATTACTATCGAGGACTCTCGATATAAACAAGCGTTAAAGTCAGTGGACTTTATTAAGCGTTACATTTTTCCTGGCAGTTTTATTCCATGTGTATCAGTAATTGTGGATTCAGCAAGAAAATCCTCAGATTTGCGACTTATCAATTTAGAAGACTTTGGTGATAGTTATGCCAAAACATTAAATGAATGGCGCAAACGTTTCTTTGCGCATATTGAAGCAGTCAAGGCGCAAGGATTTGACCAGTCATTCATTCAGATGTGGGATTTTTATCTGTGTTATTGTGAAGGTGGCTTTATCGAAAAAGCCATCAGCGATGTACACCTACTGTTTGCCAAACCGGGCAACAAGAGGCAGCAATGGTTAGCACTACAAAGTTAAATAAAGTACTGAATTTTGTACTGCTTCAAACGCTGTGGTTTGCATTGGTTGTAGGTGTTGTTTATGAA
The DNA here is from genome assembly GCF_000374105.1 of Kangiella aquimarina DSM 16071. Classification (GTDB taxonomy): domain Bacteria; phylum Pseudomonadota; class Gammaproteobacteria; order Enterobacterales; family Kangiellaceae; genus Kangiella; species Kangiella aquimarina. Next base: position 637,250 of record NZ_KB893650.1, read on the forward strand.
CACATCCTGTTAGGTCTCGGTTTGTTTGTGGTCTTTGCCATATGGCAGCTACACCCACTGAATCGGAAACAGACTGATATCAAGCTTGCAATCACACTGGCAGTTTTGGGATTTGTATTGGACAGCCTATGGCTACAACTTGGACTCATCAGTTATGAGATGCAATGGCCATATCCCTTTGTTGCTCCACTATGGATAGTTATGTTGTGGTTTGCATTTGGCCTAACCATAAATCACTCACTGGCCTGGATTTTTGATTACAAAATAGTGGGGGTTATCATTGGTGGTCTTGGCGGTCCAATCTCTTACCTGGCAGCTGAAAAGTTCGGTGCGGTGACTTTAAACAATCCGGTTTCAGCATTTGCGGCACTTGCCTTTGGTTGGACGATGGTCATGGTATTGATTGTCACAGTATTTTCCCCCTCAGCAGGTCAGAAGCAGGAAATAACGGGCAAGAGAGAAGCATCATGGAATTAGATGTCGCGATAATTGCTGTTGCATTGCTATGTTTTGTCGGACAGCTGATAGCCTGGTTGTGGCAGTTCCATACTAAAAATACCGATATCGTGGATATTACCTGGGCCCTGCTAATTGTAATTGGCGGATTGATTTATGTAGCCATGGCCGAAGGAAGTGGCTTTCATCGTTATATTGTTTTGTTGATTCCAATTGCCTGGTATGCCCGATTGGCCTGGCATCTTATTGATAGATATCAGGTCGAGCATGAAGATGGGCGCTATCAACAACTTCGCGCACACTGGTCCGAAAATACTCAAAGCAAACTGTTTGTCTTTTTCATGTTTCAGGCAGTACTGGCATTTGCATTCAGCTACCCCGTTGCTGTCATTGTATCCAGTCATCAAGATTTCGACATATTTGATGGAATTGGTATTGCCATAGCTGTTTTGTCTTTTATTGGTGTGACCTTGTCTGACTATCAGTTGCGACAGTTCAAGAGAAGAAAAGATACGAAAGGCAAAGTTTGTAATATCGGTCTGTGGCGCTATTCACGTCACCCTAACTATTTCTTCGAATGGACTCACTGGTTTGCCTATCCGTTGATTGGCTGGCACGCCGAGCAAGGATGGCTGTTGTGGATTTATCCTGTATTAATGCTGCTGTTTTTGCTGAAGTTAACTGGCATTCCATTTAACGAACAGCAAAATATTCGAAGCAAAGGCGATGCTTACCGAGAGTATCAACGTCAGACCAATAAATTTTTCCTGGGCCCTACGAAATAGTATGTCGACGCCCATTGATATTGAATAAAAGCGGAGAGCTTAAATGATTGCACAAGCTATTAACTTAATTGAGAAAGGATTGCTTCCTGATCGCCTGGTGCGCCTGGGTATACGTAAGCTCTGCGAGCAACGCCTGACCGAAGAATCAGCGTATGACTGTGAACAACAGGCTGAGCGTTACCACGCATTTCTGCAGGAATTGAAATCCTCTGAAGTAGCCATCAAAACTGATAAAGCGAATGAACAGCATTACGAAGTTCCCGCACAGTTTTATCATTATTCGCTGGGAAAGAATCTCAAATACAGTAGCGCCTATTGGCCTGAGAATGTTAACAATCTAGACGATGCTGAGCAGGCGATGTTGGATCTATACGCTAAACGTGGCGAATTTGTAGACGGTCAGGATATTCTGGAGCTGGGTTGCGGATGGGGCTCTTTGACACTCTATTTAGCAGCAAAGTATCCGAACAGCACTATTACCGGAGTATCAAATTCGAATTCGCAAAGGGAGCATATTCAACAGCAGGCAAAGGAACGGGGGTTAACGAATATCACCATCATTACTCAGGATATCAATCAATTTGATCCTGGCCGTCAGTTTGATCGAATCATTTCGATTGAGATGTTTGAGCATGTAAGAAATTATGAGGTGCTATTTGAGCGAGTCAGTCAATGGCTTAAAGATGAAGGTAAAGTATTCCTGCATGTGTTCTGTCACCGCTACCTGATGTATCCATTTTTAGAAGATGGTGACGATAACTGGATGGGACGCTACTTTTTCAGTGGTGGCCAGATGCCGGCAGCTGATACCTTTTTGAATTTCCAGCAGAAGCTGCAGCTAGAGCGTCGCTGGCTAGTTAATGGGCAGCACTATGAGAAAACCTCAAATGCCTGGCTTGAAAACATGGATAAACACCAAAAACAAATCATGCCACTGTTCGAAACAGTCTATGGAAAGGATTTCGCTAAAATCTGGTTCCAACGTTGGCGCATTTTCTTTATGGCTTGTGCCGAGTTATTTGGTTATGCTGACGGTAATGAGTGGATGGTTGCTCACTATAGATTCGCTAAGAAATGATCATGTTGAAAAATTATTAACTTTGTAGAAATGGTCAATAAGGAAAGCGATTGTAGTTTTGGGAAGTGATGAAGGAAGGTCAATGACACAAAAACGTCGTGGCATACATTATAAAATCATTAAGGCTATGGCAATTCAGTTGTTGCTGATTAGTGCTGTAACTTTATTAGGTGTCTATGGTGCGGCTAAAGTTGTTGAAAATGTTCTAATTAAACAGGCGCTCGAAGGTGAAGCCGATTTCTTCTGGAAGAACTATGAGAAAAATCCTGATTTTAATTTACCCAGCACCCTCAATTTAACGGGGTATATGTCATCTTCCCAACCATCGGATGATGTTCCAGATTATCTCGAGTCTTTGCAGCCTGGATATCAAAGAGTGGACTTCAATCATAGGCAGCCATTAGTCCATATTTCCGAACAATACGGTAAGCGTCTGTATCTGGTCTTTGAAGAAGGACAGGTTGCCCGTTTGTCATTTTATTTTGGTATTGCGCCATTGGCTTTCGTGCTGTTAATCATCTATTTGCCTGCCTGGATAATGTATATGCTTTCTCGAAGAGCCATATCGCCGGTGGTGAAGCTGTCACGACTAATGGACAGTGTTGAGGTTTCTGAGCGCGCCGATCTCAAAATGGATTTCTCTGACATTGAAAAGAATGCAGATGCTGAAGTGATGACGCTTTTGCAGGCCTTTGATCAATATGCAGAGAGAGTTAATGAGTATGTGACTCGTGAAAAAAACTTTACTCGTTATGCTAGCCATGAATTACGTACTCCATTGGCGGTTCTTAAAGGCTCAATCTCTTTATTGGAAAAACAGCAGCTCAACGACTCGCAATTAAAGGTCGTCTCGCGCATGAAGCCAATGGTTAAAGAAATGGAGGATTTGCTGGAAGCACTCTTCTTGCTCTCGAGAGACCAGGAACCAGATATCTCCGAAGAGCCAGTGAATGTTAATGCAGTTGTTAAGCAGCACTTCACCTCTATTGAACGACTATTCGCAGACAAGAATATTGAAACGAGTCTTCACAGTAATGTGCAGCTGAAAATGCGAATCTCAGAGCGACTGCTAGTCATTTGTCTAAATAATATTATCTTTAATGCCTTTAATTATACCGAGCAGGGAACGATAGAGGTCTTTATTGGGCGGAGCTTCATTCGAGTTTCTGATACCGGAATTGGCATGGACGAAAGAAGCTTGCAGAGAATTTTTGAGCCTTTTTATCGCGCTAACCGTGAGCAGGAGCAGGTCAAAGGGTTTGGACTGGGCATGGCGATAGTTAAACGGATCTGTGACCAGATGGACTGGCGCATTTCAATTGATAGCCAACCCGGAAAAGGCACTCAAATTCAGCTAACACTGAAAGAGCATGATAAATAAAAAACTACTCTTCTAAAATTTATTCTTCTGGAGGGGTTATTTTAATACCAAGCCCCGGTACTGTTTGTAACAGTTGTTCCGGAAATGGCTTGTCGATAACTTTGCGTAGGTTGTACAGATGACTTCTAAGAACATCACTATTCGGAACCAGATCACCCCATAGCTCACGCTCAAGCTCTTCACGAGTCACCACTTCGGGCGATTTGCGCATCAATAATTTCAGGATGTGCAGGCCAGTTGGAGAAAGTTTTAATTTCTTACCCTGACGTTTAACCTGTAGTGTTTTGGGATCAAGCTCAAGATCATGAATCACCAATGGTTTAGAATCCAATTCACCTTTATGGCGACGAATAATAGCGTTGAGGCGTGCATCCAGCTCTTCAAAGTCAAAAGGCTTAATCAGGTAGTCGTCGGCACCAGCATCAAAACCATCAAGCTTATCTTTCAACTGGTCACGTGCGGTCAGCATTAGAACAGGAATATCGGACTGGACTTCCTGACGAATACGCTGACAGATAGTAAAACCATCCATGCCAGGCAACATCACGTCTAGGATCAGGGCATCATACTGATTGGTTTTGGCAAGATTAAGGCCAGAAATGCCATCCATTGCATAATCCACAATATAGCCACAGGCCTCAAGATATTCGCCAGTTGTAGCTGCCAACTCTTTATGATCTTCGACCAGTAGAATGCTGTAAGCCATAATAATTCCAAATAATTAAGAGCAAACCATACGTTAGCGGAATTTGATTATTTAGGCAAAATGATTTTTGGATTGGCAGACTTTCGGTAAATCGACAGATTATGGCCGATGACCTGAACTTTCGCAGCCTTGGTTTGCTGGCAGATATGGTCAATCATTGCCTGCTTATCTTCACGTTCTTCGGCTCGCACTTTAATCTTAATAAGTTCATGGTGATTAAGGGCGATATTGATTTCTTCCAGCACGTTCTCGGTAACGCCATTGGCGCCAACCATGACTACTGGTTTGAGGCTGTGGGCCTTGCCGCGCAGGAACTTTAGCTGGTTGTTACTTAATTGAGTCATTACATCTTTCTGATAGTGATTATTAGCGGTCATTTTACCTGAAAAAAGGTACAATAGAGACTTATTTGAGGAAAAAAGACGCATATTTATTTATGTCACGAAGTAAAAGCAGCCACCGTTGGATGAAAGAACATTTTGACGATCCTTACGTCAAAAAGTCACAAAAGGATGGTTACCGCTCCAGAGCGGTCTATAAGCTGGAAGAGCTCGATCAAAAATATAAGCTGTTAGGCAAAGGCGTTACTGTTGTCGACCTTGGAGCAGCCCCTGGTGGCTGGTCGCAATATGCTGCATACAAGATGGGGAATCAGGGCAAAATCTTTGCTCTGGATATACTGGAAATTGATCCTTTGCCCGATGTGGACTTTATTCAGGGCGATTTTCGTGAAGAAGCAGTGCTCAATCAGCTTTTGGATAAAATTGGCCAGCGCAAGGCAGACCTTGTTTTATCGGATATGGCCCCCAATATGAGTGGTGTAGATGCTGTCGATCAACCAAGAGCTATGTATCTTTGTGAACTGGCTCTGGAGTTGGCTCAGACAGTGCTGACAAAAGGCGGGAACTATGTGGTCAAAGTCTTCCAGGGAGAAGGTTTTGATGAGTATATCCGTCAATGTCGCCAGCTGTTCAATAAAGTATTAATTCGTAAACCCGATGCGTCCAGAGGGCGTTCACGCGAAGTTTATGTGGTTGGTTTAGGATATAAGGGTTAGGTGCTGCAAGTTTATACAAAAAGCACGAATCGGATAGCAGTGTTTGTTACGTTTTGTTAAGCTTCAGGGCTTTCGTAAGTGACAAAGCATGGCATAATGTGTGGTCATTATTAAAGGCAAAGCGTTGCCAAGATTGAGGTTCAGGTTTTGAACGATTTAGTAAAAAACATTCTATTTTGGGCCGTAGCAGCGGTCATCTTGTTTATTGTTATAGACGCCATTCAGGAGCGTCAGACAGACAATAGCCAGGTCACATTCTCGGAATTTGTTAGCCGTATCGAAGCTAAGGAAGTAGACGATGTGGTAATCAACCCAAACAATAATCTTGTGACCGGTAAAGATTTGAACACCAATAGCGAAATTAATGCTGAAATTCCAGCCGGCGGTCACGAAAAACTGAATGATTTATTGTTAGCAAACGATATTAACTATTCGGGTAAGAAGCGCGAGGGCGGTGGTTTCGGTACCTTCCTGTTAAGCTTTGGACCAATCCTGCTATTAATTGCCGTCTGGATCTATTTCATGCGCCAGATGCAAGGTGGCGGTAAGGGCGGCGGCGCTTTGTCTTTTGGTAAAAGTAAGGCCCGTATGCTCAGCGAAGATCAGGTTAAAACTACATTTGCTGACGTTGCTGGCGTTGAAGAAGCCAAAGAAGAAGTTGGTGAGCTGGTCGATTTCTTGCGCGACCCACGTAAATTCCAGCGTCTGGGCGGTAAAATTCCACGTGGTGTTTTAATGGTTGGTCCTCCGGGAACCGGTAAAACGCTTCTGGCTCGAGCTATTGCAGGCGAAGCCAAAGTGCCTTTCTTCACCATTTCGGGCTCAGATTTCGTAGAAATGTTCGTGGGTGTCGGTGCTTCGCGTGTGCGTGACATGTTTGAACAGGCCAAGAAACACGCGCCCTGTATTATTTTCATCGATGAGATTGATGCGGTAGGCCGTCATCGTGGTGCCGGTTTAGGTGGTGGTCACGATGAGCGTGAGCAAACCTTGAACCAGCTACTGGTCGAAATGGATGGTTTTGAAGGTGGCGAAGGCGTTATTGTGATTGCTGCGACTAACCGTCCTGATGTACTGGATCCAGCTTTATTGCGTCCGGGGCGTTTCGACCGTCAGGTTGTGGTTGGATTACCAGATATCAAAGGTCGTGAGCAGATTCTTAAAGTTCACATGCGCAAAGTACCGATTGGTGATGACGTTGAGCCTGGCGTGATAGCTCGAGGCACACCTGGTTTCTCAGGCGCCGATCTGGCCAACCTAGTTAATGAGGCAGCACTTTTTGCCGCGCGCGATAATCAACGCATTGTTGGCATGGAGCAATTTGAAAAGGCAAAAGATAAGATTCTGATGGGTACTGAGCGTCGCTCAATGGTGATGACCGAAGAGGAAAAGCTTAATACTGCCTATCATGAAGCGGGACACGCAATCGTTGGCTTGAAAGTACCAAGTCACGATCCGGTGTATAAGGTGAGCATTATTCCTCGTGGCCGTGCCTTGGGTGTAACCATGTATTTGCCAGAGCAGGATAAGTACTCACTATCTAAAGAAGCACTGGAAAGTCAGCTATCTTCCTTGTTTGGCGGTCGAATTGCCGAAGAGATCCTTAATGGACCAGATAAAGTTACCACTGGTGCATCAAATGATATTGAGCGCGCAACCAGCTTAGCCCGTAATATGGTGACCAAGTGGGGACTTTCGGATAAGTTAGGTCCACTTTCTTACGCTGAAGATGAAGGCGAGGTATTCCTCGGTCGTTCAGTGACTCAGCACAAGAATATTTCGGATGAAACAGCACGTGCAATTGATGCTGAAATTCGTGACATCATCGATCGGAACTACAATCGTGCTAAAACTATCTTGCAGGATAATATGGATAAACTGCATGCGATGGCGGATGCCCTGATGAAGTATGAAACTATTGATGCGAATCAGATTAAGCAGATTATGGACGGTGATGACCCAAGCCCTCCGGCAAATTGGTCGGATAAAAAAGGCCCAGGTGGAAACGGTGGCTCAGGACCTCAACCTGAAGCGCCAAAAGATTCACCAGTGACAGAACCATCTGTTGATTAAATAAAAAGGGCCTTTCTGGCCCTTTTTTCCATTTTGCCGTAGATAAAGACCATGAAAGATTTATTCAAATCAAACGCTCCTCTGGTGATGGGTATATTGAATACCACACCGGATTCATTTTCTGATGGTGGCAATTATGTGCGAAAAGATATTGCCCTGAGACGTATTGAGGCCATGATAAGTGAAGGCGTCGATATCATTGATGTAGGTGGCGAGTCTACTCGGCCGGGAGCACAGGCAGTTTCTGAGAGTGAAGAGCTGGACAGGGTCATACCCATTGTTGAAGCGGTTGTAGCAAGCGGGATGCCGGTTTCTGTTGATACCAGTAAAGCCAAGGTAATGAAGGAAGCTATTAGTGCCGGTGCTACAATGATTAATGACGTGCGTGCATTGCAGGAAGAAGGTGCGATAGATGCGGTGTCCGCAGATGGTAAGATATTGGTTTGCCTGATGCACATGCAAGGACAGCCCAGAAGTATGCAGCACAATCCACAATACGATGATGTTGTAACGGATGTAAAAGCATTCTTGTTAGAACGAGTTGCCGCTTGCCAGAAGCGAGGGATAGAATCAGGACGGATTTGTCTCGACCCTGGCTTTGGATTTGGTAAGACTTTGCAGCACAACTGTGAACTGATGAAGCATTTAGACAGTTTTAAAGAACTTAATTTACCACTGCTAGTCGGTGTATCAAGAAAGACAATGATTGGTAATATTCTTGATGCTGATGTAAATAGCCGAGTAAATGGTAGTGTTGTGGCTGCTATGTATGCTTTAACTAAAGGTGCAAAAATTCTGCGTGTGCATGACGTAAAACCTACGGTTGAAGCAGTAAAATTATTTTGCGCATTTGAGCAAGGCAAATAAACAACAATAAGGAACTTATTAGAATGAGCGAGAGAAAATATTTTGGTACCGATGGCATTCGAGGTACGGTTGGACAGTTCCCTATTACACCTGAGTTTGTGCTTAAACTTGGTTGGGCAGCGGGTAAGGTTCTTGGTAAGAAAGGCAAAATAGTCATAGGTAAAGATACTCGAATCTCTGGCTATATGTTTGAGTCGGTGCTTGAAGCCGGCCTCACTGCCGCAGGCGTCAACAGTTTCCTGGTAGGTCCTATGCCAACACCTGCAATTGCATATCTGACGCGTACATTCAGAGCCGATGCGGGTATTGTCATCAGCGCATCACATAACCCTTTCCAAGATAATGGAATTAAATTCTTTTCATCAGAAGGCACCAAGCTACCTGATTCAGTCGAGCTGGAAATTGAGGCTTTATTGGAACAGGAGATGACATCTTTACCATCCGAGCAGTTAGGAAAGGCTTATCGAATTGAAGATGCTGCAGCACGTTACATAGAATTCTGTAAGGCGAGTGTGCCAAATGATTTTAATCTCGACGGCATGAAAATTGTATTGGATTGCGCTAATGGCGCCACCTATCACATTGCTCCTTATGTGTTTAAGGAGTTGGGTGCCAAAGTCATAAAAACTGCTGTAGAGCCTGATGGCTTAAACATCAACCGTGATTGCGGAGCAACTCACCTTGAGCCACTGGCAAAAGTTGTCATTGAGCATCAAGCCGATATTGGTATCGCCTTTGATGGTGATGGTGATCGCTTAATGATGGTTGATAAAGATGGCAATGTTATCAATGGCGACCAGCTGATGTTTATGATGGCAAATCATCTAAAGAAGAAGGGCACTCTGAAAGGTGGTGTAGTTGGAACCTTAATGACCAATATGGCAATTGAAAATGCTCTGAAACAAGTTGGTATTCCTTTCGAACGAAGCAAAGTTGGTGACCGTTATGTCATGGAGAGCCTGAAAAAGAATGACTGGTTAATCGGTGGTGAATCATCGGGCCATCTGATACATCTGGATTACAACTCAACCGGTGATGGGATTATTGCGGCGTTGCAAGTGCTTCGTGTAATCAAGGAAAGTAATAAAGGTGTCGGCGAATTAGCTGCTGAAGTGCCACTATTTCCACAGACGATGATTAATGTCCGTGTAACCGATGCTAAGTCGATTATGACGAATCAAGAGTTGCAAAATATGTCGCAGGAAGTTGATACACAATTAGCTGAGCATGGACGTGTATTGCTTAGAGCATCAGGAACTGAACCGCTTATTCGAGTTATGGTTGAAGCGGATGATGAAAAAGTAGCAACAAAAATGGCCGAGAAGTTGGCACAAAAAGTGCGAGATTTAGCCCAGAAAATGTAAAATTGTGGCAAAAGAAGCTTATGTTTTGTATCTAACTTATTGTTTCCGATATAATGCGATGCACCATGGAACTTAAATGGATAACTTAAGAGGATAATACAATGAAGAAGAAATTATTAACCGCAGCTTGCTTGTTGGCATTAGGCTCAACTGCATTTGCTTCAGAAGAAGTGCAAGACCGTCATGGTTTTTATGGTCATGTAGGTTTGTATGGCTTGGAGTTAGATTCTTACTGGGATTCCGACCGTACGCTATCAGGTGGCTTAGGTTTAGGTTGGTTCTTTAATAAGAATGTTGCTTTAGAAGTTGAATATAACTATTTTGATGAAATTTCTAACAATGCAATAAACGCAGATACAGACATTGAAAACACAGCTCTTAATTTACTTTTAAATGATACAAGTTGGATAGGAAGTACAACGACATATCCATTTTTAAAGGTGGGCTATGGTGAGCTTAGTGACAAATATGGTGTTTATGGTTCTGACTTAGAAGACGGTTACTATAAAGTAGGTGTAGGTGTGCAACATTTTGCAACAGACAATGTGTACTTGCGTGCGGGCCTAGATTTGTTGGATTCTGGCGACCTAGGCGATCATAAAGTTTGGTACTTGAGCTACGGTTACTTCTTTGGTGATACTGTAAAATCTGGCACTGCTCCAGCTCCAAAGCCAGTTGAAAAAGCAAAAGATTCTGATGGTGATGGCGTATTAGATGCAAATGATCAGTGCCCAGGTACTCCAGCAGGTGCTGCAGTAGATGCTAATGGTTGTCCTTTAGATAGCGATAACGATGGTGTTTATGATTACCAGGATGCATGTCCAGGTACAGCTCCAGGCGTACAGGTCGATGAGAAAGGTTGTGAAGTTAAAGTTGCAGAAGAAGTTGTAGTTGATATGCGCTTAAACTTCGACACTAATAAGTATGAAATCAAACCAGAAATGGTTGCAGAGATTGCTAAAGTAGCTGAGTTCTTACGTCAGTATCCTGATGTAAACGCTGAGATACAAGGACACACAGATAGCGTTGGTTCTAGTGCTTATAACCAAGGCCTATCAGAGCGTCGTGCTAACTCTGTAAAAGATTACTTAGTAAGCAACTTTGGTATTGATGCTTCTCGCTTAACTGCAAAAGGTTATGGCGAAGAGCAACCGATTGCTGACAACTCAACAGAAGAAGGTCGTGCTCTAAACCGTCGTGCTGAAGCACACGCAGAGACTATGACTACTAAATAAAATATTTAGATAGTTTGACCTCTATCAAAGCCCGGCTACTGCCGGGCTTTGTTTTTTTTGGTAAATAAGCTACTATCAAATTGAAGGACAAGCAAAATAGCTGTTCAGTTCTTACAATAAAATCAAGGAGTAGCTTTATGATAAAGTCCGTTCATGTTCGAGATTATATGACCTCGGCAATGATCACACTAAAACCACAAACAGATATAGTAGAAGCTGCTCAGACAATGCTGGAATACCGTTTAACTGGCGCACCAGTATTGGATGACCATAATCGATTAGTGGGTTTCATTTCAGAAAAAGACTGTCTACATACCGTTTTAAGCGCTATCTATCATGGGGACTTGGGACATAGGGTTATGGACTTAATGACCAAAGAAGTTAAAACGGTTCACCCAGATGATAATATTGCCGATGTTGCAGAGCGATTCTTAAAAGATAATTGCCGCATGTATCCAGTGATGGAGAAAAGCCAGTTAGTAGGGATGATTTCTCGTCAGAGTATTCTTAAGGCGATTCAGTTTGTGGGTCGTAAAGACTAATCAGATAACTAATTAGTCTTCTAGTATTTCAACATTAAGGCGTCGCTCGTTTCGCAGGCGAGCACGCTTTTTTGCACAAGGCTTGTCGCAATCACAGGCCTTCTCAATTCCAAGCGCATCAAGACCGCCACAACTGCCACCGATTCTCTTCCTTTGGAACAAATATCCAACGGCCATGATCATCATTACGATGACAAATAGTATGAATGCAAGGAAAAAAGTACTGGTCACAGTTTGAAAGTCCACCAAACAATAGAAGCCGCTATTTTATCATATTAATACTCAAATATAAGCCTTTGTATAAAAAATGAACTAGGTATTTTGTTGGGTAAAAAAGGGTAAAGTTGTAAAAGGGCTGTTTTTAACCCTGCAATTTTAAGGTGATATCTCCAAGTTATTGATAAGTTTGCTACTGACCAATTTCGGTTATAAAGCAAATGAACAACCTTGGAGTTATTTTATGAAATACCTAGTATTATTAATGAGTTTAATGATCAGCGGTGCTGTAGTGGCGGAAGAGTATAACCATGGGAATCATAATGATCCTTACATTGAATTCTACAATGGTACGGAAACTTTTAACTGTGGAAGTCTGAGCTTCTATGCTTGTATGACCCAGGCTAATATCCAATCCATGGTAGAGTCACGCTGCGAGAGCAAAGTTGTTACAACGGATAATGGGGGTTATCCACCCTATGGACAGGCCTATTATCACAATGTCCAAGGTTTTAACATTATCGTCCAAAGTGTGACTGGTCCAGCACCTTATAGTATGCAGATTAGCTTCAAATGTGGTGGATTGAGACATCCGGGACAAAAATACGAGCTTTCTCTATAAGACCACTCTAAGCCGAGAGGTAATCTCGGCTTACGTATTATTCAATAAGAGATTCTTCAAATAACTGATTGGATAGAGTAATTAATTCCTGACCTTCCCTTTGTATAACCAGCACGGGTAACTGGTACTGTTCCGCAAATTCAAGAGAAGCTTCACTACCCATGACGCTCATTGCGGTTGCATAAGCATCGGCATACATATTGCTTGGATGAATGACAGAAACAGAGGTTAGATTATGGGTAATAGGGTAGCCCGTGGTTGGGTCAATGGTATGCGAAAAACGCTTACCGTTAACTTCGAAATAATTTCGATAATCGCCTGAAGTCGCTATAGAGGTGTTATTCAGTGCGACAATTAGAAGCTGTTGTTGGTTAAGACTCGAAGCGGGTTTTTCGACTGCAATACGCCATGGATAGCCATGTACATTAATACCCTGGCCCTTTGTCTCTCCGCCAATCTCAACCAGATAATTCTCAATGTCAAACTCTTCCATGATGTTAGCAAGTTGATCAACGGCATAGCCTTTGGCGATTGCTGAGAGGTTGATTGTCAGTTCAGGTGATGTTTTTGAAATACATTGACCTTCAAAATCAAATTGAAGCTTATCAGTTCCAACAGACTCTTTAAGACTGGCGATTTCTTCATCAGATGGCACCTTATCGTCATATTCGACTGCATCGAAGCCCCAGCGCTGGATAAGTGGCCCAACTGTAATATCAAAGGCACCATTGGTTTGATGATAAATGTCTTTTGCTGCAACCAGCACCAACCAGGTGGCATCAGAAAACTGGAAACACTCATCAGAGCGTAAAGCGTTAAACTGATTGATCTCACTATCAGGAATATAGGTGGACATCAATTGATTGATAGTCTCTAGCTCCTGAGTAACTGCATTCTTCAATTGTTCGCCCGAATCCTGGTTAGACTCAAAGGTAAGGTTGTATGTTGTGCCCATGGTATTGCCGGACAGTTTTGTATATTGGCTTTCCTGCTGACAGGCAGTAAGAATTAACACAAGTAGTGTAGTGATGAACAAACGATTCATACAGGCATAAAAAAAGGCAGTCAATTGAGACTGCCTATTTTATAGAACCTTCAGTTATAACCCAAGAGGATTAGCCACCGAAGTCATCTAATAAGATGTTTTCGCGCTCAACACCCAAATCTTCTAGCATTTGGATACAGGCCGCGTTCATCATTGGAGGTCCACACATGTAGAACTCACAATCTTCTGGAGCTGGGTGGTCTTTCAAATAGTTCTCATAAAGAACATTATGAATAAAACCGGTATAGCCTTCCCAGTTGTCTTCAGGTTGTGGATCCGACAAAGCAACATGCCATTCAAAGTTCGGATTTTCTTTGGCCAGCATGTCGAAATCTTCTACGTAGAACATTTCGCGAGAACTACGTGCACCGTACCAGAAGCTGATCTTACGGTCAGTTTTAATGCGACGTAACTGATCGAAAATGTGCGAACGCATTGGAGCCATACCAGCACCACCACCGATAAATACCATTTCTGCATCGGTATCTTTGGCGAAGAATTCACCGTAAGGACCAGAAATTGTAACTTTATCGCCTGCTTTCAAGCCCCAGATGTAAGAAGACATTTTGCCCGGTGGCAATGACATATCGCGTGGCGGAGGCGTAGCGATACGGACGTTCAACATGATAATGCCTTCTTCTTCTGGATAGTTAGCCATCGAATATGCACGAATTGTTTCTTCTTTCACTTCCGACTCAAGGTCAAACAGTTTGAAACGCTCCCAATCTTCACGGAATTTTTCCGGAACATCAAATTCGCTGAATTTGACTTTATGTGGTGGAGCTTCGATCTGAATATAACCACCAGCACGGAAAGGTACACTTTCTCCGTTAGGAATTTTAAGTACTAATTCTTTAATGAAAGTTGCTTTGTTATCGTTAGAGATAACTTCACAATCCCACTTCTTAGTACCAAAAACTTCTTCAGGAACTTCGATCTTCATGTCCTGCTTAACAGCAACCTGACATGACAAACGATAGCCTTCTCTAGCTTCACGACGTGTAATGTGGCTTTCTTCAGTCGGTAGAATAGAACCACCGCCTTCAAGAACTTTACACACACACTGGCCGCAAGTACCACCGCCACCACAAGCTGATGACAGAAATATGCCGCTGTCAGACAAAGCATTTAACAGCTTGCTACCAGCCGGTACGGTTACCGCTTTATCAGCTTCGCCGTTGATATCGATATGGACATCACCAGTGCTTACGAGTTGTTTACGGGCGAATAAAATCACCATTACCAGTCCGAAAATCACTACCGTAAACAGGGCAACGCCTAATACTATTTCACTCATTAGTTAACCTCTCTACTCGTTTACAGTTTGATGCCTGAGAAAGACATAAAGCCAAGGGCCATCAAGCCAACGGTGATAAAGGTAATACCTAATCCACGTAAACCATCTGGTACATCTGAATACTTCATCTTCTCGCGGATACCGGCCAGGGCAACAATTGCTAATGCCCAACCGAAACCAGAACCAAAGCCATAAACCACTGACTCAGGGAAGTTGTAGTCACGCTCAACCATGAACAATGAACCACCCAGAATCGCACAGTTCACAGTAATCAATGGTAAGAAAATACCAAGTGACTGATACAGTGCTGGGAAGAATTTGTCCAAAGTCATTTCAAGAATCTGAACAAGTGCAGCAATAACGCCGATATAAACGATAAGGCCTAGGAAGCTAAGGTCAGCTTCTGGGAAACCAGCCCACGCTAGAGCGCCTTCTTTCAATAAGCCGTTCAGTAGCAGGTTGTTCACTGGAACGGTAATCGTTTGCACGATAACAACCGCAATACCAAGACCAATTGCAGTTTGAACTTTCTTCGAAACTGCCAGGAAGGTACACATACCCAGCAAGAATGCCAGGGCGATGTTTTCAACGAAAACCGCTTTTGCAAATAGGGAAATATAATGATCCATTATTCAGCATCCTCCACTTGATCGGTTTTCCAGGTACGCAGTGCCCAGATTAACAAACCAATAATAAAGAAAGAGCTCGCTGGCAACATTAATAGACCATTAGTGTGATACCAGCCGCCATCTGCGATAGTTGGGAAAATGGTGAAATCTAACAGTTTACCGGAACCAAATAGCTCACGAATAATACCAACGATAATTAGTAATACAGAGTAGCCGAGGCCGTTACCCAAACCATCAAGGAAACTCATGGCAGGACCATTTTTCATGGCGTAGGCTTCAGCACGACCCATCACGATACAGTTGGTGATAATCAAGCCGACGAATACCGAAAGCTGCTTAGAGACTTCATAAGCGTAAGCTTTCAATACCTGATCAACCAGAATTACCAATGACGCGATAATGGTCATCTGTACGATAATACGGATGCTTGATGGAATCTGTTTACGAATCAAACTGATCAGCAGGTTAGAGAAAGCAACAACTGTAGTCAGTGCCAAACTCATAACCAATGCAGTTTCAAGTTTACTGGTTACTGCCAGCGCAGAACAGATACCCAATACCTGAAGGGCAATTGGGTTGTTGTTAAAAATCGGCGAGAATAAGACCGATTTGGCTTCTTGTTTATCAAATGCCATTTTACAATTCCCCCGCTCTTACTTTAGCCAGGTAAGGTCCGAATGCATCATCGCTTAACCAGTAGCGTAAAGAGTTCTCTACACCGTTACTGGTCAAGGTAGCACCAGACAGGCCATCTACCTGATGTTCGTTTTTGGCTTCGCCTTTAACGATTTGAATCACAGGCTCGCCCTGCTCATTGAGCACTTCTTTACCAGGCCAGATTGCACGCCACTTTGGGTTTTCAATTTCGCCACCAAGACCGGCAGTTTCCGCCTGATCGTAATACTTCAAACCAACTACGGTTGTAGTATCGGTATCAAGGGCCAGGAAGCCGTACATGGTTGACCAAAGACCGTAGCCATGGAAAGGAAGGATGATGGTATCCAATTGACCGTCTTTTTTGACCAGATAAACATTAGCCAATTTAGAACGGGTTCTGATACCAGCAATATCATCTTCAATACGAACATTCATGCTTGGATCTTTAGCAGCTTTACGTTGCTCGAAACCTTGAGGAGCTTCTACATACTCACCAGTTGATAAGTCAACAACGCGAGTTTCAACTTGCTTAAAGGTTTCTTCGATTTGTTTTTTGGTCGCTTGCGCCTGACCATCGATCAAACCGGCAGCAATAAGGATGTTGAGCTTACGGTCAAGTTCCTTATTGGTTTCCTGTAAAGGCTTTAATTTAATCGCAGCAACAGAAACTACAACTGAACACACCAAGCTCAGAATGACTGCCACTACAATGGTTTTCATTGGACTTTCTTTCTTAGACATGACGACGAGCCCTCCGCTTGATGTTGCTTTGCACGACGAAGTGGTCAATCAATGGCGCGAACAGGTTAGCGAATAGAATCGCAAGCATCATACCCTCTGGGAATGCAGGGTTGACCACACGAATCAATACCACCATGACACCGATTAATGCACCGAAGTACCACTTACCTTTATTGGTCAATGAGGCTGATACAGGGTCGGTAGCCATAAAGAACATACCGAAGGCAAAACCACCTGTAACCAAATGCCAGTACCAAGGCATTGCAAACATAGGATTGCTTTCACTGCCCATTGAATTAAGGATAAGTGTCATGCCGATCATGCCGAACAGTACACCCAGCACGATGCGCCATGAAGCGATACGGGCATAGATGATGAACAGACCACCAATGATGATCATTAGCGTTGATACTTCACCGATTGAACCGGGGATACGGCCAAGGAAAGCGTCCCACCAGCTCTGAGTAATACCATAGTCGGTAATAGCACCTTGAGCAGCGGCTGCTAGAGGTGTAGCGCTGGTGAAACCGTCAACAGCAGCCCAGACTTCAGCACCTGAAATTTCGCTTGGATAAGCGAAGAACAGGAAAGCACGACCCGCTAATGCAGGGTTCATGAAGTTCTTACCAGTACCACCGAAAATCTCTTTAGCAACTACAACACCGAAGGAGATACCAAGAGCTACTTGCCATAGCGGAATTTCAGCAGGCAGGATCAATGCGAAAAGAATCGAAGTGACGAAGAATCCTTCGTTGATCTCATGGCCGCGAACGCTGGCAAATAGAACTTCCCAGAAGCCACCGACAATAAAGGTAACTGCATAGATTGGGATAAAGAAACAGGCACCATAGAACATTAGACCAAGCGCACCAGTTTCAGGCGTAATAGCGCCGCCGAAGAACTGGAAGAAGTCTACTTGCCAGGCGTCAGGAAGTGTTAAACCTGAAGCCAAACCAAGCTGAGCCTGATAACCAACGTTCCACATACCCCAGAACATGGCCGGGAAAGTAGCAAACCAGACCATGATCATGATGCGTTTCAGGTCAATGTTGTCGCGAACGTGTGTGCCACCTTTGGCAACGTGACCTGGTGTATAGAAAATGGTTGCCGCTGCTTCATACAAGGCATACCACTTTTCCCACTTGCCGCCTTTCTCAAAATGCGGCTCGATTTTTTCAATAAAGTTTTTTAAACCCATGGTAGCCTCTCTTATCCTTCTTTCTCAATCTTGGTCAGATTTTCGCGAAGAATGGAGCCATACTCGTATTTGCCTGGGCAAACATAAGTACACAAGGCCAAATCTTCCTCGTCCAGCTCCAGACAACCCAGTTCCTGTGCCAGCACCGTGTCATTCGTCACGATAGCGCGTAACAGCTGAGTTGGCAGAATATCCAAAGGCATGACACGCTCGTAGTTGCCGATTGGCATAATCGAACGCTCAGAACCACCTGTAGTAGTCGTCATGTTGAAGCGCTTATTACGGAACACATGACCAAAGAATGCGCGAGTGACCGAGAACTTATCAGAACCAGGCATAGCCCAGCCGAAGAATTCTTTATCACGACCTTCGCGGATGACAGTGACCTGATTGTGGTAACGGCCAAGATAGGCGCGAGCATCAATGGCATTAAAGCCACTTAACACTGAACCTGAAATATGACGGTTATCAGCATCGTTTTCTTCATTAGCCAATAATTCATCCAGGCTGGCACCAACACGCGTACGAATCAGGCGAGGATTCTTAATCATGGTACCGCCAAGAGCGATAACACGATCAGTATGAAGCTCACCATCAATAAATAGCTTAGCCAGAGCAATCACATCCTGATAGCCAATGTACCAGACTGGACGGCTCATAGATGCTGGGTATAAGAAATGAATGTGAGTACCCACTAAGCCTGCAGGGTGCGGGCCAGAGAACTCTTCATACTTAACCTTGGCATTGCTGCTCTTGGTAAGAGATGAATTAGGGCGAGTCGCCACAAAAACCTTGTCACCGGATAGTTGAGCAAGAATATCCAAGCCAAAGTTAAAGGCTTCATTCTGCTCGCTGATAATGACTTCAGGATCAGCCGCTAGTGGATTGGTATCCATGGCTGAAACAAAAATGGCCTGAGTCTCACCATCGATTGCAGGAACTTTTGAATAGGGACGTTTACGAAGAGCAGTCCACATACCTGATTCAACCATTTGCTCGACAATCGCTTCGCGACTCAAGCCAGATAGCTGTTCAGGGCTGAACTTATTAAAGCTGACCGCTTCTTCTTGCTGGGCAACTTCAACCACTACCGACAACAGCTTACGCTTATTACCACGGTTAATGGCTTTAATCGTACCAGCTGCTGGAGCAGTGTATTTAACTCCGGGGGTTTTCTTATCTTCGAAGATCAATTGGCCTTTTTTAACTACATCACCTTCCTGCACATGCATGGTCGGTTTCATGCCAACATAATCTTCGCCTAATATGGCGACGGTTTTTACCGTAGCACCAGCTGAGATCGTTTGCTCTGGTTGCCCTTCAATTGGCAGGTCCAGGCCTTTCTTAATCTTAATCATAGGTCGCTACTTTTATTACCTGATGGTTGTCACTTCACTATGGACGCTGCAAAACCGACCCATAACAAAAAAACCTGGTGTGTAGCTAGCTACAACCAGTCATATCTTGTTGTTATTACGGGTTTTCAGGTGCCATAGTTCCAAATTAAGGTCAAAATTTAGCCAATCGACCTTAAACGGCGCGTATTATACTTGGATCAATAGCTCAAAATCCATGCTTTTTCTGGGGAAATCGGCCCAGAAAAGCCAAAAACTGCTGATCAGAGTCAACAGAGCTTGTTTTAATCTCAGCCCTCGGTTAATATTTGCGCCCTTTTGTTAAAAGGGGCGATTGCCGCTGGGCGTTTGATGTCAAAATGGCTGGCAAAACAGGTAATCAGCACAGGTTTTAAGCGGTAATAAAGAGGAGTCATCCAAGTGCGCACTAAGCTGATCGCAGGCAACTGGAAAATGCACGGCAATAAGTCATTCATCGAATCATTAATGAACGGCATGACTGGGCAGTTGAATGCGGCAATGAAAAGCGATGTTTTGGTTTGCCCTCCCACTATTTATATCCCTTTAGTTAAGAACCTGATTGGCGACAAAGCCATTGCTGTTGGCGGACAAGATTTAAGCGAACAGGAACAGGGCGCCTATACCGGTGAAATCAGCGGTGACATGCTGAAAGACAACGGTTGCCAATACGTTATTGTTGGCCACTCGGAGCGTCGCAGCTTATATGGCGAAACCGATATTTTGGTGGCTCACAAGACAGGCAAGGCTATAGAGTGTGGCTTAACACCGATTCTTTGTGTTGGGGAAACCCTTGAACAAAGAGAAAAAGGCACCACTATGCAAGTAGTAGAACAGCAGTTAGATGCTGTAATCGATACCTTGGGTATTGATGCGTTTGCTAACATAGTAGTAGCCTACGAGCCAGTATGGGCAATTGGAACCGGCGTAACAGCATCGCCAGACCAGGCTCAGGAAGTTCATTCAGCGATTCGCGCGCATTTGCGTAACAAGAATGCTCAAGTCGCCGAATCAATTAAGATATTATATGGCGGCAGCATGAAAGCTGCGAACGCCGAAGAATTGTTGGCCCAGCCCGATATCGATGGTGGATTGATTGGCGGGGCTTCTTTAAAAGCAGACGAGTTTATCGCGATTTGCAACATAGCAGGATAATACGATGCAATTATTTTTAATGATCAGTTTGTTAATTGTTGCCTTACTTTTGGTTGGCATTATTTTAATCCAACAAGGTAAGGGAGCTGAAATTGGCGCTTCATTTGGCGCTGGCGCTTCTAATACATTATTTGGCGCACCTGGCGCTGGTAACTTTTTAACCAAAAGTACCACAATCCTGGCCATCATCTTCTTCGCACTGGCATTGACCATTCATGCCATTGGCCAGAACGAAGCAACAGAGTCAGGACTACTGGATGACCCGGAAGCGACTCAGGTAGAAGAAGTTACTGCGCAACCTGCTGAAATTCCAGCAGAAGCACAAGACGAAATTCCTTCTGAGATCCCAGCTGAAACTCAAGAAGAAATCAGCACAGAAATTCCAACTTCAGATGCCGAAACAATTTCTGAAGCAATTCCGGAAGCAACTGAAGAAGAAACTAAAGAAGACGATCAAGATCAGTAATTGATCGTCTCTCTATTGCTCAGGTGGTGGAATTGGTAGACACGCTATCTTGAGGGGGTAGTGGCCGTAGGCCGTGCGGGTTCAAGTCCCGCTCTGAGCACCAAATTAAAAAGACGTCTTTGGACGTCTTTTTTTATGGCCAAAATAAATGTACTCTGACCCCATTAATTTAAAGAAACGGGGTTACACTACAACTACTTCCGAGACTACGACCCAGAGATAGGACGCTACATTCAATCAGACCCAATAGGATTGAATGGTGGTATCAATACCTATGGGTATGTTGGCGGGAACCCGGTAAACTTTATTGATCCTTTTGGATTAGCAAAATTACCTAATGATCCTAGCGAACTTGGTGATGGATGGTCACGAGATCACGGACATAGACATCCTCATGGTGAAAAATGGGATCATGAATCTGGAACATCTGTTGAGTGGCATCCAGCTCAAGAAGGAAAGCCAGGTTGGAGAGGTAAAAATCATTGGCATGTTAACGGTGGTAAGAAGCACTTACCTCCAGGTGAGGAGGTTCCAGAATTTCCTGATGATGAAGGAATGTGTGATTCTGGTAGTGACTGTGAAACAGCTGTTAAAGTTGTGGCTGTAGGCGGTGCTACTTATATTATTTATAGATGTGTCAGAATGATTCCATCGCTGTTTCCACCACTGTGGGGAACAATTCCTGCAAATGCAGCAATTCCGTAATTAGAAAGGATAAAAAATGACTTTAAATATAGGCGGAAATCCCAAAGAGTTTATCGAGGAACGGGGCGGCATGCATGATGCTGTTGTTGAATCGTTCACTTGGGAGAGTATTCAAAGAGTGCTAACATTAGACATCGATGATTTAAACAGTTGTTTTGAAGGGCTTCCTGAATATGAAGGGCTATGTCCTATTACTTTAGTATTCAGCAAAGTGTCTTCTTTAGATTTAAACCTGCAAATATCTAGTAACCAGGTTAGCATTTATGATTTTAGCATTTTATCCTTAAAGGGAATATTTCAGATTGAAATAAAATGCTCTCCAGGAGGGATAATAAAACTTTCCTGTGAGGATATTGAAATAAAATATAAGGGTAAATAAGCTAGCGTAGGGTGCGTTTCGACGCACCTTTACTTTAACAAAGCTCTGGCATCTTCGATTTTGGTATATTTCATGTTGCAAGTAATATGCTGAGTACTAGAATAATCTGAAGCTACAGATTATTTGGCTTTTTTAATGAGATTTAATCTGAGTCGCCAACTAATTCATAGATGGTGCACTCACAACCTGCTTCAACTACGTAAATATCTTCGGTTGGCCTAATGAGCTTATGCTTAAAGTAATGCTTAACTGAGCTTAAAACTTCTTTATTTCTAATCTCTAGGAATGCATATCTTCCCATACCATCATAACCATACCACCCCCAGCAATTATCGGTCTGGTTATAGGCCAACCGTAATTTAGGGTCATCTCTATTTATAATTTCAAGAAACAACTTGTGCTGCATGAGATTTACCGACTTGGTTTTCTGATAATGTACTGGAATAGTGACTAGAACACGTCGAAATTCTGCGAATACTAAATGATTGCTTTACCAACCAATTATGTCACTGTGCAATTAGAAATTAATGGGGTCAGAGTACAATTTCTGATATTGATTACAAGTAAATTAATGGCCCAGAGCAGAGTCTGAGGAATCCCCAAAAAAATAAGAGTAAGGCTTCCAGTGGCGAAGCCCTACTTAGCGTTACAAGTTAATTCAA
Source organism: Kangiella aquimarina DSM 16071 (assembly GCF_000374105.1). GTDB lineage: Bacteria > Pseudomonadota > Gammaproteobacteria > Enterobacterales > Kangiellaceae > Kangiella > Kangiella aquimarina. Next base: position 659,939 of record NZ_KB893650.1, read on the forward strand.
TGATGATTACCACTGAATCAACTCTATCTGGTTTTCGCCTTCCGCTAACACCTCGTTAACGATAAGGTTGTTTTTATCCACCATAACAAAGCGCGGAATGCCTGCACTCGCGAATTGCTTATATATACTTCGATCGACGTCGGCAACCAAGTCAATGGTGATATTTCTTTCTTGTCTGAACTTCTCAATCTCTTCAACCGTATTTTCGCGAGCAATAGCTACGATTTGTAAGTCTTCTTGATTGAGGATGTCTGATTCGTGGAGTGCTTTCATGGCGCGTTGAGAATCGGAGCACCAAGTAGCAAAAAGAATAACCAGTTTGCGCTTGTCTGGGTTGGTCAAATCAATGTTTTGTCCATCGATGGTAGTGACAGTTTGAAGTGGCATCACCTGACCGACTTGAATGTAGGTTTCGTATTTAGGTTTTGCTGCTACGGGGTTGGTGTCAGTTGGAGAAGATGTCTGAGTGGAAACGCATCCAGAGAGGATTAAGATGCAGATGGCGGATAAAAGTAGTTGTTTCAAAAGTCACTCCTTGAATACGGCAAGTGTTAATAAAATAAAAGAATAAAGGATAATCACTGAATTATCTTGCTGTGAGTCCTTTGGGAATATACAAGGTTTGATCTTCCAGGTACATATTAACCATGACTCTAATCTTCTTTCAGCACATAAATCTCGCCATCAAAACTGCCCTGAATGGTTAGGTTCTGATTGGTCAATGCTGCCAGATAATCCAGTTGTTGGCGTCTTATAATCTGGCCCGGTACCAATAGTGGTATGCCTGGTGGATAAGGTGTCACTAGGCCGGCACAAATACGATTTTCGGTTTCAGAAATGGGGATACATTCGCGTTCCCCAAAAAATGCTTCATTCGGTAGACAGGCCAGTTCGATGGGTGGGAGGTTATCCGGTATTTTGGAACGTCTACTTGAGGTGGTGAGTTTTACCCGGCCACTGTCGAGCTTTTTTAGTGCGTTATAGAGACGAATGATTTTGGAACGGGTACCGCCAAGCGTTAACAGAACTAATATAGTACTGTGGGTGTACTTTTCGATTTCGAGTCCCACTTCGTCCAACAAGTATTTGTGAATGTCTTTATGTGAGTATGGTAGTTCACTGATATCGATCAGGATCTTCAGTGGGTCATGTCCCATATTATCCGATTCAAAATGTGGGAATATATGTTTGAAGTCTTCGCCATCGAGCACTTTGATTTTATTTAACGAGGCCATTTGTTGTTTGAATTCTGCAACATGATTTAGCAGCGAATTTAAAATCTTATAACCTTCCATCTCCAGCTGTTTATGGCACACATCCAGCGAGGCAATTAGCTGATATTTTGGGGAGGTGCTGGCATAGATACTGAAAATCTCGCGGAAGAAATCTTCATCAAACTCAGGGTCATTGATGTGAATGTAAGAGGCCTGCGAAAAAGCAGACACCACTTTGTGCGCTGAATGCGTGACATAATCAGCGCCAGCGTTAATTGCCGAATAATAACGAAACTGTGGGTGGAACAGAGAATAAGCAAACCAGGCTTCATCAATAAACACCTTGATGTTGTGACTATGGGCTAAATTCACCACTTGTTTTAAATCGCTTAACAGGCCATCATAAGTGCAGCCGGTCAACACCAGTAACTTTGCATCAGGGTTTTGCTCAATCGCCCTCTTCATATCTGCCAGCGACGGCGGTGCAAATATGCCGTACTTGGGATTGAGGATGCTGGATAGATAAATGGGCATGCTACCTGACTGCAAAATGCCGTAATGAACGGACTTGTGGCAGTTGCGATCGATAATGACCTTATCGCCTTTGCGTAGCAGCGTTTGCAGAATAATTTTGTTCGAGGTAGACGAACCATTGGTCACGAAATAGGTGCGCTTCACTTCAAAAGTCGTGGCTGCGGCCTGTTGGGCTCTTCCGATGTAATTGGTACTGTCAGAAAGTGAACCCAGCGAGTCGACCGAAACCGATAAGTCGCCGACAAAAACATTGCGGCCATAAAACTGATAAAAGTCTCTAATGTAGGGTGAGTTTCGGAAGCTGGCGCCGCCGCTGTGCCCCGGGGTGTGCCAGGAGTCATTAGACTCAGCCACATAGCGTTTGTAAGCCGTCCAGAAAGGAGTCTCGCATCGGTCATCAAAATCGTTGATGATATAACCGAGAATGGACTCGGGATCGGATAGCACATCATCCTTGAAAAAGAAGGATTCGATATCTTCTGATTCATTAACGATATCCAACCCTTTGCTATCATCTCCTAATACATAAACAGGTAATTCAAGTCGGATTGACTTTAACTCGCTGATAAATTGAGCATAACGATTGGCAATGGCGTTTTCTCTAATTTGCCAGCTGAGAATAACTGCCTGTATGTCACCGTCATCATGAATATACTCCAGACCTTTGGCCAATGTTTCGCACTCAATCACCTCTAGCGTCACATCAGTACGCTCAAAATTATCGATGGTTTTAGACAGATTATGAGTTAATTCAGAAAGAATAGACTTGTCGTCTTCAATCAGAAGAATTTTCAGTAAAGGAAGCACTATAAGTTCCAGCTATGTTATGACTTGCGATAAGCATACATAAAAGCAGGACCAGAAAGCAAAGCAGGAATTATTCTTCTAGCAGTTTTTCAAAGGTAAGCATTTTAATAAAGGTGGAATCGAGACAGAGTTCAAGTTGCTGGATCCATTCAAAAATAACTTCAAGATTGTTCCAGCTGTAGTAGTTGTAGTCGGCGTCGTTGAGCTTTGGGAAGCTATCAAGAAACTGACTTAAGGATTGCTGAAGAATTGGTTCGGGTATAAACACATTGGGATCAGAAAGGGATAACCGTGCTGCCGCCTGCAAGATACGCAAATTAGAGAAAGGGACGGCTGTAACTTGTGACAAATCCGCAGGTTTGGCTTCCGTCAATTCACCAAGAGTTTTGAAGCCTGACCTGGTCAGAGCCAGCTGGATTTTGTTGGTGGCTAATTTAAGGTAACGAACAGGAAGCTTGGACAGGTAGTTATAAGCATTGATGCTGGGTATCCCTGTTTGCTTGAATTGCTTAAGCGAATTACGGTTCTTCTTAGATTTAGCGTCATAGGTTACTTCTAGCTGCCAGCCATCCTTTGCTAAGGGATAGCGTTTGGTATCAAGATTAAGGTTGTGACTGTTGGCTGATTCAGGGTGTTGCCCCATGCGCACCTTGATGGACGATATCTCCACCATCGGTGCGTCATAAAATGTACTGGTGCTGGCTAGGGCAGAGGTTAACTCGCCATGCACCAGATGAACCATGTCTTCTAAATCAACCCTTGGCATAATGCTTACCTGATTGACTTAAAGTTAAGCTCGATTTCACTGTAGATATTGGCAGTGGTGGTCGATGCCTGAGGATCGCGATTATTGGCAGGCTTGATAGCAACCTTCACATCCTTTGCTAAGGTAGGTTTTAAAATACTGGCCTTTAAATTAGGATTGGAAACTAAGCGACTGCGTACATCAAATGTTTGCTTATCAATGACTGATTTACGAAGTGAATCTTTCAGCTTAATGCGTTTATCAAGCACTGCTTTTTTAGCTTTAGGTTTTGGCTTAGGTTTAGCCGCATTGCCGTTAGAAGGAGCAGGCTCTTGTTCGGTTTCTTCGCTTTCCACTGAGGTATTGAACGTAAACTTGGCATTAATTTTTCCGCTGTCGACAATGATATTGGAAAACCCATGCTCTATTGCATTAATCATTGCTTGGCGTTTTTGTTGAGCAAAAGGTCTTGCTGCAGCACGGTAAATTTCCAACACGTCATTGTTGGTAAATTTATTCTTTTTGGCAGATTCACTTTCACTTAAATCCAGTCCTAGATGCTCAAGGATAGCCGGTGATTCAGGGCTGTTGCCTTTTTTTACTTTGTAGGGCGCACCTTCGTAAATGGCATGAACATTTTTGTCACTGTTTGCTGGAAAATAACTTTTTAGCAATCGATCAATCTGATCCAGAAATACGTCATCCTGTAGCAAATTATCAACGAACAATTCTTCTGGTTGGCTAACCAGTTCTTTAATTTCTAGCAGCTTTTCTTCTTGCTCCGCTTGTGAAGTGACCACTGCATCAAACACTTCGGAAATGAGCTTCGCCACAAACTCGGCGAAGCCCATATCAGCGGGCGTCAAAATTTCTTCTGACATGGTGGTCTCCCGCTTAGTCTTGATCTAATGGTAGGTAATCAGTTTTAAAGTTCAGATGCACACGACCATAAATTTGTACGCTACTACTTGAGCGGTCAATATCGGTCTTAGTAGCGGTTGAAACTTTAACACTGTTATAGGAGGTTGAAGCTGAAGCTTTAACCCAGCCTGATAAAAGACCACCGGTTTTTGCTTTAGCTCGGAAGTTAAAGTCCTTACGGTTGTAATCGGTAGAACGATTTTGCAGATAAGATGAACCGTAAGTGTTAAAGGTCAGGCGTGTTTCAATTTCACCTTGTTCAATGACTAAGCGAAGTAGACCTTGCTTAACCATTTCTTTAAGAAGTGTATATTTATCAGCAGCAAGGCGATTGGCAACTGCATCCAGAATTTTCTGGAATTTGGTATCATCAAGTGAACCGTGAGTGACAACTTTATTGTCAGAGTCGATACCGGCGTCTTTGACTTCAACGGCTTTGTTAAGATCCGCTGCCTGTGCCTGTGTCAGAGAACCTCCGGGCTTAACGACAGGATTACCATCATTATCAGCGCCTACAACTTTAGATAAGAACTGTAGTAGCATATTGCCATCAATGTCATCCTTGGTGTCATTGATAAATGCCTGCAGTGATTTACCGGTTTCTTTTAACAGCTCAACGTAAGCTTCGGTTTGACGTAAGTTAGATGCAATTAATGAGTCAAATACATCACTTACAAGTTTGGTAGTGAATTCGGGAAAACCGATTTCGGGTAGGTGGGTAGCCAGTTCAACGGCTTCATTGCTTCCAGACATAACTTTCTCCTTGTCTTTGGTTTTGGTTAGTAAAACTGATTACAGAAAACCACTTGCTCATCATGAGACCTGTGTCCTTCCTGTATTTGAGTAACCATTTAAAATTCCATTTGTCAGTGATGCTAGTTAATGGCTTATACTTTGTCAATAACCATAGATAGTCAAATTTGCATTGCTAACTCTATGAAAAGATTTGAAAAAATCAATACATGACAACTGAGTATAGTCGTTCTATTATGAAAATAGAGACGGGTTGGTTTGTCATGCTAAATTAAGAAAAGGACCTATATTGAAGGCTTGTAGAGCAATTGTAGCGGTAGCAAATCTGATGGTGGTGGCAGCCATGCTGACGATTACTGCCACCATTGGGCAAGCCGAAGAGCAAGTCAAAATTGAAAAAATTCAGATTACAGTCAATCCCATTTTTAGTGAGGAAGAAAGAACTGGATGGCTGTATGAAACTGCAGACAAACTGCACATCGATACCTACCCCTATGTTATCCGTCGTCTATTGCCTTTCAAGGAAGGCGACTTGATTAATCTGCGCACCGTTGATGAAGCGGAAAGGATCTTGCGTTCCAAATCATTCTTACGTGATGCCCGAGTGACCTGGCAAAAGTCAGAAAACGGCGGCATTATTATTGATGTTAATACGTGGGAAAACTGGACCCTGGTACCTAAGGTGGATGTCAGCCGAAAGGGAGGCGTCACTGAATATTCATACGGAATCGAAGATGATAATTTACTTGGACACGGCCTTAGAGCCACTATGCTCTATTTCAAGGAGCAGCAAAGAAGCGGCTATTCGCTCGTCCTGTCTTCTCAGGTCTCAACTGAAAATCATCTACAGGCATCTCTGGTTCTATCTGACACATCAGATGGTGAGCAATATTCTTTGGGTCTAAGCAAGCCTTTCTACACTTTGGATGATGAATGGGGTGCTGAGCTTTATATCAATACCGAGCGTCGAGAAGACACCATCTACAGTAATGATGAAGAGATTAATGTCTTTGGTCATGAGATCGACCATTTTGAAGGGTCTTATGGCATATCTGAAGGTCTAGTCAATGATCGAACCATTCGCTATGAGTTTGGTTATACCCAACGAAAAGATACTTTCATGGAGTCGCCATTAACCATCGGGCTCCCGCAAGAACGTGACTTCAGCTATCCATGGTTAGGATTGGAGTACATTGAAGATAACTTTATCAAAACCCGAAACTTGTACCTGATTGGTCGAGTAGAGGATGTTCAGCTGGGCTGGCGGCATAATGTCAGGTTGGGTGTTAATACCAGTAACTCCGAATACCAGAAAGCACTCCATTGGTATTGGTATTCACGTTATACCAATCAAATAAATGAGGAACATATTTATACCACCTGGCTGTCTGGTGAGGGGGTTGAGCCTGAAAATGGATTGTCTCCTACTTACTATTACTCATTGGGTTATGAATATTTCCATCACGCTTCGGATACTCGAATCTGGTATGGCAAACTGCAATTTTGGGGGGCGGAGAATCCTTTCATCGATAGACCAATATCCATTGGCGGAGAGTCTGGCTTAAGAGGTTACCCGTTACAGTATCAGCATGGTGATCAAGCTTATCTGCTAAACCTGGAGAAGCGATATTATCCCGGAATTAATCTATTCAAACTGGTTGATGTCGGATTTGCAGCCTTTACAGATATTGGCAGGGCAAGAGGTGATACCTTGTATCCTAATCAGGAGGAGGGGACTCTGGTGTCAGTAGGGCTCGGTATCCGCTTATTCTTCTCACGCTCCAGTGGCCGCAATCTGGTCAACATTAATTTTGCTAAACCAGTTAACTCCGATTTTCTCAGTGAGTGGGATTTTAGTATCACCGCAACCACCAGTTTTTAATTTTACTCCCTTCAGTCACTGCAAAAGTTTCTGCAAAATCTATTGTGATGTGTGTCTCCAAACATAATTTGTCATACATTCTTCATGCTTTCCCAAAAATGGTACAGTTATTTGAGCAGCGAAATGTTCGGTTACATTTACTAACAACGGTACCGCTCTTTTTCGTGTCTGATAAGTAGAAACAAGACATTTGTTTAGACACTGAAAAGGAGTAAGGATATGAACACTAAAACCCATAAAACACACGAATTTGATGTGCAGGATTATGTACTGGATGCATGCTGGGCAGTCATTGCGGTTTTACTGGTAGGTATGATTATTTTCAGTATAATTTAACGAAGACAGGTAACTTTTGATGACTTTTGTGGTCAAAGGATTCGAAGTCCGCTATTAGAGTCCTTAATATTTTAGCCCGTCGAGAGACAAGGAACTGGCTATGCCTCACACCGAGCGATGCTTTAATCTTGTTGACTGGCAGGTTGATCCTGCCCTCAACAGGCTTACCATCGACAACCAATCTTATGATCTTGAACCAAGAGTCATGCAGGTTCTGGTTTGCCTGTATGAACACGCGGAAGAGCTGGTTTCAAAAGACGATCTACTGGGCGAGGTGTGGCATGGTGTTTCCATTACTGATGATGCTATTTATTGCAGCATATCGAAATTGCGTAAAACATTTAGACAGGTCGAAGAGCACCGAAGTCCCCAACTGAAAACTATTACACGCCAGGGCTATATGCTATGCCTTGAACCTGCCTATAGTATTTTGCAGGGTGATAATGAATTAAGAAACAAATCCAACGGTCATTTTCAATATGGCCGACGCCATGATGACAGGGCACCGATTTCACATAACGGCACAAATGGTCATTCATTTTCTATCTCGGACGAGATTAAATCAGAGAAAAAAGCTAAACGGCTGGCCAGCCCTGCTGAGCTGAAAACCATTAACTTGCGTATATTTGTTGATAAGCAGAAAGCTGGTGACTATCAAGACACAGTAAATAAGCATAAGAAGCTTAAACTTGTATTGTTAATACTACTGTCTCTTCTGTTGGTGCAGTCCATTATTATCGTTTTTTCGTAACACTTGAGTTATTTTTGCACCATTTGTCTTAAGAAAGTCTGACGAATAGCTAAACAATACTGCACGACTTGATCTAAGTCATTGCTTTTGAAGGGTGTAAAAGATTCAGGCCCCGAACAGGACATTCAAGCTAACTTGTCAAATACTATAAGCTCATTGGATAACAGCGAGAGCAAGGAGAAATCCATGAAGCCTAAAGCAATTAAGCCGAAACATGAGCACGAGTATGATGCAGAAGATGTCTTTTTAAATGTTTGTCAGGGTGCTGTTGCAGCCTTATTGGTAACTATTCTGATCTACAACATTTTTGTTTAGAACATTCTCTATTACTTGATCAACTAATCGGGTCACCTGTTCAACAGATATCTGTTGCATCAGGTTGTCCCCTTTTAAGCGATACCCCCAAGGAAGGTCTTCCACATTACAATTAAGCTGCTGGGTCGCATTCTTAGTATAGGCATCAGCAACATAATCCAAATATAGATAGGGGCCTGTTCGTCTGGGATTGCTATGAGCGTATAAACCAATGACGGGTGTACCTTGAGTAACTGCCATATGAGCAGGCCCTGAGTCCGGTGCGATAACACATTGAGCAGCTTTAAGCGTTGCCAGCAGTTGTTTTAAATTGGTTTGGCCAATCATATCGATAATCGGACTTTTGCTGTGACTTAAAATACTATCACCCAGCTCACGCTCCATAGTGCTCGGCCCGCCAGTCATCACCACCTTAAAACCTTTACTGTGGCAATAATCTGCTACTTTGGCGTAGCGTGCTGCCAGCCAGTTTCTCTCAGCCTTACTTGCCCCCGGCGAAATAACAATAAATGGTTCCTGAGGAAGTTGATTCTCTGCCCATAGTTCTATTTCCCTGGGCAGTGGAATATTCCATAAAGGATCACTGTCCGGTACTCCAATGGCACGAGCAAAATCACGAAAACCTTCCAATACGTGCATCCCTTTGCTGTCGGTAATATGGTGATTCACAAATAAGGAGTGTAATTCCTTACTACGCTTTTTTTCAAAGCCAAGTTTGATTTTGGCAGGAATAAAATAGGCCGCAAGATTGGCGCGGAAGGCTAATTGCATGTGCAGGAGAATGTCGTATTGACGCTCTTTCATTACCTTACGCAATTCAGCGTATGCTTTAATACCTTTGATTTTATCAAAGACTATAAACTCAACACCGGGTAAGTTTTTTAACAGCTGGGCTTCTACCTTTCCAATCACCCAGGTAATGAGTGCTTCAGGATATTGACGTTGAATAGCCTGCACGGTGGATACTGCATGACAGACATCGCCAATGGCAGAAAGACGCAAAATGCAGATAGCCTGCGGCGATTGAGGAAAGTCTTTTAACACAGTATGGCCTTGAAAATTAGGGACTTGCGACGATTTTAATGTATAGTAGGCGATAAACCAACCATCAGTCCCGCATACGTTTCTGTGAAAATTGAACAAGTTGACAGAAATCGGTTCCTGGTGACAACGAAGCGCTATCGCGGCAAAGTTACCAGCGACTGGTTTGATGCAAAACTATTAGCAGAGCAGGGAGCTATCATCGGACATTCAACCGGACGAAATACTACCTGGTTTTTTCAGAAGCGGGACGAACAGTTCGTGCTTAGAAAATACTACAGGGGCGGTATTTTATCGAAGTGGGTTGAAGACTCTTATCTGTTTACTGGTCTAAAACGCACACGAGCCTATCGTGAGCTTTCTCTATTAAGAAAAATGCAGAAGAAAGGTTTGCCAGTACCAGAGCCTGTGGCTTTGATGGTAGAAAAAAATGGGTTTACCTACCGCGCTTCAATCATCATTGGACTGATCAAAAACACTCAGGACCTTTTTCATGTTTTGAGACAGCGTTCACTATCTGCTAACGAGTGGCGAGCGGTTGGTTCACTTATCAAGCAGTTTCATGAACAGGGTGTCTATCATTCTGACTTAAACATCCATAATATTCTGCTGGATGATCAGAGCCGCTTCTGGCTGATAGATTTTGATAAGGGCCGTCTGCTTGCCAATACTAGCGCCAGGCTGGAAACCAATCTGGCAAGGCTGCAACGCTCACTTCGTAAGGAGAAAGCCAAATTACCTGAGTTCAACTGGCAGGAGAGCGATTGGCAGCATTTGGTAGAAGGGTATGAAGCTTAATGCCGACTTATACATCAAGCCGACATTAAACCAATTAATAGCGCTATCAGCATCATAAAACTAAATATCACGATATACAGCAGCCCATAAAGAATGAAACGCCAAGTGGTGGCCCAGTATCCCGTCTGATAAAAGTTTTTTTGGGTATAGAACAGGTAAACGATTAAGCCTATAAACACAAACCAGCCCAGATGCAGTATCTGCAACTGGGGAACTATTGTGACCAGCTGATACCAGCCCAGATAAAGCAGGATTATGGCAAACATGAAGCTGTGGCTGTGAATCAATAATACCAAGTGTTCTACATACAGATGCTTTTTAAAGACATAAAAAAGGCTCAGCAATAAGGCGAATAACGGCAGCGCAAATAAAACCGTCTGTGGAATCACCTCAATCATATTCTGGACGATGGAAAGCCCCAGTGCGCTGCGAGCGGCTTTCTGCTTTTCTTCAGGCAGATAGGAGATGTCGTGGTAGGTATCGCACAATTTGTCTATACGCTCTTCCAGTGCCTGATCTAACCACTGTGGCCACAGATGAAAAATATTTTTTGCATCGGATTTGCAGTTAAGAGCCAAAACAACCGGATCGGTTTCTTCTTGAGCGGCTTCGGCCTGTGCATTGTCGATTGCTTTCAAGACTTCAGGGCTGAGAGCCGGGTTATCCCCCAGTTGCTGCTGTGCATCCGTTAAGGCTTCCTGTACTTTGGCTCTTTCCTGCTCGCTCAGGTTATTGGTACCAATCTGGACATTATTGACATTAAAGCCACCAGCATTGGTCATTAACAAGAAAATGATCGACAGGATCAGGTAAAGCTTGATCGGAGTGACGTAATGATTCTTATGGTGTGAGTTGGTGAAGTAATCCCGCGACAGTGCTCCGGGCTTGGAGAGCATGCGTGCAGTCTTAAAAACTTTTGAGTCAAAGTTTAGCCAGTCTTCGACAAACTCGACCAGAAGCTCTTTGATGGTTCGCTGTGGACGGAAGGTCTTTTGCCCACATTGATTGCAAAATTTTTCAGGTTTACCAGCTTTTGGGGTATCTGGCATTGTGTTGGGCTGATTCACTGCTACTTCCTTGAATTGAGGTTTCTACGGGTAGAACACTATCTCTAAATTCTATAACTCCAAAGTAATGTAGCAAAATTACGATGATAAACAACAAGATAGATAAGCCAATCCGCCAGCTTAGTGCTTTAACCAGCTTTTTGCTGGACTCTTCGTCGCCCTTGCCGAGGAAAAACAGCCCCCTAAAAAGGCTGAATAATATGGCCAGCATCAATATAATAAGTACAATTTTAATCCACATAATGTCATTCTTTTGCTTTTAACCAATCACGAAGACTGGCTTTCTTGAGTGAAAGTTTGAGTAAGAACTCGTGTCACATTATACGCTGATTGGCGCTAAAAACAGAAGCAGTAGAATGTTAAGGGCTTGTTTTGTCTAAACCTTTATTCAAAATCTCGATGGGCTCCCGTAGCTTTGCACCGGCCTTGATTCCCGCCATTGCCTTTTTATTGCTGTTGCCGGTTTTGATTCGATTGGGCATCTGGCAACTGGATCGTGCCGAAGAAAAACGTCAACTGATAGCTAATCTGGAAGCCAAATCCAATCAGCCAAGTATAGCCCTCGAGCAGGCATTGCAGTTGGAACAGCCTGATCAGACCAAGGTTACAGTGGCTGGACGAGCGGTGCCTAAACTGCATCTTGTGGTGGATAATCAGAAGCGCGATGGGCGTCTGGGCTATGAAGTGTTCGCCCTATGGCAGACCGATTCTGCTGCATCGTCAAAACTGCCAAAATACATTCTGGTTAGCAGAGGCTGGTTGCCTCGACAAGATTTTTACGAGAAGGTCCCTACAATTCCCACTTTCGAGGATCAGAGCCTTGAAGGTCAGCTCTATTTCTCAAAGGGTTCCAATCAGGTTGTGGCACAAAATGCGCAATGGCAAAAGTTCGATGATGCCTGGCTTATCGGCCAATTTGATCTGGAAACTATTGCAGAAAAAGCAGGTGAAATAGGGTATCATACCGCTCCTTTTGTGGTCAGGCAGCAGGCAGACCCTAACTCGCCCTTTGTCAGGCAGTGGGAGTTGGTGGCAAGTCCTCCGGAGAAGCATATTGCTTATGCCATTCAATGGTTTGGTATGGCTTTGGTTCTGATCATTTTATTCATAGTGTTAAATCTTAAGCGAGAGAGACAAGATGAGTCAGCAAACGGTTGACCCGAAAGTACGCAGCCAGAACCGTAAAGTGGTTTCGGCGTTAGTTCTGGTTTTTGCCGCGCCAGTTATTCTGGCTTATGTGGCGATGCACATGGGCTGGTTCCAGGTAGCGACTAAAAACAACGGTACCCTATTGGAAAGCCCTTATCCTCACTTTGAGCAGTTCCAATGGTATGGCATTGATGATGAGCCATTACATTTCAAAGACTTCGAAACTCAGTGGTGGTGGGTGTATTTTCCCCAGAAAAATACCTGCGATGAAGCTTGCGAGCTGAATATTCACTGGTTAACCCAGACCCATGCTACTTTGGGCAAAGAGTCTGAAAAACTGACTCGCCTGATTGTTTTTCCGGATGACATTATTTACGAAGATAAGGTGCAGGACAGTGAGCAACTGCAACTGGCGCGTGGTAATGGCCAGCCAACTGTGGGCGAAGGCGCTCAGCTGGAAAGCGGCAAGATTTATTTGATGGATGTACACGGCAATATTTTTATGCGTTACGAGCCGGTAACTGATGAGCAGGAAGCGATAATGCGCAGCAAAGGTCTGCGTGATGATGTGCGACGTGCCATTAAGGCCACAGGTTTGTAAGTAGGTACTTTCAATGCAAAAGAAAACATTACGTAAGTTCGCTATTTTCGCCAGCATTCTGGCGCTGTGTGTGATTTTACTGGGTGCCTGGACTCGTCTAAGTGACGCAGGTCTTGGTTGTCCTGATTGGCCTGGCTGCTATGGCCACTTCACCGTTCCTCAGGATGCTGACTACATCAAGCAGGCTGAGGTGGAATACAATCAGGTTTTCGAGGCCGATAAAGCCTGGCCTGAAATGATCCACCGCCACTTCGCCAAGGCGATTGGTCTGGTCATCATTATTCTATTTGTTGGCGCCTGGAAAGGTCGCCGTAAAGATCCAAGCATTCCGGTGTTGCTGCCTTCTATTCTGCTGCCCTTGGTTATATTCCAGGGGCTGCTCGGAATGTGGACGGTAACGCTGAAGGTACATCCGTTTGTAGTAATGCTTCATCTGCTGGGTGGCTTCTCAATTTTATCGCTACTGTTTTTATATATCTTACAGCTTAGACCCAAAATTGTTTCTTTATCGCAGGTGGTCGCCAAGAAGTTCAAGAAGCTGGCAATGGTCAGCTTGGTGCTGGTCATTCTACAGATCGCCTTAGGTGGCTGGACCGCAGCAAACTATGCCGCCACAGCCTGTACTGAATTGCCATTCTGTAATGATGGCTGGACCCAGAATGTCGATTTTAAAGGTGGTTATGATTTGTGGCAGAAAGGCTTTGAGTTCGATGAGTTCAAAGCGCTGGAGCAGGAAAAATTTGAAGCCGATCTGGCCAAAGCACAGGGCGAACCCTTTATCAATTATGAAGGTGGCGTTTTGAGCCACGATCAGAAAGTGGCGATTCATGTCAGTCATAGAATTGGTGCTTATATCGTCTTCTTGATTGTTGGGTTATTGGCGCTCTTGATGATTCGTGAGAAAGACAGTGTCCTGATCCGTCACTTTGGTCGAGCGTTGGCGCTGGTCTTAATAGGACAAATGCTATTAGGCTTCAGCAATATCATTTTTGCTCTACCACTGTATGTTGCAGTAGCACACAATGGTGGTGGTGCTATTTTGTTATTAACGGTGCTCGCCGTGAACTTTTTGGTCAATTGGCAATTTAGACAAGCCAAACAAGTGGGAGGAAAACATGGCTGATTCGAATTCGCAAACCCAGACAACAGAGGGTGAGCCGAAAAGCCAAGGTCGTCCTATCACCTGGCGTGATTATTATGAGCTAACCAAGCCAAAGGTTGTCTATTTGCTGGTATTTACCGCAGTGGTCGGTATGTTTTTGGCTAACGATGTTACCCAAAACTGGTTCCCGCCATTGAACGCATTAATCTTCGGTACTTTGGGTATCGCTTTTGCGTCTGGTGCTGCGGCGGTGGTTAATCATGTAGTGGATGCGCGCATTGATACCATGATGGCGCGTACCATGCAGCGTCCAGTTGCTCAGGGGCGCGTTAAGCCACGTAATGCAGTTATTTTCTCGACTGTGTTAGCAGCGGTTGCCATGGCCATGTTGTGGTTCCTGGTTAATCCTTTAACAGCCGTGTTAACCCTTGGTGGGTTGGTTGGCTATGCTTTCGTCTACACTATGTTTTTAAAGCGTGCCACACCGCAGAATATTGTGATTGGTGGTTTGTCAGGGGCGATTCCACCGTTACTCGGCTGGACTTCGGTAACCGGCTCCGCTGACCCTTATGCCTGGCTACTGGTGCTAATTATTTTCACCTGGACGCCACCGCATTTCTGGGCGCTTTCGATTCATCGAATCGAAGATTATGCCAAAGCAGAAATCCCAATGCTGCCAGTGACTCATGGTGAAGATTTCACCAAGACTTCAATCGTGCTTTACACAATTTTATTGATCTTATCGACCTTGCTTCCTTACCTGACTGGTATGAGTGGCATTATCTATTTAATCGGTGCGGTAGGGCTGGGACTTTGGTTCCTGTACTACACGGTAATTTTGAAATACCGTGAGCGTGAAGGGATTGCTATGAAAACCTTTGGGGTGTCGATTGGTTATCTGACTTTCTTGTTTGCATTCCTGTTAATCGATCATTACGTCGATCCTTTTATCAAATTTTAATGAATACTAGAGGCTGATATGCAGAAGAACACAGCGTTTACCAGACTGATTTTTATTTTGGTTGCGATTTTGTCATTGGTTGCTGGCGTTATGTCTTACCAATTTTTATTTGCCCCAAAAGAAATGCAACTGATTCGAACTTTTGGCGAACCTCGAGCGATTGCCCCTTTCGAAGGTAAAACGCACACTGGCGAAACCTTTAATCAGGAAAACTTTATCGGTAACTGGAGCATCGTCTTTTTTGGTTTTACTACCTGCCCCGATGTGTGCCCAACGGCTATGAGCAACATCAATCAAGTCATGCAACAATTGCCAGAGAATATAGCCAAGTCTACGCAAGTGGTGATGGTTTCCGTTGACCCTGAGCGTGATACGCTCGAGCGATTGAATAAGTATGTTCCGGCGTTTAACAAAGATTTTATCGGCATCAATGCAGGGCTCGAAGAGACTCGTAAATTAACTGAATCGATAGGCGTGACTTTCTATAAAATCCCCGGCCATGATGATCCTGATAACTATCTGGTTGAGCATACTGCACGCTGGTTTATTATCGATCCGCTAGGCCGCCGTTACGCACTTCTGACTCCCGATGAAGTTTTACCTGGTGAGGACTTAGTGGGTACAGTGGCGAGGGATTATGAGATTTTGAGGGAACAGTCAGAGTTCTAGTCTTAATTATTTTTCATAAGTGGTAATTTATTTTAAGTTAGTAGTATTTTATCCGCCCTTTTCTTTGCTCGTCCAAAGAAAAGGGCGAAAAGAAAAGACGCCCCAATCGTTAGGTCCTTCGGACTTCCCTCTTTCATCAAAAATATTAACGCGCCGCCAAACGAAACATCCATGTTTCGAATTGGCTAAATTGGGCTATCCCTTCCCAATTTACGCTATATTTTTTCTTCTGTCGGCTAACTCCAGGGGGAAAATGAGAGCACTACCTTCAGCGAATGATAAGTTATGAAACTCTGGACTACTGCTACACTAAAAACTGATTTAAAGCGTACTGATCAGCATTCGGCGATTTGGCGTATTGCGTTGCCGATGTTGCTGTCGAATATGACGGTGCCTTTGGTGGGGTTGGTAGATTCGGCGGTGATGGGTCATTTGCCGGAGCCGTTTTATCTGGCGGCTGTGGGGCTGGGTGCTGCGTTGTTTACCTTTATTGTCTGGACCATGGGTTTTCTGCGGATGATTACCACGGGGCTGGTGGCGCAGGCTTATGGTGCGGAAGATCATGTTGCTATCCGGCAGTGGTTGTGGCTGTCGTCTTTACTGGGATTATCTGTTGCCTTTCTGACTTTATTATTGAATCCGTGGCTGATTGATCTGATTCTGTGGTGGATAGAGGGATCGGATGAAGTGGAGTCCAGTGTTCTAGCTTATTGGAATACTCGAATCTGGGGATTGCCTTTTAGTTTACTGAACGCAGTGATGATTGGTTGGTTCCTGGGTATGCAGACGGCGCGTATTCCATTCTGGATGCTGTTGATTATTAATCTTTTGAATGTGGTGCTGGATCTGTATTTTGTGCTGGGTCTTGGCATGACGGTCGAAGGGGTTGCGCTGGCCAGTGTGATTGCTGAAGTGATTGGTTGCGCATTTGGTGGTTATCATGTGATACGGCTTTTGGCCAAGTATCCGATTGCCGAAAAGTTTAAACTGGCCTGGCATAAGTTAAAGCGCTTGCTGGGACTTAATGGTGACTTGCTGATTCGTACACTGGCTTTGGAACTGGTGTTTTTTACCATTCATGCCCGAGGTGCAGAGTTGGGCGATGAAGTGATGGCTATTAACGTCATTCTGCTTAATTTCCTACTGCTGATTGCCAATGGTCTTGATGGATTTGCCAATGCCGTTGAAGCGCTGGTCGGAAAAGCCATTGGTCGCAACAGTTGGCGGGATTTCCGTTCAAGCATCAATGTGGGTGGTTTATGGTCGTTACTGGTCAGTATCATTTTTGCCCTGATTTTCTGGCTCTTTATTGAAGAGTTCATTGGATTAATAACCAGTATTGATAGTGTTATTGCAGCCTCTGAGCCTTACCATTTGTATATCATCTTTATGGCGCTGGTTTCGGTTTGGAGTTTCTGGCTGGATGGGGTTTTTATTGGCGCATCGCAAATTGGCGCCATGCGCAACTCGATGTTGATTGCAGTACTGTTAGGCTTTGTGCCTTTATATTTTGTGACTAAAAGCCTCGGTAATCATGGCTTGTGGTTGGCTTTTTATGCCTTTATGCTACTGCGAGCACTCAGTTCGGTGCTGTTTTTAAAGCTGGGTATTAAGGCAGGTGCCTATATCGCTTTGGATAAAGTTCCATTGACGAAAGGATAACAATTGAAATAGGTGGAGCATCCATGAAAGTTGCTTTGGTCAGACTTTCCGCAATTGGTGATTGCACACTGGTTTTACCGGTGGTACGTGCGCTTTTACGACAGAAGCCAGAACTGGAACTGTATTGGATTATCGGCAAAGCTGCCTATAGCCTGTTAAAGGATTCTACTCATCCCCGTTTACACTATATTCCTATCGATAAACCCAAAAGTATGTCTGATTATCGAAGCCTGAAAAAACAACTGGCAGAGCATAATTTTGATGCAGTACTGGCAATGCAGGCCAGCGCACGAGCAAACCTGATATATCCATTAATCCGCTGTGCCCGTAAAATTGGTTTCGATAAAACACGTGCCCGTGATTGGCAATGGCTATTCACTAGTGAACGAATTGATTTTAGTGATGAACATCTGCATGACAGCTTTAGACGTTTTGCAGAACAGTTGATCCAAAGCAAACTCGAGGTCAGTGCCGATGACTGGTCAATTACTCTGCCGAGTGACGCTGTCAGCTCCATTGCTGACCTGCAGTTGCCAGAGAGCTATGTGGTGATTAATCCGGCGGCCAGTAAGTTGGAGCGCTGCTGGTCTACCGCTAATACGGTACAACTGATTCAGCAGATTCAGGAGCGTTACCAGTTACCTGTTGTACTAACAGGTGGGCCAGATAAATTGGATCACGAATTGGCGCAAGAGATTGAAAGTCAGGTAGACGTTATCAATTGTGTCGGCAAGACAAACTTACAGCAACTGGCTGCCATCTTGCAGAAGGGCAAAGTATGTATTGCGCCGGATACAGGACCTGCGCATGTTGCCAATGGTGTGGGTACTCCGGTGATTGGTTTGTATGCGGTTGCACCGAGCAAACTATCTGGCCCTTACCTTAATCAGGAATACACCATCGATAAGTTTGAGCCGGCAGTGCAGCAGTTTCTTGGCAAAAATATTGACCAGGTTCGCTGGCGGACGCGAGTACACAGCCGCCAGGCAATAGATTTGATCAGTGTTGATGAGGTGATGGCTAAATTGGGTCTATTAATGCCAGAATTATAGTTAAGGCTTCATCTGGTACTGCTCAATGAAAAGCTCTCTGCATCTTTGACTGTCTTTTAGTAAGGCGATGCTTTCCATCATTTGCTGGCGATCTTTTTCGCGAAGAGATACTTTTAATTCACAGTCAAAAAATTCACAGTTGGTCGGGTTCAGCAAAATAAAAGAACCATTCGGAAGTATCTGAATGTTGGTCTGGCGGATATCCTTCAGATACACACCTTCGCTGTGCAGATGGTTAAGCCAGCTGCCCAGTAGAATAGCCGTTGGTTCGTGTCGATCAGCAGGAATGTGGCTTAAACTGACCCCGGGTACTTCAAGGTAGCGCAACATATAAGCATTGCGCTCTTCGCATAAAGTAAACTCCTGTGGAGTAATGGTATAAAACCCGCGGAAGGTAAACAGTGAGCATTTCTCCAACATCCGCTTCAATTCCTGACGAGTAATATCAATGGCCAGGCTAGTGCGACGCGGAAAGATATTCAGTAACTGTCCGTCAAAGGTACGAACCAGCTTTGGTAAGCCGTCCTGTCTGGTTAATGTCTTGCCTGAGCTAATAGCGCCATCATGTTGTTCACTGCTGATTGTCTTCAGTCTGGGTGGTTTCTGTTTGTAGATGGTGCGCTGGCCTTCCGGTAAGGTCTTAAAGCGGCGATGAACCCAGTAATACTGTTCAGGCGCTTGCATGATACAGGCCTCGAGAATTTTATTGGCCATGGCGCAATCAATATCATCCTGCCCGGTAAATTCCACCTCGGGCAGAACTTCGACAATCATTTTGCCTTTCTTATCCTTGTGATAACTGACGGGAAGGACAATGGCATTACCCAGTTTAGTAATTCGCATTGGGGAATTCAGAGTCGCCATTGGATTGCCGAAGAAGGGCGCAAAAACGGTCGCTTTGCGACCCATATCCTGATCCGGCATGAACCATAAGTTTTTACCCGATTTGAGCCACTTGCCGATCGAGCGAATATCGTTTCGGCCCATGGTCTGGGTACGATTATTACGGCCTTTCTGGATATGGTAGTCCAGGGCCGGATTTTTATTCGGGCGATAAAAGGCGGCAAACTCCAGATAGCGAGACATAATGGCGCCAGATAGTTCGAGACTGGTGTTGTGATAACCCAGGAACAATATTCCGCGGCCAGTTGCCTGAGCTTTTTCGTAGTGCTCAAGTCCGCGAATTTCATGGTATTTTTCCAGCTTTTTAAAAGGCTTGTACCAGGCCAGAGCTAACTCAGCGAAACCTTCTCCTAATGCCAGAAAATGTTGTTTGCACATGGCCTGCCGCTCTGAGTAGCTGACATCAGAAAAGCAGTAACGGAGGTTGGCTTCAACAATAATGCGGCGGCTTTTAACCCGGTAAAGCAGACGCCCCAGCTGACGTCCGCAGGCTATAACAAACGGGTAGGGTAGCTTTGCAAACAGTTTGAGTAGACCAAAGGCAAGGCCAATAAAGAAGGCGGATATTTTGCTGGTTTTTTTAGCCAAGGGATTCAAATCATTAAAAAATTTGAGTCATTTTACCCGTAAAGAGGTGGATTATAAAACCGCAGATTTTGTAAACCGCTTTTCTCGTGTAATACTAAGGCCCATTTAACATTGGCGAGCAATAATGAAAAAGCACTTTATCTTACATGGCGCCATGTTCATGGCACTTGGTGTGGCTCTGGGAGCCGTTGGATCGCATGCCTTGGAGCTAAGCAGCGATATGCAAAGACTGTTTGAACTGGGTGTTCAATATCAGATCTATCATGCACTTGGCTTGATTGCCGTAGGCTTGATATCAGGGTGTCTAGCTAACACTAAGGGAGAACTTGCAGGCTGGTTGATGTTTGCCGGTATTGTGGGATTCAGTGGTGGGCTGTATTTTTACGCATTGACGGGCAATGAGTTGATCCGTAAAGTGATCCCGCTAGGCGGAAGCCTACTAATAATAAGCTGGCTGGTCTTTTTCTGGGCCGTTCTAACCAGCAAGGTTAAGCAATTCGATTAAATACCTGGATCAACTAATGGGGTAAGTTGATGGTCAAGGAACAGTTATTACAACATCATCAGGATAATTTCTGGGATTGGTCCTGCGTCTTTTATGAGGCCTCTCAGGTTAAACCCCTATTGCTTAAACTTCAGGATAGCTATCAACTGAATGTCAATTACGTCCTACTTGCGCTGTGGACCGAACAGCAAGGCATAGCGATGGATGCTGTTATCTGGAAAAAAGTCATTCGTGAAGGTCTGCAGGCATCTCAGGCTGTTTCTGGTTTACGCCACAGGCGTCGAAAGGCTAAGCATTTGGGACAGAAGGATGAGTATAAAAAGCTCTTATCTCTTGAATTAAAGGGCGAAAAACTGTTGCAGCAACAGGCAGTTAAGAGCTTGCTGCCCTTCTGGCCGATTGTGCCGAATTCTGTTGAACCTATGAGCAATTTACGTTTCTATATCCAAACTCAGGCGCAGTCGCGAATCGAAGCGGATGAAGCCCTGCAGCAAGCCTCAGAACTAGGAGGCATAGTTCAAAAGTTACAGGTTTAGACCTCGCATTTTGCAGATAACTCCTGCACAATGCCTGTTTTTCAACCACTATTTGGGGAAAATATCAGTGAAACAACTAACTATTAAGAAAACTGCATTAGTTTTAGCGCTCAGCGCTGCATTGGTTGCCTGTGAGCAATCAGGTGATAAAAAAGAGAGCACAGACGGTGCTCAGCAGGCCGTTGAATTTAAAGGCGAATACGATAAAGCTGCTTATGCAATTGGAGTTAATTTCTCCAAGCAAATGGGGCAGAATTTCGAGTCTTTAAAAGAGTACGGTATAGAAATTAATCCACAGATTGTCGCTGAAGGCATTAAAGACGGTTTCGCCGGCAATGCTCAACTAACTGATGAAGAAGTTGATGAGCAAATGGAAGCCTTCCAGAACAATCTAAACACCAAGATGGAAGAGCATCAGGCTAAATTGGAAGCTGAAGCTCAGCAAGAAGCAGAAGCTAACTTGGCCGAGGGTGCAGCTTTCCGTGAAGAGTATGCCAAGAAAGAAGGCGTTCAAACTACTGAATCTGGTTTGATGTATCGTGTGATCGAGGCAAGCGGTAGCGAAGAAAGCCCAGCAGCTGAAGATACCGTTCGCGTTCATTACCGTGGTACTTTTATCGATGGTAAAGAATTCGATAGCTCCTATGAGCGAAAGCAACCCATCGACTTCCCATTGCGTGGCGTGATTCCTGGCTGGACAGAAGGTGTTCAGTTGATGAATGTTGGTGATAAGTATGAGTTCGTGATTAAGCCTGAGCTTGCTTATGGTGAAATGGACCGTGGCACAATCCCAGGTAATTCAACCCTGGTTTTTGAAGTAGAATTACTTGAGATTAACCCAACTGAACCGGTTCAACCTGATCCAGAGCCAACAATTGATGAGCAGATGGAAGAACATGTAGAAGAAGCGGCTCAAGAGCTAGAGCAGGCTGCTGAAGAAACTCAGGAAACAGTTGAAGAGGCTGCTCAGGAAGTTGAAGAAGAAGTCAAAGAAGCGACTGGTGACGATCAGTAATCATTGGTAAAGCAATATGACGGAAAAAAGCATCAAAAGCTTTAAAGAGTTTTGGCCTTTTTATCTCGGTGAGCATCGCTTGCCGAGTAACCGTCTGTTGCATTACGTTGGCACAACCGCGTCATTGCTCTTGCTGACTTACCTTATTATTACGGCACAATGGCTATGGTTACCACTCGTGTTAGTGGTTGGCTATGGCCCAGCCTGGATTGGTCACTTCACCATTGAGAAGAACCGTCCAGCGACTTTCACCTATCCGTTATGGTCATTATTGGCAGATTATAAGATGCTATATATGGCAATGACGGGACAGTTAAAAAAAGAGTGGCCAAAGTACTTCTGAAGATATTTCGGCAGTTCTAATATAAAAAAACCAGCTTAACTAAGCTGGTTTTTTATATTTCTCAATAATTAACTTTTAATATTGCTACTTTCCAGAACTGTTACTTTTTCATCTGATTCCAGCAAGGGACGCATAGCGTCTAATAAGTCCAAACGTTGCTCTGACTCCGCCCAGACCTCCCAGGTGTCAAATGAATCCCAGCACGACATGACGATCACATGATTTGGATTGTCTTTAACGTGGAAAATTTCGCCGGTTAAGAAGCCTGCTGAGTTGCTGGCTTTATTTTTAGCTTGGCGGATCAGTGCGTGATAGTCGTCTAACTTACCTTCGCTGATAACTCGCTCGATAATAACTCGGATCATAAGAGCCTCGGTTGTGCCATTAGATTAAAGTGGTTTCGGTTGCTGGAATGCTTTGAAGAGTCTGAAGCCAAAGACCAGAGCCGCTATGATGAATATGATCAGCATCCAGCCAGGCATTGAGATTCCCCAGAATCTCCAACTGATTTTGGCGCATTCCCCAGCGCCGGTTAATACGGTTTGCAGTACTTCCATGAATGGTAGTACATCCATCATATAATCCAGAGGCGCACCACAGGCCGGAGCTTCGCCTTCTGGCAAACTTTGCAGGTAAACGTGGCGCCCCGAAATGCCTATTCCGGCTATTGCAGTTAATAAGCCAAGGATTTGATAGATTCGATTGCTGATAGAAGAAATGGCAGGGTTATGAATGGCGTTTAGCAATAGGATGATGCCCATCACAGCCACTACAACGCGTTGGAAAATACATAAAGGACAAGGCTCAAGCCCATCCACGTACTGGAAATAAAGGGCTGTCACCAGTAATTGATAACAGATGAATGCACCTAAGAAATTCCAGCCACGGCTATTTAAATTCATGTTTGTTGCTCTTGTGTCATTTGTTCACAGGACGCGAATAGCGCACACTACCTGCACTTCGCTAAAAGTGCAAGCAGTTACGCCTGGCAATACTACCCGTGACATTGACGGTTTAAAAGTGACAATTTGTAACTAAGTTCCAATAACGACTACTTCTTCAGGGCAGCAGCCAATGCGTCAGCAAAAGCACCCTGTGGTTTAGTTTGACCACGCTTATTGGACTGGTTTCCTTTAAAGTTGCCTTTTTTATGGCTTTGAGCATCACGTTTCTGAGCTGGTTTTGAGGCTGCCTGAGAATCCGGCCCAATCATGGACAGGCTGATTCGCTTACGCTGCATATCAACGTCCAGTACCCAGACTTTCACAATATCACCAGCTTTTACAACTTCAGCAGGGTCTTTAATAAATTCATTAGCCATCATCGACAAATGAACCAATCCATCCTGATGAACGCCAACATCGATAAAGGCACCAAAGGCCGTTACGTTGGTGACAACACCCTCAAGCTCCATACCAATTTTCAGGTCATTCAGAGTTTCGACGCCTTCTTTGAAACGAACCATTTTGAACTCTGGGCGTGGATCACGACCTGGCTTGTCCAGTTCTTTCAAAATATCGTTAACGGTATGCAAACCGAAAGTCTCATCGGTAAATTCCTGTGCCTTGATTTGGCGAAGCTTGTCGGTATTACCCATTAACTGGTGAACATCCTGCAGCTCAAGGGATTGCATCATTTTCTCAACCACTGGATAAGCTTCCGGGTGAACCGCTGAGCTGTCCAGCGCATTGTCTCCGTCTCTAATACGTAGGAAACCTGCCGCCTGCTCGTAAGTTTTCGGACCCATGCGCTCAACTTCGAGCAGCTGCTTACGGTTATTGAAGCGACCATTGGTGTCACGCCAGTTTACGATATTCTGAGCAATGGTTTTACTGAGGCCAGAAACACGCGTCAGTAGCGGTACCGAAGCCATATTTAAATCGACACCAACCGCATTCACACAGTCTTCAACTACGCCATCAAGGCTTTTGGCCAGCTGGCTTTGGCTAACGTCATGCTGATATTGACCTACACCAATGGATTTTGGTTCGATTTTGACCAGCTCTGCCAAAGGATCCTGCAGGCGACGGGCGATGGAGACTGCACCACGGTAGCTGACGTCCAGATCCGGGAACTCCTGTGCTGCCAGAGCTGATGCCGAATAAACCGAAGCACCTGCTTCGCTGACCATGATTTTCTGCAATTTAAGCTGCGGTGCCATCTTCATTAGCTCGGCAACCAGCTTGTCGGTTTCTCTGGATGCCGTACCATTGCCGATACTGACTAGCTCAACCTTGTGCATTTCGCATAATGTCTGCAACTTGCGTAAGGACTGGTCCCACTGGTTTTGCGGGGCGTGTGGGAAGATAGTGGTCTGGGTCAGAAGTTTGCCTGTTTCATCCACAATCACCGCTTTGGTACCGGTTCTCAAACCCGGATCCAATCCCATGTTGGTTTTGGCACCTGCAGGAGCTGCCATCAGCAGATCATTCAGGTTGCGGGCAAAAATGCGAATAGCTTCGGTCTCGCCCAGTTCACGAACCTTGGCTAACAATTCCGTTTCAAGATAAAGGTGGAGTTTAATTTTCCAGGTCCACAGGACGACCTGCTGCAACCAGTAATCGGCAGCACGTTTTTGATCTTTGATATTGAAATGATCAGCTACCATGGATAAACACGGATCACTGGCTTCAGGATCCTTGATGAGGTCCTGATTGGAAACCATCTGCAACGTCAGGATATTTTCATTACGGCCACGAAGCAGGGCCAGAATTCGGTGCGAAGGAATGGTTTTGAAGGCTTCGCTGTGATCAAAGTAATCGGAGAACTTGATGCCTTCCTTTTCCTTACCCTCAATCACTTTTGAATGGATGTAGGCATTGTCCCATAAGTATTCACGCAGTGTTTTCAACAAATCTGCATTTTCGGCAAAGACTTCCATCAGAATTTGACGGGCTCCATCCAGTGCATCTTTGGTGGTTTCAATCTTATGCTCAGGATTGAGGTATTTTTCTGCTTCTGCTTCCGGATCAAGCGTTGGGTTTTGCCATAAATCCATGGCTAATGGTTCAAGCCCTGCTTCACGCGCTATCTGTGCTTTGGTGCGACGCTTAGGCTTATAAGGCAGGTATAAATCTTCCAGCTCACTCTTGGTGGTGGCAGCTTCTATTGAAGACTTGAGTTCAGGGGTAAGCTTTTCCTGCTCTTCAATACTTTTCAGGATAGCTGCGCGGCGATCTTCCAGTTCGCGCAAATAACCCAATCTCTGCTCAAGGTCACGGAGCTGGGTATCGTCCAGCGCTCCGGTGACTTCTTTACGGTAACGTGCGATAAAGGGAACCGTTGAGCCTTCATCAAGCAGGCGAACCGCAGCTTCTACCTGTTGCGGGCGAACATTTAACTCTTGAGCTATCTGTTGGTTTATTTGTAACATCTTGTTAAGTGCTTATTGGGGAAAATATGGCGGCATAGTATAGTGCTTCAAAACCTATGAAAAAAGAACAAAATGCCCAAGTCGGTTCTGACCCAGCACTCAACTTTGAGTAAAATAAGAGTCAATATGCCGATAAGCATGAATAATTGTTTGTTTTTATGACTAATTTTCGTTGGTGTATTACAAGAAACAAAAATGTAGAAGGAATGTTGGGTTATGACTGAAGAAACTCCGAAAATATTAGTAGTTGATGATGACGTTCGTTTGCGAAGCCTGCTGGAGCGTTATCTTAAAGAACAGGACTTTATGGTTCGTACGGTCGAAAATGCCGAACAGATGGACCGTTTTCTGGAGCGTGAGAACTATCACCTGATGGTGCTGGACTTGATGCTTCCGGGAGAAGATGGTCTATCCATTTGCCGTCGTCTGCGTTCTCAAAATAACCCCATCCCTATTATTATGCTGACAGCCAAAGGCGATGAAGTGGATCGTATCGTTGGCCTTGAGGTCGGTGCCGATGATTATCTGGCCAAACCTTTCAATCCACGCGAGTTGTTGGCTCGAATCCGTGCCGTGTTACGTCGTCAGGCCAAGCATATTCCCGGCGCACCGAGTAATTCTGAAACTGTTGTCAGCTTTGGTCGCTTCACACTGAATCTCGCTACGCGTGAGATGACTGATGATGGCAATCCAATCTCGTTAACCAGCGGTGAGTTTGCAGTCCTTAAGTCTTTGGTAGAGCATGCTCGCCAGCCGCTTTCTCGCGATAAGCTGATGAATCTTGCTCGTGGTCGTGACTATTCAGCCCTGGAGCGCAGCATTGATGTACAGGTGTCGCGACTGCGTCGTCTGATTGAGGCTGATCCGGCACATCCGCGTTATATCCAGACGGTCTGGGGTGTGGGTTATGTTTTTGTTCCGGATGGTGGTGAGGCCTGATCTGCAGGCCTTGCTATGATTCGTTTCTGAGCCTTTCAATTTAATCTTTCATGCGTATTCTGCCTAAAACTGCTTTTGGCCGCATTGCTGTCCTGGTTGGCTGTTTGCTGCTGATTAATCAGTGGGTGTCCTATTTATCGATCTCATGGTACGTAGCGCAACCTTCGATGAAGCAGTTGGTTCAGTTGCTTTCTGCGGATGTGAAAACATCACTGGAGTTACAGGCTCTGGAGTTTGAGGGCAAAATTGATGGCAGCGTGCGTCAGCAAATCATGGATAACCAGCGCATTCAGTTTATTTCAACGCGCATGGGTGAGCCCAAGCAGCTACGTGAAGCGCGACCTTATAGTGTCTTGACGGAGCAGCTGGCAGAAAGCCTTGGTGTCAGTGAAAGTCAGACTGAAATGCGGGTAGAAGAATCCGACAACATCTATTATTGGATTAAGTCACCGCAACATACCAATGTCTGGCTCAGAATCGCGATGGACCCCTTCGAAGGCTTTTATATCCACCCACCGGTGGTCTACATATCGGTCATATTATTGTTAAGTTTGCTCGGAGGCTGGATTTTTACCAAGCAGATCAGCCGCCCACTTCGTCGCCTGGAGTTTGCTGCACGCGAAATTGGTCGTGGTGACAATCCCGGCCAGTTAAAGGAAGAGGGGCTTGAGGAAATGGTTACGGTGACTCGAGCCTTTAACCAGATGGCTCGTAATGTGCAGCAACTGGAGCAGGATCGTAACCTGCTGTTGGCAGGTGTTTCCCATGATCTTCGAACCCCATTAACCCGTATTCGTCTGGCGACAGAATTCATGGGCGATGCGGATGAAGAGTTACGCGAAGGCATTGTGCGTGATACCGAAGATATGGATCAGATTATTGACCAGTTCATTTCGTTCGTACGTGATGGCCGCGATGAACGCGAGCAGCTGGGCGATCTCAATGCGCTGGTTGAAGAGTGCATCAAGTCGGTTCGATTGCAGACTCAGGACATCAGTTTTGAGTTGGGGAAATTACCGAAAATCTATTTTAAGCCTCTAGCGATGAAGCGATTAATCACTAACTTGATTATGAATGGCCTGAAATATGCTGGACCGCCCTTAAAAGTAACCACTACATTAAATAACAACATGATCCAGCTTTCGGTATTGGATGAAGGGCCGGGCATAAAAGATGCTGAAATGGAGCACTTATTCCAGCCATTTTCTCGAGGTGATTCGGCGCGTAGTGGTGGTGGATCCGGATTAGGGTTGGCAATTGTTCGCCGGATTGCTGAAATGCATGGTGGCACGGTCACTTTGCATAACCGTGCCGAAAAGGGATTGGAAGCTCGTTTACAGATCCCTGTTCACTAATTGACTGACTGGCTACCCTGATTGGTGGTAACCAGTTCGGCAATTTCTTGCTGAGTAAACACTTCTTTCTTGCTACAAAAATCACATACCAGCTCTACCTTACCATCATGTTCCTCTGCCAATTGCATCAGCTCCTGTGGCTCAATGGTTAACAAGGCCCGCTCATTACGTTCGCGCGAGCATCCGCATTGGAACTGGATAGGTTTGGCGTCGTATAAAGTGACCTTATCCTGATGGAATAGACGATACAGCAGGTCATGGTGAGACAGGCTCAAGGCTTCTTCATCAGTGATAGTTTCGGCAAGTGTCGTGACATGTTCAAAGGCAGCGGCTTTATCTTTTTGCTGACTAGAGTCATCAGGCATCGCTTGAAGAAATACACCATTGATACGGTTTTCCCCGACAAAGAGCTTCAGATAAGTAGGTAACTGCTCTGAGCTGGTGAAGTAATCTTCAAGACATTCAGACAAGCTTTCTTTTTCTAGCGATACGATACCTTGATAGCGGTGGCCCTGCTCAGGTTCGATGGTAATGGCTAAAGTGCCGCCCTGAGTCCATTGCTTAAAATTGTAGTCGCTAACTTCAGGATCCAATGGGTGCATAACACCACGTATATGCCCGTGATTATTACATTCAGTGACCAGTAATTTGACTTGAGAAGGGCTTTGTAGCTGGAGTGAAACCCTGCCTTCAATCTTTATTATTTCGGCCATCAGTGCAGTAGCGGCCAATGCTTCACCCAGCAGATGGCGCAGAGTTTTTGAGTATTGGTGCTGATCGCAGATGGTTTGAAAGCTTTTCTCAAGGCTGATGATTTCTCCGCGAATGGGTAAATCAGCAAAGGTAAATCTCTGGATAAGATCTGACATGGTTACTCTCTAAAATTGGTTAGTATTGCTAAGGGTCTTAATCTTTTTCCTGCTGGCGCAGAAAACGGTGGATCTGGCGACGTTGCTTTTTATCGGGCTTATGTTCCGAGTAGGGCATCGATTGTCGTTGCACTACAAGCTGTTCTCGCTTCTGGATACTTTCTTCGGTCTCTCTGTAAAGTGTTTCAGCTACTTTGGCAGGGCCTCTTTGTTCGGATAAGCCCTCCACAATGACGGTTTTCTCAGCAAAGCCTTGACGAATCTTGATGCTCATTCCAAGCTGAACCTGTCGACTGGGTTTACCACGAACCCCATCGCAATGTACTTTCCCACCCTCGATGGCAGCTTTCGCCAGGGCGCGTGTTTTGAAAAAACGTGCAGCCCAGAGCCATTTGTCTAACCTTACTTGATTGTCAGTCACCATCTTGAACCTTACTATTCTTTACA
Organism: Kangiella aquimarina DSM 16071; assembly: GCF_000374105.1. Lineage (GTDB taxonomy): Bacteria > Pseudomonadota > Gammaproteobacteria > Enterobacterales > Kangiellaceae > Kangiella > Kangiella aquimarina. The sequence continues at coordinate 689,172 of NZ_KB893650.1, forward strand.
GTATGTTGCTTGCTTTCTCAGCGCCTGCGTGGGAATATTCCAATTATAGGCGATCTGCAGGAAGGATGCCGTACAATTACGAGGGAACACAACGACTTTTCGTGACAACAGTAACTCATGAATCCTATAACTCAAAAAATAAGCCAGTTTGTGCAACAACGGGGTAGGTTGATTGCGCAGGTACTAGCCGCTTTATTGACTGTAATCACTTTGTATATAGTCGCAAAGCTAATATGGTTGTGGATTGGATTTTTTCAACCACCACAACAAGCAGCACCTGTCGTTCAAACACGTCCCCAGCAAACCAATCGCCCAGCTGTTGATATCAACAAGCTGGTGTCCTTGCATGTCTTCGGTGAGGCTGGTCGAGTCGAAGAAGAAACCGTACAAGCTGAAGAAACGCGCCTCAACCTAAAGTTATTGGGTACTTATGTATCCGATGAGGAAGAGCTATCCAGCGCTATCATTCAGGCCAATGGGCGTGATGAGAAAGCTTACTTTATCAATGACAAGTTGCAGGTAAGCGGTAATGTGGTGTTGGAAAAGGTCGAAACATTAAAAGTTATCTTGAGAAATAATGGCAAGCTGGAAACTCTAACTTTAGAAGAGCAGCTTAATCAGAGTGCACTTGAAAAGCCGAAACAGTCACTGGTTCCTTCGGAGCCTGGAGCTGGGGAAAGAACCATTGATAAAAGGCGTGATTCTCGCTTAACCAGTGAGCTGGCCGAGATGAAGGATAAGGTATTTACCGATCCTCAGTCACTTGCAGATTTAGCCAAATTTGAGCAGGTCGTCGATGAAAGTGGTGTGGTAACAGGTTATAAAGTTGCCCCTGGCAGCGACCCAAGAATGTTCGCTCGACTTGGCTTAAGACGCAATGATGTCATCAAGTCAGTTAATGGAACACAACTCAATGAACAGGGTTTATTGGGTATCGCCAACGAGTTGACCAGTGCAGATTCGCTGGAAATTACAATTGAGAGAGATGGACAGCCCGTAACACTATTGCTGGGTTTGTCAGAGCTGTCACAGCAGCAAAAGTCAGATCCAAATGAGAGAAGAATCCAATGATACAGAGACTCAAGAAAATTCGTATGAAACAGCTGGGTAGCAGCCTAACCATGTCGCTTTGTGCTGCAGGCCTGTTACTGTCTTCGTTTAGCGCGAATGCGGAAAGGCTTAATGTCAGAGACGCTGATATTCGTGAGGTGGTTGAAACGGTTGCCAAAATCACCGGCAAAACCATGATCGTTGATCCTCGTGTGAAAGGGTTAAAAGTAACCATCATTACTGCGGGTAATGTGGACTACACCAAGGACCAAATTTATAACATCTTTGTTTCAGCACTTCAGGTTCATAAGTTCCAGGCGATTGAAGCAAATGGTGTGGTTAAAATTGTTCCGGATCAGCAGGCGCGTTCAGAGTACTCCCCGGTTAACGTTTCCAATCTGGATGATTATGGTGACCGTTATATCACTCAGGTGATTCCTGTTCAGAATGTTGATGCGCAACAAATCATGAACGTACTACGTCCTCTGGTATCCCCAACGTCAGGTCATTTGTTTGCTGTGCAGGGAACCAATACTTTAATCCTTCATGACTCAGCTTCTAATGTGCGTCGAATTAGTGAAATTATTGACCGTACAGATAAAGCTAACGACGAAGAGATAGAAGTCATTCCACTGGAGCATGCATCAGCAAGTGAAATCGTTCGTATTCTGGAAAGTTTAAATCGTAGTGGACGCCAGCAACAGGGTAATGAAGTACAGGAACCTCGCTACGTTGCGGATGAACGAACCAACAGTATTTTGCTCAGTGCAAATGATCGTCAAAGAGTTCGTCTACGTGCGCTGATTAGTAGCCTGGATCGTCCATTGAACTCCATGGGCAATACCAAAACAGTATTTTTGAAATATGCCAAGGCTGAGCAGGTTGCAGAAGTTCTTTCCGGCATTGGCGAAATTAAGCAAAAAGAAGAAGCTGCGGCATCTGGTCGCGGCGGAGCTGGAACGGCTGGAACGGGTGGTATCGCAGCACAGAGATCGTTATATAGCATTCAACCGCATGAAGAAACTAATGCTCTAGTATTGACTGCACCACCAGATATTATGCGTGAGTTTGATTCTGTAATTCGTGCGCTGGATATTCGCCGTAAACAGGTTCATGTAGAAGCCATTATTGTTGAGATCTCGGATAATAAAGCGAAAGAATTAGGTATTCAGTGGCTGTTCTCGCCTGAAGGCAGCAGCACAACACCAGGCGGTGTGGTTAATTTTACTAACACAGGCCCAGGTATTGGTCAGGTTGCCGCTGGCGCAATTTCAGCTCGTGGAACTGAAGAAGAAGTGTTTGTCAGAGATCCTGATACCGGTGTAATCACAGGTACAGAAACAATTCGTACCGGTGGTGATAATGGTGCAGCACTGGCTGAAGTGTTAGGTGGCATGCAAGGGCTTGGTTTAGGCGTTGCCAGGATTAGACCGGACGGCTTTAGCTGGGGCGCTTTCATTCGTGCTTTAGAGGGCGTGACTGATTCTAATACGCTTTCCCGCCCAAGTGTGACGACTCTTGATAATGTTGAGGCAATCTTCAAGTCTGGTCAGGAAATTCCAATTATTACCGGTTCAACACTAGGCGATAATAACTCAAATCCGTTCCAGAATGTTGAGCGTAAAGATGTGGGTGTGATGCTTAAGCTGACACCACAAATTAACGAAGGCAATTATGTCCGTCTTGATATTGAGCAGGAAGTGTCTTCAATCGCTGGTTCAACCAACGTAGACGTAGTAACCAACAAACGTGAAGTGAAAACTTCTGTGTTGGTTCCCGATGGCGGCATGGTTGTACTGGGCGGTTTGATTGATGATGACATTCAACAAAGCTCTCAGAAAGTACCTATTCTTGGAGATATTCCAGTATTAGGTCATGCGTTTAAATCACAGCGCACCCAAAAAATTAAACGTAATCTGATGATCTTCATTCACCCAACTGTGTTGAAAGATGATGAAGAACTACGTGAAATAAGTAGTGCTAAATACAGTTATATCAGAGCGCAGCAGATTGAGCAGGCCAATCGTGGTATTAGCCTAATGCCTGAAGAGGACTCTGAAGTTCTGCCTACTTACGATGAAGCATTGGTGTTACCACCAACTTATGAAGAGTATATGCTAGACGAAGACGGTGAGGCTAAGGAAGACTAATGGCTGAACAAATGGCAACTAAACAATCTGAGCATGAAACGGAAGCCGTTACCAAAGAAGTAGGCTTTCGCCCCTTGCCATTTAGCTTTGCCAAGCGTCATGGTGTCTTTTTGATACGAACTGATGATGGTATGCAGTGCTACATGCGAGAGGGTACAGCTCCGCAGGCCTTGCTCGAAGTGCGCCGTCATTACCCTCATCGTTTCCAGATTGAAAAACTGAATGAGACAGAATTCGAAAGTCGTCTTAGTGCTTTTTATCAGTCCGGAACTGCAGATGCGCGCCAGACTATGGAAGACCTTGGCGATGAGATGGATCTGTTCCGCCTGGCTGAAGAAATGCCAGAAACAGAAGACTTGCTCGAAGCCGAAGACGATGCACCGATCATTAAACTGATCAACGCACTACTGACCGAAGCCATTAAAGAAAATGCTTCGGATATCCACATTGAAACATTCGAGAAAACATTATCGGTTCGATTCCGCGTTGATGGCGTGTTGCGTGAAGTTTTACAGCCCAATCGTAAGTTAGCTCCATTGCTGGTTTCACGTATTAAAGTAATGGGCAAGCTCGATATTGCGGAAAAACGTATCCCGCAGGATGGTCGAATTGCTCTAAGAATTGCTAATCGCGCGGTGGATGTTCGTGTATCTACTATGCCATCAAGCTTTGGCGAGCGGGTAGTACTTCGTTTATTAGATAAAGAAGCCGGGCGTCTTGAGTTTTCGCATCTGGGTATGGAACCGAAAACGATGCAGCTGATGAGCGATTTGCTGCATAAACCGCATGGCATTATATTGGTAACGGGTCCGACAGGTTCCGGTAAGACGACAACCTTGTATGCGGGCTTGTCACTTCTTAATAACTCCACTCGAAATATTCTCACAGTTGAAGATCCCATTGAGTATCTGATCGATGGTATTGGTCAGACTCAGGTTAACCCAAAAGTGGATATGACATTTGCCCGTGGGCTCCGCGCTATTCTGCGTCAGGATCCTGATGTGGTGATGGTCGGTGAGATTCGAGATTTGGAAACTGCGCAAATTGCAGTTCAGGCAAGTTTGACCGGTCACCTGGTTTTATCAACTTTGCACACCAATACCGCAATTGGTGCGGTAACCCGTATGCAGGATATGGGGGTTGAGCCTTTCCTGTTATCGACAAGTTTATTAGGTGTATTAGCTCAACGCTTAGTCAGAAGACTCTGTCCTGAGTGTAAAAAGCCGGCAGTTGCCAATCAGAAAGAATGTGAATTAATGGGCTTTGATGCTTCAAATCCACCAACCATCTATCATCCTGATGGCTGCGAAGCCTGTAACTATCATGGCTATCGTGGACGTCAGGGTATTTATGAGTTAGTTATGATTGATGATCAGATGCGTACCATGATTCATAACAATAACAGTGAGCAGGAAATGGAACGCCATGCGCGTAAGTTTACGCCGAGTATACGCGCAGATGGTCGTCAACGTGTACTTGAGGGGATGACCTCAGTAGAAGAAGTCTTGCGTGTAACGCGGGAGGATTAATGGCCGCGTTTGAATATGTTGCTCTAGATGCTCGCGGAAAGCAGAAAAAAGGTGTTCTGGAAGCCGACACTCCTCGCCAAATTCGCCAGCAATTAAGAGAAAAAGATATGACGCCACTGGAAGTGGTTCATATTGGTGATGCGCAGAAAGCGCGTGAAAAAAGCTCAGGCGGATTCTTCAAACCTTCCATCAAAGTAGCCGATCTGGCACTAGTTACCCGCCAGTTGGCCACTCTGGTTAAAGCTGCTCTGCCGATTGAAGAAGCATTAAAAGCGGTTGCCGATCAAACCGATAAAGGCAAAGTTAAGAGTATCATTCTTGGCGTACGTGCCAAAGTTCTTGAAGGGCATACTTTAGCCGATGGCATGGCAGAATTCCCCAACGTCTTTAATGAACTCTATCGCTCCATGGTTGCTGCCGGTGAGCGTGCGGGTCATCTGGATAAGGTTCTTAATCGATTAGCTGATTACACCGAGCGCCGTCAGAAGATTAACAGCAAAGTATCAGCTGCAATGGTCTATCCGGTGGTATTGATACTGGTGGCAGTGGGTGTGGTATCCGGCTTGATGGTCTTTGCCGTTCCTAAGGTTGTAGAACAATTCACTCACATGAGTCAGGAGCTTCCAGTACTGACAAAAATCTTAATTGGTATCAGTGACTTTGTAATTAACTATGGCCTCTATGTTTTGATATTACTGATTCTGATGTTTATTGGAATGAGATATTGGTTACGCAATGAAGACAATAAACGCAGATGGCATGCCAAAATATTGAAGATGCCAGTCTTTGGTCGTCTATCAAGTAATCTCAACACGGCTCAATTTTCAAGTACCTTAAGCATTTTGCATTCCAGCGGAGTTCCATTGCTCGAAGCCATGAATATTGGCGGCAAAGTGTTGTCTAATTTAAAGATGCGACAGGCAGTTAAAGAAGCAGCCATCAAAGTTCGCGAAGGTAGTAGTCTGAAAGTGGCGCTACAACAGTCCAGTTTATTCCCGCCAATGATGATTCACATGATCGGCAGTGGTGAAGCCAGTGGCGAATTGGAGCAAATGTTGCAACAGGTCTCGGACAATCAGGAGAGCCTGTTTGAAAATAGTGTTGATGTGGCACTGAATATAATGGGGCCGCTTATTATCTTGGCTCTCGGCGGTATGGTGATGTTCATTGTACTGGCCATGATGCTACCTATTTTTGAATTGACTAATTCTATTACAAGTTAACTATTTTTTTCGGAGTAGAAATGAAACGTATATTGCGCAAACAGAAAGGTTTTACCTTAACTGAAATTTTGATTGCATTGGCAATCGTTGCCATTATGGGAACCGTAGTAACATTAAGTTTGCTAGGCAACACTGACAAAGCCAACCTGCAAAAACTAAAGTCGGATTTGGGTACCATTGAAATGGCATTACAGAATTACAAACTGGACAATGGCTACTATCCGTCTACCGAACAGGGCTTACACGCTTTAATTGAAAAGCCGACTACCAACCCTGTACCACAGAATTACCCACGAAATGGCTATCTTGGCACTCGAGCCATTCCAACCGATCCGTGGAAGCGTGAATATATTTATATGCAGCCTGGCCGTAATCACGATTACGATCTGTATACATTAGGCGCAGACGGCCGTCCTGGTGGTGAAGGCGAAAATATGGACATCAGTCCCTGGAATGTACATGAAGCCAATTTCAACCGCGACAATCAGTAAGACAAAACTTCACCGCTCAATTATTCAAGCAGGTTTTACCCTGCTTGAAATTCTTATAGCGCTGGCGATTGCCAGTATTATGCTTTCTGTCGCGGTCATCGCATTTTCTGATAACGATGCTGCAAAACTTAAGAATAAAGCGCACCAGTTATATGGATTGATGCAAATTGCACAGGAAGAGTCGATCCTGCGCGGTGTAGAAATTGGCATTAGGGTGAAGCAGGATGGATACAGTTTTCTGATCTACGATGGAACTCGCTGGAATCCATTACAGGAGCATACATTATTAAGGGATGTAGAGCTCGAAGAGCCGATTGAAATGTATGTCAATGTAGAAGGTCAGGAGGCCCTACTGGCTAATTCAGAAGCTGATGACGAATCGGTCGAAGAGCAGGATGGTGATCAGGATGCGAATAAAGAGATTAAGCCACCACAGATTTTCATGCTTTCAAGTGGTGAGATGAATGAGTTTACAGTCACCATAGGCTTGGATCGTGATGAACCCAAATTTTATCGGATAACCGGCAATTATTTGGGCGAAATAAATTTTGAACCTGCAATGGAAGGGCACTATCGGCACGATTGGGATTTAGAGCTCAATGAGCCATTTTAGTTAGTTGAAAGAAATTGATGATAGCAAATCACACAAAACAGAAAGGCTTGAGTTTGCTAGAGCTATTAATTGCTCTGGCAGTGTTTGCTATTTTCATTACCCCTATGTTAACCGGATTATATGCTGCAAGTGTGACCGCTATTGGCAATTCTAAAGAGCGAACATTGGCCAGTTACATTGCGCAAAACCATTTAGCAGAATTACAACTGGAAGATGAATGGCCTTCAACCGGTAAAAAGCAGGGCGAGGTAGAGTTCGCAGGTCAGGAATGGCGCTGGGAACAAGAAGTAGTCAATACCGCTAACGAAGATATGCGTAGAGTGACGGTAACTATTTTGTTAGGAGAGCAAGGTAGCTTCTCCATGATTGGTTTCGTTGGCAAGACAGAGAAACGCTAATGAAACGAATTCACGCTAAACAGGCTGCATTTACGCTTACTGAGATTCTGGTAGCGTTGTTTGTATTCAGTGTGGTTGTGGCAGGAGCGTTGCAAGTTTTCACTTTTTTGCAGAACGCAACCGACTCGAATGATAAGCAGATTCAGCGAATACGTGAAGTACAGATGGCTGTAAGGCAGCTGGAAGAGGATATTCGCTATTTAGTACCACGTACCAGACGAGATGAATATGGCGATACCTCACCACTGATAGTAGGTGAAAGCAGTAGCGTGAATAGTTACCTGGAGTTTACGCGGGCCGGATGGCGAAACCCGGCAAAGTTATCTCGCAGCGAACTGCAGCATCTAAAGTATGAGTTTGTGGATGACGAGCTATTGAGACATCATTGGATATATGTCGACCCAGCGCAGAATGGACAGGAGCTAACACGTGTTATGTTGACAGGTGTTACTGAGTTTAAAGTTGAATTTCTTGAAGACGATAACTGGAAAGAAGATTGGATTATAGATCGTGGTACTAAAGGAACCATGCCCGAGGCGGTAAAAGTCACAATCGAGCTAAAGGACTTTGGTGAAATATATCGACTGTTCCCAATGGCCGACTTTGCTTCTAATGAACGAAGCGAAGGTGCAGATGAAAATGGTCGAGGGGGTGAGTCAGGGCCGGGCAATGACGGCGGTACTGATATAAGAGGGAGACGTTGATGAATCCTCTACATACCTTAACTTCTTCCAGAAAAGTGAGCATAAAATGCTCCAAACAAAGCGGTATTGCTTTGATTACGGTGCTGGTGATTTTCTCGGTATTGAGCATTATGGCCATTCATATACTGTCTAATCAGCATATGAATAACCAAAGAACCGCCAATATAATCAATAGTTCAAGGGCTTATCAATATATGTATGGGGCGGAAGAGTTCGCCAAAAGTTTGTTGCAGAATTACTTTGAAGAAAGCGACCAGGAGCGTGTCCATCGCAACCAGCCATGGGCGCAAAATCCAATGATGTTTCCTATTGAACAGAATATGGGACAACTTGAAGGCTCGGTTAGAGACATGCATAGCTGCTTCAATCTAAATAGCATTATCATGGAGCCGGTTGTTCAGGCAGGAAGTGAAGATAGCGAGCGTGGTAATGGCGGTGGTGGTCTGCAGGTTGTTGGAGAAACTGGCGGCCAGACAGACGAACAATTACCAGGACAAAAGTTATTTGCGAAACTGATTGAGCCTTTAATAGAACAAAGCGAAAGTTCGCCCCAGGCTCTGGCAGCTGCTGTACGTGACTGGATTGATGATGACCTGGAGCCTGCGGGAATTGATGGTGCAGAAGACTATACTTATACCGGCCTGACCAAACCCTACCGAACGGCTAATACTTTTATGGCTCACACCAGTGAGCTGATGGTGGTTAAAGGGTTTAATGCAGCAATCTATGACAGTATCAAAGACTACATTTGCGTATTACCGACCGAGCAGGGCACCATCAATGTTAATACAGTGAAACCCGAGCAGGCGGAGTTAGTTTGGATTTTATTAGAGGACGTTGATCTGGCAACGGTAAGACAGGCGTTGGAACAGCTGCCAGAGGATGGTTATGACGAAGCCTCCTTTTTCGAGAGCTTGGGCAGTGGTAAAGTGTCGAAAGATGGGCGTGGGAGATTAGTGTTTGATAGCCAGTATATGCAACTAACTGCCACAGCAATGGTTCAATCAGGTAGAGCCAAAGTGCAATCCTTGTTGATGAAGTCAGAGAATAAATTTCAGGTGGTTGCACGCCACATTGGAGATTAGCAATGAAAGATCGATTGTTTATTCGATTAAAGAGTGATGAGGAGTCATTAGAGTGGGGACTCATGACTCATGAGGAGTCTGTTCCGAAATTCAGTGAGCAGGGTGAATTATTGCTGGATGACATGATTGCTCTGGCTGAGCAAGCAGCCCAGAATGAAGTTGTTCTTCTGCTGCCTGCCAGTCGTGTAAGGTGTTTTAATGTTAAAGCACCCACCCGTAATCGAAAGCAGCTAGAGAAAGCGGTTCCTTATATTCTTGAGGAGCAGGTTCTGGAGAATGTTGAGCAGCAACTGTTTGCACTAGGTAGCATCAATGCCAGTGGCATGGTAGCAGTGAATGTAGTTGATAAAAGTTATCTCGAAGACGTGTTGGAAAGACTGAAGAATGCATCAATTGAGCCAGACTATGTGGTATCTGATGCTTCCTGTTTGCCATTGTTTGATGATGCCTGGTCTGTATTGGAGCATGATGATTCAATTTTGGTTCGACAGTCAGCCAATGAATACTGGTCTACCGAAGCTGATATGCTGTCCGATCTGATGAGCTGGAACTTGCAGACTCAGTTTGAAGAAAACCAAACCGTATCCCAGGCAGTCAGGATTTATAGCCCGGATGAAAATACCAACCTGCTTGCTGGCATTGCTGGCTTAGCAATACAAAAAATGCCAGTGGAAAACAGTTTTGAGTGGTTATGTAGTCAGTTTAATTACTCGTTACTGAACCTTCTACAACAGGAATTTTCTTCACAGAAAAAACATCAGGTAAATTTAGGTCAATGGAAAATGCCGGCCATTGCAGCAATTGCTTTAATAGCGGTTGGATTTATATATTTAATCAGTCAGATGATTGTTTTGAACCAGCAAAAAAATCAATACGAGCAGCAGATTTTAACCAGTATCCAGCAAGTTTTTCCAAATGTTAGTGACGTGAACACCGGCTTAATACAGGTATCCAATCGCTTCTCCACATTAGGTGGTGACGCAGCGTCAGCGAACAGCTTCATGTTATTACTCGATAAATCTTTAGCGGCAATCGATCCGCAAACTATAAAAGTGTCGCAACTGGAATACTTATCAAGCATGGCACAGTTAAGCTTTGATGTTGAAACAAGTGATTACTCAACATTAACAGCAGCGCAGAATAAGTTGGAAGCAACGGGAATGCAGGTTGAGATGCGTAATGCTTCGGAGAGTGGTGGCACCTGGTCTGCACGGATTTCAGTGGGAGTAAAACAATGAGCGCATTAAAAACTTGGTACTCCGGTTTGCAGGAGCGTGAGAGAAATATGGTGATTGCACTGGGCGTTGCTTTGGCCATCTTGCTGATTTTTTTATTAGTGGTGTTACCGTTAAAGAATTACTTTAACAGTCTAAACGATGATCTCAGTTATTATGAGAATCAGGCCATAACAATTGAGAAGCAGGTTGCAGCAATAAAAAGTGCAGGCCCTGGGAAAGTGACCAATGACAATATATCTCTAAACCAGCTGGTAAATCAGACGGCAAAAAGTTTCGGACTGAGCTTTTCCAGAATTGAAGAACGTGAAAGAAATAAAGAAATTCAGTTAAGGCTTGATAATGTTGAGTTTGATCAGCTTCTACGTTGGATTTCTTTGTTGGAGCAAGGTCGTGGGTTGGTAGTTGATACCTTAAGAGTTTCAAAAAAGGATGCAGTGGGCAGAGTGGATGCTTCGATCAAATTGATAAAAGCTTCATGAAAAAATTGATTTTAAGTTTCATTATTGGTTTTTTATTGCTATTAATTTTTGTATTAGCAATGGCTCCGGCAAGAATAGTATTACCTTGGTTTACCCAGGGGCTACCCCAGTTATCATTAAATCAGCCATCGGGCTCAATCTGGAATGCCACTTTGGATTCTATTAGTTTTCAGGGAAGAAGCATTCACAATATCTCAGCGCAGACTGGCTTCTGGTCATTATTACTTGGCAATATCCATTCAGAAATTCAGATAGACGATCAACAACTATTTATTGACGGTAGTGTTCAACTGAATAGTAAGCAAGTATCAATTAACAAAACTGATTACGAACTGGATGCAGGAGCAATACTGGACTGGGTCAGATTGCCCATTACTGAACTTTCAGGTCGCTTTGCTGGTGAAATAAATGAACTTGAGCTTGCGCCCAATGAAATCATAAAGCTTGACGCTAGAGGTGTTTGGCAGAATGCAGTAGTAGGCTATCCCAATTCTGTACTGGAATTAGGTGATATTCACTTCACGATAGAGCGTACCGATGAAGGACGAGCATTACTGACTATAACGGAAAATCCGGGAATGCTGGATTTGGAAGGAACATTAGAAGTGGGGTTTGATAAACAATACCAGTTGAACCTCAGCACGCAGACTGATACACCTGCGCACATCAAACAATGGTTGACTCAGCTGGGTCGCATTGAAAACAACAGAGTTATTATCAAATGGAATGGTCGCCTGCCTTAACAAAGCAACAATGGGATGATCTGGAAGCTATCCTGCTGGATATGGATGGCACTTTACTGGATTTGGCTTTTGATAATGATTTCTGGTTAAGACAGGTTCCCAGGCTATATGCAGAAAAACTTGGTATAGATCCTGAAACAGCTCAGCAACAGCTATTTGATTTATATCATGAATATAAAGGCACGCTGCAGTGGTATTGTACTGATTTTTGGAGCGAGCAATTGGGAATAGATATCATCAAGCATAAGTATGATTTCGCCCATAATATTGCTCTTCGCCCAGGCACAGTAGAATTTCTAAATAAAGCTAAACATCACAACAAACGATTAATTCTGGTGACTAACGCTCACCCCGATACCTTAGCAGTTAAAATGGATCGTGTTTTAATAGCAAAATATTTTGATGACATTTATTCTTCACATCAATTTTCAAGACCTAAGGAATCACCTGAGTTCTGGGAAAGATTGCAGCAGGAAATTAACGTTTCGCTAAACAAATGCCTGTTTGTTGATGACTCAGAAGAGATTTTAACGGTAGCGCAACAATCAGGAGTTAAACTGGTTCTGTCAGTGAGTCAACCGGACTTATCATTGCCAGTCAAAGATGGTATGAAGTTTCCAAATATCAATCAACTCAATGAAATTATTGGATAAATACGACATGCGTAAACCACCCAAAATTAAAAACACCAAATTAATTGCACAGACAAGAATCTTTGGCGTGGAAGAAATGGAGCTGGAGTTTTCAAATGGTGTTTATCGAATTTATGAACGGCTCAAAGCCGGTAAGCATGGTGCGGTAATGATTGTACCTCTGCTGGATAGTGAGACCATGTTACTCATTAAAGAGTATGCTGCCGGAGTTGAGCGTTACGAATTGGCTTTCCCCAAAGGATTGATTGATGCGGGTGAAACCAGTGAGCAGGCGGCAAACCGCGAGCTCCAGGAAGAAGTTGGTTATGCAGCAGAGCAGCTTCATGTGCTACGAAAAGTAAGTCTTGCTCCAGGCTATTTGGGTCATCAGATGGATATTGTTGTTGCTGAGGAGCTTTTCCCGAGCAAGCTGGAAGGCGATGAGCCTGAGCCAATTGAAGTTGTCGAGTGGAAAATTAGTGATATGGATAGTTTGCTGGATATAGAAGAGTTTAGTGAAGCTCGCAGCATTGCTGCTTTATATTTGCTAAAAGATTATTTGGCGAAAAAGCAATAAAAAAACAGCGAGTATATCTCGCTGTTTTTTTCTGAACGTAAGCTATTTTTCTTCTGCAGGCATAGAGATCACTGTTTCACCATCATCCTGCTGTTCCAGCGTGCCGTTAATTTCCAGGTAATCCTGGATGGGTTTGTCACCAGCTACAATCTGAATAGCGATGGGTTTTTCATAGGCTACTGACAAGTCTTTAGCATAGATAGTTAGCAAATGAATACCTTCAGTTTGTGGGATAACTGTTATAACTTTTTCTTCCGATTGTTGAGTCTGGGTGCCAGACTTAAAGGTCATTAAAGAGTCGCTCGATAATATCAAATTATCGGTAGTTTGTAGGCGTGCCGTAATATCGTGTTTGATATTACTGGTAGTCAGATAAACCTGTACAGGCTCTCCAACTGCAACACGCTCCTTGCTAACTTTATAATTAATCGCTGTTTTAGAGCCGGGCTTCCCCGGACTCTGATAGCTTTGCTTCATTTTGTGCGCTTCACTCTGTTGGGCGCAAGCAGTTAAAGGTGCAGTGCCTAGCAACAAGCTAATGGCAGTGCTTAAGAATACGGTAAGTGTTTTCATAATCTGTGCCCTAAAATTGATTAATTACTGATAAGTTCAACATCATAACAAGCCGCTGCAATGTCTGATCCTGTTGAGTCATAAGCCAAAGTATCGGCAACGTATGTGCCAGCTTGTAAGTTTGTCGTAATTTCTACTTCACCTGTCCCAAAGTCCTGATTGAGCGCAACCAAACTACCACGAGAATAAATGTAGGCATCGACATCGTTAGTATTTGCAACAGCTGGAGTGAGTCGCAATGTGTAACTGCCGCTACTTGCAACATTGAGCCTTAAGAATCGATGGTTACCGAGTTTATTTCGGTCATCACCATTAGTCGTATTTGTACAAGCTTGTACAGGAGCATTGTCAGGATTGATAGTGACATAGACGGGCAGGTTTGCATTATTGCCACCACTATTGGTTTCATTACTGCCCCAAATATCGGTGTTGGTAACTATCTGTTGGCCACTAACCAGACTATTAACTTGGGCCTCTTGAGCTGGGTTATTATCTTTTAAATAGGTTATGAAACTGAAAATACTGGTGAATGCTTCAGTATTTTTTTGTTCGTTAGTTAATACTTCATAAATCGGACCAAGTCCTAAAGTTGTCGTGTCGTCATTTAGTCCATCATAAATATCATAGAGGATTGCCTGAACGGAGCCTTCACTAAACCAACCCTTGTTGGATACGTTATTGTTTTCAACATTAATAGAAAAGCCTTGTGCCTGCTGAGAGCCATAGGAATCTCGATAGTAAGGGTCATCAGTGATTATGCCGGACCAGGCGTTCCCAAACCCTTCGCTAAATGCCACTCGCATATCCAAACGATCGCCTCCGGAATGAGAACCACCGATGCTATCTGAACGAGCCAGTTTATCTTCAAAATAGTGTCCCCATTCGTGAATGATAACGTGACCATCATATTCGTCAGTATCACTATTGGCTGCACCTAATAAGAAAATTTCACCGTTGCTGTAAAAAGACGTACCAATCTGACCTTGGCTACGATCTCCCGACTGCGCAACATTGTTTACGCTCCAATTTATTTTAAGCTCTGGTAGATTGATGGAGCTATCGACGACCTCAAGTTTCATGATCGTCTCATAAACTCGATCTAAAATATGAAATGGTGCTGCTGCACGTGTCGATGTATAGCTGCTGCCCCCCCATCCTGAGGCTGCATTGAGGTTACGGGTTTGATTGCTACTGCCCGTTGAAAAGACAGAGGAATCAAGTACGTAGATAGCTCCATTATTAGTGTTATCGACAATTGTTGTATCCCAGCCTGGGGAGCCAGTTTGTAACAATTCAGCTCGGACGCGAATTTTTACCTCAGTATTAGAGTTGAGTTCAAAACTATACTGGCCATTACTATCAGTTTTAGATGTAGCAATTACAGAGTTACCCTGCAATACCTGGATAGTAGCTCCACGTATTGGGTCTTGGCTGATTAGGTTGTAGTTTAATCCATTAGTACTGGTGTTATGAGGAACATTATCATAGGTTGCCGTTCCTGAAATTGTTACTTTTTCTGGAACAGGTCCAGAGGAGGGCGGTGTAGAGTCATCGCCACCGCTGCCGCATGACACTAGGAATGCCAAACCAGCGATGGTAAAAATGCCACGGATAAGCTTCATTGATCTTCTCCAAACTAGGTATAGCGATAATAGTAAATAATCTAATCTTTACCTAATATGAACAAATCAGCGTTTTAAGTAAATGGTTATTCTGTATCTCAGTGTTGCCTGTGGGCAGTTGAAATTGATACAAAACAGTGGAATATAGATAAATTATCCAGACAAAACAAATGGTTAGAACTTGAGTCTCATTCTTGCTATGGAGTATCTGACGACTTGGTAGCTAATAGGTGATTTAATGCAGCCATTACCTGATTATCTTTTTGATAATCATTTAGAACTTCTCCTGCGCGGGTTGCTAAGCGGCCATTTTCAGACGCATCAAGGGTTTCAAATTCAACAAGGGTGTCTGGAGTGATGCCTGCTCCCTGTATCGATTTGCCAGATGGAGTGTAGTAAAGGGCAGTGGTTAGCTTAACTGCATTGCCACCATGGATAGGAAGGATAGTCTGGACCATGGCCTTTCCGTAGGACTGGGTGCCGAAAATGAAACCACGGTGATGATCCTGTAAGGCTCCGGCAACAATTTCTGAGGCAGAGGCTGAACTTCCATTGACAAGGACGACCATTGGCTTGCCACCCAGGATATCTCCAGAAGTCGCTGTATAAGAGTCGTTACCTTCAGGTAGGCGCCCTTTTGTGGAAACGATGATGCCTTCATTTAAGAAAAGATCGCTAACTTCAATTGCACCATCCAGCAGGCCACCGGGGTTATTACGCAAATCAAGGATAAAACCTGCCAGTGGCGTTTTATTTTGTTTTTCCATCGCGCTTATGGCTTTGCTCAGGTCGTTGGCCGTCCGTATCTGGAATTCGTTAATATGAGCATAGCCAATTCCTTTTTCCAGTAATTCATATCTGACACTGGTGGTGTGGATGATTTGACGAGTAATGGTAATGGTTTCAGTTTTATTGTTAACTGCTTTAATGACCGTGAGAGTTACTTTGCTACCAGGCGGTCCACGCATTAAATCTGAGCCCTCAACATCTGAAAGTCCTTTTGCAGAGACATCACCAATAGCAGTGATCAAATCATTGACTTGCAGGCCGGCTGCTTTGGCTGGAGAGTCTGCCACCACGGCCATGACTTTTATTCCATCCTCCAGATGAAGTGCTTCAATGCCAATGCCAGCGTAATCTCCAGTAGCTGTTTCTTCTAGCTGGGCAAATTCATCAGCATTGAGGTAGCTGGAATAAGGATCAAGGTTATACAGCATCCCCCTGATTGCACCATCAAGAATTTCTTTATCAGTTAGCTCGTGAACGTAGGACTTTTTTATTTCAGCGTAGACGTCAGCTAATGCCGCCAGCTCATCAAGTGGTAGGGTCTCGATTGACGATTCAGGTTGAGGCTTTTGAAGCTCAGGGTTTTCATGAGGGTGTTCTGCCAGAGCGGCCTTTGGCAGCATCAGCATTATTATGCAACCTAAAACAATGCGCTTCATACAGTTCCCTCAATTCCTGTGGTGTAATTTATTTGATCCAGTTCACTGGATTTTGTGGTTTGCCTTTATAGCGAATTTCAAAATATAGTCCTGGCTCAGTGGTACCGCCACTTCTACCTACCGTAGCAACCGGCTCACCCGCTTCAACCCAATCCCCCGTTGATTTAAGCAGACTTTCGTTTTGCCCGTAGAGCGACAGATAACCCTGACCATGATCGATAATAACCATTAGTCCAAACCCGCGCAACCAATCGGCAAAGACCACCTGCCCATTATGTATAGCCTGCACGTTTTTTCCGGATTCCGCATTAATTACGATACCATTCCATTTTACTTTATTGGCAAACTTGTTACTGCCAAACCGGTGCTGAATGGTACCTTTAACTGGCCAGTTTAATTTGTTTTTATATTGAGCCAGGCCTTTGAGTGATTGCTTTGGAGCAAACTCTTCGAGGGTCTTTTGTAACGACGAAATAATTGCCTGCAATTCCTGTTCGTCTTTTCTTAATTGAGCCAACCGGGAGTTCTGATTCTGATATTCTTTCTTGAGATCTTGCAGAGCTTGAGTCTGTTGTGACTTTAACGATAACTGCTGGTCTACCTGTTGCTTTTGCTGTGCCTCAAGTTCGGTTAACTGCAAGGTTGTTGCATTGATTTTCTCTTCGACTTGTTGCAGCTCTTCAAGGGTTTTCTGTAAAGCGTCGATATCTCGTATACGTGCTTGATTAAGATAGCGGTAGTATTGCAGCATGCGGGAAATTTTTGCCGGGTCTTCCTGGTTGAGCAGTAACTTAATGTATTCTTCTTGCCCTGCAATATAAGCACTTCGCAGTTGGGATGATAATTGTTTTCTCTGCTTTTCCTTTAGAATGTTTTTTTCAGTTTTCTGCTTTTGAAGCTGGTTAAGTTCTTTTTTGTTATTGCTAATTTTTAACTGAGTTTCGCGCAGCTCTTTACTGACAGCAGATAACTTAACATCTATCGCCTGAATGGCTTTTTCGGTATCGGTTTGTTGGCTACGATTTTCCGCCAGCTGCTTCTGGAGCTGGTTAATGACCTGCTTCAATTCTTGGAGTTCCTGCTCTGCCTGTTGCTGATCTTGAGCAGAATGAGCGAAAGGGGAAAGCAAAAGAGCAAGCACCAACAGGGTAAACTGTGGTACTTGCTTGAGTGAAGATAAAAACAATAAATCAGTTAACTTCAAAGATTGGACGCCCCGTCATTTCTTCAGGTATCGGTAAACTCATTAAGCTTAACATGGTAGGAGCGAGATCTGACAAAACTCCGTCATTGATTTTGATGCTGGCTTTGCGACCAATATAAAGAAGTGGTACAGGCTCACTGGTGTGGGCGGTGTGCGCCTGGCCGGTAGAGGCATCAGCCATCTTTTCAGCGTTGCCATGGTCAGCAGTTATCAAGGCTTCACCACCGACTTTTTCAAGAGCTCTTACGATGCGGCCAATACACACATCAAGTGCTTCAATCGCTTTTACAGTGGCCTCAAAATTTCCAGTATGGCCCACCATATCCGGGTTAGCAAAGTTACAGATGATGACATCATAGGTTTGATTTTCTATAACATCCACAAGATGGTCGGTAACCATTGCTGCGTTCATTTCAGGTTGCAGATCGTATGTTGCGACCTGAGGAGATGGTATTAACTTACGGTCTTCGCCAGTAAAGGGGTGTTCGCGGCCACCATTAAAGAAAAAAGTAACGTGAGCATACTTTTCTGTTTCCGCGATGCGCAATTGTTTCTTGCCAAGTTTCATCAAATGTTCACCGAGCACATTGGTCATGCCGATTGGTGGATAGGCGACGCTGGCAGGAATGTCTGATGCGTATTCAGTGAGCATGACGAAGTCTGAAAGTTGTGGGCGAGCCTGGCGTGTGAAGCCATCAAAGTCATCGCTCACAAATGTCTTGCTTAACTGGCGTGCACGATCGGCACGGTAGTTCATAAAAATTACCGAGTCGCCATCACCTATAATGGCTGGTTCACCAATGGTGGTGGCTTTGACGAACTCATCATTTTCATCGCGCGCATAGGCAGCCTGCAAAGCGGAAACCGCATCATCTGCTTGATAAGCGGCTTTGCCTTCGGTCAGCATTTGATAGGCTTCTTCAATACGTTCCCAGCGGTTGTCGCGATCCATTGCGTAATAACGACCAATAATACTGGCAATGCGTCCAATGCCTTGTTGCTCGCAAACCTGCTGCATCAGCTTGAGGCTGGCTTCTGCACTTCTCGGCGGCATATCGCGTCCATCAAGGAAGGCATGAATATAAACTTTCTTAGCACCACGCTGATGACAAAGCTTAAGAGCGGCATGAAAATGCTCTTCGTGGCTATGCACGCCACCCGGTGAGAGCAATCCCATCAAGTGAACCGCCTTGTTTTGGGCTACAGCTTTATCTATGGCTGTAACTAACGCCTGATTTTCAAAGAAGTCACCGTCAACTATGGCCTTACTGATGCGGGTGTAATCCTGATAGACCACACGACCAGCTCCCAGGTTTAAATGGCCAACTTCTGAGTTACCCATTTGACCGTCTGGCAGGCCGACGTCAGTACCAGAACCGGAAATAAGCGTGTGGCTGTATTGCTGCCAGTATTTATCCCAGTTAGGGGTATGCGCAGCCATGATGGCATTATCGGTCGGATCTTCACTGTAACCCCAACCATCAAGGATGATTAAGGCCATTGGTTTAGGCGTGTTACTCATGGATTCTTGAATCAGCTTGCTAAAAGTTGGCGCTATTGTACCTTTTGCCTTGATTCTAAGCCAGCCAGAGGCTTGAAGATAAATTTAATTACATAAAAACAATTGATTTAATTGTGAAAAACTACCTATAGTTATTGACTGAATTATTCCAATAAACAAAGAGGATGAATTAATGGATGCAGGCCTAATAATTATAATCGTGTTAGTTGTTTTTGTAGTTTTTCTACTATTTTCAGGGATTAAAACCGTTAACCAGGGTTTTGAATATACAGTTGAGCGCTTTGGTAAGTTCCGTAAAGTACTGACCCCTGGACTCCATATTATTATACCCGTATTTGACCAGGTTGCGGCCAAGGTAAATATGAAAGAGCAGGTGCTGGATATCCCTGCACAGCAGGTTATTTCACAGGATAACGCTACGGTTACTATCGATGCAGTATGTTTTTTCCAGGTGATCGATCCGATTAAAGCGACCTATGAAGTGAACCAGTTGCATAGAGCGATGCAAAATCTGGTTCAGACCAATATCCGTACCGTATTGGGCAGTATGGATCTGGACTGGATGCTGTCTAAGCGAGATGAAATCAATGCGCGCATTTTGACCATTGTTGATGAAGCGACTAACCCTTGGGGGGTTAAGGTTACTCGTATAGAGATCAAGGACATCCTACCGCCACGCGACTTGGTTGATGCGATGGCGCAGCAGATGAAGGCTGAGCGTTTAAAGCGTGCCAAGATTCTTGAGGCAGAAGGTACAAAACAGTCTGAAATTCTAACGGCGGAAGGTATGAAGCAATCATCTATCTTAAAAGCAGAAGGTGAAAAAGAAGCCGCATTCCGTGAAGCGGAAGCGCGCGAGCGTCAGGCTGAAGCTGAGGCTAATGCGACGCAGATGGTATCGAAAGCGATAGCCGAAGGTAACGTGCAGGCGATTAATTACTTTGTGGCACAGAAATATGTCGATGCCTTAGCGCAAATTGCGACGGCAGATAACCAGAAGTTGTTGATGTTGCCACTCGAAGCATCGTCGGTAATTGGATCGGTTGCCGGTATTGCTGAAATTGCCAAAGAGTCATTTGGTCAGAGTAAGGGGTAATTATGGAGTTTTTTCTACAAATTGAATATTGGCACTGGCTAGTATTTGGACTGGTGCTTCTTATTCTGGAAATGTTTGCACCAGGAGCCATTTTGCTGTGGTTTGGTGTTGGCGCTTTGGTGGTTGGCGTATTACAGCTGATATTCCCGGGTCTGATGCCACCAGAAATGCAATGGTTGGTATTTTCTATATTGTCAGTAGCAAGCCTTGTTATATGGAAGTCCTATGCGAAGAAGCACAAACTAGACCAGGATGATGATAGTGGCTCACTCAATCAGCGCAGTAAGTCTTTGGTTGGGCGCGAATTCAACCTGAGTAATGCTATTGAAAATGGGGTCGGTAAGGTTAGAGTTGGGGACACCTATTGGCGCGTGGAAGGTCCAGAACTGCCCGAAGGCCACAAGGTAAAGGTGGTTGGTTTTGAGGGAGCTACCCTCAAAGTCGAGCCGGTTACCTCTGATGCTGCCAATACTCAGGCTTAGTCCTTAGTATTGTGATTATTATAAGGAGGCTACGGCCTCCTTATGGGCTTTTAAGGCGTGGATATTTTGTTCCTGAAAGTCAACACACTCTAGGCCTTGGCGCTGTTTTGTGTATAATGCGCTGTCTCTATTTTGTGAAATCCAAAGGCTTATCAGCAGATGCAACAACTACTTGAGTTTTACGGCAATCATCCTATTTTAGGTACTGCCTGGCTGGCATTTACCCTATTGATAATAATCAGTTTGATCAAGACCGCAACCAGCGGCTCTAAGTCATTGACTCCATTAGTGATGACCCAGATGGTCAATAAGCAAAATGCAGTGGTGGTTGACCTACGCGCGATAGCGGATTACAACAAAGGGCATATTCCAGGCTCAATCAATATTCCTTTCGGTAAGCTGAAGGATCGAATCAAGGACCTTGAAAAACATAAAGAGGTCCCCATCATAATGGTCTGTAACGCAGGTGTGCAGGCGGGTAATGCCGCGATGCAACTCAGAAAGCACGGTTTCACCGATGTCCATAAACTGAAAGGTGGAATCCAGTCCTGGACTACAGAAAACTTGCCTTTAGCGAAAGGCTAAGCTAAAACATCCGACAATATTTGAGAACTATAATGTCACAAGTAACCATTTACACTACGCGCTACTGCCCATTCTGCGTCAGAGCGAAAGCGTTATTAGATGAACTTCAGGTTGATTATAAAGAGATTCCTGTCGACGGTGACCAAGAGTTAAGAGCTCACATGGAATCATTAACCGGTGGCTATACAGTTCCTCAAATTATTATCAATGAACGAGCAATAGGTGGTTGTGATGACCTGTATGCATTACACCGCAAGGGTGAGTTATTGCCACTATTGCAAGACAATAATTAGTAAGAGTAAAAGTTAAGAGAGAAGATTATGGCAGAGCAAGATCAGAAAGTAGAAACTAATGAGCAACAGGTAGAGTCTCCTGAGGGTGTTCAAATAGGTGTTCAAACTATTTACGCTAAGGATGTTTCATTTGAAGCTCCTAATTCACCTGAAATTTTCTTAGAACAGTTTAAACCTAGCGTTGATGTTAACTTAAATAACAGAGCAAAAGAGTTAGGAAATGACAGTTATGAAACTGAGCTACAGGTTACTGTTACAGCCAAGATGGATGATAAAACCATTTATATTGCTGAAGTTAAATATGGTGGAGTATTTGCAATAAAAGGCGTAGACGATGCAACAAAAAATCGTTTGTTGAGAACCTTCTGTTGTGATCAATTACTTCCTTATGTTCGTGAGGCTATCTCAGAAATCATTGCTCGTGGCGGTTTCCCTCGTTTTGTATTACAGCCTATAAACTTTAACACTTTGTTCGATCAAGCTATGCAAAAAGCACAACAGCAGCAGGCTGAACAAGGCGAAGCGAACGCTTAATGTCTGCACCACTTTCCTTTGCGGTTCTAGGGGCTGGTTCTTATGGAACCGCATTGGCAGTTTTACTGGCCCGTAATGGTCATCGTGTTCAATTATGGGCTCGTAATGCTGAGCATGTTGCTGAAATGCAGCAGGCCAGAAACAATTCTAAATATCTTCCAGATGTAGCTTTCCCCGAGAACCTATCTGTTACTGATAATGTTGAATCCGCACTTGCGGATCATCCGATAATTCTAGTGGCAGTTCCAAGCCATGCATTTCGCGATACGCTACATCTTGTAAAACCCTATGTTGATAAAAGTAGTCGGTTAGTCTGGGCCAGTAAAGGGCTGGATCCCGAGAGTGGTGATTTGCTTGGCAATGTGCTTAAAAGCATTTTGGGCAGTGATATGCCTCATGCCATCTTATCCGGACCGACTTTTGCCAAAGAGATGGCTATCGGTATGCCAACCGCCATTACTTTAGCAGCCAATAATGATGAGTTTGCCGAGCAGCTAGCCTTAGCACTGCATAATGAACGTTTCCGAGTTTATACCAGCGATGATATTGTTGGTGTGCAGGTCGGTGGCGCTGTAAAAAACGTTGTGGCCATAGGTGCTGGGATTGCTGATGGCTTAGGCTATGGTGCCAATGCTCGAACCGCTTTGATTACCCGTGGACTGGTTGAAATGACTCGCTTAGGCGTTGCCGCAGGCGGTAAGCAGGAAACCTTCAATGGCATGGCCGGAATGGGTGATCTGGTATTGACCTGCACCGATAACCAGTCACGCAACCGCCGATTTGGTTTGGCTTTAGGTAAAGGCGCCAGTCGTGAGGAAGCGGAACATGCCATTGGACAGGTCGTCGAAGGTGTCCGTAATGCCAAAGAAGTTAAAATGCTCGCGGAGCGACTCAATGTTGAAATGCCCATTAGCGATGCCATCTATCGCATCATTTATGAAGGTGTTGATGCCCGTCAGGCAGCCCACGAACTGTTAACGCGCGATCTTAAATCAGAAGGCTTGAAGTAATCGTTAATCCATAAGGATTACAGAAAGCCTTCAAACTGCTCCTGTCGCAATACTTCGTAAGTTACTATAGCTACCGTATTAGAAAGGTTCAGACTGCGGCTGTCAGGGCGCATAGGGATTCTTAGCAGGTGTTCTCCCATATCCTCAAGGATATGATCGGGTAGTCCTCTGGTTTCTGGACCAAACATTAAGTAATCACCATCCTGAAACTCAACTTGATGAAAATAGTTTTTTGCTTTGGTGCTAAGCCCAAATAGCCGTTCCGGTTGTTCATTGTCTAGAAATGCCTGGTAGTTGTCATGAATTTTGACCTGTGCCCATTCATGGTAATCTAACCCTGCTCGACGCATTCGCTTGTCATCTATTTCAAACCCAAGTGGTTTGATTAAGTGAAGCTGAAAACCGGTATTGGCGCATAAGCGGATAATATTGCCGGTATTTGGTGGAATTTCAGGTTCAAATAAAACGATATGGTACATTTACTCGTCGTCCTGCTGTTGCCAGTTTTGTAGTTTACGGGTCAGTGTGTTGCGCCCCCAGCCAAGGAGCTTTGCGGCTTTTTGTTTGTGTCCCTGAGTTAGCCGCAAGGCATTGTCTACGATAAAGCGCTCAAAATCATCCTGAATTTGTTGCAGTATATCTGTCTGCCCCTGATGGTAGTGCTGTTCTATGGCCTTGTGGATCTGCTGCTGCCAGGCAGGCAGATGCGTATTGGGGAGTTGGCTATCGAGAGCCTTGCGACAGATGTCGATGACCTGATTAATGTTGAATGGTTTAGGTAAATAATCGAAAGCACCCAGTTCGTGGGTTTGGCTTCCAATATCCGTATCAGCATAGGCAGTGATCATAATTACCGGCAGATTTGGGTTTGATTGATTAAGTTTTTCGAGTAACTCAAGACCACTCATTCCCGCCATTTGAATGTCAGTGATTACAATATTGGGACTGTGAGTTCTGACTAGCTCCAAACCTTCAGCGCCGTTATCGCAGGAGATGACTTTAAACTCTGCGTTGTTTAGCGCGCGTGCTAGCACCCAGCGAATTGAACTATCATCATCTACCACCAGAATAGTTGGCTGCTCGGTCATTGCTGTTCAACCTCGCTATCATGATTGACTACGGGCAGGTAAATAGAAAAAGTTGTACCTGTAGCGTCGCTAATAAATTCTATAATGCCGCTTTGCTGCTGAATCAGACTTTGAGCAATTCCCAGTCCCAATCCACTACTCTGTTTCCCACTGATGAGGGGCACAAAGACATTGGGTTGTAGTGCAGGGTCAATTCCTGGACCATCATCTATGACATCAATTCGAAGGGTAAGCGGGTATTGTTTTATGCCAATACTGTGACGAGGTAACGCGCGGGTTTTTATAACAATGTTCGCCTGTTTTTGAACCGCACACGCTTCAATAGCATTCTGGACTACATTCAACAGTGCCTGATAAACAGACTCTGGCGCGATCGTAAGTTCTGGCAGACTGGGATCATAATCTTTTTTTAGTTGAATATTTTCCGGTAGATTAATGCTGCAGAAGTCGTAAACCTGTTCAGTGACTTCATGAATATTAGTTAGTACTTTGCTGGCTTTTTTGCCACCCAGTAACATTCGATCTACCAGTTTGGAAAGCCGCTCAATTTCGTGCTGAATAATATCGGTAAATTCTTTCTGTTCTTCTGGAAGCTCAAGCGCCAGAAGTTGAGCAGCACCGGCGATACCGCTGAGAGGATTTTTGACTTCATGGGCTAGTTGGGCCAACAATTTATTATTGATTTGGTTTTGTTGCAGTATCCCAAGCTCATGTTGATAGCGCTTTATGCTCTGTCTGTCCTGCCACTCGACCATCAGGTAAGGCTTATCAAGATGGATCCAGTGACCGGTAAAGTTGGCAATAATGTTGCGGCCATTGAGCAACTCCAGCCTTAAATCATCCTGAGCAAAACTGCCATTGTCCTTAAGTGTTTTTAATAGTTCGCGGAGAGGGAGGCTATCGCTGGCGATAAAAAAACTATAGCGTTGCCCGAGCAGAACCTTGGAGGTGGTCCGTAATGCGCTTTCTGCGGTTTGGTTCAAATAGGCAAAGCGACCATGAGTATCAAACAGCATGACTGCGGTAGAGAGCTGGTCGAGCAGTGCTTTGGTATTCATAGATGGCTGGGCTGGAAAAAAACGGATTATAACAGCTTAAAATGAATAACGCACCAAAACGGTGCGTTACTGAGCTTAGTTGAAGTCGAGTACTATCGGTTCAGGACTGAAGCCCGTAAGACATGAAAGGTCACTGCCTTGCTGGTCTGGACAATTTCCTGTGTTTCGTCATTGATAACCATAGCTACCAGCTCGTGAGTACCGCGTGCCACATTGACTAAATTAAAGTAGGGAATTTTCTGATCCTGGCCTACCTGAACGCCATCCATATGTAATCGAATACTGTGGTTGGGTTGAATCTGCGGTGTAATACCTATCACGATATTGACCGAACCATCGTTTGCCCTGACGCCTTGATCATTGGTCGGGCTGTCAATTGAAAATACTTCATACATTGGCCCTTGCTCTTCATCATCGTTTTGACTCTGCTGTTGCTTGCTGGGGCTGATGCGAGGTGTAGAAACAACATTCTGATTGGTTTTAACAGTAATCGCTTCGGCACCTTCTATGGGCTTATCGGTATAGGTTACTTTGCCATCTTTATCCACCTTTTTGTACAACACGGTGGCATCAGCACCAGTGAACCATAGTGCCGTGACAAAAAGGAGTGACAGTTTAAAAAGATATGAAACTTTAACTTGCATTAAAATCACCCTGTAATGAACTTACCTGATTAGACAAAGTATTAGGCAGCTTGTGCCATCTGTCAAAAATAAAAAAAGCCCAGCATGTGCCGGGCTTTTTTTCGCATCAGAAATTAATCTGATTACAAGCTGTAGTACATGTCGAACTCAACTGGGTGAGTTGTCATGTTTAGACGCTCAATATCAGCACGCTTGAGTTCAATGTAAGCATCAAGCATGTCATCAGAGAAAACACCGCCACGAGTTAGGAATTCACGGTCAGCATTTAGTGCATCTAAAGCCTGCTCTAAAGACTTGGCAACAGTTGGAATTGCTTTTGCTTCTTCCGCTGGCAAATCATACAAATCTTTATCCATTGCATCGCCAGGATGGATTTTGTTTT
This sequence comes from Kangiella aquimarina DSM 16071, assembly GCF_000374105.1. Lineage (GTDB taxonomy): Bacteria > Pseudomonadota > Gammaproteobacteria > Enterobacterales > Kangiellaceae > Kangiella > Kangiella aquimarina. The sequence goes on from NZ_KB893650.1 coordinate 715,622, forward strand.
GGATTCCGTCAAGACCAGCCATCATCAATGCAGCAAATGCCAAGTATGGATTCGCCATTGGGTCTGGGAAACGCACTTCGATACGACGAGCTTTTGCGCTACTGACATGCGGAATACGAATTGAAGCAGAACGGTTTTTAGCGGAGTATGCAAGCATTACTGGAGCTTCAAAACCAGGCACTAGACGTTTATATGAATTTGTTGACGGGTTAGTCAAAGCATTCAATGCGCGTGCATGTTTGATGATGCCGCCGATGTAATACAAGGCTTCTGCAGAAAGACCTGCATATTTATCACCAGCGAAAAGATTTTTACCATCTTTTGCAAGAGACATGTGAACATGCATACCAGTACCATTATCGCCAACGATTGGTTTTGGCATGAATGTCGCGGTTTTGCCATAAGCATGAGCGACGTTATGAATAACATATTTTAAGATTTGAACTTCATCCGCTTTCTTCATAAGCGTGTTAAATTCAGTGGCAATCTCATTCTGACCACCGGTTGCAACTTCGTGGTGGTGAGCTTCAATACGCAAACCCATCTGCTCCATAACAAGACACATTTGTGAGCGAATATCTTGTGATGAATCAACAGGAGGAACTGGGAAGTAACCGCCTTTTACGCGAGGACGGTGAGCATAGTTACCGCCTTCGTATGATTTGTCAGAATTCCATGCTGCTTCAGGGTCATCGATCTTTACGAATGAACCGCTCATGTCGGTTTTAAAACGCACGTCTTCAAACATGAAAAACTCTGGTTCAGGACCAAAGAATGCTGTATCTGCTACGCCTGTAGACTTTAAATATTCTTCAGCACGACGAGCTACCGAACGAGGGTCTCTATCATAACCAGTCATCGTTGATGGCTCTAAAATATCGCAACGCAAGTTAAGAGTTGCATCTTCGAAGAAAGGATCCATAACAGCAGACTCTGCATCTGGCATAAGGACCATGTCTGATTCATTAATGCCTTTCCAACCAGCGATTGAAGAACCGTCAAACATCTTACCCTCTGTTAACATTTCTTCGTCAACAAGGCGCGCAGGAATGGTAACGTGTTGCTCTTTACCTTTAGTATCGGTAAAGCGAAGGTCAACAAATTTAACATCCATTTCTTCAATCATTTTAAGAACGTTTTCAACTGACATTAGTATTGCTCCAGTGAGTCAAAAGGAATTTGATGGTGGCTATTATAATCAGGTCATAAAATTAAGACTATTTAAAACAGGGGGAACCCTACATAACAATGCACCAAAATGGTGCGTGCGGACTTTCTGGAGGAAGCATTTTCTATTATCAAAGATAGACTCGAGAAAATTTATATTCTGCTGGTTAAAAAAAGTACAAAGCAAAATATTTTTTATGAGGCTATATCAAGCTACAGACTAAACTACGTATAGGAAAAATCACCTATAACCAATAGTCACTTAAATGCAAAACTTGTTGACCGACCATAGAAAATTATGATAACTATAACATTCTCCAAGGCTGTGTTTGGCCGTGGTACTTTATTGTGGCGCGATAAAATACAGTTTTGGGCAAAAAGAAAGAAAATTTACCAACTTATCTATAGGTAGGATTTTATGACTAACAAGACAATGATAGCTAAAGCAGTAAAGTACGCTTTATATAGCGGCTTTGCAGCTTCAATGGCTGTTGCAGCTCCAGCTAGTTTCGCTGCTGAAGAAGAAGCAGAAGAAGCTGAAACGGTTGTTGTAACAGGTTCACGTTTAAAAAGAACTGACGTTGAAGGTGCTTTGCCAGTAACAGTTATCTCTCGTGAAGATTTAGACATGAGTGGTGACGTATCTGTTGCAGACTTCTTACGTAACACAACTTTCAACTCTTTCGGTTCATTCCGTCCACAATCTGGTAGCTCAGCGCAATCTTTTGCTGAATTGAGCTTACGTGGTTTAGGTGGCGGTCGTTCTTTGATTTTGATCGATGGTCGTCGTGGCCCAGTTGCTCCTCAAGTAGGTTCAGCTCAAGATTTGAACAGCATCCCATTGGCAGCAGTAGAGAGAATTGAAATTCTTTCAGATGGTGCTTCTGCGATTTATGGTACAGACGCAATCGGTGGTGTTGTAAACATCATCACTCGTAAAGATTTCGATGGCGTAGAATTCCGTATTGGTGCATCTGAGCCAAGCCGTGAAGGTGGTTCTACTGATGAAGGTTCAATCATCTTTGGTGCTTCAGGTGACAGAGGCTCTGCATACCTAGGTGCTTCTTGGAATAGCCGCGAAATCGTATTCCAACGTGACCGTGAGTGGTCTTCAGGCGGTATTTCATCTTATGGTAACAACTACCAGTCACTTGCAACTACAACTGCATTCACTGGCTTAAGCGGTGTTCAAAACTGGACTCCAAATGGCGAAGGTTGTGACTCTGTAGGCATGTTTACTATCCCAGGCCAAAATCTTTGTTTCTATGACTTCACGGCATTGGCTGCAGATGAAGCTGAATTAGAAAATCATTCAATTTTCGGTCGCGCACAGTACCAAATTAACGATGACTGGAGTACTTTCTTCAACGCGACTAACTCACGTGTTAAGTCATTTGGTCGTTACGCTCCAACTCCTCTAATCGTGTTTGTACCAGCTTCATCACCAAACAACTATGTTGGTGAAGACGTTCTTTTACGTCACCGTAGTTTAGGTACAGGTACTCGTGATACTAATACTGATCAAAATATGTATGCAGTTGAGTGGGGCTTTGAAGGCTTCGTAACTGATGCAGTTGAGATGGAATTCGGTATCCGTCGTAATGACTACAAATATGACGAGTTTGGTCGTAACTATGTAGTAACTCCTTTGATGAACCAAGCGATTGCTGATGGTTCATATGATATCTTAGACCCAGCTGGTAACCCAGACAGCGTTCTTAACGGTTTGAAAGCTACTATTAACCGTGAGTCAAGCTCTATCATTGATGAAGTTTATGTAAACAGTCAATTTGACTTGTTTGACATGGACGGTGGCGCTGCTCGTATGCTAGTGGGTGGCGAGTATCGTAAAGAGAAATACGAAGATCAGTATGACTCATTGTCTGAAGGTGGTGTGATCGGTGGTTCTGCTGGTAACTCTGCTGGTGGTGGTCGTGACGTAACAGCTGTTTATTTCGAAACTTTGTTGCCTGTTCTAGACAACTTGGAAGTTAACGTAGCTGGCCGTTATGATGACTACAGTGACTTCGGTGATAACTTTGCACCTAAAGTATCTGTACGTTTCCAACCAACAGACGATGTAACAATGCGTGCATCTTGGGGTGAAGGTTTCCGTGCTCCATCATTGGATATCTTAACTGCTCAGCCTGCTTTCTCTGCTGACGGTACAACTGACCCAGAGACATGTTTGTTCTTGAGTGGTTCTATCAGCTGTCAAACTCAAACTGACGCATACGTTCTTGCAAACCCTAACTTGGGTGCAGAAAATTCAGATCAGTTTGGTTTCGGTGTTGTATGGCAGGCAACTGATGACTTGTCAATGTCTGTTGATTACTACAACATTCAGCTTGAAGACCAAATCTCTGCAATTGGTACAGGTGAAATCGTTGCTTGTTTGAGAGGCTTGGCTCCATGTCCTAATGGTGTATCTGAGCTTCCAGCGACAGCTACTCCAGGTGATGCTTCTCTTGGTTTAGGTGCTGCTTTCCAAACAGTACCATACGATGTTGACGGCAACGGAACAATCGAGCCAGGTGAAGAGATTAACCCAATTTTATTCGTACAGCGTGGTTTCATTAACCGTGGCGAAATCGAAACTTCAGGTCTTGATTTCAACGTGAAGCATCGTTACGACATGGGTGGCGCAGGCGTACTTAGCACTAACCTACAAGTTGGTTATGTTGAGAAGTATGAGTTAAATGGTGAAGACTTCGTAGGTTTGCCAGGTGTTCCAGATATGCGTGCTAACTTAAGCAACGTTTGGTCTATTGGTGACTTCGGTGTGGTTTGGAATATCAACCATATTGCTGAAACTAAATCTACCAACGGCACATTCTGTGAAGACTTCTCAGATCCATCATGTATACCAGATGTAAGTTATGATACAACTGTAAGACTTCAAAATCCTAGTTGGACTACACACGATCTACAAGTTAACTACAATACTCCTTGGGATGGTATGATTTCTCTAGGTGCTAATAACATCACTGACGAGGATCCAGTATTAGATCCTTATGAAGGTGGTGGTCGTGGTTATGACTTTGGCTTGTATGATGGCTATGGTCGTATCGTATACTTACGTTATACGCAAAGATTCTAAGATAGACTCTTATCTTAGGTATAAAAAAGGGCGTGTATGCGCCCTTTTTTTATAGTAGAGGTAAACGTGAAAAATAATAAAGAAACAGATAAACAAACACATTGGACGTCCTATTGGGAAAAAGGAATACTAAATTCATGCGGCTATGATACTGAGTTTGGCAATTACCAAGGTTCTATTCTCCAATTCTGGAATGGAAAAATTCAAAGTTTAGACAGCTTATCATTATTAGACTTATGTACAGGAAATGGAGGTTTAATTTCTCTATTGCTGGATAATAAGGATATAACAGATGCTGAAAAAATTGTTGGGGTAGATATAGCGGGAATAAATCCAAAGTGGATTGAATCATTTCCGAGTACTATCAGAGAAAAGGTTGAGTTTATACCTAATATTAATATTGCTAATTTACCAATTAAAGATAACACCTTTGATATAATTACAAGTCAGTTTGGACTTGAATACAGCGATCTATCCGAAAGTTTAAAAGAGGCCTCAAGAGTATTGAAGCCGGGAGGTAAAATCTACTCGGTAGTACATAACTCTGACTCTATAATAGTTAAAAATAGCCATGAAGAAATTACTCACATTAACTGGTTATTAAGCAACAAGGGCATAAGAGATAGTAGCGGTAAACTTCTGAAGTTTATGGCAATGCTAAAAAATCCACATAATGTGAAAAAAGTTAGCAATAATGAAACAGCAAATATAATAAGAGCTGAGTTTAATAGCCAAGTTGAAGAAGCAAAAGTTATAGCGTCAAAAAGTAAATGTCCAGACATAATATTTGAATGCTTAGATTGTATTATGCTTAGCTTTAACACTGCAAAAAGTAGTGGTATCAAAGAGGGAAAAGAGATACTTGAAAATTTATGGGAGGAGCTAAGGCATAATAGGAAGAGGTTAGAAAACTTACTGTTAGCAGCAAAAACAGAAAGTGAGCTAAATGAGCTTATTAAAATTTGTAATGATTCTAAACTAGAGAAAGAAGAGTTGATTACCTTACAAGAAAAAGGGCAAGTCCTTGCCTGGGGGTTAACACTAAAAAAACATAAGTGAGAATAGAAAAATGATTGATAAATTAAATATACAGCCAGTTTTCTCAGTACCAATTATTGAAGCTACATACTCAAATCATGAGCAACTTAATCCAAAATTGAGGCAAATATTTCTAAAGGCTGAAAAAGAAAAAGAAAAATTCGGTAATAAAGAAGAGTATGTACAGAAAAATGAAAACGTATTTGAAAGTAGGTTTGATTTATTTTCTTGGAATAATCCTGAAATTTCAAGTTTAAGAGATTTTTGCTGGGCAAGTCTCTACCAGGCTATTGGTAAACTAAATAACTATGATTTGAAGACGCTAGAAAAGCTTCATATGGCTAGCTCAAGCTGGTTTCATGTTACAAAAAAAGGTGGTTTTTTTGGTGTTCATAACCATGCTAATTCTGCTTGGTCCGGTGTTTATTGTGTTGATGAAGGGGATCAGGATGATGAGTCGATTGGGTCAGGATTATTAAGCTTTTTATCTCCCAACATGGCTACTACCTCATACGTTGATATGTCTTGCTCAAATCTATCCAGTCAGTACTCTAGGGGAAATTTGCAATTTAAACTTAAACCGGGACAGTTAATTATGTTTCCATCTTGGCTATTGCATGAAGTAAAGCCGTACTTTGGAACGCGAGAAAGAATAACAGTAGCATTCAACGCATGGTTTAAATATTCAGGTGAAATAAAAAACCGCTAAATAGCGGTTTTTTTTATGGTGAAAATAATTTGATTATCAATCTCTTCCGTGGATAAGACTTCCTGCTGGTTAATACGACACCAAGTGGGAATGTCACTTAATGTACCAGGGTCAGTACATATAACCTCAAGTGTGTCACCTTCGTTTAACTCTTTGAGTGCATTCTGGGTGCGAATTACGGGCATCGGGCACAGAAGGTTCGAGCAGTCTAAAGTGTGTTTGTTACTCATACATGCCATTCCTCTTTCACTTCATGCGCAGGCATTGGTGGAACGTCCATCACATAAGAGGTGCCATTATAGTTTTCGATTTGTACGGTAACTGCATCTGCGCTTTTACCACCTGAGTAACGGGCAACAATTTGTGCTGCAAGCTTTATGTCGTCTTTATCGAATGCCCCATCCAGTAAAGTTAAAGGACCGCCATGGCTGACTGTATGGATACTGGTGAACTGTTTCTTGTAACCTTTTAGGAAGTTGTTTTCACCTTCTTCGCGGCTCACAATCAATTTGAAGTTAGGTTTAGGCCGTATGTGGCGTCCAACTTTCAATAGCATAATGTCATCAAGTTCATAGCGCCTTTCACCACGAGCCTCCCATAAGTCAGCAAGTTTGGCTGAGTAATTTGCATCAGTTAAGAAACAGCAGCCACCGGCAGGTTGGGCAAAGTCATCAAAGCCAAACTTTTTAGCCAGCTCAAACTGAGGTTTACGGCTTCGGCCTGAGAAATCGTAAAGTTGATCACGGTCTACCCATCCCTCGCGCTCAGGCAAGGTTGGCATCAAGTTTTTGGCGCACAGTGGGCGTAACAGCCTATCTTCAGCACCTGACTCACGGGCAATAATAGGCATGGTTTCTTTTCGTTGTGACTTTGGACGCTGGCCAATTACTTCTCCAGTAATGATAAAGTCAAAGCCGTTTTCTTCGGCCCAAGCCCAAGCCTGTGCCTGATTCACCATAAAGATTTTGCAGTCCAGGCAAGGGTTCAGGTTAGCGCCATAGCCATGCTTGGGGTTTAGTACGATATCCTTATATTCTTCAGAAATATCAATGATATGGAGTTTAATTCCTAGCTGCTCTGCAACCCACAGAGCATTGTTACGCTTTTGCTTATCTTTATCTTTCTTGCGAATGGCATGAGTATGACCCTCAACGCAAAAACCAGTATAAAAATTGATGCCTTCCACATGGACTCCCTGTTCCTGGATCACTTTAGCTGCTAATAAAGAGTCTAGGCCGCCAGAAATCAAAGCAACGGCCTTGCGCTGTTTTTGTGGGGCATTGTTCGAAGTTTGAATAGAATTTGCTTGAGTCATAATCTGAAAATCAATAAGTTACACAATATGGGGTGGTCAAAAAATGGACAGCGATTATATATTAGCAAGCCGCTATAGGCAAAGGTTGGGAAGTGAAAAGTAAACAATAGATACAATCACTGCAGTTAAACAAGAGACAAAAAGGCTAGTAATTCAAAAAAAGTTTGGTAAATCAGATAATTAAGTTACTATGGGGGTGCTAGCAACAGGAGGTAATTCTGGACACTAGGACAAGAAAACAACAAATTCTGAAAGAGCTTGGCTATGCTTCTGCGTATGGCCTGATGGCTTTATTATTCAATAGCTTCCTGATAGCCCACCTTTACGGGAACCTAAGCCTGCATTTCGGGCAAATATTCATTATCTTCTGTCTGGTAACTCGTGGGCTATACCCAGCTGTATTCGCAGCACTTATTGGCTCCATTGGATTGTATGTTGAAACCCATAATCCCGCATTCTTCATCAATTCAATATTAGAAATTCTGGTACTTTATGCTTTGAGTAGAAGAGGTTGGGTGCTTCTAGTTGCAGATGTTGTCTATTGGCTCGTTATCGGCATCCCAATTACTTATGTGTTTGTCATTTACTTCTTCGGGATCAGCTCAAGTGACTTTATACAGGTCATCATGCTGAAGCAGTTATTAAATGGCGTTTTAGTTGTGTCAGCTGCTTCGCTATTGAGACCATTTTTGCCAACAAGATGGCATAGACTTGATATCCAGCAACAGCTACCTAAATTATCCTATCGGATATTTGAGTTATCGATGATAAGCATCCTGCTACCATCACTAATAATCACGTTAATACTATCAAATAATTCTGCCAAGATAGCAGAACAGCAGGCGAGTGAATTGTTAGGTGTTCAGGCTGATCATTACACTGAAATAACAAGAAACCATTTAACTCATCACCAAAGGATGGTTGATAATCTAGCCAATACCTTTAGCTGGCAACCATACAAGGATAAAGAGAAGCTAGAATTTTTGTTGGATGCGCAGAGCCAGTATCCGGACGTTTTTTCGATGCTTATAACAGATGAAAATGGGTACGTGATTCATGGTGCACCGCAGGAGTTTGAAGATACTTTGCAGGGACTTTCCAGGGCAGAAAAGATGGTTGACGACCGGTTATATTTTCAAGTCCCTTATTCGCGAAATACGCATTATATATCGGATGTATTTCAGGCCAGGGGGTATGGGAATGATCCCATTGTGGCAATCAGTTCACCCTATTTTGAAGGTGAGCAATTTTCGGGCATTGTACAGGCAACCTTAAACTTGGCGAATTTCGAAAAGTTTGGAGCTGGGACTAGCGGATTTAGTGTCTTCGTCATTGTAACTGACGCAAAAAATAAACTTGTGTATGCTTCCGAAATATTAAACCTGGAACCACTATCAGAGTTTTTACCAGAAAAAATAGAGCAAGTTTACACAGATGAGTTACCTCTACTTAAATTAAGTGAAGGTTTCTTCTTATTTAAGAATAGAGTTACTGAGGGTGGCTGGAAAATATATACACTCAGTTCACCAGACACGTTAATAGACGCCTATAAAAATGACTTTTATAATCTAATCGTCAGTTTGTTGATTATTGCCTCGATTGTTTTACTGGTGGTGCAAAAATTCTCAAAACAGATTACTCGACCGCTTGAAACAATTGTAAGGCATTTTTCGTCCAATGAGCCTATCCCAAGAAAAGCTCGGTCTATCTATAGTAGCGTAGAGATTGAATCAGTAAGAGAGCAGTTACAGCAAGCACAGCACTTTATGCTTGAGTATCAGAAGACTTTGCAGGAACAAGTCGAAGAAAAAACGAAAGAGCTAAGGGAAGCCAATGACAAACTGGCATTAGTTAGTGTGCAAGATGAGTTAACACAAATTTATAATCGACGTGGTTTCGATCAGAATGTGAAAAATGCGTTTGCCGTTTCTATTCGACATGCTACACCTATAACAATGGCAATTCTGGATATCGATCATTTCAAAAATGTAAATGATCAATGGGGCCATGCCGCAGGTGATCAATGCATAATCATGGTTGCCGAAGAAATGAAAAAACGGTTTAAAAGAGATTCAGATTTTGTTGCTCGCTATGGTGGTGAAGAGTTTGTAGTATTTATTGCAGGTGGCGATATTAATATTCATAGGCAGATGTTGGATGAACTTAGATTAAATATTGCCAACCATGAAATTTACTACGAAGAAAAAATAATATCCATTACTGTCAGCATTGGAGCATATAGCGTCAAAGACGATTTGAATATTACTTATGATAAACTGGTGTCAAATGCTGATAAGTTATTATATAAAAGTAAAACATCAGGAAGAAATCAGTTATCTGCAGGTCAGCAGTAGAAAAAGTAACTAAGGAATAATCATTGAAACAGGCAGTGTCAAAAACAATTAGTGAAAAAGCTCTTTTGTTAGGGGGAGTGTATGGGATACTTGGTTTAATAACCAACCTCTGGTTTATCATCCCATTATATGGAAATCTTAGTCTTCACCTTGGCGAAGTATTTGTTATTAGCTGCTTAATAACCCGAGGTTTATATCCTGCAATATTAGCATCCATAATAACAACCGCAGGTCTTGTATATGAGACTGGAAATTATGTATTTTTTATATCGGCCATTCTTGAAATTATCATTTTAAATACTCTTCTCAGAAAAGGTGTATTGTTATTACTAGCTGATGCCGTTTTCTGGGTGATGCTGGGAATACCTATTACATATTTAACCATTAAATATATTTATGACGTGACATCTGTTGACTTTATGCAGGTAATTTTACTAAAGCAGGCTGTTAATGGGGTCCTGATTGTATCAATCGTTGCACTCTTAAAGCCTTTTATACCCTTGAGATGGTTTTCGGCAGCTGTGGAACCTGAAGTTCCAAAGTTGTCAGATAGAGTGTTTGAGTTGTCATTGAATAGTATTTCATTACCAGCTTTGATTATATCTCTGTTCTTGTCAGATTCAGCGGCAGATAATACTGAAAAACAAATGGAAAATGTTCTGAAAACACGTACTGAGTATTACATAAGTTACCTGACAAATTATGTTGATTACCATTTAAAATCTCTAAGAAGTCTCGAGGCGGTTGTTCTTGAAGATGATTTTACAGACGATGAAAGGGACGTTTTGCTCAATAAGTGGAATAAGATATATAGCGGTTTTATAACAATGCTTATAGCAAACCAATCAGGATTGATCATAAGCGGTTCACCGGCAGAATTTTATAACAATATTAAATCCGCACCAGAAGAAAAAAGAAGAATTGTAGACAGGGATTACTTCAAAGTCCCTAAGGCGGAGTTAAGAGGATATGTTTCTGAAGTTTTTCGAGGCCGAGGGTTCGGTGATGATCCCATAGTTGCAATTAGTGTTCCAATCCTGGATGAAAATAAAAAGTTTTTGGGCATAGTAGAAGGTTCATTAAATATTCCAAAGTTTGAGAATATAGAAGAAAGTATGCCTGATTCTGATGGTCATATAATCATCAAGGACCAAAATAAAAATATTATTTATTCTTCTCCGGAACTTGATTTAAATGCGTTGGATCACTTTGAAATAGTCGATATAACGCCTACCTTCACCAATAGGATGCCAATTTTCGAGTTGAAAGGTGAGCAGTACCTATACCATGCCGATACAACAGATTATGGTTGGCGGGTTGTTGCTTTGGCTGAGCCTTCTATACTGATAGGCTCTTACGGTCATAACTTTTTACGCTTGACCATTATATTGCTTTTCATTGCTGTTCTGTCACTTGCTGTTACCCGACGCTTTTCAAAACAAATAACTAAGCCACTTGAGAACCTGGTTAGAAACTTTGCCGCTCACAGACCTATTCAGGATTCTGCTAGTAATATCCAAACCAGCCTTGAAATCGAGTCAGTCAGAGAGCAGCTTAAAGAGGCTCAGTATCTCACGCTTGAATATCAGGAAAGTTTGAAAAGAGAAGTTGAAATAAAAACAGCTGAGTTGATGAAGATGAATGATCAGCTTAAAAAAATGAGCATTGAAGATGACTTAACCAAAATATTTAACCGACGTGGTTTTGAGAAGTCTGTGTATGAAATTTTCAAGTTGAGTTGCCGTAACAAAACACCGATAACATTTGCCATTCTAGATGTCGATCACTTTAAAGCAGTGAATGATACCTGGGGACATACTGTCGGTGATGACTGCCTGGTTATGATAGCCAAGGAGTTAAAAGAACATTTCCAAAGGGAAACAGATTTTGTTGCCCGCTATGGCGGGGAAGAATTTGTTGTTTTCCTGTCTGGGGGAAACATCGATAAACATTGTAGAATGCTTGAGGAATTTAGAAAGAAAATTGCTGGGCAGAAAGTTCCCGCTAATGGCAATTTCGTCAAACTGACCATCAGTATTGGCGTCTACAGCCTGGAGAACGATTTTAATATTGGATATCATCATCTGGTTTCAAAAGCCGATGAACTGTTATATCAAAGCAAGAATAACGGTAGAAATCGTATTACCTGTGATAGTCAATAGAGGCTGATAGTCTTCTGAGCCTAATTGAGTTAATTGAGAAGCTTCCTATCTAACTGATATCTATAGATAAACTTTCTTACTCTTACCACACCAAAATTAAATTGACTATTTTCTGTGCGAATGGCGCTATCTAGTATAGAATATGCGCCATTTTTTCACCTTTGAGAAATTTATGATCGATAAGTTACGCAATATTGCGATTATTGCCCACGTTGACCACGGCAAAACAACCTTAGTTGACAAGCTGTTGGAGCAATCGGGCACCTTGGGCGAACGCGCTGGCCCACAAGAGCGTGTAATGGATTCAAACGATCTTGAGAAAGAGCGTGGCATTACTATTTTGGCAAAAAATACTGCTATCAAGTGGAATGATTACCGCATCAATATCGTAGATACCCCTGGGCACGCAGATTTCGGTGGTGAAGTTGAGCGTGTTATGTCGATGGTTGACTCTGTTCTACTGTTGGTCGATGCGGCTGAAGGCCCTATGCCTCAGACTCGTTTTGTGACACAAAAAGCTTTTGCGCAAGGCCTGAAACCAATTCTGGTTATCAACAAAATTGATAAGCCTGGTGCGCGTCCTGACTGGGTTATGGATCAGGTATTTGACTTGTTTGATAACTTAGGCGCTACCGACGAGCAGCTCGATTTTGAAGTGGTTTACGCTTCTGCTTTGAATGGCTGGGCTAGCCGCGATCCGGACACGGTTGGTGAGAATATGCAGCCATTGTTTGAAGCTATCGTCAACAATGTTGCGCCACCACCTGCAAATGCTGAAGGCGGATTCCAGATGCAGATCTCTCAGCTGGACTATAACTCTTATGTAGGTGTTATTGGAGTCGGTCGAGTAAAACGCGGTTCTGTTAAGCCAAATCAACAGGTCACAATTGTCAGCGCAGATGGAAGCAAGCGTAATGGTAAAGTTGGTCAGGTATTAGGTTATCTGGGTCTCGACCGCCATGAAGTTGACTCTGCTGATGCTGGTGACATTATTGCGATCACCGGATTGGGTGAATTAAAGATTTCAGACACCATCTGCGATCAAAATGCTGTAGAAGCTTTGCCACCATTGTCAGTTGATGAGCCAACAGTAACCATGACCTTCCAGGTCAACACGTCTCCTTTCGCTGGTAAAGAAGGTAAATACGTTACTTCGCGTAATATTCTTGAGCGTTTGCATCAGGAGCTTGTGCATAACGTAGCTTTGCGTGTTGAAGAGACTGATGACCCAGATAAGTTCAGAGTTTCTGGACGTGGTGAATTACACCTAGGTATCTTAATCGAGAATATGCGTCGCGAAGGATTTGAGATTGCAGTTTCGCGCCCGGAAGTAATTCTTAAAACTATTGATGGTAAGCTACAAGAGCCATTCGAGACAGTGACCATTGACGTTGAAGAGCAACATCAAGGCAGTGTCATGGAGCGCATGGGTACGCGTAAAGCGGAGTTAACCAATATGTCTCCTGATGGTAAAGGCCGTGTTCGTTTGGACTTCATGATGCCAAGCCGTGGCTTGATTGGTTTCCAGACTGAGTTTATGACGCTTACCTCCGGTTCTGGTCTGATGTACCACACTTTTGACCATTATGGTCTGCATAAAGGTGGCGACATTGGTCAAAGAGCCAGTGGTGTGTTAATTGCCAACATGACCGGTAAAGCACTGACTAACGCCTTGTTTAACCTGCAAGAGCGTGGTCGTCTGTTTGCCAAGCACGGTGATGAAGTGTATGAAGGGCAAATCGTTGGTATTCATAGCCGCTCAAATGACCTCACGGTTAACTGCCTGAAAGGCAAGCAGCTAACTAACGTTCGTGCATCTGGTACTGACGAAGCTCAGGTTCTAACACCGCCTGTTAAGTTGACTCTGGAGCAAGCTTTAGAATTTATCAATGATGATGAGCTGGTCGAAGTAACGCCAAACAGTATACGTTTACGTAAAAAACATCTTACTGAAACGGATCGTAAACGCGCAAGTCGTCCGCCTAAAGCATCTTAAGTCTATAAGAGCTTTAAAAAGCCGTTATCTGTTTAGCAGTTAGCGGCTTTTTTTTGCCTTAAATATATTAAATCAGGCGAATCGGTTAGCAATAAATTAATAAAATCGTTACACTTTTTTGTAATCGCTAAAATTAATTGCAACCAATTGCATAGATACCAATCATATAAGCAATAAATTACAAAAAGGCCTTTTATGAATCAGATTAAACTCGCAGCACTTTGCACTACAATCACTGCGCTTTCAGCATGCACGACTTCTCAGGGCGTGGATGCCGCAAAAGCCTTAAGCAGTTTGTTTGGTGGACCACCGGATCGTGCTCAGATGATTGACTCAACTGTTAAGGAAGCTTTGCAGTATGAGTTTGACAAGTGCATGAGTGGTAAGGAGTTTACTGCTGATTCGCAATCCAAATGTATTCAGCTTGCCTATGCAACGGTTAAAGAAGACATGAATCTTGAAGAACGTCCGGGGCAGGATGGAACTGTGATTATAGAGCGTGTCGATGATGACGAAATGATTTATGAAGATCAAAGCAATCAAGAAGAAGACAACGACGAGTAATAATTGATGATTGCATTGTTACAGCGTGTGTTGGAATCAAAAGTGATCGTAGAAGGCAAAACTATTGGTGAAATTGATCAAGGGCTAATGGTTTTGCTTGGTGTTGAAAAAAATGATGACGAAGCGGTTGCTGATAAATTATTACAACGGATATTAAAGTACCGAGTATTCAGCGACGAGCAGGATAAGATGAATCTGTCTTTACAGGATGTGAACGGTGGATTGTTGCTTGTGCCGCAGTTTACTCTTGCTGCTGATACACAAAGTGGTTTACGACCAAGCTTCTCTTCTGCAGCCCCTCCACAAGTGGGTAAAGAGCTGTTTGAATATGTGGTAGAGCAGGCTAGATCACATTATGATAACGTCGAGTCTGGTCAATTTGGAGCTGACATGAAAGTCCACCTGATTAATGATGGACCGGTTACATTTCAATTAAAAGTTTAAAGAACGATCTCGTCATCATCTTCAAGCTTGTCAGGCTGAGTTGATTCAATGAGCTTCTTGAGCTGTTCTAAATTGGATTGATTCACCTCTTCAATACTTCCTTGAATCAAAAACAAAATAGCATTCTGTACAATACCTTTCCCTGAATATTGCTGGTTCATTGTCACGATAGTTGATTTATTGTCACTGCCTTCAAAGATCACCTGAGTTGTTCCAGTTAGCCATTCATTGGAGTAGTCATAACCCACCTGCTGATTTGCAGTATAGGAGGTCAGGGTATGCTGCATTGTAATTGGAGTGCCTTCAGCAGATTGGTAATTCATTTGCCATTGGCTACCAACCTCATTTAATGAACCGCTGACGTTTTCAATGGAGTGGAATTCAGCTATCCAATGATTCAGTAACAGCGGATTATTATAAACCGCAAAAACCTGCTCGACAGGAGCGTCAATGGTTACACTCGAATTGCTTTCGAAGTTTCTTTTGAAAATGCCAATAGCAACCAGCACCATAAATAGAGTGCCGATAAAAATAAAACCATACTTTAAAACTTTCATAATGCACTTATCCTGTTACGGCTTATTGTCGCGAAGCTCAGTCACGACTTCCTGTAAATGCTCTTTCGTTACATCTTGGTGAGGAATTGGCTCGCCAACGATTAATGTTACCTTGGTTCGAATTCGTTTTAAACGGTCAATAATTTTATTGACTTTCTTACGACTGAACAGGCTTTGCCAGAGGCCTTGTAGCGCCATGGGGATAACGGGTACGGGAGTTGTTTCAATGATTCTCTCGATACCAGATTTGAAGGCATTCATTTCACCATCTGTTGTCAGTTTACCTTCCGGGAAGATACAAACCACTTCACCATTCTCAAGAGCTTCAGCAATTTGGTACATGGCCTTGTTGAGCAGTTCTTTGTCTTCATTGGCGCCAGCAATTGGGATCGCCTTTGCCGTTCTAAAGATAAAGCTGAGAACGGGGATTTTAAAAATTTTGTGGTACATGACGAAGCGTACCGGACGACGAATACTGCCTGCAATAATTAAAGCGTCGACATAGCTCACATGATTGCAGACCAGCACCTGTGCACCTTCGTCCGGAATATTATCTAATCCTTTCTTCCTAACCCGATAAACGGTATGGATCAGAATCCAGACCAGGAAGCGCATCAAAAACTCAGGAACCAAGGTGAAAATATAGATGGCTACCAGAGCATTCATAATGGCTACCAGCAGGAAGAACTGTGGAATGGTCATGCCATTACCAAGTAGCACCGCGCCAAGCACTGCGGCAACTACCATAAAAAGAGCATTAAGAATATTATTACCAGCAATTACGCGCGACAGGTGCGAGCGTTCACAGCGTTCCTGAATCAATGCGTATAAAGGCACAATATAAAATCCGCCAAAGATACCAACAAAAGCACAATTAATCAGAGTTCGAATAGCTCCATCTTGACTCAAGTATTCTGTTGGAGATAAAGCGCCTGTGAAACTGCTGTTCGGGTTTGCCAGAAAAATATCAATAGCAAACCAGGTCATACCGATAGCGCCAAATGGCACAAGTCCCAGTTCGACTTTTCTGCCTGATAAGAACTCACAAAGCACTGAGCCTAAACCGATCCCCACTGAGAATGTCGCAAGGATCATTGTTGCTACGAGATCATTTCCGTTTAAACTGACTTTAGTGAAGTTTGGTATCTGAGTAAGAAAAACTGCGCCATAAAACCAGAACCAGGAAACACCTAGAATGGATAGGAAAACGACTTTCTGCTGACGGGCGAATTTAAAGGTTTTCCAGGTCTGTGTAATGGGGTTCCAGTTAATTTTTAAATCGGATTGAGTCGAAGGTGTTTCGGGTATTCTGCGGCTGGCCAAGTAACCAGTTATTGAAATAGCCAATAACAGACCTGATAAGATTTGCACTCCGATATCACCACGTCCTATAAGAACGCCACCGATAACTGTACCAATAATAATGGACAGGAATGTGCCCATCTCAACCAAGCCGTTACCGCCGAGTAACTCGCTATCATCAAGGTGTTGCGGCAAAATACTGTATTTAATTGGACCAAATAAACTGGACTGGAAGCCCATTAAGAATAAAACCAATAGCAGGAACCAGATATTATTCAAATAGAATCCGATTACTGCGCAAATCATAATAGTGATTTCTAGTAGTTTAATTTTTCGTATTAATGCGGATTTTTCGAACTTTTCAGCGATCTGACCGGCAGTGGCTGAGAACAGAAAGAAGGGAAGAATAAACAGTCCGGCAGCAATATTATTCAGCATATCTGAATTTAAATTAAGCTCTGCAGAAGCCTGGTAAGCAATAAATATTAATAAAGCGCTTTTATACACATTATCATTTAGCGCCCCCAGCGCTTGAGTGACAAAGTAGGATGAAAAGAATCGCTTTTTAAATAATGAAAACTGGTTGGCCACTTATTATCCCTCTTCTTGATCCTGTTCTAGTTTGGCAGATTGAAAAAAGTTTGTGCATTTTTATGGGTTATTTCGGCAACATGCTCTAATGATTGCTGTCGACAGTCCGCTACCTTTTGTGCCACATGCGGCAGAAACATGGGTTCGTTGCGGCCATCTTTCGGTTTCGGTCGTAAATCTCTTGGTGTCAGCCAGGGCGCATCTGTTTCAATCATTAATCTATCATCAGGTATCAGGTGAACCATGTCTGCAAGCTCCTGTCCGCGCCTCTCGTCGCATATCCAGCCTGTGATGCCGATATATAAGCCTAGCTCTAAATAGTGCTCAAGAGCATCCTGAGAGCCTGTGAAGCAATGAATGACGGCAGGTGGGAGCTGCTGTTTATATTGAAGTAATAATTCCAACATGGTGTCGCTGGCGTCACGTTCATGTAGAAATAAAGGCTTTTGCAGTTCGCAGGCCAGTTCTAAGTGCTGATGCAAAACTCTGATCTGACTGTCTGGAGTAGAAAAATTACGGTTGAAATCAAGTCCGCACTCGCCAATGGCGACTACTCTGTCTTGCGAGTGAAGCGATTGAATCAGCTTAAAATCACTAGCTGTCAAACGCTCAGCGTCATGCGGATGGCAACCTGCGGTACTATAGCAATCATAGCGTTCAGCCATAGCTAATGCCTGTTCGCTCTCCCGGGCATTGGTACCAGTAATGATGATAGACTCTACCCCTGTGTCATGAGCTCGATCAAGGATCTGCTCCCGATCCTTGTCAAAACGATTACTGGTTAGATTAACCCCGATATCAATAAGCTGTATATTTGCGCTCTGCGCCATAAAACCTGATTGGCATTAGAAAAAGTCTTGTAAGATGTTATAAACTAAAACAGCTTTAAATCAAAGAGATAACAAAAAAGGGAATATCATGTCTGCAGAAACACCGAGAGTCACAAACGCGCTGGTTGCCATTGCCGCAACTTTTTTAATTATTGCGGGATTAAAGTCCGCCAGTAGCTTTGTGGTACCTGTGATCTTGTCATTATTTGTGGCCATAATTTTGGGGCCGCTTTACTTTTTCTTTGCAAACGCAAAATTACCGGTAATCAAAAAAGATATGCCCGATTGGCTGGCCATTATTTTAGTGGTGGTCATTATGAGCTTATTCTTTTTTATGATCGGAACACTGGTCGGTAATTCAGTAGAACAGTTTTCCAGTAATCTACCGCGCTATGAAATGATGTTACGGGCAAAGTTCGAAGGGCTTGTGCTCTGGCTAGGAGGGCACGGTATTGAAGTCCCACAAACACCATTAGCAGAGCGTTTCTCTCCCGGTGTCATGATGAATTTATCGGCATCAATCCTGAATGGGCTTGGTAGTGTATTAAGCAATACTTTCCTGATAATCCTGACTTCTATCTTCCTGCTGATGGAAGCCAGTATTTTTGGCGATAAAATGCGTCGTGCTTTCCCTGACGTTGAAAGTAAAGCCCATCTTGGTCTGGGTGAGGTGATTACCAAGATTAAGCAGTATGCATCCATTAAGTCTGTGGTGAGCCTATTAACTGGTGCCATCATCAGTTTGTGGTTGTGGTTAATAGGGGTGGAGTATCCGTTCTTGTGGGGGCTGATTGCTTTCATGTTTAACTTCATTCCTAACATTGGCTCGATCATTGCCGCTATTCCAGCAGTCCTGCTGGCCTGGTTGACTTCAGATAGTCTTACCACGCCACTGCTTGCAGCAGCAGGCTACCTGGCGGTTAACTTTGTGATTGGTAATATCGTAGAGCCAAAATTTATGGGTAAGGGCCTGGGACTTTCTACTCTGGTGGTCTTCCTTTCATTGTTATTCTGGGGCTGGGTACTGGGGCCGGTTGGCATGTTGCTTTCAGTGCCATTGACAATCATCGTCAAAATCTTCCTTGATGCTAACAAGGAAACTCAGTGGATTGGTATTATGCTGGGCGATAAGTAAATTTCACAGCAACTAAACCAATAAGAAAACGCCCGAGTGATTTCGGGCGTTTTCTTATTACAGGTTTAGCAATTATCTGTTTACTGATAGGCAGAATCGCCGCCACCCAACGCCTTATACAGAGTTACTGTATTAGCCAATCGAGCACGCTCACTTTCCAGCTTAGCCTGCTCAGCAGCAAATAGATCCTGCTGCGCACTCAGAACTTCAAGATAACTGGCAAGGCCTGCTTTGTACTTGGCTTCAGCCAGGTAGAGTCGACGCTTTTGTGCTTTAACCAGATCAAGATTGGCATTAAGCTCGTCTTCGTAACTCTTGCGATTGACCATCAATTGATACACTTCAGCGAAGGCCTGTTGAATGGTTTGCTCATAACTGGCGACCATCTGCTCTTTCTGGGCTTTGGCAACATCAAGCTGAGCGTTCAATGCATTACCGAAAATGGGTACAGAAATTGAAGGCATAAAGGTCCAGGTTTCTGAGTCGCCATCAAACAAGTTATCAAATTCGGTGCTGGCAAAGCCAAAGTCACCGGTTAACCGCAAGCTGGGGAAGTAAGCCGCGCGCGCAGCACCGATATTGCCGTTGGCGGCATACAGCTGGTGCTCGGCAGCTAATACATCAGGACGATTGAGTAGTACATTCGAACTAATGTTATCTGGCAATTCCAGACTCATCATCTCTGGCATCTGATGCTTGTCGCTTAATGATACCTGGCTGAGTGGCGTGCCAATCAAAAGCTCAAGATTGGTTTTCGAAACAGCATACAGACGTTCAAGTTGCGACTTTCGTGCTGAAACCTGAGCCAGCGCTGCCTGCGCCTGTGCCAAATCCAGGTCGCTGGCGATACCGTTATCTTTGCGCTTTTGTATCAGATCCAGACTTTCCTGACGACTATCAAATGTTTGCTGTGCAAGGTTTAGGTTTTCCTTTGCTGACAACCAGGAATAGTAGGCGTTGGCAGTTTCGGCGATGACTGAAATTTTCACGAAGCGCTGTGCCTGCTCGGTAGCATAGAACTGATTTAAAGCAGCGTCGCTCAAGGAACGAATACGGCCAAATAAATCCAGCTCATAAGAAACGAGTCCGACCGATGCATCGTAACGGTTGAACATGACGCTGCCACCGGTAAAGGTTGATAAATCTCTACCACGAGTTTGACTAACTTCTCCACGGAACCCCGGCACAAACTCTTCCCATTGAATCTGATAACGTCCTTTAACCTCCGCTACCCGCGCAGTTGCTATACGTAAATCACGGTTATGCTCCAATGCCTGGTTAATCAGTGCCTTGGCATTGTCGTCGGTAAAGAAGCTTTGCCACTCACGTAAAACGACCTGCTCGGCAGCCTGAGACTGCTGTTCAGAAATTGACAGGTTATCAGCTACAGGTAATTCAGGGCGCTCATTATCAGGTGCCATGGACAGGCAGCCCGATAATACGAATAGTGCCGCTAAAGGCGTTAAACTTCTTTTAATCATCATTAATCTCCATTCCTCTGGCCGCCATTTCATAATGCTTTAGTTTTCGTGGGAAAATCTTGCGTACCAATAAGTAGAATACTGGAACGAAGAAAATTGAGAAAACTGCTGCGGCAAACATACCGCTGACCACCCCTGTACCAATTGCCTGACGGCTGGCAGAGCCTGCACCGCTAGCCAATGCCATTGGCAGAACACCCATGATAAAAGCCAGCGAAGTCATTAAGATTGGACGTAAACGAATCTTGCAGGCTTCAATCACTGCTTCTAATGGCGACTTGCCATCGGATTGTGCTTCACGAGCAAACTCTACAATCAAGATAGCATTTTTTGCCGAGAGACCGATGATGGTGATCAAACCAACTTTAAAATAAATATCGTTCGGCATGCCACGTATATCCATCCCGATGATACAACCTAGTATGCCCAGTGGCACCATTAGTACAACGGCCATCGGTACGGACCAGCTTTCATAAAGTGCTGCCAGCACTAGAAACACCACCAGGAAGGAGAGAGCGAAAAGTAGAGCTGTCTGGTTGCCGGCTACTTTCTCCTCCAACGATTGCCCTGACCATTCGTAGGCGATGCCTGGTGGCAGTTCTGCGGCGAACTGTTCCATGAGATCCATAACTACACCGGAACTAACGCCCTCTGCACCCGAGCCGGTTAGTGGTAAGGATGGCAAGCCATTGTAGCGAGTCAGCTTGGCGGGTGCTTCACCCCAGGATGCGGTAGCAATTTCCGACAGGTTGACCAAATCACCTTGCTGGTTACGAATTTGCAGACTCATGATTTCTTCAGTGGTAGAGCGTGTTTGTGCATCTGCCTGCACCCAGACCTGACGCACTTTACCATTATCAATATAGTCATTGACGTAAGATGAGCCTAGCGCGATCTGTAACGTGCTATTTAGCGTCGGGATATCAATACCCATGGCTCGCGCCTTAACCCGATCCACTTCCAGTGTCAGCATCGGTGCTGCTGGTAACGTATCTGGGCGAACTTCGGCAAATTTACCTGTCTGTTGTGCTTTACCAATAATCTGGAATGCAGCTGCAAACAGAGCATCCTGACCGCCTGTGCCACGGTTCTGTAACTGGAAGTCAAAACCGCTACTGTTACCTAGCCCCGGAATTGGCGGCATGTTAAAAGCAAAGGTGTTGCCTTCTGAGAACTTCTGGAATTCAGCACTGGCCGCAGCTGCAAATTCATCTGCATTGCGCATGCCTTCCCGTTCACTCCACGGTTTGAAGTTAACGAAAGTAATGGCAGTATTCTGGCCGCTGCCAAAAAAACTGAAACCCGCAACGGTAATTACACGAACTACTTCAGGCTGCTCTAGATACCAGGCATCAGTTTTCTCGGTTAATTCCAGTGTCCGTTCGCGAGTGGCGCCCGGTGGTAATAGGGTTGTGGAAACGATAAAGCCTTGGTCTTCTGATGGTACAAAGGCAGTTGGCATGTATATAAAGCGTGCCACGACATAACCACATAGCAGTACAAACACTGACATGGTTATCAGCATCCCTTTTTTGCTAAACATTTTCTGCACTGAGTTCATGTAGAAGTTTTTAAAGGATTCAAAACCTCGATTGAACCAGCGGAAAAAGGCCATTTCCTTTTTCGCCTTATTACCTTCGGCATCACGCTTTTCAAGTTTCAATAAGCCCTGGGCAATGGCGGGGCTTAATGATAACGACAGAAATGCAGAGATGGCCACCGAGATAACAATGGTTAATGAGAACTGCTGATAGATGCGTCCCACTGAGCCAGAGAAAAAGGCCATAGGAATAAATACCGCAATAAGCACCGCAGTGGTACCAATAATGGCGCCAGAGATTTGCTTCATGGCTTTTTTGGTTGCTGGATAAGGTTTGAGGCCTTCTTCGTCCATGACTCGCTTGACGTTTTCGACCACGATAATGGCGTCATCGACCACAATACCAATTGCCAGAACCATCGCGAACATGGTCAGCATGTTAATCGAGAAACCAAACAGCTGTAGACCGATGCCTGCCCCGATCAATGAGATCGGTACCACGATTAAGGGAATTAATGTGGCGCGCCAGCTTTGCAGGAACAAGAACATGACCACGGTAACCAGTACCACAGCTTCAAGCAGCGTTTTGACTACTTCACTGATCGATTCATCAACGAATATCGAAGCATCGAAAGGGACAACCCAGGCCATGTCGTCTGGGAAGAACTGCTCCAGCTCCTCCATTTTTGCTTTAACGGCTTCCGCTGTATCCAGAGCGTTACCAGTATTACTTAATTTAATAGCAAAGGCTGCGGCATCCTGGCCACTTAAAAATGCCTGTGAACCATAACTGTTAGCTCCGCGTTCTATAGTCGCCACATCTTTGAGACGAACTACTGCGCCCTGGGAGGAAGAGCGTAGAATAATATCACCGAATTCTTCCACCGTTGATAATTGTGCTGGCACCAGAACTGTGGCATTAATCTGTTGATTGCCGGGTGAAGGGAGAGAGCCCAGCTCACCGGTTGCCAGCTGTGCATTTTGACTACTGACCGCAGCATTCACTTCCGCAGGCGTTATGCCGTAGGCGGCCATCTGTTTCGGATCGAGCCACACACGCATGGCGTAACGTGAGCCAAATTGCTGAGCACTGCCTACGCCATCAATACGGCGAATGTCACTTAAAATCGCGCGATCCAGATAGTCACCAAGGTCGGTGCTGTTGAAAGTACCATTCGGTGAATAGAGCGAAACAACCATCAGGAAGTCGCGACGTGCCTTGTCCACCGCAACACCCTGAGTGCGCACGGAGGAGGGTAAACGAGCCTCCACCCGCTTAAGCCGGTTCTGAACCTCAACTCCGGCGATGTCAATATCGGTGCCCGTATCAAACGTCAGGTTGATGGTGCCGGTACCGGTTCGGGAACTTTCAGAGCGAATGTATTTCAGACCTTCGATACCATTCATCTCTTCTTCGATGATGGTCGTGACCGTGTCCTCAATGACTTGCGCCGAAGCTCCCGGATAGGATGCGGTTACCGAAATTTGCGGTGGTGAAATGTCCGGGTATGACATAACGGGCAACTGCTGGATCGCCAGTGTACCGCCAAGCAAAATAAGTAACGCAATAACCCAGGCAAAAATGGGACGGTTAATAAAAAACTGAGCCATGAATTACTCCTGAGTCTGATTCTGGGCATTGCCAGAAGGCTGGTTCATTGCTGTGACAGGAGTTCCCGGTTGTAGAAATTGGGTGTTACTTACAATAACCTGGTCACCGCGTTGCAGTCCGCTTTTGACCACCCAGTTTGGGCCTACCATTGGTCCTAATTCAACTGGCTGAACTGCCAACTTACCATCTTTAATTAACTTTACGGTTGCACCATTGGCTGACATGGTCACTGCTTTCTGGGGAACCTGAAGCAGGCTGTCAGATTCACCCACCGGCAGCTTGACCCGGACAAACATACCTGGCAGCAATAAATGGTCTGGATTATCAACAATAGCTCTTAATTGAACCGAGCCAGTATCGGGTTCAACTGACCAGCTGGAAAATTCAAGATTGCCAGAACCAGGGTATTGAGTGCCGTCATTATAGAAAATCTGCACGGTGGATGAGCTGGCGTTAGAACTTTGACCGGATTCGAATAGTTTGCGCAACTGCATCATTTCTGAACTTGAGCGAGTGAAATCAACATAAACTTTATCCAACTGCTCAATGGTGGCCAGGTGAGTTGATTCTGCAGCTCGAACAAGCGCGCCTTCGGTGACCATAGCACGACCGATGCGACCTGATATTGGTGCCGTTACGGTTGCGTACTCAAGTTGGATTTGCGCATTTCTAAGGTTAGATTTGGCCAGTTCGACACGAGCCTTGGCCTGTTCATTCTGCGCTGCAAACGTATCAAACTCCTGCTGACTGACGGCTCCCAGTTCAAGCAGGGTGGTATAGCGTTCCAGCGTTTGCTGATTCAGCTTTTGCTGGGCTATGGCATCATTGAGATTAGCACGTTCTGCTTGTACATCGGCCTGTAACTGACGCTTGTCAATTTGAAACAGCACGTCACCCTGCTTCACCATGTCGCCTTCGGTGAAGACTCTTTTCTCAAGAATACCATCGACACGGGCACGAACTTCCGCTGTACGAATGGCATTAACTCGACCAGGTAAATCCTGTGTAAAGGTAGTGATACCTTCAGAAACAGTGCTGACTTCAACAGGTACGGGTTGCTCACCCTGTTCGGCAGCAAAGCTGCTTAATGTCAGGGTTGAAGCAAACAAACCCAATAGTGTGCTTTTTAAGAGTGTATGGGTCGTCATGAGATTCTTTTTCATAAAACTCTTCTTAATAAGGTTCTGGTTCATAAAGTAATCCTAAAGAGTATTGGTGGGACTTTTGATTGCATCCCAGGCAAATTCAATCATTTCCTCAATCAGTTGCTCATCCACGGTGTTGTGATTGACAAACTGCCAATGGATGAAATAACTGAAACCGCCGTAAATCTGAATGTTTACGTCGGGGATTCGTATATTTTTTAAAACTCCAGCTGCTTTGGCGTCCTGGTAGAGCTTAATAAAAGGCTCAAACACGATATGTAACTTTTCACGAGTCTGATCTTCTATTGCTGAAGAGAAGCCATACAGGTGACTGAAGCGAAAATACAGGCAATTATCCAGCATAAACCGGATACCGGCCCGTAGAAGAGCCTTGATGGCCTCTTCGTAACTGCTATCGGGCTTGTGATTCTCAAGTAAAAAATCAGCTTCCTTTTGTTTTACATACAAAAAGATTTCATTAATCAGCTGCTCTTTACTTTCAAAGTAGTTGTAGACACTGCCAGTCGCGACATTGGCTTCCTTGGCCAGAAGCGACATGGAGGTGCCCTGCAGGCCTCGTTCAACAAATAAACGAATCCCTGCCTCAAGAATTTGGGCTCTTTTGGACATAGAGGTATTTTTTGAAATGAATGTTCATTCATTTTACGTGATCAAAGCAACTGGAAACAAGGTCTGAACCAAAAAACAAATGTAAAAAATTATTAATTTGCGCTCTCAATACCTTTTCAAGGTAACTACTTGGTGTCTTAGACGCTGAATTACATAAATAAAAAGCTCCTGTGACAGAGCCACATTATGGTACGGTTATCCGATTCTGTATGAGTAGGTGAAATCACTTTAGGGGAAAAGCATGACAATGGTTTTACGATTGATAGTTGGATTTGGTGCCTGGGTACTACTGATATTGGCTATCAGCAACAGCGCTCAGGCGAAAAACTCTGAGCAGGGCGTGAATGACATTAAGGTGCCTCAGGTATTGGCGCATCGTGACAGAGCTGAGCCGATAAACCGGATCTTAAAGCACCGATTGGACGTTCTGTTACCGGAGTTGATGGCTGAGTCAGAGCTGGATATGTGGCTGGTCATCAATCGCGAATATGGCGAGGATGCACTTTTTTATACGCTGGTTCCCGAGCCGACCTTCGCAGCGCGACGAACAACTCTGCTGGTGTTTGTCAGAAATGAAGAGGGAGTCGAGCGCTTTAGTGTCAGCCGTTATCCGATAGCCGGATTTTATGAAAGCCGCTGGCAGGGTGGTACCGATCAGCAGCAATGGCAGCGACTGGTTGAGATCATTAAAGATTATGACCCACAGAAAATTGGCATTAATGTCAGTGAAGAATGGGCGGTTGCAGATGGTTTATCGCAGGGCCTTTATTCAACTTTAATGAGTCACCTGCCGGAAGAGCTGCAAAAAAGAGTGGTAAGCTCTGAAGAATTGGTTGTACGCTGGTTCGAAACACGAACCAAACCAGAAAAAGAGGTTTATCCGCAGATTGTGGCAATTGCCCGTGGCGTGATTGCGGAAGCTTTCTCCTCAAAGGTGATTACGCCGGGTGTGACAACCGATAAAGATATTGCCTGGTATATCCGTGAGCGATTTGAAGAGCTGGGTGTTAAACCCTGGTTTCAGCCTTATGTGACGGTACAGCGTAAGGGTGATACCAATGATCCTGAATCACCCTTTTTCGGCAGAAGTGATCGCGTCATAATGCCTGGTGATATTATCCATACTGATGTGGGCTTGTGTTATTTGAAGCTGTGTACCGACACACAGGAAATGGGCTATGTCGCTCGCTTTGGAGAATATGAGGTGCCCAAAGGTTTAAAAGAAGCATTGGCAAAGGGCAATCAATGGCAGGATATTCTTACTTCGCAATATAAAACGGGCCGCACCGGTAATGAGATTCTGAAAGCCACTCAGGTTGCCGCTAAAAAGCAAAAACTCAATTCCAGTACCTATACACATCCTCTTGGGTTTGTAGGACATGCGGTAGGGCCGACCATAGGCATGTGGGATAACCAGGGGCCAACACCAGTTAAAGGCGATCGAAAACTGTATCCCAACACTGCGTATGCCATTGAAGGTAATGTTAAAGTGAAGTTACCGGAGTGGGATAACCAGCTAATACAAATCATGCTTGAGCAGTCAGCCCTGTTTGATGGCGAGAGGGTCATCTATCTCGCTGGCAGACAGACTGAGTGGCATTTTATTCGTTAGTTACTGACCCTTAATTGAAAAAGCCGACTGAAGAAGAGTCGGCTTTTTATTTGGTAGATTCTTTTCTAGCAATATGGATAGTTTTCCAGACCTTGGCAATCAGCTGGCCATCTTCATCGTGAATATCGACTTCGAAAACAGGTTCAATAACATCCTGATCCTTTAATTGCAGGTTAATGTCCAGCAGGTCCTGTTCGCTGAGTTTGAATTCAGCATAGACATCTTTGCGACCAGGCTTGATGAATTTAATTTCTGCTTTTTTATCCCATACTACATAGTCGCGCCCAAGTTTATGCAACAGCAGTAGCATATAGAATGGGTCGGTCATCGAAAATAGCGCACCACCGTAGTGAGTATTGACATAATTACGGTTGAACCAATATTTGCGTAGCCTGATTTTAGCGTATTGCCAGTTTTCATCGAGTTCCAGAACCCTGATACCTGAGCCCCAGAATGGAGGCCAGAGATTCATCACTAATTTGAGTCTTTTGGCGGTTAACTGCTTCATAAGAACCTGTTTAGACGTTGGAATCGTCGGCAGTTTGCTGCTCGTCATTCTGTGCCGCCGACTCAGCAGCTTTAGGAGCATAAACTCTAGCAAAGATGAGGCCCAGCTCAAATAGAATCCACATTGGGATACCGAGCAGTACCTGTGAAATCACATCAGGTGGCGTCAGTAGCATGGCAAAGATAAATATAGCAACGACGATGTAAGGTCTTTTGTCACTGAGGGAGCGATGACTGATCATTCCTGACCAAATCAACAGCATGGTAGCAATTGGAATTTCAAACGCTAAGCCAAAGGCAAAGAATAGCTTGAGTGCAATGGAAAGAACGCTGTTGATATCGGGTAAATAGTTGATGCCTTCAGGTCCGATCCCTGAGAGAAATCCAAATATAATCGGGAATATCAGATAGTAGGCAAAAGCGATGCCGGCATAGAAGAGAATGATGCTGGATAACAGTAATGGGATGGCGAAGCGCTTTTCATGTTGATAAAGACCTGGTGAAATAAACATCCAGACTTGATGTAGAACATAAGGCATAGCAATAAAAAAAGCCGCTACAAATGCCAGTTTAAATGGCGCAAATAATGGCGAGGTGACATCGGTAGCTATTAAGCTGGAGCCTATGGGTAATTGCTCAATCAATGGCTTTGCCAGCCACAGATAAAGCTCATTGGCTACAAAAGCCAGCCCAACGAAAATACAGACAATCACCAGGACAATCCGTAACAGGCGATTACGAAGTTCCAGCAGGTGCGCTATCAGTGGTTGTTCCGAATCTTGGCTCATCAGGAAGACTTGTCTGGACTAGCAGTGGATGATTGAAGTTTGTCTTGCTCATTG
Organism: Kangiella aquimarina DSM 16071; assembly: GCF_000374105.1. Lineage (GTDB taxonomy): Bacteria > Pseudomonadota > Gammaproteobacteria > Enterobacterales > Kangiellaceae > Kangiella > Kangiella aquimarina. The sequence continues at coordinate 744,255 of NZ_KB893650.1, forward strand.
GCTAAAGCCTGTTCGCTTTGCTTTAAGGCCTGTTCTGCTTTGGCAATGGTAGCCTGGGCTTCTTCTCGCAGCCGTTTGAGTTCTTCATCGGCTTCAGCCTGCTCCATGATCATTTTCTCATGTTCGGCAATCCGCTTCTTCATTTCTTCAAGCTCCAGCTCACGCGTGACCTGTTGATTAAATTGGCTAAAGCCACGCTTGGCTTTGCCGATCCAACGACCAACAGTATGCATGGCTTTGGGCAGTCGCTCGGGCCCCAGTACCACCAGGGCTATAACCACGATCAGCAATAGTTCGAAGAAACCAATATCAAAAGGCATAGTAACTTAAGAAAGGATGACTATTTTTTTGAGTCTGTTGCTTCAGAGCTTTGCTCTGACTTTTGTTTTTGGCTTTGTTCAGTGCTATCAAAGTCAGCATCTTTAGACTTGTCTTCGACCTGCTTATCGTCGTCTTTAACTGCTTTTTTGAAGTTCTTGAAGGCTGAGCCAATGTCGCCACCGGCATTGCGCAATTTTTTTGTGCCAAATAACAACAAAATAATAACTAAGAGTATGAGTAATTCCCAAATACCAGGTTTCATGCTTTTACCTCAAGCGTTAATGCTTATGCAAATGGCAGCCGACCACCGCCACCTACGATGTGAATATGAATATGATACACTTCCTGACCGCCATCATCACCTGTATTTATGATCGTTCTGAATCCATTGCTAAGCCCTGCCTCTTTGGCAAGTTGCGGAACTTTAGTCATCATATATCCCATGATGTCGGCATCCTGCTCTGTGACTTCCGCTAAACTTGCTATGTGCTGCTTAGGAATCATTAGCAGATGGGTCGGAGCTTTAGGAGCAATATCCTTAAAAACCAGAATTTTATCGTCTTCGTAAACTTTATCGCTTGGAATGTCTCCAGCAATAATTTTGCAAAAAATACAGTCGCTCATAACTTCTCCTTGAGTTGCAATTGAAAAGCGGCCAGTTATTTAGTTGGCCAGAGACTTTTAATCAGGAACCAGCCAGCACCTGCTCCTAAAATAGCAGCCGGCCACCAGTCTGTAGGTACCGCAAGATAGCTAATACCACTTAATATTGCCAGGGAGCCGCCAATAAATGCGTGCTTAAGTGCATATTGTTGCTGAAGCTTGTGTCTTTCAAGCTCTGTGAACTGGCTTTTAAGTTGCTCGAACTGATTAAGTGAATGACCAACCCTGTGCAGGTTATCAAACAACAGTCCTGGGAGCTTAGGTGCTTTGTTCAGCCAGTCTGGGAATTGACGTTTAATGTCTTCGAACATGGCTTTAGGGCCAATCTGCTCGCGTACCCACTGCTTTAGGTAAGGTTGTGCGGTCTGCCATAAATCAAGTTGTGGATAGAGCTGACGACCCAGGCCCTCAATGTAAAGCAGAGTTTTTTGCAGAAGAACCAACTGTGGTTGAACCTGCATATTAAAGCGGCGTGCAGTTTGAAATAGTTGAATCAAGAAATGACCAAATGAAATCTCCGCCAATGACTTGCCAAAAATAGGTTCGCATGCGGCACGGATAGCAGATTCAAACTCAGGGATGGAAACATCCGCATCAATCCAGCCCGATTCAACGTGTAGCTCAGCAATGCGTCTGTAATTACGATCAAAGAATGCCAGAAAATTGTCGGCCAGATAGCGCTTATCGTTTTCATCAAGAGTGCCCATAATACCGCAGTCAATGGCAATGTATTGGGGAGCACCGGGGTTGCTGACATTAACAAAAATGTTGCCGGGATGCATATCCGCATGGAAAAAACTGTCGCGGAATACCTGAGTGAAGAAAATCTCTACTCCACGATCAGCCAAAGCTTTCATATCAACCCCGCTGGTACGCAGAGCCTCAATGTTACCAATAGGTATGCCTGAGATTTTTTCCATGACCAGCATTTTTACTCGGGTGTAATCCCAGTAAATTTTAGGCACATAGAGTAAGTCTGAGTTTTCAAAATTGTGGCGTAAGTGTGAAGTATTAGCTGCTTCAATTCTTAAATCGATTTCTCGCGCCAAGGTGCTGTCATATTCCTTAACCACTTCGATAGCTCGCAAGCGACGTGCTTCGCTGGAATACTTTTCAGCCCAGCGTGCCATGGAATGCATCATCTGCATGTCACGCATGATCTTTTGACGAATTCCTGGACGTAGAATTTTTACCACCACTTCTTCGCCACTGTTTAATGTGGCTTCATGGACCTGAGCGATTGAAGCAGAAGCCAGCGGCGTATCATTGAAGTTGGAAAATACATCATCTATTGCTGTAGCCAGCTGCTTCTCAACAATTGAGCGAGCAATGTTAGAATCGAAGGGAGGAACCTGATCTTGCAGTTTTGCCAGTTCGTCTGCTATGTCAGGTGGGACAAGGTCGCGACGAGTAGAAAGCATTTGTCCGAGTTTGACGTAAATGGGGCCAAGTTCAGTTAAGGCAAGCCTTAAACGTTCACCTCGTGATTTATCTTTAGCTTTACGGCGTAAGCTCAAAGAGAAGAGTTTAGCCAGAGGTCTGAAGCGGGCCAGAGGAGTTGGAGCAAGAAATTCGTCCAAGCCATAGTGAACCAGTGTGCGATTTATTTTGAGCGCATGGTGTAATTGTCTAATGGCGTTCATGCTGTCTTCTCGTAATTAATTTCATGGCGATTAATTGGTATTGTTGTTCGCAGAAGCTTTTTGTTCTACTTTCTGTGTGAGTCGGTCAATTCTCTGCTTGAGTCTCTCGGCATCCGATTTGAGATCCGCAATAGCATCATAAAAGTTTTCAAGCTCGATTGAGGCTGGAGACAGTTTTGCTTCAAATCGAATATATTCACTGAAATTCTGCTTTCCAGTATTTACCGTTTTTTGCAACCAGTCGCCAACTTTTCTACCACTGGTAATCATATGATGAGCCAGAATATCTCCAGTATACTGCGATAAATGCTCTTCCCAATCAATGTCGAGTTGCTTGAAGAAGTTCTGGAAGCTTTGTGCAGTGCCAATTTCTCCAGCAAAATGAACTTCGCCTTTAAAAATTGAGTCGGAGCCTTTTTCGTTCATGGCTAAATTGAAAAAGCTGGCTGCTGAGCCTTTTAATTCCGCATTCGGGTTTTTATCTAACTCTGTCTTAACCAAAATCAGACTATCTTCGATAACAATATAAAAGTCGCTATTAAGATCGGTAAGAATGATTTTAATGATTTTTCCTTCCAGTGACTTAAGCCTGGACTGGGCATCAGGATCAAGCTTGATTGCTTGATTGACGAGCAGTTCGATGGGAGGGGTTAATAGCGATATCATCATTTGTCGTGTTATTAACAGAAGCCGTTAGAACTTTTTCCCAATATGCAGCGCGACGATGCCACCGGTTAAGTTGGTATATTCTACTTCATCAAACCCAGCCTCTGACATCATCTGTTTTAGAGTCTCCTGATCGGGATGCATACGAATTGACTCAGCCAGATACTTATAACTTTCAGAGTCATTGGCGACAACTTTACCCATCGCCGGTAGAAGAGAGAAAGAATAGACATCATAGACTTTAGATAGGGCTGGCAATACTGGTTTAGAAAACTCAAGCACTAACAGCTTGCCACCCGGCTTTAGAATTCGATACATGGATTCAAGCGCTTTTTCCTTCTCGGTAACGTTACGAAGACCAAAAGCTATCGTGATGCGATCAAAATAATTATCCGGGAAAGGTAGGCACTCGGCGTTAGCCTGAACATACTCCACATTACCGACGATACCGCTATCGACAAGTTTGTTGCGCCCGACTTTAAGCATCGATTCATTGATATCTGCTAAAACCACTTTACCGCTTGGACCAACGATTTTTGAAAACTTGGCAGTGAGATCACCGGTACCACCGGCTATATCAAGAATAGTCTGGCCGCTGCGTGCTGCAGCGCGTTCTATGGTGTAACGCTTCCAGACTCTGTGCACACCGAATGACATGAGATCATTCATAACATCATATTTGGCTGCTACCGAGTGAAATACCTCAGCAACTTTAGCCGCTTTCTGGCTTTTATCCACAGTTTGATAACCAAAATGGGTCGTATTATCTGAAGTGTTCTTATCGTGCTCTGTCATAGTATTGGGCTTTGTTAATTAATCGCTGTGCTTTGGATCGAAAGTGTTTACCGATGTATCTTTGCTACGCGTTAGTCCGGCGGCTTCCAGTCGCATTAAATACTGTTGCCAGTTGGTCTGATGGTCGCGTCCGAGCTCATAAAGTGTTTGCCAAGTATACAGTCCACTGTCATGTCCGTCATCAAATGTGAGCTTGATGGCGTACCGACCAACTGCCTCAATATTGGTAATTTGGACGTTCTTTTTGCCACCAATGATGGTCATTTCCTGATTACCGTGGCCTCTCACTTCTGCTGAAGGTGAAAATACTCGAAGATATTCATAGGGTAGGAAATAAGTATTACCTGGAAAGGCGACTTCGAGTTGTTGGCTTTTTTGATGCAGCTTGATGGCTGTGGGTATTGGTGAACCTTCTGGCGGCATATTGCTTACTGAACAAGGGCTAAGTTGCTCCGATTGTAACAGAAATGATGAGGTGGGTTATAAGGTTATATACAGATTTGTTGTTTTATCACTGAGAAATTGAGCAAACTCATCAGGCATAAAAAAAGCTGACCCGAAGGTCAGCTTTTTAAGTTATCGCCAAAGCGATAATTACTGCCAGTCAACCTGTAGAGTTACACCTGAGTAAGAAGAGTAACCACGGATGCTGATGTACCAACGATCTTGAGCTGGGTTAGAGAAAGAACAAGATTCATTGTTACCATACTTATATGGACGGCAATCGTAACTTGATGTAGTAGGCTGTGAACCACGACGTACATACAAGTCTGCGTCACCTGAGCCACCACTCATTTGAACATTCAAGCTGCTCATGCCAGCAGGAATATCAACATAGTAGTGAGTGAAGCTACCTGAAGCACCTGATAGGTTTTCAAGAGTTGCACTACCGCCTGCTGGAGGAGGGTTTGTACCACCGCCATCGTGAGTTGCTACTAAGTTAACGTTAGAATAGCTAGTGTAACCACGAACCATTACATAGTAAGTACCAGCTTGTGCTGAGAAGTCACAAGACTCGGTATTACCATTACGGTACGGACGACAGTCATAGCTAGAAGTAGTAGGCGCGCTACCGAATTTAACGTAGATATCAGCATCACCAGTACCACCTGACATATCGAAACTTACGTTTGAAGCACTTGATGGTACATCAAAAGTGAAGTCAGTTTCTGAGCCTTGAGCACCAGAGAAAGTTACCGATACGCCATTTTCTAGCTCATTGCCACCTGGAGGTGGTGGTGGAGGAGGAGTTGAACCATCAAACAAGCTGTACAACAACAAGTTTGGAGAACCAGATTTAGCATCGCTAACTTTGCCTGAAGTTGCAGCATTTTCGATAGCCGCTTCAACTTGAGCAGGAGTAGCGTTAGGGTTGTTTGCCAAGTAAAGAGCAGCAACACCAGCTACGTGTGGAGAGGCCATTGAAGTACCACTGATAGTGTTAGTACCACCATTTGACCATGCTGAAGTGATGCTAGAACCTGGAGCATAGATGTCTAGGCAAGAACCGTAGTTTGAGAAGCTTGAACGTGAATCGCTTGAAGTTGTAGAACCTACAGTAATTGCACTTGGCTCACGAGCTGGCGAGTAGTTACAAGCGTTGCTGTTATCGTTACCAGCAGCAACTGCAACAGTTACACCAGAAGCAACAAGGTTAGCAACCGCGTTATCTGTAGCAGATGAAGCACCGCCACCTAAGCTCATGTTAGCAACAGCAGGTTTAACGTGGTTGTTAGCAACCCAGTCAATACCAGCGATTACGCCAGAGTTAGTACCGCTACCGTTACAGCCTAGAACTTTCAAACCATAAAGCTTAACGCCTTTAGCTACACCGTAAGTAGAACCACCTACAGTACCTGCTACGTGCGTACCGTGACCATTACAGTCATTTGGATTGCTGTCGTTATCAACGAAGTCATAACCACCCATAAAGCGACCGCTGAACTCACTGTGTGAGCCTAGGATACCGGTATCGATGATGTATGCATTAACGTTACTAGCAGTTGTGTTGTAAGTGTAAGAACCACTTAAAGGAAGGTTACGCTGATCAATGCGGTCAAGGCCCCAAGTGGCATTGTTTTGAGTAGCATTGATGCTAACGATTTGGTCTTCCTCAACTAGAAGTACGTTAGGATCCTGAGCAAGCTTTTGTGCTGCTTTCTCAGACATATTGAATACGCCGCCTTTAACGGCTTTGGTAAAGGTGCGCTGAACTTGAGCCTGATATTTACGGCTTAAGTTATCGCTTACCATAGCAATAGCTTGTTCAGAAGCATTGCTAGAGAATAGTCCCATATTAGCTGTCACCGCATCATCCTTTAGAACAACAATGTATTGTCCTTTTACGGCTTTTTCAGGTTGAGCTGCTGCTTTGAACTCACCAGCATATGCGCCGGTTACGCCCGTCGCCAGCAAAACACCTGCGACTACTTGGTTTAGTTTCATGTTAAAACACCCCTTAGTGTTGTTTATTTTATGGTCCTCGAAGATCGAGGCTCTAGGACTCTACTAAAAATTATCACTTCGGAACAATAATATTTATGCATTTAGGCGGTTTTGATAAGTAAATTTTGACGGCTGTCTAATTTGTACAGAGCGTTACAAAACAAATACAAATCACGATGTTAGTGTTTACTATCATCAAAATCCTTTGTTTTAATGCGTTTGCGCTTTACAGCTAAGTTGTTTTTGAAGTGCCGGAGGATTTTAGAAGGTTTTTGTATTTATCTTAGATATCTTCTATTGTTCTTTTTTTTGCACTTAAAAATCTAATGGATAATAAAAGCCTTGAGAATCAATGTGTTGAGTAGTTTATTCGTTAAAAAAGCATAAAAAAGCCCGAAATTCTTCGGGCTTTGATTCATAGACTGAATTAATGGTTAAAGAATGAAACGGCTGAGATCTTCATCGTCCGCTAATTCCGATAATTGCTTAGTGACATAAGCTTCATCAATGATCAAGGGTTCCAAATTCTCACTGGCGTCAAAGGAAACCTCATCTAACAGACGCTCCATCACTGTATGCAAGCGGCGAGCACCAATGTTTTCTGTGGTTTCATTCACCTGGAATGCATATTCTGCGATTTTTGCGATACCGCTTTCGGCAAACTCTATCTTTTTGCCTTCAGTTTCAAGTAGCGCTTGATACTGTTTGGTCAAAGCTGCGTCCGGTTCGGTCAGGATGCGCTTAAAGTCATCAGGTGTTAAGGCTCGTAGTTCGACACGAATTGGTAGGCGGCCCTGAAGCTCCGGAATCAGATCAGAAGGTTTAGACAGGTGGAATGCACCTGAGGCAATAAACAGAATATGGTCAGTTTTTAACATGCCATACTTGGTATTAACGGTGCAGCCTTCCACTAATGGGAGCAGGTCTCTTTGAACACCTTCGCGTGATACACCGCCATCGTTATGTTCGCCCCGTTTGGCTACCTTATCGATTTCATCAAGAAAGACGATGCCGTGTTGTTCTACCGCTTCTACCGCCTTAATCTTCAGTTCTTCCTGATCAATCAATTTGGCAGCTTCTTCCTCGGTCAGCATTTTCAGAGCATCTTTAACTTTGAGTTTGCGTTTCTTACTTTTACTTGGCGCCATGTTCTGGAACATGGACTGCAACTGACTGGTCATATCTTCCATACCCGGAGGAGCCATAATATCGATACCAACGGCCATCTGGGCAACATCGATTTCAATATCTTTGTCATCCAGCTCGCCCTGGCGCAATTTCTTGCGGAAGATCTGACGAGCGGAAGAATCCTGAGATTCTGCTGGCTGATCCCAGTCACTATCGCTGGATTTGCGAGGAGGGGGTAATAGTGCATCAAGAACTTTTTCTTCAGCTGCATCCTGAGCACGGTTTTGAACTTTTGCCATTTCCTGCTCACGTAGCATTTTAAAAGCGGCATCGACCAAATCGCGAATAATGGATTCGACATCACGGCCGACATAGCCCACTTCAGTGAACTTGGTGGCTTCGACTTTAATAAAGGGAGCGTTGGCCAATTTCGCCAGGCGGCGGGCAATTTCAGTTTTACCCACACCGGTAGGGCCAATCATCAGGATGTTTTTGGGAGTGATTTCGTTGCGCAGATCTTCGCTGACCTGCATTCTACGCCAGCGATTACGCAGGGCGATGGCCACGGAGCGTTTAGCATCTTTCTGACCAATGATGTGTTTATCCAGTTCATGGACAATTTCACGAGGTGTCATAGACATAATGTTGTACTCTTTTGTAAATACTTTAATTCAGCTTCAGTCACTAGTAATTGTTAGTAGGCAGGTACTACTTAATAACTAAGCTCTTCAATGGTCTGGTTGTGATTGGTGTAAATGCAGACATCACCGGCGATTGTTAGACCTGTCTCGACAATTTCTCGAGCGCTTAAATCGGTTTTCTGTAACAGGGCCTTAGCTGCAGATTGTGCGAAGGGGCCACCAGAGCCAATGGCTATCAAGTCATCTTCAGGCTGTATCACATCGCCATTACCAGTAATAATCAGAGAGTTCTCTTTATCGGCCACTGCAAGTAGTGCTTCCAGGCGACGCAATGCCCGATCAGTTCGCCAGTCTTTCGCTAGTTCGACAGCGGCGCGCATCAGCTTTCCGCCATGGGCTTCCAGCTTCTTTTCAAAGCGCTCAAACAAGGTAAAGGCATCTGCGGTTCCGCCGGCAAAGCCAGCGATCACCTGGTCGTTATAGAGACGGCGGACTTTGCGGGCATTCCCTTTCATGATGGTGTTACCGAGCGACACCTGGCCATCACCGCCAATCACAACAGTACCATTGCGACGTACTGATAAAATAGTTGTTCCACGATATTGTTCCAAAATATTCTCCGGAGTCAGTCTTATTCTTGGCAATAGTGGCTAGATGGGGGCTGGGGCAGTAAATTCAAGGAGGAATACAGCAATTACAGTAGCAGTTCGAAAAAAGAAAAAGCCCGAATGATTCGGGCTTTTGAGGTAGAGGTGAGCTCAGATGTTTATGATGTACTGGTTTACCAAATCCGACAATCCTGATAATTATTGTCCTGCAATTTGTGGCGATCACTTTCTGCGGCACGCTTCGAATTGTATGGCCCCAGGCGTACTCGGTACCAACCATCTTTTTCTTCAACATTGGCCTGAAAGCCAATGAAAGCCATTTCCACCTTCATGGACTCTGCATCATCCTGCTTGCGGAATGCTCCACACTGCATAATGTAGGTTTTGTTACTGTCCGTGTTTGTAACTCGGGTTGCATCAACTTTGATTTCTTTATTAGTCAAAGTTTCATGATAGGTAAACTTAGGCTCCGAAGTCTCATTCTCCGCTGACTCTGATGTTTGAGTTGTTTTCGAGTCAACTTTTTCTGCCTGCTCCTTTACTGGAATGACTTCTTTAATCATTTCAGGCTTTTTGACCAGTACCCACAGGAATACTGCGAATAAGGTGATGAGAACGCCACCAATGAAAACCAGAACCGGGGATAATGGTTTGCGGGAAGGTGTGTTTTGACGGGGGCTGCGCTTATTGCTTTTGCGTGCTGTCTTACGTTTCTTGGCGTAATCCTTGGTCATTCTTATACTCTTAACAAACTGCGGCTAAAAAATTATCAATGGTGAAGCCAAATATCAGGCCCATTGGGCAATGTTGCTATTGTATGTGGTATTGGCTGCTTAGCCAACTGAGAAAGACGACAAAGTGTGAGATGGTGACGGAAGCGGCTCACAAAAGATTTGCATGAGCTAGAAGGGATCCTGCGGATCAATATCAATTGACCAGCGAACCTTACGAGCGCTGGGCAGTTGTTCAATATTGGAAATTACTGGCTTTAAGGCCCTTTGAATTAAGCCTCGTTGTTGCGCCTGACATAAAAGCTGTGCCCGCATCTTACCGGCGCGTTTAGCCATCGGAGCAGGGAAGGGGCCAAAGCAGTCAAGGCCCGTTATCTGATGTAATGACTGGCTGACATCTTTTAAAAACTGCATTGGATATTGCAAGGTCGTGGCTTCTGCACGAAACAATGCCATTGAGGCATAGGGAGGCAACATTCCTGCTTCGCGCTCCGCTAATATTTGCTGACTGAGAGATTGGTAATCCTGAGTAAAGAGGTTTAGCAACAATGGGTGCTCAGGGTGATGGGTTTGTATCACTACCTCACCAGGCTGATCGGCTCGCCCTGCCCGACCGGCGACCTGAGTTAATAGCTGTGCGGTTCTTTCGGTCGCTCTGAAGTCCGCACTGAAAAGGCAGCCATCTATGTCTACTACTGCCACCATGGTCAGGTTAGGGAAGTGATGTCCTTTGGCCAGCATTTGAGTACCGACGAGAATATCGACTTCGTTATTTTTTATAGCCGTCACATAGTCCTGCATTGCCTGTTTACGTCGTGTGCTGTCCCGGTCAATTCTGACTACTTTCTTATTGGGGAAGGCATTGATCAAGGCTTGCTCAAGTCGTTCGGTTCCCAGCCCAACAGGAAATAAATCCTCAGCTCCGCATTCTGGACATTGTTTCGGCATAAATACCTGTTTATCACAATGATGACAATGCAGGCGTTTCTGCTGTAAATGAAGAGTCATATGCTTGTCGCAGCGTTGGCAGTCCGCAATCCAGCCGCAGCCATGACACATCAGGCTTGGAGCAAAACCGCGTCGATTGAGGAACACCAGGCATTGATTGCCGTTATCAAGGTGACGCTGCATATTGTCTAATAATGGTTGCGACAATCCGTTATTAAGGTGGCGTTGGCGTATGTCGAGCACTTTGATATGAGGCGGCTTGGCATTGGCTGCCCTTTTGCGTAATGTCAGATGAACCAACTTACCCTGATTAACATTGTACATTGACTCCATTGACGGGGTGGCGCTGCCCAATACCACCGGAGTCTGCTCGTCTCTGGCTCGCAGAATAGCTAAATCACGCGCTGAATAACGAAAACCTTCCTGCTGTTTATAGGAAACATCATGCTCTTCATCGACTACGATAAGTCCAAGATTTGCGAAAGGCGTAAATAAAGAAGAGCGCGTTCCAATTACGATTGAAGTAAGTCCTTGCTTCGCTTTTAGCCAAATATTTAAGCGCTGTCTGTCAGTAAGACCCGAGTGAAGCATGGCAATATCGCAGTCAAAACGGCGTTTAAATCGCTGTACGGTTTGCGGTGTCAGACCAATTTCTGGAACCAGCACCAAAACCTGTTGTTGATTGGTTAAGACCTTTTCAATCAGTTGCAAGTACACTTCTGTCTTTCCGCTGCCAGTTACTCCATCCAGTAGGAATCCCTGAAACTGACCAATAGATTTTTGCATGGATTCAACGGCATGGCGTTGCTCCGGATTTAGGTCTAACGAGTTAGAAGTTTGGCCATGAGAAGTTGGAGTTGGTTTAATCACTTCTTTTTGTAACCAGCCTTTTTCGACCAATGGCTTAAGTTGACTGGGAGTTAGCTCAAGCTGCTCGAGATCGGAGGCTTGAATTGTCCCTTGATGGTCGATTGCCCACAGTAGAATCTTGTGCTGCTTAACTGCATTCTTATTTAAGTCAGGAAAGGCGGACTGTCCATCAGCTGTCAGCTTCCAACAGTATTCAGGCTCAAGTTGTGCTGGCTCACCTTTATTCAACAGGCTTGGTAGGCAGGTGGTAAAAACATCGCCGATCGGATGCATATAATAGTCAGCTGCCCACAATAACAGTTTGAATAAATGGTTCGGTAGTAAAGGCTCGCTATCAATGACTTCCAGTATGGCCTTGAGTTTGTTTTGCGGTGTTGAAGATATTTCAGTATGTGCAACCACAATACCAACCAACTGCTGACGTCCAAAGGACACCCTCACTCTCGAGCCAATGGGCGGAGTCGCATGCTGACCCACCAGGTAATCGAAACTACGGCGCAATGGCGTGGGAACAGCGACTTTTAATATAGGCTTAGACTGAGGCATGGATGCACAATTGATTAAAGTTGGGCTAAGCATAGAAAGACTGTGCTGTTAAGGCAACTTTAAAATTGAACTTGTTGGTTAACTGGTACGACTTGTGTTCAAGAAAAAGTCTGCTAATGTAGCAATGGTTACAAGATTTGCTAACAATAACGTTGTGTTAACACAACATATATGTAACAAAAACATCAATACAAATGGGGGTAATCTATGAAAATCGGTACTTTAGCCTTTTTAGCTGGCCTGGTCATCGCTGTTATTGGAGCATTCGTCAATGTTGAATGGTTTCCTTGGGTATTAGCTGCTTTAGGTTTGGTTGTGGGCTTTTTGAATATCTCAGGTGGTGAAACTCGTCGCTTCCTGATTGCTGCAATCGCATTCATGATGTCAGCATATTCATTAGACACGCTACCAATGGTTGGCGAAATGATCGGCAATATCATGCACAATATTGGCTATTTCGTCGGTTCAGCAGCCTTACTGGTAGCAATTAAAGCACTATTTGAGCTCAGCAAGGATTAATTCGAATTCCTGAGTTTTACTTAATTGTTCTTATAATAGTAATAATTGTACATAACTTTTAACGACCCAAATGGGTCGTTTTTTTATGCTTTAACCTGTCAAGTAATTAGTTCTAAGTAATTCAAATTTAAAGAAATGACAAGTCATATATGCATTGCTTTGTTTAAAATATAACCAGTTGATTTCTATTGATTGTATCAAAATGTATCAATTAATTGGTACAAAATGCATACAAAAAGTAATGCGGATCTGACTCGATCTTTTGTTTAATTTTGTGATACAGTTCGCACAACTCGAACTCGATAGAGGTTATCTCCCATGAATTATTTGAAAAGAACTGCTTTAGCTTTTGGTTTATTGCCAGCTTTTGCTGTTGCTCCTGTAGCCAATGCAGCATCATTAGACGTTGATGTAGACATCGCTCTACCAAACGTTGTTATTTTATATGGTTACACAGACATTGATTTGACCATGACTGCAGATCAGTTTGGTCCTCTACTAGATTCAAACTGTACAGCTGATGACTGTTCAGTAGCTGATACAGCTCCAAAGTCGGGTGTTATTAACAACGGTTCAGTAGATCTTGCATTCACAAACAATGCAGCCGGTACTAATCCAACAATCACATTAGACAACAGCTGGGGTGTTCGTAGCTTCGGTTATACTGCTTTGTCACCAACTATTACTGATAATGGTAGTGATGCACCAGTTGGCAACTTGGCTATTCAGCAAATTACTACCCCTTCTGCTTCACTACAAACTGGTTCTGTATCTTTTGATTTAGACTTGTCGCAAATCAGCACTAACAACGTGCGTGCTAGCTACACAATCACTGTAGTAGGCTCTTAATATCGAGTTTGCAGGTCTATTCAAATGTTTGCCTGTGCAAAAAAGCCGAGCATGAGTTGTTCGGCTTTTTTTGTCTTAAGCCTTGTATCGGCGATCGGTTTACTGTGCGCCGGTAAGGCTGGCGCTGCACAGCAGGAAACTGCGCGCTGCGAATCATCGCGACTATCGATTCAGCTTAGACGTGGTGACTTAGCCGGAACAGGTAACAATAGCGCTTCGCAATCCATTGGTATCAATACCACCAAAACTGGCCAGGTAACGATTGGTACCCCAATTGATTTAAATATCGCTGCTGATGTTGGTAGCAACTTTAATGGTATTGTCACAACTGACACCAGTGACTGGGTGTGGAGAGCAACAGCTACCAATGGTGGTGGCTTTAAAGGTTTTTTGACAGCCCAATTTGTTTTTAGTGGTCTGGCAATTGGCGACAATAAAATATGTAGTGGTCCAAACTCATGCCTGACGGTGACTAATGTTGAAAGCATTGTTACCAACCTTGAATATAAGCAGGGTAGTGGCAAGTTACTGTCAGCTGAGGGCCGAGTAAGACTGACCGTCGATGTCAGTCAGGCCAATGAGTCGGGTAATTATCGATCAAATCTATCGGTCAGTATTTATGATAATTGGAACGGTAACCAAGCGCTGATAGACTGTATTTAGTTTTCAGCATAAAAAGAGCCCGCTATGAACTCTCAATCTCACCCTTGTAACCTGTTAAAAATATTGGCTTTTGTGTTTTTTCTTCTTCTGTCGGAAAGCGCTGTTGCTGCTCAAAATTTAGAGCCAAAGTTAGCCATTTCACCATCACGCATCGAAATGTCGCCAGAGAAAAAAGCGACAGAAAGTATTACGGTACTGAACCTTGGCAGTAGCCCAATGCAAGTAGAAGTCTATATCCAAAACTGGGACTTTGACGCTAATAACAACTATCGTGCATTACCGCCTAATGAACAAAGCCTTGATCAATGGCTGATCATTAATCCTGTTCGACTAACCATTCCAGCCAAAAGCCAGCAGACCGTGCGTCTGGCTGTGCGCCCAAGAGTTAAACCTGAAGATGGTGAGCATCGAGCGATGGTTTTTTTCCGTCAGCTCAATGATCAGGGTAAGGGGCTGAATTATAAGTTTAATGTAGGTGTTCCGATTTATGCTTATTTTGGTGAAGTTAAACGTGAATCGGAGCTTCTTGGAATGGACTTTGATCCAATCAAGTTGCAATTTGTTTTCGATATTGCCAACAAAGGTAATGCCTATGTGCGCCCTGAAGGTGTCTTCATAGCCATGAAAGCAACTGATGCAGGTTCTGACGCCGACATACTAAAGAAACTCGACCTGGAAAAAATGACAGTTGATGGTCTGGGAGCTCTTGCCAGCGGCAAGCTTGCTGCAAAACCTGTTTTCGCTGGTACGCGTCGTCAGGTGCTTTCAGCTGTGCCAATTAAAGAAATATTAAATGAGTCCTATGTAGTTGCTATCAAAGCCAAAATAGGACAACAAACTTTTACAGAAGTCTATCGCATTAACATTGGGGAATAAGTTTCACATTGAAAACGATTTTATGGACAAAATTGCTTTTGTCAGGGCTACTATTGTGCTTGCCCCTGGCTGCTTATTCTCAAACATCTTCTTCAGCACAGACACAAATACAAAGTAATCCTTTTCCTGAAAAACAGCAGAAAGACTCGCTGGATTTACACCGTCCGGTTGATGTACAGACTGCTTATTTTGACGCTGCAAGTTCTGGCTATGGTGGTGGTCGTTCCTATGGCTTCCGCAAGATTCTGGTTGGTCTTGAGGTTAACAATAAAGAAGTTCTGGTTCTCGACATCGTTCAGACTGAAAGTGATTACCTGGTGCCTATCAAGGAAGTCTTTCCTGTCATTCAAGCAAGTTATACTCTTGAGCATGGTGTTTTAACCATACGAGTTCCTGGCAGTGAAGTTGAAATGTCTTCGCGGGTAACTTACCGAATTGATGGTGAGTTATGGGCGTCGCTTGGAACCCTCAACGAATACCTAAAAGTTAATGCCCGTTTTGATCCGGCAAAGTATGCAGTAACCTTTCTACCACCCTGGCAGGAAGAAACCAAAAAGACTGATGCTCCTGCTGAATCTCTAGAGGTTGAGTTTGGACCAGACCCTTTCAGTCTGCGTCAGATTCGTTTAACTCATGAAGTCCAGGGCGTGGAAAAAGATGACGAAGCATTAGAGTTTGATATCTTAACTGAGCGCAGTGAGTTGGTAGCAACAGGATCAGCTGCAGAAGGGTCATGGCTAATTGATGCCGAGAAAGTGAATGACGAAAGCTGGAAGCTTGACGATTATTTCTGGACTAAAAGAAGTGATCATCACCAGTGGCTGATTGGTAAACAGACAGTCAGTCCATCGGTTATTTCACCTGCGGTGACCATGACGGGGGGGCAATATTTCTATAGTAATCAGGCCATTCCATACAACGCTTATCAGGATATTTCCCAGTCCAGCTTTTTTCGCGAATTAGGTAATTCTGTACAGCGTATTCGAGGTACTGCAGAACCGGGTGCAATTGCCGAACTTTATGTTAATAATCAATTGGTTGGTGAAACATTTGTGCGGCTCGATGGGACCTATGATTTCGGAGAGTTTAGAACCGAATCAAGCCTGTTTAATGAAATTGAAGTGGTCATTCTTGACCCGGTGAATCGCTCTGAACTGGAAAGGCAGCTAAAAACCCGAGCAAGCTCAGATTATCTGCTAAATGAAGGACAAGTAGTTACCAGTGTGGCGCTCGGCAGAAAGGGAAACTGGCTTGACCCAGATTATGTCAATCAGGGCAATGCAGGTATGTTTCTTTATCGCTACGGTATTTCTGATAGTACGACCGTCGAGGCCGGATATTTACTTGATGACACCTCTGTAACTACTACCGGAATTGTTTCATCTCTGGGTAATAACTTTGTTGGGGCAATGCGTGTTGCCGACAGAAATAATGCCATTGCAACACAGTTAGAACTGGATGGTTTTGGTAAACATTGGCGTTTGTCGACCTTTGTACGCCAGGAAGAAGCTAACTTTTATGAAGGGCGTGACGAGAAAGTCACCTCGGCCAATGGTTATTATTACTATACCCCCGACCCTTCCTTACGATTAGAGCTTTTGGGGCGTTACCAAGAAACGGGAGATAAGGTCAGCTATGTCAAACCGGGTATTTTTTACAGTCCCAGTTACAATTTTTCGGTAGGAACACGCCCTGATGCGGATGGCGATTATCGTACCGAGCTTTTTTACCGACCTTCTCAGGATGCGCGTTTTCGTATCACTCACAAACCTGATGAGCAAACGGGGCGATTTGAGTGGAATGCATCTGATAATGTGAATGGTTATATGTCGGGTCGTATGTATAAAGATACCATTGGTAACCAAACTTACGAAAATACCATTATTGAGAAGGCCGTTGGTTTTTATTGGTACCCTGATAGTTGGACTGACTACCGTCAGTTTCGATTTGAGCTGAATCATTCGAATGAATACGGTGTGGGAGTATTTACGGAGTATCGTACTCAGTTAATGCCCGGAGTTTATTTTGATCTAAGATTACGTGATGCTGATCCACAGTTTGATGGTGGGTTATCTGCGTTTGCGCGAATTTCAATGGACTTTGCAGTGGCTAAAGGCAGCCTGGTCCCGAGTAGCAACCGACTGGCTTACAATACAGCGGGCACCATTGCTGGAACCATCAAAACCGATGGAGACTGTTCTGAACTTGAACATGTTAGTCTGTTATTAAATGGGGTCGCATACAAGGTTCCGGTGAAAGCCTGTACCTTCTACCTCGATTATGTGACTCCAGGTCTCTACAAGGTCATGCTGGATGGAGAATTTATGCCGATTGATATGGTGCCGGAAGGCAAGAGTCATGTGATAAAGGTTGCGCCATCCTCTGTGACAAATGTGGATTTTGTCGTTAATTCAGAATACAGCGCTATGGGGCAGCTCAAATCTGCAACGGGGCAGGCTTTATCCAATGTCAGATTAACTCTGTTTAACGAGAAGGGGGAAATCATGACAGAAACTCTGACTGATCAGTTTGGCTATTACAGAGTTGATGGTCTGGTGAATGGCAACTACACCATTAGTGTTGTGGGAATTGGTGGTCAAAAACTTGCAGAGCGAACTTTTAGCATTGATGGTGACTTCCTGTTTGGTGTTGATATCATCATGCCGCCATCACTGCCACGACAATAGCCCTATAAATACGGGCTTTGGGCTTGATCTAAAGGGGTTGTAAGCGTATGATCGCGCTTCTTTAAATCTTGAGTGGTGTTTGGCGCAGTTTAGGTCTGTTGCCCGAATGGCGACTCGCAACAAGAGAGCACTATTATGAAGCAAGGTATTCACCCAGAATATAAAACTGTAACTGCAACTTGCAGCTGCGGTAATGTTATCGAAGTTGGTTCTACAGGCTCAGACGTTAACTTAGACGTTTGTTCAGCTTGCCACCCATTCTATACAGGTAAGCAGAAGATTGTTGACTCAGGTGGCCGTGTAGACCGTTTCCGTAAGCGTTTCGGTAGCCGTAAATTGAAATAAGCAATCGATACATTTACGCGATAGATATAAAAAAGGCACTTTCGAAAAGTGCCTTTTTTTATGGCTGCTATTTATAAGCTAGTTACTAGAAGTTAGAAAATAGAGCCAGGATCAGTTGTCTGCTCCTGCTCCTCTTCCTGTTCAGATTGATTCTGCAACTGCTTTAGCTCTTCATCCAGTTGCTTCTCCAGAGCCTCTCTGGAAGACTCGCCATTGGTTTCACTGTCAGTAGAAGACTTTTCCAAAAGACGCATCAATTCATCATCAAACAGCTCATCAATCGGCTCTTCGCGCTGCTGCGTATTATAGATGGTATTGAAGTCTTCCTGATCCTGCTGCGCTACTTCAGTCGGTACATTATCATCACGGAAGTATTCAAATATGGCATTGGTCTGGCCAAGTGCTGCAAGTTTACCTGTTTCTGGATCAATCTTAGTCGAAACTACGCCTGGAGGCTGGATCATTTCTTTTGAAGGAGTACCTTCAAGAACTTGCTCCATGAAAGTTGCCCAGATCGGCAAGGCTGCTCGTCCGCCATATTCGTATTGGCCAAGACTGCGTCGGTGGTCAGAAAAACCTACCCATGCGCTAGCTACCAGGTCTCGATTAAAACCAGAGAACCAGGCATCTTTATAATCATTGGCTGTACCGGTTTTTCCCGCAAGATCGCTGCGCTTAAGTAAGGAGCTATTACGACGGGCCAACTGAGTAGTGGCGGTTCCGCTGTGAATGACATCCTTCATCATGTCGTAAATTATGAAAGCATCCCTTGGGTCGACCACTTGCTTTGCAATTCTATCTTCAGGCATTGGCAAAGCAGGCTCATTACGAATTTCAGGGGAGAATTTCTGCTCACGAATCTGGTTTTCGATGCGCATCTGCTCGCACTCATCACAAACCAGCATTGGGCTGGCCTGATATAAGATATCTCCTACAGAGGAGCTGATTTCTTTAATGTAGTAGGGTTCGACCTGATAGCCGCCATTTGCCAGAACTGCGTATGCGGAAGCCATCTCAAGAGGAGTGAAGCTCGCGGTTCCAAGAGCCAAAGACTGGTATGGGTCCATATGTTCATCGGGTAAGCCGAGGTTAACCAGAAACTGCTCGGCGTAATCGGCACCGATGGCATCAATAAGGCGAGTAGAAATGGTATTAATTGAACGCTTAAGACCAATTCTCAGGCGAGTTGGACCATTGTATTTCAAGTTGTCATTTTGTGGACGCCATACTTCATCGATAGACTCATTAACTCTAACGAAAGGGGCATCATTAACCAGACTCGCAGCGGTAAAGCCTTTAGAAAATGCTGCGGCATAAATAAAGGGCTTTATGTTAGAGCCTGGTTGGCGGCGAGCCTGAGTGACCAGGTTAAATTTATTGGAGGCAAAATCGAAACCGCCCACCAGAGCCGTAATCGAACCATCGTGTGGACTCAAGGCTACAAATCCAGCAGATGCTTCGGGTATTTGTGAAAGATGCCATTGGTCTTCTGCAACCTTAAGAATACGGATGATACTGCCGGCACTGACAATATCTGAGGCTTTTTCAGGTTTGTTACCAATTCGTGAATCACTGATGAACTTTGCTGCCCATTCCAAGCCTGGCCATTCAATCTTCAGCAACTGATTGTCTTTGCTTAATACCTCAATCGATTTCTCATCAACATTGAGCACGACCGCTGGCAAAAGTGGGCCAATGGTCGGAGTGCTATCCAGCAAAGTCAGCAGACCTTCTCTATCATTGGCATTGAATTCTTCAAGAATAAGCTCAGGACCTTTGTAGCCATGACGACGGTCATACTCCAGCAGACCTTCGCGTAAGGCTTGGCTTGCCGCTTTTTGTTGCTGTGATTCAATGGTTGTTTGGACAATAAGCCCCTGATTATAGGCGACATCGCGTCCAAATTTTTCAATCACATCGAGACGCGCCATTTCTGCAACATACGGTGCTTCAAGATCGAGATCTGCAGTGTGTTTTTTAGCTGATAATGGGGTCGCAATCGCTTCTTCATACTCCGCCTGGTCAATATAATTTTGCTCCACCATACGGCTGAGAACCAGATTACGACGCTGGAATGCTCGCTCAGGATTTGAAATCGGATTGTATGCTGACTCACCCTTGAGTAGACCTGCCATCATTGCGGCCTGTGGAAGGGTCAATTCAGTCAGATCCTTGCCATAATAAACTTGAGCTGCAGCGCCAAGGCCATAAGCACGATGACTGAAATGAACTTTATTGACGTAAATTTCAAGGATTTCTTCTTTACTCAGCTCTTCTTCCATTTTGATGGCCAAGAACATCTCAACCAGTTTGCGCTGTAATCGTTGATCCCGAGTCAGGAACATATTACGGGCGGTCTGCATGGTAAGAGTACTTGCCCCTTCAGAAAACTCGCCACTGAACAGGGCTACCTTGATCACGCGCAATAAACCTTGAATATCGACCCCGCCATGTTCAAAAAAACGTTGATCTTCTGTGGCAATAAGCGCATTAATAAAGTCTTGAGGAACTTGCTCCAGTTCGACAGGAACTCGGCGGACGTCACCAAACTCACCGATTAGTTTCCCGTCAGCGGTATAAATTCTCATTGGAGTCTGAAATTTTACATTCTTGAGAGAATCGATTGCGGGTACTTGAGGCGCTGAAAAGAGGTAAGCTCCAAGAACGATTAAAACCATAAATATTGTGAGTAGACTCACAAAAAAGGCTATTTTCTTCAATATATTGATGGTCATTTTTTCAGAAAGTTTTATTGTGGGCTGTGAAAGCTCGGGAAATAATTGAGCACCAGTATACCTTTTTCTAAAAAAAAGGCTGAATTTTTTTGTAAATCAGTGTAAATATAGTATCTTAGAGACGTTAGTTAATAAAAAAGTTTAACTTTCGTGATGAAAAAGTATGCACTTTTTTGGGGACAAGTCTAAGATAGATAACGCATAGGGAAGATGTTGAACCAACTTAATGAGGCATAGGATTTATGGTTCTGGGGTTATTCAAAAAGAAACAAGTACCAGTCATCGGTATCGATATCAGCTCGACAGCTGTTAAGGTACTCCAGCTTGGCAAAGTGGGGAATCGTTACAGAGTTGATCGTTATGCGGTAGAACCACTACCACAAGGTGTGGTGGTTGAGCGCGATATTCGTGATACTGAAGCCGTCGGCAATGCAATCAAGAAAGCTGTCGATAAGGCTCGTACAACAACAAAATATGCAGCCGTGGCCGTTTCTGGTTCCGCGGTTATCACTCGTTCTATTCAGATGGAAAAGGGACTGACCGACCAGGAGATGGAAGACGTCATCAAGGTCGAAGCAGATCAATATATACCTTATCCATTGGAAGAGGTTAATCTTGACTTTGAGGTCTTGGGTGATTCAGATGTGAATGATAACCAGGTTGACGTACTATTAGCAGCGTCTCGAAGCGTGAACGTAGATTCTCGTGTTGATGCACTGGAAATTGCGGGCCTGATTCCAAAAGTGGTGGATATTGAGGCTTACGCCATTGAGCGTGCTTATCAGTTAACCAAAAAGAAGACCGTTGAGCATATCGAAAACTCGGTAGTGGCCATTGTGGATATCGGTGCCACCATGACCAGCTTAAATGTTTTGCGTAATGGACAGGTTATTTATAACCGCGAGCAGTTATTTGGTGGTAACCAACTAACTGAGGAAATTCAAAGCCGTTACGGTTTGTCATATCAAGAAGCTGGCTTGGCGAAAAAGCAGGGTAGCTTGCCTGATGATTACGAAACAGAAGTTCTGATTCCATTCGCGGAAATTATAACCCAGCAAGTGGGGCGCGCCTTACAGTTCTTCTTCTCTGCGAGCGAATTTAATTCTGTTAATGAAATCATTTTGGCGGGCGGTTGTTCCTCAATTGATGGCCTTGATGGCATGATTCAGGAGCACCTGGGAACCCCAACACGGGTTGCTAACCCATTTGCTGAAATGTCGATTTCTTCCCATGTGAATACTCAGGCTTTAAGTGCGGATGCTCCAGCGATGATGATTAGCTGTGGACTAGCACTAAGGAGTTTCGACTAATGGCACGCATTAACTTACTCGACTGGCGTGAGGAACTGCGTCAGGAGCGACAAAAAGAATTCTTTATTACTTTATTTTTAATGGCAATTCTTGCTGGCCTGATTTGGTTCTTGGTGCATTCAGTTATGGCGTCAAGAATTGAGAGTCAGCAAGCCAGAAATCAGTTTCTGGAAACTGAATTAAGACAGCTTGATCGTCAAATTGCTGAAATTAATAAGTTGGAGAAACAACGTGAAGAATTAATCAAGCGTATGGATCTGATTCAGGGGTTGCAGCAAAGCCGTCCAGAGGTGGTACGTATGTTTGATGAGTTAGTGAACGTTGTTCCGGAGGGTATCAATTTAACAACTTGGGAGAGGAAAGGTACAAACCTAACTTTTACCGGGCAGGCGGAAACAACACCTCGTATATCGGAGTTTATGCGTAAAATGGACGCTGCAGAGCGTTTAAAAACCCAAGCTTTAAGAGATGTTAATAAAGATGATAAAGGTATGCCAGCCCAAAACTTTGTTTTAGATGCTGAGCAAATAACCCCAGGCCTTGAAAATAATGGCCAGCAGGAAGGAGGTCAATAATGGCTGATTTAAGTCAATATCAAGACTTTAATAATATTGGGTCGTGGCCTCTTCCAGGCAAAATCTTTGTTATCGTGGCTGTGATGCTGGTAGTGCTAGGTCTAGGTTATTACCTTGATACGAAAGATCAGGTTAGTGCCCTAGAGTCCGCACAGGTCAAAGAAACTCAATTAATTGAAGAGTTTAAGACAAAGTATAAGAAGGCTGCGAATTTACAGGCTTATCGTGATCAAATGGCTGAAATGCAGGAAACCTTTAAAGGGTTATTGCAGCAGCTGCCACGAAATACAGAGATTCCAGGGTTGCTTGATGAAATATCATATGCGGCTACAGGTGCCGGGGTCGAACTTCTGTCACACAAGTACTTAGATGAAGTAAAGCAGGAGTTTTACATCGAGAAGCCAATTCAAATTTTAGCGACTGGAAGTTACCACCAAATTGCTGACTTTGTCAGTCGCATTTCTGGTTTGCCTCGAATTGTGACTTTGCATGATTTTAAAATTGAACCTGCACGTTCAGCTGCAAATAACAGAAGAGGCGCGCAACCGGATTCTGAGGGGGCAGAGCGCTTAAGCTTCAGTGTACTTGCCAAAACTTATCGTTATGAATCAGAGGATGAGCAGCAGTGAGTTACCGTAATAACAAAATAGCAACCCTACTGGGGTTATCAGTAATGATGGGGATGCTTGCAGGTTGCGAGGATGCTGACTTGTCCAGCCTACAGGCACAGGTTCAACAGATAAAGAATGATACACCAACGAGTGTGCCACCGTTGCCGGAAGTGAAGCCCTATGAGCCATTCACATATTCTGCATCGGATATGCGTAGCCCGTTTGCTAGGCTTGATCCTGAGTTTGAAAGCAGATTACTGCAGATTGATGCGGACTGTGTTTCTGACGTTAAGCCGGATCCAAATAGGCGTAAAGATGAATTAGAAAAATATGGTCTTGATGCATTGCAATATGTAGGCCTGATTTCCAATAACAAAGAGCACCGCGGTCTAGTTAAGATTTTGAGTGGTGACAGTGCAGGCGTAATACAACCTGTTCATGAAGGTGAGTATCTTGGCTTAGATGATGGTCGCATCACTAAGATTGATAGCAACCAAATCACCATTGAAGCCATAGTTCCCAATGGTCGTGGGTGTTGGGAAGCTCGCACACAATACCTTGTCTTAGGGCAGTAGGGGGCTGGACTATGAAAAATACAAACCATTTATGGACAAACAAGTCACAATTGGGTAAATCGACTATGTTGACAAAGACTACTACATTTATGAAAAGTTGCTCGGTTTTTGCTTTCGCGATGCTTGCATCGTGGGGAGTGCACGCCAGCCAACTTGAAGCCATTAACTACAACGTGCTTCCAGGGGACAAGGTTCAGCTGAGAATGACTTACTCAGACGTTCCACCAACACCTCAGGAGTTTACAACTGCAAACCCTGCCAGAATCTCAATGGATTTTGAAGGTGTTGACTCAGGACTAGATTTTAAAACAAAGGAAATTGGTGTCGGCGTTGTTAACTCTGTAACCGCTATCCAGGCTCAAAATAGAACTCGAGTAGTTATTAATTTGTCTGAACTAGTTTCTTATAACAGCCAAATAGAAGGTTCTGATTATGTCATTACCTTGGAACAAGGTAGTGTTGCCTCAAATAGTGGTACAAAGCCCAGCCGGACATCAAGTTATAGCACAGATTCAGGTTATGATATCTCAAGCATAGATTTCCGTCGTGGAGTGAATGGTGAAGGCCGAGTTCTTGTAAACCTTGGTAACCCAAGTGTTTCTGTAGACTTGCGTCAAGAAGGACGAACTGTAATTGCAGATTTCATGGGTGCAGATATAGATCCAGCATTCATTCGTAGGTTAGATGTAATTGATTTTGGAACTCCTGCACAAATAGTCGAAACCACTTCTCGCGGTAATGCTGTTCGTTTAGCCATTCGAGCAAATGATACTTTTGAATATTTGGCTTATCAGGCAAATAATCAATATACAATTGAATTGAAGCCTCTCACCCAGAAGGAAATTGAAAAACGTGAACGTGAACAGCCTAAATATTCAGGTGAAAGACTCACGCTTCAGTTCCAGGATATGGATCTAAAGGCTATCTT
Source organism: Kangiella aquimarina DSM 16071 (assembly GCF_000374105.1). Lineage (GTDB taxonomy): Bacteria > Pseudomonadota > Gammaproteobacteria > Enterobacterales > Kangiellaceae > Kangiella > Kangiella aquimarina. The sequence continues at coordinate 768,933 of NZ_KB893650.1, forward strand.
ACACACTTTGGGTGACTTTGCGGGTATCAACATCGTTATCAGTGATGATGTCCAAGGCTCAATGGCTCTAAATTTGGTTAATGTACCTTGGGATCAGGCTTTGGATATTATCCTTAAATCGAAAGGTTTGGGTAAGCGACAAGATGGCAACGTCATGATGATTGCTCCTGCTGACGTAATTGCAGAACGCGAGCAACAGGAACTTGAGGCTAACAAGCAACAGGAAGAACTGGCTCCACTTCGTACTGAGCTTATCCAAGTCAATTACGCCAAAGCACCAGAAATAGCCGCTATCTTAAAGTCCGGACTGGGTTCGGATGAAGGGCAGTCTGTTGGAGTTCTATCTGAGCGTGGCTCCGTGTCAGTTGATCAAAGAACTAACACTATATTAGTTCAAGACGTAGCAACCAAGTTGGAAGATGTTCGCCGTTTAGTCGCGCAGCTAGATATCCCGGTAAGACAAGTACTAATTGAAGCAAGAATTGTAACCGCAGATGATGGATTCGCTCGTGACCTTGGTTCTCGTTTTGGAGTCAGTGATGTCATGAACTCTGGTGAAGTTAATAGTGACTTTAATGTTAACTTACCAATTGCTAATCCTGCTGGCTCTTTAGGTCTGTCATTTGCTCGCTTACAAGACGGAATCGTAGTAGATATGGAGCTTTCGGCTCTTGAGTCCGAGAATCGTGGTGAAGTGGTAGCAAGTCCAAAGGTAATCACGGCGAATCAAAAAGAAGCATATATAAAAGCTGGTGAAGAGATTCCTTATCAGCAGAGCTCAGGTGGTGCTGGTGGTCAAACCACGATTCAATTCAAAGAAGCAGTACTTGAATTAAGAGTGACTCCTCAAATTACACCTGATGGGAATGTAATCTTAGACTTGAGAATCATTCAGGATACAAGAGGTGAGTCTTTAATTTTTGATGGTGTTGCCGCCGCTCCTGCAATTAATACTCAAGAAGTAGGTACTCAAGTGTTAGTTGAGAATGGTGAAACCATTGTTCTTGGTGGTATTTTCCAACACAGAACGACTTACGACGAGTCTAAAGTACCATTGCTGGGTGATATACCTTTGCTGGGCTGGTTGTTCAAAAACACTCAGCGTGAGGACACCAAGCAAGAGCTGCTCATATTCGTAACACCAAAAATTATTGAGCAGGGCTTGAAAAACTAATCCCTCGTACCCAATTACTGAAAACCCAGGTATAATTCGCACGCCTGGGTTTTTGGTTTTTATCTGTTTTGGTAATCGAAGAGTTCAAAAAATACAATGAAAGGTAAGCGCAATATCTTTTTAGTGGGACCAATGGGTGCCGGTAAAACAACAATTGGCAAGCAGTTGGCCGAAATTCTTAAGCTTGAGTTTGTGGATAGTGACCATGAGCTTGAGGAACGTACGGGTGCGCCTATTGATTGGATCTTTGATATCGAAGGTGAAGATGGCTTTCGTAAAAGAGAAGAGGCCATACTGGAAGAGTTAACACAGCGTCAAGGCATTGTTCTAGCCACTGGAGGTGGTGCCATTGTTTCAGATAAGAGCCGAAACTTCCTGGCTGCAAGAGGCGTTGTTGTATATCTTGAGACATCAATTGAGCAGCAATTAGAAAGAACTCGTCGCGATAAACGTAGACCATTAATTCAAAATGATAATCCACGCGAAACATTAGAAAGTCTGATGAAAGAGCGTGAGCCACTTTATCTGGAAATTGCAGATTTAACCGTAGCTACCAATATTAGCTCCGTGAAATCAGTGGCAAAAGAAATTGTTGAGTTAATGGAACAACCTATTGCTTAAAGTCATAAGCCATTGAAATATATTGACTTATCTTTCGATTCAGAACCATTCACTTATAAGATTCTTATAGGCAAAGATCTTTTCAATAAAAAGGTCTTTGCTGATTCCTTAAAGGGCAACTCAGTTTTCATCGTTTCCAACGAAACGGTTGCACCACTTTATCTAGACCAGCTTAAACTTGCTCTATCCGACTATTCTGTATTTACCTATTTACTACCTGATGGAGAGCAGTACAAGAGTTTAGAAGCCTGGCAAGAGCTGTTAAACGGCATGATTTCTGTAGGGCTACGTCGCAATGACACCATTGTGGCGCTTGGCGGAGGTGTTGTGGGAGATATGGCAGGTTTTGCTGCAGCATGTCTCAATCGTGGTATGTCCATTATTCAGGTTCCTACAACTTTGCTGTCCCAGGTTGACTCTTCAGTGGGTGGAAAAACGGCAGTTAATCACCCGCTTGGTAAAAACCTGATTGGAGCTTTTCATCAACCTAGCCTGGTAGTATCTGATATCAAAACATTGGACACGCTCCCAGAGAGGGAGTTTTTAGCTGGTATTAGTGAAATCATTAAAGCAGCAATCATTGCTGACAGTGCCTTTTTTGAGTGGCTTGAAGAAAATGCGTTTCACATACTAGAGCATGATGAAAGTGCCTTGGTGACTATGATTGAAACCTCCTGTCGAATTAAAGCAGAGATAGTCGCAAAGGATGCTAAAGAAAAAGGTATTAGAGCCTGGTTAAATTTGGGGCATACCTTTGGTCATGCCATTGAAACATGTGCCGGATACGGCAAGCTATTACATGGCGAAGCGGTTGCCATTGGTATATGTCTGGCAGCAAAATTTAGTTCGTTTAAAAATAGCTTATCGGAAACAGATTTCGAACGAATAGTGGTAGTCATTCAAAAATTCGGTCTGCCAACCAAAATTCCTGGATATCTCAATGCAGCTGAATTAACCAGCGCCATGCGACTAGATAAAAAAAATACCAGTGAAAGCATTACCTTAGTTTTGCCAGAGAAAGTTGGTCAGGTTATGATTGATAAAAATGTTTCTCTAAATGAGATCAATGAGTTTTTAACACAAGCGATGGATTAATCCTAAAGACCATGACACTCCAACTGGCAAAAAATAATAATCCGTTTACTGCAGAACGCAGAGTTTTATTTCTTCCAGAGAGCTGGAAGAGATTGATTTCAGTGGTTCGACATAAGGCATTGAATGGCGGTTATACCCTAGTGGAAGGCGATTTTGGAGCTGGCAAAAGTACTTTTGGTTTAATTCTTGAAAAGCGACTTTTGCTCGATGAGTCTGTTGAATGTCAGCGAGTTCAGGTACACCCATTAAGTACATTTGAGCAGATATATAATCAATTACCTGAAGAACGAACTAAGCCTTTAATTGTTGTAGTCGATGATGCACATGAGGCATCAACTAGCCTGTTAGTCCATCTGACAAAGCCGACCGACAATGTTTTCTGGTTATTATTAGGCGAAATAGGAACCAGTGAACGCTTATCTGATTTCTTTAATAACCATGTCACACTGCCGCTATTCACAAAGCAGGACTGTTACCAATTCCTGCTAAAACAATTACATGATCAGCCTAAAATGATGCAGCTGTCGCAAATGCAGAGCGATACTATCTGGTATGCGTCAAAAGGTCTGCCAAAGCTGATAGTGGAAAATGCTGAAAAAAGCATGAAAAAGCTGGTAAGTGGTTATGAAAGCAATGAGTCTTTTGAGAAGGCAAGTAAAGGTTGGTGGACAACCGCAATACTAGCCGTTGCAGCTGTTGTCTTCATAATTGCACTAATTGTTACAGACTCTGATGAGCCACAAAGCAATGACTTGCAAAACCAGCGATTGGAAGTGGTTCAAGAAAAGGTTACTGTTGAGGAGGACAAAATCGCAGAGTCGCCTCAAATAGACAGCAAAGAGAGTGAACCTTCTCTTGATGCAGAAAGTTCAGAAGAACAGCAGTTGGCTGAGGATAATCCGGTGAAAGACCCAATTGCTGAAATTGCATTATCTGAACCGGAGCCTGCGACAGCAGAACTTGTTGTTGCTTCAAAACCAACTTTTGAACAATGGTTTGATGCACAATCCAGGGATCACTACAGTGTGCAGCTATATTCCAATACCCAGCGCGAGGCTGCAACTGAGTTTCAAAAAGCTTTAGACCTTGCCGATAGCTATGTATACAAAGCTAATGTCAACAATGAAGTGCGCTATAGAGTGCTGTGGGGCTCATACCTGACCCGTGCCGAAGCTGAGCAGGCTATCCTGTCACTACCGCCGCATATATTAAATCAGCAGCCCTGGATTAGACCTTTTTCTGCAATTGCGGCTGAGATAAGTCAGTAAAATATCATATTGGGCTGTTTTAGGTGTTTATAACCTTTATAATGGCGGCCATGACAACGGCTAACTGAAAAGACTATGAGCCACCCGCTAAAAAACGATCGTTATATTAAAGCCTGTTTACAACAACCCGTTGATAGAACACCAATCTGGATGATGCGCCAGGCTGGACGCTATTTGCCAGAGTATCGTCAACTGAGAGCAGAAGCAGGCAGTTTCATGGACCTGTGTACCAATCCTGAATTGGCCTGTGAAGTCACGCTGCAACCACTTCGTCGTTACCCTTTAGATGCCGCCATTCTATTTTCAGATATTCTAACTATCCCTGACGCAATGGGCTTAGGTTTGTATTTTACGCCGGGTGAAGGTCCAGCTTTTCGCAAGCCCGTTAGAAGTGAAGCGGATGTCAAAGCATTGCCAATCCCTGACCCGTATCAGGAGTTGAAGTATGTGACTGATGCCGTATCAACCATTCGTCGTGAACTCAAGGGCGAAGTCCCCTTAATTGGTTTCTCAGGCAGCCCCTGGACGCTGGCAACTTACATGGTGGAAGGTGGCACTACTAAAAACTTCTCAGAAGTTAAAGGCTTAATGTACAAAGAGCCTGCGATTATGCATCAGCTTCTTGATAAGTTGGCAGACTCGATTATTGTATATTTGAATGCACAGGTTGAGTCAGGTGCTCAGGCGCTCATGATTTTTGATACCTGGGGTGGTGTTTTGAGTCCAAGGGATTATCAGGAATTTTCGTTACGCTATATGCAAAAAATTGTCGATGGCCTTAAGCGTGAACATGAGGGTCAACAGATACCTGTGACCTTATTTACTAAAGGTGGTGGAGCCTGGCTCGATATTATGGCGGCAACTGGTTGTGACTGTCTTGGTGTTGACTGGACAACTGATCTGGCTGATGCGCGTGCTAAAGTTGCTGGAAAAGTTGCATTGCAAGGTAATATGGATCCCTCCATACTGTATGCATCAGATGAACGAATTCGTGAAGAAGTAGCTACCATTTTGGCAAGTTACGGTAAAGGTTCTGGGCATGTATTTAACCTGGGCCATGGTATTCATCAAACGGTAGAGCCAGAAAAAGCTGGCGTATTCATTCAATCAGTACATGAGTTGAGCAAGGCCTATCACACATAAAAGCAAAGTGAAGTATTATGCGCAAGGAAAGTGACTTTAACCCGCCATGGTGGCTCAGTAATCGTCACCTGCAAACATTCTGGGCTCCCTTGAGCCCGAAAATTCCTCTGCCCAATTTAGAGCGGCAAAGAGTTGAGCTTGATGATGGTGATTTTATAGATATCGACTGGCTCAATCCAAGCCGCCATGCACCAACTGTAGTACTGTTGCATGGCTTGGAAGGCGGAATAGACTCTCCCTATTTACGCCGTATGCTGTTTAAAATTCACCAAAGACGCTGGCGAGGCGTTTTGGTTTATTGGCGTGGCTGTAGTGGTGAAATGAATCGACTGGATAAAACCTATCATTCTGGTCGAAGTGAAGACCTGCATCAGGTTATGCAGCATATTCAGAATGAAAAAAATCCTGAAAAGCTATTTGTAGCGGGCTACTCATTAGGGGCGAACATTCTTTTGAAATGGCTTGGTGAGCAGGGTGATAGAGCCAATATCACTGCCGGTTGTGCGGTATCTACTCCGTTTAATTTATCCGTTTGTGCTGACTCCATTGATCAGGGATTTTCAAAAATCTATAAGCATTACCTGTTGACCGCACTAAAACGGAAGATTGCCAGCAAGTTTACTGCTGATGAATTGTTGAAAAAGCTTAATCTGACGCTGAAGGATTTGATGCTAATCGGTTCGTTCAGAGAGTTCGACAATCGAGTAACCTCACGATTAAACGAGTTCGACGATGCTGAGGATTATTACCGCACAGCATCCAGTATTTATTACTTGAAAACCATTACTAAGCCAGCTTTGGTGCTACATGCTGAAGATGATCCTTTCATGTCGCCAGAAATCATTCCCAAAGATAAGCAGATGTCAGAAAGTCTTGAGCTAAGAGTCAGTGCTCATGGTGGTCATGTTGGGTTTGTTAATGAAGCTAGTCTATCGAACGCTAGTTTTTTCCTTGAAAAGACCATCCTCGATTACTTTGATCGGTTTCTGTAAGGACTGATATCTAAATCTGAAGTCTGAAAATTGCTTATAGATTTCCATTCAAAATTTGCTATGCTGAATCCTCGACAAATAAGATGACGCAAGGCAATGGAACAAGTCTTCAAAAATTTAAAACAAAAAGCATTTGAGCAGCCCTATCCAGAAGTTAAAGAGCGCCGTAAAGTCTTAAAGCAAATTAAGAAAATGCTCCTTAAAAATGAGGCAGTAATTATTGAAGCGATTAATAAAGACTTTTCCTATCGCGAACCATTCGAAACGCAAATTGCCGAGCTATTCCCGTCCATAAAAACCATTCAGCATGCCAGTAAACATTTATCTTCATGGGTAATACCTGAGAAACGGAAAGTGAGTCTCTGGTTTAAACCAGCAACGGCTAAAGTTATGTATCAACCACTAGGGCTAGTTGGCGTTATAGTGCCCTGGAACTATCCACTTTATTTAGCCATAGGCCCAATAGTCGCTGCTATTGCTGCTGGCAATCGAGTCATGACAAAGATGTCTGAGTTTACTCCCCATTTTAGTCAGCTGTTTGCTGAGTTGTGCGATAAATATGTTGATAATGATTGGCTGAATGTTGTGAACGGTGATGCACAGGTGGCCGCAGATTTTGCTGCTCTTCCCTTCGACCATCTTCTGTTTACTGGTTCTACCGATATCGGAAAAAAAGTTATGGCAGCGGCCAGTAAAAATTTAACGCCTGTAACATTAGAGCTTGGTGGAAAATCACCGACTATTATCGATCAGGGTTACCCTATAGAAAAAGCGGTTGAAAAGTTACTGTTTGGAAAGCTATTAAATTCAGGACAGACCTGCCTGGCTCCGGATTACGTCTTTGTCCATAGTTCACATAAAAATTCATTTGTTAAAACTTGTCAGGACGTCGCCCAGAAATTTTATCCCGACTGGAAACGCGCACATTACACTGCAATGATCAATAACAAACAGTGGGAGCGTCATCAGCAATTACTGGATGATGCTAAGGAAAAAGGCGCTGACTTGATTCCTCTGTTTCAAGAATCAGAAACAACCGGACGAAAACAGCCTCCTCATCTGGTGTTGGGGGTTAATGATCAAATGTTAATCATGCAGCAGGAGATTTTTGGACCATCATTACCGGTAATATTTTTTGATTCTATAGATGGTGTTATAAAGTCCATCAATAGCCGTCCACGCCCATTGGCGCTCTATCTGTTATCTTATGACAAGAACCACTTCAAACGCCTGATGATTGAGACCCACTCAGGGGGCGTGACGGTTAATGATACGATATTACATGTGAGTCAGGAAAACCTGCCATTCGGCGGTATAGGCCCTAGTGGTATGGGGCATTACCACGGTATTGAAGGCTTCAAAACTTTTTCCCACGCTAAAAGTATCTTTAAGCAGTCTCGTATCGCCAGTTCCAAATTGATTTACCCGCCTTATGGCAAACTGAGCAAGTTTTTATATCGACTGATGAGAGGTCGATAATGAAAAAAGAATCAGGTGATAAATCCATTCAAAGTACAGCGCGGCGAAAAATACTAAAAGGCGCCTTATGGGGAAGCTTTGCCATCGCCTCAGGTGTGAGCCTATGGCAGCTGTCGCTAACGGAGTCTGTAGAAGTTGTCGAAGCTGATCAATACCCCTATCGCTTTTTAACCTTGGATGAACGGCTTCTGCTTTGGGCCATCATACCTGCGTACCTTTATCCTGCTCTGGATAAAGATGATGAAGCATCAAGATTCCTGGTTCTAAGAAACATTGATGGAGCCATTAGTGGTCTTCCCCAATCAACACAGGATGAGTTACGTCAACTGTTCAGCCTGCTCAGTTTTCAGCTAAGTAAAGCTTTGGTGGCAGGTATCTGGACTCGATGGAATCAGGCTGATATAGATTCTCTTCAATCATTCCTGTCGTCGTGGCGAGAAAGCTATGTCGCATTATTGAGAGTTGGATATCTTGGTTTGCATCAAATCATTGTGGGTTCATTTTATGGCGAGCCGATAAGCTGGCAAAATATTGGTTATCCAGGACCACCGCAAATGAATTTACCCGAGTCGTTCTATGAAGACCTCTAATACCTATGATGCAGCCACATTGCAGAAGAAAACACTGACTGCTGATGTCGTAATTGTGGGAACAGGTGCCGGTGGTGGAGTCAGTGCCGAGATTTTTGCAGAAGCTGGCTACAAAGTTTTGTTGATAGAAGAGGGGCCTTTGAAAACTGCGCGCGATTTCAACATGCGCGAAAAAGAAGCTTACCCTCAACTGTATCAGGAATCTGCTGGGCGCAAGACGTTAGACAAGGCAATCAATATTCTGCAGGGGCGAGCTGTTGGTGGTTCGACGACAGTAAACTGGACCACCAGTTTCCGAACACCAGAACAGACCTTAAAGCATTGGCGAACCCATTTCGAGATTGCAGCCCATAGCAAAGAGTCACTGGCTCCCTGGTTTGCCAAGATGGAACAACGGTTAAATATCGAACCATGGCAGATACCAGCCAATCCAAACAATCGAACGATAGCTAATGGTGCTGAAAAGCTTGGTTGGTCACATGCAACCATTGCCCGCAATGTAAAAGGCTGTGCCAATCTTGGTTACTGTGGTTTGGGCTGTCCCATCAACGCTAAACAATCCATGCTGGTCACTACAATTCCGACTGCACTCAAGGCTGGCGCGAGACTTATTTATAAAGCGCGGGTAGAACGGATAACCTATAGCAACGAGGCCGTAACAGGTTGTGAACTGATTGCAATGGATGAATTTGGTCAGCCGCTAGCTAAGACTACTATCTCAGTTCAAGCTCCATTAATTATATTGAGTGCCGGAGCGATTGGTTCGCCAGCCGTACTGTTACGCTCAAAGGTTCCCGATCCAAACAATCTAATTGGCAAGAGAACATTTCTACATCCTACCGTCATCAGTGCGGCGGTAATGCCGGAAGCAATCAATGGATACGCTGGAGCCCCACAAAGCATTTACAGCGATCATTTCTTATGGCCTGATAATGATGAAATCGGCTTTAAAATTGAAGCTGCTCCACTTCATCCGCTGCTAACTTCAACAGTTTTGACCAGCTTCGGGCAGGAACACTTTGCCTTGATGAAACAATTTCCAAATATACAGGGCTCAATCGCTTTACTGCGTGACGGTTTTAGTAAACAAAGTGTCGGTGGTGAGGTGGTACTGGATGACTATGGCTATCCAAAGGTGAAGTATGAATTAAATGACTATTTCTGGAAAAGTGCGCAAAAGGCACTGCTGGCAATGGCTGAAATGCAGTTTGCAGCAGGCGCAAAACAGGTGCTACCCATTCATCTATACGCACAACCTTATCGAAGTTGGAAAAAAGCCAAAACAGCAATCGAGCAGTTATCCATGAAGCCGTTGGAAGCATTGGTTTTCAGTGCCCATGTAATGGGAGGCTGTGCAATGGGCGGTGATGAAAAACGATCAGTAGTTGATGAATCTGGTCGATATCGTCATCTGGAAGGGCTCTATATATTTGATGGATCGATATTCCCAACCAGTATTGGAGCTAACCCCCAGCTTTCTATATACGGACTAGTTGCTAAACTGGCCAGTCAGTTGGCGGCAGGCTCTAGGATTTGATAGCGCTTTTCAGTAAGATGGCTTTTTAATTATTTGAAAGAATTATGAAGAAAACGGTTTTATACCCAGGAACTTTTGACCCTATCACTAAAGGCCACATGGATCTGGTGAATCGTGCCTGCCGTTTATTTGATAAGGTGGTCATTGCGATTGCTCATAGTCCGGCAAAGAAGCCTTTGTTTAGCTTGGACGAGCGGGTTGATATGGTGCGTATGATCTTTGCGGATAATCCACAGGTTGAGGTCTTAGGTTTCCGTGGACTGCTGGCTAATTTTGCGAGAGAAAACAATGCGATAGCCGTCCTACGTGGTATTCGAGCTGTTTCAGACTTCGAGTTTGAATTCCAGCTGGCTAATATGAACCGCCATCTTGACCCTGATCTCGAGTCAATATTCTTAACTCCTTCGGAAAAATATTCCTATATTTCTTCATCCCTGGTCCGTGAAGTTGCCTCATTGGGCGGTGATATTTCCGCGTTTGTGGATGAACGTGTGGAGCAGGCGCTTTTTGATAAGTTTAAGTCTTAAGTTGAGCTTGTAGCATTAAAAATATTCTGGCTTGAATACTCGAACTTGAGAGATATATAGGCGATAATAGCAAAGCGATTTGCGTAATAGAGATTAACGATCCTTATGGCATTAAAAATTACTGACGAATGTATCAACTGCGATGTTTGTGAGCCTGAATGTCCTAACGAGGCCATTTATCAGGGTGAAGAGATCTATGAAATTGACCCTAATAAATGTACCGAGTGTGTTGGACATTATGATGAGCCTCAATGTCAGCAGGTGTGTCCGGTAGACTGCATTCCTTTAGATGAAGAACATTCCGAGACTCACGAAGAACTGGTCATCAAGTATGAAAAATTAACGGGCAATAAATTTGTCGGTTAAGACCTGTTTACAGTCTAGCTTAAGGCGACGAAAGTCGCCTTTTTTATCCCACTCATTCCATGTCTAGAACCCTACTCAGAGAGTGGCTTGCAGAAGAGCCTTTTACCTTAACCTTATCCTCAGGATTTTTTGGTTTTTTCGCTCATGCCGGAGTAGTAAAGGCGTTAGAGGAAGCTGATTTATTACCTCGGAAACTAACTGGTTCGAGCGCTGGGGCACTAATTGCCGGATGCTGGGCTGGAGGTATGAGTGCACAAGATATCAAGGAGCTGTTGTTTAGACTTAGAAGGCAGGATTTCTGGGACCCCGGTTTTGGTCAGGGTTTACTGAAAGGCGATAAATTTCGTCAGCTGCTAGCTGATTCTTTAACAGTAAATAATTTCTCAGACTGTCGCGCAGAACTGTGTTTGTCTGCTTACTCAATGGATAGCAAACAAACTATTATCCTGAATGAAGGCGATCTGGTTTCTGCCATTTACGCATCGTGCGCCATCCCCGTGATGTTTCAGCCTATAACGATTAATAATCATCGCCTTCTGGATGGCGGTATTAAAGATAGACCGGCTTTAGATGCAACTGAGCCCGGAGAACGAATTTTTTATCATCACATTGCCTCTAAATCACCCTGGCGACGCAAAAACTCATCAGCCATACAAGTTCCTAAGCGTGACAATTTAACCAGCCTGGTAATCCACGATCTTCCACGTTCTGGACCCTTTAAACTGGATATCGGTCAAGTTGCCTATCAGAAAGCGTATCAGGCTGCTCAAAAGGCTCTGCATCGGACTGTGGTCGATGGCTCTGTCAGCGTGAACTCTGAGTGAGATTAGATTCAGGCTTTAACCTGTAAAGATTGGTAGACAAGCTTCTTTAAGCTCAATTAGAATATGCGTTCTTTTGTTGTGTGACTGTTTGGCGTCCTGTTGAGCGATGAGCACGAATTCTAATCCTTGTATTACCTGCGGCGCATGCTGTGCAACCTATCGCGTATCTTTTTATTGGGGTGAAACCACTCTGGCTCCTTATGGCCAAGTTCCTGCTGAATTAACTGAGAAAATTAGTCCGCAGAGAGTTTGCATGTCTGGAACTCAGGGAACAGAGCCTCGTTGCGTTGCACTTAAGGGTACAGTTGGTCAGGATGCAACCTGTAGTATCTATAGTGACAGACCAAGCCCCTGCAGAGACTTTGAGGTTAACTTCGATGGCGTCAATCCTGGCTGCGATAGAGCGCGAGCGCGTTACGGGTTAGTCCCAATCCATATTGTGCAGCTTGAGCCAGATAATGCTGATATTGAAATTGTGGCTTAGGGATTGTTGCTCAAAGGCAGGCGCTTCAGCACGTAGCAATTAAACGGGCTCCTGCGGAGACTCCATCTCAACAATAATAGGCCAACGGCCCTGCATGATGACGTGGCCAACATAGCGTTTAGCGCCATCAGTGGCAAATTCAAATTGATAGCGTCTGAGGAAGCGCCATTTACCGTCAGGAGTCTTATCAAAATAGACTTTTTTTAAGGCGACATACCCATCCAGATTCTGCACATAGGCATCCTGACAGGCTTTGAGAGCTGTTTTGTGGGCCTGCTCACTGATTCGGCTATTGTAGAGCCAGAAGCCCAGAGCAAGAGCGATCGCTAAAATAATGAGTAAGTTGGCCATGAATGGGTTAGTCGTTTTGCGGTAATAAATTAATCGTCCGGATAAGATAAAGGCGGCCAAAGCCGCCTTTTCTCAATAGCTGTGTTCGATTGTTACTTTCCAACAATCCACTTAGCAACGTTGACTTTCTCAACGCCGGCTTCCTTGGCCTGGTCAACCGCAGCAATCAATACTTCGTTGTAAGCGTCTTCATGTACACGAACCAGAACCGGTGAACGTGGGTCAACGGCTAGCTGAGTTTCAATGTTTGCACGAATAGCTTCTTTATCAACAGTACGGTCATTGATAATGACATTGCTCGACTCATCGATTGATACAACAATCAATGGCGGAGGATTTTCCGGTGGCGTAGTGTCCTGGTTAGTCGTAGGACGCGCCAAATCAACAGCTGACTCTTTAACGAATGAGGTTGTTACGATGAAGAAAATCAACATGATAAACACGATGTCCAGCATCGGTGTCATATCAATGGAGGTTTCATCATCTTCTCTATTTTTTCTACGCATATTTCTCTAATCCTATCGCTCTGCCTTTTGTTTGGCGGTTCTGGTTAATCCAGAAGTGGCCAACAAAGTTACATCTGGGCGACAATTTCACCAATTAAGTTAGTATAGCTGGCACATTAAATGTGATCCAGAGCTAAATGTCTAGTGTAAATTTAGCAAATTCCGATCAGACTATCTTGATTACCAGCGGGCAACGCTAACCTTTTGAATACCGGCCTGTTTTGCCTGGTCCAGAGTCCCAATCAGGGTCTCATGCAGAGCCATGTCATTCACGCGGACTAATAATGTGGCGTCAGGAGAGTTAACCAGTTGTCCTTCGATATTGGCGCGAACCGCTTCTATGTCAATGATTCTATTATCAAAAATCACCTGGCTATCCTCATTAATGCTGACCAGTATGGGTTGACTGTCCTGTTCACAGCCGCCCTGACACTGATTGGTTGCCTTGGACACATCAATGGTTTGAGTTTTGACAAAACTGGTGGTGACGATGAAGAAAAGCAGCATGATGAAGACGATGTCTAGTAGCGAAGTCATATCGACTTTTGCTTCTGCTGAAGTTACTTGCGCGGCATTAGATTTTGAATGCTTTAACATGGCCAGCTCCTTATGATCTAAGTTATAGCAAAGCCTTCTGGACGTCTATTTGAAGGCTGCAGTTTTAACATAGCAGAACTAACCTCCTGATGCTAGCGAGAAGAAATAACTATCGCTGGCATTTGGGGCAATAAAAACTCGAGCGTTGGCCAATAATTTGCTTCTTTATCAGAGAACCACACTGGTTACACGGCAAATCTGCACGGCCATAGACATTGAGTTGTTGCGCAAAATAGCCTGGCGAGCCATCAGTTTGGGTAAAGTCCTTCAGGGTAGTGCCACCTTCACCAATCGCCTTTTCCAGAACGGCTTTAATAAAACCTGCCAGCAGGTTGCAGCGAGCAAGACTGACCTTGTTAGCCGCCCGCTTTGGATGAATGCCGCTCATGAATAGCGACTCGCTGGCATAGATGTTACCGACGCCAACCACTACTTTATTGTCCATGATGGCATTTTTAATGGCACCCTTGCGCTTGGATAGGGCGGTGTGGAGATACTTTCCGTCAAAGTCATCGCTCAGCGGCTCTGGTCCCAGCTGGCTTAAAACACTCAGTGTTTCACCTGCTGGTTGCCACAAAATGGCTCCGAAGCGCCGCGGGTCGTTAAATCGCAGGGCGCTACCATCCTCAAACACCACTTCAAAGTGGTCATGCTTTTTCAGTGCTGTCTGAGCGCTGACGACACGCATGGTGCCCGACATGCCCAGATGCATAACCAGGCTGCCGCTGGGGAATTCCCAGAGCATATATTTGGCACGGCGACGAATCTCGCCTGATGTTATCCCTACCAGTGCTTTTGCTTCTACTGCTATTGGCCAGCGTAGCTGTGGTTGGTAGATATTCACGGCTTTGATGGGTTTGCCGACTATGTGTGGTGCGAGGCCATTTTTGGTGGTTTCGACTTCGGGTAACTCAGGCATTGGAATTTAAAAGAATGGGCAGTTTGAAAGTGTGTCTAATATTATCGATTACAACGCAAAAAGCCCAGAGTTAACTGGGCTTTTTGATTACATAGAAGCGTTTTCTTGGAGGCAGAAAACTTAAAGTCTTTAAACCATCTATTGGAACAAGTTTTTCAAAAAAACTGAAAAGATGGCTAAATAAAATTACTTAATTTTAGCTTCTTTGTAGATAACATGCTTGCGAATGGTTGGATCAAATTTTTTGATTTCCATTTTGCCTGGCATGTTTTTCTTGTTTTTGTCTGTAGTGTAGAAGTGACCAGTACCGGCACTTGATACTAAACGGATTTTATCGCGCATCTCTATCGCTCCTTATACTTTTTCGCCACGAGCACGCAATTCAGCTAGCACAGTATCGATACCTTTTTTATCGATAACGCGCATACCTTTTGCAGATACACGTAATTTAACGAAACGCTTCTCGCTCTCAACCCAGAAACGGTGAGAATGCAAATTAGGTAAGAAGCGACGCTTGGTTCTGTTCTTCGCGTGTGACACATTGTTACCGGTCACAGGACGCTTACCTGTTACCTGACAAACCTTAGCCATGGATAGCCTCCAAAAAATAACTCAAATAAAACGGTTTAAGGGCACGATGTTGGTAATTGGAACATCGCAGCTCTTCAAATTGGGCGCACTTTATACCAGAAAGCAGCCTGCTTGACAACAAAACTCATAGCAAATGGCCTGTTTCTGGCGTAATTTGTTGAATTTGGGTGTTTACAGCTGATTTGAAGCTGAGTAACGGCCGGACGACATTATAATAGCCCATGCTCAGCAAAGGAATAGCTTCCTCCCTGTGCGACGATGATATGGTCTAGCGTGCGGATATCCAATAAGCCCAGAGCTTCCTGAATTTTATCCGTGATATGGCGGTCAGATGGGCTGGGTTCGAGAGAGCCACTGGGGTGATTATGGGCGAGGATAACTGCCGCGGAGTGATAGGTCAGGGCTTTCTCCACGACTACTCTGGGGTGGACTTCTGAGCTATTAATGGTGCCCTGGAATAGGGTTTCTGTGGCCAATAGTTGATGTTGATTATTGAGGAACAGCACCACAAACTGTTCTCGCTTTTGGTGACCTAGCAGACTTTTTAAATAGAGTTTGACGTCATTAGGATTGGTAAATGACTGGCTGTGTTGCAGGCTTTCCTGCAAATAGCGCTTTGATAGCTCGAGACAGGCCTGCAATTGACAATATTTGGCACTGCCCAGACCGAGGTGGCTGGTGAACTTTTTGAGGTCTGCTTCAAGCAGTGCACGTAAACTACCAAATTCACCGAGTAAATGACGAGCCAGATCGACTGCATTGAGCCCCTGAGTTCCGGTGCGCAGAAAAATAGCCAGCAGCTCAGCGTCGGATAGGCTTTGTGGTCCCTGCCGCAACAGTCTTTCTCTTGGCCGTTCTTCCTGAGGCCATTCCATTATTTTCATATTCTTCCCTGTTTCACTCACAATGAGTCAGAAATGTTAGAAGGCTAGCACCCAAGTGTAATTAGGATTTTCGCTATAAATTTTGTGCGTAAAGGCGTAAACTGTGCCAAATATTATAAGTTAAGTTAAATCAACCGGTTAGCATGAAGTTGCAAGGTAAAAAAGTCCTTCTGGGTATTACAGGTGGTATCGCTGCGTACAAGAGTGCGGAGCTATGTCGTAATCTAAAAAAAGCAGGTGCCGAAGTCAGAGTTGTCATGACTAAAGGGGCGCAGGCATTTATTACGCCACTGACACTACAGGCGCTAAGTGGCAATCCGGTGCATCATGATCTGCTTGACCCAAATGCAGAAGCTGCGATGGGGCACATTGAACTGGCTAGATGGTCAGATTTTGTTGTGGTAGCACCTGCTTCAGCAGATTTTATGGCCCGTTTAAATGCGGGTATGGCTGATGATCTACTGACGACTCTGTGTCTTGCAACGGCCAGTCCGATAGCCGTGGCTCCTGCCATGAATCAGCAAATGTGGGCTAATCCGGCAACTCAGCACAATGTGCAGCAGCTGATGTTAAAAGGTATTGAAATTTGGGGACCTGACGAAGGAGATCAGGCCTGTGGTGATGTGGGGCCTGGTCGCATGTTGGAACCTTCGGATTTATTAAATCGAATTGATGACCACTTTAACGATAAGCCACTAAAAGGCCAGCATTGGCTCATTACCGCAGGACCAACGGTTGAACCGATTGATCCGGTACGGTATCTGGCCAATCGTAGCTCCGGCAAAATGGGCTTTGCTATTGCTGAAGCAGCGGCCAGAGCCGGTGCTGAGGTGACTCTGGTAACTGGGCCAGTGAATCTTACTGTAAGTGGCTCAATAAAGCGCATTGACGTGCAAACTGCGCAACAGATGTTTGAGGCTGTACAGAGTCAGTTTAAGGGGGTAGATACCTTCGTTGCCTGCGCCGCAGTGTCTGATTATCGTCCCAAAGTGGCTGCGCAACAAAAACTGAAAAAACAATCTGATGATGGGCTGACCATTGAGTTAACTCAGAACCCGGATATTTTGAGATGGGCGGCAGAGCAAAATACCGCATTTTGCGTGGGTTTCGCTGCAGAAACCAACAATATCGAAGAATATGCCGAGGCTAAAATGACCAAAAAGGGAATCAATGTCATTTGCGCCAATGATGTCAGTCGAAAAGACATTGGTTTTTCAAGTGACAATAATGAAGTGAGTGTTTACTATAAAAAAGACGGAGCGTTGCAGGTGCAGCAATTAGGGCCTGCTTTAAAATCAGTCATAGCACACCAGCTGGTGAATTTTTTACCCGGTATTAAATAGTTTTTGGATGTCAGGACGATCAGCGTCCTGAATATCTGGCAAAGGCTGATTGCTTTACAGTGCAAATTAATAGACCGCGAAGGATCTACAAGGGGGATGCATGGGGAAAGGTAAAAGTCTGGTTAGCTTTTTTTTACTACCACTAATCATAGGCTTGGCTTTGTTATGCGTGGTTGGCGCAGTTCTTTACTATTTGGGAATCCAGCAACCGCTGGAAACTCAGGCCAAACAATTAATTGGTTCGCAGATTGAAGAGCGTGCCGATCTCATCGAGCAAAAAATTAGTCAAATCCAGAAGACCATTTCCGTGGCGGCTCAAACAGGTGGGCAATCTGACGAAGCTCAACTGGTACGTGATATCAAATCATCTACTCCACAGATCGATCAGGTGCAGTTTTTTTCGCCTGAGGATTTGCAGGTCAACCTGGATAACAGACCGGTCATCACCCATGTCGTTGTTGATTTGCTCAGAAAAGCATTGGCAGGGGAGGACGTTCCTCCTGAACTGATATTGAATAAAGGGCAGGCGGATTATGTTGCTTTTGTACATAAGCTAAATGATCAGCGTGCATTAATGGCGACCGTTCAACCGAGTCAGATGGCTGGCCTTATGGGTGGAGCGGATCCTGGCACCTACTTTGAGCTGCGCCAAAGCTTTGCTGAATCCAATCACACTATTGCTTCCGCCGGAACCAACCCCGGAGCAGGCCAGCCGCTAGTCGTGTCTCCTGCATTTGGAGCAAACTGGACGGTTGCATTCTGGCAGGGAACCGGTAATTTTTTAGCGACTGCTGGTTTGCTACCCATTTTATTGATGCTGGGAGCTGTTATTGCATTATTAATTGCTGCCTTGATGCCGATGGTTAGTTTGCAGCGATTATTAAATAAAGATGCTCGTGAGTTTATTCAAGGCATTAATGACCAGCACATGCCTAATCATTTTAGCCTCAAGTTTTTTAACGATATGGCTTCAAGCTATCGTAGAGTAGTTGGCTTAAAGGAGCCTGTTGCGCCATCTCAAAGTGCTGAAGAGATTGAAGAAAGTGGCCTGCAGGTTGAGGATGATGCCAGTGATGACAACGAGACGAGTGTATCTGCTACGAAGACAGTAGCAAGTTCTGGTCAATTCGATCTTGAAACCATCAGCCATTCAATCAGTGCCGATATATTCCGAGAGTATGATGTGCGCGGGCGTGTCGATAAAGATTTTGACGCTGGCGTTGTTTATGCCCTCGGCTTAGCAATTGGTAGCGAAGCTTATGGTAGAGGTGAGCAGAAAGTGGTGGTCGCCAGAGATGGTCGGATTTCCAGCCCAGAGCTACATGAGGCGCTCAAACAGGGACTGGTGGACAGTGGCCGAGATGTTATTGATTTAGGCATGGTACCTACTCCACTACTGTATTTCGCGACGCATAAGCTGGATACTCACTCTGGAGTAATGCTAACCGGAAGCCATAATCCAACTAATCATAATGGTTTGAAAGTTGTGTTAGCCGGTGAAACCATTCATGGCAAAGATGTAAAGACGCTTTATACACGAATCCGTGAGCAGGACTTCCTGAGCGGTCATGGTCAGATAACGGATTATCAAATAGAGCAACAATATCTTGAAGAAGTTGCCTCTAATATCAAAGTGGATAAACCACTAAAAATTGTTATTGATAGTGGTAATGGTGTGACAGGAAATATAGCCCCTCGTCTGTTTCAGGCTCTGGGCTGTGATGTTATTGGCTTACATACCAAGATCGATGGAAATTTCCCGAATCATCATCCCGATCCAAATCATGCCAAGAATCTGCAAGATGTGATTGCAATGGTATTGCAGGAGAAGGCTGATGTTGGTTTGGCTTTTGATGGAGACGGTGATCGTCTCGGGGTGATTGACAACCAAGGCAATGTTATCTGGACAGATCGGTTAATGATGTTACTGGCAATGGATATTCTATCGCGCAAAAACGGTGCTGAAATCGTGTATGACGTTAAGTGTACCCGTCACTTGCCAGACATGATTAAAAAGCATGGTGGTCATCCAATTATCTGGAAAACGGGTCATTCTTTAATGAAGGCCAAAATGCAGGAAACTGGTGCCCAACTGGGTGGCGAGGGAAGTGGTCATATTTATTTCAAAGAGCGCTGGTATGGTTTTGATGATGCGCTGTATGCTGCGGGTCGTTTATTGGAGATATTGGGTAAGGATCCACGCTCCTTGGCTGAAATCTTTGAACAGCTACCTCAAAGTCTGGAAACTGAAGAAATTAATGTCCCGGTTGCAGATAAAATCAAATTCAAATTGATTGAGGTACTTATTAAAAAAGGTCAGTTTGGTGACGGCAAGGTTTCAACGATAGACGGAATCAGAGTAGAGTACCCGGATCGTTGGTTATTGGCACGGGCTTCAAATACCACGCCAAGTATTGTGGTTAAGTTCGAGGCTGACTCAAGTGAAGCATTGGAGCAAGTCAAGACGCTGCTGAGGGAGCAGTTATTGGCAATAGCACCTAAGTTAAAAGTAAATTTTTAAATTAAAAAATAAGTTGGAAAATTGAGAGTATTATGACAACCAAAAAGAATACAAAGCGCAAAGAAGAAATCTTGCAAGCTTTGGCCTTAATGTTGGAAAAAGGTCCCGGGGAGCGAATTACGACCGCAAAGTTGGCACAGGAAGTGGGTGTTTCAGAAGCGGCCTTATATCGACACTTTCCAAGCAAGGCTCGGATGTTTGAGGGGCTGATTGAATTTACTGAAGAGGCCTTGTTCTCACGTATTAATCGGATAGCAAAAGAGCAGGAAGATATTAGAGAGCAGTGCTTCCAGATCATGACGCTGGTTCTAACCTTTGCCAGCAAGAATCCAGGTATTTGTCGCTTGTTAACAGGAGAGGCATTGGCTGGTGAAAATGAGCGTTTAAGAGGCCGCATTAGTCAGTTGTTTAATCGTATCGAAACCCAACTGAAACAACAGCTCAGGCAGCATGAAGTGGCAGTGAGTGGCAAATTTAATCCTGACGTAGCAAGCCGTGCCAATTTATTGATGGCTGTTGTCGAGGGCCGAATTCAGCAATATGTACGCACAGATTTTCTGCAGTCGCCATTAGCAAGCTGGGACCAGCAATGGCCCCTGCTCAATAATATGGTTTCTCTAAACTAGAAAAGAAATTGTTATAGAGATTCTCTTTCGGTCAGGTAGTCGACAAACTGGTTTTTGAGGTTTGTGACTTCCTGACTGGCACACAGCTTTTCACCGGCTTCTGAGCTATGACAGCTCACTTCCATGACGATTTGCATACTTTCATTCTCACCGGGTATGCGTGTGATTGACAATGAAATTTGATTTTCTGACTGCGCTTTGCCTGTCACGATTAAGGTATCGGTAACAATTTCCAGTTTATTTGAGGCATTTTCATGGGCAAATATCTGGGTAAATTTCCATGCTTTGTCACATGACCCTCGATCCGGACAGCTATAAACAGCACCGAGATTGGTCGCATCACCACCGCTACGATTTCGCTCGATTAGCTGTTGTGCCTGAAGCTCTTTAAAACGAACCAAGTCGCTCCGGAACTGTTGCTCAATACTTGTTATCTTTTCTTCGTAGCGAGATATTGAAGCGTTATTGGTTTGAATTTGTGACTTTGTTGCATCTATCTCTTTAAGCGTGTTTGCAGGAACGGCTTTGCCCTGACGCTCGAAGTTTGCCGCACGATTTTGTAACTCCTGTAATTTATTGTTGAGGCTAGCGATGTGTCCATTGAGAAGATCTATATTGGCTCTTAGAGCAGCCGTTTGGTTTTTCTCAGTACGTTTTATGTCTTCAATGGTTTTGTACTGACGCATTAAGAGAATATCGCGACGTCTTTCTTCCATTTGCTTTTTTCGCTGTGCTTCGAGTTGCTCTTCCTTGATACGGGCCGCTTCTTTTTCTTCGGACGTCATTTCTGGAGGGACAACTTCTAAAATACGTCCCTGCTCATTAATAACCTCGTAGCCTGCAATAACAGCCTCATCCGGCAAATAATCTTTGACGATAAGTCGTCCATCGTTATCTTTATAACGATAAAAGTTTTTGCCTAAAGCAGCTTGGCTTACAAGCAATAATGTGAGAACAAGAAGCAGTGATTTTTTCATAAAGCTCCAATAATTAATCGGTTAAGAAGAGACGCCGTATGTTTGACGATATGCCAGCACTTTATCATAGAAGTCGCCAAATTCTGTGTTCTGTTGCAGATAGTTCACTAGATCATCCAGCTTGATGATTGAATAAACTGGTATACCGTAATCTCTCTCGACTTCTTGAACCGCCGAAAGTTCACCCTGTCCACGCTCCTGTCGGTCCAGGGCGATAAGCACACCACAGGGCTCAGCACCGTTATTTTTTATGATATCAATTGATTCACGAATGGCCGTACCAGCAGAAATAACATCATCAATAATCAGCACTTTGCCGTGCAACGCACTACCCACAATATTACCGCCTTCTCCATGGTCTTTCTTCTCTTTGCGGTTAAAGCTGTAAGGCGTGTTGATGTTATGGTGTTCGGATAGAGCTACCGATGCTGTGCTTACTAGCGGAATACCTTTATAAGCAGGACCAAACAGCAGATCAAACGCAATCTTATTTTCAACGATGGTTTGAGCGTAGCAACGGCCCAGCTGGGCAAGGTCATAGCCGCTATCAAATAATCCGGTATTGAAGAAATAAGGACTTTTACGACCACTTTTTAGAGTGAACTCACCAAATTTCAGAACATTCTTGCTAAGCGCCAGCTCAATAAATTGTTTTTGATAATCTTGCATTGAGGTTGTATAGAAGGATAGTGGTTAATGTGAGCATGATAGCCCGTACCGATTTAAAAAAAAAGCATCGGTCAGCAAGAAGCTAGCATTGAAGCAGGGAGGAGAGGTACTTTAAGGGGATTAAGCAAGCGACGATATTACACAAATTCCAAGGCAATTTTTTCATCGTCAACGCGTACAACGCGCATTGCATGGAGAATCATTTTGCTTTCATCTTCGCCAAGAATACCTTCAATATGAACTTTCACTACATCGCCTGAATTGACTCTGTCGCCAAGGTTATTCTTGATTAATACACCGCCCTCTGAAATATCGAGGCTTTCAGTTAAAAACACTTGCGAGTCATGCTGACGAACTGCGACAGGCAGGTGAACGGTTACGCGGCAAAAACGACGTGCATCTTCCATATACGATACTGTGTTAGATTTCATACCCATATCCTTGAGTGATTTCCATGAAATTCCATGATAATTAAAGAAGCCAGTAGTGTAAAGGGGCAAAATCGTTGGTCAAACAAGCACTTAATCCGCTTGATTTTGTTCAACTTTTCGACAGATATCAACAAACTGGGCCAATGATAGCTGCTCTGCTCGCTCGCTAGGCTTAATACCAAGTTGTTCCAGTCCCGCTTCATCAATGAAGTTTTTCAGGCTGTTACGTAAGGTTTTACGGCGTTGTCCGAAGGCAGCCGTAACTATCTGATTGAGTAGCTTCTCATCCTTAACTGGACTCGGAAGTGTGCTGTAGGGCTGCAGGCGTACAATCGCCGACTCAACTTTTGGCGGTGGCTGGAAAGCACCGGGAGGGACTAAAAACAGCATGTCTGCCTGGCAATAATATTGAGTCATAACGCTAAGGCGACCATATGAGCTGGTGCCAGGTTGAGCACAGATCCGTTCGACCACTTCCTTCTGAAGCATGAAGTACATGTCCTTGATGCTTTGACGTTGGTTGAGCAGATGAAATATCAGAGGGGTCGAAATATTGTAGGGTAAATTACCGACAACTCTGATCTGTTGATTACCGGCCAGCTGCCCGAAATCGAACTTAAGGGCATCACCGTGGTGGATAGTGAAGTTCTCACGGCTTGCAAATTTCTGCTCCAGACGAGGAATGAGGTCTCTATCCAGCTCCACAACGTGTAGCTCGGCAACCTTATCCACCAAGTGCTCGGTGATAGCGCCAAGCCCCGGGCCAATTTCAACCAGTCGATCATCTGACTGAGCAGCAACCGACTCTACAATACGTTGAATATAGTGGTTATCGGATAGGAAATTCTGACCGAAACGTTTGCGGGCCTGATGACCCTGGACCATACGAGATTTTGACATGAGCTAGTAACTTAAGTGGTTAGTTCGATTTACTGTTACGAATCAATTGTTGGGTGAATTGTAGCGCATATTGCATGCTACCGATATCAGCAAGGTTCTTGCCAGCGATATCCAAACCGGTGCCATGATCAACCGATGTGCGAATGTAGGGCAGCCCAAGGGTTAGATTGATAGCCTTGCCAAACCCTTTATATTTTAGCGTAGGCAGCCCCTGGTCGTGATACATAGCAAGCACTGTATCGACCTGCTGCAAAAATTTGGGCTGGAATGCAGTATCAGCCGGCACTGGGCCGATCAATTCTGCATTAACCTCTGACCTCAATCGCTCGAGAGTAGGAATAATGGTTTCGATTTCTTCACTTCCCAGATGACCATCTTCGCCTGCATGTGGATTGAGTCCGCATACCAGAATCTTAGGTCGCTCAAGAGCAAATTTGCTTTGTAGATCCTGTATTAAAATCCGAATTATCTGTTGTAGCAGTTGTGGTGTGATGGCCTCAGGAACGGCTTTTAGCGGTAGATGAGTTGTAGCTAGAGCCACTCTCAGTCCTTCGGTTGCTAACATCATGACCACTTTATCTACATTGCTTTTCTCTGCAAAGAATTCCGTATGGCCGGTGAAAGCTAATCCTGCCTCGTTAATGATTCCTTTGTGAACAGGCCCTGTCAGGATTGCATCCACGGCTTTATCCTCGGACAGCTGATGGGCAATCTCCAATGTCCTGATAACATATCGTGCATTGGCCTGATTAAGACGGCCAGCAGTGGCGGGCGTTTCCAGTTCAACAGGAACGACCCATAGGTGTCCTTGCTGATGAGTTGCAGGGGATTGCTTAGAGTCAAACTCTGTTAATGTCAGAGGAAGTTGCAGTTGTTGGGCGGTTTCTTTAAGTAAGGAAGGTGAGGCGCAGACGATAAGTTGATCAGAATAATCCAGCTGCGCCAGTTTGATAACAATTTCAGGTCCAATTCCGGCAGGCTCACCTGCCGTAATCAGAATTCTTGCAGGTTTTATCAAGCGTCTTCTTCCACGATTTTCTTCACGTAAGCTTCGTCACGTAACTCGCGAATCCAGTTTTCAACTTCTTCACCAAATTTACGTTGTTGAAGGATCCGTAATGCTTGTTGACGTTTCATGGCATCGGTCTGGTCATCGGTGCGACGGCCTAATAGTTGAACGATATGCCAGCCAAAGCTTGACTGGAATGGTTCACTGATTTCATTAACTTCAAGGTTCGCCAGGGTCTGCTCAAAAACAGGATCATAAACGCCAAGATTATTCCAGCCTAGGTCACCGCCTAGCTTGGCAGAACCTGGGTCATCAGAATGTTTCTTGGCTTCTTCGGCAAAGTCCGCGTCCCCAGCAAGCACTCGTTGACGAATATTGGAAAGCTGCTGTTTGGCGTCAGCTTCAGTAGTAATCGCGTCTGGGCGAATCAGGATATGTCGTGCATTAGTTTGTTGAACCAAGTGTTGTTGGTCACCACGCTTATCCTTGATTTTAAGAACGTGGAAACCCGATGGGCTGCGAATTGGTTGAGACACTTCTCCTTTTCGAAGAAAGCTAACAACATTGGCAAATAAGGTTGGCATGGTGCTTTCAGTGCGCCAGCCAAAATCCCCACCTTCAGCTGCATCTGGGCTACTAGAAACTGCTTTAGCTGTTTCAGCAAAGTCAGCACCAGCCTTTAGCTCTTTGATGACTGACAATGCTTTCTGTTTCGCTTGGCTTTCGGTCTGCTCATCTGCATTTTCAGGGACTGCGATCAGGATATGCCCAAGGTTATATTCGACCTGGTTCTGAGCATTCATTGATTGAATCAATGAATCAATTTCTTTATCGCTAATTTTTATTCGACGAGCAACTAAAGCATCTCGTAACTGGCCCGTTAAAATTTCCTTACGGAGATCATTGAGGAATAACTCGTATGAAATACCTTGTTGTGCAAGGCTAAGACGGAATTCTTCGAGTGACATACCACTGTTTTTCGCTACTTGGTTCGCGTACTGCTGTAATTCAGCCGGCTGGATTTGCATGCCGGAGCGAAGAGCTATCTGGTATTGCAGGTTCTGAATAATCAGTTGCTCAAGTAGTTCTTTTCTGAGCACATCTTCTGGTGGTAGCTGGCCACCGCGAGAACGGATCTGTTGTTTGGCTTGGACAATTTTGCGATCGAGCTCGCTCTGTAGGATGACGTCTTCATCCACATGCGCAATAACTTTATCAATAACTTCTGCCTGAAGTGAAAATGCTGCAAGGCATAAAGTAAAACCAACTAATGCTTTTTTTAAAATCATAGATTATTTGCCTAATAAATCTTCGTAACCGTAAATGCTGTCTTCTAAAAACTCTGTAGTACTGCCGCGCAGACTACCAATCCCTTTTAAGACAAACTGTAAAAAGACACCGGAGTTATGTTCATCTTCTTGCCCCGGCAAGATAAATCCTTCACTGTCGAGTTGGATGTTCAAATAACGTCGTGCCACTAATCGCACGGCCCAACAGCATGACTCATACTCTAGACCAAGAAAGGAGTCATTGGTTCGATTTTCAATTAAATCCTGGTTATAACGGCCTAAAAGTCGCCAATTATCTTTGATCGGCCATGCAAAAGCCAGCTCTGCCTCTTCCTGCTTTCTATCGAGTCGCTCACGATAGCGATGGCCTAGATTGATAATATGATTAGGTTCTGGCTCATAGTGCATGTTGACCAGGCCGTGGGTCGTATTATTAGTCTGATCATCCCACTCAATAACTGACTTAAATTCGATAGAGTCGGTCCAGCGCCAGTTAACCTCTGCCAGCAGTCCTGATTGCTTTTCAGTTTCACGCCCGATGGTATCAACCAGTTGAACCTGACGATCTGCCAGATAAACAATACGCCCCAGCGACATGGATACCTTTTCACGTCCCTGCGAGTCGAGTATACGGCTGGTCAAAGCGCCACTGATTTGATTGGCGTCGCCTATGCGGTCAATACCACTGAAGCGATTGCTGCTGAATAGCTGTGTGAAGTTGAACGTAGGCAAGCTGGTATCATAAACCCCAATCTCATTCTGCGCTTCATAGGGTGTATACAGATAAAAGAGGCGTGGCTCCAGAGTGTGGGTGTAACGCTCGTCGTCACCTTCGATGAATCGCTCAAAATAAAGGCCTGTGTCCAGCGATGCTGTAGGCAAAGTTCGTGTCAGATGCTCAACATTGCCAGTAAGATCTTCCTGTTGATAATGAGTTACCGAATATTTAAGTTGCGGGCGGAAGAAACTGTAAAGTGTTTCATGGCTCCAGCCAATATTGGGTTCCAGATGATAACGATTGGCTGTAACGGCATTGTCTTTATCGAAACGGGTCAGCTCAGTATGGATATTAGCATGAAAACCATTTTCATCCGGCTCGAAGAAACGTGTCATCTGCATGCGTGGCGCAATGGTATAACGTTCTACAGGGCTATTCAGCAGCTGCCAGTCTTTATATTCGGTACGGAAGAACCAGTCCTTGCTACGATGCTGAATATAGAGGTTTTGCGACAGAATATCCTGGTTACTGTTTTCAAGACTGCCACCAAAGTCCTGATAATAGCCATCATCACTGACCTTGCGTGCATTGACGCCCGTAGTCCAGTCGTCACCAAGATCAGTCAAATGCTTAACATCATACTGCCAGCGTTTGTCACCTAGTGCATCAGGATCCTTGTCATTGGGCAGAGCTTCAAAAAACAGTTCGCCATTGCTGGCTTCGGTT
This sequence comes from Kangiella aquimarina DSM 16071, assembly GCF_000374105.1. Lineage (GTDB taxonomy): Bacteria > Pseudomonadota > Gammaproteobacteria > Enterobacterales > Kangiellaceae > Kangiella > Kangiella aquimarina. Next base: position 796,090 of record NZ_KB893650.1, read on the forward strand.
AAATAACGAAACTCAGTACCTAACATTGAACCACGCGAGGTCATGTAGCGAGGAGTCAGTGTCAGGTCATAGTTGGGTGCCAGATTAAAGTAATAAGGCACACTGACATCACGTCCATTGCGATCTGAGTTGCTGAAGGAGGGCGGAAGAATGCCGCTCTTGCGACGATCATCAATCGGGAAAGTAATATAGGGTAACCAGAAAACTGGCACATCGGCGACTTTTACAACGCTGTTGTAGGCCTTACCCCAGCCACTTTCGCGATCAATCACAATTTCATCGGACTCAAAGGCCCAGCTACGTTGATTGGTTGGGCAGGTTGAAAACTCTGAATTGGAAAGAGTCAGCAGCTGGTTATTATCAATGGTGATGGTCTCTGCTGAACCGTTACCGTTGTTACTGTAGAGGTGGAATCGAGTATTGCTGATTTCAGTGCTGCCCTCTACTGCCTGGTAAGTCAGGTAGTCTGCACCCACCACAAAATTCTGATTAGTAAACAGCAAATCGCCTTCGGCTTTATAGCTTTGTGACAGGTTGTCTGCTGTCAGGCTATTGGCGGTCAATTGCTGGCCATCCTGAGAGACCACCACATTACCGGTTAAATGGGCAGTATCGCCTTCGCGTATTGCCTGATCGGAATAAACTTTGATTGGCCCCTTTTCTTTACTTTGAACTGCCTGATAGCGAATAGGCTCCATAGGCTGGCTAGGGCAGGTGTAAAACTCCGGAAACTTAAAGCCAACGTCTTTGCTGACAGAGTCATTATTCTCTTTCGATTCGTTCTGTGACTCGGTAATTGATGTAGACGGAGTTGCTTCGGGATTGCTTAACTGATTTTCAGCTGCAGAAACAGTTGCCGGCATGCTGGATGCGGCAAATAGAAAGCCTGTCGCTAAAAAAGGGTGTACCCAAGGAGTTTTCTTGCTTACCATGTATCCGTTATTTTACCTTCCGCTACGCGCCACCATCGCTTTGTTTCCTAGGTATCAGAGCGCGGAAAGTGACCAAGTGATAGAATGGCACAATGATAAACGCTTATTTGCATAATTGAAAACGTATAATGGAAAAAGATAGCCGACAAGAAGCACTAAAACTCTGGGCCTACGCCAAAATTCGTCATTTAAATCCTCAAGTTGGGTCAATGCAATGGAGCATGGTGTCGGGTGATGCCAGCTTTCGTCGCTATTTTCGCTGGCAAAGTGATGATACCAGCTGGATTTGCGTTGACGCCCCGCCTGAACACGAAAACTCTGAGCAATTCATAAAAGTTGCCAACATGCTAAAAGTGGTCAATGCGCCACAGGTCATTGATTATGACCTTGGCGATGGCTTTATGCTGCTTTCCGATCTCGGCGACCAGCTCTATTTGCCTTTACTGCAAAATCCTTCTGATTCTGCATTGAGCGCTGATGTTCTCTATAAGGATGCGATTGATAGTCTGATTACCATGCAGGCCATAGGTGATGCAGACTCGCTACCGTCCTATGACAGTGCATTATTGAATACTGAGATGGAGCTGTTTCGCGAGTGGTTCCTGGGGCGTTATCTTAATTACCCACTGTCAGAGCAGGAGCATCAGCTGCTGGATGATACGTTTGTCAAGCTGAAGAATAGCGCATTAGAGCAGCCACAGGTGTTCGTGCATCGTGATTATCATTCGCGCAATATCATGTACGTCGAGGGCCAGCCCCCTGGAATTATAGACTTTCAGGATGCCGTTTACGGGCCAGTGACCTATGATTTACTGTCTCTGCTGCGTGACTGCTATATTCAGTGGCCACAGGACAAAGTCCAGGCGTGGGTTGGATATTTCATTGAGCAGTCCCCGCTATCGCTAGATAAACAAAAGTTTATGCAATGGTTTGACTGGATGGGTTTGCAGCGCCATATCAAGGTTGCCGGTATCTTTTCCCGCTTAAATTTCCGCGATGGCAAGTCCGGTTACTTGAAAGATATCCCTTTAACCCTCAACTATATACTTCAGCAAGCTGAAAACTATCCTCAAATGGCCAATTTCCATCAATGGTTAGCGGAAACCATAATGCCACTCTATCGCAAACGTATTGAAGAAGATGCGTTGGGAGTCAGTGCATGAAAGCCATGATTCTGGCCGCTGGGCGTGGCGAGAGAATGCGCCCACTGACCGATGAGCGTCCTAAACCTTTATTAAAAGTAAATGGCAAGGCGCTGATCGAATGGCACATTGAGGCGCTTAAGGAAGCTGGCATTCGCGAGATCATCATCAATACCTCATGGTTGGGCGATCTCATTCCAGAGTACCTGGGGGATGGGGCCTATTGGGGCGTTAATTTAAGTTTTTCACCTGAAGAAGAGGCGCTGGAAACCGCCGGTGGCATTCGTAAAGCTTTGGATTTTTTTGAAGACCAGCCCTTTATTGTTATTAATGGCGATGTCTGGACTGACATGGACTACACCAGAATAGCAAAAGCTCCAGAAAACAGTGCCCACATTGTGTTGGTGCCGAATCCTGAACATCATCCTGAAGGCGATTTCTGTGTCACTGAAGGCGGCAAGGTTAAGTCCGAAGGCGATCCTAAACTGACCTTTTCTGGAATTGGTGTTTACCACCCGCATATCTTTAAAGAGTTGCCAAAAGATGAAGCTTTTCCATTAGGACCACTGTTGCGAGAACTGATGGCGCAAGAAGAAGTAACTTATGATTTGTATGAAGGTCGCTGGCACGATATCGGTACACCCGAGCGTCTGCAAAAATTGAACGAAAGTTTCCAGCGAAAATTGAAGACCATTGAATTTAATTTAGAGAACGATAAATAAATATGAGTTGGTTTGGAAAAGTATTAGGTGGTGTCATAGGTTTCTCCCTTGGGGGCCCGATTGGCGCCATTCTAGGTGGTGTTGTAGGCCACCAGATCGATAAGAAAAATGATGACGGGTTAGAGCCGGGTTCGCAGGAGCGAGTGCAGGCAGCATTTTTTACCGCGACATTTTCTGTGATGGGCCATATTGCCAAAGCGGATGGTCGAGTAACCGAAACCGAAATTCGGCATGCAGAAGAAGTCATGCGTCGCATGGGGCTCGATCAAACGGCCCGTAAGCTGGCAATTGATCTGTTCAGCCAGGGCAAAGAGCGAGATTTTGATCTGCATGGCGTGCTTGAGCAGTTTAAGCGCGAATGTCAGCGTCGACGTAATCTGATGCAAATGTTCATGGAAGTTCAGATCAGCATGGCAATGGCTGATGGCGTTGTGCATCAACAGGAAAGAACCGTGTTGCATGAAGTGGGCAAGTCACTTGGCTTCCCGGCCTTTATGATCGACCAGCTGATTAAAATGGTTCAGGCCCAACAACGATTCTATCAACATTCAAGACAGCAGGGCGGTGAACATGGCGGCCCAGGCTACCAACCAGCCAGTGGACCAAGTGTTGAGCAGGCCTATCAGGTCCTGGGCGTTAAATCGGGCGATGATCAGCAAACTGTAAAAAGGGCTTACCGTCGGCTGATGTCACAGCATCATCCTGATAAACTGGTAGCGAAAGGGTTGCCCGAACAGATGATTAAAATGGCAACCGAAAAGACGCAGGAAATTAAAGCGGCTTATGAATTAATTAAACGCCATAAAAATTGGTAAAAATTACAGGAAGACTCAGGGGTAAGATTATGCCAGACAAACATACAATGATTAGACAGATTGCAGTGATGCTTGAAATGCAAAATGCCATGAACTCTAAAGTTCATGAACAATGGTTCGAGCAGGGTTTTGAGTGGTATCGCGCCATCTGGATTGAATGTGCTGAAATGTTGGAGCACTACGGCTGGAAATGGTGGAAACATCAAAAGCCAGACGCCGAACAGGTGAAGATGGAATTGGTTGATATTTTTCATTTTGGCTTAAGCTCTCGAATTGATGGTGAAGCTTCTTTTGAAGCTATTGCAGAAGAACTGGCCAATGAAATGTTAGAGCCAACCGTTAAAGATGACTTTAAGCAAACGCTTGAAGTTATGGCAGGTCAGGCAGTGATGTATCAGCATTTTGATGGTTCCAGTTTTGCCGGCTGTATGCAACAAATGGAGATGCCATTTGAAGAGTTATTTAAAAGCTATGTGGGTAAAAATACGCTGAACTTTTTCCGTCAGGATCATGGTTATAAAGAAGGTACTTACGTTAAAGAATGGCATGGCCGTGAAGATAATGAAGTACTGGTAGAAATTCTCGACAAATTAGATTCATCGGAAGATGACTTTAGACATTTGCTGTATCAGGAACTAGCTGATAACTATCCACGTCCTGACAGCAAATAACGGTTAATTAAGTCAACTTAAATAGAAATATAGTCAATGCACATCGATCAGGAAGTTATCGACTGCATAAAAAACGCCAGACGCGTCTGTATTCTAACAGGCGCAGGCGTTTCAGCTGAAAGTGGTATCGCCACCTTTCGCGACGCACAGGAAGGCAAAGGTCTTTGGAGTCAATACGACCCACAACAGCTGGCCAGTATTGATGGGTTTCTAAAAGATCCTCAAACCGTCTGGCAATGGTATCAATGGCGTCGCGACGTCAACAAAGATAAAGTACCCAATCCCGCCCACCTCGCCATAGCGCGCTGGCAAAAAGAATCACAACAAAATGGTAATCAAGTTGTCAGCTTAATCACCCAAAATGTTGATGGCCTGCATCAAAAAGCCGGCTCCGATCCTGTCACCGAATTGCATGGCAACATCTGGCGCAATCATTGTCTTCAGTGTGGACAAACGCATCAGGAATCTGTTGAAGGAATCGAAAATGTTCCTCAGTGTTTGCAGTGTGGAGGTCAGGTGCGACCCTCCGTCGTCTGGTTTGGCGAAGCACTCCCCGATAAGGCCTGGCGTGAAGCAGAAAGTACTGCCTATTCCTGCGACCTCTTTTTATCGGTAGGAACATCCAGTCAGGTCTATCCCGCCGCAGGTCTTGCCGCACTGGCCAAAAGCCAAGGCGCAACCGTCATCGAAATCAATCCTGAACCCACTAATAGTTCGGTGGTGGATTATCAGATAGCAGGTAAGGCGGGAGAGGTTTTTAAAATACTTTAACTTTTGATCCGTCACCCCGCGATTTAATCGCGAGCTCCAGAGCTGTTTAATAAGGAAATATGAAGGATTGCAATGGATAAGCAGTTTTACGTCTATATTTTGGCAAATCAAAGAAATGGAACATTGTATGTAGGTGTCACCTCTGATTTAGTTAAGCGAGTGTGGCAACACAAAAGTAATGTTGTAAAAGGTTTCACTCAAAAGTATGGGGTTCATCAGTTAGTTTATTATGAACAACATGGGAATTCTTATTCTGCGATTCAAAAAGAGAAGAGACTAAAAGAGTGGAAAAGAAAGTGGAAACTGGATTTGATTGAGGGAACGAATCCTGACTGGAAGGATTTGTATGATGAAATTATTTAATTGACTGGATCCCGCGGTCAAGCCGCGGGATGACAGTATTTGTTATGGTTTAGTTTACATTAGATCAAGTGTCGTTTGGTGCTACAAATAGCACTTTTTTTGAAGTTATACTCAGTGATTATTAATTTCCGTCATCCCGCGGCTTGACCGCGGGATCCAGTAACTATGTCCGCGCTACCAAAGGCACTTCCTTCGGTCACTTACCGAGAGATCCAGTGACTTTAATTAGATATAAAAAAGGCGGGATAACCCGCCTTTAATTTAACCAGTTTTAAAAGCTCATTAATCTACTAGCTTATACTCGTCTTTTAGAATCTTGATAATCTCTGCTTTTGGATTGTCCGATAATTCAATTTTCTTGCCGGTAATCTTTTCAGCAATGCCAATATAAGTTTTAGAAACGTCCATTAAAGCTTCAACGGGTAGCTCGTTGTCTCGAGCCAGAGCCTGACGTTCGTCCATGCGCTCTTTGTTTAGCAGGATGTCTGGATCCTCGAAATGATTCAACAGAAACTGACGGAAGCCTTCTTTAGAATTTTCGACAACTTTGCCTTCTTCTCGGAATGCTTTGCCGTCCCAGATGCGTGAAGAATCTGGTGTGCCGACTTCGTCCATGTAGATCAGTTTCTCGTTACCGTTTTTATCGGTCACATAACCAAACTCGAACTTGGTATCGATAAATATCTGATCCAGTTTTTCAAGCTCGCCACTGATAACGTCAAAACCTTCTTTCAATAATTTTTCGTACAGTGCAATGTCTTCTTTGCTGCGGAAATTGAAGGCTTGGTAATTGTCTTCAATGTTTTGGCGTGTGACATTAACATCATCCGCTTCGGGTACGCCCGGAATGCCTTTGAGGATGCCTTTGGTCGACGGTGTAATTAACAGGTCATCCAACTTCTGATTTTTCTCTAATCCATCGGGAAGCTGGATACCGCAAAATTCGCGCTCGCCTTTTTCGTAAGCTCGCCACATGGAGCCAGTGATATATTGACGCGCAATGGCTTCGATTTTAACAGCACTGGCTTTCTGAACTATCCAGACAAAAGGATGGGGGATTTCAAGGATGTGGCTGTCGGCCAGTCCATTTTCACGAAACAGTTTAAACCAATGGTTTGAGATGGCGTTTAAAGCTGCGCCTTTGCCCGGAACGCCATTTAAGCCTTCTTCACCATGCCAGATAGCATCAAATGCAGAAATACGGTCGCTGATGACCATAATGGCCAATGGCGTTTCAGCGGGAACATTATAACCTCGCTCATGAATCAGGCGCTTGCTGTCCTCTTCGGTGAGCCAATACACGGATCTTACTTTACCGCTATGAACCGGCTGATTGGTACGTATTGGAAGGTCATTGTTAACCGCTAAAACAGTGTTTGCGAGCTTCATTCCAGGAGATCCTATTTAAGAGTTTGCCCTGTCAGCAATGTGGCTGTCCGACAGCGAGAATACAAAGCGCATATGATACCAGAATCTTTGTTTCAGGCTAGTTTTCGCTAAGGCTGTATTTGTTAGATTAAATCTTTCATAAAGCACTAATAAGCACACAATTTACATGGGTTTATTTCCATTCCGTGGCCGGTTTGCGCTATAGTGATACGCATATAACTGTCTGATTTAACAATTAGTTACCAGAAGGGAGACAAGAATGAGCAACTTAGCACAAGATTGTAAGCAGCAACTCAAAGTTGGTGGAAAAAGCTTTGATATTTGGAGTCTGGCTGCTTTGGACCAGAAAGGTCACGGCATTAAAAAGCTTCCTTTTTCGATTCGAATTCTTTTAGAGAACGCTCTGCGCAACCGCGACGGACTGGGCGTTACTGATGAGCATATTGATACTTTATTAAACTGGGAACCGATTCCAAAGCAGGAAGAGGTGCCGTATAAGCCTGCTCGCGTACTCATGCAGGATTTCACTGGTGTGCCGGCGATTGTTGATCTGGCGTCAGTACGTCAGGAAGCCAGCCGTCATGGAGTTGACGCCAAAAAGATTAATCCATTGATTCCCGTTGACCTGGTGATTGACCATTCGGTTCAGGTGGATTATTTCGGTAGCAAATCTTCGCTTGAGCAAAATATCAATATGGAATATGAGCGTAATCGTGAGCGCTATCAGTTCCTCAAGTGGGCGCAGACCGCCTTTAATAACTTCACGGTAGTACCACCGGGCATGGGTATCTGTCACCAGGTCAATCTTGAGTATCTTGCTCAAGGCATAGTGGAAAGAGATGGTGCATTATTCCCGGATACCTTGGTCGGTACCGACTCGCATACTCCGATGGTTAACGGTATTGGTGTAGTCGCCTGGGGTGTTGGTGGCATTGAAGCGGAAGCGGCAATTCTTGGCCAGCCAATTTATTTCATCATGCCGGAAGTGGTCGGCTTGAAACTTACCGGTAATTTGCCGCTTGGTACAACTGCAACTGACTTGGTCCTGACCATTACTGAGTTGTTACGTAAGCATGGCGTTGTTGGCAAGTTTGTTGAAGTATTCGGCGATGGTCTGGATAACTTAACAGTTACGGATCGCGCGACGATCTCCAATATGTCGCCTGAATTTGGTTGTACGGTGACTTACTTCCCGATTGATGATCGCACTTTGGATTACATGCGTGACACCAATCGCGATGAAGCCGTGATTAATCGTGTTGAAACTTATTGTAAGAATAATATGCTGTGGCGTGCTGACGAAGATCAGATTCGTTATAGCAGTGTGGTTGAGCTGGATTTAAGCTCTGTGGTGCCTACTGTCTCAGGTCCTAAGCGTCCGCAAGACAAAATCGAAGTGACCAACTTAAAAGCTCAGTTCCAGTCGTTGATGGAGTTGAACTATGGTCGTAAATATCAGTTATTAGAAGATCGCACTCCTGCTGATAACGACAAAGGGATTATTAAAACCGTCGATGTTCCGGGCGAAGATTACCAGCTACACGACGGTTCAATCGCCATTGCAGCAATTACTTCCTGTACTAATACCTCCAATCCAAGCGTGATGCTGGGTGCTGGTCTGGTGGCAAAGAAAGCCAATGACATGGGCTTAAAAGTAAAGCCATGGGTTAAGACATCGCTGGCGCCTGGTTCAAAAGTTGTCACTGATTATCTTGAGCACTCGGGATTATTGGATGATCTGGAAGCGCTTAATTTCTTCCTGGTTGGCTATGGCTGTACATCCTGTATCGGTAACTCAGGACCATTACCTGATGCCATCGGTAAGGCGGTGAAAGAAAATGATATGGTGGTCTCATCGGTTCTTTCGGGTAACCGTAACTTTGAAGCACGTGTTCACCCTGACGTTAAGATGAACTTCCTGATGTCGCCGATGCTGGTGGTGATGTATGCACTGGCTGGTCGGGTTGATATTGATTTTGATAGCGAACCAGTGACTTATACGGTTGATGATAAGCCGGTTTACTTCAAAGATTTGTGGCCAAGTAATGAAGAGATTCAACAGATCATGAGCGAGGTGTTATCGCCTGCTGATTACGCGAAAAGTTATGGTGAAATCTTCGAAGGTAATGAGCAATGGAAAAACCTTGAGGTTTCCAAAGACAAAGTTTATCAGTGGGATGACCAATCCACTTACATCAAACAGGCTCCGTTCTTTAAAGGATTGACACCTGAAATCGATGTGCCTGGCAATATTGAAGGCGCCAGGGTTCTTCTGAAGCTGGGTGATTCGATCACCACTGACCACATTTCACCAGCCGGTGGGTTTTCTGAAAGCACGCCTGCTGGAAAATACCTGCTGGATAAAGGTGTTGAGAAGCGACTCTTTAACTCTTACGGGTCACGTCGAGGTAATGATGAGGTGATGGTGCGCGGTACATTTGCCAACGTTCGTATTAAAAACCAGTTGGTGGATAAAGAGGGTGGTTACACACGCTACATTCCAAATGGTGAAACCATGACGGTATTCGATGCAGCCATGAAATATCAGGAAAGCAATACACCATTAGTGGTTTTGGCCGGTAAGGAATACGGCAGTGGTTCATCGCGTGACTGGGCAGCAAAAGGCACAACCTTGCTTGGTATTAAAGCCGTGATTGCTGAAAGTTACGAGCGTATTCACCGCAGCAACCTGGTCGGTATGGGCGTGCTTCCGTTGCAGTTCAAGCCGGGAGAAGATGCTGAGACACTGGGTTTGCGTGGTGATGAAACCTTTAACATTCTAGGGTTAGATAAAGGCATCGAAACCGGTCAAACCGTTCAGGTAGAAGCAGTCGCTAATGACGAGTCAGGCAAAGTCATCAAGTTTGAGGCCATATCAAGACTCGACTCGCGCGTAGAGCTCGAATACTACAAAAACGGTGGTATTTTGCATTACGTACTGCGCCAGTTTATTAATCAGGCTTAAGTCTGGCATAGCAATAAATAAACAACAGGAGTTTTATGACTGAGTCATCAAAAGCTCAATCCAACTCAAAAAATACCGCCTCCACTGTGGAGGCGGTTTACCAATCCCTCACTTCAGAAGACGATGGCCGCGTCTGTAAAGACATTCCAGAAACAGCTTGCCGCCATCAACCTAAAAATGTTGTCACCCATGTCATATCCCTGACTTCAACCAAAATTGCGGATGGCCTGATAGATCCTAAGCTCATCCTCAGTTGGTTATTGTCAGCGCTGGGCGCGTCGTCGTTCATGATTGGTTTATTAGTGCCGATTCGTGAAGCAGGCGCTTTATTACCTCAACTATTCACTGCAGGTGCATTGAGACGTCTACCGCAACGTAAGTGGGCGTGGGCTGCTGGTAGCTTTGTGCAGGGAGCCTGTGCAGCAGGCATGGCTCTGAGTGCTTTGTTACTGGAAGCGACCACAGCCGGCTGGGCAATCTTAATCTTGCTGGCCATTCTTGCGGTTGCCCGCAGTGTCTGCTCTGTGTCCTATAAAGACGTATTAGGCAAAACAGTTTCCAAGTCAATGCGTGGTCGCACAACAGGACTGGCGGCCTCAATTGCCGCGGGTGCAGTAATTGCCTTTGCCTTGCTACTGAGTTCCGGCTTAATAGAAAAGCAAAGTCTGGTCATTGCTGGTTTATTAGTGGCTGGCGCACTATGGATTTTTGCCAGTGTGATGTTTAGCAGCTTGGCAGAAGAAAAAGGTGCAACCGAAGGCGGCGGTAATCCATTGACGGTGGCGAGAGAAAATTTTTCTTTGCTGGTAAAAGATAAGCAACTGATTCGTTTTATTACAGTTCGAGGACTACTGATTGCTACAGCATTGGCTCCGCCTTTTATGGTGGCTTTAAGTGGCAATACTGATAGCGGTAATGGGTTGCAACAGAGCGGTTTCAACAACCTGCTCAGCGGGCTTGGACCACTGGTATTGGCATCGGCATTAGCCAGTTTATTAAGCAGTTACATTTGGGGACATTTATCTGATCGCTCGAGCCGTAAAGTTCTGATGTATTCAGGGCTATTTGCCGCATTGGCGCTAGCGCTGACTGCCGGATTCGATTGGCAGGGCTGGCTACAGATTTCTGCTGTTTTGCCTGGCCTGCTATTTCTACTGATGATTGCCTATCACGGTGTTCGACTGGGTCGATCGACTCATCTGGTGGATATGGCGGATGCGGAAAATAGAGCTGCCTATACCGCTTTGTCTAACACCATTATTGGCATTTTGTTATTGGCCGGTGCCGTATTCAGCGTCATTGCAGAATACTTTGGATTAAGAGCGGTAATGATTGTGATGGCATTAATGTGTTTGCTGTCATCATGGGTAGCGCTGGGTCTTAAGGAAGTGCAGCAGGAATAACCGTTTGCGATTTCTGCTATGACTAGGGTATAAACAAAAGGCTTAAACAATAATATATCAATGGGGGAAGTCAAATGAATAAATTACCAATGTGGTACTGGATTATCGCGATACTGGCTTTGGTCTGGAATCTTGTCGGAGTTTTCCAATATATCAGTATGCGTTTGATTACCGAGGAGCAATTTGCACAGATGAGCGAAGCAATGCAGCAACTGCATAATGCTACGCCCTCCTGGGTTGTGGCTGCATTCGCCACTGCTGTTTTTTCAGGTGCTTTGGCCAGCGTACTCTTGTTGTTGAAAAAAAGTGTTTCGCAATTATTTTTCCTTATTTCCTTGTTGGCTATTTTAGTACAGGCCAGCTACATCCTGTTTATGAGTGAAAGCATTGCATTGCTGGGTACTCAAGCGGCCATTCTGCCAGCGGTATTAGCTATTGTGGGTATCTTCTTGTTGTGGTTTTCGAACTTCAGTAAAACCAGAGGTTGGCTTAAATAATTAATTTAGAGTAAAAAAGAAAGGTGCCTCTGGTGCCTTTTTTTATGCTTGGAGGTAGCAGGTTAGAGTTCTCGCTCGACAATCTTTATAATACGCCTCCACAACCACTCATGAACCTTACGTTTGGTGCTTATGAATTACCTCCAATTCGTTAAATCCAATAAATATCTGCTGCTATTTGGTTTCCTTTGCGTCTTCCTTGGCAATCTTGGGCAGACATTTTTCATTTCGCTTTTTAATAAGGATTTAATCACCAACCTCTTGTTAGAGAAGGACAATTTGAGTCTGGTGTACTCGGTGGCAACACTGATCAGTGGCTTTACTTTATTCTTTGTGGGCGCCAAAATTGACGACATTCCAGTGAAAAAATTCACCAGCTTTGTGGTCGTTGGGCTGGTTCTCGCCTGTATCATCTTTGCCAATAGCACCAATCTCTGGATGTTGTTTATTGCCTATCTTGGAATTCGGTTGTGCGGTCAGGGGCTAATGACTCATATCGCAGTAACCACACTTATGCGCTACATCCCCAATCATCGCGGAAAAGCGGTCAGCCTTGCCCTGCAGGGAATGGGGGCTGGTGAGATTGTGTTGCCGATCATGGCCGTGCATTTGTTACTTAATTATGGGCATACCAGCAGCTGGCATTTGTATGCACTGCTTAGCAGCCTGTTAATGTTTCCATTTATGATGTGGTGTTTGCATAAAGCCAAACTCAAACCTATAGAGCGCGATACTGAAGGTGTTGAGGATGTATCGGATAATACTGACTGGTCTCGCAAGCAGGTCATGTCGGATTGGCGCTTCTGGTTTATTCTTCCGGCCATCATCGCGCCAGCTTTTTTAATTACAGGTATCTTTTTCCACCAGACGTTACTAGTGGATAGTAAGGGCTGGGAAATAGAGTGGTTGTCGATTACCCTGGCCACATACGGAGTTATTCATGTTGTGGGTGCGCTGGTTACAGGACCACTGGTTGATGCATCTCATCCCCGTAAATTCCTGCGTTGGTATCTATTGCCATTATTATTGGGTGTTGCTTGTTTGTGGTATGGGCAAAGCGACTGGTGGTTATTGGCCTTTATGATTCTGGCCGGAACCACGGTGGCAACCAATGGGCCTGTGGTTAATTCATTCTATGCCGAAGTGTTCGGCAGTACTCACCTGGGCGCTATACGAGCCTTGGTTTCTGCCGTCATGATTATTTCTACAGGAATTGCACCTTATCTGTTTTCACTGTTTGATGATATTAATAGCTTTCTGGCTTTTGCTTTTGCATATGGCGCTGTGTGTATAGTGCTCATTCAAAAGAAGATATTGGCGGAGAAAGTTTAAAAAAATAAGGATTGAAAAAGTAAGAAAAAAGCGCTCCTTCGAGCGCTTTTTTTTCGATTACTGCTTATTGAGCAGTTTGCTGATTAATATATTGCATAACACCTTCCGAGTGATGTTCAACTTTGGCAATACACAGCTCAATATTTTCTACCGTTTGATCGAAGGAGCGAGGTGCACCGGGTAGCTCCTGTACAATAGGTTCGAAGAAAGCCATAAAGTCTTTCTTCTTTTGTTCTGAGCAGAACATATTACCTACTACTGGTAAACGATTCTGACCGAATGGCGGTATTCTTGATTTAACACCATCGATGTTTTGTTTAAACCAATCCCACATGGCGTCCTGCAGTTCTTGGCTTTCCATTTGTCCCATCAGAATGTAGTAAATTTCATTGTCACGTAATGATTCCGACAAGATCAGTTCGCGCAATTCGGTCGCAAATTCCTCGTCTTCAACTGAGCCTAGACCAATTAACATACGTCCGCGGACGGTTCCATCATTGGATTCGTTAAGTTGTGTCAGCAGATGCTCAGCAAATGGAACCCCCAGCTCTTCAACCGCAACGGCCATGGCTGTATTAATTACATTGCTGTCGGCTTTATCAGGATGCAAGGCACTGTCGCTCTGGTAGCCTGTATAGTCAGTTGCCATTTTAGTCAGATAGTGACGAAGGTTTTTATCCTGTCCTTTTTGAGCCAGGAAGGCGACCAATGCGTTACGCATCTGCACCTGATCAACAGAGTCTTCTTTGCGGGTAACGAGACCAAGCTCTTCCAGTTTTAACTGGTATAAGTCGCGGTTTAAACTTGCAAGGATCTGTTTGTCCTCTTCTGAGCTTACAACCTTGTCATAAGCGAAACTTAGAAGGTCGGTTGGAGCCATCGCTACACGCGGTGACTCAGAGTCGATGATCTGAGGGGCAATTTCGATAAGATCGAGGAAGCTTAATTTCCCGGCGTTAATCGCAGCCGAGAAGCTATCGTTAACTGAGATCATGTCTTCGGTGGAAAGCTGGTCTTTGTTATCGAGTAGCTTCTGCCAATTTTCGCCAGACATTGAGAAACGATAATAACCTGCGCCTTCTGAGTTTGGCATAACATACTCTGGACAGCCTGCTTCAGGAATTTCAAAACTGTATTCAGCGCTATCTATAACGCTGCAATATTGGTGCTGATTTCCATCAATAGCATATTCAATACAGGCTGGTACTTCCCAGCTTTGTTGACTGGAGCCTTTTGACCCTATCGGTAGATAACGTGATTGAGTTAGGTTTACCATCGCCTGCTCATTGTTACAGCTTAATTCCACTTCTAAATAAGGGATGCCGGGCTGTTCAAGAAAACTGTTAAAGGCCGAGCGAATGGTTTCAAGCGGAACCTTAGTAGACTTTTCACCAATGGCAGTAATAAAGTCATTGGCCGTCGCTACACCAAACTCATGTTTTTTCATGTAATGCTGGATGCCGGCACGGAATTCTTCTGGCGTCATGAAAGACTCAATCATGCTCAGAACGCCGCCGCCTTTTGAATAGGTAATACTATCAAATGCAGACTGGATATCGTGGTTGCTGGCAATGGGTTGGCGGATCTGACGAGCGTGAATCAGGCTATCCTGACGCATGGCACCTAAAGAACGTTCCAATAGGGTTTGGCGGAATTTTTGCTCCGGGTAGACATTGTTATTGGAGACGTGAGCCATCCAGGTAGCAAAAGCTTCATTGAGCCAGATGTCATCCCACCATTCAGGCGTGACCAGGTTGCCGAACCATTGGTGAGCCAGCTCATGCGCATGCACATTAATGTAGGCGCGCTTCTGATCAAGAGAAATGGTGTCATCAAATAGCAGCAGTTGCTCACGATAGGTGATCAGGCCAACATTTTCCATCGCACCAAAATTAAAGTCCGGTACTGCAACGATATCGAGTTTGGCGTATGGATAAGGAATCTGGAAATACTCCTCAAGGCCATTCAAAATGTCTTTGGTGTTCTCAAGAGCATAAGTGAGTTTTTTACCCTTGCCTTTGGTTGCGATACCGCGAAGAGGTATTTCGCGCTCTCTTACTTTCGTTGGCGGAATGGCTTTCCACTCGACAACATCAAAGTCGCCCACTGCAAATGCCACAAGATAGGTCGGCATCGGTTTAGAGCGTGCATAGACAATTCTCTTCCAGCCATTGCCCAGATCCGTTTCGGAAACTGCAGGAGTGCTGGTAAAGGCTTTATGCTCACTTCGAACCGTTATCGTATAGTTGAATGGTACTTTAAAAGCAGGCTCGTCAAAGCCAGGAAAAGCAAGACGTGCTGATGTGGCCTCGAATTGTGTGAAAGCATAATTTAATCCACCGTCATTGACACGGTATAAGCCTTCCAACGATTCATTAAATGGAGCCTGGTACTGAATGGTTAAGTCAAACTTACCGGCGGGTAATGGATTATTAAAAGTAAGCTTGGCAACACCCGTTGGGTCGACTTCCTCATAGCTACCATTAATGATTTTGCCATCAGCTAATTTAGCACTAACGGATTGTGCGGTAATATCTCTTCCATGTAACCACAGATGCTGAGATGGAGTGTCCAACTCTACATTAATGGATACTTTGCCGCTGAAATTTGGCTGATCCGGATCAATGGTGAGCTCAAGCCAGTACATGGTTGGACGGGCCAGGCCAGGTAAGCGACCAGTTGGAATTTCTGCCGGGTAGTCACTTTCGAATGCTGCAGCATCGAGTTCAGCAGATTCTTCAGAAAGAGTATCTGATTCAGTGTCTGAATTGGCAATTGGCTTAACCAGTGTTTCATGCTCGGAAACCTGGGTTTTTTGACTATCATCCTGCTGTTGCTGGTCATCTGGCTGGCAAGCTGTTACCAGTATTGTGGCCAGAAAGCAGATGGTGGCCAAATATGCTTTACTCATGGTTATCCCCTTAAGTGTTATTTACCTCTTAATTTAGGCCAGCCTCTATTTTTTTGTATTAGTTATTGTGTTGAGACCATAGCCTGACTCTCCTGCATGCATAATACTCTATAGATAGTAAATTTGGAGAGCTTTCTTAATATCCTGTTACAATTATTGTTTCAAGGCTCGCATCAAGTCCTCATCTATGCAGTAAAATTAGCGCCTTGAGTTTGATAAAGCCCTTTGCCAGCCTAAGTGTTTCACATTTTATTCATAAGTGAGTCCTATAGTAGGCTGAGCTAATATCGCAATATTCTTTGGAATTTGAAGCCTTATGTCCGAGCAGAAACCTTCTAACCGTAAAGCCAGCAACAAAAAAGTATGGCTGAAATCTATCTTGCCGCTATTAATCATAGTGATAGCTATAGTTGTTACCTACCGTATGGTGAACACTAAGCCTGTGGCATTTAACCGTCCTGACATAGAGCAGGTTGAAGTGGTTGATGTGGAAGCGCTGAAGCTGGTAGACCATCAGATTTTCGTGGATTCGTATGGCACCATCGAACCGACCACGTCAGGCAATTTGGTTGCGCAGGTCTCAGGTATCGTTACCTGGGTGGCGCCAAACTTTGAGAGCGGTCGAGCCTTTGATAAAGGTGATGCTCTTGTTCGTGTTGACAGTCGTGACTATGAGATTGAAGTGACCATTGCGCAGGCTGAAGTCGCCACTGCGCAACTGGCATTGAATGAGGAAATTGCTCGCTCGGAGCAGGCTTTTAGAGATTGGAAAAAGATTAATCCAAATCGTGAAGCGACTGACCTGGTGTTGAGAAAACCGCAACTGGCTTCTGCTCAGGCAAAACTCGCTGCCGCGGAGGCTCGACTACAGAAAGCCCAATTAAACTTAAGTCGTACCCAGATCAATGCCCCTTATGATGGCTACATCGTTGAAAAGTTGACTGATCTTGGTCAGTTAATCAGTTCCAATACCCCTGTTGCCAGTATTTTTGCCAGTGACTCATTAGAAGTACGCTTACCAGTACCAAGTAACCGTGTTCGATTCTTACAGCTTGATAACAGTCAGGACAAGCCTAAGGTTCGTTTAGTCGCAGACTTTGCCGGTGAACAAAAAGTATGGCTTGCTGAACTGGATCGAACTGATAGCGTGATTGATAACGCTACCCGTCAGTGGTTCGTGACTGCTAAATTACCAGGTTCAATTCTTAAAGAAGAAGCCTATTTGAAAGCGGGCCAGTTTGTAAGCGCACAAATCGAGGGTCGCTTGCTGGAAAATATATTTGTTATTCCTTCCAAGTTAATTTCACAAAATAACGAAGTCTTTATTTTTAGCGAAGGACATTTGCATAGGCAGAAGGTGTCCGTGATCTGGAAAGGTAACGACCAAAGTGTGATTGAGCCAGAAAAGTCAGGAGAACTTGTTCGTGAGGGCAGCCTGCTGGTGAGCAATGTTTTGAGCTTCGTGGCGGATGGAGCAAAAGCCAGAGTTCGAGGAGAGGCCGTAAAGAAAGAGCCTGAAGCCGATTTAAATAAAGTTCAGGAGGCTAAACTATGATCGCATGGTTTGCTCGTAATCCTGTTGCGGCTAACCTGTTGATGGTGGTGATTTTAGTCGCTGGATTTTTCACTATTTCTAAGCGCGTTCCAATCGAAACCTTCCCAACTACCGAATTACAGTTCATTAATGTAGTCGTGCCATTTCGTGGTGCTACTCCGGAAGAAGTTGAGCAGACCATTTCGACCAGGGTTGAGGAGGCCATTTATGATCTGGATGGAATCAAGCAATTAACTTCGACATCATCTGAGAATGTGTCCCGAGTAACCATTGAAGTTGAAGAAGATTATGATGTTAAAGAGTTATTGGATGAAATCAAAAGCCGAGTAGGTGCTCTGAATACCCTGCCTCTTGAAGCAGAACGCCCAATTATTCAGCAGGTAGAGCGACGTCGTGAAACTATCAGCGTTGTGGTTAGCGGGAATCTTCCTGAAAAGGAGTTGCGCCAATATTCTGAGATTATTCAGGAAGAATTGTCTTCAATTCCCGGGCTGACCCAAATTGAAACTTCAGGTGCGCGTGCCTTTGAGATTGCTATTGAAGTAAACCAGAGTCTGTTGAATGAGTACGGCCTGACATTACAGGATATTGCCAATGCGATTAACAGCCGCTCACTGGATTTATCAGCGGGGCAGGTCAAGTCTGAGCGCGGTGAAATATTACTGAGGCTTAAAGCCCAGTCTTATACTCAGGAACAATTTGAGCAGGTACCAATCCTGACCCGTGAGGACGGCACTATCTTGATGCTAAAAGATTTGGCAGTAATTAAAGATGGTTTCGAAGAAGAAAGTTTAAATACTCGTTTTGATGGCAAGCCATCAATTGAGTTGGAGATTTATCGTACTGGAGATCAAAGTGCGATAGAAGTTGCCCAGCGGGTAAAAGATTATGTTGCTGCCAAGAAGTCCGATCTTCCGGCAGGTGTAGATTTATCGATATGGCGTGATCGCTCTAAAAGTGTGAATGCTCGATTGAACACTCTAATCAGCAGTGCTGTGCAGGGTGGTTTGCTGGTCATCCTGTTGTTAGCACTTTTCTTACGACCCAGCATCGCGATGTGGGTTAGTTTTGGAATACCGATTGCTTTTGCCGGTGGTATGGCGCTGATGCCAGAGATGGGCGTGACCGTTAACCTGATCAGTTTGTTTGCCTTTATTCTGGTGCTGGGGATCGTGGTCGATGATGCGATTGTTACTGGTGAGAATATTTACAACCATCTTAATCGAGGGGCCAGTCCACTTGATGCTGCGATCAATGGAACCAAGGAAGTCGCAGTGCCTGTGACCTTTGGTGTGATTACCACCATGGCCGCGTTTGTACCCTTAAGCTTCATTGGAGGTGGTTGGGGAACCTTCTACTCCTCAATTCCGTTAATTGTTATTCCAGTTCTAATTTTTTCATTGGTCGAGTCCAAGCTGATATTACCAGCGCACATTGGCCATATGAAAAAGCTAAACGCCAAGAACGACAACAAGCTGGTGCAGTATCAACAGAAGTTTGCCAAAGGTTTTGAAGACTTTGTCATGAGGTTTTATAAGCCTGCACTTAAATTTGCGCTGGCTCATTGGCAACTGACACTGGCGATTTTCCTGGCATTTGCGTTATTAATTTGGGCCGCAGTGAGTAGTGGTCTAACACGCTTTATTTTCTTCCCGCGGATTCAATCTGAAATTGCACGCGCCACATTAGTGATGCCGGAAGGAACGCCATTTGAATTGACTGACAGTTATGTAGAGCGCATGACCGAAGCTGCACTGGAGCTGAAAGATAAGTATCGTGAAGAAGACGGCAGCAGCATTGTCGAGCATATTTTCTCGGTCAGTGGTTATGGTGGCGGTGGTGGAGCCGTCAGTTCAAGCAATGGTCTGGTCATGTTTGAGATTACCGCACCAGAAGAACGCGAAAGTGATATCACCAGTGCCGAACTGGTCAATGAATGGCGCAAGCTGATTGGTCCTTTACCGGGTGTGGAGAGTCTCACTTTCCGAGCTGAAATAGGTCGTAACCGAGATCCGATTGATGTCCAGTTACGTGGCTCCAATATTCAACGACTAAGTGGCGCTGCCATGGAAGTGAAGGAAATGCTTGGCGATATCAGCGGTGTATTTGATATTTCCGATAGTTTCTCCAAAGGCAAGCAGGAAATTCAGTTCAGTCTCAAACCTCAGGCAGAGACTCTAGGTTTGACCCTGAGCGACTTGGCACGTCAGGTTCGAAGCTCCTATTTTGGCGTAGAAGTGCAACGTGTTCAGCGTGGTCGTGAAGACGTTCGTGTGATGTTACGTCTGGCTAAAGAAGAACGTAGTACCCTTGATGGACTCAATAGTCTGCTCATCCAGACACCATCGGGCGCTAAAGTACCGCTTGAGCAATTGGCGGAGCTGTCCTACGGCAACAGTCCATCGAGTATTACGCGTATTAATCGTCAACGGACTTTAAATATCACTGCAGATGTGCAAAAAGAAACTGCCGATATCGAAGCGATTAAGCGTCGAATTCATCAGGAAACTACGGAGATTCTTGAGCGTTATCCTGGGGTTTCGTATTCCTTGGAAGGTGAAGCGCGTGAACAGGAAGAATCGACCAGTCGCTTAACCACCAGTTTGATGTTTGTGCTTTTCGCGATTTATATTTTGCTAGCCATTCCATTTAAGTCTTATGTGCAGCCGTTCATTGTTATGTCAGTGATTCCATTCGGCGCCTGTATGGCAATTGTTGGGCACTGGATCATGGGTATGTCGCTGAGCGTGATGAGTCTGATGGGAATGCTGGCGTTAACCGGTGTGGTGGTGAATGACAGTCTGGTGCTGGTCGATTATATCAATCAGCAGCGACGAAAGCATGGTGAAAGTCTGCTTGATGCAGTACTGCATGCCGGTGTCCGACGTCTGCGTCCGGTGATGCTGACCTCATTGACCACCTTTGCTGGATTGATGCCGTTGATTTTCGAAAAATCGACTCAGGCTCAATTCTTGATCCCAATGGGTGTGTCGCTTGGCTTTGGTATTTTGTTCTCAACCTTGATTACGCTGGTGCTGGTGCCGTTGCTTTACTACAAATCAGCGCAGGTTAAGCAATACTTTAAGCGTAAAATGGCTTAACTCCCTTCTGCTATAGGCTGGCTCTAAAGTGTGTATATTTTAGAGCCAGAACTAACCTATTTATTCACCTCCAAAAAATAGCTTGCATCTATCTTGGAATTATCCAAATCTATCAAAAAAATAAAGTTAATAGTTTTCACGCATCCTTCACAAAAAAGGTGACATAGTTCACAAACTTTTCTGGACCACTCAAAAACGGACAATTTGAAGCTGGCCTGGTCGTCGATTTGTAGAACTTTTTATCGCTATGTGAGGCGAAGATGTCATCAGTCAAAGATTACATGTGGAACACTTTATGTATGCCAGATTTACACCCTGAACTAAAGGGTATGGCTTATAAGCTCGATTATTGGCCCGATTTTGGGCGAGTTACTTATAAACACAGCTTTATTGATCTGTGTGCTTTGTTATCAACTCAATACGTCAGTTATCAGCAATTAAAAAGTTTTAGTGGTTGCTCTGATGAAACTATCAGCCACTTACTTAACACGCTAAAAACATCAAATCTACTTAGCACAAAGCCAGTAACGAATGACAGAGTGCCTGGTACCAACCCATTCTCTTTAGCCGGATATAAAGAAAAATTGATGAGTTTTCTCCGTTCTGCCTATGGCAGAAATGAACAAAGCAGTGCGGAATTGGTTAGAGGGGCTTGAGATGTATCGAAAGTTAGTTGTTATCGGTGATGTTGGCGCCGGAAAAAGTACTTTGATTCGTACATTAAGCGAAATAGAAACAGTTGATACCGATGTGACATCGAGTAAGAACATAGGTAAACCGCTAACCACCGTAGGTATTGATTATGGACGTATCACCCTGGGAGAAGGCGATGCTATAGGTCTATACGGAGTCCCTGGTCAGAAACGTTATTCATTCATCTGGGATATGGTCAAGGAAGATATCTGGGCTTGTATTTTGCTAGTAAAAGCTGAGCATTTACGAGCACCGGACAAACTTATTGATTTGATTAATGTCTTCATCAATGACAAAGAATATTGCCCACTGGCTATTGGTGTCACGCATACTGATATAAAGGCCATCAATCAGGTAGTGATACAGAAAGTGCTACAGGAGAAAGGTGTTAATGCTCCTGTGTTCTCAGTCGATGCGCGAAAAAAACAAAGCTCCTTATTATTACTGCATACCTTGTTAAGCATGCATAACGCAAATGATTTTTCGAAAAGAGAAAATATGGCATGAAGAAAGAAGAAATAAACAAATTGTTTGAGGGACTGCTAAATAAATATTTTGACTTGAAAATGGTATCGCTCTGCACCAGTGATGGATTTGGAATACTGCATCAATCTCGCTTAGATGATGAAGTTGAATTAGATAGAGTGTCTGCGATTACAAGCTCCTTGGTGTCTCTAGGAAATGCCAGCTCTAAACAAATTATTGGTGGAAACTTACATTCAACAATAGTTGAAACTGATAACGGAAATCTGCTGATAAAAAAATTAAAGCTCGCCGAAAAAGAATTAGTTTTATCAATAGTAACCAGTAAGAAAATGTTACTGGGTGAAGCTAATTACCTTATTACTATGTGCGCGAAAAATATCGCGCTCATGTAACACGAAAACATTGCTCTTATTATTTTTTAACTCTCTAAATTTATGAGGAAATTTAAATGTCGAACATTAAAGAATCGTTAAATGCATTGATGGAAATTGATGGTGCTTTAGGTACAGCACTTGTAGATTATGAATCAGGAATGGTTTTGGGCACTGAAGGTGGGGGTGTTGACTTAGAGCTGGCTGGCGCCGGAAATACCGAAGTTGTAAAAGCAAAAATGGCAACTATGGATTCTTTAGGCATTGATGGCGGAATTGAAGATATTTTGATTACTTTGGAAAAGCAGTTGCATATCATCAGACCAACTACAAACCCATCCGGATTATTTATTTATCTGGTATTGGATAAAGCAAAAGCTAACCTGGCTCTTGCACGACGTAAAGTACAGGGTATAGAAGCTAGTTTAGAAATTTAAGTTACCGTAATTGTTATAAAAACCGATGGCTAGGATAGCTATCGGTTTTTTTGCTTATGCTATTTGTACCATACTAGTAAAGTTAACTTAGCAGGCGTAACATACTCCAAGCCCGTAGCAAAAGTTTGGGGCAGTTATGGAACGTCTTATAGAGCAAACTCCAAATCAAATCTTCTCGTCTTTACCTGCCGCTTTACAGCGCCGGTTGATGACCAGCATGAAACAGTCCCAGCTCCCGGCTGGGAAAATACTTTTCGAATCTCAGGAAGCCATCAATTATCTTTACTTCCCCATGGGTTGCGTCATTAATTTGATCTTCGAGCTGGATGATGGCGATGAAATACAGGTAGCTTGCCTGGGGGCAGAGGATATTTGTGGTGGTGCGCTTATTTCAGGAAGCAAAAAGTCCCAGCTGAGAGCTGAGGTACTGCATGCAGGCACAGCTCTATTAATGCCGGCCAAAGAAGCCTTGTACTGGTTTCATAACGAGCGAGAGTTTCGGGTGCCCATATTAAAATCATGTTCCAGAATTGAACATCAAATAATGACCAAAGTCGCCTGTAATCGGTTCCATACTATTCAGCAGCAGCTGTGCTTCTGGTTGCTAGAAGTATCAGACAAGATTCAAAACAAAGTCATTGATGTGACCCACGAGCATATTGCTGGGCTTTTAGGCGTCAGGAGGGAGGGAATTTCAGAAGCTGCCCATAAGCTGCAGCTACAGGGATTTATCGATTACAAACGTGGCCACATAAAGATTCTTAATAGAAAACAGCTTGAACAGCTCAGTTGTGAGTGCTATCACAACCTCTATTCCTCAGGTTAACGCTCATAAAATAAAACGCCTCGAACTTTGAATTCGAAGCGTTGAACGTTTGAACTATGCTTTGACGGGATTATTTCTTGCCGCTGCGGCTAGGAGCACCTTTAGCTGCATTTTGTTTTGGTGCAGCTTGTTTTGGGGCGCTTTTGCTAGCTGGAGCTTGCTTCGCTTTATTACTCATAGGATTCTCCTTAAAGGTCATGAGTTACCAGCCCAACACCATGTTGAAACTGATGGGTATAATGTGTTCTCAATTGCATCAATTATCTGTGCGCTAGCGTACACAAGGTGATTAATTTTTAGTGTTAGGGAGTGTACAGAATTCAAGTTCTGGGGAGAGCTGAGCACCGGTCAGTACTCAGCCTTGCTTTCACAATTAGAGGTGGTTAAAAAGCTAGTTTAGTTTAAGGCCATGGGTAGTAGCCGTAGGCTTGTTCAATGTACATGGCTAGTGGTTCAATTGGACCACTTTGGCTATAACCTCCAAAAACATCTTCGTATTTAATGCTAATGGAGTAATCAACAAAACCGTCTGGCATTTGATGAGACTCAAGTTCAATTCCCACCGCGTTAAACATATGGGCATCAGACATTGGGAATGGAGCAGGCAGGTAGATGGTTCTTTGGCCATAGCCGTGCCAGTTGGTAACCAGTTTGAATCCTTCTCCCTCCAACCCTGACTTGGCTCGCTTGAACAGCTGAATCGTCAAATTCTTACCATCGAGAACGATAGTCTCCTGGTCGACTAGAACATCAGGTGTGACATCTTCCAGAAAGCCGTGAGCATCGTAGATTGGTTGCCCATGACTCATATTGACGTCATCCAGCACTCCTTCAAACTCAACAACGTTCAGAGAGACATAAATATCTTCATTAGAAGCTAATGGCTCAGGAGTCATAACTTCAACATACACCTTACGATAAATCCATGCATCTTCAACAATTGCTCTATAGGAGCCGTTGGTATATTTGAAGTTGCTTGCCTTAAAGTTAGTGGCGTTTTCAAAAATAATCTCAAGCTCGTCAATTTTCATCATGGGGTCATAATAAGAATTTGAGGCTTTGATTTTGATTTTCTTGGCGTTGCTTAAATCCAGACCTGGATAGGTTACATTTGAACCCCCTGCAGGATAGGGCGCTTCAAAGTAGTAATCTTCAGCTTGGGTGGTGGTAGAAAATAAAGTTATTACAATAAGAAAAGCAATAATTGCTTTCATGGTTTTCTCCTTCAATTATTTGAATAATTTGTCCTGAATTGTGAAAGCCAGAGAATGCTATCACGATAGGAATAGGAAGAGTAATAAAGAAATGTGTATAAAGTTATCCAAATGAGATAGTCAAAAAATGATAAATAATAGGTAATTTGAATTGAACATGCTTAGAATGCCAGTCCCGTTTATGGGGATTTACATTCAATTGCAGAGTTGCATTGCTTAAATGTCACCCATGTGGTACAAAAAAAGACAGGGATATAAATGGAATGCATATTGGATAACTGCTTTAAGAAAAAGCTTCTAATCTTGTTGGCTTGTTTTCTTCCGACAGCTCAGGGCAGTCAGGGAGCTGAGCTAGTTGACACATCCGTTAACCCTAAACATATAATTTATGTAGGCTCTGAATATTACCCACCACTTGAATCCATATCTGACGGCGAACCACCTAAAGGTTTTATAACTGACTTGCAAAATGCAATGGCTTATTCTGCCGGAGCTACCATTGAAGTCAAACTTATGAATTGGGACAGTGCTTTGCGTTCTGTGCAGGATGGTAGCGCTGATGCTATTGCTCTTATACCCTCAAAAGATCGCAGCCAGTATTTTGATTTTACTGAGCCATTTTATTATGTGGCACATGGACTATTCACTCATAGCGGCAATAATGAGCCGTTAACACTTACCGACATGAGGGGGAAAAAAGTAGCTATCGTTAACGGTGCTTATGCAGAAACAGCATTAGAAAGCTCTGATTATGATCTAGAGCTGGTTGTGACCGATACAGAACTAGAGTGTCTAAAAAGTGTTGCAAATGAGGAGGTTCATGCCTGTATTGAAGTGATAGTCACTTCAAAAAAGCTTGCGGATAATTATGGTCTAGATATTAAGTTGTCCAGCTCACCTTTTTGGCCAAGACCCTACGCGTTTGGGGTTAAGAAGGGTAACACTAAACTTCAGGAAGAGTTGCAGGATCAATTAGCGAAAATAGTTGTTGATGGGACTTACAGCGAGATTTATCAAAAATGGGAGTCTCAACTCGAATGGAAGCCACAAAGCTTTTGGAAAAGTCTTAGCCAACTATCTTGGTTAATGGCAGGCCTTGTCGTAATACTAAGTATAGTTTTCTTTATCAATAACTTGCTGCGAAGAAAAGTTAATCATAAAACTGCACAGTTAGAGAGGGAATTAAAAAGTAGTCGAGAGCTTCATAAAAAGTTTGCTTTTAATGCAACACATGACAGCACCACAAAGCTATTAAACCGTAAGGCACTATTTGACCTTCTAGATGATAAAATAACATACACTTTTATCAATCATACACAGCTTTTTGTTATTGCCATCAGGATTACCAATATCGTTTCAATTATCAGTGTTTTTGGATACCGTAAAGCGATTGATATTGTTGTCAGCGTTGCAAAAAAGCTTGCGAGCTTTGACCAAACTCTTTCTGCACACTTTGGTGATGGCGTTTTTGTTGTATCCACCGATAATCAGCAATGCGTTGATGACATTATTCAAATCTTAAGTGACCATTCTGACCTGGACTCTAATCAAATCTACCCAGTACCAGTAATTGGTGTCTATGATTTTTTAATAAATGCTGATGAAAAGCTTCCCAGATCATCAGAGCTGGTTAGAAAGTCAATTACCGCAATGAATTATGCGGAGCGAAAGAGAATTCAAGTTGCTGATTATAATCCGGATATTGAACCTGATAGTAGAAACTTAAAATTACTCAGTGATTTTTATAAGGTCGGCTGTGACCAGTTTGTTTTGCATTACCAACCACAAATAGATGTAAAGACTGAAACCATTACCCATGTTGAAGCATTAATCAGATGGCAGCATCCAGCACTTGGAATGGTTTCACCCTATCTTTTTATTCCCCTACTTGAAGAGTCAGGCAATATCAAAAAAGTGACAAGATGGGTCATTAAAGAAGTTATCAGCTTCATTAATAGTCACAAGCCACAAACCGATAACGTTAAATTTAGTGTCAATATTACAACTAGAGATTTGGTTGATGATTCATTTGTTGAGTTTGTACGAGACGTTGTCGAAGATTTAGTAACCAATAGCTTAATTTTCGAAGTTACTGAAAGCGAACTATTAGAGGAAAAAGAGAAAGCAAAGTGGGTTATGCTTGAGTTGGAGTCTATGGGGATAAGCTGCGCAGCCGATGACTTTGGTTCTGGCTATTCCTCATTATCTTACTTGAACGACTTATCAGTGGACGAAGTTAAACTGGATAGAAGCTTTATCGCTTCGCTGCATAAAAATGAGCGTACATTTAAGATTGTCAGTTCAACTATTGAATTAGCGCATGCTCTGGGGTTAGTGGTGGTTGCAGAAGGTGTCGAAGACCTTAAAACCTATCAAGTGTTATCAGATTTAAACTGTGATCGTATTCAGGGCTATTTAATTTCAAAACCTGTTTCTGGCAAGGATATTTTGCCTATGTTGCGTTCTACTTCTAATTTTAGAAGCAATGAGCGGAAACTTTCTAACTTATCCTGATACATCATTATTGATGTCACCACTAGACGATGAGATTGAAAATAAAACTTAAATATCTTCAGTATAGGAAATAAATACAAATTAGAGCTTTAAGATTATTATTCTGTAAAAAACCGATGGCTAAACTCTAGGCATCGGTTTTTGTGTTAGCAAGCTACAGTACTATACTGGATTACCGTGAAGCTTTAATTTTGTTTAGCTACATTTCCTCTTGGATTACATCCAACGGTTCTTAGCTCGAGCTCTCGCTCGAAACTAACTTCTGCGATTTCACCATTTAAAATCAACGAGGTGTCTCCACAGCTAGCACCGGTCTCTCGACCAGAAAATTTAACCAACATATCGAAATAGCCGTCTTCATTCACATCGGCTGTGGTAATGACTGAACCTTGCGCATCTCCAAGTTGGAGCGAGTCTATATTAATTGTTGAAACATCGTTTGTTCCCGAACCCAGAAATACTCCAAGCAAAGGTTTGGCGCTTTTCAGGTTAAGTACCCAGGCATTCAGGCTATAAAACTCCAATGGCTCCGCTTCTGGCTCTAATGGAGGAACGACTGAACAGGCCGATAGTTCTGAACTGCCATCAGGTGTGGTGACCGTGCTGGTAATGAAGCGACCTTCGGGAATAATATTTAATCCTGGCGTTGTAAAGAGGTTGCTACCTGAGTTATCACTAATGTCGCTGCCACAAAATAAGTTGAATTCGGCCTGCGAAACGTCTGATGGACAGGCCGTGGATACTGAAAGGCAGTAGGTTAGCTCGGTATTAGCAAATTCTGAATCGTTAAACTCGGCTTTGAACAGTTGAGCTCCATTCAGGTTTTCAACGCTGATGGTCGGAGGGTTGGGTATCCCGTCAGGGCTGACTTGGTTTATGATGCCATCACTCATGACATCAATTGCTAACCCTGCGTTACCGACAAGCATGTTCCTTTCAACGGTACTACCCGGCAATGTTGTAGCAATGCCAGCGTTGCCATTATTCATCAGCTGATTGGAGAGAACCTGTGCGCCCTGGCTGCCTTCAAGGTAGATACCATTTACATTGTGACCATTGCTCGAGTTGCCCGTATACAAGTTGTTTGTGCCGTCTATCGACCAAATGCCGTGGCCTGCAACGCCTGAAATAGAGATGGCACCGTTTCCAGTTGCCCCATCATAGTCACCAATACGGTTGTTAATGATGCTTGAGTCTGAAACTTGTTGAAGATAAAAGCCGGCACGAAAACCATGACTGGTGTTGTCATCAATCAAGACGGTTGCCCTAATTACTGTGATTCCCGTGCTGGAATATCCTGGCGCAGCAGAGCCGGATTTGTCATAACCTATAATATTTTTACGTATAACGGTGCCTGTGTTTTGGATATTGGGATCGAGTGGGGCGTATGGTGCTACACTGATGGCACCGAATGAGTTACTTCGATAGATTCGGTTACCTTCTATAAGGTTTCCATCGCCAACAGATTGGATCCCTGAACCGTCGCGTATCACATTTCCCGTGAAGGACTGATTGTCGGCTTGAAGAATCAGGTTCCTAAACTCTGCAAATTCTATGCCTGAAATCACTGAACCATCGCCATAAAAGCGAAAGTTTTCATTTATTCCGCTGATAATAACATCACCGCCGCCAATGATATGGAGTGGGTGCTGAAAGCTGATGGAGCTGACTTCTATGGTGCCACTAACCCCTGTGAGATCTATGGTGTCGAGAGCGGGAGTTTGCTCTGCTTCCACAACTGCCGCGAGAAAAGTGCATACTCCTGAAAAGGTTAAGCATTCACCATCGCCTATCGTTCCAGAAAATTCACTCTCATTGCTTGTAGAATTGACGACAAAGGTCGCAGCGGTCACCAAGGGCGGGGACAGGAGTATTAGTAGAACCACTATTGAGATAAATACCTTTACAGGTATAAAAAATGACTGATTTAAAAATTGTTTTTGATAACAAAAAGAGTTTGCTATCTGTTGAATACGCTGACTTTCTTGCTTTTGAAACTTCTTAAGCATTACGACCTCCTAAATCCATTTAAGGCAAATCAGTATACATAATGCACAAATGCATCGCAAATTAGCGGTTTGGAGATTCGAGGGTTTGGAGAGTACTAGAAAAAGACGTCAATGAGTCCTAGGAAAAACACTGCTTAGTACCAGGTTCTGTCTGACATGTTTTTATGTAAACATAGTTTGGCATCATATTAGTTCAGAACAAATTTGCTCGATTCCTGATCGTTACTTCAAGGCTCCGTTTATTCAGCATGGTAATAGTGGTTACTTTAAAGTGGAGCTGGAAAATCTTCCAAAGGTGGTTATTTGCAAAACAAGCATTCACTGATTAGTATGACTTGAATAATACGAAGAAATATAGCCTGACAGGCTTTATGGATAATTATTCAGGACACAACATGAAAACTAAATACCTTCTAGCTCTTCTTCTGGCTTTGCCATTCTACGCACACGCGACCTCCGTCATTTATTCTGAGGAATTGCAGTTCGACAGTTGCAGTACACCCAAAGAGGTTCCTATTGTTTACTGTAAAAAAGACGAAGAAACAGCGATCATTCAGATTGATGAAAGAAGTAAACTAATAGGCATTGTCCTTGGTAACATTTCTCCAAAACCATTTTCTGTTAAGCCCTTATCAGAAGATGGCACAACAAAATATTTCAATGTCCTCAGTGAGAAAATCTATGAAGATGTTGACGTTCCTGAATATGAGACGCCCATAACAATATTAAAGAGCCTAGTAGAGCAGACTAATAGTCTCAGCAAGAATATTGTTTCCGCAAAGCAATACCAGCCTGAGATAGTCAGTGAACTGACTGCATTAAAAGAGCTGCTTGTTGATAATGCTCGAAAATTCGGGGGGGAGGTTGCCGGGCCAAGGGAACCTATGTTTTTGCTCTCGAAGGGAAAGGGTTATCAAGAATGCGAAGAACTGACACCC
The DNA here is from genome assembly GCF_000374105.1 of Kangiella aquimarina DSM 16071. Lineage (GTDB taxonomy): Bacteria > Pseudomonadota > Gammaproteobacteria > Enterobacterales > Kangiellaceae > Kangiella > Kangiella aquimarina. The sequence continues at coordinate 826,147 of NZ_KB893650.1, forward strand.
GGCACCTGTCCTTTTATGTCCTGTGGTGACAACCATTATCTTTTATTTGATCGCGATAAAAAGCTCTTCCTGCCTATAAGCTACACTCGAAACAGTAAGGGAGAAGCAAAATTCACTAAAAATGACCCGGAGGCCATGAAGGTTTGGGGTTTGAATACAACTTTTATACGTTATAACGAGGAGTTTAAGCATTCTCGTCTTACTAATGCACGCAAGGTTCCTGAAAATCTACAGAATAATGTCACCGCCTACTTCACTTTTCAGGATCCAGACTTCAGCGAATATCTTAAGGACATCATTCCACAGTGCCCATCAAGCTTCAAAGATGACATCATCTCTCTGGGCGTTCAGACTAATGAAGAGCGCTCAGCAATAGCGTATGTTCACCTGGTTGAGAAAGTAAACGGTAATATCACCAGCCAGTACATAAACAAGGCATTCCTACCGGTCGGCATTCGTCTCAATAGGAATTCATATTTCACCCACGAAGCCTTGAAAGAAATGTCCAAATTTGAACCGGGATCCGTTAAGGCTATATCTGCAAACAAGGCTAAAACGCTTTTCATGAAAGCTAAAGCAATGAAAAATATGGCTTGGTCACAACCTCAAGATGGTGCATTTGCACGTACTGAGCTAATGGTGGATATGTTTGAAAAGGAGGGCGTCATCGCTGATAAGGCTTGGGCTTCCGGTTACCTCAAAAGTAAAATAAATAAAAATCCATGGACTTATCATGTTGCACCTATCGTCTATGTTAAAGGAAACAATGGAAACGTTGATGAAATGATCATTGATCCTCTTATCGCTGATCAGCCAGTAACAATCGCTCAATGGTTGTCATTAATGGGCATTACTAACCCAGATACCGTATATAGTGTCGGATTTCCCGTGTCGTTAGATGCCAAAGATGTAGGAATGATTTCATTTGCTATCACCAATCGTGACGCATTCCACCCGATAGTTGTAAAGAGTATGTCCAAAGAAGAACGAATTAAAGAAGCCCACAGAGTACTGGCTAACCTGGAGAAAGGGTAATCACGCAGTCCATAATAGCTTGCGGGTACCGTCGAACAGTTAAGCGCGTAAGACTAAGGGGTTAGAGTGTCTAATAGCTGGAGTTTATTCATATAGGTTCTCTGGCCCCATAATTCTAAAAGGAGTTTGAAATGCCTTACCAATCGAATGACGAACTACCCGATAGCGTCCGGAATAACCTGCCCAAGCATGCCCAGGAGATTTACCGAAAAGCCTTTAACTCTGCTTGGGAAGAATACAAGAACCCCGAGGATCGCAGGGGGGACGACAGCCGCGAAGAAGTTGCCCACAAAGTCGCCTGGTCAGCCGTGAAGAAAGAGTATCATAAGGAAGATGGGAAATGGGTAAGGGATGAATATTAAAAATTGTATGGTCAGTTATTATTAACGCCGCCAGCAGGGGCAGACAAAACGCTCAGCGGTTTGGCTGTCCCTCTGGCTGGCTTTGTTATGGCTGTTTCTCAAGGATCTGGCAGTATTTAACAGGTTCCTTTAGCTGAATATAGTATGTGTCATCTTCAGATATCGGCTCTACCGTACAAGCTTGAAAGTGTATCCGATATTCCCTTTCTGGCGCATAAAGGCTAGGCTTTTGAGACCACCTCATGCGATCTAATCTGTTTTTATTGGGCTTAGTGGGGTAGTGTTCAAATTTGTCGTAGTTGACCTTTGCTGATTCCAAGCAAGGTGGATTTACCTTTAGCTTCTCGTCGAGTTGTATGGCGATTGCCAAATCCTTTAGTAAAAGGACTGGACAATCTAGCTTTACAATATAGGAGCCAAATTTATACAACTCAGGATCAGGCTTACCATTTTTTGGCAGGGAAAAACAATATATGAAATGGGACTTTTCAAATGTGGCAGCATGAATATTTTCAGTGCCGGGGACTGAAATCAATTGTTTATTTTCTAAATCAACAACTATGGATTCGCCTGGAGCAGCGACCTCACCATACCCTTCTGTTCGATCTATTCTTTCAGAATCTTCAATAGATTTGTAGTACTCAAGAGTCTGGAATCTTATTCTCCCAGAACAGAACTCTTCCGCGTATTCTCTTTTTGAAAATGCTCGATACAAAGGTACAGGGATATTCCCATAGATATAAAGCCGATGCCGATGCTTCCATACATCAAAAAAGCTTTGCCTCATACGTTTTCCCTTCGACCGCTTACTCATTACTAGGTCTTACTCCTCTGGCCATAACGCCCGGCTCACCGGGTAAATTTTTGATGGCGGCCTTAGGCACAAAGGGTGACAGCGGAAATTTATCCGGTGCAGCCGCTTGTTAAGGTTTCTACTGACGGAACAATGGCAGACATAAAATGATCGCGAGCGAACATATTCCAAAAAGGAATGTAAGCGCACCAGCCCATGACAGAGCTTTGGCCTTCCTATACGCATGGCGCTTGCTCAAAAAACTTCCCGCGAATAGCCAAATCCCTGCTCCCATATAGATAGTACTTAGCACTCTTGCCTCTGTGCCATAGAAGGTAACCAATGTTCCAATTGGTGGGTTACCCCTACCAATTAACGTACAACTGGCTTGAATGAGTGCGTACGCTCCATACGCAAACAAAGCGCCCGCCAGAATAAGGCCAAGAAATATCATTTGTACTTTTTCATATCTCGGCCGGAATTCCATATCAATGCTCATTTCTGGGGTCTTCACCTTAACATTATATTACCGGACATCACCGATAACCTATTGATTTAAAATAATTTATTTTTAATGTCCGTTTTTACGGCTAATACCATATAAAACCGGACATTCCTGTTCTGGTATCTCTTTTTATATTAAGTTTACAGACACCATGGTCAACGACCTACAGACCTTATAGTAATTAGCTCTTTTGTAATTGCAATGCTTTTTAGTATGCAGCTAAACCCGACAAACAGGACAAGAAGTTTCTGGTTTAACTTTTTACGGCTTGTTCGAAATTATCTGTGTTCAAATAAGTTCTGCTAACAAACCTAGAAGGGGCGTCTGTATTGTTTAAGTAAAAGGGTTTAGCGGGTACGAAAACAAGTTTTACTGATTCTGGTATTGAGTAAATGTGAGAGAGGGGGTAAAGAATTTTGAGGAAAAATGGTGGGCCTTCCCAGACTTGAACTGGGGACCTACCGATTATGAGTCGGGTGCTCTAACCAACTGAGCTAAAGGCCCATTTTTCCATGTGTAGTGAATCAGGCGGTGCCTAATTGTTCTACAAATTGAGGATGTGTTTCTTGAAAAAGAACGCGCAGGAGTTTACGAGAAATCTCCTGCGCTTGCAATATTTTAGCTCTTATTATTCGTCAAGATAAGTGCGAAGCTTTTCCGAACGGCTTGGGTGGCGTAGTTTACGCAGTGCCTTGGCTTCGATCTGACGAATACGCTCACGGGTTACGTCAAACTGTTTGCCGACTTCTTCCAGAGTGTGGTCTGTGTTCATGTCGATACCGAAACGCATACGCAAGACTTTCGCTTCACGTGCCGTTAGGCCAGCCAGAATCTCATCAGTGACTTCTTTCAAGCTTTCGCCTGTTGCTGCGTCGACTGGTGAGTCAATGGTGGTGTCTTCGATGAAATCACCTAAATGCGAATCTTCGTCATCACCAATTGGTGTTTCCATGGAGATTGGCTCTTTGGCAATCTTCAGCACTTTGCGGATTTTGTCTTCCGGCATTTCCATGCGCTCTGCCAATTCTTCAGGCTGTGGCTCACGGCCCATTTCCTGTAGCATCTGGCGAGAAATACGGTTCAACTTGTTGATGGTTTCAATCATATGAACCGGAATACGGATGGTGCGCGCCTGGTCAGCAATCGAACGTGTGATTGCCTGACGAATCCACCAGGTTGCGTAAGTCGAAAACTTATAACCACGACGGTATTCGAACTTGTCGACCGCTTTCATCAAACCGATGTTACCTTCCTGAATCAGATCCAGGAACTGTAGGCCACGATTGGTGTATTTCTTGGCGATAGAGATAACCAGACGTAAGTTGGCCTCGACCATCTCTTTCTTGGCGCGACGGGCTTTAGCTTCACCAATCGACATTTCGCGGTTGGCTTCTTTAATTTCCATTACGCTCAAGCTACAGCTTTCTTCGATCAATTGAAGTTTACGCTGTGCTTTTAGAATCTCTTCGGCGTGTTCGGCCAAAGGCTCTGAGTATTTGCTTTTCTTTTTAACGTGTTGCTCGATCCAGGTTGGATCGGCTTCTGAACCTGAGAAGGTTGAGATAAAGGTTTTACGCGGCATACGCGCGCCGTTTACAGCAAGCATCATAATGTAACGCTCTTGCTCACGGATACCGTCCATTTTCTCACGCAGGTTGGTTACCAGCAGGTCAAACATTCTTGGCGCCAGACGAAGCTGCATAAACAACTCTTTCATGGCGTCCAGCTGCTTGATCGCTGATTTGTGCGTGCGGCCATATTTCTCAACGGCTTTAACGGTTTTGTCGTATTGCTTTTTCAGTTCTGCAAAACGCGCAGCTGCTTCTTCTGGATCCGGGCCAGTATCGACTTCGGTTTCATCTTCGTCGTCATCATCGTCATCCACGTCATCGTCATTATCCAGCTCTTCGCTGGCGTTGGCGATTTGCGCAGCTTCAGATTCTTCCTGTACGAATTCTGCTTCTTCACCGTCAGTGAAACCCGTTACGATTTCGGTTAGACGAACCTGCTCATCTTCGTACAGAGCGAATTCTTCAAGGAGGATACGGATGGTGTCAGGATAGTTGGCGATTGCGCCTAGAACCTGGCGGATGCCTTCTTCGATGCGTTTTGCGATATCAATCTCGCCTTCGCGAGTCAGTAGCTCGACGCTACCCATTTCGCGCATATACATACGAACCGGGTCGGTAGTACGACCGAATTCGCTGTCTACGCTTGCCAATGCAGCAGCAGCCTCTTCAGCAGCTTCTTCATCGGTTACCGATTCGTCATTCATCAACAGTTCATCAGCATCAGGAGTTGTTTCGTACACCTGAATGCCCATGTCATTGATCATGCGAATAATGTCTTCGATTTGCTCGGGATCAACGATATCCGGTGGTAAGTGGTCATTCACTTCGGCATAAGTGAGGTAACCTTGTTCTTTACCGCGAGCGATAAGTAACTTTAATTGTGACTGTTGCGAATTCTCTGACATCTAGAATAACCTTTGTAGGGCTCGCAAGACATTTTGCGAGTCAAAAACCAAGCGACGGCTTGCGCATAGCGAACCGCTAATTATACAGAATTTGCCCCAGCTACAGCAAGCGCTAGTTATTTGGCGCTATTGCCGTTGGAGCCTTGTTTGGCCAGCAATAGTAATTGCCGGTATTCAGACTTTTCCTGATTGGTTAGACCGTGCTCTGCCGCTTTCTGTTGCAAATAATCGACCCGAATTTTACGGGCATGCAATAACAGGCGATTCACACAGTCCTGTAATTCCTGCTGTTCCTGACCCTGTATGCGCTCTTCGCGCTCGGTCATGGCTAAACTGGCCAGGCGATCATACAACTTTGGATTGTCCCGCCAGTTCTCAAGCAGCAAACTAGTATTGATCTTGGGGGTTTTATGAATAATTTCAAGTAATTGGTGCAAAAGTTTTGAGCCTTTATCCGGCAAAGTCAGCAGCCAGTCGTAATTTTTGAGGCTCAGGGCAAGGCTTGGCTGCTGTAATAGCAGGGTAATCGCCAGTTGCAGGGTTTTATTGGTTTTAGTGCTTTGAGGCTTGCTCTGAGTGGGTTTGCGAGCAGGTTGCGATTGAGTTGGGGCCTCAATAATGGCCGCCAGCTTGCTTTCCGACAGCTTTGCCTTTTCGGCCAGGGCGCTACTGAAAAACTCGTGATAAATAGGATCGGTGATTTTATCGAGATACGGCTTGGCTAGATGAACCAGCTGGCCGCGGCCTGATACTGAGGCTAAATCCACCTGAGATGACAAATGCTCCAGAATAAACTCGAATAACGGCGTTGCTTTACCGATCATTTCCTCAAACTGCTCTTTGCCCACTTTGCGAACCATGGAGTCGGGATCCTCCCCATCAGGCAGGAACATCAGGCGAATCTCACGGCCCTCGCGCATTTGCGGCAAGCCATGCTCGATGGCACGCAGTGCAGCATCGCGCCCGGCGCGGTCGCCATCAAAACACAGTATTAGTTCGCGGGTAGTGCGGAAAAGCTGTTGTAAATGACTGGACGTTGTGGCCGTTCCCAGAGTTGCCACTGCATAATTGATACCGAACTGAGCCAGCGCCACCACATCCATGTAGCCTTCGACAATCAGTAAGCGACTCAGTTTCCGGTTAGCCTGGCGTGCCTGATACAGGCCATAGAGCTCATTACTTTTATGGAAAATTGGCGTTTCCGGAGAGTTCAGGTATTTGGGCTCGCCTTGACCCATAACCCGTCCACCGAATGCGATCACACGTCCGCGCTTATCTTTGATCGGAAACATAATGCGATCACGAAAGCGGTCATACAGCGAACTGTCCTTGCGAATCATGAGTCCGCACTCAACCAGTTGCTGTTGTAATTTTTTATCCTGTTGCAGCTTGGGGAAGATGGCCTCCAGATTGCGCCACTCACCGGGCACATAGCCAATCGCAAACTGTTTGGCGATTTCGCCGCTTAAACCACGGCCTTTAAGATACTCTATGGCGCTTTTATTGGATTTTAGCTGCTGTTGATAGTAGTTAGCGGCTTTTTCCATGATGTCGTATAAAGAGGTGTCCACTTTGGGAGCATTGGATACCGTCTCTTCACGCGGTACTTCCATGCCCATCATGGCAGCCAGTTCTTCAACCGCATCCGGAAACTCCAGGCGGTCGTACTCCATTAAAAAGCCAATCGCATTACCATGAAGGCCACAACCGAAGCAGTGATAAAACTGCTTATCCTGGCTGACTGTAAAAGAAGGCGTTTTCTCACCGTGGAAGGGGCAGCAAGCCTTGTAGTTGGCACCCGCTTTTTTTAATGGCACACGCGAATCAATCAGGTCGACAATATCAACCCGAGCTAATAATTCGTGAATAAAGTGTTGCGGGATAAGGCCCATTGAGTACTTATAATTAGGTAAGGCTTAATTGGGCAATCATAGCAGAGCTACCGGTTTTTACATAGTCTGTGGATTGGATTAGTTCTTTGGTTGAGATGGTGGATTGGCATGGGGTGGTCATTGGCAACACCACCACTTATTGCTGTGGCGAGGTATTATTAATGTTCATGTCCCCTAAAGGGGCTTCCTTCGGTCGTTTGGACGAGCAAAAAACGAACCAAAAAACTCGCCCCAAAAAGTTAGACGCTTCGCGCTCCCCTCACTTCTCAAAATTACTTTACGTGCCGCAAAACGAAACTTCCTTGTTTCGAATTTGCTAAATTGGGCTGTCCTGCCCAATTTACACTATAATTTTGAGCAATGAGGCTAACTTTTAACGGGGTATTGGGTGCCAACTGCAAGTGTTGTCAGTTTAAAGTGGCTTACTTATTTGTCAAAAAGGTACAGGTGCCATGGTATGGCGAAGTTTTATAAGGATTAGCGGGGTTGTAAACTAACCTAGACGGCTTTTAATTTTTCCGCTGACCTGGCCCATATCGGCACGGCCTTGTAATTGAGGCTTTAGAATGCCCATTACTTTGCCCATGTCTTTGATGGATTCTGCGCCAGTGCTGCTGATGGCTTGCTCAATGAGTTCGGCAATTTCGTCATCAGTTAGTGGCTTTGGAAGGAATTCCTGAAGGACTTCGATTTCCGCATATTCAACGTCGGCCAGTTCTTGACGGCCTGCGTCTTCATATTGCTTGATCGATTCGCGACGTTGCTTGACCATTTTATCAAGAATGGCAAGAATCGCGGTATCATCTAACTCGCTTCGAGTATCGACTTCAACTTGTTTGATAGCAGATAGGATTAAACGGATAGTCGACAGGCGGGCCTTATCTTTGGCACGCATGGCATCTTTCATGGCTTCTTTAATTCGATCGTTTAGAGCAGACATGGTCAATCCTTACTAAGCTAATAGAATTTGGGCTCTTCTTTCGATGGTTCTAGAGAAAAGCCCAAACAACTATTAATACAAGCGAGTGCGACGAGCGTTTTCGCGAGCTACTTTTTTCGCTGCACGTTTTACTGCCGCAGCTTTTTCGCGCTTACGAACAGATGTTGGCTTCTCGTAGTATTCACGCTTACGAACTTCAGCCAAAATACCTGCTTTCTCGCACGAACGCTTGAAGCGACGTAATGCAACGTCAAATGGCTCGTTTTCTTTAACTCTTACGCTTGGCATTAAAAATCACCTAACCTTAAAATGTATGTTTATTAAAAAGTAAATAAAATCAGTACGTTACAATTGGTGAAACGAGAGAATCACCAAGAGGGCGCAAATTTTAATCATTTTTTGATCAAAAAGCAAAGATAAACCCATGAAATATTGATTTTAGCCGGTTTTGGCCTGTGATTTGTCGGGAACTCGCTAATTGGCGCAAACTCCATTAAAATTGCCTGCAACTTTTGTCGGCTCATTCTGTTGCTCGATTCTTCGGGCAGCACTATACCAGCCGGACAGCGTAAAAAGGCTTATATTGATGAAAATTCTTGGTATTGAAACTTCCTGCGATGAAACCGGAATTGCTATTTACGATAGCGAGCAGGGCATCATTGCGGATGCATTATTCAGCCAGATTAAGCTGCATGCTGAGTACGGTGGTGTGGTGCCTGAGTTGGCGTCGCGTGATCATGTGCGCAAAACCATTCCATTGATAAAGAAAGTCATGGCAGAGTCTGGCTGCACGCCAGCTGACATTGATGCTATCGCCTACACTAAAGGCCCGGGTTTAATTGGTGCGCTGTTTGTTGGAGTCGGCATTGGTCGCAGTCTGGCTTATGCCTGGGATGTCCCGGCGATTGGCGTGCATCATATGGAAGGGCACTTGTTAGCACCGATGCTGGAGGACGATAAGCCAGAGTTCCCGTTTGTTGCCTTGCTGGTTTCCGGTGGTCACTCAATGCTGGTGGATGTTCAGAGTTTGGGCCATTACACCATTCTGGGCGAATCAATTGATGATGCAGCTGGTGAGGCGTTTGATAAAACCGCCAAGATTATGGGGCTCGGTTATCCGGGTGGACCGGCGCTTGCTAAGTTGGCTGAAAAAGGTCGACCAGGCATATATAAGTTACCGAGACCGATGACCGATCGACCTGGTTTAGACTTTAGTTTCAGTGGTCTGAAAACTGCGGTAGCTAACCTGTATCGTGATTCAGACAAGACAGAACAGGATCTGGCGGATATTGCCTACGCCTTTCAGGAAGCCGTTGTCGACACCATTTATATTAAGTGTCGTCGTGCGCTAGAACAAACTGGTTATCAGTCCTTGGTTGTTGCAGGCGGAGTAAGTGCTAACATTTCATTACGCGAGAAGCTTACCAGTTTGCTGGAGAGTAAAGGTGGTAAAGCCTATTACCCCAGGCTTCAATTCTGTACAGATAATGGTGCCATGATTGCTTATGCAGGCTATTGCCGCTACCAGCAGATCATCAGCCAGCAAGGGCAATTTGAGGAACCTGCTGTTCGTGCGCAGCCGCGCTGGCCAATTGCGGACTTAGGGTAGCTCGAAATATGATGGGTTACGGCTGTCTAACGCTTGTACCGTCTTCAACGTTTCAAACTTAAATCCCGCCCCAGGCTCGTAATTTTCTGGGGTCATGTCTTCTCTGATTATGCGATAACTCTAGAACTTGCTCTGCGCTTAAACCATCCAATGGGTTACTGGTTGGCAGCAGGCTAAATTCTTTCTGGGTTTGGTAAGTGTGTAGTGCCTGCTTAATGGCTTGATCAAACTGCTTTAGGCGAGTGTCATCCACTTGCGCTCTAACCTCTTTCAGGGTTTTATTAAATGCTTGTGGGTCGGTAGTATCCAGACGTGGTTTCTGGCTGTTTTGCTGACAGCCACCAATAATTCCAACACACATCAATATGCTAACCAGTAAAGGCAATACTTTTCCTTTCATCCTTTTTTCTCCATTGCTATATGGTTGAATATCTTGCGTATGTTTTTGATAAACTGTTTTTATCGCAAGTTTGTTACCTTATTCTTTAATAACTATTATTCTTTTCTTAAAAAAACCGACTCAAAAGAGCCGGTGATTCACTGATTTAATATCAGGGGTAGGTTTATGTGTTCTTGAAAACTCTTACCCAATCTCCTTAATTCTGAACCAAAGTATGAGTTTTGCGGCTGTTGATGTCTTGAATGACCCAGCCTAAGCTTTTATCGTTGGCACGCATGTAATCTTCAGCGGTCAATTCAATCGCAACGTCTGGGAAAACTGCATCCGCATCCCTGTCTTCAAAGCGATACATTCTTTTTGAGTAAGTCACAATCAGACCAGAGTTTGGTAGAGTGAACTGCCACATATCCTGATAACCGTTAGGCTTTGAGCCGGTAGGCTGCCCCACCAATGTTGCATTCAATAACTGGGCAAACTGAGAGGCGTTTGACATAGCCGCAGAGTAGGTATTGTTGTCAATCATGACGTAAACACCTGACTTCCAATTAACGCTGTTAGCAAGTACTAACACTTGCGCCAGCTTAAGTCCGATAAAGAAGTCGCCACCTTGATTACCACGTAGGTCAATGATCAGGTTCTCGGTTTTGTAGTGGTTGATGAAGCGAAGCAACTCGGCAGACATCTCGTCCATTTTGGACATTGAGCTGTACTTTTCAAAGTTGATATAAACAGTTTTGCCTTTGTCTGCGGCACCATACCAAAGGTGATCGTCAACGCCACCATAAGGCTTAAAGGGAAGCTTCTGTTTGAAGTTGATGCGCTGAGTAATTTGGTTGCTGGTGCTCGCAGCCATGTGATATTTGAAGCTTTGGTTAAAGTTTTTGAAGGTGAATTCGACAGAATCCAGGCTGTCGATAATACCTAAACCTCTTAATAGCTCAGCAGTCATCATGTATTCGGCAACTCGAACAGGAGTTGAGTAGTCATTTTCAGCAAATGGTACTATTTCAGCAAACATCTCATACACTTGTTTCACGGGCTTGCCATTGATTGCAGTAAGCTCATTGCCAATCAAGTTGGAGTATTCGTTAGAAGACCCGGTAACCAGAACTTCATCGTTGATGACTTTCAACTCTATGGGAAACTTGTGATATTGCTGATCCCACAAAGGAACAGTAGTGTGGCCATCGCCAATCTTGTGAGTTAGGCGCATCAATTCAATGATGATTTGCTCGTGAGTAAGAGTTGGGAGCTGACTTTTAATCGCGCTGATTTCACGCTCAAAGTCTTTATAGGTAAGCTTGTGGTAAAGATCGATATGCTTTTCTTCAAGGATTCTCCAGTAAGCATCAATATCCTGACTCCACTTCTCAGCATCAGCCTGGCTAACTGCAGTTGCGCTGTGCGAAGTGATAGCCGCTAGCAAGGGTAGGGCTAATAGGAATGAAAATGCTTTTTTACTGAATATCTTCATTTGGACCCTCCTGGTCGGTTACCTATATTGAAGAAGTTGCAAAATTTACTATAACTGTCAGGATTTTTTACATCTCTGTGATGTCTATAATATACCTGTCAGAATTTTTTACAACTAATTCCATCCATAAAATGTAAAAAAGTTTGACACTTTTTCCGAAGTGCTTTTTATGCACGTTATAGAGTTGATTGATATTTAACCATATAAGCATCGATTTATTGTGAATATCAAATGAACTTTGCTGATCAAATGTAAAATTTGCTGGTGTAAGCTGAGAATTGGCGGGTTTCAGGAGTGATTATTGCAAAATCAATGAGTTAGCTAAGGCTTAGACGTCGTCTAATTAACTGCACAATCATGACAATAGCAACGGATGCGAACATCAAAATCGCGAAATTGAGCGGGGTTCCATCAAAGAGAAGTGCCAGAATTGGTCCCGCCAAAGCACCACTGCCAAAACGCAGTGTGCCAATTACCGCTGTGGCAGTGCCGGTTTGCTGGGGAAATTGATTGAGAATCAGGCCATCTGAATTGACGGTTATCAGCGCCAAGGACCCAATCAAAGGGAATAAGGCACCAACCGTCCAATACAGCGACCAGCCAAAAACAGTCACCAGTACAAGACTTAAGGCGAAGATATTGGCAATAACGGTACCAATCATCAGCATTCTAGCCGAGCCAGCTCGCTCAACGGTGCGGGTGTTGATGATATTGGTAATCATCAAGGCGACGACATTGGCGCCAAACAAAATACTGAATTTGCCTTCGCTGACCCCAAAATACTCGATATAGACGAAAGAAATGGTGGTGATATAGCAAAAGAAGCCAAAGGAGCCCATCATCGAGCTGATGATATTGAGCCTTGACGCTGGGTGACTGAAGACCAGTTTATAATTACTGGCAAACTCATGCAGCCACTTACGCTCCGATCGTAGCGGCAGGTTTTTCGGCAGCTTCCAGATAACCAGCAGCAGAATAAAGACCGCATAACCGGCCAGACTGAGGAATATGGTGCGCCACACCGATAACTCCAGAATAAAGCTGCCGATGCCGGGGGCGATCATTGGCGCCACCATCATGATCAGGCTGACATAGGACAACCCCTTGGCAGTATGTTCTTTATACAAGTCACGAATGATACCGGGTACAACCACGGTGGCTCCGCTGCCGAACGCAGCCTGCACAAAACGGTAAGCAAGGAATTGATTAATGGACTCCGTAAAAGCCAGTAACAGAGAAGTGATGATAAAGCCTGTTAATCCAACGAGAGCAACTTTGCGGCGACCGATCCGGTCAGCAATTGGACCGAACATCATCATGCCCAATGCATAACCTGCCAAGTAGAGACTCAAAGAGACCTGAATCGCACTCGAGGTAGTGCCAAGCTCCTTTGCGATGATTGGCATCGCAGGTAAATACATATCAATCGCCAGCGGTGTAATGGCCACCATGGAGGCGAGTAGTGGGAGTAGGTGCGCTACATTGATTTTACTGCGAGTCATTACTTCTCTTATCGGTAATTTTACGTTCGGTACCTTGCCACAGGTTTCTTATGTTGCGATGGTGTCTGGCGGTCAGTATCAGGAACATGGCAAATAGGGGGAAGAAATACTTATGATCCAGATAAAAGCCGAAGGCAGCAACAGCAAAACTGGATAGTATGGATGCCAATGACGCATAACGGGTAAAGAATGCGGTAACCAGCCAGGTAACAATGCAATAGGCTAATAACAGAGGCGACAGAGCAACCAGAGCACCAAAATAGGTGGCCATGCCTTTGCCGCCCTTGAAGCGGAAATAAATAGGATAAAGGTGGCCGATAAAAGCCATGAAACCAACCCAACCCAGATTTCGATTATGTAAATCCAACGCATAACCAATCAGGATCGGAATGATGGCTTTCAGCATGTCACCGAGTAGGGTAAATATGGCTGCTTTTTTGCCACCCAGTCTCAATACATTCGTCGCGCCTGGGTTGTGCGAGCCAAATTTACGTGGATCCGGCAGGCCCATAATGCGACAAACGATGACCGCACTCGAAATAGAGCCCGTCAGGTAAGCCAGTAGCCAAAGCCCGGCAAGTTGCCATTCCATTATCAGTTCTTATCCTTTGCGCAGCATTTTGTGTTTACAACAGCCTTCATTAACCTGAATAAACTCCATCTTATTGTTTAGCGCCCATTTATTCATAGAGAACTAACTCAAATCGAGGCACCGCGGATTTTCTATAGGATACTGTTATTTTTTAATCAGGTCATGGGAAAGTCTTTGATTTGTGTAATCAAATGACCTTTTCTTTGCTATCCTATGACCCACATTAACCATAAACATCAAACCAAGAGTCGCCTGTGGACATCGTTTTTATTGAAGACTTAAAAGTAGATACGGTCATTGGTATTTATGACTGGGAACGACAAATCCGTCAAACCATCAGCATTGATCTGGAAATGGCGCATGATATTCAGCCAGCAGCCCAGGAAGATACCATCGACAAGTGTCTTGATTATAAATCTGTGGCTAAACGCATTATTAGTTTTGTTGAGGAATCTGAATTCCAGCTGGTTGAAACTCTGGCAGAGAAAATTGCTGAAATTGTTCGCAATGAATTTAATGTGCCCTGGTTGAAGTTAAAGCTTAGCAAGCCAGGGGCTGTTCGTGGTTCTAAAAACGTTGGAGTGATCATCGAACGCGGCACCAAGTAAGTTATGGCTATTATTTATATCAGTATCGGCAGTAATCAGGATGCGGCACGCCAGATCCGATATGGGGTGCAGCGCCTTGATGAAATGTTCAGCCATTTAAAACTGTCGAAAGTTTATGAAAGTGAAGCGGTGGGATTTGAGGGCGATAATTTTCTCAATCTGGTGGCAAGAGCGGAAACCCAGCTGACGATTGCACAGGTGGAGCAGATATTTAAAGCCATCGAAAAAGAAGCCGGTCGTCGGCGCGATGTTCCGAAATTTAGTGATCGCGCTCTGGATATCGACCTTTTGCTTTATGATGATGTGATTTGCGAGCAACCCATTCACTTGCCGCGCGGAGAAATCCTACATCACGCCTTTGTACTGCAACCTCTGGCAGAAATAGAACCGCAAAGAAAACATCCGGTCATAAACAAAACGTATCAGGAACTGTGGCAGGCTTTTAGTAAAAAAGAACAACAAAAGTTATGGGCCATAGAATTCGATTGGCAACAGCAATAAAAGGTAAGAATTCATGAGTCAGCAGAAAGTAGCGATTGTTACTGGTGGAGCCATTCGAGTGGGGCGAGCGATAGCTCTTGAGCTTGCCAGGCAAGGCTACGCTATCGCATTGCATTATAATCATTCGAGAGATAGCGCCGAGCAAACCGCCAGTGATATTGAAGCACTTGGCGTTCAAGTAAAATTGATAGGTGCGAATCTTTCCGAACCCGATAGCTGTGCTGATGTGGTGGCCGAGGCTGCAGAGCTGGGTGATCTGTCTGTATTAATCAACAGCGCTGCAATCTTTCCTGAAAACGATACGATCAATGATGATCTGTCGCACTGGAATCAGGTGATGAATCTTAACTTGCGAGCGCCACTGTTATTGAGTCAGGCTTTTGCAGCAAGTAAGCCCCAGCAGGCTCATATCATTAATATTCTAGACGCTCGAATTAATCATCCAGCGGGCGACCACCTGGTGTACCGTCTATCGAAGGCTGGTCTTTGGCATTTAACGGAATCTCTCGCGCGTGAGTTGGCTCCGGATATTCAGGTCAACGGTTTGGCATTGGGTGCTATCTTGCCACCGCCAGGAGCAGACGCTGATCATTTTGCGCGTATGGCCGAGCATATCCCGCTTAAGCGAACCGGTAATCCTCAGGCAATTGCCGATGGCGTTGCATTTTTGATTCAGCAGTCATTTATCACCGGCATCATCATCCCGGTTGATGGTGGTGAATTCCTCTAACCATAATACTTATAAGTCATGGTGCATTTTTTAAAGGATTATCCAACCTATTTTGAATGGCTTACAGAACAGTGCCGTTCGCTTAAGGTGCCGCTGGTGAATGGCATTCAGGGCAAAACCAGTTATCGTTTGAGCCAGACCATTGCCGGTGAAATTGAAAAGCTGGGCGCACTACCTTTTAGCCAATTCATGCATCATGCACTGTATGAGCCAGGACTTGGCTACTATAGTGCAGGAAGCCATAAACTGGGAGAAGGTGGTGACTTTGTGACGGCTCCTGAACTGTCACCATTATTTGCTCAGACTCTGGCCAAAAGTTTTATCAAAGTATTTGAACAGAGTGAAGCACAGGTACTTGAGCTTGGTGCAGGTAGCGGTACTTTTGCAGTTGAGCTGATGAAAGAATTGGAAGTTAAGAATAGTCTGCCCCAACACTATTACATTCTTGAGGTATCCGCGGATTTAAAGCAACGGCAAAGACAGGCCATTGAGCAGTCGATACCGCATTTGGCCAGTCGCTTTATATGGCTTGACCATCTGCCCAGACAGTTTTCAGGTGTAATTTTTGCCAATGAAGTGGCTGATGCTCTGCCTGTTGATTTGGTGCGCAAGCAGAAGAACCAATTGCAAAAAGCTCACGTTAAGCTGGATGATTCTGGCTATCGGTTGAGCTGGCAAGAAACAGAATCAATTCAGGAAGTTAATCCATATCTGAAACAGTGGCCGCATGGCTATATGACGGAACATCACCTACAAACCGAGTTCTGGTTGGAGGGGCTGGTCGAGAGCCTGAGCAAAGGCGCAATCATACTGTTCGACTATGGGTACAGTGCTGATGAGTATTATGAATCTCACCGAACGCATGGAACCCTGCAGTGCTATTACCAGCAGCACAAACATCATAGTCCACTGTTATTACCGGGTCTTCAGGATATCACCGCCTCCGTAAATTTTAGTCAGATAGCTTATATAGCGCATAAGTTAGGTGCGGAGATTGTCGGTTACTGTGAACAGGCCCTGTTCCTGATGTCCAGCGGCATTGAACAGCAAGCAGCAAAGCTAGCCGAAAGCCTCGGATCTGATACAATGGCGCAGGTCAAAATCAGCCAGCAGCTCAAAAAATTGCTGATGCCTGATGAGATGGGCGAAAACTGCAAAGTGCTGGTCGCCTCTAAAAACTGCACTGTTCAACTACAAGGTTTTGCATTGAGCAATAAATTACATCGCTTATGAATATGATGACTAAAATACTGACTGCTGTTGCTTTGTTGTTATTACCACAACTGGCTTTTGCAGCCAGCAGCAAAGATAACTGGTATTGGCTAGTAGGTGTTGCTGTTCTAAATTCTGCCGTTATTTCAGCAATACTGGTCTGGAAAAGTAAAAAGCTGGATACCTTCACAACCAAAGCCGTTGGCTTCGGAGCCTGGTTTTGGTTTTTGATTTTTATTCAGGTGATGTGTTATGGGTTTTATGTTGGTCTGACTAAGTAACTAAGATTTGCTGGTTATTTTGCTCTTATACTTTGTTGGAGTAAAAAGTTAAAAAAGTCATTTATTGAAATAAACTCCTTTTTTATCCTTTTCGCTCCGCCGCGTCTAAGAACAAAATCCTTCAGCAAAATGGGCATCCCGATCTTATGTAGGGGCAATTCATGAATTGCCCTTACGTATGAAAAATAGATGCGTAGGTTGTAAAGGAACAAGCATTGGTCGTATTCCAGCAAAAATCGAGAGTGGTTCAAGGGCTTGGATTTTCAAAACATAATTAAGTGTTGGGTGGCGCCGCTTTGCGGTTTATCCAACCTACACTAATATTCCAGGCTTTAGAAAAAAACTAACCGGAAAACAATATGGATTGGCTTCAAGCATTATTTCTAGCATTAATTCAGGGCTTAACTGAGTTTCTTCCGATCTCGAGTTCGGCACATTTGATTCTGACGTCTAAGGTTTTGCAGTGGCAGGATCAGGGGTTGGCGTTTGATGTGGCGGTTCATGTTGGGACTTTAACGGCGGTGGTTGTTTATTTCCGTAAGGAAGTGGCGGAGATGATTGGCGCCTGGTTTAAGGCGGTGTTAGGCGGTCAGCCTACGCCTAATTCTCGTCTTGCCTGGGCGGTGATTTTCGGAACGATTCCGGTAGGTCTGTTTGGTCTTTTTTTAGAAGCTTTTGATATCGTTGATCTGTATCTGCGCGAAACCTATGTGATTGCGATTACCACCATTATTTTTGGCCTTTTGTTGTGGTATGCGGAGCGTCAATACAAGGGGAAACCAGTCGAGCAATTTAAGGATGAGTATCAATTACGCTGGCGCGATATTTTTGCCATTGGTGGTGCTCAGGCTCTGGCTTTAATTCCGGGCACCTCACGTTCTGGCATTACTATGACTGCGGCGGCATTATTAGGGTTTTCTCGTACCGCCGCTGCTCGCTATTCTTTCCTCTTGTCGATTCCTGCGATTGTCTTACCGGGTGGTTTGAAAGGCATTCAGCTTGCTCAGGAAGGGGCTAAATTCGATTGGGACTTTCTGATTTTAGGAATTGTGGTTTCGGCGTTGAGTGCTTTTGCCTGTATTCACCTATTCCTGAAATGGCTTGAGAAGATCGGCTTTATGCCTTTTGTCTGGTATCGCCTGATTCTGGGTGTGGTTTTATTCGCTATCGTATTTATGGGCTAACAAGCCTTTAATTGCTTTTAGTCGGGCTCGGTCAATAGCCTCACCGAGCTTGGCGCCTTCATATCCCTTCTCAATTAACGACTGAACATCAATGGTTTCAGATACCTTGAAGCATTCTCTAAGCAAGTCACCTTGCGGATAAGGCTTCTCTTCATTACCCAGCCTGCCATTAAAGTCTGCTTCACAGGTCAGAATAAAGGCTTCTAAAAAGTCTGGATTACGATAAGCGCTCAATCCCTTAAGCATTTTCAGGACGGTGCTCGGGCGTAGCTCAAACATCTTGTGGCTATGTAGATGATATCGAGACACCTGGGTTGCAAGCTGCTCATAGACCTTAGGAACTTTTAATCGCTTACACAGCTTTTTGATAATCGGAATGCCAGACTCTTCATGCCCACGATGCTGTGGCCATTGCTCCCGTGGCGTGACACCCTTGCCAAGATCATGTACAGCTGCGGCAAAGCGAATACGCAGATCAGGAGTTTTTTTGGCAGCCTGTTCAATTACCATCAAGGTATGAATACCGGTATCGATTTCCGGGTGCCATTTCTCAGGATTGGGGATGCCCCAGAGGCAGTCTATTTCCGGCATCAGAACAGCCAGTGCACCGCATTGATGAAGCACATCAAAATAGACTTGGGGTGATTGAGTGGCTAAGGCTTTTTCAGTTTCGGCCCACACTCGCTCTGATGTCAAGTGCTTGAGCTCATCGCCATATGATAGCTCCTGCATCAGGGCAAAGGTTTCATCAGCTATGATGAAACCTAGATGGGTGAAGCGAGCAGCGAAACGGGCAACACGTAAAACACGCAATGGGTCTTCGGCAAAAGCGGGCGAGACATGTCGCAAGATTTTATCACGCAAATCCTGCTGACCATTAAAGGGGTCGATGAGGTTGCCATCCTTATCCTGAGCCATGGCGTTAATGGTCAGATCGCGACGAATCAGATCCTGCTCGAGTGTAATGTCAGGCGAGAAGTCGACGTTAAAGCCTTTATAACCTTTGCCAGACTTGCGTTCGGTTCTGGCTAGCGCATATTCTTCGCCGGTTTTAGGGTGCAAATAGACAGGAAAGTCTTTGCCGACTTCTTTAAAGCCTTTGGCAATCATTTGCTCGGGTGTAGCACCAACCACCACATGGTCATGATCTACAACCTTGAGTCCGAGTAATCTGTCTCTTACTGCGCCACCAACCAAATAGATTTGCATATCAACCTTATAGAGCTACTTTATACACTGTCTGGCATCTTCATTTTGTGCGATACAGTTTAGCAAAGAGCGGTCTTCAGGTTGAGCATTTCTACAACTATCTGGGTTTACGATTCTTTTAACATCATCGAGTTTAGCGAGCCCCTGGGCAAACTGTTGGTCGTTGATTTCTTTTTTCGCCAGTTTTTCGACTAACTCACCACGATAAAGCGGTTCAGTATTTTTCAGGTTGTCGATGGCTGACTGGCATTGACCAGCGGTCAATGGCGTTTGTCTTTGTGAGCGAGGCATACTGGTCACAGTTAACTTGCTACTATCGACTTTCTGCTCTTCTACTTTTAGGGACTGGTCTTTAGGCGGCTTGTCAGAGAAGTGGAGCTTGCCATCCTTATCTTTCCATTTATAAATTTTACCTTCGTAAGCCTGGCTGCCAGCAGTAAAGCAGAGCATAAGAATCATAGTAAAAGTGAGTAAAAGTCCGTGCATCTTCACACGCTATCCCTTAGATTGAGAGGTGGTTAATAATGAGCCATAATAGGCAAAGCATAATAAGTATACAATATTCAATAGGGAACTTTGGGAAATAGGCCAGATATGTATAACGATTTCTTTGGGTTAAAAGAAACACCATTCACAATCGCGCCCGATCCGCGCTACCTTTTCATGAGCGAGCGGCATCGCGATGCCCTGGCGCATCTGTTGTATGGAATTGGAGCCGGTGGTGGATTTGTATTACTGACCGGCGAAGTAGGAACCGGTAAGACAACCGTCTGCCGATGCCTGCTTGAGCAATTGCCAGCTAATGTCCGCCTTGCCTATATCCTTAATCCCAAGTTGAATGCCATTGAGCTGATGGCGACCATGTGCGATGAGCTGGGTATTGAATATGATCCCAGAGAATCGAGCTTAAAAACCTTTACCGATTTGTTGAGCCGTCGTTTGCTGGACAACCACGAGCAGGGTTTGAATACTGTGCTGATGATTGATGAGGCACAGAATTTAAGTGTCGAAGTCTTAGAACAGATACGCTTATTGACCAACCTCGAAACAAACCAGAAAAAACTGCTACAAATTATTTTAATCGGTCAGCCTGAACTACAGGAGTTACTGGCCAAGAAAGAACTCCGTCAGTTGGCACAACGAATTACCGCCCGCTACCATCTTCGCCCTTTATCGCTGAATGAAACCAAATCGTATCTGGAGCACCGGTTAAGAATTGCCGGTGTTATGCGTCCTGTTTTTAAAGGCAAGGCCATTAAATTGATACATAAGGCTAGCGGTGGAATTCCACGACTGATTAATGTGATCAGTGACAGGGCAATGTTAGGAGCTTTTGCAGAAAATTTACATCATGTAGATGTACGCACAGTCAATAAAGCAGTTTCTGAAGTTTTAGGTGAAAAAACTGATATGGCTGAGAATGGCTCATTAGTTAATCACTGGAAGTGGGCTGTTCCTACGCTATTGGTTGGGCTGACTTTAGGTGTCACCGCCTGGTCATTTGGTTTATTTAATGATGCTGTTGGAACATCGAGCGAACAACAACCCGAGCACATTGCACAGCTTGCTGATAGCTCTCAAGCAGCGTCAATCAATGAGCAGACGACAAAGGTTGGTGAGACGGATGAGTCGTCAATAAAAACTAACGATGTTGCTGGTGAAAATGTCCGCGAGAACATCAGTAAAACGCCGAGCGAGCTAGCTGAAGAATTCTGGGGCGAACAAAGCTGGGATCGGAGTGGAGCCATTGCCAGCCAAAACTTGTTGGCTTTATGGGGTGTCAGTTACCTGCCATTCCAGTCACCAGATGCCTGCAGCTTTGCTGCAAATTATGGTCTAGGGTGTGATCAGGGAATGACTGACTGGAAATTCCTAAGCCAGCTCAATCGTCCTGCAAATTTGAAATTCACAACAGCACAAGGTGGGGACTTCTGGGGAACCTTGATTGAGATTCAGGATCAATCGGTGGTCATGCAGTTTGGTGAAAATCAAGTGATGATAGAACGCAAAAAAATTAATCCGATGTGGACAGGTGAATACAGGTTGTTCTGGAAAAAACCTGCAGGGTTTAGAGACCCAGTTGGCATTGGCAGTCGAGGTGCGGAAATCATCTGGCTAACGAATTTTATCGAAATGTCGGAAGGGATTACCATTGAACCTGATAATGTATTTTCAGAGCAGGTTGCTGACTGGCTTGCATTATTTCAGATGGAGCATGGCCTGATATCAGATGGTATTCTTGGCAAACACTCCATCATGATGATTAACAATTTGGCTGAGCCGAGTATTCCAAAATTATTTGTTGAAAGATTGCAGGTAGAAAAATAATGTCTTACATACTGGATGCCATTAAAAAAACTGAGTCAGGCGAGAAGGACGGTGATGTTCCAAATTTAAACAGTGAACATCAGCATACTGCATTTATTGAAGATGATGAAAGCCGACGTTGGTTAATCCCAATGCTGGTAGTGATAGGTATATTATTATCAGTGGTCATCTGGTTGTTATTACAGCCTGCGAATCTTCAAGATAGCGATCAAGCTATATCCAATCAAAGTTCTCAAGATTATTTACAAGAAAAAGTACAAGAAAAAGTACAAGAAAACTCTCAGACATCACTTAATAATGAACAGCCATTGTCAGCACAAGCTAAATCGCAACTAGATACAGGCTCCGTAATTGAAGCAACAAAGCAATCACCAGACATTGTATCGAGTCAGTCTGGAGTCATCATCAAAAAAGCTCCCTTGGAAATACAACAGCCTGTAGTGCAGGTTCAGTCTCAGAGACAGCCTCAAAAGGTAGTTGAAACGATCAACACCAGGCCGGTAACTGAAGTGGTTCAAGATTCTGGAAGTGTTCAGAAGCCAGTGCAACAATCTATGCAACAACCCGTAAGAACAAATGACGAACCTGTCTTTCTGGCAGCTATCGATCATGATCACTGGCCAACCTTGATCTATACCACGCATATATACGCGACAGAGCCAGCAGATCGCTTTGTGATGTTAAATGGCAAGGCTTACAGTATTGGTGACACTATTACTAAAGGGATGGTAGTTGCCGATATTTTGGAGAATGATTTATTGGTGGAGTACCAGGGACAGAAGGTCATTGTCCCTGGCCTGACTGATGTTAATCCGTAATTGCCTGTTCTGATTTTTGCTCAGCTTTATTAACGATATCAGTCTCATCATCGGGACGCATGATACTGGTAATCAGATAGCTGTCTTTAAAAAGCATATTGGCCGTGTCCTGAATTTGTTTAGCGGTAACCGCATCTAAACGCTCCATATAGTGTGTAAAATAATAGTAGTCTATATTTTCACGTTCATATAAAACGATTTGTCCAAGCCAGAACTGATTGCTTTGCTGGCCTTCGGTGAATACCATTCGTCGCTGTTGTTTAATGTTATCCAGTTTATCTTGCGGCAAAGGTTCATTAAGACTCTTATCAATTACTTGCTGAATAACTTCAATTAAATTATCTTCATGTCCAGGTTCAGCGTTGAAACTGATTAGCAAATTGAACCACTCCGTTGGATAGCGATCGATGCTGGCATTAACACCAATTGAGTACACCTCGCCTAATTCCTCTCTTAGCTTTGCCTGCAATTCCTGCTGAAGTATTTCTTCATACAGTCCTAATCGGAATCGAGTTTCTGAAATGTACTTCTCAATAGGTTTGTGAAATTGCAAATTAACTTTAGTCTTTTCATCTAAAGCTGTATTACGTGAGAAATGGATATTGCGCTCAACCGTCCTGATATTCTCATCACGCCAGGTTTCAGTTTTATCAGTCGCAGGAAGACTTGCAATGTATTTCTCGATTAGTAGCTTAATTTCTTCTTCTTTTATATTGCCGGTAATGACGAAGGTAAAATTATTCGCTTTTGAGAATCGTTGCTTATAAAAATCTAAAGCAACTTTCGGATCTATTTGTTCAGCCTCTTCAACTGACCAGGGTTGTGATTTTGGATGGTTATCAGTGATTAATAGATGTAACTCATCTGCGTAGCGCTGCTCTGGATCATTAAGACGGTTACGCTGATACTGCATAACTGACTCTTTGTAATTTTGAGCAACAATCGGATCAATTTTAGGTTCAGTGAAATAGAGATGGATTAATTGGAACATCAACTCCAGATCTTTGGGCGCACTGCTAGCTGACAGTTGAGAGTAGTAACGACCAATATTTAAATTAAGCTGTACCGTTTTGTCCTGTAGTTTTTTGCCAAGGTCGGTTCGGGTGTAACTGGCAATCCCGGAAGAGGCTACCAGTTTCGCTGACTCCATTGCGGAGCGTTGCTGTTGTTGGTTGGCAAGAGAGTAACCGCCTGGTGCATAAGCAGCCAGCAATACTTCGGTATTGGATAAATCACTGGGACGTATGATTACAGTAGCACCATTACTTAATTGATATTTAGTGGCTTCAACTGCTTCTATTGAAGACTGCTCAACAATGCTGCCTTTTTCGGGTAGGGCGACCATCAGTGGAGCATCTAATTCAGCTTCCTGGTATGGCTGAACCTGCCTGGTTTTTTTAAGCTCAGCATAAAGGTCATTTTTTAAATCGGCTGATGGGGCTTCATTCACTGGAGCATAGACGATGGTTGAGTGTAGAGGATTGGAAATCAACTGGCTAAAGTGTGCCGATATTTCTGAAGTGCTTATGGTCGGTAATACAACTTCTAATAACACGTGTCGCTGAATGGTTGAGAAATAATGCTCACCATAAAGGAAGTGCGACATATACTTGTCAGTTAGATGGCTTGAATGCATGGAATCCATATCTTCAACGGCCAGCATGCTGCTGTTAAGTACTTCCTTACGATAGCGGTCAAGTTCAGTATCTAGAAACCCATGTTGTTCAACGCGCTTTATTTCTTCAATCAGACGCATGTAGCCTTGACTGAAATAACCGTCTTTAGGGGTTACTGAAAAGTTAAACAGCAGTTTATCGTTTCCCAGCTGAGAATAGCCAAGCCCGGCACTTTCAAAAGGCTTTTCTGCACTTTCTGCCAGCTCATACATTCTCTTATTAAAAAGGCTAACAACAATTTGATTCAGTAATCGATATCGAAGTGCATCAAAGTTATTTAGCGTTACGCTATGGGTCTGGTAGCGAATATTTAGAGAGCTACTTAAAATTTCCTGATCGCTGATAATTTCAAAGTCAGGTTCTTGTTTTGCAGGAATTAAGTACTCCTGAGGTTTTGTGCTATTGGAAGGTTTAATCTGGCCGATGGTGTTATTGAAGAATTTAACCGTGTTTTCAGGATCAACATCACCAGTGATGATCAGTGCCATATTATGTGGTTGGTACCACTTCTGATAGAAAGCTCTGAGATCATCGGCGGTCATGGCATTGAGTGTTTCGTCAATACCGATGGGCATTCTTTTGGCATGTCTGGCATCACCAAAATTGATGGGCGTCAGCACCTCAGAGAGCCTCTCACCTAACCCTTTGCGGGCGCGTTTTTCAGAGAGGATGACTTTACGTTCTTTCTCGACTTCTTCTGGTTCAAATTTGATACCTGTAATCCAGTCATCCAGAATCAAAGCGATGGTTGACCAGTTATCCGGATTGTCGGTAGGTATTTCTAAATGGTATCGAGTGTTATCGAAACTGGTAAAGGCGTTAATATCCGAGCCAAAGCTCATGCCAAGACTTTCCAGTGTAGTAACCAGAGCATTTTTATTAAAGTGAGTTGAGCCATTAAAGGCCATGTGTTCGACGAAGTGAGCAGCACCACGCTCATGCTCCTCTTCCTGTAATGAACCAACGTTTAGTAATAATGTGATGTACGCTCTTTCTTCAGGTTTGCCATTGGGGTGAATGTAATATCGGATACCATTTCTCAGCTCACCGGTTGTAACTTCTGGTGATAATGGAAGTCGGTCATTATCTTTTTCAGGTGCAAGAGTCTGACATGAGATCAGAAGACTGATGCAACAAAGTAACAAACCGGCTCTGATTTTGCTGATATTGGAATTCAAATTATTTAACCTCAATTGTTTAAAAGAGTTTCATCGCACTTATATTACTTATTCAATTCTGATTTACTAAAGCTCGGCAAACGGAGTATCGTTGACCAGATATCGGGGCAATGAATTCTTCAATTTGTTGCCCAGATTTTTCGCCAATCCAATGACTACACCCTGATATAGAATTGCAACTTCACCTTTTTTCAGTGAGCCAGATTTGCTAATTGAAATATCCCGCCCCTGATAATACTCGACAGCCTGTTCGCTATTGAGTTCATAAGTTTGCTGAGTAAATTCATGGCCAAAAGCCGTAACTGCCTGGTGTTGAAGCCGAAATCCACTGCGGTGACTTTCTGCCAGTTTAACACCGATTCGGTCCATTCGGAGTTTCCCAATCAGATGCTCGATACCTTCTGGGAAATACCAGACTTCTTTAGAACGTTGCCAAAGGAGGTGTTTGATAGGAGCAAGCTGCCAGCCCAGCGCAGAACAGTGCTCTGCCAGATCCCGGTAGTCTTTTTTGGATAATTGGATGAAAGGAAAGCGCGAGCCTAACTCGCTATCAAGTGCCAACTCTTCTTCAATAGGCGCTTCTTTTTTCCTGAAGCAAGCAACGAAGAATCCTTCGCTATCGAATAGGTGAGGATAAACGTGTAGGTAACCCTCTTTGGTGGCAACGTCCTCAGCTCCGGCAAATAGTTGATCAAGTGGGAATACGCTTATGTCATCGGGGTGTTGATCCAAGAGGTGTTGGCAAACTACTTGGTTTTCTTCTTTAGACAGTGTGCAAGTGGAGTAGACCAGGGTGCCGCCAGGTTTGAGAGCCTTATAGGCACTGATAATCAGTTCTTTTTGCAGATCGGACATGCTCAATACACTGTCCAAAGACCAGTTGCTCAGAGCTTCCGGATCCTTACGAACGGTACCTTCACCGCCACAAGGAGCGTCCAGTAATATCGCATCAAAGGTTTGAGGGGTCATTTCGCCAAACTGGCGTCCATCGTAATGGCACAAAACTCCGTTACTGACCCCGGTTCTTTCGAGGTTGGCATAGAGAGCTTTGATTCGTGACGCTGATAGTTCGTTAGCTACCACCAGTCCCCGGTTTTGCATACGGGCTGCAATCTGAGTGGTTTTGGAGCCGGGAGCGGCAGCCACATCCAATACCATATTTGGCTCAGGGTTAGCGGCAAATAATGCCGAGACCGGTAACATTGAGCTGGCTTCCTGAATATAGAATTGGCCCGCCAGATGCGGCAGGTAGTTACCGAATCCTTCGGGAAGTGGTTTATGGCTTTCATCAATCCAGAAACCATCACCACACCAGGGAATGGACTCCAGTTGATAGCCTGCCTGTCCCCATTCATGAGCGATGGAGTCTTTATCGGCTCGTAATGAATTGATGCGAATACTTTTGCGCAATGGCTTCTGGCTATAGTCGAGCAGTGCCTGCAAGGCATCCGGATCATTAAGCTGCTGCGCAATATGCTGAATAAAATCTTGTGAAATGTTTGTCATAATGCAGTGGCCATAACGCTTAGCCATAGCAGGCTGTAAAGCTGGCAATAAAAAAGGGCATCAAATGGTGATGCCCTTTAGTTTACCTTGAAACTGCTTAATCGCCTAACGACAGCAGGGTAGCGTTACCGCCAATTGCTGCGGTGTTGTTGGTGCGAGTATGCTCGGTAGCAAAGCGGTGCAGATAGAAAGGACCGCCTGCTTTAGGACCTGTGCCTGACAGACCCTGACCACCAAATGGCTGAACACCAACGGTCGCACCAATCATGTTACGGTTGATGTAGACGTTGCCCACACGAGCGCGTTTATCAATGTAAGTGGCAGTGCTCTCGTTGCGTGAGTGAATGCCTAGCGTCAAACCAAAGCCATAGCCGTTGATCTGATCGATGACCTGATCCAGCTCTTTCGATTTATACTTGATGACATGCAGAATCGGGCCGAACCATTCTTGAGTCAAGTCATTGATATGATTGATAAAGAAGGCAGTTGGCGCCAGGAAACAGCCTTTCTCAAGACCGGCTGGCATTGGTGTTTCAGCAATCAAATTGCCGGTAGCACGCAATTGCTCAACATGCCCTGCCAACTCTTCACGCGCAACCGCATCGATAACCGGACCAACGTCAGTTGATAAATCGGTCGGATCGCCCAGTTTAAGTTCCTGCATGGCGCCAGAAAGCACTTCCAGGATACGGTCTGCGACATCTTCCTGTACATACAGCACGCGTAAGGCGGAACAGCGCTGACCGGCACTGGTGAAGGCTGATTGAATGACATCAGCAACCACTTGCTCAGGTAATGCAGAGCTGTCCACGATCATGGCGTTCTGACCACCGGTTTCAGCAATCAGTGGCGACAACATACCATCGCGAGTAGCCAGAGTACGGTTAATGGTTTGTGCTGTTGAGGTAGAACCGGTGAAAGCAACACCTGCAATGCGGATATCCGACAGAACCACTTTGCCGAAAGTTGAACCGCGGCAAGGAACAAATTGAAGCACGCTAGTTGGTACACCAGCCTGATGCATTAATTGCACTGCTCGATAAGCCACCAAAGTCGTTTGGTCGGCTGGCTTAGCGAGAACGGTATTACCGGCAACCAATGCTGCTACGACCTGACCAGTGAAAATGGCTAACGGGAAGTTCCATGGGCTGATACAGGCAAACACGCCGCGTCCCTGAAGATAGAGGTGGTTACTTTCGCCTGTTGGTCCCGGTAGAGTGATTTCCTGACCAAAATCTTTACGCGCGTTATTAGCGTAGTAGCGACAGAAATCCACTGCTTCGCGAACTTCGTCAATACCGTCCTGCATCGTTTTACCGCCGTCACGGCTACACAATGCGATCAGCTCCGCTTCGTTTTCTTCGAAAACATCGGCAATTTTCTCAAGAATTTGAGCGCGCTGTTCAACGGGCGTCATATCCCAGGCAATGAAATTCTTATGAGCAATAGTTAGAGCTTCTAAAGCCAGTTCTTCGCTGACCTTATGGACGGTACCGATCTGGTGAGTGTTGTCATAAGGGCAGAACACGGCTTCTTCGTTAGTGGTAATTTCTTTACCGTCAATAATGGGTTTAGCGTGCCATTGATTGTCTAAATACTGTTGTACGTTTTGCATAAAAGGCTCGATCTGGCTGTTAATGTGGAGATTAGTACCTGCCGAGTTCACACGGTCAGGACCATAAATATGAGGTGGCAATGGAATCCGATCATTGTGTAGCGTCGGGTAACGCTTCAATACAAGACACGGATGTTCAACCAGGCTCATCACCGGAGTGGCTTTATCTACCAGCTGATGAACGAAGGAGGTATTGGCACCATTTTCCAATAGGCGACGTACCAGATAAGGAAGCAAATCTTTATGGTTTCCTACTGGTGCATAAATACGGCATTTCAAACCTGGATAGCGTTCCAGTACTTTGTCATAAAGAATCTCACCCATGCCATGCAGCCGTTGGAATTCAAAATCACGACGGTCGCCTGCCATCTCCATAATGCTGAAAACGGTTTGCGCGTTATGAGTTGCAAACTGAGGGTAGAAGCTATCTTTGGTGCTCATGATAAAGCGAGCACAGGCCAGATAAGACACGTCAGTACCCGCTTTACGGGTAAACACTGGGTAGTTGCTCAAGCCAGCCTGTTGTGACCATTTGATCTCGGAATCCCAATAAGCACCTTTCACCAGGCGAATTGGAATACGACGACCATGCTTACGTGACAATGCATCCAACCAGCCCAGTACCGGCAGTGCACGTTTAGAATAAGCCTGAACCACCATGCCCAGACCAGCCCAGTCCTGGCAGATTTCTGAGGTATAAAGTGCTTCGAAAATATCCAGTGATAATTCCAGGCGATCAGCTTCTTCGGCGTCAATGGTAACTGCAACATCCAGCTCCCGTGCCTGCTTGACCAGCTTAAGCAGGGTATCAACCATTTCGGTCATGACGCGATCTTTTTGACCGACTTCGTAGCGCGGGTGAAGTGCTGACAGCTTGATCGAAATACTCGGTGCTAATTGGCCTTCTTTAACTTTAACCTGACCAATTTCCGAAATCGCTTTGCTGTAAGCTTCGTAATAACGATGCGCATCTTGTGCGGTATAAGCTGCTTCACCCAGCATATCGAAGGAGTGGGTGTAGCCTTTCTCAACACTTTTTGCGCCACGTTTCATGGCTTCTTTGATGCTGCGGCCTAAAACGAATTGGCGACCCATTAGACGCATCGCCTGGTTCATGGCCTGACGAATCACTGGCTCACCAAATTTGGCAATTAGACCCTTTAATAAAGTATCAGGTTTACCATCGCCGTCCTGATCAACGTCGACGATTTTTCCGGTTAACATTAAGCCCCAGGTTGAAGCATTAACCAGAATTGACTCACTTTGACCGGTATGTTTTTTCCACTCGGCAGCACTGAGCTTGTCACGAATCAGTGCATTAGCAACATTGGCATCAGGAATACGCAACAGCGCTTCCGCCAGACACATCAGAATCACACCCTCCTTGGTACTCAGACTGTATTGTTGCAAAAAGGCTTCAACACCTTCTCGCGACTTACTGCTCTGGCGAATTTCTTCAACCAGTTGCGAAGCCTGATGAGTAATGATATTTACGGTTTTGTCGTCTGGAGTAGCGAGCTCTAACAATTCTTGTAAGTAGCCCGATTCATCGACAGAGTAGTTTTGGGTGATAATTTCCTGCCACTCGCTCAGCGAGAGTTGCTGATAGGAATCTGACAGGATTTGACTGGCTTTAAACATTACGGCAATTACCTAATAACAATGTACTGGTTAGGTTTATCTGAACCTAAAGTACAACCTGAAAACGTCAACGCCAACCGGAGCGCTGACGGCGTTTCATGCTAACACGGGATAATACCCAGCTGATTAGCATGCCCACTAGCAGGACTAATGCGCCTGCGTAAAACACATCGCTGTGAAAACGATCTTTAAGCAGCTCGTTTTGTTGGCGAAGTTTATCCGACTCGTTTTGCAGTTCGGAAACCTGTTGTTGCAGCTGATCATTCAGCGCAATGACATTCTCTTTATCAGCAATTTGCTGTTTGGTCTGAGCAAGCTCCTGTTTCAGGGCATCGTGCTCAACCTGCAGTGCTGAATATAGCGCCTGCACCGTTGGCTGATCTGTAATGTATTCGGTCTGGATCCAGCCTTCGTCACCATTAGCTGTACGCACCTGGCTACTTTTATTTTCAACGTCTGAAGCCAAAACTTCGATAGGGGTTCCGGCAACTATTCGACCAATGACACGATAACGATTGGTCGGGCCGCTACGCATAACTACGCCAATATCATCGGACACATAATAATTGCTTTGAGCGGCTGTGTTTTGAGCTGGATCAGCTGCTTGTGCAAACTGGGTTGTGGTCAGCAATAAAAACACTAAAAGTAGACGAAACATAAACTTTCCTAACGGTTAAATTTTGAGCTTAATCGTAAATAAAGGGGCAAGTATATAGCAGGTATTCGGAGGGGGGAAGGGGCAGAATTAAGACTTATTGGCTTATAACTGTAAGCTATTCGCTCATAAATAAAAAAGCGGCCTTAAGTCATTGATTAAGAAGACTTAAAGCCGCTTTAAAAAGTCTGTTAACTGGCTAACAAATCGGCCAGTTAACAGAGATTGTTATCTTATCAGGCTATGAATAACGCCTTAAAGATGAAGAAGAAGATGACTGATAGAATCGCACCTGCAGGTAGTGTTACTACCCATGATACAAAGATGTTACGCACAACACCTAAGTTCAGAGCCGCGATACCACGTGCCATACCAACACCTAATACCGCACCGACCAGAGTCTGTGTGGTTGAAATAGGCAGACCAGCACCACTGGCAATAATCACCGTTGAGGCAGCTGCTAATTCAGCCGCAAAGCCACGGCTTGGTGTCAGGTGAGTAATCTTCTTACCGATGGTAGCCATTACTCGACTACCAAGCACGATTAGACCAATCACGATACCAATTGCGCCGACTAATAATATTCGAGGGTCAACTGATGCTTTGGCACCAATTTCGCCACCGTTTTGAATCACGCTGACAACCGCTGCCAATGGACCAATCGCATTAGCCACGTCATTCGAACCGTGTGCAAAGGCCATGCCACAGGCGGTTACAATCATTAGCACTGCAAACACTTTCTCAACGCTGGCAAAGTGATAGTCCTTGTCAGCTTCTTTTTCCAACTTGATACGACTGATGAAAATAGCACCAATAATGGCAATAATTGCACCAATACCAATTGCAATCAGGTAGGTTTCAGTCAGGCTTAAGGAAATGTCTTTGTCTTTGAAAATATGTTTTAAGCCTTTCATGATGGTTACCAGCGCCATCACAAAGCCAGCCAGGAACATATAGAAAGGTACATAACGCTTAGCCATGTCGAAAGGATTCTGTGTATTGAGAATCAGTTTCTGTACGCTAAGTACAATCAGGAAAGCAATCACACCTGCTATGAAAGGAGTCACAACCCAGCTACCAACGATTGAGCCAACTTTGCCCCAGCTCACTGCGTCAATGCTGACGCCAACCGCAGCGAAACCAACGATAGCACCAATGATTGAGTGAGTTGTTGATACTGGCCAGCCAAACCTCGAAGCTAAAACTAACCAGATACCGGCTGCTAACAGAGATGCCATCATACCAATTATCAGTAACTCAGGTGTGCCCTCGAAATAACTGGAATCAATGATTCCTTTACGAATGGTCTGAGTTACTTCACCGCCTGCCAGATAGGCACCGGCAAATTCAAAAATTGCTGCGACAAAAATGGCCTGCTTAAGTGTCAGTGCCTTAGCGCCTACAGACGTCCCCATAGCGTTGGCAACATCATTGGCGCCAATACCAAACGCCATCAAGAAACCAAACGCGACCGCTATCCAGATAAAGGTATCGGCATTTTGTAATATAAAATCCACAAGTTCCCCCGGTTTATCGAGCTATCATCATTTCAAGGCGTGAACCGACGCTTTGAGCGCTGTCAGCTAAATCACCGATTTGTTGAACTACCTTATACATAAACATGACCTGTACTGGAGGTAGTTCATTTTCCTGTTCAAAAATCTTGAACAGAAGTTCACGTTGCAATTCGTCTGTGTCATTTTCGATCATGTCTAACTGATCAATCATTTCTTCAACCAGACTGGCTTCGCGGCCTCTGAAGCCGGTAGCTAATAATTCGTCAAGCTCATTGATCGCCTTGAACGCCTGAGCTGACGCATCCAGTGAACGCTGTAATAACCCCATCAGGTCATCATTTACATTCGCCGGGAATTGCATCTTACGACCAAAAACAAGCCCTGAAATATCGCGAGCGATATTGGCAATTTTGTCTTGTTTACTGAGAAGAGCGAGTAGGTCGGTACGGGCAACAGGAAGGAATAAGCCTTTTGGAAGGTGCATGCGCAGGTCATGCTTTAAGTCATCCGCTTCATTTTCCAGTTCACGGATGCGGGTTCTTAGCTGGTCAGCCTTGTCCCAGTTGCCTTCAATAGTGGCCTGGAAAAAGTTTTTCAGTTCAGAAGCACATTCATGAACCTTCGCCATATGATCCTGCATAGGACGAATAGGTGATGACGCAAAAAGGTCTAGAATCGAATTAGCCATGTATCCCCCAATGGATTGTCTGGGCCAACAAGTAAAGGTGCACATTATAAGCAAGCGAGCACTTGCATACCAGACTTAACGATTGGCAATTCTTAATTCGCGCTGTAAACTGCGGTGAATGACTCAAACGAAACTGAGTAGAACATAAGGCATGTCGATCGAAATAGAAATAAAACTATCAGCGACGCCCGACAAGATTAGCGATATAAAACAATGGGTTAGCGATAGGTTCTCGGAAGATGGTGAATGGCAGGAAAAGCAGTTGGCCAACACCTATTTCGACACCGAGAATCATAAACTCAGAGAGATGGAAATCGGGCTCAGAATACGTCGGGACGGCGATAAATTCATCCAATCTGTAAAATCTGCTGGCCGAGTGGTCGGTGGTCTGTTCCAGCGCAATGAGTCTGAAGTCGAGCTTCCTGCCAATGAACTTGACCTGCAGGCGGTCGACGAACCTTATCTTATGATTCTGCTGGAAGAGGCGGAAGAAGAAGATGGCGCAGTGAAACCAGCCTTTAACACCGACTTTTTAAGACGTCAGATATTTGTCAAAGAAGGCGAAAGTCAGATAGAGATTGCACTCGATGTTGGCTCTATTCGTTGCAAAGACCACAAGCTTGATATCTGCGAAGTTGAGCTTGAGCTAAAAGAAGGTGAGCCTGCAGCATTATTCAGCCTGTGTCAGGAATTAATCGAAAAGTTTGACCTGGTGCTTGATAGCGCGAGCAAAGCCGAACGTGGATACACTCTGTGTCAAAAGCCTTCTCCTTACTTACGACAGCTCAGAGTGGTGGAATTAACTGCAAAATCCTCAGCCGAAGCGGCCTTTGAAACTATTGCACATACCGGCCTGGGACATTGGCAACATTACATTAAGCAGATCAAACGCGAAGTGACCATTGATCATGTCCTGCAGCTCAATCGTGCCCTGATGTTCATGCAGCATATGTACTCGGTTTTTGCACCCATGATTCCGCGTCATGCCTTAAGCAGCCTGCGTAGTGACTGGCGCGAGATCACCAAGAATTTTTCCAAATTGTTGAAAGTGGCTCAAGAGATCAACTGGCTCAATAACGGCAAGCTGTACGGTTTTACTTATGAAGAACTGTCAGATTTTGAGAAAGGCTTGCGACAGGCATTTAAGCGCGAAGGCAGTCAATTTACTGAATATTTAAAATCCGCATCATACAATCTCAAACTGCTGCACTTTTCACGCTGGCTGTATTTAAAAGAGTGGCGACAAGCCTTCAGTAATGGTGGCGCACAACGACTGAAAAAAGAAATTTTCCCATTCGCCATACGTCAATTGCAGCATCAATTGTTCGATATCAAGCGCCACTTAACCGATAAAGGCGAACTCACCGAAAACGATTACCTTGCCTACCTCCCAAGAATGTATCGAACCCTGGACATCGGTTTGTTCTTCGGTAGCCTGTTTGAAAACAAAAAACGTAAAGCCTACCGCCAAAGATGGGTCGACCTCGTGGCCAGCATTGAACTCTTTAAGCAACTCGAATTCATCCGCCGTGCATTAAAAACCGAAGACCGTGTTGATGAACGTTTAGAACGGACCGAGAAAGATATTCTTGATGCGTTGGTTACCATGCGAACTAAAGCATTGGAAGAGAATCCGTATTGGAATTAGTTGTTTAGGCTTAAGGCTGTATATCAATGAATACAGTCTGTCAAAAATAGTAAGTCAAATTAAACTATAATTCTAATTTGATCTATGGTTTGCTCAATTGCAGATGTTATTTCTTTTAGAATAACTTTACGGCAAAGCCACTTTACATTTTTTGTATTTTCATACTTAGCCTCAAAAATAAAGCATTGCAGAAAAAATTCATTTTTATATGGAATTAAAAAACAACATAAATGATCCGTTGTAGGGCCAAGCTCTAGAATTCTGCACCTTAGATTGATTTCATCCAATTCTTGATCACAGTTAGAGTTTCCCAAGTTATATGCAAGTAATTTACTTGCGCACTCTTCTAGAGTTAAAGAGTTTAAATAGTCAGTAATCTTTCGGTCAAAACTTTCTTCTAATTTCTCTCGTTCTAAATTCAAATAATGCATGAATTGTTTGCCATATGCATTTGTATCATCAGAACTAACATTGAAACCTGCGATCCAAACCTCAACATTTATCATTTCATTAATGCTTTTTAGTTCAAAGGCTAAATTCTTTATATTTCCTATAATCATACGTTATACACACTAGAAATCTAAAGCTCCTAATAAATCGGAAACTTTTTTCTTAAGCTGAATTTCATTTAATTCATAGCCTTGTCGGAAAGGACTTGAGTTATATAAATCTGCTAAACAAAAAATACTAGATAGACATTCACTTAAAAGGTCGTCATCTAGGCTTAATAGTCCTTCCTTTCCTTCAAACTTCCAAAGCTCCATATACGCATTTGAGAATTCATCTGCGTTTAACCTTCCGGCTTGAAATGACTTTGCTAAAGCTAAAATAGTAATGCTCATACATTAGTACTTTAATTTGCTGACATGCTCTGAATATTATTCTTCACCAATTTCTCCTGCGCCTGTTCCAGTATCGGTGGAATAGGGCAGTTTAAACACTCTGCAATCGCTCGCAGTAATTCAATTTCACGAGGATTCACTTTGCCATCATAAGTAACAGCGTCTTCGAGTGCCTGAATTAATGGCTTTTTCAGCATTGGTGTTAATTGGTTAAGGCGTTTCAATGCCTGGTGGAAGGATTCGGCATCAAAGGTCTTATCCAGTAATGGTGACGGTTCTTTGACAAAAGGCTGGATCAGTTTTGAGTAAAGCGCTTTCTTGTCTTCGTCACTTTGACCAGTGCTATGCACTGTCGCTGACAGAATAACCTGTATTTCATGGGAAACAGCGTTGAAGCTTTTAATGCTGTTACTAGGTCCTTGCCCGCTATCACTAAGATTTTTTTGCAGGATTGAATACAGCACATACTCAAATTCCGAAATATGACTATCCAAGTGAATGGCTTGTCGTAACAAGCTGAGAAATCCCTTGCGCTCTGTAGCGCTTAATCGTCGGAGACTCGGTATAGAAATATCTAGTATAGCTAAGCGTAAGTGACGCTGGTCTTTGGTTATGTGCTGGGCTAATTCCAGAACCTGATCAGCGTCTTTTTGACTGGTCTTCTCGGCAATCAGATTCAACACTGGTTCCGAAACCTGATTATCGTCACTCAGCAATAGGGCTAATGCAAGATGCATGGCATGGTTATTGGAGTGGTGACTATGTGCTGCCTGGCGAATGACTTCGGGCAGTGCAAGCAGCAATGCTCCGGCAGCATGTTGGTGCAAAGTAGTTGGCTGGCCAATGGTGTCGATAATGGCGTCAAAACCAAAATCCATGGCAGGTTTATCGTCTTTTCCCAGCTCGATATCTTCGTATTCCTGCTGCTGGGCCATTTCACGCAGGCGCTGTTCTTCTATCTGTTTCGCCAAATTGCGCCAGCCCGGCAAAATCGCAGTCAGCCGCTTTTCAATCGGTGGATGAGAGGCAAGGCCACTAAAGTTCAACTTGATCGGTTCCGAAATACACATGTGGCTGGTTTCTTCTGCATGTGAATTCTTCAACAAGGAGCCTTGTTGTCTGATCTTAATGAAAGCTCCGGCCAGCCCCTCATTATCGCGTGCATATTGCACCGCGGAAGCATCCGCCAGAAATTCACGTTGCCGAGAAATCGCCGCTTTAATTAGACGACCAAAGAAGAGACCAATGTAACCGATAACAAATAGTGACAGACCAATTACGAATACCGCAACAACGGCGTTGCCACTATCCTTATTGCTGCTTCTGATGTTGCCATAACGAATATAGCGCATCACGAAATAGCCCGCCTGACCTATTAATAATATCCCCGCCAGTACCGCAATAAGGCGTACATTGATGCGCATGTCGGAATTAAAAATATGACTGAACTCATGGGCTACAACGCCCTG
The DNA here is from genome assembly GCF_000374105.1 of Kangiella aquimarina DSM 16071. GTDB lineage: Bacteria > Pseudomonadota > Gammaproteobacteria > Enterobacterales > Kangiellaceae > Kangiella > Kangiella aquimarina. The sequence goes on from NZ_KB893650.1 coordinate 863,033, forward strand.
AAGTTCTTGACGGCTGAGGTTCTCAAGCGCACCACGAGTGACCACCAATACCGTATCGCTGGTTTCCAATCCAGCCACGAAAGCATTGATGGTTTCTTCTTCATCCATCACATAGACAGTAGGCACTGAAGTTCCCGATGCAATGGACATTTCTTCCACCACATTGAGCAGGCGTCGTTCCAGCAGGTCATTGGTGTCCGGCAGAATTTCGCGGGCTTTAACCATAGAGGCGACGGCTTTGCCGCCTGCACTGAGCTGAAACCAGCGGAACAGGGAACCGAATACGATGAGCAACAAAGTCCCGATAGTTACCGCGTAAAACCAGGAATGTTGAAACCAGTCTGTGATTGAGAAAGGGTATTCCGGAGAGGTTTGCGAGCGAACAATCAGGAAACCAATCAGATTGAGAACGGCGATGATCAATACCACAGCCATGAGAAAGTAAAAAACAAGCAGCCGGGTTTTCTTCCTGGCTGCTTCTTGATGCTCAAAAAAGTCCATTCTTGTTATTGCTTATCAGTTGATGAAAAGGAGAGGATTAATCAAAAGAAACTTTAACGGCTTCTCTGGCTTCCTCATTTTCAACTTCGAACAATTCGGCTTCCTGGAAACCAAATGGATTGGCAATAAAGTTATTTGGTACCTGTTCACGGTATGTGTTGTATTGCATGACCGCATCGTTATAGGCCTGACGTGCGAATGCAATTTTGTTTTCGGTGGTGCTTAACTCTTCCATCAACTGGGCCATATTCTGATTGGCTTTCAGATCAGGATAATTCTCTGACAGGGCGAATAGACGACCTAAGGCACCGGTTAACTGACCCTCTGCCTGATTCAGATTTTTGATGGCATTTGGATCTTCAGGGTGATCTGCGGCTGCCTGATTGGCAGAGACCGCCATATTTCGTGCGTTGATTACGGCTTCAAGCGTTTCACGCTCATGCTTCATGTAACCTTTTGCTGTTTCAACTAAATTGGGAATTAAGTCATAACGACGATTAAGCTGTACATCAATTTGTGCGTAAGCGTTTTTGAAACGGTTGCGAAGACTGACCAGCTTGTTGTAAATCCCGACTACAAACAGGATTAACGCAGCGATGATGACTAAAGTGATAATGGTACCCATGTAAGATGCTCCTTATTCATTGTTATCAGCCTATCCTATCAATGTTTATCTAAGTGATAAATTATTAGTTTGCATTAAAATGTAATAAATCTTACAACATCAATAGCTTAAATTCGGGCAAATACGTTAGGATAAGCGAGCTCAAGGCAAAAATAATCACTTATAGTTGACTCATTCATGATCCAGATAGCACCTATTCCAGAAGCACTGAAAACTGAAGCTGAAAAGAGAACATCACAATGGCTAGAGGCATTGGGAACAGCCTATTCTGGTGATATGGAGCAGGTTAGACGCATCCTTTGTGGTAGCGACTATCTTTATCATTGGGCGAAGCGTCAACCGCAATGGTTGGTTGAAGCATTGGCTACTGACTTGAGTAGCCTGTCTGCCCATATCTTGACTATTCAGCAGAATCTGGATACTAGCTGGCCCGAATACGAAGTGAAACAGTTCTTGCGTCATCAGCGCCATTACTGGTCAATGCAGATTGCCGTGGCCGATATTCTTCAGCTACTACCCATCCGTCAGATTTGCTATTTGCAATCAATACTCGCAGAGCAATTAATCAACTGTGCACAGGACTGGAGTTATTATCAGACCTGTCAGCAATATGGTGTGCCGGTTTCCGAAACGGGTGAACAGCAACATTTGCTAGTATTGGCGATGGGTAAACTGGGCGGTGAGGAACTTAACTTTTCTTCTGATGTGGATTTGATATTTGGCTACCCTGAAGATGGAGAAACGCGCATCAGCGAGGGGCAGCGCAAATCAATTGAGAATCAGATGTTCTTTATGCGTCATGGTCAGAAGCTGATTAGCCTGTTGTCCGATAATACCGCCGATGGATTTGTTTATCGCGTGGATATGCGCTTGCGACCCTATGGCCAAAGCGGCGCTCTGGTCGCAAACTTTAATGCATTGCAGGATTACTATCTGGAGCAGGGGCGAGAGTGGGAACGTTTTGCCATGATTAAGGCGCGAATCCTGCAGGCTCATCCTCACTTCCGCGAACAGCTGGTTAACATTATTCGGCCTTTTAGTTTCAGACGTTATATTGATTTCAGTGTGCTGGAATCAATCCGTCAACTGAAACAGAAAATCAGTGCCGAGTTGTTGCGTAAAGATGCGCAAAATAATATCAAGCTGGGTGATGGCGGTATTCGTGAGTTGGAATTTATTGTTCAAAGTTTGCAGTTAATCAGTGGTGGTCGCCACCCGCAATTGCAGGCTAAAAACTGGTGGCAGGCACTCGAAGCTTTGGTGCAGCAGAATCTGATTAAACAAGATGATGCTGACCAATTAAAAGTAGCATACGAATTTTTACGAAAGCTGGAAAACTGTTTGCAAATTCGAGCTGACAAGCAGACCCAGGACTTACCCGATTCCGAAGAAGAAATGCAGACCATTGCATTACTGATGGGGTACCCCGATTGGCATAGTGTTGAACAGAATCTTGGGCAACATCAGCAAGTAGTCGCGAACTTCTTTAAAGGTTTGTTTCATGACCCCAAAGAAGAGCGTAGCCATAATGATGCGATTCCGGTTCTTGAACAACTCTTGCAAGGGCAGTTGGACAACGAGCAACAAAGCAAAACTTTAGAGCAATACAAACTTTCTGAAGAAACCTTGAAGGAACTGCAAAGATTCAGACAGGAATTCTCGGAGCGGAAAATTGGAGCCAGAGGTTTCGCCCGTTTAGAACAGCTGCTACCTCATTTGGTTATTCAAGCAAGCAAGCAGAAAGACACCGACAAAACCTTAATTCGAAGTGTGGAGGTTTTGCAGGGCATCGGCCGACGAACTGCCTATTTTGAAATGTTGGCCGAGAATATTCCGGTTTTGGAATTTCTGGTGCAACTGGTATCGCGTTCCAGCTGGCTTGCGCGTCAGTTAGCGATTTATCCTTCGCTACTGGATGAGCTGCTGTTCCCCAGTAATTTCGGTAAGCAATTAACTAAAGACAATCTGGCCAATCAGTTGCAACAGGCCATGATGCGCATTGAAATGAATCAGACCGAAGAGCAGCTGTTGGCCTTGAGTCGGTTCAAACAATCCAGCCAGTTTAAAATTGCTGCCGGAGATTTAACCCGCCGTTTTGATATCAGTGAGGTTTCGCAACAGTTAACGGACCTGGCTGAAGTGATTATGGAATACCTGCTGCAGCTGGCCTGGAATGAGGTGACTGCCAAGCATGGTCGACCCAAACAAGATGCTGGCGAATTGGTGAAGGATTTTCTGGTGCTGGGTTACGGCAAGCTTGGTGGTGATGAACTGGGCTATGGTTCGGATCTCGATTTGGTATTTTTATACCAGGGTGAACCGGATTCGATGACTCAGCTAATCGGTGAGCAGGGCAAGTCATTGGAGCTGCATCAGTTTTATACTCGATTAGCGCAACGGTTAGTGCACTATCTCGGAACGCGAACTCAACAGGGAATTATGTATGAAGTCGATACTCGTTTACGCCCTTCCGGCAGAGCTGGCATGTTGGTCAGCCATATTGATGCCTTTGAAAAGTATCAGCTTGGCGAAGCCTGGACCTGGGAGCATCAGGCATTGGTCAGAGCGCGACCGGTGGCCGGCGATAGCGGCTTAAAGGATAGTTATCTACAATTACGAAGCAAAGTGTTGAGTTGTGATAAAAGAGACAATCTTTCTAAAGACGTCACTAAAATGCGCAAAAAGATGCGCGATAATCTGGATAAAACCGATGTGCGACTTTGGGATATCAAGCAAGGCCAAGGCGGTCTGGTTGATATAGAGTTTCTGGTTCAATATTGGGCTTTGAAATACTCGAAGCAGTTATTGAAGGACCACTCTGTCAACGAGCTACCTTTCAATAATGTGGACTGGCTACAGTTGCTGGCAGCAAAGAACCTTATCGATAAAAGTACCCGTGACTGTATGATGGAGAATTATCGATTGCTAAGAGATATTGCTAATGCGAGGGCCCTACAAAATCAACCTGCGCTGTTGCCTAAAGATGAGCTGACAGAACAGCGTCAGGCGATTGTCGATTTATGGCAATCGACATTTAAGCACAGCGATGTAGAATGAACAGAGTATAAGGTCAACAAAGGAGCCGATTATGTCCAGTCAGGTGGCTAAGCAGCACGCTGAAAAGCAGGAAGTGATTAAGGTTAAAGACAGTGATTTACCATTGCATTGCCCGATGCCAGAACAGACCTTATGGAATCAGCATCCGCGAGTTTTTATGGCGTTCGATAATGATGGGCGTGCCAGCTGTCCTTACTGTGGTAATCGTTATCAGCTCATCAAATAATCTCTACTTTCTAAATTAATAAAAACGATTCTTTGGATTAATCATGACAAACCAAGCATATTCCTGGGTGGTATTAAAATTTGGCGGCTCCAGTGTATCCAGTCAAAGCGACTGGGATAATATCGCCTCCATTGTCAAAAGAAATATTGAAAGCGGCAAAAAAGTTGCGGTTATACACTCTGCTTTTAAGAACGTAACCAATGAACTGGAAGCTATCGCGCAATTGGCAGTTAGCGATGACAGTGACGAGGCCTTAAATCAACTGTTGAACAAACATAAGGCTATGGCGCATGAATTGGAAGTTGATGCCACCTTGCTGGATCCCTGGTTTGATTCTCTGCAAATCGCTATCGCTGACATTCGTCACAAAGAACAGCTAACCGCCATGGATAGGGCTCAGGTTGTCTCACATGGAGAGTTATTGTCGTCTGTATTAGGTGCAGAATTTTTGCGCAAAGTTTTAGGAGAGGAACATAGGGTTCAGTGGTTAGATGCCCGTCAAATATTAACTTCAGAGTCGAGCCAGCATCAAAATGTTAATGATCGTTTTCTAAATGCAGTGTGCCATCCAAGGCCGAGCCAGGAATTAGCTAATCAATGGGAAAGCGAAGCTGATGTTGTGCTGAGTCAGGGATTTATTGCTGCCAACGAAGACGGTCAGACTGTGCTGTTAGGACGAGAAGGCTCTGATACATCTGCCGCCTACTTTGCTGCTTTGTTGCAAGCTGATAAGCTCGAAATCTGGACTGACGTAGCCGGTATGTTTAGCACTGATCCTAATAAAATCAGCAGTGCTAAAAAGCTTGAAGCTATCAGTTATAACGAAGCATTTGATATGGCTGAGGCTGGTGCAAAAGTATTGCACCCAAGATGTTTGAGTGCCGTTATGGCCTACAACATCCCCATTGAAATCCGCAATACCCATAAACCCGATGAGCCTGGAACCTTAATCACCAGTGACTATGAACCTTCAAAATGGGTTAAAGCAATAGCGCTTAAACAACAGATTCCGATTATAACCCTGCTACTTGGTCGCCGCGGTCAACAGCCAGACACCTTGCAAAAGGTATTTAGCATTATCAATGAGTTTGGCTTGAGCAGCGAGCTTATGGCTTCTACCAAAAACTCATTGGTTATGGCCATAGAAACCAACAACAGTATTTATTCAGACTCTATTTTGCAGAAACTGTCAGAAAAACTGGCCGAAGTTTGCCGCAGCGTTTTTACTTCACACAGCGCCATGCTGACTCTGATTGGCTGTGATGCCAGTCAGGCATTGTGGCATTTGTTGCAGATTGATGCGGATCTTCCAGAACAATGGTTGCTGCTTAGTCACGCCACTGGCGATCATCATTTGTCCTTCTTGGTTAACGATGATGACGCCCTAAAAATTCTGCAATTACTGCATGATAATTTGATTAAGTAATAGTTGGTTTCAGCAAAAGAAAAATCTAGGTTGGGTTAGAGGCCTTGTCTCGTAACCCAACAAAATATTAATACCAATGATGGATCCTCAAAGTGGTAAATTTGTAGTGATTTGCTACATTCCTTAAATTATTTTTTCGCCCCTCGGCGAATTACTTTCTCTTGAGTGGCCAAGAGAAAGTAATCAAAGAGAAGGCCACCCCGTGATTGAGGTTTCGCTAAGCTCAACACCTCTCGTACTCACCAATCCATTTAACGCACCGTAAAATACGTTCCATCCTTGGACCGAATTTTACTATTCAAAACTTCCTGTTTTGAATTGCTATGGTCTGGTTCATACTCGACTCAATCAAAGGGGGTATTGGCGCAAGAGGTATAGGCAGGCAGCAAAGAATGGATTCAGAGTATGCCGTCTATAGTTTTTGTAGGGTACTCTACGATTGGCAGACACAAAAAAGGCGCATAATGCGCCTTTTTTTTTAATAGTGTTTTCTACTGAATTAGTAGTAAGGATTTTCACCCTCTGAGTGTTCGGTGACGTCTTTAACGCCTTTCACTTCGGGAACACGTTCAATCAAGGTTTTCTCAATACCTTCTTTAAGGGTTACGTCGACCATTCCGCAACCTTGGCAACCGCCGCCGAATTGTAGAACGGCGATTCCGCTTTGAGTGAATTCAACCAGTGATACTTGGCCGCCATGGTTGGCAAGTTCTGGGTTGATTTCTGACTCAAGGTAATAACGAATGCGGTCCGAAGCGGGGGCGTCGTCGTCAACTTTACGCGCTTTGGCGTTTGGTGCGCGGAGTGTCAGCTGACCGCCAGTTTGTTCTTTCGAGTAGTCAATTTCGGCTTCTTCCAAATAGGGTGCGCTATCTTCGTCAATAAAGGCTGAAAAGCCATCAAATTTCAATTCTGTGTCGGTATCTTCAATGGCGTCAGGTGGGCAGTATGAAACACCGCACTCGGCATGGCTGGTTCCTGGGTTTACCACAAATACACGAATGCCGGTATCAGGCTCTTCCTGACCGGCTAATAGACGGCGAAAATGCTCTTGAGCAGCTTCTGAAATAGTAATCATAATAACGTTCAATGCCTCAGCATGTTGCTTTGATGGGTTCTATTATAACCTATGATTGGGCTTGCAGCTAAATTTACAACCTATAGAATGGAGAAAACCACGAAAAACTGAGTCATATGAAACAATTACTGCTTGCTGCTTTTTTATCGGTTTCTGCTGGCCTGCCTACGCTGGGCCTAGCTCAAGAAGATACCACCTCATTTGATTATTATTTCAATCAGAATATTCAATTCCAGCCAGATGTTGTGACTCCCAATCAGGTATTGGGGAATCCTGTCGGTGAATGGCATGTCCGTCCCGAACAGTCGGTTTCATTTTTCAAGGCGCTGGCGCAGAGTTCTGAGCGAGTAAATCTAGCTGAGATCGGTCGCACTCATGAAAACCGACCTTTAATCACTGCCTATATCTCGTCACCTGAGAATCTGACTCGTCTTGATGAAATTAAGGAGCAACGAAAGAACTTAACTGAGTATCAAGGGCCTGCCATAGTCTGGCTTGGATATTCGGTGCACGGCAATGAGCCGAGTGGAACCAACGCAGCCTTATTAGTGGCTTATCGACTGGCAGCTTCTGAGGAAGCGTGGATTCAGGAGTTACTGACCAATACTATCGTCATGATTGATCCTATGCTCAATCCTGATGGTATGGGGCGTTTTGCTGGTTGGGTGAATCGTTACAAGGGTAAGCAATTAGTCGCTGATTCAGATTCGATTGAGCATAACGAGGCATGGCCGCGTGGCCGCACCAACCATTATTGGTTTGACTTAAATCGTGACTGGTTGTTGTTGCAACATCCTGAAAGTCAGGCGCGGGTTAAGCATTTTTATGAGTGGCGTCCGCACATCGTTGGTGATTTTCATGAAATGGGCACTAACGCTACTTTCTTCTTCCAACCGGGTGTGCCATCGCGTCAGAACCCTTTAACCTCTGAATTAAACTTTGAGCTGACTGAAAAAATTGGTCGATATCACGCCAAGGCGCTGGATGCGATTGGTTCGCGCTATTACAGTCAGGAAAGCTTTGATGACTTCTACTACGGCAAAGGCTCGACCTTCCCTGATATCAATGGCGGGATCGGTATCCTGTTTGAGCAGGCCAGTTCGCGCGGTCATTTGCAGGAATCGGTTAATGGCGATGTCAGTTTTCCATTTTCCATTCGTAATCAGGCAACAACCTCCTTTTCAACATTGCAGGCGGCACTTGAGCTGGGTGGCGAGTTGCTGGAGTATCAAAGAGATTTCTTCCAGCAGTGGCCAGCAAAAGCCAGTAGTGATCTGGAAAAAGGTGTGATCTTCAGTTCCAATGATGAAGGTCGTATCAAAGAGTTCCTGCGGATTTTGAATAGCCACCAAATTAAAGTTGAGCAATTAGCCGGCCCAAGAAAAATTGCAGGCAAAGAGTGGGCAGCAAAAACATCCTATGTAGTGAATTTTAAGCAACAACAATATGGTCTGATTAAAGCCATGTTCGAAACGCGCACGGAGTTTACGGACAACACCTTTTATGATGTGTCGGCCTGGACTTTCCCGCTGGCATTCAATCTTGACTACCATCATTTGAACAAAGATGAACTGCAACTTTTACCGTTAGAGTCTTCTGAGGTTTCAACATCAAGCTCCTATGTGGGTAGTGATAATCCGGTTGCGCTATTAGTGGAGTGGCAGGATTTCCGTGCGGCTACAGCTTTAACGCGATTACTCGGAGATGATATCGACGTTAAACTGCTGGAAAAAGGTTCTCGCTTGCCGGTTCAAGGTGAGCCTCGTGAATTTATGGCGGGATCATTTACCGTCCCTTTGCCAGCGGAAACCGCTACGCGTAATGCACTCATTGAAAAGGTCAATAGTACCCTTGCTGACTTGGGTTTAACCGTTTATGGCGTGGATTCAGGTTATAGTGGACAAGGTGCTGATTTAGGTAGTCCAAACGTGAGCGATCTTGAGATGCCTAAGCCATTATTACTGATTGGTGAAGGCGTTTACTCCTATGAAGCAGGTGAGGTCTGGCATTTGCTGGATACGCGTCTTGAGTTGCCTGTTTCGATGCAACATGCACAAGATCTTGGCAGGATTGATCTGTCAGACTATACCCACCTGTTGATGGTCAGTGGCCGTTATCCAGCGCTTGATGATAAAGAGCTGGATGCTGTTAAGTCTTGGATTCGAGATGGTGGAACCATTGTCGCTACACGTGGGGCTAACCCATGGTTAGTTCAACAGGGGCTCGTGAACTTTGAGTTGTTGGAACCCGAAACTCCACAAAATCAAAACCGTCCATTCTCGGAACGTGATGACGCCCGCGCCGAGCATATTATCGGTGGCGCTATTTATGAGGCTAATGTTGACTTAAGCCATCCGTTGGCATTTGGTTTGGAGCTGGATAAGTTGGCGTTCACCAAGGCTGGCACCATGGTCTTTAAGCCAGCAACTGAAGACTTTGTGACTGTCGCAACTTATACAGAAAGTCCGTTAGTTGCGGGGTATTCGTCACAAACCAATGTGGAACGTATTAAAAATACGCCCGCAATCTTGGCACAAGGTTATGGTCGTGGCAGTATCATCATGTTTAGTGATAATCCTAACTTCCGAGGTTACTGGTTAGGCTCGATGCGCCCATACATCAATAGTTTATATTTTAATAAGGCGCTGTAAGAATTTAACGTTAATTATCAGGTAGGGAATCAACCCATGTTAAAAGCTGTTCAAGGTCTGATTGGGGGAGTTTGTCTGCTGGCAGTGGTGTTAACTGCTAATGCGGCAAGCTGGTCTGAAATTGAAAACAAAAGCCGTCGTATTAATGGTTTTATGCCTATCTACGTCAGTAGTAACGAGGGTAGGGTATGGCTTGAGGTCAGTAAGTTTGAACAGCCATTTATCATGTACACGGGCTTGCCGTTTGGGATTGGCTCAAATGATATTGGTCTTGATCGGGGACAGCTAGGAGAGTCGAAGCTGGTTCAGTTTGAACGTTATGGTAATAAGATTTTCCTGAAGCACCTGAATACACGTTATCGCGCAGATACCGACAATCAGGCCGAGAAAAACTCGGTTAATGAGGCGTTTGCCAGCTCAGTATTGTATGGCTTTGAAATCGATGCCAGGAACGGCAATCGTTACTTGATCGACTTAACCGCATTCCTGCAGCAGGATCTGCACGGGGTCAGTGACAGGCTTAAGGCTACCAATCAGGGCAGCTACAGCATTGAACGAAGTCGCTCTGCCTTAGTGGCTGATAAAGTTAAAAACTTCCCTCGAAATACTCTATTCGAGAGTGTGCTGACCTTTAATGGTTCCGCAGCAGGCGACTTTGTTAAACAGGTTGTGCCAACACCTGAAGCCATTACGGTTCATCAGCATGTGTCTTTTGTTGCCCTACCTGATGACAACTATGAGCCGCGTGTATTCCATCCGAAAAGTGGTTTCTTTGAACTGACTTACGCTGATTACGCTTCACCCATTGATCAACCGATTGAGAAAAAGTTGATTTACCGTCATCGCATTGAGCGTGACAAAGACGGCAAGATAAAACCAATTATTTATTACCTTGACCCGGGTGCGCCTGAGCCAGTCCGCACTGCTCTGTTAGAAGGTGCTCGCTGGTGGGAGCAGGCCTTCGCAGCAATTGGTTTGGAAGGTGCTTATGAAGTTCGAGACCTGCCTGCAGACGCCGATCCGATGGATGTTCGCTACAACGTGATTCAGTGGGTTCATCGTGCCACACGCGGCTGGTCTTACGGTATGGCAATGGCTGACCCAAGAACCGGTGAGATTATCAAAGGCCACGTCACCTTGGGTTCATTGCGTGTTAGACAGGACTTGCTGATTGCCAATGCATTAACTGGCGTACATGGAAAAGATGGCGATCAGCAGGCAGCGATGGATATGGCTTTAGCCCGTATTCGCCAGTTGTCGGCTCATGAAGTGGGCCATACGTTAGGCATTGCTCATAACTTTGCAGCAAGCCCCACCAATCGTGCTTCTGTGATGGATTATCCGCATCCACTGGTTACGCTTGATGGAAAAAGCATCAATCTGAAAAATGCTTACGCTGAGGGAATTGGCCAATGGGATATTGAAGCCGTTCGTTATGGCTACTCTAAGATTGAAGGAGAGAACGAAGCGGAAGAGCTGCGAAATATTGTGCGAAATGCCAGCGCCAAAGGACTAATGTTCATTTCTGACGCCGATGCTCGTCCCGCCAGCGGAGCACACCCTTCTGCACACCTTTGGGACAATGCCCAAAACCCTGCTGCGGAACTGGCCAGAGTGCTGGATATTAGACAAACCGCTCTCAATAAATTTGGTCATAATAATTTAGCTGATGCTGTTCCTTATTCAGAGCTTGCTGAAACTTTAGTGCCGTTGTATTTATTCCATCGCTATCAGGTTGAAGCTGCGGTGAAACTGGTCGGCGGCGTTAATTACGAATACAGCGTTAAAGGCGATACTTTCCGTCCGGTTCGTGCTGTTGAGGATGGGTTACAGAGACAAGCTATCGGTACACTGTTATCTACTTTATCAGTAGAGCAATTAGCGGTACCTCAATCGGTACTGGAGCTTATTCCTCCCAAGGCGTATGGGTACTATCGGAATCGAGAAAGCTTTAATGGTTATACTGGTTTAACTCTAGATCCGGTATCTATGGCAGAGGCTTCAGCAAAGCACACTCTGCAATTGTTACTAAACCCTGAAAGGCTGGCTCGATTGTTGCAACAGAAGGCACAAACTGCCGAGTTACCGGGACTGGAAGAAGTAGTGACTCAACTGCTTACAACTACTTTGCGTAGCCCTGAGCAGTCTGGATTAAATGGATTGATTCAGCAGCGTGTGGATTATCTTACCGTAATGCAACTATTGAGCGTGGCATCTAACCCACAGGCTTCACCAGAGGTAAGAGCCCATCTGCATAATGAAATTGGTAAGCTGGACGGTTGGTTGACTACTCAATCGAAACGCAACTCGGTACGTTATGCCTGGTTAAAGGATTTGGTAGTGCAATATCTTAATGGTAACTTTGAGCCTCAGGAAGACGTTAAGACATTACCCATTCCACCGGGATCTCCTATTGGTTCCTGATTGAGACTGAAAATAAAAAAGCGAGCATTAAGCTCGCTTTTTTATTGTAGAAAAACTGACCCAGGGCTCAGGAGAGGAAGAATAAACACTAAGGGGTGTGGAGCGCGTTGACCTTTGCGTTTCGTTTTTGCAGCAGTTTGTTTGGGCTTTATACAAGGCATCGTGTGTGAGGTGTAGTCATTCTCCATCCGCGCGCGATAACACAGTAGAAAGCCCAAACAAACGCTGCCCTTCGGGTTCAATCAAAAGCGCCCTGCTCTTTGTTGCTCGTCATTTGCTTACAATGACTAGGCTACATGACGAGCCCTCGACCAGAACGTTTTTGCTTTGAACAAAAATTGAAACGTAAAGGTCAACGCGCTCCCAAGTGTTTAGAATGCCCAGGGTCAGGGGGAAAGTGTTACCAGCCGAGTACGCTACCGAGAATGATGCCTACTGCAAGCGGTTCCCAATAACGGTGGTCACAATAATGAGTATGAATGTGGCCACGTGGATAAGGGTGGTAGTAACCGCCATAGTAATACCAGTCCTGACCTAGGTAATAAACCGTTGTCGGGTAAGTTCTGTATCGTGGGTAATAACGATCATGGTATACACGATAGTAGGTATGCTTCGGTCTTGGATGATAGTTATCGCGGTAGCGATCGTGTGATCCGTAATGACGGTCATGTCCACGCGAATCGCTGTGGCGATGGTTATCTCTACGATCATCACGTCGGTGGTCACGCCATCTGTCATCTCTGCGGTCGTCGCGGCGATGTTCAAAACGGTTGTCGCGGTTGTGACGCTGCTCGAAACGGTTCGCATCATGACGCTTTTCAACCGAGGCATGACTGCGTGCATTATTTGACTGAGGACCTTTATGTTCTTTGGCAAAACCAGCCTGCGAAAGGCCCAGGCCCAATGTCATGATCAGTGCTGTGGTTATCATTTTATTCATGGATAACTCCTTAGGATTCACTATAATACCAACTGAGTGGATATTGGGCGCTCAAGGCTCAATAACATTCATTAGTCACAACTTTACCGCTTGTAAACTGAATTCTTACTGAATACCTAAGAAAAATCGCATAAGGATACTGCTTTGAAAATTAAGATTTTTGAAATCAATGACTTAGAACAGCTTGTGCCTGCCTTTGACAGTTATCGTCAACGCTACAAACAGCCCTCTGAGCCACAGAAAATTGAGCAGTTTTTGCGACTAATGCTGGAGCAGCAGACATCGACCATGTTTTTATCTTATGAGGGCGACGAGCTGACCGGTTTCATACAACTTTACCCTTCTTACTCAAGTATTGGCCTGGCCCCAATCTGGACCCTGAATGACTTCTACGTGTTTGGCGGTACCGGGCGTAAGCAAACAGCCGAGGCTTTGCTGAATGCAGCCAAAGATTTGTGTAAGGAAACGGATGCGATTCGTATTGAGGTGACCACCCGTAAAGAGAACCATCGTTTGCACAAGATTTACCGCGACTATGGTTTTGAAAAGGACTATAAGTACGATTACTACTTCCTGCGTGTGAATGAGCAGGACATCGCCTCTAAGATGCTCAAATAACAAATTGTTATAACGATTATACGTTTAGCCGTTTGGACTTCCATGGCAACTCGGGTATAGTTGCCACCTGCGCTGATTTGTACCGCTTGCGGGCGCACTAAAAATTCCGCTAAAAAGTGACTCTGAAACTTATCGTTTCGGCCGCAAGCTATTTTTTTGAAGGTTTTCTATGTCCAAAAAGCTTGCTACTTCTCCTGGCCTATCATCAGTTGGCACTTCCGAATCAATCACTGAAACACGCCACTCAAAGGTTTCCAGCCATAACCCTGCTCACTGGCTAGCATTATTGCCACTGGTATTATTTTTGGTGCTATTTCTTGGCTCTGGCATTTATTACACGACGCTTGGAGTTGAGTACGCTTTTTACCAGTTACCCGCACCGGTAGCAGTATTGCCAGCGATTGCAGTTGCGCTGTTTCTGGCTAAAGGAACCTTTGAGAGCAGAATCGCGATCCTATTAAAAGGTATTGGTGACAGTAATATTGTCGCCATGTGTTTGATATATCTGCTGGCAGGCGCTTTTGCGGCACTAACTGGTGTTATCGGGGCGATAGATGCGGTGGTCAACTTTGGACTTTACTGGATTCCCCCCGGATTTATTCTGCCAGGTTTATTTGTCATAGCGGCAGTGGTGTCATTTGCTATGGGCACTTCGATGGGAACACTGGCAGCGCTAGCTCCAATTGGATTTGGCCTATCGCAAACTGCGGGGCTTGAGCCTGCGATTGTGGCGGGCATCTTGCTAAGTGGCGCCATGTTTGGCGATAACCTGTCTGTCATTTCAGACACTTCGATTGCTGCAACGCGCACACAAGGCGCGACAGTTGGTGAAAAATTACGACAGAATGCTCGCTGGGCCATTCCCGCTGCTATCATTACTATTAGCTCATTTTCCTTAATTCCAACCGAGCCCTCACAAGCAGAGGTTGCTGATTACCAGCTCTATAAAGTGATTCCTTATTTGGCTATTGTGATTCTGGCATTAACTGGATTGAGTGTTTTCATTATTTTGCCGGCCGGCATCATCGTTAGTATCGGCATAGGGCTTATCAGTGGAAGCTTTACAGTTGACAATTCAGTGGCACAGACCATTTATCAAGGCTTCAGCAATATGCAGGAAATATTTTTGCTGTCACTGCTGATTGGTGGGCTTGGAGCCTTAATTGAAAAGCAGGGTGGCTTGCAATGGCTGGTCAATAAAATCAGCCAGCTGTTTGCCGCGAGCCAGTCTAAACTGAGGGCGCAGCTGGCGGTATTAAGTACCGCTGCAGTTACTAATCTGGCAGTGGCCAATAATACAGTTAGTATCATTCTGACCGGAAAAGTGACTCAATCGTTAGCCAACCAGGGGAATATTGAGCCAATGCGAAGCGCAAGTCTGGTCGATATCGGCGCCTGTTCTACTCAGGGAATATTACCTTATGGGGCACAGTGTCTATTGCTTGGGGCCAGTTTTGGCATATCACCGTTGGAACCGGTGCAATATGTGTGGTATTTGCCGATTTTATTAGCCGTAGTGTTTAGTAGTCTGTTGTTTAGAAAAGGTGCTTAGTCGACCACCGCATCGGCCCAGGTTCGACGCTGCCAAAGCCAGATAAAAGCGCCGGTCTGTAATACACGATAGGCAGCGTAAGCTAGCCAGATGGTCATAAGCCCAAAGCCAAAATAGGGGCCAAGTAGCCAGGCTACCGGCAAGAAAATCAGCCACTGAGAGAGCAGGGAAACGTACATCGGTGGCTTGGTGTAACCGGCACCATTCAATGCATTTAGAAAAACCAGTCCCATCGCATCAATAATGATGATGCCCGCGGACAGCTTGAAGGGCCAATGCGCGATTTGCAAAGCCGTTGGTTCTTTCAGGAATATACCCATGATGGGATCGGTGAAGATAAAGAACAAAGTTGCTAGAGCGGTTGCAAATATGAGTGCCATTTTCGCCACATCCCAACCCCACAGGTAAGCATCATTGGGATCTTGTTTACCCAACGCCTGGCCAACCATGGTTGCTGCGCCTATTCCCAGAGCAATGCAGGGCAGAATGGCAACCAGCATGACATTGGTGATGGCGTTTGCCGCTGCCAATTGATGAGTACCAACCTGACCAATAATCCAGAATAACGCAGTGAAACCACCAGCGAAGAATAGCTGCTGAATTGATGACGGCAACGATATTCTAAAAATCGATTTAATGGTTGCCAGCGCTGCCAGTCGTTCCATATAGCCAAATTGTTTGGTGTGTTTGGTGGCCAGAATATGGTAATAGATCGAACCCATAGCTAAGGAAATACTGGTGCCGATACCTGCGCCTAAAGTACCCAGTTCTGGCATGCCGAAATTACCAAAGATCAGGGTATAATTGAGCAGAATATTTAAAGAGTGCATGACCAGCAAGGTACGCAAGTAATAACCGGTCTGTTTAATGGCACTCCAGTAGCTACGGTAGCTGAAGTTCAAGCCAATCGCCAAAATACCGGCAAAACGTGCCTGCAGGTAGGGAATACCTTCTTCTAATAATTCGGGATCACTGTTCAGTGAACTTAGGATATCGGGCGCCAGGAAAAACAGAATGATGCTGGTGGGTAATGCCATCAGGCCAATGATTAACAGTGCGGCATTCAAGGGATAGGCAGCTTCGCTTTGGCGACCCTCGCCCATACGGCGCGAAACCATAGCCTGTACGCCTGCGGCAAAGCCGATGAAAAAGGCCACTGCCATAAAGTTGATAAAGCCAGCGATACCAATCGCGGCAATTGCAGCACTACCCTGAGTCCCCACCATTGCTGCATCAACCAGATTCAAAACATTCTGAGAAATCATACCGCCGACTATAGGCAGTGAGATTTGCAGAACTTGTTGTGAGCGGTCTTTATTGAGCAAAGCGGGATGTCCGAGCGCAGTGGGATTTTATGATGCGCATTGTATCAGGTATTGCTCAAAGGGCTAGTGTGCTTTGTCCTATGCCGTTTGATTCATCGGTAGAATCGCCTGGATAAAGAGGTGTGCTGAATGGATAAGTGACAGCATCCTTGCTGATACTTATTTTAGGCGGGGCTTTTGCGAAGCCAACGCACGTTACCGACCACCTCGTCAAAAAAGCCTCTCAACGATTCAGCACTCATGCTGTAAGGATCAAAATCAGCATTGGAAGAATACTTAAGAAATAGCTGCTTATTGTCTTCAGTTTTAGCAATTAGACCCATCGACCAGTCACTGAACTGTCTGGCAGTGATCTCCTGATAGTCCAAAATGGCCGGATCTTTATGGCGACTATCCTGCAGAATTTTGTGATAAACACGATTAACGGTATTACGATCACCTTCAAGAATCTGTAGAAATATGCCGTTGGACAGGCATAAGGCTCCAGTGACACCATCGGCCTGATTATTAGTCTGTGAGTGCTGCAGTATATTTTTAATGTCTTCGGACCCCAGCGTTTTACTGACCCGGCTGGCGTAAGTTAATTGCACAAGCATAATCATTATCCTCACTATCGGTTTAGTGGTTTGTTAAATAAGCCATAAAACCTTAGCCCTGTTCAGATGAAAGAGCTGTGAAGACTTAATTTGAATCTTTTCTGACCATGCTTTTCCAGACATGGTCACCGCTAAGCGTATGAACAATCACGGCACCAACGTGCAAAATCAAAAAGAGAGGGATGAGTGCTTCTCCTACTTCATGACCTTCTTCTATTGCTTCGAACAGCGCTGACCCCGTGCTGTTCTGCAGCAGGAAAATGGCTGTGCCTGAAATAGCCATCCATAGAAATAGTAGCAACCCTGAAAACTGTACAATCCCTGCCAGGCCCTGATGTATTTCTCTTTGTGGAAGTTTAAAGCGAATGAGTTGTCCAATATCCTGTGCGGCCAATCGCCACTGTGCCCTATTAAAGTAGGTCCAGCCCTTGAAGCTCAGTTTTCCTTTGGTCAAAAGACCTGTTCCGAAGCGAGTCAGGATAAACACCAACACGGCAAGACCAAGATAAAGATGCAACAGAAAGCCATTGGAGTTAAAGCCATCATCAGCATTTTCGCCGGTAAGCCAGGCGGCAATCCCGAAAAGGGCAAGGCCCCAGTGTAATAACTGAGACCGACGATTAAAGGTTTCTGTGTTCATGGGATTGCTCCTCTGAATGAATGTAACTTCAATCTAGGAACTATGAGTCAATAGCACAATGGACAAGTGCGCAGCGGCTTGATCGAGATCAGGAAGGTTTACAGACAAATGTACGGAGGGTGCATTTGTCTGTCTTTGGATAATGGATATAAAAAATTATGATGTTCTTACGACATTTCCTTTACCGTCAACCTGAATGCGAACGGATTTATGACAATTGCGACAAGTGCCAACGCCCGTACCACTTCTGGAAACGCCGGTTTTGAACGTTGAAACTGAACCACACTTAGGACAAGGGATAGTGAAAGTTGCAGACATTAGAGGCTCCTATTTTATTTTTTTCAATATAGTTTCAAGCAAAAGTGTCAATATTTTTAACACCTGCTTAAATATATATAACTTCTCACAATGCTGCAAATCCTTCATTGTGCTCAGGTCTTGGCCAGGCACCAGACATCAATTCTTTCAACGCCATGCTTTAGGCACTGCTTGGATGCCTCCTGAATGGTTGAGCCAGTGGTGACAACATCGTCCACCAAAGCAATATGCTTAGGCAGTTCCTGCTTAACGGTAAAAGCTCGCTTAAGGTTTTTGCGGCGCTCTACAGCCTTTAGGCCAATTTGGTGGGGAGTATCCTTAATTCTGAGCAGTGCGTGTTCAAGCAGAGGGATGTCTAATTTACGAGTCAGATGTTTGGCAATCAGTTGGGATTGATTAAAGCCGCGCTCTCGTAAGCGGTTAGAATGTAATGGAATGGGAACTATGGCCTGAGGAAGCGGAATGTCCTGATAATAGGCAATCAGCTCATTAAGCAGTAAGTTGCTGAAGCTACGAATATGATGCAGTTGTTTTTCAAACTTCATTTCGCTGATGGCATGATTGACAGGGAACTCATAATGAGTGGCTGAAATTAATGCCTGGTATCGGGGGGGCTTTTTAAGACACTGCCCACAAACAGCACCAATCGGTTGTTTGCCAAGACTATTACCGCATTGCTGGCAGTATTGCCCTTGCCGTTGTACAGCAGAAAGGCAGGGATCACAAAAGCCCGAGTAATCGGTGCCCAAGCCACATAAAGAGCAATTGACGGAGTTTTGAGGATTATTCTTGCGAACAATTGAAAATAGATTGTAAACCATAATTCCCTTTAATTGGTTGACAGTGAGTGATGAAACCGTAAACTTCACGCTATTCTTCCTGAATCTTGCTGTGCGCGAAGCCATAGACTATAAGGGTTTTTAAAATAATGAGCAATCAAAATAACGGTCAAACATTAACCAGTTTAGAAAAATTGAATAGTGGTCAGGTTCGCCATGACTGGACATTAGCAGAGGTCGAAGCTATTTATAATCAGCCTTTCAATGATCTGTTGTTTGCCGCACAGAATATTCATCGCCAGCATTTCAATCCGAATCAGATTCAAACCAGTACCTTGTTGAGCATCAAAACTGGCGCCTGTCCTGAAGATTGCGCCTATTGCCCACAGTCTGGTCATTACAACACTGGCCTGTCCAAGGAACAGTTGATGGCGGTCGAAGAGGTAGTGACCAAGGCCCAGCAGGCTAAGAAAAATGGTGCAACTCGTTTCTGCATGGGGGCGGCTTGGCGCTCGCCACGTGAAAAAGATCTGGATGTGGTTTTAGAAATGGTCCGTCAGGTTAAAGATATGGGTTTGGAAACTTGCGTGACCCTGGGCATGCTGACCGATGAGCAGGCGCAAAAATTGGCCGAAGCAGGTCTGGACTATTACAACCACAACCTTGATACCTCGCCTGAGTATTATCAGCAAATTATTACTACCCGTACCTACAAAAATCGTTTGGATACTCTGCAACACGTTCGTGATGCAGGTATTAATGTTTGCAGTGGCGGTATTATTGGTATGGGTGAAGAAACCAATGATCGTTATGGCCTATTGCAACAGTTGGCCAATATGCCTGAGCATCCGCAAAGTGTACCGATTAATATGTTGGTGGCCGTTGAAGGTACGCCATTGGGTGAGGTAGAGAAACTTGATTCGATTGAGTTTGTACGCATGATTGCCACTGCTCGAATCATGATGCCTCAGTCTTATGTGCGCCTGTCTGCTGGCCGTGAAGACATGAATCAGGAAACCCAGACTTTATGCTATCTGGCTGGTGCAAATTCTATTTTCTATGGCGAGAAACTTTTGACTACGGCTAACCCTGAAGCGGAAGCGGATATGCAGTTGTTCAAACGTCTGGGCATTCAGCCTGAGCGCCGTGAGATGGATCAGGAAGAGCTGATTCAAGAAACGCCTAAAGTTGAAGAGCAGCAACCGGCTAAACCGTTATTCTACGACGCAACCAAAACTCACTAGATAGTTAATCGAGAACTAATTGCCATGTGGCAAAAACTGCAAGCCAGACTTGAGCAGCGCAAAGCTCAGGACCTGTTACGCCAGCGCCTGACCATTGAGGGCGCGCAGGGCGTACGTATTCGGGCTGAAGGTAAAGAGTATCTGAATTTCAGCAGCAATGACTATCTGGGGCTGGCTAATCATCCAAAGCTCAACGAGGCAATGCAAAAAGCTGCCAAACAATATGGCGCTGGCAGTGGCGCATCGCATTTAATTATTGGTCACAGCGACCAACATCATGCGCTGGAACAAGAAATCGCTGACTTTTTAGGTACAGAAAGAGCGCTATTGTTTTCGACAGGTTATATGGCGAACTATGGGGTACTGACCTGTTTGCCTGAAAAGAATGACCTGATTATTCAGGACAAATTAAATCACGCATCCTTAATTGATGGTGGCATGGCAAGCCCAGCCAAAATGCTGCGCTATGCACATGCTGATATGGATTCTTTTGAGCGTCAGATGAAGCAGCCTGCAGACACTCGGTTGGTCGTGACCGATGGCGTTTTCAGCATGGATGGCGATATTGCGCCCTTGCCAGAACTGGTCAGCAGCTGCAACGCGCATAAAGCCTCATTGATGATTGATGATGCGCATGGCTTTGGCGTTCTGGGTGAGCAGGGAAAAGGAAGCCTTGAGCACTTTGGATTAGCGCAGCAGTCAGCAGATATTTATATGGCAACATTGGGCAAGGCTCTCGGTGGATTTGGAGCGGTAGTGGCCGGTAACGAACTGTTGATTGAAAGCCTGATTCAGTTTGGCCGCAGCTATATCTACACCACAGCCATGCCAGCGGCAGTAGCCGCAGCAAATCGTGCGGGGCTTAAGTTAATTCAAGAAGAATCATGGCGTCGCCAGCAGTTGAAAATGAACATTGATTATTTCCGTCGGTTGGCAAACGAATATGACATTCCCTTGATGCCTTCGGAAACGGCCATTCAGCCGGTGTTGATTGGGCGTAATGACAAAACATTGGCCGTTAGTCGCGCCTTAAAAGAGGCAGGTATTTTACTGGTTGCCATCAGGCCGCCAACGGTCCCGGAAAACAGTGCTCGGTTACGCGTGACATTAACCGCTGAACATAGCACTGACGACATAGATTATTTACTTGAACAGCTTTCAGCTGAAATAAACAAAGCAAATCAACAGAAATGATGTTAGAGGTAATGGGTGAGTAAGTTACAACCTTATATAGAGTCTACCGGACAAGGGCCTGATCTGGTTTTACTGCATGGCTGGGGATTACACTCGGGCATCTGGGAAATGCTGGCCGATGATCTGGCTGAACACTTCACCTTACACATGATTGACTTGCCGGGTTTTGGGCGTTCACCCATTCCTGGCGATCCTTACACCTTGAATTTGCTCACCGAGCAAGTGCTAAAGGTTGCACCAGACAATGCACATTATCTTGGCTGGTCACTGGGCGGCCTGGTTGCCACCAACATTGCCATCGAAACGCCTGAGCGAGTCAACAAGTTGATCACGGTGGCCAGTAATCCTCGATTTGTTCAGGAAGACGACTGGCAGCATGCAATGAAAGCGAACATCATGGATAGCTTCTGCCGCTATCTGGAAGAAGACTACCAAGGGACCATTATTCGCTTTCTGGCCATTCAGGCAATCGGCAGCGAAACCCAGAAAGAAGACATTCGTCGATTAAGAGATACGGTATTTATTCATGGTGTGCCTGCTGGTAAGGCGTTACGTGGTGGCCTGGCGTTACTGAACGAGGTTGATTTACGCAGTGAGTTAAGCAGAGTAAAAGCACCAATGCTACGCCTTTATGGCAGACTGGATTCGCTGGTCCCTGCCAAGACTGCCGAGCAGGTTGCCGAACTGGTTCCGCATAGTCAGCACAAGGTTTATCCCAAAGCCAGCCATGCTCCATTCCTGTCTCATAAGCCACTATTTGTGAACGACGTTAAAGAGTTTTTGCATGAGTAAAGCAACGCAGGCAAGAATCAATCAGATTTCAAAAGGTGATATTGCCCGCTCATTTAGCCGAGCAGCAAATACCTATGATGATGCAGCTTTCTTCCAGAGAGTGGCGGGGGAGCGCCTACTGGAGCGTTTGCAGTATTTCAAACTGCAACCGAGCGATATTTTAGATTTGGGTTGTGGCACAGGTCATTTTACCCGCGAACTCAGTCGTCGATATCCAAGTGCCAAAGTAACCGGCGCAGATTTGGCAGAAGGGATGATCGATTTCTGTCGTGCCCAATCGAATCAGGAAGATTATGTGTGTGCCGATGCGCTGAAGCTACCCTTTGAAAGTAACAGTTTTGATTTTGTGTTTTCAAACCTGACCATTCAGTGGGTTGAAGAGTTGCCACAATTATTCCAGGAACTTAATCGCGTGTTGAAGCCCGAAGGTTTACTGCTTTTCACTACTCTCGGCCCCGACACGCTTTATGAGTTAAAGCAAAGCTGGGCTGCTGTAAATGACTACCAGCATGTGAATAACTTTATTGATATGCACCATGTGGGTGATGCCATGTTGAGTGCCCGCTTGTCGGATCCTGTTGTGGATAATGAACCAGTGGTGATTGGTTATAACCGTGCGATAGAGCTGATGAGGGATTTAAAGAATATTGGCGCTCATAATATTGACTCTAGCCGAAACCATGGCTTAACCAGTCCACGTCAGCTGCGCAAGCTGGAGCAGGAATACAGCAAATTTAAAATGGATGATGGTCAGTTGCCCGCAACCTATGAGCTGGTTTATGGGCATGCATTTGGTACCGAAACCAGTTCAGCAGTTGGTTACCATGACTATGCGGTAGAAATTGGGTAGATGTTTAAAGAGGAATGACGTTAATTCTTTTTGTTTTCAAAGTTAACGATTTTTTCTTTTAATTCTTCTTCTTTCTGCTCAAGCGTTTGCTTAACATTTTTCATTTGCGCTTCGTGCAGGAAGTCGCGCAGAGTTTCAAATTCAGTACGATAGAAGTCGCGCTCATCACGTAAGTTATCGATGTTGCGGCTTAAAGTGGCATTGGCCTGAACGAGTCGTTTATGACTCTTTTTAAGGTGTTCAAATTCAGAACCCAGGCTTTCTTTGAAGCGCTCTTTTTCATCGAGAGCGTCCTGGCGGATAGTGCGAACGCGGGCATCGCATTCTTCGCGAAGCTGATCCATTTCTTCATCAAGCTCTCGCTTGGTATCTGCAATGGATTGTAAGGCATTGAGATAATTCTGTTGGGCTTCTTCGTATGACGTTTGTGCCTGCTTATATTTGCCTTTCAGCTCTCGGTGTTCCTGAGTTAGGGCTGTATTGCGCTCAGAAAGGTTTTGCAGAGAATGTTTTAAGTCATCTCGGGTGGATTCCAGCTCTTTGATACGCTGGGCTTTGCCGGCAATATTACGGGTATTTTCTTCGAGGACTTTTTTGAGTTCTTCGTTTTTAGACTCAAGCTGCCTTACCACGGCATGCTTCAGAGCAGCAGTCACTACTGCTACCAAAAGGACTACCAAGGCGATAATCGCCAAAGTGAGTATGATAGTGTTGTCGCCAGCCAAATTAAGTCACCTGAAAAAAGGACTATGATTCTATGCTACGCCAAAATGTAGCAACTTTGTATCAAATTATAGCGTAACCATTGAAGAACGATGTGTGCGAGGGGTAACAAAATGAACAAAACAAGAGAAATATTATTCATTGCAGGCACTGACACAGAGGTTGGGAAAACCTTTATAACTCAGGCGCTTATCAATGCATTATTGCATTGTCAAAAACAGGTTGTGGGGCTAAAACCGGTGGCTTCAGGTGCCGAGCTGGAAGCTGGACAGTGGCGCAATGAAGATGGTCTGAAAATCCATGAGCTATCGAAAAAAAGCCCCGGTTTTGAGCAAATGAGCTACTCCGACATAAATCCCCTGTGCTTCGAGCCGGCCATAGCGCCACATATTGCTGCGCAGGAAGCTGGAGTTGAGTTATCAATTGCCGAGTTCAACAGATTGCTTAAATTTCCTGATAGCGAGTACTTGCTGGTAGAAGGTGCGGGTGGTTGGTTAACGCCGCTCAATGACACAGAAACTTATGCGGACTGGGTTGAGCAGAAAGGAATGGATGTCATTCTGGTGATTGGTATGAAGCTTGGCTGCCTCAATCATGCCATGTTGACAGTCTGCGATATTGAGCGTCGTGGATTGAAGTTAAGGGGCTGGGTAGCCAATTTTGTGTTTGGTGATATGAATCGAAGTGAGCAAAATCTGGACTGGTTGAAAAAGAATATTTCAGCGCCCTGTCTTGGTGTGGTTAGCAAGCAAGAAGGCGCTGATTATGAAAAAGCCAGTGAGTTATTGGACCTTAAGGTTTTGCTCTGAGGCAACACACTGATTGTTAAGGCAGCTAACATGGGGTTTTGGTGTTACCACGCAAATTCCCATGATCTGGTTTTCTTTGAAGTAATCCTGGCGCTCTTTTTTATAAGCTGCCGCCAGTTCCTGTAGTCTGGCTTCGTCAACGTTAGGTTTTGAGTAGGGCTCATAGGTTTCAGGACCGCCACAAGGTTTAGCGCCAACCTCAACCAGGGCACAGTCTGCATCTGAGTTGCAGCTTTTGTCAGCGATGGCTGCCTGTATTTGCTGCTGAAAATCCACAGGGTTTGTGTCGAAGTTATCTGGATTGTCCTGATTGCCAGCTTGTGAGCAGGCAACAAGTGGGGCTAGCGCCAAAGCAATGATATATTTTAAGTGTTTGATTTTCATAATATTGCCAATTTTTGTCAGTTTGCTCAAAAGGCTAGCATACAGTAGTATCAGTGTATAAGCCTAATCTATTAAGTCAGTCACAATGTCACTTATGAAACCCAGTAAAACAGGTATTCCCCGCATTATTGATGCCACAAAGTATTCTTTGCAGGGCCTGAAAGGCGCCTGGCTTAATGAGGCTGCTTTCCGTCAGGAATTGGTTCTGGCTATTATCCTCATTCCTCTGGCTTTTGTCATTGGTAACACCACCGCCGAAATTGCGATTTTGCTACTGACACTGGGGATTGTGCTGATGGCGGAGCTTGCTAATTCAGCGATTGAAGCGGTTGTTGACCGCATTGGTTCCGAAAGACATCCATTGTCTGGACGTGCAAAAGATATCGGTTCAGCGATGGTGTTTGTCGCCTTACTGTTTACAGGCATCGTCTGGGGCACTGTCTGCTACTTCAATTTCTTCTCATAAGCTAACTGACCAGTTGGATGTTTAGAGCTGGTTCAATATAAACTCCTGAGCAAATTTGGCAGCCATCTGCCAGCTTTCTTCCGTACTGACCTCTGATCGCTTTAGGGTTTCCAGGCTATGGTTACCGTCTTCTAGCCATTTAACCTTGATGTTTGCAGATAATTCATAACTCGCCACTTCCTCAGGCTTACCGAAAGGATCGCGCGTACCTTGCAATATCAATGTAGGCGTACTTAGATTCTGCAGATGCTCCGTTCGTAGGTTGTCAGGCTTGCCAGGAGGGTGGAACGGATAACCCATACAGATCAAGCCAGCCACCCGTTCTTCATCAGCAATCATACTTGCAACACGGCCGCCCATCGATTTTCCGCCAATAAATACTTTTCTTCCTTTGGAATGTTCAAGAATCTGGTGCTTGTAGGCTTCAATCAGTTTAGGCATCCGATCTGGTGGAGACTTTTTACCGGTTTGCTGACGTTTCAGCATATAAGGAAAATCAAATAGCACTACTTCGATAGCGCTATGGCTAATTAGCTTTGTCATGCTTTGCATGAATTCAGAGCTGGAGTCGGCGCCTGCACTGTGTGCAAAAATAAAAACGGCTTGTGGAATATTTTGATTGTTCGAATCTTGGTTTAGAGTCATGCCTTTCCTATTGCAGTTCCTGCTTTTGGGTTGAATTTTAACTTTCAATCGTGATCGGTTTTGATACACTAGGCAGCAATTGTAAGAATAAAAACCGATTATGTCTTCACTAAAGCCCACTTCCTATCAAAGACCTTTCCTTAAGTGGGCGGGTGGTAAGTTCCGATTACTACCGAGAATTTTGAAAGTTTTACCAGAAGGCAATAAGCTGATTGAGCCATTCGCGGGCTCGGGAGCACTGTTCCTAAATGCTGATTATGATCGATATTTGTTAGCTGATATTAATCCCGATCTGATCGATGTTTTTAATCAGCTTAAAAAAGGCAAGAGCACCTTTATTGATTATTGCTCGAGTTATTTTACCGATCAGTATAATAACCAGAATACCTTTTACGAATTACGTGAACACTTCAATCAGTTAAAGCCAGGAAAAGAACGAGCAGCATTATTCGTATACTTTAACCGTCATGGCTATAACGGCTTGTGTCGCTATAATCGTTCCGGTGGCTTTAACGTGCCATTTGGACGCTACAAAAAACCTTATTTTCCTGGACGTGAAATGGAGTTCTTTGCTGCAAAGGCAAAGCGTGCGGAATTTCGATGCCAGAGTTTTAGTAAAACCATGACCCATACTCGTCAGGGCAATGTGATTTATTGTGACCCGCCTTATCTTCCCTGGTCATTGACCGCAAACTTCACCAGCTACAGCCAGCAGGAATTTTCACTCGATAATCAGCGTGAGCTGGCCCTCGAAGCACAGAAACTCGCCAAGCGAGGCGTTCCAGTTGTTATTTCCAATCATGACACCGACTTTGCGCGTCTGATTTACGCTAAAGCAAAAGATTTGCAATCCTTTCCGGTTCGACGCTTTATTTCCTGCGATGGTGCAGGGCGCAACAATGCTCAGGAATTGATAGTGGTTTATCGGAAGTAGGGTAGGTGTATGAGTGCTTTTGTACGGGCAATTGATGAACTGCCCGTACGAACTATAGAGAGCTGATTAAACTAATCTACTGCCCAGCGCTTTCCAGTGCTGAGTTAACGAAATAAAGAATAGTGAATATAAAAATAATCACGAAGACTATACCGCCAATAATGAAGTTTAAGGCGCTGCCTTTTTCGAAGTCTTTCTGGCGTTGTTCTTCGGATTGAACACCAAACATGGCGCCAACTACACTTTTCACAGTGGACCAGAAGCCTGTACCTTTATGGTCTGACTGTTGATCGTTGTCGTTTGTGTTGTTTTGGGTATTACTGGAAAGATTTTTTTGCGTAGGAGTGTGTTGCTCGCTCATTCATCACCGCCAAACAGTTCGAGAATATCGATAAAATGCAGACTTGGCATTGTATGAGATTCTGTTAGCCATGAAAACCAGCTAACTGACTGTTCGGATTTTTTTTCGTCTTTTTTAGTGTTTTGCTGAGGAGCTGGCTGAACCAATTCAGGTTCCAGCTGAGTTAGCACGTGAAGCTGGGTGTCATCGGTTGGAGAGTATTGTACATTGGAGCACATTTGAGCATTGGCAAAAGCCTGACCTGACAGGAATGAGCCGGCCACAAAAACTGAAACAGTCATGTACTTTTTTACAGCTTTAGTCATTTTCATCATTGCTCCTCATACTTTCCATCTGGGTCGAACACGCTTTCCATAGGCCTAGTTTACCCATTTGGGCGAACTTATCCGCCTAATATACGTGAACATTTGGTTACAATTCAAGAAGATGATACGTGTTTTGTGTCAATTTTATGTAAATGTTGCTGCTTTTCTTCGAGAGAATCAATTAATTCAAATACTTGAGCCACATTTAGGCGCGGATCGACCAGGCTGGTATAGGCTTTATCCAGTTCCTGCTCTGTGACTCCATAGGTGCCACCAACGCATTCCATGACTGCTTCAGCGGTCATTTCCAGATGCACGCCACCAAGATGGCTGCTATGCGCAGCATGAATTTCAAAAGCTTGTTGCAGTTCACTCTGGATATGCTGGAAATCACGTGTTTTGATGCCCTGTGAACTTACCCGAGTATTGCCATGCATCGGGTCGCAGCTCCAGAGTACCTTGAGTCCAGCTGCCTGCACGGCCTTGATCATTTCCGGTAAGACTTGAGCGATATGCTGATGACCAAATCGTTGAATCAGGGTTAAGCGCCCAGCTTCATTATTGGGATTCAGCACCTGACATAACTGAACCAGGGTTTGTGGCGACAGATCTTTACCAACTTTAATGGCTATTGGATTGGCAATACCGCGAAGATATTCGATATGGGCGCTGTCTTGAATGGTGGTGCGCATACCAACCCAGGGATAGTGAGTCGATAAGTTATACCATTTTCCATTATTGGCTTTGCGGGTCAGCGCTTCTTCATAATGCAGATGCAGTGCTTCATGACTGGTGAAGAACTCAAGCCAGTGACGGCTATTATGCTGCGGACCATTGGCCTGATGGAACAAACGCATGGCTTCTCGGAACTGATCAAGGCTCTTGTGCAATTTGGCGTTAGTTTTTAGTGACAACAGGTTTTGTGATTCCTGCTCCAGTTGGAACAGATCACTGATATCGCCTTCAAGCAGAGAGCGGATGTAATTGATTGTCAACGAAGCATAACTATAGCCCTGAAGCATACGGGCTGGATCCGGCATTCGTGCGGATTCGCTGAAATGAATATGATTGACCAGGTCGCCGCGATAGCTGGGAAGAGTGGTTTGATCCTGAGTTTCCGTCAGTTCGGAACGGGGTTTAGCATATTGACCTGCGATGCGACCGATACGAACCACCGGCTTTTGAGTTTGCTGGCTTACCAGCAGGCTTAAACTCATGAGCAGACGAACTTTTTGTGAAATGGCGTCGGCATTACAATCAGAAAAGGACTCAGCGCAGTCACCACCTTGCAGGATGAAGGCTCTACCTTCCTGAGCATCGGCAATATGACTTTTTAAGCTGTCCACTTCGCTCGCAGAAACCAAAGGCGGTAATTGACGCAACTTATCAATAACCTGCGCCAAGGCTTCGCTATCACCATATTTGATTTGCTGACTGACTGGTTTTAGCTTCCAGCTGTCTGGAGCCCATTGGTCAGCGTGACTGTTACTCATGATAAATTCAGATATCTGCTTCAATAAAGCTATTCTATCTCATAAGATAGGCGCTGGCGAATAGAAGCGTGTTTCGGGTGACAATCTGAAAATAGCAATGATATACGACATTGTTTATCGCAAAGATAAGTGAATATGCTGAGTCAGAAAGTTAAACCAATAAAACAGCAACAACGGTAGAAAAGTTGAGATGACGCTAATCGAGGCAAAACCGGACGAAATAGCGGAGCTGATGTAGCATCATCAGTGAGCATATTGAGGACGGGTGCAACCGGCAAATCAATAAGAAAACGGACTGAGCAATTGTCTGACAAGGCAGAATGGGCGTGTTTGAGGAAGTTTATAAATAATAAATGACCGAAAGCTAAGCACATTCTAACAAAGTCAGACAGACGATCAGACCGTTTGAAAGTAAGGTAATTATGGGAAAAGTAAAAACAATTTATGTTTGCCAAGAATGCGGCAGCGAAACCCCACAATGGGCGGGGCAGTGTGGTGCCTGTAAAGCATGGAACTCGATGGTTGAGCAAGTGGATGCTAAAAAAGTCAGTAGCACTGCTAAGAGCTCACGCTTTACAGGTTACGCAGGACAGGATTCTAAAGTGGTCAAAATGGACAAGGTGGATCTGTCTGAGCTACCGCGCATGTCATCAGGATTGTCTGAACTGGATCGAGTATTAGGCGGTGGTTTAGTGCCGGGCTCAGTCGTTTTAATGGGCGGTGATCCGGGGATCGGTAAATCAACTATCCTGTTACAGAGTCTGTGCAAAATCAGCGAAACTGATTCGGTTTTATACGTGACTGGTGAGGAATCATTACAGCAGGTAACCATGCGTGCTCAGCGGTTAGGCCTGGCTACTGGTGATTTTTCTTTGCTAACTGAAACGCAGGTCGAGCAAATTACCACGCAAGCTTTGATGCAAAAGCCGAAAGTCATGGTGGTTGATTCCATTCAGACTATCTACACAGAAATGTTGCAGTCTGCACCAGGTGGTGTGGCTCAGGTGCGTGAAAGTGCCGCTCAGTTGGTGCGATTTGCGAAACAGACTGGCATTACGTTATTAGTTGTTGGTCATGTCACTAAAGATGGTGCTTTGGCAGGACCGCGGGTGCTAGAGCATATGGTAGATGCAGTTCTGTATTTTGAGGGCGAACGTGATGGTCGACTTCGGCTGTTGCGCGCAGTGAAAAATCGTTTTGGCGCAGTCAATGAGCTGGGGGTCTTTGCCATGACCGACGAAGGCTTGAAGCAGGTCAAAAATCCCTCTGCAATATTTCTCTCCAAATATCAGGACCCGGTAGCGGGCAGTGCGGTGATGGCAACCTGGGAAGGCACGCGCCCTATGCTGGTGGAGATTCAGGCGCTGGTGGATACCTCACACGCTCCTCAACCGCGCCGTATCGCAGTCGGTCTCGATCATCAGCGAATTGCTATGTTACTGGCGGTGCTTAATCGTCACGCCGGAATTGCAACTTATGATCAGGATGTGTTTGCCAATGTGGTGGGTGGTGTCAGAGTCATGGAGACTAGCTCCGATTTGGCGTTAGTGGCCTCGATCATTTCGAGCCTACGAAACCGCCCACTGGAAGAACATACCGTCATCTTTGGTGAGATTGGATTAGCGGGTGAAATTCGTCCGGTGCCCAATGGTCAGGAGCGCCTGAAGGAAGCAGCCAAACATGGCTTCAAACGAGCAATCGTTCCTGAGGGCAATAAGCCTCAGAAGCCATTCGATGGCATGGAGGTTATTGGTGTTAGTCGAATGGCTCAGTTTATTCAACTTATTTAGGTAAGCCTTCAAAATATTTTGATTGAGTGACCATCGCACTATCAAAGCGAGTCACTCAATGGCTACTCGCCGAAATCTTCAGCTAACTTAAGCCAGAACATTCCTCGCAGCTCACCTTCTTTAAAACCTGTGGCCTGGTCTTTCGGGTATTTTTCATTGATGGCCGCTTGCACTTCAGGAGCAATGTTTTGCCCATGACAGGCAAGACATACAGCCTGAGTATAGATAGGCTCAACGTAAAGCCACTCCCCACTGGGAAGTTGAGTAATGTTGCCACCCGGTTTGTTTCCTTTACTCTCCTGTTCAAGATAATAACCAAGAGGGCCGCGCAACAATTCGCTGGGTTCATTAGCTGGGTTACGTACTTTATGGCTAGTACGTCCCACCTCGACACCTGCAGGAACCTTTGCGGTAATTTCTGGCGCCTCAAGATTGCAATAGTTAATCGCTTCAACGACGCCTTGCTGCATACCTGTCATCAGGGTATCTTTAAATTGCATTTTAATGGGTTTAAGCGTTGCCTCGGCTAGCTGCGCTTTTTCTTCCCACAGCTTGTCTCGCGCTGCTTGGTACTCTTGCCATGCGTAATAGCCTGCACCAGCGGCTACCAACAACACAGCGAGAATGATTAATACTTTTTTCATGGTGTTTCCTTTACCGTTTCTGATAACGCTTTATACTACCCTTTCATGCTTTGATGTAAAGAAACAATCGACTTAGTTTAAAAGCTCATGACCTCTGACAACCTTCGTACCTTTAAGCCAGAAAAGTTATTCGCACCACGCGACTTCTCTCAGCTGACCATACGGCAGCCACAATATTTAGAAATTGGTGCTGGGCGAGGTAAGCATGCGCTGATGTTTGCTCAAGATAATCCTGATAAGCATTTGATTGCGATTGAGCGAACTCGAAACAAGTTTAATGACTTTGCCGAAAAAGCCGAGCAGCTGTCTTTGGGCAACTTAATGGCTGTTCATGCTGATGCCATTCCCTGGGTAGTTCATGCGTTAGAACCAAAGAGTCTTGCTGGTGTGTTTTTACTGTATCCCAATCCGGAACCCAAGAATCCCAGTCAGCGCTGGTTGAACATGCCATTTTTTGAGTTTCTACTTTCAAGAATGCAGGACAATGCCAAACTAGTACTAGCTACCAACATCGAGTCATATATTGAAGAGGCTGAACAGTTGGCAAGAGAACAGTGGCAATTGGGTCCTAATGTATTTGAAGTCGATAAAAGCTCTCAGCGCACACATTTTGAAGTGAAATATTTGGCAAGAGGTGAGACCTGTTGGCAGATGGATATCATCAAACCTGAAGGTTATCAGACACGATTTGATGAATGGATTAAAGAATAATTTTAGCTATTAGTCTCGCTGTCTTTTTCTTCAACTTTGATTTCCCAGAGCGCTTTTGACTCTCTATGAATGTCATCTGGATCGTCATTGTGCATACTGATGATAGTTCTAAGCTGCAGCATACTATCAATATCAATCTCTAAAGTTTTGAGACCATATTGCTGATCCTGATGATGAACAATTTCAGCTTTCTGATGTATGGCCGGAGAAAATTCGTCAATGATGATTTGGATGTCGACAGGTTGCGTAACGTCCAGTTTTGATTTTGAGTCTATTAATACACCGTTCAAAGAGAGTTCGATGACAGAGCCCACTGATTTGTGCTCTCCCTGCTCAATTAACACTTTGGCATTGTATTCAATGCGCGAAAAGTTGCGTCGATCCTGTTCTGACACCAATTTTATCCTGAATCATTACGTTATGATATTTCTAAAGTAGCAGATGGCTTTTGGCTTGTCTAAGGGAATTTTAGAAGGCCACGCTGTTGAGTCTTAGTGTTGGGTTACGAGGCCGAAGCCCCTAACCCAACCTATAGATACGAGGATACTTATTTAGAGATTTTACGATACTTTATTCGGTGCGGTTGATCGGCTTCAGTCCCAAGGCGGCGTTTGCGATCTGCTTCATATTCCTGGTAGTTACCTTCAAACCAGACTGTTTCACTGTCACCTTCAAAGGCAAGAATATGGGTAGCCACACGGTCTAGGAACCAGCGGTCGTGCGAGATGACCACTGCACAACCCGGGAAGGCCAGTAATGCATCTTCCAGTGCACGCAAGGTTTCTACGTCGAGGTCGTTGGTTGGCTCATCCAGTAACAGAACGTTGCCGCCACTTTTTAGCAGTTTTGCCAAGTGAACACGGTTACGCTCACCCCCTGATAACTGGCCGATACGTTTCTGCTGATCGGTGCCTTTAAAGTTAAATCGTCCGACATAAGCACGCGATGGGGTGGTGTAGTTGCCGACGGTAATCAAATCCAGACCATCGGAAATTTCTTCCCAAACCGTTTTACTGTCATCCAGTGAGTCACGGCTCTGATCAACGTAAGATAATTCAACCGTTTCACCAACTACCAATTCACCGGAATCAGGCTGTTCCTGGCCAGTGATCAATTTGAACATGGTGGATTTACCAGCACCGTTTGGACCGATTACACCAACAATACCACCTTGCGGTAAGTTGAAGTTGAGATCGTTATAAAGCAACTTGTCGCCAAATGCTTTGGTCAGGCCTTTAGCTGTAATGACCTGAGTGCCGAGGCGTGGGCCTGGTGGAATATACAATTCTTTGGTTTCATTGCGCTGTTGATATTCTTTACTGGACAGTTCCTCAAATCGCGCCATACGCGCTTTAGATTTTGCCTGACGACCTTTAGCGTTAGAGCGAACCCATTCCAATTCTTCTTTCATGGTTTTCTGGCGAGCTTGTTCCTGCTTTTCTTCAATTTCCAGACGAGCAGCTTTCTGCTCCAGCCATGAAGAGTAATTGCCTTCCCATGGAATACCGTAACCGCGGTCAAGCTCAAGAATCCAGCCCGCTGCATTGTCGAGGAAGTAGCGGTCGTGGGTAATGGCCACTACTGTGCCTTTATAATCAACCAGGAAGCGTTCGAGCCATGCCACTGATTCGGCATCCAGGTGGTTAGTTGGCTCATCCAGTAACAACATATCCGGATGTTCAAGCAATAAGCGGCAGATGGCGACACGACGACGCTCACCACCAGACAGGTTTTTTACTTCCGCATCCCATGGCGGTAGGCGTAGAGCCTCTGCGGCACGCTCAAGAGCATTTTCAAGATTGTGACCATCGGCGGCCTGAATAATGGCTTCCAATTCGCCCTGGCGCTTGGCTAAGGCATCAAAGTCAGCATCAGCATCGGCGTAGGCTGCATAAACCTGATCAAGTTCGTTTAAAGCATCCTTGACATGAGTAACCGCTTCTTCAACCGTCTCACGGACTGTTTTGCTGTCATCAAGTTGCGGTTCCTGCGGCAGGTAACCAATTTTGATACCAGGCTGAGGACGCGCTTCACCTTCGATATCGGTGTCGACACCAGCCATGATTCGTAATAAAGTCGATTTACCCGCACCATTAAGACCTAAAACACCAATTTTGGCGCCAGGGAAGAATGATAGGGAAATATCTTTTAGAATAGTTTTATTCGGTGGGACAATTTTGCCCACGCGATTCATCGTATAAATATATTGAGCCATTAAATACAACAGGGTTGATCAAAGTTATGCGCATTTTACATTGCCTCACCAGACTAAGCCACCGTAGCAAGCCTGCAAAACCACTAACACTCGCCTTTTTCACTGTGTTTTTGGTTAGTTGTAGTGCTTTGACTCCTAAATCACCGCCTTGCGTTGAGTCAGCTGTACTGTATCGGTTGGCAGATATGCGTCAAATCAATGAATCTGCTTTCAATAAGGCTTTGACTTGCGACAACCTTAAGACAGTAGATTTCGCGCTCATCAATTTAGGACGAATTGGCGGCGAGCAGGCCAGTGAGCTTATTTTGCCCTCGCTACAACATCCTAAAGCTAGCATTCGAGAAACCGCTGCCTTTGCTCTGGGTATCGGTCTGCATAAGCCAGCAACGGCGAGTCTGATTGAGCAGTTGGCTCAAGAAAAAGATAGCAAGGCTCGAGCCGCCCTGGTGCTGGCCATTGGTAATTTGGGTGGTGAGCAATCGGTTCCAACTTTAGCCAGGTTAATTGAAGAAACTGAGGATCACAGGGTTGCTAACGCCGCGATGCAGGGGTTGGGAATTATGTCAGTGTTCCATCGTCATCTGTTAACGGGCGATACTGAGATTGAAGTTGCTCGCGTTATTGAACGATTACGAAATGATGAAACTGCGTTAATGGCGAGCTTTCTGTTAGCGAGGGTTTCTTTGCTAAGAGATCCGCATGTTCCGGATGTTATTGCCCTGTTGAAAGAAAAGCATGCTTCATTGGATAGCGCTACACAGGCATTTGTGATTCGGGCTCTGTCACGATTGGGCCATAAAGATATCACGCCGTTTCTTTGGGAAAAGGTTCGTAGTGAAAGCTCAGCGGTACAGATTGCTGCAGCGCAGGCGCTAGGTATTAGAACCTTAACCAGCACCGAGCAGATTCAGGCGCTGAATGAATTAGCCTTAGCGGATAATCCAGTATTGCAGGTATCGGTACTACAATCGGGACGCCGCTGGATGACGCCGCAAACACTAAAAACACTTCGCGAGAGTGACAACACCTGGGTACAGTCAGAAGCCTTTTTGGCTACCAACGACAAGGCTCAACCTAATGTGCAGAAATTAGTTAAAGCTTGGCTCGAATCGGATGATCCGAATCATCAACGAGCGGTGATTCAGTATTTTGTCGAGTTGAATATTCCTCCTGTTCTGAAGCAACTTGCAGAGAGTGATAAGGAGATTATTCGTATTGGTGCACAGCGAGCGCTTAACAGTTATCAGGAGCCGAAAACTGAGCCGGTAAAAACTCCCACAGAACTGCCATTCTCGGTGCAAGAGTGGCCAGTTCTAGTAAAAATCGTTACCACCAAAGGTGATATTGTCATCAGGTTATTTGCTGACACACCTTACACGTCTGCAAACTTCATTCGTTTAGTCGAATCAGGCTTTTATAACGACACCTATTTCCATCGTGTCATTCCCAACTTTGTTGCGCAAGGTGGCAGTAAGTATGGTGATGGCTCTGGCAGTGTCGGCTACAGCATTCGCGAAGAGCTGAATCAGCGATCGCATCGTAAAGGAACTATTGGTATGGCAACCGCTGGAAAAGACACGGGTGGCGCACAATTCTTTTTTAATCTGGCACCGAATTTGCACCTTGATAGTAATTACACCGTGTTTGGTGAAGTGGTGGAAGGGATGGACATTGTGATGTCACTTGAGCAGAATGATCAAATTGTTAGGGCAGAACTGTCTGACAAAACTATTAATAAATAAAAGGGCTAATTATGGATTTATTTACCATCGAAAATTTATTAACACTGGGTATGCTAATTGTTTTGCAGGCGGTGCTCGGTTTTGACAATTTACTTTATATTTCACTTGAATCAAAACGTGCCCCATTGGAAAAGCAAAAGCAGGTGCGTCGTCTTGGGATTGGATTAGCCGTTGTTCTTCGGATTGTTTTATTGTTTGTATTGATTGAACTGATTAAATATGTTCAAGGTGAGTTGTTTACCATTCCGTGGACGGGAGTCATTGAGGCTACTTTTACTTTTGAAAGTATCATCGTTCTGTTTGGTGGTATTTTTATTATGTACACAGCGGTCAAAGAAATCTGGCATATGATGGCGCTAGAGATAGGCGAAGCACATGAACGCAAGCCACAGTCAGCAGCAAAAGTTATTGCACTGATCGTTTTGATGAACCTGGTGTTTTCTTTCGACTCGATTTTAAGTGCCATGGCATTAACCGATAATTTCTGGGTGATGGCCATCGCCATTGTCTTCAGTGGTGTTTTGATGATTTGGCTTGCCGATACAGTGTCACAATTCTTGCAGAAGAATCGAATGTTTGAAGTGTTGGGTTTATTTATTCTACTTGTGGTCGGTATCATGTTACTGGCAGACGGTGGCCACAAATCACACCTATTGTTATTCGGTTACCCCATTGAGCCGATGAACAAAGCCACCTTCTATTTCGTTATTGCAGTTATGGTTCTCAGTGATATTGTGCAATCCAAATATCAAAAGAATCTCATGAGAAAAAAAGAGGCTGCTGCTCGAGCAAAGTTAGAGCAGGAAGCGCAGGAAGAAATACTATAATTTCAAATATCATTAATCTAAGCCCGCTAAGCGCGGGCTTTTTTGTGTATAAGTTCAAACCTCTGTTCATCGTCATCGTTCTGTCTCAATAAAGTCATTAACCAGTCAATTAAGTGTCACACCCCGTTTGTAGTCTGGTGTCTTTTCAATAACACCTAAATACAAAGGGGTCATAATGAAACGACAACACACCATATTAGCAGCAATGATAGGAATCGGTTTATCAGCGATAAGTCACGCTGAACTGATGATTTCAGAGTATGTGGAAGGTAGCAGCTACAACAAGGCGGTTGAGTTATATAACTCAGGCGCTCAGAGCATCGATCTCAGTAGCTATGCATTAAACTTTTACTTCAATAGCAATACTGCTCCGGGCAAAAAGATACCGCTTTCTGGCACATTGCTAGCCGGAGAAACTTACGTGGTAGCGCATAGCAACTCAGATCCAGGGTTAGCTAATCTTGCTCAACTATTGAATGGAGGTAGTTGGTTTAATGGAGATGATGCTGTCACACTCGAACACTCAGGCGTTGTGATAGATTCAGTAGGGCAGATTGGCGTGGACCCTGGAAGCTTCTGGGGAACTAATACGCTTAAAACTCAGGATATGTCTTTACGACGTAATAGCGTTTCTTATGATGCTAACGCGTTGGATTCTTTCGATCCGGCGGCAAGTTGGAATGGCACTCTAATCGATGATTTTTCAGATCTGGGAGTGTTTTCAGGCGGCAACACACAACCTGGTGTTGAGATTGGTGCCTGTAATGATAATGCCACCTTGATCCATGCCATTCAGGGAAACGGAACATCCAGTAATATGCTTAATAATCAGGTGGTGATTGAAGCTGTTGTGGTTGGCGACTTTCAAAATTCAGACCAATTAAATGGCTTTTTTGTTCAGGAAGAGGCCACTGACCATGATACGGATAATACTACCTCGGAAGGACTTTTCATTTATGAAGGAGGCTTTGAAACTCCTCTAACCATAGGTGATAAAGTTCGTGTGTTAGCAACTGTCCAAGAGTTTGGTGGAAAAACACAACTAGCAAATATAACTGACGTATTAGTCTGCGATTCAGGTCTGAATATTCAGCCTACAATGTTAAGTTTGCCATTGAGCAATGCTGATGCTTTAGAGTCGTATGAAGGAATGCTGGTAAGTTTCAACCAGGAATTAGTGGTAACGGAAAATTATAATCTGGCGAGATACGGTGAATTGGTCTTATCAGGAACGGATCGCCTGTTTCAACCGACTCAACTGTATCGTCCCGGCTCACAGGCACAGCAACTAGCGGCTGACAATGCCTTAAATAGAATCATTATGGATGATGGTCAGACAGGACAAAATCCTGTTCAGGTTGTATATCCAACGGGTGGCCTGTCTGCTGATAACACCATTCGTTCAGGTGATAAAGTTACTTCTCTGGTAGGAGTTTTGGATGAAGCTTTTGCCGCCTATCGTGTTCAGCCTACCCAGGCTCCATCGTTTACGCATATTAATCAGCGAACAAGTCAGCCTCAAATTTCCAGCTTAGGCAATCTTCGTCTGGCCAGCTTTAATGTGCTGAATTATTTTAATGGCGATGGTCAGGGCGGAGGGTTTCCGACATCGCGTGGGGCCGATACGCTCAATGAGTTTAATCGTCAACGTGCCAAAATTATCAATGCGATATTAGCCATGGATGCGGATATTATCGGCATCATGGAGATGGAAAATGATGGATTTGGTGCAGACAGTGCGATTCAGGACTTAGTTAGCGGGTTGAATGCTAGTTCAGGGGCTGGAGTAAGTTACAGTTTTGTTGACCCTGGGCTGAGTCAAATTGGTACTGACGAAATTACAGTTGGTCTGATTTATCGAAATGAAACCGTTGAAGAAACAGGACAGGCTGTTACCACCAGTACCTACCCATTTGATGCCAAAAATAGACAACCATTGGTTCAGACCTTCAGGCATCTTGCCAGTGGGGAAGAGCTGACCGTATCTGTGAATCACTTTAAATCGAAAGGCAGTTGTCCGACTGATGGTAGCCTTGATGAAGACCAGGGTGATTGGCAGGGTTGCTGGAACGCTCGTCGAACAGCAGCATCAGAGTATATGGCTCAGTGGCTGGCCACTAACCCAACGGGTGTATCTGATGATGACATTGTAATAATGGGTGACTTAAATGCCTATGCAATGGAAGACCCGGTGTATGAACTGGAGCAGGCAGGCTATGTCAATATTGCGCGTCAACTTAAAGGAAACAAAGCCTATTCTTATGTCTTTACTGGATTAGCGGGAAGTCTTGACCATGTGATGGTCAGCTCTTCTTTGGTGAATAAAATAGTTGATGTAACCGACTGGCATATTAATGCTGATGAGCCACGCGCATTAGATTACAACGAAGAGTTTAAAACGCCTGAACAAATTAATAACTTTTATTCTTCAGCAGCCTATCGAGCATCTGATCATGATCCTATCGTAGTAGAAATTGACGCTAGCTCGCAAAACAATCAACCTGGAGAGACAGTCATATATGACGGTCTTTCAGGTGCGCGCAGAAGCTGGACAGATATTCCGGTATCGATTTCATCTGGCGTTAACACATTACAGGTAAGTTTGACTGGTGGAACAGGTGATGCCGATCTGTATGTCATGTTTAATGCATTACCCGATCGGAGTAATTTTGATTGCCGTTCTTACAACAACACTAATGAGGAAATTTGTACCATCACCAACCCTCAGGCTGGCGATTGGTATATTAGTTTGTATGGATTTAAAGATTACTCAAATACAACACTTACGATAAGTATCCAGTAGTTGAGATTAAAAAAAGAAGCCCGCAATTAGCGGGCTTTTTATATAGGCTACTTATTTTATTTTAACATCGGCTTTAGATATTTACCGGTATAAGACTTTTTGATTTTAGCTACATCTTCTGGTGTTCCTGTTGCGATAATCTGTCCACCTTTACTGCCACCTTCTGGACCGAGATCGACTATCCAGTCAGCGGTTTTAATTACGTCGAGGTTGTGTTCAATCACTACAACGGTGTTGCCATGATCGCGCAGTCGATGCAGAACTTTGAGCAGTTGATTAACGTCGTGGAAGTGTAGTCCAGTGGTGGGTTCATCAAGGATGTACAGAGTCTGCCCGGTATCGCGTTTGGATAATTCGCGTGACAGTTTGACACGTTGCGCTTCACCGCCCGAAAGCGTGGTAGCTGCTTGGCCTAAAGTAATATAGGACAAGCCCACATCTATCAACGTCTGTAACTTGCGGGCTACTGCTGGAATGGCATCGAAGAATTCGCGCGCATCTTCAACCGTTAAATCCAGTACTTCATTGATGTTCTTGCCTTTGTACAGGATCTCCAATGTTTCACGGTTGTAGCGTTTGCCTTTACACACATCACAGGCGACATAGACATCGGGTAGGAAGTGCATTTCAACTTTTATGACACCGTCACCCTGACAGGCTTCGCAACGTCCGCCTTTAACATTGAAACTGAAACGACCAGGTTTATAACCGCGAGTTCTCGACTCCTGGGTACCGGCGAATAATTCACGAATTGGTGTGAATATTCCGGTGTAGGTCGCTGGGTTTGAGCGTGGTGTCCGTCCGATGGGGCTTTGATCAATATCGACCACTTTATCAATATTGTCGAGGCCTTGAATCTCTTTATAAGGCTTTGGTTGTAGGCTTGAGCGATTAATATCACGTGCCACAATCGGATACAGGGTATCATTAATTAGAGTCGACTTACCTGAGCCTGAGACACCTGTAATGCAAGTTAATAGTCCCACAGGGATTTCCAGATCCACGTCATTCAAATTGTTACCGGTGGCGCCAAGAACTTTGATGGTTTTCTTGGCATCAACAGGTGTGCGTTTTTCAGGAACTTCAATTTTTAGTTTGCCCGTCAGATACTGAGCAGTCAGAGAACCCTTGGCTTTTTTAATATCAGCCAGCGTTCCTTTGGCAACAATTTCACCGCCGTGAACACCTGCACCAGGACCGATATCGACAATAAAGTCAGCAGCGCGAATCGCGTCTTCATCATGCTCTACCACGATCACAGTGTTACCCAAATCACGTAAATGAGTCAGAGTCTGTAGCAAGCGATCATTATCACGTTGGTGTAGGCCAATGGAGGGTTCATCCAGAATGTACATGACGCCAACAAGTCCTGCGCCAATCTGACTGGCCAGACGAATTCGTTGAGCTTCGCCGCCCGATAACGTATCGGCGCTACGCTCCAGGGTCAGATAATCAAGACCAACATTCACCAGGAAGCTCAGACGTTCCCCAATTTCTTTGAGAACTTTCGAAGCAATTTCCCCACGCTTTCCAGGTAGGTTTAATGTGCTGAAATAATCATGTGCCTGTTCTATTGACCAATGAGTGACTTGCGGCAATGAGGTGCCATCAATGAACACATTACGCGAGTCTTCGTTGAGGCGAGTTCCGCCACAAGCTTTGCAGGATTGAGTAGTCATGTACTTCTGCAATTCTTCGCGTACAGCACCGGATTCGGTTTCGTGATAGCGACGCTGCATGTTCGGAATAATGCCTTCGAAGCGGTGTTTACGCTGGTATTTATCGCCGCGATCGTTGCTGTATTCAAAATCAATCTGCGTCTTGCCACTACCGTACAGCACTACGTCCTGAATCTTTTTCGATAAACTGCTCCAGGGCGCCTCGATATCAAATTTGTAGTGCTTCGCCAATGACTTCAGCATGTGGAAATAATAAACATTACGGCGATCCCAGCCACGAATGGCGCCACCTGCTAATGAAATATCTTCGTTGGTAATAATTTTGTCCGGATCAAAAAATTGATCGATACCCAGGCCATCACAGGTAGGGCAGGCGCCAGCCGGGTTGTTGAAGGAGAAGATGCGTGGCTCAAGTTCGGAAATAGAGTGACCACAGGTTGGGCAGGCATATTTAGCCGAAAAAACCATCTCTTCAAGATCGCTGTCTTCATCCATAGGCGCGACACGTGCGATGCCATCGGATAATTCCAGCGCTGTCTCAAAGGATTCGGCTAGCCGCTGCTGTAAATCTGATTTAACCTTGAAGCGATCAACAATCACTTCAATGGTGTGCTTTTTATGCAGCTCCATGGTCGGTGCCTCAGACAAATCGTAGACTTCACCATTGATCCGCGCACGAACAAAACCTTTGGCCTGCAGTTCCTGCAATAACTGAATGTGCTCACCTTTACGGTTTTTAATAACCGGTGCCAACAACAACAGCTTAGTACCCTCGGGCTGTTCCAGCACATGATCCACCATCTGGCTGATAGTCTGAGCTTCAAGTGGCAAATGGTGGGTGGGGCAATGTGGTGTACCGACTCGGGCGAACAACAGGCGCAGATAATCGTAAATCTCGGTAATGGTACCCACGGTGGAGCGCGGGTTATGCGAAGTGGATTTCTGCTCAATCGAAATTGCCGGTGACAAACCTTCGATGTGCTCGACATCGGGTTTTTCCATTAGCGACAAAAACTGACGTGCATAAGCGGATAATGATTCCACATAACGGCGCTGGCCCTCGGCATAGAGAGTATCGAACGCCAGTGAGGATTTTCCTGAGCCGGACAGGCCGGTAATTACGATCAATTTGTCGCGAGGTAATACCAGGTCAATATTTTTCAGGTTGTGGGTCTTGGCACCGCGGATATCAATGTTGTCCATCAGTTTCCTATATGTCGTTTGTGTGAGCTCATGACGCTAGTGGCCTATTATGCATTGTGGCTGTGAATTTATTGCCAATATCTCTATTGCTATAGGTCGATATGGCATTAGCTAGAAGCTATCAGGCACTGCGTCAAAATAAATTTGGGTTTTGCGGCTTAAAGTGAGAAAATCGCAAACCGTTAACTATAACGTGAATTGCCTTAAACAGAAAAGGTTTGTTGGGGCTGTTGGTCAACCAGAGTGACTAATAATTAAACAGTTAAGCCCTAAGCTATTGGATTGTGTATGAAATCGTCTTCATTGACCACGCTCGAAAAAAAATCCGCTATTTCTTTGGCCAGCATTTTTGCCTTACGCATGTTCGGCCTTTTTATGTTGTTACCCGTCATACGAATTCTTGGCGAAGGTCTGGAAGGAGCAACTCTGCCATTGTTAGGGCTTGCCATTGGTATCTATGGTCTGTCGCAGGCAATTCTTCAGCTTCCTTTGGGATTACTCTCCGATAAGATTGGCCGTAAGCCTGTGATCTATGCCGGCTTATTGGTCTTCATTGTGGGCAGCCTGGTTGCTGCAAACTCAGAAAGTGTTTGGGGTTTGATTGTTGGCCGCGCATTGCAGGGTGCTGGCGCAATTGCCAGTGCTGTAATGGCCTTGGCGGCAGATTTGAGTCGTCCGCATCAGCGCTCCAAAGTCATGGCCATGATTGGCGGCAGTATCGGTCTGGCTTTTGCCCTATCGTTGGTGCTGGGGCCATTGCTTTCTAATTGGCTGAACCTTCAGGGGCTTTTTTATCTGATAGCGATTTTGGCATTTTTAGCGCTATTAGTTGCTGCCTTTGTGGTGCCTGCGGTGCCTGCCATTGATATGCCAAAAATTGATTTAAGCTTCGCTGAACGCTGGCGCTATGTCACGGCCAAGGGGCGTATTTTTGTATTAGCACTCTCAGTATTCGTGATTCACTGGGCGTTGGTTGCTGTATTCCTGATAGTTCCGGATAAGCTAATTGCCAGTGGCTTTGAGCTTTCGCAACATTCCTGGATCTATCTGCTGGTGTTGGCTCTGTCGATTGCCATCATGTTGCCAATGATGATTAACGCCGAGAAAAAAGGCTGGCACCGCCAGGTGATGCAGGCCGCTTTTCTGTTGTTAGCCTTATCTCTTGTGACCTTGCTGACTGACTGGCAGAGTCTATGGTTCTGGCTGTTGGTTCTGACTTTATTCTTTGCGGGCTTCAATTTACTGGAAGCCAAACTACCCTCAACCGTATCCAATCTGTTCGGTGCTCAGTACCGTGGTACGGCTTTAGGGATATTCTCAACCAGCCAGTTTCTCGGCGCTTTTCTCGGCGGTAGCGTGACCGGCTATTTATTACCAACCCTTGGTTTTACAGGGGTGGTATGGTTAAACATTGGCTTGATGATCATTGCAGGCTTAGCCATAGGTTGGTTAGGCAAGCTACCGGAAGTGAAACGCTGGGTGCTTGAGCTGGATGAAGCTGATACGGCAAAAACGGTTCAAGAATCTGCATTGAAGTTGGCAGGAGTCATTGAAGCCATTGCGGATGACCATAAAGGCAAGGTATATTTGCGAGTGGACGACTCGACCATCGAGCGTGAAGAATTAGAAAAATTAGGCCGAATTCAAGCCTAATATATTGATAATTAAAGAATTTAGTAGATTAAAAGACAAAGACAGGAGTAATCAATGGCCAGTCGCGGCATTAACAAAGTCATTTTAGTAGGAAATTTAGGGAAGGATCCGGAAATTCGTTATACACCAGACGGTAGAGCGATTGCCAACATTACGTTAGCGACTTCTGAAACCTGGAAAGATAAAAATACTGGCCAGCAACAGGAAAAAACCGAGTGGCATCGTATTGTCATTTTCGGAAAGTTAGCTGAAATTGCTGGTGAGTACCTCAAAAAAGGCTCGCAAGTTTACTTCGAAGGTAAATTGCAGACCCGTAAATGGACTGATCAATCCGGTCAGGACCGTTACACCACAGAAGTGGTTGTTGATATTAATGGCCAAATGCAGATGTTAGGTGGCCGTAGTGGTGGTGAAGCCTCATTCGGCGGCGGTAACAACAATAACCAATCTCAAAAGCAATCAC
The DNA here is from genome assembly GCF_000374105.1 of Kangiella aquimarina DSM 16071. Taxonomy (GTDB): domain Bacteria; phylum Pseudomonadota; class Gammaproteobacteria; order Enterobacterales; family Kangiellaceae; genus Kangiella; species Kangiella aquimarina. The sequence goes on from NZ_KB893650.1 coordinate 907,719, forward strand.
CTCAGCCAGCTCCGGCCATGGATGATGATTTTGACGATGATATTCCGTTCTAACCGGTGTTTTTATCAAAGAACAATCAAACGAAGAATTAAAGCTTAAACAAAGGAGACATTGATGAGCTATCAACAAACAGAAGAACAAGTCGTCGTTCGTGGTGGATTAGGCGATCGCGCAAAGTTTATTACCAAAACCTATAATCATTTATTGGGTGCAATCTTTGCATTTGTACTGATTAGTGTTGGCTTATACGAGTCCGGCGCCTCTGTTGCAATTTATAACTTTTTTGCTCAGCTGGGTACGTTTGGCATGATTGCCATGATGCTGGCATTTGTTGGTACAGGTTGGTTTGCAGCCCATTTTGCAGATAGAGCTACTTCAAAAGGAGTTCAATATCTGAATCTGGTGATTTTTACTGCTGCATATGCAGTATTCTTCTCTCCATTGTTATTGCTTGCAGCTACAAAAGCACCTGGCGTTATTCAAAGTGCTGCAGTGGTAACTTTGGTTGGTGCTGGTATTCTAACCGCTATCGTTTTTTACACCCGTAAAGACTTCTCTTTCCTTCGCGGAATTGTCATGTGGGGTTTTGGATTAGGTTTATTAGCTATTCTAGGCGGTGCGATTTTTGGTTTCCATTTAGGCACCTGGTTCAGTGTTGCCATGATCGGCATTTCAGGTGCAGCAATTTTATATGACACCTCGAATATCCTTCATCATTATCCTGAAGATCGTTATGTAGGAGCAGCGATATCATTATTTTCTAGTATCGCGATGATGTTCATTTATGTATTGAGACTGTTCTTAGCATCTGAAGAGTAGTGTTAATGAAAAGTCAAAATAAGTTAAAAAAAGCGGCTTCGGCCGCTTTTTTGTTGAGTATATGGTAGCTTGGGAAAGTACTTATTAATCCTCGCCTTTTCCTTCTTTATTTAACTCTGTTTCTTCAATAACCAACTGCTCTTTAAGCTGCTCGATTTTTTCTTTGGTCTTTTGTTGTTTTGTTTTCAGCTTATCTTTTTGATCGCTATCTGATGACTCTTTGATCTGCTTATTGATTTCGTCAACTGTGTCTTCCAGCTTTTCGATTTGCTGACGTGTTTGGTCAACTTGTTCTGCCTTATTGGCTTTATCGAACACCACTGATTCGGGTTCGCCATTGTCTGACTTTTTGGATTTTGTTGTTTTTCCTTTGCTAGCCTTGGGAATGTAGGTTTTCTCATCAACCATGCGTTGGTTTCTGAACGTTGGAGAAACAATTTCAACGCCAGCCTGATGCAGGCTATCCAGCACGCAGGCATTCAGTTTGGAGCGGCTGGAGAGCAAGGTATTAATATCAGTAGCTAAACCATGCACTTTGTAAACAATGGCATGATCCAGTAGCTTTTCAATATATACGAAGGGCTTATCTAATTCTGCTTGCTTCGCTGCCTCAAGCAGCAAGGGTTCTACAAATCGGTGCTCGATATCGTAGCCGAGTGACACTTCAGTTGAAATGATAGTACCATCACTGTGCATCACAGTCACAGGGTTGGTTGCAAGGAACAGGTTGGGCAGGGTGATCAGATCGCGCTCCCGATCTTGCAGTTCGGTATGCAGAAGTCCACGACCGGACACACGGCCAAACATGCCTTTAACCTCAATAAAATCACCGAGTCTGAAGTTTCTGACCGAGCGTAACCAGATCCCCGCCATGATATTGCCCAGGAAGGTTGCTGAGCTCAGGGCAATGGACGCTGAAAGCACGATACCGATTAGGCCAATAATCTGATTTTTTAAACTGTCTTTAATCGGTAACACCAAAACAAAAATAATGATCAGCAACAGCATGAATACAATATTAGTTAGCTGTCTTTGCAATACTACATTGGTATTTTTGTTTTTGCTTAATGAAAAGAACTTCTGTAGGAGTTGATAGGCAAAGAAGCCAATAACGAGTACCGCCACAGGCCAGAACAGGCTGGTCCAATCAAAGCCGAGAAAATCAGACATGGTAATTGCTCCTTGTAATTTCTTCTTATCATAATTGTTTACAGGTGCGATGCAAGGAGTGTGAGAGTTATTCAAAAATTGGAGTAGGGACAAGTCATGACTTGTCCGTACAAATCGTACTAGTGAATAGCGATACAATAAAAAAGGGCGCATTGCGCGCCCTTAATCATGAAACTAAACGTTTCTGGTTTTGCTTAGAATACGTATTGGAAACGTACCGCTAAACCATCGCCGTCTTTGTCGATGCCGCCTTCAGTCATGTCAGCTGAAACATAGTTCAAGCCGATACGAACCGCTGCGTTAGCATAGTAGTTCAAACCTAATGTGAACACTTCAGCTTCGTCAGTACCTGGCTCATAGTTACTGTAGCGACCAAAAACTTCCCAAGCGCCTGCATCACCTTTTGGTTTAACGCGCTTGAATACGCCTTTGCTGTATGGGCGTGATTCGCCAGTTAAGATGTAGCCTGCTTGCGCATAGTAACCTTCGATATCAGTGTCGCTAGTCCAGTTGCCACCATCAACTTCACCATCGAAGTATTCGGCTTGCGCATGGAATGGACCTGAAGCGTATGCAACTTCAAGGTTATAAGCCATGATGCTTTCTCCCAGAATAGAACTAGCACCGACTTTTTCATCTGCTGTATGAAGTTCTAAACGCTGATCGGCTTCGCCGTAAGTGTTGCCAGCCAGGCGGCTTTGCGTATAACCAAAACCTAAGTGTAACACTTCATCTTTAGTGGCAATAGGTGCTGCAGTTACACGCCCCGAGAAACCTGTTGCGATATTGTTACCTTCTTCACCACGATCATAAATACCAAATTTCCATGTGAATTCATTGCTACCGCCACCTAAAGAAACACCATAGTTTTTACCAGGTGATAAAGCGTTAGTAATGGTTGTACGCTCGATAGCCGTGATATCTTTAGATGAAGTGTTTTCTTCAAAACCGAATGGCTCTTTGTGTTTACCAATGAGTAAATCTGCACCATCAATGCCTGAATATTTTATATAAGCATCTTCAATGTTGCTCTCACCTGTTTGATCATTAAAATTAAATTCAATTTTACCCGACCAGTCTTTAGCAATCTTGCCTGAGATACCGATACGACCACGACGTATTTCAGAATCCGAGCCTGATTCATCAGCAGTAGAGAAAGCATCACCATCCCATATATCGACGTCATATTGAACACGACCGAATACTGAGAAGCTGACATCATCAGTTTTAACGGTAAAGCCACTACCAGCTTTACCAGAAGTTTCGGTTTCGGCAAATGCCGGTGCAGAGATTACAGTAGCAACAGCTACAGCGATTAGTTTTAATTTCATTGTCTTCTCCAATAAGGGGTTTAATTAATCGACGCTGGCAATTTTACGGAGATTTTGTGACATTTCCATGACAGAAAAGCGAAGGCTTTGTGAAACCGGTCATTGTCATGAAACTTTTTACAAACTATCAGCTCATCATATTAATGACACTCCACTGTCACATTACCGTCTCTGCCTCCTCGGAACTTTAATATAACTGTAACAATTCAACTTTATACTAACCTGCATCAATAAATGGTTAATTAGTCATGAATACATCAGTTAAAGAGACCACGCGCAAGCTTCTGGACCAACAAACCCAAAGTGGTAAACATAAGCGCAGAAAAATCAATGACTTAATTGCTCGTTACAGCATTGGCCTGGGCGGGCTTTCCGTCATTGGTGCGGTTGGGCTTATCTGTTTCTACCTATTCTGGGTGGTTTTTCCTATTTTTAAGCCAGCTAGCGTCGAATTAGAGCAAGATTATAGCTGGCAACAGACGCAGCCGCAGTATATGGCGGTAGAAGAATATGGCGAAATTGCCTTTTCTATCAGTAAAAGTGGCGATTTAGGCTTTTTCAGCGTTGAAGATGGCAACATTATCAATAAAGCGCGATTTTCACACAATGCCCAGCCGACAGCCTTTGCTGAGTTGGATCTGAAAGGATTAATGGCTGCCGGTTTTGCCGATGGTAGCTTTCAGTTATTTTCTCACAAATACAAAATCAGCTATCCAAATAACGAGCGTCACATTGAGCCACAACTGCAATATCCTTTCGGTGAAGACAGTCTTGAACTGACTGATACTGCAATCACTCGGTTATTCGGTAGCCGCTGGGAAGACGGTATTGTGATTGCATCAGTTGGTGCAGACCAGAAAGTAACGACAGTAACCTATTCAATCGATCAGAGTTTCCTGACTGAAGAGTTGACTCTGGAAGAAGAGTCACGCGATAGCTTTGAGATTCCATTCACGCCTAAGTATGTATTAACCACGCCGGGGCCGGACTGGTTGTACATTATCAGTGAGCAGGGTGACTTAATTGCTTATCGCCACATTGATGATGAGTGGGAGTTTCATGAAAGCCAATCACTACTTGAGAGTGGTAAAACCGTTACAGAGGCGACTTTTCTATTAGGTCAAACCTCGTTACTGATTGGTGACAGCGATGGTGTCGTTAGTCAGTGGTTCCAGGTTCGTGGCGAGCAAGGCTTTAACCTTAAGAAAATTCGTGACTTTAAATTATCCGATAGCCCAATTTCACAAATTATTATTGAGAAGCGCCGTAAAGGTTTTATTGCATCAGATGCCAATGGCAAGATGGGAATTTTTTACACCACCTCAGAGCGTCAGCTTGAAGAATTTGATTTTGGGCAGAAGCTTCAGGCTCTGGCTATTAATTCTCGCAGTAATCGATTAGTTGGTATTGGTGAAAATGGTCAGGCAACCGTTTTCTCGGTAGAGAATGAGCATCCGGAAATTTCATGGTCAGCCCTATGGAATGAAGTCTGGTACGAAAGTTATGAAGAGCCTTCATTTACCTGGCAGTCATCGGCATCTACCAATGACTTTGAGTCTAAGTTTTCTTTAGTGCCACTTAGTTTCGGTACTTTGAAAGCAGCGATTTATGCGATGCTCTTTGCGGTTCCACTAGCTATATTTGGCGCCATTTTTACCGCCTACTTTATGGCCCCTAAAATGCGCTCGATGGTTAAACCAACCGTTGAAATCATGGAAGCATTGCCGACCGTAATTCTTGGCTTCTTGGCGGGTCTTTGGTTAGCACCGCTAATCGAGGAACATCTAGCAGGTGTCATTCTGCTAATTATCTTACTACCGATAGTTACCGTTCTTTTTGGATTTACCTGGACAAAACTTCCTGGCGCAATCAAGCATCGTGTGCCTGATGGCTGGCAGGCTGCGTTGTTATTCCCGATTATCATCTTTGGAACATTCCTTGCTTTCTGGCTAGGCGAGCCTGTTGAATCAGCGATGTTTAATGGCAACATGCCAGCCTGGTTGAACGAGCAGGGCATAACCTATGATCAGCGCAACTCTCTGGTGGTGGGTATTGCCATGGGCTTTGCAGTCATTCCAACCATTTTCTCGATCACTGAAGATGCTATTTTCAGTGTGCCGAAGCACTTATCTAATGGTTCATTGGCACTAGGTGCCAGCCAATGGCAGACCTTAACCCGCGTAGTTATTCCAACGGCCAGCCCCGGTATTTTTTCGGCCTTGATGATTGGTCTTGGACGCGCAGTGGGTGAAACCATGATCGTATTGATGGCGACGGGTAATACGCCAATTATGGACATGAACATTTTTGAAGGCTTCCGTACCTTATCCGCCAATATCGCGGTCGAAATGCCGGAGTCGGAAGTAGGCAGTTCGCATTATCGTGTATTGTTCTTGGCGGCATTTGTACTGTTCCTGTTTACCTTCGTGTTTAACACGATTGCGGAAATTGTACGTCAGCGTTTGCGCAATAAGTACGGTTCACTCTAAACCCAATAAGAATTGATGAGAATATTAAGCGAGTTGAATGATGAGTAAGAAATTCTTTCAAGGCGGACAACATTGGGTTTGGCTCAATGCAGGCGCGATCAGTATTTCAATATTGATGGTGGTCGGGCTATTGCTGCTGATTGCCTATCGAGGTCTGATTCATTTCTGGCCTGCTGATGTGCAGACATTTACCTTTGAAGTGGATGGTAAACAAGAATTAGTGCTGGGTGAAATTCACAGCCATGAAATTGATACTCAGGATGGTGTTGATCGTGAGCAGTATCTACTAAAAGTTGGTAACCGTGATATGTACGGTATCGATTTTCGCTGGGTTGACTTAAAGAACCTGCAATCAACCAGCACCAACGAAGAGGTAACTGTTGTTGAGCGTCATGAATGGGGAAATGTCTACGGCTTTGTCAAAACTGTTAACTATGATGGCAAAGTGTATGAAGGCGATTTTGACGCTCTGGCAAAAGTGGTTGAACGAGCCACAGACTTACACGAACAGATCCGTGATATCGAAAAAGATGATATTGGTAGTATTAACTATGATATCGAACAGCTGCGTTTGGAAGAGCGTCGACTGGAAATTGAAGGTAACTTAACACCTGAAGCCAAGGCGGATATTGAGCAGCGCAGACAGGATCGTAAAAAGGATTTTGCTGAGTTTCAGAAACAGCTGGATGAACTGTACAGCCAGATCAAACGTGACAGTGCAGTGTTCGAACTGGTCGACGGTCGTACCATTAGTGTGGCTGCCAATAATATGGTTCGTGCTTTTCAGCCTAACAAAATGAATGCTCTTGAAAAAACGGGTCATTACTTTTCGAAGCTCGGTGAGTTCATCTTTGACGAACCACGTGAAGCGAATACCGAAGGCGGCGTGTTCCCGGCAATTTTCGGTACTGTGATGATGGTACTGCTGATGTCAGTAGTAGTGACACCTCTCGGTGTAATTGCTGCAGTCTATATGCGCGAATATGCCAAGCAGGGGCCTTTAACACGAACCATCAGGATCGCGGTTAATAATTTGGCCGGTGTTCCTTCGATTGTTTACGGTGTATTCGGTCTTGGCTTCTTTGTTTACTTCCTCGGTGGCTCGATTGACGACTTGTTTTATCCAGAAGTTAAACCAGCACCAATGTTTGGTACACCAGGTTTGATCTGGGCCTCATTAACGCTAGCACTGTTGACCTTGCCAGTAGTAATCGTGTCAACCGAAGAGGGTTTGTCGCGAATCCCAAAATCGATTCGTGAAGGTAGTCTGGCGCTAGGGGCAACTAAGTTTGAAACTTTATGGAAAACAGTTTTGCCGATGGCGAGCCCAGCCATGATGACCGGTTTAATTCTTGCGGTTGCCCGAGCGGCCGGAGAAGTGGCGCCATTGATGTTGGTAGGTGTAGTTAAGCTGGCTCCAACTTTACCACTGGACGGCAATGCTCCGTTCCTGCATTTAGAACGTAAGTTCATGCACCTCGGCTTCCATATTTATGACGTCGGCTTCCAAAGCCCTAACGTTGAGGCGGCACGCCCGTTGGTTTATGCCACAGCGCTATTGTTGGTGTTAATCATTATTCTATTGAACGTGGCAGCAATTAAGATCCGTAACAATTTACGCGAAAAGTATAAGGCGCTTGAGCAGTAATGTTACTGCCAAGCGATAATACTTTGAGCAACTGAAAGGTGACAGAGATGACACAAGAGCTAAACTTGAATCAAGAGTCGAATACAAAAGCAGCGCAAGCTGGGCAGAACACTCAGCAATCGGCACACAACCCAGTGGCTGATGAAACCATTGCTATTGAAGTTGAAAAACTGAATCTTTTCTACGGGGAAAAGCAGGCATTGTTTGATATTGATCTGCAAATTCCTGAAAAGAAAGTAACTGCTTTTATTGGTCCTTCAGGCTGTGGTAAATCTACCTTGTTGAGATGTTTTAATCGTATGAATGACCTGGTTGATATTGCACGCACCGAAGGTCAGATTCGTCTTGATAATGAAAACATTTATGGCAAAGGTGTTGATGTTGCCGAACTTCGCCGTAAGGTTGGAATGGTATTCCAGAAACCAAATCCGTTCCCGAAATCGATTTATGAAAATGTGGCTTACGGGTTACGCTTACAAGGTATTAACAAACGTCGTGTATTAGATGAAGTGGTAGAGTGGGCACTTAAGGGTGCAGCACTGTGGGACGAGGTAAAAGATCGTTTGCATGAAAATGCACTGGGCATGTCTGGTGGTCAGCAGCAACGTCTGTGTATCGCACGAGCGATTGCGGTACAGCCTGAAGTCTTGCTGCTGGATGAGCCAGCTTCAGCTCTGGATCCGATTTCAACCTTAAAAATTGAAGAGTTGATTAACGAACTGAAGAATGACTACACCATTGTCATTGTTACGCACAACATGCAACAGGCGGCACGTGTTTCGGACTATACTGCTTTTATGTATATGGGCGACATGGTGGAGTTTGATAACACCGATAAAATTTTCACCAACCCAGAGAAGAAAAAGACCGAAGACTATATTACCGGTCGTTATGGTTAGTGGTGATGTGGACTGGGCTATTATCGAGATAGGTGAACGAGGTTTATTATGATGGATACAGAACATTTAGGAACGCACATCTCCAAGCAGTTTAATGCTGACCTTGAGAATTTGCGTGAAGAAGTGCTGGCGATGGGTGGTATTGTTGAAGAGCAGATCACTTTAGCTCTGGACGCATTTACCAATAATGACAGCGATATTGCAGATAAGGTTATTGCCAATGAAAAAACGGTCAATGCCAAAGAAATGAAAATTGACGAGGCTTGTACTAAAGTTTTAGCCAAACGCCAGCCTGCTGCCGGCGACTTGCGTCTTATCGTGACCATTTTGAAAACCATTACCGATCTGGAGCGGATGGGTGATGAGGCTGAAAAAGTGGCTCGTATGGCCAAAGCCATTGCCAATAAGGAAATGGCTGTCGCTAACGTTAAGTTGCATTATGGTGCTTTGTTGCACTTAGGCAATCACGTTAAGAAGATGTTGCATGATGCTTTAGATGCCTTTGCCCGAATGGATGTGGAGTCTGCGGTGAATGTGGCCAAGTTGGATAATCAGGCAGATGAAGAATACAATGCGATTTCACGTCAGCTGATAACATATATGATGGAAGAACCGCGCCGTATCTCAGAGGTGCTTGACTTTATGTGGTCGGCAAGAGCTCTTGAGCGTATCGGTGACCATGCTAACAATATCTGTGAGTATGTGGTGTATCTGGTGCAAGGTGAAGATGTTCGTCATAAAAGCTGGGATGAAATGCAACGCTTAGCTAAAGATGAATAAATGGTCTTAGGATTCTCGAAGAAATAGCTGAAGAAAAGGAAATACAATGAGTGCAAAAGTTTTAATCTTAGAAGACGAACGCGATATCCGCGAAATGCTCGCCTTTTGCATGCAACAAGCTGGATATCAGGTAGAGCAGGCGGCAACTGCTGAGCGCGTATTCAGCTTGTTTAAAGAAGGATTTAAGCCTGACATCATGCTGGTTGACTGGATGTTACCAGGCGCATCCGGTGTCGAGCTGACTAAAAAACTGAAGAAAGATCAGAACTATCAGGATATACCGGTGATTATGCTAACGGCCCGTGGCGAAGAAGATGACCGCGTACAGGGGCTGGAAGCGGGTGCGGATGATTATGTCGTCAAACCTTTTTCGCCACGTGAGTTGCTGGCAAGAGTGCAGGCGGTATTAAGACGCAGTGGTAAAGGTAACAATCCCAGCGAGCAACTTGCGCATGGTGATATTCAGCTGGATACCGCCGGACACCGCGTTTTGATCAATGGTGAAGAAATTCATTTGGGACCAACCGAATATAAAATACTGCATTTCTTCATGAGTCATCCCGAACGCGTTTATTCCCGTGGACAGTTGTTAGATTCTGTATGGGGACAACAGGTAGTGGTTGAAGAGCGAACGGTTGATGTTCATATCCGTCGCTTAAGAAAAGCACTGCAAGATTATAATGTAGAAAACTATGTGCAAACTGTGCGAGGATCCGGTTACCGTTTCTCGGCAAAATAATTAGACATAAGGCGCTTAGAAGATGTGGACGAATCGTTACTGGCAAACAGAGGTATGGACACTAGCCTTTATTATCCTGGTCGTTGGTTTGATTGGTTCGCTATTCGATCGCGCCGCTGCTTCTGTCGCCGTAGTCATTTTTGCCTACCTTTTCTGGAATCTCGTCCAGCTTTCTCGCCTTTACAGATGGTTAGTTAAATCCAGGGCACTTTACCCACCTTCAGCACCCGGAATATGGGGCGAGATTTTTAATCATCTTTATGTTTTGCAGCGTAAGCATCGAAAAGAACTTAAAAAACTCAAAGGGATTATTTCAGAATTCAGAGCTTCTACCTCAGCGTTAAAAGATGGCGCACTGATCATCAGTAACCAGGGCGAAATTCGTTGGTTCAATAGAGCCGCAGAGCGTTTGCTTGGGCTAAAATCCAGTACCGATATCGGTCAACGATTGTTTAATTTGCTGCGTCATCCCAGCTTCATCGAATACGAGCAAACTCGTGATTATAACAAACCCCTGATTATTAACTCTCCCGCAGATGAGCGGATAATTCTGAATATCCGTATCACGCCTTACAATGACGATCAACGACTGGTCATTATTCGTGACATTACCGAAAAGCAACATCTTGAAAGAGTCCGTCAGGATTTCGTTGCCAATGTATCGCATGAGCTGAGAACTCCGCTAACGGTAATAACCGGCTATCTGGAAATGCTGGATCCTGAAACCAATCCGCAATTGGAGTCAGTGGCCAAGCCATTACAGATGATGCGACAACAAGCCTTGAATATGGGGCATCTGGTGGATGATTTATTGTTGTTGTCAAAACTTGATGCCAAAGCAGAAGAAAATGGCAAGCAGGAAGTTGATATCAATTTAATGCTGGATAGTATTTGTGCCGAAGCACGCTCGCTCAGCGGCGAAAAAGAGCACCAGATCCTATTCCATTCACATACCAATACCAACCTCTATGGCAGCGAAAAACAACTGCGCAGTGCCTTCTCCAATCTCATCTTTAATGCGGTTCGTTATACTCAAGCCAAAGGTAGAATTGATATTTTCTGGAAAGAAGATGATAGCAATCTGATTCTTCAAGTGCAGGATAATGGTCCTGGTATTGCTGAAGAACATATCCCAAGACTCACCGAGCGTTTCTACCGCGTGGACAGTGGACGCAACCGCTCACAGGGTGGAACGGGGCTTGGTCTCGCCATCGTCAAACACGTCCTAGAAGGCCATAACGGCAAGCTCAAAATCCAAAGCGAACTTGGCAAAGGCAGTACCTTCAGCTGCGTTTTCGTAAAAGTTAAGTAAGGCTATCGGCCGCTATTCAATTTTTTGTCATCCTGAAACTTGTTCAGGTGCTTGAGCAACTGGTAATTCCGACAGATTACGACGCACCTTTCTGCTATTGTTTATATTCATTTTTAGTAGTTGAACACTTCGGAAGATGATGATGAATAAGTTTGAGAAATCAAAAAACATTGTGCACTTACCGGTAGATAATAAGCGGGTTGATGAAGTCGTTGTGATAGATGGCTGGTGGCGTCGAATGTTAAATAAAATAGTAAGATGGTTCAAACGTTCTTCAAAAGAAGTTGTGCCAGTTGATGAACTACAGCAGCTCAGACAAAGGAATAAAGACAAAAGGACGGTGTTGCGATGCGCCACGATACTTTTGAATCAGCCCGAGCCAGGTTCCGCTGCTGAGTCGAAAGAAGGAAATGTCATAGATTTTAGAACAATGGCAGAGGTGACGATTAAGGATGATTGATATTTAATAGCTGGAGTTTTGGGGCATAAAAAAGGGCGGCCATCGGCCACCCTTTTTTTGTTTTAGCTCTATAACTAAGTTTACTGATCGTATTTTTCAAAGACCAGACAAGCGTTAGTACCGCCAAAGCCGAAGCTATTGCTGAGGATACGTTTGAGTTCCACACCATCTTCACGCTTCTGTACGATTGGCATACCTGCAGCGCCTTCATCAAGTTCACTAATATTGGCAGAAGCAGCGATGAAGTTATCACGCATCATGATTAGACTATAAATGGCCTCGTGAACGCCTGTGGCGCCAAGCGAGTGACCAGCTAATGATTTGGTCGAGCTGATCTTCGGCAGCTTGTCACCAAAAACTTCTTTAATCGCTTTTAGTTCAGCGGTGTCGCCAACAGGAGTACTGGTGCCATGGGTGTTAACGTAATCGATATCACCTTTGACGGTTGCCAGTGCCTGTTGCATACAACGAACTGCGCCTTCACCTGATGGTGCAACCATGTCGTAGCCATCAGAGGTTGCGCCATAGCCAGTGAGTTCAGCATAAATTTTGGCACCACGTGCTTTGGCGTGTTCGTACTCTTCCATGACCAGAATGCCGCCACCAGATGAAATCACGAAACCATCGCGAGTTGCATCGTATGGACGTGAAGCTGTTTCTGGAGAGTCATTGTATTTAGTTGATAGCGCACCCATTGCGTCAAACAACAGGGTTAAACGCCAATCTTCTTCTTCACCGCCACCGGCGAATACGATGTCCTGCTTGCCCATGGCGATTTGCTCATAAGCGTTGCCGATACAGTGAGCACTGGTAGCACAGGCTGAAGTGATACTGTAATTCACGCCTTTAATTTTAAAAGGAGTCGCCAGGCAGGCAGAGGTGGTGCTACCCATTGTTTTCGGTACTGCGTATGGGCCAACTCGCTTGACGCCGCGCTCCAGTGCGATATCCACCGATTCAACTTGCGTGCCTTGTGAGCCACCGCCTGAGCCAGTGATGATTCCGGTACGAATGTTTGAAACCTGCTCTTCAGTCAAGCCTGCATCTTCGATAGCCTGTTGCATCGAGATATAGGCATAACCTGCTGCATCACCCATAAAGCGAACAATTTTACGATCGATATGATCTTTGATGTCCATATCGGGTTTACCGGCAACCTGGCTGCGTAACCCTTTCTCTTTATAGATTTCTTTGAATTTAATACCGGACTTGCCTTGTTTCAAAGACTCGGCAACTTCCTCAACATTGTTTCCTAGGCATGAAACGATACCCATGCCTGTAATAACGACTCTTTTCATAATGACGATACTATACTTAGATTCTGTATTGTTTGGTTTAGAAGGATTCGACGCTGTCGAAAATTCCGACCTTCAGGTCTTCCGCAGTGTATATCTTCTTGCCATCCACGGAAACCGAACCGTCAGCAATTATCATTTTTAGTTTGCGTCGGATCACTCGTTTGATGTCGATACGATACATGACTTTTTTAGCTGCGGGTAGAACCTGGCCAAAGAATTTGATTTCACCTGACCCTAGCGCACGGCCTTTACCAAGTTCGCCTAGCCAGGAAAGGAAAAAGCCAGTGAGCTGCCACATAGCATCAAGGCCCAGACAGCCAGGCATTACTGGGTCGCCTTTGAAGTGGCAGTCGAAAAACCAGGATTTCGGCGTAATATCGAGTTCTGCTTCGATGAAGCCCTTGCCAAATTCGCCACCTTCATTGGTGATAGTAGTGATACGGTCCATCATCAGCATATTAGGTAAAGGTAAAGGCGATAATTGATTGCCTTGTGGTCCTACCAACTGGCCATTGCCGCAGGCGATGAGCTCATCGTAGGAATAGTGATTTGTTTGTTGCATGAAACACCTTATGTGATGTGAATTAACTGGTTGGCCCGAAAGTTAATCAGATAATGGGCCAATGGGTAGGCATTATGCCTGTTTATGAGGGTGGTACTGGTTTGACCTTGCTAAATAAGGGATTATTGATTGTTGTAATCTTGATTGAGGTCATAAAATTGGAGGGTAGGGCGGTGTAATTCATCAAGCAAGAGCAGATCCTGAATCGAGTTCAGGATGACATACCTTTGGGATTTACACCATCTTTAAGGTTTGTCATTCCAAACTGTGACCAACGGAAATACCTTTAGGTAATTTGGAATCTGCTCTTTATTCTTTGATAAATTGCTTTACTTGTAGCATTTGTAGGTTGGATATCCCCGATGGGAAGATTCGCGCCCATAGAAAGCAAAAGGGCGGGCACATTGGCCCGCCCTTACCAGTCACTTAAGAAGTTATCTTGCTAAAAGTTCCAAACAAGGCTAGCTGCCACGCTGCGACCGGGCTCTGCCAGCAAAGGCAGGGTTGGGTCATTGGCCGGATAATTAGCCACATTGCTATTTCGCCAGTAGGTTTTGTCAGTCAGATTAAAAATACCTAGGCTCAATTGCAGATCATCGGCTGGAAACCAGCGAGTAATCCAGTCATAACTGGTGTAACCGGGCGCTGAGAAAAGTTCAGTATCACGAGCGTCAAACAACGCTTTCTGTGATCTGCTGGCGGTTGCCACCAGGCGTGTCTCCCAGCTCATTGAAGTCGGCGTATAGCTCAATTCAAAAACTGCCATCGGAGGGCGAACCTCCGCGATGGGTTCGCCGGTATTTTTATCTTCGCCACGAATATATTCGAGTTTCACATCGGTCGAAATCGTATCGCTAAAATAGTGCTTGAGTCGGAACTCGCTACCTTCGATGATGACCTTATCGCGATTAATAGACTGGAAAATCATGGTACCAGCATCGAAACCGACGAAGGCACGACTCTGGATAAAGTCACTGTAACGGTTGTGGAATAAAGCAAATTCAGCCTGAGTATCTGAGCCACGATAGCGCAATCCTGTTTCAAAAGTGTAACCTCGTTCTGATTTCAGATCGGGGTTAGAGATAGCACGAATATTAAACATGGGGATATCAAGGCCAATATTCACGTCTGCAAATGGCGGTGCGCGATGCCCTCTGGCATATTGGCTAAACCATTCCATGTTCTCACCAATGGGCATCAACAGACCAAGTTTGGGTAGCCAGGCATCGCTGGTCAGGTTGGTTTTGTTTGCATCGGGGAACTGACTGTCGAATAAGGGGTCATTATTCGCTTTCAGCTCATAATTTTCATAGCGAAGTCCGGGGCTGATAACTAGGCCATTTCGCCACAGTTCAATCTCGTCATGAATATAGATGCCTAGCTCACGAACGGTACTCTTTGGAAAATCGCGTAATGGAAAGACTTCACCAAGTACAATATTAGTGGTTTCATCTGTATCAAGATTGGTTTGCGATGCATTACGCAGTTCGGTTAACTCTGTTTCGCTGAATTCAAAACCATAGCCCAGACGCTGAGTCAATTCACCACTTTCGATACGAGTTTCCAGATCGGCACCGATTCCTGAAGTCTTATGGTCATAGTTGAACTCTCTGACCAGGCTGACTGGTGTTGGGGCCAATAGCCTTTCTTCAAAGGTATCCTGTTCGGTTTCGCTCTTCTGATGCCAAAGTCGCCAGGTGCCCTGATCAACAAATCCCAGATTGGTGAAATGGTGATCAAGTAAAATACGGGTTTGGTCACGACTATCATCGCCAATCATTGAAGTGGTGTTGGCCAGTCGTCCAGTTCCAAGTACTGCATTGATATCGGTTAGACGCTCATCTTCAAGACCATCAAGAGACAAACGAAAACGACCATAGTCGGTATCCAGTGCCGCACGGATTAAGCCTGCATATTGCGTTCTGTTTTGTTCATCAGCTGTCGTACCAGATGGCAAATTAGCCACATCTGCTTCATGACCGTATTGTTTTGCACCAGCAATCAGGAGTGAAAAATCATCCTGTTGGAAAGCACTTGCCAGCGCCAGATTATAGCGGTCGCTGTCAGTATTGTAGCCAGCCTTGAGCCAGTTACCTTGACTGTCGCCCTGCAAGATATCCGAAGCGTCTAACAAGTTCATGGCAACTACGCCACCAAGCGCTTTACTGCCATAGAGCGTTGATGCCGGGCCGCGCAGTACTTCAACACGACTGACTAATCCCAGTTCAAATAAACCTCGGCCAGAGTTGGCAAAGTTACCCACACTGTAGTTATCGGCAATTGGCACATTATCGACCACGGTTACGGTGCGATTACCGCCAATTCCGCGGATTCGAAAGCCGCCATAACCAAAGCGGGTGCTACTGTCGTCCACCTCAATGCCAGGCTCGTAGCGCACCAGATCGTCAATATTGAGCGCAATGTTACGCTCAATATAATCCTGATCCATGATAGTCACTGTGCCCGCCACCTGCGAAATATTGCGCGGCTGGCGATGAGCAACAATGGTTATCACTTCTGCATCTTCTTGCTCAGAAACCTGCTCAGAAGTGTCTGTTGAATTGGATTGCGCGGCTAATAATACAGTTGGATGTAAAGCAAAGGTACTGGCTAGTAATGTGGCTAGATAGAGCTTAGAACCAGCTCTTTTGAACGGTCTTTTAGTCATAACTTCTCGCTTACCCTGATGCGCGGGAGTTTTAGGGTCTGTTGAACATTGTCAGTCATAAAAAAGCTAGCTGATAAAACCTTGTTGAGTTGGAGGTTTCAAGCAGCTAGCTTAATGGTTACACCTAGTAGATTTCGTTACGTGTATTGTAGTTATTAAACTTGCCTGTTGGAGTCACAATTTTTGGACCTTTGATGACATGCTTTAGCTTACGGGTCTTGTCATCGACAATCACAATCGCAGACTCTTCTTTCATGCCACTCCATACCGAGAACCAGACTTCGTCGCCAGCCTTGTTGTATTCAGGTTGTACGATACGTTTTGGACCAGGTCCTAAGTCTGCCCATTCGGCAATAGGAAGGGTCTCAAAGCCTGCATCAAGGTTATTGATATCAAACACTGCCACTGATTGACTGACATTGGTATCAGGGTTCAATGGAGTATCCACCCAAAGGTTTTTAGATTTTGGATGAGTCTTGATGAACAATGAGCCACCGCCTTGACCTTCAAGAATACGCACAACTTTAAAGGCATTGTCTTTATGCTTTTCAGGGTCGGTACCAATCAGGGTAATGTTGGCATTACCTAAGGCACTGGTTGCCCATACTGGACCATTTTCGGGATCAATGAAGTTAGCGCCACGGCCTGGATGAGGAATTCGATCTACAGGAACCAGAGCTTCCAGTTCACGATCTTGTGCATCAACTACTGCAATGGTGTCATTTTCATTGGCTGCAGTCAGGAAGTAGCGTTGTGTGCTATCCCAGCCGCCATCATGCAGGAATGGAGCCGCATCAATGGTAGTCACCTGCAGGTTATCGATGTCAGAGTAGTTGACCAGTTTGATTTGGCCAGTTTCTTTAACGTTAACGATAAACTCAGGATGTTTGTGCGAACCTACAATTGCTGCTACGCGTGGCTCAGGGTGGTATTCCTGAGTGTCCACTGTCATGCCGCGAGTGGAAACAATTTTCTTAGGCTCAAGAGTTTCGCCATCCATCAAAACATAGTGCGGAGGCCAGTAAGCACCTGCAATGGCAATCTTATCTTCGTAGCCTTTGTAGCGTGAGTTTTCGACAGAGCGGGCTTCAAGACCAATTTTAATGGTTGCTACCACGTCCGGCTTTTTCATATAGAGGTCAATCAGGTCAATCTTGCCATCACGACCAATCGTAGTGAAATAACGACCTGAGCTTGAAGCGCGAGAAATATGTACCGCGTAACCGGTTTTCACATAGTTCAGCACTTTCTTGCTTTTACCATCAATAATGGCAACCTCACCAGCATCGCGCAGAGTCACTGCAAACATATCGTCTACATCGTAATTATGCTGTGGTTTTTTAGGACGGTCTTCAGGCTTCACAACGACTTTCCAGCTGCCTTTCATTTCAGGCATGCCCCATTCTGGTGGCACTGGAGGTTCGTGTTGAATGAAGCGGGCCATCAGGTCGATTTCCTTTTCGCTTAACTCACCGGATGTACCCCAGTTCGGCATGCCGCGTGGCGAACCGAAGTTAATCAAGGCCTTCAGGTAGTCAGTACCTTTTTTCTGCGTAATATCAGTGGTTAATGGCAAACCCGTAGCACCTTTACGCAATACACCGTGACAGCCGGCACAGCGTTGGAAATATATCTTTTGCGCGGTTTCGAATTCGTTCTCCGTAATTGGAGGAGCGCCAGGCGTAACCACCATTTTGCTACCATCAACGGTTGAAGGCGCGCCTTTATAGGCTACTTCGGCAGCTGTTGCTTCAGCATGAGGTTTGCCGGCTGAGCGATCGCCTAGACCTGCGCCTGAGCGAACTTTTTTAACGTCTTCTTCGCTGACTTTGCCAAGATCATTGCCCCAGGAGTTGAGAACATAATTGGCTATTTCAGTGATATCTTTATCGGATAAGTGCTGCATAGGAGGCATCACGGCATTGTATTTCTGCCCTTTGACCTCTAATGGGCCTGACTTACCTTTTAGGATGGTTTCGACCACATAGTCAGGTGTTAAATTGGGGTTATCGGCGAGTGGAGGAAAAGCGCCAGCTAGACCCTGTCCCGTAGGTTGGTGACAGGCCTGACAATTTGCCTCATAAGCTTTTTTACCATCATCAGATGCTTGCGCAGTATTGCTTGCAAAAAGCATAAGCGCTAGCGCTGAACTGATAAGTGACAGCTTGACTGAGAGTGATTGGTTCATTGTGCCCTCCTTAGGACATTTTTCTTCCTGATCCCATTGATTATTCTAGAGAGTGTCGATGGAGTGTTTCTGATCTAAATCAAACAAGCGTTAACAATTTTAGTGTATTGATTAACCTGGGTACTTGACTTAGATAGACATTCAACGCCTAGAAATTATTATTTCCTGCTCCCTAGACTGCCATATCTCAACTGTCTGTTCAAAATATATACATCGTTATGAGAAATCAATCACTTATGGTGATTGTTGTTTGAATAGTGTACATGTCATCAAACTGACACATATCAGCATTAAGATAGCTCCAAATAGCTGGCGAGGCTGTTTTTGAACGGGGTATGACTTGGTTTCATATTTACTGGCTCATAAGCAAATAGATGTCATAAAAGCGTCATATTTAAGTCATATCCTTTTAATAAAGCCTCAGCATAATGACATCGTCTGTTAATCATAATCGGTATCAAGAGACCCCTTAGCGATTGATACCAACTAAAGATAAGTTGGAGAAATGATATGAATTTATTTAAGAAAGTTGCTTTAGTAGCGGCAGTTTCAGCATTTTCTGCTGGTGTAACGCACGCTAAAGTTGATGAAAAGCTTCCTGTATATGAGAAAACCAGTGGTGTTTCTGGCAACCTTTCAAGCGTTGGTTCAGATACCTTGGCAAACTTGATGACATTGTGGGCTGAAGAGTTCAAACGTCAGTACCCTAACGTCAACATTCAGATTCAGGCGGCCGGTTCTTCTACAGCACCGCCAGCGTTGACTGAAGGTACTTCAAACATCGGTCCTATGAGCCGTTTGATGAAAGACAAAGAGCTGGAAGCTTTTGAAAAGAAACACGGTTATAAGCCAACAGCTATCGCTGTAGCGATTGATGCTTTGGCCGTTTATGTTCACAAAGACAACCCAATTGAAGGCATGACTATTGCTCAAGTTGACGGTATCTTCTCTTCAACGCGTAAGTGTGGCGGTGAAGACATTTCTAACTGGGCAGACTTAGGCCTGGCTGATTTAGGCGACATGCAGATTTATGGTCGTAACTCAGTATCGGGTACCTACGGTTACTTCAAGAAGCATGCTTTGTGTAAAGGCGACTTCAAAAACAGTGTAAACGAGCAACCTGGTTCTGCTTCTGTAGTTCAGTCTGTAGGCTTGTCTAAAAACGCTATCGGTTATTCAGGCTATGGTTACCGTACTTCAAGCGTAAAAGCAGTACCATTAGCAAAGAAGGATGGTGGTGAGTTTTACGAAGCTAACGCTGAAAATGCCATTTCAGGTAAATACCCATTAGGTCGTCAGTTGGTTGTATATGTGAATAAGCATCCTAACAAGCCACTTTCACCAATTGAGTTAGAGTTTATGAAAATGGTTCTTTCTAAAGTCGGTCAGGAAGTTGTGGTAAAAGATGGCTACATTCCATTACCAGCCAGCATTGCGGAAAGAGAACTTCAAAAGTTGATGAAGTAATAAAATTAAACCCTGTAGTAATAAGTTTAGCCGGCTCAATTGAGCCGGTTTTTTTGCTTTTAATTTTGTTAGAGGAGAGCGGGTAGTTTTCAAAAAGCAGGCGATACTTTTCTTAACAAAGGATATTTAGTAATCTAAGCGCGGCTAAAATGTGCACAATAATTTCAATAAGGAATAATTCATGAAAAAAATATTAGTGATATTAAGTTGCTTGCTGTTACTTGCCGCCTGTAAAACAACGCCTGTTTACAATGTCAGTAATGAACCGGTCAACAGTGTTTCAGGGCAACCTGCTCTAACTGCTGAACAGGTTGAGAATGTGATTATCGGTGCAGCAATAAAGAGGGGGTGGAAGCCGAGAGTTGTTAATAGAGGTTTGATAGAGGCAAGGCTTGATTTGCGTCAGCATACGGCTGTTATCAATATTGCCTATTCACCAACCAGTTATAGTATTCAGTATGTTGATAGTCAGAACTTGCACTATAACAATGGTGAGATCCATCGAAACTACAATAATTGGATCACTCACCTATCAAGGGATATTCAATTAGGGTTGTGGCAAGAAGCTAACCGTTAGTTCAGAGTTAATGATTAGTAAAGAGCGCCTTGATGGCGCTTTTTTTTTGGCTTAAAAGTTACATAAAGTGTTTCAGAGTTAGACAGTGAAACTTGCGCACCGAAAATTAAAATAATTGCGTGTTATAGTAATGACAAATTCAACAGGGATATTGATGTGTTAAAAATAAATAGCTCTCATTGCCAGAAAGTTCAGATGCCATTTTTAACTCAGAGTAATATCGAGCTGGATATCAAGCGCGATGATCTGATTCACCCCGTAGTCTCGGGCAACAAGTGGCGAAAATTAAAATATCTTTTACTGGATGCCCAGGAGAAATGTTGTAAGAACTTGGTTTCCATGGGGGGAAATTGGTCTAATCATCTGCACGCTTTGGCTTTTGCAGGGAAAGAGCTTGGCTTCAAGACTACCGCTTTTGTACGAGCTCATGAGAATCAACGTTTGACACCTACTCTCGAAGATTGCCGGAGTTGGGGCATGGATCTGATATTTACCAGTCGAGTGGACTATGCCCAGTTGCGACAGAGCTTCCAATGGAATTATTTTTCTGAGCAGTTTCCCAATAGTTACTGGATAAGTGAAGGTGGTTTTAGTGAGCTGGCGATTATGGGGATTGAAGAAATTGGTCGGGAGCTAGATAGGCATTATGATCATATTTTTTTAGGAACTGGTTCTGGAGCAACTTTAGTGGGGGTTGCCAAAGCATGTCCGCAAAGCAAAGTTACTGGCGTTGCGGCGTTTTCTGGTGCTGACTACCTACCTGGACAGTTAGAGCCTTACCTGAAACCACAGTCTAATTGGCACATTGATACCGAACATCATTGTGGCGGTTTTGCCAAATCCAATTCTGAACTTGAATCATTGATTGATGAATTCCATCAACTAAATCAGATTGAACTTGATGCCGTTTACAACGGCAAGTGCCTCTTAGCTATTAAAGATGCCGTTGAGCATGGAAAAGTGAAGCAGGGGGATAAAGTATTAATGATTCATACCGGTGGTTTGCAGGGTATGCGATGACATCTTGAATCTCACTCAATTTTGTATGGGCGATTCATGAACCGCCCATACGTAAATGTTCCTTTACTAAATAATTTTATACCCGATCTTGTTTCAGTAAATCACGAATTTCTGTCAGTAGTTCCTGCTCAGCTGATGGCTTTGGTGGTGCTGCAGGCTTTTTCTCTTCTTTTTTCGACAGTCGATTCATGGCCTTAATCATCATAAAAATAGCAAAGGCAATAATGATGAAGTCCACCGCGGTTTGAATAAAACTACCGTAGTTCAGGGTTACTGCAGCTTGTTCACCGCTGGCTTCCTTAATGGTAAAAGCAAGGTCTTTGAAATCCATGCCGCCTAATAAGATGCCCAATGGTGGCATTAAAACGTCATTGACAAATGAACTGACGATTTTGCCAAACGCACCACCAATGATGATACCGACTGCCATATCGACTACATTGCCTTTCATGGCAAACTTTTTAAATTCACTGACCATTCCCATAATATATTCCCCTTAAATTGTGATTGTTGTTAAATCAGTAGGGCGGCTTTCAGGGGCCGCCTTGAATTTAATAGCATGGATCTTGAATCTTAGGAATTAGAATTTGCGGTAAGCTTGCGCTAATCGCCTATTTTCTGTGCTATCATCGGGCAGATTCGTGAGTCAATATATGGGGTAGGCTATGCGTAGCGGACAAGAGTGGATTGCTGAATACAGTGAAAGTCACCGCAATCCAACCAACAAATTATTGCATTGGATTTGTGTTCCAACCATTATGTGGACAGTACTGGCATTCTTATGGGTCATTCCTGTTCCAGAGGTAATGCAGCTACATCCACTAGTGAACTGGGTCGTTATTTTTATTGCTGTTGCGCAGCTCTTCTATATCAGCTTTGGTTGGAAAATATTCAGCGGTATGCTTCTGGTATCTATTCTAATGTTGTGGTTCACCTATTGGCTGGACAGCGTGGTGTCGATACCCTTGTGGCAAATTGCCTTGGTTGTCTTTATCATAGCCTGGATTGGTCAGTTTATCGGGCACCATATTGAAGGTAAAAAACCTTCATTTTTTAAAGACTTACTATTTCTTTTAGTTGGCCCTGCCTGGGAAATGAATTACTTCCTACGCCAAATCGGCTGGCTACGTTAATTTAACATTGATCGAATTTTAACCAATTTAAGTTTTGGGGATATTTTAATGGCAGTAACAGAAACTACTGAGAAAGTAGCTCTTATTCAGTCTGACGCAGTGACGTTTGGCTTGATAATGGCTGTACTAGGTTTAATTTTTTATACCGCAAGTCGCGGCGATGGTTTTTGGCACAAGTTTTATAAACACATACCAGCATTATTGCTGTGTTACTTTATTCCTGGCGCATTGAATACGCTTGGCTTCTTTGAAAAATCCAGCGCTGACAATATTTATCATATTGCTTCACGCTATTTGCTACCCGCTAGTTTGTTTCTTCTGACATTAAGCATCGACTTTAAAAAGATTTTTGGCCTTGGCTGGCGTGCTGTAGCCATGTTCTTTGCTGGCACGGTTGGCGTCATTATTGGTGGTCCTTTAGCCGTATTACTGTTTGCCTTTGTTGCTCCGGAATGGGTCGGTATCACCGATCAGGCAGTGCCAAAAGGTGAGGAAATCTGGGCTGGGCTGGCAACCGTAGCAGGTAGCTGGATTGGTGGCGGCGCAAACCAGGCCTCAATGCAGGTGTTATATGAAGTAAGCGATACACTGTTTGGCACCATGGCGGTGATGGATGTACTGGTCGCTGAAATCTGGATGGTTGCGCTGTTATTTATGATCAAAAAATCAGATTCCATCGATAAGTGGATGAAAGCAGATAACTCCAGTATTGAGGAGTTAAAAGTTACGGTTGAAAAATATACGCGCGAGAATGAACGTATTGCCAGCTTTGAAGATTATAAAATGATCCTTGGTCTGGCTTTTGCTGTAGTTGGTGTTGCTCATTTGGCTGGTATTTATTTCCCTGAGTGGATTCTAGGATCTGTAGAAAAGGGAAGTACGGCTTATAAAGTATTTGATAATATTGGATTCGGAAGCGCTTTCTTCTGGATCATTATTGCCAGTACTGTGTTAGCGCTTATCATGTCGCAGACTAAGCTTCGTCAAATTGAACATGCTGGTTCAACCAAAATTGGCACCGTATTCATCTACATTCTGGTTGCCAGTATTGGTATGAAAATGGACCTGACCAAAATATTTGACCACTATCAGGTATTCTTTATCGGCCTGGTATGGATGATGATTCATGTGATCATACTGTTTGTAGTTGCCAAGTTGATCAAAGCGCCTTACTTCTTTATTGCAGTTGGCAGTAAAGCCAATATTGGTGGTGCAGCATCGGCCCCTGTTGTTGCCGCAGCTTTCCACCCATCATTAGCACCAGTTGGTGTCCTGCTGGCAATTTTAGGTTACGCCGTAGGTTCCGTCGGTGCGATTGCCACGGCGATTATGATGCGAGCAGTAGTTGGCGGTTAATCATTGTTTGCAGAGTTAAAAAAGCCCTCTATAGAGGGCTTTTTTTTGTGCACTTTGTTGAGTTGGTTTTAAGTTAAGACTTAGTCAAAAAATTCTCAGCAAGCATACAACGGGCGCTACCACCACCAACGCTTTCGATGGTAGGTATGGAGCATGGTAGTAACTTGCCGTGCTTTTCGAGTTTAGCTTTTTGCTGCTTGGTAAAGCCCTGATAGGCGTTGTCAGACATGACGATGATTTTGTCGCCTTTACTATTATTCAGCTGCAGGATATTGCCGCAGAAGTATTTTTCGGTCTGTTCTAAGCTGATATCAATCACTTCTTTTTTGGTCTTTGCAAAGGTATCTAGTAGCAACTGTTTTTGCTTTTCATCTTTGATAGAGTCCAGGCAAATCACCACAAAATGCTCACCGATACTCATCATTACATTGGTGTGGTAAAAAGGTTTGCCGTTGCTACTGACGCTATTGAAGCTGACAGGGGTGTAATCTCTTTGTTGACAAAAATTATCGAATAATGATTTGTCACAACGCTCTGAAATAGCTGCATAGGCGATCTGATTTTTATGGTCGAAAACAATGCAGCCAGTGCCTTCCAGTATCTGTTGATGATTTTTGTCGACGTGTTCCGTTTTGTGAACTTGATAACCGTTACGATTAAGAAGTTGGGTTAGCTCCTCGGGGCGAACTTCGGCGCGTCGATTAGGCGTCTTCATGGGGTAGAGCGTTAGAGTGCCGTCGCTGGAGGTTGAGAACCAGTTATTGGGGAATACCGCATCCGGCAATTCAGGTAACTCCTGATGGCTCTGAGCATGTTTGTTTAGTAACAAAACTTCAATATGCTCGTCACGTAAACGATTTACCATTTCATTGAATTCGCACAGTGCATCTTCGCGTATATGTTCTTGTGCCTGGTTGGGCTTATTTTGAAACTCATTATCGGCACCGGTTTGCTCGTTATAGGCAAAATCGGTGGGAGGCACCATGATGACAGAGTGAGTGGTATGGTTTTGATTGTTAGTCATGATTGGCTTTTGGCCGGATTGCTTGGAAAGTTGCAAGATAAAAAAAAGGCTTGCAAGGTGCAAGCCATTTATTAGCAATTCGCGGAACATAAGGACCAAATGGGGGTAGGTATATAATTAATGCCCGCTCGCTAAACAAAGGAGTCAGTCAATGAAACTAAAACCAAATTACCAACTTACAGGAGTTCCTCTCCTGTGGACTTAAACAATGCTAAGTCAAAAAACTGTCTTCATAAAATATTTACAATATGCATTAAAAAAATTTTATAAAGTGTTTGCCTTGAGCTACTAAGGTTTGTCAAAATAGCTTCATTCGATGCATATTTGACTTTGCAGAAACCTTTAAAAATAAAGGCTTTCTGAGTAAGCTCCTTGAGACAGGTCAAATATTAACCACTTGTTAGACCAGGTTCAAACGATATATTTTTATGTGTTATATAAAAAAAACTAATGCAAGGAGAGGCGATGTCTAGACGTTTACCACCGCTCAACAGTTTAAGAGCTTTTGAAGCGGCCGCGAGACACCTGAGTTTTACTAAAGCTGCTGAGGAGTTGTTTGTAACTCAGGCGGCAATCAGCCACCAAATCAAGGCCTTAGAGGACTTTTTGGGTGTGCAGTTATTTATTCGCCGTAATAGAAAGCTGCTCCTGACAGATGAAGGCCAACTGTATTGGCCAAAGATTCGCGATATCTTTGAAAAGCTGGTCAATGCAACCGAGCAGGTAAAAGCACAGGGCGCGACCGGCTCATTAACCGTTTGTGTTATCCCAACTTTTGCTACTTTGTGGCTCATTCCTCGTCTTGCTGAATTCGGTGAGCTGCATCCTGAAATTGAAGTTCGGATTAAAGCCTCTGATGTGGAAGTCGATTTTGTACGTGAAGATATCGATATTGCCATCTATTATGGCAAGGGCGAGTACGATGGCCTTTGCTGCGATGTGCTGTTTGAAGAACATTTGACGCCGGTTTGTTCGCCGGACTTCCCGCAGAAGAAGAATTTAAAGACCCCAGAAGATTTAAAAAACGTCACATTACTGCATGATGCGAGTACAGAAGAATGGCGCACCTGGCTGAAAAGTGCTGATGTTACTGGCGTCAATCTTGATCATGGCCCAGTATTCAGTCATTCAGGGATGGTGTTGCAGGCCGCCCGTCATGGTCAGGGTATAGCAATGGGACACAGCGTACTGTCACAGATGGATATTGAAACGGGTCGCCTGATTGCCCCATTTGATATCGTGGTCGACAGTGGCTACTCATACGACTTGGTTTGCCCAGAGAACTCATATGATCGCCCTAAAGTCGTCGCTTTCCGTGAGTGGTTACTTTCGAAGGTCAATGAAGATATGGATGACGATGTGATTTTCTAATTAATATTGTTAGTCAAAGGCCCCAGTTCATACTGGGGCTTTTTTTTAGTATTGAAGGAGTATCAATCCCTCATTGAAAAGTAGTCCTGTGTACCATGAGCCTCAATCGCTTCACCGATTTTGCGCATGGCATGGGTATAGGCAGCATTTCTCATGCTACGGCCTTCTGAGTGAGCCAGATCCCAGATTCGGTTAAAGCTTTCGGACATGATTTTTTCAAGTCGCTCATGCACGGTAGCCAGATCCCAGGCGTATCCAGAGCGGTTCTGCACCCATTCAAAATAGGACACCGTAACACCGCCTGCGTTGGCCAGTACATCCGGAATGACATGAATGCCTTTGTTATGCAATGTATCGTCAACATCACTTAAAACAGGACCATTGGCAACTTCAACGATGTATTTGGCTTTAATGTCATCAACATTGTGCCCACCAATAACCCCATCCAGTGCTGCCGGTATAAGGATATCAACATCAAGCTCCAACAGCTCTTCATTGCTGATGGCTGTATGTTCAACCTGTTCACAGACAGAGTGTGTGCAGTAAACCGCTTTAACCTGCTTAGTAGCCTGTTTCTCTTTGTAGATGCTAGGCACATCAAAGCCATTACTGGAGAATATGCCGCCACGCGAATCACTGATCGCAACAATCTTATAACCGCGATCATGCAACAGACGAGCGGCATGGTATCCACCATTACCAAAACCTTGCACCGCTACAGTAATCTCTTCCGGCTTCCAATTATGTTTTTTCTCAAGCTCAAGAATACACAGGTAGGCACCGCGACCAGTAGCATCATCACGACCAACGCTTCCACCAAGGCTCAAAGGCTTACCAGTAATCACGCCAGGTGCTTTTTTACGGGTAATGTATTCGTACTCATCCATCATCCAGCCCATGATTCGCTCATTAGTGTAAACGTCTGGTGCTGGGATATCGCGGTCAGGACTGATCACATCGGCCATTTGACGAACGTAAGAGCGTGATAGACGCTCAAGCTCCATTCGGGAAAGCTTTTTCGGATCAACAGTAATTCCGCCTTTGCCGCCGCCATAAGGCAGGCCGACGACAGCGCACTTAATGGTCATCCATAAAGCCAATGCCTGAACTTCTTGTAGATTTACATCGGGATGGTAGCGAATGCCGCCCTTAGTCGGGCCTAGCGCATTGTTATAACGGCAACGGTAGGCAGTAAAGTATTGGGTTGAGCCATCATCCATGCGCACTGGGAGTGAGGCAACCATGGTGCGCATCGGGTGCATGAGTGCTTCGATAACTTCATTATTGACACCGGCGCTTTCGCCGATTCGACGGACACGGGTAATCGCATCCTGATAGACCTGATCAGACATTGAAAATCCTATATTGGTTAATTTCTTGCGTTGAATTCCGTAAGTCTGGAGGTTATAGCACGTCAGAAAAGTGATGTGAAATCAGCTGCCCAAAAATCAGGAGTGGTCGGAGCTATAAATATTCGTTATAAATAGCGTTATGATTCACGCTGATTAATACAATAGGCAGAGAAATGAGTGGTAGCGAACATGCAGCATTTCAGCACAAAACCGTCTGGGTGACGGGAGCATCTTCTGGAATTGGTGAAGGATTGGCTTATGCACTGGCAAAAAAAGGTGCTCGTCTGATTTTGTCAGCGCGTCGCATGGATGAGTTGGAACGGGTCAAGGCTAATTGTGAGCATTCTGATCGCCATCACTGCGTTGAACTGGATTTGGCGCACAGCGAGCAGTTTGATTCGTTAGTAGCTCAGGTAATTAATGAGTATGGCCCCATCGACATATTGATTAATAATGCTGGTCTAAGCCAACGTTCGAAAGTGTTAGAAACCGACCTTGATGTGCATCGTCGCCTTATGGAAATTAACTATTTTGGAACCGTGAAGCTTACTCAAAGTTTACTGCCTCATTTACTGGAGCGTAAGCAGGGTGGTGTGATCACCGTCAGTTCACTGGTTGGTAAATTTACAACGCCATTGCGCTCAGCTTATGCTGCTTCCAAGCACGCGATAACTGCCTACATGGACAGTTTGCGAGCCGAGTTGCATGGCCAGGGCCTACAGTTTACAACTATCTATCCGGGTTTCATTAAAACCAACCTGACATATAAGGCACTTTTAGCTGATGGCTCTGAGCAGAACAAAATGGATGATGCGCAGGAACATGGAATGAGCCCAGAAGTGTGCGCCGAGAAGATATTAAAAGCCTGGCGCAAAGGAAAAGCAGAAGCCTTCATTGGTGGGCGTGAAACCAATGCCGTTTATCTTAAACGGTTTTTTCCAAGGCTTTTTGCGCGAATTGTTCGCACCGCAAAAGTCACTTAGTCAGGTAAGACAGCTTTAGAAAAAATAACCAGAAAGGCCAAAGTTAGATGTGGATATGGCCTTTCTGTTTCACTTTTCCACTGACCAGAATATCATCTGCCTGCTCAATCATTTGCAGCGCAGTAACCAGATCAGAGGCTTCAGCAACTACAGCTCCAATCGTAATGCTGACATCAATCGCTTTATCATTTTTGTCGATCACTGCATGAGAGGTGATGTTCTTATGGATTCTCTTGAGTAGCTGTGTTGCATCTTTTTTGTCGGATACTTCAGCGGCAACAATAAATTCATCTCCGCCATAACGCCCCAGCAAATCAAAGTCACGTAATGAGGCACGCGTCCGATTCACCACAGCCTGCAACACCTGATCACCCACCAGATGATTATGCGCATCATTTATCTGCTTAAAGTTATCAATATCTATCAATGCCACAACGATTGACTGGCCTGTTCGATGAATACGATGAATTTCTTCAGCTAACCGTTGCTCAAATGAAGAGCGACGCAGGCAGTTAGTCAGATAATCATAAGTTGCATGTCGGTAATATAGCCAGTGCTTATGAATCAGAATAAAGGTGATGGCAATAAAAACGGTAATCAGGAATATTGGTGACAGCAGTCCTGCTATACCTGTTACAAAAAGTGGCAACCATTGCTGGTCAATGGCAAAGTCGATCAGAACCGTGAAAATATACAAAGCCAGAACTTTGGTCATCAAGCTTGCGTAGGGCAGCTCCTGACGCTTTGCTCGATAAAAAATATAAAAATAATAGGGCACCAGAATAAACACACTGATCAATTGAATGATGTGTAAAACGTAGTAAATCCAATCAATCGGCAGGATCGTTACGCTGACAGTTCCCAGTAATAGAATAATGGTAAGAATACCTTTAATGATCCAGGGAATCCCTTGCTTGAAGAAACTGGAGACAAACAAAAAGAAATTTACCGTGAGAATAGCAAACAGCATCATATTAATGCGGAAGATGCTGGTTAGGTTAATTCCTGAGTCCAGAGCAGCCTGCGAATAGGTCAACAGATAAATCGATTCAAACACACAAAGAATCGCGAACAAGAGATTTTCACGATGCTCGGGTTGAGCAAGATAATAAAATATTTGGACCGCAGAAATCAGCAGTATCATGCCGATAAATATCATCAGCATTGATTCTTGTGTCGCTGTTTGCTGATAGATGTTTTTGACGCTATCAATTACCGGTGCGCCCATAACCAGCCCTCCGGGACGGGCATGATTATACACCTTGATGATGAGCTCATTGTTCTGGTCAAACTTAAGGATGCTGGATGGGACTGGATAACGGCGTTGATAAAGCGTCGCCTTTTCAAAGTTAGGAGCAAATTGCCCAGTCTCACCAATAAGGTGGCCATTAATGTAGAGCTTATCCGCATCACGGATCTGTGGTATGTAAATTGCTAATGCCTGGTGCTCAAGCTGGCGTGAAATTGAAAACTGAGTTCGATAAAACACGAAACCATCAAGTCCGGGAAAAGCTGTTTCAATCGAATCTGGAACGGAGATAGTGCGACAATCGTAATGACTGGTTTTAGGAGGTGAGTAAAGACAGATCTGCCATTCACCCTTTAATACATAAGGAATCTGCTCGATATCAAATCGAGTATTAGAGGTGTCTTTGATCGAACTCGATTCTACAACAGTAACTGCCTGCGATTGCAGGGCACCGAATAGCAAGAGAAAAAATACAAACAATAAACGAATCAACAGCCCCTCCTTCATGAGCCACTAAGATCAAAAGACCTAATATTCCTTCAAGCTAAATTCAGTAAAGTTGTTTTATTTTATACTTATGTAGTCACTATACCAGTTTATTGGAGTAGTGCTAGCGGTATGTCGGAACTCAAAGAAAAAGCCCAGAGCATATCTGGGCTTAATGTTATTACAACGAAATAGTATTACTTTTGCATGCTTTGGTCACGAATGGCCTTAAACTCGGTACCTTCGTTCCAGTTCGGATAATCTCCGCTGTTGCTTAACAGGTAGCCAGCTTCAAAGAAAACTTTTACGTCATCTAATGCTGCTTCCCAAGCCCAGTCTTCCTGATATTCATCACAGGCCTGGTGGTAACATTCGCCACGCTTGGCGTTGTGCTTTTCGATCAGAGCCATGTCCTGGTCTTCACGATATTCAGTACCGCCACCGGCATAAATAGCAGGTACACCAAGCTTGGCCAGACTGAAGTGATCGGAACGGTAGTAACCACCACGCTCAGGACTAGCTTCAGGAACCAGCTCACGGCCTTGGCGCTGGGCTGCTTTTTCAACATAGTTTTCCATTTGTGATTTGCCGAAGCCAACAACGGTTAAATCTGTAACACGGCCACTGACGTTCATGCTGTCGATATTGAAAGCGCCAACAATCTTGTTCATGGGCACGGTTGGATTGGCAGCGTAGTATTTAGAACCAAGCAGGCCTTGCTCTTCGGCAGTGACCGCAATGAAAGTTACACTACGCTCAGGTTTCTCAGGCAGCGCCATGAAAGCTTGCGCAATGCTGATGATGCCAGCGGTGCCTGTTGCATTATCAATCGCACCATTGAACACCTGATCACCTTCAAGGTGCGGGTTCATACCCAGATGATCCCAGTGAGCCATGTAGACAACATGCTCATCCGGCTTAGTTTTCCCTGGAATGGTTGCAATCACGTTTGGTGATTCAGATTTAGAAATGCTATTGCGCACGGTAACAGATGCTGTGGCGTCAATAGGCATCGGTTTGAAATCCGGCTTTAAGGCAGCTTCCTGAAGCTCACTCAAATTTAAACCAGCCTGACTGAACAGGTTCTGTGCCTGGTCAAAGGTAATCCACATTTCAACATCAAGTTTTGGGTCATCCCCAGGTTCGGCTAGATGATATTGTGGGCCAGACCAGCTATTAGAAACTACGTTCCAGCCATAGGATGCAGGAGCAGTGTCATGGATAATAATGGCGCCAGCGGCTCCCTGACGGGCCGCTTCTTCGTATTTATAGGTCCAGCGGCCATAGTAAGTCATGGCTTTGCCTTCAAATACCGCTGGGTCCTGGGTGTGGAAACCTGGGTCATTAACTAGAATAACCGCTGTTTTGCCTTCCATATCAAGACCTTCGTAGTCATTCCAGTTATATTCCGGAGCTACGATACCAAAGCCCACGAATACCAGCTCAGACTTATCAAGAGTCACAGTGTCTTCAAGTTTGCTACTGTTAGCGACGAAATCTTCTGGAAATTTAAGAGTGTTATCGCCCAGTTGCAGTTCCATATTGGCATCGGCTTCGATACTGGTTAGCGGAACCTGTTGCAGGTAGCTGTCACCATTACCCGGCTCTAAACCCAGTTTCTTAAATTCACTGGCAAGAAACTCAACGGTTTTGCGGCCACCTTCTGTTGCAGGGCTGCGACCCTGAAAGTCATCGGTGGACATGAATTTGACGCGCGCTTTATATTGCTCAAGGTCAATATTGTCATAGGCAGTTAAAAAACTGTTCTGCGGTTTACCGCTGTTCTGTGACTGAGCAGGTGTGGTTTTGGTAGAAGCTGCCTGAACCTGTGCTTGTTCAGTACTCTCAGGCTGTGCATTGTCCTGTTGCTTGTCATCGCAAGCAGACAGAAAGAGCGCTGTTATCGAAAGTGCTAATAAGGATTGTTTCATTATCTGATCCTGTTTTCGAACTGTTATAGGTTTAAAAGTGCGTTTCATATTACCCATGCATGCTGATTAACTCAACTTGAAGTCACAAAACGGCTATGGATAACTTTCGGTTACATAGCAAAACTTGACTGGGGGCCTGTGCTGGGTAAGCTAGTTGCACTTGTTTTGTAGAGTAGAGAGTCCCATCCATGAAAAAACAGCTAATCCCTCAGAGACTTGTACAGTCGTTACTGGGTTGTGCACTACTGGTATCGACAACGGTATCAACAGCGGCATCGGCAGCCATACAGGCTCAGCCGTTAACCCTGAACAAAGTTATGTCAGATCCGGACTGGATAGGCAATGCGCCACAGAATGCATATTGGCACTCAGATGGTCAGAGCATTTACTACCAGCAGAAACTGGTCGGCAATAAAGAGAAAGCCTGGTATCAACTCGATCTGGCAAGTAAACAGGCCAAGAAATTGAGTGATAAGGAATTGCTTGAGCGAGATGGTAGCAATGGCGTTTTAAGTCAGAACAAGCTTCTAAAGGCCTACAATCTAAACGGCGATCTTTATGTGCGCTATCTTGAAACAGGAGAAGTTCGCCAGCTGACCAAGACACTTGAAAATGAAGGGACTCCAATTTTTATTGGAAATCAAAGTGTTGCATATCGTCAGGGGAACAGTTTCTACAGTATCAATCTCAATGATGGGCTGATCAGCCATTTGGTGGATGTTCGTCTGGAGGAAAATCCTGATAAGGAACAGGACAAGAGTTTCCTTGACCAGCAGCAAACGCGATATTTTGACTACATTCGTCAGAAGCAGGAACAACGTGAACATGATAAAAAGCGTAAACAGCAAATTGCTGAAAGCTCTGATCGTGATGCGCCACAACCCTGGTATTTGGGCAAAGATAAGGAAATTCGCACGCTGAGTTTGTCGCCTAATGGGCGTTATGTGGTTGTTGGTACTTATGACAAGTCCGATAAAAGCGGTAAGTCTGACAACATGCCGCGCTTTGTCACAGAAGATGGCTATGTTGAAAATCAAGAGGTGCGAGCGTTAGTAGGTACTTATGAACCTCGTCATGAGACCCTTCATTTGCTGGATCTGAAAAACCGCGAGCAATACGAGTTGAGTTACGAGGATCTACCTTACATTGAAGATGATCCACTAGCGGATATTAAGCGTGATACTGCGCGTAGGCAGGACAAGAAATATCAGGCTCATGAAGGTATCCGTAATGTTTCCATCTTTAACTGGGGTTCAGACCGTGGAGTTCAGTGGTCCCCAGACGGCAATAATGCCCTATTCATGCTCTTCTCAGCTGATAACAAGGACCGCTGGATTGCGACTATCGACTTTGATGATAAAGAGTTGGAAAACCAGCACCATATGCGTGATAAGGCCTGGATTAACGACTGGAACTTCAATGATTTTGGCTGGATTAACAACAAATCGATTTATTACACCTCAGAAGAATCTGGCTTTAGTCACCTTTACACTAAAACTTTAAATCGTAGTGCTGATGCTTTGACCAAAGGTCGTTATGTCGTTGACTCGGTCAATCTATCGCCAGATAACAAGTTCTTTTACTATCGAGCTAATAAAAAGCATCCGGGTATTTTTGAAGTCTATCGTGTAGCTGTGGGTGGTGGTGAGTCGCAGGCCGTGACCAATCTGGGCGGCTTGAATGACTATACGGTATCACCTGACGGCTCTCAGCTCATCATTGAGCACTCCGAAGCCACAAAGCCGAAAGACCTTTACCTGGTTTCCTCAAAAGGTGGGGATGCCACTCAGTTAACCGACACGGTTAGCGATGAGTTCAAGTCTGTCAACTGGACACAGCCAGAGTATGTAGAAATCCCTTCGCGTGATGTTGATATGCCAATTCATGCACGTTTGTATAAACCTGCTGATTTTGATGCAGAGAGAGCGGAGCAATATCCTGCCGTGATTTTCATTCATGGCGCTGGTTATTTGCAGAATGCACATCAGGGCTGGTCACTATATTTCCGTGAGTTTATGTTCCACAGCTTCCTGACTCAACAGGGTTATGTGGTGCTGGATATTGATTATCGCGGATCGGCCAATTATGGTCGAGACTGGCGTACCGCCATTTATCGCCGAATGGGTACTCCTGAAGTAGTGGATCTGCAGGATGGCGCTAACTGGATGGCCAGTAATGTAAACGTTGATCGCAGCAAAGTAGGGATTTATGGTGGTTCCTACGGTGGTTTCCTAACCTTTATGGGATTATTCACAGCTCCTGACGAGTTTGCAGCAGGCGCATCATTGCGTCCTGTAACTGACTGGGCTCATTATAACCATGGTTACACCTCTAATATTTTGAATACCCCAGAGGTTGATCCGGTTGCTTATGAACGCAGCTCACCAATTGAGTTTGCTGAAGGCCTGAATAAGCCGTTGTTGATTGCCCACGGCATGGTTGATGATAATGTATTCTTCAAAGACACCGTTCGTCTGGTTCAGCGTTTAATCGAGTTGGAAAAGACCGAATATTTTGAAACTGCAATTTATCCAATTGAACCGCATGGTTTTACTGAACCATCAAGCTGGCTGGATGAATACAAGCGTATTTACTATCTGTTTGAGCGTCATCTGAAATAGAGCGAGCATAAAAAAAGGCTTCCAAATGGAAGCCTTTTTTATAGCTGTATTTGCTACAGGGTATTTTGGGATTTCTTCACATCACCCAGGTAAATTTCCCGGTATGACATATACCCAACGCCGACCATGACAGGCATAAGTACAGCTGTTAGCAATGTACTTAATAACAAGTCTGCAGCAAGGGGAGGCAAAATTGCTGATACCAGAGCGCCAACAATCATGGATATCAGGCCAACTGCAATCCCCAGTCCAATCAATACTAGAACTAGTACTATCATTGGTAGGATATTCTTAATGCCGCCAATAAAGCTGTTCAAGAGTGCTGATAGAGGATTCTGTTCGGCGAAAAGAATCAGGTTCGGTGCAAACCAGTTAGCCAGTGAAACAGCGACAAAAGCGAGAAAGATCCAAAGCATATAGGGGCCAAATATATCAGCTACAGCTTTCAACTCGGCTTCTACTGCTATAGTGTCAGTGCCTGTCTGTAATATTGTCCAGTTAATCGACTGAAGAGTTTCGGTGCCAATGGAATTGACGAACAAATACACTATGACTGCACCGATAAAGGCAAACAGGCCACAGTAAATTAACAAAGCAAACTTACGGGTATGGCTAAAGCCCTCAAAGAATTGCTGTGGCGTTACGTCACCAGCTTTTTGCTGTACTTTGTTTGCGCCCAGATATCCACCAGCAAGAAACATCGGATTCAAAATCAAAATCAGCATGGCGATTGCTGCTCCCAACATAGGTAACACAGTGGTTACGATGCTGTAGATAAGCCCAGCTAGAAACCATTTACCAAAATGGGGCACAAAAATTTCCGAAAGTGAGCGCTCAACCCAATGATAGCCGCGACCAGGTGAAACCACCTGCGCCTGACCATTGTTCGGTTGTGGAGCCTGCTCCTCATCTACATGAATAAATTCGTCATTCTTATCCATTGGTATTCCTTGTTATTTAAGATGATCGTTATAGGATTTTATTGGCTTCATCAAAGTCCAGGCGTGGGCTGCGTGGGAAGAGGTTTTCTTCCGTTCCATAGCCTAAGTTGCACAGGAAGTTGGCTTTGATATTGGTACCTTCAAAGAAGGTTTCATTAACCATCTTCTGATTGAAGCCAGACATTGGACCGCAATCCAGACCGAGCGCACGCGCTGCCAGAATGAAGTACCCACCTTGCAGTGAGCTATTTCGAAACGCTGTAGACTCAATGAATTTCTCTTTGCCAACAAACCAGCTTTTGGCATCAGTGTGTGGGAACAGTTTTGGTAGCTTTTCGTAAAACTCCATGTCCATACCAATAATTGCGCAGACAGGCGCTGACATGGTTTTTTCCAGGTTACCTTCACTTAAGCAGGGTTTTAGCTTTTCTTTTGCTTCATCACTTTTCACAAATATAACGCGCATCGGGCAGCAGTTTGCGGATGTTGGACCCATCTTTACCAGATCGTGAAGTTTATGCAGAAGTTCATCGGAAACCTCTTTGTCCTGCCAAGCATTGTAGGTACGGGCTTCGAAAAACAATGTATCTAAAGCTTCCTGAGAAAGTGGTTCGGTAATATTTCGTGACATAAAATCCTCTTGTTTTACTGTGTTTAGGGTGCATTTTACGCATAGTTTAACGATAATACAGTCCCTATTGCTTTATAGGTGCTGTTTTAGCCCTTATTAGCGTTATGCGTTTTGTTAATACTGCTCCATTGAGCAACTGCTGTGCATTGTAAATAACCTTAATGAAAAAACTGTCAAACCCTTATCAACTTGGCTTACTTGGACTGTTCGCTTTATTGCTGGCAGCATGCGGCGCATCGCCTGAAGATGTGAAGCGCTGTGAGCAGCACTATCATGCGAAAAGTTACAAGATTGCTGAAAAATATTGCCAGAAAGGTGCCAAGTCTGGTGACGAATCGGCCCAGTATCATTACGCCATGATGCTGTATCGTGGACTCGGGGTTGAGGTTGATAGCCAGGAAGCCTCCAAATGGATGAAACGTTCGGCGCGTCAGGGATATCAAAAAGCAGAGTTTCATAATGCCATTTATTTTCTGACCACCAAGGATGACTCAGTTAGCCTCCAGCAAAAGCAGGATGCGCTTAAAACTATGCAAAACTTTGCTGAGCAAGGTGACAAAGTCGCTCAGTACTGGATGGGCAATACGTTTTATTTTGGCTATATTGAAGGCCGTAAAAGTTACAATGAGGCGGTTTACTGGTATCAGCTTGCGGTAGAGCAGGGCAGTTATCAGGCAATGAACAACCTGGCCTGGCTTAAGGTAGTCAGTCAGGGAACTGAGCTATTTGATCCAGAGCGTGGACTTGAGCTTTCATTGCAGGTTGTTGAGCAGTATCCAGAAAGTCATGGTTATCTCGATACGTTAGCTGCGGCCTATGCTGCAAATGGACAGTTTGATAAAGCTACTGCCACGCAGTTAAAGGTCATTGAATTGGCATCTCATGACGACTGTGAAAAATG
This sequence comes from Kangiella aquimarina DSM 16071, assembly GCF_000374105.1. Classification (GTDB taxonomy): domain Bacteria; phylum Pseudomonadota; class Gammaproteobacteria; order Enterobacterales; family Kangiellaceae; genus Kangiella; species Kangiella aquimarina. The sequence continues at coordinate 945,125 of NZ_KB893650.1, forward strand.
CGACAAGCTGGTTGATTATTATCAGGGACGTTTGCAGTTGTATTTGAACAAGAAACCTGTCATCAAGTCATTAGAAAACTAAGCATCTAGTCGTCGACTAGATGCTTCCTAATCTACTTAGCTCTAATATCCTAACCAAATCAGTAGCTAAATCTTTCTCTGGTTTTTCAACGATTCGTCCCAGCTCTTTATCGTTCTGATAAACCACAATGGTTGGTGTGTAGAGAATATCATTCGCTTTCGCTCTGCCCTTAGGTTCCTGCTTTTTCATATCTAAAGAAATCAATTGATAACTGATATTGGGGTTATTGACCTCGTTCAATATTTGCATCAAATCAGGAATCTCTCGAATGCTGTCATGACACCAGACCCCAAAGTAAACCGTCAGGTGGGTCGGCTGAGTAATGGACTTCAATTGCTCAATAGCAGCAGGAGATGCTTGATTATTAGAATGAGCAGCCAGGAAGTAGGGGTAAGTTTTTACAACATCCGGATAGCTGATATCGCCCACCAGAATAGTTGGCTTTTGATTAGATTCAGAGGAGCTGGTCTGGCAACCGCTGATTACCATTAACGGTAAGACAGCCAAGATGGATAGTTGAATAATTCGTTTCATGTTTTTCTCTTCAATGAAGTCTATTATTATTTGGCAGGCTCAAAGTCCAGACTGACCGAGTTTACGCAATAGCGCTGACCGGTTTCAGTTGGCCCGTCTTCAAAAACATGACCAAGATGTGAGCCGCACTGCGCGCAGAGTATTTCAATTCGTTGCATATTATGGCTGTTATCCGCTCGATAGGCGATGGCTTTGTTATTCTGAGCTCGATCGAAACTTGGCCAACCACAGCCTGACTCAAACTTACCCTTATCATCAAAAAGCACAGAGCCACAGCAGACGCATTTATAGCTCCCTTGCTCATGGTGCATATTGTACTGGCCAGTATAGGGGCGCTCAGTGCCATGCTCCTGAGTGACGTGGTAGGTAAGCTGATCAAAGCTTTTAGAATTTTCCTCTGCCAGGCGCTTTAAGGGTGGATACTGAACATGAAACTGACTCCACAAAGCCCAGTGATGAGGAGCGTGGAATTGCTTGCTTTCCATTTGGTCCAGTAAATAACCGTTGATAGCATCAATTTCAGTGGTTCTTTCTGCTACCACATCCTGATACATCGAAGAGTAATTGTCTGCGGTCTGCTTTATGACATCGAGTATGATGGCTTTTAAATCTTCAGCAAAGCCAAACTTCATTTCCTTTGCAAAACGGCGGGTCTCATCAATGAGCGCCAGTAACTGAGACTGATATTGTTCTTTTATGAGTTCACCGTTCTTACAGCGGTGTATCGCCGTTAACGGATTGATCACCGCATTGATAAGCAGTTTACGCCACAGTATGGGCTGGATATCACTGGCCCACTCAATCGCAAGTCCGGTGTTGGCTTGTGCCAGCTGATTGAACCACTGAGGCGACGACTGTTGAGTTAAGGCTCCAACCGTAATCTGTCCTTTCCCTGCATAGACCAGGCTTTGGCTGGATTTTCGATAAGCGCCATGCGTATTGCTGGCAAAGAATATATTCTGATCAGCAACAAAATGCTTTGCGATGACTTCATGGCCCATGCCATTTTGGAACAAAACCAGTTGGCTATTGTCACCTAAACGATGACTGATGGAGTCGAGTGCAGATTGCAGTTGAGGTGCTTTGACACAGACAAAAACCAACTCTAATGGCGAAGTGTCAGAATAAACCGAGCTTTGAAGTTGATTTGAACTGATATTTTTGTCGAGATCGCAGAACTGCCAATCCTCTGAGGAGTATTTATCAGTATCGCTGACAATAAGCTGGCATTCGAACGAGGCATCAGTTAGTTTATGGGCTAGCAGCTGGCCTATAGCGCCGGCACCGAGAATTGAAATCATGCTTGAGTCGTGAATTAACTAAATTAAAACCATCTTATAGTGAAAAATAGCACAATAAAACTTCAATCTTATGTGAAAGGCTTCGTTTACTTCCATCCGGAAGTTATACGCATGTTACTGCTCGGTTTCTCGGCTGGATTACCTTTCTTATTGGTTATGGGAACCTTCTCATTACTTTTAAAAGATGCCGGTATCACGCGTAGTGATATTGGCTATGCATCATGGATTGGACTGGCGTATTCCATCAAAGTGCTATGGGCTCCATTAGTTGATAATTTAAAAATTCCCTTTTTGGATAAATTGTTTGGCAAACGACGTAGCTGGCTGTTTGTGGCACAGGTCGGTATTACAGTCTGCTTGTCGGCAATAGCGATAACTGATGCAGCAGTCAATACCGCCATGATTCTGTGTTTTGCCATTGTAACTGCATTTCTGTCAGCGACTCAGGATATCGTGATTGATGCGTTCCGGGTTGAGAGTGTGGATGATAAGAAGCAGGGTGCAGCGTCAGCGATGTATATTATGGGTTACCGTTTGGCCATGATAGCTGCCGGGGCTGGCGCATTGATTCTTGCTGACGCAGAAATTGGTGGCAACTGGGAAGTAAGCTATAAAATTATGGCGCTGTGCATGAGTGTGGGGCTAATTGGCTGGTTATTGTCGCCGGAACCACCACATGTCGAAAAGGCCGTCGGCCACTCAGAGCTCGACCATCGAGTAACCAATCGTTTGTTGAATGCCGTTCCCGCAACCAGTACACGATTGAAAGACTTTATTCAGAATAGCAGCGTTTCTCAGCATATCATCCGAGCCATTATTTCCCCTTTTGTCGATTTTATTATCCGTTTCAGATGGTGGGGATTAGTGATAATTGCATTTATTATGGCATTCCGAGTAAGCGACCTAGTCATGGGTGTTATGACTAACGTGTTCTATGACGATATGGGCTTTAGTAAAACTGAAATCGCTGAGATTTCGAAAGTTTATGGTTTAATTATGACCATTGTAGGAGCTTTTATTGGCGGGATCGCCGTTAATCGGGTCAGTATATTGAGGTGTCTTTACGCCGGCGCATTACTGGTCATGATGACAAACTTGCTGTTTGCCCACATGGCTACTCTGCCAAAAAGTAACGAGTTGCTGATTGCTGTAATCAGTGCCGACAACTTGGCCGGAGGGTTCGCCCAAGGTGTTCTGATGGCCTATTTTGCAACATTAGTGAATAAAGAGTTTACCGCTACTCAATATGCTCTTTATACGTCACTAATGACTTTAGTTGGTAAGATTCTTGGTGGATTTAGTGGCGCTGATATCGATCGCTGGGGTTATGAGCTTTTCTTTATTTACACTGCTTTCTTAGGGATTCCAGCTGTAATTTTGGTGATGGCGTTGATGTATCGAGAGAAGTTAATGCGGGGGACCGTAGATATAAAAAATAAGGGCGATTCATGAATCGCCCCTACTATCTCAATTGTTAATGTATGAGATGACTGATACTAGAAATGGAAATTCAAGCTGGCGTAATAACCATCGAAAGTGAAATCTGTAGATAATTCATCAAAGTCATCAAACTCAACGGTAAAGTTTCGGTAACCTACTTCAAAACCAAAGCCTGTTTCACCTTCATATCCAAAATACAAAGTATAGTCATTGATTTTGTCATCTGTAGTTTGACCAATGTTCATGGTGCTGCCTACATTAAAGCCAGTTAAAGGTAAGTCAAACTGTGCTTTACCGTAAAGCATTGGAACAGTGCCTTTGAAGTCAACTCTTGAAACTATTGGACCGCCAGTGGTCACTTCTACGCCAACATCTACAAAACCATCAAATTGCTTGCCAGTAATACCTAAATCAAGGTTTACCCAGTTATCAAGGATTTCGTAATAAAGTGTGTAGTCAGTGTTGCTGAAGTCATAGTTAGAAACAGTTGGTGTGCCAGCTAAAAATGGAACGGAACCAAAAGTATAATTCTGACTGGCAGTACCTCGACCTTGCCCTTCAAGATTAGTTTGCTGGATTTTGATATTTGGTAGAACTGGAATCGGATGCTCTAAAGCCACAAAGTAGCTATTGTCGTCACTATCGTCGTAACCTAAGTCATCGTTAAAGTCGATATTTTCAGAACCAGTTCTGACGTAACCGTCAATATCATAGTTCCACTTTTGTGCACCAGCATAAACGCCCACAACATCAGCAGAAGCTATGCCTGTGGTCGTTAAAAGTGCGGTTGCCATTAATATTTTATTTAATTTCATAGTTTACCCTCAAACCTATGGTTGTTAGTTGCGACTATTCTAAGCATTTTATTGCAGAAAGCCCACTGTTAAGGCTTTCAGTGTGTTAACTAATCGACGTAACACTTGCTATAATCGTGACATCTTTCTTAAAGCAAACCTTCTTGTGAATATTCGATTTGGCGGAATTGCCCGACTCTACGGGCAGAAAGCATTGGACAATTTTCAGAAATCTCATGTCTGTGTCATTGGCGTTGGTGGGGTCGGCTCCTGGATTGTTGAGTCATTAGTGCGTTCCGGGATTGGCAAAATCACCATGATTGATCCTGACGAAGTTAGCGAGTCCAACATAAACCGCCAGTTGGTTGCGCTGGAAAACACCATTGGTCAAGGTAAGGCGGAGGTATTAAAGGAGCGAATCCAGCAGATTAATCCGGATTGTCAGGTTACTATCATTGAAGACTTACTGAAGCCCGAAAATGTCAGAGACTATATTTCCACAGATCATGATTATGTAGTCGATGCCATTGATAGCGCACGTAGCAAGGCCGCGTTGATTCGATTCTGTAAACGTAACAAAATCCGTATCGTTTGTGTCGGCGGTGCTGGCGGACAAATTGACCCGACTCAGATTACCATCGCCGATTTGACCAGAACCCACAATGACCCTTTGCTGGCTAAAACACGCTCCATTTTGCGCTATGACTATGGCTTTTCCAGCAATCCGAAACGCAAATATCAAGTCCCCTGTGTTTACTCGACTGAACAGCTTTCTTATCCATTACCAGATGGTGGCATTACTCAAGCCAAACCTGACTCAGAAAGAGCTTTGAGAATGGCCTGTGATGTCGGGATGGGATCTGCTACTCACATCACAGCGACCTTCGGTAATTTTGCAGTAGGCTTGGTATTAAAAAAACTGGCAGAGAAGAAAGAATAAAATCACTCCCCAAGGAAATATCTCAGATTGCTAGTGCGTGTGGTTTTCCGACTGCTATTACAACAATAAACGATAAAACCTGCTTAATTTGATACAAAAGCAAGCTATACAAATACATTGATTCACTTTATTGTAGACAGGTTTTTATAATTCGAACAATGACTAGAGGAACGTCATGAAACAGCTTTTTAATCTATTAATTACTTTGGCTATAGCGCTTTTTGTAACAGGCGCTGCCCAGTCTAAAATTATTCCAATCGAAGATTTCGCTAAAAAATCTCAGTTCAAAAGTGCAAAAGTATCACCGGATGGTGAGCATATTGCCTTTACCTATGAAGATGGCTCAGAAGTAAAGTTAGCGGTTATGAATATCGCTGATAATAAAATACTATCGTCTTTTGATGTTGGTGATGAGAGAGCTGTTGAGTGGTTTTCTTGGGCTAACAATGAGCGCGTTGTAATGCTTGCAGCAAATATTACCGGTTGGTTGGATGGTGCTTCAAAGGAGCCGCTGCTACTTGCTGGAAATATAGACGGCACCAAACGAAATCAATTGTGGGATTTCCAACGTTCAAATATTCGATTTATTACAAGACTTAAAGGCGATGAACGGCATGTTTTAGTCGGTAAAAGTCACTGGTCGGATGAGGGTGGTGTGAAATTACATCGTATGAATATCTACACCGGTGAGTTATTTTATATCACTGACTCGCCAAAACCGGTGGGTGGACCAGACTCAAGAATCGTTTCTGTGGATGTTGATTTAAAAGAAGAACCGCGAGTAGCTGTCGAATATGACCCCGTAGATGTAAATAATATTTCAGATGACGTCACTACGCTACATGTCAAAGATCTGAAAGGTAATTGGACAACGCTTAACTTATCTGTAAAACATGATGGTATTCCTAGTGTTGGTGGAATTGGTTTTAATCTTACAAATGATAAATTTTATTTTATTTCCAATCATGATCTTGAACATGAAGGTGTTACAGGGCTGTTTGAACTGGATTTAAAGACTCGAAAAATTAAATTCCTGCACCGTCATTCTGATGTTGACATCAAGGGGGGATTATACGGAGCTCAAGGAGAGGTAATCGGAGTCACTTACGAGCCAGGCTACCCTGAGTATTATTATCTAAACGATGATTCTGTAGCGAAGGAAGTTGCTTTCCATAAGTCCTTAAGAGCGAGCTTTAAAGGGCAAGATATTATTATGACTGCATACAGTGATGATAATAAGTTAGCCATGGTTAGAACTTACAGTGATAAAAACCCTGGAGATTTTTTCCTATTTAATCGTGAAAACAATAAGGCTAAATATATTGCCAGCTCAATGCCGCACATTAAGCCCGAGCTAATGGCATCCGTTGAGCCATTTATAATGACTGCTCGAGATGGCCTGAAAATGTATGGTCAACTAACCATCCCAAATGGTGTCTCTCCAAAAAAATTACCTTTGGTAGTATTCCCTCATGGTGGTCCTTATGGAGCTACAGATCAATGGGGTTTTGATTGGAGAGCACAACTCTTAGCCAATCGCGGCTATCTGGTTTTGCAATTGAATTATCGTGGTTCAGGTGGATACGGTAAAGACTTTGAAGAGGCTGGCTCAGGTGAGTGGGGCGCAAAAATGCAGGACGATCTTACCGATGCCACTTTATGGGCGATAGAAAAAGGTCTGGCAGATAAGGACCGTGTATGTATTCATGGTATCAGTTATGGCGGCTATGCTTCTATGCAGGCTGTGGTTAAAGAGCCTGATTTGTATAAATGTTCAATTCCTGAGGCTGGCCCTTACGAGATTGATTTGCAGTGGGCAAAAGCTGATAGTTTTAGAAATAATAAAGAGGCAGGTGAGAACTACAAGCGTTACTCATTTGGTTCTGAACAAGGTGTAATAAAGGAACGTTCGCCCGTTTATCATGTGGATAAATTAAAGGCTGCTTTATTGATTGTTCATGGAGAGAAAGATGTTCGAGTTCCAATAGATAATGCTTACCTGCTTGAAGAGAAACTGAAAGAAGCTGGTAAAGAGTATGATACTTTCTATCGCGAAGACGGTCATGGTTTCCAGAAAGTTGAATACCGAATTGAATCTTTCGAGAAGATTTTAGATTTCCTGGAAGAGCATATTGGTGAGTAACTTTAACCATCAACAAATTGATAGCCACCTTAGGGTGGCTATTTTTTTGTCTAATATTTTTAGCTGGAATCTTGAAATCATAAAAAGCTATCCCCAAATAGGATCGTGAGCGCTAAGTCTCTGAGAGATTAGAGCTCATAAACATTAACAATATATTGCTTCTATTGGAGGATATGATTATGAATAGAATTGACTTAAGTCCATTGTACCGTAGTAGTGTTGGTTTCGATCGTTTGGCGTCTTTATTGGACAGCTCATTACGAGGCGAACAATCTTCTAACGGTTACCCACCCTATGATATTGAAGTTCTAGAAGAGAACAAATATGCCGTGACCATTGCAGTTGCTGGTTTCGGTCGTCATGAACTGGACATCCAGGTTGAGAAAGGTGTTCTAACGGTTCGTGGCCGTAAAGAGAAAACTGAAGAAGAACGCAAATTCTTGCATCAAGGTATCGCCTACCGTGCCTTTGAACGTAAATTTAACTTAGCTGATCATATTGAAGTCGTATCAGCTGATTTGAATAATGGCTTACTAACCATAAGCCTGAAACAGGAAATTCCTGAAGCCATGAAGCCTCGAACTATCGAGATTGGTACTTCGGAAGCAGGTTTAGACAAACAGTCAGACACTGTCCTTGAGCATAAGAAGGAATCTGAACAGGCAGCTTAACAAATAGGTTCTCTTGCTGTATTGGTAAGCAGCAAACAGAATCAATAAACCGTTAGTCATTTAAAAAGCAGTAGTCGTTGGCTACTGCTTTTTTATTGAATTTAGATACGTTCTATGACCCAGTAGCCACCCATTATTGCAATGAGAACTGCAAGAGTGGGAACCAGTCTATACTGCAAGGTTTGAGTTTTTCTCAGACGAGACAACATAGGGAAAAGTAAAAAGATAATTGCAATCTGACCAATCTCTACCCCAAGATTAAAAGCTAGAATGCTTGAGATTTTATAGGTCTGACTAAGCCCTAGCTCAGAGAGCGCACCCGCAAAACCCATTCCGTGAAGTAATCCAAATAGGAAAGTGATAACCCCCAATTTTTTAATCCACTGAGTAAGGATATTAATAGCAGTAAAAGCTACCGAGATTGCGATACCTATTTCAGCCCACTGTGAAGGAATGGAAAGTAGATTCAGCGCGGTAAGGGTGAGCGTTATTGAGTGAGCGAGCGTGAAGCTGGTAATTAGAATAATCAGATCTTTTAGCACTAAGCTCTGTGTCGATGAGAATCGACCGCGTCTGAATCGCAACCAGGCAAATGGTAGAATCAGTGCAAGCACAAACAATACGTGGTCAAGCCCCAACCAGATGTGGATAACACCCTGGTAAAGATAAAATGAAATCGTATCTAGTACGCTACTACTTACAAATTTTAAATCTACTTTTTGTTGATTACTATCAATAATGAAAAACCTTTCATTATCATTATAGAGCCAGGTCAGTAGTAATTTGTGATCGTTAAGACTGTCAAAAAATGCACCATACTTTAATGATAAATAGGAAATGGTTTCTGTAGTTGTGGGGCAGCTTATTAAAAAGGAAATTTGTAATAGGCGTTCGCCATACAGTTCAGATAGTTTCGGCGAGTTTGACCATTCAACAAGACAGGCTATTGCAGGAGATTTGTCTACTAAGGATATATTTTTTTCAGTAACTGTGTTTTCAGGTTGTTGCCAAAATGTAATATGATTGGTTAGATAAGTGTCAATAACTGGCATGCTATCAATAACTTCCTGCCACTTAAGTCTTCCATCATTATCAGGATCAATAGATAGCGCCTGCTGAAGATCTAGTAGGGATACTGCAATGTAGCCCTGATATTGATTATCACCATTGGGCTCAAGCTTTGCGTGAGCGGTGCTAAATTGATGAGCATGACCCGTTGTTGAATGAAAAAGGGCGATAGATGTCAGCACTAAAATTAGCAATAAAGACAAAGGCTCAAGAAAAAACCTTTTTTTTGTTTTAACTTTATTCATTAGCACCTCCTGCGACTTCTATAGACTGGGCCTTAATCAACAACTCTTTGTCGGATGGTTCTTTTACTTTTTTCCAGTTCTGCTCTGCCCAGTAAAGTGCTTGCTCAGAATCTGGTGAAACGTATAAATAATAATAAGCAATGTCAGCTGCATGAAGTTTATCGCTTCGTTTGATTCTTAGTTCGATCTTTTCTTTTGCTAATTCCTGATAATGAGTATCTTGTCCAATCAGTTGTTCTGCTCGGGCGAGACGAACAAACAAACCATCCTCCAGTTTGCTGTTACCGTAATCAAATTGCTTTAAGCGGTTATAGGCTTGATTGAAGTTGCCATTTATCATTGCCATATCAGCCCATTGATACCATTGACTGACCGGTGCGATATCTAATTTAAATGCAAAGTGCTGTTCGGCTTTTTCGGTATCTTTCAAGATTCTGGCAATGTTTCCCGCTACCTGGTGATACCAAATTAGAACGCCACCAGAACTACGTTCATACTGATTTCTAAAGTTGATTAATAACTGATAGGACTTTTCTGGCTGACCGGCTAAAGCTTCGGTTTCAATTAGGCATAGTTGAGCAAAGAGTGGCAATCCTTGTGATAATAACTCACTGCATGATTGGCGTGCTGGATCAATATTTCCTTGTATATGATGTATGCGTGATTCAATTAATATTGCTTGGGCATAAAGCTGACTGCTATCTGGAATGGCTTGTAATTCTTGCAATGCTTCTTTGAAGCGATGCTTTTTTTGTAGCAATAGAGCATTTATCAGTTTTAGTTCAGCTTGATCATTTTCAGAAAATTTCTGACCATTTAATTTGAACTGTTTATTCCAGCTATCTGCTAACAACTGAGCCTTTTGCTCAAGATGACTTTGACCGGGAAGACTTGATTGTGAAAGTAGTTTTCTTAGCTGGGGATATGCAATGTCCCAGGTTTGATTTACACGCTCATTTGTCTTGATTGTGTTTTTTGAATTAGTGGTAGATGCCGCTTCATATTCCAGAACCACTTCATCTTTATTAATGGGAACCCAGGTTTCGTTCTGTGCATAAACTGAGTTCGAAGTTAAAAGTACTGGCAGGGCATAACACCCTGACAGTACTATATTTCTAAACAATTTTAGAACAGTGTGGTTCATTGTTTACTGTTCTCCTTCAATGACTAAGTCCTGATAGTAATCAGTAGTATCAACATCGAAAATGAACTCACGGCCATTAACTCCAGTTGGCTCATCCGTTGCAGCTTTGGAGTATGATGCGCGACTATAGGAACTGAACAGCTCCTGCTTAACGTTGATCGTAATATCAACCACAGCTGGGTCAGATGTTGCACTGCCATCGCTAACAACAAAGCTAAACTGATCTGAACCTGTATAGCCGTTATCTGGAGTGTAACTAAAACTACCATCAGAATTGACAGTTAAGACGCCGTACATAACATCCTCTGAAACACTAAATGTCAAAGTATCTCCATCGGCATCAGTACCTTCCAGTTGACCAGTTACCGTTGTATCAGTCTCTGTTATGACACTTTGGCTGACAGCTTCGGGTTTTGTATTCATTGGTGGCTCAAAGGCTGAATATGGCCCATCATCACCACAGGCGCTCAACAATAGAACACTAAGGATAAATATACCTATTAAGGGTATAGACGATGTATATTTTGCAGTATTCATGAGTTCCTCCTTAGTTTGGTGAGCCAGCTAATGGCGTACGCAAGTAAGGGAACTGCTCATCAATATCTGCCGCTGATAAAGGCGCGCCATCAGTGAATGGTGCTGTACCGACATTGGCATCTTCAGGTTGGCATAAGCCAAGATTAGTTGGAGCGCCACCTACAGGAATTTCATGACACAGGCGTCCCATAACAACGCGTAAAGCAATATCCACTACATCATCGCCAGGACGGCGACCATTTGGGAAGCCAGCCAAGTCATCGCCAATTACACCTAGAGGTGACTGGTTGGCAGCTGGTGTTGCTGGAATTGCTGTGTTCAAACGAAGCATCTCTGAAGGAGTAACAGTTGCCTGTTGATTAACGCCTGCAAATCCAGTCAGGAATGCAGCGACCAGATCATTTCGCGGGAAGTTAGTTGGCGCAATCGTTTCAAAGTTTGTGCCTAACGTCGCATTAACTGCATCACGGAAGAGTAAATCAAGTAGTGCAGGGAAGCTTGGGTGCGTCACATAATCTGCGAACTGAATGTCCGTAGTTGGCGCTGCTGTTGAAAAGGTATCTTTATCAGGCAGACCAATCACAACTTCATTCACCAGCGGTGCACTTAGACGTGACACTTGAACCATGGCGCCACCATTGACTTCAGGTTTTTCAAATGTTGCATTTGGGTTCTGGATACGTGCTTGCGGTAAACTTGCCGTAGTCCATGCCCCAATCACGCCATTCCCATCGCCTACCAGGCAGCTGGCTGGTAATTCTAAAGCCAATGTTGTGACATTCTTATCTCTTAAGTCATCGTTAGCAACATCCTGAGTGATACCACCGGGGAAACCACCGCCATCACCGGCACCAGGTGCACTATCGCCTTCGACTGGAACATAGTTCACTAAGTCAAAGCTTTCACCAAGGTTAACTGCGAAGGGGTCTTTGCGTTGTCCGACAAACACGCGGCCTGGTTGGGCGCAGTTTGGCAAAGAAACGCTGTATACGTACTGATCGGCATAGGCTTGATAATCAGCAGCAGAAGAGAAGGTTTTATTACCAATATAATCCCACGGTTTAGTGAACGTTGAGCTACCCATGTCATTGCTAAGTGCTGTGCGAGTTCCTGAGCGAACAGGGCCTTCAATCTGAGTCAGGCTATAACTTTCGATAAAGTTTAAAGCTGAGTTATCACCAGCAATAATACCACCTGCATTTTTTAGGGGGATGGCAACCTGTCTCTGATTACCGTCAGGCCCGATAGTGAGCTTTATGCCCTCACCATTGGCTGCAAGACTATTGGTGAATTTGAATTGATAGGTGAGATCTTCAACCGCATCACCGTCACTGTCGATATGGATGTTGTAAGCAGCTGCAGGGTCCATCGCAAAGTAGTTTGGCCCACCGTAGGCATCCTGCAACGGAATATAGTTGGCTAGAATGGTGACATATCCAGTTCGATCCGTTTCATAGCTGTTGAACAGATAAAAGTCTGTGGAATCAACAGTGGGATAACGGGTGATATTCGGGGCTTCACGGTGGCTGGATGCCTCCGTAGATTGATACATGAGTGTGCTGGCTAGAGTGAAGCAAACAGCACTGGTTATTAATTGTCTTTTCATAACGAGTTACCTACCTTTTTTGTGTATGTAACTCGTATACGAGTGAGAGATTCAATTGGATGCAAAAAAAATATAAATATTTACATCCAATTGATTATATTAACTTTTTAGATCTAACCGCTTGTTTCTATCCGGTAATCTGAATCCACTGTGCAGTCAGAATAATCGGACCGGTTGGTGCGCCGGTAGGTGAACCATTTTCAGGCTCGATACTGACCGCAAGCCCTGACTGGACTAAATCCTTAAGCTGAGCGGGAACGGATAAGGTCTTATTTCCTGATTCTGGTAATAAGCCGAGGGAAATAGGTGCCTGACCGTTAGCTGGAAGCATCCACAACTCAAAGTCCTGATCCGGTTGAATATCCGGAAGGGAGCTAACACTTACTGTTAAGGTATTGCCAGTCTTTTGGACAACCCATGCCGGTTGGTTCTGTTCGACTTGTAGAACAGCCAGAGCTTGAGGTTGTTGAGTAGGAGGGGTAACAGGTTGTGCCATCCAGATATAGGCAACTAACAACAAGCATGCAGTTGTTGCCAGCCAGCCTGATATTGTCCACCACGAGCCGGAAGAAACTTTACCTTTGCTGTTCCAGCCCAGTCTTGCAGTGATGCTTTGCCAAACCTGTGAATCTGGAGTGATTGGCTTCAGCTCTTCAGCCATGGGATTTAAAATCTGCTCCCAATGCCATACGGCCTGCTGAAGGTGGCTATGTTTAACCATCAGCTTCTTAAAGCGACGACGTGCCAGTGGACTCATAGTCCCTATAACATAATGTTTGGCTAATTCGTTTGAGAGCTCTTCGTTATGATATCTCATGACTTAAGGCACCTTTTCAGAGCCTCAAGACCGCGTCTAATCCAGCTTTTGATCGAACCCAGCGGGGCGCTAAGGTGACGAGTAATTTCCTGATGGGTATACCCATAAAGAAAAGCTAATTGGATAGTATGTCTTTGTTCGCCTTTTAACAGTCGCATGCATTCGTCAAGCTTTTGATTGGAAGCATTCATGTCCAAATCAATCTGAGGATTGATGTCGGTAGGCTCCGGCATTTTGTGTTGATGCTTTCTCTTGACCTGAGAATGACGTAGCTGATCAATGCATTGATTTCGCATGATACTTATGAGCCACGTCATCACACTGCCGCGATCTGAGTGATACACTTCTGGGTTGTGCCAAACTTTGATGTAAACTTCTTGCAAAACTTCTTCCGCCAAATCCTTACGCCCTAGCAACTTGGTTGCTATGGCCAGTAATTTTCCCGACGAATTCTCGTACAAACTTTGAAAGGCTTGTCGACTACCCATCGATATATCATTCAACCAGGCAAGTTGCAGCTGGTCATCGGAGTGTTGCTCAGACATGTCTACCCCACTTGTTTGAGTAACATTACTGTTACGTCTATGTCAGTATTTTGGATGCAGTTTTGCTTTTATTAGATCGAACCTACGCTTGGGGATGTGAATATTATGTGCAGATTTTGGACTGACCAGATAAGGGTGTCACATTTAGGGTTATAAAAAGGAAAGGAACTGTCTCAGGTAGCGATCAGTAGCAAACGCCAGTCGGCTACCTGAGAATCATGCAGGAAGTTTATTGATTAAGTGAAACCTTGTCTTGGGCAATATCTAATAAAGTTGCCAGCAACAGGTTGGAACCTTGTTCGACATCCTGCCAGTGCGACCACTCATCAGGTGCGTGACTGACGCCGCCGACACTGGGTATGAATATGAGTCCGGTCGGAGTGATATCAGTGAAGAACTGAATATCGTGACCTGCGCCGCTTGGCATTTTTATGTAACTATAATTGAGCTTCTTAGCTTGCTGCTCTATCAGGTCTACTAGCTTTGGACTGAAATATTTTGGCTCTAACCAGCTCATTTGCTCGTACTCAAAGCGTAACTTATGTTTGCGAGCAATTGAGGAGAGCACCTTGCCGCAGCTGTTAGCAACCTGCTGCATAACTTCTTCGCTCATATCACGACCGACCAGAGTAAAGTGTGCTTCACCGGGAATCGTGTGTGCGTAACCCGGTTTTAAATCGACGCGACCAATAGTTAGTCGAGTTTTATCAGTGCCTTCCTCATCAATGATTCTGTTGATCTCGTGAGCAAAGTCGGCAACACCCATAAAAGCATCACTGCGCATATCCATCGGTGCAGTACCGGCATGGTCGGCTTTCCCTTTTAGTTTAACCAACCATTTGAAAACACCAGAAATGCCATCGACCACGCCAATAGTTTTCTGCTGTTTTTCCAGAACTGGACCCTGTTCGATATGCAGTTCGAGAAAGGCCTTAATGCTGCCGGGATCCCGTCTGCAATGCAGGGCATCATGAATATCCAGTCCACATCGTTGCATCGCATCCTTGAGAAATTCACCTTTGGGATCGCGTGCAGATTCCAGCCATTGGAAATTGAGATTACCACTTAGAGCCTGGGCACCGAGCATGCCGCCAAAGCGTCCTTCCTCTTCACTGGTGCCGATAATTTCAATCGGATGCTTGGGCTCAATGTTATGTTCTCTGAGTACGCGAATACACTCCAAACCAGCCATAACACCCAAAGTCCCATCAAACATACCACCTGCTGGAACTGAGTCGAGGTGCGAGGCAATAATAATGGCAGGCTTATCAGGATCGCCTAACCGGCCACAGACATTACCGACGCCATCCATGTGAGTTTTCAGGCCATTGGCTTCGAACTGCTCCATGACCCAACGGCGAGCCTGCATATCCACATCGGTCAAACCCTGGCGATAGATGCCTTTGTCTTTTGGGTTAAAACCAAAGTTGGCTAGTTCGTATAAATCTTTTTCAATTCGTTCAATATTGACGGAATAGATAAGCTATCCTCCTTTTGAGTTATTGCTTATACCCTACCAAATCTTAGTAACCTATTGTAATTGTTTAAACTTCATACAGCCAATTTGATTTGAATACAAAGCTTTGCTAAAGTGGCTTGTCTTTGCAAAGACAGCATAACTTTTATGGCCTTACACCTGATTGCGGTCATTTTTTCCATCGTCACATTCAGTAATTCAGCAATTTCTTCGAGTTGCGAAGGAAGTGCTTGTGAGTTTGAGCTTACGCCACAAGAGCAAAGTTCGGACGCTGGTTACTTCAGTGTCGAATGGAATAGTTTGACTACAAATCAAAGTGAAGACGAGCAAGTCTTAACAGACTCTGCTTATAAAGCTCCCAAGTATCTTCAATTGGCAACCAATGAAGGCTTCACGCCTGAGTTGCAGCTGCTGGATATTACCTATCAGGATAAGATTCACCTGACGGGGTACGATGATGGGACCTACTTCCTCCGTCTGCTTGATGAACAGCAGAACGTCTTAAGCAATGTAGCCAAAGTGACCATTAAACATCATCCGTTCGAGCGAGTGTGGTTGGTATTTGGTATTGGCGCGCTAATGTTCGCTATTCTTATTGGTTACATGATTTCTAGAGCTTTTCGATCAAAAGAGACTTCAACAGAAGACTAACTCATGGACTTTAATCCTATTTCAATAACGATGGCGGCAAGCCTGTTGGTGGCTTTTGGTGTGATCTGGATCTTTTTCGGCTGGTGGTTAGGCCGAAAAAACAAAGACCTGGATGACTTCATGCTGGCCGGACGTAATGTGGGCTTTGCCTTTGCTTCGGCAACGGCGATGGCAACCTGGATCACCAGTAATACGACTCTGGTAGCACCGCAGATGACTTATCAGTTTGGTATCTGGGGCATGGTCGGTTACACAATGGCTTCACTTGGCTTAATTCTGTTCGCTCCGATGGCGAGACGCATTAAAGAGCTAATGCCCCAAGGCTACACCTGTGGTGACTTTATCCGAGTGCGTTACGGTAAAGCCGCCTGGATCATTTTCTTAATCGTATCCTTCTGTTATGCACTGGGCTGGCTGGTCAGTCTGGGTATGGCCGGTGGTGTTCTGCTATCCACTTTAAGCGGACTCAGCTATCACCTGGGCATGACAGCCATCTTAATTATTTGTGTGGGTTATACCCTGCTGGGGGGACTCAGGGCGGTTATTGCCACTGACTATGTGCAAACCTTGATCATCCTATTTGGTGTGCTAATCATTGGTTTTGTCTGCTACCAGAGTGTAGGAATCGATACGATTTATGAATCAGTTAAAAAAGAACACCCGAACCTTCTGAATTTATTATTCCCAGCATCGATAATGTTTCTATTCAACAATATCTTTTTTGGTATTGGTGAGATTTTCCACTCTAATGTCTGGTGGTCGCGTGCATTGGCTTTCCGTGAAGGTATTGGTAAACGAGCATATCTTTTAGCTGGGCTGTTATGGCTACCAATTCCGATCGTCACTGGATTCATTGCTTTAGCAGCTCCATCACTTGGCATTTATCCAGCTGAAGCAGATATGGTTGGTCCGATGGTTGCGGCAAAACTATTAGGCTCAGTTGGTGCTGTATTCGTATTTATCGTAGTTTTCGCAGCGTTGGCATCCAGTCTCGATTCTTTATTGGCAGCAACCAGTGATTTGCTCACTAAAGATATCTATAAAGGTTTAATCAACAAACAGGCCGACAATAAAAGGCTGGAGAAAGTCGGTCGTCACGTAATTTTGATACTGGGTTTTGCAACATGGCTCATCTGTTTAGATAGAACAGCTACTCTAGGCGAGGTATTGAATCTGGCTGCAGCTTTTGTTGCCAGTGCGATCTGGCCCATTGTATTAGGACTTTATCAGCAAAGGTTGTCAGGAATTTATGCTGGCGCAGCCATGGCATTAGGCACAATTTGTGGACTGATTGGGTATTTCGAAATCGGTTTCTATGTTGGTGCATTAATCAGTTGCTGTGTGTCATTTATTGTTTGTATGCTGGGACTGATGCTCAAAGACGATCAGTTTGACTGGAACCGTTTAGCAAATATGGAGAAGTAACATGCTAATGTCTTTTGATGCGCTCCAATTTTTAATTCTCGCGGCGATGGCAGTGACCTGTCTGTCGCCAATCATCCTCATAGTGTTACTCGTAAGAGACTGGTTAAAGGACCAATTATGGTAGACCAATTGAAAGATGAAGATCTGGTATTTTCCAGAGCAAAACCTGATGTCTTTGGTGATGCACACCCCAAAGCATTATTGAAAACGATTCAAGAAGATGGTGATGCGCTTGTTAAGTTAGCAAATCAGCACATCATCACCTGCGATCAATTTGATCGCCAAACTATTTTGCAGCTATTCCGCTTGGCCAGCAAATATGAAAGTAATCCCAAGCGTTACAACACACCGCTGCAAGGAAAGATTCTGATCAGTGCTTTTTATGAGCCCAGCACACGCACGCGCTTATCTTTTGAAAGTGCCTGGCATCGTCTCGGTGGTGACATCATGTCAATCACCGATCGTTCAACTACCGGTATCGCGAAAGGTGAATCATTAGCTGACATTGGCGAAATGTTTAATAACTATGGCGACTGTGTGGTACTGCGTGAATCAAATGAAGATTCAGTAAAAGAAATGACATCGACGCTACGTATTCCGATTATTAATGCGGGTAACGGAACCGATGAGCATCCGACTCAGGCCATGGCCGATCTCTACACCATTTTTAAATGGCGCCCAGAGTTGTTGAAAGATAACCCACAGAAAATTCGTGTCGGTATTGTTGGCTTGCCTAATTACATGAGAACAGTTCGAAGCCTGCTCAAAATCTTTGCACTGTTCCCTGAGATTTTTGAAGAGGTTGTCATCATTCATGACAAAACCGATGATGATATTTTCACAGAGGGGCAGAGAGAACAGCTTGAAAAAGCGGGTTTAAATCTACGTTTAACCAATCGTTTAAACAAAGAGTTGCCTGAACTGGATGTGGTTTATATTAACGCGATTGCATGGGTCGGTGATGACTTTGAATCGCACGGTGATAAGTTTGTACTCAATGCGCAATCACCATTAAAAGAAGACGCTATCATTTTGCATCCATTGGCGCGAGGTGATGAGCTGTCGACAGATTTAGATGAAACCCCTCACAACTGGTACTTTTCGCAGGCACGTGGTGCGGTATTTTTACGGATGGCACTGTTGACCTGTATGGTGGAAAGAACCGAAATGGTGATGGACGTAATATAGGTATTAATAGGTATTAAATAGTCTCTGGCCACAACCTCATTAATTTAAGAATGAGGTTGTCCCACCAGAGAAAGCGTTTAACCCTGATTTCAAAAAATATTTTATAGATAAGATTCCAAGGAGAATTTTTATATGTGCGGTATTGCCGGTGTAATTCATCGTGACAAAGATCGAACTATTGATGCACAAACGCTCGTCAACATGGCGGCCATTCAATATCACCGAGGGCCTGATAACTTCGGTTATTACAATCCTGAAGGTGTTGGCGTTGGCATGAGCCATGCACGGCTGACCATTATCGATCTCGATGAAGAACGCGGGCGTCAGCCTCTTGTCAGTGATGACCAGCGTTACATGATGGTGCATAACGGTGAGTTTTATGACTTCCAGCGCATTCGTGCCGATATGACGGCGCAGGGCGCTCGTTATCAAACCAAAAGTGACTCTGAAATCGTGCTGCAAATGTATCCGCACTACGGCATCGAAAAAACTGTCGAAAACTTGCGCGGTGAGTTCGCCTTTTCAATTTACGATCGCGAAGAAGAAACCATGTATCTAGTTCGTGACCGCTTCGGCATCAAGCCGTTATACTGGACTGAAACGGTACATGGCGTGGTATTTGGTTCTGAGCTAAAGGTGTTGTTCGCGCATCCTGAAGTTAAGCGTGAAATAGATTCAGAAGGTTTATACCACCAATTGATTCAGGTGATGATTCCGGGTTCAACTGCGTTTAAAGGTGTTAATCAGGTTCCTCCGGGTCACTGGATCAAAATCCAACGTCGTAATGGAAAGCTTGAAATATCTGAACATAAGTACTGGGATATTGACTTCCCGCAAGCCGAGGCGCATCTGAATGTTAAAGATGAACAGGAATACATTGATGGCGTTCGTGAAAATCTTTTAGAAGCGGTACAACATCGTCTTAATGCTGATGTTCCTGTTGGTGCTTATTTGTCAGGCGGTATCGATTCCTGTTCGATTCTTGGCTTGTCTGCCTCGGTGCGTCAGGATCCGGTGAAAGCTTTCACCATTGGCTTTGATGATGCTGATTATGATGAAACACCGATTGCCCGCGAAATGGCGGAGATGACAGGCGCAGAACAAATCATTCTGCCACTCTCTGCGGAACACTTGTATGACCATTTTGAACGAACCATCTGGCATACCGAAAGAACTATCTACAACACGCTAGGCGTTGCCAAATTGTTAATGAGTCAGAAGGTTCGTGAGCAGGGCTATAAAGTGGTCTTGACGGGCGAGGGTAGTGATGAATTATTTGCGGGTTACCCTGCCTTCCGTAATGACATGTTCCTGTATGGGCTGGATGATCTGCCAGAAAACCTGCGCAAAGAAATGCAATCAACACTGGCCGAATCCAACAAACTATTCAAGGGTGCCATGTTGCCACGCGAAGCTTTCCGCTCCGAAGCGATAGATGCCAAAGTCGGCTTTACGCCAACCTGTATTCAAAACTGGATGGGCTGTGATGGATTCGCGCGTCAGTTAATGAGCAAAGACCATCAGGCTAATATCAGCGATTATGATCCAGGTACTGCAATGGCTGAACAGTTTGATGAAAATCAGCTGGAAGGTCGTCATCCACTGGATAAGGCGCAATACGTCTGGATTAAAACCATGCTCGAAGGTCAGATCCTGACCTGGGGTGGTGATCGTGTTGATATGGCTAACTCGATGGAAGCGCGTCCACCGTTCCTCGACCATCATCTGGCAGCCTACGCGGTAAATATTCCGCCACAAATGCGAATCAAAGGCCCGGTAGAGAAATACGTCTTGAAAGAAGCGATGAAAGGCTTGCTACCAGAAACCCTATACAAACGTCAGAAGTTCGCCTTTATGGCACCGCCAGCGCATACCGACAAGAAAAAATGGAATGCCCTGATGGAACTGATGGAAGAGTTCGCCAGCGAAGAAAAAGTCGCTGCAGCAGGCTTGATTGATTACGGTGCACTACAGGATATGATCAAGAAGAATGATGATCCAACAGTGCCGCGTGAAGATAAAGTACAGATGGATGCCATCCTCAACCACGTACTTGGCGTTCAACTATTACATCACCACTTCATTGAAAACGACGTGCCGAAAATGGCCGCCGCCAAAGCCCATGAACTAGGGTGGGTTGCTTAAAAACGATAAGCAATTGATAAATCTGAAACGGCAGCTACTTAGGCTGTCGTTTTTATTTTCGAACGTAAAAATTAAAGTACAGAAGAAATTGTTTGTTCAGAATAAATAGCTATTGGTGATGACCATTGTCTGGTAATCTTTGCTAAAAGTTTGTAGGTGTTCAAAACTTGTTGATGATACAAAATTGAACCAAAGGAAGGAGCTATTGCTTTTGAATCATAAATTGCCCCTACAAGTGAGCTCAATAGATTATTTAAAACAAAGGGAGGGGCTTACCTAATGCTAATTCCAAACAGAGATATGTTCAGTAAACCTGAATATCTGCAAACTATTTATGATTATAGTAAGTGATAGGTGAACTATGGACATAATTTTGTTAAAAGAATGTGCTTTGAGTCTAAAAAGGTTGATAGAGAAGTATTCTTCAGACCCAGAGGTGAAGTTACTAGCTACAGCTCTAGAAGAACTTATTGAAGACATATTAAACGATAGAGTGGGGCTGCCACTGGATTCCTCCCAAATTCCAGGGCGGAAGTTAATGGAGGAAACTAATATACGGCAGTACAAAGATCTTTCTTCTACATATTCGACTTTTGTTCTAGAGGCTTCTGGAGGAGATGATACTTGGGGAGACTTACGAAAAATTGTTAATGACATAAAGAAGGAAATAAAAAATTGAAGAGCAACACTAAAAAGCTAGCAAGAGTAGGGTGCGTCGTGACGCACCTTAAGAATTTTAGCGATGAGAAAGTAATATGTATAAAAAATATTGTTTAATCTTATTAATAATTATATTAAGCGCATGTAAAGGCGAAGTTAACACTGTAGTTATTGAGCTAGCTGATCACTATGATAAGAAAAGTGTATTAGTTGAGCTTGAAAATAATGGTGCCAATTGCAACCTTGTAAAGCAAAAGCTTCACTGCGATTCAGGTGATATGGAGCTTGTGAATGAAACAATAAGGGGTATTGGTTTAAGAGAGTTCCCCGCTGGCTCGATCTATCTAGGAATGCCTGGTCTTCATGAGGCTGTCATTGAAGAATTGAATAAAAGACAAATAGCCTACCAAATCAAACTTAAAAAAAATAAAAAGTGGTTAATTGTTGGGCAAGAAAATCTTGAAATACTGCATAATATAATTGATGAAAAAACGCATGAGCTAAGGTTGGCGGAAAATCAAGAATAAGTTTGAAGACATCAGTAAATTACTTTTTCGCACCCTCTACTGCTCTATATTCGTCTGTTGATCGATGTCCTGTGCATTCATCATGCTGGCGACGCGTTGAAAGGCGGCCAGGAGTTGTGTCTGCTCCCAGTCTTCCAATCGATTAAATCGTTCGATGAAATAATCCTGCATCGGTGGTGGTGCTAATTCCAATAGAGCCTGGCCTTTCTCGGTTAATGATAGGTTAAAGCGACGCTTGTCGGTTTGGCTTCTGATGCGTGTGACCAGTTCGCGATCCTGCATTCGGTCAATAATGCTGGTGATAGTGCCCTGACTTAAATTCAGTGTTTCAGCCAGTTCTTTGGGCGAGATACCATTGGTGCGGCTGATTTGTTTCAGTATCAGAAGTTGTGGGCCAGTGACACCGGCTTTCTTGGCAAGCTCTTTGGAATAGAGATCATTGGAGCGAATGATTTTACGCAGGGAGACAAGAAGATCTTCGTATTTTTCCATAGAGCTTTTATTGAATTGTGCTGACTGATAATAGAACCAACTTTAACCAAATATGTATATAAAATCCATGCCAGTGCTAATCATGGCTATCCGCTTACATTAATTTCACGGCTCAATGCTAAATTATGCTTTTAATTAATAGTCACTATTTATGACCGAACAGACAGCTTCGATTGCAATTATTGAGTACTGTTGTAAGGTTTGGTAATCAAATTGATTCATTAAGGAAAGTCTTATGTCGAACGAAGTGATTAAGTGTAAAGCCGCTGTGGCCTGGGAGGCTGGTAAGCCTTTGTCAATTGAAGAAGTTGAGGTGCAGCCACCGCAGAAAGGCGAAGTCAGAGTTAAAATTGTGGCCACAGGAGTGTGCCATACTGATGCTTTCACCTTGTCAGGCGATGATCCTGAAGGCGTATTTCCAAGTATTCTTGGGCATGAAGGTGGCGGCATTATTGAGTCGGTCGGTGAAGGTGTGACCAGCGTTAAGCCGGGTGATCATGTGATTCCTTTGTACACCCCGGAATGCGGTGAGTGTAAGTTCTGTTTGTCTGGCAAAACTAATCTGTGCCAGAAAATTCGCGAAACTCAGGGTAAAGGTTTGATGCCGGATGGTACTACGCGTTTCTCAATAAATGGCCAACCGATTTATCATTATATGGGTACATCGACTTTCTCCGAATACACCGTTCTTCCTGAAATCTCTCTGGCTAAAGTTAATCCTAAAGCACCACTTGAAGAAGTTTGCTTGCTGGGTTGTGGTGTGACAACCGGCATGGGCGCGGTTATGAATACTGCAAAAGTTGAAGAGGGCGCGACGGTCGCTATTTTCGGATTGGGTGGTATTGGCCTGTCCGCAGTGATTGGCTCTGTGATGGCGAAGGCCAGTCGAATAATAGCGATTGATATTAACGAATCTAAATTTGAGCTGGCTAAAAAGCTGGGTGCCACCGATTGCGTCAATCCAAAAGATTATGACAAGCCGATTCAGGAAGTAATTGTCGAGATGACCGATGGTGGCGTGGATTATTCTTTCGAGTGTATCGGTAACGTTAATGTGATGCGTTCAGCGCTGGAGTGTTGTCATAAAGGTTGGGGTGAGTCGGTGATCATTGGTGTCGCTGGTGCAGGTCAGGAAATCTCAACCCGTCCATTCCAGTTGGTAACTGGTCGTGTGTGGAAAGGAACCGCTTTCGGTGGCGTGAAAGGTCGTTCTGAGCTACCCGATTATGTTGAGCGTTATCTTGCTGGTGAGTTCAAGCTGGATGACTTCATTACTCATACCATGCCGCTTGAAGATATTAACGAAGCTTTTGACCTGATGCATGAAGGCAAGAGTATTCGTAGCGTGATTCATTACTAGGAGCCAGTATGAGTATTAATGAAATTTCAGCGAATCGAAGTTTTGGCGGTTGGCATAAACAATTTACCCATACTTCTTCAGTGTTGAATTGTGAAATGCGTTTTGCCGTTTATTTGCCACCTCAGATGGAGCAGGGAAAAAATGTGCCCGTTTTATACTGGCTTTCCGGGCTGACCTGTACCGATGAAAACTTTATGCAGAAGGCTGGCGCGCATCGCATGGCGGCAGAACTAGGCATGATGATCGTTGCGCCAGACACCAGTCCGCGCGGTGACGATGTGGCTGATGATGAGGGATACGATCTCGGTAAGGGCGCGGGCTTTTATGTTAATGCCACACAGGAGCCGTGGGCAAAGCACTATCAGATGTATGACTATGTTACTCGCGAACTACCTCAGATTATCGAGGGCAACTTTTCAGTAAACAATAAGAAAGCCATTCTCGGACATTCGATGGGTGGACATGGCGCGCTGATGATTGCTTTGCGTAATCCGGATATGTTTGTTTCAGCTTCCGCATTTAGCCCCATCGTTAACCCCATGAATTGCCCCTGGGGAAAAAAAGCCTTTACCGCCTATTTGGGTTCTGATGAGCAGGAGTGGCAACAATATGATAGCTGTTTTCTGCTAGAACAGGCCGAAAAGCAAATCCCCATGCTGGTGTCACAGGGCGATGCCGATCAGTTTTTAACCGAGCAGCTTAAACCAGAAACATTGCAAGCTGTTGCCCGCAAAAAAAATTACCCTCTCATTCTCGAAATCCATCAAGGATATGATCACAGCTATTACTTTATTGCCAGCTTCATTGAACAGCACTTAAAGTTTCACGCTGAGCATTTGGCTTAAATAATCTTGTAAATTTCGATCAAAAAAAGAGGTGCCTTTCGGCACCTCAATTGTTTCGGGGCAATGTTATGGTTATTAAAGTGAATCTGTCAGTCGGTTACGCACCTTCTTTAACCGGTACACCGATTGGTTGAGTGCCATGGGCTGGTTCACGCAACCCTTTAATGACTTGCCAGGTTACTGCCAGAGCACCGACGATGAAGACCACGTCACCGATAGTTCTCACCCAACGCAAGGTATACAGGATGTCGCTTTGCATGAAAGCTTCGCTACGTGCATACCAGAAACCTTCGCTGGCACTTGCGTAGAACTGGAGTAGGCCAACTGGAAGCAAGCTGGTTAATAACATCATGACCAGACCAATGTTGAGCCACCAGAAACCGGTTCTCATTAGCTTTTCATCGAACACCATGTGTGGACGGATGTAGCGCAGAATCAAGAGGACGAAGCCGAGCGCCAGGAATCCGTAGACACCAAACAGTGCTGCGTGAGCGTGAGTTGGAGTCATGTTTAAACCTTGTACATAGTATAGAGATACTGGTGGGTTAATCATGAAGCCAAGCACACCGGCACCAAACATATTCCAGAAGGCGACCGCTACGAAGCACATTAATGGCCAGCGAATTCTATCCATCCAGGCAGCGCGGTTTTTCAGACGATAGTTTTCCCATGCCTCGTAACCGAGCACAATCAAAGGTACAACTTCAAGCGCAGAGAAGGTCGCGCCTACTGCCATTACCGGAGTTGTAGTACCTGCGAAGTACAAGTGGTGGAATGTACCCGGTACACCGCCAAGCAGGAACAATGACGCAGAAGCTAAACTGGCTGCGGTTGCAGTTGAACGACCGACCAGGCCCATGCTGTGGAAGATA
The DNA here is from genome assembly GCF_000374105.1 of Kangiella aquimarina DSM 16071. GTDB lineage: Bacteria > Pseudomonadota > Gammaproteobacteria > Enterobacterales > Kangiellaceae > Kangiella > Kangiella aquimarina. The sequence goes on from NZ_KB893650.1 coordinate 970,634, forward strand.
AAGGCCAATGATACTGTAGCGAATACTTCGAAGAAGCCTTCAACCCACAAGTGCACGATCCACCAGCGCCAGAATTCCATCACAGAGATGTGAGTTCTCTCACCGTAGAAGAAGCCTGCACCGTAGAATAAGCCAATGGCAACCACTGATGCGGTTAACAGTACCAGTAGGTTTTTGTCACCGGCTTTTTTCAATGCTGGTGCAATACCACGCAACATTAAGAACAACCAGAAGACGATACCGAGGAATTTACCCCACTGCCATAAACGACCCAGATCAACATACTCATAACCTTGATGACCTAACCAGAAGCTGAGGTTCTCAGGTAAGATTTGTGCAATCGCAAGGTAGTTACCAATGAAGGTTCCGGCAACTACAGCAACCAATGCCCAGAACAGAATGTTGACGCCGATTTTCTGATATTTGGGATCCTTACCACCATTGATAATAGGTACCAGGAATAGACCTGCGGCCAGGAAGCCAGTCGCAATCCAGAACATAGCCGCCTGAATGTGCCAGGTACGAACTAATGAGTAAGGGAACCACTTAGAGGTTTCGATGCCGTAGAAGCCTTGTCCTTCTACAGTGTAGTGAGCTGTGAAGCCGCCCAACAGTACTTGTAGAGTAAAAAGCGCAACCACAACGAACAAGTATTTACCCAAAGCTTTTTGCGATGGAGTCAGTTTGAAAGTAGTAATCGGATCCTGTGCAGGAGCATCAGGTTCATGTTCTTCTTCTTTGCGCATGAATGCCCAGCCCCAAACCAAACCACCGATACCACCAATTAACAGAATCACACTGATGATAGACCAGACAATATTTTCAGATGTTGGTTTGTTATCAATCAATGGTTCATGTGGCCAGTTGTTAGTGTAAGTTGCTTCGCTGCCAGGACGATTGGTTGCAGCGGCCCACGCGGTCCAGAAGAAGAACTGGTTCATAACTTCTCGACGCTCTGCTTTTGGCAAAGTGTTTTCTTTCATCGCGTAGTTATTGCGACGTTCTCTGTACTCAGGATCGTCACTGAATAACTTGTGATAGTAAGCACCAACCTCGGCAATAGCTTTGGCACGACGCTCTGAAACAGTCACGTTGCCAGTTTCTGCATCATAGGTATTAGTCCGATAATCCTGCTTTAAGCGATACTGCAAAGTTTGTTGCTGTTCGCCGCTTAGCTCCGCATATGGCATACCGAAATCTTCCAGTGCAGCCATTTCCAACCAGGCTTCCAACTCGCGGTGTAGCCAGTCTGCTGTCCAGTCAGGAGCTTGGTAAGCACCATGACCCCAAATCGATCCTAATTGCATACCGCCAATTGATTGCCAGGCAGTCTGGCCATCAAGAATAGAATCATGAGTCATTAATACGCGCCCATCAGTTGTTACAAATTGCTCTGGGATAGGGGGCGCTTCGCGGTACACTTCACGTCCAAAATAGCCGAGGATAGTGAAGGTAACCGCTAAGATACCTATCAGGGTAAACCAGAGTTTGCGATATTTACCCATAGTTAGTGTCCTCCAAGGTAGTTATCAATACGTTCAAATAAAATGTTGTTTTCGAGGTGAATATGGTTCATCAGATCTTCCTTGAAGGCGGCAAGGCCGGTGTACAATGCTTGCCAGGTATTACAGGCATCTGCCGGTAACTGGAAATGGTGTGTAAGCTCTTCGAGTCGCGTCAAAGATTCGCCATGGTCATCATGCTCCATGCGCATGACAGCGACAGGGCTTTTTGCCAGACCACCCATGCCACGCTGAATCATTGGGAACAGAATCTGCTCTTCCTTCTGCATGTGTGCTTCCATTTCTTCTTCTACATGAATTAAAAAGCTGGCAAGGCCATGTGGGCAATCAGGGTTGTCGCCGTGAACCGATTCAACGCGCTGTGCCAACCGAATCAGCTCAGGTAGCTGCTCACGATGAACCTGGTGGTAACGTTCCAAAATGTGGTTGATTAGTTCATCGTTGGGTACAAATTTTTCACTAAATTCCGCCGCCTCGGCTGGAATCAGCTGATTGAGTTGAGAAAGAATTTCTTCAACATCAAGATTCTTCTCCTGGATACTGGTAGCCAGGGCTTGATGTCCCTTGCAGCAGAAGTTCATGCCGTGGCTGAAGAACACTCTGCTTGCGCCAGGGAGGTCACGAGCAATCTCACCGAGCGACTTGTCTAGTATGTTTATATCAAATGCTGTCATGGCATTGACCTCGTTTGCTTTGAGTAACCACTGAAGCAGCATTCTTAATTGCAGGAACTGATTCGCCTGCTGATGCTTTTTTCAGTGATGGCTGTTTTTTTAAAAAATGAGTCTGTGTAGTAAGCATGAAGATAGCCAGCGCAAGATATGCAGCGGACCAAGAAAGGGCCGAGAGCCATAACAAGTTAGGTCCTGTTAGACCAGGAGAGGAGTCAACTATGGCTCCGGCCAAAACTCTAAATAGGGTTGCCAGAAACAGTAGGCCCAAAATGTTAACAATCATGATCTTAGGCTGGGGTAAATGCTTAAACTGATGCAGGCGCGACTTCAGAATAACCGAGGCAGATAATGTGCCGAGGGCGCCGACTGTAATGAAGTGCAGTAATACATAGGTTGCCATCTCTAAGAATAGAGCAAAGCCCAATGCGAACGTACCAATCGCCAGCCAGCCATAACCGATAGCCAGCCCAATCAAGTCAGCACGATCGCCGCAACGCCACATTTGCCAGCGAATCAGACGAATGGCAATGACGACTGCAACAGTCATAGATAATACTCCTGCTACCTGCGAGGCACCTGGGATCAGGGCAGATATGGCGCCCGCAGGTAGAAGCAGAAGTATTAAAGCTTCAAGCTGTGGTTGAACACGAGCTTGCTGAGTAATGCCCTGTTTTTGCATTTCACCGGCAACTGCTGGAGCAATTATCCGCCCTCCGATGAATGCCATTAACATGACCAGTAACAGAATCATGGCAACTGAAAGCTGAGTTGGCGCGACTGGCCAGCCCATTTCACGTAAAAGCAGCCAGGCTAAAGGAACACTGCAGATAGCCATCAATAACGGACTAATCATGCGGTTGCGCCATTTCTTAGCGGCAAAGAACCTAGGTACGATTTTCCAGGCCAGCGCCAAAGCAAATAGTGGACTTGACCACTGACCAATCACGCCGGCCGGATCCAGCCAGTAACCAATGCGCGCAAATAGCCATAAACCGAACAGAGCCCACAACCAGCCAGCCTCAATTTGCCCAAGGGTGTAACCTGCGATTAATGCCAGTGCAAAGCCAAACAGCATTTCATGCGCATGACCGAATCCAACAAATGCCGTTAACCATTCGGAACTGAACTGGTAGGCGAGCACAGTCAAAACCGCGGTTATCGCTGCATGAATGCAGGCCGCGGGAAAGAAGAGATTTTGTGCGCTAACTTTGTTCACTGATTTGCCCTGATCGTGATAAACCCTAAAGATGTATTTAAAGTACATATTAAGGAGTAAAAAAATATACGTCAATCAAAAAGTATATCCAAAATGCATCTTATTGCTCATCAAATGCCTTTGTTGCTGGTTATAATACGTGACAAGCCTAATAAAACCATGATCTGGATCAATAGACATGATATTTGTCAAAAGGTGTATGACAAATATATATTAATTGATCTAGAATAAGATTATAGGATGTTAATAGGGAGCCTCGGATATGAAAGTCAATGTCACGGCCACTGCCACTGCCACCAAATCTGTTATGGCGCGTCTGCTCAATCGTCAGTTGTTTTACAGAACTTTAGCGGTTCTGGCGACCGGGTTAGGCATGGTTGGTGTGATATTACCGTTGTTACCGACAACGCCATTCCTTATTGTTGCGGTCTGGGCTGCGGGTAAAAGTTCGCCGCGCCTGGAGTTTTGGCTACTGGAGCATCCTCAGTTTGGCCCACTTTTAAAAGGTTGGCGCGATAGGGGAGCAATTCCGGTTTTTGCAAAGTACCTTGCAGGACTGATGTTAACGTCCAGCTGGGTAGTTTTATGGCTGCTTAACATGAAAATTGAAGTGTTAATCTTTTTAGCAGTGTTTTTCTCAGCGTTAATGGCCTATATAATCAGCCGACCTAATGCTTAGGACATGAGTCCAGGCAGAATACGGAGACAATAGATGCATATTACCCGTTATACCGACTACTCATTACGTGTTTTAATCTTTCTGGGGCTGGAAAAGGACAGGCTGTGTACCATTCAGGAAATTTCAGAAAGTTATAACATCTCCAGCAATCACTTGATGAAAGTAGTCCATGCTTTAAATAAAAAAGGCTATATCGAAACCGTGCGCGGTAAAAATGGTGGTATGCGACTGCGCATGGAGCCAAACGAAATTCGGATTGGAGTGCTGGTACGTGAAATGGAACCCGATATGAGTCTGGTAGAATGCTTTTCCCCTGATAACAAATGTGTCATCACGCCCGTTTGTGGACTGAAGGCAGTGCTTGGTGAAGCATTGAAAAATTTCCTCAATACACTGGACAAGTACACCTTGGGCGATATGTTACCGCAGGAATATAAACCCCAGCTAGCCCGATTGCTTAAAATCGCGGAAGTGTCCTAATCTAGTTTGTACTTACTCTAGCAAAGAATAGGGCAGCCTTTGTCCTATTTTAGGGCACTCCCAATTCTGGTAGAAAAGCACAAGTTCATCTTTGCTAAAAACTGCTATTTAACTGAATTGTTTCCGATTAGCCACTGAGCACCACCTTAATAATGCAAGTGTCTATTAATAATCAATGCCAATTATTCATTAAATTTCAATAACATAAACATTTATATTAGAAACTATTAAATTTAACTTGACGGAATCCAATAATTTAGAAAAGATAGTAATCAATTACTATCTTTTTGGTTTGGAGTTTAGGTATGAAAGCTTCTTCGAAAAATTTAAAGGCAGATCAACGTCGAGAAGTAACTGTAGAAACAGTGGTTGAATTAGCGGGAGAACAAAACCCCAGTGAGATAACTACTGCAGCAATAGCTAAGCGAATGGGGGTAACACAAGGGGCTTTATTTCGTCACTTCCCCAATAAAGAAGCCATTCTGCAATCAGTGATGGAGTGGGTTTCGAAGCGCTTATTGGCTCGCATTGACAAGGCAATTAGTAAACATTCATCGCCCGAGCTAGCTCTTGAGGCGATGTTTATGGCTCATGTTGATTTTGTCTGTAAACACCCGGGCGTACCACGAATGCTCTTCGGTGAACTTCAGGCTGCTAATGATAGTGCACCAAAGCGTATGGTGCAGTTAATGATCGAAGGATACAGCGTTAAGTTGATGAAGCTTTTGGATGAAGGTATCAAGAGTGGTCATTTTGATCGGGAGTTAAATACTGAATCAGCCGCATTGTTATTTATCGGAACAATACAAGGCCTAGTTATGCAATCATTGTTGGCGGGTGATGTAAAAAAAATGCGAAAGGATGCACCGGGAGTATTCGCTATTTATCGACGTGGAATTCGAGGTGATAAATGAAGCAGAAACTTATGAAAGGTTTAGCAATAAACAAACTATTGGATCATAAACGTACTGCTGCTTTGATTGCGATTATGCTGCCATTGGCACTGCTTTTTATTTATGTGGTTGTAAGGTCTGGGCCTCTGGCGCCAACCTTGGTTACCCAGATTCAGGTTAGTAAGGTGTCTATCTCGCCGGCATTATTTGGGATTGGTACTGTTGAAGCCCGCTATCAATATAAAGTTGGCCCGACAATCCCTGGTCGAGTACAAACTTTGAAAGTGGATATTGGCGATCAAGTTACTAAAGGGCAATTATTAGGTGTCATGGATTCAGTAGACCTTGAGCAACGTATGGAAGCACAGCAATCAGCATTAATGCAGGCAAAAGCTAAACTACAAGAAGCACAAACGCGATATCAGTTTTCTGATGAGCAATTTAAGCGGTATCAAAAATTACTGGAATCAAATTCCATAAGTGAAGAGCAATTCTTAGTAAAGCAACAGGATTATCATATCGCTGAAGCTGGTCTAGCTGCAGCTAGGCAGGAGCTATTACGACAGGAAGCTGAACAAAAAGCAATGCAGGCTCAACAACATAACCTTGATCTGATAAGTCCGATAGATGGAATAGTTGTAAAGCGCAATGCAGAGCAAGGAACAACAGTTGTTGCTGGTCAGTCAGTCATTGAAATAATAAACCCTGAAGATATATGGATTAACGTACGTTTTGATCAGATTCACTCGACAGGTCTTAATCCGGGGCTCACCGCGCTTGTCAATCTACGCTCTAAGTCTAAATTGGATTTAAGTGGAAAAATATACCGTGTCGAGCCAATTGCTGATGCTGTTACTGAGGAGTTCCTGGCTAAAGTTACCATCGATGAATTACCACAACCACTACCCTCAATCGGTGAGTTGGCAGAGGTGACTATTGAATTGGATAGCTTGCCATCAACTACTGTTATTCCGAATGCCGCACTGAAGCGAATTGATGGAGAGTTAGGTGTCTGGAAAATAATAGACGGAGATATTGAGTATGTTCCTGTTTCTATTGGAGCCACAGACTTGGATGGCCTGGTTGAGATCAAAAAAGGACTTTCATTAGGTGAATCAGTAGTACTGCATAGCGAGAAAGCACTAACTGCTAATAGCCGAATTAAGGTGGTTGAAAGCCTTGTAGGTAAGGACAAATGATCAGTCTGGCGGGCCGCGACATAATGCACTCCTGGGGCAAGTTCGTGTTCACTGGTTTTGGTTTGGGCTTGTTAATTGGTGTTACTTTAATCATGGCCGGTGTTTATCGTGGGATGGTTGATGATGCAAAAGTATTGCTCGATAACAGTAGTGCGGATCTCTGGGTAGTGCAAAAAAATACGCTTGGGCCCTATGCCGAATCATCAAGTATCTACGATGATGAATGGCGTGGTATTCAAAGCATGCCTGGAGTCGCTCAAACGGCAAATGTGACTTATCTTACTATGCAGGTGAGGCATGGAGACCGTGATGTTCGTAGCATGATATCTGGTATAGCTGCAGGTCAGCCTGGTCTGCCTGGCTGGCCTCCTTATCTGATAGAAGGGCGACAAATTACCCGAGGTCATTATGAAGCTGTAGCAGATCAGGCAACAGGTTTTAAAATCGGTGATTCACTGCAGATTCGACGTAACAAATATACAGTTGTCGGTTTGACTCGCAGGATGGTGTCATCAAATGGTGATCCAATGGTCTTTATTCCCCTTAAAGATGCACAGGAAGCCCAGTTCTTAAAGGACAATGATGCCATCCTCGAGCAACGTCGCCGTAATCAACAGAGTCCTGAATTTTCTCAACCGGGAAATCCGGGACTTTTAGAGGCCTTGAACCGGTCACAAAACAATAACCCTTATGTTAACTCTGTATTGGTACAGATTAAAAAAGGATATTCAGCGAAGGAAGTTGCTAAGTCAATTGAAAAGTGGAAACGGTTAACGGTCTATACACGTGAAGATATGGAAGAAATTCTGATTGGAAAATTGATTGCAACGTCTTCAAAACAGATTGGAATGTTTCTTGTGATTCTAGCAGTGGTAAGTGCAGCGATCGTGGCATTTATTATTTACACACTGACTTTAGGGAAGATTCGTGAAATCGCAGTGCTGAAGTTAATTGGAACACGAAACCGAACTATTGCTGGAATGATATTGCAGCAGGCAATTGCTCTTGGAGTAATTGGATTTGTAGTTGGCAAAATATCAGCAACCTTCGGTGCGCCGACTTTCCCCAAGTATGTCTTGCTAGAACCTATGGATTCAGTAGCTGGCTTTTTTGCAGTCGTTATTATTTGTGTTTTATCGAGTGTTATTGCAATTAGAGCAGCGTTGAAAGTCGATCCGGCTGAAGCAGTGGGAGGTTAAGATGAGCGGCAAAGGTATTCGCATTGAGGGATTAAGAAAGCGATATGGCACTGGTGATACAGCCGTCGATGCCTTAAAAGAAGTTAACATGGTGGTGGCACCTGGTGAAGTGGTTGGATTAATCGGTCCTTCAGGCTCAGGGAAAAGTACTTTATTGAAATGCTTAGGTGCAGTCATAGAACCATCGGCTGGAAAAATGATTCTGGGTGATGAAACGATCTACGATGAACAATGGAAAGTAAAAGATATTCGAGCATTACGCAGGGATAAAATTGGTTTTGTGTTTCAAGCTCCCTATTTGATTCCATTTCTGGATGTTACCGACAATGTCGCTTTACCGCCTATGCTGGCGGGAGTGGCAAACAAGCAAGCTCGAAGTAGTGCCTTGGCATTGCTAGAAGCTCTCGATGTTCAGCATAGAGCCAAAGCCATGCCCTCACAATTATCAGGTGGAGAGCAGCAGAGAGTCGCAATCGCAAGAGGTCTGGTTAATCGCCCGCCAGTGATTCTTGCTGACGAGCCCACTGCCCCCCTTGATAGTGAGCGTGCATTAGCAGTTATCAAAATTCTTAACGATATGGCAAAGAAGTTCGAAACAGCCATTATTGTTGTAACCCATGATGAAAAAATCATTCCAACATTTAAACGAATCTATCACATTCGTGATGGAGTGACTTACGAAGAAAAAGGTGAGGGCAGACCCTTTGACGCTTAAACAAAGAGGAAAACTTTATGAGTAATTTAGATTTGGTTAAAGGTTTAAAAACTTTATTGGTTACGTTGGTTGTATTTAGTATCAGTAGTATTTCTTGGCAAGTCCACGCAGCAGAAGCGCAGGTTGAAAATAAGAATAATTCAGAGCCAATGGCGTTACGTTTAATTATGCAGGATTTAGAGCTTAATATGCAGCGTATTGCCAGTGCGATTATTCGCGAAGACCTAGCGACAGTAGCTGAGATTGCTCCCTTGGTTGCTGATCACGAGCAGCCTCCTATGACTGAAAAAATGCAGATCTTATCTTTTATGGGCTCAGATGCTGGAGCATTTAAAAGTCTGGATGGTGTGACTCATGATACTGCAATAATGTTAAAGGAGGTTGCAGAAAAAAATGATGGTGATGCTGTCATAAAAACCTATGCTGATTTATTGCAGTCCTGTGTTGCCTGCCATCAAAAATTTAAACAGCCTTTTGTAGATCATTTTTATAGGTAGCCGCTGATGAAAAGACATCTTTCGGTAATTCTTGTTCTATTGTCAGGGATGACCTCATGCGCGGTAACCCCAGACTTTAATGAGCCAACACCTCCGCAGATTTCTCAGTACACACGGGGCGATCACGATGCAGTAATAATGGGTACTAATAAGGTTCTGGATTCAGAACAGACATTAGTATGGGTTGATACAATAGAGCGAGAATGGTGGCGGCAGTTTCATTCTGAAACTTTAAATCAATTGGTGGAAAAAGTTTTATCAGACAATCCAGGCTTATTAAGTTCAAGTGCAAAGTTACGTAGTGCTGAAGAGCTGTATCAGGCTAGAGTTGGCACTACTCGTTATCCAAAGATTGATGCCAATATCAGCGCACAAAGGCAAAGGTTTAATCCCGGAGTTTTTGGACAGCAGGCCGAGCCACAGGAATTTAGTATTTACAATGCGGGAGTAGACGTAAGTTATCAGATGGATTTATCAGGTGGTAATCAGCGTGCACTAGAAGCACTCGCTTCCAGAGTGGATTATCAGAGGTATGAGTTAGAGGCGACTCAGTTAGCTTTGGTTGCAACGGTGATAAATACCGCCATCAATCAGGCTAAGTTAAGAAGTCAGTTAGAGGAAACAGAGCAGCTGGTAGCTAAACAGGAGCAGCAACTCGGTATCGTTAAGCAGCAATTTGAGTTAGGCCAGGTTTCAAAACATGCGGTTTTAATGTTGCAATCTGAGTTTGAGCAGACGCGTGCCAATATCCCTGTTTTGCAGAATCAAATTCAAAAGACCATTCATCTGTTAGCCACTTTGGCAGGGGAAGCACCTGAATCGGCAACTATCCCTGAATTTAAATTGCATGATTTTCAATTGCCTGAGAGTTTACCACTTATTATTCCTTCGGAGCTGGTGCGGCAAAGACCTGATATTCAGGCTGCTGAATCGCTTATCGAGGCAGCTAATGCAGAATATGGTGTGACTATTGCTAACATGTACCCAAGCATCAATCTTAATGGGCGGATTGGCTCTCAAGCATTATCCTCAGTCTCTCTATTTAGCAGCCAATCTGCAGTATGGACATTGATAGGGCAATTGACGCAGCCACTTTTCAATCCTGGGTTGGCGGCTGAAAAGAGAGCCGCTCTGGCTGAGTTTGAGGCAGCAACCAGTAACTATAAATATGTGGTTTTGGAGGCACTTCGCGACGTCGCAGATACCTTGCGCCAGCTTGAGACTGATGCGCAAAAGTTAGAAATGATTAACCGCTCAAGTCTAAGTTCTGAAGAAGCTATGAGAATTACAGCAAAACGTTATGAGCTTGGAGCCGCAAGCTATATTGAGCTACTGATAGCGCAGCAGCAATACCTGACCACTAAGGTGCAGCTAATTGATGCCCAATCACAGCAGCTGGTTAATAGTGTTTCTCTCTATCTGGCAATGGGCGCCAAGCTAAAAGATCCGATATCTAATGTACCGTCAGATTAAATGAATACTGAGCGGATCAGGTAAACGGTATAGCCAATGTAGGCTGTCAGAAGAATCGCCCCTTCGACTCGATTGATTCGGCCTTCGCCTCTGAAGCCGTAACCAATTACAAATAGTGACAGGGTGAGTACACCCATGAACATAGCGTCGCGCCACAGAACCTCAGACTCAACTGCCAGCGGATGAATGGCACCGGCGATACCGACCACCGCCAGTGTGTTAAACAGGTTTGAGCCGATAACATTACCGAGCGCAAGATCATGCTCATTCTTACGAATGGCAATAATCGAGGAGGCCAGTTCGGGCAATGAAGTTCCCACAGCAATGATAGTCAGGCCGATAATGATATCGCTCACGCCAAAGGCCTGGGCAATTTCTACGGCTCCCCAGACCAGCAGTCGTGAGCTGGCAACCAATATGATCAAGCCAATCACTAGCCAGAATATCGCGGTTTTAAGCGGCATGGTGTGTTGACTGACTTCCAGCTCGACTTCCTTTGCCAAAGTATCATGCTTTTTCTGCATACCTTGCCATATAGACCAACCCATAAAGCCGGCAAAACCGAACAATAAAATAATGGCATCCCATCGTGAGATGTCGAGATCCCATAGCAGGCCAATAACCAATATGGTCATCAGCATGAGCAAAGGCATTTCTTTGCGCAGGATCTTCGAGTGGACAGCAATTGGGCTGATTACGGCGGTTAAACCAAGAATCAGTGCAATGTTAGTGATGTTAGAACCAAATGCATTACCTAGAGCGATGCCAGGATTGCCCTGACCGGCAGCTAAAGCTGAAACCACCATTTCTGGAGCCGAAGTACCGAAGCCAACAATTACCATACCAATAAGCAGGGAAGGCATTCCAAAGTGACGAGCTGTAGAGGCGGCTCCGTCAACAAAGCGATCAGCGCTCCAGACTAATAAAGCTAATCCAGCAATAACAGCAAGAATGGCAACAAGCATAACGGTCCTATAAATGAATAGTGTTAATTTAATTGGCTCGATTTGTTACGAGCATACAAATGGGGGCTATTGTAGCGATTTCATGAAAAAAATCACAAAAGTTATTGTAAGTGGTTGTTGTTTGGAGGATGCTAGACTTGCTATACACTAATAAAATCAGTACCTTGGCATAAAAGTAAATATCAATTTACAAAGGCGGGATAAAAGGAGTTGCTGTTGAATCAAGACCATATCAAACACAATGCTGTGAAGAGGCTTGCTTCAGGATATATTCGACTTTTATTAACCATTCTGGCACTCCTACCAATCCTGTTGATTCTTTATATCGACTCCGAAACTACTTCTGATGATGTTTTTATAGCCCATACCTTTCATGTGATTGCCATTACTATGGCTGTGGTAGTTAGTGCTTTCCTCAGTTACATTACCTGGCGCTGTTATGTCGCAACTGGTGAGGTGCTATTGAAGTGGTTGGTGTTTGGTTTTTGGGGATTCACCATCGTTTATGCTCCACACGGTTTTCTGACCCATCATGCGACTGAAAATGTTTGGCTATTTACACTCTTTGGCCCGGCCTCAAGGCTCGTTATGTCTTTTTGTTTTCTGATAGCGATGCTCAAATTTGGTGAAATGGTAAAACCGGAGCAGACGAATAGTAAAGGATTATGGTTTGCAACAGCTATTTTTATCGTCATTAATTTAGTCGTCTACTGGGTAGCTAAATCAGCATCATTAAATTTGAACTGGTGGCGGTTATTGGCTGAATATGTTGCGGTCAGTATGTTTATCGGCAGTGTGCTCTGGATGTTGGTGCAAAGAATTAAGGGTTACATTCCTTTGCTTTACTCTATAGCGATGGTTTGGTTTGCACTGTCCTGCTGGTCATTCACCATAGGTTCCGTTTGGGATCATCAATGGTGGTTAGCACATATTATCTTTGCGGGAGGATTTTTGCTGCTAAGTTTCGGTGTGGTGCAGGCATTTCTTACAACTGGATCATTTAAGACAATTTACAGCCAAAGCGACCTCTTCAAGCAAATCATTCAAGAAAAGAAAAAAACGGAGCAAGCGCTAATGGAACTTCAACAGGTTAATGAGAAGCTTGAAGAATTAGCGGCTACCGATCCACTTACCGGAGTAGCGAATCGACGTGAATTTATGAGCCGTGCCGAAGAAGAAATGTCACGAGCCCATAGAAATACAACCGACTTGTGCATGATGGTTATTGACTTTGACCATTTTAAAGACATCAATGATGAATATGGTCATCAGGCGGGAGACAAAGTGTTAAAAGAATTTGTCAGACTCTGCAAAGAAATTATGAGGCCATCGGATTTATTAGGACGCATTGGCGGTGAGGAATTTGCAATTTTACTTCCCGAAACAAACCTGTCGTCTGCTGCTAAAGTAGCAGAGCGACTACGTCAGTATATCGAAGAAAGTTCAGTTGTTGTGAGCAAGCAGAAAATAACAATGACAATCAGTATTGGGCTTGCTCTATATCAACCTAAGACAGACACCGTGAAGAAATGGTTGCACCGAGCTGATGAACTTCTTTACCAAGCTAAGGATAAAGGAAGAAATAGACTGGAAGTTGAACAACTAAGGGAGCCAAGTGATTAGTATGCTTTATAAAGTCGTCATCACTGCTGTTTTCGTTGTTTTATTGACGATTGCCATGATTTTTCAATTTCAGGACTCAGGTTCTGACGCTGCTCGTGAAGTTCGTGTTGGACTCTATCAAAATTCTCCGAAAATCTATCGTAACTCCGAAGGCCAGCCTGATGGCCTGTTTGTCATGCTGCTTGAAGCGATTGCCAAAGAGGAATCTTGGGATTTAACTTACGTTGACTGCGAGTGGAGTGATTGCCTTAATCTCCTTTCAAAAAATTCAATTGATCTAATGCCAGATGTCGCTTTTACCGAGGAGCGCGCCCAAAGGTTTGACTTTCACTCGGTAGCTGTGACTCACAGTTGGTCTGAAGTATGGTCTCGAAAAGACTTAGACATCCTTGGGCTTCCAGACTTACAAGGTGTTCGTATTGCAGTCTTGCGTGACTCCGTACAGGAAGTGGCTCTGCAACAGATGATGATGGGGTATGGTCTCGGGTTTAAGCCCGTGTATGTTGATACCTATAAGCAAGGTTTCCAAACGGTTAAGTCCGGTAAGGCTGATGCCGTGATTACTAATGTTCAGTTTGCTGACAGTCACGGTCCACAGTTTGATTTGAGAGAAACTCCAATCATGCTTAACCCTGCAAGTCTCTTTTATGTGACTGCTGTAGGACAAAATAATGATTTGCTAAAAGCGATTGATCAAAATATTACCGTTTGGAGAGCAGAACCCGACTCAGTCTATTATGAAGCGCTAAAAAGTACCATGGTGCCTATTCAGGAGGCGAAGATTCCAAAGGTAGTGCTGTGGGTATTAATTATAGGCGGAGCGTTTATCATTGTAATGATTGGTATTGCTTCATTACTTCGCTGGCAAATACAAAAGCGAACCAAAGCGCTCAGTCGAACCAACCTCCGATTTAACCATTTGCTAAAAGCCAGCCCAGTTGTTTTATATCAACTTGTCATGCAAGAAGATGGTTTTAGGCCAGTCTGGGTAAGCGCCAATGTAAAACGGCTTTTTGGCTACGAACCTGAAGAATTATATGATTTGAATTGGTGGCAAGATATCCTGCATGAAGATGATCGCTCTAAGACTATTGAACAGTTTGGAGGAATATTTGAAAAAGGCCATGCGGTCTATGAGTATCGAGTGCGAAATAAAGAAGGCAAAGTTCGATTTATTCGTGACGAATTACAGCTCTTTGCTGACAATCATAATGGGCAAGTTGAAATTGTTGGCTCATGGAGTGACTTAACCGAAATTTATGAAAAGGAAGATCGATTAATATTTTTATCACAGTATGACCCTTTTACCCATTTACCGAATCGTCAGAAGTTGCATGAACGTGTCGAAGAAGCTATTGAGCGTGGTCAGCAGTTTAATGAAAATTTTGCAATTCTAAGTATTGATATAGATAACTTCAAAAAGATTAATGAAACACTGAGTTACCAAGTGGGTGATGCAGTGATTCTTCGTATGGTAGAGCGACTTAAGCACATCCTTCAAGTAGAAGATAGTTTGGCCCGTATTGGGGGAGATGAGTTTGTATTCGTTATTAATCAAAAAACTGACGTGGAGAACGTTTCTAAAATTGCCCGTAAGGTTTTAAAACGATTTGCTGCTCCTTTAAGAGTAGATGAGCATGAGTTAATGATAACTGCAAGTATCGGAGTAGCGATTTATCCTGAGGATGGACGTGATCCTGATACCCTGCTCAAGAATGCAGAAATTGCCCGTTATTCAGCAAAAAAATCTGGCCGAAACCGTTTTGAGTTTTTTAACGACAGACTTGCTGAAGGAATGCATGAGAACCTGATGCTGGAAAGTGCTTTAAGGGTTGCGGTTGAGCGCAATGAACTGGTTCTTCATTATCAACCACTGGTTAGCTTTACAGACATAACAATGGTCGGCGTTGAAGCCCTGGTTCGTTGGCAACACCCAACTCTGGGGCTGATTCCACCCTATAAGTTCATTCCATTGGCAGAAGAAACTGGGTTAATTGGCGAGATTGGATTATGGGTGCTTCGGGAAGCTTGCCAGCAGATGGTTCAGTGGGATGAGGCTGGTAACGCAGTGGGATGTGTTTCGGTCAATATATCTGTGCAGCAAATTGAAACTGGACTATTACCCAAGCAGGTAAAAGAAGTGCTTCAAGATACTGGGCTTGCGGCAGAGCGCTTATTCCTTGAGCTTACTGAGTCCACCATTATGCAGGATCCTGAGAAAGCGGCTACTGCAATGACCGAATTTAAGCAGATGGGGGTTAAGTTGGCAGTGGACGATTTTGGAACCGGATATTCCAGTATGGCCTACCTCAAGCGCCTGCCACTGGATCGACTTAAGATTGATCGTTCCTTTATCAAGGATATTGGGCAGGATGCTAATGATGAAGTAATCTGTAAAGCTATTATTCAACTGGCAAAGTCTCTGGGGCTTGAGACTGTTGCGGAGGGCGTTGAGGAAGAGGCTCATGCAGAGTTTCTCAAAGCTCTTGGCTGCGATGTAGCCCAAGGATATCTCTACAGTAAGCCAGTTCCGGCACAGGAATTGGCGGTTAGATGGAAGAAAACATAAGGCGAGTCACTGATATAAGATATGCCTAATATATTGGTTTATACTTTGACCTCAAGGATAAGTTCAGGTTATGGATAGTTTCACCTCAATATTTCAGTCTTGTTTACTCAATATAACCTTACGATGAATAAGGTTTATCCTCATCTAGTGATCTTTCTCAAAGTTTGAATCGGAAATTTTCATCAGAATAATCAAACAGTTAGATTTTATAAAGGGACAAATGTCCAGTATGAAATTCTTACTTGGCAGCAATGAATATCCAAATTTTGATACATCACTGATTATACTGATCTAGATCAAATTGCTAATAAGCCATTGCTTCATACTAACCTCAAAATAAGTATCTTTCATATTGGTTAAAAAAGCAGTTTTAGGAGATCATTCCATGTTAAAGAATAAAATGTTTAAGAAAACCTTATTAGGTTTAGCAACTTTGGGCTTAATGGGTGGCGCAATTGCAAAAGACTTACCAACTGAACAGGCAATTCTCACATCGCCTCCAGAGGTTCCACCTGCAATTGAGCGTGATCATAATGCCAAGGTGGTCGTTGAACTGGAAACAGTAGAAAAGGTTGGCACCATGGCTGATGGTGTTGAATACGTATACTGGTCTTTCGGCGGCACTGTTCCAGGTAGCTTCATTCGTGTTAAAGAAGGGGATGAGATTGAATTCCACCTCTCTAACCATCCATCTTCTAAAATGCCACACAACATCGATTTACACGCTGTAACAGGCCCAGGTGGTGGCGCTACTTCTTCATTCACAGCTCCAGGTCATACTTCTACGTTTGCGTTTAAAGCACTAAACCCTGGTTTATATGTTTATCACTGTGCAACTGCGCCAGTTGGTATGCACATTGCTAACGGTATGTACGGTTTGATTTTGGTTGAACCTAAAGAAGGTTTGCCAAAAGTTGATCGCGAGTACTATGTGATGCAGGGCGATTTCTATACTAAAGGTAAGTACGGTGAGCCAGGCTTGCAGCCTTTCGATATGGAAAAAGCGATTAATGAACATGCTGATTACGTTGTATTTAATGGTGCGGTTGGCAGCTTAACCGGTGATAAATCGCTAAAAGCAGAAGTTGGTGAAACTGTTCGCCTGTATGTCGGTAATGGTGGCCCTAACTTAGTGTCTTCTTTCCACGTAATTGGTGAAATCTTTGATAAAGTTTATGTGGAAGGTGGCAATCTGGTTAACGAAAACATTCAAACCACTTTAGTTCCAGCTGGCGGCTCTGCAATTGTTGAGTTTAAAGTTGAAGTGCCTGGTAATTTAATCTTGGTTGATCACTCTATCTTCCGTGCCTTTAATAAAGGTGCCCTGGGAATGTTAAGCGTCAAAGGTAAAGAAGACAAAACCATTTACTCTGGCAAAATTGACGACCGCATTTATCTTCCAGAAGGTTCAGCGGTACAAAGCGTTGATAAAAAAGTTGAAGTTGTTAAAGCCAGCAATAAGAAAGAGAAAATTGATTTTGGTAAACGTATCTATGATGCGAACTGCATGGCCTGTCACCAGCCAAATGGTCAAGGCATTCCTGGTGCATTCCCTCCAGTGGCTAAGTCTGACTATCTGAATGCAGACCCTGTAAGAGGTATTGAGGCAATCGTTCATGGCTTGGAAGGCCCAATCAAAGTTAACGGCGAATCATTCAACAGTGTTATGCCTGCGATGGACTTAACTGATGAGCAGATTGCTAATGTTCTAACTTATGTTCTTAACAGCTGGGATAATAAAGGTGGTGAAATCACAGTTGAGCAGGTTAAAAAAGTTAGAGCCAATAAACCTCATTAATAACTGTCATCAATAGATAAGACTATGAACATCAGTCATCTTAAACTTGTAGCGCTATCACTGATTCTCATTGGAGTCAGTGGTAGCTCTTCGTTAATGGCAAAAGCAAATGAAGCCACTTCGCCTGAAGGTATGAAGCTAGTCAAAGGCGGTGAGTATCGTCCTTTATATATGAGCAAGGATAGCCCTATCCAAACGGTGAGTGACTTTTATCTAGATCAATTCCCTGTGACCAATAAGCAATTCCAAATGTTTGTTGAGGAAAATCCTGGTTGGAAAAAACAACAGGCACCAAAAGTGTTTGTGGAAAAACAGTATCTGCAGCATTGGGCAGAGGATGGATACTCTCAAGAATTAGCAAATAGCCCAGTGACCAATGTGTCCTGGTTTGCAGCAGATGCATATTGTCAGGCGCAGGGCAAACGTTTACCCCGAGTTAGCGAGTGGGAGCTGGCGGCATTGGCCAGTGAAACTCAGGCAGACGGAAGCGTTGAAAAAGATTACAAGCAAAAGATATTGATGTGGTACAGCCGCCCCAGTCAGAAACAATTATCAGCTGTAGGTCAGAATGAGCCAAACTATTGGGGCATTTATGATATGCACGGCCTAATCTGGGAGTGGACTGAGGATTTTAACTCAGCGCTGGTCACTGGTGAATCACGCGGCGACAGCACCATTGATACCAAGTTATTTTGCGCGGGCGGTGCCAGTGGCGCAGTTGACCCTGGTGACTATGCTGCATTTATGCGATATGGATTTAGAAGTAGCCTGGAAGCTAAATTTACATTACCCAATTTGGGCTTCCGTTGCGCCCAAGATACTGCAATGAGTCAGTAAGCGAGGCAATTATGAAAACATGGTTTCAATTAAGTTGTGTAGCTCTTTTAGCTGCGTTGATAAGTACCGCGAAAGCTGGTGATGAAATCCAGGATCTACCTGACGATTCAATCTATCACTTAAATAGCGAATGGATTACGCAGGATGATCAAACTATTAACATTAATTCATTGGCAGGCAAACGTCAGATCATTAGCTTGATCTACACACATTGCATGCATACCTGCCCAACCATAGTGGCAACAATGCAGAACATAGAAAAGCAATTACCCGAAGAAGTGTTAGCAAATACAGAGTTTGTATTAGTGTCACTAACACCTAACAGTGATACGCCAAAAGTCCTTAAAGAATTTGCTGAAAAAAGAAGGCTCGATCCAAAGAGATGGACATTGCTAACAGGCGATAAACAGGATGTTAGAAGTCTGGCAATGGCACTTAACGTCCGTTACAAAAAAAGTGAAGACAATGAAGTCGCCCACTCAAATGTATTTACATTACTTGATGAGAAAGGACGAATCGTATTTCAGGAAGTTGGTGATATTAATAAAGTTGATGAAACAGTAGCTAAAATTGTGAATCGATAATTGTAATAGTGTGAATTTGGAAAATTGAAGATAGAGGGCGGACGTTGTTCGCCTTTTTTATTTGTGCAGTTATCGGATGGGTTTACCCAGGGGGCAGCCCCAACGAAGTGTATTTCATAAAACGGATAGGAAATATATGGTGGGAATTGCTCAGACCAGCCAAAGCTGTCAAAAATTGCTCCAGACAATTTTTTGAACACGCTACGCGGCTTCTAAATCCGTAATCTATAGCCAATAAAAAACCCCAACTCTTGCGAGTTGAGGTTTTGTATTGGTGGAGACGGCGGGAATCTCCACCAATTTAAATCCTTAATATTTTAATCTCTAACTTATTGAAAAGTATAAATAAAATAATATCTTATTAAATTTAATTGTTTAATCTGTCACACCTATCTGTATAAGTCAAAAATTATCACTTTTTGTACAAACCTATATATATTATTGAGACACGAAAAAATGTCTCAGTGCTAGGTAGGTGACAGAGACCATCTGGTAACTAGATTCGTATGTTCATTGAAATGAGCAATGTATTAGTATTGTCTAAAGGAAATATAATAATAATGAGGTATTAATTTATGAAGGTGACTAACGACGACTATATAGTTGACCAATATTACAATTTAAAAAATGAAATTAGCAAAGAAGCAAATATGCTGAATAGGTCAAATAATAACAATAACCAATTAAATGAAAATGAATATATTACACCTGAATTCAAATATAAGTATTCTCTATATCATGATGGGTATATGAGAATGCTAAGTGATTATAATCTATCAACAGCTGTAACAATTCAATATTCGAGGCAGTTAAGCATGAATGAAAGTGATAAGTTGACCAGCGTTATTATCGATCTTATTTCAAAAAAAATGTTTGGTAATCACTATCATCGTGTTAATAGAAATAATTTTAGAGGGATTTGTGTTAGAGAAAAAAATGGAGAAGGTAGTAAGTTCCCTGGTAATTATCACTACCATATCGGGTTGAAAGAAAAGCAGGAACAATATACATGTGATCTAGAGGGAGCAATGACAAAAACAATTAATGAAGTGATTTATACGGATATCTACAAATTCGCACACATACCGATGAAAGGGTTGTGTACGAGCCAAAATCTTGTAAAGGTGCAACCTATGACAAATGAATCTGGGCTTCACCGATATTTTCTAAAAACAACAGAAACCAATATTGAAAATTTCGATAATGTTCATTTTATTAATAATGGCAAGTTGTTTTTCAAATAACCGTGTTGAGCAAAAAATCTGGTAACTCATTGTTTTCAAATAATAAATATTTAAACAAGATTATGATTAAAGAAATAAAAAGATATAATTGTTTGCTTTAAATATCTTTAATATCAATAGGTTACGTGTTTTTTTGTTCCTTTAGGGTTATGTTCAAGTTAAAATTTCTTTTCTATCTAAAAACTTACAAGATTTAAGACAGGTAATATACAGGTGCTTTACCTGTCTTAAAATATGTCTTATAATATCTTCTTGCAAATTCTAGGAGATATAAGATATATGAAGATTGGTTATTCAAGAGTTAGCACGCAGGGGCAGGATCTAAAAACACAAATTAATAAATTAACTGATTATGGGTGTAATAAAGTCTTTAGTGAAAAAATATCTGGTAAATCAACTGAGCAAAGGAAGGAACTGCAAAAAGCACTAGAATTTGTCAGAGAAGGGGATTCCTTGGTTGTTACCCGATTAGATAGATTGGCTAGGTCAGTAGTGGATCTTGGTCAGATAGCTGAACTTTTGCAATCCAAAGGAGTGAACTTGGTGGTGACTGACCAGTCAATTGATACGACATCTGCTTCAGGTAAATTGATGTTTTATATGATCTCAGCCTTTGCAGAGTTTGAGAGAGACTTAATTAACGAGAGATGTGCCGAAGGCAGAGAAAAAGCACTTGCCAACGGGGTTAAATTTGGCCGTAAGAGCAAATTAACACCTAAACAAGTAGATACCCTTAAAAGTGAGTTCAGCTCCTGGGAAGGCTCAAAAACAGATTTGGCTGAGAAGTATGGTATTTCAAGAGCAAGCTTATATCGGTTAGTTCAGGAAGACTAGGGTATCAATATGTACCGAGTTCAATATAAAACTCATAACGCAAGTCAGGCATGGATGACAAAAGGAAATTATAGCAGTGAAAGCGAAGCACTTGGTAGTGCATCACGTATTGCAGGGAGGTACTTCATGGTTCGAGTTATAAACACTATTGGTTTTGTAATATGGAGTGGATGATAGGCTGTGAGTAAATATTTGTATTTAGATGCAAACGTTATTATTATCAGTTCATATATAAATTAATTCTGTATTAAAAGTTATCATTATAGTTAAATTCAGAATTTGACTGCTCACCCATAATTAAATGACTTGGATTAAAAGTGTTAACGTTTTAGACGATTAACAATCCAACTCATTAAGAAAACAAAATATTTTATAACTGACGGTATGTGATTTCGCAGAAATAGTTATATTAAGGGATATTGTTAAAATGGCAAAACGCGCGCAAAATAAAAAATTAGCTGAAGCAAAGAAAAATAAAAAAGATGAGTTTTATACTCAACTATCAGATATTGAACGTGAACTTAAACATTACAGAAAACACTTTAAAGGAAAAGTGGTTTATTGCAATTGTGATGACCCTAGAATAAGTAATTTTTTCCACTATTTTTCATACAACTTTGAAAAGCTAGGACTGAAAAAGCTAATAACAACCTGTTATAAAAGTCAAAACATGGATTTATTCAGCAGAAATGAGTCAGAAAAAGCGATTATGCTTGAATACAATGGTGATAAAAATAGGAATAACATACCAGATGTTGATGAGATTGGGGTTCATCAACTAAAAGGAGATGGAGACTTTAGAAGTGAGGAGTGTATAAAAATACTCAAGCAAGCAGATATTGTTGTTACAAACCCTCCTTTCTCATTATTTAGAGAATATGTATCTCAGCTTATCGAGCATGACAAAAAATTTATAATTGTTGGACATCAAAATGCAATTAAATACAAAGAAATTTTCCCACTTATAAGAGATAACAGGTTATGGCTAGGTTTTGGTTTTAAAGGTGGGGCAGCGCATTTCATTAATAAGCATTATGAAGATTACGCTACTGCAACAGACCGAAAAGAAGGAATGATAAGAGTATCTGGAGTGCACTGGTTTACTAATTTAGATATTAATAAACGGCATGAGGATTTGATTCTTTATAAGAAATACACCCCCAAAGAGTACCCCAAATATGAAAACTTTGACGCTATTAACGTAGATAAAACTAAAGAAATTCCTTATGATTATGCTGGCATGATGGGTGTTCCGATTACATTCATGGATAAGTATAACCCAGACCAATTTGAGATTATTGGAGTTGGAATTGCGAATGCTGGGTTGGAAATAGGAGTTTTGCCATATAAACCAGAGCATAAGAAGTATAGGAAGGAAGTCCAAAAGCGTGGAGCGGTTGACGGTGATTTATATATGATAGTAAACGGAGAAGTAACCGTTCCTTATACCCGAATAATTATTAAGAACAAAAAAATATGAAGATCGAGCTCAAAGAAATTACTGTCCGTGAACTAACTGAAGGATTCGAGGATAACGAAGAAGCTGGTGTTGTTGGTTACGGTGGAAAACTAGATATCCGGCCTCCATACCAACGAGAGTTCATCTATAAAGATAAACAACGCGATGCGGTAATTCATACATTAACAAGAGACTTTCCTTTAAATGTTATGTATTGGGCAGTTCGAGAGGATGGTGGGTATGAAGTTATTGATGGTCAGCAGAGAACATTATCAATATGCCAATATGTTAATGGTGATTTTGCATATATGTTCAAATATTTTCACAATCTTAAGGATGATGAAAAAGAGCAAATTCTTAATTATAAGTTAATGGTTTATATATGTAGTGGCACTGATAGTGAAAAGCTGGACTGGTTTAAAACAATTAACATTGCAGGAGAAAAACTCACAGAACAAGAACTAAGGAACGCTGTATACTCTGGAACTTGGGTAACAGATGCAAAAAGATACTTCAGTAAAAATGGGTGTCCAGCTTTTCAAATTGGAAGTGACTACTTGGTAGGGACCCCAATTAGACAGGACTATCTAGAAACAGCTATAAAATGGATATCTAAAGGTAATATTGAGGTGTATATGTCTAAACACCAGCATGACCCGAATGCTTTGGCGTTATGGCAATACTTTCAAAATGTAATAACTTGGGTTCAGGGAACCTTTACTAAAAAGCGAACAAAGTTCATGAAGGGTGTAGATTGGGGGGAGCTATACAATAAATTCAAAGATGAAGTCTACGATACAAAGAAATTAGAAAATGAAGTTGCAATGCTTATCGCCGATGATGATGTTGAGAAGAAGAAAGGTATATATCCATATGTATTAACGAGAGATGAAAAGCACTTGGGCATAAGAGCTTTTTCGGACTCAATGAAACAAAAAGTATATGAAAAGCAGAAAGGCATCTGTACCAGCTGTAAAGAACATTTCGAGATATCAGAAATGGAAGGCGATCATATAACACCTTGGCATGAAGGTGGGAAAACAATTGAAAGTAATTGCCAAATGCTTTGTAAAGATTGTAACAGGAGAAAATCGGGTAAGTAATAAATCATGAGTTTCTTTTGTATTACATATAAAATTTAATGTAGTAATGATTTTGTAGTCGCCAGAAAACTAAGGACGATTTATTCTTTGTGGTTTAATTATATCAGAACCGCCATTCCTGTAATTGGCTATGTTATAAGCAAATTACTTGAGAATAAACTATTTAAACCGTACTTCAGGTTGCTAGCTAATTTACTTTGACTTTCTTACAACAACATTTGCAGTCATTGATTTAATTATTTTTAAATCTAGTCCAAAATCAATCGCATCTAAAATTGTATTTAGCTGTTCTGGATTTATATCATTTCCATACCTATTCTCGGACTCGGTTTCTCCTCTTTGGTGTCCAACATAAGTTGTTCTAAATAGAGTTTGAACTTTTGGGTCACTCTTTAATTTATCAATAACAGAGTGTCTAAAACTATAAAGCGATTTTTTATCAGTCTTAATACATAGCTTTACTGCTAGTGAGTTATTGAACCAGTCAGCGGGGTTTCTTGAATACCCATGACCGTTGCTTTTATTTAGGTAAAAGAATAGTCTGCTGGAGTCTGAGACTTCTGGCACTTTCTTAACATTTTCTACAAAGTCAATAAATCCAACTTCTAATAAATGAGGATGAATAGGTATTACCCTCTTCGCTGAGTTATTTTTAAGAGATTTTGTAGCACTTTCTGCAAATGAAATTGTTTTTATATCTGTGCTTAAATCTATGTCATCTATAGTTAGTTGATAAATTTCCTCTGGCCTTGCTCCTGTGTACAGAAGTAATAAATATCCCCATAATTTTGCAAACTTGTATTTTTGCTTGTTGAACATACTTACAGCTAAATCTGAATTGAATAATTTGTTGATATCTTGATCAGTAAATGGAGTCTTTTCTTCTAGCGTGTTTATTTTCTTAGTTCTGTATAGCTTTCTTACGGGATTCCCGCTTATTACTTGTTTGTCTATGTAATATTGAAAAAATGAAGAAATTCGTTCTGCATGCTTTTTCTTTGTTGTCAGAGAAATAACTTCATGGCTCTTATCATTTTTTTGCTTTTTTATTATTTGCTCTAAGGTTAAGTTTTTGAATTCTTTATTTTTATTCCTATTTTTTGGTATTAGATCTAAATATTTTACAAACTTTCTTATATCTGGATTGTATGAAATTTCTTCAATGTATTTGTTTCCGATTATTTCTATAAAGAGATTAATACTTTCTTCATATTGCTTTATCGTTCTTTCTTTTAGATGCGATGAGTTGGTTATATAGTCATTTAGCGCATCTGATAATTTAAGTCCATTTGAATTGGAATTATTTTGTCTATATGTGGGTTTGATGTTTAATGAATCTGCTTTGTCCTTTTCTATAAACAAACTAAAAGGTGAAAGTGATAAACTTGAAGTTGGTGAAAAACAATCATTTTCTGCATCTAGTAGTTTAAAATGAGATATCTTTAAACTATCATTTCGACTTTCCAGATAAGCGTGAATATCTTCTTTCGCTATTTGTATGTAGCCTCCCTGTAAATCTACTTTGCCACTCCTGTCTTCATCAAGAGTGACTCTTTCAACAACTCCTCCTGTAGGTTTCTTTTCATAAGTAACAGAATAGAGCATGGCTTCAATTGGAGGTATTGAGCAATAAAATTCACCATTGTCGTCGTATATTTTTTGGAGTGCGTGTCTCAGTGTTTTGTAATCTTGCAACGATATAAGTTTGTCTATTGAGATTAGCTCAATAGCTTTTTTCTCTGATTTAATTATGAGGGTGCTGTTTTGTTTGTTCAAAAATTCATCTATATCTGATAATCCATTGATTCTTTGAAAGCTGCTCCACAGCTTAAATGCTTGTACCTTTGCTTCTTGATAACTCTTGGTTCCTAATGAAAACCTTATTTCCTTCTGTTTCCATTTATATCTTGTTGGAACAGCTATTCTAAAATAATAAACCCCAGAAGAGGTTCTGTATGTATGTGGTATTTTCCTCATTTATGTCACACCTATGTGGCAGACTATAATATTAAGGAAAAAATAAAAACCGATAAATTTAATAAAAAACAATCGGTTATCAAAAATTTGGTGGAGACGGCGGGAATTGAACCCGCGTCCGCGAATCCTCTGCTCGAGGGTCTACATGCTTAGGTCCATCTTTAATTTAATCTTTGACGTGCCGATGGGCAGGCATTCAAAGACGGTCTCGAGGAAAGTTTAACAGTTGGCTGCCGAGCACAGTTACCTGCGAGTCCCTGTATTGACTGTCTAGCTCCTACCAAGGACGCTCAGAGTAGACAGTTAGCCTTAAGCGGCTAAAGCGTAGTTGTCTTCGTTTGCAACTATTAAGTTTCAGCTTTGATTTTACGAGATTCGCTGACATCTCGGCATGCACCTGGAGGTTCGTAATCCACGTCGAATCCAAATCGTCCCCAGATTCTTTTCCATTATAGTGCAATATTGGGCCAAGTACATTAATATCAAGGGTATAGCTCAAGATATTTTGTGGCTTGGTTAACATTCATTTTTTGAGCAAACAGCTACACTCCATTGGAATAACAGGAGGGGCAATGAGTAGTTTACAAACGTCCAAGATACAGTTTGCCATGCTGTCGCATAAGGGGATGTCGCGGCAGAATAACGATGACAAGGTTTTTGCATCATCTGATTTGGGGTTATGGGTTTTGTCAGATGGTGTCGGTGGTCTGAAGCAAGGCGAACAGGCAAGTCAATACGCAATCGACGAGATTTCAAAGTCGATTTCAAAAGGTTTTAACCTTCACAATGCAGTACATTCTGCGCACTCTGTAATCAAGGCTCATAATCGCCATGAACAGGAAGATCGCGGAGCGACTGTGGTTGCTGTTCATTCCAATGGTGCCGATTATGAGATTGCCTGGGTGGGCGATAGTCGTGCGTATTTATGGAATCAGGAAACGGGTGAGTTGACTCAGCTGACTGAAGACCATACTTTGGTTCAGAAGTTGGTCAACGCTGGCTTACTTGAGCAGACTGAGGTAAAAAACCATCCAAAACGTCATGTTATCACCCAGTGCTTGGGGATTGAGAATGAAACTCCCTTGAGCATTGGCTCGCTGAAAAGAGAATGGGACTACGGTGAATCCCTGCTACTGGCCAGCGACGGACTATACGAAGAGCTTTCCAGGCAAGAAATCATTGCAGCTTTGAAGCTTCCTCGTGATAATCAGGCAAAGGTTGAGTATCTGGTCGAATTGGCATGTAAGAATGGGGGTAGCGATAATATTTCTTTAATGCTCATTTCTTCACCAGTAACTGAGCCTAAACCGCAGAAACAAGAAACTCCGGTTGAGAAGTTTATAAAAAAAATCAAAACAATCCTTAAACTAGGTTAATGTGAGGTAGGTATGTCTTCTGAGAAAGTTCCTTCACAGCAAAAGTCAGAATATCGTGAAGATAAAGCGGGACCACAAGGAACACTGGTCTTCGATTCGAGTCAAGTTGAAAGGATGATCAAAGAGGAAATTCAAAAGTTGGAAGATGATGGAAGTAAAGTTCCAGCCCTGCTTGCAACGACTAAGCCACATGCTGGGCAGGCATTTTTACTGGAGTATGGTAAAAATGTCATCGGACGGGGTAAAGGTAACAGCGTGACTCTTTATGACCCTGCGGCATCTTCAACGCATGCCCAAATCACCTTCTCTGAAGGGCAGTGGCGTATCTTAAATTTGTTGTCTTCTAACGGCACTATTGTCAATGGTGAGAAAGTTTCTGAGCGTATTTTATCATTTGGTGACAGAATTCAAATTGGTCATACTGAGTTTTTATTCACCTTGGTCGACAGTAGTGAAGCTCAGCCACAGGAAGAAAAAGAAGAAATGAACTGGATGTTAATTGGTTCATTAGGTGTGGCGGCATTAATTCTGTTGGGAGTTCTTGCCTGGTTATTTCTCTAATTCTCAATGTCACAGGATAACGAACTGCGCATTGGGCGCTATAAACTTGTCAAAGAAATTGGCCGTGGAGCTATGTCTGTTGTGTATCAGGCAGAAGATCCGGAGATTGGTCGATCGCTCGCGATAAAACTTTTAAAACACGAACTGGTTGAAAAAGAGGAATATCGCGAGCTTTTCTTGCGTGAAGCCAAAGCAGCAGGGCGTCTAGGTCATCCAGGTATTGTCACTATTTATGATGTAGGTATTTGGCAAGAGCGGCCATTTATTGCCATGGAGTTGTTAGAAGGGGAAAATCTTGATGATTACCTTCAAAAAAATGGCACCCTGAGCCTGGAGCAGGCCGCGGATCTTGCTAAACAGCTAACTCTAGCACTTGATTATGCCCATCAAAATGGAGTCATTCACCGCGATTTAAAACCGGATAACATTTTGGTTCTTGATGGTGGTCGTCGTTTTAAAATTACTGACTTCGGTATTGCTCACGTTGAGCATCTCTTTCTTGAAGATGAAGGCGGTAAAACCAATGAAAAAATCATGGGCACACCAGCCTACATGTCGCCTGAACAGATTACAGGCCACGGCGTTGATTTCAAAACTGACCTATATTCGCTTGGAGTAATTCTTTATCAGGTGACTAAAGGCGAATTACCCTTTCAGGCCCCCAATTACGCGGCAATGATGCAGGCTGTCCTGCACATGAATCCTCAGCCCATTAATATCGTTTCTGAACAGGGGTTCATGTGGCAGAGTATTATTTTCCGGCTACTACAGAAAAACCCTGATCACCGCTATGACTCCAGCGATGAGCTTCTTACAGAAATTGAAACCTTGGCAAAAGAGCTGGCACAGAACAAGGAAGGGTTGGCTGGGATACGTTTCGTTTCCATGCGTGCAAGATGGGCAATTAGTTTATCTGCCGTGGTTTTGGTGGTAATGATTCTGGGGATGGTCTGGGTTTATAACAAACAGAATAAGCTAATGAACCAACTGGTTTTCGACTACGGGAATTCAATGGTGCAGATTATTTCTTCTGAAACCGCAGAATTACTATTGCTTGATGAAGATGTTGCGCTACAGGCGATTACCGTTGATATTGCCGATAACTCACAGATTCAGCATTTATCGATAAGAAATAGTCAGGGTATTGTTCAGAGTAGCAGTCAGCCGGAACAGATAAATAAGCCATTTGTATTACCGCAGGCAAGTGAGTTACAGCAGTATAATAACAATGCGAATATTTATTCGAATTTAACCGATTATAATCAGGAAGTTGTGTTATTTGATTCTCCAATAACTTATCAGGACAAGCAGATTGGTCATGCATTTATCGCGATCAGTCGTAGTAATCTAAAAAGTGCTACTCAATCATCCCTGTTAGCAATGATTATCTGGATGTTCTTGATAATGCTAGCAGTATTTTCCGGGGTTTACTGGCTGGCAAACCGATTTATTCAGAGAGTTAACCAAACGCGACATGTAATACGTGAACTGAGAAATCATGGTCAGGCTGATATCCTTAAGGTAGATACACACGATGAAGTCGGGCGTTTACAACAGGAAGTGAATGACCTTTCTCAGAAGTTGGCTGGTTTGACGCAAACTCAGTATATAAGTACAAACCCAGATCCTAGTTTAATGGAGACCATTACAGATATGGATAAAACGCTTATTATTTCTCAGGATGAGACAGAGAGTCGCGAGGAAAAGTAATTCAGGAGCCACACTGATAATATTCATGTTCTTACAAACAAAAAGGCTATCTTACGATATTAAGATAGCCTTTTTCTGATTAGGGCTGCTAGAAATTTTAGTAAACAACACTCTAGAATGATTCGAGTTTTTCCTTAAGCGCTTTTACTCGATCTTTATAAACCAGAGCCAGGTCATCGGAAGGATTAATGGCTAGAATGCGATCCCAGTAAACTAGAGCATCATCTAGCTTTTGGTTGCGGTAAAGCCTAAGTGCCTGTTGGTGATAATGTTCGCTAACTTTATTGCGCGCCCCTGTAAATAGTGCGTTGGACTCAAGTTCGGTTCCTGAAACCTGCCAGGCGCTTAATAAGATATTGTAAGACTTATCAAATTCCTGGTCATCGGCCAACTGTTTAGCTTCAACCAAATCCTGCTCTACATTCAACGCTGCCAGATTGGATTGTAGGATTTGCTGACTCGATTCTGATAGGCGCTCATCATCGATTAACAACTGTAGTAATTCCTCAGCTTCTCCTACAGAACCCTGCTGGCGGAACTGCCTTACTTGATTTTGCGCTGCAATGATCAGTTTTTCCTGCAATTGATTATTATCTGCTAGGTCTTCTTGCACTCGGGCATACTCTATTGCCTCGTAATAGCGTTGCTCAGAGAGCAGGGTGTCCATTTCTGAAGTGGACTCAGTTGACTGTTCAATCGATTGCTGTTTTTGGGTCTGCGCTTGCTGAGAGCTTCTGGGTTTTACCAGAATTAACCCCTTGCTAGGGAGTTGGAGTTGTTGACCAACATAGATTGGGGCTTGTGGCTCAATGTTATTTAATTCAGCTATTTCCAGATATCTCTGTGCGTTGCCCAACATATTTTTTGCAATAGAGCCCAGGGTATCTCCTGAACGGACAGTATACTGAATCGTGTCTGATTGGACTGTTTTGCCTGAAATATAGGAGCGAGTGCCATCGCTGACATCAATAATTTCGACGGGTTCTTCGCTTCGGTCTTCGACAAATGAGCAACCGGATAGCGCTAACGCTAGAAATAGTGTGCTGTAAGCTTTCAAGAGATAATACCTTTTCCTTAAATTGGCAGTGCTAATATTGATATTATAAAGCCTTATAAATCAAGACCCTACAGAAAAAATTGAATTATAACAATCGCTTTATCATGACAGTGTGGTTTATACCACACTTGGCAAGAACATCACTTTACACTGTTTCGAACTGAGTATGTACAGCAAATATTTAGGCTTAATGACGTTTCATGATACGTTCTTTGGCCTTATTCCACTCCCGTTCTTTCTCTGTTGCCCGTTTGTCATGCATTTTTTTACCTTTAGCCAGACCGATTTCCAGTTTTACTCGGTGTTGTTTCCAGTACATGGCCAAGGCGACTACTGTGTAACCCTGTTGCTCAACACCGCGGAAGAGCTGAGCTATCTCGCGATTATGTAAAAGTAGCTTTCGAGTGCGGGTCGGATCGGCTACTACGTGGGTCGAAGCAGAAATAAGTGGGGTGATGTGGCAGCCAAAAAGAAAGGCTTCACCATCTTTGAGCAACACGTAACTCTCGGCTAGGTTTACCTTACCTGCACGTATGCTTTTCACTTCCCAGCCTTGTAATACGAGACCTGCTTCGAAAGTTTCTTCTATAAAGTAGTCATGACGTGCGCGCTTGTTGAGCGCAATGGTATTGCCTGACGGCTTACCTTTTTTCTTAGCCAAGGTATTTCCTGTGTGGAATTATTTCAAAGTTAGACCGCAATTATAGGTGCCTGAGTGCTATTGCTCAATAGTTGGTATTTAAGGCGCCTGCAGTGTTACAATTGCGGCACTTTAAAATCTGAATAACTAGCTTTTTGCAATGAAAATCATTCGGCGACAAGCGCTTTTACCCTTTTCGGCAAAACAGATGTTCGACTTAGTGGATGATATTGAGAAATACCCTGAGTTTTTGCCAAGCTGCAACGATGCCAGAATTCTTGAAAGAACGGATAAAACCGTAACTGCGACCTTATCTGTGGCAAAAGGTGGTTTTGCTAAAGAGTTTACGACGCGGAACACCAATCAGCCTTATGAAAAAATTGCTATGGAGCTGGTCATGGGACCTTTTAAACATTTAACGGGTCAATGGACGTTTGATGCATTGAGTGAATCAGCCTGCAAGATAGAGTTAGTTGTAAAGTTTGAGTTTTCCAATCCACTGACAAACCTTGCTTTTGGGGCTGTTTTTAACCAGATGGCAGAGTCATTTGTCGACGCTTTCTCAAAAAGAGCTAGACAGGTGTATGCCTCATGAGCAGTCAGCACAAAATTCAGGTGGAAGTCTGTTATGCTTTACCGGAAAAGCAGACATTGCTTTCACTTGAGGTAGAGCCTTCTCTAACCATTGAGAGCATCATTAAACAATCAGGTATTTTGGAGCTATACCCCGAAATCGATCTTGCAGAGAATAGGGTGGGTATCTTTAGTAAACTTGCTAAACTGAGCGATACTTTGCATGATGGCGATAGAATTGAGATTTATCGCCCTCTGATAGCCGATCCAAAAGAAGTTCGAAAACAGAGAGCTCAAAAAAATAAAACATAAAAACCCCGGTCAACGAGGAAGACTAAAAATTGTTACGTTATCTTTACACACTCTTATATATATTGGCTGCACCTTTGTTATGTGTGCGATGGGTTTATAAAAGCTTTAAACCACCGCAATACCGGGAACCTCTTAGGGAGCGTTTTGGGATCGTCAGTAAAGAATCAAGTGAAAGCATCTGGTTCCATGCTGTCTCAATGGGGGAGTCTAATGCAGCTATCGCTATTATTAAGAGTTTGTTAGACAAGTTCCCGGATTTAAATATTATTGTCACCACCACGACACCAACCGGTGCTAGACAAATCCATAATGGGCTAGGTGACAAAGTTAAACATCATTATTCGCCCTGTGATTTACCCGGCACTATAAAACGCTTTATCCGTCGTGCGCGACCAAAGTTACTGGTAATCATGGAAACTGAGCTTTGGCCAAATTGGCTGCATCATTTAAAATCCAGCCAAATACCAGTTATCTTGGCCAATGGTCGCCTTTCAGAGCGTTCTGCACAGAAATATGAAAAGATTTGTTCGCTTTCCAAAGAAATGATGGATGCATTCGTCAAGGTGTTAGCCGTTAACAATCAAGATGCTGAAAGGTTCCAGAGGATCGGTCTAACAAGTGATAAGGCGATTGTAACTGGTAATATTAAATTTGATATCAATATTCCGCAATTTAGCGATCATGAATATTATCCTGTCTGGAAGGGAAGAACAGTCTGGATCGCAGCCAGTACGCATAAGGGAGAAGATGAGTTGGTTCTTAAAGCACACCAGCTTATTTGCGAACAAGTGCCTGAAGCATGTTTGATTCTGGTTCCGCGTCATCCTGAGCGCTTTGAATCTGTAGCGCGATTAATTTCAGACTCAGGACTTAGCATGGCCCGCCGTTCACAGCCTGATAGTTGGGATGAAGGCGCTCAAGTGTTACTGGGTGATACCATGGGTGAAATGATGAAAGCATTTAATATTTCGGATATTACCTGGGTTGGCGGAAGCTTTGCCGAAATCGGAGGACATAACCCCATTGAGCCAGCTGTTCTTGCAAAGCCAGTGTTGACCGGCCCTTATATTTTCAACTTCAATGAAATCTTTGGTGAACTAATTGCTGCCGGTGGAGCTCAGATGGTTCAAAATGAGTCTGAGCTTGCAGATAAGATTGTAGAACTCATGAAAACACCAGAGCTAGCTCACGGCATGGGACAAAAAGCTTTACAGGTGATTGAGAGAAATCGTGGGGCTTTAGATAAAACTGTCAGTGTCATTGAGCAATATCTTTAAGCTCGAAATCTCAATAACACTGACTGTAAAGTTCTAGTTAAAACTGCTCCAGAAGATTATTAACTGCTTCAATGTCCTTTTCAGTTAGGGTTCCGGCAGC
This sequence comes from Kangiella aquimarina DSM 16071, assembly GCF_000374105.1. Taxonomy (GTDB): domain Bacteria; phylum Pseudomonadota; class Gammaproteobacteria; order Enterobacterales; family Kangiellaceae; genus Kangiella; species Kangiella aquimarina. Next base: position 1,003,781 of record NZ_KB893650.1, read on the forward strand.
GGCTTTTAACTGTAGACTGCTAATCAGGTAATCATATTTAGCTCTAATCATGTTGCGTTGTGCAGAATATGCGCTACGAGTTGCAATCAATACATCTACAATATTACGCGTACCTGCCTGGTATCCTTCCTGAGTAGACTCTAAAGAGTTGATGCTCGATTCATAAGCTCTTTTATTTGCTTCAAAGGACTTGATGGAAGTCTGTAGATTGGTATAGGCCATACGAGCATTTTTTTGTACTAACCTATCACTCTGATCCAGCTCGTGAGTGGTTCGTAAATAATTTTGCTTGGATTGCTCTGTTTCGGCAGATGTTCTAAACCCTGAAAACAATGGAATAGTGACAGTGATGCCTGCCTGATAACCATCCTGCATATTCAAGGTGTTCTGATCGATATTCTGAATGGGGAAGAATCGGTCTGTTTCAGTTTCCTGATCAGAGTAGGTAACGTTTAGATCTGCAGTGGGGTAATGTCCACTTTTATTGCGCTTCACCTCTTCGCGAGCAACTCTCACATCAAATTGTTTAGCTTTGAGGCTTAGGTTGGCTTCCCGCGCAGCACGCATCCAATCATCAATATTTGCTGGAGTTGGTGGTGTCAAAGTAACTTCGTTTCCTGCAGCTTCAAGTTCGGAATAATATTGACCTGTAATTTCTCGAAGCGCCTCTACAGCATTAGTGTATTCATTTTCAGCAACCAATTCGCTTACCTGTGCTTGGTCAAAATTGGCCTGTGCATCAAGGAAGTCTGTAGCAGATGAAAGCCCTGACTCGAATTGTTCACGTGTTAAATCAAGTTGCTGTTGTAGGGCTTCTTTCTCCGAACGTGTGGCTTCCAATACTTCCTTACGACTGAGTGTCTGGAAATAAGCTTGAGCAGTTCGAGTCATCAAGTCCTGCAAGCTTGCAGCATGGCTCAACTCTGCAGCCCGAACCCTTAATTCAGCCTGTTCCAGAGCCACCCAGCGACTCCAGTCAAAAAGTGATTGACTTAATTGAACCCGATAAGTTGTTGAGTCAACTTCATTACTAAACGGATCTGAAGGGCTGCCATCCAGGCCTTGGCCCGAATAGTCATAGTCGCTCATGCCTTTTGTTGCAGAAGCGCTGACTTGAGGTAATAAACTGGAGCGGCTTATGCGAACACCTTGCTCAGTTGCTCTCAAATTAGCCTCACTAATTTTATACTGTGGATCATTTTTTAATGCATCTTGGTAGACCTCTAAAAGGTCCGTGTTTGCCTGAGAGGAAAATCCACTCAAAGAAAGAACTGCAAGTGTGACTAGTTTAATCGTTGTTGTTGGTTTCATACCATATTCCAATGTGGTTATTTCTAAGCGTGTATTTTACAGTGGCTATAAAGCTCTAAAATTCAAATTGTTCAGCACGTTTTGCGTTGATTAAGTAAGGCAAAACGGTTTCATATAAAACTTCTTCATGCCATTCATCATCACCTGTTCGAGTAATTAGCTTGGCTTTCATTGCTGGCTCCTGACCAACAATACAGAACAGGCGACCACCAATTGGCAAATGACGCTTGTAAGCTTTAGGAAGTTTATAAAAGCTACCTGTGATTGCGATGACATCGTAAGGTTTGTAGTGAGGCCAGCCAGATGCCGCATCACCTTCTTCAAACTCAATGTTATCGAGACCTAATTGCTGAGTTCGCTCTTTGGCCTGCTCAATAAATTCGCCGATAATATCGACGCTATATACTTTGTATGCCAGCTGAGCCAGCAATGCTGTGCAGTATCCGGTTCCAGTCCCAATTTCCAGCACAACATCGCTCGGCTGGATACGAAGAGCCTGCAGCATACGGGCTTCTTCGCGTGGAGGCATCATGCACTGGCTATGACCAATAGGAATCTGTGTGTCTGCATAAGCCAGTGATCGGTATTCATCTGGTACAAATCTGTCGCGGGGCAATCCCGAAATCAGATCCAGTAATTGATTATCCAGCACATTCCATGGGCGGATTTGCTGTTCAACCATGTTATGACGAGCCTGTTCCAAATCAAGCAATTGCTGTTCCATGGATACCTCTCTTGGTTGGCTAAAGCATAGTAATTATTGGTATTTCAAACAATACAGTAAGTGTAACAGATTATGAAGTGTTAACATCCTGTGAGGCCTATGGCAGGATAGTCTTTATTATCTGTTAGAGCTTAACTTTATAACCGCTACTAGAGGCTATAGTTAAGCAAGTGTAACGTGAATAAAAGGTGACTCTTTGAAGAAGCAATTTGGCACTGATGATGTGGAAATTATCAGTCATGAAGCCTTGTATGAAGGTTTCTTTAGAATGGAGAAATACCGCTACAGGCATAAGCAATATCAAGGTGGCTGGAGCCCTGTTGTAGAGCGTGAAATCTTCGAGAGAGGCAATGCTGTTGGCGTTTTACTTTATGACCCCAAACTTGATCGCTTTGTGATGATAGAGCAATGTCGACCGGGTGCGCTCAAAGATAAGCACTCACCATGGCTACTGGAAATTGTCGCAGGAATGGTGGAAGAGGGCGAAGACCCTCATGAGGTTGCATATCGTGAAGCACTAGAGGAGTCACATTGCAAAATTTATAAGCTTATAGAAATGCTTGGTTATTGGGTTAGTCCAGGCGGCACCACTGAATACATCGATCTGTTTCTCGGTTTGGTTGATAGCTCAAACTTGGTAGAATATGCCGGTTTGGATGATGAGCATGAAGATATCAAGGTGTTAGCGCTCTCGAGTCAGGAAATGTTGCAACTTTTGGCTAATGGCGGTATTAGTAATGCTATGGCATTAATTGCCTTCCAATGGTTTTTATTGAATGAGCAGCAACTGGAGCTTGCTAGAAGCTAGTAGCAGGGATAGTTTTTTACAGATGGGTACTTATGCCTACAGCAAGAAAGTATATTCCAGATTTGAAAGAGTTTATGGCTCTGTGCGCCAGCAATTATCTGAAGTTGAATAAACTGATAGGTAGTGCAGGTAAAACACTGAGCCATGAATCTGATGCCATTTTGTTAAGTGTTGATAAACAGCCTGATGTGGTTATAACCATTGAACAGCTGAGTCGATATACCATCACCTATCGTCTAAGGCAGTACTGTGACAGCAAGGCTCCCTACGCATCAGCCGTCAATCGTGAGTTTCTGGTTCGTATGTATCATGACGCACAGATGGCGGAAGTTCTCTCGGGTCTTAATGAGGGGATGCTGCCACCAGTTTATCAATATCCCAATTCTGAAATGAAACAGCCGGACGAAAAGCTTCAACTGAACCGGTTTCTCGGTGAATGGCTTAACTTTTGTCTACAATTTGGTCAATCTCACACTGCGAATACGACCCACTTAGCGTTTTTGCAATAGCAGATAAGCGATAATAACACTATCAGAATAGGAGATTGATTTGACTTACGACTGCAAACGCCTATTTATTGGGCGACCTGAAATGACTGTTTTGCACCTTTCAGACCCGCATTTGTTCGCTGATGAAAAGGGTAGTTTGTTGGGTGTTAATACGCAGGAAAGCTTTTGTGCCGTATTGGATGATGTGCGTGCAAAAGGCGTTGATCCTGATGTTATTATTGTCACAGGGGATATTTCGCAGGACTATTCAGAAGCCTCCTATCAATTCTTTGCTGAGCAGATGGCTCAATTCGGTAAACCCGTTTTTACTCTTGCCGGTAACCATGACGAAGTGGAGCATTTGAGCCGCTGTCTATCGACAGCTCCTTTATTTAATCATAAGCAGATACTGACTGAACATTGGCAGATATTAATGCTCAACAGTCATATTGAAGGTGAAGTCCATGGCCGGATCAGTGAATCGGAACTTAACTGGTTAGAAGGCTGCCTTCAAGACAACTCAGACTTACCGACTATGCTCTATATGCATCATCACCCAGTACCAGTTGGCTGTGATTGGCTGGATGAAATAGGTATCAGCAATAAAGATGATTTGCTTGAACTAGTCACCCAGCATCCACAGGTCAAACTATGTGGCTTTGGACATGTGCATCAGTTTTCTGAGCATAAAATTGATAATGCCACTTATTGCTCAGTGCCATCGACCTGCGTTCAGTTTAAGCGCCATTCTGCAGATTTTGCTGCCAGTTCAGAAACCCCTGGGTATGCAGTTTACCAATGCAGGGCAGATGGCTCGATAGATAAACAGAATTATCGAGTTGATCATTATTTGCCCAAGGTCAATTTTGCTATTTCTGGCTATTAATTCTGCGCCTTAATTTGAGCAGTAATAAACTACTCAAGCCCATTCAATAATTTTACTTGCACTTGCTGATCGGCCTTTATAGGATAAGAGCCGAATAACAAGATATTGAGTCATTTTGGCTCTCCTAACACAAAATCAATAATTTACTTATGGCGAATAACCAATATACAGCTGAATCCATTGAGGTTCTCAGCGGTCTTGATCCAGTTAAAAAACGTCCCGGTATGTATACCGATACCAGTCGTCCGAATCACCTTGGGCAAGAGGTCATCGATAACAGTGTGGACGAGGCATTAGCCGGGCACGCAAAAACAATTAAAGTAATATTACACAAAGATGGAGCCCTCGAAGTAGAAGACGATGGTCGTGGTATGCCTGTGGATATCCACCCAGAAGAAGGTATACCAGGTGTCGAGCTTATCATGAGTAAGTTGCATGCTGGCGGTAAATTCTCCAATAAAAACTATCAGTTTTCAGGTGGCTTACACGGTGTTGGTATTTCAGTGGTTAACGCCTTATCCAAGCGTGTTGAAGTCACCGTAAAGCGTGACGGTAACCAATACTTCATGGCTTTTGAAGACGGTTTCAAGGTTAAAGATCTGGAAGTCGTTGGTGAGGTTGGTAAGCGTAATACCGGAACCAGTGTTAAGTTTTGGCCCGATAGCAAATATTTCGATAGTGAAAAGTTTTCTGTCTCGCGTCTCAAACACCTGCTCAAAGCAAAAGCAATTTTGTGTCCTGGTCTTAAAGTGGTTTTTGACAATAAGGCTGGGGGAGAGCAGGACGAATGGCTGTATGAAGATGGCCTGACCGCTTACCTTCTTGAGCAGGCTGGTGGCTTTGAGAAGTTACCAGATGAGCCATTTACCGGCTCTTTGCAGGGAGAGGCCGAAGCAGTTGATTGGGCGTTCATGTGGCTTCCTGAAGGTGGTGAGTGTTTAGCTGAAAGCTATGTAAACCTGATTCCTACGCCACAAGGTGGTACTCACGTTAACGGTTTGCGCAATGGCCTATTGGAAGCAATGCGCGAGTTTTGCGAGTTCAGAAATTTATTGCCGCGCGGCGTCAAGCTCAGCGCGGAAGATGTGTGGGATAGAATCAGCTACGTCCTCTCGGTAAAGCTTGATGACCCTCAATTCTCAGGCCAGACAAAAGAGCGTCTGTCATCACGGCAGTGTGCGACCTTTGTAGCTGGTGTAGTAAAAGATGCCTTCAGTCTTTGGCTCAATCAGAACCCAGTAATTGGTGATGCGCTTGCAGAACGCGCTATCAGTAATGCCCATAAGCGTATGCGTGCCAGCAAGAAAGTAGTACGCAAAAAAGTGACGCAGGGCCCTGCCTTGCCCGGTAAATTAGCTGACTGTGCCGGTACAGATTCTGCTAGCAGTGAACTGTTTCTGGTTGAGGGTGATTCTGCGGGTGGTTCAGCCAAGCAGGCTCGCGATAAAGAATATCAGGCCATCATGCCGTTGCGAGGAAAAATCCTTAACACCTGGGAGGTTGACTCCAACCAGATTTTGGCCTCACAGGAAGTGCATGACATTTCAGTCGCTATTGGCCTTGACCCAAATTCGGATGACTTAAGCAAACTGCGTTACGGCAAAATCTGTATTTTGGCAGATGCGGATTCGGATGGTTTGCACATCGCAACCCTTTTGTGCGCTTTGTTCGTTCGTCACTTCAGACCGCTGGTCCGTGCCGGCCATGTATTTGTAGCAATGCCTCCTCTATATCGTATTGATGTGGGTAAAGAAGTGTTTTACGCACTCGATGAAGACGAAAAGCAGGGGTTGTTGGATCGCATTAAGGCTGAGAACAAGCGTGGCAAAATTCAGGTACAGCGCTTTAAAGGTCTGGGTGAAATGAATCCCAAACAATTGCGTGAAACCACTATGGCTCGTGAAACTCGCCGACTGGTTCAGCTAACCTTGGGTGGTGACGGCGAGGCTGAGCAAATAATGGATATGTTGTTGTCGAAAAAACGTGCTTCTGACCGTAAAGAATGGTTAGAGCTAAAAGGCAATAAAGCAGAAATATAAAACGAGAAGTGAACTGTCGTGGAAGAAATGAATTACGAAGGTATTGAGAAAAAGTCGCTGGCGGAATTTACCGAACAGGCTTATTTGAACTACTCCATGTATGTGATCATGGATCGTGCATTGCCGCATATTGGTGATGGCCTGAAGCCGGTACAACGCCGAATTGTCTATGCAATGAGTGAGCTAGGCCTGAAAGCTACTGCAAAGTATAAGAAATCAGCACGTACCGTTGGTGACGTATTGGGTAAGTTTCACCCACATGGCGACTCAGCCTGTTATGAAGCCATGGTGTTGATGGCACAGCCGTTTTCCTATCGCTATCCACTGGTAGACGGGCAAGGTAACTGGGGGGCGCCAGATGATCCTAAGTCATTTGCTGCCATGCGTTATACCGAATCTCGTCTTGCAGCCTATTCGGAAGTTCTATTAAGTGAATTAGGCCAGGGCACAGTAAACTGGATTCCAAACTTTGATGGCACTATGGATGAGCCTGAAGTTCTGCCTGCGCGTATTCCTAACTTATTACTTAATGGTACCACTGGTATTGCCGTTGGTATGGCAACTGATATACCGCCACACAATCTCTCTGAAGTTGGCAAAGCCTGTATTCATCTGCTGGAAAATCCCAAGTCCGACGTTGAGGATTTGTTGGAGTTTATTCAAGGGCCCGATTTCCCGACAGATGCCGAAATCATCACTCCTAGAAGTGAAATTCTTGAGGTTTATGAAAAAGGTCGTGGTTCGATCCGTATGCGCGCTCGCTTCGAAAAAGAGGAGGGTGATATTGTTATCACGGCACTGCCGCATCAGGTTTCAGGTGCTAAGGTGCTTGAACAGATTGCAGCTCAGATGCAGGCTAAGAAATTACCTATGGTCAGTGATTTAAGGGATGAGTCCGATCATGAAAACCCTACACGACTGGTTATTGAGCCGCGTTCAAACCGAGTTGATGTTGAAGAGTTAATGCGACACTTGTTCGCTACAACTGATTTAGAGCGGACCTATCGCGTCAACATGAATATGATTGGCATAGATGGTCGTCCACAGGTTAAAAATTTACGAGTCATGCTCAAGGAATGGCTCGAATTCAGGCATGAAACTGTACGTCGCCGCCTACAGCATCGTCTGGATAAGGTGATGGACCGTCTGCATATCTTGGATGGCTTGTTGATTGCTTATTTAAATATTGACGAGGTGATCCATATCATCCGTACTGAAGATAAGCCAAAGCTGAAATTAATGGAGCGTTTTGATTTATCGGATCGCCAGGCAGAAGCGATTCTTGAGTTAAAGTTACGCCACTTGGCTAAGCTCGAAGAAATGAAGATTAAGGGCGAGCAGGCGGAACTGGAAGATGAAGCTGACTGGTTGCAGTTAACGCTCGGCTCTAAGCAACGCATGAAGACCTTGATCAAGAAAGAAATTGAGGAAGTGGTTGAGCAGTTTGGTGATGAACGTCGCTCACCCATTGTTGAACGTAAAGAAGCTAAAGCTTTATCGGAAACGGAATTATTACCAACAGAGCCAGTGACCGTAATTTTGTCCGAGAAAGGCTGGGTGCGCTGCGCTAAAGGCCATGATGTCGATGCCGTTGGCATGAATTATCGGTCAGGAGATAAGTATCTGGATTCGGCAAGGGGGAAAAGTAATCAATATGCCGTTTTCCTCGACTCTACAGGACGAACCTTCTCATTACTGGCCAATACCTTACCTTCAGCGCGAGGACTCGGTGAACCGGTAACCGGTCGCGTTAATCCAATAGCTGGCGCTGAATTTATGGCCACCCTGATGGGTGAGGATGATGATAAGTTCCTGTTTGCAACTGATGCCGGTTATGGCTTTGTTGCTAAGTTCAGTGACTTGGTGACCAAGACCCGAAATGGTAAAGCTTTCCTAAGCCTTCCTTCAGGCTCTAAAGTGGTTAAGCCGTCTTCTGTTCAGGATCCCGAGAAGCAATTCTGCGTGGCGGTATCCAATGAAGGACGCATGTTGGTATTCCCATTGGCTGATTTGCCTGAGCTGGCAAAGGGTAAGGGTAATAAAATCATCAGTATCCCGACGGCCAGACTGAAGCTTCGAGAAGAGTTTATGGTTGCGGTTACTGCTATTAATGAAGATGACAGTCTGGTAATCCATTCTGGGAAACGCCATCTAACATTAAAAGCAAAGGATCTGGAACACTATCGAGGTGAGCGTGGTCGACGAGGTCATAAGTTACCAAGAGGATTCCAGCGAGTTGATAGAATTGAAGTCGAGACTAAGGATTAAGGTTTCTGGACAAGACTGTCGATTATCTTCAGCAAGTAAAAAAAGGCCATCTTCGGATGGCCTTTTGTTTGGAACTACTCTCCTACCAGGAAGCGAGCCTGGCGCTCAATACCGCTACGCTGGGAGGCTTCGATCTCTGGTAATTGGGTGAGTTTAACCTCTCCAACTGATTCTATTTCAAGCGCAATTTTATTATCACTCTCAACCAGTACGGCTTGTTGCATGTCCGACTCTAGCCAGATTCCAGGTTCAATGATCTCAAAAAATGTCTGATAGACCTCACGCTCAAACTCCAGGTTATGTACCAGAATCGTTGGCTCAAGTTTTAATTGTTGCATGGCATTGACCAACACCTGTAGCTGAGTTATTAAATTGGGTTCAATGGAATCTGAATCTTTACCAAGAATCAGCAATGACTGTTTAAAACTTAAAAAGTAGATACCATTCTTGGGTAACCACCTATTAAATACTTTGAGTAATTGATGGACATTATGCTCATTAAGGCGTTGCCAATTCGCTTTAATGACCAGTAAGTTCACTCTTGAGTCAGAATTGTGTTTCTTGCCATTACTGTGTTTCAGTAATTGGCGAAGTAATTGATTCTGGCTTGGAGAATCTTTGCCATTACTAGAACTTTCATCCTTTGCTGGGCGCATCTTCCATCTGGAGCGGATTTGTTTAAACGATATGACAAATAATAACAGTCCCCAGCTGAAACCGCTTATAACCCATATCATTACAGGCTCAGCTAGCATCTGTGACATCAGGGAGGCTTGTGCATTTGGGCTGAAGTAGAGAGTTAAATACCCGTTTTTCTTTCCTTGAAAATAGATATCTGCAACCATTGAGCGCAGGTCTGCAGGTAGCTCATCAGCTTCCAGCCTGGTCATTTCAGTGCCGTCACGCTGATAAATGACTACCTTAAATACGCTGTCATTTTCATAGAGGCCTTTAGCTACAGCTTCTATTGAGTCATTATCCTGCGCATAGATAAAACTTCCAAGCTGGCTTGCTGAGGCGGTTGTCAGCATCTGAGTATAGCTATCAATATAGCTTCGCTGCTGCTCCTGCTGCTGTTTGGTCAGCCACAGCTGTAGCAGACTGCTAGCGAATGCAAGAACAAGAGCAGAGTAAATGAGCGCTTTTGTGTTAGCGCTTTTGATGAATGACGATTTAATACTGATATCCCTTTTCTATAAATTAAAATGGGCTTTTATTTGGGCTTAATATACCATAGTTTGTTCTTATGAATAGAATCGCACAATAGCGCAGCTAACTTAATAACCATGGTCGATTACTTTTTATATCTATTTAATCAACAGAACACTGAATCTAAACTTAACCTTTCACTTCTGCCACCCTTGACTGACTTTTATCAGAAAGAGTCTAAGCCAGGTTCAGATATCGAGCTTTTCTCTTTCAAATCCGACAATGTACAACCTTTGAAATCAGCTCTTTATGAGCAAAGTCTTGTGCAGGGGTTTGATTACTGCCTACTTCCAACACAAACGACATATGGACCATTCAAATTGGTGGTATTCGATATGGATTCAACCCTGATTCCTATTGAAGTAATAGATCAATTAGCAGTTGAGGCTGGTGCTGGACAAGAGGTAGCAAAAATTACTGAAGCTGCCATGCGAGGTGAGCTCGACTTTAATCAAAGTCTTGAGCGAAGAGTAAAACAGCTGAAAGGCTTGTCTATGGACTCCATTCAAGTGGTTAAAGAGCAGTTGATATTCAATACCGGGGTTGAAGTTTTTTGCCAGTTTATTGTGCAACAAGGTGGAGAGATTGCAATTGCATCTGGTGGGTTTATGCCTTTTGCAGAAGAGTTAGCAACGAGACTTCCTTTTACCCGGGTTAGAGCCAATTGCTTACTGGACGATGGGAAGCTTTTGACTGGGGAAGTGCAGCATCCGATTGTTAATGCAGAGGTTAAAGCAGCCAGTTTAAAAAAATGGGCTATTGATGCAGGGCTGTCCGAGCAACAGTGTATTGCTGTTGGAGATGGCGCTAATGATTTGAAAATGTTGCAGCAGGCTGGTATTGGTGTTGCATTTAAAGCAAAGCCGACTTTGGGAAAGTCGGCTGATTGTGTTCTAAACTTCGGTTATCTGGATTCCCTGCTCGAACTACTACCACTGATTGAGCAGTGTCACAGCTCGAGCCGGGTCAAGCAGAATTAGGCGACTTTAGAAGTCGTTATCCGCAAAGTCATAATTTAGCTTAGACATAGGTTTCGATATGTAGTTACCCGTTACAAAATCGACACCCAGTGGCCAAATTTGAGCTAATGACGAGGCTTCTTCCAGGTTAGTGATAATAGCCTTGGCTTCCACACTATGCGCGGCTTGGATTAAAGGTACGATCTTGTCGGTTCCCTGCTGCTTAAGAACTTCAATCATTTGGCCATCAAAGGCTACATAGTTAGGGCGAATTGATTGAATCAATTCAAGTTCATCTGCCTGTACACCTGATAAACAGAACCTAATACCATCTTTGTTGAAAATATCTCGTAATTCGATGGCTTTTTTTAGGTAAGTAGCTGCAAAGTGACTTTTCAGAGTCAATATTAGACTGTTGCTGTCTATACCAGCCTTTGCGATGCTTTGGCGAACCCAGCGACTGGCATCTTCGCGCAGCAGTGTATTAGGGTGAAGAGTCAGGAATAGCTTGGTTTGCTTACCTTCAGCCTTTTCTTTAGCAAGCATTTTTAAGCTGTGAGTAAAGGTGATTTTGTCGATATCGGCATCGATACCAACCTTTTCAAAAATCGGGAATATATTTTTCCCTAAGCCCCATTTCCCATCCTGCATTTTGTAGCGGAAGTAGCAGATGTACTGTTGATCCGGACTGCCCTGTAAGCTCATCATGGGCTGGTAGAAGAGGGTCATATGACCTTCATCTCTAGCCTGAACAAACTCATCGTAAAGTACTTTTTCTTCTTCAGTTAATAAACTATCAATCGATGGGTTGAATAGCTCAAAACCATTACCACCAGCATCCTGAACCTTGTGGCTTACTGCTGTCGCATGCAATACCAACTTATCAGGATCAAGATCATTATCGTGACAGGTAACACCGCCGATACTAAAGCTGATGTGTAGGGTTTGCTCTGACACTTCAAACAGGTGCGAGCCAATTTCCGCGAGAAGCTTTTTAGGTAATTCGCTTGGAGTAAGGCCTTTTTCTGACAGTATGACACCAAAGCTACTATCGCTAATTCTTGCTACAACAGAGCTATTGCTGATATGTGACTTCATCCAGTCGGCAATATCTTTCAGCAGGTCATCGCAGGCAGCAATCCCGTATTCAGAGCGGTATTTCGAGAACTTATCGATTTCGACCAGGTAGAGAACTGTGTTTGTTTTTGTGTCCCGTGACTTTTCGGTAATAGTTTTCAGCCTGCTCATGAAGGCTGGACGATTGAAAATACCGGTAACCTGATCAATCTCGCTGACTTCTTTAAGTTTTTTCAGTAATTCAGTTTGGTCGCTGACTTCACGCACGACTAGCTGAACACAATGCTCGTCATCGTAAATTGCGGAAGAGACAATAAATTCGGCTTCGAAGATCTCTCCATTCGCATTCTTGCCTTTAAGAACTTGCTTAACTTCTTCGCCACTCTTAGCCTGATCTTTTAGAAGAGATTTGATTTTGTCGGTATCATCAGAGTCAATCAAATCCATGATGGTCATAACAATAATGTCATCTTCTTCATAACCGAAGCGATCAAGGTATGTTGGGTTGGTATAAATATGCATCCCATCATGGATATAGGCAATTGCATCTTTTGAGCTTTCAAGCAGTAACTGATTCCGTTTAGAGGTCTCTGAAACCATCTTAGTTGACTCAGCAACTTTTACTTCGGCATTGACTAATAATTGCTCACGTTTTATCAACAATGTCAGCAAATCTTTGGCACTACTTGGGATGCAGTCTTTAACGCCTTTTGCAATTGCGTCAAAACGCTGCTCTTCAGAGTAATTACTGCTCAGGAGAATTGCTGGCACTGATTGCTTCTGGGTTTTCAACAAAGTAAGAGCTTGCTGAATGGGCAGGTTATCAAGCTCGTCAATGAATATAGCTTGTTGCCACTGTTTGTCGTCAATGGCAGCCTTGAGCTGCTCACTGTTGGCAACAACCTGGTGGCGAATAGGAAGCCCCTGATTTTTCAAATGGCTTGCAAGCTGCTCACTCTCATTGGCTGAGCTAGAGAAAATCAGGGTGTTTATTGGTGAATTATTGCTCTGTTTTTTCATCACAAATCGAGTTACCTTGAGGATCCCTTATGGTATCCGCTTTTTTTAGAAAATGATTTAACTGCCCCACAAATTTAACATTAACCTGGATTGTTTCCCAAGTCCCATGGAAATCTATTTTGGGATGTTTGTTAGCTAAAGTTTTTGTCGATAATGAAACTGAATAAAATTATCTGTTTCAATTACTTTGCGTGTTAGTTCTACCTTATACTCTTCTTCAGGAGTCATAATAGCGACTGTCTGGCCTGAGCGATAGCCAAGAGGTGGCAATATCAGGCTTGAATCAATACCTGCGTTAGGCATTTCAGGTAGCAGTAATCCGTTATGATGGTATGCCGGTTTTGCGTAATCCCAGTCAAGGGTTGCTCGAACAGGCATTGCTTCCGGAGAAATCAGCTCTACTCCAATCAGGAACACATCATGGCCCTGCCAGCGATTCCAGCGGATAAGGCCAAGGTTATACATTTCCTTGCCGTTTTTGAAATTCTTTACCGTCACCAGCTCATTAGTTTCTGCATATTGTGATGGTGCTTTTTCAAATGCCACACAGAATCCTGCCGGACTGACATCTTTGACGACACCGTTGATCCACTCAAATTTGGCTCGTGTCTTTAATTCTTTATATGGGTGATCTTCTTTTTCTAGCTTGCGCTGATCAAATGTACGAGGCTTATAAATTGAGGCGAAGGCATCTTCAGTAGTGCGTTTGTCTTGAATATCCATGCCCCTTGGACGAGATTGTTTCCAGACGAAACCGTGCTGGCTTTCTTCCTGCTGAAGTTGCAGAGACTCAACCTGAAAGGCCTTGGTTTTTTTCGTTGTTCCATAGAAACGGTCGTGCAGTGCCTTGCCGTCTTTTTCAACTAGAAAATGATGAGAGCCCGCTAAACCAACTGCGACCTGCGTGCTTTCGTTTGAATTGATACGAATGAAATTCCGTGTTTTTACCGTATTCCAACTTTCTAGAACCTGTGCTTTTAAGTCTTCGTCCAGCGATATTTCTGCGGTTTTTTTGAATCTGGACAGGAAGCCGCTTCTTTTTTCCATCATGCTGTTTTCAAGCATGGCAATGGCCTGAGTTAAATCAATGCCAAATTTTTGCTGTGATTCATTCTCGATGGCGTTTGCTGGCTGTGGAGGGATTTCCGTTTCCGGTAAATAGGCAAACAGTGTATTGCTGTTGGTACCTGGTACAAGTTCAATGTAGTTTGCCAAAACCTTTAATGACTCATAAACCGCACTGGCTTCGCCATGTTTCATCTGATATGGATTACAGATAGAGAGCGTCAAGTTGATAAGCAGTTGTTTCTTGACGCTTACGAGTGGCATTGATGATTTTTTAAGTCTATGCTCCAGAAAATCATTAGCCGAGGCCAACTTGAAAATGATATTTTGTTGACGCCAAATTTTGCCACCGACGGATTTATATAATTGATAGCGTTGTAGTTGTATTTCACCCAGATAGTGCAATGCATTCGCGCATGCCGCCGGAAGTATGGTCTTGTTATACTTTTCCAGTAGTTGTGGGTTTAAGTTAATGTCTTCAATGACTGCGTTAAAGCCAAACACAAGTTCAGACGCCAAAGCATGTACCAGCTCAGAGGCAGATTGTAGTTTCTGTGAATATTTCAGCGGACTGTGAACATAGATCTCTGACAGGGAGTCAATTAAGGTTTCACAGGTTGGAACAACCGCTTCAAGAATTTGTAGGCGTTCTTTAGGAGCTAAAGGTGATTGGTTGAGGTCATACAGATAATGGAAAATTTTGGAAGCTGTTTCACCCATGTCAGCAATTGGCAGATTTTCCAACCAATGTTCTGCAGCTTTCACGCTGGCAGGAATATCCGCCACCATGGAATCGTTTCTGACTCGTACTGTGAGCCCCAATTGTCCTTGAGTTAAGGCCACTCCATTCTCCTTAGCCTGATACTAGGCAAACTAGTATTATTATCTTTAGAAGTTATTGCTTTTATATTAGCGAATAGGTGCAATAAGCGCCAGTTTTATTTGTTACTAAGTCTTTGATTATTTAAAGCTAAAAACCTAGATCCAAAGGGCTTTTGCTGGCCTTTCCGGCTTCCTCGCGAACCAGTGTTGGAACCAGAAAACCGGCAACCTTTTGATGGAGTTCCTGCATAATGATTTTTGCCTGCCGATCCGATACCAGAAAATGATGTGCGCCACTGACTTTATCCAGCTGATGCAGATAATAGGGCAATATATGGCTAGCAAACAGTTTTTCGCTAAGTTCGGCTAAGATCTGGCTGTTGTCGTTAATTTCTTTCAAAAGTACACTTTGATTTAGGAGGCTGACTCCAGCTTTGTGGATTCTGGACATCGACCGGGAAAAAAGTTCATCAATTTCATTCGGGTGATTGATGTGTAAGACCAAAACAGTTTGCAGGCGGCTTTGAGTTACGGCGTCAATGAAGCCCTGCGTCACTCGCTGTGGAATGACCACCGGAAGCCGAGTATGGATTCTCAATCTGATAACAGAAGATATTGAGCTTAGCTGCTGGATAAAATCATTGAGATAGGCATCACTGACGGCTAGAGGGTCGCCACCACTAAGAATGACTTCATTGATTTCAGGATGATCTCGCAGATAATCAAAAATTGCAGGCCATCCATCGCGCCCAGTCTGATGTTCCTCATAGGGAAACTCGCGGCGGAAGCAGTAGCGACAATTAATAGCACAGGCCGTCGACAGCATGACCAGAACGCGTGATCGATATTTGTGAAGCAGGCCTGGAATATTAGATTTCTGCTCCTGTAAAGGATCAGAAACAAAACCCTCCGCCGAATTGTTTTCCTCGTTCAAAGCCAGCACCTGACGTAACAGAGGATCGTTGGGGTTTCCAATTTCCATTCTATTTATGAATGGTGAAGGTACTTTTTGAATAAAGCGGTGTTCATCAAGAATTGAATAGGGAAGTTGCTCAGGTGACAGCTCCAGCCGTGACAAGAGCTCAAAAGGAGAAGAAATCGCTCCTGCGAGCAACTTTTTCCACTCTCGCTCCTGCCAATATGAGTCATTTCGCGGTAGAATCTGCAAGTTTTGAATCATAAACCTAATTGAAATCCAGAGGAACACATGGGAACAATTACCACTAACGACTTACGTAATGGTACAAAAATTATGCTAGACGGCGAGCCATGTACGGTTGTCGACAACCAGTTTGTCCGTCCAGGTAAAGGTCAAGCCTTCAGTAAAACTAAAGTATTATACTTGCTAACGGGCCGCACCGTCGAAAAAACTTTTAAATCAGGTGAAAGCATCGAAACTGCCGATGTCATGGACACGGATATGGAATACCTCTACAACGATGGTGAATTCTGGTATTTCATGGATCCAAACACATTCGAACAGGTATCCGCCGATAAAAATGCCGTAGGCGACAAAGCCGTCTACTTGATCGAGCAAGACAAATGCCTGATCACCTTATGGAACGGTAACCCAATTGATGTTACTCCTCCAAACTTCGTAGTACTAGAAGTTACCGACACAGATCCAGGTCTTCGTGGTGATACATCAAGCGGTGGTTCAAAGCCAGCAACCATGCATACTGGCGCTGTGGTAAAAGTACCTTTGTTTGTCAATATTGGCGATAAACTGAAAATTGATACCAGGACTGGCGATTACGTTTCACGCGCCTAGCTTGTTAAATCCTCGCTATACTGCGTTACGCTGATTTTTAAAGAAGGTCGTTTAGTCGATCTAAACTCCCCCCATTTAAAAATCTGCAAGCCTTGTCTAGCAAGAATTTCCCTGCGCTAGGTAGAAATGATTAGGTTAGAGAGTTTGTTGCCTAAATTTAGTTCCAAAGCTTAAATTTAGCACCAATAATCCCCTTATATTGAGCTAAGACACGTACAAAATATAGCAATCAAAATCTGTGACCGAAGGAAATCCCTTTAGGGAGATGATTTTGATAAGAATTTTCAGCAAAGTGACCGCAGGAAATCCCTTTAGGGAGATGTGATGTAAATTCTGGTGCGTCAATTATTTTGGGAGTGGCGCAGGGAGTCACGCGAAGCGTGGCCTCAATATCGGGGTGTCGTTTCTTTTGGCTCCTTTTCTTTGGACAAGCGACCGTAGGAAGTGCCTGTGGTGCAAAGAAAAGGATCTCGCCGAGGGGCGAAACACAAACAGAAGGCAAGTTCAAAAAGTAAATGAATGTCCCTTTTACCAAGAATGATTAGACCAAAAACATACCATCATATAACCCTATGACCCACTGGAAACCCTCAGCATCACTACAAAACCTTAAGGCTCGCGCTGAATTGCTGGCGACAGTCAGAGCATTCTTTGCTGAGCGAAAGGTGCTAGAGGTCGATACTCCTTCCTTGTCGCATCATGGAGTTACTGATCGCTATATGCGTTCAATAACCGCTGAGGTTAGCTCCAATCAGCGCGGATTTCTGCAAACTTCCCCTGAATACGCCATGAAACGCATACTTGCAGCAGGTTCCGGTTCAATCTATCAAATATGCAAAGCATTTCGCCAGGATGAGATGGGCGCCAAGCACAATCCCGAGTTCAGCATGCTTGAGTGGTATCGCGTTGGCTTTAATCATGTGCAGTTGATGGATGAGGTGTATGAACTTATAGAGTTCGTGCTGGGGAAAAGGCAGCAAGAAAGGCTTTCCTATCAGCAGGTCTTTATTAAATTCCTTGGTATTGACCCCTTATCCATTAATGATGAGGAGCTTGAGCAGTTTGCCCGTACAAATCTTGGTTTGCTTCCTGATGAGTTGGAACGGGATGATTATTTGAGCTTACTGTTTGAAGATAAGATTGAACCCAAGCTAGGGTTGAATGACAGCGCCTGTTTTATCTACGACTATCCAGAGAGCCAGGCGGCTTTGGCTCGTATCTCAGAGACAGATTTGAGAGTTGCGCATCGTTTTGAGCTATACATCGAGGGGATAGAGCTGGCAAATGGCTTTTATGAACTGGCAGACAGTCAGCAACAGTTAAAGCGATTTGAGGCTGATAATCGATGGCGGGTAGAAAATAACTTGCCAGAAATAGCCATCGACCAACACTTTATTGAAGCGTTGGAACACGGGTTACCGGAGTGTTCCGGGGTGGCTTTAGGGCTCGATCGCCTGTTGATGATTAAGCTTGCAACCAACAATATTTGTGATGTTATCGCTTTTCCCTGGGATCGAGCCTAAGAGACTTTTAAGCCGCTGAAGGAGCTTTGGTTAAAGCCTCACTTTTATTGCCTTCAATACGTCTTGCCTGAATCATTTTGTCGAAAGTTCGTCTGTCAGTAAGCCCGACAAAACGTCTTTTATCCCTCAGGCGCGCCATAAATAGAACATGATCCTGAGTCAAGTCTTCCAACATTCGCTCAGTTCGTTCGCCTACCCCAAGCATGGTAACCATCTGTTTATTAACCCGATTGAATGACTCAAGTTGATTAATATTAACGGTTTCGCAGAGATAGTGATTGCTGTCGCCGGGGAGGGTGAAATTACGAAATGAAAAGTGACCATTGCCGCTCGGGAAGTCACCAGCGAGGATCGTGATCTTAGACATAAGAACTCCTTGTTTCCTAAATCTTGCTGACTCTTGGGCTTTACCTAAAAAGTCAGCGGTTTCCTAAACATCCTGTATCTCCTGAGTACAACTGTTTGATAAGCGACAGTTATAAGGATTGCTATTATTTCTACTTGAGAAAGGGTGAGTCGTCAACAATTGTTTAAAAAATACACAGAAAAGTGTGTTCCTTTTTACATTTTCAATGACTTACTGCTGACGCCAGTTTTCTACTAAAGCTCTGGAAATGGAGTAGCGATAGGGAAGTATAAGCTCGTCATTGGCTATCAAATCGATAAGCTGTTGTCGCGAAAACCAGTCCGCGTGCTCCAGTTCCTGGTCTTTTAAGCGGATATTAGAGTGGGTGGCGTCTGCGGTGAATCCAGTCATTAATGATTGAGGAAAGGGCCAGGGTTGAGAGCCGAAATATTGGATATTGGTAACTTCCAGTCCAACTTCTTCATCAGCCTCTCGCGCTACTGCTTGCTCAAGGCTTTCACCAGGTTCTACAAATCCTGCGATAACTGAGTAACGGTTCTCTGGCCAGCTGGCTTGCCGTCCCAGCAGAATTTTATCTTGAAAAGTGATAGCGCAAATTACCGCGGCATCAGTGCGAGGAAAATGTTCTTTAGCACAGTTGGGGTTACTGCACTGACGGACAAAACCGGCCAGCTTGGAATACGTTGTGTGGCCGCAATAGCCACAATATTGGTGAGTGTTATGCCAGTGCTCTATGCCAATCGCTACATTGGCCAAATAAGACTCAGTTTCATCCAGAATTGGAAACAGATCACGCAAGCCTCTAAGCTCGGTACCTGGAAACTGTTGGATGAACTGTTCTGGTTGAGCCAATCGATAACTGTAGAAATGATGAGGACTTGCATCTATGGTCACTTTTCCCAGGTAGATCAGATGCTTATCATGGATTTCATTAACCTGACTATGCAGTTCATGCCACTTGAGCCAAAGTAAACCCTTATCTCCAGTGAGAAGTTTCTGGTGGTAAACAGGGAGAATGAAGCTATTGTCCTGGTTCGCCAGCGCCCGGAGTTCAGAGGGGTTAGCCCGTAATTCAGCCTGTCGATCGAGCTGGTCAAATTGAAGTGCAAACATTCTATTTTTTCACCTAAGATTGGGTCATGAGTACCACTGCATCACAACGTACAATGAGCTGATGGAGACCGCAAGCCAAAGGATTACCCCTAACAGCATCGAACGAAAGGGGATCGACTTAATGGCGGTACGATTAAGACTGGTTCCCATCCATAACAGGCTGAGTGCGAACAGGTTTTTGGACGCAGGCTTGATGTAAGTGCCTACTTGCGCCATAAGCTCCGAACTTAGGAGGAAGCTGCTAATAGCACTGGCCAGCAGGAAGAACACAATAAATAAGGGTAGGCTGAATTTTATCTTGCCCGAGTGCTGTGAGATTGAGGCAACAATTGCCAAAGGAATAATCCATAAGGCGCGTGATAATTTAGTCGTGGTCGCTACTTCTAAGGCTTCCTCGCCATAAACTGCTGCAGCACCAACCACGCTGCTTGTGTCATGTATTCCCAGTGCCGCCCACAGGCCAAATTGACTCTGCGACAACTCGAGCCAATGACCTACCGCAGGAAATACAAACAGAGCCACCGCATTCAAGATAAAAACGATGGCAAGGGAAATGACCATATTCTGGCTATTGGCTTTTATTGAAGAACCGACAGCCGCAATAGCGCTTCCACCACAAATCGCTGTCCCAGAACTGATAAGCCAACCCTGTTGATTATTAAGTTTGAGTAACTTGGCGATGAGTAGTCCAAGTAATAGTGCGCCAGCAATCACGCTAACCGTCAAAACAAAGCTATCTCTTGCCGTTCCCCAAAGCTCTCCCAGGGGCAGGCTAAATCCCAGCAGAACGATTGCTATCTTGAGTAGCAGACTGGCCCAGCTGGATAGTGGTAAAGCCTGCTGATCGGCAAAGAACCAACCCCATATCAGGCCCGCTGCCAAGGCATAACTGGCAGGCAATAAACTGAATACACAAGCCAGACTAAGCACAAGCAACACTATGTTGGCTGGTGTGAAAGGGAATAACTTTGAGTTTTGCACGTTGATAATTAACTGAAAAACATAAGGCAAGAGTTTACAGGCCTTTGTAAGTCACTTCATTAGCTTTCTTTAATATGGTTGGCTTCGCAGAGCCTAATACACACTTTGTTACAGCCTTTTGATAAAAAATTTGCAAAAAGTGTTTTACAGATTCGGTGTTATATCTTAGTATAACACCATGTCAGCGAGACACTGAACGTAAAAAACTTGTCTTGCTTAGCTAAGATGTTGATTTTGATGTTTTTTAACTCAAAACAGCAAAGGGTAACTGCCAACAGGTAGCTAAATATGCAAATACATTGGGATGACACACAGCCAATTTACCTGCAGCTCCGCGATAAGGTCCTTAATATGATCCTTGATGGAAGCTTGCAGGAAGGTGATGCCTTGCCCTCGGTTCGGAACATTTCAGCGGAATATCAGCTGAACCCGATTACCGTATCCAAGGCCTATCAATTATTGGTTGAAAGTGAATTAGCAGAAAAACGAAGGGGATTAGGCATGTTCGTAACAGAAGGTGCGAAAGAGAAGTTATTAAAGCAGGAACGCGAACAGTTCTTGACTGTAGAGTGGCCGGCGCTGTTAAAGAAAATCGAACGCTTGCAGATTTCATTGGATGATCTCTTCAATCGTACTAAAGCTGAGGAGAGCGATCATGAGTAATATCATTGAAGCCAAAGGATTGAATAAACAATATGGCAATTTCAAAGCTCTTGATAACGTTAGCTTTGAGTTAGAGTCAGGACGTATTTTGGGTCTTATTGGCCCAAATGGTGCGGGAAAAACAACATTACTAAAATCACTGTTAGGTTTAACACCTTTCGAAGGCGAGCTTAATATTTTCGGTCTGGATCCGCATAAGCAACGTGATGAATTGATGAAACGCGTCTGTTTTATTGCTGATGTGGCCGTGTTACCTCGCTGGATAAAAGTAAGTCAGGCAATCGACTTTGTAGAGGGGGTACATCCTCGTTTCAGTCGTGAGCTGTGTGAGAAGTACTTGGAACAAACAAAAATAAAAAGGAATAGCCGGGTTAAGTCTTTATCCAAAGGAATGGTGGTGCAGCTGCACCTGGCCTTAATCATGGCAATTGATGCGGATTTGTTGATTCTGGACGAGCCAACGTTAGGACTGGATATCCTGTTCCGCAAATCATTCTACGAGCAACTGCTAAACGATTATTTTGATGATAATAGAACCATAATAATAACCACGCATCAGGTTGAGGAAATTGAGCACATATTAAGTGACTTGATATTTATCCAGGACGGAAAAATCGTGCTCGATGACTCAATGGATGCTATTGCAGACTCGTATTTTGAAGTAATGGTTGAGAAGGAGTTTGAGGAAGCTGCCTTAGCGATGAAGCCACTGAATGTCAGGGAAGTCTTTGGACAGAAGGTTTGTCTGTTCAGTGGTATCGCTAAGGAGCAACTTCAAGAATTAGGTAAGGTTCGCAAACCGAGCGTAGCCGATCTGTTTGTTGCCAAAATGAAAGGAGAGGCCGCATGAAAACGTTTCTGACCTTATTAAAAAGAGAGTACTGGGAAAATAAGACCGGTCTACAGTGGGTACCCTTGATTATTGGTGGTATCGCAGTATTTGGTGTCTTCCTTGGAGTCTTTGTATTCAGCACCAGTAATGTACAAATCAATGGTGTGGGTAGTCATGATTTGACTAGCTTATTCAAGTTATACGATGTCAGTGTAGACCCGAGAGCAAAAGCAATCGGTGTTCAAATGGGCATGTATAGCGGCATATTTAGCTTTGGCTTTGTGTTGGCAATCGTTGGCTTCTTCTATTGTTTAGGTGCGCTATACGATGACCGTAAGGACCGTAGCATTCTGTTTTGGAAATCAATGCCGATCTCGGACACGATGACGGTGGTTTCTAAAGTAGTCACCGTAATATTACTGGCACCGCTATTTTTCTGGGTCATATTACAGGTTACGACTTTGGCAATAATGATATTAGCCACTATTTTTGCCTGGGTATCGGATGCCAGCGCCTGGAGCAATATTTGGCAGCCATCTAACTTATTTGTGATTGCTTTCTATCAGTTACAGGCCTTTTATGTTGCGACCCTGTGGGCTGCCCCAATAGTTGGTTACCTGTTGTTGGTATCGAGCTGGACTAAAAAAGTGCCATTCCTGGTTGCAACAGTACCGGTAGTACTTGTGATTATCGCGGAAAGTATCGTCACTAACACAGCTCACGTTGCTTCATACATTGGCGAGCGCTTTGTGATGATTTGGGCAGCTTATATTACTCCAGTGGCCAATATCGCAGGTGACTTTAGCGATGTGATTGAAAGTGATGCTGCTGACTTCATCGAAGAGGACTGGATTCCTTTAAGCTTTAGTAAGCATCTTATGGACATGGATTTATGGTTAGGGATTGTTGTCGGTGCAGCATTTGTGGTCGGCGCGATTATGATTAGACGTTACCGTGATGAGGCTCTTTAAGAGCCCATCACGCAGCAAAGGAGATAGATTATGGTTTACAACAAAAAAAGCACTCAATGGTTGAGTAGAGCCTGCCTTTACATAGGCATGGGAGCACTGATAACGATTGTAGCCATTCAATGGAATCAGTCGGTACCAGAGATAGAAGTTCTCAACTCGCTTGAGACAGTGAATAAAATCCACTTGAGTATCAAGAATTTCTTCAAGTAAGTGATATAAACGGACTTTATAGAGCCAACAGAATTAATATACAGGAAGGACTATCTTGCTATCCTTCCTGACATTGGCCAGTAATCAAAATACACACCTGCTCAAAAGTTGTACAATATGGACGAGCTATATCCCGCTTATTTCTCTAAATAGCCTGTTTATTGTGCAAAATCCTGCCCAGCTACCAAGTTACACCTGCAAAATTTGTTGACAAATTACCATCGTTATATTGCTTGCTTATAAGTAGAAATTATTGATAGTATGCGATTTATAAGTGGTATGACGTCTTACCGTCTTCCGTTTACTTTTGTTTACAGCGA
The DNA here is from genome assembly GCF_000374105.1 of Kangiella aquimarina DSM 16071. Taxonomy (GTDB): domain Bacteria; phylum Pseudomonadota; class Gammaproteobacteria; order Enterobacterales; family Kangiellaceae; genus Kangiella; species Kangiella aquimarina. Next base: position 1,027,208 of record NZ_KB893650.1, read on the forward strand.
ACAGTTAATTCCTATCGATGGGGGAAGGAATTGTATGAAAAATACAGGGTTAAACCATAAAAGCTCTCCAATGACGCGCTTATCTCAAATTGCAGCAGGTGTTGCATTAGCTGTGTCAGCTGCCAGCAGTCAGGCGGTCAATTGGGACACAGAAAATTACGATGTTAACTTTGATACTACTTTATCGGTAGGTGTCGGTGTACGAGTTGAAGAGCGAGACCGTAACTTGGTCGGTAAATCAAATCTCTATCAAATTGAGAATGGACAGCCAATTTCAAATGCTTATCTTTCAGGCGATGTCCCTCCGGGAGCCTGGTCTAACAACTCCGACGATGGCAATCTAAATTTTGATAAAGGTGACTTCTTTTCACAAGTAATCAAAGGCGTTCATGAACTAGACATTCGTCATAAGGATGGCGACCAGGGCTTATTCGCGCGAGGCCTTTGGTACTATGACCGTATTTTGATGGACACTGAGCTTCCTTTCCGTAATCTCGATAGCTATGGCGGACAAGATGGCAGAAATACTGCAAGAGAAGAGCAGGGTTACGATGCTCGTATGCTTGATATGTATGTCTGGAAAACATTTGAGTTCGACAGTGGCAACGTAATGCAGGTTCGTTTAGGTGAGCAGGTTGTTAGCTGGGGTGAAAGTACCTTTATCCAGCACAGTTTATCTGAAGCTAATCCAGTAGATTTGAGAACCTTAAGAAATCCAGGTGCTGAGCTAAAAGAAGCTTTTATTCCGACCAGTATGATCTGGACATCATTCGACTTGAGTGAAAGCTGGAATATGGAAGCTTTCTATCAATTTGAATTTGAAGAAGTTAAGTTTGATGAGCCAGGAACCTATTTCTCTACTCGTGACTTCTTAGGCCTGAAAGGTGAAGAAGTTCACTTAGGTTTTGCACAATACCCAGAAGGTCAACCAGGTACTGTTGCATTACGTGATGAAACACGTTTTGCTGATGACCAAGGCCAGTTCGGTGTCAAAGTCGGATATTTCACTGAATATGGTACCGAGTTTGGTTTCTACTACATGAATTACCACAACCGCCGCCCAATTATTTCTGCAAATGCAGCTAATGCTGAGGGCGTAGTTACTGGTTTCCTTGAATATCCTGAAGACATTCAAATGTATGGCTTGAGTTTCAATACTGCGACTGATAGTGGTTTATCTGTAGCGGGTGAGATTTCTTACCGTGTAGATGAGCCTTTGCAGGTTGATGATGTTGAATTATTATTCGCAACTCTTGAGCCAATTGGTCAAATACCAAGCGGAACTAGTCAGGTTGCTAATGGCGTAGGCTTAGGCGAAGAAATTTCAGGTTACCGTTTGCTTGACACCGTACAGGCACAGATGACAGTAACTTCATTACTGGGCCCGGTTTTTGGTTCTGACCAGACGGCATTCTTAGTTGAAGTGGGTGCTAACCAGATTTTAGATATGCCAAGTCAAGACGAGCTACGATTTGAGTCTGAGGGTACTTTCCGTTCCGGCAACCCAGATCGTGCCATTGACTACAATGGTAACGGAACAATTGATGGCTTATTTGGTTTTGACCCAACAGGCACTTCGCCTTGCGGTTTTACAAATCCAACAACCGGTCAACGTATCAGAACTGAATGTGAAGGCATGACTGAGAACGGTTTTGCTGATGAGTTTTCATGGGGCTACCGTATGGCAATGCGCTGGGATTACAACAACGTATTCAGTGGTTGGAATATGTCTCCACGTATCGTATTCCAGCATGACGTGAGCGGTAACACACCTGCACCTATTTCGAACTTCCTGGAAGGTCGTAAGTCATTATCAGCAGGGGTAAGTTTAAGTACCTTAAGTGCCTGGAAGTGGGACTTTGCGTATAACAGCTACTTCGGTGGTGGTTCTGCAAACCTGATTTCTGACCGAGATCACGTCTCGCTAGCATTAAGTTATTCGTTTTAATAAAAGGGTTGTATAAGATATGACTAAAGTGATGAATAAATGGTTATTGGCAGGTGCAGTCGTTTCGGCTATGTGTACGAGCGTTGCATCCGCTAAAGTATCAGAAGAAAAGGCTGCGCAATTAGGCGGAGAAATCTATACACCCATGGGTTCTATTCGCGCAGGTAATGAAGATGGCACTATTCCAGCCTGGACTGGTGGTATCACCGAAGACATGATACCTGAAGGTTACCAGGAGGGTGATCACCATCCTGATCCTTTTGCAGGTGATGAAAAACTCTTCACGATTGATGCATCTAATTATCAGCAATACGCAGAACATCTAACGGTAGGTCAGATTGCTTTATTCAAGGCTTATCCAGATCGTTTCAAAATGCACATCTATCCAACGCGTCGTAGTGCATCTTATCCTCAACATGTTCTGGATGCAGTTAAAGCAAATGCTACTCGTGCCGAACTAATCCAGGAAGGTAATGGTATTAAGGGCGCAGCAATTGGGATTCCTTTTCCATTCCCGGAGAATGGTCTGCAGCTAATTTGGAACTCAATAACCCGTTATCGTGGTGTTTCTGTTGAGCGTGAAGTGGGCCAGGCTGCTCCATTACCAGATGGTGATTATGTGTTGGTAAAGCTGAAAGATGAGCTACACCACATATACAATCAACCAGATATGACTCCAGAAAAATTGGAAGAAGGTAACGTACTGTTCTTGTTCCGCCAAAACGTAACTGCTCCAGCACGCTTGGCAGGTACTGCATTATTGGTTCACGAAACTATGGACCAAGTTAAAGAGCCTCGTAAAGCATGGACTTATAACACTGGTCAGCGTCGTGTGCGTCGTGCTCCAAACGTAGCTTATGATGCCCCGGGTACTGCTTCTGATGGTCTAAGAACCACTGACGATTTCGATATGTTCAATGGTGCTCCTGATCGTTATAACTGGACTATTACAGGCAAGAAAGAAATCTATATTCCATACAACACTTATAAGCTACATTCAGACGAAGTAACTTATGATGAAATCATTCAGCCTGGCGTGATTAATTCTGACCTGGTTCGTTATGAAAAGCATCGTGTATGGGTATTAGAAGCAAACTTAAAAGAAGATACGCGTCATCAATATAAGAAGCGTGTGTTCTATATTGATGAAGACAGCTGGCAGATTGCTGCTGAAGAAATGTATGACGAGCGTGGTGAGTTGTGGCGTGTAGCTATGGCTTATCTAGTCAATTACTATGACGTACCAACTTTGTGGTCAACGCTTGAAGCATATTACGATCTTCCATCAGGTCGTTACTTGGTCATCGGTTTGGATAACCAGGAAAATATGTATAACTTCAAAGTTGAGTTTAGTGATTCTCACTTCACTCCTTCAGCATTACGTCGCGCAGGCATACGCTAGTTAGACAATGCAAGCGGCCGTTTCTTCGGCCGCTTTTTTTACACTTTAATAATAACCAGAGAATACTGTTCTGTATGAAAGCAATCATTAAGTATGCATTCCCTTTGGTGCTGTTGTTCACCGGAATACAGGTTTCCTCAAGTGCAGAAACCGAACCTGCCTTAATCGCTGATAAAGCTGTAAAATCCCTATTGTTAGATGTCGAAATGTTAGAGTCAGGCCGATTGGTCACAGTGGGTGAGCGTGGGCATATATTGCTATCTGATGATCAGGGCATTGAGTGGCGTCAGGTTCCCGTTCCAACCCGTGAACAATTAACGGCAGTTGATTTTCTGGATGACAAACGCGGTATCGCAGTTGGTTTCAGCCAGACTATTCTGATGACAAATGATGGTGGGGAAAGTTGGCAGTTGACTCATCATGAAGAGTCATTTGAGCAACCAGCGTTATTCGATGTTCAATTTATAAATGGCGACAAGATTGTTGCGGTTGGCTCTTACGGCTTATACCTTGAATCAAGTGATGGTGGTGAGACCTGGGAAGCCCAGGAAGTGGAAGGGCTTGCTGACTATTACGGCTTTTTCAGTCACTTTTATTCAATCCAAAAAGTCACAGATGACTACTGGGTAATGGCTGGTGAGAAGTTTATCGATGGTGTTGATGAAGATGGTTTTGAAACCAGCTCTGCATTAGCAGCTGAAACACGAGATGGTGGTGAAACCTGGCAAAAATTACCTACTCCATACGATGGTTCATTTTTTGGCATTGAGGTAGATGATAAAGGTTATCTATACGTCTATGGCTTAAGAGGTAACTTATACATCTCCAAGGATGCAGGGCAATCGTGGCAGGGACAATTTCTTAGTACCGCATCTGGTTTTCATGATATGGCTATACTGGATGAGAATCGTTGGGTATTAGTTGGTACGGGTGGTGTTCTTGTTTACAAAACACTAACTTCAACCGATATCAAAAAACGCAAAGACTTAAAAGGCCGTGCAGCAGTTGTGGCGGTAGATGAAGATACATTAGTTGTAGTGGGTGATGGCGGCGTTGAACGCTTGAGCCTTTCACAACAATAACTCGCCAAAGTATTCTTTAAAGGTTATATAGAATGACAAAGAATAAATTAGAATCAATCGTCTCAAAGGTCTTTTTTTCGAAAAGAGCACTATGGATAAGCCTGTTTGCAGTATTTACTGCCGTAATGGTTTATTTTGTTACCCAGTTGCGTGTGGATGCGAGTTTTGAGAAAAATATTCCACTTAAGCATGAATACATGCAGACCTATATTGAGTATCAGGATCAGTTCGGTGGCGCCAACAGAGTGTTGGTTGCTCTTGAAGATACCAGTGGTAATATTTTTAACGCGAGTTTCTTCGAAGCATTAAAAGAAACAACCAATCGCGTGGCGGGTATTGCAGGAGTTAATCAGCCACAGGTTGAATCTTTATTTACACCTAACACCCGTTATATTGAGGCCAGCGAGCAAGGTTTAGAAGGTGGTCCCGTTATTCCTGCACGCTTCGATGGCTCGGAAAGAGCATTAAAGCAGGTTGAAGAGAATATTCTTAAGGCTGGAATTGTTGGGCGTCTGGTCTCAAATGAATTTGAGTCAGCAATGGTTTCTGCTCAATTACTTTCAGAATATAACCCGACGGATGTTGAAGTAACCGGTGAAAATGGCGAGCAGATGGTGCAAACCGACTTTGTCCGTGTCGCCCATGATCTTGAAAAGATAAGAACTGATATAGAAGCAAAGTACCCCAATGTGGAAGTACACATTATTGGGTTCTCTAAAATGATCGGTGACGTCAGTGATGCAGCAGGTGGAGTAATTGTCTTCTTCTTGATTGCATTGGCCATCACTGCACTGCTTGTATATTGGTACTCTCGTTCTATTAAGCTTACTGCACTGCCAATATTAACCTCCATTATTGCTGTTGTCTGGCAGCTGGGATTATTGACTGCCCTTGGTTATGGCATTGACCCAATGTCAATCCTGGTGCCATTCTTGATTTTCGCCATCGGCGTCAGTCATGGAGTGCAGATGATCAATGGAGTTCAGCATAACGTAGCCCATGGCATGAAAACCTATAATGCAGCTATCGCAGCCTGTGCAGCTCTGATTGTACCGGGTGGTATCGCATTGCTGAGTGATACAGTAGGTTTCCTGACTTTACAATTGATTGAAATTGATATCATTCGTGAATTGGCGGTTACTGCCAGTATCGGTGTTGCTGTTCTGATTCTGACTAACTTATTGCTACTACCGCTATTACTTTCTTATACCCATTTCTCCGATAAGTTCGTTCAGAGTGTTCGCGATCGTGAACATGCCCGTGAGAAGTGGTGGAAGAAAATTGCTGGCTTTGCCCGTAAGCCTGCATCAACCATTATAATAATTGTGAGTCTTTTATTGGGTATTATTGGTTACTGGCAATCGCTTAATATGAAAGTCGGTGATCTCCAGTCTGGTGCACCTGCATTAAGACAGGATTCCACTTATAACCTTGATAACAAATATATTACCGATACCTACGCGATTGGTACTGATGTGATATATGTGTTGGCTAAAACCAAGACTGATGGCTGTACCTACTATGACATCATGAATAACATTGATCAGTTCCAGTGGGAAATGAACAATGTAAAAGGTGTTCAATCGACTATCAGCCTCCCCCAAGTAGCCAAAGTTGTTAATGGCATGCTAAGCGAGGGCAATCTCAAGTGGAAGATGTTACCTAAGGATGAAGCTGTTCTTGTTCAGTCCATTAGCCGTGTTGAAACCAGCACAGGTCTTCTGAACTCTGATTGTAGCGTCATGCCGGTAATGATTTTCCTTGATGATCATAAAGCAGAAACCATCGAGCGACTGGTTTCAGCAGTAAAAGACTTCCGTGCCAATAAAGCACATGAGGAAGTGGAGTATTTGCTGGCAACTGGCCCAGTCGGCGTTATGGCTGCTACTAATGAGGCAGTTTCAGCGGCGCAAATACCAATGATGATCTGGGTATATCTGGCAGTGACTTTATTGTGCTTAATTAGCTTCCGTTCGGTGCGTGGCACTATCTGCGTTATATTGCCATTGGTAGTAGTGTCATTCCTGGCACAGGCGCTGATGACCTGGCTGCAGATAGGTTTGACCGTTGCAACATTACCAGTGATTGCACTTGGCGTAGGTATTGGTGTTGACTATGGCATTTACATATTTTCAAGAATGGTTGGCTTTATCCGTTCCGGTATGAGTGTAGCTGATGCCTATTTTGAAACACTCAAGTTAACCGGTAATGCGGTACTATTTACTGGCTTGACTCTTGCTATCGGCGTTAGCACCTGGTTGATGTCCGCACTGCAATTCCAGGCAGATATGGGAATTATGCTGACCTTTATGTTCCTGGTGAACATGTTAGGTGCAATCATACTACTACCTGCGTTGGCGGCACTGCTATATCGTCGCTGATTAAAAATTAGTATTCGCGCCAACAGCGCGTACCAGTTAGAAATAATGGCATCTAAAGTGAAATTTAGGTGCCATTTTGCTTTCAAATGGCCTAGAATTGACACAATTTATTTTTGATTTTCTTCACCCAATTAAGCGGTTTTGGAAAGGACAATGGTCGGTTCAAACACTTCTTCCAAGTTGCTAAATGATGTTAAGCAACTAATCGAACAAAAAGCATCAAAACGTCAATCTGAGCTCGTTAAACAATTCGCTGAAATCATCTACAGCAGTGTCGCTGAAGATGAATTTATCGAGCGTACTCCTGAGCAAATCTTTAATTCAATATACAGCCTGTGGCAATTTATTCAGGACTTTGATGGGACTTGCAAGTTGCGTGTGCATAACCCAACAAGTGATAAAAATGGTTGGAGAAATAAACATACCATTATTGAGTTAAATCATGCGGATATGCCATTCCTGGTTGATTCAATTCGCATGGAGCTAAACCGTCATGGAATTGATGTGCATTTACACATCCATGTTCCCATACAGGTGGCCCGTGATAAAAACGGCAAAGTTAAATCGGTCAATTTATGTGTCGATGATGAGTGCGAAAAGAACAAGAACATTGAAACGCCAATGTATATTGAAATTGATAAGCAACTCGACGAAGACACCATAAAGCAGATAGAAGCTGACTTGTTACGTATTTTAGGCGACGTTAGAGCAACAGTACGTGACTGGCATCCGATGCGCGATAAGCTTGCCAGTATCATTAATGAGCTTGAGTCGACGCCACCTCCTTTGCGTAAAGATAGAATTGAAGAGGCGCTTGATTTCCTTCGCTGGGTCAAAGCTAATCACTTCGTATTCATGGGCTCGCTCACTTATGATTTGAAAAAATCAAAAGATGATTTGTTATTAAAGCCGGTAAAAGGCAGTGGGCTTGGTACTTTGGCCGAGCCTGCCAAGCAAAAAGCCTACAGCTTGTCGGAGTCACCAAAAGGTGCTCAGAAGCTGGCTCTATCTAATGAACATATATTAGTCCTTACTAAAACCAGTACGGTCTCTTCAGTACATCGTCCGAGCCATATTGACTACATCGGTGTTAAGCGATTTAACAAGGACGGAGAAGTTATCGGTGAATACCGCTTCTTCGGTCTCTTTACTTCTGCAGCCTACAACATGGATCCGCAGTTTATTCCGGTTCTGCGTAAGAAGATTCATAACGTTCTAGCTGAGTCAGGACTCAAGCAGGGCGGTCATGACTATAAAGCCTTGAAGAATATTCTGGAAACCTATCCAAGAGATGAGTTATTCCAGATCCCTACCTTAAAGTTGTTGAATGTTGCGATGGGTATTCTGCACATTCAGGAACGCCGCCAGGTTAGAGCCTTTGTTCGTCGCGATCCATTTGGTCGTTATTTCTCCGTGCTGTGCTTTGTTCCTAGAGACACCTACAACACCAAGGTTCGTTTGCGTATGACAGAGATTCTGTCAGAAACTTTTGGCAGTAAGGGTGAAATTGAATTTAATACTCACTTCTCTGAATCAAATCTAGTTCGTACTCATTTCCGTGTACCAGTTGAAAACGCTGAAGCGATTGACTATGACCTGACAAAGCTACAGGCTGATTTACAGGAAGCGGCATTGAGCTGGGAGGATGTGTTGGTTGATACCATTGCACATCTCTATGAGCCGACAGAAGCAACCAAGTTACAGAAGAAATACGCCAACGCCTTCTCGCCCGGCTATCAGAATCAACAGAGCGTGCTGTCAGCCATCGCGGATATTAAGCATATTGAGCGTCTAAGCGAAGAGCGTCCATTTGATATGCTGCTGTATAAAAAGCAGATTGAGGGTGGTTTATTACGTTTTAAGTTATTTAACCGTGAGCAACCCATTCCTCTATCCGAAGTATTGCCCTTGCTAGAGAATATGGGGCTGATCGTAATTGATGAAACGCCTTATAAAATATCCTCCGAAGCGCTGGGAACCATGTGGATCATGGATTTCAGTGTGCGTTATGACAATGATATTGATGTTGACTCAATTCGCGATAAGTTCCAGGAAGCATTTGCTAAGGCTTGGACAAATCAGGCGGAAAAAGATGGCTTCAATCGCTTAATCATTGCAACAGGTCTGGACTGGCGTCAGGTTGCCATGCTTCGTGCGTACGCTAAGTATATGTGGCAGATTGGCTTCACCTTTAGCCAGACTTATATCGAACAGACATTGTCGCAATATTCTGAAATTGCTCATGGTCTGGTTGAGCTCTTTGAGCATCGATTTAACCCTCAACAAGAGTTTAATGAGCGCAAGTACAATACTCTAAAACGTGATCTGAAGAAGAAATTCGAGCAGGTAAGTAATCTTGATCAGGACAAAATCGTCAATAAATATCTGGAAGTCATTGACGCGACATTGCGTACTAATTTCTACCAGCAAGCTGAAGATGGCAAAGATAAGAGCTACATTTCCTTCAAATTAAAGCCATCAATGATTACCGGAATTCCAAAACCGGTTCCAATGTTCGAGATATTTGTGTATTCGCCACGTGTTGAGGGTGTTCACTTGCGTGGCGGTAAAGTAGCTCGTGGTGGTTTACGCTGGTCGGATCGTCGTGAAGACTTCCGTACTGAAGTTTTGGGTCTGGTTAAGGCTCAGCAGGTTAAAAACTCTGTCATTGTTCCAGTTGGTGCTAAAGGTGGTTTTGTCTGCAAGCAATTGCCAACTACGGGTGGTCGTGATGCATTCTTTGCTGAAGGTGTAGAATGTTATAAAACCTTTATTCGCGCATTGTTGGATATTACAGATAACTATGTTGCCGATAAGCTGGTTCATCCTAAAGATGTTGTAATTCATGATGAACCCGATCCGTATCTGGTTGTTGCAGCAGATAAAGGGACTGCGACTTTCTCGGATATCGCCAACGGTATTTCGCTTGAATATGGCCATTGGTTAGGTGATGCCTTTGCTTCTGGCGGTAGTAATGGCTATGACCATAAGGCTATGGGTATTACTGCGAAAGGTGCCTGGGAGTCAGTTAAACGCCACTTCCGCGAAATGGGCATCAATTGTCAGAGCGAAGACTTTACGGTCGTGGGCTGTGGTGACATGTCTGGTGACGTATTTGGTAACGGTATGCTGCTTTCAAAGCACATTCGTCTGCAGGTCGCCTTTAACCACATGCACGTTTTCGTCGACCCTAATCCGGATTCCGCAGCTTCTTATAAAGAACGTGAGCGTTTATTTAAGTTGCCACGTTCGGGTTGGAATGATTACAACGCATCATTAATTTCTAAAGGCGGTGGCGTATTTGAACGTAGTGCCAAGTCGATTACCTTAACCCCTGAAATTCAGGAAATGCTGGGTGTTAAGGCTAAGGCATTATCACCGAATGAGTTTATCAATGCTGCCTTGAAAATGAAGGTCGACTTGTTCTGGAACGGTGGTATCGGTACTTACGTTAAATCCTCAAAAGAAACTCATGCTGACGTGGGTGACCGCGCGAATGATAGTGTTCGTGTTAATGGTAATGAGGTAAAAGCTCGCGTTATAGGTGAGGGCGGTAACTTGGGTTGTACCCAGCTCGGTAGAATTGAGTATATGCTCAATGGGGGGCGTGCTAATACTGACTTTATTGATAACGCCGGCGGTGTCAATTGTTCGGACAATGAGGTCAACATTAAGATCCTACTTAATGGCATCATGGCTGAGCACAATATGACCGAGAAGCAGCGTAATACGCTGTTGGCTAAAATGACTGATGAAGTATCGCATATTGTAATCGAAGATAACTATCGTCAAATTCAGTCTATCAGTATCACTGAGTCGCGTGCCCCTAGCATGGTTAAAGAACATATGCGCTTCATCCATGGTCTGGAAAAAGATGTTCAGCTTGACCGAGAGCTTGAATATTTACCAACCGATGAAGAAATGCTGGAGCGTGAATCTAAAGGTCAGGGCTTAACCCGTGCTGAACTGTCTGTGTTGTTAGCCTATGGCAAAATGCAGCTTAAGGATTCATTACGCATTCCAGAGGTGACTGACGAAAAGTATTTTGAACGTTATCTGGTTGAGTATTTTCCTAAACCGCTACGTGCCAAATATGCTGAAGTGATGGCCAAGCACCCGCTACGTGATGAAATTATTGCGATGAGCGTAGCTAATGAAATGGTCAACCTGATGGGAACTAACTTTGCATTCCGAGTGATTGATGAGGTTGGTGCCAATATTGGTGAAGTGGCGCAATGTTATGCCATGGCCAAAGAAACCTTTGGTATGCAAGGACTCTGGGACAGTATCGAAGAGCTGGATAATAAAGTACCGGCTAATGTACAGATTCAGATGATGTTCCAGGCGCGTCGTATTGTACGTCGTGCAACTCGCTGGTTCGTGCGTAACCGTCGCAAAGATCAGTCCATTGCTGAAGTCGTCAGTTACTTCCGTGATGGCGTGGTTGAATTACAGCGCAATGTGCATAAAACATTGGAAGCCAAAGAAGCTCAGGGCATCGAGAAAGATGCACAACAATTGATTGCGCAAGGTGTACCGGAGAAGCTTGCTCGTCAGGTTTCATTACTGAGCACCATGTTCTCGGCAATGGATATTATTGAGCTGGCGAAGCAGTATGATTTGCCTATTCTGTTGGTGGCGGAGGTTTACTACAAACTGGGCGCGGAAATCAATCTGCACTGGTTCCTGACTCAAATCATCGCGCAACCTGTTCTCAATCATTGGCAGGCCTTCGCTCGTGCCGCATTCCGCGAAGAGCTGGATTACCAGCAGCGTAACTTGATTGAAGCGGTACTGCCTTTGACCAATAAGTACAAATCTGCGGATACGCGTATCAAGCACTTCCTGGCTGATCATGATGATTTACTGTCACGTTGGCGTGAAATGGTGGCTGACTTCAGGCAAACCAGCACCCATGAGTTCTCCAAGTTCTCAGTGGCGCTTCGCGAGTTGCAGATTCTGGTGCAACGTAGCCATCGCCTGATCAAGTGATGATAATAATTTAAACTTCTAAATACCCAGCCTGGCTGGGTATTTTTTTAACTGCAGAAAGGGTAAAAGTCTATTTCAATAACTTAAGAGAGTCATTGCCATAATTCGCCATAATTGGATCATATGGCTTTCAGAATTGGGTGGTGTAATGGAATCGTCAAATAAACAAAGAGGAAAAAGCCATGTGTACATTAGTATTATCAGAAGAGCTTAAAGAACCAGCCCGTTTTGCCAAGGAATTTGAGGCCTTTTGGAATTATCAGTCAAAAGATAAAGAAACCTATACTAAACAAGAGCCAATTGATCAGCAGCAAATCAATGATGTGCTCAAAGAGGAAGCCCAGCTTGACGATAGTTTAGTGATTGCCGAAAGACGTCAGGACAGAAGTTTTCTTGATATGGTGAAGTATCAGCACCAGCCATAGATGACTATTTTTGCTGGTGCTGATCGGCATTACTGTAGTCGGGCCGCTGCGTCCAGGCGAATAGTTGAGCCATTAAGGTATTGATTCTCAACTACTTGCTGCACTGTTAAAGCAAACTCTGAAGGTTTGCCAAAACGCGAAGGGTTAGGGATTCCGGCTGCAATCTGTTCGCAGATTTCAGGAGTGATTTTTTCCATCATTGGAGTTTCAAAAACGCCTGGGGCGATTGCCATAACACGCACGTTGATGCGGGCAAACTCTCGAGCTAATGGTAACACCATACCCACGATTGCAGATTTAGTTGCAGAATAAGCCGTTTGACCGATCTGCCCCTCATAGGCTGCGATTGAAGCTGTATGGATAATGACACCACGTTCGCCATCCACCGGCTCATTATTCTGCATGTGGCGTGATGCCGCACGGGTCAGAAGAAATGTGCCAATCAGGTTGATGTTGACGACGTTCTGGAAGTATTCAGCTGGCATTGGCCCCTTTTTACTGTGAATAAGACCTGCGCCTAAAACGCCTGCACAACCTACTGCAAGATTGATACCACCCATAAATTCAGCAGCTTTGTCGGCTGCTGACTCTACATCATTTTCATTGCTGATGTCTGTCTTGATGAATAGAGCGTTTTGACCAAGGTCGCTTGCTGCTTTCTGACCTTGTTCTTCATTGATGTCGAGCAAGACGACTTTTCCGCCCTGTTCAATAATATTTTTAGCTGTAGCAAAGCCCAGACCAGAAGCTCCACCACTAATAATGGCTTTCGATTGATTGAGTTGCATAAATGTTATCTCATGACCAAAAGAGGGCATTGTATCAACAGTCGACCGGAGTGCCAATGATGGCACAGAGCCGGTCGGTTAATTAGAGAATTATGCGGTGATTAACTGCTACGAATACAGTTTAGGTAATCCTTGCTGACCCTTATCAGAGGAGGGCTTTGGCAAATGCTGAAGTGCATTGGCCAGCTCTTGACCTTGCCAGGGCCGTTCTCGACTCGGTGAATAAAGCGAAGCCTGTAAGTGCTCCAGTTGTTGTGCCAGTTCTGTATTTTTAACCATTTGTTTAAGCTGGTTTAGGTTCTGGATGTGCTTTAAGTGTGGTTGACTGCGACACCATTGAAGCAGCAGTTGATGTGCAGTTTTTGCATCATTCGTTTTACAGGCACGTTCAATGTCGGCAAGGCTTGCTTTGAAGTTCTGATCCAGCTGGTTCGAAGAAGATGTCATGGTCTTGTAGTCAACGCCATAGTGTTTGGGTTTAGTAAACCTCCAAAGAATCAGTGTAAGCAACCAAAGAGCAGCCAGTATGATGCTGATAATTTGCCAGATATTTAAAGTTTCTTCAGTTGACTGAATACCCCCAGGCTGAGCAGTTCCATTTTCGCTGACGTTCTGCTCATTGTTAGATTTATTGGATATTACCGGTTGAGTTGATGCCGATTGAGTAGTTTGAGCTTGAGGTTTTACCTCAATGGTCATTGCCGGTAATACCGCATAGTCCTGTTTGTCTGTTACTGTGTTCCACCAGGGTATACGAACTTCAGGTATGGTCACTTGGCCAGATTGACTGGGTACTATTGCTAATTTTTCAATATGGTGACTGGTAACGCCAAGGCGGTTAATCAGCTGTTGGAATTCGGGAGTATCACGATAAATTTTGACGCCATCAACTTCAGGGAATGTAACATTCGGTAGTTGAGTTTGCAGCAGACCAGTGCCTTTAATCTTGAACTCTAATGTGGCAGGAGTGCCGACTTCAAAAGTTGGATTGCCCGGTAGCCAATTAGCTTCCAGCTTTACGTTGGTTGCTGGTAGCCAGGGCTCTTCGGCTGAGACAGGCTTCGGTTTTACAGTAACTTTGTATTGTGGTGTGCTTAGCGAGATAGGCTTGGTACGACTAAGCCCCCATGGGTTCGATGACTGATTTTCATCCAGAATGGTTGCCGTGTAAGTCATCGGCTCAATCAGTAGCTCGCCACTTTGCTGAGGGAATATGGCAAACTGACGTTCAACTACTCGATAACTGGTATTGCCCTGAACCATTTCAAAGGTTCTATCATCACCAAGTTGCTCAAGTACTGCTCCAGTTGCTTTAGGCAACGTCAAACTTTCGTGGCGGGTAACCACAGAACGATAAATTCTTACCGTCAGGATAAGCTGTTGCTGGACATAAACTTCTTCAAGATTAAGAGCCGCACGAAGTTTTACTTTAGCAGGGCTGTTGTCCTCTTTGAGCTCATCAATTGCGGGTAAAATTCGAATGGTAAAAGAATCAGCAGTTTCACTACCAAATTTTGTAGTGGGTACTGTATAGGTTCCAGCCTGTCTTGCGAGAAGTTTAACTTCCCAGCCCATTTCGCTATGAAACTTACCATCGATCATGGTGCTGTTGTTAAACTGTTGCAGGCTGAGTCGCTCCAGTTCTTCCGGAAGAAAATCAAGTGTCAGAGCATTGGCCAGGGTTGATGGGTTTTGTACAACTATCTTGAGTCGAAACGTTTCATTCTCGCGAACCTCTCCACGGTCCAGAAAATACTGAACCTTGGCTTCCAACACCTGAGTGAATAACAGGCCAATGACCAGTAGGCCATACATAGATATTTGTCTAAGCATTTGCATCGTACATAAACCCGTTCAGATTGTGATTACCATGTCTCATCAACATGTTGTTTATGACCACGTTCGCGATATTCCTGATACATTTTTCGACGTAGTAAACCGCCTGGATCATCTGGCAGGCGTTTCAACCATTGTTCCAGTTCCTGATCCTTTTCCTCTTCTTTAAACTGTTGCTGCAACTCTTCTTCAGTCAACTCAGGCTTTTGTTGCTGTTGCTCGCTTGGTTGTTGCTGCTGTTCGCTTGATTCATCACTTTGTGAGTTCTGATCCTGCTGCTGTTGTTCCTGCTGCTGATCATTCTGTTCCTGTTCAGATTGGGACTTATCTTGTTGTTGGCTTTGTTGTTGCTCCTGTTGCTTCTGTTTTAACAGGTCTTCAACGATTTTTTTATTGTATAGGGCATCCAGGTGATTTGGGTTGAGTTGTAAAGCTTCTTTATAGCTCGATACTGCTCCCTCAAGTTCACCGGCCAGAGCCTGCGCATTGGCTTTATTATATAACTTGTCAGCGGGGGAGAGCTGCTGACCATTATTAAAATTATTCTCTGCTGCTTGATAGTCGCCATTGCGATAAGCAGCTACAGCCTTCCATTCAGGATCTTCAAATCTTTTGTAGGCTTCCTCGTATTGTTGCTCGTTTAGCAGTTTTTTGGCCTGCTGATCTTTGTTGAGGAAAAGACTTTCTAGCGGGTTGGCTTGAGCCTGAGTACTTGTAAAGCTACCAAAACTGATCACAAGCACTATCGCAAACATAGAGCGGTGCTTGAAACCAAGCAGTAAAATCGGTAGTGCTAAAAATAATAGCCAGAAGCCAGCATCTTCCCAGCTATCTGCCATAATGTCCTGTTTTTCTAACCTTTCATCGACCGTTAGTTGCGGGCGTTGCAGTAAAAGTTCGATGTCCTGATTACCGGCAGTCATTGGGGTCAGGGTTGCTCCGATATCATCTGCAAAATTTGCCAGTTCATTGTAATTCAGTTTAGGAATGACAATGTTCCCTTTGTTGTCTTTGACGAAGCCAGAGCCATTCGACATCGGAATGGGTGCTCCTTCGGCGGTACCGATGGCAAGAATATTGAGGTCATAGGAAGTCTTGCTCAGCAGGCTTTTTATTTGAGATAGCTCTTTTTCATCTCCTCCATCCGTAATCCAGATGATATCACCCTCACCTGCGGCACCGTTGTCCAGCAGCTCTATCGCTTTTTCTATGCCTTTGTCGGGCTTGCTGCCTACTAACGGCATCAAGTTGGTTGATAGGACTTCAACCATGTTATCGATGGTATCGGTGTCACTGGTTAAGGGGCTGAGGATGAAACCATCACCGGCATAAACCACAAAACCAGTTTGGCCATCTTTAATAGCTTTTAGGATGTCAGTTAATTTGAATTTGGCTCGGGCCAGGCGGCTCGGTTTGACATCTTGCGCATCCATTGATGAAGACAAGTCCAGGACAATCACTCGTGATGCCAAATTAGAAAATACAGGTTGTGGTAGCTTCTTCCAGCTGGGTCCTGATAGGGCAATGACTAGAAGAATCCACATGGTAAGCAATAAGTTTTTTTGCCACTTAATACTTTTACCTAATTGCGAGTTTGGCATCATCCAGCCCAGCAGGTGCTGATCAATCAGTTTGGCCCAGCCACTGGCTTGCTGGCCTTTGGTTCTGTATAGCCACCATAATAGGATGACAGGAATCAGCAATAACCATGCCCAGGGACGGATAAAATGGAGTTGTGTTAGTTCAGGAAGAAAATCAAACATGAGTTTCCTCCACTTTTGATGATGCCTGGTGAATACTGGTTGTCCTGTTGACGCGCCAGCTTACTAAGGTACGGATCAATATGGATATTAATGAAATCAATAATGCCAGTGCCAGAGGAATATAAAATAATGCCTTAATTGGGCGGTAGCTCTGATAGTCATCCTCCACAGGCTCCAACTCATCAATAATTTTGTAGATTTGCTCCATCTCTTTAGTATCGCGTGCCCGAAAATAACGGCCGCCAGTTTTTTCGGCTACCGCAATCAAAGTTTCCTCATCAAGTTCCAACGAGGGATTGATACGACGATTACCAAAAAAACGATTCTTAACGATCATTTCATCAGCACCCACACCAATGGTGTAGATGGTGATTCCGGCATGTTCAGCAAGCTCTGCTGCCTGAAGGGGATTCAAAACCCCTGTGTTATTCTGTCCATCCGTCAATAAGATGAGAACACGATTATTCGCATCGCGTTCCCGCAAACGTTTTACAGCAAGGCCTATACCATCGCCTATTGCGGTTCGTGAAGAACCGGCCAGTCCAATGGTGGTTTCATCCAGCATGATTTGTACTGTTTCCAGATCAAATGTCAGAGGGGTTTGAAGGTAGGCCTGCTCACCGAAAAGGATCAAACCAATGCGGTCACCTTTGCGACGAGCAATAAAGTCCGTCAGTAATGCTTTAACGGCTACCAGCCGATCCACTTCCTTATTATCGATGACCATATCCGGCATTTCCATTGAGCCAGAAATATCAATACTGAGCATCAGATCACGACCTGTTGCGGGTAATTCCATCGCTTCACCCACCCATTGAGGGCGTGATAGGGCGCTGATTATTAATGTCCATAGCAGAAAAGTCAGCCAGGGGAATCGCTTGCCAGATTTTCCTTCCTGTTCCTGAATACTTCGCCAATACAAAAAGAGCGGTGCTCTTAATGCCTGCTGCTTACGCTTGCGCTCACTCAGCCACCAGATAATTAAAGGTATCGGTAATAGCAGCCAGATCCAGGGCCAGACAAATTCAAACATTTGCTGCTCCTTCCTGTCCGGTATTTGATGGCGATTCAGTAAAAGCAGGCAGTTGTTTGATGTTCGGCAATTGTTCTAGCCACAAAGCTGCTTCATTTAGAAATTGTTGTTGATGTGATGAGTCAATGCTGTCCGGATTACGGTAGATGCCTTCTTCAAGCAGCTGCAAACTTTGTTGACTCCAGATGTTACTGCCGGTCTGATAAAGCAGAATAACCCAATGTTTGTTGTCCATTACCGCAACTTGAGATTTTGGGAAGTAACAGAGGCTGGCGCGGCGCATAATGTGATGCGTTTGCATCAGCCAGTCTTTATCAGCATTGCGTTTAACTTGATCCAGTTCAATCAAGGCGTAGCGAGCAAAGCGTTGGCGTCTTTTGCTGACAATTGCTTTTGCGATGAGTAACACAATAACAGTTATAATAATTGCAATGACGATCCACCAACCAATTGCCAGTGGCCACCAGCTGACTCCTTCGGGAAGATGGATGTCGCGTAACTGTTCGAGTAATTGTGCTTGTTGTGGATTGGCCATGACTATCTCGACAGAGTTTTCTTGACGGGAGTTGAGCGGTTGCGATAAGGATTAATCGCGAAATCGCTCAGCTCCTGTGCCGTGCTGTATTCAACAAAACTACACTGAGCTTCCTGAAAGAACTGTTGCGTTTTAACCAGTTTTTCATGGAACATTTCTTGGTAACGATTTTTAAAGCCGGGCCTTGCTGAATTCAAAGCTATAGTTTTATCACCATCCGTAACCATAAATTCACCCGCTACCGGAATCGACTGTTCCAGTGGATCGGTCATCATGATCGCATGGATATCGTTATGCTGAGCAAGGTGTATTAAATCCTGCTTACAGGCGTCTGATAAATTACTAAAGTCGCTGAAAATATAAATGAGACTTCCGCCTTTTACTAAATGTCGCAAACGAGATAAGGCATCACGGAGTGAGCTGCTGTTTATGGTAAACGGATCCTGTTCTCTATATACAGACTGGAGACGATTGTTATGCAGCTCCAGCATGTGCTGAAGTAGGCGTAAACCGTTCTGACGGCGATTGGACGGCTTTAATTCCACGTGTTCGGTTGCAGTGCTCAACAGTGCGCCGACTCGGTTACCTGAATTATGAGCCGTCCAGAAAACTCTGGCAGCCTGCAAACAGGCGAGGGTAGACTTAAATCGCTTTGTCGAGCCAAAGAACATGGAGTCCTGCAAATCCAGCAATAAGAAGACGGGTCTTTCACGTTCTTCCTGAAAAATTTTGGTATGCACGTCACCGGTACGAGCGGTCACTTTCCAGTCGATAGTGCGGATATCATCGCCGGGCTGATATTGTCTTACCTCTGAAAATTCCATGCCGCGACCCTTGTATGGCGACAGATGTCCGCCAACCAGGTGAGCTTTTGATTTTTTGTTGGGCAATGGAATGCTGTCGCGTGCCCAGTATTGACAGGCGATCAGCTGCTCTAGACTCAACTCAATAGAGTTTGAGCCTGCGTGCTGTGAGGTAATGGTTTTTTGTGTCATTAATGATTCAGCAATTATGGTGTTGGAACTTGCTTAATTAACTCATCAATAATGGCATCCGCAGTTACGCCTTCAGCTTCTGCCTGATAGCTTAAGATGATGCGGTGGCGCAAGATGTCGAATAGTACCGTTTGCACATCACCTGGCGTAACGTAATCACGGTTGTTCAGCCATGCGTTGGCGCGAGCACAACGATCCAGAGCAATGGTGGCACGGGGGCTGGCACCATATTCAATATAACTGGATACAGAGCCACCAAGCTTTTCTGGCTGACGGGTGCTGATAATCAACTGTACAAGATACTGCTCAATTTCAGGAGCCATGTAGGTCGACAACACTTCTTTTCGTGCATTGAACAAATCCTGCTGACTTAATGGATTGGCGGGTGTGGACTCACCGGTTAAGGCTTCCTGGCGATTAAGTGCCAAAATGTCGGCTTCGGCCTCAGCTTCCGGGTAATCAACGATAACCTGCATCAGGAAACGATCCAGCTGGGCCTCAGGAAGCGGGTAGGTTCCTTCCTGTTCAATCGGGTTTTGAGTCGCCATTACCAGGAACAGCTGAGGCAATGGGAAACTGTGACTGCCAACTGTGATTTGGCGCTCTGCCATTGCTTCTAATAAAGCTGACTGGACTTTAGCTGGTGCTCGATTAATCTCATCCGCAAGAACCATGTTATGGAACAGCGGGCCCTTTTGAAAGTGGAAGCTGCCATCTTGCGGGCGGTAGATTTCGGTTCCCGTTAGATCCGCCGGTAGTAAGTCCGGGGTAAACTGGATACGGTGAAAATTGCCTTCAACGGCAGTGGACAGTTCTTTAATGGCGCGAGTTTTTGCAAGACCTGGCGCCCCTTCAACTAGCAAATGACCATCTGCCAGCAGGGCAATCAGCATTTTGTGTACTAAATCATGCTGACCAATTATTCGTGACTTAAGGAATTGTTCTAATTCAATAAATTGTTGTTTGATACTCATATAATGGGGTATCCAATTGTGGTAATGCTTTGTAAGCCGAACTGATGAATAGTTCAATGTATTAAAAAAGCTCCCTGAGTTGTATCAAAAATCACTTTAAAAATGCAACTAATTGTTTCTTAGGGACAAACTACCAGGATGAAACAGAAGAGTAACTCATGCCATTCAAACGTTCGTTTGAAAACTTGAGTCGTTCAGGTACAATCGAAGGAATAATCATATAAAAGACTCTTGATCAGGAGAACGGCATGAGTGAAACAGCAGCAGGAAAACGGGCGCGGGCAAAACAGGACCGTGTAGCTATCGTTTCTGGCTTGAGAACCCCGTTTGCTAAACAGGCTACCCATTTCAGAGGCATCAATGCTATTGAACTGGGTAAGATGGTGGTTAATGAGCTGATGGTTCGCAGCGAGCTTGACCCTAAATTGATAGAACGCGTTATTTTTGGCCAGGTAGTCATTCTGCCCGAGGCGCCCAATATTGCTCGTGAGATCGTTTTGGGAACACCTATGAATGTTCACACTGATGCCTATTCAGTATCAAGGGCATGCGCTACCAGTTTTCAGACCGTTGCTAGCCTTGCAGACTCAATCAGCTTAGGTGATGTTTCGATTGGTATCGCCGGTGGTGCTGACTCTTCATCAGTTGTTCCGATAGGTGTGAGCCGCAAATTGCAGCTGGCATTGGTAGATTTGCAAAAAGCCAAAACCGTGGGTCAAAAACTTTCCATCATCAAAGGCCTGCGTTTCAAAGATCTGTTGCCGGTTCCTCCTGCCATTAAAGAATATTCTACCGGTATGACGATGGGCGAGAACGCCGAGCAAATGGCACGTGATCGTGGTATCACCAGAGAAGAGCAGGACGCATTGGCTCATCGCTCACATACCCTGGCAGCACAAGCCTGGGAAGAAGGCAAACTGGATGATGAAGTGATGACCGCTTATGCTGAACCTTATACAAAGGAGCCGTTACATCGCGATAACATTGTTCGGTTTGATTCCACCCTGGAAGGTTATGCCAAGTTACGCCCTGCCTTTGATCGAAAATATGGCACATTAACTGCAGCTAACTCTACTCCTTTGAGTGATGGTGCTTCGGCAGTGCTGATGATGAAAGAATCACAAGCAAAAGCACTAGGCTATGAACCGCAGGGCTACATCAAGAGTTATGCTTTTGCAGCGATAGAGGCGACCCATGACATGCTAATGGGTCCGTCCTATGCAACACCGATGGCACTTAAAAAAGCCAAAATGCAGCTTAAGGATTTAGACTTGATTGATATGCACGAAGCCTTTGCCGCGCAGACTATTTCCAATATTCAGGCTTTTGGTTCCACAGAGTTCGCAAAAGAAAAGCTCGGTCAGCGCACCAAGATTGGTGATATTGATATGGATAAGTTCAATGTGCTGGGCGGCTCGCTGGCTTATGGCCATCCGTTTGCCGCAACAGGTACACGTATGATTACGCAAACATTGAGAGAACTGAAACGCCGTGGCGGAGGGGTCGGTTTGACGACTGCTTGTGCCGCTGGTGGTCTTGGTGCAGCAATGATCCTGGAGGTTGAATAATGTGTGAGTCAATTTTTGAACTGAACATGCAAGATGATGGCATTGCCGTCATTACAATCGATCTACCAGGCGAAGCTCAGAATGTTTTGAAGCCTGAGTTCGGTGAGCAGGTTGGAGAGATTCTTGAGAAGCTGTCCGATGATATCAGTGTAAAAGGTGTCATCATTCGCAGTGGAAAAGCTGGTAGTTTTATTGCCGGAGCTGATATCACAGTCCTTAATAGTGTTGATACAGCTGAAGAGGCTGAAGAGATCGCGAAAACGGGTCAGAGACTATTTACCCAATTAGAAAAGTTCAAGGTGCCGATTGTGGCAGCGATTGATGGTGCCTGTCTGGGTGGTGGCCTCGAGCTTGCTCTTGCTTGTCATGGCCGTATTGCAAGTGATAGCTCCAAAACCAAACTGGGGCTACCGGAAGTTCAGCTAGGATTGTTGCCAGGAAGCGGCGGCACTCAGCGCTTACCGAGACTTGTGGGTATTCCATCAGCTTTAGATATGATGCTTACGGGTAAGCAGCTTTTCCCTAAGCAGGCAAAGAAATTGGGGCTGGTTGATGAGATTGTGCCAGCTGCAAATTTAATGAAGGCAGCCACCAAGCGACTTCATGATTTACGCAAAGACCGCTCCATGAAAAAGCCGTGGACTTATTATCTTTCTCTGGCCGGTATTAAAGAGTTATTACTGGAGGCTAATCCTCTAGGTCGAAACCTGGTGTTCAATCAGGCTCGTAAAACCGTGGATAGTAAAACTAAGGGCAATTATCCGGCGCCTCATAAAATTATTGAGTGTGTTGAGAAGGGATATAGCCAGGGATTTGATGCGGGTTTGGCTGTTGAAGCAAAGAACTTTGGTCAGTTGGTGGTGACACCTGAAGCAAAAGCGCTGATCAGTATTTTCTTTGCAACCACTGAGCTTAAGAAGGACAAGGGCGTTGAAGCTGATGTTGAAGCCGCTAAGGTCGATAAAGTTGGCGTATTAGGCGGCGGTTTAATGGGGTCGGGAATCGCCTATGTTTCCGTAGACAAAGCTGGCAAGCAGGTACGTGTTAAGGACGTCAGTTCAAAAGGCATAAATGGTGCCCTTAACTACAGCTGGAAAATCATCAGCAAGAAAATGAAGCGTCGTATTATTTCACCCAGCGATGCTCGAAATACCATGTCATACCTGACTGGTTCGACGGATTACAAAGGCTTTAAAGATTGCGATATGATCATTGAGGCAGTATTTGAAGATTTAGAACTGAAGCATCAGATGGTTAAAGATGTTGAGGATAACTGTGCTGAGAAAACGATCTTTGCCACCAATACTTCCTCTATCCCAATCAGTAAAATCGCTGAGGGTGCCAAGCGTCCTGAGCAGGTGGTGGGACTGCATTATTTTTCACCTGTAGAGAAAATGCCGTTGCTTGAAATCATTAAGACAGAAAAGACCGCAGACTGGGTTATTGCAACCTGCGTTGCTTTAGGCAAACAGCAGGGCAAGACGCCAATAGTGGTTAATGACGGTGCTGGTTTCTATGTTAATCGAATTTTAGCGCCTTATGTGAATGAAGCTGGTATTCTTCTGAGCGAAGGCGTCGCTATTGAAACTCTCGATAAAGCGATGGTGAAAGCTGGATTCCCAGTAGGCCCAATAACCTTGCTGGATGAAGTTGGCATTGATGTGGCGACCAAAGTCGCTCCGATTCTGCAGGATGCCTTTGGTGACCGCATGGAAACTCCAAAAGCCTTCAGCAAATTGCTTGATGACGATCGCAAAGGCCGTAAGAACAATCGTGGCTTCTACCAATATCCAGCCAAAGGCAAAAAGAAACAGGTGGACGAATCCGTTTACCAAGTACTTGGAGTGGAACCAGGTAAAGAAGTGAGTTCAGCTGAAATAGCCGAACGAGGAATGTTGTTAATGGCCAATGAAGCAGCCCGTTGTCTGGATGAAGGCATCATTCGCAGCGCAAGGGACGGAGATGTTGGAGCTATTTTTGGTATTGGTTTCCCTCCCTTCCATGGTGGGCCATTCCGTTATATGGATAAACGTGGCATCGCGACCATTGTTGATCGTCTGGAGCATTACCAGAATTTATATGGTGAGCGTTTCAAGCCGGCAAAAGTCCTAGTCAAGATGAAGGAAAATCAGGAATCTTTTTATTAAGTAAAGTTGTATGAAAAAGCCGGGCAACCAAGCTCGGTTTTTTTATGCCTGTTTTTTATACCTGAAGTGATATAAAGAATATACGGGAAAAATAAAAGGCGACCGGAGCCGCCTTGAAAAACTACAGGGAGGAGTTACTCAAAGATTTTCTTTAACAAGGGTTTAGAAGCAATAGTCAGGGCAAATGCAACAAACAGCTCTTTGTTTTCAGCAAATAGCTGAGCAAAGTATGGAGTGTCTGCCAAAAACTTGATACCTGCTAAAGCAGCTACAATAACAAGTATATATTTCATCTTAATTTCCTACACATATGGTTTGTTTACATCGTATGGTGGATATTCTAGAGAGTTTTCAAAAATGATCTGTGTGCTGATTCTCACTGAGTTGTGAGCTAGTGTGAAACAGTTTGCAAAAAATGTCAGAAATCTTTACAGGCTTATAATGTTCAGGAATATCAAGGGTTGTATAGGAGCCACCAGCGTGAAACTCATGGCTCCGATAGCTATTAGCGATTAAGGTGTAAATCTTAAGTTTAGTCCAGATGTAAGGCCTGTTGCCTCTTCAGATACGGCAATACCTACAGACCACAACTTAGAGAAATAATAGCGCGTTTCTAAACCATAGACTGAATCGTTATCATCTTCATGGTTAATTTCGTCAACATAAGGAGAAAATTCTACATCACGATATCCGGCAAAAACTGTATACTCCCAATTGGCCGCGAATCTGCTACGAATACCAATATTGGCTAAGTAACCATCTTCATCATTACCGTATGTATCGCCTGGTATTATTCCTTCAGCGTCTTGCTTTAGATAACCAACTTCAGCAAAAAAGTCTGTACTTCTCCCCATTGGTGTATGCCAACCTAAAGCAACGGAATACTCCTTGGCTGTGACCTCTCCAGCGACATTGTCTGTCCAGATATCCGCCTTTTGTTCTTGGGCTATATAACGCAGGTATGTGGACTCATTAAAACTACCCACCAAATCAATCTTGAAGCCGGTTTTATCGCTAGTAAGTTCACCTTCACTGTGGATATAACCAAACTGCCAGTAATCATAGCTGAGTTTATCGTTAGCTTGCGTAGTTAAGCCAATCGTGCTCATAAGTGCTAAGAATAATGCTTTTTTCATCGTTATCATTCCATATTCAAAAAATTCACCGGCCATCATACTATAACCAAATCCGGATTAGAAAATAAAAAGCCACTTAAAAGTAAGTGGCTTTTTAGGTCTAGCTGATATGCTTAGAAGCTATAACGGAAGTTTACACCGATATGCTCGTCAAGCTCATCATCGTTACCAAACTCAAGGGCAACTGACATGTTACGGTCAAAGTGATAACGACCCTCCACAGTAATGTCTGTTGAGTCAAGAACGTCTGAGTGAGTGGCATAGGCGCCTACTTCTAAGTCGTTAGTAAACATGCTTCTAAAGCCGGCCATAACGTTATAACCGTTATCATCAAAACCAAAGTCAGCATCAAAGTCTTCATAACCTAACTCGGCAACGAAGTCGGTATTGTTGGTGATTTCCATATTGAAACCAGCATTGATTCGTAAAATGCTAATGTCAAAACCACCGTTATCTAGGTCACTATAGTCAACTTTACCGTAGAAGTTTTCAGTAAAGCTTTTTGAAAATTCAAAGTTAACACCGTCAACTTCGTCATAATCGATTAGACCACCTTGAACATAGTCATAGCTGACGTTGTTCGCCATGGCTAGACCTGATGAAAGAGCGATCGTAGTTGCAACGAACAATTTCTTTAATGACATTATTATCTCCTCATGTATTCTTGTTAAATAATGCGAGGTCAATTATCCTCGTCAGTATCTGAACGATAACTGAACCCTGATTAATGAAATATTAATAGGTTCACAGAACTTATATCCGGTAAATTTATGCATAAAAAGTTGAATCCTGTCCTTGACCAGCTTAACAAAGTAGTTTTAGGCAAGCCTCATCAAGTCAAACTTGCCGTTGCCTGTTTATTAGCCAAGGGGCACCTGCTGATAGAAGATTTACCCGGCATGGGTAAAACAACCTTAGGGCAGGCGATAGCTAGAGTTTTTGGCCTCGAGTTTCAACGGGTTCAGTTTACCAGTGATATTTTGCCCGGGGATATCGTAGGTGCCAATATTTATGATCGTGAGAAAGGCAGTTTTGAGTTTCATCCTGGACCAGTTTTCTCGCAGCTGGTTCTGGCAGATGAAATTAACCGGGCAACTCCTAAAGCTCAGAGTGCTTTACTGGAAGCCATGGAAGAGCAGCAGGTTACGATTGAAGGTAAAACGTATCCATTACCGCAGCCTTTCTTTGTAATTGCCACTCAGAATCCTTCCTACCAGATCGGTACTTACTCTTTACCTGAGTCGCAACTGGATCGTTTCCTGTTTCGAATTCAACTGGGTTATCCAGAGGCGGGCTTTGAAAAAGTCTTGCTTCGTGGAGAGTCAGGGCGAGTACAAATGAATAAGATTGAAACTCTGCTTGAGCTGGATGAGTTGATGAAGATTCAGAAATTTGTTCAAACTATAACAATCAGTGATCACTTATTAAGTTATGTCATGGAGCTGATAAATGCTACTCGGCAAAGTCCTGACTTTGCACACGGTCTTTCGCCTCGTGGTGGACTGGCGCTGATCGGCGCTGCAAAGGCCTGGGCTTTCCTTGATGAAAGGGACTATGTTCTACCTGAAGATTTACAGATGGTTTTTGTGCCAACCGTTGCGCATCGCTTGCAGTCAGTGAAAACTTCCAGTGAGAAAATTGAAGTACTGGTGGAGCAAATAATCCAAGATACACCAGTACCAGCATAACCGAAACTTGATGAAAATTGTTAGCGCCATAGAACAGAAATTCTTCAGCTGGGTGGATAAGAGAAGCCCTGAGCAGCAAGAAGTTCATCTTCGCCAGAAAAATATCTATATTTTACCTACCCGTTACGGCTGGCTGATGTTGATGATTCTGATTCTGATATTGGTCGCCTCAACTAATTATCAGAACAACATGGGCTTTATGGCGGGTTTTATTCTGTTGGCGATCGGCATGCTATCGGTTTTCTATACCTACCGGAATGTGCGAGGCCTTAAAATCAGAGCCTTAAAACCGCAGTCGGTTTATGTTGGACAGGAGTGCTCATTTCCTTTTGAATTTAATAATTCATCGGAGAGTTACCGTTCTTCAATAGGTATTGGCCTGAACAAGAAACAAGTTGAATACTGTGACGTTGATTCTCGTTCTAAGACTCTCTTTCATATCA
The DNA here is from genome assembly GCF_000374105.1 of Kangiella aquimarina DSM 16071. GTDB lineage: Bacteria > Pseudomonadota > Gammaproteobacteria > Enterobacterales > Kangiellaceae > Kangiella > Kangiella aquimarina. The sequence goes on from NZ_KB893650.1 coordinate 1,054,344, forward strand.
AAATCAAGGCGAACAAACGTGGGCTGTTAGAACCAAAGCGATTCGTCTGTACCAGTATTTTCCCATTTGGCATTTTTCAGGTCTGGTCCTGGTTTAAGCCGAGTTATGGTGCATTAATTTATCCTAAACCTATCGAATGTCCTCAGATCCTGGCACCGCAGTCTCATGGGCAGGAAGAGGGAGCCTTTGCCCAGAGAGGTTCAGAGGACTTTCATAGTCTACGAGATTATCAGTCAGGCGATCCCATCAAGCAGGTGATGTGGAAAGCTTTCGCCCGAGAGCGTGGTTTATTAACCAAAGAATTTGAAGAGTTGGTTGGTGAGCAGCACCTTCTTACTTGGGAAAGCGTCAGTCAATATGATAAAGAGTTAGCAATATCATATTTGACTGATGCAGTTATTAAGGCCGAGCAGGCTGGCAATCTGTATGGACTTGAATTACCCAAAGTTCGAATCGAAAAAGGGCAGGGCGCTGAACACTTGCATCAATGTTTAAGTGCTCTGGCTTTGATGGAATAAAGGGCGAGCAAAACTATGAATACTCAATCGCTGCCACTGACCCGCCCGGGCATTATTCCTATTTTAATTATCGTGCAAGCTATTGTGCTTTCACCCTTATGGTTTCATCTCCCTGCCTGGATTTCAGCGTCAACTATTGCACTTCTTTTGACACGATTTGCAGTTTATAAAAAGGCCGTTCATATTCCTTCCTGGTTGATTTTGATTTTGGCGATTTGTGCGCTTGGTGGTGTGTTTCTTTACTTCAGGACTATTAGTGGTCGTGAAGCGGGCGTTGGACTTATTAGTTTGATGTACACCTTCAAACTTCTTGAAGCAAAAAACTATCGCGACGGTGCGTTAATTTTATTTATTTCTTTTTTCATCTTGGTAACTGCATTTTTATACGACGAATCGATTTTGATGGGCGTCTATTTGCTGGTTGCAATGATGTCAATATTGATGGGGCTGATTGCGCTGAATAGTATCCAGGGTGTCGCAGGCATCCGAAATCTAGGCAAGATTTCAGGAATAACTTTACTGCAAGCATTACCGATTATGTTGATTCTCTTTTTTCTTTTTCCGAGACTTTCTGGACCTTTGTGGGCCATGCCTTCGCAGCGTGAAAGTGGTATGGGAATTGACGATGAGATGATCCCTGGTTCTATGGCTGGATTGTACGGCTTTGATGAAATTGCATTTCGAGTAGATTTTGAAGGTGAGGCTCCTCCTATCAACCAAATGTATTGGCGCGGCCTCGCGCTATCCGAGTTTGATGGCATAGCATGGAAGATAGGCGTTGAGTCTCCACTTCGAAGAGATAGTTATCCAAAGGGCTCGCCTACTTATCAATATCGAGTTCAGTTAGAACCGCATAATCGTCGTTGGATTTTTGGTCTGGAAGATCTGATTGAACCACCCAAAGAAAAAGTCTATCTATTTAACAATTACACTTGGCGACAATCTCAGAGAGTAACCCAAAGATTACTTTATTCTGCCCAGGCTTACCAGATTGATTACTCAGATATTGAGCTATCCCAATGGCAAAGACAGCTCAATACTCAGTTACCCGAGGATAGTAATGAGCAAACAAGAGAGTGGGCAATTGAGGAGTATCAGAAAGTCAATGAGCCTGAAGAGTTTGTTCGATATGTATTAAGCCATATTCGCCAGCAGAATTATCACTATACACTTTTACCTGAAGTCTTTGAGCAGAATGTTATCGATGGATTCTGGCTTGATAGCCGTGAGGGTTATTGTGAGCATTATGCCAGTGCCTTCGTGTTTATTATGCGTGCCGCTGGAATTCCGGCAAGAGTGGTAACCGGCTATCAAGGTGGCGAGTATAACCCCTACGGTGATTACTACATCATTCGCCAAAAAGATGCTCATGCCTGGACTGAAGTCTGGTTAGAAGGTGAGGGCTGGAGAAGGGTTGATCCTACCGCAGCTATCCATCCGTCACGAGTTGATGATTCATTGTTAAATCAAACCAGCTCAAGGGATGACTGGTTTACTGATTTTGATAGTTTAACGACTACTGACAGTGAACTGGCTAGAACTTTTTGGCGGCAGATTAGCCTGCGCTGGGATGCCATGCAAAGCTTCTGGAACGAGAGCTTGATGGGTTATGACAAGGATATGCAGTTCAACTGGTTGTCAAAAGTAGGTATCAATAATAACCAATGGCGCTACCTAGGTTACGCTTTGCTGGCAACTATATTGCTGGCAGGCGCTGGCTTCGGTCTGTGGATTTTAAGTCAGGCTAAAAGTAAGGATAAGATTGAACGGGCTTACAGACGTTTCCAGCGAGTATTAGAAAAGCAGGGAGTGGATATCAGGCTTTATGAAGGTCCTAAGGATCTGCTGCATAGAATTAAGCAACAACATCCCGAGCTTTACCCAAAAGCCGAGCGAGTTATTAAGCGATATATCTCTATTCGATATCAGAAGAGCAGGGTTTCCGAATCCAATCAGCAAAGCTTTATTAAAACTGCCAAAAGCTACCATTAGTATGGATTGCTGGCTAACCATCTTAAGCACGGGGGCGCTAACACTGACAACGTAAGGGCAAGCGGGTATAATGCGCCCATATTTGGCTACCAACAATGATCCCATGGCTGATATCACGCCAATCCATAATTTCTTGCATTGCAAAACCCCTGCTGCCTGGCTTGAGAGAGCCACTCAGGAAATCGAAACCTTGCTGATTGATCATGCGCACTGTGAAAAAAAAGCTGCTGCAACTGCGGTTAAACTAATGTTTCGCTATCCTGATCGCATTGACCTGCTGAAGAAACTGTCGCAACTGACTCGTGAAGAAGTGTTGCACTTCGAGCAGGTACTGGAGTTTATGGAGCAACGTGATATTCGTTATCGAGCCATTAAGCCTTCACGTTATGCTGCTGGTTTGCATAAGTATGCAAGTAAAGATGAGCCACAACGTTTAATCGATGGTTTGATTATTGGAGCCATTATCGAAGCTCGTTCCTGTGAGCGCTTCCATGCTTTGGCACCTTATTTCAAAGATAGTGAGCCGGAGCTTTCAAAGTATTACCGCTTCTTATTAAAATCAGAGTCACGCCACTTTGCGGATTATCTGGAACTGGCGCAAAACTACGCCAAAGAGCCCATTGATGAGCGCGTGCAGTTTTTTCTTGAGAAAGAAAAAGAGCTGATTGAAAGTCCGGATAAGCAGTTCCGTTTTCACTCCGGGGTGCCCGCATAACCTAATTCCAAATTGATGGAGAGACCTAATGTCACAATCATCACAACAAAAGTTATTATTACTAAGCGCTTCAAGAGAAGGGCAAACAGACTATCTTGAGCATGCACTGCCCATGATGGATGCTTTTTTACCATCTGCAGTTAAAGAAATTCTATTCATTCCGTACGCAGGATTTGCCATGGGCTATGACGCCTATGAAGCAAAAGTCAGTCAGGCCTTGCAGCCGATTAAGCGAAAAGTAGTGTCGATTCATCAGTTCGACGATCCTGTTAAAGCAGTAGAGGATGCGCAGGCAATTGCTATCGGCGGCGGCAACACCTTTTATTTGTTGAAGCAACTTTATGACAATGAGCTAGTGGACGCGATTCGCAAAAAAGTGAATGCAGGAACGCCTTACATGGGCTGGAGCGCGGGCTCAAACATGGCTGGTCTGACGATTTGCACGACGAATGACATGCCAATTGTTCAGCCAAGAAGCTTTAACGCTTTGTCATTGGTACCATTCCAAATTAACCCGCATTACACCGATTATCAGCCGCCGAATCACAATGGCGAGACACGTGCCGAGCGTATCTATGAGTACACTCGTGCTAATCCTCATCGTTATGTGGTCGGCATTCCAGAAGGAACGGCACTCGAGCGTCAGGGCGATCAGTTATTCTTGCGTGGAGCTAAAGACGGTTTAATATTCCGTGACGGAGAGGGGATTAAATCCATCAAAGCAGAGAGCAATATCAGCTGGTTGTTGTAACCCAGCATTTTACAATCTGCTTTTAATGCAAGAATGACCAGAAATGATGTGCTGGTAAGACCAAATAATCTTTTCATATCAATTGGTTATTGATTGCTATAGGATTGAAGTTAGCCAAGGACGGGTAACTTTTCCATAATCATAAATTAAAGAATCCTCCTTGGTGTTAACCATATAGCATTAAGGAGATCTATCTATGAACAACTGTCTAAAGTTGTGTTCCTGGTTAGGAGGAGTTGTTGTGGCCAGTTCGATGGCCGTGCTAACTTCCGGGGCCGCACAAGCATCCGATAAAGCATCCCACGATGACGAGTTACAGGGCAAAGTTCCATTTCTAACGTCCACAGCGCAAAATCTTGATCTGGCTGATTCGCCCATTCATCCTTTCATCAATTCAGCACTACCCAATCCGCCAGCAGAGGTTTATTCAGGACCACTGTTCCAGTTGCGTCATGACTACCCAAGTCAAGTTCCTTCGGGACAAACTTATCCCTGGAAGCAGGTGACCAATAATGGCCTGATAACACCTCAGAATTCCATGGCTTATGTTGAAGCTTTGAAAGACTATGTGTCTGATGATATGCGTAAGTTGCTGTACAGTTATGATCAATGGGATCCACAAAGTGAGCCATGGTGGCAGTCGATCTGGTTGGGGACTGAGCGAGAGCCCATCCATGGCTTTTATGTGGGCTCGGGTTTTCCTGCAGGCACCATGCCTGAGCAAACGTTAGATCTAACCACTTACGTTTTGACCTTGTATGATGAAACTGCAGCGGTAACCTTGGGCAACATCTGGGGCACAACCGAAGCGCAAGCTTATAAACCCAATCTGACTAGTCCGGCAGCTCAATATGCTGAAGGCAGCGTTATCGTCAAGTTTGCCTTTGTCACGCCCTGTGGCGCAGACTGGGCGCCAATGGAAGGAACGGTTGCTTGGCCGATTTACTCGACCTTAAATGAAAGTAATGGCTCGGGAAATAATCCCAGTATTTCAAAATGTCCCAACAATGGCTCTAATGGTACAACTGCTGACCCTACCTTAACCAATGTGTACCTCATGCAATTCGATATCATTGTTAAGGACAGTCAGGCCGCACCGCAAACCGGCTGGGTATTCTCAACACTGATTTATGATAAAAACGCACCGGGTAATGATGCCTGGGATAAGATGATTCCATTGGGAGCGACTTGGGGTGGTGATCCGGATATCATCAACACAGCCAGTACCGCATTAACACCACCGGTCACGGTCAATACCAATTTGAAACAGAACTGGATTAATCCCCAGGCACCTGCTTATGCAACGGCCACCTTGGGCTGGGACGGTCGACTATCAGGGCCTAATGATGGTGCGGTAGTAACTCCAGCTTGGGCTGGCAGCCATTATTACCCAAAAGGGTTAGCATCCGCAGGCTGTTTGGGATGTCATAGCAATGCTCAGTACCCACAAAAGTCATTTCTATTGCCAAGCACCACCTATCCTCCGCAAGTTACCAATGCCCCAGGCTCCAGCACCAAACAGGCACTTGTTCTACATGAACCTGGTTCGAAAGGCTGGATGAAATGGTTCCAAAGTCGCTCAGGCACAGAACCGATGGATCCGGGTGATGGTCGAATTGGACTGGACTATGATATGGTCACTGCATTCAAAGCCATTCCAATGTGGCAAGCAGCGCTTGAGGCAATTCAAAAAGAAAATGCTGCTAAACCGTCATTAAAAAGAAAATAGTAAAGGAAGCAATGTCACTATGAACTTAGATGATTTAACACGCGATGTGTTGGACTTCTGGTTCGGCGCGCCTGACTCAGCAGAGTTGGGCGCTGACCGCGCCATCTGGTTTCAATCCGATCCGGAATTTGACCAAGAGGTACGCGACCGGTTTGGCGAAGCACATCAGCTTGCCGCAGAAGGCAAGTTAGATGATTTGATGCAGAGTCAAAAAGGTGCTCTGGCCTTAATCATTATCCTTGATCAGTTTTCTCGCAATATTTATCGAAATCAGGGACAGGCATTTGCTACCGACCTTCAGGCTCAGCACTATGCAGAACAGGCATTGAAACATGGTTTTGATAAAGGGCTATTAACGGTTGAGCGAAAATTCTTCTACATGCCTTTTATGCATGCAGAAGATCTGATGTTGCAGGAAAAAAGCATCGAATTGTTCATCCAATTGGGTGATCCCAATACGCTAAAATTTGCATTGTGTCACCGCGATCAGATTGTCCGTTTTGGCAGGTTCCCTGGCCGCAATCAGGCGTTAGGTAGGCAAAGCACTCCTGCAGAAGAGGCTTTCCTGAAAAATCCCTTCTGCTAATACTCTGAAATTAAATCATCAGCATTGACTTCAACTCTAATGACATGATGTTGTGAATAGTGTTTGCGCCACTCCCAAGTTTTGTCCAAAAGTACGATATTAGTCAGCCCAAATTTTTGCATGTCGCTTATTGAGTAGTCATAGCCTACAGTTTCTTTAAAGTAGCGATATAGAAAGTTCCAGAAAGTGAACTCTTTATGTCCGTACTCTGCCAACATTGGATGAATATTAACTTTTTTATTGAAAGCATTCTCTTCTTCTCTGTACTTGACCGCATGTTGCTTCCCGTCCAGATAATGCTCATTGATGTCTTCTTGGTATGAGTTGCCGTGCCAAATAAGTGCAGAGTGTTTGTGAAGATATTTTGTTTTACCAGCCGGAAATACATAGTTAGCACATGATGAAGCACAAACTTTATCAATTATGACATCTAACTTATTATCAAAGACCCAGTTGCCTAGTCGAAGTCCTTCCATGGCATTTCCACCTAGACTCGAAATTTTAAGTTTAGTCGGTTTAACTTTGGATTGAAGGTAAAGATTGAATAATCGTAAATTTGCATGCTCATTAATGCTGCCAACATAATTTAAAGTATTGCCTTGATCGATAAAGACCTTGGTATTTGGTTTTGTATCTTTTGGGGCTGAGTCAACAGTCGCACAGCCTGAAATCAATGTGGTAATGAGTAGTATTAGGCTCAACAGTTTTTTCATTATATGTCCCTATAAAAAAATTGATTACGCAAAATAATGGCTATCGATTTCATCACCTTCGATGGTCAGGAAATGACCTTTATCGCCCCAGTCGCTGAGTACGATGCGTTGGCAGTGTTTGCCATTGACTTCAATGTCATGGAAATCGGGGCGGTGGGTGTGGCCATGAATCAGGATGTCTGCCTGATGTTTTTGCAGAACTTCTTTGACCGCATCAGGATGCACGTCAGTGATGGCGCTGGCTTTGTTAGCCTGAGCTTCACGGCTTTTCTGGCGCAAATCGGCTGCAATTCCTCGGCGCACGGCTAAGGGTTGAGAAAGCAGTTGCTGTTGCCATTCGTCGGAGCGTACCATCTGACGAAACTGCATATATTCTTTGTCGTCCCAGCATAGACTGTCACCGTGCATCAGGATGGCCTCTTTATTGCCAATGGTGATGGGATGAACCTCGCCAACAATGACACCACCAGTTGCCTTGGCAAATTCATCGCCTAATAAAAAATCTCGGTTGCCATGCTGAAAGTACAATGGCTTACCAGTTTCAGAATAATCTTTGAATTTCGCTATGATACTTTTAACAAATTCCGAGTCATCATCGTCACCAATCCAGCTTTCGAATAAATCTCCCAGCACATACAAAGCATCCGACTTTGGGGCAATCTCATCCATGTACTGATTGAAAAGGGCGGTCAGGTCTGGGCGTTCTTCGCAAAGGTGTAAGTCGGAAATAATATGAATCATAGGGTTATCTTTTATTGGATGTTGGATTAGTTTGTAAGAGAAAGCTGTATTAACTTGATGCTAATACAGCTTATTAGAGAGCTCTGGTCTTAGTCTTGGTGAACAACTGCTTTCTCAATGATAACAGGCTCTACCGGAACGTCTTGGTGAACGCTATAACTGCCGGTTTCGACTTCTTTGATGGCGTCTACCACGTCCATACCTTCAACCACTTTCCCAAATACGCAGTAGCCCCAGCCTTGCATGGATTCCTGAGAAAAGTTCAAAAAGTCATTGTCTTTGACATTGATGAAGAACTGGCAGGTTGCCGAATGAGGATCCATGGTGCGGGCCATGGCAATTGTACCGCGGGCATTGGCCAGGCCATTATTGGCTTCGTTCTCAATAGGGCTATCTGTTGGAAGTTGTTCCATGTCAGTAGAAAAGCCACCGCCCTGAATCATGAAGTTAGAAATAACTCGATGGAATATGCTGCCGTCATATTGGCCCTTCTCTGCATAATTAATGAAGTTCTGAACAGTATTGGGTGCTTTACGAGCGTTAAGCTCAATAACAATATCACCGTGATTGGTGGTTAAAGTGACTTTTGGATGTGCGTTGCTCATGATTAATGTCCTGATATTTTGCGATTCGCTGACCAAATCCCGCAGTGTAAATTCAACATGCTCTAGCCTGTAGGCCTGATGATGGTTACAATGTCGGGCTTATGTTTGCCGCATATAATAATGTTTTTTATCGCTAAAAGCTAAATTCAAAACCGAGAAAAGATACCTATGTTACAGATCTATAATAATTTGACCCGTCAGAAAGAACCTTTTAAGCCCATGGTAGAAGGCAAGGTTTCCATGTATGTGTGTGGCGTGACGACTTATGATCTGTGCCATATTGGCCATGCTCGGACTTACGCAGCCTTTGATGTAATTAATCGTTATTTGAAGTTTCGTGGTTATGACGTGACTTATGTGCGCAATATTACGGATATTGATGACAAAATTATTAATCGCGCCAATGAAAATGGCGAAGACTTCAGTGAGCTGACTGAGCGTTTCATTCAGGAAATGTATCAGGACTTTGATGCGATAGGTTTGCAGCGCCCGGATATCGAGCCTCGCGCCACGCGCACCATGGCTGAAATCATCGAGATGACCCAAACCTTGATAGACAAGGGCGCAGCTTACGCAACTGCTAATGGTGATGTGTACTTCCACGTACCTGCGTTCAAGGACTACGGTAAACTCAGTAAGCAGGATCTGACACAGCTCAATGCCGGTGAGCGCGTTGATGTGAATGACATCAAAAAAGACCCGATGGACTTTGCCCTGTGGAAATCCTCAAAACCGGGCGAACCTGCCTGGGACTCACCTTGGGGTAAAGGTCGCCCCGGCTGGCACATTGAATGTTCGGCCATGAGTAAAAAATGCCTCGGCGATACTTTTGACATTCACGGTGGTGGTTCTGACCTACAGTTTCCGCACCATGAAAATGAAATTGCTCAATCAGAGTGTGCGAATGGCTGCACTTTTGCCAATACCTGGATACATACCGGTATGGTACAGGTGGATAAAGAAAAAATGTCTAAATCCCTGGGCAATTTTTTCACCATTCGCGACGTGCTGAAGCAGTATCGCCCGGAATCAGTGCGTTACTTCCTGATGAGCGGTCATTACCGCAGTCAACTTAGTTACTCTCAGGCTAACCTGGAGTCAGCAGATGCCAGTCTCGAGCGTTTATATAATGCGCTTAGAGGTGTGGATTTAAGTCAGGCAACTGAAAAAAATCTGGATATTCTAGAGCAGGCCCAGTCACGCTTTACGGAAGCTATGGATGACGACTTCAATGTTCCAGAGGCGATGCCTGTGTTGTTTGATCTGGCAAAGGAAGTTAATCGTTTGAAAGCCACTGACATGGCCTCAGCAGCCACCATTGCTGTGAAGCTGAAAGAGTTGGCTGGCGTGTTAAGCCTGCTGCAACAGGATCCTGAAAGCTTCCTCAAGTCCGGTGCTGGCGATAACGATGTGTCCGATGAGGACATTGATAGTTTGATTCAACAACGTCTGCAGGCGCGTGCCGATAAGAACTGGGCACTGGCCGATGAGATCCGCGATAAGCTTCATGCCATGAATATTGAGTTGGAAGATGGAGCGGGTGGTACCAGCTGGCGTAGGAAGTAGTCATCTTGTCATTCCCGCGAAGGCGGGAATCCACTGTTTTTTATGTTTAAATAGATTCCCGCCTTCGCGGGAATGACTTTAAAGCGGCTTTCTTCTTAATTCATTAAACACCGACAGTTCCCAATTCCTTAAACCAACCACCAGGCTGGTGCCTTTTTTTTCTGCCAGCGCAACATTCTTGTCTTCTCGCAATTGCTGACGATAGGCTATGCCCAACTCATCAATCAGTTCCTGAATCTTCTGGTTCGATTTGTCGCTTAACATGCCGGATATAAACAACACCTTTTCATTCTTTTCGGTAAAGCTGGAGCGAAAAAATTCATTCTGAATATGCTCAGCAAAAAAGTTCTGGACCGGTCCTTTCGGGTGCCATTTAAAATGGGGGCTGACTCGTTTGCGAATCCTATTGCCTGGTAACAATTCAATAAACTCAATCCGATCCAGCTGCACCAGGTATTTAATTAGCTGAGGCTCAGTGAAGCTATAACGCTCCAGCATTTCATCAAACTTCCAATCTGACAGACATAATTGTGCGACCAATAACAAGCGTTGATCACTGATCAACTGGTTTTCCTGTTGCAGCGTCAGCTGTGAAATTTGTTTGCGTTGCTGATGAGCAGATTGAGTCAGCTGCAAAATATCCAAATGCAATAAATCACAGATCTTTTCCAGCCGGTCGAGACTTATTTTATGTTGGGAGAACATACGCTTGATATTTGCTTCACTCATGTCCAAAGCCTTGCTCAGTGCTTTATAGGTGATTCCCTGTTTCCTGAGCTCTTGCTTCAGAGCTTCGATAATTTCCAGCGTTTGATTACTCATAGTCTATTATTTGTATACCAAAAAGACACTTCTGCACGACTTTAGCATTAAAAGTAGCTTAAAGGTAGCGCCTATGACAACTTATCCCCATCAAAACAACGATTCACAAGGAAATACCATGATTTCTGTTTACCAACTTAAACCCAAGTTTCAGCAGTTATTAAGACCCCTGGTTAACGGGCTAGCCCGCAAAGGCATCACCGCTAATGAGGTCACCGTGCTAGCGATGCTACTGAGTGTCATTACAGGTGTTGCCCTTGTTATCAGCAATAGCCTGGTATCTTTATTGGCTTTGCCAATTATTTTATTGATTCGTATGGCGCTGAACGCTATCGATGGCATGCTGGCCAGAGAGCATAACCAGCAATCGAAGCTGGGTGCCTATCTCAACGAAATCGGTGACGTGATTTCCGACCTTTTCCTAATCATTCCTTTAATCATTATTCCTGACATCAGTCTATGGCTCTTGGCTGCATTTGCTTTTACAGCTCTGCTAACCGAGTTCGCGGGCATTCTAGGCGTCATGGTGGGGGCTGAACGTCAGTACCAGGGGCCGATGGGGAAAAGTGATCGGGCATTGGTATTGGGACTGATTGGCCTGCTGGTCCCGTTGTTTGCTGTGTCATCGATTTATTTAAATGCTGCTCTGACTGTTTTTACCGCTCTGTCAGTGTGGACTGTGATTAACCGAATTCGTGCCGCGCTGTAAGCGGACTGTATAAAAAGAGGATATGGATATGTTTTTCGATATAAGTAGTTTGCAACCCGTTACGCAAGTTTTTGGCAGTTTGTTTGTTCTGTTATTAGTGGCGACTTTAGTGTCATTTATGCTCAGTCGCTCAAAGCCACAAACGGATTACAGTGAACTAACCCAGCGCATCAACTCCTGGTGGATCATGATGGGTGTGTTTGCACTATCACTCTACATGGGGCCTATGGTGACGATTCTGATGTTCGCCATGTTGAGTTTTATCGCGCTCAAAGAGTACTTCTCCATGACGCCAACCCGATTGGTGGATCGGAGGGTTCTGTTTTGGGCTTATGTAACCATTCCATTGCAGTATTACTTTATCTCTATTGGCTGGTACGGCATGTTCATTATTTTCATCCCGGTCTATGCCTTCTTATTTATTCCTTTCCGCATGGTCCTGGCGGGTGAAACTAAAAACTACTTACGTGCAGTGGGTAATATCCATTGGGGCTTAATGTTGACTGTCTTTACCTTGAGCCATTTGGCTTATCTGGTGATGTTACCGAACGAAGCCGAAGTTAAAAACCTGATGGTGTCCGGTTCAGGCGCAGCATTACTGTTATATCTTGTGCTTTTGACTCAGTTGAATGACGTCAGTCAATACGTCTGGGGTAAGTTGTTTGGCAAACATAAAATCGCACCAGCGATAAGCCCGAACAAGACGCGCGAAGGCCTGATTGGTGGCGTTTTAACGACTGGCTTATTGGCGATGGCTCTGGCTGAAACCCTAACGCCAATGCTGTGGTGGCATGGTCTGTTGGTTGGCCTGGGTATTGGCATTGCGGGCTTTATTGGTGATGTGTCTTTGTCAGCCATCAAGCGTGATATTGGTATCAAGGATTGCGGTCAGCTCATTCCAGGACATGGCGGTATTCTCGATCGTCTCGACAGTCTGACTTTTACCGCACCGTTATTTTTCCATGTTATTCGTTACTGCTATTACTAATAATCCGGGAGCCAAACTCATGAACATGATTAATAGAGCATTACGTTGGTTATTTTTCGCCATCATTATCAAGCCTATAGTGAAATTGGTGATAGGTCTTCGTTATCAGAATAAGCCCATTCTTCCTGAGGATGGGCCAGCTCTGATTATCGCCAACCATAACAGTCATCTGGATACCATGGTTCTAATATCGCTGTTGCCATTGAAGGTATTGCACAAAGTACAGCCGGTAGCTGCTGCTGATTATTTCCTGAAAAATAAATTTATTGCCTGGTTCGCACTAAATATCATCGGCATCCTACCGATTGAGCGTCAGTCAGAACGCCAAACTCGAAGTCCCGTTGAACAGTGTGCCGAAGCTTTACAGCAGGGAAAAATCTTAATCTTTTTCCCCGAAGGCTCGCGTGGCCAGCCAGAAACTATGTCTGAGCTGAAATATGGCGTAGTAAAGTTGGCCGAAAAATGTCCTCAAGTACCGCTTTATCCAATTTATATGCATGGACTCGGGAAAAGCCTGCCCAAAGGCGATGCCCTATTGGTGCCTTTCTTCTGTGACGTTGTTTTCTCAGAACCTATGCACTTCCAGCCGAACTTATTTGATCAGGTAAAAGCACGATTCGAGCAGATGCAGTCATCGGTCAAGTTACCGAAGTGGGATTAGAGCAAAACAATCATAAGGGTATAAAACTATGAATCGTTCGATATTGGCCGGAGTTTGGGGTTTTGCTGAAGCGACATTGTTTTTTATTCTGCCCGATGTGTTACTGAGTTACTACGCGCTCGACAAGAAGAATCAGTTGATACGGCTTTGTAGCATTACTTTGATTGGCGCTCTTTTGGGTGGAACGCTGATGTATTGCTGGGGACAGTATCATTATGCAGCAGCGTATGAGTGGGTCGAATCAGTTCCAGCAATAAATGTAGAGTTGATGGCAACGGTTAAAGATAATATGCAGCAGACTGGTTTGTTGGCTATTTTCTTAGGCCCTTTGCAGGGATTGCCTTATAAAACCTTTGCCGTGCAAGCCTATGGTGCCGGTATATCCCTTGAAACATTTTTGTTGATTAGTGTACCTGCGAGATTGCTGCGGTTTCTGGCTATTGCTTATATTGCACGCTGGATAGTTACAGGGCTATTGAAGAATTTGCCGCGAAAACAATTAATTGCAGTGTGGGGCGGGGTGTGGATTCTGGTTTATGGCTTGTATTTCTACCTTTTCCCATCTTAAAAATATCCTACAGATAATAAAAAGCCATGCACTAAGGCATGGCTTAAACATCAAAACTAATTCGTCTTAGTCGTGCAGGTGCTCGCAGGCAAATAAAGTGTTGCTCATCAGCATGGCAACCGTCATTGGGCCAACGCCGCCTGGAACCGGGGTAATCCATGAAGCCTTTTCTTTAGCCACGTCAAACTCTACGTCACCAACCAGTTTGCCACTTTCCAAACGGTTGATACCAACATCAATGACAATGGCTCCCGGTTTAATCCAGTCACCTTTGACCATTTCGGGGATACCAACGCCGGCTACGACAATATCAGCCTCAGAGACTTTTTTCGGTAAGTCTTTGGTTTTGCTGTGACAGAAAGTGACCGTACAGCGTTCCATTAAGAGCTCTAAACCCATCGGACGACCAACAATATTCGAAACCCCGATGACGACCGCATCTTTACCCATTAAATCGATACCGGTCTCTTTTAGCATGACCATAACACCATAAGGTGTGCAAGGGCGCATGGTCGGCATTTTCTGTGCTAGACGCCCCATGTTATAAGGATGGAAACCATCCACATCTTTATCGGCCTTAATTCGCTCAAGGATGACATTTGAGTCCAAATGCTCTGGAAGTGGAAGTTGCACCAGAATACCGTCAATTTCGGGATCAGCATTTAACTGGTCAATATGCTTTAATAGTTCTTCTTGAGTGGTAGTAGCATCAAGGACTATTTTACGAGAAATAAAGCCGACCTTTTCACAAGCTTCTACCTTTTTGTTAACGTAGATCTGTGATGCTGGGTCAACACCAACCAAGATAACCGCTAAACCTGGTGCGCGTAGACCTTTATCTAGGCGTGCTTTAACTTTTTCGGCCAGCTGTAGCTTAACTTTTTCGGAAATGGCTTTGCCATCAAGAATTTGAGCAGACATAAGATTCAATAAATTCAAATGAGCGTTTGAAAGGCGCTATTGTCGCAATAATTGGCTATCGGCTCAATGGTTTTATCAGAAGCAACATTTTGTAAAAAAACAAAAGAAAAAGTGTTGACGGTAATGGGGGAAATCAGTAATATGCGCGTCTCGCAGGGGCAAGCCCTTGTGAAGTTCGGAGATTAGCGCAGTCTGGTAGCGCGCCTGCTTTGGGTGCAGGATGTCGGGGGTTCAAATCCCTCATCTCCGACCAATTTTTTCTCGCCTCGTACGTCTGGATTCACATGCGTCCGTAGCTCAGCTGGATAGAGCAACGGCCTTCTAAGCCGTGGGTCGCAGGTTCGAATCCTGCCGGACGCGCCATTTTAACGAATGGCCGACATGAGGAGAGAGTAGCGGTTGATGGTGGGCGTAGCTCAGTTGGTAGAGCCCCGGATTGTGATTCCGGTTGTCGTGGGTTCAAGTCCCATCGTCCACCCCAGATTCTATCTGCAAAAGTATTATGATTCTAAGAATCAAGCAGTTAGAATAAACAATATGGTACGATGAGGGCTCAGGGCCCGCATTCAAAAATGCGAAAGTGGTGGAATTGGTAGACACGCTGGATTTAGGTTCCAGTGCCGCGAGGCGTGAGAGTTCGAGTCTCTCCTTTCGCACCATTTTAATCTCGGTGCTTAGTTAAACATTATATAGCAAGCATTTATCGATATAGAGATTAAATGGTATTCCCTTCAAGTCTTCATCCAAAAGCCTTATCATATTCATTTTATGTAAAGAATAGCTATTGCTAACGATAGCCTATTGGAGATCAGCGAATGCAAGTTTCAGTTGAAACCACCAACGGTTTAGAAAGAAAGCTTATTATTGATGTTCCTGCTGAGAACATTGATGGTGCGGTACAAAAGCGCCTACAAGACTTGGCACGTAACGTTAAAATGAACGGCTTTCGTCCAGGCAAAGTTCCATTCAGCGTAGTCAAGAAACGCTATGGTGCTTCAGTACGTCAAGAAGTCCTTGGTGATGTTATGCAACGTCACTACTTTGAGGCAGTACAACAAGAGAAGTTGATGCCTGCTGGTTATCCTCAATTAGAACTTATTGAAAATAACGACGGTGCTAATCTTAAGTTCTCTGCAACTTTCGAAGTTTATCCTGAAGTTAAATTAGCTGATCTAAATGCTATTGAAATCGAAAAAGCCACTTCTGAAGTATCTGATGAAGATTTGACAAAAATGATGGATACCCTGCGTGGCCAACGTGCTAGCTGGGTTGAAGTGAAGCGCAAATCAAAAGATGGTGATCAAGTAGTTATCGACTTTAAAGGTTTCATCGATGGTGAAGCATTTAAAGGTGGCGAAGCAAAAGAATTCCCATTGGAGCTTGGTGCAGGCAACATGATTCCAGGCTTTGAAGAGCAACTAGTTGGTGTTTCTGCTGGTGATGATGTTGAAGTTAAAGTGACTTTCCCAGAAGATTATCATGTTGACGATTTGAAAGGTAAAGAAGCTACTTTTGAAACGCATGTTCATGTCGTTAACAAAAAAGAACTTCCAACAGTAACCGAGTTAGCTGAACAGCTAGGTGCTGACGACATCAACAGTTTGAAAGGTGATGTTAAAAAGAATATGGAGCGTGAGCTTCGTAATGCCATTAAATCTCGAGTTAAAGGCCAAGTGATGAATCAGTTGGTTGAAAAGCATGAGGTAGAAGTTCCTAAAGCAATGCTGGATCAAGAAATCGAGCGTATGCGTCAGGAAATGGCACAACAGATGCGTGCTCCACAAGGTCAAACTCCTGACCTTCCTGCGTCATTGTTCGAAGAGCAGGCAACTCGTCGCGTTAAGCTTGGTTTGGTAGTTTCTGAAATTATTAAAGCTGAAGGCCTTAAAGCTGATGAAGATAAAGTTCGTGCACAGGTTGAAGATTTGGCTGGTGTTTACGAAGAGCCACAAGAAGTTATTGATTGGTACTATGGTGACCCAAATCGCTTACGCGAAGTAGAGTCATTAGTATTAGAAGATACAGTGGTTGACTTGGTGCTGGAAAAAGCTAAAGTAACTGAGAAATCAGTAAGCTTCGATGAACTTTTAAATCCTAACAAAAATCAGGATTAAAAGTAGCACGATAAACTATCGTTTATTCTAGAAAAGAAGCGGACTTGTTCCGCTTTTTTTATTTTCAGGCAAGGAAATACAACATGAGTAAAATTATAGAAACTCAGGCATCTGGCCTTATCCCAATGGTAGTTGAGCAGACCTCACGTGGTGAGCGCTCATATGACATATATTCCAGACTTTTAAAAGAACGCGTTATTTTCTGTGTCGGTCAGGTAGAAGATTACATGGCCAATTCAATTGTCGCTCAAATGTTATTCCTAGAGTCTGATAATCCAGACAAAGATATTCATTTATATATCAATTCACCAGGCGGCGTCGTAACTGCTGGATTAGCTATCTATGACACTATGCAGTTTATTCGCCCTGATGTGTCGACGGTTTGTGTGGGTCAGGCCGCCAGTATGGGTGCTTTATTGTTGGCTGGTGGTGCAAAAGGTAAGCGCCATACTCTGCCAAATTCGCGTATGATGATTCATCAACCGCTAGGCGGTTTCCAGGGGCAGGCCTCAGATATAGCCATCCATGCTCAGGAAATTACTGAATTAAAACATAGGCTTAATTCGATTATGGCCGATCACTGTGGTAAAACGGTTGAAGAAGTAGAAAAAGATACTGACCGTGATAATTTCCTTACTGCAGATGAGGCCGTTAAGTATGGTCTGGTAGATTCAATCATCAGTTCAAGAAAGCAAAGCTAAACCCTCCTACTGTTCATCCCTAAACAAGCTCTTGCCTCAGGCAAGAGCTTGTTCATTTCTTTTCGCACTTCATCATTATTTTAGATATCATCCAGTTTAGTGCAGCTTTTTACCTTTTTTATTGTCTAATTCTAGATAGGTTAGAATAAATAGCTGTAAGTCCAGTGTCGTTCTTGGCTTAATCAATAGGGAATCCCTTTAATTGGGGCATTTATGGATGATCAACAACGAAAATTCAGCTGGTTAGAGACTAAACTTTCCAGGATTGTCAAAATCCGTCCAGGAGAAGGTAAAAGCACCGCTTTGCATTTCCTGACTCTTTTCATACTCATGTTTTCCTATTATCTGCTTAAAGTCATCAGGGACCCGTTGATCCTTTCCGAAAGTACTGCGGAAGTAAAAAGCTACTCAACTTCAATACAGGCGGGACTTTTGCTTTTACTGGCGCCTCTGTTCAGTAAATTTTATTTTGCCTACTCGAGAAATAACGACCATTCACGATTTATTAAAGCCGTGATGCTTTTTTTTAGTATGAACATAATCGTCTTCGCTCTACTCAGTTATATAGGAGCTGCGATAGGCGTTATCTTCTATATCTGGTTAGGAGTGTTCAGTGTGGTTGTTATTGCTCTTTATTGGGCATTTTGCGCTGATTGCTACAGCACCGAAGCGGGTAGTCGCCTATTTATACTGATCGCCGTGGGTGGAGCTATCGGGGCATGGGTCGGATCCCGGTGTGCAGGTTGGAGCTATCAATTAATTGGGGTCACTGGTTTGATGGCGCTTTCAGCACTATTGTTGGTCATTGCAGCGCTTCTTACCACCTATTGTTTTAAAGCAGTACCTTCAGATTCCAGGTCTATCTCATCGGCAGAGCCAATAAAGTCTCAGAAGTGGTACCTTGCAATAGTAAAGCTTTTGAAAAAACCATATTTATCTCTTATCGCAGCATTTATTGTGCTGATTAATTTTATAAACTCAATGGGGGAGTACATTTTAGCCAAGTTTGTTGTAGAGTTTGCTTCAGGTCTTGAGCTAGTAGGCGAAGACAGGCAGTCATATATGACAGAGTTTTATGCTGGTTATATTGCATGGATAACACTATTTGGACTTCTTTTGCAGATTTTTCTCGTTGCAAAGATATTTAAATGGATTGGTGTGGGAGCTTCTATATTAATTCTGCCTACCTTGATGATGTTTAATTACACTTTGGTGCTATACCTACCGGTATTTGCTCTAATTAAATGGACTCTGATTGTAGAAAACAGTGCTAATTATTCTATACAGAATACCACCCGGCATGCTCTTTTTCTGCCTATATCGAGGGAAGATAAATATATCGGAAAGAATGTCATTGAAGGATTCTTTTATCGTTTTGGTGACTTATTATATGGTGCAGTAGTTGCCATTGGCGTCACTTTTTATGCCGCCGATAAAATTGCTTTTATCATGCTTAATGCTTTACTGGCATTTGGCTGTTTCCTCATTGCTTTTAGGATTAGAAACCGTTATAGAGACATGGAGGACGAGATCTATTGGTCGACAAAAAACGGTAATAGTTAGTGGTCGTATATATGCTGACCACTAATGATTCTGACCATAAAGCTGCAATAATTTATCTCGCCTTTTCAACAGAGCCACTATCTGTTTATCATTCAACAGGAAACCTAGTTCAGCCTTGAGGTTATCCTTAGAAAGAGACTTTAACTGTTGCTCTAACTGAACGGATAGTTTAGCCACCGGAGGGAGATCATATTCCGGTAACGTGTATAGGTTACGGAAGCTTCGGGTATGATCAATGAGCCATAAATAACCAGTATCTAAGCTATAAAGTTTATTGCCTGTATTTCTGTCGTCATTATGAATCAGCAAATCGAATATTTGCATTAACTCTTCTTCATCATCAGCCGAGCAGTAACCCTCTAACTGCTGCTTACTTTGGATAAGTTCAGTTTTGCTGATAGAGTCTTCAATCCAATATTGAATGATGCCTTCTTGATCTTTGTAGGTAAAGGCTGCTGTATACGGAACCATGTATAAATTTAAAAGCCTATCCAGTTTGAAGGCTGCCAGATCATATAAAAAACGATCGGCAAAATTATCCTGACGAGAATGCTTTCTTTTATTTTCCAGTTTTGGATCGCTATCCATGTATTTAAAAATTGCATTGTGTTGTTTCCCCTGGAAATCAAAAGTTAGCTTTAATGGTTTGCTGTAAAAGTCTGATAATGGTTTTTCAGAAATAACTTCAGCATTTGCAAAATATTCAGATAGATACTCATCACTCAACTGGTTTGGATACAAAGGCTTTCTAACTGGATCCGGCTGTGGTTCTGTATTACTTGGATCTTTAAGATTAACTAACCGGAGCTGGTTATTTTCGATTACTGCGGCTGTGGGCTGGCCTTTATAGTATGCCTGTAGCATGCCTGTATCCAAAAGAATCAATTTTCCATCAAAACGGGAGCGTGCAACTCGGCTATCATCTGGGGTGTGGCCAACAAGAACTTGCTTAACACCAAAGTGTTTTAAGGCTTTTTCTATGGTATGGCTTTCCATATATTCATGACAATAAATGTTGCCACGATACCAGACTGGTCCCTTTGTCGTAATTAATAGAGATTGAGAAAGCTCTATAAACTCCTCTGCTTTTTTCAATATACTTCTTTTGGTAAATCTATCCTGTTTAATCTGGCCAGCTAGTAGTGCCTCCAGAACCTCGATTCTTTCTCGCTTATTGAAATAATGCTTAAATAATCCCAGCTCTATGAATTCGTGATAGAGCTCAGAATAGGACTTAACAGTCTGGCGAATCTGACGGTTGATCTGTTGCTCGCTAAAACCAAGGTCGAGTAGCTCTTCAGAGATACCTGCGTGTAGATAAAGTCGATCCTGAAAAACTTTGACCGTATCCTTCTCAAGTAGCCATTTGCCATATTTGCCCGAATGGGAGTAGGCCTCAACCAGACCAAAATATCCGGGTGGATATAGCCGATTGAAGCTTTTCAGGCTTTCGCTGGAATGCTCAAGATTAGAGTAATTTAGATAGTCCTGGTAGACCGACTCACGATAGCTGGCAGATTCTTCTGGTTTGAAAGCAAGAAACTCCTGGTCAGAGACATAGCGAAGATCAGCAATGATGTTCATGATTTCATGATTGCCAAGAAGAACTATGACATTTCCACCACTATTGGCGGCCTCATCTTCAAGTCTCATAAACAGGTCGATGACTTTGCGTGATTCTGCACCTCGGTCAAGATTATCCCCCAGACTTATCAAGGTAGCCGTATTACCGCTCCATTCCAGCTCGTCATTGATTACATTTGTGGCCTTAAGCAAACTGATCAGCGAGACATAGTCACCATGCACATCGGTTAATACTACAGTTTTACTTTGCACTGGGTTTGCATTGAGCAATCCACTAAATATTAAAGTGAATATCAGCAATGTCTTAATTACTATCGATTTGGTATGGCTCATGGGTCTGCCTCTAATATAGTTACTTCGTTTCCGATACCGAGCGCTTTAAATATTAAGGATATTAGCATAAGTATAAGTTGGTGCTAATTTGGCTGCAGAGGTTCTGGTTACTGTGGATTAGACAGTAAGTGAAGGGATTTGTGCTTTTGTTAGAGTAATTATTTTGATACTGTAATTAGTAGCGAGAAATAAAATGAGTGCCAGACCTTGAGTTTCGGAGGTTTAGCCTCAATAAAGCGTGATAGAAACGCCTTTTGGCGGTGGAAATGTCTAACGGACTGTAGTGACAGTCTTATGAGGTAACGATGAGTAGCGATAACTCAGACAACAAAACGTTATATTGCTCTTTCTGTGGCAAAAGCCAGCATGAAGTAAAGAAGCTCATTGCCGGTCCAAGAGTTTTTATATGCAATGAATGCGTAGATTTATGTAACGATATAATTATTGAAGAGATTCAGGAGGTTGCTGCAAAAGAATCGCGTAGCCACCTACCTAAGCCAAAAGAAATAGCTGAATTTTTGGAGCAGTATGTCATTGGCCAGGAACGCGCCAAAAAAGTATTGTCTGTAGCTGTTTACAATCACTACAAACGATTAGAAAGTGAGCCTGCTTCCAGCGAGCATAAAGAAGTTGAGCTGGGTAAAAGTAACATCCTTCTAATTGGTCCAACAGGTAGTGGTAAAACCCTGCTTGCTGAGACTTTGGCTCGCATGCTCGATGTGCCATTTACCATGGCAGATGCGACAACCTTGACTGAAGCCGGTTATGTGGGTGAAGACGTCGAGAATATCATTCAGAAATTGTTGCAGAAGTGTGATTATGACGTTGAGAAAGCTCAGCGCGGAATTGTTTACATTGACGAAATTGATAAGATTTCTCGTAAATCCGACAACCCCTCTATTACGCGTGATGTTTCAGGTGAAGGTGTTCAACAAGCTTTGCTTAAACTGATTGAAGGAACTGTTGCATCCGTGCCTCCGCAAGGCGGTCGCAAGCACCCGCAGCAGGAGTTCCTGCAAGTTGATACTGGAAATATCTTATTTGTTTGTGGCGGTGCTTTTGCAGGCCTTGAGAAGATCATTCAGGAACGCACCGAAAAAGGCGGTATCGGTTTCGGTGCTGACGTTAAGCAGGTTAAAGAAGGTAAGGCTATTGGCGAAATGCTCAAAGCCGTCGAGCCTGACGACTTAGTGAAGTTTGGCCTGATTCCTGAGTTTATTGGCCGGTTACCAATCGTTACAACTTTGCAGGAGCTAGATGAAGACGCCTTAATCAGAATCCTGACAGAGCCAAAAAACGCACTAACCAAGCAATATAGTAAATTGTTTTCATTGGAAAATGTGGATTTAGAGTTCCGCAAAGATGCGTTGTCTGCTATTGCTCATAAAGCTATGCAGCGTCGCACAGGTGCTCGTGGTTTACGCTCTATCCTTGAAGAAATTTTATTAGACACCATGTATAACTTACCTTCCCTCGAAGGCGTCAGCAAAGTATGTATTGATGCGGCTGTGGTAAAAGGTGAGGCAGAGCCTCTACTGATTTATGACAACCAACAACAAGCTGCTGCTGAGTAGCCTTCGTTATCAGGCTTAATAATGAGCTTGGTGGTGAGCAAAGACAGTTAAGTAAAGGGGAGGAGGTTAACTTCGCCCCTTTTTTATTACTTATTCAGGATTAATGATTCATGCAAACAGAAACTACTACCAAACAACTTCCTCTGCTACCACTGCGAGATGTCGTAGTGTTCCCACATATGGTGATTCCACTGTTTGTTGGTCGCGAGAAGTCAATCCTGGCGCTTGAAGAGGCTACCAATGGCGACAAACAGGTCATGCTGGTCGCACAACGTGAAGCCACCGAAGATATGCCAGATACAGAGCAGATCTATGATTACGGCTGTGTTGCAACCATACTACAGATGCTTAAATTGCCCGACGGTAATGTCAAAGTATTAGTGGAAGGTGTACAACGAGCTAAAGTTACAAAGTATGTCGATACTGATCCTATGTTTGTTGCTGAAGTTGAGCTTATTCCAACAGAAAGTGAGCACAACGATG
Organism: Kangiella aquimarina DSM 16071; assembly: GCF_000374105.1. Classification (GTDB taxonomy): domain Bacteria; phylum Pseudomonadota; class Gammaproteobacteria; order Enterobacterales; family Kangiellaceae; genus Kangiella; species Kangiella aquimarina. Next base: position 1,077,281 of record NZ_KB893650.1, read on the forward strand.
AGGCTGACTCTTTAGCTCGTGCGGCTTTAAGCAGCTTTGACAAATATGTGAAACTAAACAAGAAAGTTCCGGGTGAGATACTGACAACCTTATCTGGGATTGAGAACCCAAGCCGTCTGGCTGATAGCATCGCTGCTCACATGTCTTTAAAAATTGAAGATAAGCAGCAAATCCTGGAAATGGAAAGCGTTGCTGAGCGCCTTGAGCAGCTGATGGCAAAGATGGAAAGCGAGATGGATTTGCTTGAAGTCGAGAAGCGTATTCGTGGTCGTGTCAAAAACCAGATGGAAAAAAATCAGCGCGAATATTATCTGAATGAGCAAATTAAGGCGATTCAGAAAGAGCTAGGTGAAGGTGAAGAAACCGTCTCCGAGCATGAAGAGCTGGCTCGTAAAATTGAAGAATCAGGCATGACTAAAGAAGCTAAGGAGAAAGCAGAAGCCGAGTTGAAAAAGCTTAAGATGATGTCTCCTATGTCAGCCGAAGCGACGGTTGTACGGGGCTATATTGACTGGCTTCTGGGTATGCCCTGGAGCAAGCGAAGCCGCGTTAAACACAACTTGAAGAATGCTGAAGAGACTTTGGATGCTGACCATTATGGGCTAGAAAAAATTAAAGACCGTATTCTTGAATATCTGGCAGTACAGCAGCGAGTGAAAAAGCTCAAAGGGCCAGTATTATGCCTGGTAGGCCCTCCAGGTGTCGGTAAAACCTCTCTGGGCCAATCTATCGCCAAGGCTACCGGTCGTAAGTATGTTCGTATGGCATTAGGTGGTGTCCGTGATGAGGCTGAGATTAGAGGCCACCGACGCACTTATATCGGTGCTATGCCAGGCAAGTTAATGCAGAAAATGAGTAAGGTTGGTGTTAAAAACCCACTTTTCCTGCTCGATGAAATAGACAAAATGTCGATGGATATGCGTGGTGATCCATCTTCTGCGCTGTTAGAAGTGCTTGATCCTGAACAGAATCATACCTTCAATGACCACTATCTTGAGGTTGATTATGACTTGTCCGAGGTTATGTTTGTGGCAACCTCAAATTCCATGAATATTCCAGCGCCTCTGTTGGATAGGATGGAGGTTATTCGAATCCCGGGCTATACCGAAGCTGAAAAGCTTGAGATTGCTAAACGCTACCTTGTACCTAAGCAGATGAAAAATGCCGGACTGAAAAAAGGTGAGTTGGCACTGGAAGACTCGGCTATATTAGGAGTAATTCGCTATTATACCCGTGAGGCAGGTGTACGGAATCTAGAGAGAGAAATCTCTAAGATTTGTCGTAAAACCGTTAAGCAGCAGTTGCTAGCTGACAAACCAGAAAAAACGGTTACGGTTAATGATGAAAATCTTGATCAATATCTTGGTGTTAAGATCTACGATTATGGTCGTGCTGGCGAATCTAACAAGGTAGGGCAGGTCACAGGCCTTGCTTGGACATCGGTGGGCGGTGAGTTGTTGACTATTGAGTCAGTAGTTGTAGATGGTAAAGGTAAAACAACCTATACCGGCCAACTGGGCGATGTGATGAAAGAGTCCATTCAAGCCGCTATGACAGTGGTTAGAAGTCGTTGTCTTGCGCTTGGGATTGAAGCCGACTTCTATGAGAAGAAAGACATCCATATACATGTTCCTGAAGGTGCGACACCTAAAGATGGGCCTAGCGCAGGTATTGGTATGTGTACGGCTATTATTTCTAGCCTAACGGATATTCCTGTCAGAAAGGATGTCGCAATGACTGGTGAAATCACTTTGAGAGGTGAAGTATTACCGATCGGCGGTTTAAAAGAAAAGCTTCTGGCGGCGCACCGAGGTGGTATTAAAACAGTCATAATTCCGAAGGAAAACGAAAGGAATTTGGCCGATATACCGGATAATATTAAAAAAGATTTGAAGATTGTTTGCGTGAAGTGGATTGATGAAGTGATTGATATTGCACTGGAGAGACCTCCTGAGCCAATCAGTAAACCAGTCTCAGAAGCGCCCGAGAGTGAAACAGGGAAAGTTGACGAGCAAGATAAGATTCATGCTCATTAATGCACAAAAAGCCTGCAATTAGCAGGCTTTTTGTCCGTTTATCGGAAATTTTCTTGACACATAAAAGGCTCAGTTGATATAACAGCAGACCTTGAGTTGTGCAGTAGAACGCTAATAATTACTGCTTATTTTTTGTACTTCAGATTACTCTAAATAAAAGGGGAAAGTGAGTGAATAAATCAGAACTAATCGACGCTATCGCAGCTGGCGCGGATATCTCTAAAGCAGCTGCAGGTCGTGCACTAGACTCTATGTTAGGCGCAATTACGGATTCATTACAAAAGGGCGAACAAGTATCTCTAGTTGGTTTCGGTACTTTCGCAGTTAAAGAGCGTGCTGCTCGTACAGGTCGTAATCCAAAAACTGGTGAAACTATTCAGATCAAGGCTGCAAAAGTTCCTGGTTTTAAAGCTGGTAAAGCTCTTAAAGACGCGGTAAACTAGCCGCCGTTTTTACGGGTGGTTAGCTCAGTTGGGAGAGCATCGCCCTTACAAGGCGAGGGTCACTGGTTCGAGCCCAGTACCACCCACCATGCTTCTTTTAGCGTGGCGTCCGTAAAACGACAATTTAGGAGCGGTAGTTCAGCTGGTTAGAATACCGGCCTGTCACGCCGGGGGTCGCGGGTTCGAGTCCCGTCCGCTCCGCCAGAAACTAAACGCGCCTACCAAGGCGCGTTTTTTTTATCCAGTATCCAAGTCTGCGTCCTGAGCTTTCAGGTTATCCTTTTTATCGACTAAGTGATTAATAGTGAATTAATGCTGAGTAACTGGGTAGATTGAATTATAATTTAAAGTTTAATGTTCGGACTGAATAATTAACAAATAGGTAGTTTCAGCCATGATGTTGGAAAGAATACAGCAAAGCATGCAAGGCCCAATAATGAAGGTGATATTATTTGTCATCATCATCTTCTTTATTTTTGCAGGATATTTTACGGGTACCCTGTTTAGTGGTAACCCAGATAAAGTTGCAGAAGTTGAAGGCGCAGAGATTACAAGTGCGCAAATTCAGCAAGGCGTTGATCGTGTACGTCAACAGATGGGTCAGCAGTTTGACCAGCAATACGCAACTGAAGCCAGTCAAAAGTTGTTGCGCGAACAAATCAAACAACAGCTTATCAATGAGCAGGTTATTAAGGCCAACCTTAATAAAGCGGGCCTAACTGCCTCTGAAGAACAAATCAAAAGCTGGATCAGGGAGTTTCCGCAATTTCAGATAGGCGGTATCTATTCTCCAGAGCAGGCAAAAATGATTATGGCCCAGATGGGTTGGTCAGAAGACCAACTACGTCAGTATGCCCGTCAGCAAATTGCACAGGAGCAACTTAATCAAGGGCTAGGCACTACTAATTTCGCTTTGGATTATGAAGTTGATAGCTATTACCGCTTGCAGGAACAATCTCGTGATGTTCGCTATGTTCGAGTTTCGCAGGAAGATTTTGCTGACTCGGTTGACGTGACAAGTGAAGAAGTTGAAGAGTACTATCAACAGAATCAGGCTCAGTTCGAGCAGTCTGAAAAAATAAACTTACGTTATGTCCGCTTATCCACTGAACAATTGGCTGAGAGCTACAAAGACAAGATTAGTGAAGAGCAGGTTCAGGAGTTCTATGATGCGAATAAAGCAAATTACCAGGACCCTACTGAAATATTAGTTGCACATATCTTAATCGATAATTCTATTGATAGTGCTGAATCAAAAGCTAGTGAACTGTTAAATCAGCTCAAAAATGGCGCTGATTTTGCTGAATTAGCAAAGGAGCACTCAAGTGATACTTTCAGTGGTGAAAACGGTGGACAGCTTGATTGGGTAGATGCAATTCCGACGTCTGATGAGAACCCTTCAGGTACCGGCTGGGTGCCTGAGTTTGAAGCTGCAGCATTGGCTTTGAATAACGTTGGTGATATGACTGAGGTTGTTGAAACTCAATATGGCTATCACATTATCAAGCTAGTTGATAAGAAAGAAAGTCAGACAACACCTTTAGCTGAAGTTGAGAGTGATATTCGAGAAACTCTTGCTAACGAAAAAGCCCAGGAAGAGTTTTTCGCTAAACAGTCAAAGTTGAATGAAAACTTATTCGAGTTTGGTGATGATCTCGATAAATTTGCTGAACAGGTTGGTCTGGAAGTTCAGGAAACCGGTATGTTCAGTGAAAGTTCTGCAACTGGCCTTACAGCAAATCCTGTATTCCTTGAGAAAGCTTTCTCTGCATCGGTTCTAGAGTCTACAGAAGTTAGTGACATGATCGAGCTGACCAACAATGATATCGTTTATGTAACGGTTAAAGAGTATCAGCCTGCTCAAGTACAGCCTCTGGACGAAGTTAAAGAAACAGTAGTTGCAACTTTGAAAGAAGAGAAAGTTCGAACAGCTGCTAAAGATTTTGCAGAACAGGTGTTGGCCCGTCTACAAGAAGGCGAGGATGCTGAAACTTTATTAAGTTTAGAAGGTTTAAGCTGGAGCGAGACCACAGGCCTGAAACGACGTGATACAGCTATTGGTTTTGATCTGACTAATGCAATATTTAATGTTAAAGCTCCAGCTGAAGGTCAGGCAAGCCGTTCGGTAGAGCAGCTATTCAACGGTGATTATGTAGTAGTTGAAGTCAATGCTGTTAACTATCCTGATCCTGACACCATGGATGATGCAACGCGTCAGCAGATTGAGCAAAGATTAGCTAATGCTAGTGCTCAGGCAGAAATGCAAAGTCTGATGCAGAACTTCAGGGAGAAGTCAGAGGTTACGCAATAATCTCTGATTAGAACCTGAATAGTATCAGGTGATAGAAGTTATTTAAAAAGCCACTCATTAATTGGGTGGCTTTTTTATTTCTCGATAGCCTTACGATAGCTTGCTGAGGCGTTTAACAATTCCAGAGTATATCTTGACTGGGGTTGACTAAAGACCTCACCAACACGGCCATATTCCTTCTGTTCGCCGTTATGCATGACCAGTACCTTGTCACTGAAGTGTTGTACCAGTCCCAGGTCATGTGAAATGAAGACATAGGCTAAGTCGAGCCTGTCCTGCAAATCGAGTAATAGATTAATAATTTGTGCCTGAACGGAAACATCCAGTGCGGAAACTGGCTCATCAGCGACAATGACTTTGGGATTGAGCATAAGCGCTCTTGCAATCGCGATACGTTGACGCTGACCACCAGAAAAAGTGTGTGGATAGCGTTCAGCATACTCTGGTCTTAATCCCACTAAATCAAGTACCTCAGCGATTCTATCTTTGCGACTTTGACTATTGCCTGCTTTGGCGTTGATTAGTGGCTCTTCCAGACTTTGTCTGATGGTTGCCCTGGGGTTTAGTGAGGCCGAGGGGTTCTGGAATATCATTCGGATATTACGGTACCAGCTAAAAGAGCTATTCTTAATAATATTATTGCCTTCAAATAAAAGCTCTCCACTGTCGGGCTTTTCTGCACCCACTAGAATTCTGGCTAGTGTAGACTTACCTGAGCCAGATTCACCAACAACCGCCAAGGTTTGTCCCGCATTTAAGCTAAAGCTTATACCTTTAACCACTTCAAGATAGCGTTGCTTGAAAGGGTTATTGGAAACCTTGTATGACTTACGAATAAGTTTGGCTGATAACAAACTAGGCATCAGGAATCCTCCTCTTCAATCAGAGGGAAGTGACAGCGAACTCTGCGGCCTTTAATATTGAATAGCTCTGGAGACTGAACACACTTTTTGGCTGCATAGGGGCAACGAGGTCCAAGGTAGCAGCCAACAGGTAGATGACTGATTGGTGGCGTGGTGCCGGGCAGATTAAATAAGCGGCGTCCTTTTTTATAGCGCATACCAAAATGCGGAACGCTATCAAGGAGAGCTTTTGTGTATGGGTGATATGGCTGGCTCAATAAGTTATAAGTTCTGCCTGATTCGACAATTTGTCCGCAATACATGACATGTACTTTTGAGGTTGTTTCCGCCAGAATCGAAAAGTCATGAGTGATGAGCATCAGAGCCATATCATGTTCTTCTTTCACTTTTAACAGCAGGTCAAGAATCTGAGACTGGACGGTAACATCAAGTGCTGTTGTAGGTTCGTCTGCAATCAACAGCTTGGGTTGGCAGGCTAGTGCTATGGCAATCATAACCCTTTGATTCAGCCCACCAGATAGTTGGTGTGGATACTCTTTATATCGTCTTTTGGCGTCCATGATGCCAACCTGCGACAAGAGCTCCAGCGCACGCTCTTTGCGTTGTTTTGGAGTTCCACCTTCATGGAATCGAATGGTTTCATCCAGCTGATAGCCTATAGTCAGAGCTGGATTTAAGCTCGAGGTTGGCTCTTGAAAAATTATTGAGATATTGCTGGTTATATGATTCTGTCTTTCTGCAAGGCTCATTCGAGTGAGATCATGACCATCCAGATTAAACAGATCCGCCTGCATTCTGGCCGCTGGAGACAGTAAGCCAGCAATGGCAAGCGCCATTACGCTCTTGCCTGAACCCGATTCGCCAATGACTCCAATCACCTGACCGCTTTCTATGTTGAGCTTAACCTTGTCGACAGCTCTAACCAGACCATCGTCTGTCATAAAGTCCACATTCAGGTTTTCAATTTGCAGCAAACTCATAGCATCACCTGTTCAAGCGCGGGTCAAAGGCGTCTCGTAACCCATCACCGACTAGATTAATAGACAGCACAGCTAAGAATATAGCCAGTCCCGGCAAAGTCATAGTCCATGGCGCAAACTGGATAAAAGCACGCGCTTCTGAAAGCATGGTTCCCCATTCTGCCATCGGCGGCTGAGCACCAAGCCCAAGGAACCCTAACGCTGCGATATCTAATAGTGCGGTAGAAAAGCTGAAGGTCAGTTGGACAATCAAAGCTGGAATAATGTTGGGCCAGACATGATGTAGCAGTAATCTTATATGGCCAGCTCCATCGAGCCTCGCAGCCATCACATAATCTTTGCCTAACTCCTCAGAAATGGCGCTTTGCGTCACTTTGACGAATTGAGGGATGAGGACGATCACCACTGCGTATACCGCATTGGGTAGTCCTGGCCCAATAATAGCAACAATCGCTATGGCTAGTAACAAAGATGGCAGAGAGAGTAATAAGTCCATAAAACGCATGAGCAATGAGCGTAGGCCTGCATTCAGAAAAGCGGCAGCAGCGCCGAGCAGAATGCCAATAAAAGCCGCTGCAAACACAACCATTAAGGTTAATTTCAATGATAATCGTGCGCCGTGCAGAAGCCGGGACAACATATCCCTACCCAGGTCATCGGTTCCCAAGGGGGTTACAAAGTCGCCATTGTCGTACCAAAGGGGCGGTGTCAGAATTTTATCGCTGAATTGCTGCGCTGGATCATGAGGGGCAAACCACGGACCGACCAGACTCATTAGCAATATAACTAACAAAATCAGACTGCCCGTCATGGCACTTTTATTATGGCTGAACACCTGCCAGGCTAACTTGGTGTTAGACAGTGTCATGATGGCCTCCTAAGTCGAGGATTCATGTAACTTGCAAGTAAATCCAGAGCCAGGTTGAATGCTATAACCAGCAACGAAAGGGCCAGAATACCAGCCTGGATACTGGCAAAATCACGTCTGGAAACCGCCTCTAGCAGCCATTTACCAACACCAGGCCAAGCGAAAATATATTCTGTGATAATCACCCCTGACATGATGATGCTGACCTGAACGCCACTGATAGTCAAAATAGGAATTAATGCGTTACGAAGCGCGTGAACCCAGATAATCCTTTGCTGGCTGAGGCCTTTTGAACGTGCTGTTCTAATATATTCAGCTTTGAGGACTCCCAACAACGATGAGCGGGTCATTCTGGCTATGATAGCCATCGGAATAGTGCTAAGAGTTATTGCAGGAAGTATTAGATGGAGCAGGGCATTAAAAAATGCATCAAAGCCATATTGGTCCTGACTCAGCAATGAGTCAATAAGCATAAATCGAGTGACTGGTGGGACGTCATATATATAATCAATCCTCCCGGCAACTGGCGTCCAGCCAAGTGTCAGAGAGAAAAGGAGGACTAACAACATTCCCCACCAATAGATTGGCATGGAGTAACCTGCCAGGGTAACTCCCATCAGGGTATTGTCCAGCCATTTACCCCGTCGATTGGCAGCCATAATGCCAAGTGTCAGCCCAAAAATAATGGCAAACAGTAGGGCCAGCATCACCAGCTCAATGGTGGCCGGGAAGTGCTGTAGAAAGTCATAGAGCACTGGCCGGTTGTGAATACTGGAATAACCCCAGTCGCCTGCTAGCAGATACTGCAGATACTCGAGGTACTGCCCCATAAAGTGCTGACTCTGATAAATATGAAGTGCACTGTCGCCTCGTTGACTAAGCACAAAGGTCAACAAGGTCAAACCAAACAAGCTGATCAATAAGGTGGTGCCGTGTCTGATAAGCAACTTAAACATCAGTTTGTGTCCTCATCAGGGGGTGTTTCACCCTTGTTGAACGAGACCTTATCAAATTCCACATTACCAACCGGAGAAATTACAAGACCAGTCACATCGGGTTGCGTTAACAGACTTTTGTTGGCGTGTGCAATAGTCAGCCAAGGAGCCTCTTCTTTAAATAGAGCCTGAGCTTGTAGGTAATATTGCTTGCGTTTTTCAATATCGGAAGATTGGCTGGCATTTAGAATTAGCTGGTCAAACGTTGGGTGACACCATTTTGCATAGTTATTGCCACTACGTGCGGAAGCACAACTGAGCAAAGGATTGAGGAAGTTGCTGGGGTCCCCGTTATCAGCATTCCAGCCAAGAAGTACGCTATGGTGCAACCCCTGTGCAACGCGCGCTAGAAACGTTCCCCATTCGTAGCTGATGATTCTTGCCTTGACCCCAATTTTTTCCAAATCCTGCTGCATCATTTCAGCCATCTTGCGGGCGTTTGGATTATAGGTTCTTTGGATGGGCATGGCCCAGATATCAATGGTAAAGCCATTTTCATATCCCGCTTCCGCTAACAACTGTTTTGCCTGCTGGGTATTATATCGAACACGAGAAACTTGCTTGTTATAGGCCCATGAGGAAGGTGGGATGGGGCTGGTTGCTATCTGTGCCTGCCTGTCATATACCGCTTTTAAAATAGCTTCCCGGTTAATCGCCATGGATAATGCCTGTCGTACTTTGACATCGTGAAATGGTGGCTTTTCAACATTAAATGCCCAATAAGCAACGTTAAAGCCGGGTATTTCTAGTATGTTCAATTTGTTCTGACGAGCAATCCGAAGGTGGACTGGCAGGGGGTTGCTCATGATGTCGCATTCGCCTGCGCTAAAGCGTGCAAAGCGCATAGCTGCGTCCGGTGTAATCGAGTAAACCAGATCCTTTATCTTCGGGGCGCCACCAAAGTAATCCTCAAATGCCTCGTAGCGTATGTAGGAATCCGGCTCGTACCGCTTAAACCTAAATGGGCCTGTACCGATAGGCTTGCTGTCTATCCACTCTAATCTATCGAGCCCTTGTAACACTTCTGCATACTCAGCGGAGAGTATTGAAGCGAATGGGGTCGCAAGAATGGCCAGGAAAGGACTCTCAGGGCGGGATAGAACAAACTCTACTTCTTTATCACTGACTTTGTTGATGTCAAGGATAAGCTGATCAAGTCCCTGGGAATAAAAATACGGGTAACGGCCCCCTGAAACTTCATGGAATGGGTGGGAGCTTAGCCTTTGGCGATTAAAGCTAAAGATAACATCGTCAGCATTTAAGGTGCGAGTAGGGGTAAAGTCCTGATTGCCATGAAAATTGACGCCTTCCTTTAGCTTGAAGCGATAGCGTGTGCCATCGTCACTAATTTTCCAGGATTCGGCCAAAGCTGGGGCAATGTCTGTGGTTCCAGAATTATAGGTGACCAGCTGGTTATATATAGTATGGGCCGTTGCGTCGTAGGATGTGCCTGAGCTGACTAATTGAGGGTTGAATGCATCCGGACTACCTTCAGAACAGTAAACCAGCAGACTATCTCTCTGGTTTGATGCAATATCACCTTGGGGCTGACAAGACCAGCAAGCAAGGCCGCTCAGAAGTGCCGTAAGCAAGGTTCTAGTCAAAGGTTGTGAGCTCATTCAGCAAAATTGTTTTTATCAGAAGCCATCATCATACCAATGTTAATTTGGCATGAATAGCCGAGTCTGGGAATAAAGCCACAAAATACAGGCAGTTAGCATGGAAACTTGTGAGTTTTACCTAATTTTACAACTCTTATCATTGAAAGAAATCAGGCGTTTACCTATACTGAATGAATGCTAAAAGGGTTTGGTTCAGTAACCATGTTGGTTTCTAAGTTCTTGAAAATCTAGAAAAAATCAATCCTTTTAAAAAATTACAAAGTGAAAGTTCATTTATTAAGAGTCGTGCAGTGATGATAAAACCAATCTCAAAGCCATTCCGTGTGCCTGCAATCAGGACACTACTATTGGCATCGATGAGCTCGATAGCGCTTAGCAGCTATGCTGAGAGCACGGAGCAGGGTGGTTCATTCATGAATGATGAGTTGTTTGTAATGGAGAGCCTTCCCGGAACACAGTTCTCGGGGTTTAATCCATTTGTAATCGATGATTCAAGCGTGCGAGTCACTGCTAATGATATAAGCGTGAGTTTATTGGCTAATAATCAACTGAAAGAATTCGGCAGAGAGCGTCTGAAAAGTGACCCCTTGTCTTTTAACATTAAAGATGAAGACCAGGGTGAGTGGCTAGTTTCGTTAGATTTGTCTGATTCTGCCAGTAATCGACCAAATGCTAATCTATTCGCCGGCTACCAAATGCCGAATCAAAGTTCCCAGTTTTTCATAAACTATGGCAAACAGAGCCTACCTGTTTCGGTCAGCTTTGATGATTCGGTTAACGGCCTACTCGAAGAGAAACATCTGAAGCAAAATACCATGGCTTTAGGTTTTAATCAGGAAATAAGTGAAGGCTGGGATGTGACGATTAGTTATATGAAGTCTGATCTAGACCTAATTACTACTGAATCAGCGTTAGCTCAAATGGGCAAGCAGGAAGCTGGGTATCGCTTTTATTATGATTTTGATATGGACGGTTCTCCAGAGGCAATTAACCTTAAATCAAACCTGGCTGGTATTGAAGGCTTTCAGCAAAATCTAGAAGGTATTGAAATAAAAATTAGCCGGCAAGTCAGCGATGATTTAACGATAGGGGCTTCAGTTGAAACAGCCAAAGGTTTATATCACGAACAGTTATTAGGTTTAAAAGAGCAGGAGACACCCTTTGAGGCAAGTGCTATTTCCCTGTATGGCGGAATGCGTTTTGCTGAAGACTGGACTTTTGCTGCTAACGTTAATAAGCAAGATAGTAAGCTAGCCCTTGATAGGGGGGAAGCGAGTCTACTTGAGTTTGAAGACACCACTCTTGATATTGGTCTCCAGTATCAGACTAAGTGGAACAAAACCGGATTAGTTATACGAATTGATTTGATGAATCTACTGGGTGCTGCACACTTGGATGATTCGATATCACAGTCAATGGATTTAGATGCCAGGGGCCTGGTTCCTTATACATTCCAAAGCCCAAAGTATATAAAGTTAAGCGGTAGCATCAACTTCTGATAACGCACAGTTTTTAAAGCAATTCGGACGCTATACTGAGCTATAAGATAAAGTTATGTATTGCATAAAGAATTGTGAATTCCCCCGATACATTTGTTGACCCATACCGCCTTTCTCTTTATAGTTGGCCTCTTTGTCCACAAGTTTAGGCCGTAAGGCTGGCGTTAATGCTTTTAAAATTAAGGCTTTTTGCTGGGCGATAAATCACTTGATTTTTTTGTCTGAAAGCTCTAGTTTTCAAAAGCATTGGCAATCAAAAGCAAAGATTTCTGAACAGAAATTTGGGTAAGTTTATGAAAAAACAACTATTTTTGAAAAAAACAGCTGCTGCCGTTCTGGCAACTGCTGTCATGGGCAGTTCATTTGCAGCTGGCCAATTTGAATCATCAATGAATATCGAGAAGCGGATTGACCGTGCTGCAGCCAGCACTCAAACCACGGTAAATAAGTTGGCTGAAGAAGCAACTGATTTATCTCTTGAATATCGTAATACTCTACAAAGAGTAGACAGCCTTCGTATCTATAATGCTCAACTTGAAAAGCAGATTGCTAGTCAGGAAAAGCAAATTGTTGATAGTGTCCAGGAAATGGAGAGTATCGATGAAACTGAGAAGGGTGTTTTACCTTTGATGGACGAAATGATCACAACTCTTGACGAGTTCGTTGAGTTGGATATCCCTTTCAACTTGGACGCACGTCAAACTCGTGTTCAAAATCTTTATGCTTTAATGGATGATGCGAACGTTTCAGTTTCTGAAAAGTATCGTAAAATTCTAGAAGCTTACCAAATTGAAATGCAGTACGGTAACGCGGTATCTGTGGATACTGGTAGCATTGATGCTAACGGTGAGCCGCTTGAAGTTGAATTCTTACGTGTCGGTCGCTTGACTTACGTTTATTTGACGCTGGACGGTAAGCGTGGTGCCTACTGGAACAAGTTAGAGCGTAAATGGGAAACACTACCTGAAGAGTACCTAGACTCAGTTAATAACGCGATTAAATTCTCTCGTGGTATTTCATCACCAGTTCTATTTAAAGTCCCAGTTCCTGTAGCGGAGGCAGCACAATGAGAAATATCCTAGCTATTACATTAGCTGGCGTCTTCGCGCTGGCATCTGTTGCTACTAATGCGGCAGAGAGTTTGTCACACGCAGATCTTTTAAAGAAAGTTCGTGACAAAGAACGCATTCAAGAACAGGTTAACGAGCAGCGTGTTCAACAGTTCAGATCACAGCGTAATCGTCAACAACAACTTTTAGCTGATGCAAAAGCACGTTTGGCTGCAGAAGAAGCTAAGAGTGAGCGTTTAAAAGCACAGTTTGACGAAAACGAAAAGCAGTTAACACAAATCGCTGAAGATCTTCGAATCAAGCAGGGTAACTTGGGTGAATTGTTCGGTGTGGTTCGTCAAGCAGCAAATAGTATGACAGGCGATATTGGTACATCATTAGTAAGTGCTCAATATCCTGGCCGTCAAGGTTTGTTGAATACTCTTACTGAAGCTGATGCTCTACCTAAGATGGAACAATTACGTGCATTCTGGGTATTAATGCTTCAGGAAATGTCAGAGCAAGGCGAAACGACAACATTTACTGCAGATGTAGTGAATGAAGGTGGCCGTTCTGAACAGCAAACAGTTACTCGTGTTGGTACATTTAACCTTGTTTCTAGTGGCGAGTATTTGTTCTTTGATAAAGGCGTTATCAAAACATTACAAGTGCAACCAGACTCACGTGTACTTAATCAAGTGGAAGAGTTCCAATCTACTAACTCAGGCTATGCAGGTTTATTCCTGGATCCAAGTAAAGGCGCAATTCTACAGCTAGAAAAGCAGAAAATGAGCCTGATTGACCGCTTGTGGGAGTTTAGTGGCTTTGCTGGTAAAACAGTTATGGTACTTCTTGTAATTGGTCTATTAATCGCGCTAGAGAGAATCTTCACTCTATATTTTGTTACTGGGCCAAAAGTTCAGTCTCAAAAGAAGTCTTCTACACCTGGAAACAACCCTCTTGGTCGTATCATGAAGGTTTACCAAGCGAATCGTAATGAAGACGTAGAGAACTTAGAGCTTAAGTTGGATGAGGCGGTTCTTAAAGAGACGCCTAAAATTGAGCGCGGTATCAACTTAATTAAAGTTATTGCAGCACTTGGTCCTCTACTAGGTCTATTGGGTACGGTTGTAGGTATGATTGAAGTATTCCAATCAATCACCTTATACGGTACAGGTGACCCAAAAACCATGGCTGATGGTATTTCTCAAGCGTTGGTAACAACAGTTTGGGGTCTATTAGCTGCGATTCCTTTGACTTTCTTACACGCTGTAGTTGCTGGCAAGAGCAAAAGTATTATTCATGTTCTTGAAGAGCAAAGCACTGGCTTAATGGCTCAGCACGAAGAAAGTAACGGATAGGTAATTCTTATGGAATTAATCTATACGATATTAGATTTTATTGATAAAGGTGGATGGGTCCTATGGTGGATAGGACTCGTTCTCTTCTTGATGTGGACATTTATTATCGAAAGGTATTGGTACATTTACAGCCAGTTCCCTAAAGAAGCCAGAATGATGGTTGCTCAATGGAACGCTCGTGAAGACACCAAGTCATGGCGTGCACACAGAATTAGAGAGGCATGGGTATCTATTGCTCGTGAAGCACTCAACCAGAGAATGCTTCTAATAAAAACTCTAATTGCAATTTGTCCATTACTTGGTTTGTTAGGTACCGTAACCGGTATGATTGATGTGTTTGAGAGTATGTCTGGACAAGGTTCCGGAAGTGCTCGTCAAATGGCAGGTGGTATTTTTAAAGCTACAATCCCAACAATGGCTGGTATGGTTTCAGCTTTGTCAGGTATTTTCTTTAGCAGCCGCCTTGAGCAAACAGCTTATATTAAGTCGCATCAGTTAGCTGATAACCTTCCACATCACTAGAATTTGGTGAACCTTAATGGCTATTGAGACTCAAAAAAAACAGGAAGATGTAGAAATTGATATGACACCGATGTTAGACATCGTGTTTATCATGCTTATCTTCTTTATTGTTACGACTGTATTTGTGAAACAGGCTGGCGTTGATGTAAGTAAACCTACTGCTGACTCAGCAGTAGAAAGAAAGAATGCTTATATTTTCGTAGCAATTGATGATAAGAACCAGATTTTTATCGACAAAGATATGTTGCAGCCATCTGAAATTAAGGCAAAGATTCAGTCGTTAAGAACCGAGAACCTTGAAGGTGAAGTTGTGATCCAGGCCGATAAAAAGGCGAAAGCTGGATTAGTACTTGAGGTTTTAGATATTGCAAAGAGTTCCGGTGCTACTGTTTCTGTGGCAACGGAAAGGGTTGAATAATATGGCAAGAGTATTACTAAGCGCATTATTGGCTATAGGTATCGTACTTGGCATTTTCTTATTAATGAATGCTTTGATTGACACTGCAGGCAATCAAGAAAAAGAAAGAGAAAATGTAAATGTCGATATTGGCTTTATTGAAGAGGAAAAGGATGTACAGCGAAAAGAGCGCACTCCACCCAAAAAGCCACCACCGCCTAAAGAGCCACCACCACCTCAGCAACAAGATGTTCCTGAGCAAAAGCAGGTGGTAACAGCTCTAGTCGATATTAAAATTGACAACATTGACGCAACAATGGATGGTGGTGGTATTTATATCGGTGGTCTAGGAACAACTGACTTTTCGGGTATGGGTGACGGTGAGGCAATTCCATTAGTCACGGTTCCCCCAGAGTACCCACAGAAAGCAGCAATGGAGGGTATAGAAGGTTACGTTATGTTCCAATTTGACATTGCGCCTGATGGTTCTCCATCTAATATTCGAGTTATTGATGAAAACCCTAGAGGAATGTTCCGAAGAGAAGCATTAAGAGCTATCAGGAAATGGAAATTTAAGCCTCGTATTGTCAATGGTCAGGCAATTCATCAACGAGATATGAAATATAAGCTGGAATTTCAGCTAAACAATTAAATGAGTGAAAGTATCAATTATGACTAAAATCACACATATAGTCGGATTTATTGCTTTGACGTTTGGTTTTGCAGTTAATGCTTTACCTCAAACTAAATACACAAGTTCTTGTGAGTTGCTAGCACCTAAATCAGGTGAATACGAGGATGACAAAGCACCAGCGATGACATCTGAGTCAGCCTATAAAAAAATTACAGCGGCTAACGAGGCATATGCAGATGCTAAGTACGTTGAATCTATAGCAATACTTCAAGAATTAATTGCCAACTCGAACGATAAGGCTGCAGTTGGGAAAGCGATTTTCCTTTTAGGCTTAAATTACCGTGAGCAAGGTAAATACGATCAAGCTAAAGCAGAGTTAAGGCGTGCAATGAGTTCTGGTATGCTAGGAAAGCCAAACGAAGTAAATTTACGTTTAACACTGGCACAAATATCTGCAACTCAAGAAAACTATTCCGATGCATTGCGTTGGATGAAAGAGTATTTTAGCGAAGTAATTAATCCCCCAGCGTCCTCATATGCTACTTACGCAAGTTTATATTACCAAAACCAGGACTTTCGTTCTGCGATTTGCCCGGCATATTTAGCTTTGCAAGAAGGAAGCAAATTGACTAAACCACTTTACAGTCTACTTTTTGCATCCCATATTGAGCTAAAAGATTTGGCCGGCGCAGAAGTAATAGGCAGAGAGATGGTAGAGCTTCTTCCAGGAGAGAAGTCTGTTTACGATAATTTGTTTGCTGTCTTGAGTCAAAGAGGCAAAGTTCAAGATATGCTAGCACTTGCAGAACTTGCATACATGAATGGTATGTGGGACTCAGAAACAAATTATAAACAACTTTCAGCATTATACTCAAATAACCAGATACCTTTGCTAGCTGCAGATAGACTTGAAGAAGGTGTAAATAAAGGTATTGTTGAATCTAATGAAGAGATCTGGCGTAGCATTGCTAATAGTTATAAGTATGCAAAAGCTAGCGCAAAAGCGATCAATGCTTACAATAAAGCTTCAAGCTACACCAGTAGTGGTAAATACGACTATGAGATTGCTAGCATTTATTTCAATGATGAAGAATATGCAAAGGCAATTGAATCTTTCAGATCAGCTATTAGAAAAGGTAACCTAAGAGATGGTGATGCAGGCTATGCTTATTTACAAATGGGTGTTGCACATCAACGAATGGGTCAACCGGATCAAGCAATAGCTGCGCTCGAAAGAGCTAAAAATTATAAGAATGTATCTAAGAATGCAAACGCTTACATTTCTTACATTCAACAAATTGAAAGTATGAAGAAAGAGTTGGCATTAAACGATTAATGTTTTATAAAGGCCTCAACTGAGGCCTTTTTTCTATGCGTAAATTATTATTAATAACCTTTCTTACTCTTTGCTTTTCCTCCAAAGCAGCGGACTTTTATACCTCTATTAAGTCAAGTTTATTAGAGGGAATATCTGATGGCTTTCATATTCAATTAATTGACGCAAACATTTCAAGCCACTATGTTTTATTACAGGCGAGCGGCTCAGATGAGTTAAAAGAAACTTTTTTAACGCTAAAAAATGAATTATCTAGAAGTGGGCTTAAAGTTACTTATACCAATAGTATCGTTCGCCAGAGCTTGATTTTAAAACTACCAAAAGAGCTACTGGATTCGCATCTTGAAAAGCTATTACAAAGGTTGTCATCTAATAAGTTATCATCAGTAGAGTTAATTGTTTTTGGTGGAATCAATCAGCAGCGGCTTCTTGGGGTAATTAATCGTCAGTTTAATGCAAGTAACTTCAATATTACGACTGATAATGAGGTGTTGGCATCAAGGAACTTGATTGCATTACCAGCTTCATCAGAGGAACCGCTTGAAGCACAACAAAATGATTGGTTAATTGGTCTTACAGTGGGGCTTTTTAATTGTTCTTATATTGATAACGGTTATATTAATTTTTACTATTTCCAACAACAGTTCTGGTGTAAAGATTATTCTCCAAACCACTCTTTAACCGATAAAGATGTGGCAGATCTTAAAGACAAACTTTATTCAGATATACAGTTAAGTCTTGATACTCCAGAGGGTTTTCTTAATTATATTGGTTCTTTCAAGTCGGAACGTCGATTAGAACTTTCACAATTATTTTTTAATCGTTTACCTTCGATATCAATTGATAACATTCTTGAATACCATTACAAAAAAATTCTTAATGTTCCTCCAACGTCCGACTCTTTAGGTTCTGATATTGAATTCGCTTCAGTTTATCAGTTACCTGGAAGTTATAAGGTCAAGTCACAATTAGTATCCAATAACTCCAAAGTAGTTAAATTTGATCTTGCGATTGATAGTAGCTTTACCTGTGTTCAGCTTAACTGTGCAAGTCTGGCTGGCCTTCCTTATATAAAATATTCGGCTTCTGATAAAGTCCATTTATTCTCTATGCGATATCCTTCAGCACACGAAACGACTGTTATCAATGAACTTAATAAAGTACTGTTCATACCTTTATCAACATCTAACAGAATTGCCCAGGAAAACCTTCTGGTATCATTACAGGGAGGCTTTCTGTTGGAGGCTTATGACGATAGTTTTAAGCTAATGTCCAAGTTACCATTAGTTAATGCCCACATGAATACTTATGCCGGTATTCCCTCACAGAATACGACTTTAGCATTTACAATTAATAATGATAATAAAAGTCGTATTTCCGTATTTTTGAATTCAGTACCTGGAGGGCAGCACTGGGAAGAGTCAGAGCTGATGTATTTCATTCTTCTTAGTTGGAGCAAGGGAGCAAGTAATCGTTTTCAGGTGCATAAATCCAATACTTTGGTTAATACAGAGCTTTCTGAGAACGTTTATCTCGAAGCAGATAATTCACCCCTATTCATTGATATTGACAACACCGACACTGAGCAAACTGAGCAGATGATACAGGAAGCATTGAACTTTTTGGGTGACTTCCCAGAAAAGCTATCTCGTAATGATTTTGTTGATTTTAAGAAGAGTATTATTACCAATCTTAGTTTGCTAGAAGCGGATAATAAGGCATTACTTCAAGTATCTCACTTATTTGACTTGGAAAAGCCAAGTGGTTTACTCATTCAGCGCTTAGAAAACCTTAGTTATGAACAGTTTAAGGCATTTCTAGCTCAAAAAGCAGCATTCAATAAGATTATTATTTCTACAAATTTTGAACTTAATGAGTCTACCAAACAGTCAATTACAGACTTATCGAACGATCTCTAGCTAAGCCTCTTAAGATCCAAGCCCTCAACCATTAATTCTACAATTTATTTATGCTATTTAACTCATAAGCAACCAGAAATATCTGTTTACGATTCGATATAATGCCTAATCGTTTTGTGTTTTATAATGACTAAAAGTTAAACATGGTCAATATATGAGTGATAAAAGCTCAATTAAAAGGGTGCTTTACAAGGTTGAGCAACTTGTAGAGAGAGGTATTGATAAACGCGTCAGGATTGCGGTTACCGGTTTAAGCGGTGCTGGCAAGACCGCCTTTATCACTTCGCTCATGAACCAGCTTTTGCATATAGCTGATAATGACCAGTTGCCATTCCTTAGAGCCGCTAAAGAAGGTCGAATTCTAGCAACTAAGGTAAGCTCCTACGATGAGTTACATATACCAGAATTTAAGTACAAGCAGTCTCTAGATGCCATCTTCGATAAAAAACCCACATGGCCTGTATCCACTACCGGTATTTCTCAGGCACAACTTGATATTCGATACACTATAAAAAATGAATGGCTAAAGAAGCTACAAAAACAAAGTCAATTAACAGTCGATATCATTGACTATCCCGGTGAATGGTTGCTGGATTTGCCTCTACTAAGACTATCTTTCAAAGATTGGTCTATGCAATGCCATGAACTATTGGAACAGAGTGAGCTTGATAGCAGTTGGAGAGAGCAAGCTGTAGAGCTTATTTATCAGCAGCCTTTACAAGACGATAAAATTGCACAGGTATCGACTGAATATAAGGATTTTATTAGGCAAAATTTCTCACAACAGCACACTTATAATTTATTACAACCTGGACGATTTATCCTTCCTGGTGAGCTTGCGGGAGCCCCGGTATTAGACTTTTTTCCAGTACTTGATATCGATATTTTAAACTCTGACTGGAGTACCCTTTCGTCAGACAGTTTAATTAGAATTTTAGAAAAGCGCTTTAACTATTACAAAAAACAAATTATTGAGCCATTCTTTAAAGAATATTTTGAAAAGGTTGATCGTCAGATTTTACTTGTAGATTGTCTTGAAGTGCTCAACAACGGATATCAGAATTACCGTAATATGCAGTTTACCTTAAGTGAGCTTTTGAAAAGTTTTCATTACGGTCATTCAAACTGGATAAAAAGGATGTTCAGTCCCTCTATCGATAAGTTGCTTATAGCCGCAACTAAAGCTGATCATGTCCCTCCTGAACAACATAGAGAGTTGGAGCTATTCTTACAAAAGATGCTTCAGGGCTCTAGAAACGATATTCAGTATGAAGGTATTGAGCTGGAGACTTTGGCCATTAGTGCTATCAAAGTCACTGAGGCTGTGATGGCCGAACATCAGGCGCAAAAGCTAATGTGTGTAAAAGGCGTGGAGCTTTCTTCGGGTGATGAAGTCATCAATTATCCAGGAAAAATTGCACCTCATTCTTTATCAAAAGAATTATGGCAGGAGCAACAGTATGACTTTGTGGACTTTGCGATTCCTGGAAATTTAACTAGCAGCATACTTCCGCATATCCGGATGGATAAAGTCTTGCAGTTTTTAATAGGAGATAAGTTCCGATGAAGGATAAGCCAGTAAAGATTAAAAGTAAAAGCGTAGATATAGCGGTCGAAAAAGTTGATGAAAAACTATTTGAAGAAGCTGCTGAGAAATCTTTAGCTGATTCAAGTCAGTTCGGTAGGCGCTCATTATCGACTACTGCCAAACCTAAACTTTTAGTTAAAAAGTCAAACAAACGAATAAGAAAACTATTCTGGCCTTCATTATTTACCTTTGTCGCTGGTGCGGCTGTTTATGAGTCCTATCTATTTATTGAGAACCTTTTTTCTTTGAACTCAATTGTGGGGATTGCTGCTACTGCTGTAGCTGGGCTTGTAGTTGTCAGTGGGGCAGTTAGTCTAGTAAAAGGCTGGTTAAGCAGGAGAAAACTTAGGAATCGAAAAAGCAA
Organism: Kangiella aquimarina DSM 16071; assembly: GCF_000374105.1. GTDB lineage: Bacteria > Pseudomonadota > Gammaproteobacteria > Enterobacterales > Kangiellaceae > Kangiella > Kangiella aquimarina. Next base: position 1,098,068 of record NZ_KB893650.1, read on the forward strand.
GCAGATGGCATTTTCACAGCTTATTTCTGAAAACACCTATGGTGAGAGTCAGAAGTTGATAGATGATGTTAATTCCGAAATTGGCCAGCATCTCGATTTGTCCGGTCCAATATCAATATACACAGGTCAAAAACAACAGGTTCATAACGACCGGGAGTTAATTCAGCTCTACTCGCAAACGGTGCTAGAAGGTTTAGATGAGATTGCGCTGGACACCATTACAAAGCACGCAACGGAATCGGCGATTATGGTTGCATTAAGCCCATTAGCAGCAGCTGATATGGCGCTAGTGGCTTGGCGTAGTAGCAAAATGCTTCAGGAAGTATCCCGTGTCTATGGTTGTCCCCAAACAACACTGGGGCGAATTGGACTCACCAGACAGGTAATGACTAACATGATGTTGGCTGGTGCAAGTGATATGCTAGCTGACGCTGGGGCAGAGTTATTAGGTAAAAGCCTGACTGCAACTGTCTCCACAAAAGTAGCGCAGGGAATTGGCGTCGGTCTGCTTATTGCTCGCATGGGCATTCAGACCATGAAACTATGTAGACCTGTAGAGTTTACTGATGACAACAAACCAAAACTTAGCTACATTCGAAAATCTTTGTATAACAAGATTACGACTATCTTAAAGAAAAGCGAACCATCAAAGGACGCTGTTAAAGTAAAAGGGGAGCAAGATGATAGAGATTAAAGATCTCGCAAAAACATTTGCCTACGATAAAAAGGAAGCAAAAAAGAAGAAAGGTAAGACGGTTAGTGATCCTCGAGAGGGTGAGGGTGTTTTCCATGCCGTAAAAAATGTCTCATTCAGTTGCAATGCTGGCGAGGTGCTTGGGTTGTTGGGACCTAATGGAGCAGGAAAAACAACGACTTTACGCATGCTATCAACAGCACTGGAGCCAACAGCGGGGCAAATTCTCATTAATGGGCATGACGTCACCAAAGAGCCTCGGTATGCACAAAAACAAATTGGATTCCTATCTGGTAAAACAGGGCTCTACCACCGCTTGAGTGTTCGTGAAAATGTTGCCTATTTTGGTCGTATGCATGGTCTTTCACGCCAACAGATTGATGAGCGTATTGAGAAGATTTTCACGATGCTGGATATGCATTCATTTGCAGGTAAGCGTGCAGATGACCTTTCAACGGGTATGATGCAAAGAGCATCCATCGCTCGAGCTGTGATTCATGAGCCAAAGGTATTGGTCTTTGATGAGCCAACCACCGGCCTCGATGTGATTTCAGCCAAGACGGTGCTCGATTTCATCCAAAGTTATAAAGGCAGCGAAATGTCAGTCATCTTTTCGACTCACCACCTGCATGAAGTTGAAAAGCTCTGTGATAGAGTTTGTCTGATTGATTTGGGAGAAACTAAATTCTTTGGGCCTACAGATGAGTTTGCAGCAAGTACTGCATCCGGTTCACTGTATGATGCTTTCCTTGCCAGTGTAAATAATAAGAAAGAGGTAGCTTAACATGTGGTTAGTTTACAAAAAGGAATTACTGGAAATTTTACGCGATAAGAAAACGCTAATATTTTCTATTTTGTTACCAACGCTTATTTTTCCTGTTTTGTTTTTTGCAATTGGTAAATTTACCGCAAGCAAAACCGAAGAAGCAGAAAATAAAGAAATCAAAGTGGCATTCGTTAACAGCATAACCCTGCCTGGCTTTGAGGATTTGTTCACTCGAGAGAAAGGTTTCATTAAGGTAGAGCTAGAGTCGGATGATTATAAAGCAGCAATCCTGGATAAAAAGGTCGATTATATCTTCCATGTTCCAGCTGGCGTCAGCTTACCTGCAGAGTCAAGAAAGCAGGAAGTTTTAAAAGTATATTCCAAAGAATCAACCAGGCTGGATAATATTTTAGGTAAGCGCGTTGATGATGTAGTGGATGCTTTTAATAATACGCAACGAATGGAGTTGGGCCGCAACTTTGATTTAACCACCGACAACGTTAAAGCCTTTAATAAGCCTATTCTGATTGAAGAAAATAACTTTGCCTCTCAGCGTGAAAAAACGGGTGAGTTTGCAGGTCCATTGCTCGCTTATTTATTGATTGCATTGGCGGTTTCCGGCGCTATGTATCCAGCACTGGAGCTAGGTGTTGGAGAGAAAGAGCGTGGTACGCTGGAGACATTATTGCTGACACCTATGTCAAAAGGTCAAATCGTAATGGCTAAATTTGGCGTTATTTTTACGGCCAGTTTCTTTACGGTGGTGGTGACGCTGCTCAGTTACCTGTTCTGGGTCTGGATATTTAGCTTCTTTGCCATGGATTCATCAGTAGCTGCTGATCCTGATAGCCTGACGGGTAAGCAGTCAGGCGGTGGCCTCGATTTCCTTTCGAATATTTCGAGTCTTGATCTGTTGTTAGTTGCAGTTTTATTGGTGCCACTAACCAGCATATTTGCTTCCATCATGCTCAGCGCGTCAATTTATGCCAAGAACATGAAAGAAGCCCAGGCCTATATGTCGCCTATCTTTATGATCGGCTTTATGCCTGTTATTGTTGCATTTGTTCCGGGTATGGAGCTCAATGTTAAAACTGCCATGATTCCGGTAACCAATGTTGCACTGGCAATGAAAGACTTGATTAAGGGTACGGTTGATTACGGTTTAATTACCATTCTGTTGATATCAACTGCGGTATTAGCTGGTGGTTTGCTTTACTGGACAACGGTATTCTTCAAGAAGGAAAAGGTTCTATTTAGGAGTTAGATTGAAGCTGCTACGCTAATAAAAAAGGGGCTAGTTAGCCCCTTTTTTATATCTATTCGCCAATCCGTAATGGCTTTTGTAGAAGACCGCTTAACTATTTGCTGTAAATTGTCAGCGTCTGTCCCGGTTTGATTAAAGAGGCATTTTTTAAGCCATTCCATTTGGTTAAATCACTGACCTTGACGTTGAAGCGTCGAGCAATGGTGTACAACGAGTCTCCACTTTTGACCTGGTATGAGCTTTTGTTCGATGCATAATTGGCATAACCGCGAGGCCAAACTTTTAACTTCTGGCCGATACGAATGGTGCTGTTTTGAGCAATTCCATTCCAGTTAGCCAGTTGCCGTGTACTCACCCCAAACTTTTTGGCAATGGTCCACAGACTATCACCGGAGCGCACGTTATATACCTGATAGCGACGTCGCTGCTGGTTTTTGCTCAATGTTGCAAAGAAGTTTTTTTCATACTCAGTGGCATTGATAATGCCGGGCATTTTTAATTCCTGACCGATTTTTAGAAAATCCGATTTAAGCCCATTTAACTGCTTAATGGTTTTAACCGAAGTATTATGTCGCTTAGCGATAAGACTCAGGTTATCTCCAGATTTCACTTTATAGCTTACTGAAGCCATCAGCTGCTTGGGATCAATTTCTAGAAGCCCCTGGTTGAAATGGTCCACTGTTTCCACAGGGACCAAAATAGTCGCCTTTTTATGGTGTTCAGGTACGAACAAACGGTTATAGGCAGGGTTCAGGCGATAAAAAGTATCTTTGTCAATTTGTGCAATCTTAGCCAGCTCCATTAAGTTTGCTGGAGCATCAACTTCTACCTCAACAAAGGCCGGCTGGTTATCGATTAAGGGTAAATCAACCTGGTATTTAGGCGCATTCAGGAAAATATCCGACAGTGCCAACCACTTTGGTATATGGCGCATGGTTTCTTTAGGTAGTTTAAGTGACCAATAGTCGGTTGGTTTGCCTTGGCGCTTATTGGCACGAATGGCCTTCATCACATTACCCGGACCTACATTGTAAGCGGCAACAGTCAGTAACCAATCTCCATCAAACATTTTGTTAAGATACTGGTAGTAATCTAATGCGGCATGGGTAGACGCTACAATGTCACGGCGGCCGTCGTACCATTCATCGATTGTGATACCAAAGCCCTTCGCTGTTTTAGGCATAAACTGCCACATTCCAGCAGCCTGAACGACTGAGTGTGCCAAGGGATCGAAATTACTTTCTACCATAGGGGTAAAAGCTAACTCGACAGGCATATTACGGTTCTCAAGTTCAGTAATGATGTAGTACAGGTAGGGCGCCGCTTTATCTGCGCGCTTTAGAAGCAGATGTGGGCTCTTAAGGTATTGTTCTCTAAAGGCATCAATGCGTGGGTGCTGGACATTGGCAAAACTTTGTTCGCTGGCCAGGTGTTCCCATAAGTTAGGAACAAAAGGTGCAACCTCTGAATCTGACAGTAATAATGGATTGTTGTTATCCAGCTCAGGAGCGGGTAACGGGCTTCCATCCTCGGTCGTCTGTGGATTATCAAAACGAGGGTCATTGACTGTATCTTCTTGTTTTACAAGGGTACTACAGGCCGTTAAACCCAAACAACTTATCAATAGCAAGCGCTTCATAGGCATTTATATTTATTAAAAATTATCTTTTAGTCGTCTGATTGTAGCAAAAGTTTCCACAGGATCAGAGAGACTTTTATGGGTGGCCTTTTCTGCGGCCTGGATCACAGTCGCTTTCGAGCAGCGTAAAAAGGGGTTGGTATTCAGTTCGCTTTCAATAGTAGAGGGCAGAGTTTCCAGATCCTTTTCCCTTAACTGTTGGCATTTTTCTTCCAATGCCAACAGTTCAGAGTTATCCGGCTCTACCGTTTTGGCAAAAGCAATATTGGCCAAAGTATATTCATGCGTGCAATAAACCAGAGTATTGGCAGGAAGCTGCGCCAGCTTCTGAAGCGTGTTATAAAAAATCTCAGGAGTACCCTCAAACATTCGCCCACAACCGGCCCGAAATAGCGTATCGCCACAGAATATCAGGTTCTGTCCATCAAGGTTTTGTCCAAAGTAGCCGATATGACCCATGGTGTGGCCGGGCAGATGAAGGACCGAAAACTGGTAAGTATTATCAAACAAACTGATTTGATCGCCTTCATCAAGCTCGGTATCGGTAAATCTGAGTTTGTCATGTCGTGACGCGTAGACATGGCAGTGATAACGATCTTTAAGCTTCTGAACACCGCCAATATGGTCATTATGGTAGTGAGTGATGAGGATGCTATTGAGCTTGAGGTTGTTATCCTCAAGGAACTCAATAACTGGGCGGCTGTCACCTGGGTCAACTACCGATACCTGCTTGCCGTCAGGGGAAAATATCACCCATATATAGTTATCACTGAAAGCTTTTAAAGGAATAATACGCACTGGCTTGCTTGAGTTCATTTGTCAGGTTAGCATGACCCCTAATGTACATAACCGACCAGTGACTGGCAACTTGCCGTGCCCAGTCCTTCGAACGATGAATTAGCCATGACCATAAAGCTGTCAGAACTCAGTTGGCCAGAATTACCTGCCGGTAATCGGATTCGTTATATCTGGCAGGAGTGGTTACAAAGTCACCTTGAAGAGTATCATGGCGGTTATCTGTTAACTCTGGATAGTCTGACTCAATGCCTTAGCCTTCCGGATAATGTCTTTGAGCATGAAATCAGGCTGGGCAAAAGCCTGGAGCATTGTGTTGAGGCAGATCCTGAACAATTACCTTTTATGACTGACTCTTTGCAAAGCGTGGTAATCAGTCATGCGCTTGAATACACCGAAAACCCAAGTGTGTTATTAGGCGAAATACATCGTAGTCTGGCTCCGCAAGGGTATTTGTATGCCCTGATTTATGCTCCGGATAATCCTTGGTACTGGCAGGGAAAACTACGCCTTGCGCATAAGCGACGTAACTTGCCGCTTCATCGTTATACACTGAGTCGTTATACGGATTGGTTCAATTTGTTGGGCTTTAAAACAATAGAAGTCGAAACCATTGGCTGCCCATGGTGGCGAGGCTTTAAGAGTTTTCAGCGCAAAAGTCAGATGAGTAAGGCGTGGATGTCTGCGCCTATTGCCTATATGGTCAAGGTGCAGAAAAAGGTCTCTACAATGACACCTATCAGGCCGCTGGAAGAAAATCTGTCAGTGGCAATGGCTGGCAAACTGGCAAATATATCAACCAAACAACTTGATCAAATAAACAACTAGAAGAACGAATTTGTGAAAAAAGTAGAAATTTATACTGACGGAGCCTGTAAGGGCAATCCAGGCCCTGGTGGATGGGGCGCACTATTACGCTATGGTAAGCATGAGAAGCATCTGTTCGGTGGTGAGTTAAATACAACAAACAACCGAATGGAGTTGATGGCCGCAATCGAGGCTTTGAAGGCCTTAAAGGGAAAATGCCAGGTTGATCTGACGACCGACTCGGTGTATGTCAAAAATGGTATTAATCAGTGGCTGGAAAACTGGAAAGCTAAAGGCTGGAAGACTGCTAATAAGAAGCCGGTTAAGAATCAGGATTTATGGCAGGAACTGGATCAGCAGGTTGCACGGCATCAGGTAAGCTGGCACTGGGTCAAAGGGCACAGTGGTCATGCAGAAAATGAAATTGCAGATGAACTTGCTAACAAGGGCGTAGAAAAAGTGCTGCGGACAGCAGGCGTTTAATCGAGAAGATTACTGATATGAGACAGATCGTTTTAGATACAGAAACTACGGGTCTTGAGCCCTCTGATGGCCATCGAATTATTGAAATTGGTTGTGTAGAGCTTGTTAACCGAAAATTCACAGGTAATCACTACCATCAATATCTACAGCCTGATCGAGAGATTGATGAGGGCGCCATTGAAGTTCACGGCATCACGAACGAATTCTTGGCTGATAAACCGAGATTTGTTGATGTTGTGGATGAGTTTCTGGAGTTTATCGAAGGTGCTGAGCTGGTTATCCATAACGCGCCTTTTGATGTTGGTTTTCTTGACCATGAATTAAATTTACTTGATAGCAGCAAAGGGAAACTTTCTGATTATTGTACGGTGCTGGATACATTGGTGCTGGCCAGGCAAATGCATCCGGGACAGCGAAACAGTTTGGATGCGCTGTGTAAGCGCTATGATATTGATAATAGTCACCGCGAGTTACACGGAGCATTGCTGGATTCTGAAATTCTGGCCGATGTTTATTTGAGAATGACCGGCGGTCAAACCAGCCTAACCTTGGGGCGTCAGAACGCAGCAAATCAACAAACTGCGGAAACAACCATTCGACGTATTTCCAGCAACCGACAGCCGCTGAAAGTCATAAAAGCCAGCGAGCAAGAAGCTGAAGCGCATTTGAAGAAGCTGGAATCACTTAATAATGCCATCTGGAATCAACAGGAAGGGTAGAATGTCAGAATTTGTATCAAGCCATATTGAAAATAAAGTACTGCATATAGAGTTAAGCAGAGCCGATAAAAAGAACGCCTTAACTTCAGATATGTATACCGCATTAACTAAAGAGTTTGCTGAAGCAAAGTCCAATTCAGATATTCATGTAGTGTTGTTTAAAGGGGCAAAAGATTGTTTCTGTGCCGGTAACGACATTGCTGATTTTCTTGAACAGCCGGTTCTTGATAGTGGGAGTCCGGTTTTGTCTTTTCTTAAAGAGCTATACAGTTTTAATAAACCTATTGTGGCCGCTGTTTCAGGACCTGCAGTTGGCATTGGTACAACTTTCTTGCTGCATTGTGATTTGGTCTATGCCACTGAACAGACATATTTCAGTTTGCCTTTTGTTGACTTAGGGCTGTGTCCTGAAGCTGGCTCCAGTTATTTGTTGCCACGCCAGATTGGTTATGTCAGAGCAGCAGAGTTGCTGTTGCTAGCAGAGCCATTCGATGCATCAAAAGCAAAAGAATTAGGTGTTATTAACGATGTTGTCGATGCAGAAAGCTATTGGCAGTTTGCACAGGAGAAGGCTGAAAAACTGGCAAGAAAACCAGCTCATGCATTGCAGGTAAGTCGCCAATTGATTCGTTCGAACGCCAGTATGGTTGGACAGGCTATTGAACGCGAGGCCAGAAGTTTCTCTGAGTTACTGAAAAGTGACGAAGCAAAAGCTATTTTCAAAAAGTTTCTAGAAAAGTAGTTTTAAGTCCTATAAAAAAAACGGACTTCAGGTCCGTTTTTTTATAGGTTTGAGTTATTAATGGCCAACCAGGAAGTAAACCACCAAGGTAATAATTCCCGCTCCAATCAGGTTCAAAATAAAACCATTTCTAACCATCAGTTCTACACTTAATTTGTTGCTGGAAAAAATCACTGCATTGGGTCCTGTTGCCACTGGCAACATGAAGGCGCAACTGGCGCTAATTGCTGCAGGGAACATTAAAATAGCAGGGTCCATGTCAGCTGCAACTCCTGCTGCTGCCAGTATTGGCATTAGTAATGCTGCAGTTGCTGTATTGCTTGTCAGTTCGGTAATAAAAGTAACGATCAGGCAAATTGACACTATCAACAATAGTGGCGGTAAACTAGTCAGGAAGCCCATAGAGTTGCCGATGATTTCGCTAAGTCCTGAAGCGGTGAACGCTGAGGCAATGGCAATCCCACCAGCAAATAGTAGCAAGACTCCCCACGGGATCCTGTTGGCTGTCTCCCAGTCTAGAAGCTTGCAGCCTTTTCCATTAGGGATCATAAACATGGCAATAACCCCAAGTAGAGCAACTGAGGCATCGTTTGCATGCTCAAGTCCAAGCAATTCGCTCCAGCCGCCAAACGGCCCAGTACGGGAAATCCACAGAAGGGCGACTACTGTAAACACCGCCATGGTACGCTTTTCTTCGGGACGCCACTTGCCTACTGGGGGCAAGTCATAGCTCTGGTGTGCCTTGAGTTTACGTGTCAGCCATAGCCACATTAGAGGTACAAACAAAATAACAATAGGTAGAGCCCACATCATCCAGTCGATAAAGCTGATGACTTCCCCGGTCGCTTGCGCGTAGAAGTTCATAAATAGCAGATTGGGAGGTGTTCCTATCGGAGTACCGACACCGCCAATATTGGCGGCATAGCCTAGACCGAGTAACAGGGCTATGGCAAATTTTCGGGTGTTCTCATTGTCCGGCCCACACTGGATGATGGCCATTGCAACGGGTAATAGCATCAATGTGGTGGCTGTGTTCGAAATCCACATGCTTAGAGCGGCACTTGCTACCATAAAACCGAACACTATTCGCTTTTCCGAATGTGACCCGACTAATCGAATCATTCCCAGTGCCAGTCTTTTATGCGTACCGCTTTTTTCCAGGGCCGTGGAAAGGATAAAGCCACCCATCAGTAACAGTATCAGCCAATGGCCATAGGCTTCTGCAACCTGCTTGGCACTAAGAACATCGAATGCTGGAAAAGCAGCGATAGGAATTAATGAGGTTGCCGGAATAGGGATAGGCTCAAAAATCCACCAGATTGCGCAGAGTGAAGCGATCGCTGCGGTAATTGAAGCTGGGTGGGTAAAGCCAGAGCTGCTCATTAGAAAGTAAACCAGAGCGGCAAGTGCTGGCCCGAAAAATAAAGCAATAGGTCGTAACTGTTGTTGCATTGCTTAACGCCCCCATTTAGTTAAGCGAGTTGACTGAAGTTTATTCTTTGTTTTTTGTTTCAGTATTATGTTCGTTGTTTGGTGTTTTGGATTGATCAGTTAATTGAGGTGTTTCTTTGTGGTGGTCATTACTTGAATCATCCTCATCCGTTTTGTCATCATTCTCCTGGCGATCATTACCGTATGGCTGTGGCTTAACACCTTTCGGAACCTTCCAGTGACTGGCCGAGCGTTTCAGAGCTATGATGCCAGAAAACAGTATGGCAAAAATGATAAAGGTTACCGCTAATGCTTTTAACATCCTGTACCTCGCTTGGTTAGTTGTTTCTATAACTACTCGGCCTTGCAGATATTCATAACATACTTATGCACAAGAGCATCAAGCTTGGGCATGATGAACTGTTTGCCGCCTAGGTCAGATTGTTCTAATGTCTGTCTTAAAAGCTCGAGGGGAAATTCTTTCAGTGCTTTATCAGCAATCGGCTGATAACTGATATGCCATGGCTCGCAGGCTACGCCACCAATATCCTGTGCATAAGGTTTGAAAAACTGGTACTCACTTAAATGGTCTTCTAGCCAATCGTTAAGACTGGCACATGGGCCTTGTTTTGCAAACTCCTGTTCGGTGAGTTCGACGTCATGCCCCATGTCAATTGCACTTGCGTCAAATACATCGAAATCAGTTCCCCAGTGGTGTCGACTGGCTCCAGGTAACGCTGAATAGTGAAGTATGGCATTCACTCGCTCCTGTCCATCAAGATCCTGAGAGTTGACCGTTGAGCCATCGCGAAGATTGAGGGTGACTTCCTGATAATATTTTTTGTTCCAGATAGCAAGCTGATGTTCAAACGATCGGTAGCTGCTAACGATACGTATCGGAATGCCATCCTGCTCGGAACGTCGAATGAGTTTTGCAATAGGCACCAATGCTTCGTGATGACATTGAAACTTTTGGCCCAGCAATTCGCTGTTGTCAGCGATATGCAACAGATGATCCTGATTAATGCCGATAATCTGTTCCGCTGTCATCATAGAAGAGTGCATAAGGAGCCTTTGGGTTGTTAATTATAAAGTCTTTGGCGTTGCCAATAACTCTACCAGAATTTGATAATAGACTTCAGTGAGTTTATCGAGGTCTTCAATCTTTACGCACTCGTTGATTTGATGAATGGTTTTATTGACCGGACCAATTTCTACAATTTCTGCACCGGTTTTAGCTATAAAGCGGCCATCAGAAGTACCGCCAGTTGTTAGTGGCGCTGTGTTGATCTGGCATACTGCCCTGATAGCATTACGAGCTGCTGTCAGCAAGTGACCGTGATCCGTTAAAAAAGGTTCGCCATTGAGTTTCCAGTTAAGGTCGTACTCAAGATTATATTTATCAAGTACGGCAACAACTTTTTGTTGTAACTCCTGGTGAGTGGTTTCTGTGGAATATCGGAAATTGAATTCAACGTATTTTTCGCCCGGGATTACATTACCAGCAGTACCGGCTTTAATGATCGCAATCTGGAAACTGGTTGCCGGGAAGAACTGATTACCCTGATCCCACTCCGTATGTGCCAACTCATCCAGTGCCTTGAGCGATTTATGAATAGCATTATCTGCCAGATGCGGATAAGCGACGTGCCCCTGAGTGCCTTTGATGGTTAAGAATCCAGTTAATGAACCACGCCGTCCATTTTTTATGACATCACCAAACTGTTCGCTACTGGACGGCTCTCCAACCACGCAGTAATCAAGCGGCTGGTTTCTCTTCATCAACTCTTCAACAACGCGCACAGTGCCATTGATAAAAGGACCTTCTTCATCGCTGGTGATTAGAAAACCAATCGAGCCAATGTGTTCTGGGTAATCCTTAACGAAACGTTTAGTTGCGACCAGCATCGCAGCCAAGCTGGACTTCATATCAGAGGCACCACGCCCATACAGATAGCCTTCTTTTTCGGTGGCTTCAAAGGGAGGAGTGTGCCAATTTTCTAATGGCCCGGCAGGAACTACATCGGTGTGGCCTGCAAAAACAAAAACTGGACCTTCGGTTCGTCCGTGGCGTAATGACCAGAAGTTGCTGGTATCTTCAAAGTTCATGATCTCATTCTTAAAACCAAGAGCTTCAAGATATTGCATCATCATTTGCTGACAACCAGCATCTTCCGGCGTTACGGATGGACGATTGATCAGGTCTTTACTAAGTGCCAGCGTTTCGCTCATAGAACTGTCTCGTTAATTAAAAATCGCTTGATATTGTTCGGGTTTAAAACCCAGATGAACATCAAGTTTGTTACCATCCTTTAACACTAATACTGGGCGCTTGATAAGAGTGACTTTATCCAGCATCAGCTCAAGTGCAGAGTCACGATCAATATTATCTTTTACAGATTGCTCCAGTGGCTTCCAGGCAGTGCTGCGTTTATTCAAAAAAGTTTCCCAACCAATAGCCTTGTCCCAGCTTTCAATCTCTTTTCGAGGTAAAGGATTCTTACGATAGTCGATAAACTCATGGTTAATATCGTTAGCTTCTAACCATTTAACCGCTTTACGCACAGTATCACAATTTGGAATGCCATAGATTTTGATAGTCTGACTCATAAGCAGGCCCCTTAAAATTTATCCATGCGTAACAGATCGTTGATGCTGGTTTTAGCACGAGTTTTAGCATCCACCTGCTTCACGATAACCGCGCAGTTCAGGTTATATTTTCCACAATCTGACGGTAGACTGCCTGGTACAACTACTGAGCCAGCCGGTACGCGACCATAAGTCACTTCATCGGTCAGGCGGTTATAAATTTTGGTGCTTTGACCCAGGAAAACGCCCATCGAAAGTACGGAGCCTTCCTCAACAATAACGCCTTCAACAACTTCGGAGCGTGCGCCTATAAAGCAGTTATCTTCAATAATGGTTGGCCCAGCCTGCAAAGGCTCTAGAACGCCACCAATACCTGCTCCTCCAGACAGATGTACATTCTTACCGATTTGCGCACATGAGCCGACAGTTGCCCAGGTGTCAATCATGGCGCCTTCATCGATGTATGCACCTATGTTGGTGTAGCTAGGCATTAAGACAACATTTTTTGCGATAAAAGAGCCATGACGGGCAATGGCATGCGGAACGACTCGTGTGCCACCTGCCTTGAATTCTTCTTCAGTCATGTTCTGATATTTCATCGGAACCTTGTCATAGAACTGAGCAAGACCAGTATCAATGACTTTGTTGTCATTCAAACGAAATGATAAAAGCACTGCTTTTTTTAGCCATTGGTGTACTACCCAGTCGCCATCAATCTTTTCAGCAACACGGGCCTTGCCTGAGTCGAGCAGATTCAGTGCTTCGCTTACGGCTTCTTTAACTTCTTGCGGTGCTGATGCTGGCGATAATTGATCGCGGTTTTCAAAAGCTTGTTCAATAGTAGTTTGTAATGACATAGGATTTCTCTTTATACAATCAAAAGGTTTATCAGTTAGCCAGCAATGGCTTCTAATATTTTCTGTTTAACTTGTTTGAGCTCAGCCTTATCTTTTAGAGGCTGGTTATTACGACGACTCAGGGTAAAGGTATCTTCAACTCGCTCACCCAGAGTCACAATCTTGGCCGAGTGGACTTTTAGCTCGCAGTCCATAAAGGCCTGTCCCAATTTTGCCAAAAGTGCCGGACGATCCAAAGCGGTAATTTCCAATGTGGTCAGATTGGATTTTTCGTCATAACTAAAGGCTATACGAGTTTTTACATTGAAATGTTTCAGGCGGCTTGGCACGGCTCGAGTCACATCAAGTCTACGGTTCTCAAGGTCGGACAGACCATCAATTAAATTGTCACGAATTTCCTGAATACGTCGCTCATAGGAAAGAGGGTGGCCTTGTTCATCAAGAACAATGAAAGTATCCAGGCATAGACCTTTCGGCGAGGTGTATAAAGTGGCTGCCTGAATATTCAGGTGATTCTGACTAAGCAGGGCAGTAATCGCGGCAAACAGGTCACGCTGATCTTCAATCGCGATAAATACTTCGGTACCAGCCTGTGAGCGGTGATTCTTAATTGCAACGTAAGGAAGTTCAGGTTGCGACATTAACTGTTCGGTCTGCCAGATAATCTGCTCAGGGTGGTAACGCAATAAATATTCATCACCGAGCTCTTCAAGCAATTCTCGAATAGGCTCAATTGAATCGCCAACCTTACCAAACTGCTCCAGTACTTGCTGACGAGTATCTTGCACCATTTCACTTTGGTTAGCTCGAGGTGTAGATTGAGTCAGATATTGCTTTGTAGCTAAAAATAACTCCTTAAGCAGCGACTCTTTCCAGGAATTCCATAGAGTTGGATTGGTTGCGCGAATATCTGAAACCGTTAATACATACAGTAGCTCAAGGTGCAAAATCGAAGGAATTTGCTTGGCAAAGGTTTCAATGATGTTTGGATCGCTGATATCTTTGCGTTGGGCTACCAATGACATAATCAAGTGGTTTTTGACCAGCCATGACACCAGTTCGCAAATGTGTGGCTCAAGTCCGATACTTTGTGTGTATTCAAGTGCGTCAATAGCCCCAAGTTCAGAGTGATCACCACCGCGACCTTTGCCAATATCATGAAAAATGGCGGCCAGATAAAGCGGGGTAGGATCGACCAGAGTTTTCATAATCTTACTGCACAGAGGGAATTCCTGCTGAAACTCTGGTTTGTTGTAACGAATAATGTGGCGCAGTAAAAACAGAGTATGCTCATCAACCGTGTAGGCATGAAATAAGTCAAACTGCATCTGACCTTCAATCTTGGCAAAAAGAGGAATCAGCGAGCCAAGAATATTGGTTCGCTTCATCAGGGCAAAGCCGCGACTGGTCAATTGCTTAGTGGATAAAAACTCTTTGAAGAAGCTGATGTTTATCGGGTCGTTTCGATATTGCTCATTAACGATTTGCTGACTCGAGCGAATGATCCGCAACGTACGAGCTTCGATTTCCTGAATCTCAGGATGCAGTGAAATATGGCGGAAGATTTTGATCAGGCAGTGAGGCTTTTTATAAAACAAATCCGGATCGTTGGCGCCAATGCGACCTTTGTAGATATAGAAATCATCATCCAGGTCTATGACTTTCTGGCGTTCATCCGGACGTAAATGCTCCTGTTCAAAAACCTGAATAAACAGTTCGTTCAAATTTCGAATCGACATTACAGCGCGATAATAACGTTGCATCATATGCTCAACCGCAAGCTTATGATCGTCATCTTCGTATCCAAGCCACTCTGCGACTTTTTTCTGATGCTCGAATAACAGCCGATCTTCACGTTTGTCACACAGCACGTGTAATGCAAAGCGAACACGGTTTAAGTATTGCTGATGATTAATCAGACTTTTATATTCGCGTCGAGTGAAAATGCCATGGGCAATCAGATCATGCAGACTGCTGGTTTTAAAATGCTTGAGCGTGATCCACTGCATGACCTGCAAGTCACGCAGTCCGCCCGGATTAGATTTGATATTGGGCTCAAGGTTAAAGGAAGTGTCCTTGAACTTAGCATGACGAGCTCGTTGCTCGCTGACCTTGGCTCTAAAAAATTGCTCAGAGGGCCAGAAAGTGTCTGATTTGATAACTTTGAGCAGATCCTTAAACAGGTTATTTTCACCGCACAGGAATCGTGACTCAATCAGGTTGGTCGCCACTGAGATATCGGTACGAGCAAGCTCTTCGCATTGGCTGACTGTTCTGACGCTGTGCCCCACTTCCAGGCCAATGTCCCAGAGGAAAGCCAGCCATGATTCCAGCTCCTGAGTGTGCTCAGAATTTGAGTCCTCATTTAATAGAACCAGGATGTCGAGATCAGAATAGGGCTGCAGCTCTTCTCGGCCATAGCCACCTACTGCGACCAAAGCCGAATGGCCATTAACCTGAAACTGCTGCCAACTGGAAATTAGGATATGATCGAGCAAAGCACTGCGAGCTTTCAGAAGCTGGTTGATACTGGTGCCTTTCTTGAATTGCTTTACTAAGGCATCAAGACCAGCCTGTAAGTAACCTTTATAGCTTTTAAGGCGTGCTAATGGGTCGCTGGCATCGCTTCCTTTAAATAGCTCTGCTGCTTTCGGTAGATAATTGTATTTGTCAGGACTGGCCACGATTTATTTGAAAGGCTCTTCGCTGCGACGAGTTAACACCTCAACGCCGTCAGCGGTAACCAGTAAAGTATGTTCCCATTGCGCTGACAATGACTTGTCTTTGGTCATGACTGTCCAGCCATCTTTTTTATGATGCTTAACGAAGCGTTTACCAGCATTAACCATTGGCTCAATGGTAAAGGTCATGCCTTCTTTAAGCTCAACGCCAGTACCAGGACGACCATAATGAGTTACCTGAGGTTCTTCATGGAAGGTCGCGCCAATTCCATGTCCACAATAC
The DNA here is from genome assembly GCF_000374105.1 of Kangiella aquimarina DSM 16071. GTDB lineage: Bacteria > Pseudomonadota > Gammaproteobacteria > Enterobacterales > Kangiellaceae > Kangiella > Kangiella aquimarina. Next base: position 1,113,818 of record NZ_KB893650.1, read on the forward strand.
TCGCGCACGATGGAATAGCCTTTGCCTTCGGCATATTTCTGAATTGCAGCACCGATATCACCCAAACGCACGCCAGGTTTAACCATGTCGATGGCCAGATAAAGCGCTTCTTGGGTGGTGTCGATTAATTTTTTAGCTTGTGGGGTTGGTTCTCCGACAACAAACATCTTGCTGGTGTCGCCGTGATAGCCGTCTTTAATCACGGTCACATCAATATTAACAATATCCCCATTGCGTAAAGGTTTTTTGCTTGGAATGCCATGGCATACCACATCATTGACGGAAGTGCAGACTGATTTGGGGAAGCCGCCATTGCGCACAGGAGCCGTTGGTTGGCCGTCTTCACCCAAGGAAACAGGGTAGGGTGAGCCACCATAATACAAAGGCGCAGGGTAGCAACCTTGCACCTTAACGATATGCTCATGACAGATGTCATTCAGCTCTTCTGTGGTCACGCCTTTCTTAACGTGCTCACCGATCATTTCCAATACTTCCGCAGCCAGACGTCCGGCAACGCGCATTTTTTCAATTTCTTCAGGAGTTTTAATAGTAATCGTCATCTTCTGCCCAAATGGTGCTCTCACAAAGCCTTACTATTCAAGGGGTTAGTGAAAGCTGAAACGGTAACTCGTAATTTGCGGTCTATTCTAACGAATTGTAGGAAACAAGGGAAACTGGATAGTAAAAACCGCCAGTTTAAATTGGCGGTTTTGATTCTGTAGGCTTACGTCTTCTTTGTATTCTCGTCCTGCTGATTATCAATACCCTTAAGGCCGAATTGAGCTGCAAAAATGTATTTGATTGATGGTATTGCAATGGCTAATGATATTGCAATTGAGATAATGGCTTCTATCTTTGGAACTGTGTATGGCTTGGTTTCATAAAAGAAAATCAAAGAGAAGAATACGTTAACCATAATAAAAGTAGCTAAAGCTAGGAATATTAGAGCCATAACACTTCCTAGAAACTTTTTGGCTCGACCTTCTACAAGGCAGGCAACGAAAACAAGAATACAAAAGCCTGTAAGAATATATAGAAGCTTTGGTTGCTTACTTTCTGGAGCGGATATTACAAGGTATACAGAAAGTATAACGGCAAGAATGGCTATGACCAGCCCTTGCCTTTTACTCAAGCCTTCATCGATTGCTCGAATAATTACGAAAATATTCAACGCGGCATCCCTTTTTTACAGACCTGGTGAGTAAACCTTTACTTAGATTTTCGGTTCTTAGCATCTATCGCCAGGCCAACGGCAAAGCCAACTGCGATACCAATTGGTATCCCAAGCGCAATATTATCCAAGGCAACGCCTAAGGCCGCGCCAACACCGACGCCAACTGCCATAAAGGCGCCAACGAAGGTTTGTGGTTCTTTATTATCGTTGTTTTGATCAAGTTGCTTGTTTTCCATGGAATCCTCTTAGTTTTTATCTTGCTTGGTTTTCGGACAATCACCAAGACGCGTTGACTCCCAGTTCATACTGAGTTTCATTTCTTGGCCCATTCCCATAATGACAAAATCCATCTTACCATTGCCTTTGTCGCCGTTAACTTCATATTCGCCAGCGACAGAAGATGTCATTCCAGCATCTTCACAATGCATAGTGAAATTGAGTTTATTGCCCTTAAGTTCATTTTGAGTCAGTTTGCAACCTTGCATATCTTTGGTCAGCTCTTCAGGATCGAAATACCTTTCCTCGATACATTCTTTTTGGGTATCGGTGACTTCCTGCCCACTTAAGGGATCGGTTCTGGTCATACTGGTTTCCCACAATCCTGGTTCAACCTCGAGTCCCTTTGCCATAGTTAAAGTAGGCAGCATAATGCTAACCAGTAAAATCGCCTTATATTTCATGATATATATATTCCTTTAAGTTAATTGTAGTGCCTTACTTTAATCGATTTGCACGGTTGTGTCAGGAATGAATTTCAAAGTTCAAAGATATAGCTTTGAACCCTGAGCCAGTGATTGTAAGCAATGCAGTTTTCTTCATTCGAGGTATTTATTATTTGATTGTTCCTGTAAATCTTCTCTTAGTTCAGCTGGGCGAGGAAGCTTAACCTCAATGACCCAGCCTAAAGTTTTAAGAAACTCTATAAAGTGCCATGTAGGATCTGACTGGCCTTTCTCAATCCCAATTCTTGCTGATTCAGGAAAAGCGTGATGGTTGTTATGCCAACATTCTCCGTAAGTCAAAATCCCTAATCCCGGTAAGTTTGATGCCTGAACATAGGCACCTTTTACTTTCCACCTGCCCTGACCGGGGTTGTGGCAAAAGTAGGTTATTGTCCAGTGCCCAACGACACTTACTGAAACTCTTACAAATATCCCCCAAACCACAAATGGCAACCCACCAAAGTAATAAAGGATGAAGGCCAGCGGTATCTGGTGCAGACGCCATGTTTTCTCAAGAAATTGGTAGAAGCGATCATTCTGTAGATGATCTTCTATTTGAAGGAGTGGAGGATGAGTGAACTTAAAGCGTGACGTTAGTTGCCACCATAAGTCTTGCCAATAAGATCTCTTGTGAGAGAAAAAATCGTGACACTTATTTTGGCGCTGCGCCCAATCTCGCAAGTCATGAATCTTGATTACGCCATAAGGCCCAGACATACCCACTAAAACACCAATATAAATTAAAACTCTCTCAACGGGTTTAATAGCTTTAAATGACCGATGAATCATCATTCTATGCATACCAGCGCTATGGCCAATTAGTAGGGTAAAGTAGGTCAATACAACAAAAAGCAGAACTGAACCGGAAGTGGTATAAAAAGGTATCAATGCAACTGAAGCCAGAATCATACCAAGGTTCCAAATGGCTTTGGGCCAATCAGTTACCACGTTACCCTCATTGGGGTTAGCATTCTTTCCGTTGACTCGTAGGACGGGTTCCATCATGAAATTTTATTCCTGTGTATTAGGAAGCCAGTTATTTAATGGCTCCCATAAAAGCATATATCCAACGGGAAGCAACCATACTGAAAAGTATCCTCCTATTATGTAGTTTGTAACCACTTGTTTCTTAGTAATATTCTTTATGAGTCCGAAGATGCCGGTGACTATAAATGGGATTATTAAGCTTACAAACAGTATTTGGATAATGGTTTTGTAAGAGTGTTGAGTATATGAGTTAGAAATCATGTAGATAATGCTTGCAGTACATATAACTGAAATCATAGTTCCAGCAAAAATATGTAGGGGGGAAGAATGCTCTGTATAGCTTTTTAAAATACGGGCTGAGGCAATAAAGGAGATGATGCTCAGAATGATTAAAGCAAGCAGGTATATAAACATAGTGTTGATCGTTCCCTGAATTTATTGTTCTGAAGTGTATTTCACTAGAGTAGTAAGAACAAGTCTGCATGTTGTTACTAATAATGAAAAGATAAATAGATACACCATAGACCTTCTTTTGATATCTAGTCTACGTGCAAACTACTTGGTGGAGGGACAATTGCTAACGAGAATGGCGGCTGTTCCGTATACCCATTGGGCTGAAATACAACATAAACAATTGCTTCAACCCCTTAAAAATGGTATAAAGCGCGCCGTGGCTGGCAAGTGCGTCTATTTTTGATGGATTTCTAGTCACTAAACTTAAACTACACACGCAAATCGACACATTTGCCGGGGTGCTCAGCCAGTATATAGCTGGTCTGGGTCGGGAAATGGGATTTGCGGAGGCTTAACCCGAAATTCGGAGAATTTATTATGTCTAAAGTTAGTATGCGTGACATGCTACAGGCGGGCGTGCATTTTGGTCACAAAACCCGTTTCTGGAACCCTCAAATGCGTCCATATATCTTTGGTGCGCGTAACAAGATCCACATCATCAACCTTGAAGAAACTGTACCTATGTTCAACGACGCGTTGAATTACCTAGGTAAAATTGCTTCTAACAAAGGTAAAATTCTGTTTGTTGGCACTAAGCGTGCTGCTAGCGATATCGTTAAAGAAGAAGCGACTCGTTGTGGTCAGTTCTTTGTTGATAAGCGCTGGTTGGGCGGTATGTTGACTAACTACAAAACGATTCGTGGCTCTATTAACCGTTTGAAAGACTTAGAAAAACAGTCTGAAGACGGTACTTTCGAGCGTTTGACTAAGAAAGAAGCTTTAATGCGTCGTCGTGAGATGGAGAAATTGGAAGCTTCTATCGGTGGTATCAAGAACATGGGCGGTTTGCCTGACGTATTGTTCGTGATTGACGCTGACCACGAAAACATTGCTATCGCAGAAGCTAACAAAATGGGTATTCCAGTTGTTGCTGTTGTTGATACCAACTCTAGCCCTAAAGGCGTTGATTACATCATTCCTGGTAACGATGATGCGATTCGTGCCATTCGTCTATACTGCGCAGCGGTTGCTGATGCGGTTCTTGACGGCAAGCAAAGCAGCGCTACTACTGCCGATCAAAGCGACGAGTTTGTTGAGGCTGAAGAAGCTTAATCAACGGGCTGACAATGCTTTTCTAAGGGGGCGATGCCCCCTTTTTTGAATTATTTACTGATATTCGTTGCAGGATTTAAGCAACGAAAGATATGCGGAGAGAAATCATGGCTATTACTGCAGCATTAGTTAAAGAATTACGTGAGCGCACTGGCGCTGGCATGATGGAGTGTAAAAAAGCTCTAGTTGAAGCTGACGGCGATATCGAGTTAGCGATTGATAACATGCGTAAATCAGGTCAGGCGAAAGCGGCTAAAAAAGCAGGCCGTATCGCTGCTGAAGGCGTTATCATGGCAAAATCAAACGGCGGTGTTGGTGTGTTGGTTGAAATCAACTCAGAAACTGACTTCGTTGCGCGTGATGAAAACTTCTTGAAGTTTGCTAACGCGGTTACTGATTTAGCGCTAGAAAAAGGTATTGGCGATATCGAGACTTTGAACAGCACAGCAATGGAATCAGGCGAAACTGTTGAAGAAGCTCGCGCTAACCTGGTTGCTAAAATCGGTGAAAACATCACTGTACGTCGTGTGACTAAAGTTGAAGGCGACAACTTAGGCGCTTACATCCACGGCGGTCGTATCGGTGTACTAGTTTCTGTAAATGGTGGTGACGAAGACTTAGCAAAAGACGTGGCTATGCACGTTGCAGCAAGTAACCCACAGTTCAACAAAGCTGATGACGTTGCTCCAGAAGTTATTGAAAAAGAAAAAGAAATCATCAAAGCTCAACCTGATATGGAAGGCAAGCCTGAAGAGATCGTTGAGAAAATGATGGTTGGCCGTATCAAGAAATTCGTTGGTGAAATCACTCTTGAAGGTCAAAACTTCGTTAAAGATCCATCAACAACTGTTGGTGCTTTAGTAAAATCTAAAGGCGCTGAAGTTGTTTCATTCACTCGTTTCGAAGTGGGTGAAGGTATCGAGAAGAAATCAGAAGACTTTGCTTCTGAAGTTGCTGCTCAAATGGGCAAGAAGTAAGCTAGGTTTAGCTTAAAGTAACAGTTCTCGATAGACGCGATAGTTAAAGAGGAACCGCGCATGACAAACCCGGCTTACAAGCGAATCTTGTTGAAATTAAGTGGTGAAGCACTAATGGGACAGGAGGCGTTTGGAATCGACCCTTCGATTCTGGAGCGTATGGCAAAAGAAATTAAGGGGTTGAGTGAGCAGGGTATACAGATTGGCGTGGTGCTCGGTGGCGGTAATATTTACCGTGGCCAGAAGCTATCCGAAGCTGGCATGAACCGTGTGACAGGTGATCACATGGGCATGCTGGCTACAGTAATGAATTCGCTGGCTCTACAAGATGCTTTCGAGCGTGTTGGACAGCCAGCGAAAGTTTTATCGGCAATGCCTATCGATGGTGTTTGCCAGGGTTTTTCACGTCGAGGAGCAATCAATGCTCTAGAGAAAGGCCGTGTTGTCATCTTCTGTGCCGGTACAGGCAATCCATTCTTTACTACAGATACAGCTGCCTGTTTGCGCGGAATTGAGATTGATGCAGACTTAATTTTGAAAGCGACCAAGGTTGATGGCGTCTATTCAGCAGACCCAGCTAAAGATAAGAATGCTGTTCGATATGAACAGTTAAGCTATAAAGAAGCTCTTGATAAAGAGCTTGCTGTTATGGATTTGACTGCATTCTGTCTGGCTCGTGACCATAATAAAAATATTCGTGTTTTTGATATGACTAAAGCCGGCGCTTTAGAAAAAGCAGTTTTTGGTCATAATGAAGGGACATTGATTCATCCCTGATAGAACCATACGTCCGGAGAACTAACCGGCCGTTGATCCCAGCCCGAAATTGGGCATAATAGCCCTTGCTAATAAGAAACAAGCAAAATAGGAGAATATTCTGTGATTAACGACATTCAAAAAGACGCTGACCAGCGTATGGATAAGACCATTGAGTCATTTAAAAGTGACTTGGCAAAGGTTCGTACTGGTCGTGCCCACCCTAGTTTGCTTGAGCACATTATGGTGCCATATTATGGTGTTGACACACCTATTAATCAGGTTGCCAGCATCAGCGTGCAGGAAGGCCGTACCTTGTTGTTGCAGATTTTCGACAAAGGTGCCATCGAAGACACTGAAAAAGCGATTCTGAAATCAGATTTAGGATTAACGCCAAGTGTTGCAGGCCAGGTACTTCGTATTACGCTTCCACCACTGACAGAAGAACGTCGTAAAGAGTTTATTAAAGTGGTTAAGGGCGAAGCTGAAAACGCTAAAGTTGCTGTACGTAATATTCGTCGTGATGCAAATAACTCATTGAAAGAATTAGAAAAAGAAAAGGAAATCTCTGAGGACGAGTTACGTCGTGCAGAGGACCTTATCCAGAAGTTGACAGACGCCAAGGTAGCGCGTATTGATGATATTTTGGCGGAGAAAGAAAAAGAATTGATGGAAATTTAATTTCCTCAGTGCTATTTCATGAACGCCGTGGGCTTATGCTTCGCGGCGTTCTTGTATTTAAGTCTTTGAAATTTAGGATATAACAGGGTGTCAGATAAGCAAAAAGCTACTACAGATAAGCTTCCCCAGCATATTGCCATTATAATGGATGGTAATGGTCGCTGGGCACAGGCGCGTGGCAAAAAGCGAGTGTTTGGCCATAAAGCTGGCATGGAAAGGGCTCGCGAAATGGCTGAAACCTGTGGTGAGCTGGGGGTTCAGTACCTCACGCTTTTTGCTTTTAGTAGCGAGAATTGGAACCGCCCACCTGAAGAAGTCAGTTTTCTGATGGATTTATTTGCAACTAGTCTCAAGAATGAGTCAAAGAAACTGAATAAAAATAATGTCCAGCTGAAAGTGATTGGCGACAAAGACGGTTTTGATAAAGGGTTGCGGAAAGCGATTGATAAGGCCGAAGCTCTGACTGCTGACAACGATGGATTGGTTCTAAATATTGCCGCTAACTACGGAGGTCGTTGGGATATATTGCAGGCTGGTCAGAAGCTAATCAATAGCGGTCAAGAGGTTACCGAAGACAACTTGAGTAAGTTTTTGGCTACTGGCAATGCACCTGAACCTGACTTGCTGATAAGAACCGGTGGTGAAAAGCGGATCAGTAACTTTTTATTATGGCAGGCTGCCTATTCCGAGCTCTATTTCAGTGATGCTCTGTGGCCTGATTTTGATAGTGAACACTTAAAGTTAGCGTTAGCTGACTATGCACAAAGACAAAGACGCTTTGGCAAAACCGGTGAACAGGTAACAGGGTAAATTATGTTGAAACAAAGAATTATTACTGCGCTAGTGCTTTTACCATTAGCCTTAACACTGCTTTTCTACCCTGGGCTTAAGGTCTTTTCGCTTATTCTCATCCCAATCTTCGGTATTATCGCCTGGGAATGGAGTCGCCTGTTACAGACAAATACTTTCCTCAAAACGTTATTTATAATGATAGTTCTGGTTGCTCTTGGCGGGATTTATTATTGGTTAACTCAACGTGAGTTTTTTGAGTATCCCACAATCCCCACTAACTGGACCGAAGTCCATCCCTTTAAACTCTTAATGGTTTCGATCATGGCGTGGGTCGTAGCGTTTGTACTAATTCTTCTCTACCCAAAAGCTGGTCGAACATGGTTGCGCGGACCATGGATACGTGCGTTGTTTGGTTTGGTATTTTTAGCAGCAGCCTGGCTGGCTATCGTGCTGATTCGCAGCACCGACATACTAGAAAATCATTTTTATGGCGGTTGGTTACTGCTGTTGATGTTTGTCGTTATCTGGGGCGCTGACGTTGGTGCCTATTTCTTCGGCAAAACAATTGGAAGGCATAAACTTGCTCCTGTGGTGAGCCCGAATAAAACCTGGGAAGGCGCTATTGGTGGTCTGGTAACAGCAACGGTTCTTTCAACAATTGCTGCATTCTTTATAGACCTATCCTTTTCGTTGAGTTGGTTTGTCCTATTGGCAGTGATTCTTGTAGTGGTTTCCATAATTGGGGATCTGTTTGAAAGCATGCTTAAAAGACAGGCAGGCATTAAAGACAGCAGTCAGATTTTGCCGGGACACGGCGGCTTACTGGACCGACTCGATAGTACTTTATCAGTAGCACCATTCTTTATTGTTGCTTTACTTATTTTTAAGCATGGCTTCAGCCTTAGTTTGTGATTATGACTGTGCAACGTGAATCTATCTGCATACTTGGCGCAACGGGCTCCATAGGAACCAATACGCTGGACGTGATTAGACGTCATCCAGAGCGCTACCGTGTCTTTGCACTGACGGCTAATCAAAACATTGATTTGTTGTTTAAACAGTGTGTTGAATTTGAACCTGAGTACGCCGTACTCACAAGTTCAGAGCATGCAGAGTCACTACAGATCAGACTTGCTGAGCATAATGTTTCTAGCAAGGTTTTAGTCGGTGACGAGCAGCTTGCCTGGGTGGCCAGCCATGACCATGTAGATACAGTTATGGCTGCAATCGTCGGTGCAGCAGGTCTATTACCAACTTTGGCAGCAGTAAAAGCAGCTAAGAAAGTTTTATTGGCTAATAAAGAAGCATTGGTGATGTCTGGTGCTATTTTTATGCAGGCAGTAAAAGAAAGTGGTGCCACTCTGTTGCCAATAGATAGCGAGCATAATGCTATATTCCAATGTTTACCGGAACATTTTGTTGCGCGAGGCATCCAATCCTGCGGTATCCATAATATTGTTCTGACCGGTTCAGGTGGACCATTTTTAACGAAGCCACTGGCTGAATTCTCTGTGATTAGTCCTGATGAAGCCTGCGCTCACCCGAACTGGACAATGGGACGAAAAATTTCTGTAGATTCAGCCACTATGATGAATAAAGGTTTGGAATTGATCGAGGCCTGCTGGTTATTCGATGTTCAGCCTCAGCAAATAGAAGTGGTTCTGCACCCGCAAAGTATAATACATTCGATGGTTCGCTATCAGGATGGTTCTGTATTGGCGCAGATGGGGAATCCTGATATGCGTACACCAATTGCGCATGCTCTGGCTTTTCCTGAAAGGATTAGTGCAGGCGTTGAGCCCCTTGATTTCATGCAGATAAGTCAGTTGACCTTTGAGCAACCAAGTTATGAGCGCTACCCCTGCTTGAAGCTAGCGAAAGAAGCCATGGAGCAGGGTGGTAATACACCTGCCCGATTGAATGCAGCTAATGAAGTTGCCGTTGCGGCTTTTTTAGACGAAAAAATAAACTTTGATCAGATTGCAGTGGTTATTCAGCAGACATTAACTGAAACTGTGTATGCTGAAGTGATTGACTTAGATTCAGTACTGGACGCTGACAAGCAGGCAAGAGACCGAGCACAGCATATTGTCGATGGATTTGCTGCAAATTAATATACCCGCATTGACGGGCAAAAGATTGAGAACTTATTAAGAATGACGGATTTTTTATACAGTATTTTTGGCTTGTTAATCCTGCTTGGAGTGCTGGTCACTTTTCATGAGTGGGGACACTATTGGGTTGCAAAAAAACTTGGCGTAAAAGCGCTAAGGTTCTCGGTCGGCTTTGGCAAACCAATTTGGGGGCGCACCAATAAGCATGGAACTGAGTTTGTTGTTGCCCCAATCCCTTTAGGCGGCTATGTGCGGTTTGTTGATGAGCGAGAAGGTGACGTAGCCGAAGAAGACCTGCCTTACGCATTTAACCGCCAGCCAGTGTGGAAACGAATCTTGATTGTTTTGGCAGGGCCCATGGCAAACTTTCTATTAGCCATATTGGTTTATGCGGCTGTGTATATGATGGGCATAGCGGTTGGAAAGCCATTTGTTACGGATGTTTTACCAAATACTGTAGCATCACAGGCCAATTTCCCTGAAAACAGTGAAATTCTGGCAGTGGATGGGGTTCCTGTAAAAAGCCTGGAAGATGCGGTCTTTGCATTTGTAGATCATATCGCCGATGACAAAACCATTGACGTTGAAGTGAAGCCTATCGGACAGGATCCAACGATCGTTACATTAGATGTGAGTCAATGGCAGGAGCCAGACGAGGGTACTATTTTTGATAGCCTGGGGCTCGATTTTGGTCCAGTAAATGGTCCTCCTAAATTGGGTACAGTTGTTAAAAACTTGCCAGCCGATAAGGGTGGGCTAAAAGCACAGGATCAGATCCTGTCGGTCAATGGCCAAAACATCACTCTGTGGAGCGAGCTGGTTGAGTTTATTGAGGATAACCCAAATAAACCGCTGGAGCTGGTTGTATTAAGGAATGGATCTCAACAGCACTTAACCGTTACACCACAACCGAACGAGCGAGATCCCAATATAGGTTTTGTAGGGATTAGTCCTGGGTTTCAAAGCTATAACGTCATCAACTATGACTTTTTTGGTGCTATTGGTAAGGGAACTGAACAAACCTGGGTCATGATCGAGCGAATAGGTAGTTTTCTCGGTAAGCTGGTGACTGGAAAACTCTCAATCAAAAATCTGGGTGGGCCCGTTGGCATTGCTCAGGGTGCAGGCCAGACTGCACAGGCTGGAATGGTTGCATTCTTGCTTTATCTCGCTATGATAAGCGTCAATTTAGGCTTCGTGAACCTTTTGCCAATCCCAATGCTGGATGGTGGTCATTTAATGTACTATCTTGTCGAACTTGTTCGTGGCAAGCCTGTCTCTGAAAAAATTATGGAACTTGGTATGAGAGTTGGCATCATACTAGTGCTGACAATCATGGCGATTGCGCTATTTTTCGATATAAACCGAATAAACCAATAGAGAACAATCAATGCGTTTGATAACAAAAACAGTTACGGCTTTAGTATTATCTGCACTTTTTTCCAAAGCAGGCGCAATCGAGCCCTTCGTTGTAGAAGACATTCAGGTTGAGGGATTGCAAAGGGTAGAGTTAGGCTCATTTTTTACAGAGCTACCTATTCGTGTAGGTGAAACCCTTGACGATGCACGTGTCCCAGGAATTATTCGAGCTATTCATCAGAGCGGTAATTTTGATTTTGTAAAGCTAGAGAAAGAGGGTAATACACTTAAAGCCATAGTGGTTGAACGTCCTGTTATCACAGACATTATTATCAAAGGCAACAAGGTCTTAAAAACCGAACAGCTGCTTGAGGGTATGGAAGGAGCTGGGATCTCCAAAGGAGAAGTACTCAACAGCTTTGTTCTAGAAAAAATTGAGCAGGAAATTGCCAATCAGTACTATTCGAACGGGCATTACCATATCAGTGTTGAAAAGAAGTTAGCGGAGTTGTCACGTAACCGTGTTCAGTTACATTTAACCATCAATGAGGGTGGTTCGGCTAAGATTAAAGAGTTTAATATTATTGGTAATAATGTATTTCCTGATAATAAATTACTATCTCAGTTTGAGCTAACAACTGGTGGGTTTTTAACTTTTATCACTGATGATAATAAATACAGTAGTACAACTCTTGAAAAGGATCTTGAGACATTAACATCTTTTTATAAAGACCGTGGATATTTACAATTTAAAATTACCTCTACAGAAATTTCATTAGCAAATAATGAAGAAGATATATATATCACTATCGTTGTTGATGAAGGTGAGGTGTATACCATTTCGGAGTTAGATGTTTTGGGTGATTTTAACTTTGATGTTGAAACATTTAAAAATCTAATTCCTCTAAAAGCTGGAGATACTTACTCTGCAGCGGCCATGACATTCGCTGAAGAACAGATTAAACAATTTTTAGGGCTTTATGGTTATGCATTTGCTGAAGTGAGAACGATACCTGAACTTTCGAAAGATACCCCTGAAGCAAAGTTGAGAGTCTTTATAAATACAGGGGAGCGTTATTATGTTGATCGCATTGGTTTTAAAGGGAATACTTCTACAGATGAAAATGTTTTAAGGCGCGAGGTAAGGGTCCAGGAGGGTGGCTCCCTATCTTCGGCTTTGGTGGAAAGATCTAAAATTAGGTTACAAAGATTACCTTATCTAGAAAGCGTTAAGGTTGATACTGTAAAAAAGGAAGGAAGCACTGATAGAGCTGATGTGATTTTTGAGGTTCAAGAAAGAAGTGCTGCTCAAGTTAGTGGAGGCTTGGGTTACAATGACTTTTATGGAATGAGCATTAATGGAGAGTTATCACACAGTAACTTTATGGGTACAGGTAATTCAGTAGGTTTAGCGCTAAATACAAATAAAGCAATAAAAAGTATCAGGTTGAATTATACTGATAATTATTTTACTCAAGATGGTATTGGTTTATCTTCTAATATTAACTTCAGTGAAACTGACTATGGAAAATTAAATTTAATCGCACAAAGCTTAGACACCATTGGTTTTGGGACCAACGTTTTTTTACCTACTGGTGAGTTTTCAACTTTCAATGTTGGCTTTAATGTATCCAAGAATGAACTCAGCTCGCCTATCACAAACTCTCAGAGAGTAATAGACTTCTTTGAATTGCTTGGGAGTGATGCAAGAGTAGATACAGACGTTGAGTTTGATATTTTCTCAGTTAATTTAGGTTATAGTATTAACTCACTGAATCGCGCAATTTTTCCTTCAAAAGGTACTCGTCACCGTTATGGTTTAGATGTAGGCACCTCAATCGGAGATTTGGAGTTCTACAAAGCCACCTATGATTATGACTATTACTTCCCAATATCTAATGATGGATGGATTTTCTCTATTCGTGGTGGACTAGCGTATGGAGATGGATATGGTGATACAGAGGATTTACCATACTTCCAAAACTTTTATGGTGGTGGTAGCTCATCTTTAAGGGGATTTGAAACTAATACAATCGGCCCCAGAGATATTCAAAGGATTCGTACAACTCAGAGCGTGCCCAGCCCGATACCAGGTGCAGGAAATACTACCGTAATTTTGCCAAGTGAGTATGACCAGCTCTTCATAGGAAGATATTCGGTAGGAGGTAATGCTCGTTTCTTGAATTCATTTGAATTGATTTTCCCGACCCCATTTATAGAAGATAACTCTAATGTAAGAACCAGCTTTTTTGTTGATGTTGGTAATGTCTGGGATACAAAGTTTGACGCGGAGCGATTTGAAGGTTTAAATATTGAACAAAATAGCCTTCTACAGTTTGTTCCTGATTATAGTGATTACAAGGATTACAGGGCTTCATATGGAATATCATTGCAATGGTATTCAGCTATGGGCCCGTTGCAGTTTAGTTTATCTCGACCTTTAAAAAGTGAACCTTATGACGACACAGAAACTTTTAGTTTTACAATTGGTCGAACATTTTAATTAAAATTATTGGAGAAATATTTTGAAAAAATTATTAGCTGTTATTTTATTTGTTGTGGCAAGCGTACCAATGTTGGCAAATGCTGAGACTAAAATTGGTATTATAAACTTTGGTGAAGTTATGGCTAAAGTCCCACAAAAAGATGCAATCAATCAAAAGTTGAAAAAAGAATTTTCTGGACGTGAAAATGAGTTGAAGCGTTTAGGTGAAGAAATTGAAACTGCTCGTCAAGAATACATCAATAACGTAGCAACCATGTCAGAATCCCAAGCTACTGAAAAGAAGCGTGCGATTCAGCAAAAAATGTCTGATTTCCAGTTAAAGGAAGCCGCTTTTAAAGAAGACGTTGAGAAACGTAGTCGTGAAGAACAGATTAAATTGGGCAATCAAATCAGAGCTGCTGTTGAGTCTGTTGCTAAAAAAGGTGGTTTTAACATTTTATTAGACCGTCAATCAGCACCATACATTGATAGCTCTGTACCAGAAGTAACCGATCAGGTTCTTGCTGAGTTATCAAAATAAGCCAATAAAGCTTTAAAAATATTGCAACCGTTTGATAAGTGAGTAGTATTATTCTTAATAAGGGTATATTCAGGTAGTCAAAGGTTTGCAAAAGACACTTCAAGAAATCGCTGAGCACATTGGCGCTGAGCTTAAAGGTGAACCGCAGTTAGCAATAACTGCGGTTTCGCCGTTAAATAAGGCGCAAAAAGGTGAGCTGAGCTTTATAAGCGACAAAAAGTATTTAAGTCATGTAGAAAGTAGCAATGCTTCGGCATTGATAGTTAATTCTGCTATTGCTGAGCAGTTAAGTGGTAATTTGCTGGTCATGCAAGACCCCTATCTTGGTTATGCAAAAGTTGCTCAGCTCTTTGATACAACTCCTCGTCCCAAGCAGTGCATTTCATCAAGCGCTATAATTGCCGAATCAGCTCAACTGGGCGTTAATGTAACTGTTGATGCTAATGCGGTGATTAAGGAAGGAGCTGAGATTGGTGATAATGCGGTAGTTGGAGCGGGCGTAGTAATTGGTGAAAACGTCAAAATTGGTTCCAACACCTTAATATATCCCAATGCGGTTATCTATCATGCAGTTGAAATAGGCAAGGATTGTATTATTCACGCTAATGCAGTGATTGGCTCAGATGGTTTCGGTTATGCCAATGACAAGGGTGAATGGGTAAAGATTCCTCAGGTCGGTAGCGTTATCATAGGGGACTCAGTGGAAATCGGTGCACATACAGCTATAGACCGCGGTGCTCTCGAAAATACCATTATCGGAACAGGGGTTAAGCTCGATAACCATATTCATATTGCACACAATGTTGTCATTGGTGATTACACAGCTATCGCTGGCTGTACGGCAATTGCTGGCAGTACTACTATTGGAAAGCACTGCACAATAGCTGGCAGAGTGAGTATAATTGGCCATCTTGAGGTATGTGATAAAGCACATATCACAGCTACAACTTTTGTGAATAAATCAATTACGGAGCCTGGAGCCTATTCTTCAGGTACAACATTCCAGTCTAACAAGGAATGGCATAAAAGCGCCGTACGGTTCAGGCAACTGGATGAGATGTGGCGTAAACTAAAACAGCTGGAAAAAGAATTAGGACAGCTAAAAGACTCAAGAGAAGATAAAGATGAGTGATAACAATTTTACAGAAATGAATTCGATGGATATCTATGAAGTAATGAAGCATTTGCCTCATCGTTATCCTTTTTTGTTAGTTGACCGAGTGGTTGACTACAAAGCAGGGGAGTATTTGAAAGCGATTAAGAATGTTACGGTAAACGAGCCATTCTTTCCGGGCCACTTCCCGCACCGTCCAGTATTTCCAGGGGTTTTAATGCTTGAGGCGATGGCTCAGGCAAGTGGTATATTGGCATTTAAGACTACCGAAGATTTGCCAACAGATGACTCTTTGTTTTATTTTGTTGGTATTGACGATGCACGCTTCAAGAAACCTGTTGAGCCAGGCGATCAGTTGGTGATGGAGGTTACTGTCTTGAAGCGTAAGCGCGATATGTGGAAATTCGCTGCCAAGGCTACCGTTGACGGTAAAGTAGTGTGTTCCGCTGAACTCATGTGTGCAAAGAAGGATATTGTGTGATCCATCCAACCGCCATTATTGACCCATCAGCAAACATTGCTGAAGACGTAGAAATTGGCCCATACTCAATTGTTGGTAAAGAGGTTTCCATTGATTCTGGGACTGTAGTTGGTCCTCATGTCGTTATTGGAAGCTACACCACGATTGGTAAAAATAACCGCTTCTTCCAGTTTTCTTCAATTGGTGAAGAAAATCAGGATAAGAAGTATGCGGGCGAGCCCACTCGAACCATTATTGGTGATGGAAATGTATTCCGCGAGTGCTGCACTGTGCATCGAGGTACAGTACAGGATAATTCAGAAACGCGTATTGGCAATAATGGCTGGTTTATGGCCTATACTCACATAGCACACGATTGTGTGCTGGGTGATAACATCATCATGTCGAACAATGCGACTCTTGCCGGGCATGTTCATGTTGGTGATCATGTCATTCTTTCCGGATTTGCCAAGATTCATCAGTTCTGCAAGATTGGCGCGCATGCCTTTATTGGTATGGATTGTGCCATCAGTAAAGATATTCCACCGTTTGTTTTGGTCGCTGAAAATGCGCCCTATGGCCTTAATTCAGAAGGCCTTAAGCGCCGTGGCTTCTCTGCGGAGAGTATCAGCGAGCTCAAGCGTGCCTACCGAAGTATCTACCGTAAGTCACTGAAGACCGAAGAAGCAATTGCTGAAATGTCGGAAAGTTCCGATCCGCATGTGCAACAAATGATAGAATTTTTGCAGAATGCGAACCGAGGTATTTTGCGTTAAGTTGTTTAAAGCAAAGCTGTCGTAGATATCTGGTCTGCTTAAGTTAAAAATAATAAAGGGGTATAGCGATGCAAACATCGCCTTTTGCTGATAATACCGTAGCAGAATCAGTGACCAAGATTGCCATAATCGCCGGAGAATCATCTGGCGATATCTTAGGTGCAGGCCTAATTAAACAGCTAAAAAAACACTTCCCTCATGCCGAGTTTGAAGGCATTGCTGGCGATTTGATGCAAGCCGGGGGCTGCAAATCCCTATATCCGATGGAATCTCTGGCGGTAATGGGGATTGTTCCAATTCTGAAAAGACTTCCAGAATTACTTAAAATGAGGCGTGAACTGGCCAAACGCTGGATTGAATCACCGCCTGATATGTTTATCGGTATCGATGCCCCTGAGTTTAATATTGGTCTGGAAAAGAAGTTAAAAGCCAATAATATTAAAACGATTCATTATGTCAGCCCGTCAGTTTGGGCCTGGCGTCCGAAACGTATTTTCAAAATCCGTAAAGCTACCGATCTGATGTTGTGTCTGTTTCCTTTTGAGCAGGATATTTATCAGAGACATGCGATTGATAACTTCTGTGTGGGTCATCCGTTGGCCGATCAGATCCCAATGGAGATGGATAAGTCAGAAGCCAGACAGCGCTTAGGATTATCTTATTCGGCTGACCAGCGAGTTGTTTGTATTATGCCGGGAAGTCGTGGGTCAGAGATGAAGTTCCTTGGGCAGGATTTTATCGATACGGTAAAACTGATTCAGGATTATTATCCAGACACCCAATTTATTGCGCCAATGGCAAACCAGGCTCGCCGACAGCAATTTGAAGCATTGTTGCAAGACACCCGAGATGCGCCTGATATTCAATTATTTGATGGGCAATCGAGAGATTGTATGGCTGCCAGTGATTTGGTTGTGATGGCTTCAGGTACTGCAACTCTGGAAGCGATGCTGATAAAACGTCCTACTGTAGTGGCGTACAAAGTTGGCGGTTTCAGTTATCAGATATTTAAACAATTACTGATCATCGATACTTTCGCCATTCCTAATTTGCTGGCTAAAAAGCCCTTGATACCAGAGTTGATACAGGACGAATGTACGCCAGACAATATTTTTGCAGAAGTCCGT
Organism: Kangiella aquimarina DSM 16071; assembly: GCF_000374105.1. Classification (GTDB taxonomy): domain Bacteria; phylum Pseudomonadota; class Gammaproteobacteria; order Enterobacterales; family Kangiellaceae; genus Kangiella; species Kangiella aquimarina. The sequence goes on from NZ_KB893650.1 coordinate 1,131,449, forward strand.
GCATGGCTGGAAGATGATGGCCAACGCTGGCAGGAAACTAAGGCTGTATTCGAAGAATGGCACAGCAAATTGCGTAAGGATGCAGATGTTTACGCAGCTAATTCTATTACCCAGTGGTGGCTGAATAACACACGCTAACCCCATTTCATAAATAAAAAATAGTCTATGGAACAAACAATATTAATTGCAGGTGTTGATGAGGTAGGGCGAGGCCCTCTAGCGGGACCGGTAGTCGCGGCAGCGGTAATTCTCGATCCTGCCAAGCCTATTGAAGGACTTGCAGATTCTAAGAAGTTGACTGAGAAGCGTCGCGAAGCGCTTGTTATTGAGATAAAGGAAAAAGCTCTGGCTTGGTCAATAGCTCGAGCCGAAGTCGAAGAAATTGACCAAATCAATATTTTGCAGGCCAGCTTGCTGGCCATGAAACGGGCCGTAGAATCGCTTCAGCATGCTCCTGAACTTGCACTAATTGACGGTAACCACTGCCCTGAACTGGATTGTCGAATGGAAGCTATCATTAAAGGTGATAGTAAGGAACCGGCAATCAGCGCTGCATCAATTTTGGCAAAGGTTGCAAGAGACACTGAGATGGCTGAAATGGAGCAGGTTTATCCGGGGTATGGTTTCGCCAAGCATAAAGGTTATCCTACCAAGCAGCATCGAGAGGCGATTTTAAAGTTAGGTATCACTCCCATTCATCGTCGTTCCTATGCGCCAGTCCAGAAAATGCTCGAATTTTAAGTGTTGATTCTAAATTATTGAAAAATAATATAAAAATAACAAATCAATTAAAACACTGGAAACAATTCTACTGGCTTTTATAATAAGTCAGTTCATACCAATAATTAATATCTCATAACGACAAGAGCCAACAGACAGAAAACTATGACGCCACGCTTTGTTCACCTTAAAATGCATACCGAATACTCTATGGTGGATAGTGTGGTGCGGGTTAAGCCACTGATCGCGCATTGTAAGGAACAGAATATTCCGGCAATCGCCATGACCGATCAGATGAACATGTGTGGCCTGGTCAAGTTCTATTCCCAGTCAGTATCCGCGGGCATAAAGCCGATAGCAGGCGCTGACTTATTAATTCAGAATCCTAATGATGAGGACGACCATTTTCGTGTCACGGCTTTGTGCATGAACAATACCGGTTACCTCAATCTCAAGTATCTTATTTCTCGTGCCTACCTTAAAAACCAGCATCGTGGTTTACCTCTTGCAAAAAAAGAATGGCTACCCGAGTTTGCCGAAGGGCTCATTATTCTTTCCGGCGGACGTCAAGGGGATGTAGGTAAGGCACTCCTTGCTGGCAATATGGATCAGGCAGCATCAAACCTGGGTTTCTGGAATCATCATTTTAAAGATCGCTTCTATCTGGAGCTGCAGCGTACTGGTCGTCCACAAGAAAATGAATACATTCATCAGGTGATAGGTTTAGCGCAAGGCGCTAGCACACCTGTTGTGGCTACTAACGATGTGCGATTCCTGCACAAAGAAGATTTCGATGCCCATGAGGCTCGTGTGTGCATTAACCAGGGACGTGTTCTCGCTGACCCTCGTCGTCCAAGAGACTACAGTGAGCAGCAATATTTGCGCAGCGAAGCCGAAATGGTTGAGCTGTTTGAAGATATTCCAGAAGCGCTAGAAAACAGTGTAGAAATTGCCAAGCGCTGTAATTTGGATATGCGTCTAGGCGAGTACTTCCTGCCGGAATTCCCCATTCCTGAAGGCATGACCATTGAACAGTACTTTGAGAAGGTCTCCAAAGACGGCCTCGAAGAACGACTTGACCAATTGTATGACCGCAATGCAGAGAACTTTGCAGAAATCCGCAAGGAATATGATGAGCGTTTACAGATTGAGCTAGACGTTATTAATCAAATGGGATTCCCGGGCTACTTCCTGATCGTTGCCGACTTTATTCAATGGTCCAAAAATAATGGCGTACCGGTTGGCCCCGGCCGTGGTTCCGGTGCCGGTTCCTTAGTGGCCTATGCCATGAAGATTACCGATCTTGATCCACTGGAATACGACCTGCTTTTCGAGCGATTCCTGAATCCTGAACGTGTATCGATGCCCGACTTTGACGTCGACTTCTGTATGGAAGGACGCGATCGAGTCATTGATTATGTGGCCGAACGTTACGGCCGAAACAGTGTTTCGCAGATTATTACCTTCGGTACTATGGCCGCCAAGGCGGTTATTCGTGACGTTGGTCGTGTACTGAGTCATCCTTACGGTTTCGTCGATAAGCTGGCCAAGTTGATTCCTTTCGAAGTAGGGATGACGCTGGAAAAAGCATTTGAGCAGGAACCAGAATTACCACGCTTGTACGAAGAAGATGAAGACGTTCGTGAGATGTGGGATTTGGCGCGTAAGTTGGAAGGCGTCACTCGAAATGCCGGTAAGCACGCCGGTGGTGTGGTTATCGCACCGAATGATCTGGAAGAGTTTGCGCCGCTGTATTGCGATGAAACTGGTCACAATATTGTTACTCAGTTTGATAAAGACGATGTGGAAAGTGCCGGTCTGGTCAAGTTTGACTTTTTGGGTCTAAGAACCCTGACCATTATTGACTGGGCACTTGAAACGGCCAACGCCATTATCGCCAAGAAAGGCGAAGACCCAATCGATATTGCGAAGATTGATACCGAAGATCAGCAGGTTTTCGATTTGCTGCAACGCGCAGATACCACAGCAGTTTTCCAGCTTGAATCACGCGGTATGAAGGATCTGATTAAGCGTCTTAAACCAAACCGTTTTGAAGACATTATCGCACTGGTTGCTCTGTTTCGTCCGGGTCCGTTGCAGTCAGGTATGGTTGATAACTTCATCAATCGTAAACACGGACGCGAGAAAGTTTCTTACCCAGATCCTCATTATCAACATGAATCCCTAAAAGAAATTCTCGAACCGACCTACGGCATCATCCTCTATCAGGAGCAGGTGATGCAGATTGCTCAGGTTTTGGCTGGTTATACGCTTGGCGGCGCGGATATTTTGCGTCGTGCCATGGGTAAGAAAAAGCCCGAAGAGATGGAGAAGCAGCGTAGTATCTTCAAAGAAGGCTCGATCAAGAATGGTGTTGATGGCGATCTGGCCATGAAGATTTTCGACCTGGTAGAAAAATTCGCCGGTTATGGTTTCAATAAGTCGCATTCGGCTGCTTATGCATTAGTAGCGTATCAGACCGCATGGCTGAAAACGCATCATCCGGCAGCCTTCATGGCTGCGGTAATGTCCTCCGATATGGATAATACCGACAAGGTTGTTACCTATGTTGAAGATGCGCAGAACAGCGGACTAACCATTACGCCGCCAGATGTGAACAAAGGGCAGTACCGTTTCTCGGTGGATGAAGAAGGTCGTATCGTCTATGGAATCGGTGCCATTAAAGGAGTTGGTGAGGGTGCTATCGAAAGCATCGTCAAAGAACGTGAAGCCAATGGCCCATACAAAGACCTGTTCGATTTCTGTAGTCGAGTTGACCTGAAAAAAGCCAACCGCCGTACTTTAGAAGCCTTGATTCGTGCTGGCGCGATGGACCTTATAGGGCCGAATCGCGCAACGTTGATGGCTTCGCTCGATGAGGCGGTAAAAGCTGCTGAGCAGTTTAATAAAAGCCAGGCAGCAGGGCAGGACGACTTGTTTGGAAGCGTCGTCACCACAACCGCCACCGAACAGCATCAATATATTCGTGTTAAGCCGTGGACTGATGAACAGGTTCTGCAAGGCGAAAAAGAAACATTGGGATTATACCTGACAGGTCACCCAATCGATCGTTACATTCCAGAAATTAAACAAATGAGCATTACCCGACTGCGTGACCTGCAACCAACCGGGCGTGGTAATTCAGCAAGAGTGGTAGGCTTGATTGTTGGCATGCGCGTCATGAATACTAAGCGCGGCGATAAAATGGCGATTCTCACTTTGGACGATAAGTCCGGTCGTTGTGATGTCACAGTCTATGCTGAAACTTTTGAAACCTACCGCCATTTATTGAGCCGCGATAATGTCATTGTGGTTGATGGCGAAGCGCGCCATGATGATTATTCTGGCGGCACCAGCGTCAGCGCTAATAGCGTCATGTCATTTGAACAGGCGCGAGAACAATACTGCAAAAAAATCGTCATCACCATCTCCGACTCCATCATCGGCCCAGACACCATGGTCGAGCTTGAAGAAAAAATCAGCCAAAACCGCGACGGCGCCTGCCCAGTAATTATCAACTTCCAGTACCAACAAAAACAAATCGCCGGTGATTTCGTCATGAGCGAAGACTGGTGCGTACAGCCAGTTGATTCATTAGTGTTCAGCCTCAAACACATCCCCGGCTGTGTTGATGCAAGAGTGGAGTATTAGATAAATCTGCTGGGATTCACTTCGTTGATCCTGCCCTAGGGGTACATCACCAGCCTACGGGTGCCTTTAATTTGACTAAAAGTAGGTTGGCGATGAGCAACGCGAATCCCAACAAAATCTTCTTTATCCCAATACCCCATAAACCAAAGCACCACCCAACACTAAACAACCAATTGCATATATAGGAAGTAATCGAATTACCCAGGGAATAATTTTATCAGCAAACTTTTTGTGCCACCACCAGGGAATACACAATAACCCGATACTGGTAACCACCAGTAACCAACCAAAATAGAAAAAGACTTCGCTGTATAACATCTGCGGTGAGTAGAGAATCAAGGATAAACCAAAGATGATTCGAACCAGCTGTTCGCTGTAATGTGCTTGGCTAGATGAGGCAAACTGTCGCAAGAAGTGCTTTGCAGGTGCAGGTTTGATAACAGCTATGAATGCGAAGCCTATAAGAAATATGGCTGCGACTAGAATGATGAGGCTGAAAATCCAATTCATCTAAAGTGACTGTTAAAGTGGAGCAGACTTAGAGTCTGCTCACTATGATGACTAATTACAACTTTTTCTTTAAGCGCTTTTCCACCATCTTCTTTTCCCAATTGATCTTGAAAAGGTTGATGACCTCAAAGGCCTGCAATCCATGGATGGTAAGACCCAATGCCCAGGCTCCCCACGGGATTAACATCTCAGAAATTTTCCCCGTAAAAATGAAGATGACAGTAAAAATGATGAAGAACAGTAAATGTCCATAAAAGTCTTTAATCCCTTTTACGTACTCCATTGCTTCAGCTTCTTCATTGCTAACAGTTTCAACAGCTGGCTTAGGTTTCGCGCCTTGTTGAGCTTCTTGAGTCGTTTCATTGGTATTGGTGGTGTTCATATCAGGCTCTCCTGTGCTGTCCATTGCTATGGACGGTTCAAATGTTGCTATATCAACCTCAAACACAGCGGCTAATGACTTTTGAGTTTCAAGACTGGGCTTAGTCTGGCCACGCTCAATCCGCTGAATCGTACGAGTGCTAACACCCATCAACTCGGCTAAGTGCTCTTGTGACCAACCTCTTTTCAATCTCAATTTTCTAACAATCATAATCAATCCGTTTGTGTGTTTAGTAGTAACGCTGGCTGATACAGCGGTGAGCCTGAATTATGGAAATTCCAGGCCAAGTATAACACGACATCTTCGCGAAGGATGAGCGACATTGGGGTGACAACAAAGCGACATGGCTATAATAATCAATGGGTTATATGACCACCATTCTAGTATTGTCATTCTGGACTGTGACGACGGTAGAGCTCCTGAGAAATTCAGAATCTGCTCTAAAACATTTCACTAATACCAATGGTGGCAAATTGGAGAACATGCATGCTACCGAGCGGAATCGATACTTGTATAAAGAGACTAATGATAATAGAGTCTTATGATACGAATTCGTATAAGAAAGCGGTATTTGCTTAAGGAAGTGAAGTGTTAAATTTGATACCTAATAAAAAACTCGATTACAGTGAGGAATTATCAAAAGAGTTTATTGAGCGTGGTATTTCTAGTTTTCACGCTGCATGTGATTATGTATGGAAACTGCCTTACGGAAGAACTTCTGACAGAGCTAATTGGAAACTTGTGCTAACTGAAAGTCGAGGTGCTTGTAGTACAAAACATGCTTTACTGAAAGCACTAGCAGATGAACTTTTGATTGATATCGATTTGGTAGTGGGTATTTACCCTATGACAGGAAAGAATACTTCAGGGGTTGGTAAAGTTTTGCTAAAGCATAACGTTGAATATATTCCTGAAGCACACTGTTATCTTCGGTATCAGGATGAACGGCTTGATTTTACAAGATACAGTGTGCAAGCCGACGAACCGATAAACAAATTCTTTTCTGAAATTTCTATAAAGCCCAATGAAATTGGCGAGATAAAGTTAAATTTCCATAAAAATTTTATTCGCAATAACTATAGTAAAGTTGAGTTTGAAAGAATCTGGGCTATAAGAGAAGAGTGCATTGCAGAAATTAGTACATAACAAACGCAGTTCATGTAAACGTTATGTTAATAAATTTAGAGGACGACCTATGTCGACAAACAACAGACAGATCTTATTAGCTTCGCGCCCGAAAGGGGCTCCTACCGATGATGATTTCCGTCTAGTGGAATCGGCTAAGCCAGAACCAAAAGAGGACGAAATACTGCTAAAAACTATTTATTTGTCCTTAGACCCATACATGCGCGGTCGCATGAATGATGCCAAGTCGTATGCCGATCCGGTCGAGTTAGACCAGGTGATGGTTGGCGGTACGGTGTCTCAGGTTGAAGCTTCCAACAATGATAAGTTTGCGGTCGGTGATTGGGTCTTGAGCCAGAATGGTTGGCAGGATTACAGCGTTTCGGATGGTAAAGACGTTATGCCGCTGGGCAAGAACCCTTCTAATCCGTCTTATGCCTTGGGCATTATGGGAATGCCTGGGTTTACGGGGTATATGGGGCTGTTAGATATTGGCCAGCCTAAGAAGGATGAGACTGTGGTGGTGGCAGCGGCTACCGGGCCTGTTGGCGCAACGGTTGGCCAAATTGCAAAGATTAAAGGCTGTAAGGCGATTGGTGTTGCCGGTGGTGAAGAAAAATGTCGTTTTGCAGTTGAGACATTAGGTTTTGATGCCTGTATTGATCATAAGGCCGATGATTTTGCCGAGCAATTAGCGAAGGCATGCTCTGATGGTATTGATGTTTATTATGAAAACGTTGGCGGAAAAGTGTTTGATGCAGTGTTGCCACTTTTAAACACCAAGGCAAGAATTCCGCTGTGCGGTTTAGTTTCCCAGTATAACGCCACTGAACTACCTAGTGGGCCAGACAGAATGGGTATGTTGATGGGTACCTTGTTAGTCAAGCGTATCAAGATGCAGGGCTTTATTATCTTCGACGATTATGGGGACCGTTATCCTGAATTTGCTCAAGACATGGGGCAGTGGTTGAAGGAAGGAAAAATTCATTATCGTGAGCAGATGGTTGAAGGACTGGACAAGGCACCGCAAGCGTTCATGGGAATGCTCGAAGGCAAAAACTTTGGCAAGCTAGTGGTTAAAGTGAATGAGCCAATAAGTTAAAGACTGCACAAGGACAATCATCCTATGACGTCGAATATGACACACCAACTGCTTCTCTATCCAATGGCTGCCCACATCGCGTGGGTTGCTTTTCTTTATGTTTTGCTGACGATTGTTCGTGCTCCTGCAGTGTGGGGTGTTATAAAGAGCAAAAAAGAAAACTGGGCGTCAATCGAACCGCGAATTTAGTGCAAACCTCTCGAATCAATTCGAGTGGCCTTTGTTTTTCCACATCACCTGTTTGCTGTTAATCGTGTTAGGTAATACTGATACTTTTCAATTATGGCTGGCTTGGATATTTGTGGGTGGCCGATTGATTCATAGCGCAGTGCAGATATTGACAAATAATATCCGCTTAAGAGGCTTGGTCTTCACCATCAATTTTTTGGCGGTTTTGGCGATGTGGTTTTTTCTTTTGATATAACCTCTGAACATTATTCAGGCATCCTGCACTGAATTTCTCTTTCACATATCTGTCGCTAAACAAAATAAAATCTTACATTTAGAAACCCGCTCCTTGTATCAAAAGCAATCTTACATGCGTAGATTGAAATAATAACGAATATTAAAAAGGATAATGAGGAATTTTCAGTGAATAACTTACGATTTATAGCAGGTTTATGCGTGGGATTGGTTGTGCTATCTGGTTGCGTAATCAAGCAGCACGCTGCGCAGGGAAAGAACAATGAAGAAAATAAAACATTTGCTCTAACTAACGTAAATATCATACCAATGACCGTTGATAATGAGATCATCGAGAACACGACAGTTGTAATTGTTGATAATAGAATTTCAGCCATTGGTGAAAAAATACCAAATGATGCCAAGATTATTGATGGTGAAGGTAAGTGGCTTATCCCTGGCCTGATAGACATGCACGTTCACAATCTAGTAGATGGCAGCCCTGGAAATAACTACCCAACCAAGGGGGCATCAATCTTCTTCGACAACCAAGATATTATGTTGTTATACGTTGCTAATGGCGTTACCACCACATTTGAACTTAGCGGTAGAGTTGAGCATTTCGGGCAAAGAAACGAAATCGTTAAAGGCGATGTCACTGGTCCCAGGATTGCGTTGGCGGCGTTAATTGATGGAAGCAATGCGAGTAAAGTGGCAACTACTCCGTCCGAGGGGCGCCAGGCTGTTCGCATCGCAAAAGGCGATGGCTACCAATTTATCAAGGTTTACTCAAGGCTTAATATTGAAACCTACAAAGCGATTGTGGATGAGGCTAACAAACAAGGTATGAAGGTGGTGGGGCATATACCCAATGCCTTCGAGGGTAAGAGTGAAGATGCCTTCGTCCCTCACTTTGGCTTAGTAGCTCATGCAGAGGAGTTTTCAAAGCAAGCCAATGAGTTTACTGAAGAAGAAGCTTATAAGCTTGCAAGATTGGCTAAAGAGAATGGCACCTGGGTTACTCCTAACCTATCGAACCTGGTAAGGATTGCTGCTCAGGGACGCTCATTGGATGCTGTAAGAGATCTTCCAAGTTTTAAATACGTACATCCATTAATGCAAGACAAATGGATTACTGCTAATCAATATAATCAAGGCACAACCCCAAAAAGAATTGCTTACTATGATGAGCTGGTTGATTTTCATGTAAAGCTCGTAAAAGCATTTAAAGAGCTTGGCGTTCCCATGGTAGCGGGTACCGATGCAGGCACTTCAGGTATAGTTTGGGGTTATTCATTACATGACGAGCTGACCTTGTTAGTGGATGCTGGTTTAACCACAGAAGAAACCTTGGCAGCTGCAACAAGGTTGGCAGCTACATGGTTAGGAATTGATGATAAAGTTGGGACTGTTGAAGTTGGTAAGCTAGCTGACCTTGTTTTGATTGATGAAAACCCTTTGTTGGATATTAATAACACTAGAAAGATATCAGGAGTGTTTTTTAATGGACGTTGGGTTGATAAAAGTCAGATTGATATCATGCTTGAAAATCTGGCAAAGAAAAACTCAGACAATCTCGGTAAAGATGAGTTTCTTTGGAGCAAAATAAGAGAGCGTTGATTGAGGTGATTAAAAGCTTATCTGTTAATCCTGAACTGAAATTGAAAGCCACTTCGTTTCCACATCATGGCGGTTAATCCAAAAAAGAACGACATGTATAAGGCGAAGTGCCATTCAATGATGTTTTCTGCTTGATCGGCCCAGCTTACTCCAGTTGCTTTGATGACGACGTTTGAAATACCTAAAACCCAGTAAACTGTAATTAGAATAAATTGAATGGTTAAATACCGTAGAATCTTTTTATCCAATGAATTGCCAAGCTTTTGTAAGCTGCGAATGCTTAACATCTGCGCCAGAATGGTCATGGCAAAGTAGAGGGTGATTCCATAACGTCTCATAAACTCATAAAAGTCACCTTCGGTACCAAGAAAGTCTGCGTATAGAACTAAAAACACAGCGCCAATGGTTCCTAGCACGAAAATCGTGTTGTGCGATTTATGGGTTAGCTCTTTCAGCCAGACACACTTTAAATACCAGAACATCACCAGAAATGCCGCTGTTGGCATCATCAATCCACGAAACAAAAATATCGCATCACCATTTCGGGCAGCGCGGCTGATTGAAGTGCATCCCTCAAAGTAGGGTACACACTCGTTGGCAACCCCCTGCCATAGGCCAATGAATAAAGCTCCATGCGCGGCTATGATGGGAACTAAACAGACTATCCAGGCTATGTGATGTGGACGGATGATTGTCTCCTAGTATTTAAAGCTTTGGTTAATCATAGAGCTGAAAAGTGAAACAGTGCAAGTATAGATCCAACCAAACAGTTTAGTCATCCTGAACTAGATTCAGGATCTGCTCTTTGATTTAGCCATTCCGTGCTAGGACACGGAATCCAGGCTTTATTCCTGCTGGTAATAATAATCATCTAGCACTGGCTTGCACACTATTTAAATTGCCAATAAACTTCATGCCGTTTGAAGTAATTGCTATTAGTTCAGATGTATTGGCGTAGTTAAAGAAGATTACGTTTGGATTAAATTTTACAAAAGGAATAACAATGAGCAAGATTACAATAAGCCGCGATAGTGGCTATGCGGATAGGGTTCGCAAGTATAAAGTTATCTGTAATGGGGAAGAAGTAGCACAGGTTGGAAATGGCGAGACCATTGAATTCGAAACGCCACCGGGCGAAAAGGAAGTCTATTTGAAAATAGACTGGTGTCGTTCGAACAAAGTTACTGTCAGTGTACCCCCCGGTAGCGAGGTCAAACTTAATGGAGGCTCAAGTCTGAGAGGGGGCAAGGTGCTATTAGCGGTCTTTTACGTGTTATTCATGCCTTCGAAATATCTTTGGTTGCAGACTAACTAAACTTTTCCAAAAGCATTTGTTGGGTTACGAGGCAAGCTCTAACCCAACCTAGAACAGTTCAAAATCCTTTAACTAAACTAATTACTATTAAGCTATCGAATACTCACTATTGAGTATCCTCATTAGTTTTTCACATTTCGCTCTGTATAATCTTTTGTGTCTTTGAATATAAACCCTAAGGAGCGATCGAATGAAAGTACTTTTTGTATTAACCTCGCATGATCAATTGGGTGATACGGGCGAAAAGACAGGTTTCTGGCTTGAGGAGTTTGCCAGTCCTTATTATCGACTTAAAGATGCGGGTGTGGATATCACGCTTGCTTCGCCTCGTGGCGGTCAGCCACCACTTGATCCGAAAAGCCATGAACCAGATGCTCAAACGGAAGATACCAAGCGTTTTGAAAGCGATCAGGAAGCACGTAATCAATTAGCTAACACCGTTCGTCTGAGTGACATGAATGCTGATGATTATGATGCAATTTTTTATCCTGGTGGCCATGGACCACTATGGGACCTGCACAAGGATGAAAACTCTATAAAGCTTATTGAAAACTTTTTTAAGTCTGGTAAACCGGTTGCCGCCGTTTGCCACGCTCCAGCAGTTTTGCTTAATGCTAAGGACGCAAGTGGCGAGCCACTTGTTAAAGGAAAAAAAGTTACTGGATTCAGCAACTCTGAAGAGTCTGCCGTTGGTCTTTCTGAAGTCGTGCCATATCTTTTAGAAGACCAGCTTGTTGAAAAAGGCGGTGTCTATGAAAGAGTGGACGACTGGGGATCATTGGCGGTTGTTGATGGTCAATTAATTACAGGGCAGAATCCAGCATCCTCTGCGGCTGTAGCGGATGAGCTGATTAAAGCACTTAGTTAATCTCTCTATATAATAAAATCAGCCAGGAGCTTAATAGGCTCATATCTGGCTGATTTTTTTGTATCTATTAGTCTGGGTTTGACAGCACAATCATCAAGGAAGATACTTGTATTACGAATTGTGTGATTCGTCTTTTACATAATATTTTTAGGCTTTGCGTTTGGTATTTAAGGGATAATCTGTTTACTAATTTATCAAGGAGTCTGATATGCCTAAATACATAATTGAACGTGACATTCCTGGAGCGGGTCAACTATCCGCAGATGATCTTAAAGGTATTTCGCAAAAGTCCTGCTCGGTTCTTACTGATATGGGGCCGCAAATCCAATGGCAACAAAGCTATGTCACTGGTGATAAGGTCTACTGCGTTTACATCGCACCGAATGAGCAGGCGATTAAGGACCATGCCCAACAAGGCGGCTTTCCCGCCAATAGGGTTTCCGAAGTTGCTGCTATTATCGATCCGACAACGGCAGAGTGATAGACCAATATAAGTATAAAAAAAAGGTGCTCATAGAGCACCTTTTTAGTTGCAGCGATCAGTTTAACGACAACTTGCAGATATAAATCCATCACCATCAGCATCTAAGTCGCCGACAGTTGTCGCGTCACAATCTTCGTCAATGCCTTTCGAATCGCAGATTTCTTTGTTACCCGGAAAACGATTAGGGTTATTGTCATCGCAGTCATTCCCGCCGCAATGTATTGCTTCGAACCCATCACCATCTTTGTCTTCACAGGTTTTCTCACACATCTTTTCGCGCTCATAACATCTTACGCCGTCACAAGGACTGGTGCCCGGTCTACACTGACCTGAACGACACATCTCCTGACCATTACAGAATACGCCATCGTTACAGTCTGCATCACGGCGGCACTGAATTTCCGGTTCAGCATTGGCTGCTGCCTCAAGATCAGCTTTAGAGACACAGGCGCAAACTGAGAGTCTTAATCCACCTCTATCCCAACGTTCAACTTCCTTGGTCGTTCTACCACATGGGCATCGTTGCTGTTCGCAACGTACACCGGTTCTTCGCTCATACTCATTACAAAACTTAATCGCGTCAGAAACAGCATCTGCATAGACAGGAGTCGAACCTATGGTTGATGTTAAAAATAACGTAATCGAAGCTAATATTAATGTCACAATTTTTTTCATGTTCCTTCTCCTTATTGTTGTCCATCACAATTTTCATCGATGCCATTATTGGGGGTGTCGCTGGCCCCTGGATATATTTGTCTGCTTCTGTCATTGCAGTCATTACCTCTGGCGGAATAACCCGGTTCTTGTTTGCAGGCTAGCCAAGGCTGGTTACTATCACCCCATCCATCACCATCCGCATCAAGAAAATAAGTTCCTGTGACACCTTCATCTACGTCACCATCACAGTCATTATCTATTCCATCACAGGCTTCAACAGCACCCGGTTTAACGGCTCTGTTATTATCATCGCAGTCATAGGGGCCTCGGAATCGATTATTCTGACTGGCTAGCCTGGTATTGGCCTGTGCCTGAGGTTTGACAGCTGTAGACTTAACCTTTATTTGGTGTGCTTTAAGCTTTTTTTGATATTCTGTATTGCTGAGCATTTTAACTTTCTGAATATCTTTAATAGCTTTGGTATTTATAGTCGTAGTTGGTTTGATTGGTTTAATTGAAGTTTTTTTAATCTGTGTCGCACTTGCCGTATTTAGCGTCAGTGCGAAAAGGAGAGTTACAAATACTCCTACCCCTTGGGAAAATTTAATATTCATAGTGTTATTCCTTCTAAATCCCTGTTTTAGTGTTTGAAACACTATGAAAACTACCATATTAGGGTCATTTCGGCCCGTATGGGCGTCACAATAACTAATTTTCAAGAATCTTCTTGTTGCGGCGGCATCGCTCAGAACAATATACAACTTCATCCCAGCATTTTTGCCATTTTTTACGCCAGGTAAAGGGGCGATTGCAGACGGGGCAAGTTTTAGTCGGTAGATGAGGTTTCTTGTGCATGATTAGCTTTTACTGGGGCGAACATGGGTTTGCAGGATGCGACTGGCTTCCTGTTTGACGCTATTATGCTTTCTAAAACTCCAGAGTAGCTCCCGGGCGCGTTTACCACTTTCTGATATTTCAACAATTGGGTCAGGATAAGTAATCGGATTAAGCTGCTTTTCAAGCGGTGACATTTCCCAGGGAGTATGAATGATTTCTGTTGGTAATCCCCTAAGCTCTGGACACCATTGCTTGATAAACTCTCCATCGGGATCATGTTCCTGAGCCTGTTTGGTTGGATTGTAAATTCGTATGGTATTGATACCAGTCACTCCAGCTTGCATCTGAATCTGGGGATAGTGAATACCGGGCTCAAAATCTAAAAACAATTGTGCAAGATAGTGTGAGATCCAGCGCCAATCCAATAATAGGTGATGGCAGGCAAAACTGACCAGCATGGCGCGCATACGAAAATTGATATACCCAGTCTCTCTCAAGCAACGCATACAGGCATCGACCAGAGGGTAACCCGTTTCACCTTTACGCCAGGCGAGATAGTCTTGTTTAGCGGTGTCGTCATAACGATATGGGAAGTCTAAATAGGCTATGTTCATTGGGCGATGTTCGATGTCGGTTTCGCTTTCAAACTTCTGAATAAAATGACAATGCCAGTGCAGCCTTGATGATAAGGCTGACAAAGAACGCCGCCAGCCAGTTCTGTTCCAGTTTGCCAATAGCTCCTGATATGTCTCTCTCAGGCTCAGGTTGCCCCAAGCAAGGTAGGGCGATAACCGCGAGCAATGATTTCTGCTTGCTAAAGGCTTGGAGATGTACTTGGAATATGATTTTCCGCGTTGATCAAAGAAGTCTTCCAAAACTTGCTTAGCCACCGTCATGCCACCAGTTTGAAATTGTGGATTTGGTTTTTCCCATCGATGACTGTCCACAGGTGGCAGGTTCAGTTTTCCTTCATACCAAATGGCTTTTTTAAGATTGGGTTGAGCCAGCGGTGCGCGCATGACTTGCTTCCAGTGCGCGTCCCATTGCTTTCGATGTCTTGCACCTCTGATAACGGCACCGTATGAGGATTCTCTCCACTGAATTTGATGATTTTCGCACCATCTCTTTACCTTGATATCACGATCAAAGGTTCGATTAATACCCACTTCCTGGTAGGAAAAAATGGTCGTGATATTAGTAACATTTCGAATAGCTTCCAGTGTGTCCAGTGCTTCGCCTTGAGTGATAACTAACCGCCCACCGTAGGGCTTTAACTTTTGCTCGATATCACACAATGACTGCCATACAAAGCGCCAATGGCGAGTGGAATAATGAGGATCTGATAACAGTGAAGGCTCGAAGATGTACAGTAATATAAAGGGCTCTGGCCGATCACAGGCCAATTGCAGTGGCTCATGATCCGTCAATCTTAAATCACGTTTTAACCAGACAATATTGATACCGGACATACTGATAAACTTGAGTTTTTATCAGTAGGGTAGTTCGATACCTGTGATTGAAGTGTGAAGGGTTATGACAGGTAGTAAATTACTCTATTACCCCTTCATGTCTTAACAACCATTCCTTGATTGCCAATCCTCCAGCATATCCCGTTAATGTTCCATTCGCACCAATAACGCGGTGGCAAGGCACTATGATCGATATTGGGTTTTTACCATTGGCTGCGCCAACAGCTCGGCTGGCGTTTTTGTTGCCGATAGCATGAGCTAGCTGGCCGTAGTTCCAGGTTTTTCCGAAGGGAATGTCACACAGCGTTCGCCAGACGGTTTGCTGGAACTCTGTGCCTTCTGCTTTGAGTGGTAAGTCAAAGCTCATTCTTTGCCCCTTAAAATATTCATCCAGCTGACGATGAGTTTTCTCGATCACGTGATTGCTTTTGTTGATGATTTCGTGGCTCGATATTTTATTCCATGATTCGAAAAGAACTGCTTTCAGATGCTGCTCATCTGCATATATATGTAGTGTTCCAAATGGACAGGGTGATTGCTGATAATGGATAGGTAATTTCATGATTTTGCTCTTTTAAAGGCTGTGCCACAGTTGCAAGGTGGCGTAACTGCGCCAGGGCTGCCACGTTTCACTGCTTGTAAGTTGATATTTTTCCATGGCCTTAATGACGCCAAGATCTTTTTCCGGGAAAGCATCGCTATCCATGCCGCTTCTTAATTTAATGTACGCATAGGTCCAGGGGCCTATGCCTTTGATGTTGAGTATTGACGATAAATCTTCGCCTTGAGTATCGAGATACCACTGCGCAAAATTATGCAGCGTCTGTTTGCGGCTGTTTGGCATTTTCAAAAAGCTTAAATCGCCATCGACGATTTGCTGCGCTGTTGGAAACAGTTTGTACTGGTGATTGTAGTTGCTGCCCAACTGTTCGATGACGCTTGCGGTGTGAGTGTAAGCCGCTTTGACAGAAACTTGCTGCCCCAGAATGGCTTTAACGCCTGCTTCAAAGGTATCCCAGCAGGCAGGAAGACGCAGTCCTGATTTAATTAATGGTTTAAATGCTTTGTCTTGTGCCAATGAGCTTTCTATGACTTCAAGGTCGCTGTTTAGATCGAATACACGACGTATATGATGGGTAACTTCCAAAAGTTTACTCATGTCGTCTAATTCAATAGCCACCTGGAAGCATGAGTCATCTGAGTCGTGTTTGGCTGAAAAGAACCCTCTGCAACTTTCAAGACTAAAGCTTCGGCTGTATGTGGTCTCGGTTACTGTTTCGATGGCTGATAGTTCGCGCTGTTGCAAAAAATCATGCATCAGTGACCAGTCATAGGGCGGACGGTAATGAAGTTTAAGTTGAATCGCCTGCTGGTCAGTGTCACTTCTTTTATTGATTAGAGTTTTGCGCAACTGACTCGGGCTCAGTTGCATGGTTGCTTTAAAGCTGTCATTGAAGCGGCGGACGCTGTTAAATCCCGCTATGAAAGCTATATCGGTAATCGGTAGCTGGGTCTGGTGGAGCAGTTGTTTGGCAAACATCAGGCGCAAGTGGTTGGCATAGGTAATCGGTGAAACCCCAAGGTGTTCCTGAAACAGTTTACGGAGGTAGCGATCAGTAATGCCCATTGATTCGCTGAAGTCTTTCAGTGAGCGCTGATTTAAGGCTCCAGCCTGAATGCGTGAGACTGCCTTTCTGAGCACGGCTTGATTGCCCAGCCATGCCGACGACTGTGGTGCTGTTTCTGGTCGACAGCGTAAGCATGGGCGGTAGCCGGCTTCCTGAGCCTGAACCGAGCTTTGGTAATAGGTGACATTCTGCTCCTTTGGAGCAGGCGCAGGACAGATTGGGCGGCAATAGATACCGGTGCTTTTAACAGCCACAAAGAAAGCCCCATCATAGCGCGGGTCGCGTGCCAGACGTGCTTGCTGGTAGGTTTTAATCGTTGCCGCTTTTAGCATATTCGGTGATTACTGGGTCAAAGTGCCACTATCTTAGCAGGATATTGAACACTGAATAGCCATATTCGGAACTGAATCAATTTTAGGAATGGCTTGGCTGTTTATGGTTAGATTGAGCAAAAATGCCTAATTATTAATGTTTTGCGACGATAAAGGCTGACAGTTTAGACCAGTCAAGTTACCATTCATTATCAAAGCAAATAAGGGTAGAATATTGCCCCTTATACGCCACTAACTAACAGTTTTATAAGGCATGAGTTTGAATTTTCTAGACTTTGAGCGTCCTATCGCTGAATTAGAAGCGCAAATCGATGAGTTGCGCATGATGGGCGAAGACAGCGAGATTAATATTAGCGAAGAGATTGAGCGCTTAAAAAAGAAGTCAAAAGACCTGACTAAGCAAATCTTTTCTGACCTAACGCCATGGCAGGTAGCGCAGTTAGCGCGTCACCCGCAGCGTCCTTATACCCGCGATTATATTGAGAATATTTTCACTGACTTTGATGAGTTGGCAGGTGACCGTGCCTATGCTGATGATGCATCGATTGTCGGTGGTGTTGCTCGTTTAAACGATAAGCCTGTGGTGGTTATTGGCCATCAGAAGGGGCGTGATACCAAAGAGAAAATTAGACACAACTTTGGTATGTCTCGTCCGGAAGGCTACCGTAAAGCCAAGCGCATCATGGAGCTTGCTGAACGCTTCTCATTACCAGTGTTTACTTTTATTGATACTCCGGGAGCTTTCCCAGGGGTTGGCGCCGAAGAGCGTGGCCAGAGTGAGGCCATTGCCCGTAACCTGAAAGTGATGTCGCGCCTTGAAGTGCCGATTATCGCTACCGTTATTGGTGAAGGTGGTTCCGGTGGGGCATTAGCAATCGGTGTTGGCGATCGCGTTAACATGCTTCAGTACTCTACTTATTCCGTAATTTCTCCAGAAGGCTGTGCTTCGATTCTTTGGAAGAGCGCAGAAAAAGCTGAAGAAGCTGCTCAGGCGATGGGTATTACTGCTGAGCGCATCAAAAGCCTTGGTCTGATTGATAATATCGTAGCCGAGCCTTTGGGTGGTGCGCATCGTGATTACCTGACTATGGGTAAAAGCCTCAAAGAGCGTCTGGCTAAAGACTTGGACGATCTTGAAAAGTTAAGCGTTGAGCAGTTGTTGGCTAAACGTTATAACAAGCTGATGTCGTTCGGTACAGTCAGCGAAGAATAATTATTCCGCATGTCAAAATTAGAGCCAGTTTCTCAAGCAATTGATGAGTTCCTGGCTCTTTGCATTTCTAACTCCATCCATTCTGTTGTAGTTGCCCTCAGTGGCGGTGTTGATTCCTTATCATTGCTTCACAGTTTGCATCAGCGTATTAAAAAGTCTTCGCATACAATGTCATTGTCTGCAGTCTATATTGATCATCAGTTGCAGGCAGGCTCTGACCTTTGGGCCGAGAAAAACAGACAGTTCTGCGAGTCACTTGAAGTAGCGTTCGAAACGGTAAAAGTAGAGGTCGATAAAAGCACAGCAAGCCTTGAAAAAGCTGCACGCACAGCGCGCTATCAGGCTTTGTCTCAGTTTATAGCTGACGAGCATACCTGCTTAGTGACTGGTCAGCATTTGAATGATCAGGCCGAGACATTCCTACTGCAGTTGCTCCGTGGGGCAGGGAGTAAAGGCTTGTCAGCCATGCCTGACTGGACTGATTTCGCTAAAGGATTTATCGCGAGACCATTGTTAAATATTCCTAGAGCAATACTTGATTCCTATTGCGCGTCTCATGGCCTTGAACCGATTGAAGATCCTACCAATTCTGATACCGATATTCGTCGCAATTTTGTGCGTCATAAAGTTATGCCACTGATTGAAGTAAAGTGGCCTCAGGCGGTTAAAACCATTGCTGCAGCCAGTGACATTCAGGCCGAGAATCAAAAACTCCTTAATGAATTGGCAGCGATTGATTTTGAGAATTGTTTTGATGCTCGCAGAAATGCTCTTCTACTAATCCCTGTCAAGCAGCTAAGCCCTGGAAGAGTTCGTAACCTGCTGCGCTATTGGCTAGATGCCTGTGGTGCTGATATGCCCAGTCAGGCGGTGTTGCAGCAGATTCAGCTACAGATGCTGGATGCAAAGGAAGATGCCAGCCCAGTAATTGAGTTGGCAAAGGGTTCTATCCGGCGTTATCGTAATGCCCTATATTGGGTTACAGACTCTGCTCCGAATTACTCAGAACTTAAATTAAATTGGTCAGCTCACTCAGACTTATTATTTAACAACCAGCTGTTAATTCCATTGCAATGGTTAGAGCAGAGTTACCCACACTTGTTGGGTAAGGATTTAATAGTCAAAGGCCGTCAGGGAGGCGATCGGATCAGGTTTAAAAAAAGTCAGCAAAGCATCTCACTAAAAAATTATCTTCAGCAGCAGGGTATTCCACCCTGGTTGCGTGATCAGGTTTTACTGCTGGATGATGGTAATGAAATTTGTGCAGTTTACTTGCCCGAGTAACAAGCTAAAAGATAGAGTTCAGCTTTTCCAACGTCCAACTATGATGCTCTGCCCAATCAGCTACTATGGATTCATCTGTTTTCTTGTCTAGCGCTCTAAATCCAGTTTGCTTATTGTTTAAGGCATCATCTATGGCAATATTATGGGCGTAAAAAATTGGGTCGAGAAATTCTATTAAGGTCGGTTCTTTGAGTATGAAATTTACTGGCTTTTTATCGGCGAGAATTTCGCTTGCTTCAAAGGCAAAGCCAAACTCATCTTCAGCCCCAGCATTGGCGAGCAGTTTGCCTTTAAATGCCTGTGGGTGATAGTTATCACTGATTATATCCTTAAGCCCAGTTGCCGTTACAATCAAGTCGCTTTTGTCAGCCGCTTGCTCCACTGCCTGTGAATTCCTGGCATCAACATTTTGATAACCACGTTGTTCAATCAGCTTTAACCGTTCATCATCAGCTTCGGCAACAATGATATTCGGTGTAATTTTGGAAAAGTAGTAGGCTATTCCAATGCCAACCTTTCCAAAGCCAAAAATAAGAACATTTTTACCGGTTAAATCCGTATCTGCAATCTGTGTTATGGCACGATAAACGCCTTCACCAGTTCCAAGGCAAGTTTCCAGACACTTTAAGCGGGTGTCATCGACCGAAACTATCGGCACATGAAATTCTTTGTGTTGCTGGTAGCGCATGGCACCGGTTCGAGTCAGCTCGACAATGCCTTTGTTCGTGTAGCAGTTTTCTACGAGCTCAGCGCCACAATCCAGCAAGAAATCAAACTCGCCTTTGACCAGCTGTAGAGGAACATAAGCTATCTGTTCATTCTCCAGTATTTTGATGGCCTCTTTATCTTCATTCATAAAGCTGGGGTTGGTTACTACAAGGTCGGCACCTGCTGCTTTGAGGCAGGCAATTTTCATGAGGGTAGTTTGTGTTAGCGGTACATTATGAACAATTTTAAAACCCTTATAAGGTTGGGTAGCTTGATAATCAGCAAGCATCTTATGCATGAAAGGAGCCACCTCAGGTGTATAGTGGCGAAATACATCGGCAAAGCAATTCATTGGAGGTTAGTCTTCCTGTGAAGATGGCTCGTAATCAAAAAAGCTCAGAATATTATGCTTCTGTTTCATGGCGTCCTGATAACCCATTTCGATCAAGTGGCTGGTAAAGGACTTATCGAACAGCAGGTAACTCAAAATACTTTCACCATTCTGATCATCAACGCCAATTCGCTTAAAGAAGAAACGTAAGCCACGTGGCAGATTTTTAAAATATTGTCCCGCTAACTCCATCGGATCAATGCTTGGCGAAATAATAAAGGTATCAACCTGTTTCAGAGTTAGCTGTTCGCGCACTATGTCACGCTCAGGGATATGAGCCAACAGCTCATTAACCCGCATCATCCTTTCAATATCACTCTCCAGGCTGTCGATAAAAATACTGTCCAGTAAATGACCACTGATATCACCAATCGATGGGATTTTAATTTTGTGGTCGACTTCCCCGCGTAAGGGTTCAACAGTCACCACAAACAGTTTGTTGGCGCCTAAGTGCAGGGCGGGACTCAGAGGTGTTAAAAAGCGCATTGAGCCATCGCCAAAGTGGATGTCATTTATAGGCTCAGATGGAAACACCATTGGTATGGCGATTGAGCCCATCAGGTGTGACATGGTTAAGTCTTCAGCTTTACCAAAACGTCGAAAGCGTTGCCATTCCACCAAGTCCGGTAGTCCCTGAAAGAAGCTGACCGAATCGCCTGTGTTATAGTTATAGGCTGTAATACAGGCAGCATCGAGATGGCCATTATTTATATTATCGCGAATATCATCAAAGCGAATGGCTTTAGTCAATAAACCACGTAATGGTTCATTGTCGAGCAGCGCCAAAGGTTTTTTAATCTGGCTGGCTGGGCGTAGGATATTCCATAACCAGCGACAGGCATTGCCGAGTAACTGAGATAACTTGGTGTGATAGACCTGATCAGGAGTCAGGTTGATCCAGATTTGCTCAAGCCTCTTAAGGCCTTCATCAAAACGATGACTATGCTCTGCAACTGCACAGGAGTTGATGGCTCCAGCGGAAGTTCCGCTGACAATTCGAAAAGGAGACTGTTCGGGTTGCTCAAGAATTTCTGAAACGGCTTTAAGAACACCAACCTGATAGGCAGCACGCGAACCACCGCCACTTAGAATCAGTCCTGGTATTGAAGGTTTATCAGTCATTGATTTTAGAGTGCCCAGCGATTGCGAAGCGCTGCATACACCTTGTTCGGATACTTTGCACGACCTCTGGAACCATTGTAACGTCCCAATGCATAGGTCAGGTTGCCTTTCTCCATATCCAGATAGAGTTTCAGAATATAGCAGCCGTACCTGACATTCGTTTCCATATCAAACAGTGAGTCTTCAGGGTGGCCAATTTCATCTTTCCAGAAAGGCATGATCTGCATCAGCCCTCGGGCATTAGCAACAGAAAGCGCGTAACGATCAAAGTTACTTTCCACTTCCATGATGGCTAAAACCAACTGCGGGTCAACGCCAGATGCATTGGCATAGCGGTGAACCAGAGTAAGTATTTTGAGGCGCTCTTCTTCAGGTATATGGGGCGCACGACGTTTTAAGCGGCCCGACATATCCTTCATCCAGACTTCGGCATCATAACGATCAACAAAATGGTTTTCAGCTTCCATCAAGGCTTTTAATTCATCATAAAAAGCCTGATTAGGACGCTCCTGTGCCTGACTGATTTGAGTAAAACCAGCCAGGGCAACGAAACCCATAATGATCAAAGCTCTGTTGAGTGTCATACTGCCTAATGCCATATTGCTTATTGTTGTAACAACCCCTGAATATAATCTACAACATTTTCAACGCTGACGTCATCTTTGGCGGTATTTTGACGGTTTTTATATTCAATGGTGCCATTTTCCAGGCCACGGTCGCTAACCACCAGACGGTGCGGAACACCGATTAGCTCCATATCAGCAAACATTACGCCTGGACGCTCTTTGCGATCATCGAAAATTACATCGATACCCAGGTTTTGCAGATCCTGATAGAGCTTTTCTGCTACTTGCTGAACCTGCTCTGAGCGATGCATATTCATAGGAATAATGGCTACCTGGAACGGAGCAATCGACTGTGGCCAGATAATGCCATTGTCATCATAATTTTGCTCGATAGCAGCGGCAACGATTCTTGAAACACCAACGCCGTAGCAACCCATGGCAAGAGTGACTGCTTTACCATTCTGATCGAGAACCTTGCAGTTCATGGCTTCAGAGTATTTAGTGCCAAGTTGGAAAATATGGCCTACTTCGATGCCACGCTTGATTTCTAATACGCCTTTGCCATCTGGACTTAGGTCGCCAGCAACCACATTACGGATATCCATCACTTCGGTGATTTGCGCATCACGGCCCCAGTTAAAGCCGGTCAGGTGATAACCTTCTTCATTGGCACCACAAGCGAAGTCGCTCATCACTGCCGCATCACGATCAACAATAATCGGGATATTCAAACCTTGTGGACCACATGAACCAGGGGTACTGCCCGTTGTGGCTAGCACAATTTCATCACTCACTAACATTAGTGGTTCTGCAATGAGTGGATGCTTGCTTGCCTTGATTTCGTTAAGTTCATGGTCACCGCGTAAACAAAGTGCGATAACTGGTTGCTCCTCGGTTTCGCCTTGAACAAACAGAGTTTTTAAGACCTGACTGGTTTCAATGCCCATTGATTCGGCAGCCTGTTTGACTGTCCGACAATCAGGCGTTGCCACTTTTTGCAATTCTTGAGTAGGTGCCGCAGCTTCCAGTTTGGGCGCAAGACTCTGAGCTTTTTCAATATTGGCTGCGTAATCACTTTCAGTACTGAAAGCAATTGCATCTTCGCCTGATTCTGCAAGAACATGGAACTCGTGTGAGTTGCTACCGCCAATAGCGCCTGTATCGGCCAGCACAGGACGATAATCAAGACCAATACGTTCAAATATGTTGCAGTATGCCTGATGCATGACCTGATAAGTATCGCCTAAAGACTCTTCATCAATGTGGAAAGAGTAGGCATCCTTCATCAAAAACTCTCGTGCACGCATCACACCAAAACGTGGGCGCACTTCATCGCGGAATTTGGTCTGGATCTGATAGAAGTTGGCCGGTAGCTGTTTGTAGCTATTAATTTCATCGCGAATAAGCGCGGTGATAATTTCTTCGTGGGTTGGACCCAGGCAGAAATCACGACCATGACGATCCTGAAAGCGTAATAGTTCCGGCCCAAACTGATCCCAGCGGCCTGATTCTTCCCACAACTCAGCAGGTTGAACACCGGGCATTAATACTTCAATGGCACCTGCTTTATTCATTTCTTCGCGAACGATAGCTTCAACTTTACGCAGAACACGCAAACCGGTCGGTAACCAGGTATACATGCCTGAAGCAATCTTGCGAATCATGCCTGCACGAAGCATCAGTTTGTGGCTAATCAGCTCAGCATCGCTTGGATCTTCTCTTTGTGTGGATAGTAAGTATTGGCTACTACGCATCAGTTACTCGTTGTTGTCATTATCAAAATCATAGAGGGCGTCTATTGTAGCAAGCTTTAAGAGGGCTCAAAAGCGCCTTTGATAGATAAAGTGAATTGTCAGCTGGTTAAAAAACGTACTATTATGGTGGTAAGTCTTTTACTTGGAGGCTTTTATGAAAATACTACCTTTAGCTCTAGCCGTGACTGCCTTTGCAGTAATGGCTACAGGGTGTAATTCTACCTCTTCTCGTTATGCCGCATCTTCCGATGATGATGAGTATGTTTATGTTGTCGACTGGGAGAAAGTGTACCTGGTGGAAAAGGCTACGCGTGAAGGGAACGCTAACGTGGATACTGTCTGGATTAACTATCCTAAGAAGCGTGTTAAGAAGAGTGAATTAGCCAGCCAGTAATTTAATCCTACTGGCTCGGAAGAATGTTAGTTGCGTGAGCTTGACGCTCACGCAGGGTATTTTTTACGTAAATTAATTGTTCAGTTAAGGCGTTTGCCACCAACCCAGGTTTGTAGAACTTGGACATCATCAAGCTGCTCAGCCTCAACAGTAAAAACATCCTTATCGACTAAGATAAAATCTGCTTTTTTGCTTGCTTCAAGACTACCAACCTCATCTTCCCAGAAGGCAGAATAGGCCGCATCAATAGTAAAAGCTTTCATGGTTTCAGCTCGGTCCAATTTTTCACCAGGTAACCAGCCGCCTTCAGGTTGATTCTCACTGTTTTGACGAGTTACTGCAGCATGAATACCCAGGAACGGGTTGGCCAACTCGACTGGGAAGTCTGAACCCGCAGCAATCAGCACATTATGTTCGCGCATCTTGCGCCATGCATAGGCACCTTTTAATCGCTCATTGCCAAGACGATCGCCGGCCATATTCATATCGCTGGTAGCATGAGTTGGCTGCATTGAAGCGATAATATTTAATTCAGCAAAGCGTGGAATATCATCAAGCGCAACAACCTGAGCATGCTCTATACGATGACGAAGTACATTTGCAGACTGCTCTTCAGGCAGCTTGGCGAAAGCATCCAGAACCAACCGGTTAGCTGCATCACCAATGGCATGTACGTTGGCTTGAAAACCATACTGTGTAATCAAATTTAAATCTTCAGCGAGTTTCTTTTCCGTGGTCAGCAATAATCCTTTGTTATCAGGATCATCAGAGTAGGGGGCCAGCAAAGCAGCACCACGGCTGCCAAGAGCACCATCGCTGTATAATTTAACTGAGCGGAATTTTAAAAAGGGAAGTTCTACTTTGCCTAATTTCAACATGGTCTCAAGACGTGGATCGCTACCACTTAACATGCCGTAAAGACGAACAGGTATTTGCTGTTGCTTAGCCATTTCCAGCATCAGCTTATAGGTGTCGAAATCAACACCGGCGTCGTGAACGGATGTGATACCTAATTTGAGCATATGATCAAAAGCCAGCTCCAGAGCCGTGCGCCGCTCCATTTGATTAAGCTCCGGAATTTGGTTTTCGACCAGCTCCATTGCTGCGTCAATCAGAACACCTGTTGGCTCACCTTGTTCATCTTTAATAATTTTTCCACCGGCAGGATCTGCCGTGTCTTTCGTAATACCCGCCAGTTCCAAGGCTTTGCTGTTGGCCCAGCCAGCATGACCATCAATACGGCTAAGCCATACCGGACGTTCACTAATAAAACGATCCAGCATTTGCTTGGTCGGGAATTCTTTTTTTGCCCAAAGAACCTGGTTCCAACCACGGCCCTGAATCCAGCGTAACTCGGTATTGGCTTTGGCATAGTCTTCGATGGTTTGCAGAGTTTGTTCCAGCGAATCAATACCGCGCAAATCCACACGCATTAAATTCAGACCAAGCCCTAGAACATGACCGTGGGCATCGGTTAGACCGGGTAGCAGCGTTGCACCTTTTCCATCAATTGAAATACTGGCTTTTGCCTGTTTGGCCAACTCATCGTGAGAGCCGTAAGCGATAACCGTATCGTTTTCGAATAACAGACTGTCGAACTCGACCAGTTCGCCATCAGCAAAGGTATAACCCTTAACATTATGAATTAGCGTAGGCAACGCCTGTACTGTTGATACGAGGTTTGAAGTAATTATCAGGGCAAAGCCCAGTATCCATTTGGTCATTCGCATATTGAAATTCGTCAATCAATTAGGGTAGTAGCACTTTAGTCTATTTTGAGAACCTGATAAAGCTCTATGAATAGAGGGCAAAAATGCTGTCGCAAAAAGTTCACCTTAGTGTCGTGGGTCTGTCATTGCCAGTTGCTATAAATATGCTGAGAAAAAAGAGGTGAATTATGCTAAAGCAAACAACGGTTATAAAAGAGCAGAAAATCAAACTGCACAGTAAGATTGAATTGAATTATCAGTCGATTATGCTCGAACTGGCGCAAAACCTGATACGAAAGCCCTCCATTACTCCTTCTGACCAAGGGTGTTGCGATCTGATTGGTGAGCGCTTGCAGGCTATCGGTTTCAAGTTAGAGTTTATGAATCAAAACAGTGTTTCCAATCTCTGGGCAAAAAGAGGCAGTGGTCATCCGGTGGTGGTGTTTGCAGGGCATACTGATGTTGTACCCCCTGGCCAAAACGCTAAGTGGGAAACGCCAGCTTTTATACCAGTTATTAAAGATGGGTTTCTGCATGGACGTGGCGCGTCGGACATGAAAGGTAGTCTTGCCGCCATGGTGGTGGCCGTAGAGCAGTTTGTGGCGATGTATCCAGAACATCATGGCGCTATTGGTTTTATGCTGACCAGTGACGAAGAAGGCATCGCTGTTGAAGGAACCAGGCATATTGTTGATAACCTGCTGGAACGCAATGAAAAAATCGATTGCGCGATTGTAGGAGAGCCCACCACTGAGAGATTGCTTGGAGATTCGATTCGTATCGGGCGGCGTGGTTCGATTAATTGCAAAATCACCTTACATGGCAAACAAGGACATGTTGGCTATCCCGAGCAATTGATTAATCCTATCCACAAATCATCGCGACTGATTCATAAGCTTTCGTCCAAGCGTTGGGATATGCCTAGTCGCTATTTCCCATCAACCAGTTGCCAGCTGGTAAAGGTCCATTCCGAAAGTGGCGCCATGAATGTAACGCCTGCGGATTTGGAGCTTTGGTTTAATTTTCGATATTCGCCCAGAAACAGTTTTGAAAAAATCAAAGCTTATGTTGAGAAGAAAATAATCAAATATGGACTTAAATCAGACATTGAATGGGATCATGAAGCTGAGCCATATTTAACCAAGCGCGGTTCATTGCGCAAATGTGTTCAGTCGGTGATTCAAAAGCAATGTGGCATTAAACCAAAGTTAACTACTGGTGGTGGCATTTCCGATGGTCGTTTTATCAAACAAATTGCCAGGCAGGTTATAGAACTTGGACCCAGCAATAAAACTATTCACCAGGCCAACGAAAGAGTTAGCATAGAAGAGCTTGATCAGTTGCGTCAGCTGTATTTCAAACTACTAGAAAACCTGCTGCTTAAGTAGCAGCAGGGCGGGAATTTATTTAAAGTGAAGTGTTGCCCGACTAATCGATGTATCGTTTACGTTTCTTGTCTTTTAATTTAAGCAGGTCAATCCACACCACACTATCAATACAGTCGCCAAAAGCAGGGTCCGAACCAAAGTCATGAAACTCGACACCGCCTTCAATACACAAATCGCTGTATTGTTTGAAGAGTGTTGGAACGCTGCATCCTAGTTTTGCGAGTTCTGACTTTAATACTGAAAAGGCTTCCTTTTCATCAAGGTGATTAAACAGCTTTTCAAGCTTGGCTTTCTGAACGGGTTTGATCCGGTAGGCATTAAAGGAGCGCGCCAATAATAAAGGAGCACCGTAAAACTTCTGGTAGAAATATATGATCAGATCTTTGGCAAAAGTGGGGTAATCATTGCTTAGACTGATGGAGCCGAAAAGATATCGCACATGAGGATTTTCCCGCAGATAGGCACCAATTCCAAACCATAAATAGTCAAGACTTCGTTTGCCCCAGTAATGCGGTTGGACAAAACTTCTACCAAGCTCCATGGCCATTGGGAACTTCTGTCGCAGCTGGTCTTCATATCCAAACAGGGTTTCAGAATAAAGCTCCTGATCCTCTTGGAACTTGCTGATATCGGCGATTCGATAGCTGCCGACAATTTCTAAATTCTGTTCATCCCAAAGCACAATATGCTTGTAGTAGTAATCGAACTTGTCGATATCACGGCGATTGCCTGTGCCTTCGCCCACTTTCCGAAAGGCTACTTCTCGAAGGCGACCAATTTCGCGTAGTAATACTGAATCAATGGTATTTTCAAGTAGATAAATCTTTTTATTATCATGAGTCTGACCAATTAAGCGGCAACGGCTGAGTTCTTCTTTGAGTAGCTGCTTTTTTTCAGGGTGAGCAATCGACTGTTCTGTTTCAAACAGTTCGCTTTTGTTTTTTTTCAATCCGTAAAGATGTTCCTTAAACCGCAAAATACTATCCTTGCTGGCAGGTGACATGCCGCTGAATGAAGCAAAAGGAATCAGATTGCCTACTTTTATGGGTAGCGTCAGTGAGACATTTTTGAACATTTCACGAACCAGTAGTAGAGCACTGACCGGTTTGGCAATCAGTGATAAGCCATAAAAGAACTTGGAGTTCTTACCGCCCACATGAATCGGTAACACTGGCGCTTTTGCATGCTTTGCCATGCGCAAGAAACCCGAGTGCCACTTACCATCGCGCACGCCCTTAACAGAAAGGCGCGATACCTCACCTGCCGGAAAGAAAATCACTGCCTGCTCATCATCTAATGCCTGATGGAGCTGCTGGATTTTGTAGCGGCTATTTTGACCGATGAGATTATTGACGCCTAAAAAGAAGGGGCGCAGTGGTGTCATTGACCCTAACAGTTCGTTAACCACGATTTTCACATCCTTGCGTACCGAATGCACTAAAGCTAGTAACGCGAGCCCATCCAATGAGCCCAACGGGTGGTTGGCAATGATCACCACGCGCCCGGACACGGGGATATTTTCTAATGATGAATTGCTGACGGTATAACTTAACCCCAGGTGTTCATTGACCTTTTCCAGAAAGTCGCTGTGGGACAGGTGTTGGTGCTGTTCAATGAAGTGATTGATTTCTTGCTGATGAAATAATTTGGCAATGAGATTCGATATTCCCGACTTGATACGCGGTGACTTGTCCAGTTGGGGTAGCAATTGCTCGACCAGGTTTTTGCTGTCAATCATAAGTGTTCACTCCAGGATGACTTACTTGTGATGATGGTGCTGTTGGTATGTACTTTTTCATGTTGTCTATTTTTTCAGCGCAAAGTGACAGCGGCGTAGCAGAGATTAGAAACTTTTATGACAGACCAGTCCTTAGTCAGATGTCGCTAACTGGGTTAAAATTCAGCAATTCAGGGGCTTCCAGCTTGCTACTCGGCAAGCTGTGGCGTACCATACTGCGTTTTTTCGGGGTTTTTCCCTTCTTAAATAATTCAGGTTTCAGGCAGAAATACCTATGACAAGCAAAATGCGAAGCCATTACTGTGGCGAACTATCAAAAAATGAAGTAAATCAATTGGTTACATTGTCAGGCTGGGTGCATCGCCGTCGTGATCTCGGAGGTCTTATATTCCTTCAGGTTCGTGACCGCAGTGGTTTGATACAGGTCGTGATTGATCCTGACTTTAAAGAGTTGTTTGCTACCGCAGAGCAGCTTCGTAATGAGTTTGTGATTCAGGTGAAAGGGCAGGTGCGTGCTCGCCCTGAGGAAATGGTCAATAAAAACATGACCACTGGCGAGATTGAGGTGTTAGCTCAGGAGCTAACTATCCTGAATAAGGCTCAACCACCAGCAATTCCAATTGATGAGAATCTTGAAGCTTCTGAAGAACAACGCCTGAAATACCGTTACCTTGATTTGCGTCGTCCTGAAATGGCGCAGAATCTAATCTTCCGTCATAAAGTAACCAGTGCAATGCGCCGCTTTATGGACGAGCATGGTTTTATTGATGTGGAAACACCAATTTTAACCAAAGCTACCCCAGAAGGTGCGCGTGACTATCTGGTTCCAAGTCGTGTCCATAAAGGTTCATTCTACGCATTGCCGCAATCGCCTCAGCTGTTTAAGCAGTTGTTGATGATGTCAGGCTTTGACCGTTACTATCAAATCGTTAAATGCTTCCGTGATGAAGACTTACGTGCCGATCGCCAGCCTGAATTCACACAGCTGGATATTGAGACTTCTTTTCTCGATCAGGAAGAAGTGATGGAGCTGATGGAAGGCCTAATCCGTCACTTATTTAAAGATCTCAAAAATATTGAGCTGCCAACATTTCCTCGTATGAGCTATGCCGAAGCGATGGAGCGTTATGGTTCGGATAAGCCAGATTTGCGTACCGATATGGAGTTGGTCACCGTTGATGACATTGTAAAAGATGTCGAGTTTAAAGTGTTCGCAGGTCCAGCTAACGACGAACAAAGCCGTGTTGCTGCTTTAAGAGTTCCAGGTGGTGCACAGCTGAGCCGCAAACAGATTGACGAATACACCAATTACGTGGGCATTTATGGCGCTAAAGGTTTGGCCTGGATGAAGATCAATGGTCAAGGTGCTGAAAACCTGCAAAGCCCAATTCTGAAATTTCTGGGTGATGACAAGGCATTAGCCATCGTTGAACAAGTTGGGGCGCAGGAAGGTGACATTATCTTCTTCGGCTCGGATAGCAAGCGTGTGGTTGCTGATGCTATGGGGGCATTGCGATTAAAAGTTGCAGCTGACCTTGAGCTGATTCGCGATGAGTGGAAACCATTGTGGGTTGTGGACTTCCCAATGTTCGAAGAAATCGATGGTGAAATTCATGCCTTGCACCATCCGTTCACCGCTCCAAAAGAAAACGATGCAGCAGCCGTAAAAGCAAACCCAACCGAGACTCTGTCAAAAGCGTATGACATGGTTCTGAACGGTAGCGAAGTCGGCGGTGGTTCGATTCGTATTCACAACCAGGATATGCAGGAAACGGTTTTCGATATTCTAGGTATTGACGAGACTGAACAGAAAGAAAAGTTTGGCTTCTTATTGGATGCACTAAAATTTGGCTGTCCTCCACACGGTGGTTTGGCTTTTGGTTTAGACCGCTTGGTTATGTTGATGGTTGGCGCAGACTCCATTCGCGATGTTATTGCCTTCCCGAAAACGACTACAGCAAGTTGTCCTTTAACCCAGGCGCCAAGCATCGTTGAAGAGAAGCAGCTGGATGAGCTGGGCATTCAGGTTAAGAAGAAAGAACAGTAATCATTAAATTTTAGCTCAAGGTTAAGAACGCTTTGGGCTAAACAATTTCAAGAAGTTTGTAAAAGATTAAAATCTGTAAAAGAAGGATTAGACGAAACTCTAACGCGACAAATTGAAATTTTTAGCGGAGCGTAAAAAATTCAGCTCCGAAGTTACAGAAAGTTAAAGTATAGGCTTGAAGATAAGAGAACGCTTTGAGCTAAGCAATTTCGCGGCATAAAGTTTGAAAGAGTGAGGCGTTTATATTTCATAAATAACGAACTCGATCAAACTTTATAACAATGAAACTGCGACGATCAAAAGTTCGAGAGGAGTGCAAAATGGCTGGTCACAGTAAATGGGCAAACATCAAACACCGCAAAGCAGCACAAGATGCCAAGCGCGGGAAAATCTTTACCAAAATCATTCGTGAGTTAGTCGTTGCTGCGAAAGAAGGCGGTGGCGATCCCAATGATAACCCAAGACTAAGAGCCGCCATGGATAAAGCGCTTGGCGCTAACATGAAAAAAGATACCATCGAGAAAGCGATCGATCGTGGTACCGGTAATGCAGAAGGTGACAACTACGAAGAGTTAACCTACGAAGGTTATGGTCCGGGCGGGGTTGCGATTCTGGTTGAATGCATGACCGATAATAAAAATCGTACTGTCGGTGAAGTAAGACATGCCTTTACCAAACACGGAGGCAATCTAGGTACCAATGGCTCGGTTGCTTATCTTTTCGAAAAAAAAGGTCAGTTTGTTTTTGGCGATAACGTTGAAGAAGAAGCGTTAATGGAAGCGGCACTAGAAGCTGGCGCAGAAGATTTTATCGCCCATGATGATGGTTCATTTGAAATTCTGACGACGCCAGAAGACTTTATGGATATCAAGGAAGCCCTGGTGAAAGCTGGTTTTGAGCCAGAAAATGCAGAAGTATCCATGTTGCCATCAACACAGGCAGAGCTTACTGTAGACGATGGCGCTAAAGTTATTCGTTTAGTAGACCGTCTTGAAGAGCTAGATGATACGCAGAATGTCTATACGAACGCGGATATACCTTCTGAATCCTACGACCTCGTCTAGAAATGCTTATACTCGGTGAGGCTTTGTTAAAAGAATAATAAAAGCTTGTCATTCACTATATGTGAACTCCGCGCTTTGATAATTCTTTTGCCGCGCCTCACCTTCGTCTAAATCATTTCTATTGTTTTTTTACTTCGACGATACTTCGTTAAACCGGCAGTGAAATATTACTCATTTACTGTTTGTAAAATCCTGATTTTTCACTGCCAGTCTGCCTCGTATCGTCTTCGTCTTGAACACCTCTAATTGTAGAGCGATAAATTGAATAAGGTTTTGTTGATTCTTTTGTAGGGGCGATTCATGAATCGCCCGTACTAAAACCTGTGAACGCCTCTCTTTTATTGTGCTTTCGCCGCGCCTCACCTTCATCTTCATCTAAATCATCTCTGTTATTTTTCGATCTTTCCTTACGACTTTCAGTTTATCAGAGCCTAGGGGCAGATTCCCCATTCGTAAAGAATGTCTCTTTCCTATCACCTTGACCATTGCCACTAGAAAAAGTCTAATAGGCGATTGAGTATAAGAATCTATTTATCGGTTTGGAGCATTAATGCCTATTATCCTTGGAATTGACCCGGGCTCACGCCTGACTGGCTTCGGTATTATCGAAGTAGGCGGTCAAATTCCTGCCAATCGCCCGCGTTATATTACCAGCGGCTGTATACGGATTAAGGATGAAACGCTCGATTTAAAGCTTAAACAGATTTTTGATAGTGTGTGTGAGTTGATTCAGGAGTTTAAGCCTGATGAGTTTGCTATCGAGTCAGTTTTTTTGTCCAAGAATGCTGACTCAGCCTTGAAATTAGGTCAGGCTCGTGGCGCAGCAATTGTTGCTGCCAGTCATTATGCCTTGCCTGTTTCCGAGTACCCGGCCAGAAAAGTGAAGCAATCAGTGGTGGGAACGGGTGGTGCCGATAAAACTCAGGTTCAGCACATGGTCAAAACATTATTAAAACTCCCAACCAGCCCTCAGGCCGATGCGGCCGATGCTTTGGCGGTGGCTTTATGCCATGCCAACACCACTCAGGGGCTGGCTCAGTTGAAGGGGGTTAAGACGATAACCAGAGGACGTTTACGTTGATCGGTAGAATACGCGGTACATTAATCGAAAAAATCCCTCCTTTTGTCATCATTGAAACCAGTGCCGGGGTCGGCTATGAAATTCAGGTGCCAATGACAACCTTTTATCAGCTACCAGAAGAAGGTGAGCAGGCTATCCTGTCTACTCACATGTCCATTTCAGAAAATTTACATGCGCTATATGGCTTCATCAGCACTAAAGACCGAGCATTATTTCGCGAGCTGATAAAAGTAAATGGTGTTGGTCCAAAGTTGGCTTTGGGTATTTTGTCTGGCATGGAGTCTGATGAGTTTGTGATGACGGTACATGATGGTAATGTGGATAGGTTAGTGAAACTACCTGGCGTGGGTAAGAAAACCGCCGAACGTCTTTTAGTTGAAATGTCTGATCGCCTCAAAGACTGGTCAATTAGTGCCGGACTTTCATCCAGCAAACCATCTGAAACGACCATTCCGGCTGGCGCTAAAACGGATGCTTCACAGGAAGCTGTCAGCGCCTTGATTGCCTTGGGTTATAAACCTCAAATCGCCAGCAAGGCAGTCGCGCAGGTGGCTCACGATGATGCCAAGAGCGAAGAGTTAATTCGCTTGGCTTTGAGACAATTAGCGGGTTAGTGTAAATGTTATTGAGATTGCTTTTAGTTCCTTTCAGCCTATTACTCTCTTCGGTTATTGTATCCGCAGAAGAGGACCCGATTCGACTGAAAGTTGAAAAGCGCTATGAGCAATTTCAAGTAAGCGACTGGTTCACAGACTCTGGTTTAAAGTCCATTCTGACGCCATTGATGAAAGTCATCAATCAGGAGCATATTCTGGAAGATGAGCAACAGTTTTATCATGCCGCGGATCTTTATGATGCAGGGCAAAAGCAGCTAGCGTTTTATTATATGCATCATTTAGCCCATCTTGGATACAGTGTGCCGCAATTTTATCTGGGTTATATGTATAACGTTGGTGAAGTGGTTGAGCAGAACCATGAAGAGGCTGCTTATTGGTATCTACTGGCTGCTATGAGTGGTGATGCGGATGCTCAACGTAATCTGGGTTATATGTATTATTATGGCGAAGGTCTTGCCGTTGATTATGACGAGGCCATTTATTGGTTTAGTCAGGCCTCGTTTAATGCTGACCCCGATGCACAATTTGAACTTGCCTATATTTATGATATGGGTGAAGTGGTTGCTGCAGACAAATTCAAGGCCATTGAACTTTATAAAATGGCATCGCGCGCAGATCATGTTAAAGCAACACATTTCCTTGGACTGTCCTATCGAGATGGTGATGGCGTTGAAACCGATTATGCTGTCGCTTTCCAGTATTTCAGTAAGGCCGCAGAGCTAGGCCACATTGCAGCTATGTCGGAGCTAGGGTATTTTTACCTGAATGGCTTTGGCACCGAAGAAGATTTTGATAAAGCCTTTGAATGGTTTGAAAAAGCCAAAGCACAAGATGATATCAATGCTTACTACAATATTGCCTGGATGTATGAAAATGGCGTAGGTGTTAAGCAGGATTATGAGAAAGCACTGGAACACTATTTAGTTGCTGCAAAAGCAAACGATGCTGATGCGCTGTTTCAGGTCGGTTACTTTTATGCCGAAGGTAAAGGAACTAAACAAGATATCCGTAAGGCCGTGTATTGGTATGAAAGGGCAGTCAGCCACAATAGTTTGTCTGCAATGAATAACCTGGCCAACATAAACTACAATGATAATGGGCAATGGAGAGATCATTCTAAGGCTGTGGAGTTATGGGAAAAGGCCGCCAATGGTGGACATCTTCTGGCTCAATATAATCTTGGGGCTTATTACGAGACGGATGATAACCCGACCAGAGATGAACAAAAAGCTTTCCACTGGTATTTGAAAGCCGCCAAACAGAATGATGGAGAGTCTCAGTACAAGATTGCCCAAATGTACTTAACAGGGACTGGAACAGACCCTAGTTTTGAGCAGTATCAGTATTGGCTGAAACAGGCCGCAGAAAATAACTATCAGCCTGCAAAAGATGAGCTGGGTGATGAAGGAGAAGATCTGGATCCTTCCGTGTGGGAACAAGTTCGAACTCTCATTAACAATGCCAATCCATAATTACTGAGCATTATTGTCTTTCTTTTTTTCGTTCAAGTTTGTTGGCAAACATTCTCTTATCCGCCAACTCTAGTAGTTCATCAACGGTATTTACGTCGTCTGGAAAAATAGCGATACCAAAACTGGCCCCGAGTTGAAACTCTTGACCATCTTCTTTCATGGGTAAGTCAAGAGATTGGATTAAGTTTTGCACCACAGCTTTGGCTGAGTCCATTCCGTTTACAGGCGATAAAGTAATCGCAAATTCATCACCGCCGAAGCGGGAAACAGTATCAGAACTTCTGATGGTTTCTGAGAATCTATTGGCCAGGGTCTTTAATGCTTTATCACCGATATGATGTCCATAGGTATCATTCAGAACTTTAAGGTTATCCATATCAATGGCTATTAGCGCAACCTTACTACCGTCACGCTTAGCGTGAGCGATATTCTGGTGCAGGTGATCCATGAATAGGGCACGGTTAGAAATTCCTGTCAGTTCGTCACGAGTAGCACGGCGGAACAATTCATCCTGAGCATAATATTGAGCATTAAACATGGTGCTCGCTACTAGTTCGGACATGTAGGCAATTATCTTTAGCTCCAACATCGAGAAGAAGTTTGGCTTGCTCGATAGCACTTTAAGAACACCAACAACTTTCTTTTGATGAAATAACGGAAATACCACCATAGAGCGATGGCCAATTGCTGCTCTGGAGATCTGATCGACTCTTTCATCATTTTCGCTATCGTTGGCAATAAGCGCCTGCTGAGTCCGAATGGCAATCGCAGACATATTGTTGGCGCTTTCCCTTCTTACACCAAGATAGTGTGAGGCAATACCTGTCGCCGCCCTGATGACCATCTCACTATCCTCAATTAACTCAATGACGGCGCCGGCTGCGTTGGTGAGTTTTTGTGACTGCAGACAAGCTTCATTCAGAATGGCGCCGAAGTTAATACCCAGTCGAGCAATTGAAGTTTGCGCATGGATTATTTCTTCCAGTTTTTTGTGAGAAAGCAACGTATTTTCTATAGTTGCATCGTTACATTGGAACTGCATCCCTGATCCTCTGAGTGATTAAACAATCTACACCTGACACTATGAAACAAAGCGAATGGAAGTGTCAAATTAGTATCTTTTAATACAAAACTGGTCTGACAATTGCATAGTAACTCATGCCACTTTAGAATTTACGCTAATTGACTTCATCAAAGGATACACAGAGTGAAATACTACGAAAAACAACTGATTATGCCTAAAAAACTCATGTTGGCAGTAACTATCCTGCTGGTGTTTTTATCGGCATTGTTTGGTTATTCTTTCTACGAACAGGAGTTTCTCGATAAGCCTGTCCCTGAAACAGGAATTGCTGGTCATTGGGCATTACTTATTTGCGCGCTAACTGCGTTCGTAGCCTGGTATGTTTCTAAAATTGCAATCATTACCAAGGTCGAAGAAGATACGCTTTATGTCAGCCTGGGTAAGTTTGGCAAAGCTAAAGTTGAGCTTAAAGACATTGAGTCAGTAGAAGACAAGAAAGGTAATCCAGCTGCTGAGTTCTTGGGTTATGGGTATAGAGTAAAGCTGAAACAGTTAGGTTATGTTGGCCGAGGGAAGGAGGCTATTGAAATTAAGATTAAAGGACAGAAACGCACTCTTGTCATAACGACTGACAATGCCTCTTCACTGAAAGAAGCATTGCAATCAAATATAGATACTACTGAAAGTCCTTAACTTCAATTTTGCCCATCTGAACTATTCCGGATGGGCCATTTTTAATGCTCCATGTGCCATAGAGCACCCGCGATGGCAAATCTGCTTCAAGAGAGTATTCAATGGTGGTTCCGGTATTGTACATTTTAGTAAAGCTAAATTTCTTTCCGTTGATTTTAGGGTTTATCACTTTAGCAATTTGGGCATAAAACTGAGGATTTAAATCGGGCTCCAAAATAGTTGCATAGATGCCTTTAGGAGATTTCTCCATTATCATGGTAAAGGTATTTGCCGGGGGCGTATCCGCAGTACGGTTATCATAGTCGTACATACCAATCCAATGACCTGTCAGGAAATCATCAGGTATACTGGCGGAAGCTTGAGACTTGGAATCGCCATCCAACATCTGCTTGAGCTTATCTTTATTGGAGTCAGCAGCTGTCGCAAGACCACATAAAAATAGCAGGCAACCAAGGAAAGCGAGTTTAATTGAGCTTTTATTCAGAACCATATAACCCCCAGAAAATAATCTTTTATAGATGTGATGATATGGCTCAGTCTAGCATTGGATTCGGTATAGGGAAATAATCAGTTGATATACGAGCTTACCGCTAATTCCGATAAGCTCGAATAAGGCTTACTCAGCTTCGTTTTTATCTTCAGCTTTTTTAACGCGGATTTTACTGCCGTCAACATTACGACCATTCAGGTTCTTAACTGCTGCTTTAGCTTCACCAGGCTTAGGCATTTCAACAAAACCGAAGCCTTTGGAGCCGCCAGTGGCTTTATCCATAATTAAATTGCACCACTGAACGGTACCGTACTCTTCGAATAGGGCTGTAACTTGTTCTTCAGTAGTGGTGCGGGCGAGATTTCGAACTAATAATTTCATAATGAGTAGATAAATAAGAATGAATGTACAGCATCATATCATTAGTCATCAGTTTTAGCGGATTATTATTTTAGTAATTACAAGAATCAATGAGATGATTAAAAGTCATCAATAGATTTACCAGCACGCTTCATAATCTTGACTTGATACCTGTCGAGGCATAGTCTGAGATAGCTATCTTTGTCGCGAAGCAGTTATATAAGGGATTATGCCAATGAGAAAGTTGCCACTAAAGCATGTAGCTAGTCGAGTCTTTTGCACCTCCATTTTGACGATTGCACTACTGCTGTCGAGTGCAAGCTACGCCTCACAAGAAGGAATAGCTTCTTTTCTGGCTTTTTCCGATGAGTCATACATTATAAAAGATGCCCGTATATTTGATGGAAGCGGTGTGCCCGCTAAAGAAGGACGTTCAATATGGATAGACAAAGGAAGAATAAAGAAGATAGCTTCGATAGATAAATTAAGTCTACCGGATGACATCAAAGTAATATCCGCAAAAGGGAAAACGGTAATACCCGGGCTAATTATGATGCACGAGCATCTTGCCTACTTAAGTAGCCCAAAAAGCGACATTTTTGATCTTCACCCGAACACCATTCCTACATTGCTTTTAGCATCTGGCATAACGACGGCTCGAACTGCGGGTTCTGATTTGCCACAGGCCGATATCAGCGTAAAAGATTCTATCAATGCAGCGAAGCAGCCTGGCCCCAATTTAATTATTACTGGCCCTTACTTTAATGGGCAGCGCCAATTTTCCAGTGATCTTTTGGTATCAAATACAGAGGAAGCAAAACTCCTTGTTAAATTTTTGGCTGCAAAAGGCGTTGAGTGGTTGAAAGTTTATAGTTCTTTACCACCTGAGGTTGTTAAAGTAGTAATTGAAGAAGCCCATAAGCATGACTTGAGGGTGGCCGGACACCTAGGGCCAGCTACCAGCTGTGCCCAAGCTGCAGAATATGGACTTGATACGCTGGAGCATAGTATTGATTCGTGCTGGGTAAAGCGTACCCCTGAAGAGATGACGCGATTAGTCAATGTGCTCATCAAAAATGATGTTACTGTGGTCACAAATGCACCTTGGCGTAGAGATAGCCCAAATGATTTAGAGGCTATAGCGATGTATTCTCCACAGTATCTTGATGACTTTAAAGAACCAACAATAAACAAACAATCCTCAGAAAATATTATAAGCCCTCGCAATAAAGCGGCCATGCAGTTTGACCGACAATTTTATGATGCTGGAGGGACTCTTTTAATGGGTGCAGATGCTATTGTCTACCCCCAGGTCCCTGGTTTTAGTAACCACAATATGATGATTGCATTGGGTATGAGATTTACACCAGCTGAGGTATTACAAATGGCGACCTCAGATGCTGCTGAATATCTGGGCATCGAGAAAGAGCGAGGCTTAGTCAAAGTAGGGTATATTGCTGACTTGGTTTTGGTGGATGGTAGTCCTGATAAGGAAATAAAAGATATTAAAAATATATCATTGGTCATTAAGGATGGAAGGGCATATGACCCCAAAAAATTACTTGATTCTGCTAAAGGCAGACTTGGTATTGATTGAGTAGCTTATGTGAAGTCATAGTGGAGTTCATATGCTCGTCGACATAAATCTACTTCTAGTATATAGCTTTGAAGGTGGCTTAAAATGATACTCGCTTACTGAGACAGGCAAGTTAGGAATGATTATTAATGAAAAATACCTACCGCCAGTTCCGCCCAGACCAACAAAAACGCCAACGCAATAACAACCATTGAAAACAGTCGATAAGATGGTTTCTTGGTAATCATCAGCGCCAGCTCAACCGCTAAACCTGCGCCAAGCAGCATGATTCCGAAAATCAGAAAGTCATACTTGTCCCAGGTAAACTCAGCACTGAATTGATTGGCAGTTACAGCACTAACCATAAGAAGTGCAGCAATGACCCAGTAAGTGGTTCGTAATTTGTTACTGTTCATATATTGGTCCTTAGATTATTCGTCAGTTTCCTTTCGAGTTATAATTGTATTAACCTCAGGATCTGTGGAAAAGGCCAATAATATCTCGTCTCCATTAAAACCAACAGCAAGTGCTTTGATAGGTAAATCCTCAGATGACTGGATAGTTTGGGGGTATTTGAACCGCTCATCATTTGTTAGTCCGGTAACTTTAGCCAAACACATTTTTGGGGAGCACTGCAAATTACTGAGTTGTGCCTTGCCTTGAAGGTGAAACGGACTGGTATTAAAGAAATGTTGATACTTGACCTTAGTTTCATAGCTGTATTCAGGCTCATAATATGACTCTTCCAGTTTATATAAAGCCTGGTCGAAGGCTTTAGGGTCAGACATTAATTTAAATATTTCATTCGAATCAAGGGCTCCGTTTTTTTCGAGCGAGTCTATTAATTTAACAATATCCTGGTCGGTATTTTGAGTAGGCGTTGAGTTGGAATTATCAACCGTTGAGTTCATTTTAGGGGTTTTTTCTGAGTCCTTGGCTGAAGGTTCGGGCGCTTTAACATTACTTTGTGATTCAGATTCTTTTATTTGGCTTTGAGTATCTTCAGCTTTTACACCCGCCATGTTTTGTGAATAGGTGTAAAAA
This sequence comes from Kangiella aquimarina DSM 16071, assembly GCF_000374105.1. Lineage (GTDB taxonomy): Bacteria > Pseudomonadota > Gammaproteobacteria > Enterobacterales > Kangiellaceae > Kangiella > Kangiella aquimarina. Next base: position 1,172,286 of record NZ_KB893650.1, read on the forward strand.
TAAGCACCAACAAGTGTGGCAATGATAAGTATTAGTATGCTCCAAATTTTAGTTTTCATATTTTATATCCTTTTGAGTTTATGGAATCACTCTGACAGCATTGCGTAATTAATAAATTATTGGCATTGATTTAGAGGGCGTTGGTATCGGTTATAGGAGTTGCCTTTATACTCCCGGCTTCTACACCCTTTAGAACTTCTCTTGCTTCAAGAATATATTTCTCTGGTATGTCTTTTTGTGACGTATTATCGATCGTTACAGTGGTCATTGTATTCCATTCGGGTATTCTAGGGTCTGTTGATTCCGCTACCCCTAAATGCACACCTCCTCCCCAGGGCATATTAAACTTTAGGTAGTATGTTCTGCCAGGCTTTAATTGGCCTTTAGCTGCTCCCCATGAGCCTTGTACGTATACCATGAAGGTATGTTCACCTGGTTCAGTCTGATATTGCAAAAGATTACCAGCGCTAAGGGTTCCAATAAACTTGTCTTCATCCCATACTTCAACTTTGGCTCCATCCCCTAAAAAAACAGCCCTTCTAACAATGTTTACGGTAGCTTTATCTGGACTTGCTGTGGTTTGGAATTCTACTTCTTTCATACTTCCTAACCCAGCACACCCAATCAGACTGAACAAAACTAAAAAGATAATAGTAGCTCGGAATATCGCGTGCATTTAATTAACCTCTAATTCAATAAGTAGTAATTAATGGAACTGTTTTAGCTTTATTGTTTTGTTGCTTAGACAGGTACTAAAATGCCGATAGCTCTTTTGTCGGTTTTGGCTAAGAGATACGGGCCTGAATTATTTGTCTGAGCAGATACTACCAAACCCTATATCTCAAAGGAAATCTAACCTTGAGCCAATATCACTATCTCTACTGATTCTGATTGTACTGCTTTTGCGAACCGATATAATGGCTGCACTTTTGACCAATCACTAATTCCATGCTGTTTTTCGAGAACATGGCGCTGCGCCGTGGCAAAAAAGTCTTATTTGAAGATGCCAGTTTCATCATTAATCCTCGCGACAAGGTGGGGGTGACGGGAGCTAACGGTACGGGAAAGTCGTCGCTGTTTGCTTTGATTCGTGGTGAGCTTGAGGAAGATGCCGGTAATTTCTCGATGGCGGGCGGGATTACGATTTCTAGTGTACGTCAGGAAACACCGTCCGTGGAAACGCCTGCACTGGAATATGTGTTGCAGGGTGATGAGGAGTTGTGTGCGGTTGAAGCGGAGCTGGCTCGTTTGGAAGAGAAAGCTGCGCAGGGTGATCATAATGAAGCGGATGGCCAACGGGTGGCGAAGCTGCATCAAAAGCTGGATGAGATTGACGGTTATTCGGCAAGGGCTCGTGCAGGCTCTTTAATGCATGGTCTGGGTTTTAATGCTGAGCAGGAACAGTTACCAGTATCGAGCTTTTCCGGTGGCTGGCGGATGCGTCTTAATTTGGCACAGGCTTTGATGTGTCGCTCGAACTTGTTATTACTGGATGAGCCGACTAACCACCTGGATATGGAAGCGGTAATTTGGCTGGAAAACTGGCTCAAGGCTTATCAGGGAGCGGTGTTACTGATTTCCCATGACCGTGACTTTCTTGACCGCACCGTCAACCGAATCGCTCACATTGAGCAGGGAAAAGTCACTCTATACAGCGGCAACTATTCTGACTTTGAAATTCAGCGCGCCGAGCAACTGGCACAGCAGCAGGCGCAATTTGAGCGCCAGCAGAAAGAAATTTCCCACATGCAGTCCTTCGTTGATCGCTTTAAGGCTAAGGCTTCAAAAGCCAAACAGGCACAAAGCCGACTCAAGGCTTTGGAGCGGATGGAGAAGATTGCACCGGCGCATGTGGACTCACCGTTTCACTTTGAGTTTCCCGAGCTGGGTCATTTGCCGAGTCCTTTACTGCAACTTAAATCCGCTGACGCAGGCTATCAGCTCGAAGAGGGCGTAAAGAAAGTACTGTCTGGCGTGGGTTTTTCGTTAATGCCAGGAGACCGTATTGGTCTGCTGGGTAAGAACGGAGCCGGTAAATCGACGCTAATTAAAGTGCTTGCAGGCGAGCTGGCGTTGCTGGCGGGTGAAAAGGTTTTAGCAAAGACGCTCAAAATTGGCTATTTTGCTCAGCATCAGTTGGAGCAGTTGCACCCACAAATGTCGCCGTTGCAGCATTTGCAGCGTGACTATCCTAAAGCAACCGAGCAAGAGCTGCGCAATTTCTTGGGTGGCTTTGACTTTAATGGTGATAAGGCATTAGAGCCAGTAGCACCATTTTCCGGTGGTGAGAAAGCGCGATTGGTATTGGCCATGCTGGTTTATTCAAAACCCAATCTGTTGCTATTGGATGAGCCGACCAACCACTTGGATCTTGAGATGCGTCTTGCCATGACCATGGCGTTTCAGAGTTTTGAAGGCGCCATGGTGCTGGTCTCACATGATCGCCACATGCTCAGAACGGTATGTGATGATCTCTATTTGGTGGCAGACGGCAAGGTCGAACCGTTTAAGGGTGATCTGGATGATTATGCGCGTTGGTCATTGGAAGATACGCTGCAGCAAAAGAAGGCCGGACAAACTCAATCCTCACAGCAAAAAGTCACTGATTCTGGTAGTACAGACAACGAGTTGTCGCGAAAAGAGCAGCGCCGCATTGAAGCTGAAAAGCGCAAGCAGTTACAACCTCTGAAGAACAAGCTGAAAAAACTGGAACAGCAACTAGACGAATTGCAGCAGCGCAAGGCTAAGCTGGATGACGTCATGGCGGACCAGAGCCTGTATGAAGAGAGTAATAAATCGAAACTGGTACAACTCACTGCCGAATACTCTGAAGTTACCGGCCAATTGGAGCAAACCGAAGAAGAGTGGCTGGAGCTACAAGATCAGCTGGAACAGGCGATTTAATTGAATTATGACCAATTATGGAAATCGCTTATGGCGTGGTTCCATAAATTACAGACACTTGGTAGACTAGCTTCACGTTATTTATCCCAAGTGCCTTTGCACGATATTCAATGATTGAGCATGACCGCATCATTACACCATCAGAGTTTGCTGACGAAGATCAGTTTGATCGTGCTATTCGTCCAACGACCTTAGATGAATACGTTGGACAGGAAAAAGTCCGCGAACAGATGGAAATTTTTCTTGGCGCTGCCAAAAAGCGTCAGGAAGCTCTCGATCATGTACTTATCTTTGGACCTCCAGGTTTAGGTAAAACAACGCTTTCCAATATTATCGCCAATGAAATGGGTGTGGGCATTAAACACACCTCTGGCCCTGTGCTTGAAAAAGCGGGCGATCTGGCAGCCATGTTGACCAACCTTGAGCCTAATGATGTCCTCTTCATTGACGAGATTCACCGCCTAAGTCCGCATGTTGAAGAAGTACTTTATCCTGCGATGGAAGATTACCAGCTGGATATTATGATTGGCGAAGGCCCTGCAGCACGCTCGATAAAGATTGATTTGCCACCCTTTACTTTAGTTGGCGCGACAACGCGAGCCGGTCTTCTGACCTCGCCGTTGCGTGATCGCTTCGGCATTGTACAAAGGTTGGAGTTTTATAACTTAAAAGATTTAACCCATATTGTGATGCGCTCGGCGCGCATTCTGGATTTGCCGATCGAAGAGAAGGGCGCACTTGAGATTGCCCGTCGCTCTCGCGGTACGCCAAGGATTGCCAATCGTCTGTTAAGACGGGTTCGAGATTATGCAGAAATCAAATCCGATGGCGTGATTACTCAAAACATTTCCGATCGCGCGTTGGATATGCTCGACGTTGATCACAAAGGCTTCGACATGATGGATCGCAAATTATTGCTGACCATTATTGAGAAGTTTGCCGGAGGTCCGGTCGGCCTGGATACTTTGGCGGCTGCCATTGGCGAAGAGCGCGATACGATTGATGAAGTGTTGGAGCCATTTTTGATCCAGCAGGGTTTCATTCAACGAACTCCACGTGGTCGAATTGCCACCAAGCTCGCCTATCAGCATTTTGAGATTATTCCGCAAGATCCCGACTTGTTTGATTAATTTATCCGATAAATAAGGCAAACTTGCCAATGAGCCTGCAACTTTTTCGAGATCCTATTAACACTTTTTACAAATTCAATCGTTATAATACAGAGTCGCAAAACTGATGAGTGTGCGTGAATTTATTTGGCCCGTTAGAGTCTACTACGAAGACACCGATGTGGCAGGCGTAGTGTTTTACGCCAATTATTTGAGGTTTTATGAACGTGGCCGTACTGAATGGCTTCGTTCTTTGGGGTGGGAACAGGATATCTTAATCGACAAGGGCTTGGCTTTTGCTGTCGCTCATGTGGATGCCAAATACCTCCTACCTGCGCGTTTTAATGACAAACTTCTGATCAAAACCCGAATCGCCAGCGTTCGTAGAACCAGTGTGATTTTTGAACAGGAAATTGTCACTGACGACGAACAACAATTATTAGTAAATAAAGCAACTATACGCGTGGCTTGCGTTGATATGAAAACCATGAAACCTGCTGCCATGCCTGAATATTTAAAAGAGGAGATAGCTCGTGACTGGTGCTGAAACAACGACTGCAGTTTTGTCTACGTCCGATGATCCAATGTCGATTGCCAATTTATTTTTACATGCCAGTATTCCGGTGCAGGCCATTATGGTGCTGTTATTATTGATATCGGTTATTTCCTGGGCCATGATTTTCCAACGCTCAAGTGTGCTCAACAAAGCTGCCAGAGAAGGGAAAAAATTCGAAGACAGGTTCTGGTCGGGTATTGATTTAAGCAAGCTATCCACTGATTTATCTCAACGTCAAAAACCCGTCACTGGTTTGGAATCCTTGTTTCAAGCTGGTTACCGTGAGTTCATGCGTTTACGCCAGCAAAGTGGTGTCAGCCCAGAAGCCGTCATGGACGGTACTCACAGAGCGATGCGTGTGGCACATAGCCGTGAAGTCGAAAAGCTTGAGCGTAATTTGGCATTCCTGGCAACTGTGGGTTCGGTGACACCTTATATCGGTCTGTTTGGTACGGTATGGGGCATTATGAACTCTTTTATCGCCCTCGGTTCAGTCAAGCAGGCGACGTTGGCAATGGTTGCACCAGGTATTGCAGAAGCTTTGATCGCAACGGCCATGGGTCTGTTTGCAGCGATTCCGGCGGTTATTGCCTACAACCGATTTACCAACCGTCTCCAGCGAATAGAAACTCAGTACGAGAACTTCCTTGAAGAATTCTCGGGCGTATTGCACCGTAAAGCGCATAGCTAGGAGTAATTATGACTCAACTGGTTCGAAGAGAACGTCGACGCCCTAATGCAGAAATCAACGTCGTACCTTATATCGACGTGATGTTGGTATTGCTGGTGATCTTTATGATCACGGCGCCATTGATTACCGCTGGTATTGATGTTGAGTTACCTTCTGCTCACGCAGAACCTATTTCACCAGACGAAGTGACACCATTTGTAGTGGGAGTCAGAGCTGATGAATCATTTCACATGGATATTGGTTCAAGGCAGTTCCGTGATATGACACTGGAAGAGCTTATGAGTGTCATCGCTAAAGAACAGCAAAATACACCCAACGCGCCAATTATGATTAAAGGCGATAGAAATGTGCCTTATGGAACTATTGTTGAGTTAATGGATCAATTAAGACAACAGTTTGGTGTCGAGAACGTTGGTTTAATGACAAATCCACTCTAATGTCGAATAGGTATTAATTCGTGTCAGACAAGAAAAACATAGTGCCAATAGTACTCTCCATTGCGGTTCATGTAATCGTTATTGGCTTATTGTTGTTTAATTTTGCCTGGGATGAGGAGGTCGATGTTAAGCATCAATATGTGGATGCTCCAATTAATGCACAGCTAGTAACTGCGCCAGAGCGCCCTAAACCTGACGCCAATGCCATCAAGAAACAGCAGGAAGCTGAAAAAAAACGCAAGGAAGAAGAGCGTAAAAAACAGCTAGAAAAAGAGCAGGAGCAAAAGCGTCTTGAAGCTGAAAAGCAGCGTCAAGAACAGAAAAAGCTGGAACAAGAGAAGCAGCAGAAACTAGAAGAGGAAAAGCAGAAGCAACTGGCACTTGAGCAGCAAAAAAAGCTTGAAGAAGAAAAAAAGCAAAAAGAATTAGAAGAAAAGCAACGTAAAGAAGCCGAAGAGAAGCAGCGATTAGAAGAAGAAAAGCGTAAGAAAGAAGAGGCAGAACGTAAGCGTAAGGAAGCAGAAGCAGAAGCAGAGAAAAAGCGTAAAGAGGAAGAGCTTAGGAAACTGGAAGAAGAAATGGCTGCAATGGATAACGAATTCTTCGAAGCACAGCGTGATACGGTTCGACAAGGACAGATAATGTCTGAAGTTGAGAAGTTGACCGCATTAATTACCGCAAAAATTAAGCGTAATTGGTATCCTCCTAAGGCACCGGGAGCTTGTTCTATTCGGATTTCGATGGGGCCGGGTGGCGTAGTGCTACAAACGGAAGCTTTAGGCGGTGATTACGATTACTGTGAAACCGGTAAAGCCGCCATTACGCGTTCTTCGCCACTGCCATCATCAGATGATCCGGAAGTCATGAACCAATTACGTGAAATGACCATTGTATTTGACCCAAGCTTTAAAGAATAAAGCTTAAGAGTAAAAGACATTAAAAAATTAAAGATTAAGGCTAAAGCATGAAACATATTTTAAAGTCGATAGTAATTATCAGCATCAGCCTTATGGCTTTGGCCAGTAAGGCTGAAATTCAGATATACATCACCGAGGGACGCTCCGATGCGCGCCCGGTGGCGGTTGTCCCATTCAAGTTTGAGTCAGAATCAGAAGTTCAGGCTCAGCCGCCTTTTGATTTTGCAAAAATTATCGCCGATGACTTGCGTCGAAGCGGTAAATTTAACCCAACTGAAATATCAAAGCTTCCACAACACCCTTACTCTATTGAGGATGTAAAGCTTGAGCAGTGGCGTGAGCTAGGTGTTGACGGTGTTGTATACGGGACAGTGACTCAGACCGCGTCCGGTAATTACATGGTGTCTTATGATTTGATTGATCCTTTTAACGATAAGGCAATTTTTTCATCAGATATTGAAGCCGGTAGCTACCCGATTATTCCAACCTCATCACACTTGATGGTTCTTAAAACAAAGATTGTCGATAATGACAACTTCCGTTGGGGAGCGCATATTGCAGCCGACGAAATTTATGAAGCACTAACGGGAGAGCGTGGCGCTTTTGCAACACAAATCGCTTATGTGGAAGTAAATCGCAATGACCCAAGACCTCATCAGTTATTTGTTGCTGATAGTGATGGTTTTAACGCAAAACGTATTTTTGCTTCCAGAAGCCCAATTATGTCGCCAACCTGGTCACCAGACGCAACTAAGCTTAGTTATGTTACTTTTGAGAATGGTCGCTCGGAAATTGTGGTACAAAATATTGCTTCTGGACAACGTGAAATTGTTGCCAGTTACAAGGGCTTCAACAGTGCTCCAGCCTGGTCGCCTGATGGCTCAAAAATGGTAGTGGTTCTATCAAAAGATGGAAATCCAGAACTTTACCTGCTGGATTTAACAGGCAAAAGATTACAAAGACTTACCCGACATTATGCGATTGACACCGAGCCATCATGGGCTCCAGACGGAAAAAGTTTGATCTTTACCTCAGATCGAGGAGGAAGACCGCAAATTTATCGCATTACACTTGCAGATAATAAGGTAGAAAGGGTAACCTTTGAGGGTATACATAACGCAGGTGCGGAGTTTGCACCGGATGGTAAAAGTATCGTAATGGTTCATCAGGCCAACGGTGCATACCATATCGCAGCTCAGGATTTGGCGACAGGTCAGCTTACAGTTTTGACAAAAACTACGCTTGATGAGTCGTTATCAGTTGCTCCCAATGGCAGTATGATTATTTTCTCTACTGTTGATGGTGGGCAAAAAGTTCTTAGCGCGGTTTCAATGGATGGGCGTTTTAAAGCACGGCTACCAGCTACTGTTGGGGAAGTTAAAGCACCAGCATGGTCGCCTTTTATTTTATAAAGTTAATAACAGTGACAACAATCCCGGAGGATAACAATGAAACGTTCGGTTCAATTACTACTAGCTCTTACAGCTGCTCTATCTTTGGCTGCATGTAGCACTACTCAGCCAGAAGAAGAGCAGGTTGATACAACTGCACAGGAAGATGCCGCAGCACAAGCTGAAGCTGAAGCCCTGGCACGTCAACGCGCTGCTGAAGAAGCTGAAAGACAACGTATTGCTGCTTTGTTAGAAAACAATGTCGTTTACTTCGACTTTGATGATGACTCAATCCGCAGTGAGTATGTTGAACTTTTAGAAGCTCACGCTAAATACATCCAAAGCAGCGGTAAAAGCGTTGTACTAGAAGGCCACGCTGATGAGCGCGGTACTCCAGAGTACAACTTGGCATTGGGTGAGCGTCGTGCAAAATCAGTTGCTCAGTTAATGAGAACTTATGGTGTTTCTGATTCAAGCATTGAAGTCATCAGCTTTGGTGAAGAAGCTCCAGCTAACCCAGCTCATAACGAAGAAGCATGGCAAGAAAACCGTCGTGTAGAGATTAAATATCAGTAATGAAAAAAGTTGTATTTAATCTTTTAAGTGCAACATTACTCACAGCCTCGGCTGTGAGTAATGCAGCTGCACCAGTTGTTGACGCGAGAGACATTACAGCAGTCCAACAACAGCAAACCAGTCAACAAAGTCAAATTATGGCTGAGTTGATCCTTCAAGTGAATCAACTCCAGCAAGAAGTCCGCCAGTTACGTGGACAAGTTGAAGAGCAGGATTACCGTATCAAGCAGCTGACTAAGCAACAACGGGAACTCTATCTTGATCTTGACCGTCGCCTGCAAGGTGGAGCAGCACTTTCCAGTTCTGAAACTGATGAACTGAGTTCTGAATCCTCTGCTGATAGTTCAGGAACTAACTCAAGTGAAAGGGCTCAACAAGCTTACAACCAAGCCTTTACCTTATTTAACGAAAAGAAGTATCCGCAAGCTAAAAGTGCGTTTAAATCTTTCGTTGCAGATTACTCAACAGACCCTCTTGCTTCAAATGCTCATTACTTATTGGGGCAATTACATTTCAGCGACAAAGAATACGCTGAGGCTGAAAAGCAATTTAAGTCTGTTTATGAGAAATTTCCTGAAACCAGTATTAAAGACAAAGCAATGTTAAAGCTTGCCCAGGTTCAGGAGCTCAAAGGCGATAAAACAGCAGCTAAGGCAACTTACCAGCAAGTCAGTAAGTTATTCCCAAATACCACTGCTGGCCGTTTAGCTAAAGCCAAACTGGATACTCTCTAAAATCCTAAATCATAGCTAATAGCTGTCTTTATAGGCAGCTTTTGCTACAATCCGCGCATATTTTCACCATTTCTATCCTCTAGCCAGAGTTTTGAGCTGACTCCATGAGTAAATTACGCATAACCGAGATTTTCCACTCGTTACAGGGTGAGAGCCTGACCGTTGGCGTGCCGACAGTCTTTGTTCGCCTGACAGGCTGCCCTTTGCGCTGTGTCTATTGTGATACCGATTATGCTTTTGGTGGTGGCCAGTGGATGACTTTTGAGGAAATTCTGGCTGAAATTAAACAATACGGATGCGAGCATGTCTGTGTGACTGGTGGCGAACCGTTAGCGCAAAAACGTGTTTTTGAGTTTTTTAAGTTACTCTGTGATGAAGGCTTCAAAGTCTCAACTGAAACTGGTGGGGCGCATGATATCAGTGAACTTGACTCAAGAGTGATGGTTGTCATGGATCTGAAAACCCCTAATTCACAAGAAATGGCACGCAACCTCTATTCAAACATTGAGCACCTAAAGCCCACCGATCAGGTGAAATTTGTTATTTGTAGCCGTAAAGACTACGAATGGTGCAAAATGACGGTGGAACAATACGATATCACCAGTAAATGTGAAGTCCTATTTTCGCCAAGCTATGGGCAGGTTGAGTATGCTGATCTGGCTGAGTGGATATTGAAAGATCGGTTAAAGGTTAGAATGCAGGTGCAGTTGCACAAAATCATTTGGGGTGAACGCACCGGCGTCTAATCTAAGGCGCTAAAATGCTTTTATACTGCGTTATACGACTTAAATATAATCCTCATTTACTGCATCATGTAAAATCCTATTCTATTTAAGTCGAAAGCCTTGTCTAAAAGCATTTTCTCAGTCTCAGATAGTGCTAGACCGTATGAGTAGCGCATAGTGAGCATTTTCGCTCCTTCCAATGGTATTCTGATGTACGTAGGGATCTAGAGGGGCAGACCCTACGCCTTGGTACACATTTTTAAGTTTCAAAGGTAATTATGAACAAAAGAGCAGTAGTATTACTTTCAGGTGGTTTAGACTCCACAACGGCTTTAGCGATTGCTAAATCGCAGGGTTATGACTGTTATGCCATGAGCTTTAACTACGGACAGCGTAGTTTGGCTGAGCTTAATGCCGCAAAAGAAGTGGCCAAGTCAATGAATGTAATCGAACATATCGTTGTTAATCTTGATATGAGTCAGATTGGTGGTTCCGCATTAACTGATCACTCTATTGACGTTCCGACTTCAGGTGTTGAAGAAGGTATTCCGGTTACTTACGTTCCTGCTAGAAATACCGTTTTCTTATCAATTGCGTTGGGTTGGGCTGAGGTCCTAAACGCTGAGCGAATTTTTATTGGCGTCAATGCCGTTGATTATTCGGGTTACCCTGACTGCCGCCCAGAGTTTATAAAGGCCTTTGAAACCATGGCTAACCTTGCAACTAAAGCCGGTGTAGAAGGGCAAAAGCTCAAAATAGAAGCGCCTCTTATTAATCTAACCAAATCACAAATCATTGCCAAAGGTATAGAGCTGGGTGTTGACTACAGTCAGACCGTTTCTTGCTACAAGGCTACTGATGATGGAAACGCCTGTGGTGTTTGTGACTCTTGCCGCTTGCGTAAGCAGGGCTTTGAAGGGCAGGGCTTCCCTGATCCCACACGATATATATAACTTGAAGCTATTGAGTTAAGCCTCTTACCATCTGCCGGTAGACTATCAGCAGCAGTGTGCTAAGCTGGCAGGCATGAATTATCCTGCATATAAAGGCATAGAAGTTTCAGCATCATTTCCTGCCGAAACAGTCATGCTTAATAAAACCGACAGTGTTGAGGCCTATATGACCTTAACGAATCAAACCTCAGAACCAATCGAGCTAACATTTAATAGTGGTCAGCTATTTGATATTTATCTTTATGATAGCAATGACCAACTAGTCAGTCAGTGGTCAAATGGTCGTATGTTTACTCAGGCTTTTCAGACTATTACGCTACACCCAGGGCAACAGGAGCGCTTCGGAGATAAGCTTGAGCTCAAGGACTTATCTGGCAATCCACTGGAAGTAGGTACCTATAAAATAAAGATTGAAGTTAAAACTTCCACTAAAGCTTCAGGCGAACTGTTTCAGTTAATTCCATTTGAAGCCGAAGGCCAATTACAGCTCGATGACATGACGCAACGCAATTAGGCCCAAAAGCTCGACAAATCAAGCCTTGCGCATTGCCCAAATAATAGACATTCAGTATAATGCGCGCGATTTTAAGGGGTTAGTCAAAAGCCAAATAGGCAATGTGCTAGCCCCTTAACCTTTATTATGAATCCTTAATGTAATGCTGACTTATAGCTGAGGAAGCATTTGACTGAATATTGATGGAGTCCGAAATGGCTATCGAACGTACTTTTTCTATCGTAAAACCAGACGCAGTTGCAAAAAATGTTATTGGCGAAATCTACAGCCGTTTCGAGCGCGCTGGTCTTCGCATCGTTGCAGCTAAAATGATCCACCTTTCTCGCGAAAAAGCTGAAGGCTTCTACGCAGAACACAAAGAGCGTCCTTTTTTCGGTGCTTTAGTTGACTTCATGACTTCTGGCCCAGTTATGGTTCAAGTTCTTGAAGGCGAAAATGCGATTAAAGCAAACCGTGAAATCATGGGTGCAACTAATCCTGCTGAAGCACTACGCGGTACTATCCGTGCAGATTACGCTGTATCTGTAGATGAGAATGCTGCCCATGGTTCTGACAGCCCTGAGTCAGCAGAGCGTGAGATCAGTTATTTCTTCGGTGCTGATGAGATTTGTCCTCGCACTCGATAAAAACGGTTGTTTTGTTCAATTTCTTTGTTGCCTGATAGATTTTCATGCTCAACGACCACTCAGGTCGCCTCCGCTGAAAACCCATCAGGCGCCTCGAACTTGAAGCAAACCTCCACGTTTTAAAGTTTAAGGTTGTTTTACTCAATTTTTTTGTTGCCTGAGTGATTTAACCTTAACGACAAAGAGATTAGTAAGGCACATAGAAAAGGGATGATGTTGTCATCCCTTTTTTAATTAGTGATTTTTGCTTAAAAGCGTGCTTTTGCTATTCGCAGCAATTGCGCATAAAATGTACAAAATTTTGATTGTAGCTAGTCCTCTCTAGTTATTAATCGTGTAAAGGTGTCCTGTAATGAGTAACGAAAAAACTAATCTACTCAACCTGACGCGCGATGAAATGGTCGAGTTCTTCGTTGAACTTGGTGAAAAGCCATTCCGTGCCCAGCAGGTGATGAAGTGGGTTCATCAGTTCGGTGTCGAAGATTTCGACGAAATGACCAATATCAGCAAGTTATGCCGTGAGCGCCTGAAAGAAGTTGCTGAAATCAAAGGTCCTGAAGTCCTTAGTGTACAAGAATCTAAAGACGGTACTGTTAAATGGGCTTTGAAGATCCCTGGCGGCCAGGCTGTGGAAATGGTCTTTATTCCTGAGCGTCATCGTGGAACTCTATGTGTTTCTTCTCAAGTAGGCTGTGCGCTGGAATGTACTTTCTGCTCCACAGGATATCAGGGCTTCAACCGAAATCTGACGACTGCTGAGATTATTGGTCAGGTCTGGTTGGCTGCCCGTTACCTGCATGGCAAGCATAAAAGCGATGAAAGGGTAGTGACAAACGTAGTGATGATGGGTATGGGCGAGCCATTGGCAAACTTCGACCCGGTAGTGAAGTCCATGCAAATTATGATGGATGACCTGGCTTATGGGTTATCTAAACGTCGTGTAACTTTGAGTACCTCGGGTATGGTACCGCAACTCGATCGTTTGATTGATGAAGTGGATGTAGCCTTGGCTATTTCACTGCATGCTCCTAATGACCCATTGCGTGATGTCTTGGTACCTATTAATAAGAAGTACCCGATTTCAGAACTAATGGCCAGTGTACATCGTTATCTGGAACGCTCTAATGCCGCGCGCAAGGTGACGATTGAGTATGTGATGCTGAAAGATGTTAATGACACCTTAAAGCACGCCAAAGAATTGGCTGAGCTATTGAAGAATACGCCGTGTAAAATTAACCTGATTCCGTTTAATCCTTTCCCACAGGCCAATTATCAGACTTCGACGCAGGAAGCTATTGATTTATTTAGTGATTATTTAATCAAGAAAGGGTATGTTGTAGTGACTCGACGGACTCGAGGCGATGATATTGATGCAGCCTGCGGCCAGTTGGCCGGCAAGATCAATGACAAGACCAAGCGTCAGCAACGCCGTCAGCAATACCAAAAAGATATTGTTGTTGAGACATTAGCCAATTAATTTCAAAAGGCGCTGAACTATAGCGCCTTGTACTGTGTCCAACTTCCTGATTTATTGAATAAATCAGCTCATAACGTGAAATTACCGAGTAAAACTTTTATTATAAATAGCAATAAAAATTGATAGGAAGTAAGCAATGACGAAGCATGCCAAGTGGGTGATGGTTATTTTAGCAGTCATGTTGGCTGGGTGTCAGACTACAACCAGAGAAACAACTAGTGCTGCAACTAAAGATGGAGCGGTGCAACGTACCAAATACGAGCCTAAAGAAGCTGCAGCTAAGCGCTTATCGCTGGGGCTGCAATATTTACAAGCCGGCCATATGGAATGGGCCAAACATAATCTTTTGAAAGCATATGAACATGCTCCAGATATGCCGGATGTTCTGTATGGTCTTGCCTATTACTATCAAACTGTTTTTGAATACGATAAAGCCGAAGATTATTATCAGAAAGCAATTGACGAATCTCCTAAAAATGCGGACTACCTCAATGCTTATGGCGTCTTTTTGTGTGATTCTCGCAAGAAGTATGACGAAGGTATTCGTTACTTTTTAAGAGCGGTAGAGCAACCAAATTATACTTCGGTAGGTGCTGCCTATGAAAATGCAGGATTCTGTGCCATACGTGCCGAGAAATATGAGCCTGCTAAACAGTACTTTGAAAAAGCATTGTCATATAACCCTAATTTGACTCGTTCATTATATGGCATGGCAGAAGTAAACTATGTTACTGAGAACCACCGCTTAGCAGAAGCCTATTTGTACCGCTTTGAAGCTAAAACCAAGCCGACAGCAAAGTCTTTGTTGTTGGGCTATAAGATAGCGAAAAGTCTGGATGCGCGTGGCAATATGCGTGGGTATGGAGAAAAATTAATGGAGCTTTATCCGACCTCTGATGAAGCTCAAGAATATATTAGTATAAGATAATTAATGTCAGAATCTGAGCAAACTCCAGAAAACGATATTCAGTTTAGCCCCGGAAGTCTGTTGAAGCAGGCTAGAGAAGCGGCTGGGATTTCTATTGAAGAAGTCATTCAGCAATTAAAGCTGACCCGACAGACCGTCCTCGCTATTGAAAGCGATGATTACTCTTCAGACCTTCCAGCAACTTTTTATCGTGGCTATTTACGAAATTATGCAGAGTTATTGAAATTGGATGACAATGATATTGTCGAAAACTTTGATAATTTCTGTAAGCGCAATAATTTATTTGTTAAAGCGGAGCAGTCGCTTGCGACGATAGAGCTTGAGAAACCAATCAATTCCAGCAACTGGCTGGTTAAAATCTTTACCGCACTAATTGTTCTTATTTTACTTTTGGGTGCTTACTATTTATTAGTTGAGAAAAAGGTGTGGCAGCAGCTAACCTCTTCATTAAATAGCTCAGAGGGTCAGGTTGAATCAATATCGGACAGTCCTAATAGCGAGCTTTTACTGCCTATTTCCGAGAATTCTTCAGGCTCAGCAGACGACAGTCTGCAAACCGTTGGCGAGCAGACCTCTGAGCAAACTAATGCTCAAGAAGATCAAAGGGTAAGCTTATCTGAGAGTGAACTTTCATCTGAAAGTTTGAATCTTCAGGGAGATGCTTCCAATGAAGCTCTTGCAGAAGAAAGTGCCCAGCCTGAATCAGTGGCTTCTAATGGAGAGTTGGTGTTGGTATTTTCAGATGATTGCTGGGTAAGAATTACTGATGCTAATGGCAAGGTGCTTGCATTAGGAATTAAGAAAGGCGGTACATCGATGACTTTGTCTGGTCCAACGCCTTATGAACTAACACTTGGTAAGCCTTCTGCTGTACAATTGTCCTATCAAAATGAACCCATCGATTTATCGAGCTATCCGGATACTCGTGCTGCTCGATTGACCTTGGGGAACTAATCTTTCGGTTTTAGCCTGTAGATTCAACAACCTGTATGTGAAATATTATGAACGGTCGATCATGGATTAAGCGACGCAAATCGCGTCAAATAATGGTTGGTAATGTGCCAGTGGGCGGTGATGCTCCCATTGCTGTACAAAGTATGACCAATACAGATACCTGTGATGTAGATGCAACGGTAGCACAAATTCGTGCCTTGGCGGATACGGGTGCAGATATCGTAAGGGTCTCGGTACCCACCATGAAGGCAGCCGAAGCTTTCAAGCTGATTAAACAACAGTCGCCAGTTCCCTTGGTGGCGGATATTCATTTTGACTATCGCATCGCCCTTAAAGTAGCGGAGTATGGCGTTGATTGCTTAAGAATTAATCCAGGCAATATTGGCTCGGAAGAAAGAGTGAAAGCGGTAGTCGATGCTGCAAAAGCTCGTAACATACCCATTCGTATCGGTGTTAACGCTGGTTCCCTTGAGAAAGATTTGCAGGAGAAATACGGTGAGCCGACCCCTGAAGCATTAGTTGAATCAGCGTACCGCCATATCGATATTCTGGAACGTCATAATTTTAAGGACTATAAAATAAGCCTCAAGGCTTCTGATGTCTTTATGACTGTGTCAGCCTACAGAATCCTGGCAAAAGAAATCGATAACCCACTTCATTTAGGTATTACCGAAGCCGGTAGCTTCCGCTCAGGTGCAGTTAAGTCTGCTGTTGGCCTGGGTATGTTACTGGCAGAAGGTATCGGTGACACCATACGTGTCTCATTAGCCGCTGACCCGGTTGAAGAAGTCAAAGTGGGTTACGATATTCTGAAAAGTCTTGGCCTGCGTCAACGAGGCATTAACCTTATCGCCTGTCCATCTTGTTCTCGCCAGCAATTTGATGTGATCAAAACCGTTAATGAGCTTGAGCAGCGATTAGAAGACGTTAATGAACACATTGATGTTGCAGTCATTGGGTGTGTAGTTAATGGCCCGGGCGAAGCTAAGGAAGTGACTATCGGATTAACTGGGGGCTTCAAGAAAAGTATGCTTTATGAGAATGGCGAAAAGAGTCATAAAGTGGAAAATGAAGCACTGGTTGACGAGCTGGAGGCACAGATTCGACGTAAGTTAGCCGAAAAGCGCGAAAAGACCGAAGAAATCACCAAAGGTGCTGAGCAGGTGCCTGTCACCCAAGTTCGTTAAAATCACATTTCCAATCGAAGAGTTTGGCGGAAAAAGCTACTGTTTTTCGCCAAATTCGCTATAATCTCGCACTTTAATCCAATTTTTCAATTGATGGAGCCAGGTTAGTTTTGGCGGAAAAAATACAAGCAGTCCGAGGCATGAATGATATCCTGCCGGACTCTACACCTCACTGGCAAAAATTAGAGTCGGTATTAAGACAACTGATGGCTAGCTATGGCTACAGCGAAATTCGTATGCCTGTTGTCGAAAAAACTCATCTATTTAAACGATCTATCGGCGAAGTGACTGATATCGTTGAAAAAGAGATGTACACCTTTGAAGACCGCAATGGCGAAAGCCTGACTTTGCGTCCTGAGGGTACTGCCAGTTGTGTCCGCGCCGGTATTGAGCATGGTCTGTTATATAATCAGGAGCAACGCCTGTGGTATATGGGCCCCATGTTTCGCCATGAAAGACCGCAAAAAGGCCGCTACCGACAGTTTTATCAACTTGGAGTTGAAACATTTGGCGTTGGGACACCTGATGTAGATGCTGAACTTATTTTGATGACAGCGCGCCTCTGGAAAAAGATAGGCATACATGATTCGGTACGCCTAGAAATTAATTCCCTTGGTTCCAATGAAGCCAGAGCTAACTATAGAGATAAACTGGTTGAGTTTCTGTTACCAATAAAAGACCAGCTTGACGAAGATAGCCAGCGTCGATTGCAAACTAACCCTTTACGCATTCTGGATAGCAAAAATCCAGAGGTTCAAAAGCTGGTAAAAGATGCACCGAAGTTGAGTGAACATCTGGATGATGAGTCTAAGCAACACTTTGAGCGTCTTTGCCAGATTTTGGATACCAATAATATACCCTACACCATCAATACCAACCTGGTACGTGGTCTGGATTATTATAATCGGACCGTATTTGAGTGGATAACAGATAAGCTTGGCGCGCAAGGTACAATATGTGCTGGTGGTCGCTACGATGGTCTGACTGAACAGTTGGGTGGTCATGCAACACCAGCAAGTGGATTTGCCATGGGCCTTGAAAGAATCGTTGCCTTGATTGAGGAAATGGAAACAGACGAAATTCCATTGGCTGATGTCTACATGGTAGCCCTGGGTGATCAGGCGGAGTTAACTGCCACGCAACTAGCTGAGCAGTTACGAGATCAATGGCCAGATATTAAAGTGCGTATGAACTGTGGTGCTGGAAACTTTAAGAAGCAATTTAAACGTGCTGATAAGAGTGGCGCAAAAATCGCACTTGTGATTGGCGAGCAGGAAGTTAAGGATGGCACCGTTGGTGTTAAATATCTACGTGAACATAAAGAGCAGTTGGTGATATCACAGCGTGATGTCTGTCAGCTACTTGACCAGTATCTTGTATAAAAGAACGGGTCTAAACAGTTAATATAAATTAGAGCAATTATTGAGGAGGCCGACAGTGGCTTACGAAACAGAAGAACAACAGGTCGAAGCGATCAAACAGTTTTGGAAGGAAAACGGCACAGCGATTATTTTAGGTGCCGTTATCGGTTTTGGTGCTTTGTTTGGCTGGAACTACTATCAGGACCACAAAACAAAACAGGGTGAGCTTGCTTCTTTGGCCTACTCAGAGATTTTGACTATGACTGAACAAAGTTCATCAGACAATTCTGAACTTATCAGTAAAGTTGATGCTATCAGAACTGAGCATGCAGCCTCTAGTTATGCTTCTTTGGCAGCTATGAGTCTTGCGCAAACCTTTGCCAGCGATAATAAATTTGAAGAAGCTGCGGAACAATTGCAGTGGGTTGTTGACCAAAGTAACGATACTTTTGAGTCTATTGCTCAGTTGCGATTAGCGCGAGTTCAACTTCAATTAGAAAAGTACAACGATGCGATTGCTACTGCTGATAGTATTGATGAGCAAGCTTTTAAAGCTAATGCCTTGTTAGTCAAGGCTGAAGCTCTGATTGCTCAAGGTAAAAATGATGAAGCTAAAAGTGTCTTAATCGAAGCTCGTGATGCGGGAAATGGAGCAGTTAACCCATTACTTCAGATGCGTATTAGCGAGTTTGGCATTGAAAACTAATTGATACTAATAACGGGATAAATTTATGATTTCTGGTTGGACACAACGAATAGTCACTTTATTGATCGCTACCAGTTTTCTGGTGGCTTGCTCCGATGAAGTGGTCAATCCACCTAAAGAGCTTGACGATATTGAAGAGAAGTTCTCTATAGAGTCAGCGTGGGTTGAAGTTATTGGAGATGGTGATGACGGTAAGTTCAACAGCTTAATTCCAGCAATCTGGGAAGATAAAGTCATTACGGCTGATGTTAAAGGTTTGATTTCAGCTTTTGATCTTAAAACTGGTGACCTGATCTGGGAAACACAACTGAAAGAACCTTTATCGGGTGGCGTAACGGCAAATGCTGGCCTTGTAGCAGTTGGAACCAAAGATGCCAAGGTTCATGTCTTAGATATTAATGACGGCAAAAAGTTGTGGCATGTAGATGTGACTACTGAAGTGCTGGCAAAACCTGCCATTGATGATGGTCGTTTAGTGGTTCGCACACCCGATGGCAGAATTTTTGCTTACTCGCTGGCTACCCAGAAACAGGAATGGTTCTACGATCGTATTATCCCTAATTTAACATTAAGAGGGACATCGGCGCCTGTTGCAACCAGTGGAATTGTTATTAGCGGATTTGCCAATGGCAAAATGGCAGCTTTTAATATTCGTACTGGTGACTTATTGTGGGAGCAGCGTATTTCTGCCCCTCGAGGAAGCTCTGAGATTTCACGAATTGTTGATGTAGACTCAAGCCCTGTTATTTATTCTAATTACCTTTATGCCGCTGGCTTTAATGGTTATGCGATTGCAATGGATTTAACTAATGGTCGCTACTTATGGCGAGAGGAAACATCCGTTACTCAGGAATTACTGGTGGATGCAACTCGTGTATATCTTGTCGAAACAACAGGTAAAATTGTTGCTCTAGATCGCTTTACTGGAGAACAGGTTTGGAGCCAGGAAGGTCTGTTATATCGCAAGCCGACAGGTGCTGCAGACAATGAAGATTATATTGTTGTAGGTGATTTTGAAGGTTACCTGCACTGGCTAGACAAAAGTACGGGTGAATTTGTCGCCCGAACCCATCTGGATCGTTATGGCGTAGCTCACGCTCCAATCGTTACAGATGAACACATTATTGCTACAACTCGCTATGGTTACCTCCACGTAATGGAAAACCCTATAGCTTCATCCTCTGAAGAGTAAAATTCATGCTACCAGTTATCGCTCTCGTTGGTCGTCCCAACGTTGGTAAATCTACATTATTTAACAGACTAACTAAGTCTCGCGATGCGCTGGTAGCAAACCTGCCTGGACTGACTCGTGACCGTCAATATGGACAAGCCACATTAAAAGGCCAGAAGTTTATTGTGGTTGATACCGGTGGTATTGCCGGTGATGAAGAGGGTATTGATGGCTTAATGGCAGGGCAGTCATTGCAGGCTATCAATGAAGCAAACATAGTTCTTTTCCTGGTAGATGCCAGAACTGGCATGACTGCCGCAGATGAGTTCGTAGCTAGTCACTTAAGACGTCAAAACAAACCTATTATTGTGTTGGTTAATAAGGTCGATGGTATCCATGCCGATGCAGCCCTTTCTGATTATTACAGCTTAGGTTATCAAACTGTATTGCCACTGGCCGCAGCCCATGGTCGTGGTGTTAATACGTTGGTTGATACCATATTTGACGAACTGCATCTGGAATCTACTGATGACGAAGAGCTGATTGGCTATGAGAAAGCTCAAGGCTTAAAGCTTGCAATCGTAGGCCGTCCAAATGTTGGCAAATCTACACTGGTAAACCGTTTCCTCGGTGAAGAGCGTGTTGTTGTTTATGACATGCCAGGCACCACTCGTGACAGCATCTATATTGAAATGGAGCGTCGTGATAAGAAATACACCCTTATTGACACTGCGGGTGTTAGACGTCGTGGCAAAGTTAAAGAAACTGTAGAAAAGTTTTCTGTTCTGAAAACCTTACAGGCAATCGATGATTCCAATGTCACCATCATGGTGATGGATGCACGTGAACCCATTACCGATCAGGACCTCAGCTTAATCAGTTATATTATTGATGCTGGCCGCTCAATGGTTATTGCAATTAATAAATGGGACGGCATGACTGAGGAGCAACGTGATAATGTTAAGCATGAAATTGATCGCCGCTTAGGCTTTATTGATTTCGCCCGTATTCATTTTATTTCCGCTCTGCACGGTTCTAACGTTGGCCACCTTTGGGAGTCTGTTGATGAAGCCTGGGCCAGTGCGCAAGTGGAGATGAGTGCTTCGAAATTAACTCGACTGCTCGAAGAAGCTGCTGAGAAACATCAGCCACCAACAGTCCGTGGACGTCGTATTAAATTGCGGTATGCTCATCCTGGTGGACATAACCCGCCACTGATAGTCATTCACGGTAATCAGGTCAGTAAACTACCTGAAAGCTATAGACGTTTCCTGGTGAATTTCTTTCGCGATAAATTAAAGCTGATTGGTACCCCAATTCGTCTTGAGATGAAAGAGGGCGATAATCCGTTTAAGGGCAAGAAAAACGAAATCACAAGACGTCAACGCCTGAAGCGTAAGCGCGCTATCAAGAAGTGGGGCGGAAGATAATTTAGCTTTTGGTCGGTATGCTTTTAACCTCACCATCTGCAAAGCGGGTAGTGAGGAGTTTTGCTTTCTTAGCCTTTGCAGCCGAAGTTATGGCCTTTCCTGTTTCATCTTCCGTTATTGTATAACCACGTTCTAAAGTAGCTAGAGGACTGATGTTATTCAGTTTCTGTGCTTTAAGAGCTAGCAACTGCTGCTTCTGCTTAAGCAGATAATGCCATGATTGCTGAAGGTTTTTGTTTGCCTGCTGCAAAGTGGTTTTAGCCTGATTGAGCTGTAACCTGGGGTTGTAGCTGTGTAGTCGAGACAACAAGTCTTTAAATTCTGCCTGTTTAGTTTGCATCAAATATTTTTGTGCATTGAATAGGCTCTTATTCAGTGAGTGCAATTCAACCTTGTAATGATTAAGTTGCTGCTTGGGGTGTACAATACGAGCAATCAATGTATCCAGCTTGGACTGGGCAACCTGAAGTTTATGTTCAAACTCTCCAGCAAGGCGACGCTCGAACTGTATAAGTTTGTGGCGTAAATCGGCCTGGTCTGGAACAAGTAATTCAGCAGCTGCTGAAGGTGTAGGTGCTCGCAAATCCGCTACCCAGTCACTGATAGAGGTATCAACTTCGTGACCTACCGCTGATACCACCGGGATTTTGCTTTCGCGAATTTTTCGAGCCAATGTTTCGTCATTGAAGCACCACATGTCTTCTAAAGAGCCACCGCCCCGAGTGATCAGCAACACATCACATTGAGCATGTTGATTGGCGATTTCGAGTTGCTCTATCAAGGTTTTTGCTGCTTTTTCGCCCTGAACCTGACTTGGGTAAATAATGACTGGAATCTGTGGCATCCGACGCTTCAGGACACTCAATACATCCCTTATGGCTGCACCGCTTGGTGACGTGACAATCCCTATTCTATTTGGAAATTTAGGAATCGGGCGCTTTAACTCAGGTGCGAACAAGCCTTCGGCCTGTAGCTTTTCTTTCAGGCGGTTAAATGCTATTTGCAGGGCGCCTTCTCCAGCTGGTTCGATATATTCACCAATCAGCTGAATGTCACCACGGGGTTCATAAAGACTGAGTTTGGCTCTTATGAGCACTTGCTGACCGTCTTCTGGTGTAAAACGAGCACTACGATTACGATTCTTGAAAATGGCGCAACGTAACTGAGCACCATTGTCTTTTAGTGTGAAGTACCAGTGGCCTGAGGCGGGAAGGGCAAGGTTAGATATTTCGCCAGTAATCCAGATTTGACCGATGACATCTTCAAGCTGTTTTCGAACTTTGAATGCCAATTCGCTCACAGAATAAATCTTACGTGTTTCGCCGGTTTGTTGTGGTTCAAGAATTGGCTTAATCATAGACAAATCGAATCAAATAGTTATTTACCTTGCAAGGGGGAAGACGTTATAATAACGCGCTTCATCGAGCCAGCGCCTTTTGCGTTGGCGTAATAATACGTGGTACACAATATGCGCATTATAGAGGAAGCTCTTACCTTTGACGACGTTTTATTAGTGCCGGCACACTCCAAAGTATTGCCTGCTGACGCAGACCTGCGCACTAAGATTACCCGCGAATATAGCCTCAATATCCCACTTGTTTCTGCTGCAATGGACACGGTCACAGAATCGCGTTTAGCTATTGCATTAGCCCAAGAAGGCGGTATGGGATTTGTTCATAAGAACATGACTATTGAGCAGCAAGCTGAACATGTTCGTCGCGTCAAGAAGTTTGAGAGCGGAATTGTCAGTGATCCAATCACAATCACTCCTGATACTACCATTGGACAAGTCAAGCAAATGACTCGTGAGCATGGTATTTCGGGAATGCCTGTCGTTGATGGTAATCAACTTGTGGGTATTGTGACCAACCGTGACATTCGATTTGAAACCAGCCTGGACAAGCCTGTCTCTAAAGTCATGACGCCAAAAGAGCGTTTGGTGACGGTAAAAGAGGATGCCAGTCAGGAAGAAATCTACGACAAGTTGCATGAGTTTCGTATCGAAAAACTATTAGTCGTTAATGATAATTTTGAGCTGAAAGGCCTGATTACCGTTAAAGACATAAACAATGCCGAAACAATGCCTAACGCCTGCAAAGATCGTTATGGTCATTTGCGTGTTGGCGCAGCTGTCGGTACAGGTCCAGAGACTCCTGATCGCGTCGCGGCAATTGTTGCAGCAGGTGTTGATATTATTCTTGTTGATACTTCACACGGTCATTCGCAAGGTGTGTTGGATCGAATTAAGTGGATTAAGCAGAATTATCCTGAAAAACAGGTCATTGGTGGTAACGTTGCCACTGCTGCTGGTGCTCGTGCTTTAGTTGATGCTGGTGCTGATGGCGTTAAAGTTGGTATTGGCCCCGGATCAATCTGTACAACTCGTATCGTTACTGGCGTTGGTGTTCCTCAGATTTCAGCAGTTTCCAGCGTAGCTAAAGAGTTGGCAGGAACAGGCGTTCCATTTATTGCTGATGGCGGCATTCGTTTCTCAGGTGATATTTGTAAAGCATTAGCTGCCGGTGCATACAGCGTCATGGTTGGCTCCATGCTTGCAGGTACCGAAGAAGCTCCTGGTGAAGTTGAGTTATATCAGGGCCGTTCATATAAGTCATACCGTGGCATGGGCTCATTAGGCGCCATGTCTCAAAAGCAAGGCTCAAGTGACCGTTATTTCCAGAGTTCTAACGCTGCTGATAAATTAGTTCCAGAAGGTATCGAGGGTCGAGTACCTTACAAGGGGCCGGTGACACAGATCATTCATCAGATGATGGGTGGCATTCGCTCCAGCATGGGGCTTACTGGCTGCGCAACTATTGAAGAGATGCGTACCAAAGCGGAATTTGTAAGAGTGACTAATGCTGGCATGAACGAAAGCCATGTGCACGACGTTGCCATCACAAAAGAAGCTCCTAACTATCGTGTTAAGTAAGTGATGCGCCAGTATTTGGTACTGGTGTCAGAGCGAACAATAAGACGGGTTATTTCAAAGCCGCAGTATCAGTCTGCGGCTTTTTGATTTTTTTAAGATTTCTACCTAACTTGATAAAAGGTAATAGCAATGCAAGCAAACATTCATGAGCATCGAGTTCTGATTCTGGATTTTGGTTCGCAATATACTCAGTTAATTGCGCGTCGCGTACGTGAAATTGGCGTTTATTGTGAGTTGGTACCATTCGATGTCGAAGACGAGTTCATTCGTGAGTTTAATCCAAAAGGTATTATTTTATCCGGTGGGCCAGAGTCGGTAACCGGTGAAAATACACCACGTGCACCGCAGCTTGTTTTCGAGTTAGGAGTTCCTGTTTTAGGCATTTGTTATGGTATGCAAACCATGGCGCATCAATTTGGTGGCCGTGTCGGTGGCTCAGAAAAGCGTGAGTTTGGTTACGCAGAAGTTTTCACCAAGTCGCATAGCACATTGTTCGAAGGCATTGAAGACCGTTTCAACACAGAAGGTCATCCAGTACTTGATGTGTGGATGAGTCATGGTGATAAAGTTCTTTCAGTTCCAGAAGATTTTGTGGTCATTGCTTCCAGTGATAATGCTCCGATTGCAGCAATTGCTCATAAAGAAAAGCCTTTCTACGGTATCCAGTTCCACGCAGAAGTAACGCACACCAAGCAGGGCGGTCGAATACTAGAGCGTTTTGTTGATGAAATCTGTGGCTGTGAAAAGTTATGGACCGCAGAAAACATCATTGATGATGCGATTGAGCAGATTAAACAACAGGTAGGCGACGATGAGGTTGTACTTGGCCTTTCAGGTGGTGTTGACTCATCAGTAACGGCTATGTTGTTGCATAGAGCTATTGGCAAGCAGCTTACCTGTGTATTCGTAGATAATGGTCTATTACGTTTAAATGAAGGTGATCAGGTGATGGCCATGTTTGGTGATAACTTTGGTCTGAACATTATCCGTGTAGACGCAGAGGATCGTTTCCTATCTGAATTGAAAGGTGTTGATGAGCCTGAAGCTAAGAGAAAAATTATTGGTAAAGTGTTCGTAGATATCTTTGACGAAGAGTCCAAAAAGCTGGTCAATGCAAAATGGTTGGCGCAAGGCACGATTTATCCAGATGTCATTGAGTCAGCTGGTGCAAAAACGGGTAAGGCACACGTTATTAAGTCACATCATAATGTGGGCGGTTTGCCCGAAAAAATGGATCTTAAATTAGTAGAACCATTACGTGAATTGTTTAAAGATGAAGTTCGCAAGATCGGTTTAGAGCTGGGGCTTCCATACGATATGCTATTCCGTCATCCTTTTCCGGGACCCGGTTTAGGTGTTCGTATTTTGGGTGAAGTAAAAAAAGAATATGCGGATCTGCTTCGTCGCGCAGACGCCATCTTCATCGAAGAATTGTACAAGCACGACCTATACGATAAAACCAGTCAGGCATTTACCGTATTCTTGCCAGTTCGTTCTGTTGGTGTGATGGGCGACGGCCGTAAATATGATTACGTGGTAGCACTTCGTGCGGTAGAAACTATCGACTTCATGACAGCTCGCTGGGCGCACCTTCCATACGAGTTTCTGGAGCATGTATCAGGCCGTATTATTAATGAGGTGGATGGGATTTCGCGGGTGACTTATGATATTTCCAGTAAACCCCCAGCCACTATTGAATGGGAGTAGACTTGTCTTTTTGCGATTCTACTTTGTTAAAAACAGATTTTAGTGCTCAGGGACTTTGTGTCCATTCCGCGCTAAAATCTGTTTTTGCCGCGTAGAGATCACAAAAATCCTGCGTCTACAGAGCTGGCGCAAATAAGTTAATCCAATATTTCTTCTCGCAAATTTGAAACCAAATAATTGTATGACTCTATAGGATGGTTTAGCTTGTAAAGCGTAACCCATCATCAGATCCTCCATTATTGCCAAAACTAACCTATGACTGACTTTACTGAATTCGACCACAATTGCATGCAACGAGCTTTTGAATTGGCGGCTATCGCTGAAGAGAAGGGCGAGGTTCCTGTTGGTGCGGTATTGGCGAAAGAGGGTGAAATTATTTCTGAAGGCTTTAATCAACCGATATTAAGCCATGACCCAACGGCTCATGCTGAAATGGTAGCTTTAAGGGCTGCAGGGGCGCAGATAGAGAATTACCGCCTCGTAAATTCAACTTTGTATGTCACTCTTGAACCTTGCGCCATGTGTGCAATGGCGATGGTTCATGCGAGGGTAGCTAGGGTGGTGTTTGCAACTCCCGACCCAAGAACTGGCGCTGCGGGATCCGTGCTCAATATTTTGCAAAATCCTAACTTCAATCACCAGTGTCAGGTCGAATCAGGTCTTTTACAGGACGATTGTAGCGAGCAGCTAAAACGATTCTTTAGAAACAAAAGAAAAAGCTCGGACAAAAAATAACCATTTATTATTTGACATTATCGTGAAATAACTTATATTCCGCAGTTATGAAAATGACTTTTACGTTCAAGAAACACAGCAAGAAGGCACTTAAAAAACGTGTCTCGATAAGTTGTGGGTGAAAGAATAGTTAAGCATTTATCAATATTTCAAACCCGCACAGGACATCCTCTGCGGGTTTTTTTATGGGCTAAATATATTTAGAGTAAAGATTCGTATTCGTATAAAGAAAAGCGATCGGAGAACAATGATGACAACAAATAACACAGCTTGGCATGTTTTAAAGTTTGGCGGAACGAGCGTATCAACGCGAAGTAACTGGGATACTATTGCTAGAATCGTCAAACGAAAACGTGCGAAGGGCATTAATGTATTTGTTGTTCATTCAGCGGTCAGTACTGTTTCTAATCGCCTTGAGCAGCTCATTCAATTTGCTATTGCAGGCGAACATGAGACAGCTTTTAAGGAGCTGGTAGAGCTTCATCAACAATTGATTGAGCAGTTAGATGTCAATCAGAGTTTGTTAGATGACGAGTATCGTTATCTGAAGCGCCTTCTTGATGGCATCAATTTGCTGGGCGAAGTCAGTGATCGAATCCGTGCATTGATTATGGCGCAGGGAGAGTTATGGGCCACTAAAATAGGTGCGCGGTATTTACATAGTCAGTTAGAAGATAAACCGCATTGGCTCGATGCCAGAGAGTATTTATCAGCAAACCGCCAAAGTCAGAATGATTATCTTGCTGCTGGATGTGACTGTGACTTGGATGAAGCCTTGTTACAGCAAATCAGAAACAATTCAGTCATTATTACTCAAGGCTTTATTGCCAGTAATCAGGAAGGCGATACAGTATTACTTGGGAGGGGCGGTTCAGACACATCTGCTGCATATTTTGCGGCAAAAACTGGTGCAGACAGGCTCGAAATTTGGACAGATGTTCCTGGTATTTTCACCGCCAATCCAAACCAGGTGCCTAATGCTCGCCTGCTCAACCATCTTAATTATGATGAAGCACAGGAAATGGCGTCAGCTGGAGCAAAAGTACTTCATCCCAGAGCTATTCGTCCGGCACAATTATCTAATATTCCAATTTATATCCGCTCAACCATTGATTCTGAACTCGCCGGTACTCAAATTCATCACTTCGATAATCGCTGGGGAATGGTTAAAGCGATTACTGCCAAGAATGGTATCACCTTGATATCTATGGAAAGCCAGGGCATGTGGCAACAAGCCGGTTTCTTGGCAGATATGTTCGCTGTTTTTAAAAAGCATCAAGTTTCCGTTGATCTGGTATCAACGTCTGAAACCAATGTTACAGTTAGCCTCGACAGTCTGACTCAGGTAGTCAGCGAACGCAGACTTAAAAATCTGGTAGATGAATTGTCCACCATTTGCCGGGTTAATGTCATGAAAAACTGCTCAGCAGTTTCGATTGTAGGTCAAAACGTCCGCGCCATTTTACACAAGATTGCGCCGGCATTTTCTATTTTTGAAACCTATAAAGTGTATTTATTATCGCAGGCCGCTTCTGACCTGAATCTTACTTTTGTCATTGATGATGAGCACTGCGATAAAGTGATTGCAGCCCTTCATGAGTTGTTAATTAGCAATAACCCTAATAGTGAAATTTTGGGGCCGACTGCTAAAGAGCTCAAGAAACCTATTGAAAGCGAAACCCTTAGCGAAAAGTGGTGGCAGAAACGCCGAGCTGATATTGAGCTTTGTCTGGAGAGTCGTGAAAACGCCTATATTTATAACCTGTCAGCAGTTAAAGATAACATCAGTGCATTAAAATCGATAAGTGCTGTTGACCAGATATTTTTTGCCGTCAAAGCTAACAACCACCCACAAGTATTAACCACGGCTTTCCAGCAGGGAATCGGATTTGAAACTGTATCAATTTTTGAAGTAGAAAGAGTTTTAGAATTGTTCCCGGATATCGGTAAAGAGCGAATCTTTTTTACACCAAATTTTGCCAGCCGTGTTGAGTATGAAAAGGCATTGGAATATGGAGTAATGCTTTCACTCGATAGCAGTTACCCTCTAAAAAAATGGGCGGAGACTTTTGCTAACAAAAGCATCTTTTTACGAATTGATCCTAATATTGGTAAAGGTCATCACGAGAATGTACGAACTGCTGGTGCTACTTCTAAATTTGGAATTCCCATACAGGAAATTGAACAGTTATTACCAATCATAGAAGAGAATAATATTAAAGTCGTTGGTCTTCACGCGCATGCGGGAAGCGGCATTTTAACCAACGAGCACTGGGCAGAACATGCAAAATTATTAGCCGATGTTGCCAGCCAATTCCCTGATGTGAGATTTCTAAATCTTGGTGGCGGCTTCGGTATCAAGGAACGGGCTCAGCAAACAGAGCTTACTATGGAGCAAATAAATCATAGTCTGCAGCAGATAAAATCTCAATATCCACAGTATCAGCTCTGGATCGAACCGGGGCGCTACATAGTTGCTAATACTGGTGTTCTGGTAGCTAAGGCCACTCAAGTTAAACAAAAGCAAAACTATTACTATGTTGGTATAAATACTGGCATGAATTCGTTGATGCGTCCTGCTTTGTATGGCTCCTATCATCCTATTGTTAATCTGTCGCGGCTTTCAGAGACCAAAAAGCATCTGGCCACTGTTGTTGGGCCTATCTGTGAAAGCACTGATAAACTGGGAATTGAAATTCCGTTTCCAGATACTTTTGAGGGGGACCTGATTCTTATTGAAAATGCAGGGGCCTACGGCCATGTCATGTCTACTCATTACAACATGAGAGCCCCGGCCGAGGAGGTTTGTATACCTTAAGGTAGGAGCTTGAAGCACCTCACTTTAAATTATTCGACTGAGGAGTATGATAGATATATGTCATGAGAATAAGGAGGTGCATATGGCTCATTCTAAAGTAGGTATTTGGCTTGATCATAGAGAAGCAGCTTTAGTCGAAATCAGTGACAAAGGAATCAGTACGCGATTTATTCAATCTGGTGTCGAAGAGCATATTGATGAAAAGCGTGGCTCCCGATCCAAGACCCCATATGGTCCTCAAGGTGTATTTGCAGAGGATAAGGCTGATCGTAGAAGCCAAAACCTGTTAAATCAGTACTATTCAGAAGTGGCTTCGGGAGTAAATAATGCTGAAAGTCTCTATATCTTTGGTCCTGCTGAAGCGAAGCAGGAGTTTGCAAAGTATCTTGACCAGCACCAGAACCATAAGCCAGCAAAGGTCGAAGTGGAAAGTGCTGATAAAATGACGGAAACCCAGATTATTGAAACAGTCAAAAAACACTTTCGCTATAAACCCGATTTATTCTGATGCGAATATATGGCTAAAAATGGCTATAAAAAAGGCGCTGATTATCAGCGCCTTTTTTATTTTCTGATTTGGTTTTTAATGAATAAAGTATTCCATTTCAACCGCTGAATCATTTTCAAGTCCAGTCCACATTAAGCAGTAGGTCTGATCAATTGGGGCAGTAAATGTTTCAGTAATTGCTTTTGTTTCATGATCTTTTACCGGATAAGTCACTTCACTTTCCTGATGGTAGTGAAAGTTAAACATAACCGGCTTATTACTTTTAATACTGTAAGTCAGCTTTTGCCCCTCTTTTAATTCAGGACAAGCCTCACCAATTTGACCTTTGGAGAACTTAAAATAGCCGTAATGTTTTTGGGATTCATTGGCAAGTGCCGTGAACCCTACAAAAAAGGTCAAAATAATAATTAATAACTTCATAGTGCCTCCAGTTGCTTAATTTGCTCAGCGACTTTACCCAAAGTCGACTCAACTTCCTCAAGCTTTTCCTTTTCTTTATTGACGACCGCTTCAGGTGCTTTATCAGTAAAGTTCTTGTTGGACAGTTTGCCGCTGATACGCTGTTGCTCTTTCTCAAGCTTTTCCTTTTCCTTGTTGAGACGAGCCATTTCCTGCTCAACGTCAATCAGGCCAGCCATTGGAATTAGGATTTCCATTTTTCCCGCTAAAGCAGTTGCAGACATTGGTGCTTCCTGACCAGCTTCAAGCCACTCAATGGAATCCAACTTAGCCAGTTTGCTCAAGAAGGTACGGTAGCTGTCGAGACGAGACTTGTCTTGCTTAGAGCCATTACGGAACAATACGTTAAGTGGCTTGCCTGGTGCAATATTCATTTCGCCACGAATATTACGAACCCCAACAATAATAGTTTTTAACCATTCGATATCCTGCTCAGCCTGATCATTAATCAGTCCAGCCTGAGAAACTGGGAAGGGTTGTAACATGATGCTTGCATGGTTTTTAGTATCGATACCAGTTAATGGTGCAACACGTTGCCAGATTTCTTCGGTGATAAACGGCATGAATGGATGTAGCAAACGCATTAGACTTTCGAGCACAGACACCAGCGTATGGCGAGTCCCGCGCTTTTCAGCTTCACTATACTCGTCGCCATACAAAATCGGTTTAGATAGCTCAAGGTACCAATCACAGTAGGTGTTCCAGGTGAACTCATAGAGTGCATTGGATGCTAAGTCAAAGCGGTAATTGGCGACTGCTTTTTCAAACTCGGTAATGGTTTTCTGAAGTTCACTTTTGATCCAGTGGTCGGCAACACTCAAGGTCATCTCGCCACCATTGATACCGGTGTCCTGCTCTTCAGTATTCATCAGAACATAGCGCGCTGCATTCCAGATTTTATTACAGAAGTTGCGGTAACCCTCAACACGGTTCAAATCGAAATTGATATCGCGTGAGGTTGAGGCCATCGCGCAGAAAGTAAAGCGCATGGCATCAGTACCATAGGGTGCAATTCCTTCGGGGAATTCTTTACGAGTGCGTTTGGCAATTTTTTCCGCATCTTTGGGGTTCATCATGCCGGTGGTACGCTTTTCCACCAGAGAATCTAAATCAATGCCGTCGATAATATCGATAGGATCCAGAACATTACCTTTGGATTTCGACATTTTCTGGCCATGCTCATCGCGAATCAGGCCTGTGATGTAGATTTCCTTGAAAGGAACCTTTCCGGTGAACTTAAGCCCCATCATGATCATGCGGGCAACCCAGAAGAAAATAATATCGAAACCTGTTACCAATACACTTGTCGGTAGGAAAGTTTCCAGCTCAGGTGTTTCTTCCGGCCAGCCAAGTGTCGCAAATGGCCAAAGGGCAGAGGAGAACCAGGTATCCAGAACATCCTCATCGCGACGTAGTTTAATATCGCCAAGATTATGTTTCTGGCGAACGTCTTCTTCGCTACGACCAACGTAGACATTGCCATCATTGTCATACCAGGCTGGGATTTGATGGCCCCACCAAAGCTGACGACTGATACACCAGTCCTGAATATTTTCCATCCAGTGATAGTAGGTGTTTGACCAGTTTTCGGGAACAAATTTGATATCGCCATCTTTAACCGCTTTCAGCGCTGGTTCTGCTAATGGCGCAATTTTGACGTACCATTGATCAGTCAGATAAGGCTCAATCACAACACCACTACGGTCACCGCGAGGCACTTTCAATTTGTGTGGTTCAATTTTTTCGAGCAGACCTAATTGTTCAAAGTCTTCCACGATTTTCTTACGAGCTTCGTAACGGTCTAAGCCGCGGTAAGCTTCAGGAGCAGTATCACTGATGTGTGCAGTGGGTGTGAGCACATTAATCATTTCTAGATTATGTCGCTGACCCATTTCATAATCGTTAAAGTCATGCGCTGGTGTAATTTTCACACAACCAGAACCAAAGTCTTTTTCCACATAGTCATCAGCAATGATTGGAATTTCGCGATCAGTCAATGGTAGCTTGATGGTTTTGCCAATCAGGTGCTGATATCGCTCATCTTCAGGATGAACAGCTACCGCGGTATCACCGAGCATGGTTTCTGGTCGAGTTGTGGCAACTACTAAATGGCCTGAGCCGTCAGACAAAGGATATTTTAGGTGCCACAAATGACCATTTTCTTCGTGAGATTCAACTTCCAGATCAGATACCGCAGTTAACAGCTTGGGATCCCAGTTGACCAGACGCTGACCACGGTAAATCAAGCCTTCTTCATAGAGGCGAACAAAAACTTCAAGCACCGCATCGGATAAATCGTCATCCATGGTAAATGCTTCGCGCGACCAGTCACAGGAATCGCCCAAACGGCGCATTTGGCGGGTAATGGTTCCGCCTGAGTGTTCTTTCCACTCCCAGACTTTATCAATAAACGCATCGCGTCCTAGGTCATGGCGGCTTTTGCCTTCTTTATCCAGCAAACGTTCAACTACCATCTGAGTTGCAATACCGGCGTGATCGGAACCCGGTTGCCATAAGGTATTGTCACCTTTCATGCGGTGATAACGGGTTAGCGCGTCCATAATCGTGTGCTGGAAAGCGTGGCCCATGTGCAGACTGCCCGTGACATTGGGCGGAGGGATCATGATGCAGTAGCTATCATCACCACCTTTTGGTGAAAAATAGTCATTATCTTCCCAGGTCTTGTACAAGTTTTGTTCGATCGATTTCGGGTCGTATGCTTTTTCCATGATTAGGTCTTAGCCAGTTGAACGTTATTCGTAGTGAAGCCCTGAATTATAGCGTCTATGGCTTAGATATCTAGGATTTGTTGAACTTTCATGCCGCTTTTATGCTAACAAATCCTAGGCTTGAGAGGTTATTTTGCTGGTTTTGCAATATAGATAAAGGAAGGAGGGATATTCAGCGCAATCCATTTGGATTTGGTTTCAGGAAAGTACTCCATGATCAGTCTGCGATCCTTTGGTAAATACTGGTACTGAACAAATAAACCATTGGGTGATAGCACCTGGTGAATTTGCTGTAATAGATCGCGTTTCATCTTCTCATCGAACAGGGCAATCGGCAAACAAGACAGCAAAAAATCAACACTATCAGGCTCAAAGTCGTTGGTTAGCTCTAATGCGGAGTGATTATTGATGCTGAAGCCGGGGTGCTTGATACCCTGTAGTAGAGGCAGAAGCTGGTCGGAAAGTTCGTAAGCCGTTAATTTGGCATCATCATTCATAGTTGCAAGCAGATGGCGTGTGATTACACCATCTCCAGCACCCAGTTCAATTAAGGTTTTAGCTGTTGGTGGTATAGTTTTTGCAATCTTCTTAGCCAGAAAGCGTGAGCTTGGGGCAATGCTTCCTGTGCTCTTAAGGTTTTTAAGGGCGTATCGGGTAAACCCATTCATACAAAATGTCTCGTCTAAGCTATTAAAATTATTATAAATTTTGTTTAAAAAATTAATGTTTTTTATGTTGCAAAGGATAGCCGTGTCCCCGATAGAACTTATAGCGTTCACGAGCACTTTCTTTGTGTTCTTCCTGATTTGGCACTATCTCATAGCATTTGAGAAAGTAACTGAAAAAAGGTTGCACGTCACGCGAAAGATTTATCAGGCAGTCGTGCTGTTCTTCGGGAGGTTGAGTAAATCCAATCTGCACCGGAGGGGCTTTTGCCGGCCCTTCACCAACCAGATTATGAGGTATAAACTCGTTTAAATCCAAAGCCCAGAGGTATTCATCAACTGCATGCGCCTGTTCCTGATCGTGTGCGTGGATATAGACTTTCCGCCCTTGTTTGTAGAGGCTTTTAACACATTGACCAATCAGGCGAAGATAAGCTTCTTCGCCTGGTTGGCTTTCAAGAATATGGAACTCGACCTGCGTCATAGTTACTTGATTCGGTTAAGAACAATTTGTGACAAAAGGGGAACAGGTCGGCCGGTTGCACCTTTTTTGGCACCGCTGTTCCAGGCTGTACCCGCGATATCAAGGTGAGCCCAGCGGTACTTCTTGGTGAATTTGGCCAGGAAGCAGGCCGCAGTAATGGAACCTGCTGCACGTCCACCAAGGTTGGTAAAGTCGGCCACATTACTCTTGAGTTGCTGGTGATACTCTTCCCAGATTGGTAAGCGCCAAACGCGATCGTTAGTAATATCACTGGCAGATTCGATTTCATTTGCCAGGCCGTTATGATTACTCATCATGCCAGAGGCTTCGTGACCCAAGGCGATAATGATGGCGCCAGTTAAGGTTGCAATGTCGATAACGATATCTGGATCATAACGCTCGATATAGGTTAGTGCATCACACAACACCAAGCGGCCTTCGGCATCGGTATTTAATATTTCAATTGTCTGGCCAGATAGAGACGTCACTACATCACCTGGGCGAGTTGCGCGTCCACTAGGCATGTTTTCAGCTGCTGCTACAACACCAATGACATTGACCGGCAGGTTCATTTCCGCAATAGACTGCATCACACCGAATACAGATGCAGCACCGCCCATATCAAATTTCATTTCATCCATTGACGCGGACGGCTTAATGGAAATGCCACCGGTATCGAAAGTGATGCCTTTACCAACGAATACCACTGGCTTTTCATCTTTGTCGCCAGCCATGTATTCCATGCAGATTAACTTGCCTGGCTCATCTGAACCTTGAGAAACAGACACAAATGCACCAGCGCCCATGTCAGCTAATTCTGATTCATCCAGAATAGTGGTTTTCATGGCGTCATAGTGCTTGGCTAACTCTTCAGCACGTTTGGCTAGATAAGTTGGGTTACAGATATTGCCCGGTAAATTTGCCAGATCTTTAGTTAATGATTGACCTTTACTGATGGCCTGGGCATGTAGAATGGCTTTTTCACCCTCTGAAAGATCTGCACGCGACTCAACGAATAAAGTCATTTTTTTCAAAGGACGACGGGTTTCGGACTTTTTGCTCTTCAGCTCTTCGAACTGATATAGGCTTTCATTGGCTGCTTCAACTGCGAATCGAACTTTCCAATAGAGATCCTGTCCTTTAACATTGAGAAGAGGCAAGCAGCTAATGGCATCAGTAGTGCCTGTTTCATGAAGGAACTTGATGATTTTGCTACAGAGTTTTTTGTACTGAGATCCATCAAATTCGCGCTCTTTGCCACAGCCAACTAACAATACACGCTCACAACTGGTATGCGGAACATTATGTAATAAAAGTGTTTGTCCAAATTTGCCTTCCATGTCGCCGCGACGAACGATGGCGCTAATGTAGCCCTCGCTGATTTCGTCAATATGTTGAGCCTGAGCGGAAAGTTTACGTGACTCAAATACAGCAACAATCAGGCAACCGGTTTTTTGTTTTTCCGGACTGCCACTTTTTACAAAGAATTCCATAGATCACCTGCAAATCGTTGATTTTGGTTTATAATGCGCCATAGTTTAACCGATATGAGAATTAATACCAGCACAGCAACTCGCTGTTTGACAGGGTATTAAAGCTTGGGCATAGCCAGTAAAACCAAGGAATTCCTTTGATTTTAAGTCGTTATTTAAATCGCGAAGTGTTAACCAGCACCACTGCAATTCTCGGGGTGCTCTTTGCAATTTTTATGAGTCAGCGCATTGTTAAATATCTGGCGCAGGCTGCGGCTGGGGATATTTCCGGAACCATGGTCTGGCAAATGGTGGGTTTATATAGCCCGGTTCTGATTGGATTCTTGCTTCCGCTGGCTTTCTTTCTTGGTTGCCTGTTAGCTTTTAGTCGACTCTACGTTGATAGCGAAATGGCGGTATTACGCTCGGTAGGCGTCAGTGAGCGATTTCTGATCAAAATGTTGATGCCTGCGGCATTGATTATTGCCTTAGTAGGTGGGGCCGTAACTTTATGGTTATCGCCACAGGCTAATGAGCTGACCTATCAAATTCGCGATGAGCATGCCAGCAAGCTGGAGCTTAGTATGCTGACTCCTGGCCACTTTCAAGTGTTTCAGGAAGGTGAGGGTGTTGTTTATGCCGACTCTTCCGAACGCTCTACTCAGTTAGGGAATTTCTTCCTGGCAGAAATGCCTAGCGAGACCAATCCTAATACTCGTATTATCTCAGCTCAGAGTGCTGAGCGTTTTTACGACGAGTCCATTGATAAAAACTTTTTGCAGTTAAACGACGGGCATGTCTACGAGTTGGATGAGAATCAGCAGATTAGTAAGATCACGCAGTTTGAAAGTTATTTTGCACGTCTTGACGCTGAGCGCAGCATTGTTTCCCGTAGAAAAATCAGTGCAACATCAACCCCTGTGCTTTGGAATACTGCAGATGGTGCAAGTTGGGCTGAGTTGCATTGGCGTTTGGCCGTTCCGATTTCAGTTCCATTATTCATGTTCCTGGCTATCCCATTGAGTCGTGTGCGTCCGCGGGAAGGTAAATTCGCAAAAATGCTGCCAGCGTTGATGGTTTATATCGGTTACATTGTTCTCATCGTTGTTTTCAGGCGTGCGCTGGAATCTGAGCAGATTCCTGGCTGGATAGGCTTCATACCGATTTATCTGGTTATGTCACTGTTAGTTGCAAGACTTCTTTATTTGCATGGTCGAGCCAATACGGTAAATAACAAAAAACAGGATACCGATAAAGAGGAGGCTGGCTCATGAATATCCTTCGCTTCTATATTGGTAAAACCATTCTCGCCACTTCCATCATGACCTTGGCTATGCTGGCAATCATTCGAGTGCTGTTTACTTTGATTGATGAAAGCGGTGATTTTGGCAAAGGCAGCTACCAGTTTGTGGATGGCCTATCCTACTCGTTATTGCTTGCTCCCCAATATATTTACGAATTTTTCCCCATGGCGATTTTGATTGGCTCTATTGCTGGCCTGGGATTACTGGCCTCGCGCAGTGAGCTTACGGTTATGCGAGCAGCCGGCAAGACAACCATGCAGATTGTCGGATCCGCATTAAGTTATGGACTGATTTTAATCGCCTTTGCCATATTCCTGGGTGAATATGTGTCACCAAAAACTACTAGAATGGCTGAGGATATTCGTAATCGAGCTATTCTGGGTGATCAACTGGTGAAGGGTGAGCAGGGTGTCTGGGTTAAAGATGGTGGCAAGATGGTTCATGTTAAGGACGTGATTGGTAACGAGCGTATGGAAGGTGTCTCAATCTACCAATTTGACCAAAGCCAGACTCTAGAATCAGTTATACATGCTTCCAGTGCCTTGCTGGATAATAATATTTGGCAGCTAAAAAACGGTTATAAATCGATTATTACTCAGGATGGAATTGAGCGGCAGCGCTTTGACGCTTTCGAGTGGCAAACCAATATTGAAATGGAGAATCTATCAGTACTGAGCGACGATCCTGAAACTCTGGATATCGTTAGTCTCTACACGTATCGACAGTATCTGGCTAATAATGGACTGGAAACTCAAAGTTACGATCTGGCATTCTGGCGCAAACTTATTCAGCCCATCAGTACCGCGATTATGATTGTTCTGGCTGCTTCTTTTGTCTTTGGCCCGATGCGAAGTGTTTCAATGGGGGCCAGAGTGTTGGTAGGAGTTTTGACCGGAATGGCCTATTTCTTTGCGGTACGCACTTTTGGGCCGGTCAGTCTGGTATTCGGCATGCCTGCGATATTTGGAGCCATTTTGCCGCCAGCCATTTTTGCAGCTGGTGCCTGGTATCTTTTACGGCGAGCAGGTTAGTATCCTTTCACTGCTAAACTCAGTAAACGACACTTTTTATCGTTATTGTGCCGTGGATCGGTTAAAGTAACCACTTCGGCAATGCCAGATTGGGTTAAGTTGTTAGCAAAAGACTCCTTGTCGCACTGCTATGACGACTACCGAGACCTAATTTCAATATGCCTTCCCTACGTTTTCGTTACCAGACCATAGAATTTGGTGGTGCTGGTAATATGGATATCCATGTGCGCACTTTGCGCGACAAGCAGCAGTTTTCCGATATTAACCAGTCAGCAGAGAATCTTGGTATCAGTTCTGCCTCATGGCCTATTTTTGGAGTGGTCTGGGATTCGAGCCGAGTATTGGCCGAGCTAATGCATGACTTTGATATTAAAGGGAAAAGGATTTTAGAAGTCGGTTGTGGAATTGGATTAGCAAGCCTGGTTCTCAATAAGCGTGAAGCTGATATTACGGCCACCGATTACCATCCAGAAGTCGAAAACTTTCTAAACATCAATGCGCTGTTAAATAACGACCAGGTGATTCCATTTGTTCGAACGGGCTGGGCTGACGATGACTGTGGCATTGGCAGATTTGATCTAATCATAGGCAGCGATCTGCTGTATGAGTCTGAGCATGTTGAATTATTATCAGATTTTATTGATCAACATGCCAAGCCGAAGTGTGAAGTGATCTTAATCGATCCTGGCCGTGGCCATCATGCTAAGTTCAGCCGCAAAATGGTCGGACTCGGCTATGAGCATACACAAACAGCAGCGATTCCTAATGATGCTATGGCTAAAGGCTATAAAGGACAGGTATTGCGTTACGAGAGGTCTTAATCGTCTTTCTTATCAGGTAAAGCTACTACTCGCGTTCCACTGAGCATGTCATGCCAGCCCAGCTTTTTGCTATTAAACAGGCTGAATAGCATACCTATTCCCAATATTGCAGTGATGTCTCGAACCAGAGTCTGTCCCAAGGTGACCGGTTTACCGTTGTTTTGAACCAGCATCAGCTTCCAGGAACTCATGCCTACGGTTTGTCCGAAGCGGACATGAGAGCCGACGAAGTAAAACAGTATCAGTAGCGTGGGTAGAATCGAGTAAACTCTATAAGTTAGTGTGTCCTGCCAGCCGGTATCCACTTGCATATCTTCAACACCTAGTAACCAGCGGATCAATGGAAAAGTGAATAGTCCCCACAAAAACCAGATGGCAATGCAGATTAGTGCATCGTAAAGCCAGGCACCTAGCTTTTTAGTCAGTGGAGCAGGTGTGGTGACCAGTGGTTTAGGGGAAGTCGGTTTGGACATTGGCATTGTTTGGGCTGGTATTAATGTGGCGCTAGTCTACCAAAAGCGTCCACATGACTCCATATGAAACATTCCGTAACAGCATATCGGTAACTCTATTTCTTCTTGGCTTTATCAAGTCGTCAAATCTTGCTATAAAAGGTTCACGAACATTTCTTTGGTGATAATAATGAAGTTAATCAAGACGCTCTTTATTTCAAGCCTAATTTCAACTGGCTTATTGGTTGGTAGCCTGTCTGCTCAGGCCGGTGAAGATTACACACAATGGTTGCATGAATTTTTTGACAAGGTTGAAGAGTACAATCTTAAACAGAACCCTATGTGGGCCGCCAGTCGTGGTGATGAGTCAGCTAAAGGTAAATTGCGCGATGTTAGTCCCGAAGCCTACCAGGCGCGAAAAGTAGAGTTAGAGAAGCTTATTAAAGAGTTGAAGTCGATCCAGAGAGATGACCTATCAGCCGAAGATCAAATCAGTTACGACATGATGCAGTCGCAGCTGCAACAGCAGGTAGCTGAGATTGATTTCAAGACTTATGAAATGCCACTTAATTCAGAGTGGGGGTTTCATGTTGAAGCAGCCGGCTTAGCACAGCGAGTGAGTTTAAGAACGTATGAGGATTACGAAAATTACCTCACTTTACTGACTCAAATTCCAGGTTTCTTCCAACAGAACATTAGCAATATGAAAGCGGGCCAGGCTCGTGGTTTTAGCGTACCGAAAGCTGTGTTAGAAGGTTACAGCGATGGTATCAAGGCTTACATCAAGGACAATGCCATTGACACCGCATGGTTTGCTCCTTTCAATAATTTCCCGAAACACTTTACCGAAAAACAGAAAAATGAGCTGGTGAAACAAGCCAAGACCATCATTGGGCAGGTGGTGGTGCCAGAGTATCAAAACTACCTCAAGTTCTTTGAGGAAGAGTATTATCCAAACGCCAAGGAAACCATTGCAGCCTATGACTTTCCTGAAGGTAAAGCCTATTACCAGAATCAGCTGAAACTCTACACCACATTGGATATGTCACCGGATGAGATTCATGAGATTGGTCTTTCTGAAGTTAAGCGTATCCGAGCCGAAATGGAGCAGGTCATCAAGGACAGTGGTTTCGAGGGCAGTTTTGCCGAGTTTCTGGAGTTCCTAAGAACCGATCCTCAGTTTTATGCTAAAACGCCTGAAGAGCTGATTAAAGAAGCATCTTATATTTCAAAACGCATGGATCATAAGTTACCTCAATTTTTCGGAAAGTTGCCGCGCCAACCCTACGGAGTTGTACCTGTACCAGAAGCGATTGCGCCAAAATACACCACCGGTCGTTACTCTGGAGCGCCTCTGGATAGCACTCGTGCTGGCGAATACTGGGTCAACACTTACGCACTCGACAAGCGCCCTCTGTACAATCTGGAAGCGCTTACATTACATGAAGCGGTTCCTGGTCATCACTTACAAACAGCCCTGGCCAAAGAGTTGGAGCATCTACCGAACTTC
The DNA here is from genome assembly GCF_000374105.1 of Kangiella aquimarina DSM 16071. Classification (GTDB taxonomy): domain Bacteria; phylum Pseudomonadota; class Gammaproteobacteria; order Enterobacterales; family Kangiellaceae; genus Kangiella; species Kangiella aquimarina. The sequence continues at coordinate 1,213,260 of NZ_KB893650.1, forward strand.
CGCCAAAATACCTACATTTCAGCTTTCGGTGAAGGGTGGGGACTCTATAGTGAAAAATTGGGCCTGGAAGCAGGTTTTTATCAGGACCCTTATAGTAATTTTGGTCGACTAACCTATGAGATGTGGCGTGCAATCCGCCTGGTTGTCGATACCGGTATGCACACCAAAGGCTGGACGCGAGATCAGGCCATAAAGATGATGGAAGAAAATACCGCGCTTTCGACTCATAATGTACGCACTGAAATTGATCGCTACATCAGCTGGCCAGCCCAGGCACTGTCTTACAAACTTGGAGAGCTTAAAATTCTTGAGCTTCGTGCCAAGGCTGAAAAAGAATTAGGTCAAGATTTTGATATCCGAAAATTCCATGATGCGATATTGGCAAATGGTTCAATTCCTTTAAGCGTACTCGAAGATCAGATTGAGCAGTTTATTGAAGCTGAGAAAGCTTCAGTTGAGAAGGGAAGTTCGAAATAACCAACTATTAATAAACAACAACCAGTAGACTCAAAACCCAGCCGTTTGTGCTGGGTTTTTTATTGGCCAAGAAAAAAACTTGACTTGGTATGCTTAGTGGTCATAATGAAACCCTTGGGTATCATTAAGGGTTGTTTAGTTCTCTTCCGATGCCTCTATATCAATCATAATTTATGGAGAAATGATCTATGAAACAAAATAACTGTGCAGAAACGGTCGATAGGATGCAGCGAGGCGTAGCTTGGGGGATGCTGCTATGTGGGATCACTTATTTAATCATTCTTGCAGAAGATTTAACGCCTAAGGGTACACTTAATAGTATCTTGGATAAGGTTACACTCGGTGGTGTTGCAATCACAATGGCAGTCACAATTATTGCTATATGGCCGGCATTAAAACAAAAGCTTAGCGGACAGCTTATTGGCGCAAAGGAACCAGAAGGATTCTTGTCAGGCGCGATGCTTACCAGCTTTAAAAATGGCTGGATAGCGACAACGCTTAGCATTACCATTTTGCTTAGTTTGTCCTCTAGATTCGAACTTCTGGAGCTGCCTATACGGTTCTACTTTACTTCATTATTTGCCATTGCAGTTCTTTCAGTCAGCATAAGCTTCTTTTGGCTAACTCGTGAGGATGATCTGGAAAATATGGAGGACTAGCTTATGCATCCTGAAATCGATAATAGAATTCGTGTTTTTAGGGCAGAGCACCGAATGAGCCAAGGTGAATTAGCTGAGGCAATTGGTGTTTCAAGAAAAACCATTAGTACTATTGAGGTTGGAAAGTTCGTCCCTTCAACCATCATAGCTCTGAAAATTGCCAGATACTTCAAGGTTCCCGTTGAAGAAGTGTTTAGCCTGACTGACATGGAGCAGCAAAGCGCCTAAAAAGGGTAACGCTAGTATTGCAAAAACAGTCTGTTAGTTTATAATGCGCCTCACTTTTGGGACCTTGCCTAAAAGAAAGATTTAAAGCCAGAGTGGTGAAATTGGTAGACACACGGGATTCAAAATCCCGCGCCCTTAAAAGCGTGCCGGTTCGAGTCCGGCCTCTGGTACCATCTCAAAGCCGTTGTTTGAACAACGGCTTTTTTTTTTGCTCAAAATACAGTGAACTTAATCACAAAATGATTAAATACCTAAGTCATAACTGACTTAATAGAGCCCTTTTCTTTACGCTTATCTGTACTTATGCCATGAATAGCCAGCTCTGGCGTTTGAATTCCTGCCTTTTGTTTCAAGTACGTGTTTTAATAATTAATATAAATGTTTTAAAAACAATTGCTTAAAGTATAATGCATGTATGATTTTTAGTCGTTTTGTCGCCCGCCAGTGTTTTAAACTTGTGTTTTTTACAATTAGAAAATCTGATGATATAACCTTCTTGCCTTATAAAAACTAATCAAGGCGATGAAGGAATGCTTGCAGGGTGATATCAAAATAACAACTTGCAAGTGAAGCATCAGCTTATTAAACCTAGGGGGTAGAAAATGCTGAAGAAATCTTTCCTAAACAAGTTGTTGTTGGGGGCCTCATTAATTGGTGGTTCCTTAATGGCAGCCTCCGCAAGTGCTAATGTCGGTGTTGCTTTTGTTCATGGCACAGGCCAGCAAAGCGACGCCTATAATGATTATTGGACTGGTTCTATGATTCAGTCAGTGATTCAAGGCCTACCAAATTCAAGCAACTATACCGTTATCAATTGTGACTTTACTCAATACATGTGGGATAGCCGTGCATCAGGCTGTCTGGCAGGTCAGTTGACTAATTTTATCAATAATAAAGGCATTACCCAGATGACCCTGATCACTCATTCCAACGGTGGTAATGTGGTTCGCTGGATTCTCTCTAACCCAACCTGGGACAGTCGATTCCCTAATATCATTAACAAGACAAAAGAAGTGATTGCCTTGGCGCCTTCCAGTGGCGGTACTCCGTTAGCTGAAGCCGTGTTAAGCGGTAATGCTTTCGAGCAATCGCTTGGCTGGTTGCTTGGCTACCAGAATGATGCGGTTCGTATGCAGCAGGAGTCCTGGATGGCAAGTTATAATGCCAACTGGTTATACGGTACAGCGGGACGTCCTAGCTTGCCTAAACCTTTCGTTAATGTAGTTGGTACCGATGTTGAGTCGGCAATTTGGGATGGCGACAGTTACTGCGGCGGTTATTCGCAGAATGTTGGTCTTGAGTTTACTCAAAACTGGTTAGACAGCTGTTCTGATGGTTTCCTCAATTGTAGTTCGCAAAGTGCAGCGGGTTCTGTGTGGTTCTATGACAAGTGGTATACCAAAGGTGGTGAGCCTCTCAGTCACGCCCAAAGCCGTCGCAACTGCTTCTATCTAGACACATACCTACGTAACCGTATTTAAGGAGCCCGTCATGAAGAATATCGTATTAATTACTTCTACCACGCTGGCTCTTGTCTTGAGTTCAGCCGTTAACGCGAAAGACACCACCAGCTACAGTTTTGCAATTGAGTCTAGTAACAAGTTTGTTGTCAGTCATAGCGAGTATGTTCCCTCAACGCAAAGCCGTGAATACAGCATTGATGTTAATGGCCAATCATTGCAACGTGGTGTGTCTTTAACCACAACAGCACCAGGAGCTTTGGTTCGCATTTCTGCTGCAGATGGTCGTTCAGCTGTTGAACCGCAAATGATGAACATCAGCCAAAAGGGTGGCAAAAGTTTCGCCAAAGGCAGTGGCTTCGACATGCTGGTCGATAGCAACTCAATGCAGGCACAAGGCATTGGATTCCAGCGCGGAACCACCGGCTTTAAAATTGCCGATGAGCTGGGAAAAGGTGAGTTCACTCTGCAAACCAACCAAAAAATCAATCCAAACGGAAACTACCGCATCAATGTCTTTGAGAAAAATAGTGATACGGCGTTATATCTTAAATCGCAGCGTGGCGGATACTTCAAAGGTGATACTTTAAGTGTTGATGCCCATGTTTTTGATCAAGGTCAGGCGCAAACTATCCGTAATATTAAAGGGCAGCTAGTGTCGCCAACTGGCCAAAGTTATCCTGTGATTTTCAAAAAATCAGGTGATGGCTATCAGGTTAAAATGCCTATGAAGATGTCGGCTGATAATGTGCCCGGTGCTTTGTGGGAGCTACACACCGAAGTTAAAGCTCATGTCAATGGTAAACTGGTTCAGCGTAACGGTCGCGTACCATTTTCCTATGACGAAATGACCGCTTCAGTTGGCAGCAAAGTGCAAATTGTTGGTGGTGATAAGAACCTGAAAGCGATGGTTCCAGTGAGCGTTAAGCAAGACAGCCGTTTTGAAGTGCGCGGTGTTTTATATGGCACAGACAAAGCAGGTAACATGAAACCTATCATGACAACCCACACCGCACAGAATCTTGGTCGTGGTGCTGGTCAAATCATGATGGAGTTCGACGCAAAAATCTTAGCTAACAGTGGCCTTAGCGCACCTTATGAGCTGAGAAATGTAGAGTTGCGAGACCAAAGCCAAATGGCTATTTTAAAATAATCATCATTGTTTTGATTGATTCAGGCAGCTTCGGCTGCCTTTTTTTAATATTTAAGTAGTAACTGCCAAAACCCTACATCTACCCATTGATCAAATTTACGGCCAACCTCTTTCAAATGCCCGACTTTTTCCATGCCGAACTTTTCAAGCAAAGCGATGCTTGGATTATTAGGCAGTGCGACACTTCCTATTACTGCATGTATGTGATGTGCTTTTAATATTTCCAGTAATTCCTTGAAAAGCTTTGTCCCCCAGCCTTGACCTCTACTTTCTGGCGCAAGGTAAACTGAAGCCTCTACAGTATGCTGATAAGCAGAGCGGGCTTTCCATTGAGTGGCATAAGTGTAACCAATGATTTCGCCATCACGTTCGGCAACCAGCCAGGGGTAACCATGTTTTTCACACTCTTCAATACGCGCTATCATTTGAGTGACACCAATGGGCTCAACCTCAAATGTGGCGGAGGAGTTTTTTATGTAATGATTGTAGATGGAGGTAATATTTTCAGCGTCTTCTAATCTAGCTGGCCGAATCATTGCGTTATCTCTTGAGTCATTAGAACGGAGGGTATTGATTTAAGTTTAGCTTACCACAAATATAAAAAGGCCATCGAGTGATGGCCTAAAACTTATCTAACGTTTCTAAATCTGACTTAGATTCCCCAGCGGGCTTTGGTGCCTCTTACGTCAACATGCACAAAAGGTCCACGTACGGCGTTAGGTTTATAGACGCCGATACCACCGACAAGATCATCACGATGATCGTGTGTTTCTGGGTTGTTGGCGAATTCATAAAGACGCAGGGCATCTTTTTCATTCACTGCGCCATCACCATTGATGTCGTCCATACGGCCGTTGGCTAGCGTATCAATAAAAATATCAGATGCATCACCATAAACATGGCGGCTGTTTGCTACGTTGCCGATTGCTTTGTTATATGCTGGCGTACGATATCCGCTCATAATGACGAAGCTATCAGTGCGGATACCTTTGTTGTTCACATCGGTCAGCAGGTTCTCCAAATTTTCCAGCAGGTTCTGTCTTAACACCATGTACTTTGGGAAACCACTGGGTTGTTTGCACAGAAACTGTCCCAGCGTGAAATGCGGGGTAATTTTGGTATGCATGTTTTCTTTGGTCACTTCGATAAAGCCTTTTGGCGCAGCATAATTTGGCAGGCCCTTTAATGGAGATGGATACTCGCCAATCTTATAGCCATTCAGCACGCCATTTTTCATTTCTGAAGCAGGGCGCAATACAAACACAGATACTGTAATCTGATGACCGGTTTCCGCATCAGTGGTTTCCAGTTTGTATAGACCTGGTGCTTTAGGGGCTTTCCACAATAAGCCGCCATTTTTCCAACTCAGTTTCTGCCACTGCTGGTTCACTTGGATTCTGCTGGATAATTGTTGACGGCTCGATTTTAACTGTAATGATTGCTCAGGCATTACAGTATGAAAAAATACATCGTAGGGAATACTTTTGCTGTTAACGGATAGATCAAACTGGGCTTTACCGCTTTGATAGTCCTTAACCTGGGTAACTGCCTGGCTTAGATTTGGGGTTAAGATGCTGAGGCTTGCGATTAGCAAAAACGCCAACATAAATCGCCCTTTGTATAAGTCATTCAGTAAAATTTTCGGCACATATACTCCTTCACTGGTTACAGTGAACTTAAAATAAACAAAATTATGCCCTAGACCGTCCAGTTGGCCCTTTGAGGTGAGTCCTTTGAGGGTTAGCGCAGAAGGATTCCTGTCGCTGGTTGTTGCAGTGCTTGATACAGTTTAGTATCACGTTGATAAATGTCTGTTCTGAACTGAATCGTCTGATCCAGGCCCCAATAAGCGGTTCGATATTCGAGTCTTATTGGCACAGGCAGAGGTAAGCTTACCGTATTTGTATGTTTTTTGTTCAATTGATTTTCTATATCAGTATCGCTTAATCCATTAGTCCGCAAGATCCACCACAGTAATTCCATGGGTTCCTGAACCCTGATACAACCTGAGCTAAAAGCCCTTATGTCGTTTTTAAACAATGACTTAGCTGGTGTGTCATGGAGGTAAACTTCATAGTTATTAGGGAACATAAATTTGACCTGCCCGAGCGCATTGTCTGCTCCAGGTTCCTGTACCAATCGATACGGAAAACGTGATTTTGTGACTTGTTTCCAGTCAATTTGCATCGGATCTTCGATTTTGAAGTCATTTAGATAGACGCTGAAACGGTTATCCAGTAGATATTGTGGGTTTTCCTGAATGAGAGGAAGTTTATCCTTGGTTGCTAGCTCCCAGGGCACAACCCAGTTTGGATTTAGAACCAGATACTGAATTTTATCTTCAAAAATTGGTGTCTGCCGCTCTAATTGGCCGACAATCACCGGCATTCTCAATTGTTCTTCGTTATTAATCAAAGCTACAAGCTCAAAGCTTGGGATATTCACTTTAATCAACCGGTTGGCTGGCTTCAGTTCATGCCAGCGAATTTGTTCCAGGTTAACCACCAACTGCTCGATGCGTTGTTGCGGTGTGATATTTAATGCTGCAATGGTTTTTTTTCCCAGAACGCCGTCTGCTTCCAGGCCATGGCGTTTTTGGAAATGCTCAACTGCTCGAATTAAATCGTCTTCGTAAACCATCGGTGAGGGCGCTAAATACGACCAGTCCGAGGGAAGATCTCCCCAGAACATCAGGCGCTCCGCAATGGCTACGAGTCTATGGTCGATCATTTGAGGCTTTATGGAGGGTTGTAATTCAATCTCTGGCCATTGTGGCGCATTGCGACTTCTTAGTTCAGAAAGGTAGTTCCTAAGTCCGGTGTAATCCTGTGAGTGGGGTTCTATCTCTTTAAAATAGTCAAAAAGACTGGGCATACTGGCTGCTCTGGTTAGCAGGTCAGAAAGATTGGTTGTGGGTTTGCCGACCTCTGTGTCTTTCAACAACTGGTTGGGATTCACTTTACCAATTTGTAAGTGCTGGGAAAGGGTCAGAATTGCATCGCTTTGCAGCAAATCGCACTCGGTTATGGCTGCTGGAACGGGTAGCTGGCAATGTTCAGTCAGCGGTTGCAGGTGGTAGTCACTGCCTAATAGGCCGTGTGAATCAACCTGACGAAGGTACTTTAATAATTCTTGTATTGGGTCTTGTTCACGATACAGCGGGCTCCAAAGTCGTCTGAAACCTCTTAAGCCATAGAAACCATAGAGAGTGGAGCTGTTGGCAAGCGCAACGCCCAGATGCGGGAGGAAGCCTGTTTGCTGGTGAAATTCGAGATTGGCTTTTATCTCCATCTCTGTAATAGAACCGTCCGCTGTGTTGGTCTCAGGTTCTAACAATACGTACGGAGGCATTTCAGCTGATAAGGTCTGGCAATAAATTAGGGCCGCACTAAGAACGATAACTTTAAGATAAAAGTTACAGCCTCTAATGCAATCCATCAGCCAAAACCACATAACGGCACTCCAGTGAAAAGTAGCTTCCTAGCTATAGACCAGTATAGAACTTTTATGGTTGTTTTTTGAACAGTTGTTGAGATTGTTTTTGTAAAAGATTGCTTTTTTTTATGAATGGGAAGTAAGGGATAGTCTTATTCGGTAGATTATTGCTGCCTGTGAGCTTCTCAGGGCTACTCGACAAAGGTTTGCACAAAAAACAACCTGCATTATGATTTAGAACATGCTAATTTAATTAGCATCTTAAAGAGTGGCTAGCTGCATGGATAGACGGAATCAAGACAGACGTTTAAGAACCCGCGAAAAGCTGACAACGGCACTTCTCGTTCATATCAGTTTATGGGCACTGTCGATTGTGATTCTGGCATCAATTGTGACCTTCCTCACCACCTATCAATCCACTAGAGAACAGTACATTCAGTTACTCAAGCAGGACATAGCTCCTAAGCTTGAGAAGAAGCGTTGGCAGTTTGAACAGGTGCAGTCCCAGGCAGAAATCCTTGCTGAGCAATTTTTAAAGCGCTATCAGCAACTCATGGCAAACCCAGAGCCGAGCATTGCTGCATTTGATGAATGGTATGAGGAGACCTCGCCCGGAGTTCTGCGCCTTAAAGCCGAATTTAATCGCGGTAAGACTGTTGATTTCGACCTGTTCGAAGATCTGTCTACATTTGTAGGCCCCCGCAAGAAGGCAATTGATGATGAGCTAAAAGTTCGTGTTATCGCAGCTCAATATACCCTGAATGAGCTTGGGCCTGGCTGGCAGGAACGGGTAGCTAATAGTCATTTCTCTTTTCCAGAAAATATTATCGTCATGTATTCTCAGAAGGAGCCATGGGGGCTGTTAGCGGATAAAGATTTAGTGATAACTGACTTTTCGGTGGTGCAGTCAACATTGCAGGAATTTAATCCTGAACGCGAGTCTATTTGGACAGGTCTCTATTATGATATTTCTGCAGATTTCTGGGTTACCACCTATCAAAAACCTGTCGACCTCAATGGTAAGCATCTGGTTAATGCCAGTTTTGATGTCAGTCTTTCCAAACTGTTAGAAGAGCTTGTTAAAAAGAAGCAACCCAATGCAGAGCACTTGGTGTTGAACGATAAAGGTGGATTAATCGCTGCATCAAACATGTCTATGAGTGCCCTGAATACCCATCAGGTATTAACGCCGGACAATTATCAGGAACCTCTGTATGAAGCAATTTTTCAGCTTCTTCAACAGCAGCCAGATTTGACAGACAGCATTGTCCTAGATGAAGGGATAGAAGATCATTTAGTCATCGTCAATAAAATTGAAAGTCTTAACTGGTGGTATTTCACGGTCTATCCGCGATCAGAAATTCAAAAGCAGGCTATCATATTTCCGATCAAGCTGACCCTGGCGGGGATTGCTCTGGTTGGGTTGATTTTATTGATGGTTTACTGGCGGATCAAAGCAGAAGTATCAAAGCCACTGCAGATAGTGGCCAAAGTCGTTTCTATGATGGGTGCTAAAAACTACGAAGATGTCGTTTCGAGTAATATCGTAGATTCGAAAACCCATGGTGAAGTGCGTAGAGCTATTGAAGCTTTCAAAACCATGGCCAAGCGTTTTATTGGTGCTCAACAGGAACTTGAAGCCAAAGTGGAGCAGAGAACCGCTGAGCTGGCAAAAGCCAATCGCAGATTAGAAGAATTAGCTCATTCGGATGGACTGACCGGCTTACTCAACCGCCGCTCCTTCGATCAGGATTTAGATAAAATCATCAAGACGCCAGAAGAACGATATGTGTTGGCAATTGCCGATATTGATGACTTCAAACTCTACAACGACAACTATGGCCACGAAGCAGGCGATAACGCACTGAAAGCGGTATCTGCTTATATGCTCAATAAATCCAGCGGCAACTGTTATCGCTATGGTGGAGAAGAGTTAACCATCTTACTTAAGCTCGGTGATTTAGAAGCTATGAGATCGGAACTCGAATCAATTGTAAGCGGCATCAATGAGCTACAGATAAAACATGACTATGGAAAGAAAGGTGGCAATTATCTTTCCATCAGCATTGGTGCCGCCATCATAGCCGCCAACGACTCACCGCAACAGGCCATTAAACGCGCCGACCAACAGCTCTATATAGCTAAAGCTGAAGGTGGTAATCGAGTGTGTTTTGGGGAGTGAATACTCAATAACTAGAGAAGGAAAATATTTAGCGTTGCTTGTATTGAGTAGGGCAATATCCACGCTCAACTTCTGGGCTGCGTAATTTTAGATGTTTCGTTTTCCGCCCAGAGACTCGTTTGCGCCATAATCGAAAACTAGAAGGCTTTAACTCTTTACGCATCAATTCAATGACTGACTGTTCTGATAAGCCATATAAGGTTTCAATAGCCTCAAAAGGCGTACGATCTTCCCAGGCCATTTCAATGATTCGTGATACGTCACTTGCTTTCATGCTGAATTAGATTGTTGTTAACAGGTAAGCCATTATGAGGGGCCGCTCGTCAAAAAAGCATGAAACCATCACTTGCTGTGGTTGTTACCAATAAGTTGTGTAAAGTGCGAAAAGGATACCGAGTGTTCTTCGGCGATATTTCGTAGGCTTTCTATTATGTTATCAATGGTGTTGTTTGTTCTATGTGTTTGGTGTTTATTTAATGAAAACTCTTTGTTACATCGAGGCTTAATATTGGCCAAAGCCTGTTTCTCTAATGTAGACACTATTGTCTTGGCTTCACTCTGTTCAAAAGAACCGGCCAAGCGCAAAAGATTGAAAGAAAATCGGTCTAAGATAGAGTTGTCTGAGCGAGAGGAAAGGTAATCCCAATTCTCATTGGCAAATCCAATTCGGTTTTTGCCAGTCACCACGCCTGTATCTTTTACGCGTTGCTTAGAGTTGTTGGTGAAGATGTCACTTAATGACCTCTGAAGGTGAGGGTGGCTAACCTGCTTGAAAATGGCTTGAAGTTTATTTACCGGATTTTTCGATGCTCCGAATCCCACCCTAGAACCACGTAGCGTAATGGTCTCAAGGTGTCTCAACCAGCGATCGGCAAGAATTTTACCCCCAATAGGTTGGTACTTACCTAAGTAAATCACTTCGTCATCAAATCGTATTAAGTAAAGACCAGGTCCGGATAGATTCTGTTGAAGATCTGAGGAGACTTTGTGCAACCCAAAGGAAAGGTTAAGAGGCTCTGATAATGTGGCGACTGGGTTGACTTTGATGACTTCGTTAATGGGTACTGAAGTGACAATCATGAATTCCTCGAAAATATTAATGACTATTGTGTTAAATGACCGATCGAGTTATTGATTCTTACCGGATTTTGATTTTTTGGATCGTGCCATTTGGTTGAGCAAATCTTGAACCTGCTGTCTTGAACGACAGACGTTCTCGCAGGGAATGCCATCATTGTCGCCATCTCTTTTTCCGAACTTACCATCAGGATAATCCGCAATAACCTCTGCACATGAGCGGTAATACTTGCAATACTTCGCCGCACTAACTTCAGGTGATAGAAGTAATACAGCAAGCAATAGAGATAAGAAGTGTTTTGTCATTTTCTTCTTGTTAACGCCATGTTTAACTGCGAGAAAAAAGCGAGGCTTTTTGTGAGTCATTGCTACCTCAGGTAGCGACTTGGTTAGAACACTTGTTAGGGACATTTTAAACCTATATAGAATTTAGCCAAGAAATATATTCACTTGCAACCTTTGCTTGAACATCGCACAACGGCGGCTTTGACTCAATAGCAAACTCTGTAGCATTTACAATATCAGCAACGGGATGAAGAATGTCTCCATTATAGTGTTTTAGCACATATATCATTGCAGGCGGCAAATAGAAGGCAGCATTCTTTTCACCACTATGATTAAGAACACCATGCGTTCCAAATAGATGCATATCACTCTCTGGGATATCTTGCCATTTAGTACATTCAGATATACCCGCTAATTCTGGATTACTTTCTTCGATCCGGCTATCAATAGCTGCGCATTTCCGTAATGTCATACCATCAGTCAAAGTCGAATCTGAGAATGCCGCCTCTATTTTATTTATCAAGATGCTTCTTTGTCGTTCCAATTTATTTTCCTAACATTTTATTACCGAACATTACCGGTAACTTTTTTGATTCTAAATTAATTATTTTGTTTGCCCTTTAATAAGTCAGAGATTTTGATTGCATCTCCATTGCATGAGTTAATTGTGATCTCTGATAGAAAATTATCTTCAAAATGAAACGTGATGTTTGGATTTTCGCCGTCATACCAAATTCTTTTTAATGTAACAGTCTCTAAGCAGTATTTTAGGTTTCCTTGACCATGGTTCAGAAAAGCTCGTATTGAACCGTTAGAGTCAAAAAGCATCAGTGCTGTCTTTGGTAGGCCACTGTTAGACACTGCAACGAAGACTGTTTGATCTTTGGAAGCGGCTATTTGCTCAAATGACATACCAGGAAAAACAGCTATTTGTTTGTTACCTTTATAGATCTTTATGTAGAACTCAGGAAATCGTTGATTTTCTCTTGAGTCCACTCCCCTAACTATTTGTATTTCTCCGAAGTTAAATTTAGTTTCGTCGAGTTCTGGCTCAAATCGCCATGAGTCCGCAAATAGCGGGGTGGAAACCATGGAACTAATGATAAGAATGATTATTAGTAGTGCTTTGTTTGAAAGGTTATCCATTTGGTAAGACTGGTAAGTATCCGTAAAACATGCGTTTATAATAGTTAGGTTTTTGTTGATTGCAATGTGTTTGTGGGGTTGGTTTGTTTTCAAAGTGTAGGCGAGGAGCTGAAGAGCAGATCACCTAAAGGTACTTCCTTCGGTCGTCTTAATTACCTAAGAGCAGATTCTGAATCCAGTTCAGAATGACATTACTTATGGCATTTTTTTGCTGTGAGTTATAGGGCAGTCCTTAGGGGGGTGAGGGAATATCTCAAGATATAGGAAATATTCCGTATAATTGACAATATACAATTTAAAGCGTATAAATTGTTTTGTGAGTACAAAAAACATACCGACAGTCGCGGTGATTACCGGTGACATTATCAATTCCAGGGCGAAGAAGGACTCGACGGATTGGCTTGAGCCTTTGAAAAAGGCGTTGGCGACTCTGGGTGAATCTCCTCGTCAGTGGCAGATCTATCGTGGAGACAGTTTTCAGCTGCGGTTGGATAAACCTGAGTATGCGCTGGATATTGCGGTCTGGTTGAAGGCGGTGGTGCGTTCGACCAAGGGGCTGGATGTACGGATGGCGGTGGGGATCGGTGATATGACGCATAAGGCTGATTCAATCCTTGAGTCGAATGGTTCTGCGTTTGTGAATTCCGGTGATCTGTTTGATAGTTTGAAAAAGCGGACGCTGGCGATTAAGACGCCGTGGGATGAGGTGGACGAGTTGTTGAACTTGTATCTTAAACTGGCATTGTTGACGATGGATGGTTGGTCAGTGACAGTGGCCGAGGTGGTGCGGGCCAGTATGCAGATGCCGAACGCGACGCAAACAGAAATTGCTGAAATGTTAGGTATTACACAAAGTCGGGTCAGTGAGCGACAGAATCGGTCGGGGTTCGATGCTATTATGGAGATGTTGGCTTACAGTCAAAAGCTAATAAAACAACACCTGTAATTTCACCGTATTCTAAGGATTTTGTGGGAAGCCTATGACATTACTATTCCTAAAATTATTACTCGCACATCTGGTCGCGGATTTTGTCATTCAACCGTTAAAGTGGATTAAGGATAAGGAACAAAAGGCGTTTGCTTCGACTGGATTAATTCTTCATGCTGCGGTTCACGCGGTACTCTATGCCATAGCCTTTTCATTCAATCCTGATTACTGGCTGGGCTTTGCTATTTTGGTGGTTTCTCATTACCTTATTGATGGCTTTAAGTGCATGGCAGGGCGCTATGCCGATAACTACAGTCGTCCCGAGTCATTCATCAATCGTCGTACTTTCTTTGTTATTGATCAGCTATTGCACCTGGTGATTATTGCTTTCGTGGTATCGCTGTATTTCTCAGGTTTAAGCGAGTGGGTCATTCCGCAGGAGAAAATCCTGGCGCTGATTATTGCCGTACTTCTATTGACTCGAGTTTCATCGATTATCATCAAAGTGCTAATTTCGCGCTGGGCGCCATTGAATGTTTACGATGGTGATCATTCGTTGGCCAATGCCGGAAGCTTTATTGGGATGCTGGAGCGTTTATTTATCTTTGTATTTATTCTTTCTGGCAACTGGCATGGAATTGGCTTCCTGCTGGCTGCTAAATCGGTGTTCCGTTTTGGCGACTTGAAAGAAGCGCATGATCGCAAGCTGACTGAGTATATTTTGATCGGTACTTTGATTAGCTTTGGATTGGCGATAGCGGTTGGGCTGGGTTATATCGGTTTCATTCAATGAGTTGGTAACAGTAGGCGAGTATTTAAGAGTATTTTGGGCGCACACATAGGTTGCGCCCCTACCTAGAAGTTTTAATGATGTAGTAATCGGACAATCTAATCGTCTATCAGATCTTCAAAGTCTTCGCGGTAGTCTGCAATTTCTTCGAGCAAGTGGCGTTTTTGTTTAGCGCTTAGAGTACGCAGCATTTTAAGCTGGTATTCTTTATAGATTTCGCCATTGTGGTCTCTGATAGCATTAAGCTCTTCGCCACCGACTTGATAGGGATCGATTATCAGGCTTTTGATGGCGGCTTGGCCGGCTGGTGTTGTGCGCTCTGTTAGGGCGGTGCGAAAGGCATCACGCCATCTCGATCTGTATTGATAGGTTACTTCGCCTGAAGATTTGAGTAGGCTGGCCATTTCTTTAATCAGTGCTTGTTGGTCATCGTTAAGACTGCCAATCCATTCGCTGAAGCTTTCTTCCAGTCGTTCAATCCGTTCTTCCTGTCTATCTTCCTCTTTGGTTTCCTTAAATTCTTCGTACTGCTCTTTAGCTTCTTTATCGAGGTTGTCCATTAGTTGCTTGACCTGCTCATCACTGAGGCTGGCGGTTTGTGCTACCAGGTCGTCACTCATTTCAGCCAGCAGGGTGTTGTAGAAGCCTCGCATATCACGGCGATAGCGATCATAGGTTTGGTGAATGGCGCCTGATTTAATATCAGCTTCCATACGGTTGAGCATGGAAACATATTTGGGTAATTCGTTGGAACGATGCCATTCAGTTTTAATTTCCAATAATTTTTCCAGGGTATCTTCCTGTTGGCTGGTCAGCTCAACATAATCATCCAGATACCAGGGCACGACCCAGTCCAGGCGGTTGTACCAGAATTTAATACCGCAGGCCTGAATAAAGAAAATACCTATCAACACGATGATAAAACGAGACTGTTTATTTTGGATGGTCATGCTTTTCCTTGGAGTTATATCAACCGCCATTAGCAATGGCAGTCATTATTATGATTACTATAGGCGATTCGAGTGAAAAAACCGTCAATTAGTTCCCTGTTTCAGGACTTAAACCAATGCGCTAGAATATGCTGGTTTTAAAAATTGGCCTTACACAACATAACACAGATAACCATAATACAGAGGGAATATCATGAAGCGTTTTCTTGGGGTTTTTATGGTAGCGAGTTCGCTACTTTTTATGAGCGCCTGTTCAGATGACAAGCAGGAGACAGTAAAACCTGCGTCTAAACCATTAGTTCAGGCAGCCTGGTTGCAGGCATCACTTCCGGACAGTACCGTTGCTTACGTTCGGGTACCTACCGCCTGGTTCCTGTTCACCGGTCAGGACAATGGATTCAAGCTTGCGCAAAATAACGAAGCGCATAATCAGCAAGTTCAGGCGATTCAAACTGCACTTAATCAAAATATTTTGAGCCATCTTGAAGCTCCAGCTGATGCCGTTGCGAAACTGTTTGTTGAACACATGACATCACCGCTTGAAGTCGCTTTCATTCAAGAATCCGCTGGCAAGCCAATGCCTATCATGGTCTATGCAACACGTTTCAATTTTGCTGATAACAAAGCGTTTAACGATACATTAGTGGCGTTAACTGCGGACTTAAAAGCTCAAGGAATTAACCATACGGCGAATGATGATGGTACAGGTTCTTTCGCGATGCCAGGAGCAATGGCACGTTATCACTATGATGCAAATACTCAGCAATTCGTTATGGCGACAGGTTTTGCCACATCATTTACCGTGCTGAGCAATGTTATGGACTCTTTGAAAGATAACCCTCAGCATGCCATGCATGATATTCAAAGTCGTATCGACAGCAGCGGCAAGGGCCTGTTTACCTGGGTCAATACCAAGCAAATCATGCCGATCTTGACCATGAGCTTACCGCCACAACAGCTGAATGAACTTAAGGCGCTAGGACTTGATCAGATGAATGCAGCTGGTTTTGGCTATGGGGTCAGTAACGGTAAAACACGCTTAACCATGTTGATTGATATGCCAAAGGTTGGCATCCGCGATTTTATACCTGCGGTTAATAATGATTTTGATATTAAAACAGTAGGCACACCTCGCACCATGGCGATGCTGTCGATTCCAACCTATGAAGAGCAGATTCGTTTATTTAATAGCATCAATAAGGCTAATGGCGATAGTGCCAGTCTGGAAGAGCTTAACCAACAGGTGGTTGAGAAATTAGGCTTCAGCCTTGAGCAATTGGCAAGTGTGTTTGGTCCTGAGCTTATTTATTTCCGCGATGATGTTGGCGGCTTCACTGCAACAAAAGTGAATGACCCTCAATTAATGCAACAGATGATTGATAGCGTGGTTAAAAATGCCGAGGGCAATTATCAGGTAACCAAGCATCAGGGAAAAGAAATTCATGCCTTATCGTTTAAAGCGATGGCTAAGGAAGACCTGGCTGAACTTAATTCTGCAACTCCCTTAAGTTTTGAGAAAACCTTTTCCAAGCTCAATACGCGTCTTTATTGGACGATTGAAAATGGTTACCTGATTTATTCATCGGTGCCTCAGCCTCTGATTGAACGAAGCAAGCGTAGACCAACTGTATCCTTAGCAAAGTGGGTCAATGAGACTCAAGGACAGGATGTAAGCCACTCAATCTTTTCAGCAACCACTTCAGTGCGCGACCTGTCACGTAATTCTTATCATTACTATTTAGAAGCTTTATTAATGGTGGCTGATATCACTGAAGCTGATTTCGATATCATGGCTTTGCCAACTGCTGATCAGATGGGTTTTTCTGAATATGGAGCGGTGGGATTTAAGTTGGACTCAAGCGATAAGTATTTGGGTGTTGAGTTTACCTTTGAGCAAAGTGCTAGCGATATTCTTTTTGCTGGTGGTGGAATGCAGGCCGTAGCCGTCACGGGTGTTCTGGCTGCTGTGGCAATTCCTGCCTATCAGGATTACACCAAGCGTGCCAAGTTGATGCAGGTTAAGGTCAATGTGGGCATGATTAAAGATCAGGTAGCCTATGCACAGATGATGGGGGCACCACTGGAAGAGCTTGATGCTGGAAAGCATGGAATTATTGAAGGCTTTACCCCTAACGAGTCCATAGAGCGAGTAGAGGTTGAAGATGGCGCTATTACCTTCTTTCTGAATAAAGCAACTTTTAGTGTCGGCTATTCTGTTCCTTTTGTTAGATATGAGTACCCAACGGATGAAAGTAAGGAGTGGGTTTGTACGTCTAATCTGGAGCCAAAATTCCGCGAAACAGTGTGTGGGTTTTGATGAGGACCGTTTTTATTTACATTTATGTAGGGGCGATTCATGAATCGCCCGTACAAAGAGTTGAGAAGTAGTTAGACTTAAAGAAATTTGTCGAGATTGCCATGAGTTCTGCGAACTCCCACAATGACGATCTAAATAGTGTCTGTAGGGACAACTCATGAGTACCCAGTGGGGCAGACTCTTGTCCGTACGACAGTATTCAACTAGAGCAGCTCTTTGTCTCGACAAACAAAAAAGCCCGCAGAACCTGATGGTCGTGCGGGCTTTTTGTTTCCTTCTAATTAAGCAAGGAAGAGGAGCTTACAGTCGCTTATGAAACGATATCCAGTAACTCAATTTCAAAGATCAAGGCCTGGAATGGGCCAATAGCACCACCGGCTCCTTGCTCGCCGTAGGCAAGGTTATAAGGGATATAAAGTTTCCACTTTGAGCCAACTGGCATTAACTGTAGTGCTTCGGTCCAGCCTTTAATCACGCCGCCAACTGGGAATTCAGCTGGTTCACCGCGCTTGTATGAGCTGTCAAACTCCTGACCATTGACCAAAGTACCTGCGTAATGAGTACGAACCATTGAGTCAGCAGTTGGCTTTTCGCCAGAGCCTTCAGTGATGACTTCATACTGCAGGCCGCTTTCAAGTACAGTGACTTCATCGCGCTTAGCATTTTCAGCTAGAAACTCTTCGCCTTCAGCGGCATACTTTTTGGCCATTTCAGCTTGCTGGGCCTGTAAACGTTCCTGCATTTCCACGAACGCAGCATTAATGTCGTCGGCTGGAATTTGAGGATTCTGACCAGCGAATGCATCTTGAATGCCAGCTACAACTGCATCGATTGAGATGCCTTCAAAAGCACCTTTAACCTGCTGGCCCATTTGTAGGCCAATACCGTATGAGGCTTTGGCTTCGGTAGACGTGAAGTCTGGAGTAGACATAATAATTTCCTAAATGATGAATCAATTAGCTATGTGGGGATAGATTGGCGGAATTAAAGGCTTTTAGCCGAATTTGTTAGCCTGCTTATTGATTTGAGGCATCATTAGCTAAAATTTGGCCAGCTCAAGCTATGGCGGATGAGGTTGAATTTCGCCATAATACGCCCCCTAATTCTAACGCAGATATTGTCCTCATGTGGTTTCGTAATTGTCATATTTATCACCTCACAACACCTTTTCAACACTCTCCAGAAGAGTTAGCCGAAGTTCTTGAAAATCAACGCTTTAGCTCGGTTGGCAGGCAGGATACTGAAACCCTGGGCTGGATTTCTCCATTAAATCGTCAGTTCGAGCATCTGGTCCATGCGGCCAATGGCTGTATCTTGCTGTGTATGCGTAAAGAACAGAAAGTGATCCCGGCAAGCATGGTCAAAGAAACGTTGGAAGAGCGTGTTGCGACTATTGAGGCTGAAGAGGGGCGCAAAGTCTTCGGCAAGGAAAAGTCAGCGCTGAAAGACGATATTCTGAGCCTGTTAAAGCCCAAGGCTTTAAGCAAGTCCAGTCATACCTATGGGTACATCGACCCTCGTAATAACCTGTTGGTGATTAATGCTGGTAGCAACAGTGTGGCTGACAGCTTTATTCAGCTACTGATCGATAGTTTGGGAACATTGGGCGCCATTCGTCTGATGGGTGAAGAGAGTCCATCAGCAATCATGAACCGCTGGTTGAAAGAGGGTTTACCTCATGGCTGGACTCTGACAGGCCAATATGAATTCAAGGATCCGCAGAATGATCGAGTGGCCAAATTCAAAGATAGTGAAGAGTCCAACCCTTTGATTGATGACTTGTTAGAAGATGGATATTGGGTAGAAAAGTTGGGTATTCGTTTTAAGGATCAATTTAATGCAGTGATTCAGTCTGATATGCTGGTAAAAAGCATCAAGTTTGATGATGAATTGCTCAAAGAAAATGAAGATGTCGATGATATTGAGCCTTATGCCCGACTGGATGCTGATCTGGTGTTGATGACTCAGACTTTTGCTGAGTTTATTGCAGAGTTGAAAACTGAATTTAAAGTGATTACCGAGAAGGAATAAGTTGTGGTTGAACACGATAAAACCTTAACGACCGAACAGAAAGCGCTGGCGGTTAACCTGAATCCTACTCAGTATGGGACCATTGTTGAAATTGGTGCCGGTCAGGAAGTGGCGCGTCAGTTTTTCTCAGCAGGCGCTGCTGCGGGCACTGTTGCCAAAACCATGTCTGCCTATGATATGCAGGTCAGCGATGATATTTATGGCAAAGCTGGGCGCTATGTGAGTCGTGAGCGTGTCGAGCAGATGCTGGTTCATGAGTATGACCTGCTGCATTCTCGTCTTGATGAAGTGCGCTCAGCCGACACTCAATATTTCAGTTATGCCGCGACGGTTACTGCCCGCAGTTACAGCCAGAAGAACGAATGTCATGGCTGGATCGGAATTCGCATGCAGTTGGAACCTAAAGCGCCACCCAGCGAGATTGTCATGCACGTTCGGATGCTGGATGAAAGTAATAAAGAGCAGTCGGAAGCGCTGGGTATTTTCGGCGTCAATGTGGTTTACGGTGCATTCCATTACCATAAAGATCCGAAGGTATTCATTGAGTCGTTACTGGATAATTTGGTCAATGACTTTGGGCAGAAGCGTATTGAAGTGGATCTGATTCATTTCGCTGGACACACTTTCGAAAACGTCGAAAACCGATTAATGAACTTACATCTGGTTCGTTCCTGGTGTTGTCGTGCAGTTATGTTTGATGCACAGGGTGCTTCGGAAGTGCCGGGTACCATGTTACGTAAAAAAGATGTGCTGGTCATTCGTGGCTCTTTCAAGCCGCCAACAAAGGTCCATGTGGACATGACCGAAGCCGCGATGAAGCAGTTTCTTGAAGAAGAGGGCGTGCAGCGAGACAAAGTCTTTACCGTCGCTGAAATCACCATGGCGGAGCTTGCCAACGATGCGGAAACTGACGATGCCAGCTTTCTTGCGCGCGTCGACCTTCTCAACAAGCTTGGGTACAACGTACTGATTTCCGATTACCTGCGTTTCTTCCGCCTGCGTTCATGGATGCGTCGATATACTCAGAACCGAATTGGTATCGTACTGAGTATTCTTGATTTCGATCAGTTATTTAATGAGTCATATTACGAAGGGCTTGAGGGCGGCATACTTGAAGCCATGGGTAAATTATTCTCAGGCAATACTAACGTGTATGTATACCCAACCCGCGTTGGCGAAAAACTAGTCACGCTTGAAAATGTTGAAGTGGCAGAGAACACTAAATATTTATTAAAGCACCTGATTGAAAACAAACACCTCGTCGCTACCAAAACCTGGAATGACGAAAACCTTCACATCTCCGCACGCAACATCGCTAAAGAAATCCCTCTCGGCCAAGGTGACTGGGAAAAGCAGCTGCCCGATGCCATACGCGATGAAATTAAAGCACGTTGTATGTTTGGGTACTGTGAGTTGCCGGAGAAGTAGGCAGGGTTTCTGAAGCGAAAAGTTGCTTTATCGTAGGGTGCGTCGTGACGCACCATTGAGCTACTTGGCACTAAAAGAGGTGCGTCACGACGCACCCTACGAATAAGAAAGGAACTCCAATAATGATATCTGAATTAAAATCCTTAATTGAAGAACATTTCGGCGTATTTAAATGCGTAGAAATTGGCAATGAGAATAATTGTAAAGAGGTGTCTTTCAAACACTCAGTCGGCTTATTAAAAGATTGTAGTGACTTACCTAAGGTTGGAGATATTCCTGACTTTTACCATGCCTTCGGCAGTTTAACGCTTTACCATGATGAGGTAAGTGGCGATTCAGCTGTCTATATTGCGAATCCAAAGCAGTGGCCTGAACTTCATAATTACTTTTCTGATTGGGTTGGCGACTTAGATGAGGATGAAAAAGAAGAGCTGGTTCCTGAATGGGTGGATACCTGTATTGTTATTGGGGAAATTCCAGCAACCGGAAATTACTTGTTAGTTCCAACCACTGGTGAAAAGACTGGTCACGTCTATTTATTTGAACACGATGGTTTTGAATTTATAGAATTAGCATCGAATATAGAGGCCTACATTCATAGGATGCTAAATTTAGATAGCCATATGCTAACTCAGATTGCTTCCCATATGAGATTTATAGAAAAAGACAATTACAATCAGTGGTGGATAAAAGAACTGCGAGATAATAAAGGAAATTTAGTTAAAACTAATGATGACTAAATATAATGGAACTCTGCTTTGACCACTCTAAAAACACTTCTCGGCACAATCCGCCTTCCTTTTCTTCTGCTGACGCCGGCATGTGTTTCAGTAGGCATCGGTACTGCTTATTGGCAGACAGGAACTCTTAACGGCTTTTATGTACTGCTGATTATTATTGGTGCTTTGTCTGCTCACATCAGCGTCAATGTCTTCAACGAGTATTTTGATGCCAAAAGCGATTTAGATTCTAAAACTATACGCACGCCTTTTAGTGGAGGTAGTGGTGCTTTGCAGGCGAATCCTAGCCTAAGCAATGTGGCTTTACGGCTTGCCTGGTTAACTTTCGGGATAACGGCTCAAATCGGGATTTACTTTGTTTCTGAATTGGGTTGGCAGCTATTGCCTTTAGGACTTCTTGGTTTACTTTTACTGGTTACTTACACAACCTGGTGGGTCTACAATCCCTGGTTATGCCTTATTGCACCAGGTTTAGGTTTTGGTGTTTTGATGGTTGCAGGTGCGCATTTTGTTTTAACCGGTGAGTATAGTTCCGTTGCATTTGTTGCCTCTTTGCCAGTTACTCTACTCGTCAGTGGATTACTGTTGTTAAACCAGTTTCCAGATGTTGAAGCAGATGAGTCAATTGGGCGCAAACACCTTCCCATTGTTCTTGGATTTCAGAATAGTGCATGGGTGCTTGGCGGCTTTTATTTGCTGACTTATTTGATTGTGATAATAAGTGTGTTATTAAAAATACTACCAATCTACTGCTTACTTTCACTAGCGACTGCTCCATTGGCGTGGAAAGCATTTTACGGGGCAAAAAGTTTCAAAGGTAATATCCCTCAACTAATTCCTGCGATGGGTATGAATGTTGCGCTAAACTTAATAACCCCTTTGCTGTTGACCATAGGTTTAATTTTAGGAACATCATGAATACAAATTGCCCCTGCCGTATGAAAGAAAACACTAATCTTTTAAATTACAGCGATTGCTGTGAGCCTTTTCATCTGGGCAATGCTTTGCCGGAAACCCCCGAACAGTTAATGCGCTCTCGATACACTGCTTATTATCTGGGGCTAGGGCAGTATATCTTTGATACCCACCACATTGATTTCAGAGGAAACACATCTGTAGAAGAATTTACTCACAGTGCTCAAGCTACTCGTTGGTGTGGTCTTGAAGTGATACATGCGGAGCAGGAAGCTGATAAAGGTCTGGTTGAGTTTAAGGCTTATTTTCTGGACAAAGATAAGTTGCATTGTCTGAATGAGGCTTCTAATTTTGTAAGAGAAACAGGACGCTGGCTGTATACCGACGGTGAATTCAAACCAAAATCAGTAGTTAAAAATTCCAGAAATGATCCATGCCCCTGTGGAAGTGGTAAAAAAGCAAAAAAATGTTGTCTAATGGATTAAACCTTTTTGGGTGTCTGTGCATCTAAAGGACGTTGCAACGATAACCAACAATATAATGATAATTAGGAGAAGGGATGATAGAAGTTAGGGGTATCTCTAAGCGCTACGGTAATCTGCAGGCCGTAGACAATCTTTCGATTACTATCGAGAAAGGCCATATTTTTGGTTTGCTGGGGCCTAATGGCGCGGGCAAAAGTACCACCATTTCCATGATGTGTGGGCTGATAAATCCTGACCAGGGGCAGGTTCTGCTCAATGGTAATGCACCGGGAATAAAAGAAACCAAACATAAAATTGGCCTGATTCCACAATCTATTGCTTTGTATGAAGAATTAACTGCTCTGGACAATTTGAGCTTTTTTGCAGATTTATACAATTTGCCAGCCAGCCAAAAAGCAGAACGTATGGAGTGGTCTTTAGCTTTCGTCGGTTTACAGGACCGAGCAAAGGATGCGGTACAGGACTTTTCAGGCGGTATGAAGCGTCGATTAAATTTAGCGGCATCTTTGTTACACGATCCTGAATTTATTTTTATGGATGAACCTACAGCTGGTGTTGATCCTCAGTCGCGTAACAAGCTTTTTGAAAGCGTTTTTGAACTAAAAGCTTTGGGCAAAACCATTATCTATACTACTCACTATATGGAAGAAGCGGAAAAGTTATGCGATAGGGTTGGAGTGGTTGATAAAGGACAGTTATTGGCATTGGGAACTGTTGATGAATTGATTGAGCAATATGGTGGTGAGTCCAGGGTTCATATTAAGTCTGAGCAGGGCGAAGAAAGCTTTATGACAGCCAATCCGGTTAATGATTTGATGACACGCTTGAAAGGACTGACAACGGTTGAGAACTTAAGTTTACAACGTCCTAATTTGGAAACCGTTTTCTTGAACTTAACTGGCAAGCAATTGAGGGATTAATGATGAAAGCTGTTGTTGCACTAATGAAAAAAGATTTGAAGTTACTCTTTAAAGACAAAATGGCTGTCTTTTTTACCTTTATTTTCCCGCTTCTTTTTGCCTTCTTTTTCGGCTCAATATTTTCCAGCAGTGGTGGCTCTCAGGGCTTGAAAATAGCTGTATCCGATCGGGACCAGACTGAGAAGTCGCAGGCTTTTATTGGGCAACTCAAAGAAGCCAGCGAGTTTCGAGTAACAGAAACGGATGAAGCGAATGCTAAGAAATTGGTTCGGACTGGTAAACAGGTCGCATTCATTATTTTACCGGAAGGTTTCGGTGAGAATTACGGTGGTATTTTCAGCGGCCAGCCACCGGAAATTCTGGTGGGGATTGATCCAGCCAGAAAAGCCGAAGCTGGATATTTGGAAGGTTCATTGATGAAACTCGGCATAAAGCGCTTCGAGCTGGCTTTTTCCGATGCCAATGAAATGATAAAGCAGCTGGATTTTTCTATTGAGGATATTCAGCAAAGTGATGATATGCCTGCGGAGTGGAAATCGTTGCTTGGTGATTATCTACCCAAATTTAAGGAGTTAACCGAACTGGAAATCGCAAAACAACCCGAAGGTTCAGATTCTTCTGGACTGAGTTTTGGTTCCGATGGTGATAACCCAATGATGCCATTGAAAATTACTAAAGAGGAAATCACGGTTCAGAAAACGGGTCCACGTAACTCCTTTTCAATTACCATTCCGCAGGGCGTTATTTGGGCCATCATGGGCTGTGTCATTGGCTTTGCCATCAGCCTGGTGCGTGAGAAAACATTAGGGACTCTGGATCGACTTGCTATAGCTCCTATCAGTCGTACTCAAATCTTAGCTGGAAAAGCTTTAGGCTGTTTTGCCGCACAGGCGATGGTGGTCACCTTATTGTTTACTATTGCTTATTTTATGCTGGGTGTAAGATTTGATCTGATAAAGCTTGTGTTAGCAGTGCTGGCGGCGGGTATCTGTTTTGTTGGTTTTATGATGTTCTTCGCATCGATTACTAAAACGGAACAGTCGGTAGCCGGTATGACTAATGCATTTCTAATTATTATGGGCATGATTGGTGGCGCTATGATTCCACTATTTGCAATGCCTGGCTGGATGCAGTCAATCAGCCATATAAGTCCTGTGAAGTGGGCTATTTTGGCTTTTGAAGGCGCGATATGGCGAGACTTCACCTATATTGAAATGATGACACCGCTTACTATTTTAACCGCAATCGGTGTCGTTACCTTCTTTATAGGAACCCGTATGCTAAAATTGAAGCAGTCGTAAGAAAAAATTTATATAGGTGGGTTAAAGCCCACCTTACATTTTCCTGAAGGTGTACTATGAGTTCCATCGAAGATTTACAAGAACAAATTCACGAACTGCAATCCAAACTGGCATTTCAGGAAGACACCATCGAGCATTTAAATAAAATGGTGACCAAGCAAGATGACATCATTCGAATGCTAGAACGTCGATTTATGCATCTTGGCGATAAGATTGATGATATTCGCTCGCAATTGCCAGATAAGCCTTTTAATCCAGCAGATGAGATTCCTCCTCACTATTGATCCAAGATAAATGTCGAAGCTGCTGGGGGATTAGAGTTGAATCGTGAGGTAAATGCCTGTTAACTTGTCATTATCATTGGATGTAATAAAGAGGCAGTCATGGGTTTTCGAATTGAAAAAGACAGCATGGGCGAAGTAAAGGTCTCGGAAGATGCTTTATATGCCGCACAGACGCAACGAGCTCTGGATAATTTCAAACTCAGTGATCTGAAAATGCCAATTGCTTTTATAGATAGCATTTTGGATATCAAGCTGATTGCTGCAGAAATTAATCATGAATTAAAGCTTCTATCTAAAAATAAATATCAGGCCATTACCAAAGCCATAAAAAAGATCCGTAAAGACAAGTTAGTTAATCATCAGAATTTTCCACTAGATATTTTCCAAACAGGATCGGGCACCAGCACTAACATGAACGTTAATGAGGTGGTTGCCCATTTAGCATCAAACTCCCGCGTAACAGTTCACCCTAATGATGACGTTAATATGGGGCAGAGCAGTAACGATGTCATTCCTACTGCTATTTCTGTTTCTGCATCACGTGCTCTCATACATGATCTTATTCCGGCACTATTGACGTTAAAATCAACTATCGAGAATAAAGGAAAGTTACACAAGAAAGTGATTAAAACTGGGCGAACCCATCTGATGGATGCCATGCCATTAAGCTTGCAACAGGAACTATCCGGTTGGGCACATCAAATACAGATCAGTCTTGATGCTTGCCAGAAAATAGTACCGACCATTGCTCAGCTGGCGCAAGGCGGAACAGCGATTGGTACCGGGATTAATAGCTCAGCAAAATTTCGTGGACTCTTTGCGCGAAAGCTCAAAAACTACACTGGGTTGCCTTTTACTAAAAGCAAAAACACCTTCGCCAGCATCGCAGGCCAGGACGCCAGTGTGGCTCTTTCCGGTGTACTCAATACGCTTGCGACAGCACTGATGAAAATCAGCAATGACTTACGTTGGATGAATAGTGGCCCGGTCAGTGGCCTCAGTGAAATTCAACTGAAAGCGATTCAGCCAGGCAGCAGTATTATGCCAGGAAAAGTTAATCCTGTGATACCAGAGGCTGTGGCGATGGCTGCTGCACAAATAATAGGTAATCACACGACCATCACCATAGGGGCTCAGTCGGGCAACTTTCAGCTCAATGTGATGTTGCCGGTCATTGCATACAATTTATTGCAATCCTTGCACCTTGCGACAACTTCGGCAGAACATTTAGCGCGCACCATTGCTCATTTTGAAGTTAATCAAAAAGCTCTGGCAGATAAACTTGATCAGAATGCAATTTTAGTAACTTCTTTAGCTCCTGAGATTGGTTATGAGAATGCTTCGAAAATTGTCTATAAGGCAAGGAAGGAAGAGCGAACCATACTTGATGTAGCCAAAGAACTAACAGACTTGCCGGAAGCTAAATTGAAGAAGCTGCTATCGCCGAAGAATTTGATTTAAGGAAGATGATTATATGTAGGGTGCCTTTTGGGCACCCTATTCAAACTTTACTTTACTCTACACACCAGTTTTGATCTGATTTTCAATTCACCCATTAGGGTTCTATGTACTGGGCACTTGTTGGCGATTTCGAGCATTCTTTCCTGCTGCTCTCGATCTAAATCACCAGTTACTTTTATCTGACGTTCAAGAATATCGACAAAGCCTTTTTCAGTTTCACAATCTTCGCAGTCTTCTGCTTTTATTTTCTTATGAATAACATCAACTTTGATTTGTTCAACAGGCCACTGCTTTCGATTAGCGTACATGTTTAAAGTCATGGCAGTGCAGGTGCCAAGAGCTGTAGCAAGATAATGGTAAGGAGCGGGGCCTTTGTTGTGACCTCCAAGCTCTTCTGGTTCATCACCTACTAATTTATGGCCATCAGCATCAATATTGCAGAAGAGTCCGTCTTCAAGAATATTAGTGACTGTTGCCTTATGTACGCTGTCTTCAAGCATGATAGCTCCTTTATTTCTTCTTGATGTCTTCTCGGTTTATCACAAACACATTGCCCAGTCCAATCAGTAAAATGCCGCCAGCGATGATCCAGGTCCAGACAAAGTCTTCAAAGAAGGTAGAAATAATCAGTGCCACGGCAGGGAAGAGTACCACTGCATAGGTGGCTTTATGGATGCCAATTCTTCTGAGTAAGGTGAGGTAGGCACCAAAAGCCAATACTGAACCAAATACAGACAGGTAGATTAAACTTATAGTGTAACCAGCAGCCATGTCATAAACCAAAGCCTTGCCTTGCACCAGACCAACCAATAGGCTGAATAAACTGCCATAACCCATGGCATAGGCATTCATCTGAATGACCGGCATATCGTATTTTTGAGTTTGTACCGAAACCATGTTACCGATAGAGGCGCAGAGAACGCCCAACAATGCGATGACCAGTCCATAGAGCTTGGCATTTTCAAAACTGAAGTCAGTCAGCTCATTCCAGAAAATCATCATCATACCCATTAAACCCAGAGCTGAACCAATAATGACTCGGGCGGTTATCTTGGTTTTGAAAAATAGCCACGAATTGAAAATATTCACGATAAGAACTGCTGAGAAAATCACGGAAGCCATCGCTGAGGTGAGATATTCCTGAGCCTCGTACACCATCAAATAATTGAGGCTGAAAAAAGTGATGCCCATTAACACCAGCCAGGCATGCTGTAATAGACCATAGCGCAGTGGCAATTTCTTTAGCCAGCAATAGGCAAATAGTAGAATAGAAGCAAGGCCAAATCTGTAGAAAGAAGAGTATTCGTGGGGTACAACGCCAAGCTGGAATTCGATTGCAAACCAGGTGCTCCCCCAAATCAGTACGCACAGCGCATACAATACCGGGGTGCTCATAATGAAAGCCATAACAATGTGTTACTTATCTGAAATTGATCCCGTGATCATGCCATAAGTGGTAAGATCCTGTCGCATGATTTTTGTAAATGCATATTATCGTTCGAATTTAATAAGGCTGGGGAATGCATAGAAAAGATGTGATTATTATCGGCGCGGGTGCCGCAGGACTGATGTGCGGTATTACTGCAGGTCAGCGCGAGCGCTCAGTAGCCATTTTGGATCATGCCAACAAAGTCGGTAAAAAAATTCTGATGTCGGGAGGTGGGCGTTGTAATTTCACCAATTACTATGCTGAACCGAGCAATTACCTATCGCATAACCCTCACTTCTGTAAGTCAGCCTTAAGCCGCTACACCCAGTGGGATTTTATTGCTTTGGTCGAAAAACACGGTATTCCCTATCATGAGAAAAAGCTTGGCCAGCTTTTCTGCGATAACAAGGCTAAAGATATCGTTAATATGCTGCTGGATGAATGTGCTCAGGCTGGGGTGGATGTCCGCACCGAATGCTCGATTCAGCAAGTGAATAAAGTAGACGATGGCTTTATCATTCAAAGCAGCCAGGGCAAATGGCATTGTCAGTCATTAGTCATCGCTACCGGTGGTTTGTCGATTCCAACCATGGGGGCAACCGGTTTTGGCTACGACATTGCCAGGCAATTTGGTCTCAAGTTATTCCCCACTTACGCAGCACTGGTGCCTTTTACGCTTACCCCAAAGTTGTTGGATCAGTTTGCAGGATTATCCGGCACTTCCGCTGATGCGTTTGTAAGCTGTAATGGCCAATCATTCCGCGAGAATATTTTATTTACTCATCGTGGCTTAAGTGGCCCATCTATTTTGCAAATTTCTTCCTATTGGCAGCCAGGTGATGCCATTACCATCAACTTATTTCCGGATGTGGACTTGTATGAGCAGTTAAAGCAATTGCAACAGGAAAGACCCAAAGCTCACATCAATACTGTGCTGGCTGAACAGCTAACGAAAAAGCTGGCTGATAGGTTATGCGAAATCTGGTTTGTTGATTATGTCCAAAAGCCATTGGCAGAACTATCCAACGAGGCTCTGCAAAATATCGCTGAACAATTACAGAGTTGGCAGCTTAAACCAACTGGCACGGAAGGTTATCGAACCGCTGAAGTGACTATGGGCGGCGTGGATACAGATGAAGTATCTTCTAAAACCTTTGAAGCGAAGAAGGTGTCGGGACTTTATTTCATCGGTGAGGTACTGGATGTGACCGGTCATCTGGGAGGCTTTAACTTCCAATGGGCGTGGGCTAGTGGATTTGCTTCTGGGCAGTATGTATAACTTAGAAAGTCCACATAAATAGGTTTATTGATGTGGACTTTCTACTGGAGCTTATTTACCGGGTTTAAGATCCTCGACCGGAATCATAATGTGAGCATAGGGAGTATCACCCCACATCACATAGGGTCCACCTTCAGACGGGTCATCAGTAATTCCCGACAACATTTCTTTGGGAACGATGACCATCAAATGTGGACCAGTTTCCACATAATCATCTGCATTTTTATGGTCTTGGTGATGCGGATTGGAGTTACTGACTCCTGCACCTTCATCTCCCTGTAGCATGTAGGAGATCCCTACCTTGTTGGCAGTGAAGTCCTCTTTTTTACCCATAGCCTGCATCATTTCCATCCAGACTGCATCAACGCAGATTGGTGCATTGTCACCAGGAAAGGTGTCTGGCATGCAGGTCCAGCCGTTGGTGCCTTCAACGAGTACTTTGTCGCCATCGACAATGGTGGCGTCAGCGCTCACAGAAGGAGGGGCAGCGGAGCGTGCTTGTTTAATACGCTTCTGGTCACTGGCTGTTGCTGAGTAGCTGAGAACTAAAAGAGTCGAACAGCATGTTAGGGTTAACGCTTTATACATTCGAGATCGGGTTTTCATAACATATCTCCCTGATATAAAAAGAAAATGGAACCGATCTGGCAAGGAGGTGGTTGAAGTGTTTGAGATTCAATGACAGTTTAATAACTAAATTGCCATTTCTGTCGCGGGTAGGATTGTTATTCCGCAGGCAGGCCCAGATCCTTGTCAGCCCAGCTACGTATTATAATGAATTTAGCAGTCATGTTGGTTAAAAAATAACCAGCATGTTAACTGGTTACCACTCTGCAGGATCGAGGCAATAGTATTGTTTAAACTCTTGATAAAGCTCTGTGTGAAGCTTCTTAAGCTCCTGAGGCTTCTCGAAAAAGATTTCGGTTGCTACTGCGAAAAATTCCGCCGGATTGGTCGCGCCATATTTATCCAGCAGAGTTTCCTCACCTGTAGATGCCTTACGTTGTAATTCCTTAAATTCATGTGACATGATTTTTGACCACTTATCATAGCTTTGCTCACTGGAAAGTGGCGGTGCTCCATTAGTTATACCCGACTCACCATCCAACTGATGCGCGAACTCATGAATCACCAGGTTGTGGCCATCTTCGAAGTCGGCGCCACCGTTGGCAGAGTCTGTCCAGGATAATATGACTTGTCCACGATTCCATGACTCACCGAGTAAAACTCGTGGCTCCTGACTTTGGATCCCTGATGCATCATAGCGATTGTGACGGGTGATAAAAGCTGCCGGGTAAACGATGATACTCTTCAAAAATGGATAAAAATCCGTAGAACGGTTGAGCAATAGCATACAGGCCTGTGCAGCAATGGTAACTTTAACTTCATCGGTGATGTCCTGACCCTTGCGTCCGATAAAGTCTTTTTCCGCCAGAAAGATCTGCATCTTGTCTTTGAGCTGGAGCTGCAAAACAGTGGGCATCTTATAGAAAAAAGGAAGGTTTTGACGAAGAATTTGGCGCCACTCTTTAGGGAAGGGTTGGCTCGCAATTTGCTTTCTTTTGCGCTTCTTACGCTGGTTTGAGGTGAGAATCCATATAATAGCAAAAGCTGAAATAGAGAGAACAATATAGAGGGCGGTCATAAGTCTTTATTCTTCATGGTGTTTTACCAAGATTGGGGTGATTGATTACTTTTCAAGCACAGGGTGGTCTTTTAAGAGAAAGAGCGGACTAAAACTGCTGATAAGACCTCAGTTAGCTTGAATATGGCTTGCTAGATAAGGTATAACTTTGCACTTGGCTTAAATTGAGGAAATGAGATGGATAATAATAACGGGGCTGCGCCAACTGGGGCTATTGCTCGATTTTTGAATGGTATCGAGCGAGTTGGTAATAAACTGCCCGATCCGGCAATGATTTTCTTATCAGCAATGCTGATAATTTGGGTACTTTCGTGGATGCTTTCGGGGATCAGCTTTGATGCCATCGATCCGCGTACTGGCGAAGCGATTATCGTTAATAACCTTTTAACAGGTGATGCATTAGCCAGCTTCCTGTCGAATATGGTCGTAACCTTTACCAGCTTTGCACCACTGGGTGTTGTACTTGTGGCTATGTTGGGCGTTGGGGTTGCTGAACATTCTGGCTACATCAATACCGGCATCAAGCTGATGTTGAAAAGAACACCGCAATTCCTGTTAACACCTACTATCATCCTAATCGCTATTGTCAGTCACACGGCAACCGATGCGGGTTATGTATTGGTAATTCCTTTGGCAGGTGTGATTTATTATGCAATGGGGCGTCACCCACTAGCAGGTATCGCAGCAGCATTTGCCGGCGTGAGCGGTGGCTTCAGTGCTAACTTTATTCCTTCAGGTATTGACCCGTTACTGCAAAGTTTCACTCAGTCGGCGGCTCATATTATCGAGCCAGGTATGCAGGTTAATCCTTTGAATAACTGGTTCTTTACCGGTATTTCCAGTGTATTCATCATTCTCTTAGGCTGGTTCATTACGGCGCGTATCATTGAGCCACGTCTACAGAATACTAAAGTGGATGGTGATACTGACGATCTTCCAGAGTTCCATGAGATAACCAAAAAGGAAAAGAAAGCATTCGTTATCGCAACTTTGGTTATGCTTGCTGGTATCGCTGTTTTGATTTATGCCTCAATGGGTACTGATTCATCTTTGCGTCATGATGGTTCCCTAACTTCATTCCAGGCGCCTCTAATGAAGTCGATTGTTCCTTTGATTTTCCTGTTGTTCTGGATTCCGGGTGCGGTTTACGGTTTCACAGCGGGCACTTTCAAGAAAACCAAAGACATGATTGATGCCATGAGTAAAGCGATGCACGGCATGTCTTACTACATCGTAATGGCATTCTTCTGTGCTTTGTTCATTGCGGCATTCTCACAATCAAACCTTGGTGCCTTATTGGCGATCGAAGGTGCTCAGGTGCTTAAAGCAATGGCGCTGCCAAGTGCGGTAACCATTGTTGGTATTATTTTCCTGACAGCTTTCGTTAACCTGTTTGTGGGTTCTGCTTCTGCCAAATGGGCATTACTTGCACCAATCTTCGTTCCGATGTTGATGCAATTAGGCATTTCTCCTGACTTAACTCAGGCCGCGTATCGTGTGGGTGACTCAAGCTCGAACATCATCACACCGCTAATGCCATACTTCCCATTAGTCGTTGTTTACTGTCAGAAGTACGTTAAAGATACCGGTATCGGCACTCTGGTAGCCATGATGTTACCGTTCTCGGTAGCCTTCCTGATTGGTTGGAGTTTATTCCTGTTGGCATACTGGTGGATTGGAATTCCGCTAGGGTTACAGGCAAGTTATGTTTATCCAGTTGGATAATTGTTACGGAGTTGATAAAAATGCCGCTGTTTAGCGGCATTTTTTATGTCAATTCTATCATTGGCCTTTGCATCTTGTAGGTGCAATATTTTTAACTTTATGAAGCCTTCAACTCTACGGCGGCTTTTATGATGTCTTCTTTGCTCGGAAGAACGTATTGCCATGAAGTGCCGATGGGAATGAAGGTATCGTGACCTGTGATTCGTTTAATTTGTGGCAGTTTCTCAAGTCTTTCTACCAATCCAGTGATGACTTCTTCGCTCACTGAGCCTGTCTTGCGGCATTCGTCTACGATCAGGACCTTTTTGTACTGGCCAGCGATGTCGGCTATGGCCTCGTGGTTGAGTGGCGCCAGCCAGCGTAAATCCATGATGGTCGCGTCCAACTTATGTTTTTCACTTAAATCTTTTTGAGCCTGTGCAGATAAGTAGTAGCCGTTACCATAGCTGATAATCAGCATGTCTTTGCTATCGACTTCTTTGCCTTTACTGTTAACCGGCTTGCGTAATCCCGGCTGACCAAATTCGACCACTTCATTGGGCTCCGGATACTCAAATAACCAGCCATTGTCGCCGGTTTCATGCAGATCCTTGGCATGGTAAAGCGCAATCGGTTCAAGAAAGATGACCACTCGCTTTTGTTCGTCGGCAAGGCGGAAGGCCTCACGCATCATTTTAGCAGCATCCTGACCGTTTGAAGGGCAGGCCAGAATCACGCCAGGTATTTCGCGCAAGAAACCAATGCTGTTGTCATTGTGGAAGTGACCACCAAAACCTTTCTGGTAGGCAAGACCGGCGACTCGAACCACCATCGGGTTGGTGAACTGATTATTGGAGAAGAAGGATAGCGTAGATGCTTCGCCGCGGATCTGGTCGATTGCGTTATGGGTATAGGCCAGAAATTGAATCTCTGGAACTGGCAGATAACCTAAGTGGGCGGCGCCAATGGCGGTTCCCAATATGCTGGTTTCATCCAGCAGAGTGTCGAATACGCGATGTTCGCCAAAGCGATTCTGTAGGTTGGTTGAAACGCTGTAAACGCCACCTTTTTTGCCGACATCTTCGCCAAACATTATCGAGTTAGGATACTGTTCCATTAGATCGGTCAGCGCATAGTTAATCAGCTGTGCCATACTTCTGGGCTTATCCAGAAACTTAAACTGGCGACCAATTTCGAACAACTCCTGACGACGGGTGATTTTTGCGACTGGTGGCTTTTCTTTGGCTGGAAGCTCAGGTGCAATGGAAGCGCAGACCTCTTCAGCGGTACTGATTTTGGGTAGCTTAATAGCTTGCTCAGCGGTTTTTTCTACTTTTAGACGAGTATTCTCATACAGATCGAGCACATCTTCGGTAGATAGGTATCCCGCTTCGATGCAGATACGAGCCGAGTGCAATAAAGGATCCTGAGCTTCTGTCTGTTCAATCTTTTCAATGCTGTGGTAAATGCTTTCAGTATCATTACCGGCATGTCCCATCAAGCGCACTGTTTTCATGTGCAGGAATACCGGGCGACGCTCATAGCGCGCAATCTCTTCCGCTTCCTGCGCAGCAAGGTAAACATCAGGCAGGTGTAAACCATTGCATTGAATGTATTCGATGCTGTGACGATTCTTAACGTTATTCTCAACCCAGTTCGGTGGTGTCGACACAGAAATACCAATGCCATTGTCTTCGCAGATATACACTAACGGCAATGGCTCACCTTTATAAGACAGATACTGAGCAGTATTAAAAGCCGACTGAGCCGTGGCATGGTTGAAGCTGGCATCACCAAAGTTACACAGGATCACGCTGTCGCCGGGAATGTTGGCATCGAAGTTATTACGTTCGGCACGCCCCAGTGACCAGGCTGCCCCCATCGCTTTGGGTAAATGCGAGGCAATAGTACTGGTTTGCGGTGGCACAAACAGTTGTGCGCTCCCAAACACCTTATGTCTGCCTTGAGAAATCGGATCGTCTTTGGCTGCGACCAGCGACAGCATCTGATCGCGAATCGGATCGATATTCGGTAACTGACGCGAGCGCTGGGTCATCAATGCGCCGGAACGATAATGCAAAAAAGCCATATCGGTATGGCGAAAAACCTTACCCAGCACCGCGTTGCCTTCGTGCCCGCTACTGCCAATGGTGTAATAACCAATACCCTGATCCTTGAGAATTCTGGCTCGTAAATCGAGGTGGCGGCTAATGACTTGGGATTCAAATAATTCGACGAATTCGTTAGGGGAGAGCTGCGTCACTGACGCCTTGATATTGCTGACTTTTTCGGGGAACTTGGCTGTTTTGACAGCGATTTGGAAGTTCTTATCAATGACACTGGCACGATCTAACATTTTATAGCTTTTATATTGGTTAAAAATTGCCGGTTAGTATGCTTTAAGGCTATAAGGATGTCACTGATGGAGCAACTGGTTGGATCTGATCAAATGGCTTCAAAGATCCCTCCAATATGATAAAGTAGCGTCCATTCTACAAATAACCGGTTGTTATAACCTAAACGCGAAGGTTTTATGAAGGTATACAGCAATATTCTTGAGATGATTGGCCACACGCCAATGGTAGAGTTCCAGAATCTGGATACAGGAAAATGTCGTCTGTTCGGCAAGATGGAATCGCAGAATCCTGGGGCTTCCATTAAAGACCGCATCGCGGTCAGCATGATTGAAGCGGCCGAAAAAGCAGGGCATATCAAACCGGGCGATACGCTGATCGAAGCGACTGCCGGCAATACAGGTCTTGGTCTTGCCTTGGTAGCATCTCAAAAAGGCTATACCCTGAAAATCGTCATGCCTGACAAAATGAGCATGGAAAAAGAATACAACTTGCGTGCTTTTGGTGCGGAAGTGATTCGTACACGCTCTGATGTGGGCAAAGGCCACCCAGAATACTATCAGGATGTGGCCAAGCGTCTGTCGGAAGAAAACGGCTGGTTCTTCATCAATCAATTCTCGAATGACGCCAATATCCAGGCGCATTACGAAACCACAGCTCCAGAAATCTGGGAACAGCTGGACGGTAAAGTTGATGCCATTGTCCTTGGTGTGGGTTCTGGCGGAACGATCACTGGCATTGGCCGCTACATGAAAGAAAAGAATCCAAACGTAGAAATGGTATTGGCTGACCCTGAAGGTTCTATTTTGGCTGATTACCTGAAAACTGGCGATATCAAAGAAGCCGGTAGCTGGGTGGTTGAAGGTATTGGTGAAGATTTCATCCCTGATATCTGTGACATGAGCCTGTTCGATAAAGCTTATACCGTTAGTGATAAAGAAGGCCTGATGGCTGCACGTGATTTGATGCGTAAAGAAGCGGTGATGGGTGGTTCTTCAACCGGTACGTTATTAGCAGCTGCCTTGCGCTACTGCCAGGAGCAAACTGAGCCTAAGAATGTAGTGACTCTGGTTTGTGATACCGGTAATCGTTATCTGTCAAAAATGTATAACGATGAATGGATGAAAGAGAAGGGCTTTCTGTAATGACTCAACCTTCTGAACAAAAAGTACCCCAGCCGGAAGTTTTTAAGCTATCACCGGTTGCACTGCTATTGGACATCATTGGTATGGCTTTAGTCGTGTTTGCCGGCTATGAAATCTATTTGAACAATGAGAAGGGTGGCGGTTTGTTGGTTAATGCTATCAGCTGGCCCTATTATCCTTGGGTGATAATGGTTGTTGGTGTGTTGCTGATGATCCCATTCCATAAACAAATTTTTAAAGCCTATCGTATTGTTAAGCAGTACAAGAAAGAGCAGGCTAAAGCTGACCGTCCTCGCTTTTAGAAGTCATCGTTAAGGTTAAAGGTAAAGAATTCTATGTCTGATAAAAAATTGAAATTTGGCAGCCGCGTGATTCATGCAGGTCAATCACCTGAGCCAATTACTGGCGCGGTAATGCCGCCTATTTTCACCACTTCAACTTATGCTCAGCCAAGTCCGGGCGAACATACCGGCTATGAGTATTCTCGTAGTCAGAATCCTACGCGCATGGCGTACGAGCGCTGCGTTGCGGATTTGGAAGATGGTAAGCAGGGTTATGCCTTTGCGTCTGGTATGGCTGCGACCAGCACCATTCTTGAGTTATTGGATGCAGGCTCGCACGTTATCGCCATGGATGATCTGTATGGCGGTACATTCCGTTTGTTCGACAAAGTACGTAAGCGCACAGCAAATCTTGATTTCACCTTTGTCGACCTGTCCGATTTAAGCCATCTGGAAAAAGCACTTAAGCCTAATACCAAAATGATTTGGGTTGAAAGTCCGACTAATCCTATGTTGAAAGTAGTCGATATGCAGGCGATAGCAGACTTTGCCAAAAAGCATAATCTGATTGCCGTGGCCGATAACACTTTTGCAACGCCTTATAATCAACGTCCATTGAATTATGGTTTCGACATCGTGATGCATTCGGCAACCAAGTATCTAAACGGTCACTCGGATATCGTTGGCGGTATGGCTGTGGTTGGCGATAATGATGAGCTTCGTGAGCAGATGGCTTTCCTTCATAACTCAGTTGGCTCGATACAAGGACCATTCGATTCTTACCTGGCATTACGCGGTGTAAAAACTTTGGCTCTACGCATGAAACAACATAATACCAGTGGTCAAATCATTGCTGAGCATTTAGCCAAGCACCCGCAGATTGATAAGGTGTATTATCCTGGTTTGGATTCGCACCCTCAGCATGAGCTTGCCAAGAAGCAGATGAAAGGCTTTGGTGGCATGATTTCTGTGTTGGTCAAAGGTGACACAGAAGAGCAGGCAGCTAAGAATTCACGCACCTTTATGGAAAAGTTGAAGCTATTCACTTTGGCCGAAAGTCTAGGTGGTGTGGAAAGCTTGTCTAATCATCCGGCGATCATGACGCATGCTTCAGTACCTTATGAAATTCGTCAGGAGATCGGTATCCTGGAGAACCTGGTACGCTTGTCAGTGGGGATTGAAGATGTTGAAGACCTGATTGCTGATATTGACCAGGCGTTAAAGTTCTAACTCAATTCAAAATGAGTATAAAAAAAGGCGCTATGAGCGCCTTTTTTTATTACTTCAGAGAACGGTAAGAACTACCAGATTTTATCTTTATCGCCTTTTCTGACGGTCCATGCACCAAGGTAAGCGCTTAGGAACATAGCTGGCGTAATTGCCATGAGCTCTGGCTTAAAAAAACTAGTAAACCAGAATACGAAGCCCAGTATGACACAAGCGCCTTCTACTCTAATTAGATCTTTGCGGCGTCGAATGCCAAACAAGTTGAATCGCATCCACCAAGGTTGTGCTTTCCATTCTTCTGTTTTCTTGTCTATCACGATAATCTCCTTTTGCAATGTTTCGATGTCAGTTTCGAACACCGCAGCAAGAGCCTTTAATGATTCTAAACTGGCGCGATTACCACTTTCTATCCGTTGGATTGTCCGGATGCTCAGGCCACTCAGTGTTGCCAATTGTTCCTGTGACCATTGCTTATTTTCGCGTAGTTTCTTGATGACCATTAAATTACTCCATGTGCTGTGTTCTCGAATAGAGATTATCCAGAAAATGGCTACTGGCGGTGACGACAAACACCCGCCAGTAGGGTGACAGTATAAAATTTAGTCGGGTTTGCCTGTTATTTTAGCAAGTTAGCAGGTGAATACTGATCGGTTAGCACCTCTGCTTCAGTATCCCAGTTTACTTCATCGCTGATGGCGTCAAACAGAGCCAGTGTATCCACGCCATAAATCAACAGCTCTCCCTTCAGTTCATTCGCTTTTTGCAGCAACTGACGCTTTTCAGGCAACGGCTTTTTACTGACCACAATCACGCGATTGGTTTTCTTGTTTTTGAAGTTGATTTGATACAAGGGGCCGAACACTTCTGCATAAGTTGCTGATTCATGATGAAACAAATCACTGGTACTGAAGGTGTTCGCCATGATGATTCCGTCATCTTTGGCCAGTGCTTTAACTTCTTCCAGATATTCTTTGGTCATCATATGTTCAGGAATATAGTCGCTGTTAAAGGCGTCCAACAAGATAAAGTCATAACGTTTATCATCTTTCAAGGCGCGCTTTACAAACACTCGGCCATCGCGCACGTGGGTCTCAAAATTAGCTTTAGAGTCGTCATAGTCGAAGTATTTTTTAGCCATTTTGACTACCACCGGATCAATCTCAACGGAAGTGATATGGGCATCTGGGTAGACTTCGCCAAAGGTGTTGGCTAATACACCGCCACCAAGACCTATGATCAATATTTCCTTAGGGTCATCCAGAAAGAAGGTTGCCCCCATGGCCTGCTTGTAATAATCAAACACAAAAATTTCCGGGGCATCCAGGAATACGCATGACTGGCTGAGGTCATTTTTATTTTTCTTACGGAAACGCATACAGTGCATACCGTACTCTTCAACCATGTAGACATTTTGATAAAGCGAGCGTTCTTGCTCAATGATTTTGGCATTGGCCTGCTCTGGGGCTGCAAGAAAAAGAGCAGATGCAGTCAGAGTGGTCAGAATCGTTTTGACGATTAATGATTTCATAAACTTCCTATTCTATATTTTCATTTGAATTAACGGTTGCGGACAGTGGCGGTTGCGGGAAGAAAAAGGCAATCAAGCCGAGAGTAAATAATATTAACGCAGAACCGTATAAAATATGATCAATCTTAAACCATAGTACTAGATAAAAAGATGTGGCTAAAGTTCCGCCTGCGCTACCCAGAGTTGAGACGAAGTATAAAAAACCAGCGGTTTGTCCACTACTATGGGCTGTTCTGACTAATAAGCGAACGGAATAGGGAGCAACCATGCCCAAAATAATACTCGGGATAAGAAAAAGAACGGTGGAAGCCAGTAACGAACCATAGCGTGGATCATCAGTAACATCGAAGACCCACTCTGAAACTGCTTCATGGCCCAGGGTTAAAGGCACAACCGATAGCGCGGCAAGCATAAAGATGATGCCATACTTACGGGTATTAGGGTTGTTGAGTGATAATTTGCCACCAAATAAGTAGCCAACGGAAAGGGCTAACATAAATACCGTGATGATACTTCCCCATACATACACACTACCGCCAAAATAGGGCGATAAAATTTTTCCGCCAAGTAGCTCAATGGTCATGATCAGAAAGCCGCATAGAAAGGCGCAAGTCAGGATTAATATTTGCATGATGTCTTTTATTATTGATTAAATGAACACTGATAATAAGGGAACGGCACGGAATGTCAAAGCCAACCAGCCTGCAAATTTTTATGACCGATAGGTCTGCTCTATTGGGTCAAAGAATTGAACGTGTTAGAATATCAAGCCTTTACAGTGAGCGTAACCCATCAATTTATAACCTAATTCTTAAGACTAGGAGAGAAACATGGCAATTGAACTTCCTGCATTACCATATGATCGTGATGCATTGACGCCACATATTTCAGAAGAAACGATCAATTATCATTATGGCAAGCATCATCAAGCTTATGTGACTAATCTGAATAACATGATTGCCGGAACTGATTTCGAAGGTAAATCATTAGAAGATATCATTCGTACATCTGAAGGTGGTGTTTTCAATAATGCTGCACAGGTATGGAACCACACATTCTACTGGAACAGCTTGAGCCCTAATGGTGGCGGTGAGCCATCTGGTGCATTAGCTGACGCAATTAACTCTGCATTCGGCTCTTTTGCTGATTTTAAAGAGAAGTTCACTGCAAGCGCTGCAGGTAACTTCGGTTCAGGCTGGACCTGGTTAGTGAAGAACTCTAGCGGTGCTCTAGAAATCGTTAACACCAGCAACGCAGGCACGCCAATTACTAATGCTGGCGTCACTCCATTGTTAACCGTTGACGTTTGGGAGCATGCATACTACGTAGATTACCGTAATGCTCGCCCTGAGTACTTAAAGCACTTCTGGGAATTGGTTAACTGGGACTTTGCTGCGAAAAACTTCGCTTAATCTCAGTAACTGGAAACAAAAAAAAACCGGCTTTTGGCCGGTTTTTTTTGTGCCGATGAATTCTCTTATTTAGGGTGAGGTTTGATCCAATGTTTTTGCATTTCAATGTAAAGCAGAGATGCTGTCCATGCGATGAAAACGAGCCCAATCACGGCTTCGATACCTGCCATAAATCGAATTGGACCCTCTGGAACGATATCACCAAAACCGAGGCTACTGTATGAAGCAAAAGAAAAGTAGATACAGCTAAAAAAGTCATTAACGATTTGCCCATCTACATTGACCAGCTTATCCGGACTTTCGTGATAATTACCAATCAGATAATAAGCAATTCCAAATATCCAGATTTCTATGAAATGCGCGATCAACGCCAGTAGTACCCCCAGCATTACTTTGTAGCGGCCCGCTGTTTTTATGCGCTCCAGAAATACTGAGATGCTATATAAGGCCTGATAGTGGACTCCTACAGTCAGCATGATCAATATAACCGTTACAACAAGGATAAATATCATGGTTAAAGCCTTTGTTTGTCAGCAACTTACAATACTTTAGCAGAAAAAATAGGCAATAGGCATCCGTTAATCTCAATGCTATAGTAATGAACAAAATATAAACGGAATGGATATATGGAACCGAAGCAACTAACAAAAAAACAAAAGCACTGGCTTCAATATGAGTCAGATGAGTGGGTAGAGCAGGGGATTATAAATTCACAGCAGCAATCTCAAATTCTTGGTCGCTATTCAACCAGCCATATTGAAAGCTTTTATTCCAGCTGGAGCAGTTTGTTGCTCATTTCTCTGGGGGCAATATTAATTGGCGGCGGCATAGTGTTATTAATTGCCCATAATTGGGAAAGTTTTGGCAAGGGAACTCGTACCGTTTTATCCATTCTTCCTTTGCTATTGGCTCAGGCACTGACCTGGTACTCCGTACGATATAAACCTCAACTGACAGGGCTAAGAGAAGCCTCCGGCATTTTGTTATTTTTTGCAGTGGCAGCCAGTATCGCACTGATTAGTCAGACTTATCATATCTATGGTGACCTGGAGCGCTTCCTGGTCACCTGGCTTCTACTCGGTATTCCGACGCTTTATCTTGTGGAATCTGCTGGCGTGCTGATGCTGGTTTGTGCATTGATATTATGGCTCTGTGGCCTCGAGCGTGAACCCTACTGGCTCTATTATTTATCCTTAGTGCCTTATCTTTATAGTCTCTTTAAGCGACAGCGACTGGCGTTATTCCACTGGGCGCTCTGGTTTATTGTAATTGGTACCACTATCTCAATCATTTACAGTGTCGCCTGGAACTCGCCACTGGATCACTGGATGATTTATATAACCCTGGCACTATGTGGCTTTTATTATTCATTGGGCAAGTGGTTGTTTGGATTTAAGGAGCATGGATTCTGGACAAACCCTCTTTGTACGGCTGGTGTTCTCGGCATCCTCTTTATAAGTTTGCTACTAACCTGGGAAGACTTTTATCGCTATAGCCATTTGGATACTGATGGCAAATGGGGCTTTAACGATTATCTAATTTTGTCTGTTTTTGCCATATCGATAGTATCAATAGTTGGTTTTCTCATTCATAAATTTAAGTCACTACAGATACACCAATGGTTATTGATAGGCAGCGTACTTTTAGCAGGGCTTGGCATGGCGGGTTTCCACTTAGGTTTATCAGAATTAGTCTACATCGTTTTGGTAAACGTATATGTGCTGGTCGCTTCTGTTATTTTAATGTCACAGGGAATTCAGCAGCATAGGCTGATGTTATTGAACGGTGGCTTACTTTGGTTTTCTTTCCTTGTTCTATTTCGATTCTTTGACAGTGATATTCCTTTTGTTCTTAAAGGCGTCGTTTTCATCTTTATCGGCAGTGCGTTTATTGGCGTTAATATCTGGTACAACAAAAAACTTAAACAGCAAGCTGAGCAGCAGGAGGCTGGAGCATGAAACCAAAAATAATTTTATTAATTGTTCTCTTTGCCATCCAGCTTGCCATTCCAGGCTATATGATTTTTGAGCAAAACCAGATTCTGACAGAAGGCACTGCGTATAAATTTAAGACCCGTCCAATTGATCCCTATGATCCTTTTCGTGGTCGTTATGTAACCTTGGCTTTTGACGCTAACCAGGATGTTATTCCAGTTGTAGAAGGTGCTGATATAGAGAGTGAGCAATGGGTATATGCACTACTGGATATAGATGATGAGGGTTATGCAGTGCTTCAAGGGCTAACCGATGTTGAGCCTGATTCAGGGCAGGATTATCTTTATCTGGAAACTTACTATAGAAGCTACGATGGTGGCTTCCAGGTCAAATTACCTTTCAATCGCTATTATGCGTCAGAAGAGAGCGCTCCGAAAATTGAATCGGCAGTCTGGCGACGCCAAAGAGATGAGGTTGAAGATGTCTATGCTGTCATCAGAGTATTGAATGGAAAGGGCACAATTGAAGAGCTTATGGTCAATGATATGCCTATCCATGAGTATATTATG
Organism: Kangiella aquimarina DSM 16071; assembly: GCF_000374105.1. Taxonomy (GTDB): domain Bacteria; phylum Pseudomonadota; class Gammaproteobacteria; order Enterobacterales; family Kangiellaceae; genus Kangiella; species Kangiella aquimarina. Next base: position 1,256,419 of record NZ_KB893650.1, read on the forward strand.
CAACCCCAAGAATAATTACCCGCCGATTACACTATGCAGGATATATCGATATCCTGCTTAAATTTCAATAAGTTATAATCTTAAAAACATCCCTGAGCTTGATCCTTGTCAAACCCCGGAAATTTTTTTAATAATCATAATAAGAATGATTTGCATTTAGATATTTGTTCTTATATAGTGCGCCCGTTTTTAAATATATTCCAATTTTTCAGGGGAACACGATGAAATTCAAACTTGCACTTGTAGCTGCTGCAATCATGTCTTGTGGCGTTGCTAACTCAGCGGAACCAACCAATCAAGAATTGCTTGATTTAATTAAAAAGCAACAGCAGGAACTTAAAGAATTAAGAAACGCTGTTGAGGAGTCTGATAAGAAATCAGAAGAAACAATCAAAGCTGTTGAAGCCAATATGAGCGCTTCAAATACCTCAAATGTATCTCTAGGTGGATATGGTGAGCTGCACTATAACAACATCGAAGACAATGAAAGCATTGATTTCCATCGCTTTGTACTATTCATGGGTTATGAGTACAGTGATGACATTCGTTTCTTCTCTGAGCTTGAGGTTGAACATTCATTAGCTGGTGATGGTAAGCCAGGTGAAGTAGAGCTTGAACAGGCTTATGTAGAAATCGATTTGAATGACACGACTTCTGTAAAGTCAGGTTTGTTTTTGGTACCAGTGGGTATCCTAAATGAAACTCACGAACCACCAACATTCTATGGCGTTGAAAGAAACCCTGTTGAAGGCAAAATAATTCCTTCAACCTGGTGGGAAGCGGGTGCTATGGTGAATCACAAAATTGCTGACGGCGTTTCTTTTGACTTCGCTATTAACTCAGGACTTGAAGTTCCAAATGACGCGGGTGTTTATGATTTTAATATCCGTAGTGGTCGTCAAAAAGTGGCTAAAGCTAATGCCGATAGCCTAGCTTATACCGCTCGTTTGAAGTACACCGCTGTACCTGGTTTGGAATTAGCAGCATCGGTTCAACACCAGTCTGATTTGACTCAAGGTGTATTAAGCGCAGACGCAAATCTTTATACTGCTCATGCTATCTATAACACGGGTGGCTTTGGTTTGAGAGCCTTATACGCTATGTGGGATATTGATGCATTCGAAGCAGATGTAAATGGTCAGGATAAGCAAGAAGGATTTTTTGTAGAGCCTAGCTATCGCTTTAATGACAAATTCGGTATCTTTGCTCGTTACAACGAGTGGGATAATCAAGCTGGAAGTGGTAACTTAGTGGATACTACTATGCAGCAGACTAATGTTGGCTTTAACTACTGGCCACATGAAGACGTTGTGTTCAAGTTTGACCTGGAATCTCGCTCCGGTGCTCAAGACGGTAACGGTTTCAATCTTGGTGTTGGTTACCAGTTCTAAGTTGACTGTTGTGTCAAAATTCACAAAGGCAGGCGTTTAGCCTGTCTTTGTGTTTGAATAATTTATGATAATGAAACGACTACTTACTGCTATATTGGGTTTTATTCTCTTCATTCCGATGGTATCGGAGGCGGAAGTTTATATCACCCAGGAAGAATTTTTAGCTCAGCGTTTTGCTCATCTCGAGAATGGGGTACAGCCAGAAATCAACACACTGTGGCTGAATCAATCCTTGCAAGATGCCATTTCAAGTATATTAGGCCACCCTTATCCAAAACTTCGATTGCGTTACTGGCGGCATGGTAACCAGACAGTCTGGTTCTTGGATGAAATTGGTAAGGAGCGTCCTATTACTTTTGGTGTTAGTGTTATTGATAACCGAATTGATAAGATAGAAGTCATAGAATTTCGAGAAAGTCGTGGATATGAAATTCATATGGAGACTTTTTCAAGACAGTTCGATAATTTGACCTTAACAGATGATGATAAGTTAAGCGATCATATTGACGGTATTACCGGAGCAACTATGTCTGTCAGCGCCATGAAAAAAATAGCCCGAGTAGGCTTAACACTTCATCGGCTAACCACTGAGGAATGATAATGAGCCGCAAAAAGCAGGCTGCACCTAAATCAACATCTCGATATAAGTTGCATTTCAGGAAATGGCATCGACGGTTAGGTTTTCTAGCAGCTATCTTTCTGCTCAACTTATCCATTACCGGACTCTTATTAAACCACTATCAATCACTGTCACTTCATAAAAATTATATTACCTCAACGCTCTTATTAGATTGGTACGGAATAAAAGCGCCCGATAGTGGGGTCTGTCTTTCTAAAGAGCCGCTGTCAGTATGTCAGATAGGCGAGCAGCATTATATTAACGGGCAATACTGGAAGGAGACATCGAGTCAATTGCTGTTACTAGAGCCATCGCCGATAGGCTTAGTATTGGTCACCAACGAATTTGTTTACTGGCTAACTAAAACAGGGCAGCTCATTGATGCTTTATCCATTGCCGATTCTTTAGACACTGCAGCCACATCTGCAACACAGGTGAATCAGCAGATTTATATTCAAACCCTGAAAGGAAATTACCAGCTAAACGAAAACACGTTTCAATGGGAGCCTGTGGACATCATTAATTTCCCACAGCTGACCAAAGAGCAACTTGATGGTGACCAGCTATCAGACTTGCAGGAACAGTATCGCTCACGCCAAATAACTCAGTTAAAGCTTGTTCAAGATTTACATAGCGGAGCTATTTTTGGTATTACAGGAACATTATTTACAGATATCATGGCTTTAATATTGATTTGGCTAGTTATTAGTGGTTTCGTAACATGGTATCGACGTCGAAGCAAAACAAGCACTTAAGATATTGATATAAAACATGCTATATTGGCAATCATGTAGGTTTTAATAAGCGTGTTGTCGATAGATTGACGAAAATTAATGTTCATAAAACGATAACTCTAATTCTTCAAGCCATTCTTGTTGCTGAAATTCTGTTGGCACTTTGGAATGAACAGTGGTTTACCGCACTAATTACTGCTGGAATTATTATTATCACTCTGGCTCCACTCTTTATTGCAAAATTCCTTCACGTCTACATTCCCCATATCTTCTCGTTAATGGCAATAGCCTTTATTTTCGCCTCCTTGTTTCTTGGTGAGATTCGCGATTACTACACGAAGTTTTGGTGGTGGGATATGGCTCTTCATACAACCTCAGGATTTCTACTAGGAATCACAGGCTTTTTGATGGTGCATGTGCTCAATGAAACCGAAGAAATTGGTATGCACATGAAGCCGGGGTTTGTTGCATTCTTTGCATTTCTTTTTGCCATTGGCTTTGGCGTCATCTGGGAAATTTTCGAATTTACCATGGACAGCTTCTTTGGCATGAATATGCAAAAGCCAATGCTGGGTGACCCTTCAGGGCTTACAGATACCATGTGGGATTTGATTGTTGACTCTGTAGGCGCTTTAATAGTGTCTGTGTTTGGATACATTTATATAAAACGGGGCCACAAAGAGTCCTTTCTGGAGCGCTGGGTTACAGCTTTTGTAACTAGCAATCCAAGGCTGTTTAGAAAAAGGGGAGGCGATGAAAGACGTTAAGTCTGAAACGATGACAAAAAGGAAGTTGACTACAGCTGTCAGAGGCGCCGTCATTTATGCCGCCATTGGTGGCTTATGGATTCTTTTTTCAGATAAAGCTTTAGAGTCGTTCACCAATGATGTTGATTACATTACTGTAGCGCAAACCTATAAAGGTTGGTTCTATGTACTGGTCACATCAGTACTCCTATTTATCCTACTAAAAAGGGCTATAGAAAATACTGAACGATTACTTTCACTGGACCCATTAACGCAGTTACCTCGGCATTATCAATTTACCCGCTTGCTCGATAGGCAGGTCAAAAATATCAGCAAAGAAAAAAAAGTCGTTCTGATTTATTTGGATCTCTGCAAGTTTTCACAGATCAATCAGGAGTTTGGTCATCGCAAAGGTGATGCGGTATTGCAAAAGTTAACCGGTGAATTATGGGAGTGTTTCCACGAAAATGGTGTGCTCGGTCGTTTAGGATCGGATCAGTTTGGCATTGCCATTAAGGTTAAAAATAACGATAGACTAATTGAGGAGCTACCAGATTTAATATTTCGCATGACCCAGAGGGTAGGCGTTGAATTAAAAATTCCACTGAAAGTTTGTCTAGGCTTAGCCATTGCACCCTTTGATGGAAAAGACAGCAAATCCCTGCTTTCTGCTGCCAGTATTGCATTGCATAACGCCAAGAAAATTGGTGATGATCAGTGCAGCTTCTTTAGCCATGAACTGTCTGAGATTGCTTTGCATCGGCAGCGGCTCATCACAGAGTTAAAAAGTACAGACGTCTTTCAACACTTTAAGACTGTGTACCAACCTCAGTTATCGATTAGTGATCAGAGTATCACTGGCGTTGAGGTATTGATCCGTTGGATACATCCAGAATTAGGCTTTATTTCTCCAGAAGACTTTATTCCCATAGCCGAAGACATAGGAGCCATGCCCAATATATCCCGCTGGGTGATTACTAATGCAAAAAAAGAGTTGAATGAAACGAATTTAATTCCAGAGAAAATTAAGAGGGTATCGATTAATATTTCTGCGCGCGAATTGAATATAGAAGAGCAGGCCCAGAATTTGCATCAAGTATTTAAGGAAAACCTGGACTTCGCCAAGATTTGTCAGATTGAAATTACTGAAACGACAGCTATTTATGATATTACAACCAGTCAGAAATTTATCGAGAGCTTAAAAGAATTAGGTTTGAAGTTCTCCATTGATGACTTCGGAACAGGCTTTACATCATTATCCAACCTTAAGAACCTGCCAGTTGATGAGTTGAAAATTGACCGGTCGTTCATCGATAAGATTGAAACGGAAAATAACTCACAGATTATCGTGAAGTCAGTTATTGATTTGGCTGACAACTTTGGCATTAAGTCTATTGCTGAGGGTGTTGAAAATGAAAACCAACTCATCTTTTTAAAGAATTGTGGCTGTGATGAGGCTCAGGGTTATTATTTTGCCAAGCCAATGGGTATTGAAGACCTAAAAAAGTTTATGGCTGCCTAGTGTTTCATTTCTTAAGATTCCGCACATGTTGTTGGTTAGTTTTAAAGCCACACTCCAGTCTGTTGTCCTCAATCTGGCTCCTTACCTGATAAATCTGTTGCTCAGTTAACACAATCTCATTAAATCCCTGCAAATACTTTTTAAGACTTTGCTGTTTGATCACATTTTTGGGTAAGTCAGTTTTAAATGTAGCATCACCAGCAAACACAATCACTGAATGAAAAACATTGAAGGGAAGCTGAGTTAACTCTTTGAGTGTTTTGATGTGTTTGTAGTTTTGTCTAAGCGGATTTTGAAACTTGTTTTTATTCTTATAAATGACCTGCGTCCAATAACTGCTCTTTTCTGAACCGAATATCCAGCCAGAGTAATTTTTGGTTTCTATCACAAAAACGCCGCACGCTGAAATTATGATATGGTCTATTTGGGTAGAGCCAGTTGGTGTTGGCAAAGTGACATCATGAAAAACAGTGTAGGAGTCTGGGTCTAACTGCAGAGTTACAGTTTTTACACGCCTTTCCCCAGCCCAGCCTTTAAAATAGGACGATTTAAAAAAGGCAATCAGTATAAATAGAGGGATAAGCCACCAAAGCTGCGAAAAGATTTGAGCAAACAGGTTTGTTAAAAAATCATCTGCATACATAACAATATCCTTATCAATAAAAAAGCCTGACAATTGCTTGCCAGGCTCTTGGAAGAGGAGTTAGACGTCTCTTAGCTCCTCTGTTCCCCCAATCGATATGGCTTTGAAAATCGTTTATTTTCAAGCCAATATCACTTTATATGACCAAATATCACCTTTCGTGGCACGTAACACTCAGGAGGTATTAATCCCAAGATAGGGCACCACCAGTTTGGTATTCAATCACACGAGTTTCGAAGAAGTTTTTCTCTTTCTTCAAGTCCATGATTTCGCTCATCCATGGGAATGGGTTGGATACATTCTTGAATTGAGCGGGTAGACCTAGCTGGGCAAGACGACGGTTACAGATGAACTGTAGGTATTCTTCCATCATGCCTGCATTCATGCCTAATACACCACGTGGCATTGTGTCGCGTGCGTATTCGATTTCAAGCTGAGTACCTTCAAGAATCATCTGAATGACTTCTTGCTTAAACTCTTCAGTCCACAGGTGTGGGTTTTCGAGTTTGATCTGGTTGATGACGTCAACACCGAAGTTCAGGTGCATTGACTCATCACGCAAGATGTACTGGAACTGCTCAGCGACACCGGTCATCTTGTTACGGCGACCCATAGACAGAATCTGAGTGAAGCCACAGTAGAAGAAGATACCTTCAGTCACACAATAGAAACCAATCAGATTGCGCAGCAACTCCTGATCGGACTCTGCTGTTCCTGTTTTGAAGGTAGGGTTAGAGATACCTTGCGTATGCTTGATACTCCAGGCCGCTTTTTTAGCGATACTTGGAACTTCACGGTACATGTTGAATACTTCAGCTTCATCCATGCCCAATGACTCAACACAGTATTGGTAAGCGTGGGTATGAATCGCTTCTTCAAACGCCTGACGCAAAATGTACTGACGACACTCTGGGTTGGTGATTAAGCGATAAATGGCAAGTACCAGATTGTTCGCAACTAATGAGTCAGCGGTTGAGAAATAACCCAAAGAGCGCATGACGATTTTACGCTCGTCATCGGTTAAGCCGTTTGGATCTTTCCAGGTCGCGACATCTTTAGTCATGTTAATTTCTTGTGGCATCCAGTGGTTGGCGCAGCCATCAAGGTATTTTTGCCATGCCCAGTCGTACTTGAATGGAACAAGCTGATTCAGGTCAGCACGGCAGTTGATCATTTTCTTGTCATCAACTTCGATACGAGCCGCGCCCATTTCTAATTCTTCCAGACCAGGAGCAACATCAAGTTCTTCTAGTGCTGCCTGTGCCTTTGCAACATTGTCCAGCGCTTCTGGCTCTACATATTCTTCTTGTGTCGCTTTTGGCTCAGCGGCAACCTGTGGAGCTGGTTGCTCTTGCTTCTCTTCGACTACGGGAGCAGGAGCAGGTTGTGCTTTTTTCGGCGCTTCGGCCTTTTCCTCTTTTTCGTACTCATCCCAGTTGAACATGTTTACCTCTCTTAAATTTTGTTGAGCTTTTCACCATTCGATTTATTTTCGGTGAAAAAAGGGGCGAACTTTCGTTGCGACCCCATTCCGTTGTCGTCACTTCTCTTTTTAGTTATTCACTAAAGCGAAAAGCTTGCCATTATTGGCAAGCCTCGCAATCTGGGTCATCAATGGAGCAGGCTTTTGGTGCGGCAGAGCCAACTGGTGCTGGACCAGAGGATACTGCGTTAAGCTTGCCATCACTGATGGTTGATTTCTCGGTGCTGGTTGCGCCCAATGAACGCAAGTAGTAAGTGGTTTTCAAGCCGCGGAACCAAGCCATGCGATACACCATATCCAGTTTCTTACCGGAAGGTTCACTCATGTAAAGGTTAAGTGACTGTGCCTGGTCGATCCATTTTTGACGACGACTGGCAGCTTCCACTAACCATTTTGGTTCTACTTCAAAGGCAGTTGAGAACAACTCTTTGACATCACTTGGGATACGGTCAATGTGCTGCAAGCTACCTTCGTAGTATTTCAGGTCATTAACCATAACTGTATCCCACAACTTACGAGCCTTAAGCTCTTTCACCATGTATGGGTTAACCACTGTGAACTCACCTGACAGGTTAGACTTCACATACAGGTTCTGGTAAGTCGGTTCAATAGACTGTGAGACACCCGTGATATTGGAAATGGTGGCTGTTGGTGCAATTGCCATCACGTTTGAGTTACGCATACCAACTGTCTTTACACGCTCACGTAAAGTATCCCAGTCCATGGTTGAGCTGGTGTCGACTTCGATGAACTCAGAGCCACGCTCTTCAACCAGTTTCTGAATTGAATCGATTGGTAGAATGCCTTGCGACCACAATGAGCCAGCAAAGGTCTCATAAGAGCCGCGCTCTTCTGCAAGGTCAGTCGAAGCCTGAATCGCATAGTAGGAAATCGCTTCCATAGCGTTATCAGCAAACTCAACCGCTGCATCAGAAGTGTAAGGAATGTTCTGCAAATACAATGCATCCTGGAAACCCATCAAGCCTAGGCCCACTGGACGGTGACGCATATTTGATTTACGCGCAGTTTCTACAGGGTAGAAGTTAATATCGATAACGTTATCCAGCATGCGAACTGCTGTCTTAACTGTTTTCTCTACTCGCTCGATGTCCAGCTTGCCGTCTTTCATATGCTTCGGCAGGTTAACTGAACCAAGATTACATACCGCAATCTCTTCACCGGCTTTGGTGTTAAGAGTGATTTCAGTACAAAGGTTCGAGCTGTGTACTACGCCTGCGTGCTGCTGTGGCGAACGGATGTTACATGGGTCTTTGAACGTGATCCATGGGTGACCGGTTTCGAACAGCATCGAGAGCATTTTACGCCACAAGTCTTTAGCCTGAAGAGTCTTAGCTGTTTTCAGCTTGCCGTATTTGGCCATTTCTTCATAGTACTCGTAACGCTCTTCAAATTCTTTACCGTACAGATCGTGTAGATCAGGTACTTCGTTTGGACTAAATAGCGTCCACTCGCCATCGGTGCTAACGCGCTTCAGGAATAAGTCTGGCACCCAGTTGGCTGAGTTCATGTCGTGCGTACGACGACGGTCATCACCGGTGTTCTTACGAAGCTCAAGGAATTCCTCGATATCAATGTGCCAGGTTTCAAGGTAAGCACAGACAGCACCTTTACGCTTACCGCCTTGATTCACGGCCACTGCAGTATCGTTGGCCACTTTAAGGAAGGGCACAACACCTTGTGATTTACCGTTGGTACCTTTGATGTATGCACCAAGACCACGAACTGGAGTCCAGTCATTACCTAAACCACCGGCAAATTTCGACAATAGGGCGTTATCTTTAATCGCGCCATAGATACCGTCGAGGTCATCAGGAACATTGGTCAGATAACAGCTGGAAAGCTGCGGACGTAATGTACCTGAGTTAAATAGAGTAGGGGTTGAGCTCATGTAGTGGAATGTTGACAACACATCATAGAACTCAATGGCACGCGCTTCGCGATCGTCTTCATTGATAGCAAGACCCATAGCGACACGCATCCAGAATACCTGAGGCAACTCGATACGGACTTCATCTTTATGGATAAAGTAGCGATCAAATAGCGTCTGAATGCCCAGGTAAGTGAACAGCATATCACGCTCAGGTTTGATGGCGTTTGCCAGCTTCTCAATATCAAAGCTCAGAAGCTCAGGGCTTAAAAGTTCGTTTTCAACACCAACACTTAGGTAGGCTTTGAAGGCTTCAGGGTAGATAGCCGTCATTTCGCTTTGGGTTGCGCGTTTGGCAACGCCTAGCTCTCTTAGAGCCTCAGAGCGAATGCTGTCCAATAATAGACGAGCGGTAACGTAACTGTAGTTTGGCTCTTGCTCAATCATGGTACGAGCAGTCATCACCAACGCTTGGTAAACGTCTTTAATCGCAACACCATCGTATAGATTACGCATGGTGTCTTTAAGAATTTGGTCTGGAGTAACGTCAGACAGGTCTTTACAGGCTTCAACCACAACCGTATGCAGGCGCTCAACATCTAACGGACGTTTACTACCGTCTTCAACGGTAACCATTACCTGGTTGTCGCCAACAATGGCATCCAATTTGGCTGAATCACGAGCAGCACGCTCACGAGCACGCTCTTCACGGTATAACACGTATGAACGGGCAACTTTTTGCTCGCCATTACGCATTAAGGCCAGCTCAACCTGATCCTGAATGTCTTCGATGTGGATGATACCGCCACCTGGCATTCTGCGTTTGAACGCTTCGGTGATTTGTTTGGTTAATTGGCGCACCGTTTCATGCACACGGCTAGATGCTGCTGCCGCACCACCTTCAACCGCAAGAAACGCCTTGGTCATGGCAACTTCGATCTTGCTGTCGTCATAAGGCGTCACCTTTCCATTGCGGCGGATAACACGAATTTCACCCGGTTTAGTGGCTTCAATTTCGTGGCTGGATGGTGTGTTTGTTTTTGGGGTTTTGGCAGCTGATTGTTCAGGTTTGCTGACTTCGGTTTCCATTATTCCTCCACAGACCTCTTTGCATTATTTGTCGGTTGGCTGTTTTTTGTTCATTATTTGACTGAGATTACAGAGAATCAACAAGTTAGACGATCTTCTTGATTCACTATATATAGTTAGTTGCTCTCGCAATGGATACAAGATAGTGCGTTTTTTGCCGCTTGGCAAGAGCATATCTTGGGGAATTTTCTGTGGATAAATTGTTAAGAAATAGTGGGTAACTCGGGAAGCCTTATGGGGCTTGGGCTTGCGCTAGGTCAAGCGTTTTAAGTCATATTTGCATTTTTTTAAAATTGGTTAAAAATTTTACAAAGAAATGTGATCTGGATACACGATCAAGTGCTTCACATCCAGGTCGAACCCTATATCTTGTGATAATGGATAATCGTGATGACTAGGGAAAATGGCCTTTAATTGCTCATTATTAGACAATTCCAGCTCATATTCGATGATCGCGCCTTTAAACACCTTATGTGTCACCTTGCCGCGCAGAGGAGAGTTCATATTAGGTTTAACGTCGTCGGGTCGCATTAGCACCAGCACGCTATCATTGGGGGTGAAGGTTTTGCCATTGGCAATGGTGAAATTACCCAACACTGTATTGACGTGCTGGCGGTCAGTAATGGTTCCTGCAATGAAATGGCCTTCGCCAATAAAAGAGGCAATCTGGGCATCTACCGGTTTATGGTAGAGGTTGTAGGGAGTGTCCCACTGCAGTAATTTGCCTTGGTGCATTACGCCAATATAGTCTGCCATGGCAAATGCTTCCTGTTGATCATGGGTGACCAGCAGGCTGGCAATGTTCTGCGCTTTAAGCAATTCCTTTAACTCTCGCGCCAGCGAGCGACGCAAATGAGTGTCTAGGCTGGAGAAAGGTTCATCCAGCAGGATCAATTCAGGACGCGGTGCAATGCTGCGTGCCAGCGCGACGCGTTGTTGCTGGCCGCCTGATAATTGATGCGGATAACGCTTTTCCATTGCCTCCAGACCAACCAGTTCAAGGCACTCTTGTACTCGTTCGCGACGCTCTTTACGTGGCAGGTGGCGCAAACCAAAGGCCACATTGTCGAAAATATTGAGGTGCGGGAATAGGGCGTGATCCTGGAAAACCAGTCCCAGATGACGTTTTTCCGGAGGCAGAGTGAAGTCTGGCTTGGAGCAGAAGCGGCCGTGAATACTGATGAAACCTTCATAAATAGGCTCAAGCCCAGCAATCGCACGCAATAAGGTTGTCTTACCGCAGCCACTGGGTCCAAGCAGGCAGGCACTGTCGCCAGCTTTTAATTTGAAATCAATGTGATTAACAATAATCTGATCGCCGTGGCGACACTGAACATCGTTCAGTTGCAGGATAGGGTGGTCGCTAAATTCGCTCATAAAGGTGCGTTTTCTGCCCGTAAAATCTGAAATCGGATTCTAATTGAAACTAATTCTCATTTAGTAACGCATTGTAGCGACAAGAATTCTGCTTGCATAGATGCAGATCAAGATTTCTTGCGATTAACGGTGCTCATCGCCCTTGAAAAGCGTTATAATCGCCGCCATCTGATATCGGGCAGGGCGCCTAATTAACAAATTTGAGGTCATACATGAGCGACACTATTGAGCAAATCAAACAACAGATTGCAGACAACAAAGTTTTAATTTACATGAAAGGTTCACCGAAACTGCCAATGTGTGGTTTCTCTGCTCAGGCCGTTCAGGCATTGATGCAGTGTGGACATGAGTTTGCTTATGTGGACATCCTACAAAACCCAGACATTCGTGCTGAGCTTCCAAAATACGCTAATTGGCCAACATTCCCACAGCTATGGGTTGATGGTGAATTGATTGGCGGCTGTGACATCATTCTGGAAATGTTCCAGCAGGGCGAGCTTCAAGAAGTCTTGAACGAGTCTTATGGTAAGCAACCTGAGTAAAACGACGTTTTACGTAAACAGCTTATATGATTAAATGCCGCTATATGCGGCATTTTTTATGGAAGGACGAACATGGAACAGAATAAGCACATAGCATTATTTGTCGATGCGGATAATGCCTCGAGCAAATACTTCGATTTAATTTTGTCGGATCTTGCCAATCACGGCATGGTCATCATTCGCAAAGCATACGGCAACTGGAAGAACGTCAATCTCAAAGGCTGGGAAGAGATATTACTGGAGTTTGCTATTCAACCGATTCAGCAATTTGATTTAACCAAAGGTAAGAACGCAACTGATCTGGCAATGGCCATTGATGTGATGGACGTACTTTATGGCAAGGACATTGATATCTTTTGCTTGGTAACATCCGACTGTGATTTTACTCCATTAGCTACTCGCCTTATTAATGAGGGTAAACTGGTGTTTGGTTATGGTGAAACCAAAACCCCTGATGCCTTTCGTAATGCCTGTACGCGCTTTTTAGAACTGGGTGCCAAGCTCGATAATACTGATGTTTCTAAATTCTCTCCAAGTAAGCTGAAGCAAGATACCAAACTTATCGAATTGATCAGAAATGCCATTGAAATGACTTCCGATGATGACGGCTGGGCTTCACTGGGACCGATCGGCTCCTTTATTGCTAACAAATCATCCATTGATATTCGAAACTATGGCTACAAGAAGCTGAGTGATTTGATCAAGGTTATCGATCTATTTGAGACCAAATCTTTTGGAACGAATTTAAAAGTAAGAGACAAAAAGCAGAAGAGCGGTAGATAGCATGAAAGTCATCGGTCATCGCGGTGCCATGGGGCTGGCTCCTGAAAACACTCTGTTGTCCTTTCGCAAGGCTTTAGAGCTGGGCGTTGATGGGGTTGAGTTTGATGTGCAAAACATTGATGGCAACTTGCTGGTTTTTCATGATGACACGCTAGAGAGAACCACTGATGGGGTAGGCCATATCCATCAGCATTCTGTCGAATACTTACGAACACTGGATGCCGGTCAAGGTGAGCAGATCCCTTTCTTGCAAGAAGTGATTGCGCTGATTGGCTCTAAGACCATGATCAATATTGAGCTTAAAGGAGTTAGAACAGCGAGTTTGGTGATGCACCTGGTTAAGTTGCTTGATAAAGACCACTACAACAAAGATAACTTCATTATCTCCTCATATTTATTTTCCGAACTGTTTTTGATTCGCCAACTCGATCCTGATATTAAGATCGGTGTCATTGCTGACGATCAGCCTGACGTTGCTCTAAGTTTTGCGCGGGATGTGAATGCGTATAGTTTCCATCCCAGTTTAAGTCTGGTCAGTAAAGAATTAGTGGAACAGGTCCATCAGGAAGGCATGCAGCTTTATGTTCACACCGTTAACGATTCTAAGAATATTGCTAAGGTCAAAGCGATGGGAGTGGATGGAGTTTTTACCGATTACCCGGATAGGGTTAGGGGAATTTAAACGTAACCATAAAAAAGGGCAGCTCATGGCTGCCCTTCGTCGTAAATAGCTTCCGACTAATTACCATCCTCGTGCATTTTTTCTGCCAGGTAATTTTGAATACCAATTTTTTCGATGAGTCCAAGCTGAGTTTCCAGCCAGTCAACATGTTCTTCTTCACTTTCAAGGATATGGTTAAGAACATCACGGCTGACATAATCACGAACTTCTTCGCAGTATTTAATACCGTCACGCAAATCTGGGATCGCTTCAAGTTCAAGCGCAAGATCGCACTCCAGCATTTCTTTGGTATCTTCGCCTATACGTAAGCGGCCTAAATCCTGCAGGTTTGGCAATCCCTCTAAAAAGAGAATGCGCTCAACCAGCAAATCAGCATGCTTCATTTCATCAATAGACTCTTCATACTCATGATCAGCAAGCTCTTTCAGGCCCCAATCTTTATACATGCGAGCATGCAAAAAGTACTGATTAATTGCTACTAATTCATTACCCAGTACCTTGTTAAGAATTTCAATAACTTTTGCGTCGCCTTTCATTCTTTTAATCCAATTGTTAAGTATGTATTTTGAGATTGTACGACTTTGAATTCTTACAAGCAAGTTAACGCATCGCTAACTTATTGAATTTAAATGTAAATTAGAATGATTGTTAAATGTGATGAGTTCTTGTTTAAGAGTGATTTTCGATCATGTCAAGGAGGCAGTTCGAGTCGGGATTAGCGGGGCAGGCATAAAAAAGCCCCTAAAAAGCGGCTTTTTGTGAATCTACGACTTGGTAATAGTTTTACTACAATGCTTTGCCCAAAGTTGCATCCACAAAGTTTGGAGTGGTTTGTGGATCGAACTGGGTAACTTGGCTTTTGTGCTCGCGAAGTATTTGCTTAGCAGTAACTGCACATTTGCCACATTGAGTAGCAACGCCAAGGTCTTTATTCAGGCAACGCATACTGGTTGCTCCGTTATAGGCAGCGTCTTTAATTTGCTTATCTGTGATAGCTTTACAAAGGCAAACGTACATAGAAATAAAGTAAAAAGTGTTCGATGGTTGAGATTATATCTAAATGAGAATGATTGTCAACTGCTCTTGCATTGGCATTTAGAAAAGATCAGATAGTTATAAAACGATCATCTATAATCTATTGATAAGTAAACAATTAAAAATTGTAAAAACTTAAAAAAAAAAGGCCACACAGGGTGGCCATCAGGGGGAGTGTTACAAATAACTTCCATGTCACAGACGAGTCTTTCGACTATCGATTAAACAAACACAGTTGGGGAACTGATGGTTAAAATATATACAATTCACTGTGAAACTGACGTGAAAATGTTTGATTAAAATATAACTAATTGAATTTCCTAGCTATTTCAGCAACACGGACACCTAGAAGGCGCGCTGTTTCCCGATCACTTTGTGGTGGTACCACGTCAGAGCCTTGGTCAGCGTTGCTTTGTGCCATAGCACCAAGGTAACTACCTACACGATTAAGGTCATCAGGTGAGCCTGTTGAGCTATTATTACCCGGTAAAATACCAAGACTAACCCATAGCATGCTTTGTTGAGCAGCAAAGATAGATAGTTGCTGAAGGGTGTTCAACTTATCACCACTCATGGAAGCTGAGTTGGTAAAACCTGCCGCCAGTTTATCTTTCCAGCCTTGTTCTGCCCAAACCTTAGATGATTTATCCATAAAAGCCTTAAAGTCTGCACTAACGCTACCCATATAGGTTGGACTGCCAAAAATAATGGCATCAGCTTTAGCTAGGTCATCCCAGTGTTTATCGACATCTGATACCGGTACTAATAAAGCTTCAGCGCCACCATCTTTAGCACCCTGAAGGACTTGTTCTGCAAGAACCTGGGTGTGGCCATAACCACTGTGATAAACAACTGCTACCAATTTATTACTCATTGAAGACTCCTAATCGAAACAATTAACTTGATGACGCTACTCTAACGGGTTTATAGTTATGCTTGAAATGCATTAAAGAGATATTGAGTATGCAAACCGAGAATATTCGTTCTATGGATATGAATTTGCTGGTGCTACTGGACGTGCTATTGGAAGAAAAGCACATTTCAAATGCTGCTGATCGACTGCATATGAGCCAGCCGGCTGTCAGCCGCTCACTACAAAGACTGCGAGAAATGCTGGCGGACCCTTTATTGGTCCGTGTTGGTAATGGCTACCAGTTAACCGATAAAGCTGCAGAGCTACAGCCCAAGCTTAAGAGCTGGCTGGCTGATTTCATGTGCATGATTCAGCCGGAAAAATTCGAACCGACTAATGCCAAAGGTGAGATCAGCATCATGTCCATGGATTTGGAGATGAGCCTGTTTATGCCAAATCTATGGCAGGACCTACAGGCGCAGGCACCCAATGTTGCATTACGTTCCTTCAATATCCGGCCCGACGGCATTTCCCTGTTAGAGCAGGGCGATATTGACTTTTTAGTTAGTGAAGAAGATAAATCATTGGAGAGCACTAAGTATCATAATTTCCACCTGATTCAGCATGACTTTGTACTTGTTATGTCAAAAAGTCATCATTTGGCCAAACAGAAAACCATCGGATTGGAAGAGTATTTACAACAACGGCATGGCCTAGTGACCGTTACCGGTAAAGGCAAGCCATTCATTGACCGTACTTTGGAAAAGCAGGGATATTCGAGAAAAATCGCACTCTATGTACCAACATTCCACCTGGCACTCGATATTTGTAGCCGCACTGATTTGATGTTTTCCATGCCACGACTGGTGGCTGAAAAAGAAGGTGATCGTTATGGCGTTGTCATGAAAGAAATGCCCTTGAAACTGCCGAAACTGGACATATATCTTTATTGGCATGAACGACAACACCAAACGGCGCTGCATAAGTGGTTCAGAACCCTGATGCGAGAAAGTTTTGAGCAAACCCGTAAGGGAATCAGCGCCCACTCAGTGGTATCCCCCAGTCGCTGAGTTAAGTGTTGTCGTTCAAGTTTTTTTATAGCATTAAAAAAGACTTTAATCTTTTGTGAAAGGTCTTAAGAATTAATCGTATATCAGCGTATAATACGCACACCTAAAATTGAATAAACACACTCTTGGAGGAAATAATGGGAGTATTAGTAGGCCGTAAGGCACCAGACTTCACAGCAGCAGCAGTATTAGGCAATGGCGAAATCGTAGAAGACTTCAACTTCGCAGAAGCCACCAAAGGTAAGCCAACCGTAGTATTTTTCTATCCTCTAGACTTCACTTTCGTATGTCCATCAGAGCTAATCGCATTTGACCATCGTTTAGACGAGTTCAAAAAGCGTGGCGTAGAAGTGATTGGTGTTTCAATCGACTCTCACTTCACACACAACGCATGGCGTAACACAGACATCAAAAACGGTGGTATCGGCCAAGTAGGTTACACACTAGTAGCTGATGTTAAGCACGAAATCTGCCAAGCATTCGACGTAGAGCATCCAGAAGCAGGCGTTGCATTCCGTGGTTCATTCCTAATCGATAAAGACGGTGTTGTGCGTCATCAGGTAGTCAATGATCTTCCTCTAGGCCGTAACGTTGACGAAATGATTCGTATGGTTGACGCACTTCAGTTCCACGAAGAGCACGGCGAAGTTTGTCCAGCAGGTTGGAACAAAGGTGATAAAGGTATGGATGCGACTCCTGAAGGTGTGGCGAAGTACTTGTCCGAGTCAGCTGACAAACTATAATTGCTTGTTAAATTGCCCAACTTCTTTGTTGGTTAATCATTTTTAATGCTCAATGACCCTATTAGGTCACCTCCGCTGAAAAATGATTAACCGCCTCGAATTTGGACAATTTTCCTGCGCAATTGCTTGAAAGAAAGCCTGGCATTTTGTCAGGCTTTTTTTTGCTCGCTTATCTATTTGGTAAGCTCCGCTCTTGAAATAACTTCTGCCTTGAACTCAAAAAATCTATCGGCGTTAAAAATTGAAACCTCACAGTTCGATTGGGCTGTGAGGATTTTATATCCCATGACCTTAGATGTTACGTCATTGGAGCGGGTTAAAAACAAACAAGACTATTATTTTCCTCTCTTTTAACGACTTTTTGTTCATGAGAATTATACTTTTGATCACTATCTAGAGTTTTAACAATATCCCATGAACCATTTTTATTTTTCTCAAATAAGTATGTAACATAATTGCAGGAACCTTCTGCGTATGTATCAAGTGTTCTTTCTTTTTCAAATTTCACATATGAAATCTCACACCAGCCAGGTTGACCTTTCGCTTGCCCGCCTCCACATGGGATCGTAGATGGCTCCGAAATAAGTCTATAACCGCCTAGTTTTTTATAGATTGTATCTTGAAAGGTTTTAGCTGCGATAGGAGAAAAAATGAACGGAGGGTAATCTCTAAAAATAGGCTCTATCGCATTTGCTAGAAAAATTTCATCTTTTGTTATACTTTTTTTAATCTCCCAAACGTTGTTTTCTTTTACTAGTAGTAGCTTGGCAATTTGCAGTTCATCATTTTTATCGTTATACAGATAAGAGCAGGAGGCATAAGCACCACCATATCTACAGGTATCTGGATAGTCGGCAATTTTTTTGGTACTTTTATTTTTCTTAATCCAGTCTCTTACTATCCAGTCAATTGTATCAAATGAGCTTACACTTCTATCTATAACGCCATTATTAGATTCTATTGCTGCTGTGTAAGCTGTAAAGCTTCCTTTAAATTCTATATCTGTAGGGTCTTCTGCTGAACCTTCTATTATGATAGGGATTTTATAATCTATCTCTTCGCCGAAAGTAATTTTAAACTTCGTTTGCTTTAGCCAAACTGTGTTTATGTTACGCTCGGGATCGTGGATATTAAGAGCTAATGGTGGTGTGCTGCTATTTTCATTCGGAAACTGAATGGTTGTATTACGATAGTTGTCACTTAACCTGAATTCAATTTTATACTCTGAATCCATAGCAGGCTCAATTCCTTCTCCCTTAAATAAAGTTAGCATATTGTTTTTGTAATGGCCCTTAAATCCTGATATCTCCAGACCATCTACTTTAACCGTGAGAGGCATTTCTTCTGGTTGTTTTGAGCAAGATAAAATGAATAGAAGCAATAAGAATGGTGAGTACTTCAAAATGGTTCTCCCTAGTTTTTATTATTACAGGTTTCTTTATGAATAATACTCAGTAATATTTCTGGCCGTATGGTTTCTAAGTCTTCTTTATTCATTAGAGTTTCACCTATTATTTCTACCAGCAGCTTTTGTCCGTTTGCTTTGGTTAATGGGCTATAGCTCGAATGAAGTAAGCTTGCATCTTTATTGATATCAATGATGTATGTCTTTCCTGTTTTGCAGTCTTCAAATGTTCCCTGCCCATTGGTTTCCGAATAAAGTCCAATTTTGTGTTCGCCATTGCTGTGTGTTTCGAAAACCTGTTCGTCAAGGTAAGGTTCCAGGGTGGCGATATCTTCATCGGTATTGTTGCTCTCAGGCTTGGAGGCTGTGCTCTGCGATGAGTCGTCATTGCAGGCGCTTACTAATATAAATAGCAAGAAAGTAATTGAAAGTTTAAGTTTCATAACGACTCCTTTTAGCGCCTGCTTGGTGTTTATTGTTCCTGATAGATTTCTATACTGATGTTGCCGTCAACATCAATAGACCCTCGGTACATTCCCGGGGTGTTAAAGCTCATCATGATGTTACCGTCTTTGTCTAAACCAATCACACCACCATCACCACCCATGGCTTTTAGTTTCTCCTGAATGACAATATCCGCTGCTTCTTGAATGCTTTCACCTTTGTATTCAACCAGAGCGCAAATGTCATAGGCCACTGCTGCTCGAATAAAATATTCGCCATGACCGGTTGCTGAAATACCGCAATATTGATTGGCATAGGTTCCAGCACCAATGATCGGTGAGTCACCAATTCGCCCATAACGCTTATTGGTCATGCCACCAGTTGAAGTGCCTGCGGTAATAACGCCATTCATATCGAGCGCTACTGCACCGACGGTACCAAACTTAGAGTTTTTGGCTTCATCTTCAGACAATTGCATTTTGTCTGGGCTTTCCTTGAGAATTTTCTGTAATTGATCCCAGCGGTTCTGCGTAAAAAAGTATTTAGGGTCAACCATTTCAAAGCCTTGCTCTTTGGCAAACTCTTCTGCACCTTCGCGGGCCATCAGCACATGCTTGGAATCGGTACGAACTTTATCAGCTAACAGAATGGGGTTCTTGATATGGCTAACGCCTGCGACTGCGCCAGCTGAGCGATCGCTGCTGACCATGATGGAGGCATCCAACTCATTTTTGCCTTCATGAGTAAACACCGCGCCTTTACCAGCATTAAAGAGAGGCGAGTCTTCCATAGTCACGATGGTCGCTTTTACTGCTTCTGTGCTTGAACCGCCTTCTTGAAGAATCTGGTGACCGGTCTTGAGAGCATGAGTTAGGGCTTCAATATAAGCCTGCTCAATTTCTGGGGTCATTTTAGACTTGAGGATGGTACCAGCACCGCCATGAATGACGATGGCTGTTTTGGACTTTGTATTGTCCGAGTTGTCCATGGCATTAATTCCAGATGCTAATCCAGCGATTAGAAAAAGTGCGGTAAGCGTTTGTTTTATCATCGTAAATTAAAACCTGTTGTTGAAAAAGTAATCTCCTTAGCATAAGTCGATTTTTAATCGAATGCACCCCAAGCTGTGAACTTTTTAATAAAAAAAAAGAAATAGCTGTTGCTATAAAAGCAAATGATAATTATTCTCATTTGAAGATGATGTAAAACTTATAACGAAATAAAAGGGTGTAGTGTGACGTACATGATTAATGCCTGGCTGGACAAGTCCAAGCCAGAATTGCAATTAGTAGAACGAACCTCCGGTGAAGTTGTTGCCTGTTGGAAAGGTCGACGGTTAAAAGAGTTATTTGAATCTGGTCTTGTCAGTTACGAAGAACTCAGCTCAGTTACTCCTGAGAAACTCAAGCTTGTAGAGAAGGCACTAATTTTGCAGATGACCTGCGAAGAGTTATGTGGCCGCTGCTTATACAACGGCCGATAGTATTAAAACTGGTTTGCTCGGTTGACCAATAAGCAGAAAAGCTCCGCGGTCTTGGTAGCGTCGTACAAAGCTGAATGAGCTTCTTTCTGACTGAACTCAATGCCGGCCAGGTCGCAGGCCTGAGCCAATACTGTATGACCAAGCATTAATGCTGATAAGGAGGCAGTATCAAAGCTGGTAAAAGGATGGAAAGGATTACGCTTAATATTGGCGCGTTCGCTGGCTGCATTTAAGAAGCTCAAGTCAAACCAGGAGTTATGGCCAACCAGAACGCAGCGATTGCATTCAGCATCTTTTTGTTCGGTGCGCAAATCCTTGAATAGACCTTTGAGGGCTTTCTGTTCTGAAATGGCGCCGCGCAATGGATTATCAGGATCGATGCCAGTAAAGTCCAAGGCCTTCTGTTCTATATTAGCACCTTCAAAGGGCTCGATATTGAAATGGTAACTATTGTTGATGACGAGTTCTCCCCGCTCATCAAACGTGGTTGTGACAGCAGCAAGCTCCAATAGCGCATCGGTTGCTGCGTTAAAGCCGCCGGTTTCCACATCGACAATGACTGGGAAGAAGCCTCGAAAACGCTCCTTCATGCTCAAGTTATGCATTGTCTTTGATTTTCCACTCAATAGTTTCACCGGCTCTGAATGGCACCAGAGTGTCGTTACCAAGGCACAGTTTTTTCGGCATTTTCCAAGATTCTTTGACCAAAGTAATGGTCTCGGTATTGCGAGGCAAACCATAAAAGTCAGGGCCATAGAAACTGGCGAAAGCCTCTAACTTATCCAGCTTTCCTTCACTTTCGAACACTTCTGCGTAAAGCTCGATGGCAGAGTAAGCCGTGTATACACCCGCACACCCACAGGCATTTTCTTTTTTGTCTTTTGAATGCGGTGCGCTATCAGTGCCCAGGAAAAACTTTGGTGAGCCTGAAGTCGCCGCCTCAATAAGTGCTTGCTGGTGAATCTGACGTTTAAGAATCGGCAGACAGTAAAGGTGGGGGCGAATACCACCAACCAGCATGTCGTTGCGGTTTAAAAGCAGGTGATGAACGGTAATGGTCGCTGCCACATTTGGACCTTGCGAGCGAACAAATTCAACCGCATCTTTGGTGGTGATATGCTCCAAGACTACTTTGAGGTTGGGGAACTTCTCGATGACAGGTTTAAGCTTTGTATCAATGAAAACCTTTTCGCGATCGAATACATCAATGTCAGGAGTTGTGACTTCGCCATGAACCAATAGAGGCAAACCCAGCTCAGCCATCTTCTCAAATACCGGATAGGCCTTTTCGATATCAGTAAGACCAGAGTCTGAATTAGTGGTCGCTCCGGCAGGGTAGAGCTTACAGGCTTTCACAAAATCTGAAGCAACCGCCTCTTCGATATCCTCTACTGACGTGTTATCGGTCAGATAAAGCGTCATCAATGGCTCAAACTCGGTACTGTCACTTTTATAACGTAAAATACAGTCACGATAGTCTTTGGCCTTTTCAACGTTGGTCACCGGTGGCACCAGGTTGGGCATGACAATAGCGCGCGCGAACTGGCGGGCTGCATCTTTGACGGTATGTTGGAGGGCTGCGCCGGAACGCAGGTGAATGTGCCAGTCGTCTGGTCGAGTGATCGTAATGCTTTGCATAAATTCGAGCCCATTGAGGGCGCTTCACCATTTACTTGCTATAATGGCCGGCTATTATACGCAAGTCATGCTTGCAACTAAAGCGTAACTCAATAAATTAGTTTCGGAGGAATAATGAGAATTCTACACACCATGCTTCGCGTACGTGATCTGGATAAAGCATTACATTTTTACACGGATGTGCTGGGCATGAATCTTATTCGTAAACATGACTATGAGTCAGGACGGTTTACCTTGGCATTCGTGGGTTATGGCGAGGAAAAGGACAACACCGTGCTGGAGTTAACGCATAACTGGGATACTGACGATTACGAGATGGGCAATGCTTTCGGTCACATAGCCATTGCCGTAAACGATGTGTATGAAGCTTGCGAGAAAATTCGTCAAGCGGGCGGCAAAGTCACCCGTGAACCTGGACCCATGAAACATGGAACAACAGTTTTAGCGTTTGTGGAAGATCCGGATGGATACAAAATAGAGCTATTAGAAGATAGACATAACAAGTAGGCTCTATATTCTAAGAATTATTGTCCATTTTACTACTAAGGAGAGCTTTAATGATTGTAAGGCTAAGTTTTATTTGTCTCACTTCGGCACTTTTCCTGGCAGGTTGCGCAAATGACCATGCTAAAGCATCTAGCGTTGAAGATGCCACTGTAACAGAGCACCAGGAAGTCAGTTCTCCTAAAGAAAGCCGGGCAATAAGCGAAATATCTCAGGAAGATGGTATTAAACAACAAGACTGCGAAGATAAATTTAAAAATGAACAGGGGATATGTGAAGTACCTAATCCCGAATACCCAAAAGAATTAATTGAAAAAAAATACAAAGAAAAGGAAGACAACAATTAGTTTTCTACCAGAACTGTCAAGATATTCGACAGTTATCAAATAGTATCAATTCATACCATACAAACAGCTACAGTTCTCTACAGTATGTCGTGGAGAACTGTGGTATAAAATTTGCGCTCTATAATCGCCGAGTTGTTATTCAATAAGGTGGAGGGGAGGGAGCAAACAAATAATCATTAACAATCTATCCAAGTAAGGAGTTATTGTGTCCAAATCCAACAGTACCTTGGTGAGGTTATGCATAGCAGGTTTGTTAAGTACAACGGCTATGTTTGGGGGAAATAATATTGCCGAGGCAGCAGGAAGTGATTCCGTCAAGGTTGTATTATCAAAGCCTAAACTTAGTAAGCCGCTAACAACAGTTGCAAAACCGTTACCGGAAGTAACTAACGCTCGAAAATATAAGCTACGTCAGTCTGGGGAGAAGATTCCTGGTGTTGATTTGATCCGAGAGGTTCCAAATCAAAACCATCCTTTTGCAGATGAACTCTTACTCAGAAATACTGACTTTGAAAAAGACCCTGTATTACAGAAAAATCAGGCAAACGATAAGTTCGCGCCGTTGTTACCTGCCTTAGGTACTGGATTTGATGGTATGAGCAATGTAACTGGCGCAGTGCCTCCAGATACAGTTGCTGATGTAGGCCCGAATCACATAGTCCAAATGGTCAATTCTGCGTTGGCTATCTGGGACAAAGAAGGAAATCAGTTAGCTGGACCTATCGCAATTAACCAATTATGGTCTGGCTTTGGTGGCTTGTGTGAGTCAACTAATCGCGGTGATCCGATTGTCTTATATGATAGTGCTGCAGATCGTTGGATGTTAAGCCAGTTTGCATTTACCGATGGATTTACAGACAACAGAGAGTGTATCGCTATTTCACAAACTAATGATCCTACTGGAGCTTATTATCTTTACGATTTTGCCTACAGTACGACAAAGTTCAATGACTATCCTCACTTTGGTGTTTGGACTGATGCCTACTATATGGGTGTCAATCAATTCCTAGCACCAAATTTAAATTATGCGGGCGCAGGAGTTGTTGCATATGAAAGAGATAAAATGCTTGCAGGCCAACCAGCGCAGCAAGTCATTATCGATCTGGAAAATCTTTATCCCAATGCATTTACACCAATGCCAGCCGATATTGATGGTACATATTTACCTCCAGAAGGGATGCCAGGCTACTTTATAACTTCAGGTGGATCAAACACGATGGATATCTACACATTTGATGTAGATTGGAGTAATCCGGCAAATTCATCTTTTAGTTTGAAAAACTCAGTCACGGTAGCTGATTTTGATGGCGGTGTATGTAGTTATGCTCGTGACTGTATCGTTCAGCCAAACGGACAGAAGCTAGATGCTATAGGCCAAAGAATGATGTTCCGTTTGGCGTATCGTTTATTAAATGGCACTGAACATAAATTAGTAGCGAATCATAATGTGGTTGGTTCTGATTCAGATACCAATATCGCGGGTGTTCGTTGGTATGAGTTCGACCTTGATCCTGTAACGGGTCAAGCTTCAGTTGCAAACCAAGGTACATACAATCCTGATGATGGGAACTCTCGCTGGATGGGTAGTGCCGCGATGGATGCTGCAGGTAATATTGGTGTCGCTTATAGTGTATCTGGTCCTGCAACATATCCTTCAATTCGCTTTTCTGGCCGTTACAAAGATGATCCTGTAGATGTTTTGACTGTTCCGGAACAAGTATTGAAGGCAGGTGAAGGTGCTCAGTCTGGCGCAAACCGATGGGGTGATTACAGCAGTTTAAGTGTTGACCCAGCAGACGATTGTACTTTCTGGTATACCACTGAGTACTATAAAGCTGCTAATGACAATAGTGCTGCATGGTCGACCTATATTGGTAGCTTCAAGTTTGATAATTGTGTAGCTGGTCCAAAAGGTTATATCGAAGGTACGGTTACTGATAGTTCTGGCAGCCCAATTGAGGGCGTTAGAGTTGCTGCCGGCGGCTCAACTGCAATGACTGATGCCTCTGGTAACTATTCTTTGACATTACCTGCAGACAGTACTTATGACCTTGATTTCACAAAGTACGGATATCTTCCTGCAGATGTTGACGGTATTGCCTTGGCTGAAGACGAAGTTGAAGCCGTTGATGTTTCTCTTGATAACGCAGCTGCTATAACGGTAAGCGGTGTTGTGACTGATGGCTCTGGTCTTGGGACTCCGCTTTATGCTGAAGTTTCTATCACTGCACCAGGTGTAACGCTTTCTACTTTTACTGATCCTGTAACTGGTCAATACTCTTTAGAAGCCTACGAAGGTACCTTGGTAAAAATTGAGGCTACTGCAATTGACGCAGGTTATCTAAAAGAAAGTTATGACATCCTCCCTGAGAACACTCCTGTTCGTGACTTTGCTTTACAAGTTGATTCAAACTGTACTGCCGAAGGTTATGTTTGGAATAC
Source organism: Kangiella aquimarina DSM 16071 (assembly GCF_000374105.1). Classification (GTDB taxonomy): domain Bacteria; phylum Pseudomonadota; class Gammaproteobacteria; order Enterobacterales; family Kangiellaceae; genus Kangiella; species Kangiella aquimarina. The sequence continues at coordinate 1,281,882 of NZ_KB893650.1, forward strand.
TTTCTTTGAAGGTTTTGATTCAGGAGTACCACCAGAAGGTTGGTCGGTTGAGGATATCAACGATACCGGTATGGTTTGGCAAGCGGCATCAACGGCTCCTAAGGGTAATTTGCTGAACGTAAGCGGTGAAGCGGCTGCTATTGATAGTGATGCAGCTGGCTCTGGTGTTGTTGTCAGTTCAACGTTAACTTCACCAGTTATTAACGTTGCTGATATTGATTCTACAACACTTAACTTCGTTAGTTTATTTAGAACTTTTGCAGGAGGCGATGTTTATACTCTAGATATTAATGTTGATAATGCTGGGTGGGTATCAGTGTATGACTTCGTAGCAACTGGTACTGCTGATAATATTTCTATCGATTTATCAACAGAATTATCGGGTGCGACAAGCTTCCAGATTCGTTTTGCATATGAAGCTAACTACGAGTGGTATGCTTACCTTGATAATGTGGCATTCGGTACACCAAACTGTATTGCTGACACTGGTTATTTCGCAAGTGGTTACGTTGTTGATGCAAACACTCAGGAACCGATTAATGGCGCGACAATAAACTCTGATTCAAAGACTGTAACAACAGTTGCTACTATTGATGATGACCAGCTGGGTGACGGCTTCTACAGAATATTCGTTGGCTCAGGTGATACAACTGAGGTGGATGTCAGTGCAAATAATTACCAGGGTAAAACAATTGACCTGACTCAGTATGACTTAAATCAGGCAATAGCTCTTGATGCTGGTATGTTGGAGCTTGGTAGTGTGGAATTCGAAGTTGCTGAAAGTTTGGAGCAATCTGTACAGACCTCATTAGAAAACCTCGGAAATGCTGATGCCAACTACGAACTTTCACTGTTTATTGTTCGCGAAGAAGCTGAGGCAGCTAAGCCATATGGCGTTTTCGATCAAGCTACTCGTCGCTTTGGACCAAAAGCGCTACAGGAGTTTGATACTAAGAAAATTCGTTATCGCTCTTATGCTCCTAGTGCTCCAGAAGTAAATGTTGAGTTTGTCGCTCAATTCCCAACAGAGCTTACTTTAGGTTGGGGAATTGGTTTTGATAAGACTTCTTCTGATATATGGGTTGGCGATGTGACTGCTGGTGGCGCTCCTCTGGACGCTCTGCATAAATATACTGACGGTGTGAAAACGGGTGATTTTATAGATACCAGTGCTGTTACAGTTGGTTATGCTGCGGACTTAGCTTACAACGCTCGCACAAAATCTTTCTGGCAAGTGTCAGTATCTAACAATACCTGCATCCATGAGATTGACCCAGTTGCTCAAGTTGTGACAGGCAATAAAATATGTCCAGCTTTTGGTACTTCGCAACGTGGCTTGGCTTACGACCCAATCTCAGGAACTTTCTATTCTGGTTCTTGGAACGATAGTGTGATCCATCAGTTTGATGCTGAGGGTAATATCTTACGCTCAATCAATGTTGATCTAGCAGTATCAGGCTTGGCATTTAATCCGGTTACAAATCATCTATTCGTAATGTCTAACGATGCTCCTGGTAGTATCGAACCGGATATTGTTGTTCTGGATGCATCAACGTCTGAACTAGATCCTATCGGTTTGATTTACATTCCATCTGTTGATACTGATGACGATGGTGTGACAGAAGACTTGATGGATGGTGGGCAGGCAGGCCTGGCTATCGACTGTGATGGCAATCTATGGGCCGTTAACCAATCAAGACAAACCGTGGTAGGTATTACATCAGGTGAGTCGAATGTTTGTGAGATCACTCCTAAATGGATTAGCCTTGCTGGGGATAGTGGTTTAGTTGAGGCAAACCAGGTTTCAGAACTCGAGTTCCAGGTTTCGACGCTTGAGTTACCTGTCGGTAATTACCAGGCGCAGGTTATTCTTGATAATGACACTCCATACGGAACTATTTCTAAACCGGTTAGTTTAACTGTAAGAGAACCACAGTTTGGTGTGTTTAATGTTAGCGCTAACTCTGGATCTATTCGTAACGGTGGTGATATTCAGGTAACTATCTCTAGGATTGATGGTGCTGACCATCAGGTATCTGTTGATTATGCAACTGCAGATGGTACCGCTGCTGCTGGTACTCACTACACTGCTACATCAGGTACATTAACTTGGGCGAATGGTGAGACGGAAGATAAGATCATTACCGTTAGTACGATCGACACCGAGCAAAGTTCTGATCTAACATTGAGCTTCCAGTTATCCAATGCTCAAAAAGCAGAGCTAGGAACTAGTCAGGTAAGCTTGTCTATTGAAAAAGATCCTCCGAAGAGAGGCGGTGGTGGTAGCACTGGATTTGTAATTCTGGCGTTATTGGTACTAGCAGGTCTTGCAAGACGCAAAAAGTACCTGTCTTAATTAGTAGTTGCTAAAACTTAAGCACTGGTGGTTTCCACCAGTGCTTTTTTATTTTGTAACTGTATCAGCGTTAAGCGAGTAAAAGATCAAATGAAATTTCATAAGTTATATGGGGCATTGATTTTAAGCTGTTCCGTTTGCGTTTTTGGATCCGAATCATCCACAGAGTATCTGGCTGCTGAGTGTGAGAGTAATTGCACTTCACCACAAAAGGAGTGGAAGCAGAAAAATTCGCTTGAAGATGAAAAAATTAAGAATGTTACAGTTATCGCAGGAAGCACTCCAAGTCACTTCACTGACTTAAACTCAGTTTCTCGTTTGGTCTCTCCAACTCAGAAAACTATAGCGCCTACAAGTATCTTAGACTTGTTAACTGAGGTTCCGGGTGTTGCTGAAAATGGTCAAGCAGGATTGTTTCAAGTTTATTCAATCAGAGGGCTATCACGTCATAGGGTATTAACTTATCTATCTGATATTCCTTTAAAAGCAGAGCGTCGAGCCGGGGTTGCAACTTCATTTGTGCACCCACTTCTTTTCGATTATGCCGAGGTTTCTCGTGGGCCAGCTTCGACCTTGTATCAGTCGGGTAGTCTTGGGGGCGTCGTTAAACTATCGCCAGCAACCTTTGATCATAGCTTTTTATCTGTGGACTATCAGACTCAGGGAAACCGTAATAACCAGATTTATGGTACAGGTAGTAACGATTGGTCGGTCGCTGTCGCAAGACAGTTTTCGAATAATACTGAAGATCCAAATGGAAATGAACTCAACAGCGGTTATGAACAGTATTCAGGTAGCTTTATTAAGCAGTGGCGCATAGCCGATGTGGATTATGAATGGATGCTTTTGATGAGCGAAGGTAATGACATAGGTCGCTCCAGTACACAATATCCTGACAGGCTGGTAACCGTTCCGAATGAAGAACATTTACTCAGCCAACTCAGCGCTAGAGGCGATGATTGGCGTGCAACAGTTTATTTTCACCCTAATAGATTAAATACTCTAACCGTGAGACCCGAACAAAGAGTAAATGATGTTACTAATGAATCCAGGGATTATGGTTTTCATTACGAAAATAACTGGTTCGTTAACAAGTTAGAAGGTTTATGGGGTTTAGATGGCTTTAAGCGTAGTGGCATTAATGCTTTCGAGACAGAGCTTTCCTTGGCTGATAACTCAATGACTTCAACTCAAAGCCTCAATGGCGCAACAGAAAGAGAGTTAGCAACATTCGCTACTTTAAACAGCTACTGGGGTGATACTAAATGGCAGTTTGGAACACGCCTGCTAAACAATCGACAAACCAATCCTGGCTTTGCAGCTTCAGAAGATGATGCCATTACTGGTTTTATAGGCTTTTCAATGTCAATAAGCACCAACTGGATATTAACCGCAAACCTGGGTACAGGAGTGCGCTTTGCCACCGTGAGCGAACGATATTTTGTGGGAACCACTGGTCGGGGCGAGGTCATTGGCAATCCTGATCTGGAAACAGAGCGTTCAGTAAGTTCAGACCTGGGAGTTAAATATAGCGATGTGGATAAACAATTTATTCTCAATATTTATAGGCAAAAAGTAAGTGACTATATTGAGAGAGTTGAAGTGTCTCCAGGCGTATTAACATACAACAATTTAAATAATGGTCTGATATATGGTGCAGAACTTGATGCCAACTTTGATTTCAATGAACAGTGGGAATTGGGAATAGGCGGCATGTGGGTTAAGGGACAGGATGATGACAACCAAGAACTTGCTGATATTCCTGCAAATCGTTTTAAAATGCGTGTTCGTTATAATGGAGAAGACTGGTCAATTGATGGAGCTCTACAATATCGTTTCTCAAAAGACCGTTTTAGCTCTGGAGAAAGAGCTACGCCCGCAGCCTGGGTTGGCGAATTAGCATTTAGCAAACAGTTAGGAAATGGGTTAAATCTGTCTTTATTTGTCGATAATTTCCTCGATGAGAAGTATTATTCGTCATCGGATGATATCGCACCTTTGGCGGAAGGACGTAGCTTTGGTGTTAAATTTACAAAAATGTGGTGAATAAATCGTGCCGAAAAGTACAAAAATTGTATTGATGATCAATACAGCGATCATGCTCATAGCCTTATGGTCGCTCTATAGCCTGTATCTGCAGAGCAGCAGTGAAATGCTGATTGCGCTGGCTCATTGGACACTGCTTGGCGGTATGCTGGTGAGTAATCTGATCATTTTATTTAAAGCCAAACCGTTATGGAAATTCATGCGCGCCATGTTATATGTGGTCGCACTGCTGCAGGCCCTTAATTTAATGATTATCGCTAAAGATTTCTTAACCCTGAGCGGCTTCCTGGCAATGGTCTACACCTTGTTGGTGGTGATTTACCTGATTGGATTCCGCGGCTATTTGAATAGTCATGCATTTTTTGAGTGGTTTATGGGTAGCTACGTTAAGCAAGATCAAGAGCAGTCCTGAATTCCTGGTGGGTTACTATAATCGTAACCCGTCAATCCCTCCCTGATTTTATCCATACAAAAACTAATCCAAATTAATCTTTCCGATACTAAATATCCTGCGAACAATCTTGTATCCTATGCCCTGCACGGTATGATGGTTTTAGCCTTGACCCAGGTCAATTCTCTCTTTAAATAAAGGAGGTTATTGATGGAGTTGCTCGATGCCGTGCTGCTAGCGAGAATTCAATTCGCTTTTACCATCACGTTTCACATTATCTTTCCTGGCTTATCCATTGGTTTAGCCGCTTATCTCACTGTTCTTGAAGGCCTTTGGCTAAAAACTGGCAAACCGGTTTACCTCGCTACATTCAAATATTGGCTCAAAATCTTCTCCATCATATTTGGCATGGGTGTCGTGTCAGGCGTGGTTATGAGCTACCAGTTTGGTACTAACTGGAGCGTTTTTTCAGATAAGACGGGACCAGTTTTAGGCCCTTTAATGGGCTATGAAGTTCTGTCTGCTTTTTTCCTCGAAGCAGGTTTTCTTGGGGTTATGCTGTTTGGCATGAACAAAGTTGGTAAGGGGTTGCATTTCTTTGCCACATTGATGGTTTCATTGGGCACGCTGATGTCTGCCTTCTGGATTTTAAGCGTCAACAGTTGGATGCAAACACCGGCCGGTTACGAGATCAATGAAGCTGGTCAGTTTGTGGTGGCTAATTGGTTTGACGTTATTTTCAATCCGTCTTTCCCTTACCGTCTGGCGCACATGACAACGGCTGCATTTTTAAGTACAGCATTTTTAGTTGGCGGTGTTGGTGCCTGGCATCTCTACAAAGCCAGAAAGCAGGGCGAGCGCAATGAGGTTGCACGCCTAATGTTTTCCATGGCGATGTGGATGGCTGCTTTGGTTGCTCCTGTCCAATTAGTAATTGGCGATTTGCATGGCTTAAATACTCTAGAGCATCAGCCTGCGAAAGTGGCGGCGATGGAGGGTAACTATCAAACTCAAAAAGGAGCTCCGCTGTATTTGTTTGGCATGCCTAACAGCGAAACCGAAACGGTAGATTACGCCATCAAAATCCCCAAAGCAGCGAGTTTTATTTTGACACACGATCCGGATGGAAAGCTGGTGGGATTGGATCAATTCCCGAAAGATGAATGGCCGAATGTACCCATTGTATTCTGGAGTTTCCGCATCATGGTCGCCATTGGTATGGGAATGATAGCGATAGGGTTGTGGAGTCTATATTTACGAGCTCGGAAAAAGCTGTACGACACACCCTTACTGTTGCGAGTAGCCATTGTCTTTGCACCATCTGGAATCATTGCTACGGTTGCTGGCTGGTTCGTTACTGAAGTAGGACGCCAACCCTATACCGTTTACGGACTCCTCAAAACCGTTGATTCTGCTTCACCGTTGGATGCACCTGCTGTCGCAGCATCACTGTTGGCATTCATTATCGTTTACCTGATAGTGTTTGGAACTGGTGTCTGGTACACCATGCGATTAATGAGTAAACGACCTTCTCCTGTCATAGAAGTTGATGACGATTCGCAAACGACAGTGTTTTTGTCTAATCGGGTGGCGACGACTTCCGAAGGTAAAATAAAGGAAGGTGACCAATGATTGATTCAATGGGTATAGATTATGCAATGATCTGGGCGGGACTTATTGCCTTTGCCGTGTTGGCTTACATTATTCTTGATGGTTTTGATTTGGGGATAGGCATTCTGTTTCCCTTTATTAAAAACAAAACGGATCAGGAAACCGCCATGAACTCAGTGGCACCGATCTGGGATGGCAACGAAACCTGGCTGGTATTGGGGGGAGGTGGATTATTTGCCGTCTTCCCATTGGCTTATTCAGTCATCATGCCGGCGCTATACATGCCGATCATTCTTATGTTGCTGGGTTTGATTTTCCGCGGTGTAGCTTTTGAGTTCCACTGGCGCACTAAAAACTCACAGGACTGGTGGGATCGTGGCTTCTTCCTTGGCTCGCTGGTGGCGACCTTATGTCAGGGCATCGCGTTGGGTGCATTGGTGCAGGGCATTACCGTTGCCGATCGTGCCTATGCTGGTGGCTGGTGGGATTGGTTGACACCATTTAGTATCACAACCGGCATTGCCTTGGTAGTAGGTTATGTCTTATTAGGTGCCACCTGGCTTAATATGAAAACGACTGACGGCTTGCAAAAACAATCCGTTCAGTTTGCCAAAATTGCCGCCTGGCTGACTTTGTTTTTTATCGGCATTATTAGCTTATGGATGATATTTATCGAGCAACAATATCTGCATCGCTGGTTTGATGCGCCAAATGTTTATTACCTGATGGTAGTTCCGGTTGCCGTGCTCTTCTGTGGTTTTAAATTGCTTTATGGCTTACATAAAAGTCGTGAAGTTAGTCCGTTCCTGTATGCCATAGCTTTATTTGTGCTGAGTTACATTGGCTTATTGATCAGCTTTTATCCCAACCTGGTACCACCGTCTATCAGCATCTGGCAGGCAGCAGCACCAGATGATAGTCTGAAATTCCTGTTGGTCGGAGCCTCTGCCTTATTACCGATTATCATTGGCTATACGTCTTACGCTTATTGGGTGTTCCGCGGAAAAGTTAAGGCGAATGAGGCTTATCACTAATGAGTCAAGAGCCAAGAAGTAACAACAAACCAGGGTGGCAAAAAGCACTTTGGTTTGTTGGTTTGTGGTTGGCTGGTGTGCTCACGCTTGCGGTAATAGGCTACGGTATCAGGCTATTTCTCGCTTAGCGCACTCACAGGAATCTATTATGAATCTGAATCAAGTTACTTTGCCGGTCAATGATATTCCTAAAGCCACAGAGTTCTATCGTCGCCTGGGATTCCTACAAATTGTTGACTCGCCACACTATGCTCGATTTGAGTGCCCGGAGGGGAATTCAACTTTTTCGTTGATGCTGGAGCCAGAGTCCACAGGCTCTGGAGCAACCATTTATTTTGAACATGAAGCTTTGGATGAGTGGGTTGAGGAGCTGATTAGCAAAGGGTTCGAGTTTGAACAGCTGCCAACCGATATGAGTTACTTATGGCGTGAAGCCATTCTGTATGATCCGAGTGGTAATAAAATTAAACTTTACTGGGCGGGGGACAACCGCCTTAATCCTCCTTGGCGAGTGGATATCCAGTAAGGCGATCACTTTTTTAAATGATGGTTAACTGATGAATATCAATAAATTCTAATATTTAAATACCCCTACAAAAGATCTGTGTTAAAATTAATCAAATTCTGGTATAAAACCAGCGCCTCCTAGGGAACTGGGGTCTTTATTGATAACTCATATGAATGCGATTGTGGATAAGTTGCAGTGAGTTAATGATGGGCTTCAGGTCTTTTTACATTCCTAAAGCCTCCGAACCGCATTAATAATAACGCAAAGTGACATTTGGTATGGTGCAGAACACAGCCTCTATTTCATCTGATCTGCTCGCCGAAGCTTTAAAAGCGACGGTGGACGGTATCGTGATATCAGAAGTTAGCGGTGATCAATGCTCCATCATTTTTGTTAATCCCGCCTTTGAATTATTGACTGGCTATACTGCTGATGAAGTGCTTGGTAAAGATTACTGGTCTTATATTCAAGATACTGAAGAGCAGTCAGAAATTGAAGTTCTTCGCCAGGCGGTTTTTAATCAAGAATCATGTCGTGTCACCATTCCAATCCGTAATAAAAAGGGTGAGCCTTTTTGGAGTGAGTTAAGTATTTCCCCAGTGTTCTCTGATGGTGGTCAGTTGACGCACTACATTGCACTGCAAAAAGATGTGACTGAAAGAGTTGAAAAAGAGAAAAGTATTCAAGAAAGACATGAGACTTTGTTGAGCTTAAAGGATGAGTTGCAGGAATTGGCCAGTCGCGACTCATTGACGGGTTTATACAATCGCCGCTACTTTGGACAAGAGCTAAAGCGTTTGTGGGCTGTTCACCAAAGGCTCGAAGCGACCATGGCCGTAGCTTTTATCGATATCGACAGCTTTAAACTTTACAACGACCACTATGGCCACCTTGAAGGTGACAAAGCCCTCAAAGCCGTTGCTGATAAAATTTCTGAGAGTTTTTCTCGTAAAGCGGATCTAGTTGCGCGATTTGGTGGTGAAGAGTTTGTTGTAGTTGCAACGCTGGAAAATGGTGTCGACAGTTTTATTAAGCATCTTGAACGTCTAAGACAATCGATTATCGATCTCAAAATTGAGAACCAATATTCAGCCGTTAGCTCATATCTCACAATCAGTACTGGTGTTTGCTATGGAGTGCCCCCTAAAGACTCTAGTTCTTCCTTGTTTACTCGTGATGCAGATATTGCTATGTACCAAGCGAAGAAGACCGGTCGTAACCGTATTGAAGTGGTCAGTTATGAGCCTGACGAAGAAACGCTCTTAAAGCCAGCATCCTGACTTGCCAATACAGCATGAGCTGATCCAGAATGACCCATGCTCAGACAAATCGAAACCACCATTTATTGTCCCTACTGCGGTGAGCCGCAGACCATTCTCATTGATCCTTCTGTTTTACAGCAGTCATATATCGAAGACTGTCAGGTCTGTTGTCGGCCAATTGAGTTTCAGGTTGAAGTTTCGGTAGATGGTGAAGATGTCAGCGTCATGACGATGACCGATAACGATTAGCTATAATTATTTTGCATAACCAGTATTGAATTCTATGCGTTGCAGTTATCCATGCTAAGGCCTAATCTAACTCCTGTAAATATTATTCAAGGAGTTTGCTATGTTGATTCGTCGAGCTAATGAGCGTGGAAATTTTAACTTTGGCTGGTTGGATACCTCGCACACATTTTCGTTTGGTCATTACTATGATCCAAAGTTTATGGGCTATGAAAGTTTGCGCGTCATCAATGATGACAAGGTTCGTGCCGGTGCAGGTTTTCAGACCCATGGCCATCAGGATATGGAAATTGTGTCCTATGTGCTTGAAGGCGCGTTGGCTCATAAGGACAGTATGGATAATGAAGGAGTGATTCGTCCTGGTGAAGTTCAGCGCATGTCGGCTGGAACAGGTGTGACTCATAGTGAATTTAATCATGATCAGAAGAATACCACTCGTTTCCTGCAGATCTGGTTTTTACCCGCGCAAAAGGGCACCGAGCCAGGTTATGAGCAGAAGGCTTTCAGTGATGATGATAAGCGAGGTCAGTTGAAGCTGGTTGCTTCGCAGCAAGGGCGCGAAGACTCGATCACTATAGGTCAGGACGTCGATATTTATGCAGGGCTGTTTAATGGTGATGAGTCTGCAACCCATCAGTTGCAGGGGCAGCGCAAAGCGTGGTTACATGTTGCTCGAGGCAGCCTGCAAGTTAATGGGCACGAGCTCAACGAGGGCGATGGTGCCGGTTTCGCTGCTGGTGATGTCATCGACATTGTAAACGGCCATAATGCAGAGGTATTAGTCTTTGATATGGCGCCTCTAAGGTAAGCATAAAGATAGGATACCTTTTGACTGAAGTTGTTATTTACTGGAGTGTAGCGGTAATCGCTGTTCTCATCACTGGAATATCCAAATCAGGATTTGCCGGTGGTGCAGGTGCGGTTGCCGTGCCATTATTGTCATTGGTAATGTCCCCTTTGCAGGCTATTGCGTTAATGTTGCCGCTGCTGATCATTATGGATGGATTTAGCGTCAAACTCTGGTGGGGACAATACAATCGAAAATTGCTCATCGCTTTAATTCCAGCCTCCGTTATTGGTGTGGCTGTTGGGTACGCAACCGCTGACCAGTTATCGGAAGACTGGATACGTTTGATACTGGGCGTGATAGCTATAGGGTTTGTGCTTATGCAATTATTGCCAAACAAACAAGGCTCTGAGTCAAATAAACCAAATGCATTTTTCGGTGCAATAGCAGGAGCCAGCGCAGGCTTCACCAGCTTCTTAGCCCATGCAGGCGGGCCACCACTCAATATGTACTTACTTAAACAAAAGTTGCAGCGCTCAGAGTTTCTCGCCACCGCCGTATACTTTTTTGCCGCTATTAACCTGTTTAAACTTTATCCCTACATCGCCCTTGAACAATTCAATAAACAGGTTCTATGGCAGGGCGCATTGTTAATTCCAGTTGCATTGATCGGCGTGGCCCTCGGCAAATGGTTACAAAGCCATTTATCCCAGAAAACCTTCCTCAATATTATTTATGTGTTACTGTTTGGGCTGGGGTGTAAGCTAATTTACTCAGCTTTAAGCGAGCTGCTTTAAAATTTTCACAGCAGGTTGGTGATTATTACTTCACTCGGTAGGGGCAGCCCTATGTGGCTGCCCACTAAATCAAGGATAACTCTTTAAATCATCCTGCGACTTCTCAGGCCCCGGGTCTTCATATTCAGATACCACTTCGTCGCCAGTCATCATTCTGGTTTTATTGGCGAAGTCATAGTAATGCGGTTTTTGCTCAACATAGATCTGTTCATCGAAGTGGAATTTATCGCTGTCAGCAAACAGTCCCACAGGGATGTAATACTTGTCGCTGTCTTTAAGGCGATAGAAGAGGTGAGTGCCGCACACATTACAGAAGCCGCGCTCAGCCCACTCTGAGGAATGATAAATACTGATATGGGCTTCATTTTCAAGAATCAGCCCGTCGCCACCATCAACCGCAAGCAAAGGGCCACCAGACCAGGTGCGGCACATGACACAGTGACAGGCGGCAATGCTTTCGCCCAGATTAGGGGCGCTGATTCCGGTTTTCCCACACAGACATTGGGCAGTTGCATAACTCATAGTGGTAATTTCCTTAAATGTCCTTAAAAATTCCAAGAATATCCATAAAACCTAATGTTTTATAGGCCTTTTTGCTATATCCTATTGCATATATTCATCGGATTCCCCGATAATTTCACATTCAACACCTGAAACAGCCTCTAACCCAGGTTGGCGGGTGTTTTTTGCGACTGAAATTATTAAGTTTTCTGTCGCTTATTACAATTAACTAAACGATTGAGTAATAGCCCATTCGTAGGGGCTATATTCGAAGAGAGAGTAAAATGCCTGTAATTACATTACCTGATGGAAGTAAGCGTGAATTCGACCACGCAGTCTCAGTTTATGACGTTGCAAACGACATAGGTCCCGGATTAGCCAAAGCTGCATTAGCTGGCAAAGTGAATGGTCAAATGGTAGACACCAGTTTTGTCATCGAGAACGATGCGGATTTAGCAATCATCACCGAGCGTGACGAAGATGGTCTGGAAGTGATTCGTCACTCTACGGCTCACTTGTTAGCTCAAGCGGTACAACGCCTATTTGATAACGTTCAGGTAACCATCGGGCCAGTAATCGACAATGGCTTTTACTATGACTTCGCAACTGATAAGCCATTCAGTGAAGATGACCTGCGTGCCATTGAAAAAGAAATGGAGAAGATCTCTAAAGAGAATCTAGAGGTTGAGCGCACAGAAATGGAGCGCGATGAGGCGGTTGCCTTCTTCCGTAACATGGGTGAAGAGTATAAAGCTGAAATCATCGAATCGATTCCACAAAACGAAACGCTATCCTTATATCGTCAAGGTGACTTCATTGATTTGTGTCGTGGCCCACACGTTCCTTCGACTTCAAAACTGAAAGCATTCAAATTGATGAAAGTTGCAGGCGCTTACTGGCGTGGTGACTCCAACAATGCCATGTTGCAACGTATCTACGGTACTGCATGGACTAATAAAAAAGACCTTAAAGCTTACCTGCATCGCCTCGAAGAAGCGGAAAAACGCGATCACCGTAAAATCGGTAAGGCGCTGGATCTATTCCACATCCAGGAAGAGGCTCCGGGCATGATCTTCTGGCATGACAAAGGCTGGACTATTTATAAGACTCTAGAGCAGTACATCCGTGACCGCTTGAAAGAACACGATTATCAGGAAGTCAAAACACCGCAGATGGTAGATCGCTCTCTGTGGGAAAAATCTGGCCACTGGGACAAATTTGGCGACGACATGTTTACGCTGAAATCAGATGAGCGTGACTACGCCATCAAGCCAATGAACTGCCCATGTCACGTACAGATTTTCAACGTCGGCCTGAAAAGTTACCGTGACCTGCCATTACGCATGGCAGAGTTTGGTTCATGCCACCGTAATGAACCATCGGGTGCCTTGCATGGCATCATGCGTCTGCGCAACTTCGTGCAGGACGATGCACACATCTTCTGTACCGAAGACCAGATACAATCAGAAGTATCAAAGTTCATCGAAATGCTATACGACGTTTACGCGGACTTTGGCTTTACTGACGTTATCGTTAAGCTTTCCACTCGTCCAGAACAGCGTGTGGGTTCGGACGAAGTCTGGGACAAAGCAGAGGCCGCATTGGCTGACGCGCTGAACGCTAACAACATTGCATTTGAATACCAGCCAGGTGAGGGCGCCTTCTATGGTCCGAAACTTGAGTTCACGCTAAAAGATTGTCTCGAGCGTCACTGGCAGTGTGGTACTATTCAGGTTGACTTCTCAATGCCGGGTCGTCTGGATGCCGAATATGTGGCGGAAAGCGGCGAACGCGAGACTCCTGTAATGTTGCACCGTGCGATTTTGGGGTCACTTGAACGATTTATCGGTATTTTGATTGAAGAATTCGCTGGAAAATTCCCTGCTTGGCTGGCGCCAACTCAGGCTGTTGTCATGAATATTACCGACAAACAGGCTGATTTTTGCCAAAAAGTGGTCGAATCCCTGAAAAATAAAGGATTTAGAGTGAATTCGGACTTGAGAAATGAGAAGATCGGCTTTAAAATTCGCGAGCAGACTCTAGCACGCGTGCCATTCTTGTTAGTGGTCGGTGATAGAGAAGTCGAAAATAACCATGTTGCAGTCCGTACTCGCGACGGCGAAGATTTGGGCAGCATGAGTATTGAAGCCTTTGCTGAGTTGCTAGAAGCAGAAGTTGCGAAGCGAGCCAGAAAGGCTGACTAGGCACTAATTAAAGAGGAAAATTACCATCAGAAAAGGTGATAAGCGCTCTGACAGACAGCGCATAAATGAAGATATCCGCGTGAAAGAAGTTCGCCTGATAGACGCCACCGGCGAAAATGTCGGTGTAGTAGGAATCAAAGAAGCCCTGGCGCAAGCTACTGAAGCTAGCCTGGACTTAGTGGAAGTTTCGCCAGATGCGAATCCTCCAGTCTGTAAAATTATGGATTTCGGCAAGTTCCTTTTTGAGCAGAAGAAAGCGAAAGCTGCTGCTAAGAAAAAACAAAAAGTAACTCATGTGAAAGAAATCAAGTTTCGCCCAGGGACGGACATAGGAGACTACCAGGTAAAACTACGCAACCTGATACGTTTCCTCGAAGACGGGGACAAGGCGAAAGTAACTGTTCGCTTCCGTGGTCGTGAGATGGCGCACCAAGAACTCGGAATGGAGTTGTTGAAGCGTGTCGAAAAAGATCTGGAAGAATACGGAGCAGTTGAACACCGCCCTTCAATGGAAGGTCGTCAGATGACGATGGTGATTGGCCCCAAAAAGAAGAAGTAAGTAAGAAGAGTCTCGCAAGAGCACTTACATTCTTCATAGGTTGGGCAGCACGGTTTAACCACTGAGCTGTCCGTTTTAGTAACTAGTCATGCGCTCAAACGATTGCACAACTTAAAGCAATGGCCATGACGGGTAACAATGCGAGTATATTACTATGCCAAAGATGAAAACTGACCGCGGTGCATCGAAGCGTTTCAAGAAAACTGCTTCTGGCCGTTACAAGCACAAACAATCACACTTGCGTCACATCCTGACCAAGAAGTCTACTAAGCGTAAGCGTCATTTACGTCACGCTAAATTAGTTGATGCTGCTGACACACGTTCAATCGATCGTATGTTGCCAAACGGTTAAGGTGAGGATTAAGAGATGCCAAGAGTAAAACGTGGTGTGACTGCCCATGCGCGTCACAAGAAAATCTTAAAGCAGGCTAAAGGTTATTATGGTGCACGTAGTCGTGTATTCCGTGTAGCTAAACAAGCTGTTATCAAAGCGGGTCAATATGCATATCGTGACCGTCGTCAGCGTAAACGTCAATTCCGTGCTCTATGGATTGCTCGTATCAATGCTGAAGCTCGTGTACACGGTTTGTCTTATAGCCGTTTTATCAATGGTTTGAAAAAATCAAACATTGAAGTTGATCGTAAAATGCTAGCAGAATTAGCGGTTTTTGATAAAGTAGCATTTGCTGCTTTTGCAGACCAGGCTAAATCTGCCCTTGAAGCTTAATAAGCTGATAACTGTTCTTTAACGAGAAGAGTATTTTAGTCGCCCTCGGGTGACGAGCGATTGAAGTAAAAAGGAAGGGCAGAAATGCTCTTCCTTTTTTTATGCATTTTCAATTAGAGACTTTTTAAGTCACTTATAGACATAGCACTTAACAACGAGAATTCTCATGGTCGATACACAGGGTACGAGTCAACAGGACTCCAGTTTACAAGAGATTATTTCGCAGGCTGAACAAGAGATTTCAGCGGTTCAGAGCATACCTGAGCTAGAGCAGGTCAAAGCCCGCTTCGTCGGCAAAAAAGGCCTCATCACAGCACAGATGCAACAAATGGCAAAACTTCCACCAGAAGAGAAGCCGAAGTTTGGTGCCCGTGTCAACGAAGCTAAAAAAGAAGTGTTCGCCATTATAGAAGCGAAGCACAAAGCGATTAAAGACGCTGAGATTGCTAAGAAATTAGCCAGCGAAACGATTGATGTGACCCTGCCTGGTCGCAATATTCAGGATGGTGGTGTCCATCCGGTTAATCGCACCCTACACAGAATTGAATCCTATTTTGCGCAAATGGGCTTCTCGGTTGAAGAAGGCCCTGAAGTAGAAGATAACTTCCATAACTTCACCGCGCTCAATATTCCAGAGCATCACCCAGCGCGTGCCATGCACGATACCTTCTATATTGATGCCGAGCGTTTGTTGCGTACTCATACCTCGCCAGTACAGATTCGTGTGATGGAAGAGCAAAAGCCCCCATTCAGAATCATCGCACCTGGCCGTGTGTACCGTTGTGATTCTGACCTGACGCATACCCCAATGTTCCATCAGGTTGAAGGCTTGTTAGTAGACGAAAGCACCACGTTCGTGGATTTAAAAGGTATTTTAGACGAATTTCTGAAGCACTTCTTCGAGAAAGATTTGGCTGTTAGATTCCGTCCTTCCTATTTCCCATTCACCGAACCATCGGCGGAAGTGGATATCCAGTGTGTGATGTGTAATGGCGATGGTTGTCGAGTTTGTAGCCACACTGGCTGGCTGGAAATTTTAGGTTGCGGCATGGTCCATCCAAAAGTATTGGAAGCCGTGGGTATTGATAGCGAAAAGTACACTGGCTTTGCATTTGGTATGGGCGTAGAGCGTCTGACCATGTTGCGTTATGGCGTGAATGACTTACGTCTGTTCTTCGAAAACGATTTGAACTTCTTAAAACAATTCAACTAATAGGTTTAGAGCATGAAATTCAGTGAAAAGTGGTTAAGAGAGTGGGTAAACCCTGAAATTTCTACTCAACAGCTAGTAGAAAAACTAACAATGGCTGGCCTGGAAGTTGATGGTTTTGAATACCTGGGCAATAAATTCTCAGGCGTTGTGGTTGGTGAAATTTTGGAAGCCGAGCAGCATCCCGATGCGGACAAGCTTCGCGTTTGTAAAGTCTCAGTGGGTTCAGCCAGCGACGAAGACCTGCAGATTATCTGTGGTGCACCAAATGCACGTGCCGGCATTAAAGTAGCCGTTGCCATGATTGGTGCCGTGTTACCGGGCGACTTTAAAATCAAGAAAGCTAAATTACGTGGCGTTGCCTCTCATGGCATGCTGTGCTCATCGACCGAACTTGAAATCGGCGAAGATGGCGACGGCATTCTTGAGCTTGATAGCCAGGCGCCATTAGGTCAGGACCTGAAAGATTATTTCGATCTTAATGACCATGTCATTGAAGTGGACCTGACGCCTAACCGTGGCGACTGTCTTGGCATTCGCGGTATTGCCCGTGAAGTGGGCGTTCTCACGCAAACCGCCGTTACCGAACACAAACCACAGGCTTTAACGCCTGAAATCAGTGATGTGATTCCGGTAAAACTTTCTGCGCCACAGGCCTGCCCACGCTACCTGGGCCGCATCATCAAAGGCATCAACCCTGAAGCGAAAACTCCGGACTGGATGGTTAAATACATCGAGCGCTCTGGCGTTCGTTCGATTGATCCGGTGGTTGACGTGACAAACTATGTATTGCTGGAACTAGGTCATCCGATGCACGCATTTGATCTGAAACAGATTGAAGGCGGCATCGACGTTCGTATGGCAAAGCAGGGCGAAAAGCTGACTCTGCTAGACGGTCAGGAAGTTGAACTGACCGACGATACCTTATTAATTGCTGACCACAAGAAGCCATTAGCAATTGCTGGTGTGATGGGTGGCGAACACTCAGGTATCAACACCGAAACGGATAATATCTTCCTCGAAAGCGCCTATTTCGACCCGATCGCGATTGCTGGTCGTGCGCGCCAGTACGGCCTGCACACCGACGCTTCGCATCGTTATGAGCGTGGGGTGGACTTTGAATTGCAGCGCACCGCTATGGAGCGCGCTACCGAGCTTCTACTTGAAATCGTTGGCGGTCAGCCAGGCGATATCATCGAAGCCGTTGATCATGACGCCATGCCAACCAAGCGCCACCTGCGTCTGCGTCGCCAGCGCATTGAGCGTGTAGTTGGCTTCCCATTCGCCGATGACCAGGTTGAAGATATCTTGACCCGCCTTGGCCTGAAGCTAACCGCTAATGCCGACGGTTGGGATGTTCTGGTACCAAGCTTCCGCTTCGATATCGACAACGAAGAAAGTCTGATTGAAGAACTGGTCCGCGTCTATGGCTACAACAAATTACCAAGCCGCAAGCCACAGGCTGAAATGGCCATGTTCGACCAGCCGGAAAACCGCGTCTGGAAAAACGACATGCGCGACGTACTGGTCAAGCGTGGTTATCAGGAAGTGGTAACCTATAGCTTCGTTGAACCAGAATTCCAGTTAAAGCTACACCCAGGCATTGAGCCATTGCCGTTGATAAATCCAATCTCCAGCGAAATGGCTGTTATGCGTACCAACTTATTACCAGGTCTGGTCAATACCGCTAAATTCAACATCAATCGCCAGCAGAACCGCATCCGCATCTTCGAACTGGGATTGCGTTTCATCAACTCAGGCGACACCTTGCAGCAGATCCCAACCATTGCCGGTCTGGTCTGTGGCTTACGTCAGAAAGAAAGCTGGAATACTGATGGTGAGAAAGTCGATTTCTACGACCTGAAAGGCGACGTTGAAGCTCTATTGCAAGCCACTAGCAAGACATACAGCTTCGAAACCCTGCACATGGACATCCTCCATCCGGGGCAGGCCGCAGAGATTATCGTAGACGGTCATGCGGTGGGTTATATCGGTAAAATCCACCCGCAGGTACAGCAGGAAATCGACCTTGATATGGATGCTTATGTGTTCCAGATGGACCTTGCGCCGCTTTCAGAGCGTAAACTGCCTGAATTTACCCCATTATCCAAGTTCCCATCGATTCGACGCGATCTTGCGCTAGTTGTCGAAG
This sequence comes from Kangiella aquimarina DSM 16071, assembly GCF_000374105.1. Classification (GTDB taxonomy): domain Bacteria; phylum Pseudomonadota; class Gammaproteobacteria; order Enterobacterales; family Kangiellaceae; genus Kangiella; species Kangiella aquimarina. Next base: position 1,300,273 of record NZ_KB893650.1, read on the forward strand.
ATTCTGTGAAAGCGGGCGAATTACTTGATTTTATTGTAAAAAATGGTGGGAATTTACTGACAGATGCCCATATTTTTGATATATACAAGGGTGAGCACTTGGAACCAGGCAAGAAAAGTATTGCATTGGCCATGACACTCCGTCATCCGGACAAGACGCTAGAAGACGCAGAAATCAATGCTGTGGTCGATAAAGTCGTGTCTGGACTTGCTGAGCAATATGGAGCGGCGTTAAGAAACTAACCGCTGCAACTGGAATCAAAGGGGATATATTATGGCACTGACAAAAGCTGATATGGCGGAACGTTTGTACGAAGAGCTAGGGCTTAACAAGCGTGAGTCTAAGGAAATCGTAGAAGCGTTTTTCGAGCAGATCCGTGATGCCCTAGAAGATGGATATAACGTCAAACTTTCCGGCTTCGGAAACTTTGAACTCAGGGACAAGGCACAACGGCCTGGACGTAACCCTAAAACCGGAGAAGAAGTTCCAATCAGCGCGCGACGCGTAGTGACCTTCAAGCCTGGACAAAAATTAAGAGGAAAAGTCGCCGACTATGTTGGAACCGAGCAACAATAATGAATTGCCGGCTATTCCCGGCAAACGCTACTTTACTATTGGGGAAGTAAGCGACCTTTGCGCAGTAAAACCACACGTTCTTAGATACTGGGAACAAGAGTTCGACCAACTGGACCCAGTGCGTCGTGGTAATCGTCGCTACTATCAACGCGACGACGTCCTAATCGTTCGCCAGATCCGTTCATTACTGTATGAACACGGTTATACGATTGGCGGAGCAAGACAATGCCTGAGCGAAAGCAACGGCGAAGAAGCTCCAGTCAACAAGGCGCAAATCGATGAGTTAATCGAAGAACTCGAAAAGCTCAAGCAATTCTTAGCCGCTTAATCCCAGCTAAGAATAAGCAACAACAAATCATTGCAATATCAGGAAAATGCGGTACTATTGGCACCGCATTTTTTATTGCCAAATGAAAATGCTAGTCGGAGCGTGGCGCAGCTTGGTAGCGCACTTGCATGGGGTGCAAGGGGTCGGAGGTTCAAATCCTCTCGCTCCGACCAATTCATAACCAGAATTCAGCCAGTTTAGATTAAATAGTAATCAAAACTGACCGGTTATGAAAAATAACAGAAAAAACAGCGATTTTTTTGCTAAAAAGGCTTCCATAAGGAAACTTCATACGGTATTATTTCGCGCAATTCGGAGAGGTGGCAGAGCGGCTGAATGCACCGGTCTTGAAAACCGGCGTGGGTTTGTAGCCCACCGTGGGTTCAAATCCCACCCTCTCCGCCATATCTTAAAAAGACGCTAACAAGCGTCTTTTTTTATGCCTGAAATTCTTCTTTCAAACAATATCTTCATTAATAGAAACGGCTCTTTTTAATGCAAACTTGCATTGCTGTTAAAGTTGAACGAAGTCACATTAAAAGCTAGTATTCAAACAGGCTACATTTGTTACACAATTCTAATAAGACGATATTTGGTACTAATAAATCTTAATTGAATGCTTGCTAATTGATAGGTAGGAATAATGAACAAAAGAAAGGCTCGTGGGTCAGCGGATACTTACTTTTATGATTTATTCATTTCCCCAGCCATTACGAAGGCTGGGTGGGATCCTATTACGCAAATTCGTCGCGAATCCCCACATACTCCAAGACTTTTAATAGTCCCTGGTACCCTCACTTATAGCATTACAAAAACAAGAAAACGAACAGGTACATCCCAAAGGACGGAATGCTAAAATGCTGATTACACCATATCATGCCAAGTACTTTGCTCATGAGTTATCTATCTTACATGCAAACAATGGTGTTGATAGGCTCTCTCAGTCCTTGTTTGATGCCAGTGTTGATCTAAACCCGCATCAGATTGAAGCAGCTTTATTCGCACTGGATAACCCCTTGAACAAAGGCGTAGTCTTGGCAGATGAGGTAGGCTTAGGTAAGACAATTGAAGCTGGATTGGTCTTATGCCAATACTGGGCAGAAAGGAAACGAAAACTACTCATAATATGTCCAGCTTCGTTAAGGAGACAGTGGGCGCAGGAGCTACTTGATAAGTTTAACCTACCTTCTCTAGTGCTAGATGCGAGGGCATATAAGCAACTGCAAGAACAGGGGGTGTATAACCCATTAAACAATAAACAAATTGTAATAATGTCTTATCATTATGCCGCAAGACTAGAGGATAGGTTGGTTGGGGAGTCTTGGGATCTTGTAGTTATTGACGAAGCGCATAAACTCAGAAATGCACACCGTGAAAGCAACAAAATGGGCCAGGCTCTGAGGCGAGCTTTAAATGGACGCAAAAAGCTTTTACTAACGGCAACACCATTACAAAACTCCTTAATGGAGTTGTATGGTATGTCTACTTTAATAGACGAGCACATCTTTGGCGATGATAAAGCTTTCAGAAAGCAATTTATGCAAGGAGAAAGCGATAGAGAAGACTTAAAGGAGCGCCTAAGCCTTTTCGTTAAACGAACATTGAGAAATCAGGTTTTAGAGTACGTTAAATATACTAACCGCATAGCGCTGACAGTTCCCTTTACCCCATCAGACCAGGAACAAGCCTTATATGATGCAGTAACTGCATTTCTAGAAAAAGAAGATAGCTACGCCTTGCCAAAGCGACAAAAACACTTAACTGGCTTAATTTTGAGAAAGTTACTGGCATCAAGCACCTACGCCGTTCTTAATACGATTCAGGTGATGAAAGCCCGCTTAGAGCAGTTAAAGCTAGAAAAGCTGAATACTCAAGATGACCTGCTTAGTACTATAATTGAAGATGATGATTTAGAAACAGATTATCTTGATGAAGTCGATATTGACGAACTGCTTGAAGAGGAAGCAGCTAAAGAAGTCATCGATCATAAAAGAGTTGTTGAAGAAATCAAAGAGCTAGAAGGCTTTATCAAACAAGCCCAAGACATCCATAATGACGAAAAAGCTAAAGCACTGTTAACTGCTCTTGATTTAGGATTTACTAAAATGGCAGAAATGGGTGCGGCAAGAAAAGTAATCATCTTTACTGAATCAAAACGAACACAGTCTTACTTAGCTTCTTTCTTAAGTCAAAATGGCTACATTAATAAAATAGTAACTTTTAGTGGCTCGAACAACCATCCTGAAGCAACGGAAATATATAATAAATGGAAAATAAAGTATCAGGGATCGGATAAAGTGACAGGATCCCCGCAGGTTGATAGAAGGACTGCCCTGATTGACTACTTTAAAGACAATGCTGAAATTATGATAGCAACGGAAGCAGCGGCTGAGGGTGTTAATTTGCAGTTCTGCTCTTTGTTAATTAATTATGATTTGCCATGGAATCCTCAGCGAGTTGAACAACGTATTGGCCGCTGTCATCGCTATGGTCAAAAGTTCGATGTTGTTGTTATCAACTTTCTGAATAAACGCAATTACGCTGATCAAAGAGTATTGGAGTTACTGACAGATAAGTTTTGTTTATTTGATGGTGTTTTTGGTGCTTCAGATTCAGTTTTGGGTTCACTTGAGAGTGGTGTTGACTTTGAAAAGCGGATCCAGCAAATTTATGAGGAGTGTCGCTCCCCTGAAGAGATTGAGTCGGCTTTTGAAACTCTACAAAAAGAGTTAGAAGATGATATAAATACCAAAATGGAGCAAACCAAAGAGGCTTTGCTAGAGCACTTTGATGAAGACATCCACGATATCCTAAAAATTAAGCTGGACCAAGCTAAAGAACGATTAGATAAAGTAAGTCGTTGGTTTTGGTCTGTTACCAAATTTCAATTACAAAACAAAGCCAGCTTCGACGAGCAAAATTATAGCTTTTATCTAACTCAAGAGGTAGCCGGCCAGAAACTAGGGCAGTATCAACTTATCCGAAAAATTGTAAGTGAAGGTGAAGACTCTAGGGCGACTATTTCTGAACATGCTCACACTTATCGAATTACTCATCCTTTAGGGGAATATGTTGTCAATTCAGCCAGAGAACTTGAGACACCAGTAGCTGAAATTTGTTTTGATTACGAGAACCACGGCACTAAAAACTCCATTGCAGAACAACTTAAGGGGCAGTCAGGTTGGTTGTCATTGAGTTTGCTTAGAATTGAAGCATTCCAAACCGAGGAGCACCTAGTATTCACTGCTTTAACAGATGGTGGCCAGCAGATCGATGCTGAAGCCTGTAAGAAGTTATTCAATATAGCAGCTGCAGTAGGCGACACAACAGAGACTCTTCATAATGATTTTTTTGAGCAAACCAAGAATCGTTTAATTGATGCTAAACTAGCTGAAGCAATGGAGTTGAATAATCAGTATTTCCAGGATGAAAGAGATAAATTAGAAAAGTGGGCTGATGACAAGATATTAGCTGCTGAACAAGCCTTAGTTGACACTAAAAACCAAATAAAGTCCGTTAAGCGAGAAAGTCGTTATGCTGAAACCATAGAAGAACAGAAGCAATTGCAAAAAAAATTGAAAGAACTAGAGCGTAAACAACGACAGCAACGAGCAGATATTTGGGACGTTGAAGACGATATAGCCGAAAAACGTGATGAGCTTATTGCTGCGTTAGAAGCTCGAATGAAACAGAAAACAGAAATATCAGAATTATTTACCATACGCTGGCGTGTCGCTTAGATATATCAGCTAGGAATTAGTATTAAAATTTAGGGCGTAAAATGAGCAAATATAACGAGCTAGTTAAAAAGCTAAAAGAAATTTTCCAAATCGATAAACCGGAATTAGATTTCGGTATCTATCGTATTTTGAATGCCAAAGCGGATGAGATTAACAACTACCTTGAGAACACACTAAAGAAAAAAATTAGTGATGCTTTGGCTTCGGCGGGTAATGCCAATAAAGAAGAATTGGAGCGACAGTTAGCTGAAGCTATTAAAAATGCAGAAGGTGCAGGGTTTAATCCAGATGATAGCCCAAAAGTAAAAGACCTTAGAGCACAAATCACAGCCTCATCACAAGGTGCGAATGAGCATGAAAATGCCGTGTTTACTCATTTATTAACATTCTTTTCTCGTTATTATGACAGTGGCGATTTTGTCAGTAAGCGTCGATATAAAGGGGATACTTACGCTATCCCTTACGCGGGTGAAGAAGTGATGCTTCACTGGGCTAATAAAGACCAGTATTACATAAAAAGCGGCGAGAACTTTTCTAATTACTCTTTTAAGCTAGATGATGGCCGCAAAGTGACCTTTAAGCTGCTTGCCGCAGATACCGCAAAAGATAACCGTAAAGACAATGATGCAGACCGACGTTTTGTGTTAGTTGAGCAGCATACTCGCATCAAGTATGACGACGAGGGCCTAGATTACGAAGATGAAGTATTGCCTATCGTTGTTGATAGCTCTGGTGAGCAAGATGAATTGGTCATTCAGTTTGAATACAAGGTAGTTAAAAAAGGCACCAAGCAAGAAGCTTTGGTAAGTCAGGCGCTAGATGCGATTTTATCTAATAGTAACATTCAAAGTGATTGGGTGGATGTCACAAAACGAGAACCAACGGAGAAAAATCCAAACCGCACTTTGCTCGAAAAGCATCTGACTACCTATACGCAACGTAACACCGCTGATTATTTCATCCACAAAGATTTAGGTGGTTTTTTATCTAATGAACTCGACTTCTATATTAAAAATGAAGTGATGAATTTAGATAACGTACAGAATGCCGAGGTATTTTCGGATATTGAAAAACAGCTACGGATGATCCAGTGCCTTCGCTCGATTTCAAAGGACATAGTTTCATTTTTAGCTCAACTTGAAAACTTCCAGAAAAAACTATGGGAAAAAATAAAATTTTCTTGGGGTGTAAACTACTATATCAGTCTCTGTAAAATTGACACTCTAACACTTAGCCAACTCGACATATCCGAACAACAAATCCAAGAATGGAAATTTCTATATGATTTAGATTTAGAAAGTCAAATAAGTATTACTTCGTTAGCTGACGCGTTTCCTAATTTAATGCTTAACACCGAATTCATGAGTATTGAAAGTCGCTTAAAAGTTCTTTCAGTGATTGAAGGCTTGGATGACCAACTAACCGGAACAGTTATTAATTCGGACAACTTTCAGGGATTACAGTTTTTAAAGTCCAGGTATAACGATAAGATTGACTGTATTTATATTGATCCACCATACAATGCTACTTCTAGTGAAATTCTATACAAAAATAATTTCAAGCATTCAGCATGGCTTAGCTTTATAGAATCCAGATTAATAGTAGCTAAGAAATTAATGCACCCTGAAGCTACGATCATAATAGCAATCGATGAAAATGAGCAAGAAAGGCTTGGATTGTTGATTGATAATCTATTTCCAAACCATGATAAATTTTGTATTTCAATAATCCATAACCCTGCTGGTGTTCAAGGAATAAACTTCTCTTCTTCGCATGAATATGCTTACTTCGTTTTCCCAAAAGGTGGTAACTATATAGGTCAAACAGAGCGAGAAGAGCCACTAATTTCAAACTTTAGAGATTGGGGAGGCACGTCGGCTAGAAAATTGGCTAAAACCTGCTTTTATCCTATAAAGGTTAAAGACAACAAAATAGTTGGCTTTGGAGACGTTTGTGATGAAGATTTTCACCCCATATCCAGTAATGTTCAAGATGGCGAAATAACACTAGTATACCCCATTGATTCAAAGGGAGTTGAGCGAAAGTGGGTCTTTTCAAAAAGTACAGCAGAAAGAGATTCGGACCAACTATTTGTCGTTGAAGATAAAGGTGAAATTTCGATAAAAAGAAAGAAGACTACTAGAAGCCATCGGACTGTATGGGATTCTAAAAAATATTACGCAAATATATATGGCTCCAAGGTAATAACATCAATGTTTGGAGAACAACCATTTTCTTTTCCTAAATCAATTCACACGGTTGAGGATTGTCTCAAGGCTTTATCTCGATTTAGAAAGAAAAATGGTATTGTAATGGATTTTTTTGCAGGTTCAGGAACTACAGGTCATGCAGCAATTAATTTGAATAGACAAGATGGTGGTACTCGAAAGTTTATATTGGTAGAGCAAGGCGACTATTGTAAAAAAGTAACGATTCCAAGAGTGTTAAAGGCTATGTACTCTTCCCGGTGGAAAAGCGGATCACCTGAACTAAATGACTCAATATCAGGAATCGTTAAAGTTTTATCAATTGAAAGCTATGAAGACAGCCTAAACAACCTAGAACTAAGAAAATCGCAAGCAACTGGCGACCTATTCGACTCAATGCCTGAACAAGCCAAGTCTGACTACTTACTCAACTACATGCTTGAGACTGAGAGCAAAGGTTCATTGTTAAGTACGGATGATTTCAAAAAGCCATTTGATTATAAAATGAAAATTGCCGTCGATTCGGCGGGTGCTTTTGAAGAGCGAAATATTGATTTAGTTGAAACTTTTAACTATTTAGTTGGTTTGCATGTTAATACTGTTGAATCAAACATAGAGCGTGGCTACGTGCGCGTAGAAGGTAACTTACCAAGTGGTGAAAAGGCGCTTATTTTATGGCGTGACTGTGAAAAAATCGGTTATGACGACTTTACTAAGTTTGCCAATCGCTTTGACTTGTTTGCTAAAGAAAAAACCTTTGATGTTATCTATGTTAATGGTGACCATAACTTACCAACTGCGTTTACCAGCGATGAGGGAGAAGTTACTCGTACGTTAAAGCTTCGCCAAATTGAGCCTGAGTTTCTTGAGCTAATGTTTGCTCCTGATGAGTTAGCATAAGGAGTAAAAGTATGGCAGTTGGAAAGGCAACGAAAAAGCAAACTAAGAAAAAATTAAGCTTTCATCAACAGTTAGTATTAAACCGCTTTATGTTCCGCTTTTTTAAAGGGGAAACATTACAAGGGTTAAAAGCGCGATTAGGTGAAGATCGTTTTGAAGGTATTCATGACGATGGACAAACTCACTTTTTTCATGAAATTAGCAATAATCTATTTGAAAGTGAGTTAGTTGATATTGACGATTTGCGTCGATATGACATGAATATCGTTGCCCATTGGCAACAAATCACTGAACAACGCAATAGAAAAGAAGAAACAGTAATGAATATGAAGTATTTCCAATACTTGTCATTATTGTTTACCGAAATCTATTTAGATTGGTACTTCAACAAGAAACAACAATTACTTGATGGTTTAAATGCAGAGCTAACCAAATATTGTGGTGAGCAGAAGCCAGCAGACCATTTCAAAACTTACGTGTTAGATGAGTTAAACAAACTTGCTTATTGGAATGCTACTGGTTCAGGGAAAACATTATTACTGCATGTGAATATTTTGCAGTATTTGCACTACTTTCAAAATGGCAATACTCATGTTTATCCCGATAAAATCATTTTGTTAACTCCAGACGAAAGACTATCGGCACAACACTTTAAAGAGTTGCATGATTCAGGCTTTGACCATATTCGTCTTTTTGACAAAAGCGGTATAACACCATTCAAAGGTACTATCGAGATTATTGATATTAATAAGCTTGCCGATGATATGGGTGACAAAACTGTTGCTGTTGAAGCGTTTGAAGGCAATAACTTAGTTCTGATTGATGAAGGCCATAAAGGTACAGGTACTGCTGCTGGTGCTTGGATGAAGCGTCGTGATGCCATTACTCGAACTGGCTTTGCTTTTGAATATTCTGCGACATTTGGACAAGCGGTAAGCGATGGGAAAACTGCGGATGCAGTAGAGCTTGAAATGCAAAAGAAAAAAGCCAAGATGCTTTTTCCTACAGAGACATTTGGCAAGTTGGACGAGGAACAAAAGGCTAAGCTGGTACTTGATGAAGTTGAACAGCGTGATGCCAGAATTCAGGCAACGAGAGAAGTCTATGCTAAGTCTGTGTTGTTTGATTATTCGTATAAGTTTTTCTACGAAGATGGATATGGTAAAGAGTCGTTGATACTTAACTTAGGCGACGACGAAAACGAAGAACGTCGCTATGAATACTTCACCGCTTGTTTGTTAAGTTTCTATCAGCAGCAATTTTTGTACTCAAAGAATCAGGAACAACTCGCCGAATTCAATATTGAAAATCCGCTATGGGTGTTTGTTGGTAGTTCTGTCGCCAAGGAAGACTCTGACATTCAGCAGGTTGTTAAGTTTTTGGCTTGGTTCTTAAATAACGAAAATCAGGCCAAGGCTTGGATTAAAGACCTCGTAAAAAATAATTCTCGTATTTTGGATACTAAAGACAGAAATATTTTTGATAAACGATTCTTGCCGCTTGGTGATACGGGTAAAGATGAAAGCCAGATTTACCAAAACATCATGGAGCGCTTATTTAATACCAGCCATACAGGGCAACGGCTATCCGTAGTTAACTTAAAAGGTAGTAAAGGTGAACTGGCACTGCGTGTAGGTACATCAGAACCTTTTGGACTAATTAATGTAGGCGATTCATCAAAGCTTTACAAGGCATTGGATGAGGAACCGTCGTTTGATTATATGTCAGATGATTTTGCTAAAACGTTATTTCATACAATCAACAGTCAAGATTCTAAGATAAACGTACTGATTGGGTCTCGAAAGTTTACCGAAGGTTGGTCAAGCTGGCGTGTTTCGACAATGGGCTTGCTGAATATAGGTAAGGGCGAAGGCTCGCAAATCATTCAGTTATTTGGTCGCGGTGTACGTTTAAAAGGACAGGGTTATTCACTTAAGCGAAGCACTCCAGCTCAGCGACCTAAAGGATTAAACCTAGAAAAGCTTGAGACACTGAATGTTTTTGGCGTTCGTGCTGATTATATGGCGACATTCAAACAGTACCTAGAAGCTGAAGGGATTACGCCTAGTGACGAAATATTAGAACTTGATTTTGAAACACGCCCATCGTTGCCAAAATCTAAGTTAAAAACACTGAAACTAAAAGACGGTTATAAAGACAATCAAAAGAAAGGCTTTAAACGAGTTCATTTCCCAAGTTTGTATGAAGTGCCGGACGAGTTTGAGGGCAAAATTAAAGAGCCGCATGTTAAGTTGGATCTCTACCCGAAAATCGAGGCATTAAGTACTACCGATTCAGGTGATAAAACACCTGCGCATGACAGGCTTCCAAGAAAACTAAAAGCAGAAGTTATTGCCGCTTTTGATTTTGAGCGAATATACCTCGCAATTCAGGATTTCAAATTACAACGTGGCTGGAGTAATTTACGTTTAGATAAGGCCAAGTTGACTGAATTCTGCTTGGGCAAAACTCCCACAGCTAATACTTGGTATACCTTACTGATACCGGAGCAAGAATTAGAGATTAAATTATTCTCGGATGTGCGTAAGCAAGAAGACATCATGATCCGGTTGCTTCAGGATTACACGGATAGATTCTATAAAGCGCTCAAAAATGCTTATGAAGGGCAGTTTTTTGAAGTCACCCATGTTCATGAAGATGACCCAGGGATGCTTAAAGTTTACCACTTTGAAATTGAAGATACTGAAGATGGTTTCTCTTATTCAACTCGCCTGGAACAACTTCAAAAACTTGTTGTTGCTGGTGAACTAGGAAAAGCCAAAGATTGGGACGCACCAGGCATGGTCGCCATTACGTTTGATAAGCACCTTTATTACCCGCTTATGTCAATTGAGCACAATGCTTCCGTTCCACTTAAGATGCGCCCGACGGCGTTCGATGCACCTAGTGAAGTTCAATTTGTCAGAGATTTAGAAGAGTTCTTATCAACACCAAAAGGACAAGCCGTAATCGGTGATAAAAGTATCTATTTGTTAAGAAATGCTGACACGAAAGCGAAAGGTTTAGGCTTCGCGTTGGCTGAAAACTTCTATCCTGACTTCTTATTGTGGTTGGTTGATGATGCAACAGGTGAACAGTGGCTTAGCTTGATTGATCCAAAAGGTATCCGTCAAATTGACTTGAACAGTGGTAAGTTTGGTTTGTATAAAGAAATTAAGAAATATCAAAGAGAAGATTTGAATCTGAGCTCGTTTATTCTTTCAGCGACATCATTTAATGATTTAATCAACGTTAGTAGATCAAAAGATGAATTAGAAGAGTCAAATGTTGTATTCATGGAAGATGGAAGAGATGTTTACTTAGAAAAAATTATAACAAGCGCTCTTGCAAGTTAAGTATTATTAATTGCTTTTTTGAGTATTTTTCTGGAAATACAATGCAGTCAAGAAATTATGGTAACGAAAAGTTACTTCAAAATAGGTGGTAACAAAAATATACAAATGCTACCAGCTAGAATTATAACCTATGGACATATGGGGAAATAGTCTAGAGTGTAGAGAAAACATGGCCCACAGCCGTTTCACCAGTGATAAATGTTACGAGTGGTGTGGATTGGATAAATTGGCAAACACCATGAAAATGAAGAACGTAAACTTTTACCTAGGTAATTAAGCCCATTTTAAATCTCCTGCGACAATTTGTCGCAGTGTTTTTTCCTTTCAAAGCTATACAATTAGCGCCGATTTGATTCTTTTCTGAGGGCGTTATGAATTTCTTTTCTTTTGATTCTTTTCGTGTGAGCGCGGTAGCTTTCGCTGTGTCTAGTTGTTTCTTTTCTGGGGTTGTTCTGGCTGAGGATGAGCAGATTGATGTGATTACGATCAGTGCTTCGCGGGTATCTTCTGATGATTTGTCGGTGGCGGATGCGGATCCGGTTGAGTCGGATGTGGCGCAGTGGTTGAAGACGGTGCCTGGGGCGAATGTGAATAAGAATGGCCCGGTGACGGGGATTGCGCAGTATCGCGGGATGTTTGGTGATCGGGTGGGTGTCAGCCTAAATGGTCGTACGGCGATTGGTGCTGGCCCAAATGCGATGGATGCGCCTTTGACCTATGCGGTGCCGATGACGGTTGAGGCTATGACGGTTTATCGTGGGATTGCGCCAGTGACTGCGGGAATCGATACCATGGGCGGTGCGGTGGATGTGCATTTGAAGCGTGCGCGCACCTCTGAGGAACTGTCGGTTGAGGGTTCTTTGAGCAGCTGGTATTCGGGAATTAATGACGGCAAGACCTATGCCGGGGATATCAATGTCAGCGCCAATGATTTCGGGTTGTATGCCTTTATCAGCGACCAGACTGCCAATAATGCCGAAGATGCTCTGGGCCGTGACATCATCACGACCGCTTACGATAAGCAGCAGTCGGGCTTGGATATGGCTTATGAGTTTGGTAACAGCCGCATTGGCGTGCGTTACGGCAAGACTGACACCGGCTTCTCGGGAACGCCTGCATTGCCGATGGATATCAATTATGTGGATGGTGAGCAGTGGAGTCTTGATGGTCAGCATCAGTTTGATGGTGCCATGTTGGAGTGGCAGTTTGGCGCTTCGGATAATACGCATGGCATGGATAATTTTAGCCAGCGCGAGAATCTTGATCCTGCCGCGCAGCGATATACCTATGCTGCGGCGAAGAGCTCTGACTACAAGTTGCAACTGACGGTTGGCGACTGGGTATATGGCCTGCAGGGTTATCTGTCTGAGCACGATGTGGATATTAGTAATCCGAACAATATGATGTTCAGCTTGATTAATTTTAATCAGGTTGCGGACGACCGCCATAGCGCCTATGTGCAGTGGGGACAGCGCTCAGAAGCGGGTAGCGATACCTTTGGCGTGCGGGTTAAGTATAACCGCGCTGATGCTGGCGAGGTGGCGCATTCAATGGCGATGATGAGTCCAGCGATTGCCGGTTTGCAGAATGACTTTAACCAGGCGGACCGTAGCGTCAGCGATACCACTTATGATGTGACCTATCATGGCAAGTCTGTGATGAGCGAGAACTTCATCTGGAATTACAGCGCAGGCATTAAGCAACACGCGGCCAGTTATCAGCAGCGTTACCTGTGGATCCCGATGCAGTCTACGGGCGGATTGGCGGATGGTAAAACCTATATTGGGGATATCAATCTTGATCCGGAAACAGCGTATCAGCTTGATGCCGGTTTTGATTACAGTCAGGGCGGTTTTAAAGTCTCGCCACGCGCTTTCTATTCGCAGGTTAAGGATTACATTGAAGGAACGCCGAGTAGCGACCCAAGAGCCATTATGGTGGCTGGCATGATGGGCGATCCTGCGCCATTGCAGTTCACCAATATTGATTCGACCTTGTGGGGCTTTGATGCTAACTGGCGCTATGACATGCCATCGGATTTCTTTATGTCCGGGGTGGTGAGTTATGTGCTTGGTGAGCGTGATGATAGCGATATTAACTTGTATCGGATTGCGCCATTGAATACCCGATTTGTGTGGGGTTATCAGGGCGTGCAGTTCTCAACCCAATTTGCTGCGCAGATTTACGCCGACCAGGATCGAGTGTCGAGTATCAATAATGAAACCGAAACCGCAGGCTACATGGTGTGGGACTGGATGGCCGATTATATATTTGATAATGGCCTGACTGTGCGTGCCGGAATCGAGAACCTGTTCGATAAACAGTATGTGGAGCATCTGGGTGGCGTCAATCGAGCCGCGGGAAGTGAGATAGCTGTTGGTGAGCGTTTGCCAGCCAATGCTCGGAATGTGTATGTGGGGTTTGAGGTAAGGTTTTAGTGATTTGTAGGGGCGATTCATGAATCGCCCGTACGAAAGGGAGGCCCAGCCCTAAACCAGTTTGAAAACGCGTCAATGTCTTCCTTATAGCCTTGCGGAACGGTGAATAAGGGGGCTTGGCGTGTTTTTTTATTTTGGATATATGGCCTGATGAAAGAATAGCTGTTGGCGAGCGTTTGCCAGCCAATGGTCGGAATGTGTATGTGGGGTTTGAGGTTAGGTTTTAAGAGAAGGAATGTTTGTAGGGGCGATTCATGAATCGCCCGTACGAAGGGCGAGGGTGGATTCCTCGATCAAAAAGGGCGGCCACATTGGGTCGCCCTTTCTGTTGAAGCGGTGCTCTATTACTTAATACGAATCACGCTGTAGCGCTGATTTCTACCTTTAACTTGCATTCTGTAGCTGTTCATAAAGCCTTTGTCTATGATAACTGTTGGGTTTTGAATCTTATAGAAACCTGTTCGACTATCAATAATTTCCCATACTTGACCGTTATCAAGTTTAATCTTTAGCCCATCTTTCCATTCATGGAATGAGCCGATTGCAGTCGCAGTCAGGCTATCCAACTTACCTTCCTCTCTCATGCGCTCTTTGCCGAATTCTTCGACTCTATCTTTTTTGCTGACAACTTCGGCTTTCGGTGCAGGTTTTTGTGCTTGCTCAGGCATTGCTGGCTTCGCTGGATCTGCCGGTTTGGCAGGCTGGGCCGCTGGTTCTGGTTTAGCCGGTGCTTGTCTGTTTTTTAGAAACTGGTCATAGCAGGCGAGGCGTTTGGTATCGTCGGTGATGGCTGCGCAATCTTCCGGTGTTGAGGCCGCTGCGGCGAAGTTGGCCCATGCGGTTATCCCAAATAAAATGCAGATGTGCTTTATATTCATATTAGTTCTCATTACTGTTCTAACTGTGCTTGCTATATTAAAGCAATTTCATAATAATTGAACCGCTATTTTAATCAAAAATATAAAAGTGTTATTGAGGTTTACATGATAAAAGTTTTGCTGGTTGATGATCACGATTTGGTTCGCATGGGATTGGGCCGTTTACTCTCCGATGCTGATGGAATTGAGGTTGTTGGCGAAGCTGAGTCTGGGGAAGAGGCAATAAAAAAGGTCAAGGAGTTAAACCCTCACGTTGTAATGATGGATGCCAACATGCCGGGCATCGGTGGTTTAGAAGCAACCCGTCGTATGTTGCGCTTTGAGCCAGATTTGAAGGTGATTGCGTTGACGGTGCATGGTTCTGAGCCTTATCCCAGTCAGTTTATCGCTGCGGGTGCCATGGGTTACTTAACCAAAGGTACAGACATTGATGAGATGGTTAAGGCCATTCATTCGGTCAATCGAGGTAAGCTTTATCTGGCGGCGGAAGTGGCGCAACAGATGGCGTTGAGCCAGTTCAGCAAGACCGAAGACAATCCTTTCAGTACCTTGTCTGAGCGCGAAATGCAGATCATGCTGATGATTACGCGCGGTGAAAAAGTTCAGGCTATTTCCGATAAGCTGCATTTAAGTCCGAAGACGGTGAACAGTTACCGCTATCGTTTATTTGAAAAGCTGGGTGTTGAGAATGATGTGAGCCTGACGCACATGGCGCTGCGCTATAAAGTGATCGAAGCCCAATAATCATTGAGCAGCAGAGAACCTGATGAGTCCAGTGGACGACAATACTTCTTCAATCAAACCCCAAATCAAGAAAATCCTTGCTCACCTGAGCAAAAAGCCCGGTGTCTACCAGATGCTGGGCAAAGATGGCGAAACCCTCTATGTCGGTAAAGCCAAAAATCTTTCCAATCGTGTTAAAAGCTATTTCGTTAAACAGCATCAGTCGCCCAAGACTGAATTGCTGGTAACTTATATCGAAGATATTCATACCACGGTTACGGAAACTGAAACCGAAGCACTGCTGCTCGAAAATAACCTGATTAAAAAATATAAGCCGCGCTTTAATGTTCTGTTTCGTGATGACAAGTCTTATCCCTTCGTCTTTTTATCGGCGGGCGATTTTCCGCGTCTGGCCTATCATCGTGGCGCTAAAAAAGAGAAGGGCGATTACTTCGGACCTTTTCCCAGCACCAGCGCGGTGCGCCAGAGTTTGTCGCTGATCCAGAAAACCTTTCAGATCCGTCAATGCGAAGACAGTTATTTTGCCAATCGCTCTCGTCCCTGCCTGCAATATCAAATTAAGCGCTGTACTGCGCCCTGCGTCGGCTATATCTCTAAGGAAGAGTACGCCAAGGACGTTGAGAACGTAAAACTTTTCTATCAGGGCAAAAGCGAGCAGGTCATCAAGCGTTTGCAAAAGAAGATGGATGTGGCCAGCCAGAATTTAGAGTTTGAAATTGCGGCGCGTTATCGTGATCAAATTAAGCAGATGCGTCATGTTATGCAGCAGTCTGTGATCAGCGGCAATGCTAGCGATATGGATGTTATTGGTGTGGCTTATGCTTCTGGTGTCTGCTGCATTCTGCTGGTGTTTATCCGACAGGGAATGATAGTTGGCAACAAAACCTATTTCCCGAAAGTACCGAAGCATAGTGATCTGCAGGAAATCGTATCGACTTTTCTGGGTTTTTATTATCTGTCGGGCGCTGAAATTCCGAAACAGGTAGTTATTGAGAATTTACCGGAAGATTTAGAGGCATTGCAGGAAGCGTTCAGTCAGCAACGTGGCTCGAAAGTGACACTGCGCCAGGCCAGTCGAGGGCAGGTTAAGGAATGGCAAACCTTTGCCAACAAGAACGCAGAGCATTCGTTGCGTGCCAAGCTTAACAGTAAGTCTAACTTCACTCAGCGTTTGCTGGACTTGCAAAAATCCCTGCAGATGGAACAGATGCCGAAGCATGTGGAGTGTTTTGATATCAGCCATACACAGGGTAAGCAGACGGTCGCTTCCTGTGTGGTGTTTGATGAGAATGGCCCGAAAAAAGCCGATTACCGCATCTTTAATATTTCAGGGATTACCGGTGGTGATGATTATGCGGCCATGCAGCAGGCCCTGACGCGACGTTACAAGCGTCTTAGAGACGAACAACAGCCTCTGCCAGACTTGGTGATCGTTGATGGCGGTAAAGGGCAGCTGGCAAAGGCTGAAGAGGTCTTTAATGAGCTGGAGCTCAAGTCCATTTATTTGATTGGTGTTTCCAAGGGTAGTGACCGTAAAGTCGGTATGGAGCAAATCTGGTTTCCAGGCCAGCATCAGCCATTGCTGCTAGAGGATGACTCGAAAGCGCTGCACTTTATTCAGCATATTCGCGATGAAGCGCATCGCTTTGCGATTACCAAGCACCGCCACCAGCGCAAGAAGTCCGCCACTAAGTCGATGCTGGAAGAAATTCCAGGCGTTGGTGCTAAGCGACGTCAGGCGCTGCTGAGGCATTTTGGAGGCTGGCAGGAAGTCGAAGGTGCCAGCGTTAAGGAGATCGCTGGAGCTCCGGGAATCAGTCTGTCGCTGGCGCAAAAAATTTATGATTATTTGCATAGTTAGCGGTATTTCTTAAAAACAATCCGCTACAATGAGCCCGTCAATAACAATCAATCAGGAACCTAAATCAAGCCATGTGGAACTTGCCTAACGTATTAACTGCTTTTCGGATATTGCTGGTCCCAATGTTCGTTATCTTTTTCTATATTGATGATCCAGTTGCACGTTGGATTACGCTTGGTATTTTCTGTTTTGCGGCAGCTACTGATTGGTTAGACGGCTTTTTGGCGCGTCGCATGAATATTGAGTCGCCTTTTGGCGCTTTTCTTGACCCAGTTGCTGATAAGTTGATGGTGGCAATCACTTTGATTCTGCTGGTTGAGCGTGAGGGCAGTCTATGGCTGGCAGTCCCTGCAATGGTTATTATTGGCCGTGAAATCACGATTTCCGCATTGCGAGAGTGGATGGCGGAAGTAGGCAATCGCGCGGTTGTTGGTGTTTCTTTTATCGGCAAGGCTAAAACGGTTTGTCAGATGTTTGCCATCTTCCTATTCCTATTGGCGCCGCAGAGTGTATTTGGGCTGCCCAAGACCTTTGGCTTTGTCTTTATCTGGTTAGCTGCGCTATTAACATTGTGGTCTATGTACAGCTATTTAAAAGCTGCCTGGCCATACTTGACAAGCTCGGAGAATGACGCATAATAACCAGCTCCTGACGCGGCACCAGGATTAAAGGCTAAAAAAACAACACATTGTTCAAGCCTTAATCAGCATCAGGAAGCGTGCTAAAAAAATTGATTTTTTGTGTTGACACATAAAGATTTCACAGTAAAATGCACGCCATCAAATGACGCGGGAATAGCTCAGCTGGTAGAGCACAACCTTGCCAAGGTTGGGGTCGCGAGTTCGAATCTCGTTTCCCGCTCCAAATTCAAAACCTCGGTGCTTCTAGGCCGAGGTTTTTTATATCAGCACCAGTAAAACTGATTTATGGCTGAGTGGTAGAGTGGCTATACAGCGGATTGCAAATCCGTGGACGTCGGTTCGACTCCGGCCTCAGCCTCCATAATCAGACCTAAGCTGTAAAGCAAGGTGCGAGACAAGTCATCTGCCCAGGTGGCGAAATTGGTAGACGCAAGGGACTTAAAATCCCTCGGTGGCAACACCGTGCCGGTTCGACTCCGGCCCTGGGCACCATCTCTTTTCAATCTTATAGACCTAAATAAACTGCGTTACAGTAACAAGCACTGTTAATGGCTGTTGATATTTGGCAATTCTAGTAAGAAGCTCTGAACACTTAGCTATGCGGTAGGTTTCTTGGCCAACGTATTTCCATCTTGGCGCCACCAAGTGCATCGGATTTAGAAATGGAAAACTCGCCCTCATGCCAGATTGCTACTTTGCGGACGATATATAGCCCTAAGCCAAATCCTTTGTGATTCTGTTCTTTTACGTTCTCGCGGCTGAAAGGCTGCATCAACTGCTGGGCATTGTCTCCCACGCCCGGACCATCGTCTTCCACTGATAGCACACAGTTGTTATCAACCAGTGAGAAATTCAAACTGATCTGTTTATCCGAAAAGCGGATGGCATTGGTGAGCAGGTTTTGAATGGCGATCGACATTGATGATTTGTCGAAGCAAACCTGTACATCATCGCTATGACAATGAATAACGGTTTGCTCTTCATATATTGAGAATTTTTCGTATATCTCTTTGAGAAAGTCTTTTATGGAAAGCACTTCAAAATGGAGTGTGTCAGTTTCATTTTCCACTTTGGCGAAGGACAAATAGTCATTGACCAGTGATTCAATCTCGGAAATATCGTTTTGTATTCGTTCTTTTTGCGAAGTTTTAATATTGGGCGAAATCAGTTCCAACATAAACTTCATGCGTGCCAGTGGCGTCCGTATTTCATGAGAAATAGTCCGCGACAAATCTTTATTCATCTGGATAAAGTTTAAGACTTTGTCGGACATGGTATAAAAGGCCCGAGCCAGAGGATAAATGTTTGAAGACTCCTTAACAGAACGCTTCATAGGGGAGGGCTTTAATCCGAAATCCACTGCATCCTGTTGCAGTTTATATAGGTCGCGAAAAATGGGACGCATCATGAGCAGTATGAGAAACGCGAGGCTGCTGTAAAAAAGAGGTACTACATAAGGTTCAAAGGAGGTTGCTTTCTTCTGATGCATAAAAGGACCGAACTGCATCAGCTGTCCACTATTGAGATCTTTTTTATAGTAAAAGGTCTGATCGCTATCATCTGTGATGGCAATAACCTTGCCTTGTTCAACCATCTGCTGGATATCTGGTGGCAAAGCTAAGCTGGCAGCTTCAATGGTCAAAAGATTAGGTAATGGCTTTGTACCTCTTTTGCTATCTGAGCTAAGTCCATCAAAAAAATAATCCACTTCTATTTGATAGTTGGCATTGTCATCCTGAATGGCGTTATAAATTTGGTTAAACGACCAAATCAATAGTGCACCTGCCAGGATTATCAGTGCATAAAACCTAAAGAACTGGAACTTCATTGAGCTTCTACTTCTTTGGTATAGGTAAATAAATAGCCTTTGCCCCATACTGTACGTATGACCAGACCGGGTATTTTGAAGCTGTCTATTTTGGCACGCAAGCGGCTGGTTCTGGCATCAACGGTTCTATCCATACCGTTATATTCCCGACCAATAATTGCCTGGAATAGAAATTCTCTGGAAAGCACTTTGCCTTGATTGATTGCGAACACCCATAGCAGGTCAAAATCTTGGCTGGTTAAATCCAATGGCTTGTTGGCTACGGTCGCTACTTTTTGATTTTTATTAAGCTCTAAATCGCTAATCGTTAATATGTCTTGAGATTTGAGAGGCTTTGTTTTACGTAGATTGGCTTTGATTCGGGCAAGTAGGACGTTGGGCTCTACCGGTTTAACAATATAATCAATCGCTCCCAGCTCCAGCCCTCTTATCTGATCTTCATCATCGCTCAGTGCAGTCATGAAGATAATCGGGCAATGAAAGGTCTGTTCTAAAATGTTTTTCAGGTTAAAACCATCAATATCCGGCAGCATGACATCACATAAAATTAGATCAAAAGACTCTGGGTTGGCGACTTTTTTTGCATCAAGGCCTTTTGCAATGTGGGTAATCAAAAAACCATGCGCAGTAAGGTACTCCTCAATGAGTTGAGCCAATGGCAAGTCATCTTCGATTAGCAGAATATTACAATCTAACATGGCTATAAGATCCCTATGCCGTAGTTTCGACGTTTTCTTTTATCAACGGGCTCGAAAACACTATGGATAAAACTACTGGTTGCTAAAACTAATCCTTTATCTTCATCAACCGCCTGAAGTTCAATACTTTTATTGGCGGTTACGGTGACGTTAAGTTCGGCTTGCCTGGTTTGCTCTTTGCACCAAAGGGGAGTCTCTTTGGGTACCTGATAGATGCATAAATTATGGGGTTGCTTACTGACAAACGATATGATGATTCCCTGTTTGCAGATTTCGCCCTGTTGTTTAACCACACAGGTTGTTGGCTTGATGGTCAGGGTTGCTGTCATATCCTCGATGGGGGATTCTGGACTCCAGTTATGTTCCTGTTGCGTGGCCAAACAGTAACTTCCTACCAGGAGGTAAGTTGTTAGTGAAATAGCAAATACAGGTCGCTTCATCATAAGTCCTAGAATCGATATTTTATACCCAGAAAGTAAGTGTCTGGTTCATCCGTGCTGATAATTTCACTGTCAGTGATTTCGTGTGATAAAAAGCTTCTCCGGTAATTTAACTGCCAGGACCAGGAAGAATTTATTTGGTACTCCGAGTCGAGGCTAAAAGCGTAATTGGTGCCTGAAGAATTCGGCTGGTAGGTGAATATTGGTAACAAGCCTTCTTCAGGAGTGATTCCATAATAATAGTTGAGCAGCTTTTTACTCTTATGTATAGCACTACCTCTTATGCCTAACGACCATTTATCAGTAATCATAAATCCATAGGAAATGGACAGGTCAACTTCGTAACCATTATGAACATCTGTGATGTCCTGGTAATAACCTGAGCGTATGTCAAAGTCACCGATCGAATAGTTAATGGCGAGGCCAGCTAAGTAGGAGATATCACGTTTAATATCTTCGGGTTGAATTCTTGGGTCTCTGAGGGGTGGCTGAATGCCTAGAGCGGTGAACACTCCGAAATCATCAAGCTTGAAATAGATACCGTCATCGTTAAGACGTCCCACCAAATCGATATACAGCTCAGAGTCTTCAAACAGTGTGTAGCCGATGGTGGTATTGTCGAGGAAAAAATTGTCACCGTAATAGCTAATGCTTGGAAGCAGGTATAGATCATAGTCATCGACATTACTGATGATGCTTTCAACCTGGCCATAACCTAAGCTTAGCGAAAATTGCCATTCACCAGTCTGTTGATACTCTGATGTATTCGTTTCTTGTGATTCTTTTTCCTTTGGAATTTGTGTTTCATCAACAGCTTCGATTTCTATTGTTGCAGTTTCAATAGGGGCGTTCTCGGTGGCAATGACCGATAGAGAAATGGTGCTTAATGAAAACAGTATTAATAAAAGGAAAAGTTTCTTCATAGGTAAACCCGTTAGAGGGTCGTCTACTGTATTTTATTGACAGTAAATCGAGTCTAGCAACGACTTGAAAGCTTGTCCAACCAGTAAATAAGATTCGTACAATTTCGTACAAAGATTGCGGAAGTCTTTGATCTCTTCCTGCTCGTACAATTTCGTACATTTTATGCTTCTGGGTATTAGTTTTGGTTGTGCTATACGTACTGGCGCTATAAAAAAATTTATTCAATTTATAGGAGTACAGTCGTGAAAATCAAAACCATTGCTTCAGTTGTTGTAGCCGCTGTTTATTCAGCTGGCATAGCAGCTACTGCAAGCGCAGTCGGAGGTTCAGGCTATCAGCTAGAGCCCATTAATATCAGCCCTGAGGCTGCAAAGTCGCGAGTAGAGTCAGGCTACGAAACTTCAGATATCTCTTTGCTTGAAGGTATGGGTGGAAACGTTAAGTTAAGCCCAAAAGTAAAGTTTAAGGCTGAAGATAATATTTCAGGTCGTCACAATTATATTATTCAATTAAAAAGTGCACCAGCTGCTCTTTATAAAGGTGACGATAGTGGTTTTGAATCCACCAAGGATCTGTTCTCAAATAAGTCTTTAGGTCCAAGAAAAGTCGATCTTAAATCCAATTCTAAAATTGCTGCCTATACCAGTAAACTGAAAAGTGAGCAGGCGGCATTGATTAGTAAAGCCGGTTCGGTTGGCGTTAACCTGAATGTCAAAAAGCAACACCAGATTGCTATTAATGCCGTGATTGCTGAAATGACTCAGGACGAGGCAGAGCGCCTGTCGAAGCTAAGCGAAGTTGCTTATATTTCCAGAGATGTGCGTCATGAGCTATTAATGGATATCGCACCAGAACGTACTGGTGTTCCTAATGCCTGGGTTGATACTACTATCCCGGGTAATCCAGATGGCATAAAAGGTGAGGGTATGCTTATCGGTGTTATCGATACCGGTATTAATACTCAGCATCCTTCTTTTGCAGCTACAGGTGATGACGGCTATACCGTTCAGAATCCATTAGGCTCTGGCAATTTTCTGCATGATTGTAGCGCGGAAGCTTTCCAGTATTTATGTAATGACAAGCTTATTGGTGTCTGGTCGACTCCTATCATTACCGATGTCTTCAGCGATCCCGAGTTTACTGAAACACGTCCGGCGGTTGGTGAAGACCACCAGGGGCACGGTTCACACACTGCCAGTATTGCTGCGGGTAATGTTTTATATGATGTGCCGTATAAAATTCCAGCAATTGCGCAAACTCATGAAGGTATTGATACCGGTTATGTGATTCCGCAAATGTCGGGTATTGCTCCTCATGCGAATATTATTTCTTATCAGGTTTGTTACCCTGGAAACGGTGGTGATAAGTGGGTTGGCTGTCCTAGCAGTGCAATTATCCCTGCAATTGAGCAGGCTATTCTAGATGGCGTTGATGTTATCAACTATTCAATTTCTGGCGGTTATGATTCGCATAATGACCCAGTAGAGCTTTCTTTCTTATCTGCTCATGAATCGGGTATTAACGTTGCAGCTTCTGCCGGTAACGCAGGTGTCTACCGTTCTGTAAACCACGTATCTCCTTGGTTGCTATCAGTAGCTTCAAGCCAGCATGGACGTAAGTTCAATGTCCAAACAGCGGCTCAGTTACAGGATTTATCTTATAACGGTGCTTCTCTCCCAGCGGCATATCGCACCGATGTTCAGGGTATCAACAAAGCGCCAGTTTCTGGCCCAATGGTTTTAGCTGCTGATTACGGTGACTCGCTGTGTTCAATACCATTTCCTGCGGGAACTTTTGCCAATGGAGAAATCGTTTTCTGTGAGCGTGGTATAAACGCCCTAATTGATAAGTCAGCAAATGTTGCTGCTGGTGGCGGTGCTGCCGTAGTAATTTATAATACTGCTGATTCATCACAGGACATCTATCCAAACTTGCCACATAACATTCCAACGGTTCAAATGGATCGTTATGATGGCGATGTCGTTGTTGCCTGGTTGAACGATTTGGATGGTCACTATGGCACCATTCCTGCAACCGAAGTTACGCGCACGATTGATACTGCACGTCAGGATGCCATTTCACCATTCAGTTCAATTGGTCATGCATATTTAGAAGAATACCGTGAGTCTACAGCCCCTGGTATTACTGCTCCAGGTTCTGATATTTACTCAGCTTATTCTTCGGATCAGCCTTTCACACAATATGCCAGCGCAACTGATTTTAACTCTATCAGTGGTACATCAATGTCGAGCCCTCATATTGCAGGTGCGTTGGCGTTGATTAAGCAGGCTCGCCCAGATTGGTCGCCGTCTGAAGTGATGTCGGCATTGCAATTAACAGCTAATGATCTGGTTGGTGATCAGTTCGGTCGTCCTGAGCTTGCCAATCCTTGGTTCTATGGTTCGGGTATTGCTCAAGTTGATAAAGCGATCCACTCTGGATTGATCATGCATGTTCCAGTTGAACACTACGCTATCGCTAATCCACATCAAGGCGGTAACATTGGTGCTTTAAATACCCCGAATATGGTTGATTCAAGCTGCTACCGTAGCTGTAGCTGGGTTCGTGAAGTGACAGCAACTGTTGATGGAACCTGGACAGTGTCAACTGAAACAGATGAGTACAGTGTTGAGATTGAAGCTTTCCCAAGCACGTTCTCACTAAAGGCTGGCGAAACTCAGCGCATCATCATTAATGGTTCATGGATTGACTCTCGTAGCGTACATGCTTCGCCTCGTGGGTTATCAGTATTTGGACAAGTACATCTTACTCATGAAAATCCGGCAGTTCCTGTTGCCAGTATGAATGTTGAGATGGAACTGGATAGCGGTACTTTGCCTGAAGTGGTTGAGTACAACGTTTTCTCAGCTCAAAGCAGTCATACCATTAAAGATCTAGCGTTGGGCGAAGCACCAAACTTGAATGTTGCTGCTTACGAGCCAGTTTTAGCGAATATTGAAGAAGTTGAACTGGTTGAGCGTAACTCAGGTAGTGGTTCTAATTTGTTTGAAGTTGCTGAGGATCTGGATCGCGTTAAAGTAACCTGGGTAACAGTTCCAGAAGGTGCTAAGCGTTTCGTTGCTGAAGTTCTGGAAAGCGGAGCTGCTATTAATCCGAATGAGTACACTAAGCCAATTGGTAATGCTGGTATTTATGTAGGTATTGACGCTAATGAAGATGGTGTTATTGATTATGACAATGAAGCTATCTGTAAATCGGTCATTGACTCAACTGATTTGATGGACTGGTGCAATATTCCAAATCCTGAAGCTGGAAACTACTGGGTAGTGTGGCAGGAGCATAACTATAACACTAGAGCTTACCTAGGCTATGAAGATGCAGTTTTCAAGCACAAAGTAGCTACTGCCGTTGTTATGGGTGATCAGGCTACATACCTGAATGTTGAAGCGCCAGCTAGCACCAACATGGATAATTTCTATGATGTGACTTTACATCTTGATGACACTGATTTTGCAGAAGGTCAAAAGTATTACACTGCAATTGAATTTGGTACTGACGGAAATAATCCAGATAACATCGGTCTGATCTCTACTAACCTTGTACGTAAAAAAGACGGCATTAATTTGACAGCCAGCCAGAATGGTGCGGTTGTTGGAGACGTCATTGATTACACCGTTTCTGTTAGCGCTAACCTGAGTGGTTCTGATCGTAGCTTTAACCTGACGTCTGACATTCCAGAAGGCCTTGAGTTGGTTGATGGCAGCGTTCAACTTGTCGATAACCGATTTGTAAATGCTGATATTTCTCAGGAAGGTAACAGCTTTACAGTAACCGGAATTCAAACAGATAGTCGCGATCGTAAGCGTGAGTATATTATTACCGACTCTCTAACTGATGCGTCATGTCGTACACCGGTGGGTGATGGCGGTTATGTGAACCTGTATGACTTTGGTTTCTCTCCACTTGAGAATGCTCCAGAGAGTAACAGACAGCCTGGATTGCAAGTGACCTTGAATGAGATCTTCCAGGATGAACGTGCTTCATCAGGTGAGGCTTACGCTCTGTTCAACTATCAGGAAGGTAATACATTCAACAGTAACAGCCTATACATCTGGGGTAATGGCATGGTGGACTTGCATGGCATGGCACCAGGATTCTTCGGTGCATATACCAATATGGCATTCAATGAGAATTACAAAGCCCCATCTATCGCGAACATGGGTGTGTTCTGGTATGGCCTGGCTGGATTCGGTGCTCAAGGCATGGAATTTGGTGCTCCTTACGTTGACACAGGTGTTGAAGCTGAAGCCTCAGGTATAAGCTTCGTGCGTCTGGTGAATCAACAGAACGAAGGCACTCACGTGCTAATCGAGTGGGATAATCTTCAGCATGTAACCGGTACTTCCTGTACCTTCAGAGGTTGTGCAGATTGGGAGCCAAACACCAGCTCAACAACTTCTGTCGATGCGCAGCTTATCCTTGCTCGTGACTACAGTTCAGCTACTGGCGCTTATGAAATGGTTTATGCTTATGACAACCTGAACTTTGGCCATTACATTGGTAACGGTTCACCATTCCAAAGCAACCTCCGTGTTGAGTATTCTGCAACAGCCGGTGTGCATGGTGGCGCAAGCCCATGGGCAGGTGCACCTATTGATGGATACCTCAATCAAAGTGTAGTGCCAGGTTTTGACGGTTATGGTCAACTTGAGAACTACTTACGCGATGATATGGCTATCTGCTTTGACTACAACGGACCTGAAGTAACAGCCTTTGAAGTTGCGTTTAAGGTTAAAGTTAAGCCTGAAGCAATTGGTCAAAGTTTTGATGTAACTTCTATGCTGACAATGGACGGAGTGGGCACTAAAGCTTTAACGGCTAGTTTAACTTCGCCTTCAAACATCACGCTATTCAGCATTGATGACCAGTCCATGGTAGAAGAGGGCACCATTGAAGGCATTCAAGTTGCTTACATGGATAACAACAATGTTTCAAACACCATTAGTGTTCACGGTGAAGGTGTGACTGCGGTTGTTAATGGACACCACAATGGTGCAACCTTTGACCTGATTGCTAATGAAAACTTCTCAGGCATGACTGAAGTTACTGTGACGGTTCATGATGATAACCAGCCAACGGATCGCGCAACAACCAAGTTCATGGTTAATGTTAGCGGCGTCAATGACGCACCAGTGGTCGTGCTGGAGTCTGATGAGATCACTATCACTGAAGGTCAAAGCGCTAGCTTGAATGCTTCAGGTACCTATGATCCTGATGGTGATAGTTTAATCTTCAACTGGTCTGGCTCAGGTACTATCGAAAACAGTTCCGCTGCAACAACTTCTGTAAGCGGTCTGGCTGCCGGTTCCTACACTTTCACACTTGTGGTCAGTGATGGATCTCTACAGGTCGAGAAAACCGTTGATGTTGAAGTATCAGCAGCTCCTTCTACTGGTGGTACTGAAGGCGGTTCTGGCGGTGGTGGTAGCACCAACTGGTTGTTGTTACTGATGCTTGGCTTCTTCTTGAGAAAGCGCATCAGAGTGTAGAATTCTTATAATCATAAAATATCTCCTATTCACTTTACTCAGGCTTCGGCCTGAGTTTTTTTTATACAATTGTTAAATTTGTATTTGAAATTGTTAGAGCCAAATAAATAGGAAAATCTCAAGTTTTATTGGTAATAAAGAGGCGATTTTTCGAGTGATATTTGCATTTTTACGATTATAGGAGGTTATTATTGTTAATTATTTCAAAATAACTTTAGCTGATATGTATGGCCCCAGTCTTATGACCTGGGGCCTTTTTTTTGGGCTTAGAAGTGCTATTAATTTGGTGGCTTATTCATTACTTGAGGATCACAGTTGATCAGGTTGCCCAGCTTGGTATCTTTAACCAGGATCGAAAGGCTTATCAGTTGCTTTTTGGTATTGATATCAACAAAGCTGATGCTTCTTTTGTCTTCTGACACTTTGACATCTTTAAATTGCTTGCCGGAACCTGAGAAGAATATATCAACAATTTCGTAGTGAGGTAGGGTTGCTTCTGAGAGGGTGAAGATGAGCGGGCATTCGCACTCTTCGACCAGCAGTATTTCTGGATCGTAGCTATAGAAATATTTTCCCAGGTTAGAGTTTCCATTTGCTCCAACATAAACCACTGTCAGTTCTGTTTTCATAGATTTTCCTTTTTTAGTTTGCTATTGGTGTTTCGAATAGGTTGTTGTATTCGGGATGGGTATCAAGAACGCTAAGAGTTCCACCTTCTGTTGTTGAACATTTGTTTACTGCTTGTTTTTTTAGGTAGTGTTTAATTTGGCAAAAGGGTAGTTGATAGCGTAAAGAACGGTTGTTCTTTGTCAATTGTTCGAATATCTGTTCGGCCATTTGAAGCTCCGATCGTATTGAGTCCGTTATTGTTTGATCCCTTTTTTGAGCCATTTTAAGCTCTGCTGTTCTAAGGTGGAGCAGTGCGAATAATTCCTGATGGTAACTATCTCCGCTTTTTTGTATGTTTTGGGTTAAAGCCTTTTGGTAGTAGTCATCAGCACTTTTTATATATCCTTGTGCCTGGTGATAGCGCCCCAGTTCATAATAGATTTTACTTTGATAGAACTCAGCTTTTTGCGAAGCATGGCCAATCGTTTCAGGTTGTAATGATTGATTAAGTGTCAGAGCTTTATTGAGCTGAAGTTGAGCGAGATCATATTGGCCTTGAATACGGTAAAGCTGCCCCTGCATTATGAGGGTGAATACTTTTGATTCTTGATATTCCACATTAGTGGGTTCATATGAAATCAGCTCATCAAGAAGGAGCAGTGAGCTATTGAGTTGAGCAAGCGATGGTTGAATATCATTAAGTACAAAATTTAAATTGGCCAGGTTTTGATAGGCTACTGCAAGGTAATATTGTTGTGCTTTATTGATATCTTGCTGTTGCTTTAATGCCAGGAGGGTTTCAAGTTGCTTCTGATATTGAGCTCTACTCTTGTGGGTTTCTCCAAGGTAGTCATAAGTTCGTGCAATCCATGAGTAGGTGTCGACCAGCTCCGTTGTGATATCCAAGTTGCTTTCTTTGAGTAGTCGCTGCTTGAGTTCGGCTGATTGCTCGAAATGGTGTAGCGCATCTTGATACTCGTGTTCGAGTAATTCCAGTGTGCCAAGATTATTATGTGCATAGGAAAGCTCATTAAGATAGCGACTGTTTTCGGGTGATAGAACTATAAGCTGGGTTGAATGATTAAAGTAAGCTTCCCAGTAATGACGAGTCTGCGAATAATCATTATTTAAATAGCTCAGATATCCTTGCCAATAACTAACCTGTCCTAATTCATAAATAATGTCATTGTATAGTGAGCTTGATTCAAGCTGGCTTTCAACCAAAGTGTTTAACAAGCTCGTTGCTTGCTCGAAAAAGTGGTTAGCTTTGTCATGATGTCCCTGCTGAGTATAAACTTCACCTAATAGTCTTTGTGCCATGGCATTGTGAAGCTGAGCACTTGAGCTATCAATCCCACTACTATTGAAGTAGTTGATAATCTCAATGCCGAGACTCTCCATTAAGTCCAGCTTACCAAGAGGGATCAGCTCCCGCTTTAATTCCTGATTCATGAAAGCAATCAACTGTTCGGCGTTATTTCTGGCATTTTGTTGGCTTATTCTTGCGTTATTGGCTACCAGCAATGCACTGGTTGAAGTCAGAGAAAGGATACATACTGCCGCTACCATTATGGATTTTATTCTATTTTTTCTTTTCTCGGCTTTTAATGATGCGCGAATATAGTCCTTGTGTGGCTGAGCGAGCTCTTTTCCCTTTAATTCCATGAGTTGCCTGGCATCTTCAAGCGGCTTTCCAGGCGACAATAAATACCCGCTGCTTTGATTATGTGTTTTCCATAACTCACAATTCGCCGAAATATGCTCTTTAGTGATAAGGCTTTGGTAATGTTTGTTTATCCATTGCTGGGTGAAGGGGAGTGCATGTATGACCGATTGGCTTATAAAGCGAATATAGGACTCGTTGTTTTTTATATAACAGCTGAGTAAATCGTTACTGATTAGTTCGCCAACTAGCCTTAACATTTCATTATTTTGAATAGTGTCTAATTGTATTTCAGTCAATTTGATGTGGAATGCACCGTCAAAATTAACTTTGATAAGTATTGCCAGCAGTGGATCCAGAGCTTTAGTATTTGTATTGATTTCATTTCTGATATGTGACTGTCGATTCATCCATAGGTCAGTTCTTTCACGCTTAATCTGATTATAGATATCAAAGCTCAATTGCTTATCAGGACTTCGTTGGCATAACTCCAGTAGTAAGCCTTGTAGCTGTTTAAGGGTTAATTGATTTTTTACATAAAGTTTGTGTAACTCCTGGGCGAGGGTTTTACCGGTCTTTGGGCAGGTCTTAAAAGTGTATCCAGAGTTAATTGCGGGTTGAGTGATTGCCAAGTAAACGTCGGTTGATGCTGGACGGTTAACGGTATAAAGATGGGCGTTATCAACGATAGATTGGTATGCGGAAAATTTTTTAAGTAACCCTAGATTAAATGGATTTAGGCATATTAATAGTTTCACATTGGGATTGGCGTAAAGTTTTAATGCTAAATCTAGTAGTTGTTTAACCCTATTTTTAAAATCGCTGACATCATGTGCATGTTCTTGCTGTTCCTCTCGTAACATTACAGCAAGCTCAATATGATCGAACAGAATCACGGTTGGCTTACTAACTTTTCCCCCTTTATCATCTTCAATCCTTGTAATTGCTTCCAGGGCTTTTAACTGTTGGTCATAGTCACTCTGAGAAGATATTGCATCAATGTATTGAAATTCTATCTCTTGCTGCTCAAGTTCAGGCCTAAGGCCTGCATGAATTAAAGAAGTTTTACCGACCAGGGATTCACCCACCACCAGAACACAATTTTTTGTGAACGATGTCGCTGGCTGTTTCATGATGTAGAGCAGTTCCTGGACGGCGTAGTCTCGACCATAAAATAGCCTGCTTTCAGAATAGGCAAAGCTGCGGGTTCCCGGGTAGGGAATAATATCAATGTCAGTTATTTGGTTGTTGTCTGGCTCACTACTTATTTGTGCTATGAGTCGGTATCCCCGCTTGGGAATTGTTTGAATATAAGTTGGATTTCTGGAGCTATCCTTAAAAGCTTTTCTTAGCTGAGTGATACATTTGTGCAAGGGGTTATCGCTGAGGAATTGATTAGGCCAGCAGCGATCTAACAGTACCTCAGAGCTGACAACTTGACCTGCATGCTCGATTAGGCACGCCAGGACATTCATGACTTTTGGTTCAAATATGACTTGTTGAGTTGCATCGTCTAAGCGTTGCATTTGATGACTTTCAACATCCACAAGCCACTCACCAATTTGAATTGGGCTATTTTCCATCATTTTCTCTTCAGCTATTTGTTTTTATTTCTATTGTTAAAATTATTTTTGTTCTTTAACTGATTGAAATATATGTGTTTTATAATATCCAGTTTTCCGCAAGCTTTCTCCAGCTTTCCAGAAGGACTTTCATCTCAATCCGTCGCATAACTTAATCATCCTAACCGCATGAACGCTGTTTGTCAGCAGATGCAAATATGACTTATTTAAGGGAGTAAAACGATGATTAATTTAGAAGAGTTAGTTTCCGCCATACAGCAAAGTGCACTATCAGCTTCATCGGTAGTGGCGAAAAAAAATCTTGAGATTCTTGATGAGTTTTTTGAACGTTATGAAGAAGACTCTGATGTCGATGATTTAGCGAAGTCAGCTTTGTCGGCGATTGCCGAACTGGACAGTAAAGATGCCGAGCAGGCTGAGAAAATTAAAGATGTACTTAATAGTCTTTCTGCTGCATTGAAAAAAGCGGGGCATGATAAAGCGGGCTCATTAGCGCCTAAGTTGGTCAATATTGAATATCCTAACGTGACAAAACATGGAGTAGAGACCCATACCGTTAGTGTGCCTCTGCTAAGCCTTATTCCAATTAACTCCATCCAATTGTCTGAGCTGAAGTTTACTACCGATCTGGATATCAGTCTGGTGGAAGACAAACTTCAGATCGCATTCCCAGATAAGCCCAAAGCCGGTCGTCTTGGTAAATCCAAAGATGATGGCCAGGGCAAATCGCATCACGCCACACTAGAAGTGGTGATTGATTGCAAAGAACCGCCACAAGGATTGCAGAAACTTGTGGAAGGTTATGACCGAGCACTAAGAGCACAAATCCCAGGATAGAAGAAGTGGGTTTGGGCTCTTCTGCACTTTAACTTAACAAACTTTAAATATAAGGAGATTTACTATGTCTGATGCACAACCACCATTAGTCAGTATGGCTGAGCAGTTCACAGGGTTGCCAATGGGTGACTTGATTGGTGCCCCTTTATTAGCGGCAGCAAAAGCGAACTCAGCAATGGCGGCAACACAGACCAAGTTTTTACTTGATACCTGTTTTGCTAAGGAAACTACCGATGATGGAAAAGATCATTATCAGCCCGTGCTGATCAAGATGACCCTGTCACGCGGTGTTCTGGTCCCAGTTGACCCATCGCAACCCGATCAGGAACCGACTATTAGCGAAGTTAAAACAACGTTTGACTTACCACTGTTAACTATCCTGCCTTTGAACTCATTAGCAGTTGATGATGTTTCTATTGGTTTTGATATGGAAGTTAAATCGAGCTTCAGTGAAACCACCAATGAGAAAACTGAAGAAGCGCTTAGCGCTCAGTCAAGCTTCTCAGCAAAGGTTGGATACGGAGTATTCTCCGCTGAAGTTTCGGGTAGCGTAAGTTATGACAGTGCTAGTTCGTCTTCTCGTGATACTCATTATGAGAAGAGCAACTCCGCTCAATACAGCGTGAAGGTTCATGCCGGTCAAATCCCATTGCCACAGGGTGTTACAACCATTATCCAGGCATTCACTAACAGTATTTCACCGATTGAAATGCCTGTTTATGGTGAAGCTGGCTAAGTGGTGTTCAAGTCAAGGCTATGCTCCGGCATAGCCTTATTTATAAAGCTAATCAAGCAAGGAGTTATTTATGTTTACGCAGATTAATTGCCCAAATTGTCAACAACCCATTGCAATTAACGTCAAGAGATTAGTCGCTGGAGACTCATTCAGTTGTAAGGGGTGCTCTGCCAAAATTTCTCTGGCTGGCGAGTCTTCTAATGTCGTCACCAAAGCCGTTAACTCATTTGAAAAAGTTGCTGCACAAGCCAAGCATTAAATTGCGTTGTCAGTCATAAACCATCAGTGAAGGAGTAAAGCTATGGATATAGAAATAGGACAATTATCGATAGGAGAAATCGGTTATAAAGCAGCGAATTTTGATGTCTGGAATGCTGCAATTTATCAGCAGAGTGCTGGCAATGACGCAGACTGGTCAGGTCTATATATTGCTGAAGCAGAATCAACGGCACAGGGCTACTTACCGGACTATGCAGGTCAAGATGGCAGTGGTGTTGGTTATATTCATCGTGTGTCCGTTACTAGTGACTTACCTTTGATAACCTGCCTGGATGAGTCTTTCAAGCAGGGTGATATTGATGTTCCTGCTCTTAAACAGGCGTTGCGAAATGCTGGGGTAGCGGTTGCCGATGATCAATTGTTAATCCCCAGGCTGGGGCAGCTGGGTTATTGCTTTCGTTGCTATAACAACGAGGAGGGTGATATTGAAGTCATTGTTCCAAACAGTCTGGCTCAGCATATCGCTATGAACTCCATTAAGCGCTGTACCATTCAGGCTTATATAGTACAGAACTGTCAGGCCATTTAGATAGGTCAAGGAGATAATTATGCCATGGGATCAAAACAAGTGTCAGTGGGGATATCCTCCACATTTCACCAATCAGGATGCTGCACAAGCGGTGGCATTGGCAGATTTCAATAACTCTGTATTTGTGAATACCTCACAGGCAGGTCAAACCCGCCAGGCCTATACCTATGTAGTGATGCAGGGGTACAGAATCTGTGTCGTAGGCCATATCCATCCACAAGCTAATCAGCCGCCACTTCCGGGTAATGCATTTATTCCCGGCTGGCTGGAGTGGGCGATGCCAACCCCTACACCCAGTGTTGCCGTGATTGAAGGTTTGCCTGATGGAGGGAACTTCCCAGGTGATAACCGATATCCTCATCCTGTATGACAAAGAGCAAACTATCGTAGCGATAGGGTAGCTGTGGTTGGACTTTAATAGTCCGGCTGCAGCTATTTTTTCACTAAGACCTGCAAATTTTTATTCGATTGCCTATAATCATGCGAGAACTCACCGTCAGGATAATAAACGTCCTTCATGATCCAATACCAGATCCTTCCCATAGATCCACACGCACACCTTTTTGAAGTTACTTTAACTCTGGATAAGGCCTCTGACCCAGAAGTCGAACTCTATCTTCCCAACTGGATTCCCGGCAGTTATATGATTCGTGATTTTGCCAAGCACATTCAGTGGATAAAGGCTGAGTCTGCAGGACAGTCCCTGCCGGTTAAAAAGCTGGACAAGGCTCGTTGGTTAGTGGAGAGCCTGGGAGGCAATGATAAGCCTATTGAGGTACGTTATCAGGTCTATGCCTGGGATTTATCAGTGCGTGGAGCGCACCTTGATCAGACACATGGTTTCTTCAATGGCACCAGTGTCTTTCTAGCGGTGAAAGGGCAGGAAGAGGCCCAGTATAAAGTAAATATTCAGCCACCAGCTGGTGAAGCCTTCAAGAGCTGGCGCGTTGCTACTGGTTTGCAGCCTGTTGATGGTACCAAAGAGTTTGGCTTTGGTTGGTATCAGGCTCATAACTACGATGAGCTTATTGATTGTCCGGTTGAAATGTCTGACTTTAGACTCATCAGTTTTGAAGCATGTGGAGTTCCACATCATATGGCACTTACCGGACAGCACAAAGTTGATGAAGCGCGACTAAAAAATGATCTCATTAAAATCTGCGAGCATCACATACGTTTCTTTGGCGAGCCGGCACCGGTTGATCGCTATATTTTCATGACTTATGTGCTGGGCAAAGGTTTTGGTGGGCTTGAACACAGAAATTCAACCGCATTACATTGCAGTCGTGAGGATTTACCGCTACCCAGTGATGATCCGGAAAAAGTTAAAGACTCGTATCAGACATTCCTCGACCTTTGTTCGCATGAGTATTTCCACACCTGGAATGTAAAACGCATTAAGCCTGCCGAGTTTTTACCTTACGATACACAGAGTGAGTCACACACAGAGCTGTTGTGGGCTTTTGAGGGTTTTACCTCTTACTATGATAATTTGGCCCTGGTACAGACAGGCATCATTCCCATTAAGCAATATTTATTGACCATTGCCAAGACAATAACCACTGTTCAGCGTGCTCGTGGGCGTTTAATTCAGTCAGTCACAGATTCCAGTTTTGATGCCTGGACCAAGTTCTATAAGCAGGATGAGAATGCGCCGAATGCGGTGGTTAGTTATTACAGTAAAGGTGCTCTGATAGCTCTATGTATGGATTTGCTGATCCGCAAACTGACAGATAACCAGAAGTCGCTGAGAGATGTCATGGTGCGACTGTGGCAGGAGTTTGGACAGCCTCAGGTTGGCGTGAAGAACGATTCAATCCAAATTATCACCAAAGAAGTTTGTGGCCAGCAGAATCAGAAAGAGTTAGATGACTTTTTTCAGCTAGCGCTCTATTCAACCGATGAGCTACCTTTAACTGAGTTATTGAAAACAGTTGATATGGAATTAGTGTTCCAGCCGAGAAATGATCGTAATGATAAAGGGCAGGTCAAAGATGAAATGCCGCATAATAAACCCAAACCCAGTTTAGGTATTGATTATCAGGGGGCAAACCTGGGCCTCACTGTCAAATCGGTATATTGGGACTCAGCGGCTTGTGAAGCGGGTATCTCCGCAGGCGATCAGTTGATCAGCATGAATGATCTTAAAATTGATAATGATGAATTTGCGAAACGCCTGGCAGAATGTGAAATCGGTGAAAAAGTGGTTATGCGTGGTTTCCGTCGAGACGAACTGATGCGATTTGAAGTAACATTGCGGGCCAGCGTAGCGGATACTGCTTATTTGGTGTATGGCAGTGACCAAAAAGACCAGTCACCTAAACTTAAGCAATGGCTGAGCGTTTGATTAGTTAGGCTTTTAATTAAAGAAACTTTTGAAAATTTAAATTGAATAAAGAACGGGATATTGAATGAAAATAGTAACTTTTAATATTAATAGTATTCGTACACGAGCACATCAAATTGAAGCGCTGGTCGAAAAACATGATCCGGATATTATTTGTATTCAGGAAACCAAGGTTCATGATGATGCTTTCCCGTTTGAACTGTATGAACATCTTGGCTATCACATAGAAATTCATGGTGGTAAAGCCCACTATGGGGTAGCTACTTTCAGCAAGCAGAAGCCTTTGGCTGTTGAGAAAGGATTTCCAACCGATCCAGACGATGCGCAGCGTCGTATGATCATTACCAGCTTTCAATATGGTAATGAGGTGATCAAGGTTCTTAATGGTTACTTCCCGCAGGGTGAAAATCGCGAACACCCGGTGAAATTTCCCTACAAACAAAAGTTTTATGCGGATTTATTAACTTATCTGCAAAATGATAAGGGTGACCATCGAACAATTGTATTGGGTGATATTAATATCTCTCCTGAAGACATTGATATTGGCATTGGTGAACCGAATCGAAAACGTTGGTTGCGTGATGGTAAATGCAGTTTCTTACCAGAAGAACGCGAGTGGCTACAAAAGATATTGGCTACGGGGTTGCATGATACCTACAGAACCATTAACCCTGATGTTGATGACAAGTTCAGCTGGTTTGATTACCGTAGCCGTGGCTTTGAGCGAGATCCGAAGCGTGGCCTTCGAATAGATTCAGTGTTCGCTTGTGACTGGTTAAACGATAGAGCCGTTGCATCGGATATTGATTATGAAATCCGCTCCATGGAACGACCATCTGACCATGCACCTGTGTGGACAGAGTTTGACTTAAATCGTTAGTAGCTGTTTTAATTTAAACATTAACTTTTAATCGAAACAGGAAGCTTATGACCAAGTTATGGAAGTGGGGTAAGAGATTACTCTGGGTTCTGGCAGGATTGATTATTCTGCTGGTGATTTCTGTTTCGATTCTCGTCTACCTCATTAATTCAGAAGCTTTCTTAGAAAAGCAGATCGAAGAGCAGCTGGGCATGAGCTCTCAGGTTGGAGAGCTCGATGTTTCGCTATTCTCCGGAACTGTCAGTATTGCTAGAACTCGAATCGGTCCGCAAGATAATCCTGCAGTAACATTTGAACAGTTAACAGCGGAGCTTTCCTACAGCGGACTGTTCAGCAGTTTGTTAATTGATAGTGTGGAATTGGATAAAGCAACGATACGATATCCATTTGATTATCAGTTGGCCCAAACTAATGGTGAGAGTACTACTGGTGAGAGTTCAAATGAAGAAGAGCCATTCTTTTTTGAAAATCTAAATGTTTCTGAAATTCGAATTAATGATTCTAGCTTTATTTTTGACGACGAGGTTTATCTCGAAGCCAATGGAATCAATCTGGTTGTTTCTGACTTGCCTATTGCTCAAAGTAGCACTTTTCTTTTTGCCAAGCTCAATGACTTTTTTAATCAAAGTAATACGACCATTGTTGCAGATATAAAGCAGTTGAAGACCGACAAAAGTAGCTTGAATGGGGTGAATTTAAAAGCCAGCGTTCAGGATAGTAGCGTTATGATTGAAGAGCTGTCTTCACAATCTGCTGATATCAATATTCAGCTTGCTAGTAACCAACAAGTCTCAACCAGGGTACCTGAGCAGCAAATAGAACTGGAAAACTTGCCTTTTGAAGACCTGTTTGTCGAAACAGTTAAGCTAGGTAATACCAATATTAATATTGAGGGGAGTTATCAACTTGCAGTTAAAGATTTTGCTGCTACGTTTAGTGAACTAATCCTGGTTAAAAGTAAGCGACCTTTATGGAATGATTGGGAAGCTTTTTATGCTGAACAAAACAGCCAATACGCACTATCATCTCAATCATTGAGTTCGGATAACCTCAGTTATGACCATCTTGAGCTCGAAGGTGATTTGTCTAGTAGTACCTTTGATGTTAAGAAGCTACTACTTGAAAAACCCTACGTCAATTATTCATCGTTACCTCAAGACAGCAATCCACAGGATGAATCTGAGCCGGCATCAGTTGCAGCCGCTGAAGCTGAACAGCTAGACATTCGATTCCCTTTTGCGGGTGTGCAGATAAGTCAACTGACAATAACTGAGGGAAAACTTAATCTTGAGCTTGGTGACCCTTATCAGGCACAGTCCATTAACGCCACTGTAAAGCAACTACCGGTCATTCTAGAGCATAAACTTGTTATTGCTGAACCAGGAAGCTGGCCCTCAAAAGCGTCTGCCAATATTGAAGCTTCTGATATAAAGATGCCATCAGGTACTGTGGCTACTTTTGCCACTGAGATAATCAGTGATACAGGTAATTTGACTGCCGCAACATTTCAATTAAGTGGTGTCAATCTAGACCTTGATTTAAGCGGTACCAATAAACCTGATAAAAGTGCGAAGAATTCAGCAGAAGCGGTAGCGTTACCTTTTCAGTCGATACTCTTAGCCGATATCAACATTGATCAACTTTCCATGTTGGCAACCTTAACCGATGATGAAATCAAGGTGGTTAATGCCCGTTTTGAAATTGATGAGCTGCCATTGGTGCTTGAGCAAGCACTATTTACTTTAAATGACGTTAGTAATCTGGATACTAGTTTCAAGCTTGATGCGGAGAGTTTGCAGTCTAAACAAGTCTCCATTCAAAAACTCTCAACCAGCGGCACAATCAGTGAAAGTCGGTTAGTATTAGAGCGTCTTACTAACCAGTCGGGTAAGCTTTCATTGGATTTTACGAAGCAGTCAGATGAGCAGGTTGATATTTCATCGGATAATAGTGAGTCAAAATTACCTTTAGAATCGGTATTGGTTAACAATCTTAATATCCGAAATTTTAATGGTGATATTTTACGTTTGGTCGAGAGGCTTGATGTTGATGGTAATGCTGTTACCAGCAAGGAGTCACTGGTGGTAACAGATGTTGATTTGACCGCCACTAATTTATCACTGGTTAAAAATGGACAATTGATCAGCCGGTGGTACGACTCGCAGCTTCAAAATGCTTTCACCAATATCGAATTGAAAATTGCCAAAGCTCAGCAGGACGAAGATGTCTTCTCTGACATTGATATAAAAGCCACCCAAAGAAATCAAAAAATAACCGTCAGTCCTCTCAAGATTAGGGTTAATGATACTGACCTTGACGCTGACTGGGTGATTGATTTATCACAACCAGGTTATTTATCTAAGTTTAATTTTAACTTTGAGAATTTAGAGTTAAGTCAGCTTGTTAGACCTGATAACGAGGAGTCTGTTGCTCTGCGCGGTAAGCTTAATGGTCTTGCTGATCTGAGTTTTACCGGTTTGGCTCCGGAGTCGATATTCGATAGTTTGAATGGCCAGATTCAGGTTGCTAATACTGAGCCTGTTCAGTTAATTAATTTGAACGTGAATAAAGTATTAGAACGTTTTCTGGAGAGCCAAGAGTTTGGCTTACTTGATATTGGTGGCTTCGTTCTAGCTGGTCCAGCGGGTTTATTGTTATCGCAAGGTGTCAGTATGCAAGGTGTCTTGAGTAACCTTGGTGCCAACAAAGGTAATACCATGTTTGGTCAGATCAATATCGATATGGTGGTCGAGAATGGTGTACTAAAAACTCGAGATGTGGCTGCATCAACCCAATATTATCGTTTTGCCTTTGATGGCAATATTGATCTTTCCATTATGGCCTTTAATGATTTTGAATTTATGATTCTCAATGATGAAGGTTGCAAGGAATATAGCCAGACTTTAAATGGCAGTCTTAGCTCACCTGAAATCGAAACCTTCCGTACCGCTTTTGATGCTGTGACCGGTTCAGTTGTTGGCTTACTCAAATCTGGTGTGGGTTTGTTAACAGGTGGTTATTGTGAAAGTGTTTATGATGGCAAGGTCACTCACCCTGAGGAAGGCGTGGAGATACCGCATCCAGAGTTAAAACCAGAAGAGCCTGAAATCGAAGGTGACTCTAGTAAGGGTGTAGGAGAAAGGGAAACAGGCGAGGGTACGGATAGCACTGAAAGTAATGAGGAACCCGAGTCGGAAGAACCGACTCAGTAGTCCATTGGTATTAAACCTTAACTAAATGCTATAGCGCCTTTGTTAACGCCTTCGAAGGCTCTAACTTCAATCTCGGATTTTGGGTGTGCTTCCTTAAGTTGATCGGCGATGTGTTGTGCGATCAGTTCAACGGTAGAGTCCTGTTCCATAATATGGCAACGTTCAGCAGGAATGACCAAAGAAAACTCGCCTTGTTCGCTTCGGTAGGCAAATTCAAAGTATTGAATGCCGTCATCTTCAAAGTCTTTGTGCAAATCTTCAGCTGTACCGATATAAATATCGCGCCATAAGTCACACCAATAGGCTTCGAGGTCTTTGTTTCTTTGCCCATTTTCAAAGATATGGATCTGCGAGCGGTGTCCATGCGCAATACGCTGGCAATCCCCCAGATGCTTTTTCAAGCCGTGGGCATAATGATAATAATCACCAGATATTTGCTCGGTGCGAAGATTCAGGAAAATCTTCTTCACGTTCTCCGGTACTACCTTAGAGCAGGCATCTTGCAACAGCGGAAGCGCGCTCTCACGAGTAATGCTTTCTGCTTTTATCAGTGCTACAGCCTGAGCAGGGGACTGATGTTGATAAAAGCGCCCCTGTTTATCGCGCATTTCGAGTGTCAGTTTGTCACCGTCTTGCGTAATAGACATCTCTGAGTATTGACTGGGCACTGCGAATTTATGGTCAAGCGTGGCATCTATGGCTTGTTTTATTCGCTTTTTGACATCCCCAAAGTCAAAAACCATACCCTGATCATCAAGCTCGCCCTCAAGCACCAGATCAACTATCCAGCTTTCACCGACAATCCCTCTGACTGGGTCAAAGAAAGCGAAATCAATAACGGTAAGCTGGTCAACAAATAATGCAGGCATAATGATTGGTTCTTAATAAGGCATTCAATAATGTGTTGAATTATAGCATAATCCCTGCATCGCAAAATTAACTTTTATAAGCATTAGTATTTTATGAAGCAATATGATTTATATGCCCTGGGCAATGCGCTGGTTGATATTGAAATAGAAGTCAATGAGCAGGAACTTGAGCGTCTTGGAGTCGAAAAAGGTGTTATGACCCTGGTCGATGAAGAGCGCCATGATTATCTGTTAAGTCACCTACACGGCAATATTCACCAACGTGCATCCGGTGGCTCTGCTGCCAATAGCGTGATTGCTCTGGCACAATTAGGCGGTAAGGCATTTCACTCATGCAAGGTAGGGCGAGATGAGGCTGGTGTGTTTTATGCTTCGGATCTGAACTCAGCAGGGGTCGACAATGGATTACATCAGCTGGAAGACAATCACGGCACAACCGGTAAGTGTCTGGTAATGGTAACTCCTGATGCTGATAGAACTATGAATACTTTCCTCGGTATCAGCAGCGAGCTTAAAGAGCAGGACATTCACTTTGATGCGCTTGCAGACAGCCAATATCTGTATCTCGAAGGTTATCTGGTTAGTTCACCAGAAGCACATTTAGCCGCTATAAGTGCTAAAAAACATGCACAGGCTAATGGCGTAAAAGTTGCCACCACTTTATCTGATCCCAATATGGTGCGCTTCTTTAAACCTCAAATTGAGCAGCTGCTTGAAGGTGGCGTTGATCTGTTGTTCTGTAATGATGATGAAGCGCTCGAGTTTACCGAGCAATCTGATATTCACCTGGCTATGGATGTTTTGAAGCAATCCGCTAAGCAGGTTGCTATTACTCTTGGTAAAAAAGGCGCTATCTTCTTTGATGGTGATAAATTGCATACTATCGAGGCTCATCCGGTTAAAGCTGTAGATACCAATGGCGCTGGCGATATGTTTGCCGGTGCATTTCTCTATGGTTTAACTCAGGGATACTCATTTGCCGATTGTGGCAAACTTGCCAGCTTTGCCGCGGGACATCTGGTCACACAGTTCGGTCCTCGTCTTTACGGAAAAGCGATTGATGAGTTAAGAGCCTTTAATCAGCAGAATTTTACAAAATAGTTATTTGGACTCCAGATAAGGACTGTTTCTATAGATTATGAAAGTATGGATTATGCGCCATGGTGATGCTCCCTATATTGATGGGGAGCGTCAGCTGTCTGAATCGGGCAAGCAGGATGTGGCACAAATGTCACAGCGGCTCGCGGAAATATTAAAGCTACAGGAGTTGGAACTTGAGCTGATGCTGGCCAGCCCTTATTTAAGAGCCCAGCAAACCGCTGATATTGTTGAGCAGGAGCTTATGAATGCCAAAGTTCGTCCTTTCTTAAGAGAGCAGGAACCGTTATTACGTTCTGAATCAGATCCGGCAATGACAGCATCCTATGTTGAAGCATTACCTCAGTCCACCATCCTGTTGGTCAGCCATATGCCGTTAGTTGCCAACCTGTTGGCCAGTTGGCTGCCGCACCAGGGACGATATTTCCCAACTTCCGCCATAGCAGAATTGGATTTTGCAGACGGTAAACCAAATCTAAGCAGTTTCTATGAGCCACAGTAGCTTATTGCGAAAACAATAAGCTACAAGTTTATACTGGAAGTTCGGTTAAAAAGTGGCTAGCATTGCCACTTCATTGTTGATTGACCAGCTAGCACCTTGAATTCTACAACTCAAACAGCACCTCAAACTGATAAACAGCCAAGACCAGCTGGTTTCCTGCGTGCCCTATGGGTAATCACATACTCAATTGCGGCAACCGGTAAATACAGTCTTAAAACCCTCTATTTTGCTTTCTTCTCGAAAAAGAATTTGCGCACCAAGGTGGACAAGATCCTGGTTGACTGGTCAGGTCGCCTGATTCGAGCTGCACGCATCAACTGGCAGGTAGAGGGCGATCTGGAAGCTCAAGTTGAAGAAGGGCGCCGAGTTATCATCATGTGCAATCATTCCAGCGCTTATGATATTCCACTGGCCTTTACCGCATTGCCGGGCAGTATCCGCATGATTTCTAAAAAGGAACTGTTCAGTGTGCCGTTACTTTCCAGCGCCATGAAAGCCGCTGAAATTCTTTCCATTAATAGACAAAATCGTCAGCAGGCAATCGAAGATTTAAAAATTGCGCGTGAGAAAATGGAAAGTGGCATTCGTATCTGGATGTTCCCGGAAGGAACTCGCTCTAGAAATGGTGAGCTGATACCGCTGAAAAAAGGTGGCATACGACTAGCCATTGACACTAATGCGCTGATTATTCCGGTGGTTATGCAGGATATCTATAAAGTCCTGCCGAAAAAGAAATGGTTAAGAATGCGTTTGCATCAACCTGTAATGGTTAAGGTCGGTGAAGCCATCGATTGTCGTGAGTTTGATGTAGAACATCGCCATGAGCTGTCCGATTTGGTATATAATTCGATGAAAAGGATGCTGGAAGAGAGAAACTCATGACGTTAAGCCCTATTTATCAGGAAGCAGAGCAGTCCTTAGAGACCGTTGCTGACTTCATTCGCTTTGCTGCCACGCAGTTTCACCAGTCTGATTTGTACTTCGGCCATGGCACCGATAATGCCTGGGATGAAGCTGTAGCCATAGTGCTGCAAATGCTGGACCTGCCGCAGGATTATCCTCAGGGTATGTTAACAGCCAAAATTTTGGCAGACGAGAAGAAGCACCTTTCGCATGCGATTTTTGAGCGTGTTGAACATCGTAAACCTTTAGCTTACATCACCAATAAAGCCTATTTTTGCGGTTTAGAGTTTTATATTGATGAGCGTGTGCTGGTACCGCGCTCGCCTATCGCAGAACTGATCGAAAATGATTTCTATCCCTGGCTCGAGGCAGATAACCCTCGGATTCTCGATTTATGCTGTGGTAGTGGTTGTATTGGGTTAGCCATTGCAGCCTATATTGAGGATGCTGAAGTAGTTCTGTCCGACATTTCCGAGGATGCCATTACCGTTGCCGACATTAACAATGAGCGCCTGGGGCTTTATCCGAAAGCTCAGACAGCCGTTTCTGATCTATTTGAATCGCTGGCTGATGAACAGTTTGATTTGATTGTTTCCAATCCTCCTTATGTTGATTCTGAAGATTTATCCGATATGCCTGCTGAATATCAACATGAGCCTGAAATCGGTCTTGGCTCAGGTGAGGATGGGCTGGATATCACCCGCCGTATTTTAGAGCAGGCTGCTGAGCACCTAACCGAACAGGGCTGTCTAATCGTTGAGGTTGGCAACAGCTGGCCAGCTCTGGAAGAAGCTTTCCCAGAC
The DNA here is from genome assembly GCF_000374105.1 of Kangiella aquimarina DSM 16071. GTDB lineage: Bacteria > Pseudomonadota > Gammaproteobacteria > Enterobacterales > Kangiellaceae > Kangiella > Kangiella aquimarina. The sequence goes on from NZ_KB893650.1 coordinate 1,344,192, forward strand.
GTGCCATTTACCTGGCTTGAGTTTGAAAAAGGCGGTGATGGAGTCTTTCTGTTAACCCGCCAGCAGCTGGTTGAGCACTTTTCATAATTCTGAATATTAGATGATATATAGCCAAGACTTTCACAAAGTTGAGGATCTGGTTGCACTCTTCAATCAAGAGTTTGCTGACTGCAATACATGTCTGCAAGCGGGTGCTGAAGAACCTTTCTATCAGGCTGCAGTTGAAGGTAAGCCCGCTATCATTTATTCAACCTATGACTATTTTGCCAGTGCTCTGCATGAGTGTGCGCACTGGTGTATTGCTGGCGAAAAGCGCCGCCAGCTTGATGACTATGGTTATTGGTATGCTGCTGACGGCCGTACCGCGCAACAGCAGCAGGAGTTTTTCCAAGTTGAGCAGAAACCACAGGCTTTGGAATGGGCTTTTGCATTGGCGGCCAATTTGCCTTTTAGACTGAGCCTGGATAACCTTAACAACCCAACCGGTGATGCTGAGACTTTCAGAGAGCAAGTTTACGCGAGCTTAACCGATTACTTTGAGCTCGGGTTCCCAACTCGTGCTTTGCGAATGATTCAGATGCTTTGTCGTTACTATCGACAAGGTCAACCCATTCAAATTCCAGATATTTCATCATGTTCCATTTAGGTTTTATTGTTAATCCATTCGCCGGAATAGGCGGTAAAGTTGGCCTTAAAGGTAGTGACGGCGAAGCCATTCGTGCAGAAGCCTTTGCCCGTGGCGCGGTCAGTCAGTCGGCGAATCGTGCACGCATTACTTTGGAAATTTTGAAGCCTTATAAAGACCAGCTAACTTTTTTCACCGCCTCAGGTGACATGGGCGAAAACCTTCTGAAAGAACTCGGCTTTAATTATGAGTGCGTTTATTCCTACGAGGGAGCATCGACAGCACAGGATACAATAGAAGCAGCGAATAAAATCGTTGCTAAAAAAGCTAACTTATTTCTCTTTGCTGGCGGCGATGGAACTGCCAGGAACATCTATGAAGCGGTTGGCGAAGAGCTCCCCGTGCTTGGCATTCCTGCTGGTGTGAAGATTCATTCCGGCGTTTATGCGGTAACCCCAAAAGCTGCTGGGCTTGTCATTGAGCAAATGCTCAATAATGAGCTGGTTAGTCTGCTCGAAACCTCGGTCATGGATATCGATGAAGAAGCTTTCCGCAAAGGTAATGTACGGGCTAAAAAATATGGTGAAATGCAGGTTCCGGCTGAGCATCGCTATGTTCAATCTACCAAGTCCGGTGGTAAGGAAGTTGAAGCTCTAGTCGTGCAGGATATTGCTGACTATGTGGTGGAGCAGATGGAGGATGATGTCCATTACCTGATCGGTTCAGGCACAACCTGCGCCGCTGTGATGGATTCGCTAGGCCTCGAAAACACTTTGTTGGGCATTGATCATGTTTTTCAGCAGAGGCTGGTTCAGCCGGATGTCTATGAAAAGCATATCCTGGAGCTTCTCGAAGCTCATCCCGAGAAGGTCAAGGCTGTGATAACCATCATTGGCGGGCAGGGCCATATTATTGGTCGCGGTAATCAGCAGTTAAGCGCCAAAGTTTTACGTCAACTGGGCCGGGATAACTTGATTGTCATTGCTACCAAAACCAAGTTGCAGCAATTAAATGGTAAGCCTCTAATCGTCGATAGTGACGATCTAGCCTTGAATGAAGAGTTTTCCGGACCTATCAAAGTGATTACCGGTTACGAAGACTCGGTTTTATATCCTGTAGGCAGGATCTAAATTTTGTCTTTTGGGAGATTGCCCTACATCTTTGTGCGAGATCTCTTACAAGCATCTGCGAAATCGCTGAAAAGCCCCGAGTAAAACAACCTTAAGAATGCATGTTTTAATGCTAACTCATTGATTTTAAATGACATTAGAAGTTCTGAATGTAAGCTTGCCTTAATAAATTTCAATTTTGACTTGTTGTGCAAAGCGATAACTTTGATAAAGTAGCCCGCGTAGTCAGGGAGATTACACAATCTACAAATCGAGTCTGGAAGAATATAGGAACATGGAAACGAGTATACGGATATACCACCCAAGGTAGGGAATCAGGGGATCTATAAACGATTCACAATTGAAAGCGGCTTCGGCCGCTTTTATTTTATCTATTACATCTAGCTGTAATTTATATTTTATTCAATCTTGTGTAGACTCAGAGCATAGTACGCCAATTCTGGCAACCTCAGGAAAAACTATGCAAAACAAGGTGTTAATCTTATTCGCTCATCCAGCTTACGAACAATCAGTCGCTAACCGGGCGATGGTTTCTGCTATTCGTGAACTGGAGGGAGTGACATTTAACGACCTCTATGAAAAGTATCCAGACTTCTTCATTGATGTTGAAGAAGAGCAACGTCTTCTTAAAGAACACCAGATAATCATTTTCCAACATCCATTTTACTGGTACAGCTCACCTTCGTTGCTCAAGGAGTGGCAAGATGTCGTGCTTGATTATGGATTTGCCTATGGTGATGGGGGGTATCAGTTGTCTGGTAAGTCTCTGATGAATGCCGTAACTATTGGTGGCAGTGAAAGCAGTTACGGCTCAACAGGCTTTAATCATTACCCGGTTGAAGAGCTGCTAAAGCCCTTCGAGCAAACGGCAATATTTTGTGGCATGCGCTATTTAAAGCCTTTTGTACTTTTTGATGCACTGGCTTTGTCAGATTCTGAGTTGGCTGATGAAGCGCACCGTTATGCACAGTTGATCCGATCATTAAGGGATGATGATTCACTACTGTCGGGGGAGAATTTGTAATGGAAATGCAGGGCGCCTTATACCAGACATTTATCTTTTTGCTGGCTGCAGTAATCGGAGTGACACTGGCAAAACGCATGGGACTAGGTTCTGTGCTTGGTTATTTAGGTGCTGGAATTATTATTGGGCCTTTCGCGCTCGGTTTGGTGGGTGATGATGTGGGCGATGTCATGCACTTCGCCGAGTTTGGGGTGGTCATGATGCTGTTCCTGATTGGGCTTGAGCTGGAGCCTAAAAAACTTTGGAAGCTGAGGGTGCCGATTCTTGGACTTGGTGGGCTTCAGGTAATATTGACAACCTTATTGATCACTGCAATATCTGTTTCAGTAATTGGATTACATTGGAAGATGTCCCTGGCCATAGGAATGATGCTAGCGCTGTCATCAACCGCTATCGTGTTACAGACGCTTTCTGAAAAAGGCTTGCTCAGAACACATGGCGGAAAATCTGCCTTCTCAGTTCTACTTTTTCAAGACGTGATTGTGATCCCTATGATTGCAATCATGCCGCTTCTTTCAACGTTGCACGTTGATGCAACGACATCCGTTGGTCATGTCGAAGAATTAGGCTTGCAACAAACATTCCTCATTCTGGGCTCGGTCATAGGCATTATTCTGGTAGGCCGCTATCTGGTTTCTCCAATTTTCAACTGGATAGCTCGAACTGGTTTAAGAGAAATATTTATTGCAACTTCCTTGCTATTGGTAATCACTATTACTCTGGTCATGCAGAAAGTTGGTTTATCTCCAGCACTTGGAGCATTTTTGGCTGGAGTTGTATTAGCCGAGAGTCAATACCGGCATGAGCTGGAAGTAGGGCTGGATACCTTTAAGAGTTTATTGCTGGGGCTGTTCTTTATCACGGTTGGAGCAAGTATCAATTTAGATGTACTCATTGAGTATGCTGGCGTTATTATCGGTTTGCTGGTTCTGTTACTTGTTGTGAAAATTGTCGTATTAGGCGTATTGGCTGCACAGTTTAAAATGCCGCTTCTGGAAAACCTGATCTTTACCTTCTCATTGGCACAGGGTGGTGAGTTCGCATTCGTACTGTCTACCTATGCTGCACAGAATGGTGTGCTCGATCAAAACACCATTTCTATTCTGACGGTGGTAGTTACCCTGAGCATGTTGCTCACGCCATTATTGATTATTTTTGCCGAGCGAGTATTACAGCCGCGCCTGAAAAAAGACATCGAGCATCGCGACTTCGATGAAATAGATGATGGAGAAACGCCCGTTATTGTCGCCGGTTATGGTCGCTTCGGGCAGGTTGTCTCACGCCTGCTTAGATCACAAGGTTTTAATACAACTTTGTTAGAGTATGACGTCATGCAGATAGAGCTGGTGAAAAAGTTCGGTACTAAGGCATTTTATGGTGATGTTACTAACGTAGAAATTCTCAAAGCTGCAGGCGCAGAAACTGCAAAGCTAATGATTATTGCGGTAGATAATCAGGATAAGTGTTTAAAGGTCACCAGGTTGTGTAAGGAACATTTCCCGCAGCTAAAAGTACTAGCCAGGGCAAAAGGTCGTCGCGAAGCCCATGAGCTTAGAAAAGCTGGCGCAGACTTTGTGGTGAGGGAGACTTTAGGCTCAGCCTTGCTGCTTGGACAGGAGGCGTTAAGTGCGCTAGGTTTCAGGCATTACCAGGCCCATCGTGCAGCAAAAACTTTCTTGCATTATGACAATAAGCATCTTGAAGAACTGTCTGACATCTGGGGAGATGATAAGCAATACATTCTTGAAGCCGCTGAAAAAGCAGAGTTATTAGAGACTGTATTACGTGCAGATCAGGAGGCTAATAAAGTAGAACAGCGACAACCCTGGATGGCGGACTGGACATCCGAAGAAGGTGCCGAAGAAACCAAAAAAAGTGAGGAAAGCTGACTTTGACTTTGCCTGATATTGGTTATCTGGAACTGTTTTACGTTCTTTTGCCAGTGGCTCTGGTTGGGATCATTTTTTATCGTTGGTCTATTGGGCTATCTGACTTAGTCATCGCTACTGTAAGAATGGTGGTGCAATTAATCGCGATTGGTTTTGTACTAGTCTATCTATTCACCAGTGAAAATTGGCTACTTGGCCTGGCTGTAATGTCTTTTATGCTTTTAGTTTCCGGCTGGATAGCAATGCGTCCGTTAAAGTATAAAAACAGTCAACATTTCATGCAGTTAGCGACTGCTTTGTTGTTTGGATGTGGATCGGTTCTCGCTCTGATAATTGTTGCTGTGCTACATTTAGAACCATGGTATCAGCCACGATATGTGATTCCTTTAGCTGGAATGTTGCTAGCCAATACTATGAATAGTTTGAGCCTGGCAGGAGAACGTTTAGACAGTGAACTGCTAATCTCTCAAACTCAAGAGTTGGCACGAAACAAGGCATTTAATACTGCAATGATCCCGCAAATAAACAGTTTGCTTGCAGTAGGTCTGGTGGCATTGCCGGGCATGATGACTGGACAAATTTTATCCGGAGTTTCTCCTCTATTGGCGGTGCGTTATCAAATTGTCATTATGGCTGCAATTTTGTGCTCAGCAGCATTCTCGGTAGCAATATATTTAAGCTTAAGACTCAAAGCTCGGCTTATTACTCATCAGGATTAGGTGGTTATTAGGTTTGAGTTAAATCTACTTGTGACATGATATTCACAAGTAATATTGATAATAGATTGTGTAATACTCTGATTTGGAGACCTTATGAATTTACGCGGCATTTTAATGAAAGTGCGAGCCGTGGAACTCATGGAAGGTGGCGGCTTTAAAGTTCGACGTCCATTCCCCGGACAAATCCCTGACAGGATTGTCGATCCATTCTTATTAATTGATGAAATGGGGCCTGCTGAATATGGTCCTGGCGAAGCCGTGGGTGCACCCGATCATCCTCATCGTGGTTTTGAAACTGTCACCTACATGCTGGATGGTGTTTTTGAGCATAAAGATTCAGCAGGGCATAGTGGGCGTATTGCACCCGGAGATGTACAGTGGATGACTGCCGGTAGCGGTGTTGTTCATTCTGAGATGCCTTCAAGCTTGATCATGGAAAAAGGTGGTCGTGTGCATGGCTTTCAAATCTGGGTCAACCTTCCTGCCAAGCATAAAATGGATCCCCCTCGATATCAGGAAATTCCTGACGAGTCGATTCCTACTGTGACAACAGAGGATGGCCGTGTATCAGTAAAAATTATTGCTGGTGAAGCCATGGGTAAAAAGGCAGTCATTGATACTCATATTCCGATTACTTTCCAGCATTGGATCATCAATCCTGGTAGCTCTTACACCCAAGAGGTTAAGTCAGGCCTTAATGCCATGCTATATGTATTTCATGGTAGCGGGTTGAGAATTGATGGTCTGAAGGTGGATGATGGAGAAATGATCATTCTACATGATGGTGATGCAGTAAAGTTTTCTCTTGATGCTGATGCTGAGAGCCATGTTGAGTTTTTGTTGCTGGCAGGTGAACCAATTAAAGAGCCTGTCGTCAGGCATGGTCCTTTTGTCATGAATTCGCCTCAGGAGATAAAACAGGCAATTCTAGATTTTCAAAGCGGAAAGATGGGGCGAATTGAATAATTATTATCACAAAAAAATGCCTGCAGAAAGCAGGCATTTTTTATGCTTACACTGTTATTAATAACACCTGTTATTACTTAAAGCTTACTTAAAACTTCTAAAGCTATTTCATTAAACTTTGCAGTGATTTCTTCATCGGGAAGTCGAATGCTTTGTGCTTCAACCATAAGAGCACCCTGCTCAAGTGGGATATAAAGTCGTTTTCTCTCTCTAAAGACATCGTATTGCTCAAGAGTGTCTTGAGTACCATTTTTTTCGTAATGACTGTCCCAGCGCTTAACACCATCTTTGCCTAAATATGTCACTATTACGTAACCCCGACGATTGCTGCCATATGTGCAAGCGACCCCATCTGCTTGAGGGCGGTCTTTCATTGATGGGGTGTGGTTGATATCGAATCGGGGAATTGCCCAGGCTGTATCACCTTGCAGTAAATGGTAAGGTTTGGCCGGTTGGCTAGCTGCACAAAGATCAAGTGATGGACCTCCCACCATGTCAGCACTTGCCGCTTTGGGTTGTGTGTTTTCAGAGACTTGCTCTAGTCGAGATAGCACTTTCTCAGCAATCCATATGTTGGACTCCATTTCTGTGCGATCATTATATGGAATTTGTGTTGTGATCATGAGCAATCGATTCCCAGTCTTTATTATTAACTGGTCTCTGCCACTAAAAGTTCCTTTCCAGGAAACCTCTCCAAGACCAAATCGCTCCTCATCTTGAGCGGTTACATCGCCCTCAATGTGCTGTATTTGAATCCATCCCACAGGTGTTCCTTCGTCAACTGAACGCCATTTGCAGGCAATGAAGGGAGTGATGGGGCTATGGTTTGGGATTTGTCTTGATGAACCGTATTGAGAATGATACTGATCAGTAGGTAGTCCGATAGTCGCTAATTCTTCTTTAGTGAGTAGTTGGCAGGGATCAAGATTGATGCTATCTGGTAAGTCGGACAGTTCAATATTTGCAGGCAGATTTTGAGGTTTGCTCTGCGACTCTTGTTCAACTTGGTTTGACATCTGTGTAGTGCGTTGCACTGTGGTATCAGTTTGATCATCGCTACAACTTGTGGCAATCAGTAGCGTTATTCCTGATGCAAGTAGCACTTTTAGGCGGTTTCCAAAAATCATGACTCTCTCCTTTATTGTCGATTAGGCATCATGACAAAATTAGACGAGAATCTCAAAAGAGTGTTAATTAAATATCTCTAAATTGATAAGTAGCGCATAACTGATTGGGAATTATAAGCCAATAAATCTATTAAATTTGAGTTAGTTTTATTAACGATATACATTATGTTTTTTTATGGAAATATCTCTAAAAACTCTATAAATAACAAAAAGATATAACTTCCCTGATTTTGATTGACCCCTTGAAAATCATGCATTAGAATCCGCGCCGCACTTTATAAACACACGGAGACTAACAAAGTGAAAATTAAATTAATTACTGCAGCGGTCCTTCTTTCTTCAGCGGTTTCAGCTCAAGCAGAAGAGTACACGATTCTTTCTGATGTTAACTGGAGCAAAGTTGAGATTGGTGGCATCACTTATCATGCTGCTGGCTTGTCTGGTACTTACTTCTTCGACAATAAAGAAGCGCTAGGTCCTTACAACGAATTCGAATATATCAACAAAGTTAGTAATGTTAATGCTAACTACTTAAATGTTGAAACTGGCGAATACTATACTGCTGCTATCGGTGGTGAGTTATTTGTTGAGAACTTCCTGGTTGGTGCTGGTTACTCAGAAGATAAATTTGATAACGATGCTAGCCTATTCACTTTAGGTTACTTGTTTAATGATGACTTTTTAGTTCGTGTTGATGCGGTAGATGCTGATGGTGTTGATACAGTTTATAACATTTCTGCTGCCTACAACCACCAAATCAATGACACTGATTACATCGGTTTCACTTTGGCAACTGACGACAATACTGACTACGTGACATTGTCTTCTAAGTACTTTACGCACTTGGGTAATGACCGTTACTTGACTGCAAATGTGTCTTTCACTGATTTTGACGGTGACAACACTTGGTCTGTTGGTTCTAGCTACTATTTCACTAAAGCAACTTCAGTATTTGCTACTTTGGCTGAAGACGACTTGTATGAAATTGGTGCACAGCATTTCTTCAACGAAAACATTGCTGTTTACGCTGAGTTTGCATCACAGGACGATATCATTGAAACTGAAACTTACACTATTGGTTTGAAAGCTCAGTTTTAATTGACGCTTGTTTAGCACGACTCATTTTCGAGTCTGTTAGTCATAGGAGCCGTGAATTTTTTTCACGGCTTTTTTTTATTTTTGAGTACGCTGAGGGCTGATTCTTTGCAGAAGGTATTTAGGAAGAGAAATCACTTCATTATTGATGGCACTGGCAATGATCTCGCCGCAAAGTATTGAAAGGCAAAGACCTCGAGTACCCATACCGTAATTGGTCCAGATCACTGGTGATACATCGGTTCTATCTTTGAGGGGGCCGCAGTAAGGAAAGCGGTCGTATGTAGTAGCACGAATTCCTACCCAGTCCGTACAGTCTTTTTGCTTTAACTGTAGCCCAAATCGCTCGTTAGCCTGCTCAATATTCTTCACTCTATCTTGCAAGTTGATTGCTTGATCGAGACTCATGTCAAAGGTCGCACCAACTATTAATTTATTTTCATACTCAAACAAGTGGCCATCGTAATTGATAGGGTACTCTAACCCCAGTCGTTGCTTTGGGCTCTGTTGCAGCTCGGTGAGCTGTCCTCTTAAGGGAGATAAGCTCGGTTCATCATCAGCCAGTTTATGCAACAGATTGCCATGGCCAGTTGCCAGAACGATATGGTCAAACTCATTTAACTCTTCAAGCGATTTAACGTCATGATTGAGATGTATTTGCTGTTTAGGGATTGATGCTACTAGCGCTTCACAGAACTGAGAACCGTTTACTAAAATACCGGGCATTAAAAGTCCCTTATGTTCCTGACTCTCGATCCGGGTCTTGCTCCACTGAAGTAAATCTGGACTCCAGTAGCGCTGATGATAGGTTCCTACATATTGTTCGAGCTGATATTCAGAATATTTTTCACTGCCCAGTTGTAAACATCTCTTGCTGAAACTCAATTGGTTACCAGTCTTTTGCTGGCGATATATAAAACGCTCAAGATGGGACAAGCCTAAAAAGGTCAACTGGCTAAAAGCGTTGTGATCCAGTGAGATATTGGGGGTCGCCAATAATGCTGGCATCTTAGAGGCGCCGCTGGCTAAACAATCGCCACTTTCAAACAGGTGAGCCTCAATACCTCGCTGATGCAAACTATGAGCTGTGGCACAGCCAGCCAGACCTGCCCCAATAATCGCGACTTTAGCCTGCTTTGGAGTTTCGCGGTTGAAGTAACTATCGGCGAGCGTTGGATGCGGACTTGAAATAGTCTTTTCCTGGAAACTACCTACCAGCATCTCACGCTTAAAGCCAAAGCCTTTTTGCTTAGCAACCTCAAACCCATAATGACGCAGTTGCTTACGAACCATGGAAGCCGCAGTAAAAGTAGCAAAAGTGGTTTGCCGTTCACCGTTGTTTACTGCATGTAATGCCATAAAATGAAGCAGACCTTTTGACCACATCTGCGGGTTTTTACTGGGTGCGAAACCATCAAGATACCAGGCATCTACTTTAAACTCTGAACCCGCCGCAAATTCCTTAAGCGCCTTATCGATGGGGCAGAGTATTAATCTCAACATGATTCGGCAGGGAAGTTCAATGGTATAGACCCCAGGCATTGCAGGAGGGTATTGTGCTAACAGCTCTTCGGTAAACTCTGATTCAACACCAAGTGCCAGATACATTTTCTGCAAATCATCTGGAGAAATTGGATACTGCTCTATGCTGATAAAGTTAAGTACAGCTTTCGAGCCTTTCTGAGTGTTCCGCCATAGTTCACAGGTACGTAACAAATTAAGCCCTGTGCCAAACCCGGTTTCAACAATGGTAAAGCTTCCTTCAGTCAATGCTGCGAAACGCTCTGGCAATTTATTGCCATCAAGGAAGACATAATCCGTTTCTGCTTTACCATCACGGCTATCGAAATATATATCGTTGAATTGTTTTGAGTATGGAACCAGAGGAGGGGATTCGGTTGAGCCCTCTCGAATTTTGGCTGGTCGCCATTCGATATTTGCGGGCTCAACGCCTAAAAATGCATTATGCATTGTCAGGGATTAACGTTTCTCAATTAAGGTCAGGAATTCGTTGCGCGTGTTTTGTGAGGAGCGGAACTGACCCAGCATGGTTGAGCTGGTCATAACAGAGTTCTGCTTTTCCACACCACGCATCATCATGCACATGTGTTTAGCTTCAACGATAACGCCAACGCCAGCTGCCCCTGTGACATCCTGAACGGCATGTGCAATCTGCTTGGTTAGATTTTCCTGAATCTGCAGGCGACGCGCAAACATGTCAACGATTCTGGCAATTTTGGATAATCCTATCACTTTACCAGTTGGTAAATAGCCAACATGAACCTTGCCTATGAAAGGTAGAATGTGGTGCTCGCACATGGAATACAGTTCGATATCTTTAACAATGACCATGGCGTCATTGTCGGAATCAAATATAGCCCCATTGACAACTTCGTTGAGGTCCTGCTCATAACCATGAGTCAGGAATTTCATCGCTTTCGCGGCTCTTTTGGGGGTATCTAAAATACCATTTCGGGATATATCTTCGCCAATCTCTACCAGGATTTCGCGGTATAAGTTTTCTAATTTATCGGACATTTATCTTACTCTGCGGTCGTTTCAGTCGTAATTCTAATAGATATCGCTACAATACCCAAATAATTATGAGTTTTGTGTGAAGAGCCTGTAGCTAAAAATGAAAATTGTTGCTGATGAAAATATGCCGTTGGTTCAAGAGCTGTTTGGTTCATTTTCCTCGGTAGTTTCTGAGGCTGGACGAAAAATAAACAGGGACTATTTGTTGGATGCTGATGTTTTATTGGTACGTTCCGTTACTCAGGTTAATTCTGGTCTGCTTCAAGACACTAAGGTAAAGTTTGTCGGTAGTGCAACAATTGGCACCGATCATATTGATCAGGCTTACTTATCAGAACAAGGCATAAAATTTGCCTATGCCCCCGGATGCAATGCACAAGCTGTAGCTGAATATGTTCTAGCTGCAATAGGCTATTGGGCCGATTACGCACACAAGGACCTGAGAAAGTGCAAGGTTGGTATTATTGGTGCGGGTAACGTTGGTTCCAGAGTAACTCAGGTTTTGGAGCTATTGGGGATAGAGTATTGTTTGAATGATCCGCCACTGCATGAGCAGGGCGACTCTCGTCAGTTTGTTTCTTTACAGAATATTCAGCAATGCGATGTTGTAACCTGTCATGTTCCTCTGACTATGCAAGGGCAGCATGCAACTCATCATTTAATTAATCAGCAATTTCTTTCTCAAATGCCCCCTGGCAGCTTGTTAATTAACAGTTCTCGTGGAGCTGTACTGGATAACACTGCGGCACTGTACTGTAAACAAGCTGGTCAGGATATTGATTTTGTTCTCGATGTCTGGGAAAACGAGCCAAATTTAAATATTGAGCTTTTAAATCAGTCTTTGATTGCTACGCCTCACATCGCTGGCTATTCGCAGGAAGGAAAAATTCGCGGCACCTACCAATTGTATCAGGCTGTTTGCAAGTGGCAGGGAATTGAGCAGGAATTTGTATTAAAGGATTTGTTGCCTGAAGCTCCCAAGTGGAACGCATCAGCTGAGTTACGTTCGGATACAGGCTTTCTGCATCAAAATTTGCGCCGTTTTTATGACATTAAAAGTGATGATCAACGGATGCGTCAGAAGCTGGCACAAGTATTGAGGCAAAGTGGGGCGACTATTAGTGAAGAGTTTGATAACCTGCGGAAAAACTACCCTCAGCGACTAGAGTTTCTGGAGTTAATGTGAATCCAATAGAATACATCATCACTAGCCGAATGCCCCGTGGCTGGAAAATCATAAGTTTAAGTTTTGCCATGTCGCTATTTATCGGCCTTCCGCTACTGTGGGGCTCTGCTTATTTGCCTGAAGGCGGTTTTCAAGTTTTTGCCGGCTTGGTTGCTCTGTTTATCGTAATTGCTGGGTTAATCAGCATGATAGGGGGCTTTATTGTCTTGCTGATCGATATTTATAGAAGTTGAGATTTTGTACTGTTTAAAATAAAAGCAATATATGAACGATATATGTTGACAATAATTGAAACTACTATAAGCTGGCCACAGCTAGAAAGAATGACCTAAGTATTTATACACTCCAAATCGCAGTTTTATTCGTAGTACTCCGTTCTGTAGTTTCAAAATTCTCAGCCAGTATTTCACGCTATTCATGCCTCATGAAGGCACCATTATATCTGGGTAAAATACCCAATTTAAATTACAGGATATTTATTATGTCTAAAACAGTTAAAGGAACCGTTAAATGGTTCAACGAAGCTAAAGGTTTTGGTTTTATCGAGCAAGAAAACGGTCCAGACGTTTTTGCTCATTTCAGCGCTATCGCTAGCTCTGGATTCAAAACTTTGGCAGAAGGTCAACAAGTTGAGTTTACCTTGACTGACGGCCAGAAAGGCCCACAAGCTGAAAATATTACTGCTCTTTAATACTTAAAACTAAGTATTAAATCGTAATACGAAAAGCAAGCACCAAGTGCTTGCTTTTTTTATGCCTGACTTAAAAGTGAATAAAAGTTTAAGGCATCAAGCGTTCAATATTCCAGCCATCTTCAGTTGCCGTGTAGACAAAGCGATCATGTAATCGATGTGCGCCACCTTGCCAAAATTCAATGCTCTTTGGTTTGACCCGATAACCACTCCAGAAATCAGGTAATGGCACTTCACCCTTAGCAAAACGAGCTTTCATCTTCTCAAACTGTTGTACTAATAGATCGCGACTCTTGATAGGACGGCTTTGCTGCGAAGCCCATGCCGCAATCTGACTTTCGCGTGGTCTCTTAGTAAAGTAAGCTAAGGTTTCTTTTATGCCCAGTTTTTCTGCAGTGCCTTTGATAGAGACCTGGCGCTCCATTTTATGCCACGGGAAGTGCAGACAAACATTCGGGTTATCTGCAATCTGTTGCGCCTTGTTGCTTTGGCTGTTGGTATAAAAGACAAATCCTTTATCGCTAACATCTTTGAGTAGAACTATACGTTGGCTTGGACAGTGATCCTTATCAACTGTACTTAAAACCATTGCTGTAGGGTCATTCAAATCAAAGTCAATTGCTTGCTGCAACCACAGTTGAAACTGCTCAATAGGGTTATTCGCCAAGTCCGAGCGATGGAGCTTGGTTAGAAGGTATTCACGACGTAAATCATCTATTGCCATAACTCTTTCCGTAACTCTACCTAGTCAATCTAATAAGTCGCTCAGGACTTTTTCTTCATAGGTGCTTCGCCAGTATCAACCAGGACAGCACCGAATTTCTTTTTCGGTTTATTGGATTGGGCCGGAGCTGCTGATTTTTTACCTTGTTTCTTTTCCAGTCGTTTTTTCTCACGAGCTGTTAATTTTTTAGCGCCATCTTTCTTCTTTTTACTACCAGCCGCTTTGCCGCTGGCCTTGAGTTTCTTTGGACCCTTGTATTTTCCTTGAAGCTCTTTAATGGTTCTTAACTGAAACTTGCCACTGATAGCTTTTTCAATAGTCACCATTAGGTTCCATTCTCGATGGCTGATTAACGATATTGCTGTACCCGTCTCACCGGCTCGTGCTGTACGACCGATACGGTGGATATAATCTTCGGCGTTGTGAGCCATATCGAAGTTGATAACCAGATCAATGTCTTTGACATCAATACCGCGTGCAGCGACATCGGATGCAATCAAAACTTTTATCTTACTATCTCTAAATTGCGTCATAACGTGGTTACGAACACTTTGCGAAATATCGCCGTGCAGCGTTCCGGCGGCAATTTTATGATAGCGGATCAACCCACCCAGACGATCAACCTGTTCTTTGGTATTACAGAAGACAATAGCCTTACGATATTCTTCATTGGCCAGTAACCATTGGGTGAGCTTTTCTTTGTGGTTTAAATCATCTGCGGTGATAATAAATTGTTCAATTGCATCGTTTTTAGCTTCAAAGGTGTTTAGAACAATGGCTTCAGGTTCATCCATCAGGTAATCAGTTAAATGCCTGATACCTTTGGTTTTAAGAGTTGCTGAGAAGAGTAGCGTCTGCCTTTCTGAATTGCAGTAACCGGCAATAGCCTGCACGTCATCGGTGAAGCCCATTTCGAACATCTTATCCGCTTCATCAATCACCAGATATTCCAGATCATTCAAATCGGCGCTTTCCTTTTCACAATGCTCGAGCATGCGTCCCGGTGTTGCGATGATGATTTCTGGGTTGTCACGGAAAATTGATTGCTGATATTTATACTCCGCACCACCGATTATCAGCCCGGTTTTAATTGGGGTAAATTGTGTTAAATCTTTCGCATGCTTATTGATTTGGCGCGCCAGCTCTCTCGTCGGAGCGAGAATAAGGACTCGAGTACTGGTGTGACGTGATGGTTTTTCTAATAATTTATGAATGATCGGAAGCAGGAATGCCGCAGTTTTACCTGAGCCAGTTTCGGCGCTGACCATAACATCCTTTCCATCCAATATTGGTTGGATAGACTGCTGTTGAACTTCAGTTGGAGTAGGAAGCTGTAATTTTTCTAACGCTTTTTGAAGGCCAGAATGAAGGCTCTGGAAAATAGATGTCTCAGACACTTGAATAACCGGTTGAAAATAACTGGCGCCATTTTAACACTGATTCCAATTAATAGTGGTAATTATTTGGCCTGTTTTGCTCTCAGCAAGGGCTTTAGCATCCCTTCAAGCCCATTAAGTTTGACCTCATAAATCAGCGCCAATTGACGACCTAGCCTATTGTTTGGGAATCCTTCTTTATGAAACCAGACCAGATAGGGCTCTGGTAACTCAAGCAGGCGTCTTCCCTGATATTTACCAAAGGGCATGACTTGGTTGATGGCATCGATAAGCTCTTGCTGGGGCTTTTGTGGCTGTTCAGGATGGGGCATTTATCACTCTGTAGATTGCAATCTCAATACGAGTGTTTATGATGCTATAAAGTTTTAAAGTCAAGCAAAGATACAGAGAGAACCCATGAAAAAGACATTTCTGAGTACATTAGTCGTTGCTATTTCGTTGAGTGCTTTGACAGCTTGCCAGCAGGAAGAATCCACTGAGCAGCCGGTAAACACTGAAGTTGTTGCAGAGGTAAAAGTTGCCGAAAAGCCTGTTGATTATGGCGTTAAAGCAGAAGCAATCAGTAAAAAATACATCATTGCCGATACTCACATTGATGTACCTCATCGATTACTGGAAAAGTACGATGATGTCAGCATGGCAACAGAAGGTGGTGATTTTGACTATCCGCGTGCTGTTAAAGGCGGATTAGATGCACCATTTATGTCGATTTATACCCCTGCTGATCTTGAAGAGAAGGGTGGTAGTAAAGAGCAGGCTGAACAACTGATCGATATGGTCGAAAAAATGGTTGCTGATTCGCCGGATAAATTTGCTCTGGCTATGTCGCCAGGTGACTTATTGCGTAACTTTAGACAGGGGTTAATTTCATTACCGATGGGTATGGAAAATGGCTCTCCCTTAGAAGGCGATTTAGGCAACGTTGAGTATTTCTTTGAGCGAGGCATTCGCTATATTACCTTGGCTCATTCACTGAGCAATCATTTATCAGATTCTTCTTATGATGAGGCCCGTCCGAATGATGGCTTGAGCGAATTTGGCCGTGAAGTAGTCAAAGAAATGAACCGTCTTGGCATGATGGTTGATGTGTCTCATTTGTCGGATAAAGCCTTCCATGACGTGCTTGAGGTATCAGAAGTGCCAGTCATTGCCAGTCACTCATCTGCGCGCCATTTTACGCCTGGTTTTGAGCGCAATATGAGTGATGAGATGATAAAAGCACTTGCAGATAACGGCGGTGTTATTTTCATTAACTTTGGCTCTACCTTCGTTTCGCAAGCTTCTCGAGATAACTATGATGCTTATAAAGAAGCCCGCCAACAATTTATGGAAGAAAATGGCGTTACTGCAGAGCATGAAAGTGTTATGGAATTTACTAAGCAATACCGCGCAGAAAAACCATTTGAATTTGCCGATCTTGAAATAGTTCTGGATCACTTCGACCACGTTATAAAATTGGTCGGTGTTGATTATGTTGGTATTGGATCAGATTATGATGGCGTTGGCGACAGTCTGCCAACAGGTCTTAAAGACGTTGCTACTTATCCGAATTTAATAGAAGGATTATTGGTTCGAGGCTATAGCGAAGAAGAGATTGCTAAGATTTTATCCGGCAATTTACTGCGCGTATGGACCCAGGTTGAGAACCACGCCCAACAACAATAATTGCTTAGTTAATTAGTTTCATTATGATGAATATTGAAAAAACACAGTTTATCAACACAAAAGGGGAAAACAATGAACAATAAAATTATTTCAATAGTCGTTTTAGTCGCCGGCATTGCTTTATTTTTCTGGGGCTACAATATGACTCAAGGTGCTGAAGAGCAGATCCGTGAAGCTTGGACTGGCTCTTTCTCTGATAAGGCTACCTGGCTAATGATTGGTGGCGGTATTCTTGCCTTGGTTGGTTTATTACAATTAGTGTTTGGTAAGAAGTAAGTTAATAATTTAGGGTGCCTGGGGTTATAACGTTAACTTAGGCTGCTAAATTTAGTTAAATAGTTGTCATCCCCGCGAAAGCGGGGATCCATTTCTTTTTAAAGTTATTCCAGTAGCTATTTTTCGCTACTTAGTCATAGGATGGGTTAGACTTAGTCGTAACCCATCACACTAACGACTTAGATTAGGTGTTTACAACGTTCATTTTTTGGACGAGCAAAAAACGAACCAAAAAACTCGCCCTAAAAGTTAGGCGCTTCGCGCTTCCCTTCGCAGTTAAAATCACTTTACGTGCCGCAAAACGAAACTTCCCTGTTTCGAATTTGCTAAATTGGGCTTTCCATGCCCAATTTACACTATGATTTTGCCTGCTCAGGCTAACTTTTAATGGGGTATTCAGCGCTAGCCTTTAGTATTTTTATCTATGATTTCTACTTCTTTGTGTATTAAGTTCTAGCGCGATAAAACCTAATTCTTCCTATTTAATTTTGTTCAGTTTTTCGGTTAAATTGTCCATCTGCTGCTGCAAAACTGCATTGACCGCTTTTGACTAGTCTTCGGTGTTCTGATTAACAAAACCTGTAACGCGGTAGGTCAGAGTGAGTATGGTGTTGCCATCTTCAGTTGACTCGAATTTCCACAGCATGTGTCCATTGACTGCTAATGACTGAAGTGGACCTAAGCCCCCAATCATTTGAACACTAATTCCTGGATTTACCTGTGCAATGGTCATATGCAGTGCTTGCTTGTTGCCATTCCTCTCGCAGAAGCATCCGCCGGCTTGCGGTTCGATTGTCATGGCTGAAGCATCGCCAAACCAGGTGTGACTATCTTGCCACCAATCGCCGATTTGTAGGAACTGTTGATAGGCTTGATCCTTTGGAGTCGTTAATGTCGTTTTGATGGATACAATAAAATGTTGTTCTGATAGTTCGCTCACTTCGGCTTTGGCCATCAAGGCTGACAATAAAAGAATAATTAAAGTTGTTATTTTCATAGGTATTCCCTCAAGTGTTTGCTCACTAGATTACTGCGGCTGGTGTAATAAATCTACTAGTGCCTGCGCTGCATTGGAGAGCGTTTTATTGGTGCGGTAAATGATGCCCATGCTACGAACCGAGAGGTTTCTTTCTTTGCTGATTACCGTTAAGGGTTCACTGACCAGCCGCTCCGGGAGTAGGGTCCAGCCCATTTTGCAGGCCACTAATTTGGCGATGACTTCCAGGTAATTGGCCGTTTTTACTTTACCAAGGTGTACCCCTAAGGCATCCAATTGTTGCTCAAACAATTCTCTTGGAAAGGTGTGGGCGGGCGGTAGAATGCAAGGATAACTGCTGAGCTGGCTGGTGGGGTTGTCATGATTAAGCAGCTCATAATCTTTATGGCAGACCATTTGCAGGGCTTCTTGCCAGATCAGCTGATGATTGAGTCTTGGGTCCGCCTGATTGGGGAAGGTTAAAAGCGCCAATTCGAGATCGCCTGTCAATACACGCTCATAAGCCAGTTCTGAGTCAATGAAGTCAATATTGAGATCCACTTCCGGGTAGGTATCGATATAATGCTCAAGATAATTGGGAAGCAGGTGCAGACCAATATAGTGGCTGGTTCCTATATGCAGCTGGCCACTGACTTTACCGGTCAAATCCCGGATTTCCTGAAGTGTGTTGTCAATGCCACCAAGAATAGCAGGAGCCTGTTGGCGTAACAGGCGTCCGGCCTCGGTTTCAATCACATGATTTCCAACTCGGTCAAACAGATTGGTACCGACTATAGCTTCCAGTCTTTTGATGCGTTTGCTCAAAGCAGGTTGGGTCAATTGCAGCTTTTTAGCAGCAAGGGTAAAAGAGCCAATACTCGCAACACTTAAAAAGGTACGCAGTAAGTCGGTATCCATGTCATTCCTGCAAGTTATCGATTTAATGAAAATAATGAATTTGAGTTATTATAGGCGAAGTTCTATGATGCTCAAGTGACAGTTGTTGCTGTCAGGACACTCTTATGCCTGTATTTGTGCAATAAAGCCGATAGTGGGCAATCTGGCAAGCAGACATTAACTCTTTTTATATACTCTTTTTTTAAACAATAGAGGTGCCAAATGGCTGGTAAAACCCTTTATGACAAGTTATGGGATGACCATCTTGTCGCGCAAAATGATGACGGCTCAGCGCTGATCTATATCGACCGTCAACTTCTCCATGAAGTCACTTCGCCACAGGCTTTTGAAGGCCTCAAGCTGGCTGGCCGTAAGCCACGTCGTATCGACGCGAACTTAGCGACTCCTGATCACAATGTACCGACTACCGATAGAACAAAGGGTATTGAAGATCCGATTTCACGTATTCAGGTGCAGACGCTTGATGACAACTGTGATGAGTACGGTGTTACTGAATTTAAAATGGATGATATTCGCCAGGGTATTGTGCATGTAATTGGTCCTGAGCAGGGCTACACTTTGCCTGGTATCACCATGGTTTGTGGTGACTCTCATACCGCAACTCATGGTGCTTTCGGAGCCATGGCATTTGGTGTAGGTACATCAGAAGTAGAGCATGTTTTGGCAACACAGTGCTTACGTCAGAAGAAAATGAAGAACATGCTTAT
The DNA here is from genome assembly GCF_000374105.1 of Kangiella aquimarina DSM 16071. GTDB lineage: Bacteria > Pseudomonadota > Gammaproteobacteria > Enterobacterales > Kangiellaceae > Kangiella > Kangiella aquimarina. The sequence continues at coordinate 1,363,842 of NZ_KB893650.1, forward strand.
CAAAGTTGACGGTAAGCTTGGTGTTGGCGTAACCGCTAAAGATATCGTTCTAGCAGTGATCGGCGAAATTGGTACTGCCGGCGGTAATGGCCACGCGATGGAGTTTGCTGGTAGCGCAATTGAAGACTTATCAATGGAAGGTCGTATGACCATCTGTAATATGGCTATTGAAGCGGGTGCGCGTATTGGTCTGGTAGCTGTCGATGATAAGACTGTTGAATACGTCAAAGGCCGTCCATTTGCACCAAAAGGTGAGCATTGGGATATGGCCGTTAAAGCCTGGCGAGAGCTTAAAAGTGATAGCGATGCGCAATTCGATAAAGTGGTTGAGCTAAAAGCTGAAGACATTATCCCTCAAGTCACCTGGGGCACGTCACCAGAGATGGTTAAGCCAGTGACCGGTACCATTCCTAATCCAGCTAATGAATCAAACGCCGTCAAGAAAGAAGGTATCGAGCGAGCGCTTAAGTATATGGACTTAAAAGCGGACATGCCGATTACTCAAATCCCGGTCGACAAAGTCTTTATTGGCTCTTGTACCAATTCACGCATTGAAGATTTGCGTGAGGCAGCAGCAGTTGCCAAAGGTCGTAAAGTCGCTGCTAGCGTCAAGTTGGCGATGGTGGTTCCAGGTTCTGGTCTGGTAAAACAACAGGCTGAAGCTGAAGGTCTGGATAAAATCTTTATTGAAGCAGGTTTCCAATGGCGTGAGCCTGGTTGCTCGATGTGTCTGGCCATGAATGCCGATCGCTTAGAGCCGGGTGAACATTGTGCTTCAACTTCAAACCGTAACTTCGAAGGTCGTCAAGGCCAAGGTGGACGTACACACCTGGTGAGTCCAGGAATGGCAGCGGCCGCAGCAGTCTATGGTCACTTCACGGATGTTCGTGAATTAGAATTACAACCGATTACTGGAGGTGCACACTAATGGAAGCTTTTACTCAGCATACAGGTTTAGCGGTGCCATTAGACCGTGCCAATGTGGATACTGATGCGATTATTCCAAAGCAGTTCTTGAAGTCGATTAAACGTAGCGGTTTTGGTCCAAACTTATTCGATGAATGGCGTTATCTTGATCATGGTGAGCCGGGTATGGATAACTCCAAGCGCCCAGTAAACCCAGACTTTGTTCTGAACTTCCCGCGCTATAAAGGGGCATCAGTATTGTTGGCTCGCGAAAACTTCGGTTGCGGTTCGAGCCGTGAGCATGCTCCCTGGGCTTTAGAGGATTATGGCATTAAGGCGGTAATTGCACCGAGTTTTGCTGATATTTTCTTCAATAACTGCTTCAAAAACGGTATCTTACCGATTATTTTAGACCATGATACGGTTGATTTGCTGTTCAAAGAAACCGAAGCAAATGAAGGTTATAAGTTAGATATCAACCTTGAACAGCAAACTATCACGCGCCCGAATGGTGAAGTGATTAATTTTGATGTTGAGCCAGATCGTAAGCATAGCTTGTTGAATGGCCTGGATGATATTGGTATCACCCTACAACAGGAAGCGGCGATTACTGCTTATGAAGAGGAACGTAAGAAGCGCGCTCCATGGCTTTTTAATAACTAAAGGAATCAGCATGAAAGGGACTTTAGGCTTTGTTTCTCGAATAAGTATTGCTTGGATAAGTCTTTTATGGATAAGCCTTGTGTCAGCTCAACCATCAGGTTTGAGCTTTAATGAGGCCTTAGGTAAAGCACATCAGATGGAGTCGGAACTTGCGCAGGAAGACGAGTATCGATTATTTATGGCTCAAGGTGAGTTTTTAGGAAAGGCTATCCCTGTCTGTATTAATAAAACAGGTAATTTTGCAGAGAAATTTACGGTAGTTGTGAGTCTTGAAGCATCGGGTGCAGTGAGTCAATTATGGCACCAACCTGAGAATGCCTTCGTTGCATGTTTTGCCAATGAAATGAAGCGACAATTTTCATATATAGGTGATAAGGCTCCCTTCTTCACAGCAATTGAATACAGTACAAACAATTAAATTGAGTTGAATTATGACTAAGAAAATTTTGGTATTACCGGGCGATGGTATTGGTCCGGAGATTGTGGGTCAGGCGACACGTGTATTGGACGCGTTGATTGCTGATCATGGTTTGGATATGGCTTATGAGTCTGCGTTGGTGGGCGGTTCATCTTTCGATGAGCATGGAGTGCCTTTAACTGATGAAGTTCTAGAGCAAGCGCGTCAGGCAGACTCTGTATTGCTTGGTGCAGTGGGTGGTCCTAAGTGGGAACAATACGAAATTGCAGTTCGCCCTGAAAAAGCGCTATTAAAACTACGTTCAGAACTAAAATTGTTTGGTAATTTACGCCCTGCAATTTTGTATCCACAGTTGGCTAGCGCATCAAGCTTAAAGCCTGAGTTGGTTTCTGGTCTGGATGTATTGATCGTTCGTGAGTTAACCGGTGGTATCTATTTCGGTCAACCACGTGGTATTCGTACAAACAACAATGGTGAGCGCGAAGGTTTTAATACTTACATCTATAGTGAGAGTGAAATTGAGCGTATTGCACATGTTGCATTCCGTGCAGCCATGCTACGCGGTAAGCGTTTATGTTCAGTGGATAAAGCCAATGTGCTTGAAGTGACTGAACTGTGGCGCGAAGTGATGACTCGTGTTGGTAAAGAGTATCCTGACGTTGAGTTAACGCATATGTATGTGGATAACGCTGCAATGCAACTCGTTCGCGCACCTAAGCAGTTTGATGTGATGGTTACTGGCAATATGTTTGGTGATATTTTGTCTGATTGTGCCGCTATGCTAACCGGCTCAATAGGTATGTTGCCATCGGCCAGTCTGGATGCAAACGGTAAGGGTATGTATGAGCCTATTCATGGCAGTGCACCTGATATCGCTGGTCAGAATAAAGCTAATCCACTAGCGACTATCCTTTCGGTTTCGATGATGTTGCGTCACAGCTTCGGTGAAGAAGCTTTGGCAGACAAAATTGAAAATGCCGTTTCTACTGTCCTGGATCAAGGTTACCGCACCGGTGACATTTATACTGACGGCATGAAACTGGTATCGACCAGTGAAATGGGCGATGCAGTATTGGCTGCTCTGAAATAAGGGTCACTAAAATAAGGGTTACCATGACAAACAAAGGCTTATCAGCCTCTGATTTGACCATATCGCGTGCTGAGCACGTTTTGTTGGAAGGCGCTGAACTTGAGTTGGCGCCTTCAACTATTACATATCTTTATGGTGAAAATGGTGCTGGCAAAACCAGTCTGATGCGTTGCCTGTCCGGGCTGTTACAGGCAGATAGCGGCAAAATTCATTGGAATGGCCAGCCCATCACCAATCTTGATTCTAATTACTTTCAAGACCTTATCTTCCTCGCTCATGCCTTATCTATGAAGGCGGAGCTTACTATTTTTGAAAACTTAAGCTTCTATGCTCGATTGAGAGGCGTTAAAGATCCTAAGCCTTTGATTGACAGCGCGACTCATGACTTAGGGATTGGACAGTTACAGGGGCGCCGCTTTGCAGAATTATCTGCAGGTCAGCAGCATAAGGTTGCCTTATGTCGATTAGTGATTGAGCCTGCAAAGATTTGGATTCTGGACGAACCTTTCGTCAATCTGGATAAGGGCACGCGCCATTGGCTGGCAGAACTGATCCAACAATTTGCCAAACAGGGCGGAGTGGTTCTCTTTACCTCACACCATGAGATTGAAGAGTTGGCCATAGACCAACGCATAGGGATTGAGCACTAATGTTTAGCGCACTATTGAAAAGAGAGCTGATGGTTGCACGCCGTAACTGGATCGGTATCGTCATTCCTTTGTTTTTCTTCATAATGGTGGTCAGTCTGTTTCCATTTGGGGTCAGTCCTGAAGCCCCTGTTTTGCAAAAAATCGCGCCAGGCATTATTTGGGTCGCTGCCTTGCTCTCAACCTTGCTATCGCTTGAGCAGTTTTACCGTAGTGATTATCAGGACGGTTCGCTTGAGCAGACCTTGCTAATTGCAGGGCCAACACAAGTTGCCAGTGCTAAAATTCTGGCCCATTGGCTATTAACAGGACTGCCACTGGTAATTATTTCCCCTTTGTTGGGTATTTTGATGCAGATCAATCATGGCTTCGTGGAATCCAATCATACTTGGGTCCTGATGTTGAGTCTGCTGTTAGGAACACCGACTCTTTGCCTGATTGGTGCCATAGGGATGAGTTTGGCTCTGGCTGCCAATCGAAATGGCATGTTGGTTGCAATTCTGGTGTTGCCGCTCTACGTACCGATTTTGATTTTTGGCACATCAACTGTTACAGCATCGCTGGAAAATTTCAGCTATAATGGCCAACTTGCGATTTTGGCTGCACTTTTAATGATTGCGCTGGTAGTAAGTCCCTTTGCAGCGGGGCGCGCATTGAAAATTTCGGTCAGCTAGCAAATTGCTAGTGGCCAGCTTAATTAAAGACTGACTGACAATAGGTTTACAATTAATGGCTTCTCGTTGGCGTTGGTTTCATCAACTCGGTTCCCCTAAATGGTTCTTTGAAAAATCCTCCAAATGGCTTCCGTGGATCTGGGCAAGTACCCTGATTCTACTGGCAATTGGACTCTATTATTCGTTGTGGGCTTCGCCAATAGAGGCTCGTCAGGGACAGGGACATACCGTTCGTATCATGTATATCCATGTTCCGGCCGCAGCGCTTTCGATGGTCGGTTATGTGGTTATGGCAATTGCCTCGATCATCGGCCTGGTCTGGAAAATGAAGATGGCGTTTGCTGCTTCTCGCGCCATTGCGCCTATTGGTGCAGCCATGACTTTCATTGCTCTATTCACCGGAGCGGTCTGGGGTAAGCCTACCTGGGGCACCTGGTGGGAATGGGATGCGCGTCTGACCTCAGAACTACTATTGTTATTCCTATATTTGGGTTTTATCGCACTGCATTCTTCTTTTGCCGAACGCGCCAAGGCCGATAAAGCTGCCTCAGTATTGGCCATCGTTGGTGTGATCAATGTGCCAATTATCTATTTCTCAGTGAAATGGTGGAACACTCTGCATCAAGGTTATTCGGTGACTCAGAAAGGAGCCCTGGCGCCAGAATTTCAGGTGCCGTTATTCATCATGATAGGTGCTTTCTATCTATTATTCATAGGCTTAGTCATCATGCGCTTACGGGTAGAGGTTTTAATCCGTGAACAGAAATCTCGTTGGGTTTCGGACTGGGCCGCTTCTCACGAACCAAAGCAAATGCAGAAGAGAGGTTAAACGATGAATAGCTTCCACGAATTCATATTTATGGGCAAACATGGCGCTTATGTCTGGTCCAGCTATATCGTAACTTTTCTAGTGTTATTAGGTTTATTCTATTGGTTCCGATATTTATTGAAATCTCTGCGTAGCCAAGTAAAATCTGAGCTCAATTCAGATGATTCTGGTCGTGGTCAGGTTAAAGCACGCAAGCTAAAAGTTGATAAAGCCGAATCACGAGATTAATGATTTATGAAAGCACATCGTCGTAACAAACTCATTGCTATTCTGGCTGGTCTGGCTCTACTGTCCGGAGCTGTTGCTCTAATCCTGTTCGCTCTGAACGAGAATATTAATCACTTCTATGCTCCTACCGAAGTTAAAGAAGGCAAGGCACCTCTCAACAAAACTATCCGTGTCGGTGGTTTGGTCGTTCCTGGCTCAATTGAGCGCTCAACAGAGAGTCTTTATGTAGAGTTTAAGATTACTGATAACCAAAGTCAGATGATTATCAGCTTTGATAATATTTTGCCTGACCTTTTTAAAGAGGGGCAGGGCGTTATTGCAGAAGGTCAGTTGGTTGAGCCTAATAAATTGGTGGCATCAAAGGTATTGGCAAAACATGACGAGACCTATATGCCGCCAGAGGTGGAAGCCTCTTTGCAAAAATATGGGCATCCAATGCAGCCACGCGATGGCGATGAATCCAAACAACCTTCAGACAAATATTAGTAGGTTTTCCCTTGATACCTGAACTCGGAAATTTCTTCCTAATCATGGCGTTTATTAACGCCATTTTATTAGGTACCTTGCCATTTTATGGTGCTCAAACCAATCATAAGGGACTGATTCAATTTGCCCATAAAGCATCGACCAGCATTTTCTTGTTGATGTTGGCAAGTTTTGTCTGCTTAACCATTTCCTTTATTCAGAATGATTTCTCAGTGGCTTACGTTGCCAATCATTCAAATACGCAGTTACCGATTTATTATCGAATTTCTGCGGTTTGGGGATCTCATGAAGGGTCCTTGTTGCTTTGGGTATTGATATTAGCAGGCTGGATATTTGCCGTTTCAAAGTTTAGCAAGTCTTTGCCAGACACTATGATTGCCCGTGTTCTGGGTGTTATGGGACTGATTGCCGTCGGTTTCGTATCCTTTACTCTGTTCACCTCAAATCCATTCGAGAGAGCTTTACCTTTTATCCCTATTGATGGTGCAGACCTGAATCCGTTGTTGCAGGATTTTGGGCTTATTGTTCATCCTCCAATGTTGTACATGGGTTACGTTGGATTCTCAGTAGTATTTGCTTTTGCTATTGCTGGTTTGCTGCAGGGCGAGCTGGATTATAAGTGGGCAAAATGGTCGCGTCCGTGGACGACGGTTGCCTGGATCTTCATGACGCTTGGTATCGCTCTGGGTAGCTGGTGGGCTTATTATGAACTTGGCTGGGGAGGCTGGTGGTTCTGGGATCCGGTTGAAAATGCTTCCTTCCTACCATGGCTTGCAGGTACCGCCTTGATACATTCGCTGGCAGCTACGGAAAAACGAGCCGCCTTTAAGTCCTGGACTGTATTACTGGCTATTTTGACCTTCTCGCTAAGCTTACTGGGAACCTTCCTGGTGCGTTCTGGTGTATTAACGTCGGTGCACGCTTTTGCTAACGATCCGGTACGTGGTAAATTTATTTTAATGTTCCTGGCGATTGTAGTTGGGGCTTCGCTAATCCTCTACGCCATTCAGTCCAGTAAGGTTCGTTCTAAATCAGACTACACGCTGGTATCTCGTGAAATCGCATTACTGTTTAACAATGCATTATTAGCGGTTTCCACTTTTGTGGTTTTACTGGGTACTTTGCATCCGTTGATTGTTGAAGCCTTTACCGATGGTAAGTCTTCGGTTGGTCCTCCCTATTTCAACTTGATGTTCTCCGTTTTCTTTATACCTATTTTGCTGTTGATGCCTCTGGGCCAGCAAATTAGCTGGAAAAAAGATGATCTTCCTGCGTTGCTTAAAAAATATGTTTGGTGGTTCTTAAGCTGCATATTCTTAGGCCTGCTTCTTACATTTGGTTTGAATGGCTTTACTTTCACTGATATCGAGCCGATGGCTATTCTCGGCACTATTCTCGGACTCTGGGTCATTGCAGGGACTGTTAAATATATTCAGCTACAGTCAGCTAAAAGTCAGTCTCGCTTGGCCGGTGTGCGCAAAATTAGCCGCAGTTACTGGGGCATGATTTTAGCTCACATTGGTGTTGCCGTTACCACCCTGGGTGTAGTACTAACTTCTTATTACAGCATTGAAAAAGATATTCGTATTGAGATAGGGGAAACCGTTGAAGTTGAGGGGCTGTCGGTACACTTTAAAGATTTCAAGAATATTCAAGGACCAAACTACATTGCCTCCAAAGCGATTTTTGATGTCACAAAAGATGATGATTTTATTGCTCAGTTAAAACCTGAAAAGCGTCGCTACAATGCTTCACAAATGGTTATGACTGAGGCGGCCATTGATCCTGGTTTATTTAGAGATGTGTACATTGCCATGGGTGAGCCGCTCGATAATTCTGCTTGGGCCATTCGCGTTTACTATAAACCGTTTGTACGCTGGATCTGGTTAGGCGCTATTTTTATGGCCCTGGGTGGTATTTTAGCGATGACGGACAAACGCTATCGCGAAAAGAAACTTAAGAAAAAAGCATCTCAGGAGGCTAACACTAATGGCCAATAAGAAAGTTATTATCACTTCTATACCGATCGTGATTTTTACCGCTCTGGTGGTGGTGTTCTGGTTTTCTTTGGGAAATGATCCGACAGAACTTCCATCGCAGCGAATTGGTAAAGAGGTTCCTGAGTTCCGTCTGAGTAATCTACATAACGCTGAAGAGTTCTTCACTAATCAGGACCTACCCAAAAAGCCGTTTTTACTTAATGTGTGGGCGACTTGGTGTGTCTCATGTCATGTTGAGCATCCATATTTGGTGAAATTTGCCAATCAATATCCTATCCCTATCATTGGTTTAAACTATAAAGATGAACGTGTAGATGCGTTGAAATACCTGCAAAAAGGTGGTGATCCCTACTTATTTTCCATCGCTGACGAGGATGGCACTATGGGGATTGATCTCGGAGTGTACGGTGCTCCCGAAACCTTTTTAGTCGATGGCAATGGTGTCATTCATCATCGTTATGTTGGGGTCATAGACAATCGGGTCTGGAACACCATTATATTGCCAAAGATGAAGGAACTGGATCCTAATCTAGAGCAACTGGAGGCCGCCGAATGAAAAAACTAATTGTTATAGTCTGCGCATTAATGATGGCGCAGCTTGCTCAGGCCGTTATCGAAACCTATGAGTTTGATAATGAAGCGCAGGAACAACTGTATTACGAAATCATCAATGAATTACGCTGCCCGAAATGTCAGAATCAAACCATTGCCGATTCCGATGCTCCTCTGTCCAGGGATTTACGTTTTATCGTTCAGCAAAAAATAAAAGCTGGCGAAACCAAGCGCCAGATTCTTGCCTATATGCAGGAACGCTATGGAGACTTTGTACTGTATGACCCGCCATTGCAGCCTGCCAATTACATTTTATGGTTTTCGCCACTGGTTATCTTTCTCGTGATCCTAGCAATAGTTGTTGCCCGAGTGGGGCGTCGCAAAGTCACATTGGAAGGTGAATCTAATCGAGCTAACCAGGAGAAGGGTGAATAATAAATGATTGCCTGGATTGTATTAACCCTAGTTGCCCTCGCTTGGGCTGCCTGGCTCTTTGGTGGTGTTTTTAAGAGTTCAAATAAAAAAGTACTGTACAGTGGTATGTTGCTGATCAGTTCCGTTCTAAGTCTCTTCATTTACTTCAAAATGGGCGCACATGCGGAGCTTGAAGCGCTAAGTGAAAAACACCAATCTTTGGCTGGGCTTTCACTGGTTGAGCTGGCTGAAAAAGCTCAAAATGATGAAATTACAGCGCTCGAGTTTTTAACAGAGCTTCGATTAAGAAGTGAACAGGATCCTGACAATAAAGAAAAGTGGCTTCAGTTAGGCCAGATCTTTCTAAGATTTGGTGAAATTGATGAGGCTGATCAGGCATTTGTTCGTGCAATCGATCTTGAACCAACTGATGCGAGCCGGTTGCAGGTTGCGCAAATTTTTCTTGAGTCTGATGACCAAGCAGCATTTCAACGTGCTGATCGCCATATAGGCCTGGTCTTAATGGAACAGCCTAACCATGAAGGTGCTTTACTGATGCAGGGTGTTAATCAGTTTAAGCAGCAAAATTATCAGGCAGCAATAGACTATTGGCAGCGTCTTTTAGATATGAGAGAGCCGGGTAGCCAGTCTGCGCAGCTCATGCGAGAGCAAATTGCACGGGCCGAACATCAATTGAAATTGCAGCAAACCAATAACATCCGCGTATTCGTTGATAATATATCTGAGCTTCCTCTTGAGCAGTTTAGCAAGGCTTTCGTGTTAGTTCGCTCCTATGCAGGTGGGCCCCCAGTAGCCGTCCGTTCTGTTGCCCTTTCTGAGCTTGAAGGTGGGGTATTGCTGACTCCTGGAGATGTCATGCTACCAGATGTGGAGTTATGGCAAGCTCAGGATGTCATTGTTGAGATTCGACTATCGATAGAAGGTATTGCCCAGCCTGGTGCAGGAGATCAATTTGGTCGAACTGAGCGTTTAGATAAGTTAACGCCTGGTGAACAGTTTCACATTGAGATCAATCAAACTGTGAATTAGGTTCGATCCTCCCTTGTTTTGACGTGACTTTCACAGGGAATGGTGGAAATTTGTTGTTAAGCTATTAATTTTATGTAACAAATAGCGATTAGGTTGGTCTAAAACCTGAATATTCACTATTCATAAATAGTTTTTTACAACACGTTAGGAGTCAAATCGTATGTTAAACAAAGATAAAACCAAGTTAGCCCTAGTAGTATCTGCATCACTAGCTGCTTCGACAGCAATCGGCACAGCAACCGCTGGCGAAAACCCATTCACTCTAAATGACTTACAGTCTGGTTATAACCTTTCTATGTTTGATGGCCATGGTAAAGATGGCGAAGGCAAATGTGGTGAAGGTAAGTGCGGCGAAGAAAAAGCCGAGAAAGCTGAAGAAGGCAAATGCGGTGAAGGCAAATGCGGCGAAGAAAAAGCCGAGAAAGCTGAAGAAGGCAAATGCGGTGAAGGCAAATGCGGTGAAGGTAAGTGCGGCGAAGAAAAAGCCGAGAAAACCGAAGAAGGTAAATGTGGTGGTTTAAGCTAATCACAAATTACCAAGCTTCTTAGTGGCGACTTCGGTCGCCACTTTCCCTTCAATCAAATCATTCTGGAGCAATAGTGAAACAACAAAAGCTGATTATAGGTGCAGGTTTAGGACTTCGTCGAGACTTTCTTGATGAGTATGAAGCACTTGATCAGTCAACAGTTGACTTCATGGAGGTGGCTCCTGAAAACTGGATTCCTTATGGTGGTCGATTAAAAGACCAGTTTAAACGTTACGCAGAACGCTTTCCTTTTGTTATTCACGGACTGTCCCTGTCTATCGGTGGACCAACACCTCTGGACACTGATTTTGTTAAGCAAGTTGCCGAATTCATTAAGACCTATGACATTCAGTGCTATAGCGAGCATTTAAGCTACTGTAGCGATGATGGTCATATGTATGACCTGATGCCAATTCCTTTTACTGAGGAGGCTGTTCATTACGTCGCCAAACGTATTCAGCAGGTGCAGGATATTATTGGTCAGCAAATTGCCATGGAAAATGTATCTTATTATGCAGCTCCCGGTCAGGAAATGAGTGAGTTAGAGTTCCTACTCGCTGTGCTGGAAGAGGCGGATTGCAAGTTACTATTAGATGTTAATAACATTTACGTAAACAGCATCAATCATAAGTACAACCCTGAACAGTTTCTCAAGGCTTTACCCAAAGAGCGGATTGCCTATGGCCATATTGCTGGCCATTATGATGAAGCCGAAGACCTTAAAGTTGATACTCATGGCTCAGATGTCAAACCTGAGGTTTGGAACCTGCTGGATTTAGCTTATGAACAGTTCGGTGTGTTCCCGACATTGTTAGAGCGTGACTTCAATATTCCTTCTATGGCCAAGTTACTGAAGGAAGTTGAACAGATTAAAGCGCTACAAAACAAATACCAACAAGCTCCAGCTGCTATTGCTTAGGAGTTCATGATGAACAAACATTCTGAATTACCTAAATTCCAACAGATCCAATTTGAATTCGCGAAAAACCTTCGCAATCCGGCAAAATTTCAGGCGCCAGAGGGCATTGAAGCCCGTAGAATGAAGGTTTACCAGGACCTGTTTTATAACAATATCCAAAATTTTTGCGCAAACAGCTTTCCCATATTACGGTCGTTAATTGCTGATGATAAATGGCATCGGATGGTGCGTAGCTTTTTCACTGAATACCGAGCGCATTCTCCTTATTTTGCTGATATTTCCGCTGAATTCCTGAATTATTTATCGAATGAGCGTGAAGCTGAACAAGATGACTTCCCATTTATGACTGAGCTTGCGCATTGGGAATGGATGGAGGTATCGCTTTTAGCTAATAAGCAGGATATTTTGGCTATTCCACATGATAGAAATGGTGATTTGTTTAATCAGAACATTGTAATCTCGCCACTAGCTGTAGCAAATGCTTATGAGTTTCCTGTCCATCGAATTGGCAAGGCTTATATTCCAGAAGAAAAGCCGGATCAGCCAACATTTTTAATTATCTGTCGTGATCGGAAACACAAGATTGAGTTCATGGAGACTAATCTTTTTACCTTCCGCTTATTGCAGATTTTCCTTGAGCATCTTGAGCAGGGTAGTCAAATAAATGGCCAGCAGGCATTGCAGCAACTTGCTGTAGAAACTCAATTTCCTAATCCTCAGCAGTTAATTGAGGGCGGCAAGCAAATGCTTGATAGCCTGCTTCAGCGTGATGTAATCTTAGGCGTCAACTCTTGAGTTAAGGCCAGCGACTCTAATAACAGAACTGGCGCAAACCAATCGAAACCTTTATTATTGCGCCATAGAAATACCAAAGGACTAACTAATGAAGTTTAACCGATTATTATTGGTTTTAAGTGTTTTAACCTTATCTGCTTGTGCGACAACTGACTCATCAAATCCTAAAGACCCCTATGAAGAATATAATCGTGGCGTCTGGGAGTTCAACCGCGCTATTGATAAGGCAATTCTTAAGCCAACAGCTGAGGGTTATCAGGCTATAACCCCAGACCCTATTGAAAAGGGTATCTCTAACTTTTTCAGCAATTTGGGTGAAATCGAGACTATCATCAATGACTTGCTGCAGGCCAAATTTGGCAAGGCAGGACGAGATACAGGCCGATTTTTGATTAACAGTACCCTGGGCCTGGCGGGTTTTCTTGACCCAGCGACAGAGATGGGTCTTGAAAAAGAAGAAGAAGACTTCGGTCAGACCCTTGCTGCATGGGGCTTTGACTCAGGACCATACTTGATGTTGCCATTTATTGGCCCATCTACGGCACGAGATGGTATTGGGTTTGTTGTTGATAAAACTGCGTTGTACAGTCCTTATGACGAGCTGAATGACTCACAAACCGAGTGGAGCTTAAGAGCGTTAGACCTAATTCAGACACGTGCCGAATTATTACCACTTGAAGAGCAGCTTGAGCAAGCTCTGGATGAGTACTCCCTGGTGAGGGATGCTTATTTACAGCGTAGAGAGTTCCTGATTTACGATGGTCGTCCACCAATTGAGGATGACTGTGAGTTTGAAGAAGATTGTGAAGACTGGTAATTTAATCGAAGTATTACTCGCAGGATATATAAATCATGCCGATGGATTTTAAAGACACTCTGGTCATTGCCATATCGTCAACTGCCTTATTTGATTTGGCAGAAAGCCATCGAATTTACATGGAGAAGGGCGTAAACAGTTATGCCCAATACCAGATAGACCATGAAGATGAGCTGCTTAAGCCTGGCGCTGCTTTTGGTCTGGTCCGTAAGCTGCTTGCAATAAATGATGGTGCTAAAGATAAGCCGCGCGTCGAAGTTATTCTTCTTTCACGCAACAGTGCCGATACCGGCTTGCGAGTGTTCAATTCCATTGAAAATCATCGATTGCAGATTACTCGTGCGGCCTTCACCTCCGGCAATAGCCCATATCTTTACGCCGAAGCATTTGGTGCCCATTTATTTCTCTCAACTAACCCTGTTGATGTTACCCAGGCGATAGAGGCGGGAATTGCCGCCGCGACGATTGTTGCACCGACTCAGGCGAGCAATGAAAGCGACATTATCAAGTTTGCATTTGATGGTGATGCCGTTTTGTTTTCCGACGAGTCTGAACAGATTTTCCAAAGTGGTGGACTGGAAGAATTCACAAAGCATGAGAAAGCTTCAGCTCAGAAACCTCTGGAAGGTGGTCCTTTCAAAAATTTCCTGGCAGCATTGCATAAGTTGCAAAAAGAGTTTGGCACCGAAGATTGCCCAATTCGCACCGCATTAGTAACAGCCCGCTCAGCACCAGCTCATGAACGAGTCATAAGAACCTTGCGTTACTGGGATATTCGCATTGACGAAGCTTTATTCTTGGGTGGTATGGATAAAACTCGGTTCCTAAAAGCCTTTGGTGCTGATGTTTTCTTTGATGATCAGGAAGGGCACATAGAGCGTGCCAGAGAGCATATTGCCAGTGGTCACGTGCCTAATGGTGTTATTAACAAGAAGAAAGCACAATAACCAGCTTTCAAACCAATCATCTCTACTCTTTCCTTTGAATAAAGTTCGTTACATCTCCTTGCTTGCTATTTAATGCTGATTCGGGCATCTTGCAGAATACTTTTTTATGAATATTCAGCAAGATAAAAGCGGGAAATCAGCATGAAACACTTAATTTCAGCACTCTTTCTTTTTGTCAGTTTAAACTCAGTTGCTGCAACCATTGATGCGCCAGAACGCAGTGAAGGAGAAGGTCCCTTCAAACGACTTATCCTGCGTGGTGGCATTATTATTAATGGTGAAGGAGCACCTCCAACTGGTCCAGTGGATATCATCATTGAAGGCAATACCATTAAGAGTATCCGTTCAGTTGGTGCTCCCGGAGTTGCTATTGATGAATCGAAGCGACCCAAAGCTGGGCCAAATGACAAGGTGATGGATATCAGTGGCCATTATGTTCTTCCTGGTTTTGTTGATATGCATGCACACATAGCCGGCAGTGTTGATGGTTTGCCTGCTGAATATCCATTTAAGCTTTGGCTGGCTCATGGTATTACGACTATTCGTGAACCTGGTAGTTTTAACGGTCTTGATTGGACCTTAAAGCATCAGAAGCTTAGTCAGCAAAACAAGATTGCTGCACCAAGAATCGTTCCCTACATTGGCTTTGGAATGGGCTGGGATAAAGAAATTACTACGCCGCAGGAAGCACGGAAGTGGGTCAGGCATGTAGCGGATGAGGGCGCAGCGGGAATTAAATTCTTCGGTTTACCCAAAGACATGATGGAAGCTGCTCTTGATGAGGCTGCCAAGCAAGGTTTGGGAACCATGATGCATCATGCCCAGTTGAATGTGTATGGAACTAATGCACTCGATTCAGCGCGCTTAGGATTGACCTCAATGGAACATTGGTATGGTCTGCCGGAAGCTTTGTTTACCGATAAAACCATTCAAGATTACCCGCTTGAGTATAACTATAATGATGAATCTCATCGCTTTACTGAAGCAGGGCGTCTATGGCAACAGGCTGCTAAAAAGGGTAGTGACCGGTGGAATGCGGTTCGCGACGAATTAGTTGAGCTCGACTTTACCATCAATCCGACTTTGACTATTTATGAGGCCAGTCGCGATGTTATGCGTGAGCGTGAAGCTGAATGGCATGATGAATATACTCATCCAAAACTTCTTGAGTTTTTTGAGCCAAACCGTCACTCGCATGGTTCCTATTTCTTTGACTGGACGACCCAAAATGAAATCGACTGGAAAGAGAACTACCGTATCTGGATGAGTTTCTTAAATGACTATAAAAATCATGGTGGGCGGGTAACCACGGGTTCTGATACCGGTTATATCTACAAAATATTCGGATTTGGTCTGATTCGTGAGTTTGAGTTGCTTCAGGAAGCAGGCTTCCATCCGCTTGAAGTGATTCAATCTGCAACATTAAATGGTGCGGAAGCTCTTGGCATGGACGGAAAAATTGGCTCATTACGGCCAGGAAAATATGCCGATCTAGTGATTGTGGATGAAAATCCTATTGCAAACTTTAAGGTGTTATATGGCACAGGACATTACCGTCTAGGTCTTGATAATGTCCCTCAGCGAGTGGGCGGCGTGAAATATACCATTAAAGATGGAATCGTGTTTGATGCACGCCAACTAAGAGAGGATGTTAAGGCGCTAGTAGAAAAAGCCAAAAATACTAAGTAATAATACGCCAAAGCCTCTGCATCATGCAGGGGCTTTTATTTTAAAATCTCGGTCAATGCCTGTTCCAATTCAGGGTACTTAAATTCAAACCCGGACTCTTCCAGCTTTTTCGGAACCACTCTCTGGCCTGTCAGTAATATTTTAGCCATTTCACCAACAGTTAGCTTCAGGGCGAACCCTGGAACTGTCATAAAAGTAGGGCGACTTAGTACCTTGCCAAGCGTTTTTGTCAGAACTTCGTTAGTGACTGGATGGGGTGCGGTTAAGTTAAAAGAGCCTTGCAAACCTTTATTGTCAATCAAGTGCATAACTGCACGCACATGGTCGTTAATATGAACCCAGGAGAAATACTGATTACCAGAGCCCAGCTTGCCACCCACCCCAAATTTAAAGGGTAGAGACATTTGTGGGAGCGCTCCTTCATCGCCCAGGACCACACCGGTGCGAATACAACATACTCGAACGCCTAAACCTTCAGCCCGGTAGGCAGCATCTTCCCATTGCGAACACAGTCGAACCTGAAATTCGGATGCACTACCTGAAGTAGAACTTTCATCGAGTGTTTCATTACCTCGTGCACCGTAATAGCCAATCGCTGAGCCACTGATGAGGGTATGAGGTTTGTGCTTCTGTTGTGACATCCAGTCAATTAACTTATGGGTCACTTCCAGACGGCTATTAACAATTTCCTGTTTATACTGGGGTGACCAACGCTTCGCAGATAAATTGGCACCTGCCAGGTTAATGACGATATCAGCATGCTGAACTTGATTAAAATCTTCCACCAGTTCAATGTGCTTGAAAAAGAAATCATCTTCGTATTTAGAAGGAGTTCTACTGATAACGATAATCTTGTAATTTTCCTTCTGTAATAAAGGAATTAAATTACGACCAATAAAACCTGTACCACCCGTAATTAAAACCGTTTGCATAAGTTCCCTCACGTCCCAATAAACACTATTCCAGTATAGCAACCTGATTGTGCAAAGAAAGTGAAGGGTTACAGAATTCTATTTAGAGGGATGGCGCGGAAGGTAGGAGCTGGGCGATCTCAGGATCGCCCTAAAACAAAGTTAACACTCAATAATATGAACCGCTAAACCACCGCGAGCAGTTTCTTTATATTTATCACGCATATCCATGCCGGTATCCCACATGGTTTTAATCACTTTATCCAGTGACACTTTATGCTCACCATCACCACGTAGAGCTAATCTGGCAGCGTTAATGGCTTTTACAGATGCCATGGCATTTCGTTCAATACAAGGAACTTGCACAAGGCCGCCAACCGGATCGCAGGTTAGGCCCAGGTTATGTTCCATACCAATTTCAGCAGCGTTTTCGACTTGCTGTGGACTGCCGCCCATGATTTCGGTCAGTGCTCCAGCAGCCATAGAACAGGCAACTCCGACTTCGCCCTGACAACCAACCTCTGCACCGGAAATGGAAGCGTTTAATTTGTACAGAATACCAATCGCTCCAGCTGTTAAAAGGAAGCGAATAACGGCTTTTTCATCCGCGTTCTGATGAAAGCGCATGAAGTAAAAAAGAACCGCGGGAATGATCCCTGCCGCGCCATTGGTTGGAGCGGTAACGACGCGACCACCTGCTGCATTTTCTTCATTTACAGCCAACGCATAGAGATCAACCCAGTCCATGGCTCGTAACACATCGTTTTCATTTGAATCGGATTTTAATTTGCGATAAATACCTGGGGCGCGACGTTTAACTTTTAACCCCCCTGGTAAAATACCTTCACGATTACATCCACGCTTGATGCAGTCTTCCATAACGTGCCAAATTTCTAATAGTTTTGCTTTAACTTCTTCTTCGCTCCGCCAAGATTTTTCATTTTCCAGCATCAATGTGGAAATACAGATGCCTTCATCTTTACAGGTTTGGATGAGCTCTGCTGCAGTTGTGAATGGATATTTAACCTTGGTATCGTCTTCCATGATCGGCGTGTCAGCATCAACATCTTCATTGACTACGAAACCGCCACCAACTGAGTAATAGGTTTTCTTGGCAATCTCATTACCGTCTTTATCAAAGGCTAAAAAGATCATGCCATTTGAATGACGCGGTAATGACTTTCTTCGATGCATTACCAGATCTTTTTCTTCGTTAAATTTGAGTTCTGTTGTACCGTTCAACTTTATCTTTTTTTCGCTACGGATGGTTTCTAAACGGGCGGGAATAATGTCCGGATCGACCTCTTCTGGCAGGTGACCTTCAAGACCAATCATAACCGCTTTATCAGACCCGTGACCTTTACCGGTTGCGCCAAGTGAGCCATAAAGTTCTGCTTTAACTCTGCTGATAGAGTTTAATAGATCTTTTTCAGTCAAAAACTCTATAAACCGATGCGCCGCACGCATTGGGCCTACCGTGTGTGAACTGGATGGGCCGATACCAATGCTGAACATGTCAAAAACGCTAATTGCCAAGGAGAAACCTCAAAAAGTTTATTACGAAATTAATAGCCCGATTGTACTCGCTCTAGCATTGAGTTGCTATGGCTAGCTAATCAGACCAGCTGAGGTTATGAATGAAAGTTATTGATAAAGGTTGGGGGGGTTATAGGGTTTGAATAAGCTTCGAAAATTGAACAATAATATTTGCGGTAGCTCCCCAAATATTGCGCTCCTGATAAGGAATTGAATAAACCGAGTAGCGCTTACCTCTATAATCACGATAGGAGTGATTCTGGTTAGCCGGATCCAGGACAAAATCCAGCGGGACTTCAAAGGCATCTGCAACTTCATCTTCACACAGGCGCATTTCGTAATGCTCCTGAATATGTGCCACTACAGGCTGAATCATGAATCCGGAAATGGTCGGTTGCAATGGCAGTTTTCCTAGCACATTAATTAACTGATCAGGAATACCCACTTCTTCATGTGTTTCACGCAGGGCTGTATGAATCAGATCCTTATCGGTTTTATCCATGCGTCCGCCAGGGAAGCTAATCTGGCCAGCATGGTGGCGCAGATGGTCCGTACGCTGGGTCAATAAAAGCTGCAGACCCTGTTCTCGTTCCACAACGGGAACCAGAACCGCGCTGGGTCTCAGTGTGGTTTCTTTTGGTGAAATCTCGTTAGCGCGCGCTAATGCTTGTTCTATATCAATCAGTTTAATCATCTTTAAGAACGGGTAGGATCTTACTCAATTTATGTAGTGTTTCCTGGTATTCATTTGCTGCCTCGGAATCGGCGACCAGACCTCCGCCACCCCAGGCATAAATCGAACCATTTTCGGTAACCAGGGTGCGGATTGCGATATTAGAATCCAACATGCCTCTAAAGTCATAATACAGCACTGAGCCGCAATAGATACTACGGCGGTGTGGTTCCAGTTCTTCAATCACTTCCATAGAGCGGACTTTAGGTGCGCCAGTTATAGATCCACCCGGGAAGCAGTATTTTAAAAGCTCAATGGCATCCTTATCTTGAGCCAGATCGGCTTCAATGGTACTAACCAGATGGTGAACTGAGGTAAAGGATTGCAACTCAAACAGTTTAGTAACTTTAACTGAGCCTGTTGCAGCACTGCGGCCAATGTCATTGCGCAGCAAGTCAACAATCATCAAATTCTCGGCACGATCCTTGATACTGCTTTGTAATTCATCTGATAAACGCTCATCTTCAATCGGATCCTTGGAGCGAGGGCGGGTGCCTTTTATTGGTTGCGTGATTACATGGCTTTTGTTTTTCTGTTTTTCTACCTGTATGAATCGCTCGGGAGACACCGACAGTATCTGTTGTTGCTCAAGATTCATGTAAGCAGAAAAAGGTGCCTGGTTATGTTCTGTTAATTTGAGGTAGGCATTCCATGGGTGGCCTGAATAAGGTGCTTTAAAGCGCTGTGCCAGATTAACCTGGTAACAGTCGCCTGCGTGAATATAGTCGTGTACTTTCTGGAAGCGTTCAATATAGTCCTGCTGACTCATGTTCGATTGCCAGCCATTGGATAACTGAAATGGCTCAAAGCGCGTATTGGCTGATTGTTCGTAATACTTTTCAAACTCACGAACAATATCCTGCCAATAGCTGTCGCAATAATCCGAATATTTAATCAGGTAGCATTTCTGCTGCTCGTGATCGCTAATAAAGCCCCATTCATAAAGGCCAAAGGCCATTTCAGGCAGCTGGATATCTTTTTCTGCGATAGTTGGCAGCTTTTCAACATAACGACCAAGATCATAGCTGCAATAGCCAGCGATACCGCCATGAAAAGGAAGGCGTGAAAGCTCCTTTGGTAAAGGAAGATAGTCTTTAAGTCCCGCCTGATAAAATTGACGTAAATCTTCAAAGGGTTTATGACATGGCTTAATGTCCAGCCCGGTAATCTCAGTGTGGCCATCGCTAAAGCAAATCATGGCGCGTGGGCGTGCCAATATCAGGTCAAACCTGGCTGCCTGATGGATGGTTTTTCCACTGTCCAGCAGGAGCGCCCAGGGCTCGTCTGCAAACCAAGAGAAAAGGTCGCGTAGGGCTGAAGGGTCACGGTAAGGAAATTCAACAAACTGAGCTGTGTTTTGTGTGTTTTTCATGCAGATAGATTAAAAAAGAGTCAAATTGACGGCTAAATCTGAATAATTAGCGTCCAAAATTTGGGAAACGCCATTGCCAGCCTGTATAATGTTCTGCCGATTTTAGAGGTTTGTTTGCTTCTTGTATAGCGAAGCACAAATTTACTCATTCTGACTGAGCCGTCCACGGGAGAGACTTAATGGCCACCATTAAAGCAGAAGACTTTATTGCAAGTGTTGCTGATGCCTTTCAATACATTTCCTATTACCACCCTAAAGATTTTATCCAGGCCTTAACCGCAGCCTACGAAAAAGAAGAAAGCCCTGCGGCTAAAGATGCCATGAAACAGATTCTGGTCAATTCTCGTATGTCTGCCATGGGCCATCGTCCTGTGTGCCAGGATACGGGTATTGCCTGTGCTTTTGTGAAAGTGGGTATGGATGCGCGTTTTGAAGGCGGCATGACCATTCAGGAAATGGTCGACGAAGGTGTTCGTCGCGCTTACCTGAACCCAGATAACCCATTGCGTGCTTCGGTATTAATGGATCCGGCTGGCAAGCGACTCAATTCAAAAGACAACACGCCGGCGGTAGTACATGTTGAAATGGTTAAAGGCGACAAGGTCGAAGTAACCTGTGCGGCCAAAGGCGGTGGTTCTGAAAATAAATCTAAATTTGTCATGCTTAACCCAAGTGACTCGATTGTTGACTGGGTTGTAGAGACTGTTCCAAAGATGGGTGCGGGCTGGTGTCCTCCTGGTATGTTGGGTATTGGTGTTGGCGGTACTGCTGAAAAAGCCATGGTACTGGCCAAAGAATCCTTGATGGATCCTATCGATATGCAGGAGTTGCTGAAGCGTGGCCCAAGCAATCGCGTAGAAGAGTTGCGTATCGAGATCTATGAAGCCGTCAATAAACTTGGTATCGGTGCGCAGGGTCTTGGCGGTGTTACCACAGTGCTTGATGTCAAAATCAAAGATTGGCCAACACACGCAGCCTCTAAGCCGGTTGCGATGATTCCTAACTGTGCGGCAACTCGTCATATTCATTTCACATTAGATGGTACTGGGCCTGCTATGCTAACCCCACCATCTATTGAAGACTGGCCGGACATGGAATACGAAGCTGCGGCAGATGCTAAGCGTGTAGACATGAATAACATCACGCCTGAAGAAGTGGCCAGCTGGAAACCAGGTCAGGTTCTTTTGCTGAACGGCAAAATTTTAACAGGCCGTGATGCTGCGCATAAGAAAATTAAAGATTTACTCGATTCAGGCGAAGGTTTGCCAGAAGGTCTGGATTTTACCAATCGCTTTATTTATTACGTTGGGCCGGTCGATGCGGTTCGTGATGAAGCGGTAGGCCCAGCAGGCCCAACAACTGCCACGCGCATGGATAAATTCACTGAAATGATGCTCGACAAAACTGGCTTGCTTGGCATGATCGGAAAAGCAGAGCGCGGTGATGAAGCGATTGAAGCTATCAAGAAGCACAAGTCAGTGTATTTAATGGCGGTTGGTGGTGCTGCTTATCTGGTTTCTAAAGCGATTAAAGATTCAAAAGTCGTCGCCTTCCCTGAATTGGGCATGGAAGCGGTTTATGAATTCGACGTCAAAGATATGCCCGTGACCGTAGCTGTAGATTCTGAAGGTGAAAGCGTCCACAAGACTGGGCCGGCAGTGTGGAAGGTTAAGTTAGCGAGCTAACGAATTGGCTACTGCGCTTGGAAATACTGCGTTAAAAATAAAATTTAAGTTTGTCATTTACGACTAGTAAAATCCGCACTTAAATTTTATTTTACGCCTTGTCTTTCCCTCGCTCGCTACGCCAATGAGTTCAGTGTGAATTTAAAAGTGTCATTCCCGCGAAGGTGGGAATCCACGAGCTCTTAAAAGAAATAGATTCCCGCCTTCGCGGGAATGACAAGAACGTAGGGTGCGTCGTGACGCACAAGCCACTCAAGCAGTCATTCTGAACTGTGACCAACGGGAATGCCCTTGGGTAATTCAGAATCTGCTCTTTGAGTAAAAAGTTAGGTGCTTCGTGAAGCACCACAAGAAACAATAAGGTTTAAATTATGAGTGCAGGTTTAAAATTTCGTAAAGCGGTCGAAGAAAACCATCCGCTACAATTGATGGGAACCATTACAGCATACACAGCGCGTATGGCTGAAAAAATTGGTCACAAAGCAATCTACCTATCTGGTGGTGGTGTTGCTGCCAATTCATTAGGTATGCCAGATCTAGGTATCTCAACCGCTGAAGACTTGCTGGTTGATATTCGCCGAATCACTGACGTTTGTTCGTTGCCATTAATGGTCGATATCGACACTGGCTTTGGTGGTGCATTTAATATTGCACGTACCACTCGCGCTTTAATCAAAGCGGGTGCCGCCGGTTTCCATATGGAAGACCAGGTTGCGACTAAGCGTTGTGGTCACCGTCCAAATAAAGAAATCGTCAGTCAGCAGGAAATGGTCGACCGCGTAAAATCAGCAGTCGATGCACGAACTGATGAGAACTTCGTTATCATGGCGCGTACCGATGCATTAGCGGTAGAAGGCATGCAGTCTGCAATCGACCGTGCCAATGCCTGTATTGAAGCGGGTGCAGATATGATTTTCCCAGAAGCTATGCGCTCATTGGAAGATTATGAAACTTTCCGTAAGCACGTCAATGTTCCATTCCTGGCAAACATTACCGAGTTCGGTGCGACACCTTTGTTCTCATGCGAAGAATTAGCAGGTGTTGGCGTTGATATCGTTTTATATTGTTGTGGTGCTTACCGTGCCATGAATAAAGGTGCTGAAACATTCTATAAAGATGTTTTAGCAAAAGGACATCAGCGTGATGTGATCGATATCATGCAAACCCGTGAAGAATTATACGATTATCTTGGCTACCACGAATACGAGCAAAAGCTCGATGAATTATTCGCGCAAGAAAAAGCCAAAAATAAATAAAACAGACTAGGAGTTAACCATGTCAGATTTACCAAAACCAAAAAAATCCGTAGCACTGTCTGGTGTAGCGGCAGGAAATACCGCACTTTGTACCGTTGGCCGTACTGGTAATGACTTACATTACCGCGGTTACGACATTCTAGATTTAGCTGAAAACTGTGAGTTTGAAGAAGTTGCCCACTTATTGATACACGGTAAATTGCCAAACAAGGCTGAGCTTGCAAACTATAAGCGTAAATTAAAAGCGCTTCGTGGCCTTCCTGCTTTGGTTCAGGACGCCTTGGAATTAATTCCAGCCAATGCTCATCCAATGGATGTATTGCGTACGGGTTGTTCAATGTTGGGTACTGTATTGCCCGAGCGTGAAAGCCAGCCAATGAATGAAGCAAAAGATATTGCTGATCGTTTATTAGCGTCTTTCCCATCCATGTTGTTGTACTGGTATCACTTCTCGCATAACGGTGTAGCCATTGATCTGGAAACTGATGAAGAGTCAATCGCCGGTCATTTCCTTCATTTGTTACACGGCGAGCCATGCCCAGACTCTTGGGTTCGCGCCATGCAGATCTCATTGAACTTATACGCAGAGCATGAGTTCAACGCATCAACGTTCACCAGCCGCGTCATCACAGGTACAGGGTCAGACATGTACTCAGCGATTTGTGGCGGTATCGGCGCTCTACGTGGTCCAAAGCACGGTGGTGCTAACGAAGTCGCATTGGATATCCAGATGCGTTATGACAGCGCAGACCATGCTGAAACTGACATCAAAGAGCGTTTGGCGCGTAAAGAAATCGTTATCGGTTTCGGCCACCCGGTTTATACCGTGTCTGATCCTCGTAACGAAGTGATTAAGAAAGTTGCTAAAGAATTGTCAGAAGAGCAGGGCGACATGAAATTGTATGACGTTGCAGAACGCCTAGAACAAGTCATGTGGGACGAAAAGAAAATGTTCCCTAATCTAGATTGGTTCTCAGCGGTGTCATACAACAAAATGGGCATCCCAACCGCCATGTTCACGCCAATCTTCGTGATCTCGCGTATTACCGGTTGGTCAGCGCATGTGATGGAACAGCGTGTTGATGGCAAGATTATTCGTCCGAGTGCTAACTACACGGGGCCGGAGAACAAAAAATTCGTTCCAATCGACAAACGCTAATCGACTTAATCTCTGGTATCGTGAAGTTTGTTAAAAGCTAGCTCAAAATCCTCAATTACCTTTTAGGTAACCTCCGGTTTTTCGCTAGCTTTTGCCGCCTTCACAACACCATTTATTAAGTCTTAATGTTTTTTAGCCTTACTGCTAAAAATTCATTTTAAAATGTAAGACATAACTAATAGGTTTGTCATCCTGATGAAAATCAGGATCTGCTCTTTGTGATTTCTCCGAATAAATTTTTTAGGAGTAATTAAAACAAACATGTCATTCCCGCGAAGGCGGGAGTCCATAGAGCCGGAAAATAGATTCCCGCCGTAGCGGGAATGACAGCTATGATTAAAGTAGTAGATATTTCAACCAAATCCATCAAACACAGTCGTGTGGAAACTTATGAACACAAATTACAGAAAGAAACTTGAAGGCACTAACTTAGATTACTTCGATACGCGTGAAGCGGTTGAAGCCATTCAACCCGGTGCCTACGATAAACTTCCTTACACCTCAAAAGTACTTGCTGAAAACCTGGTGCGTCGTTGTGATCCTGAATCACTGACTGACTCTCTTAAGCAAATCATTGAGCGTAAGCGTGATCTGGATTTTCCTTGGTTTCCTGCACGCGTCGTGTGCCACGATATTCTAGGGCAGACTGCGTTTGTGGATTTGGCCGGCTTGCGTGATGCGATTGCTGAAAAGGGCGGTGACCCATCTAAAGTCAATCCTGTGGTTCCAACTCAGTTGATCGTTGACCATTCATTAGCGGTTGAGCATGCCGGTTTTGAAAAAGATGCTTTCGAAAAAAACCGTGCCATTGAAGAACGTCGTAATGAAGATCGTTTTCACTTTATTAACTGGTGTAAAACCGCGTTTGAAAACGTCAATGTTGTACCACCAGGCAACGGCATCATGCACCAGATTAACCTTGAGCGTATGTCGCCAGTGATTCAGTCGCGTGATGGCGTCGCTTTCCCTGATACTCTGGTTGGTACCGACAGCCATACGCCAATGGTCGATGCACTGGGCGTTATCGCAGTAGGTGTGGGTGGTTTGGAAGCCGAGAGTGTCATGCTTGGACGTGCTTCATACATGCGTCTTCCTGACATTATTGGTGTAGAACTAAAAGGCAAACCGCAGCCAGGTATCACCAGTACCGATATCGTATTGGCGATTACTGAATTCTTGCGTAATGAACGTGTCGTATCTTCTTACTTAGAGTTCTTTGGCGAAGGTGCTTCGCATCTCACGTTAGGCGACCGCGCAACCATTTCCAACATGACTCCAGAGTTTGGCGCCACAGCAGCCATGTTCTATATCGATCAGCAAACCATCGACTACTTGAAGTTGACGGGGCGCGATGACGACAACGTTAAATTAGTTGAGACCTATGCCAAGCAAACAGGTCTATGGGCGGATAGCCTGACAGGCGCTGAATATGAGCGTGTATTAACATTTGACCTGTCATCTGTTGGCCGAAATATTGCAGGTCCTTCAAATCCTCATGCGCGAGTGTCTACTTCAGACTTGGCCAGCAAAGGTATTGCCAAGCACATTGAAACTGAAGAAGGCAAAATGCCTGATGGTGCCTGTATCATCGCAGCGATCACCAGCTGTACCAATACCAGTAACCCACGCAACATGATTGCCGCCGGTTTGATTGCCCGTAACGCCAACAAACTTGGCTTAACGCGTAAGCCATGGGTTAAAACCTCTTTAGCACCTGGTTCAAAAGCGGTAACGCTTTACCTTGAAGAATCTAAACTGCTTCCTGAGCTTGAAAATCTTGGTTTCGGTGTGGTCGGTTATGCCTGTACTTCCTGTAACGGCATGAGTGGAGCATTGGATCCGAAAATCAAACAGGAAATTGAAGAACGTGATTTATACTCGACGGCAGTACTGTCGGGCAACCGTAATTTTGATGGTCGTATTCATCCACACGCTGATCAGGCATTCCTCGCTTCGCCGCCATTAGTTGTAGCCTATGCAATTGCCGGAACGATTCGTTTTGATATCGAAAAAGATGTATTGGGAACTGATAAAGACGGTAACCCGGTAACGTTAAAAGATATCTGGCCAAGTGATGAAGAAGTCGATGCTATCATTAAAGAGCACGTTAAACCGGAGCAATTCCGAGCGGTTTACGAGCCCATGTTTAACGTCAAAGTAGATACTGGCGAGAAAAGCAATCCGTTGTATGACTGGCGCCCAATGAGTACCTATATTCGTCGTCCTCCTTATTGGGAAGGCGCATTGGCCGGTGAGCGTACCATGAAAGGTATGCGTCCATTGGCGGTGCTAGGCGACAACATCACAACCGATCACCTGTCACCTTCGAACGCGATTCAAAAGTCGAGCGCAGCAGGCGCATACCTCGACAAAATGGGCTTGCCGGAAGAAGACTACAACTCTTATGCGACTCACCGTGGTGACCATCTAACTGCGCAACGCGCAACCTTTGCTAATCCTAAATTGTTGAACGAAATGGTTCGCAATGAAGACGGTTCGGTAAAACAAGGTTCCTTGGCGCGTCTTGAGCCAGAAGGCAAAGAAATGCGCATGTGGGAAACTATTGAAACCTACATGGAACGCAAGCAACCGCTGATTATTATTGCGGGTGCAGACTATGGTCAGGGCTCATCGCGTGACTGGGCAGCAAAAGGCGTGCGTCTTGCTGGTGTCGAAGTGATTGTCGCTGAAGGTTTCGAGCGTATCCACCGCACCAACCTAATCGGTATGGGCGTATTGCCGGTCGAGTTCGTCAATGGCGATACTCGCAAAACCTATGCCATCGACGGTACTGAAACTTTTGATGTTGAAGGCGAAATCAGCCCAGGTGCAAATTTGATGGTCATTATGCACCGTAAAGATGGCGAGCGAGTTGAAATACCGGTTAAGTGTCGCTTGGATACTGCTGAAGAAGTATCGATTTACTCAGCAGGTGGTGTGTTACAGCGTTTCGCACAGGACTTCCTGGCAGCGAGCTAAAATCAAATAGAAAATCATCCCCACGAAAGTGGGGATTTTTGATTAATAAAAGGCAAAACTATGTCAAAACAGTTTCCTCCACAGACTCATTCCCCTCAGATCAGAATCCCTGCCACCTACATGCGTGGCGGCACCAGTAAAGGCGTATTCTTTAACCTGACTGACTTACCCGAAGCAGCACAGGTTCCGGGGCAGGCTCGCGATAACCTGTTACTTCGTGTGATTGGCAGTCCTGATCCCTACGGCAAGCAAACAGACGGTATGGGCGGTGCCACCTCCAGCACCAGCAAAACCGTCATTCTTTCCAAAAGCAGCAAACCGGATCACGACGTTGACTATCTGTTTGGACAGGTGTCTATCGATAAGCCTTTCGTCGACTGGAGTGGCAACTGCGGTAATTTAACCGCAGCAGTGGGTTCATTCGCCATAACCAGTGGTTTGGTTGACTCAAGCCGTATCCCTGACAATGGCGTTGCCGTGGTCCGCATCTGGCAGGCCAATATCGAAAAAACGATTGTTGCCCACGTTCCAATTACTAATGGCGAGGTTCAGGAAACAGGCGACTTTGAATTGGATGGTGTTACTTTCCCTGCGGCGGAAGTCAAAGTGGAGTTTATGGATCCAGCCGATGGTGAGGGCTCCATGTTCCCAACGGGTAATCTAGTGGATGATTTGGAAGTTCCCGGACTGGGGACTTTAAAAGCGACCATGATTAACGCCGGTATTCCAACGATTTTTCTTAACGCTAGTGATATTGATTTTAATGGCACAACATACAACGGTACCGAGTTACAGGAAGCCATCAATAGTGATGGTCATGCACTTTCCATGTTTGAAGTGATACGAGCGCATGGTGCCGTCAAGATGGGCTTAATCAAAGACATCGAAGAAGCCGCTAATCGTCAGCACACACCTAAAGTTGCCTTTGTGGCCCCGCCTGCTGATTATGTTTCCTCAAGCGGTAAACAAATCAACGCCAGCGATATCGATCTTAATGTTCGTGCTTTATCCATGGGCAAACTGCATCACGCCATGATGGGCACAGCAGCAGTTGCAATCGCCACCGCGGCAACCATTCCAGGAACGCTCGTTAATTTAGCCGCAGGTGGAGGTGAACGCCAAGGGGTAACGTTTGGACATCCCTCTGGGACGCTTAAAGTGGGTGCTGAAACCGAAAAGCAGGGCAACGACTGGGTCGCTAAGAAAGTCATCATGAGCCGTAGCGCACGAGTCCTCATGGAAGGCTGGGTCAGAGTACCTCAAATACAATTCTAATAAGTTTATACAAAGCATAAAAATTTATACAAAGGGATATAATATGAAATACCAAAATGTTTACAAATGGACAGCATTAATTCTAAGTGTTGTATTTTTTTTGTCTGCTTGTAAAAGTAAAGATAATTCTAAGGACATAACTCCTGAGCCTGTAACTAAATATAAAATTACCACCGAGGTAGTAGGAGGAGGAGAGATTTCAGATGCTCGATTGGGAGTGGAAGGTGAGATTATAACGATCTCAATTCGCGGTTATGAGGACTACGAGTTAAGTAAGGTTACTGGTTGTGAAGGTAATTTAACCGGTGACGTGGTTGAGCAAACATTCATTTATACAGTAACAGTTACATCCGATTGCCATGTTTTGGCTACTTTCACACGGCTTCCAAGAAATGAAGGTGGAACCATTAACAAGCCCATACCATTATCTTTTGATAAGAAGAATAATATTAATGTGGACTCTGATAGCAACTATTTTTCTGTAAGCTTATCTGAAGGTGAACGTTTATATTTATCCAGCACTTTAGAATCACGTCATTCTCCACTAGAGTTTAATTCTAGTGTTGTCGATGCGTGCCTAGCTATGTCATCTAATTATAATGGTGGGATTAGAATTATAGATACTACAAGCACTTGTGGGTATACATTGGCATACACGCAGGATGTTAGCGGAGAAAAAATCATTCATATTGATTACCCTGATGGGAATTACTCCTATCCATTAGGAGGATATTTTTACGCGGACATTGTTGGTCAGAGTGGAGTAGAACTTAAAGAAGCAAATGGTAAAGGTGGAACCCCAAGTAATCCCAGAAAATTTTTATTTGGGGATAATGTGAACGATCTAGTTTTAGACTCGTTTTTTAATTTCTATGCTTACAATGCAGCAGAAGGTGAAACTATTAACATTCGAATCTCATCAGGGGGTGAGATTGGATATGACTCGATGTGTTTGGAAGATCCTTCATATAATTCTGCATATGCTTTTGGTGTTTCTGTTAATGGTAGCGACTTTTCTTGTTCGCGGGCTTATGAATTTACTTTTCCAAAAGATGGACTTTATGTTTTTCATATTAAAGTATTGGGCGATGACCCGGACATATGGTCTGATTTAGGTAGTTATTTTTATGCCAAGATAAGCAAATAATATATGAGCCGTAGCGCACGTGTCCTAATGGAAGGCTGGGTCAGAGTACCCGGTGATTGTTTTTAATTATCGTTATTACAATAAGATACCTTACAAAGGAATATAATAATGAAACGGTATTTACTATTTATTATTTTGGCAGTAACGGGTTGCGAAGTGCTACCGACTGGAGACGTTGGACACTATAGAACAGTCAGTGGCTCAGATTACTATCATGTCGGCGACAACCGTTATCAGTTAACGGTTCGTGATGAGTTGATAAGATCATTCTATCGACCTGGCATACACGGAAACACTGGCACCAAAAAGCTTGCGGTCAGTGAAATTAA
The DNA here is from genome assembly GCF_000374105.1 of Kangiella aquimarina DSM 16071. Taxonomy (GTDB): domain Bacteria; phylum Pseudomonadota; class Gammaproteobacteria; order Enterobacterales; family Kangiellaceae; genus Kangiella; species Kangiella aquimarina. The sequence continues at coordinate 1,393,875 of NZ_KB893650.1, forward strand.
AGTTACGCTTCAACTGAACGAGGACCTTGATAAAATTACAGCGACTTCTGAACCCGGTCGGTCTATAACGGCAGAAGAGCTAAAGAATCACCAGTATGATAGCCCAATGTCTAGGTTCTGGTCAGGGTATGGGGTTAGAACCCAGTGCCAGGAAGAGGCCCATGAAGCATCCAAACTTCCATTTAAACGAATGGAAACCACACACTATAAGTTACACACTTGCCCTGAAACCTTAGTTCTGACTGAAAAAGCAACCAATCAGCAATGCACGATTGATCTCAAAGCTTTTAATGATAAGTATTTTAAAACCAGTTACAGCGACGAATATCCTTTATCAACAAACTTTGATTACGCCCTACAAGATGCTAATGGTTCTGTCATTGTACGAGCAAATAACTGGGGCTATATTCGAGCAAGAAAAATCAGTCTGTATCAGCTTAACTGTGATGGCAAAGCCCTAGAGAAAAATATCGATATTGATGGCATGGGTGAAAAGTTTTTCATTGTGCATGTCAGTAACTATGGCACTCCAACAGCAGTACTGCATTACAATAATCGTCAAAACAATCGTATTGTCAGTTTAAATGGGGAGATACAATACGATGGTCCAAAAATACAGGACCTTGGCTGGTTTGGTTTATTGCTCCCCGATCAACAAGCCTATTATGACTTTGATACAAAGCTTAAAGACACCAATGATAATGAACAGTTTGAACTGGTTATTACACGATATAACTATGGCAAGGGTAGCATAGAAGAGAAACGAATCCTCATCGAACCGCCTGCAAAGCAATAAGGTATTGATTGGCAAGTCATATTTGCATTAAGGCCGCGCTTAACTTGTTATCGTATTTGTGTAAATATTAAGCTTTATAAAAACGTTACGTAATTTTATCTATGGAAACTGTAGGGTTTGAGTTAAGAAAGCTAGCTATCAGCAGAAGAGGTTGTGAGGAGAAGGACCTTTTCGCAAGAAGCGCATTCAATCGGTTTTATTATTCAGCGTTTTTAAAGACAAGAAGCACCCTAAAAATACTCAATCCTAGCTGGGGAAAATCGAAACATGCCAATTTACCGGAATTATTAGAAGGTAAGGTTATTAGTTTGGTTAAGGCTGAGTTGAAAAAACAGGTCGCTCAAGGGTTAATTACGATTGGACATAAAAGTCACAAGATTAACTCTCTAACCACAGCAACAACAGAGCTTGCAAACTTATTGAGAAGTGCATATGAGTTGAGGTGTATAGCAGACTACGAGCCTGAAATTAGCGTGGTAATAGAAGATGATAAATTTTCATTACAAGACATAACAATTGATGAAGCTGGTAACTGGCATAGTAGAGTGGGACATTTTTGTGGAGTAATACTAAGCGCCTGGAGGTATGCTGGACTTGTTCACTAAACAACTAATACTTGAAAATACACCAAAAGAGTTGCACGCATGTATTTCTAATGTCCGATATAGAGATGCTGATGAAACTATTTTAATTTTCATAAATAAAAGACACATTTCTAATACTAAAAAGAAAAATTATATTTCAGAACGTCAAATAAGAAGATTGATAGTCAATCTTAAGGATATTTTTTCAAAAGAAGTTGAGGTTATTTTTCAGAGTGATATAGAGATTGAAGAAAGTTTAAAATCATTATTGAAACTTAAATATGGAGATGACTTATTGTCACTTTTCATTTCTTTTAAAAATCACAATACAGCTCATGCTTGGATAGAGGTTACAGAGCTTAACGAAATATTGAAAGAAGGATTAGAAAAAAAATTAAAAATACTTTTAGATGAGTTGAGTATTTACTTAGAAGAAATAGAATGGATAGATGCTTTTTCGAAGATGCCAAATACTATGGCAATTTTAAGATATATTAAGATACATCAGCCTGTGAACTTGAGCTTTTTAATGCGAGAACTATCTACCCGATATGAAAATTTGAATGAGAAATGGCTCTCGAAAGAGCTTGACAAATTAAGGAAGAGTAACTTGCTAATATGGGATAAAAAACAAGAAAAATATTGCATTACTGAAAAGTCCTTAGGTCTTATTCCATCAACCGTTAGTGCAAATAGTTCTGATGTAGAGCGGGTTCTTGCATTAGGAAAGAAAACATGGTGAAATATTTTTTAGGAGTGGTGCTAATGGTTTGCGAGGGTGTGTATCATGCCCGTGAGCAAAGAGCTAATATAGAAGGGTGTTGGATACTTATCCTGCGCTCCTTCGAAGCACATGATAAGTATCCAACACGCACAAAGAAACTGTTTTGTATTAAGGCGTCAGTGCTATGAATGCTCCACCGCTCCTAGTTTCTTACTCAACTGTTGAGTCTTATTTATCTGCACTGTCTCAAGATTCAGTATCATCTTATCAAAAAGAAATTAATGATCTAGTAGCTAGAGGGTTACCTCCTGTTGTAAATACAAAGCTATTAGGCTTGCTTTTTGGTCTTTCCAATAAATTTATTACTTCATTATTAATAGATAAGAAAAGGCATTATCGTAATTTTAATTTAAGAAAGAAGGGTAAAGTAAGAACTATAAATGCTCCTAAAATGTCCTTAAAAGTTATTCAAAAATGGTTTGGCTCTCATTTGGCTTCAAGCATTGATTATGCAAGCTATGTTTATGGATTTATCCCAGGTAGAAAAGCTTTAGATGCTGCTAAAGTTCATTGTGGTAGTAGGTGGGTTTATTCTATTGATATTGAAGATTTCTTTCCATCGACGCCTTCCGAGCTTGTTTATGAGAGCCTAAAATCATTAGGATATACTGAGCTTGGAAGTAAAATTATTACAGAAATCTGCACATTAGATGGATATTTACCTCAAGGAGCGCCTTCAAGTCCGGCACTATCAAATCTAGTTGCTAAGAATTTAGATAGGCATCTTTATAAGTTATCAACAGATTTGGGGGTAAAATATACAAGATATGCTGATGATATAGTTTTCTCAGGAGCTGAAGATTTTCCAAAGAATTTACCTGAGATTATAATTGAAATCTTTGCCGATACACCATGGAGTTTGTCCGAACGCAAGAATTACTTCGCTGATACCCTCCTAGGGCATCGATTAAAGGTTCATGGACTTTTGGTAAAAGAAGATGCCGTCAGATTAACGAAGGGATATAGAAATAAAATAAGAGCTTATAAACATCTTTTAGAACAAGGAAAAATAAAAGATAGTGATCTACAAAGAATAAAAGGTCATTTAACTTATGCTAAATTAATAGATAATGATTCAGAACTTTGATTCTAATTTAATACGTTACTCAATTATTTCTTTTACTTTCTAAGTGTATACTTGCTTATGTAGTTAACAAAGCTGGTCATGAGTATTGGTTGGCCGTCATAAGGCCTCTTTGCTCTTCCCTGAACTTCCTTCTATACTGAGCTCCTGTGTCTAACTGCAGGAGTTCTTTATGTTTCACACCTCTTTGAAGTATCTTGTCTCTTCTATTTTCCTTTCAGGGCTTTTAGTTGTTTCAGCTGATGCTGCTGATAAGTCAACGCAACCGGAACAACTTCCATCATTATTAGATGTTAAGGCTTATGAGGTTGAGTGGGGCGGTCGTCCGCGTGATCCTTTTGTGGCTCCTGATGGGATGGTGTGGTTTTGTGGTCAGGCAACGAATTACATTGCTCGACTTGATCCTGAGTCGGGGGAGATGACGAAGTTTGAGATTCCTGAGGGTAGTCACCCGCATAATTTGATTGTGGATAGTGAAGGCTTCGTCTGGTATGAGGGAAATCGGAATGGACATATTGGGCGCATCAACCCTGAAACTGGCGATATAAAACAATACCCAATGCCAGAAGCCGTTCAAGATCCGCATACGTTGGTTTTCGATTCGAATGAGAATATCTGGTTCACTGCGCAGCATTCAAACGTGATTGGGCATTTAAATGTTGATACTGGTGATGTGCGTTATATCAGCATGACCAAGAAGCGTTCCCGTCCTTATGGTATTAAAACCGATGCTAATGACAATGTCTGGTCTGTATTACTTTGAACCAACAAGCTGGCTTTTGTTGATAAAGAAAGTTTTGCCTTAAGTGAAGTTACCATTCCTCGTGACAATGCTCGACCACGCCGTATGGAGATAACTGAAGACGGTAATGTCTGGTATGTGGATTTTATGGGCGGATATTTAGGCCGGTATAACCCTGAAAACAAAAAGTTTGAGGAGTGGCTATTGCCAGCAGGCGAGAGCAGTCGTCCTTATGGTACGGCGTTAGATGAAGATGGTGTTATCTGGATTGCTCAGACAGGCCCATACCCTAACGAAATGGTTGGCTTTGATACGAATAAGGAACAGTTTATCAGCAGCACAGTCATTAAAGAGGGCGGTTCGATTCGTCATATGTACTACGATCCTAAAGCCGATTCCTTTTGGTTTGGAATTGATACTGGGTATATTGCCAGAGGAAAGGTAATAGATAAGGACTCTGAAAAAGGAGAGTAAAGCTAGTTACTGGTAGGGGCAGGCCGATGTGCCTGCCCGGTTTGATACCACTGGATAGCAGATTTAAAAGCAGATCCTGACTTTCGTCAGGATGACAAGTGTTTGGTTTTTATAGGTTGGGTTTACCCAAAGGGCAGACACACAAACCGCTGGATGACGAAAAAGATTACTCTGTTTTCTCTTTCATCCAGTCTTTAAGCTCATACCACCAATAGCTCATTTGGGCTGCTATTGGGCCGAATGGGCCACCATTCCAGGGTAATCCCCAAGGCTGGAAGTTTTTATAAGTGTCATTTTGTTTGGTGATAGCCGCAGCTAGGATTTCACCGGCGGTAGTAGTCGGCGCTACACCATGACCGCCAAAGCCTATGCCATACCAGACATTTGGAGCAAGCTCGCCAATTTGTGCCATCTGATGACGGGCATAACCCATCCAGCCTTGCCAGTTATAGTCGACTTTTACGTCTTTGAGCTCTGGAAACACTTTCGCCAGATCGTGGCGTAAAATGTGATCCAAATCTTTCGGTTTCTTTGTATTCGCGTTAATTCGACCACCCCATAAAATTCGTGTGTCTTTTAACGGGCGGTAATAATCAAACGCGAAACGAGTATCGTAAACCGCCGCCTGAGTATTGATATAGTTCTGCAAGTCATCCCCAAGCGGCTCGGTGGTCATGACGTATGTAGCGATTGGCAGAATAGAATTCGCCACAGGCTTGCATAAGTCACCAATGTAGCCACCGCCAGACAATACAACGTTCTTTGCCTTAATGTTGCCATTGACGGTTTTAATGATTTTAGTGGCGCTCTTGTAGTCGATATCCGTTACCGCGCAATCTTCGAAAACTTGCCCACCTTGAGATTGAATCTGCTTTGCAATACCGCGGGCATAATTCAGTGGATGAAAGTGCATCGCGTTGGGTTCAAATAAAGCGCCATGGTAGCGGTCGGTTTTGAGCTGCTCGCGAAGCGCTTCAGGCTCAATGTATTGCCACTCTGTGCCCATCTTGTCACGCATAAAAGCCTGCTCATCAAGGAGTAGCGATTGATCCTTAAACCAATTAGCCCATAGGACGCCTTCATCCACCAGGTCACAGTCGATGTTGTATTTTTTCACACGCTCACGGATTAGGTTGACGCCTTCAATGGTCAGGTCGTAAAGTTCCTTCGCTTTAGCTTCACCAACCTGTTTAATGAGCTTTCTAGGACCTAACGAATAGCCACCGAACACAAAACCACCATTGCGCCCTGAACAGCCATAGCCAACTTTATGTTTTTCAATTACTGCGACATTGGTGTGGCCACGCTCAATTAAACTCAGAGCCGTCATTAGACCAGCATAGCCACCGCCAATAATACAGGTCTCAACCTCTAGATTCTGAGGGAGTGGGTTGGTTTCCAGTTTAGAGTTCAGCGTAGCTGCGTAATAGCTGTTAGGGTAGTTGGCCATAGTGACTGAGATCGGGAAATGATGCGCCAAATCATAATGTAAGCAGGGCAATAGTCAACCGAACTGGATGTCTATTTGAGCAGGTAGGATGAGCAGTGAGTTTTCCCAAATATTAGATGTAGGGGCAATTCATGAATTGCCCGTACGCCTGAATTAATGGAATATTCAGTAGCGTGAATCTTTGGTAACCGTGTTGGGTAGCCCGTATTAGAGCCTAATTGACCTTATCAATGATTGAGCCAGGCTAGACCTAACTCAATCTAAAGGTTACTCTGTCTTCACTAAAATATTAATGTCTTAATTCAGATGAACCGTTTTCGACTCTACCGATACCTGCTGGGTATAAACCTGCCGCCAATCCTCGGCGCAATACTATTTTATATTTATGTTGATTTTACGGACGATGGAACGGTAACACTCATTGACTCAGGCGATGACCCGTTTCTTCCTATCCGTGCATTGCTAGAAATTATAGGATTTGCCTACATGTTTGTTGGCATTCAGGCGCTGATAGCTACGGCGATTATGGAATTCCTCGTTTTAACAAAAGTAAAATTCTTTGTCCTACAGATGGTTATTGCAGGTTTCCTGGGGTTAATCAGTGGTGGCGTTCTTGGCGAATGGCTGTTTTTGGTAATCGGTCTTATCGTTGGGTTTTGTGCGGGTTACGGGTTAATTCTTATTAAGAACAAAGAAACAGCAATTAATGTAGCCAGCAAAACATGATAGGAATTATATTACTTGCCATTACCTGGTTACTATTGCGCATAGAAGGACGCTCGTTATCTGCAATGGTTTGAACCAACCCTTAATTAGAACGCAGGAATTTTTGGCTGGCTTTTGTATTGCTGCGTTGTTTGCAGTTGCTCAATTCACACTTGCTGCTGAGGTTGCTGATTTTTCATGGAAGATCAATTCTAATTATGGCTTTAACGAACTTGCTAACAGTTTACGCTGGGTTTTCAACTCAGTCATTTTTGAAGAGCTTATCTTTAGAGGGTATCTACTCTATAAGTTGATTCAGTGGCTTGGTCCCAAAAGGGGAGTTGCTTTATCTTCGATTAGTTTTGGAATCTATCACTGGTTTTCATATCAAGTATTTGGCCAATGGATGAATATGTTGTTTGTCTTTATCATGACGGCAACGTTTGGACTGATGCTGGCGTATGCTTTTTATAAAACCCGCTCAATCATTCTTCCTATCGCTTTGCACCTAGGATGGAATATTGTAACTTTAACAGTGTTTTCGAATGGCTCTATCGGGGAGCAATATCTTTATTCTGACCCAGAAGGCGGCATCAAACTGTTATCAGGTTATAGTGCATTATTGATAAACTTGGTCCTACCATTGTGCTTGCCCCTTCTTGTTTTGATGGTGTTGAAGAAAGCGCAGCTTAAAGGTAGGGTGAATAGTTAATATATTCTATCCAGAAACGTTCACATTTCCTCGACTTTTCTAATGGACAATACTGCTAGGCCAATTTTATAGAGTCAGCAGTATGTATATCGATAAAGAGCAAATCAATCGTTTAGATAGAAAGTTTCGGTTGAATCTGATTAACAGTATCACTGGTATTAAGCCAGCTAACCTGATTGGCACCAAGTCGCAAGAAGGAGTATCTAATCTGGCGATCTTTAGCTCAGTAGTCCATCTCGGCAGTGATCCAGCCCTTATCGGTATGATAGTACGCCCAGACAGTGAAGTGGCTAGAAATACCTTCGATAATATCAAGGACATGGGTTACTACACTATCAACCATGTTCCTCTGACTTTGACTCGTCAGGCCCATTACACCTCTGCTAAATTCCCTGCCGATATTTCAGAATTTGAGCGGTGCGCAATTGACGAAGAATATCTGAAAGGTTTTCCCGCACCATTCGTCAAAGACTCCCACATTAAATTTGGTCTTAAACATGTTCAATCAATACCCATCGAATTAAACGGTACAACCTTAGTGATTGGTGAGATTCAATTGGTAGTGGTTCCAGATTATGCGGTCAATGAAAAAGGGTATATTGATTTGCAAACTTGTGACACAACGGGAGTTGCTGGGTTAAATCAATATTACTGTTTGAGTAAAGAAGCGGAATACCCTTATGTAAGGTTGGAAGAGGTGCCAGAGTTTTAGTCAGACAGCTCTAAGTTCTTAGCACAACACATGACAATAATGATGAGCAGCGTTAGTATTGAACGATAATTTATCGTAAGACTAAGGAAAGGTTATGAGCACTAATGTTGAGTCGAATGTGCGTCAGGAGCCTGATCAGGTTCTGGTTGATATTGCTGAGTATGTTGCTGACTATGTGGTTAACAGTGATGAGGCAATGGAGACGGCGCGTTACTGCCTGATGGATACTCTGGGCTGCGGCTTTCTCGCGTTACGTTATCCTGAATGCACCAAGCACCTGGGGCCAGTCGTCCCTGGAACGATGGTTCCCTTTGGTTCGCGAGTTCCCGGTACTCAGTTTGAACTCGACCCTATCAAAGCCGCATTTGATATCGGTTGCATGGTGCGCTGGTTAGATTTTAATGACACCTGGCTGGCAGCGGAGTGGGGGCATCCGTCAGATAACCTTGGTGCCATATTGTCAGTAGCAGACTTTTTAAGTAGGCAAGCCATTGCCGAAGGTTATTCGCCTATGACCATGAAGGATGTACTTGAAGCCATGGTTAAAGCGCATGAAATACAAGGTGTATTGGCACTAGAAAATAGCTTTAATCGAGTTGGCCTCGACCACGTTATCCTCGTAAAAATAGCATCCACCGCAGTGGTTACCCATATGCTTGGTGGCGAAAAGGAGGATATTATTGATTCCGTTTCACAGGCTTTTGTGGATGGGCAATCATTACGCACCTATCGGCATTCACCTAATACAGGCTCAAGAAAATCGTGGGCAGCAGGCGATGCCACCTCTCGTGCGGTTCGCATGGCTATGATTACCATGACCGGAGAAATGGGCTATCCCGGAGCGTTAACCGCAAAGGGCTGGGGCTTCTACGATGTATCATTTGGTGGAAAAGAATTCCAGTTCCAGCGCGATTACGGCTCTTATGTTATGGAAAATATCCTATTCAAGATTTCTTATCCTGCAGAGTTTCATGCGCAAACTGCAGTAGAAGCAGCCATTCAGTTGCACGACCAATTGAAAAACAGACTTGATGACATAGTGAGAATTGAGTTGACGACACACGAATCAGCCATTCGTATTATTTCCAAAGAAGGGCCATTGCATAATCCAGCCGATCGTGATCATTGCTTACAATACATGGTCGCTTGCGGACTCCTGTTCGGTGATTTAGTGGCGGAATACTACGAAGACGATATCGCAAGTGACAAGCGAATTGATAATTTACGCGATAAAATGTCAGTCGTAGAAGATAAAGATTACTCAGAAGAGTATCACAATCCAGAAAAACGAAGCATTGCCAACGCCATACAGATCTTCTTCAAGGATGGTAGCTCAACCGATAAAGTCGAAGTTGAATATCCATTGGGTCATCGATTCCGTCGGGATGAAGGGATTCCAGTTCTGGTAGATAAATTTAAAAAGAATGTGTACACACGATTCCCTAAAAGACATGGTCAGGAAATTATCGATCTTTGTTTAGATGAAGAGGCATTTCTCGAAACACCGGTGAATGAGTTTATGAATTTGTTAGTGATTTAAAACTTCGCTTCGATAACATGCTTTTGTATTCCATGACATGAAACCTTGGGGTATTCATAAATTAAACATAATCGTTACAGTACAATCGAACCTAACTTATTACACAGTTTTGTCCATAGAGAACTAATATACTGTTTTAACAAATACTAAGAAATTCAGGTTAGAAGGATATGACTATTAAGTTTTCCACTTTTTTTATCCCTCAAGCAAAGATCATAAAACGTTGTTGTATAACAATGACGTTTGCTTTTTTAAGCACTTGTTTCATGGTTTCAATGGCGCAGGCTGTTTGTACGACCGAATCCCGAGGCAGTACTCCTAGCGGTGCCTGGGAGTTGCTTATGAATGAAATTGCTGCAATGGGTAGTTTCCCAGAAGCTAGCTTCGAAATTGGTAGTCAAAAGGTCTATAGGATGCGAAAGACGGGAGATGTTGGCACTAGTGACCGTTGGCTACAAAGTTTAAGAAGGCTTGCTCCTCGTATCGAAGAGCTTCAACGTTATTTTCCGACGGCTGCTGAGCGGGATGCTGCGGAGAGAAGGGAAAGGGAGGGTGATGAAGAGGCGTTAATTTATACACCAACGCCACCTGACAGACCTGTACTAATAATAGAAAGTGAAATCAACATTATTGATAATCCAGCATTTACTCACTGTACTGCAAGAGATCAAATTCATGACCTGGCAAATTATTTGGGTGATGACCTGGATAAAGAATTGCTACGAGGATTGTGCATAATCTTTATTCGATCGCATGTCATTGAGGGTGAGACCAAGAGTCGTTTTATTTTGTCGCATGAATGGATGCATACCATGCAGCATGGTTCTTACAATATTGCTGAAATGGAGCAGTTATGGTGGATTGAAGGTTCAGCTGATTGGGGCGCGCATAAGGTTGTCGAGGGCTTTACCGAGCGTGACCATAAGATTGAGCAGTTCTTTGATCGGCAGCCGGATTGCTCGTTGACTCAGCATGACTATGATGCGCAAACTTTCTTTTTCTGGGGTGAGCAAACGTTTGGTACGGATTGGGGAATTTCACTCGGTATGGGTGGGCCAGAATATCTCGATGAGCCGGAGCGAGCTGCACAAATCTTACCGCCCGAGCAATGGCTAGATTGGGCCACTTCTCAGGCTGATCATAAGATTACTATGCCCGATGAGCGTGATTTACCCTTCAATGCTAAAGTTGAACTGCTCGATTTAGAGCATTCTTGTGAAGCATCAATTGAAGGCCCTCCATTGTCAGTTCAATTACGAGAGCTACGCTTTCCGGAGGATGCTGCTTCATTAGTGACTATCGAGCCTGGAGAAGCACAGCTGGCTTATCGATTGCTTGATGCAGATGATGCTGGTCTACCAAGTTCTTGGACTCGAGTTACAGATACTGTAGAAATAGAACCGACCAGCGAGCCTTTGCTTTTAGCAGCGATTATGCCCTCAGGCAATGACTTAAACATTCAAATCAAACTGGAAAATAGTGATAGAGCTAATTGTGCTTGTCATATTGGTCGTTGGGAGGAGGTAGCTACCGCGGACTCCGAAGCCCAGGACACCTTCGCGGGGGCTCTTGAAGCGATAGATAATGCTCGAGCTTTCGTACCCCCTGAACAATTAGCTGAGCTTGAAAAAGCCAGACAGATGATCAGCTCATCAGATACCAAAGACAGGTTCCGTTTTAGAGGAGCGGCTGAGCAAATCTTTGAGATGGGTGGAGAAGGTGAAGTGACTTATGATAATGACGGTCCCATTGTGACCTTTAAAGGAGGAGGGGAATTTATTATCGAAGATCCTCATCGAATTTATGGTGACAAAACGGAGGTTGATTATCACACCTATATCCATTCAGGACGTTGGGACATTATTGGAGGCAAATTAAAAATTGATCTGCAAAAGTTTACTTTTGAAGGGACTGTTGAAGGCCCCATATCAGATGGCCCACAAAGTATTTCAGGGAGTAATCGTAACACGAGCTATGTTGGCGGAGGTGGCGACTGGATTATTTCTTGTGAAGGCGCTGGACTGAAACTGATTCCCGCTGATCCCTATGAACGTGGACCTGGAAAAGATGCGGTATTGAAAGTCCCTGAGTAATGAAACTTTTTATGCTGAGTATATCATTGTTCATTGAAATATGATCATTAGGGAGCTGACTACTTAATACCTTTAATGCGCTCCCATAATGATTTGCCTTGCAGGCTTTTTATGGCTTGATCAATGGCTTCAAATACATCAATGCCTATGTCTTTTGATACGGTATCGACCAGTTGTTCTGATTGATTGAGATAGGTTTGGACCTTTTCAGTTTGTGACTTACCCTTTACTGTTAATGAATAAAGGGTCCGCCTTTTGTCTTCTTTGTCCGGCCGCTGTTTGATCAGTCCCAGCTTGATCAATTTAGGAAGCTTTTGTTTCACCAGCTGGTGTGATTGTTCAAGATCTCTGGCAATATCCGCCAATGATGCTTGCTCTAATTTGTGCAGACACAGAAGGGTTGAGCATGATTTGATAGGGACTATGATTCCCAGGTTATCGAATATCGGTTGGGTTTGTTGTTCAATCAGGTTGCTGAGGTCTTCAGCTCGTTTTCCTAATAGCGCTTTGTTGCTCATCATCTTCTAACCCTTGTTTCTATGCTAGAAAGTATATTGTTTGACTTAGGATAAGCAATAAATGTAACATGTTGCGCAATATGTTGCAAAATATACTGGTTTCGACAGAACAAACTAAGGGATAACGGAATGAATAGACGGTCTTTTCTTACTAACACGGCTTTAGCATCTGCAGCCTTGGGATTGAATTTAACCTCTGGCGGTTTATTAGCTTCGACCAATGAAAAGAGGATGATTAGCCGTGAACAATACAAGAAATGGTTTGTGTTTGATGGATTAGGCGTTTTATATGACATCAACGATCCGACTGGCGGCATTCAGGATAATTGGCGCATGACGGATCGTTTAAGAAACGATTTGTTGGCGAGTGGCTTGAGTTGTTACCGCCAGACGACAGGAGCTCCTTTTCCCGCGTACCCCGGCGATGACGTCTTTGAAACCAGCGTAAGTATATTAAGCCAGCATCATAAACTCATCGATGCCAATTCAGATGTACTGACTTTGGTTCGAAATTTTGATGATATTATAAAGGCCAGAAAAGAAAACAAAGTTGCAGTTACCTTAGGCTTTCAAAATAGTCATGTGATTGGTAGTAATCTTGATCACATTGAAACTTTTAAGCATCTTGGCATTTTAACCATGCAGCTGACCTACAATGGCCAAAATCAAATTGGCGGTGGGGCAAATGTTAGTCCACGTTTACCTTTAACCGAGTTTGGCCATGAGGCTGTTGAGAAAATGAATGAACAGAATGTCTTGATCGATCTCAGTCATAGTGGAGTTCGAATTTGTCTTGAAGCTATTAAAGCCAGTAAAGCACCAATAACCATCAGCCATAGTGGTTGTCGTGCTCTAGCAGATTTTCCTCGTAATAAGACGGATAAAGAATTGCGTAGGATGGCCGATAAAGGTGGGTTATTTGGTGTTTATTTCATGCCTTTCCTGGCACCTGATAGCAAAGCAACGTCAGAGCATCTGGTTGCGCACATTGAGCATGCAATCAATGTCTGCGGTGAAGATCATGTTTCGATTGGCACCGATGGTGGTTATACGGGTATTGACGATATGCAGAAGGTAAGAGCCAGTACAGACAAGATGACTCAGCATCGAATCGATAATGGTGCTGCTGCCGCTGGTGAAAAAATCGGTAATTTGAACTTTATGCCTGATATTGTTGGTCCTGAACAGTTTTACTTGCTCGCCAATAAGCTTGCAGAAAGAGGCCACAACAGCACTCGAATTGAAAAGGTATTGGGGTTAAATGCTTATAATCTTATGCGAGAGGTTTGGGGATAACCTAATATTTTTTTGGGTTAGTGGTGCTCGTAGGTGTTACATTGAAGAGCTTTTGCGTTGTGAGTCGATCTAGTTAGCAAGTAATTATCGTAGTTGGCTATCTTTGCTCCCGCGACGATTCATACCGGCGGAGGCTTTTATTTCTTTCTCATACTCTTCCTGGCACTTAATACAAAAACGTACACCTTTTATCGCCTGTCTGCGAGGCTCAGGTATTTTGACATCGCACCATTCACAGTGTGTAAGTGACTCACCTGCAAGGTTCATTTCGCTACGCGCACGCTCAACGCCATCTTTGATGGTGCTTTCAATTTGTTCCTGTACGGCGCCTTCGCGCGCCCAACCTGAAGCCATAGGATTAAAGAGTAGTCGTATATATGTTACTGACTATTGTGGGGCTTTTTGTCTAAATTTCAAGCTGTACGCGGCTGGTGAAAATACAAGGCTCGTTGCTGAGTGGGTCTACGAAGCTGAGTTTGTTGGCCAATAATTGCAATGGTTGGTTGAAGTTATCAGCTTGTCTTGGTTGTAGGGAAGGGTAAAACCGATCATTCAGTATTGGAAAGCCGATAGACATCATGTGCAGTCGTAACTGATGGGTGCGCCCGGTTATAGGAGATAGCGTGAACAGTCCACGCTTGTGGTTATCCTCTTCACAATGGATAAGTGATTCTGCATATTGAGCATACTTATTATTTGGAGGCGTTTCATGGTTCTGGAAAATAAACTGAGGCTCTGAGCGAGCGAGATAATTGTTAACATGCCAGCTTTTTCCGCTAAGACATTCGCCTGCTTGAGTCTCGGCTATAGCCTGATAATGTTTTTTTATGTTTCTCTGGGCAAACAATTGATGATACTTGCTTCGAGTTTGCGGGTTGGTTGAAAACAAAACAAGTCCTGCGGTGTCTCTGTCCAGACGATGAACCGCCTGAAGATTTTGGTTGCCAGTTTTATTGATTAATCTCTGTTGTAAACACTCGTTAACAAAAGCACCACCCGGCATAACGGGCAGGAAGTGTGGTTTGTAAGCAATTAAGAAATGCTCATTGTGTTCAATAACCATCTCCGTAAAAGGAATCTTCGCCTCTTGTCCTACCTCGCGGTGATAATATAAAACCCTACCTGCCTGATAGTCTGCATCGACTGTAACCCTGGCGCGGTTTTCCCAATAGACTTTCCCCTCAGCCATTCGATTCATCCACTCAGATTCAGAGACATGAGGAAATGAATTAACCAGAAACGACAGAACCGACTGATAACTGCTATGAAGCGGAAGCGTTACTTTCGAGGGCTTATAGGCTTTGGGCACAATAATAGTATATGCGTTGGTAAGGGTGACATTGTATGGGTTTGGTGGACAAAGGCAAAGTTTCGCTCCCCAAGCTTTAAACCTCAAATGCCTACTCTATATAAGTCTTAACACCTGTCCCAGCGAGCGGCCATTTGTGTATCTCTTTGGAAGGGTTGATTAACTAATTAGTATTTTAGTTAAGTTATTGATGTTACAGGAAATTCAAGTCGTATTTGCATTTTTGTGTCAGAAAAATTTACGTTTTTCTTTACAAAATACTTGCATTGCACACAATGCAAAAGTAAAGTCTTAGTCGTTTTTTTGACCAGCAAATGGTCGTTTGGATTTTATACTAAATAGGAAATAACAATGAAAAAGGTCATTCCCTTTCTTGCTAGCGCATTAGCATTCTTGTCACAACACGCAATATCTCAAGAATCTGTTTTAGTCGACACTGGTGAAACCTATGGTCATGGCCCATATTATGGCGTGGAGTCTTATGGCAGTGCTTCATATGTAAATGACGGGAGCCAAGAGTTTAAGGTATTTGATGTTTCTGACGCGTCAAACATAACATTATCAGGTACAGTCGATGTTGGCTGTACTGTAGATGATTTGGACTTAGATGGCTCTACCCTTGTTGCAAAGTGTCCATTTGAAATTCATTTTTATGATTTAACGGATAATTTAGGTCCTGAGTTAGTAGGCTCATACGATTCAACTGGCTATGCAGTAAATAGTGTGGAACTTTCTGGAGACCGTTTGTATATTGGTGGCGGTAATAGCGATATAGCTATTTTCAATGCCACTGATTTAGCAAATATCCAGGAAATAAACACCCAAAACTTCACTTCTATTAGTACTTGGGAATTGAAAAAATTTGGTAATTACCTCTATACAGTAACAGATTTCGATAAAGTTAAAATCTTTGATATTTCGAATGAACAAAATATTGTTCTAGCTTCTGAAATTCTGGCGGAAGCAACTCTTTTCAAAGATGCTCTTATTATTGATACCACTCTATATGTAGCTGCAACTGAAGGTTTGGTTGTATATGATGTCGCTAATATGGCAAGCCCAAGCTATGTTAAGACCATTAATGCAGGTAGCATGTTTGATACTATTGATATGCTAACGTCTCTTCATTCAATTGGGAATGTACTTTATACAGGAAAAAGTAATGGTAGAATTTTCCAGTTTGACATTACTACTCGGCAAGCTCCTGTTTATTTGACACAAAATCGTTTTTCTACGGGTAATACTTATAAGATAACTGATAACGGGACAAACCTGAATTTTGCCTTTGGGGTCGATGGCTTAGTGACAGCAAGCATCGAAGTGAGTACAAAGTTAGACCATTACGCACAATCAATTCTACCCTATAATCTCAGTATGAGTAATGGGACCGTTTTGGTCAGTGACCAAACTGGTTTGTTCCACATTATTGATATCAGTGATGCAAATACTTTTAGCCCAAGAAGCAGAGAGCCATATACTAGCAATACATATGATGGAGAAATAGACGGTAATATTGCATGGTTAGGAACTGGCTCTTATTTAGAAACCCGTGACCTATCAGCTGATGCGTGGACACTGATTGATATACAACAGCCGGACTCATTTAGTAATATCACATTCCTTAGTAAGGATGATAACGTTTTATACTTAGGTACAAATCGTGGAATGGTTTCAATGTATGATATTACTTCAAACATACCCACTTTAATCTCATCAGTAAATTTTCCAGCAAACCCAGAAACCGGTGGGAATCACTTTATAACTGATATTGTACCTTACGGCGATTATTTACTTGTCTCTAGTACTGAATCTGAGCTTTTGGTAGCAGACTTTAGCAACTTGGAGTCTCCAGCAGTAATTGATATTCCTAAGATGTCCGAAGCTACAAGCGCGAACTTATTTGTATCAGGTAATATGTTACTTTCTACTGGTTATTGGGGAGCTTATCTAATTGACATATCAGATATTACAAACCCTGTTTACAATAATTCTCAATTATCGGAATTAGGATTAATATCAGCTGGAATAAAGCTCAATGATAGCCAGGTGCTTTTGAGTTCGTCAGAGGGGCTGATTACCGTTGATATAACTGACCCCGATAATATTTCGATAGTTTCAAAATTGACTAATACGCCAGAATTTTCAAAGTTAGCTACTGATGGAAACTTTTTAGTAGCTTCGATTCAATTTGCAAGTGAGTTAAAGCTTTATAAATTTAACAAAGCTCCAATGACATCAAACTATCAGTTTAATGTAAATGAAGACCTGAGTTTAGTAGAGGTTGTTAATTCTACAGATCCGGATGGAGATGAAGTTACTTATTCAATAGTGCAACAGGCTTTGAATGGTAACGTTAATATTACTACATCAGGGCAGTTTACATATCAACCAACTAATAATTTTAATGGGCAGGATTCTTTCATATTTAAAGCTGAAGATACTTACGGAAACAGTTCAGAGGGTACCGTAACTATTACAGTAGATGCTGTGAACGATGCTCCAACTGCTACAAATGTTTCATTGACTACTACTGTTGACTCTTCTGTTACAAGTTCTTTCAATGCCTCAGATGTAGACGGTGATGAATTGACTTACGAAAATACTAATCCGTCCAACGGCTCACTCAATGTATCAGGTTCAAGCTTCACTTATACACCTGCTGCAGGCTTTAGTGGCCAAGACAGTTTCCAATACACTGTAACCGACTCTGCTGGTGTATCTGTTACTGCAACCGTTACTATTACTGTAAACCAAGCATCATCAGGTGGTGGTGGTGGCTCAAGTGATCTTTGGTTGCTTGCGTTGCTTCTTCTAGGGTCTTCTTTCAGAAGACAATTTAAGTAATTCAATTTGATAAAAATTAAGCCACATTTCGGTGTGGCTTTTTTTATGACCAAAAAAAAGCTCCCGGTGAGGGAGCTAAAAAGTGATATAAGATAGTTGGGTTAGGAGGGATATCTTATATCTAGGGTAAGAACCTTTCCTCAAAGGTTATGACTAATCCATTAGAACAATCTATAAAATTCTTAATGAGTGGTCTGCATGAAATCAAACGGGATCACGGTATCAATTTCATCACTCAGTAAAGTCAATTGTGGATGGTTCTGGTTAATCGACCGCACAATCGCTTCTAAATCATTTTCCTTAATATCTATGAGCAGCAAATATTTGCCTTCTTCAACCAAATTGTAATATTTGCGTAGCTTATAATTTTTACTTTCAAGGCCCAGTAGGCCGCCTAACCAGGTACCAAAACCACTCAGTAATATAGTGGTAGCGACGAAGCCAAAGGTACTGTAAAGACCATCAAGGGCTTGCATGTTGTACAGCGTAGTAGCTACCAGTAAGCCAATAACTGTTCCTGCAATGAAACCTTTAAAGCTGCCATTGAGAACGTTGGTTTTGTACCAGAAATTTGCTGTGTTTAAACCACGACGCAATACTTTGCCTTGTTTCTTGGCGATGACATGTAAATCACTGTCTAAAATACCGTGTGCCTTAAGATCCTGATATGTGGCTTGTACATGTTTGAGTTTGTCTGACTCATATAGTAAACGACTCATAATAAAACTCCTGTAACACGAATTTAGGATTAACCTATCAGCCGGGGTGTGAAAAATATGTAAAGAAGAAGGGTAAGGGGATATTTTTGTTGATGCTTTTCTATGATGTTTTACAATGGATTTGACTATAACAAAGAATGACTACTTTTAAATTAAGTATATAACACTAAATATTTTAGATTGGGGAGAGCATTATGGAGTGGGAAATCAGTAAGGACCGTAACAATAATGAAGAGGCTCAAATCACACGAGATGTTGGGCCCGAGCTTGAAGAATGCAGAATTAAAATCAGAAGAGGTTTCTGGACAACTGTTGTAATCACAGTATTAACTTTGGCAATGACCATTTACGCTAATTATTCTGGTGGAATCATTGCAATTTTAAATTCAGAATTTTTTTATGACGTAGTAATTTTCGCCATTCTTGCCATAGGTATCTACTACAAAAGTCGTGTTAGCGCTGTCTTAGCTCTAAGTTATTATGTAGTGGGACGTATACTTCTTTACTCGGACACTGGCAAAGTATCTGGCATAATCTGGGTCTTAATCATTACGGCTCTGTTAGCTCAAGCAGCACTTTCTACTTTTAAATATCATCGTATTAGAAAAGAGTTTAATCCCGAATATAAAGCTACCAGTAAATTAACATGGTGGATGGCAACACCTATTAATATTGTTTTAGCATTCCTCTTGTTATTCATTGTAATGACTGAATCAGGTGTTTGGGTACCCGCGACGTTAGTAAAAGAAGACTCACTTTCAACTTCGCACTTAGAGACTTTACGACAGAATGATATTTTGAATGAGGGAGAACGCATTGAGCTATTTTTCTCGGAGGGTTTAACCTCCATATTAGAGGGCGGCAATATTGTAACGGATACAAGAGTTATCAGTTATGAGACCCTTGATGAGGAGTTATATGTGTATTCTGCGCCATTTTCTGAAATTTCCTTCGTTGGCATCGAAGAGAAAGGAACTAATCTAACATTTAGTCAAATATATGTAGAAACATATGATGGACAAGGTTTTTATTTGTTAGCTCCCCATGAAGAAGCGGAAGACGAACAGTTTGTGGAGGCCATTAAAGACAAGGCTAAGAGTGCACAGTCTGAATCTTAATTCAATTTGGCTTCACCATTCTATGGTGGAGCCATCCCAGGCAAAAAACTTACCGTTATCTTCAATAAATAGATTATCAATAATTTGGAACATTTTGCTGACAGAGTAATGAGATGAAAAGAGTTTTTCAGGCTTTACATTCTGCTGGAAGGGCTTTGAAAGATTGGTATCCGTTGTCCCTGGGTGAAGTGCTATAACGGCAGTGTTTTTATTTCTACGTACAGCTTCAATGGAAAGAGTCTTCACAATCTGATTAAGTGCAGCTTTACTGGCCCGATAGCTGTACCATCCCCCCAGGTGATTATCTCCAATGCTACCAACTCTTGCTGAAAGACTGGCAAAGACAGAGGGCATTGATTCAGACTTCTTGAGCAGTGAAATGAAGTACTTGGCAATTAATGCTGTGGAAGCGGTATTGATTTGAAAGACCTTATTGAAGTTTTCTAAATTAAAGTCTTCAATTTTTTTCTCTGGTTGTAGTCCATTAGAGTCATGCAATATGCCTGTGGCATTGACGATTAAATCAACATGGCCATATTGGCTGCTAACATGTTCCGCCAGTTGCTTTAGATGTTCCTCATCAAGCACATTCAATTGAACTGACTGTAAACCATTATCCATAGGTTTGATGTTTGGTAATGTTATATCATCAGCAATATCGGCTGCTGGCCTTGAACAGGCATAAACCACAGCATGACGCTCAAGAGCTTGTTTGACAAACTCTTGTCCAATACCACCATTAGCGCCAAATATGATTGCGATACTCATAGTGTTATTATTACTGAATGCTGTGAATGACAAGTGAAGATAATAATAGGAAGAAAGCCTCATGCAACCGATCTCAATTACCAAGGCAAAAGAAGAAGATCTAACCGCGATTGCCAATTTGGCCGATATTATCTGGCGTGAGCACTACACACCGATTATTGGACCTGAGCAGGTCGAGTATATGCTGCACAAGTTCCAGTCGGCTTCAGCAATGTCACAGCAGATTTCAGAGGGAGTTAGCTATTATACTTTGTGGCTAGATGACTTATTGGTAGGCTACCTTTCATTTTATACCAAGGGAGAGGTGCTATTTCTTAGTAAAATTTATGTCTTGTTACAGTTAAGGGGGCAGGGTGTTGGTCAACAGGCTGTTGAGTTTATTAAGGGGCAGGCTAAGGCCCAGGGGCTTGAACGAATACAGCTAACGGTAAATAAGAATAATACAGGTAGTATTACCGCTTATGAGCGAATGGGCTTCAAGAAGACTGAAGAGGTTGTTATGGATATAGGGGGTGGATTTGTTATGGATGATTATGTGATGGAACTTTTTTTAGGTGACTCTTAATTTTCGTTAGAAGCTCACATTATTTTCAAGTAAGATGGGTGTTGCTTAAATAAGAGGGAAGCACTATGACAATTTTAATCCGTTCTATATTTGTACTATTTTTGGCTCTAAGCTTAGCTGCGTGTAACAGCGAACCTACATTTGATGCAACTAATGATCAAACCATGGAAGCTTCTATGGAAGAAATGACGAAAGACATGACTGAAGAAGAAAAAATGGAGCTAGGTCAGGCGGTGATGAGTATTGCAATGCAAGTTGGTTTCAGTTCTATGGGTGATGAAGAAAAAATCGAAAAAGAATTGAAAGAGAAGCTTCATGGTAAGACTGCTCAAGAGATTATTGACCAGGCAAATGGTAAATAAGTAGAAGCTTTAAGATAAAAAAACCGGCTCATGCCGGTTTTTTTATGGCTCAATTTAATAGCTTGTGATTTAAGACTTCTTCACATAGGCAGCGATAATAACAATTCTCTGTCCATTAATGCGCCCTTCGATGTGGAGTGGGTTGTCGCTTAAGGATATGCCACGCACCGCGGTGCCTCTTTTGGCTGTGAAACCGCCACCTTTGACGTCGAGGTCTTTGATGAGTACGACATTGTCACCGGCCTGTAGTGGCGTACCGTTGCTGTCGAGAGTCGGTTCTCGTGAGTCGTCGGCAAGGGCCATTTCTGCCCATGCGCGTGTTTCATCATCCATGTACATCATATCCAGCTGTTCCTGTGCCCAGGTTTCTCCAAGGCCAGCCAGTACTTTGAGTCTGCGCCATGACACAACCTGAACTGCAGGAACCTGACTCCATATAGAGTCGTTTAGACAACGCCAGTGGTGAATATCTACTGGTTCCGGGTTTTCAAGTTGGCTTGAACAGGTTTCACAAACTAACACGCATTTGTCAGAGTTGGCTTCGGCGGGTGGAACTTCATAAACGGTCAGTCCTTTATTGGAGCGGCATAATTCACATCGGTTTTCAGCGCGCTCAATTAGGGTATTAAGAATGCTCATGGCATGGCTCCCTGAAAAAGGCGCTATTATGCCTTTTTTCAGGGATTAAGGAAAACGAACAAATGTATATTGCTAATAAACGCTAGTGCATTCGTTCCATGATATGAACTGGAATGGTTGTTTCTACTTCATCACTAACCAGTTTAAGGCTTGGGTGGTAGTTCATTACGCCTTTGACATGCTTTGCTTCGGATAAACTTAAATCAATCAGCAGCAAATAGTCACCTTCGTCAACAAAGTGATAAAAGTCTTTCAGTGCATGGTTTTTTGATTGTAAGCCGATAAAGCCACCGAGCCAGGTTCCAAAGCCTGTAAATATTGCCAGTGTGAACAGAACTCCTACAAAGCCGTAAAAGCCGCTAAATACATCGAAAGCCGCGAAAAACAAGCTGGCAAGAATGCCCGCTGCAAGGCCATAACGAACGCCCTGACTCCAGCCATTCAGAATATCTGTTTTGTACCAGTTATTGGCCACATTAAGTCCTCGCCTTAGGAGCTGGCCATCTTGCTTTGCGATGACATGTAGGTGGGCATCTTCAACACCTGCATCACGGAGATCCTTATAGGTGCTTTCAATTTCTGCGAGGTTGTCGCAGCGGTAAAGTAAGCGTGACATGATAAACCTCCTTATCTCGTAACACTTAGGCTTATTTTAGCACTTCTGCGTACAAAAAATGTACAGCTGTCCTCGTTTTAGAATATAAATTAAGCGTGCGGTGCGTTTAGAATTTTTGCTTAACGTGCGAATCGTCTTGCTTCGAAGTAGGGCAGAAATGATTGGTTTATTAGTTGGATGTGCTATGGGCATTGATGTCAAAAGAACTAATCATGTGTCTTGCAGATGCACATTAAAAAACACTTAACTCATAACCATATGATTTAAATGGCATTTACCCATTTTTACCCTGCTTATTGCTGGCTTTCTGTGTAGATTATGGATTAGAGTGACACTGCCAATAAGAATAGTTTCCATACAATCTTGGAGTCTAAAGTAGATTATGAATAAATTTTGCATTTCAGTAGCAGGCATTGGCTTGCTGACGTTATCTTCAACAATAAAAGCTCATGAATTACCCACTGACGCATTGAATACACAGAGCAATGTCGCGATAGCGGTATCGTTTAACTTCAACCAAAGCCAGCTTAACCACCAGTACGATAATTATGCCCAGTTTTTTGATTACAAATCCTGGCTTATTTACAAAAAAGGCTCAGAGCTTGAAGAAAGTTGCAGTATACAGAGTGAAAAGCTTGCGCAGCAGAAGACCTGTGGACAAGTTGATCACTTCTATCAGGCTGCCATGGTTGGAACTAATACCTGTAATGCCTATGCAGTAATTCATGCGGCTCAATACCCGCAAGGCTTGATCCCTCGCTTTACTGGACCAGCTACTTTTGTAGACAACATGCAGGCCAGTAGTGGCCATCATGACAACTATGACTTTTCCCATGGGCTGACATTTGACTGTGTCTATGAAATTAAAACTCTGGATCCAGTAAAAGTACAAAGTTCTTTCTAAGATTGGATTCCTTCAATTGACCGAGCCTTTATCATTGCCATGACTTGCTCAAGCTTGTCCTCGAGTATGGCTCGGTCAGCTGCCTCTAGGTTGCACTCTGCCAAAACGTAATGGCTTGTTCTGACCACATTTCTCCAGCGGGGATTTTGAGGGATTTTTTGAATGTTAAGATATTTATCCAGTGAGCGAGTTCTTAGTCGTCCTTCATCAATCGACACTCGCCAAATTCGGCTTTTTTCAGCCAGTTCAACCCTGTCTGATTGAGTGGTTTTCTCCCAAAGATTCACGGTTTCTATTAACAGCTCAACTAATGACTGTCTGAACTCTTCATCACTCCAGGACTGGACGTCATTTCTTTCATCATTTTCTGAGTGGCTTTGTTTCTGGTTATTTTCCTGTGTCACTTCAGATTCAAGCAGCAATAGTTTTTCTTTATGAGACTTGATTGACGCGAGCAGTGCCTGTTGTTCTTTTCGCTTCCGATAAACCAGAAATATCACCAGGAAGGTCAGGGCAAGCAAAATAATTAATGAGCCTAGAATGATATTCGACAGCGAACGGATTTTATTATCTTGTTGCTCTCTGGTCAGCTGCTCAGAAATGAGCTGACGCTCCAGACGTTCTTTAGCAATTTGCTGGTTGATTAGTTGTAGATCGGTTTGGTATTGGGCCTGTAATTCCTGCTCTTTGTACTGGTAATGTTTGTTTAAATGTTCAATGGCCTTTTGATATTGCTCTTGCTGCTGGTAAATAGTGTATAGCAGCTGATGCGAATTGCTCAGAACTTGAGGTTTATTCGCAGCTTGAGAATAACTAATGGCATTGTTGGCCTGTTGTATGGCCTGGTCAAAATCTCCCTCAAGATAACTGATGTAGGCATCAATGTAGGCTATCTCATCTTGGTAGTTTGAATTATTGCTGGCGAATTTTCGTGATTGTTCAATAAACTGACGCGCTAGTGAGCTTTGCTTTTGTTTGATATGGACTAGCGCTAGATTCTTGAGTGCTCTAACTTTTTCATTATCAGAAAGTCTGGTAGAGAAGGTGTATATAACCTTTTTGATATATTGGCTTTGCTTTTCGCTGTTACCGTGAAGCGCATATATGACTGCAAGATCTTCATATAAGTGTGAGATATTCGAGAGTACCCTGACATCATAGTCTTCTGTCTTCGTGTAATCTAAAAAGGTATCCAGAGCCTGTTCATAGTAATCTATGGCCTGTTCAATATTGCCGAGATCTTTGTTTAACAATCCAAGATTGTTAAGTGTTGTTCCTATGTAATACAGATTTCCGATTTGTTCTTTGTGTTTGAGACTTTCCTTGTAGAAAAGCAGGGCATTTTTATAGTCGAGTAGCTTAAAATATACCAGACCCAGATCGTTACTGCTTTTAGCTTGCCACGTAATGTCTTTTTCTCGTTGAGAAATACTATAACTCCGCTCCAGGTATTGTTTTGCCTGTTCATATTCTGTCTGATGCAGAAATTTGAGTCCAACCAGTCGATTCCATCGGTATTGGATTTGTGTATCGGCTAAATAGAATTCACTTTGTTTTACTTTAGCTAGATAGTAGTCAGCGTCTGAGTAAAGTCCCTGCTGAGAGTAAAGATCTGCGATTTCAAGCCACAGTTGGGTTTGAGCCTGAAAATCTCTGTCAGAGGTTGTCTTAAGAAGTGAACGACAGAGTTCTAATGCCTCAGTATGGGATAAAGAAGTGACGCCTTGCTGACACTTATCCACAGGCTCGCCGGCCAAGCCAATGCTGCATAGACCCCAAAGCAGTAAAAAGACCCCAATTCGCATAATATTTATTGTTTTGCCTAATGAGCGCAAAGCATAGCATATCAATAGCTTAACTGAGTATTAACAGAATGTAGCAGTTCGAATTAGCTCAATTTAGAAGAATGAACGTCATTGATTGTGTTTAGATTTGTTACATATTTGCCGACTGCTTGCCTTGCCTATTGGTCTTAGAGTCCGTATAAAAAGACGTTTGAGTTGATTTTGGGAAGTTCGGCATGTAGCTGAGCGACCACTGGGGAAATCTAAGTAAGGTAATAAACCTAAGGTAATTATGATGAAAAAACTATCTATCGCTGCGGCAGTAATGTCTGCGCTTTTAGCGGCTGGCTGCTCAAATGGTGACAATGATCAGAAAGTTACTGCTGAGTCGGAAAAGGCTCAGACGGTTGCTTCTAGTGGTGAAGCGCAGTCTTCAACTGAAAGCACTGATGTCACTGCAACTAACCCTTTCTTTGAAGACTGGGATACTCCATACGGCATCCCGCCTTTTGATCAAATTAAAGATGAGCACTTCAAGCCAGCATTTGAAAAAGCAATTGCCGAGGTTCGTGCCGAGGTTGAAGCGATTGCTAATAACCCGGAAGAGCCTACCTTTGCTAATACCATTGAAGCGATGGAATACAACGGTAAGCTATTAAATAAAGTCAGTAATGTGTTCTACAACCTGACTTCAGCCCATACTAACCCAACATTACAGGCGATTTCGAAAGAAATTGGTCCTGAGTTGTCGTCTTTGCGTGATGATGTCAATCTGAATGACAATCTGTTTAAGCGTGTTTCTGCCCTTTATGCCAAGAAAGACGAGCTAGGTTTGCGCCCAGACCAAATGCGCTTGCTTGAAGACGGTTACAAATCTTTCGTGCGTGGTGGTGCTGAGCTTAACGATGAACAGAAGCAAAAGCTACGTGACCTGAATAAGCAAATGACCCAGCTCTCATTGCAGTTTGCCGAGAATGTACTGGCTGAAACTAACAACTGGGAACTGGTCATTGATAATGAGGAAGATTTAGCTGGTTTACCACAATGGTTTATTGACGCATCTGCGAAAACAGCCGAAGAGCGTGGTCACGAAGGTAAATGGGTTATTACCACGCACCGTACCAGTAAAGATCCATTCCTGATTAATTCAACTAAGCGCGATCTTCGCGAGAAGGTCTATTACGCTTATACGCATCGTGGCGATAACGACAATGAGTATGACAACAAGAAAATTGCCATTGAGTTAGCAGAGCTTCGTGCACAAAAAGCCAATTTGATGGGCTACAAGTCACATGCTGACTTCGTACTTGAGGAGCGTACAGCCAAGAATGCTGATAACGTTTCTAAGTTGCTCGACCAGGTTTGGCCGGCAGCCATTAAGCAGGCTAAAGCAGAAGTAGCTGCCATGCAGGAAATGATCAATGAAGAGGGCGGTGACTTCACTTTTGCCGCGCATGATTGGCGTCACTATGCGGAAAAAATCCGCAAAGCCAAATACTCATTGAACGAAGAAGAAGTAAAACCTTATTTCTCTTTGGACAGTACGCTTGAGGGTGTTTTCTATACGGCAAATCGCCTATTCGGCATGAACTTCAAAGAGCGTTTTGATTTACCAAAGTACCATGAAGATGTCCGCACCTTCGAAGTGACAGACGAGAAAGGTGAATTGATTGGTATTTATCTGGCTGATTTCTACGTGCGTGACAGCAAGCGTGGTGGCGCCTGGATGAATTCGTACCGTAAGCAGTTTGTGACAGAAGATGGTGAATACGTTAAGCCGATTATCGTCAATGTTCTGAACTTCCCACGTCCAGTAGGTGATGAACCAACATTATTGACCTTCGACCAGGCAAGCACATTGTTCCATGAGTTTGGTCATGCCACCCATGGCTTGTTATCTGATGGTGTTTACCCATCACAAACCGGTACTTCAGTGCCTCGTGATTTTGTTGAGTTCCCATCGCAGGTTCTTGAGAACTGGATGTTAGAGCCGGAAGTATTGGCTCAATTCGCTAAGCACTACAAGACAGGCGAGGTTATCCCTCAGGACATGATTGATAAAATCCAGGCTGCTGCTCAGTTTAATCAGGGCTTTGCAACTACCGAGTACATGGCGGCAACCTTGTTAGACCTGGCCTGGCATACTCAGGAAGTTGGCGATGAAGTAAAAGATGCAGATGCGTTTGAACAAGCGGTTCTTGAAGAGGTTGGCTTAATCCCCGAGATTGCTCCTCGCTACCGTACCACTTATTTCTCGCATATCTTCTCAGGCGGTTACTCAGCAGGTTATTACAGCTATATCTGGTCTGAAATCTTCGCTGCTGATGCTTATCAGGCTTTCCGTGAGAATGGCATCTTCGATAAGGAAACTGCGGATAAGTTTGTTGAGTATATCCTGTCAAAAGGGGGTACTCAGGATCCATTAGAATTGTATAAGAAATTCCGTGGTAAAGAAGCTGATCCACAGTATCTGTTGAAAAGCCGTGGTTTGATTGACTAAATAGATTAGCTAATCATATAACACAAAAACAGCTGCCTTCGGGCGGCTGTTTTTGTTTCTAACGTTAATATTTATCACTTTAAAACAGACCTGCTTCACAATTTAAAATCAATGGGTTAAGAGATATTCTCTTAATCTGTATCAGTACTGCCGATCTCCGTTCGGATTTGATTTGAGGGTTTTCATAAGGATTAGAGTAACTTAGGCAAAATGTAATAATTTGTTACTTTTAGAATTTTGCAATTGTGACTTGTTAGATAAATAAAACTAATGTGTATCCTTAAAAAATATCCAGCGAAATTGTCTTAAATTTGTCACATAAGAGGCGTAGAATTAACCCCGTAACAAAGACATAGCGTTATTTACTCAAGGAGATAGACATGAACGAGATTACTGAAGGTGCATTAGAGATTGTAATTGCGGCCATCATTGTTTCAGTGCTAGCCATTGCATTACTATAAATTATTGAAATCATCAGAGTATATAGAATCTTCTGATGATTAGTCCTTAACAGGACACCCCCTATAGATTGTTTTGATTTGTTTTGTTTGATTTACCCAAAAACTTACCCCCAATTTTAGCCCACTTTGCTTTTGAGTGGGCTTTTTTTTGCTTAAGGTTTCGTGATAATTTGTCTGAAATGTCACTATCGATACTCATTGAGTCTTTCTTTGTCCCCAAAAATAAGTAGCACCAGCCCAGATCGAGACTTAACAATTAAGTTTATTGAATCCATATCGGATATTGCTGAATCTGAATGGCTGCAACTGGCAAGTATTGGCTCTTCATTAAATCCATTTGTTGATCCACGTTTTTTGTCGGTGCTCGAAAAGAGTCAGTCTGTAACCGCCGAAAAAGGGTGGAAGCCACTACATGTTGCTGCTTACACTGGAAATCAGTTAGTGGCTTTCATGCCTCTTTATCTAAAAGGTCACTCTTTCGGCGAATTTGTTTTTGATTGGGCCTGGGCTAATGCTTATCAACGGCATGGTCTCGAGTACTACCCCAAAGCCCTGACAGCCTCACCCTTGTCGCCAATCACCGGGCCTCGTCTGTTGCATTGTGGCTTAACCACGGAGCAGCAATTGGCAATAGTCGCTGCTGTATCTGATTGGTTGCAGCAAAATCACATCAGTTCCTGGCATATCAACTTTCCCGATCCTGAAGGCCGTGCTTTACTTGACCAGACAGACCTGCTCACTCGGCGAGATGTCCAGTTCCATTGGCGGAATCAAGGTTATACCTGTTTTGATGAGTTTCTATCGAACTTAAAAGCCAAGAAACGCAAGAACATCTTACGAGAGCGGCGTCATGTGTCTGCCCGAGGCTGGACCTTTGAATGGCTATCCGGTATTGAGGCTACCATGGAAGATTGGCAGTGTTTCTATGAACTCTATAAAAAGACTTTTGATGAGAAAGGCAGCTGGTCACAGCTGACGCCAGAGTTCTTTCCTCAATTGGCGGAGAGTATGGGGGAGCAAGTGTTGTTGCTGTTTGCTAGAAAAGATGCACAGCGGCTGGCTGGAGCTTTTTTCATAAAGTCGGAAACTCATCTATATGGACGCTACTGGGGGGCTTTAATTGATGAAGAGTTTTTGCATTTCGAAACCTGTTACTACCAGGGAATAGAGTATGCCATTGCTCATCAGCTTGAGGTGTTCGAGCCGGGAGCGCAGGGCGAGCATAAACTGGCTCGTGGTTTTAATCCTGTATTGACTTATTCTTACCACTATATAGTCGAACCTGCATTTCGAGAGGCGATTGATAAGGCGCTTCGTTACGAATCGAAAGAAATTGAGCAGCTTTTCGAGTATTACCAATCACACTCAGCTTACAAACTGGAACCAAAGGATCCATAGTCGCTTTGCACTAAGTATGCTATTGTTTTGGCATCTATTCGTAAGTGGAATAACGATAATATGAAAGTTGGTGGTATGAAAAATATTAGTGCAATTTTCCTACAGGGACTGATTGCCATCCTTCCTATCTTATTGACCATTGCGCTGGTTGGCTGGTTGTTGACTACGCTTGAAACTTATCTTCGAGAGCTCCTGCTGCTCGTCATTCCTGACGATGCTTATTGGCCAGGTCTGGGCCTGATTTTGGGGTTGCTTTTGATTTTTGGTTTGGGTCTGTTGATTAAATTCTATTTGGGGCAGGTGATTCTTTCTGGTCTTAATAAGCTGATGGAACGTATTCCGCTCGTTAATACGGTTTACAGTGCCTTTAATGATGTTATGCGCTTTTTGTCTCCTGATAAAGAAGAGGACCTGCGTCAGGCGGTTCTATGTGAGGTGAAAGAAGGTGTTGAGGTGATTGGCTTTATCACCGCCAGTAATGTCAGTCTTGGTGAGCGTGATGATCTGGTCGCTGTTTATGTACCGATGAGCTATCAGATTGGTGGTTTTACTTTTTTCATGCCTAAGTCCAAGTGCAAAGAGTTGGATATGTCGCCTAGCGAAGCGATGAAAAAAGTACTGACTGCATCTATGGGTTCAGACAAGTCTGTAGTCACACCGGATTCAGTTGATGACAAAGAAAGTGGTGATAATAAGCAGGATAGCCGTGAAGCTGAGCGAAAAGATGAAGCTAAATCCAAAGAAAAGAACGGCAATGAAAATGACAAAGGCTAAGGTTGTATGAGTAATACTCCTTTGGCTCATCCTTTCGATAAGCTAACTCCGGACTTTATTCTCGACGCAGTTGAGGCTTTGGGGTTTTATAGTGATGGACGAATACTGACCCTGAATAGCTACGAGAATCGCGTCTATCAGATTGGTATTGAAGAGCAGCAGCCAGTTATTGCCAAGTTCTATCGTCCAGAACGCTGGACTCAGGAGCAGATCCTTGAAGAGCATGAATTTACCACGGAGCTGGCAGAAGCTGAGTTGCCAGTGGTTGCACCTCTGTCATTGCACAGCAAAACCCTGTTTGAGTACGAAGGCTTTTATTATGCGCTATATCCGCGTAAGGGAGGTCATGCTCCAGAATTGGATGATCTCGATAGCCTGTTTACCCTGGGGCGCTTTATAGGTCGGATTCATGCTGTTGGAGAGAGCAGACCTTATCAGTTCCGGCCAAGTTTGACGGTTGATAGCTTCGGTCAGGAAAGTTTTGAGTATTTAATGGAGCACGCAGTTCCGCGAGAATATCATTTGCCTTATCGGACTCTGGCTGAAGATATTCTCAAAGAAGTACGTAAGCAATGGCAGGCGGTTGGCGAAGTGGACTATATTCGAACCCATGGTGACTGCCATATCGGCAATATCCTGTGGCGTGATGATAATCCGCACTTTGTTGACTTTGATGATTCTCGAATGGCTCCAGCGGTTCAGGACCTCTGGATGCTGTTATCCGGAGAAAGACCACAAAAGATTACGCAGCTTTCTGAGATTATTGAAGGCTATGAAGAGTTTCAGACTTTCCCGATGAAACAGCTTAGGCTCATTGAGCCATTGCGAACGCTGCGTATGTTCTATCATAGCGCCTGGTTGGCAAAGCGCTGGAGTGATCCCGCTTTCCAGCAGGCATTCCCTTGGTTTGACTCTATTCGTTACTGGGAAGAGCAAATTCTGGACTTGAGAAGTCAGTTTGCTGAGTTGCAGGAGCCAGCGCTAGAGTTGTTAAATGTTTAATGACTGTTACCGGTCGCTCAAAATGAGTGTGCACTGGTTTAGGGTAAGTTCAGTTTTCATCTGCTAGGGTAGGGCAATGAATAAATCACTTCCACAATATATCGTTATCTTGGCTACCAGCTTTTGGCTTTTTGCCTGCTCAAGTGCGCCCGAGCGCACTCAAAGCACCCAGCCACAACAGGGTTATAAAAGCATCAGGCCAGCTCCGGACAAAGGCGAAAATATTGCTTTAATGGCACAATCCATGATCGGCAAGCGTTATCTTTATGGTGGTTCATCGCCTCAGCAAGGGTTTGACTGTAGCGGACTTGTTTATTTCACCCATACTCAGGTTGGTGATTATGTTCCAAGGACATCTCGAGATCAGTTGTACGCATCTCGTAAAATAACACTGAATGAACTGCAGCCCGGAGATTTATTGTTTTACCGTATCAATGGTAAGCCATCGCATGTTGGAATTTATATCGGCGATAAAAAGTTTGTCCACGCGCCATCAAGCGGCAAAACTGTCTCGATTACGACTATGGACAACCCTTATTTTAAGCCACGCCTAATTCGCGCTGGCAGGCTCTACAAAGAGTAATTTATGAGTAAACCAATGCTATGAGCTGGCATCTGTACATTTTACGTTGTGGTGATGACACCTTATATACGGGCATCACTAATGATCTGCATAGACGTTTTGAAGAACATCAGTCTAACGGCCCAAAATGCGCTAAGTATTTGCGTGGCCGTCAGCCTTTAACTATGATTTTTCACACTGAGTTTGAAAGCAAATCGGAAGCGCTTAAAGCAGAGATTAAAGTTAAGCGACTAACCCGAGAGCAGAAAAAACTGTTAGCATCCGGGAAGCTAATCGTTAATGAGATCCCTCCTAAAAGCAAAGTAAAGCTATAAGCCACAGGTTATAAATCTTAATCAATGCAGCACGAACCTTTTAAGCTAACCATCACGCGCAGTAACCGCAAAACCCTGGTCATTTATATTCGTGATGATGGAGTAGAAGTGCGCGCGCCCTTAAAGGCTCCGCAGAACTGGATTGATGAATTTGTCGAACTGAAAAAGCCCTGGATTCTAAAAAAGCTCAAACTTCAGCAGCAAAAGAACAGCGAACGCTTGAAGCTTAAAGAGGGCGAAACGGTTTTATATTGTGGAAAAACTCACGTTTTGCAGCTGTCGCAAGGTAAAAATGCGATTAAAATTGAAGGTGAAAAACTTAAAATTCAAGCTCGCCAATTGGACGAAACCTATCTAAAAAAACAATTCCAACAATGGCTATTGCAAACAGCAAAAGCAGAGTTTGAACCGAGAGTCTGGCAAATCGCATCAATTATGGGGTTGGATAACCGAATAGAGGCAGTAAAATTTCGCAAGACAAAAACCAAGTGGGGACACTGTACTACCAAAGGTGTCCTGCAATTTAATCCACTTTTAATGATGGCACCAATATCTGTACAGGACTATTTAATCATCCATGAGCTGTGCCACCTCAAATACATGAATCATTCGAAACCTTTTTGGCAGCTGGTAGCAACCAATTGCCCCGACTATCTAGAATCGGAACAATGGCTGAAAGAGCATGGACATCGGATTTGGTGTTGAGTATTGGGTGTAATACGTAGTTTGGAGAAGTCATGAAAATTATAATGTTGGCTATAATACTTTTAGCATTGCTAGGAGCTGTGGATGCTAAGACAAAAGACTATGAATATTATTCATTAAGCTCAGGAAA
Organism: Kangiella aquimarina DSM 16071; assembly: GCF_000374105.1. GTDB lineage: Bacteria > Pseudomonadota > Gammaproteobacteria > Enterobacterales > Kangiellaceae > Kangiella > Kangiella aquimarina. The sequence goes on from NZ_KB893650.1 coordinate 1,426,860, forward strand.
CATTTCTATATCAGTTTTAGACTCAAAGTCCGCCCAGCTAATTGAGTTCGGGACTGCTGATGTCACTGATATAGATGTTTGTTCTAAAGAACAGTTTAAAGTTTGCTTGATTATGTATAACTCTATAACTGTGGTTCCTAATGATTTATTTAAACAATTAAACACTGCCACATTTTGTGAAGACATATCTTGGCAATATGATGCTTATACTTTCAGAGTAGAGCTTTCTGAGGGGCATGGGATTCATTCTTGCGATGACAATGTAAAGCAATTAGAAGTAGCGGTTTTTGGTAAGAGTATAAACGTAATTCGAGTTAGTGTTTTTGACAATGAAGATAAACTCGTATCAAGTTATTTATTTTCAGAACTTAAAGGCTTAATTGCATTCTCTAGCTTTTCGGGTAGTGAATATTGGCTTTCCTCCCATTGTGGTTACGGGGCATCAGAAAAGTGCTATAGCAGAAATGAGTAACTTTAGCCTTTAGGGTTAGATATAACCATTGAGGATAGTATGTTGGTGGCCTTAATCCCTTATTTCTCTAGCTTACAGCTTTGTGATTTGGTTGAAAAATAAACATCACCCCTACACAAATCCTTCAATAACCGTTACAATCGCGCCTGAATTTTGCACTGGTTTTACGTTCCAGCGAGCGAGAGGTAACAATGAGTCAAACCAAATCTGTATCAGCAGAGTCGTCTGCTGTGTCTACATCATCTTCTGTTTATAACGAAACGACGCACCCGATTGTGGTCTGCGCCATGTATAAGTTTGTCACTCTTGAGGATTTTGAAGCTATTCGTCAGCCCTTGCTGGACGTGATGCTTGAAAATGATATTAAGGGGACTTTGCTGTTGGCGAAAGAGGGAATCAATGGCACTGTGGCGGGTACCCGTCAAGCGATTGATACGCTACTGGCCTGGTTTAAGCATGACGAGCGCCTGGCTGATATTGACTACAAAGAGTCGTATGATGAAGAGATGCCGTTTTATCGCACCAAAGTCAAACTGAAGAAAGAAATCGTTACCATGGGCGTTGAGGGTATTGACCCGAAACGAGTGGTGGGTACTTATGTGAAGCCAAAAGACTGGAATGCGTTGATTTCTGATCCTGAGGTGGTGCTGGTTGATACTCGTAATGATTACGAAGTACAGATCGGGACTTTCAAAGGGGCTCTTAATCCTAACACCGAAACTTTCCGTGAGTTTCCTGAGTATGTAAAACAAAACCTTGATCCGAATAAACATAAGAAAGTTGCTATGTTCTGTACTGGTGGTATACGTTGTGAAAAATCGACGGCTTACTTGAAAGAGCAGGGCTTTGAAAATGTGTTCCACCTGGAAGGCGGAATTCTGAAATATTTAGAAGAAGTGCCACAAGAAGAATCCATGTGGGAAGGCGAGTGCTTTGTTTTCGATAATCGTGTTGCAGTCGATCATGAGTTGAAAAAAGGTCAGTATGATCAGTGCCATGCCTGTCGTATGCCAATCACGGAAGAAGAAAAGCAACACGAAAAATATGAAAAGGGCGTTAGCTGCCCACACTGCTATGACAAGCAGACGCCAGAACAACGTCAGCGTTACGCTGAACGTGAACGCCAGGTACAATTGGCAAAAGCGAGAGGCGAAGAGCATATAGGCTCTGATGTGCTAACTGCTATTGCCATGCGTCGCCAACAGAAGAAGCGTATGCGTGAAATGCAAAAGCAGGCGCAGAAACACAAGGCTAAAAGTTAAATCATGTCGCTGGTCATTTCCAACAATGTTGCAATTCCTGATTCAGAAATAGAGTTAACGGCCATCCGTGCACAAGGCGCGGGTGGTCAGAATGTCAACAAAGTGGCCAGCGCAATTCATCTGCGATTCGACATACCAGCATCTTCCTTACCTGAGTTCTATAAATCAGAGCTATTGGCGCTTAATGATAATCGTATCACTCAAGATGGAGTGATAGTTATCAAAGCCCAAAAGCACCGTACTCAGGATCGCAATCGTGACGATGCACTTTCTCGATTACGCCTACTTATTCAGTCAGTTGCCAAGCCCAAAAAAAAGCGCATTAAAACCAAGCCAACCAAGGCTTCGAAAGAAAAGCGTCTTAATAAAAAGACTCAGCACTCGCAAAAGAAATCAATGCGAAAAAAGCCATTATTTTAGTCTAAAGCTGCAAAAGCCTCCCTCAACAGTTGCTCGGTAACCTCCCAGTCAATACAGCTATCAGTTACCGATTTTCCATACTCAAGCTGAGCGCTTAAAGGTTGACTCCCTGATTTTAAGTGGCTCTCCAACATGACACCTATAATGTTTTGGTTGCCATTGGTGATCTGGCGAACAACATCCTTCATCACAGTGGGTTGCTTGTTGTAATCTTTGTTTGAGTTTCCATGACTACAATCAATGATAACTGCTGGATTGAGCTGTTTTTGTCTTAGCTTCTCAATACATTTAGCAACGCTCTGGGTATCATAGTTTGGTGTATTCCCACCACGTAAAATAATATGGCAATCTGGATTACCTCGAGTGTGGAGCAGGGCACTTTGTCCTGAGTTATCTATACCAATAAAACTGTGGGGTGATGAAGCGGCCGTAATTGCATTAATTGCAGAATCTAATGAGCCATCTGTACTATTCTTAAATCCCACTGGCATGGACAGGCCCGAAGCCATTTCGCGGTGAGTTTGGGACTCCGTAGTGCGTGCACCTATCGCAGACCAACTAACTAAGTCGGATATATATTGTGGTGTGATTGGGTCAAGAGCCTCTGTTGCAACCGGAAGGCCAAGCTCTGCAAGCCATAATAGTAAGGAGCGAGCTTTGCGTAGCCCCAAGTTAATGTTATTACTACCATTAAGATCAGGATCATTGATTAGTCCTTTCCAACCTACAGTTGTTCTTGGTTTTTCGAAATAGACTCGCATAATAATAAAGAGTTTGTTCGATAGCTCTTGATGTAACCGATAAAGATTTGTTGCGTACTCTTTTGCACTAGCAATATCATGAATGGAGCAGGGGCCAGCGATAACGATAAGTCGCTTATCATTTCCTCTAAGTATTTGTCGGATAGCATTGCGACTATTAACTATGGTTCTTGTTACCTGTTGTGATATGGGTAGCTGATGCTTCAGTTCATAGGGTGGAGTCAGTATATCCAGTCTTTCAATATTTACGTTATCAACCAGGTTGAGGTTATTCTGCAATTGCAATTCAAGCTTCATTTTTGGCTTCCTTATGGTTTAGGGCATTTAAATCAAGTTTTGTTGCAATGACATCATGTTTTGGGTAGCAACCAAGAAGGTGAACCTGGTTAGCAACCTGCTTGAGATCGACTAAAGCCAGTGAAAGATCCTGTTCAGAAACATTGCCTTCTAAATCAATGTAAAATCGCTCGTGCCAAGGTTGTGTTGGAATGGGTCTGGATTCCAGTTTGCTCATGTTTATTTGATAGTTCTTGAAGACCTGTAAGCAATCTAATAAGGCTCCGGCATGTTGACCGGTATCTATAGATACTGTTGTTTTAGCGGGGATAGCTGATGGAACCTCGATCCACTCTTTTGCTATCAATAAAAACCTTGTGTAGTTTTCCTGATAATTATTGATTGCGTAAGATAGGACTTTTAACCCAGATTGTTGGGCTGCTTGCTCACTTGCAATGGCACCAATTGTCGGGTTCTGATATTCGGCAATCAGTTTTATAGCTGAACTTGAGCTACTTCGAAAGTGGCTTTGAATTTGTGGGTGGTCCAGAAAGAATTGTTTGCATTGAGCTATTGCCTGAGGATGCGAATAAACATCTCTTAAAGATTCAATCGAAGATTGCTCAGTACCCACCAAACAGTGTCGAACTTTAAGTTTTTCTTCACCAACAATGTTTAAGTTGTATTCACTGAGCAGGTCATAAATTTCTGTTATATTACCAGAAGTGGTATTTTCAATAGGCACAATGCCTAAGTCTGATTCGCCATTATTTACTTCCTTAAAAATCTGAATAAAGGAATTGCAGTGAGTAGTTTCAAGCTGTTGGTCTTTTGTTGAAAAGTGATTCTTTAACGCAATATGACTGTATGAGTCAGGTTCACCAAGTACCGCAACTTTTACCAGGCGCTGTCCATTAGCTTTTTGCTGTTGAAGAAAGTAATCATATTGCCCTCGAACAGAGTCTTCTATGATACTGTGAAATAAGGTTAAAGTTGTATTTGGTGCAATCCCAAACTCTTCGCCTTTTTCTATGAGTCTGGCAAGCAGTTTTTTCTCCTGCTCTTCGTCCCTTATCTTTGCGTTATTCTTTAATTTATAGGCGGCAACTTCAAGACTTAGTTGTCGTCTTTTTGCAAACGAATCTAGAATCTTCAAGTCTAGATTACCGATCGATTCCCTTAGCGATTTTAGAGTGTTTATTGGTTTATTCATATGTCATCTCATTCTTCAGGTTAGATAAAAGTGCCGGCAAAAAAAAACCTCCCGGTTGGGAGGTTTTTCAGTTGTTCTTAGTGTTTACTTTTATTGGCTCGAACAAGACTCCTCCGAAGGGATCAGAGTAAAGAAATAAAAGTAAAAGTTATAAGTTTGCTTGTTCATTATTCAATCCTATGAGCCACTTGTGGATCTGTCAACCTTATAATTACAGCTAGCTTTTCTAGTATTCTTCCTAGTTATAAGCTATTGGGTAAGTATATAAATATATGTAGATTTATCTCAGAATTGCTTCTAGAATGCCTTTCGTTCGCTTTCCACAGTTAATTACATTCTTAGCTAGTGGCTGAAAAGGATACTTTAGTTTAGCTAAACGGAAAGAATTGGGCGTTAATCACTCGGGATTGATAGTCCGTATAAGAAATTGATAAGTGGTTTATTCTCGCTAAGCCAACTCAAATTCGCTTATCTCAATATTTCAATTTGTAATTAACACATATAGCTGAAGGAAAGTTAACTTTAGACCTTTCTTGTTAGTATTTAAGGTTCTACCCCAGAGTCGCTATCGACTGTATGACTGAGCAGTCTTTAGCGACTCGACCCTAATTTCTTTATATAACCATTTCATGAACTAACACAAAGATTTACAAACTCCATGTTGGTCAATGGCTTAGCTGTTGTTATGCTAAATATAGTCAGTGAAATCGATGAGGGAAATTATGGCAGAGTTAAAACGTACAAAAGATCGTGTGATTGCCGGTGTTTGTGGAGGCCTTGCTAAGTGGTTGGGCTGGAATCCAAATACAACGCGAATTCTTTATGTTCTATTAAGTATCTTAACCGCTTTTTCAGGCGTACTGGTCTACCTGATTTTGTGGATAGTCATGCCTGAAGAGTAGACACTGGTTATTGGACAGATACAAAAAAGCCTCTGGTCATGATTAACCAGAGGCTTTTTTTTGTTTTCTACAGGATGCTAATCAGTAGCCAGCAGCTTGTCCATCTTTGCGTGATTCAGAAGCGCCATAATAAACACCTTCTTCTTCATCCCACATGATTGCCTGGTAACCACCAAAACCGCCATTACCAAAACGTACATCATGGCCTCTTTGTTGCAGGTCACGCAGGACTTCCTGTGGAATACCTGATTCAAACTCTACATAACCACCGTTTGTTAGATAAGCTGCTTGGCTTTCAGTAGGCTCGGTTGAGCCCATGTGTTGCCAACGAGGAGCATCTCCGGCTTCTTGAACATTCATATCATAATCGACCATGTTAATCAGAATTTGCACATGGCCCTGTGGCTGCATGGCGCCACCCATTACGCCATAGCTCATGAATGGCTTGCCATCTTTAGTAATAAAGGCAGGGATGATGGTATGGAAAGGACGTTTACCTGGTTCATACACATTGGCGTGGTCTGGATCCATTGAGAATAACTGACCACGATCCTGGAACACAAAACCCAGTCCTGGTGTTACGACACCAGAGCCCATGCCACGGTAATTACTTTGAATCAAGGAAACCATGTTGCCATCCTTGTCGGCTGTGGTCATATAAATGGTATCGCCTTCTTCAAGTCTAGGATTGCCAGCCTGGACGGTACGGGCTGCTCTATTGCCAATGAGCTTGGCTCGTTCTTTACCGTATTCTTCTGATATAAGTTCTTCAATAGGTTGTTTACTGAAATCTGTGTCCACGTAAAATTTTGCACGATCTTCAAATGCCAGTTTTTTAGCTTCAATCAATGTATGCAGTGATTCCGTGGTGTTAAAACCCATAGCCCTCAAATCATAGTTCTTAAGAATTTGTAGCATCTGTAGTGCCGCAATACCCTGACCATTTGGAGGTAATTCCCACAGGGTGTAGCCTTTGTAATCGACTCCCAGCGGCTCAACCCAGTCAGAAGTATGTTTGGCGAAGTCTTCATAACGAAGGTAGCCTCCTTCTTTTTTCATAAAGGCATCGATTTTCTTGGCTATTTCGCCTTTATAGAAAGCGTCTCGGCCTTTGTTGGCTAAGATACGATAGGTATTGGCTAAATCAGGATTTTTGAAAATTTGGCCTTTACGTGGAGCCTTGCCATCAATGGTAAAGGTTTCAGCAAACGCCCCTGGCTGTGGGCTGAGGCGAGGAACGCTGAGGTTCCAGTAATAGGCAATCAGTTCTGTAACAGGGAAGCCTTTTTCAGCATAGTCGATAGCAGGTGCTAGTACTTTTTTCATTGGCAACTTGCCAAATTTTTCATGCAACTCAAACCAGCCATCAACCGCACCAGGCACAGAGATAGGTAGCATGCCATAAGGAGGCAGATCGTCGCGGTTAAGTTTATCCAGTTCTGTTTTTAATTGATCATATGATAATCCAAGAGGGGAACGTCCGGACGCATTCAAGCCGTGCAGTTTTTTATCTTTCGCACTCCAGACAATAGCGTATAAGTCGCCGCCGATGCCGTTCCCTGTTGGCTCCATCAATCCTAATGCTGCATTAGCTGCAATAGCAGCGTCTATGGCGTTACCGCCATCTTTCATGACGTCTAATGCAATCTGGGTGGCTAAAGGATGACTAGTAGCTGCCATGCCATGTTGTGCAATGACTTCTGAGCGTGTGGCGAAATCTTTACCGGTAATTCTATCGGCTGCTTTTGCGCTGACCATACCAAAACCGCTTATTATTGAGCATACGATAATGGCTGTGGCGCAGGACTTTATGAATGGTGTCATGGATATTCTCCTCTGTTTAGAGACTCACTCTAATAAACTTTGCGCTCGAAATAAATATAGCGTTAAGATAATAGACCAGAAATCACAGTCAAATAGAGGAAAACTATGATTGGAGTAGGCGATACGTTACCAAATGTAACGTTAAAAGTGATGGGCGAAGATGGCCCAAAGGATATTACCACCGATGATATTTTTGCGGGCAAAAAGGTTGTTTTGTTTGCCGTACCGGGTGCTTTTACACCGACCTGTAGTGCTGCACATTTACCAGGCTTTGTGGTCAATGCAGATGACATCAAATCAAAAGGCGTTGATACCATTGCCTGTATGTCGGTTAACGATGTTTTTGTTATGGATGCCTGGGGTAAAGCACAAAACGCCGATGAAATCATGATGCTAGCTGATGGTAATGCTGACTTTACCGAAGCAATGGGCATTGAAATGGATGCTACCGGATTTGGTATGGGCGTCCGCAGCAAGCGATTTGCCATGATTGTTGACGATGGTGTGGTAAAAGCATTAGAAGTTGACGAGAAAGGTTTTGAGAAAAGTTCTGCTGAGAATATTCTTAGTAAGCTATAAATCGTTCTGTTGAAAATAAAAAAGGCCAGCTTTCATGCTGGCCTTTTTTATAAGTTGCTTTTTATGACTTTTCATTTGGTGCTTCGTCACTGATTTCAGTGGCACTTTTAGCTTTTTTGTTTTCTTCAGCAAGCTCTTTCAAGGTTGCTTCAATACCAACCTGAGCAATTCTCTCACGATATTGTGTCGCATAACTCTTAGCCATGCTGACGCCTTCAATAATAACATCCGTCACCAGCCATTTATCATCAGAGCCATACTTCAAACGGTAATCGATTAAGATTGGCTCGCCTTCTTGTGGAATGATCACTGAGCGTACGTTAGCAGTATTGCCACTGGTTGAATACTGAGTTTCTTCATAGGTAATTGGTTGTCCATCATAGTTTGCTAATCCTTTAGCATAGCTGTTCAATAACAGGCTGATGAACTCCTGTATAAAGGTTTTGCGCTGCGCTTCAGTTGATTCTTCCCAGTATTGGCGACCAAGAATACGTTTGGCCATGTACTCGGTATCAACCTCTGGAAGTAGGTACTGCTCAATTAAACCTTTCGCATATTCTGAATCAGTTTTGATTCTTTCTTTATTAGAAAGAATTTCTGCACTGATCTGCTTTGTGACTTCTTCCATGTGGATTTTTGGATCTTCTTTAGCCATAACTGTCTGGCTCAGACCAAAAAGTACTAACACTGCAAGCACTTGATTAATAATACGTTTCATAGGTTCACCTTAACCATTTATGTCGGGTTGTTATTCTTGGACGCATCAACGTCACATTTGCCATTAACTCAATGGCGGCTATTTTACTATTGCTAGCTATCCTAAACAATGAAACTTAACGCACGCTTAATGTGAATTTGTAACAGGCTGTGCGAATAAGTCAGCTAATAACCACATGATTTAAAATCAATGGGTTAGCTATTTTATTTGAGGTTAAATACAACGTGCTGGTTTGGGCAGGCCGGCAATTTTAGTAGCCTGCTTGGCAGGGCCTTCAGGAAATAGTATGTGTAAATAGATGCTAGTGCCTTTTTCTGGAGACCATTCTTTGGCTAAATACTTCACCAGGGGCCGGATGGAAGGGCTGGTATTGAACTCTTCGTAAAACTTGCGCACATACCAAATGACCTGCCAGTGATCGTCTGTCAGTTCTATACTCTCTTCTTTTGCAATGGCATTGGCGATTTTTTCATTCCACACACTGGAGTCTGTTAAGTATCCCTGCTTATCCCGAGCAAGCTCCGCCAGTAAATCAATCATTAGCTTACCTTCATAACCATGTAATGGATTTATCAAACGTTAAAGTGAGCTCTACAAACCGAGGGTAATCAACCAGCTCCCAACTAGCTTGACTCTTATCTTTTACTCCGCGTGCGATTAAGTCTTCTTCCAGAGCAAATTGGTTCTTGCAATGAGTTTGAGCGCTATCGCTTGTCGCCAGAACTACCGCATCTTCAATCAGCAGTATCCCATCATTTTCACCAATAAAGGGAAGGGCTTCGCTTAGTTTTTGGGGATTATTGATTATGTAAAGACTGTTCATTAAAGCCCCCTAAAGCGTTAACACAAAATCGCTATTTGCGATTCTGGATTTGATGACATCGGCTGACACATACTGTAACTCATCAATGCCTAACAGGTCGTTTTGACTTAGGTTAAATTGATGCAACGCATTCTGGTCAACTAATATTTGCTCAATGTCATATAGAGGAAGAGCTTTAAACGTTGCGGAATGATTTTTGATATTGAGTATATCTGGCTGTTGGTTGTTTATTAACTGATAGACGCCTTGCCCGGTAAATATTGCTGTTATTGGCATATCAAAAGCGGCAGCCATTAAAGCTATATCCAGCAGTTCGCGACCCGCTTGCGAGCCGTAAGGTGCTTTGTTGAATACAATACAGATGGATTTGCTCATGATGATTATCCAAATGTAATCACGCGATCACTTTCCAGCATCGCTTCGGTTAATTGACCAAGTCCACTAATTTCAAAAGCAGGGTCAAGATTATCGCCGGTTAAAGCATTGCGCTCTGCTTCTGAAGCATTAACGATGCCTCGCTTGTTGGCAGCAGTGACGCAGGCTATCAGTTCAATATCTTTTTCTATAGCCAGTTTTGCCCAGGACTTTGTTAAATTGATTTCGTCCGCTGGAGGAGCATGTAAACGACTTGCCACCAGAACGCCGTCTGCATAAAAGAATACGCGCAGAAGATTATGTCCTTGCTCTAACAAGGTTCTGGCAAACTCAATAGCGCTAAATTGTCCCTGTGAAGAGTAGGGGTTAGCGGTAACAAGTAAAGAAAAGGTGGCCATTGTCTGGTTGTCTGATTGCTCGCAGTCAAGATGTGCGCATTTTAACAGAGTGCTCGACTGAGGCCTAGTAATCATCACTGGCGATTCACAGGTATAAAAAAGGCGCCCGCAGGCGCCTGATATGTTTTGTGTATAGACTATTTTATGCCAAGTACTTCTTTGCCCTGATTGAATACAACATCAACAGGTATCTGCTTTTCTTCTAACATCTTCAAATCGCTGGCTAACTGATCGTCAACAATACCTTGTTCATCCAGAAGTTTCTTAGCCGCTTCGTAATCACCATCACCTTGAATGGTCAGGATTTTATTGGACAGGGCGTCAACCGCTTGAGACATTTTGTCGAAATTCACCTTGTAGTAGCCTGTTTCCTGATCGCGGCTGAAAGCGCCAGCTTCTTTGAAGAAGTTAAAGCGGACCATGTTTGCTCGGCCGTGTGCGCTAGATGCCCCAAAGCGGACAGAACGGAAGATGCCAGCGAGGAAGGTCACGTAGTTATCCATAAGCTCGCCATCTTTTATTTCGCCTTTTTCATAAAGCTTACTAACCATGTAGAGCCCCAAGATATCAGCTTTACCTTCTTCCAGGGCTGATGCGGTATCTTTGAGCGCTGCTCGCACTGTATTTGAACCATCGATAGTATTTTTGATACCAAGCCCATGAGCTACTTCATGGAACATGGTGTTGGCAAAAAAAGCATCAAATGTGATGTGCTTGCGTTGCTCCGGTGCAATCAGCTGCTCAGAAATCGGTACCAGAATTTTATCAAACTTAGCGCGCATCGCATTTTTAAGCTGTAATCGACGAGTGCCTTTCGCCAGTTGTACCTGTTCATCATTCGGTAGGTTAATGGCTATAGTTTTAGAACCTGCATTGCTATCACCTGCATAATACACAACATCATATGCATTCAGGTCACTATCTGTACCTGGCATTTCTTGCTTGTATTGATCTTCAACCGGTAAGCCTTTTTGCAGTTCAGGAAGGAAGGCCGCGAAGCGAGATAGACGTTCACTCCACTCAAGATCCTTGATCAGAACATAGGCAGAGAAGGCTGTTTTGTAACCAAAGAGCTGGTCTTCATAGTTTTCGATTGGACCAATAACCAACTCTACTGGATTCGTTTTCATATCCATCCAGGCCAGATCTGAAGGCTGGTAATTGTCAGTCAAAAGAGCATCGGCACGAAGCTCGAGGTATTGCTTAAAGCCTTCGTTTTCGGCAAGTTTTGAAGCTTCTTTTAATAGTTTACTGGCTTGTTCCAGTTCTTCCTTAAATGCAACTGAATAAGGTATTAGTGTTAAGTTACCGTTTTCGCCGCGACGCACAATTGAGTATAAACCGTCTTTATCTTCTTCTTCCCAGGCTTCAAACTGTGCCACTGTCATATCTGACGGATAAAACTGTGCGCCTTTATTCTTTTGCTCATAACCTTCAATGAAAGCTTTATTACCGTCAAGTCTATCCCATGGGCCATAGTTGATAATCGCAAACTGCTTAGCTTTTGGATCGTCAATTTTAGAAAGAAGCTCTTCTTTATTGCCATAAGACTGCTTCCAGAACAGGTTGTCCATAATCTTTCCTGCATCGATCAGCAGTGCGATCATTTGCTTCTGATTATCAGACAGATGAGATAAATCGCTTGTTAAAGTGAAAGGTGCATAAATATCAAAACGACTGTATTCAAAACTCTCTTTGCTCACACCTTGATCAGCTTTCGAAGTTTTGACTTCAGTTGCGACTTCGGTTTTTGGTGTTTCTGTTGCTGGAGTTTTAGTCGTTTCTGATTCATTGCTACAACCACCAATTGCCAGTGCAAAAGCAACGGCTAGGCTGCATACAGTCTTTTTCATTAATAAAGTCTTATTCATAGTCGTGTCCCATTCTTATCTTAATATTTACTAAATACGTACTTTTCTCGTTTAACCTGTTTAACACCGAACTCTTTGTCTTTTAATAGATTAAAAACATCATCCACCATATTGGGATTACCGCATAAATAAACCATATCGGTTTCAGGATTAGGTTGAAGGCTTTCTAAGGCATTCTGAACATATCCTTTATCGCAACCTGTTGGTAAAGGTTCCTGCCTGCTTAAGCAGCGATGGAAAAAGATATTGTTCTGCTCAGCTGCATGTTTGAAATCATCCAGGTAGAACATGTCTTCCTCATACTGAGCACCAAACAGGATATGAAACTCAGTATCAGGATAATTTTTAAGCTGATTGAGCATGCAGCGATACGGAGCAACCCCCGTACCTGTACCAACCAGAAATACTCTCTGTGGTAACTCCTTGGGTAGATATAACAGTCCAAAAGGGCCGGTAATATCGATTTCTATACCAGGTTTGGCATTAAAGAAGAACTCGGTAGCTTTACCGCCTTCAACATAAGCTACAACTATCTCAAGATATTGAGTATTTTCAGGGCTTTGTTCAAGATTCGCGATGGAATAGCTACGTTTTAATGGCTTGTCGCCCTCGTGTGGGAGAATGAAGGACACAAACTGTCCAGGAATGTAGGTGAACTGTTGTGGCTCCACAAACTCGAATACTAGTTTGTGGACTTTCGGTGTTATCTGTTCGTTTTCGGTTAATTTCACACGAAAAGTAGGTAATGGCATAAGTGCTCTCGATCTTCTATTTTGCTGTCATTATAGGTTATAGCAGTGAAATTTCCACACGCTAAAGTGTCTAGTATTCATCATTTCAATTCAGGAAGGATTCAGTTGACCATTGCTTTAATGAAGCCATTGATGAGCAATGAGTAAGTATTATCTACCCTCTAAAGTTGGTAAAAAATGTTACCAAGCTGGGTTAAAGGAGTCGATTATGAGTATAAGCAAAACATTAGTACCACTTGGAGTCACACTTTCTGCAATATTATTTGCCGGGCAGGCTGTGGCGGATGAACCACAGGTTAAAATATCCGGAAAATCAGCCACTACCAGTGTAGAAATGCAGCAAAAGGAAACTGGTGAGGTTGCTAACAAAACCGATAAGGTTCCTGCTGCCAGTAATCGAACTTCGTCTTACTCTTCAAAGCAGGTCACAACTGACCTTAAAGCTGAGCTTCAGCTTGAGCTAGATAAGACTACTGCTAAAACTCGTAGTGAAATGCGTGCACAAAAAAGTAATCTTCCAGAGAAGTCTGAAAAGAGCTTAAGTTCAGGAATGAACCACTTATATGTATATGATGGCTCTGTATACTTGTCAGAAGATTACGATGGTGATGGCTATTATACTAAGCTAAGCGTGAATTTTGATGTGGACGCATATTACAATGAATATTATGACGTATATGCAGAAATGTTTATCCGAAAAAATGGCGATAGTGAATGGACTCATTATTACACCACAGATGTGTTTACTATTTATGGTGATAACTCTTCTGATGACTACACGGTAACCACAAAGCTCAATAGTGGTTTTCCTCCTGGTCGATATGAAGTGTTAATTGATTTGTTTGAATACGGTTATTCCGGTGTTGTGGATACCTATTCTGAATATGACGATGCAGACCTTGGCTGGTTGCCACTTGAAGATAAAACCTATGAGGCTGGCAATGTATCCAGCAATACCTGGGTAACTACCGTTAAAACTGAGATCTGGACTGATAGCGATAATGATGGTTTCTATCGTGACTTCACCATCAGCTTCGATGTAGATACTGAGCAATCCTCAAGAGATGTTTACGCGATTCTTTATCAGAGAGTACCTGGCTACAGTTGGGAGTATGAAACAGAAACGGCTGTCTTGACAGTGGTTGGTGCCAGTGCTGATGACGTGATTTCAATTGATGCTGAATGGCAGTCAGGCTATCCGACGGATTATTATGACTTCCGCATTGAGCTTATAGATGCGGATACGGGTGAAGTGTTGGATGATGTTTCCAGTGAGTTTTCATCATTACTCGAGGTGCCACTGGAAGATGCAGGGCGCGATACTCGTAGCACAACGGTAACTCCGCCACCTTCATCAACCAGTTATGGTTCAGGCGGTGGTAGCTGGAGTTTATTGGGCTTGTCACTTCTGGGGTTATTCGCCTGGTTCAGACGTCGCTAATTCAATCAAAAATCAAGTCATAAAAAGCAGCTGTTTCAGCTGCTTTTTTGTTATTGGACGGCTTCTTGTAGTTCAGTCATGCTTGTAATATCCTGTTACAAGTTTAACCATCATAAGATTCTAATTTAATTACAATAATCATCATTTTGAAGGAAATCGAAAACAAGAATGCATTTACTGAAGTCCAGCTGCTGTTTGCTTGCGTTTGCGTCGTTTTTTGTCGCTACCGAAGGCCAGTCTCTAGAAAATATTAATATCCCAAAAGTAGAAGGGGACATTACCCTGGATGGCAAACTTGATGAAGCCATTTGGAATAATGCTATCAAAGTCTCTTTGGATTATGAGACTCGACCCGGAGAAAACACTCAAGCTCCTGTTGCAACCACTGCATACGTTGCTCAAAACGGTGACTCTTTGCTGGTTGCCTTTATTGCTGAAGATCCAGACCCTTCTAAGCTGTATTACTCCTTTCGCGATCGTGACGGGTGGGGTGACGATCAAGTTGGTTTTAAGGTAGATACATTCAATGATGGGCGAAAAGCATATAACTTTTTTGTTAATCCAGTTGGAGTTCAGTCTGACAGTATAGAAGATGACATTAGCCTTTCTGAAGATACTTCCTGGAATGGTATCTGGTACAGTGCTGCTCATATAACCAAAACAGGCTATAACGTTGAAATAAAGTTGCCCTTTAAGGTCCTCAGGTTTCCAGAAAATAGTGATAAATGGGGCATAGACTTCGTACGGTTCTATCCTCGAGGTTATATGTATCGACTGGCTCATTCACCACAGAGACGGGATATCAATTGTTATGTATGCCAGATAACAAAAGCCGAGGGTTTTGAAGGGATTGAAAGTGGTCGTAATCTTGAGATGACCCCCTATATAGTTGCACAGGATTCGCAGACACGAAGCCCACCAGCAGAACCTGCATGGCAGGGTGATGGAGTTGATTGGGAAGCCGGTTTAGATCTGCGTTGGGGAATTACAGATTCCTCGGTTCTGAATGCGACTATAAATCCAGACTTTTCTCAGGTCGAAACAGACGCTGCTCAACTGGATGTTAACACTCAGTTTTCTTTATTTTATTCGGAAAAGCGCCCATTCTTTTTAGAGGGTGCTGAGTATTTCAGAACACCTTTTACCTTGCTCAACACACGGACAATTGCTAACCCTGATTTTGGAGCCAAATACATAGGAAAGAACGAAGGCCATTCATTTGGTATCTTAGCGAGTCGCGATCAACAAACCTCCTTTTTAATACCAGGTAGCCTAAGCTCCTCTCTGGCTAGACTTACTGATGTTGATGGTAGCGACCTTGAGTCTGACGTATTCGCAGCAAGATATGCTTACGACCTTGGTGAAAAATCTCAAATTGGTGGCATGATTACTCACCGTAGTGCTGATGGCTACCGAAATAGTGTGGCAGCCATTGATGGCAAATATATGATCACCAACGTGGATGAGCTACGTTATGAAGTTATGTATTCGGATACAGAAAATCCTCAGCAACTTCAGCAAGACTATGGCCTGGCGCCAAGCAGCGATGGTCTTGGATATCGAGTGAATTATTCTCATAATGGACGCGATTGGGATGTTTTCGCAACCCACATTGACTTTGATAATGATTTTAGAGCGGACCTGGGCTACAAACCTCAGGTCGGATATGACCGACAGGCCTTTGGTGTTAAACGAAATTGGTATGGAACAGAGGCTAATAATGATTTTTTCTCTGATTACAGCTTGCAGGTCAAGGGCGAGCGAGTTACTGAGTATACCGATCAAAAACTTTGGGATCTGGCAACGATAACTTTAAATGCCAATGGCGAATATCGCTCAGGATTCACTTTAGTTGGAAATGTAAGTTATGAGTTTTATCAGGATAACTGGTTTCCACAAAAGTATTACTCGCATAGTGGTTCTTTTTACCCGGTAAATGCATTAAGAGTGGGGTATAACATTCGCTGGGGTGATGGTGTTGATTACAGAAATGCCCGAGCAGCGACTTATCAGGAATACGGGGTTTATAGTAACTGGCAAGTTACCCCGCATTGGTCATTCGGCGGAGAGTGGCAGTTCACCGACTTCGATGTTGAGCAGGGACAATTATTCAAAGCTGATATCTTTAACTTTGATACACGCTACCAATTTGATCAGTACAGTTATTTAAAGTTTGTAATCCGTTATACCGATGTTGATTATAATGCTCCTCTCTATTCAAACCCTAATCAGGTGAGCCGTGAAACTATTATCGATAGACAATTGTTATACGGTTACAAATGGAATCCAAGAACGGTTTTCTATTTAGGTTACTCGGATAATGGTTTTGAGGATAATACGGTTAATCAATTTGAAAGAACGGGCAAAACTTTCTTCTCAAAATTCAGTTATGCATTTCAGTTTTAAGTTTAGTTAGAAGACAAAAAAGCAGCCAACTTAGGCTGCTTTTTTTATGCATGAATACTTTTTATTTAGGCGAAGAATCGTTTTTGTGCTTGTTCCGGGATTGATAAGCCACTGACATGAGCGCGCTCAAGCAGTTGCCAGTAGTAACGGTAAGTGGCCCGATCATGCAGTTCACCTTCGTATTGGATAGGTCCCCAGTGATTATCCTGTGCGGCAATGAGAATATTGGCCGCATCATTAACCTCTGAGTAATCTGGCTTCATGGCATCCACTATCGACTGGATTTGAGTAGGGTAAATGCTCCACATACGCAGGAAGCCGAACTCGTTACGTGCGCGCTCAGCATCTTTATATGTCTGGTAGGGATTTTTCAAATCTAATGTGACGTTGTGCGATGGAACAACACCGTTGGCCAGTGCTGCTGCCGACATCTCAACTTTGGCACGAGCGAGCAATGGGTGATCAAATTGGCCTGGACTCCTCATGCATGAAGCTGGTATGGCTCCCTGGTGGCTGCTGACAAAATCCATCATACCGAAGTCCAATACCTGAACCGTTTCAATTTTGGCAATATCCCATACTTCTCTTAACGCTCCATGTGTTTCAATCAGGACGTGCACAGGTATTGAACGCTCAATTCCGTTCTGTTGGCACACGGTTTTAATGTAATCGACCATTTCCTGAATGTGGGCCGCACAGGTTGTTTTAGGAAGTGTAAAGTAGGTAACAATGTTGCCAATTTTTGGAATCAGAATATCAAGATCAGCTTTCCAATGAGGATGCTGATAATCATGGATGCGAACGCCAGCCATTTTGTGCTTATTCGCACCGCTGGATAATACTGTGGCAATCATTTCGGCATGCTCTTTTTCTTTGCCTGCCTGCGCTCCATCTTCACAATCACAAGTGATGTCAAATACCGGTCCAATGGTGTCCTGCATTTCGAGTGCTTTTCGGATTAATTTCTCGCTGCCGGCAAAGTGTTCACAGCTTGGAATGACTGGAAATGGCTTCTCAGCATCAAATAATGCATCTTTCGGATGAACCATTGAACTCACTATATTCTCCTTATTTATCAATTAGATAACATGTATTGCAACCTATTGTTCAGGTGCGTTGTCCAATTAATACTAGCGCGGAGCGAATAAAATTCAAACAAAAATTTGAAATAATCGTTTGAATATGATTTATTTATGCAAAATAACTGGTCGGATTAGTTAAAATGATGCAAGAGCATTCTTTCTTGGAAAAAGTAGACGAACAGATCGTGTTGGGGGGCTTCTGGCCAGGGATCCAGTTGTATTATCCGCCAGTAAAGTACTCTCCCGCAGATGGGGTCTATGAAACGATGGAGCAGGCCTCTGCGCGTATGAGGAAATACGCACATAATACCAGTGCACATACCTTACTTTTTGACCTTGAAGATGGTTGCCGTCAAAAAGCTATGAGCCGTGAGCTGTTACGGCAAGAGCTTCCTTTATTTGAAAATCGAACATTCCAAATCGCAGTCCGTATCAATCCATTCCGCACCGATGAGTATGAAGAGGACCTCAAACTTATTCGCGATATGTCGGATTACATTGATGTGATTGTATTGGCCAAGGCGGGCGAGGTTTACGGTGCAGCAGAAATTCGTGACTTATCGTCCTGGCTAGTTAGTGTTAATCCTAAAATTGAAATTCAGCCAATCATTGAGCATCCTCGCTCACTCAAGATTTCTCCAGAATTGATGCAGTATTCAACTGTGCGTCATGTCGTGTTTGGTATTCATGATTTCTCTAAAGCGATGGCAATTCACTTAACACCTGAAGGTTGGATTGATGAGTTAAAAACCTATCTTCGTATGTTGTTACTGGAAGCGCGTATTGCTGGGACTGGGGTGATAGGTGGCGTTGAGGTTTTAATTAATAAAACGCCAATGCCTGAGAGTTATATCGAGCCTCATGACGTTCGTCGTTGGTTAGATTTGCATGGTGAACGTGAATCACATGTTGTCCATCAACATGCATTAGTTGAGGCGCAAATGGGCCTTACCGGTAAACAGGTCATCCATCCTTTCCATATTCATTTGTGTAAAGTGGCTTTCACACCATCGCCTCTGCAGATTGAGCGAAACGTTAATATTCTCCAGGCCGCAATCGATGCCGATGCACTATTAGGCGGAGCCATTAAGTTTGAAGGCGAAATGCTCGATCCACCAATGTTTGGTAAAGCACTGCAGAGTCTGTTGCGTGCCTATGCATTAAAATCATTGGATGAAAAGGACAAAGCCTTTGCGTTGGATGTCTTGAAACGATTACCAGTTCATGTGATCCGTGAAAACTGGCCATACGGAATGATTTAAGGATTATTATGAAATATTCCTTTGAGGAAATTGTTCATTACAATCAACAAACCAATGAGTGGCAATGGCAATTACCGGCATACTTCAACATTTGTGAAGCCTGTGTTGATCAACATGCTTCATTGGAAAAAGCCAATCAGCCTGCTTTGATTGTCGAAGACGAGTCTCTGGGAACAAGCCAGGTTACATACTCGCAACTTGCGCAAAAAACTTCTCAATTCGCAAATCTACTACAATCGATAGCTCTTTCACCGGACAATCGTATTCTGATTCGCCTACCTAACTCATTGGAATACCCGATTGCATTTTTCGGTGCCATAAAATATTCAGCAATTGCGGTTCCAACCTCAACCTTACTTTCAGCCAGTGAAGTGTCCTATTTGGCAAATGATTCTCAGGCCAGTGTTTTAGTTACTCATAAAACAATGTGGTCAGAACTTGAAAATGATTTAAAGGACTCGTCTGTGCAGACCGTCTTGCTGACTGGCGAAGGTGAACTACCACAATCAAAAAGATTTAAGTTAATTGATTTTAACCAGGCGCTCGATTCACAATCGGTAGATTTCACCCCTGTTAAAACAACAGTAAATGATCCTGCCTATCTGGTATACACATCAGGTACAACAGGTTATCCCAAGGGCGTACTGCATGCCCAGCGAGCTTTACTTGGTCGATTGCCAGCAAGTCGCTACTGGTTTGATTTTCAGGATGGAGTATCTGAGCGAATCATGCATTCAGGTAAGTTCAATTGGACCTATGTCTTAGGTACAGCCTTGATGGACCCCTTACTGCATGGTCATACCGTGATAGCCTACGAAGGTCACAATGATGCACATACCTGGCCGAAGCTGATTCAAAAACATGAATGTAGTATTTTTATTGGTGTGCCAACCATTTACCGACAAATCATCCAAAAAACTGATTACGCAGGAAAAGATTTACCTTCGTTGAAACATTGTATGAGTGCAGGTGAGCATTTATCGGATGAAATGCAGAAATCATGGGAAGAACGCTTTAATGCGCCCATTTATGAAGCTATTGGCATGTCTGAAATATCCTATTATATCTCTCAACATAAAAAAGCCAGAGTGGTTCCAGGTGCCGCAGGCTTTATTCAGCCGGGCCATAAGGTTGAGTTATTAAATGATCAGCTTGAGCCTGTAGAAAATGGTGAAGAGGGCATGATCTGTATTCGTGCTGATGATCCTGGTTTGTTTCTTTCCTATTGGAATCTTCCTGAAGAAACTGTAAAAGCTGTTCATGATGGTTGGTTTTTTACGGGTGATTATGCCAAGCGAGATGAACAGAATTACGTTTGGTTTCTAGGCCGAAAAGACGACATCATCAATACTTTTGGTTTTCGGGTATCGCCACATGAAGTAGAGCGAGTCATAAAGGCACATCCGGATGTCGCAGACTGTGTAGCTTTAGGTGAAGACGTTGGAAAAGACAAAACGCTAATAGTGGTGTGTGTTATTCCGGAGCCCGATCACAATGTGACTGAAGAACAAATTTTGGATTATGGGCTGCAAAAGTTAGCCAAGTATAAAGCTCCAAAGAAAGTATACCTGGTGCGTGATTATCCACGTACCAAAAATGGCAAAGTACTTCGCAAGAAGTTACTGCAACACCTCGAACAGTATTTAATTTCTAGTGATGAATGACTAGACACTAATTTTCAAAGGATAAATGATGGAATCAACGCTGAATTATCGTCCTCGCAGAACAATGTTGTATGTCCCTACACACGTTGAACGTTATCTGGAAAAAGCCAGAGGGTTGGCGGCCGACAGTGTTATCTTTGATTTGCAGGAGTCAGTGCCACCTCAACATAAACAAACCGCACGCGATGGTTTGATCAAGGCATTTTCTCAGTCAAAAGACTTTGAGTATTCGGAGCGGATTGTACGCGTTAACCCCCTTCATACTGAATGGGGCAAAGAAGATCTGGAAGCTATTAAAAACCTCGATATTGATGCGATATTACTTCCCCGGATCGAATCCGCTGACTCCCTGATTCAATACATACAGCAGATCGATGCTATTCGATCGGATAAGCTTGATATCATGATTAATATCGAAAGTCCGCTCGGTGTTATGCATGCTGAAGAAATCTGTGCAGCCAGTGATAGAGTTAGTTGTGTGGTGATGGGGGTGACAGATTTATCCAATGAATTAAAAATTACTCAAACCAACGATCGCTCTGGTTTATTGACCAGTTTGTCATTGGTTGTTCTGGCAGCACGAGCTTATAAAAAATGTGTTATCGATGGCCCGCATTTTGATTTAAAAAATATTCAGGCTTGCGAGTTTTCCTGCCGACAGGCTCGCGATCTAGGCTTTGATGGTAAGGCTGTTGTTCATCCTATCCAGCTGGCATATACCAATGACGCCTTTACACCGAAGCTCGATGACATTAATCGTGCTAAAGCCATTATTGAAGCAATCAATCAAGCCAATGAAGAAGGGCGCAATGTTGCTGTAATTGATGACCGCTTAATCGAGCCTTCTTTGAAAGAGTGGGCTGAGCGAGTGCTAACGCTATACAACACAGTAAAAGAGTTAGGCCAAAACGAGTTAATTGGGGCTAGCCGATAAGTATGATTTCAGGTAGTGTTTAAACAATAAGACAAACTAATAGCGACAGCACATGAATAAATCATCCGCCGGACGGTTCTTTGAAGACTTTTCATTAGGGCAACTTATTGAGCATCCCATTCCGCGTACTATTACGGAAGGTGATGCCAGCCTGTATATAGCCTTAACCGGTAGCCGCTTTAGTTTGTTCTCAAGCCATCACCTTGCTCGCAAAGTTGGTTTTGCAAAACCACCAGTTGATAACCTATTACTATTTCACATTGCCTTCGGTAAAACGGTTCAGGACATTTCACTCAATGCAGTGGCTAATCTGGGATATGCCGAGGTGCAGTTTGTACTGCCAGCGTTTATTGGTGACACGATTTCAGTGCTTTCAGAAGTTATTGGTTTAAAGGAAAACTCAAACGGAAAGACTGGCATTGTTTATGTTCATTCTCGCGCTACGAATCAAGATGGCCATTTGGTAGCCAGCTGGAAGCGCTGGGTTATGGTGCATAAGAAAGAAGAGGGTATGCAGAATACTTATGCGGTTCAACCACAGCTCAACTCAGAAGTTAGTCCTGCGCACTTGGCTATGCCCGATCAGTTTAATGCTGATAACTACAGCTACATCTCTAGTGGAGAAACTTTTGTTTTCAAGGATTATCAAGTTGGGGAGTGGATTGATCATATTGATGGTTTGACGATTGATGCAACTGAACACACCATGGCTACTAAGCTCTATCAGAACAATGCCAAAGTCCATTTTAATTATCACCAGATGCAAGATAGCCAGCACCAGCAACGTCTGGTTTATGGTGGCCACATTATCTCGTTATGCCGCTCTCTTTCACATAATGGTCTAGCCAACGCACAATGGCTAGCGGCCATCAATGGTGGAGCACACCTCAACCCTACCTATGC
Organism: Kangiella aquimarina DSM 16071; assembly: GCF_000374105.1. Taxonomy (GTDB): domain Bacteria; phylum Pseudomonadota; class Gammaproteobacteria; order Enterobacterales; family Kangiellaceae; genus Kangiella; species Kangiella aquimarina. The sequence continues at coordinate 1,449,198 of NZ_KB893650.1, forward strand.
AGGCAACACTATCTATGCGGCAACTCAGGTTCAGAATAAATACGATCTTGGGTTTGGTATGGGCGCACTAAGGTTAAAAACGATTGGTTTTAAAAACATTCAATGGTCTTCCATCAAAGAGCAGGTCAGTTCGGCAAATAGTGTTAAAGACTATCCTGATAATGTAGTGTTGGACTTAGACTATACCGTACTGATCCCTAATCCAAAATAGTTTAATCATGTAGGCTTACTTAAGTCTTTGTGGTAAGTTGCGTTCTCTTTGGCTCAATTCTTGGGCCACAATTTATTATTGTGTTGAGATCATGTTATGACATTTGGTTTGGGCGAGCTGTTTGCACTATCGTCAGCTATTTGCTGGGCCACAGCAATTATATTATTCAAACATTCCGGCGAAACGCTCAGTGCCAGCGCACTCAATCTTTTCAAAAATATTTTAGCGACATTTCTCTTGGTACCAACCGCATTCTTTATTGAAGGAATTCAGCTTCCCCAGCTTGATGCCTATCAATGGACGATTGTTGCTATTAGCGGTTTTGTTGGAATCGCTTTGTCTGATACCTGGTACTTCCTGGCCCTCAGAAAAGTTGGAGCTGGTAATACTGCCATTGTTTCCAGTCTTTACAGCCCGTTTGTCATAGTACTATCAGTATTATTCCTCAATGAAACATTACACTGGACTCAGTTTATTGGCTTTTTGATGGTATTGATTGGCATCATTTTGGTTACCTGGCAGCGAAATAGGAAGAATGTTGATGCCCCGGTACTTTGGCAGGGACTTGCTTTAGCTGCCGGCGCTGTATTTCTGAACGCCGTTGGCGTGGTTATGGTCAAGAGAATTCTCGAAGGTGATGGCTTTTTCTGGATTATCAGTTTGCGACTTATTGGTGGAATTCTGGGTTCAATTGGTCTTTTACTGATAAGTCAGAAATTGATAAAAGTGGTTAATGAATTAAAGCAACCGAGAGATTGGCGAATTTTGATTATTGCCAGTGTGCTTGGTACTTATATTTCGATGATTCTGTGGCTTTCAGGCTATAAATACACGGATGCTATTATCGCATCTGTTTTGAATGAGACTTCAGTTCTGTTTATTGTTTTGTTTGCCTGGATTTTCCTTAAGGAAGAAGTGAGTCGGCGCAGATTAGCTGGTGTGGTTTTAGCCTTCCTTGGCGTTTTGGTATTCGTCTATAACAGTGGTGGTCAGGGCTAGGGCTAGCTAGCTTAATGAACCTGGCCTACACGAACAATCTTCATGGCATTAGTTCCACCCAGTACTCCCATTGAGTCACCTTTAGTAATGATGACCAGATCACCATCTTCCACAAAGTTTCTCAGACGTAATTCTTCAACCGCTAAGCGGTTAACATCATGTTTGGCCAGTACAGTCGGATCAAACTCAATGGCTTCAACACCTCGATAAAGTGCTACTTTACGAAGAGTCTGCTCGTTTCTACTCAAGGCAAAAATTGGCATGCCTGAACGGATACGTGATAGCCATAAAGCAGTAGAGCCAGATTCTGTTAAGGCAACGATTGCTTTAACCCCTTTTAGGTGGTTAGCGGTATACATGGTTGCCATTGCAATGGCTTCGTCAATCAATTCAAACGACATTTCATTGCGGTGACGTGACATGCGAATCATGGATTGTTTTTCCGCGCCGAGACAGACATTTGCCATAGCCTGAACAGTGCGAGCAGGGTTGTCGCCAGTTGCCGTTTCGGCGCTAAGCATCACTGCATCAGTTCCATCCAGCACGGCATTGGCAACATCAAACACTTCAGCTCGGGTCGGAATAGGGTTGTGGATCATGCTTTCCATCATTTGCGTTGCAGTAATCACTACGCGATTTAAAGCACGTGAACGCGAGATAATGTGTTTTTGTACGCCAATTAGCTGTGCATCACCAATTTCAACGCCCAAGTCACCACGCGCTACCATGACAGCATCAGAGGCCATGATAATGGCATCGAGAATTTTGTCGTCATTAACGGTCTCAGCACGTTCAATCTTGGCAACCAGGTTACTATTACCACCAGCTTTTTGCAGAAGCTTACGCGCTTCATGCATATCATCTGCGCTTCTAGGGAACGATACTGCTAAATAATCCACGTGCATAGCCGCAGCAATTTTAATGTCAGCTCTATCTTTATCTGTCAGGGCTGGGGCCGAAAGACCACCTCCCAGCAAATTAATACCTTTGTTGTTGCTCAGCACGCCACCTATGATCACTTCAGTCACGATTTCAGTTGAAGTTAAACGCTTCACCTCTAGCTGAATACGGCCATCGTCGAGCATCAAATGATTACCTTCCTTCAAGTCAGAAGGAAGCTGTTTGTAATCAATACCAACACGCTCTTCGTCGCCAGCTTCTTTTTCCAGCTCTGAATCCAATATAAAAGTAGCACCAACCTCTAAGTTGATTTTGCCTTTTTTAAATCGGGCAATGCGAATTTTTGGTCCCTGAAGATCACCTAGTATGGCGACATATCGATTCATATCTCTTGATATACGACGGATTTGCTCTGCACGGTGGATATGATCCTTGGCTTCTCCATGCGAAAAGTTAAGGCGGAATACATTGGCACCAGCTTGAATTAATGAGCGAATGGTGTCGTCGGATTCTGTAGCGGGACCTAGAGTTGCAACTATTTTGGTGCGTTTAAACATATAATTTCTGCTCGGTTTTTGATCGATATGTTTGATAGGTAACAGTGTAAAGACAAGCTTTAGAAAAACAACACTATTGTAGTGAAAAAAGAGTAGGGCTGCTATTGATCAATATTAAGTTTTTATAAAATGGGGCACACAAAAAAAGGGGCGCAATGCCCCTTTGTAATATAGCTTAAGGTCTTAATTATTTTCGTATGCTTCTTCCTTATTACTTAGACTTTTTGCATCACGACCCAGGAACCAGTCTTTGATACTGCCTAAAGTTACGTATAGGCAAGGGACCCAGATTAGCGTAATTACCGTGGCAAAAACGATACCGAAGGCTAGAGAAACAGCCATTGGTATTACCAGTTGGGCCTGCAAGCTTGTTTCGGTGGTAATAGGTAGCAAGCCGAAGAAGGTGGTTAACGACGTCAGGATAATAGCGCGGAAACGTCTTGTACCAGCATTAATTGCTGCCTCAATTCGAGACATGCCTTCAGCACGCGCACGTCCAATGAAGTCCACCATCAATAAGCTATCGTTCACGACAACACCTGACAAGGCAATAATGCCAAAGAAGGAGAACATGCTTAGATTAATGTCTAGCAGCAGGTGTCCGACCATGGCACCAATAATACCGAATGGAATGGCTGACATGACGACAACTGGCTTGATATATGATTTCAATGGGATAGCCATTAAGCCATAAATTAAAATCAATGCAATTAAACCGCCAATTCCTAATTCTTTGGTCAGCTTTTGCTGGTCCTCACTTGGACCACCTGGCTCAAGTTTCACCGTTGGGTGCTGAGCTAAGATATCAGGAATGACATTTTGCATCATATCTTCATGGATTTCGCCAGAAGTAATAGCAGCCTGAGGGCTAACATCTGCGCTAATACGATTGGCACGAACGCCATCAATTCTAGAGATACGCGAAAAGCCTTCCTGTACATCATAATTGGCTACATCAGTGAAAGTTACGTATTCGCCTGACGGTGTTCTGATCGGCATTTGTTCCAGGTTACCGATAGAGCGTCTGTCATCTAATGGATAGCGAACAAAGACTTTGACTTCCTCGTTATCTCGAAGGAAACGTTGAGCCTCTGAGCCATAGAAAGCATTTCGCACTTGCTGAGAAAGAATTTGTGTACTTAGTCCAAGGTTATAACCGTGAGGCTTAACCTCTACTACGATTTCTTCTTTACCACCGGAAAGGTTATCACTGATATCGTAAACACCGTCATATTCGGCAAGTTTGGCACGAATTTTTTCAGTTACGATTTGTAATTCCTCGATATCTGTACCAACCAGTCGATAACCGACACCATCACCACCCGGTCCGCCACCACCGCCGCCAAAACTGATTTCTTCAACTGCGGGAAGGGTACCGACTTTGTCACGCCAGCGGTCGATCAGATCAAACTGGTTAATGGGCAAGTTTTCACTTTTAACCAGCTCAGTCCACATGTAAGCACCGGTATTTTCACGAGTCCACATAAATGCATGCTGGAATACACCAATACCATGCTCAGCTTCTACTTCACTGTGCAACTCATTTAGCTTATCCCAGACAATTTGCACATTGCTCATGGCCTGTTCAGCAGTAGCACCTTCTGCCATTTTGATTTCGACAAACACACCATCATTTGGAATGTTCGGGAATAAGCTGGTTTTAACCCAACCACTTCCGATAAAACCAATGGTCGTAATAAATAACAAACAAACAAAGGTTAAAATTGTCAGGCCTCTGTAATTAAGGAATGTCTCCAGCTTGGGCTTGTAAACATTATTAATAAAGCGCGATAACAGGTCTTTGACTTTTAGACGAATAGAGCGGAAGAATCCCTTTACAGCACGAACTTTAGGGTTCTTAGTGTCTTCAAGTTTATTGAGCTTCATATGAGCTAAGTGAGCCGGCAAAATAAGCTTCGACTCAATTAACGAGAACATTAAGCAGAACATTACTACCAGACCCATGGATGCCATAGCATTACTCCAGGGGCCGCTGATTGCCAGCATTGGGTAAAACGCTGCAATGGTGGTTAAAACACCGAAGGTTGCAGGAAGGGCGACTCGTTTTGCCCCTTCGACAACACTGTCGATACTATGACCTTTTTCTTCAATCGACGCCCAGGCGCTTTCCGCAATAATGATGGCGTCATCGACCACGATCCCCAGCACTAGAATAAAGCCGAAGAGGGTGATCATGTTGATGGTCATGGCAAAACCAGGATACATGTACATCAGGGCAAAGGCACCCAGGAAGCATAACGGAATACCAATCATTACCCAGAAGGCAAGTTTAAATCTTAAGAAGAGTGCTAGTACTATGAACACCAGAATAATACCGGCAAGCATATTCTTCTGCATCATCTCGAGACGGCCTTTCAGGTAATAAGTACCATCGCCCCAAGCTTCGATTGAAATGCCCGCTGGTAAAGTCGGAGTTTTTTTGTCTAGATAAGAGTAGATTTGTTCTGCAATTAATAGATCATCAGATTCTAGAGATGAGCGAACCCTTAAACTGACAGTGGGTTTACCATCAAAGCGTGATAAGAAATTCCACTCTGCAAAACCATCGTCGATTGCTGCGATATCTGCCAGTAGTAAAGTCGTACCATCTGGGCGTGTGATAACTGGAATTTTTGCGAAGTCATAGGCGTCATAGGCTTGGTTTTTTGTTCTTACCAGAATGTCGCCACCCAGAGTTTTAATAGTACCGCTCGGTAAATCTAGAGAGTGACTTCTGACCGCATTGGCAACATCTTGAAGAGTTAAACCATATTTGCGTAACTGGTAATCACTGACTTGAATGCCAACTTCGTAAGGGCGAGCACCTTCAACTTCAACCAAGCTGACGTGAGGCAGTGCTAAAAGCTCGTCTTTGATATCTTTAGCATACTCTTTCAGGGTACGCTCATTGGCATCGCCAAAAACATTTAAGCGCATAACCTGGCGTTGCATGCGGTTTTCATAAATAACCGGACGTTCAGCAAGATCAGGTAGGTTAGGGATCGCATCCACCCTAACTTTTATCTCATCCATTACTTCAGAGACTTCATAGTTATCTTCAATTTCGATATTAATGCTTCCCATTCCTTCAGAAGCCGTTGAAGTCACTTTTTTGATCCCTTCAATATCCTTAATATTTTCTTCGATCAGGATAACAATGCCTTCTTCCACTTCCTGTGGTGCTGCTCCTGGATAAGGCACTTGGATACTTACTGAGTTAATAATAATATCTGGGAATACTTGTTGGCGAAGGTGACTAAGTCCAATAAAGCCGGCAACAATGATAAAAATCATCAGAAGGTTCGCAGCAACAGAGTTGCGTGCAAACCACGAGATGATTCCGCTATGTGTATCGTATTGTTTGACCATCTGCGAATTCCTTATTGCTTAGCTGTATCAGCGCTGGTGTTAAGAGCGGTATCGTTTGAATTTGCAGAGCCAGATTTCGCCTGAGTACCAACTTTCTGAACCTTCATACCGTTTACTGGGTTGTGAACCGGTGTCACGATAACTTCATCACCAGATTGCAGACCGCTATCAATGTAAATGGTATTTGCTTCTGTGCGTGCAAGAGTAACTTCTTGCAAACGAACTTCACTTTCATTTTCAAGAATTAAAACTGTATTACCAAAGTAAAGTGCCTGTCTTGGTAAGGCAATTAAGCCTTCTCGTTCTTTACCGGCAATTTCGGCTCTCACGAAAGTACCAAAACGAAGTGGTGTGCTGTTATCTCTTTTGTTTTCCAGGTTGTAGGGATCCTCAATTTGAGCAACCAGGTAAGTTAAACGGTTGGTTTGTTCAACTACGCCTTCTGTACGAACAAGTTTGCCAAACCATATTTGTTCCTTGCCAGCATAGGTGCCAACTAAGCGTACCGCTGGCTGTTGCTGAGGATTGTCGATGTCTGGTACATCTAAAAAGGCAAGCTCCTGATCAGGGACAGGTAAGCGAACTTCTGCGTATTCTGTTCCATAGACGGTTGCAACTTGGCTTCCCACATTCACGAATTGACCCAGGCCAACCATTTTGCTTTGAATAAGCGCATCAAAATTAGCTTTAACTTTAGTGCGGTCTAAATCACGGCGAGCACGCATCAGGTCTGCCTCAGCTGATTGAACAGCGGCTTCGGCCTGTTTTAATTGAGGAAGTCTTAATACGAGATCGGAAGGCTCGCCTTTACCAATTTTTTTCCAGTCCTTACGTGCTTGCTCAGTTCTGGCTTTAGCGTCCTGGTAGTTTGCCTGTGCTTGTGCTAGCGCTGCTTCGGCGCTACGCATATTAGCAACATAGTTAGCAGGGTCAATGGTAAAAAGCACTTCGCCTTTTTCAACAAACGCACCCACACGGAAATTATCCGAAACGTCGGTAATACGCCCACTGACTTCTGCGACCAGTGTTGAGTTCTCTACTGGAAGAACCGGTCCCTGGCTATCGACAATGAACTGAACATCCTGAGCCTCAACAGCTTTAGTATCAACCACAATAGCCTGAACGAAAGGTTTCTTCTTCGGTGGCTCTGGCTTCATACTTACGAGGCCGACAATTATTACTATGGTTGCAACTAGTATTGCAGCACCAACAAGGATTCTCTTGGTCATTATTTTTTCCCGCTTTCAAAAATTTTAGGATTTCTCCAACTCTCGGTCATTATAACGCTCGGTAATTTCTAGAGCCTAATGTTCAGTAATGACAAAAGGTTAACAAATGTTTCAATACTGTATTTTAAAGGGTGGAATGTGAAAAAAAGGTGCCCGAAGGCACCTTTTTACGTCTTTTAGATAGTAATTGGCTATGAAAGGTTTAGTTCGATAGTTAAATTTATTCCTCGTTCAACCATTGATGTAACCAATTATTGACAACCTGATGCCATTGAATGCTGTTATTTGGCTTTAAAACCCAGTGATTTTCGTTTTCAAAAATTAACAACTGGCTCGGTATATTTTGACGTTGAAGTGCAGTAAATGTTGCCAGAGATTGAGTTTCAGGGACTCTATAGTCTTTGCTACCTTGAACAACGAGCATTGGTGTTTTCCAGTTCTTAACATAATGCACAGGGTTGAATTTTTCAAAGTTCTCGGGCTTATCAAAATAGGTACCGCCATTTTCCCACTCAACAAACCATAGCTCTTCAGTTGAGTAATACATCATACGGTTGTCAAAAATACCATCATGGTTAACCAGGCACTTAAATTGTTCTGTCCAATTGCCTGCAATCCAGTTGATCATATAACCGCCATAAGAAGCTCCCAGCGCGCAGGCATTGTCTGTATCAACAAAGTCGTAGTTTGACTCGATATAGGCCATGCCTTTTTGCAAATCTTCAAGAGGTTTGCCGCCCCAGTCACCAGTAATTGAGTCGGTGAAATCCTGGCCATAGCCTGTAGAGCCGTGGAAGTCGATCATGACTGCGACAAAACCCTGCCCAGCATAGGTTTGTGGATTCCAGCGGTAATGGAAGTGATCACCGAAACTGCCTTGTGGTCCACCGTGAATCAAAAACGCAAGTGGGTAGGTTTTATCTTCATCAAAATCGACAGGTTTAACGATATAGCCATAAACGGTTTCGTCTTTCCAACCTTTGAAGCTGAACTGCTCATAGTCGCCAAACTCAAGTTCAGACATGACTTCTTGATTGACTGCTGTCAGTTGACGTTTGTTACTGCCGTCCAGGTTCATCACAAACAGATCTGCAGGCTGGTTCAGATCGTCATATTGATAGACGATCTTGTTTTGGCCGACATTAAAAGCTGAAACATAGCCGTTATCGGTTAACTGCTGTTTCTTTTTCGTCGCAAGATCATATGACCAGATAACGTTTTTACCGATATGGTTGCCATAAAGAAAAACCTGGTTACCGTCATGACTGAACTGGAAGCCGTAAAACGAACGATCCCAGTCTTTAGTGACGTTTTCAGTCTTGCCAGATTTTAAGTCGCGAATCTTAAGTTGGCGACGATCAGCTTCAAACCCAGGTCGTTCCATTGCCAGCCAGGCAAGCTTTTTCCCATCTGGACTAAAAACCGGCTGAGTGTCCCAGGCCAAATTTTCTTTGGTCAGATTTTTAACTTTGCCACCGCTGATAGACACTTCATATAAATCGAAATTAGTAGAAATAGGCTCTTTGTTATCGGCAATTCGCAAAGTAAAGATCACTTTTTTTCCATCGGGACTGATGGTGTATTCCTCATCGCCACCAAATGGGCTGGAAGGGACATTACCGTTTAAACTGTGTGAAAGGGCAGTAGCGTCAGTAAACGGTTTGTCAGAAAGCTCTGCACTAAACAGGCGACTTTGAGTGCCGTCCAGCCAATGATCCCAATGACGCACAAAAATTTTGTCATACAGTTTGCCTTCCTGTTTGCTGTTACTGGCTGCTTCAGATTTATTCTTGCTGCATTCTAAGGTGTCACATTCAGGATAAACCGATGCGCTGAAAACCAGTGTGTTACCTTTTGGGGAAAGCTTATAGGTTCCAATGCTTACAGGCAGATCTGAAACCTGCTCAACATCTCCAGACTGAACTGGGTGACGCCACAATTGATTGCTGCCACTACGGCTTGATAAGAAATAAAGGTATTTGCCATCGGCAGACCACTTTGGACTGGTATCAGAAGCTGGGTCAGTGGTAATTTGCTGGGGAGTGCTTTCAGCATCTATGGTATCGACCGTGTAAATGTCATAAGTTCCTTTATCGGCTTCCAGATCAGTGGTGCGCAGCATATAGGCAACAGTTTTTCCGTCAGGCGAAAGAGCAGGGGAGGCTACCCGCTTCATGGTTACCATATCTTCAGCCGTGAATGGCTTAGAGGCCTCAGCTCCGCCAGCATTTAATGCCAGTAAGCCTAATAATAAATACAAAGGTTTCATATCTGACTCTGTCTTATGTCTATGTTAGGTGGCCAAAACTATACTGAGCTTTTCGAGCTAAGTCGATAATTTGCATCAATTTTCAGTTGACAGTAACAAGCTCCGTGCTAAAATGCGCGCCATTGTTTTGGGGCTATAGCTCAGCTGGGAGAGCGCTACACTGGCAGTGTAGAGGTCAGCGGTTCGATCCCGCTTAGCTCCACCAAATTTACTTGACTGCTTTGTTAAAAGAATCGTCGCTTACTATAGTAAGCTTCCTCATCTTTTGCCTCGCATTCAAATAAATTATTATTTTGAAAAGTTTGTGTCCCGTTCGTCTAGAGGCCTAGGACACCGCCCTTTCACGGCGGTAACAGGGGTTCGACTCCCCTACGGGATGCCATATAAAGAAAACCCAGCCCTTGTGGCTGGGNTTTTTTATATCTGTGTATATTGTAGGGGAGCCCTTAAACACTTCGACGACCAACAAGGATGTTGGAAGTGCAAGAAATGCAGGAGCAATTTCTTGCCGACCGCCAGGGCAGGATTTGTTCCCGACAAATCTCTGCATTTCCCAAATCCCTGTGGGGCGGTGCCATGTAAAGAAAACCCAGCCCTTATGGCTAGTTTTTTATATCTGTATATTTTGTATTTTTCTTAACCTATCTGGTTGATAAATAGTCATTCTCAACGAAAAGGATAAAAAAACAAAAAAATCCTTATAATTTTTTTGACAAACGAGGGTAGGGGCATTATTATTGCGCCCGCGTTTGAGAGAACAGTTTCAAACATTGTGTCCCGTTCGTCTAGAGGCCTAGGACACCGCCCTTTCACGGCGGTAACAGGGGTTCGACTCCCCTACGGGATGCCATATAAATAAAACCCAGCCATTATGGCTGGGTTTTTTTATATCTGTGTATTTTGTATTGGAGCCCCTAAACACTTCGACGACCGCCAGGCCAGGACTTGTTTCCGAAAGATTTCTGAATTCTCTCCATCCATGGAGGTCAGATGTTGGAAGTGTCGAAAAAGCAGGCTTACTGCTTCCATGACTCAAACAAAAAAGCCCAGCAAATGGCTGGGCTTTTGGTTTGCTATTAGGTCTAGGCAGTTTCTTCTGGTTCTTTATCAGAAGGTGCCATGAAAAATAAAACTGCACCAATTACTACTAAGCCACCACGAATTGTCCAGGCAATATTCTCGCCCCAGTTATTGATCCAGCCGAGTATTTTTAACTCATAGTCAAAAAAGAATAGAGCGATTGATGCTAACCCCAATATTGCAATAAAAGAGCCTAAGTTTTTCATAATATTTCCCCATATATTGTGTTTTGTTGTATTGTTCAAGAAACAACCTACTTAATAACTGCATAAAAATCAACCGGTTAATTCTTTGCAGAACAATTATGTTTCAGAGGCTTCTGTTTCAAAACTGTCGCAAAAATTGAGTAGTGTGCTTCTCTCTGACCCAAAAATGGCAACTATTTATTCATTTTAGGTTGTAACAAATATGCTATAGTCGCTAGCAATTATGACTATGAATTCTAAGAGTATTAGTGAGATGTTAGACACATTAATTAATCGAGTTTCCTGCGGTCGTCTTAAGTCCCCGGCACCTAATAAAGAAGAGATGAACCAGGTGTTTATGGCTGCATTAAGGGCTCCTGACCACAAGCGGCTGATGCCTTGGCAATACATTGTTTTCGAGGGGGAGAAAGCACTTAATGAGTTAGGCGAAAAGTATCGACTGGCAAGCATTTCTGAAGACCCCAATATTCCTCTAGAAAAACAGGAGCGAGCATTGTCATTACCCCATCGCGCACCTATGGTTGTAGTGGCTGTTGCAAAGGCTCGGGGACATGAAAAAGTTCCTCATATAGAAGAAGTTCTTTCAACAGGAGCAGGCGTACAAAACCTTATTTTGGGATTAGATAGTTTAGGTTATGGGGCTTACTGGAGAACTGGCCCATTGGCGTTTAATGAGCATTTAAAGCCATTATTGGGATTGGAGCAAAATGATACTATTGTTGGCTTTATCTATGTTGGAACGCCTGACATGGAGCTTAAATCAAAGCCTGTGCCAGAAGTTGATGACTTTGTGAACTGGGCTTAAATTTTTGGAAGAGTAAGCTTGATAGAACTTTGCTGGGAAGGCTTAAAAGTCTTCCCATAATTTCGATTTCCTATCTTTATAATCTGGGTTGTCGCGCTTTTCGTTGATTTCATCATACTTTGCTTTTTCAGCTCGACGGGAAGGTGAGTCAGGTTTGATCTTTTCATCAAGCTCTTTAAGAAAGTCTGTGATTTCACTGGTGTAGTTGTTTTTTGACATCACTTCGCCTCAGATTGGGTAAGACATTTTCTCTGGATAATTTGATACTAGCGTAAAGAATTAAAAAAGGCCACTGATGTGGCCTTTGTCATTTGTAATACGCGATTAAAACTTAACGTTGTTCGGTACACGTGGGAAGGGGATAACGTCTCGAATGTTCTGGACGCCGGTAACGTAAGATACACAGCGATCAAAACCCAGACCAAAACCCGCATGAGGTACGGTGCCGTAACGACGCAGGTCGCGATACCACCAGTAATCTTCAGCTGGTAAGCCCATTTCTTCAATACGCTTATCGAGCACGTCCAGGCGTTCTTCACGTTGCGCACCACCGATGATCTCACCAATGCCTGGCGCTAAAACATCCATTGCGGCAACAGTTTTTCCATCGTCGTTCAAGCGCATATAGAAGGCTTTAATGTCTTTTGGGTAGTTCATGACAACCGTTGGACGGCCAACATATTCTTCTGCAATGTAGCGCTCATGCTCTGATTGCAGGTCGATGCCCCATTCCACAGGGTACTCAAACTTCTTGTCAGCTTTTTTTAGTACTTCGATCACATCAGTATAATCCATGCGCTCGAAGTTGTGATTGATGACATTTTCAAGGCGGTTTATGCAGTCCTTGTCGACGCGTTGCTGGAAGAAGGCCATGTCATCGGCACACTCATCGAGAACTGCCTTGAAGATGTACTTCATCATGGCTTCAGCCAAATCGGCGTTATCTGACAAATTAGCAAAGGCAATCTCAGGCTCAACCATCCAGAACTCAGCCAGATGACGACTGGTATTTGAGTTTTCCGCACGGAAAGTCGGTCCAAAAGTATAAACCTTGGACATTGCCATACAGTAAGTTTCAACGTTTAGCTGACCAGAAACGGTCAAGAATGATTCTTTACCGAAGAAATCTTCACTATAATCAATGTTGCCTTTGTCATCTTTCGGCAAGTTGGTCATATCCAACGTGCTAACACGGAACATTTCACCGGCGCCTTCTGCGTCAGATGCGGTAATGATTGGGGTATGAATCCAGAAAAAGCCTTGCTCGTGCATAAAACGGTGAATTGCTTGTGCCAAGCAGTTGCGCACACGTGTTACGGCACCAATCAGGTTGGTGCGAGCACGTAGGTGAGCATTTTCACGTAAGAACTCAACGGAGTGTGGCTTAGGTTGGATAGGGTAGGTATCGGGATCATCAACCCAGCCAAGAACTTCAACCGCTGTTGCCTGAATTTCAAAAGACTGACCTTTACCCTGCGACTCAACCAGCTTGCCGGTTACCTTGACGGAACAGCCAGCGGTCAATTTAACCACTTCTGACTCATAATTAGCCACATTATTATCGACTACTGCCTGAATTGGATTAAAGCAGCTGCCATCGTGAATATTAACGAACGAAAGTCCAGCTTTCGAATCACGACGAGTACGTACCCAGCCTTGTACGGTGACTTGCTCACCGACGCCGGGTTTGCCCGCGAGGGCGTCGACAATAGATACTAACATGATAATAAGGCTCCGATTTACCTTCTATTTGAAATGAGAATGTTTATTAATATTGGTGTTAAAACTTTTGTTTTCCTTCGAGTTTCAGGCGAAGGTTGACTGCTTTTTTCTGGTCATCTGTAAAAGTATGCCAATTAAGCACTTCGTCGAATGTTCGACCGCAACCACGACACACTTCATCACCCAAAACGGTACTACAGACGCCAATGCAGGGCGAGGCAGTAGGACTTCTTTGGCCTTTGCTTGAAATGGACACGATTTCTCCTGCAAAACTCACGAAAAAACAAACGCCGTATGTTACCGTGACACGCGGCAGATGGCTAGTGATAATCATAATACATGAGCACAAGATGTGGTAATACACAGTTACGATTCAATGCTTGTAATTATTGACCTCGTCGGCTATCTTGCCGCTATTCTCAACTTGATGTGCATACCATGTTTCAACTAGACGAGTCACAAATTCAAGAGTACCGAAACGACAAACCTGAATACTATCGCCAGCTGGCGCTTCAACTGGATGCCTTATTAGCTGAAGATAGCAACTGGATTACCAATATGTCGCAAATGTCGGCCTTTATTTTCCAGATGCTTCCGGAACTCAACTGGTCAGGGTTTTATCTGGTTAACCCTGACAAAGCTGACAGTCTGATTCTTGGGCCATATCAGGGCAAGGTGGCTTGTGTCCATATTCCTTTTGGCCGTGGTGTCTGCGGAACCGCTGCTGCTACGCTTGAAACTCAATTAGTTGAAGACGTACATCAGTTTGATGGCCATATCGCCTGTGATGCTGCCTCTCAGAGTGAAGTAGTCATTCCTGTAGTGGTGGATGGGCAATTGAAGGGTGTATTGGATATCGATAGCCCGATTACCAACCGATTCGATCAGGATGATGCAGATGGCCTGACAGATTTGTTAAAAACCTTTATCAAACGTACACAATTTCCTAAATAGGTGTGCAATGAGTATTCGTCCGTTTCATTTAGCCATTCCGGTACATAATTTAGAACAGGCCAGAGCGTTTTATGGTCAGGTATTAGGATTTAGCGAAGGTCGTTCCAGTGACCATTGGATTGATTATGACTGTTATGGCCATCAGTTGGTGGTGCATCTTGATGAAGCTATGCCTGTTAATCAGGATAAAGCCAATAATCAGGTAGATGGACATGCCGTTCCAGTGCCGCATTTTGGAGTAGTGCTGGATATGCCTACCTGGCAGGACTTAGCAGACCGGTTAACGGAGCAGGGCATTCAATTTGCCATCGAGCCTTATATTCGCTTCAAAGGTCAGCCCGGTGAACAGGCCACTATGTTCTTTTATGACCCATCTGGAAATGCGTTGGAATTTAAGGCTTTTAACGACCTAAGTCAGCTGTTCGCCAAGTAAAGTGAACAGCAAAAAAAAGCAAAGCCTAGGCTTTGCTTTTTTCAATATCTATACAATATTCAATGGCTAGAAGTTCATTGCCTTAATAACTTCATCCGGCAATTCAGGAAGTGCCGAGCGCGGAATCAGGAAGGTAGTCAAATTGAATAAATCGCGGAAGAAGCGGTTGTTCTGAGTCGTTTGACGAAGATAGTCGTGCCCTGCAGAACCACCAGTACCAATCTTGGAGCCAATCATACGCAACACCATAGTGGTGTGACGATAACGCCAGGTGGTGAACTTCTCATCAATTTCAACCAGTCCCTGTAATAATCTAAACGGACCATTGAGCATAGGCTGTTCACGGTAAAGGTTAATGAACAGGGCGCTGAGTGTTGCTTCCTGGCTCATGCGGAATCGCCCCTGAGTTTTGAGCTTGTCATACTTGTCTTTGTCAAACAGTGCATCAAAAGTGGCGCGGGTATTCTCCAGGTCATTCAACTGGAAGG
This sequence comes from Kangiella aquimarina DSM 16071, assembly GCF_000374105.1. Taxonomy (GTDB): domain Bacteria; phylum Pseudomonadota; class Gammaproteobacteria; order Enterobacterales; family Kangiellaceae; genus Kangiella; species Kangiella aquimarina. Next base: position 1,464,420 of record NZ_KB893650.1, read on the forward strand.
TTTTTTCAGCATCACTGAGGTAATCCGCTTCTTTAAGTACCTTCTCATCATGATTGAGCATGGTTTCAACGGCTTCTTTAAATATGTTCCAGAATTTAAAATCACCAAACTCAAGGAAAGGCATACGCTCCAACCATTTTTCAACCGCATCAAATAATGAGGGTTTCTCTTCAAGATCCATTAAGTAATTGCGGTCCTGTTCATTCAAGCGACTGTAGAAGGACTTTTTGTCGAAGTTAATGCGGTATTCGGACTTAAGTCCAAGCAGAATTTCAATCTCTTTGAACTGAATACTTTGAAAGCCTGAAGCTGGAATCAGGTAGTCACGGAAGTCGAGAAAATCCAGCGGAGTCATGGTTTCCAGAATATCAATTTGATCAACCAGAACATCTTGTATGCGATGAACGCGTTCAAGTCTCAGATTAACGGTACTGATTTTACTTTCATCAACATGGCTTTGGGAGAGAACCGGTAGGATTGAGTGAATCTCATGCAGTATTTGCTTAAACCATAACTCATAAGCTTGATGCACGATGATGAAAAGGGTTTCATCATGGGCTTCAGCACCGTATTTCTGGCTTTCCGGATGCTGTGCGTCTAGTAATTTATCCAGTTGTAAATAGTCTGGGTAATAACAGGGTTTGGTATTTTTTTGCATGGTCCACCGCTTATATTAAGAATGACAGGCTGTTTTGCCTTGCTCTTTTTTTAACTGTTAAACACTTTTGTTTGGCAAATAAAAAGGAGCACTCGAAGTGCTCCTTTAAATTATAGACCTTTGAAAAAAATATTGTCAGCAATAATTTTTCAAAGTTAGGTGTTTGTTACTCGATTAACGCTTATTAATATCTACGTAATCGCGCTCTGTAGCACCTGTATATAACTGACGAGGACGTCCGATGCGACGGTCATCTTCACCAATCATTTCGTGCCACTGAGAAACCCAGCCGACAGTACGCGCTAAGGCGAAAATTACTGTAAACATATTGGTTGGGATACCCATGGCATCGAGGATAACACCAGAGTAGAAGTCTACATTCGGGTAAAGCTTCTTCTCGATGAAGTATTCGTCTTCAAGGGCAATTTTTTCTAGTTCAAGAGCTACCTTGAAGATTGGGTCATCATGCTTGCCCAGTAGATCCAATACTTCGTGAGCACTTTCACGCATCACTTTAGCGCGTGGGTCAAAGTTTTTATAGACGCGGTGACCAAAGCCCATCAAGCGGAACGGATCATTCTTGTCTTTGGCACGCTCAATAAACTCAGGGATACGGCTTACATCGCCGATTTCGCGCAACATGTTCAAGCAGGCTTCGTTAGCACCACCGTGCGCAGGACCCCATAAGCAGGCAATACCTGATGCAATAGCAGCAAACGGGTTAGCGCCTGAAGAGCCGGCTAGACGAACCGTGGAGGTAGAAGCATTTTGCTCGTGGTCTGCGTGAAGAATAAAGATGCGGTCCATGGCTTTCACCAATACTGGATCAGGTTTCCAGTCATTGGTAGGCATGCTGAACATCATATTCAGGAAGTTCTCAGCAAGGCTCATGTCGTTATCAGGGTAAACGAATGGATGACCAACGCTGTAGCGGTAACACATTGCAGCAATCGTAGGTACTTTGGCAATCAGGCGCAGAGCACTGATGTCGCGGTGCTGAGGGTTATTGATATCCAATGAATCGTGGTAGAAGGCAGAAAGTGCACCAACTACAGAAACCATAATGGCCATCGGGTGGGCATCACGGCGGAAGCCATTGAAGAAGTTCATCATTTGTTGATGAACCATGGTGTGATTGTTTATTTTGGCAACGAAGTTTTCATATTCTTCTTTGCTTGGTAATTCGCCATTTAACAGAAGGTAAGCAACCTCTTCAAAATTTGACTGCTCTGCAAGCTGTTCAATAGGGTAGCCACGATATAGTAACTGTCCTTTTTCACCGTCAATGTAGGTGATTTTTGATTCACAGGCGCCAGTTGATACATAACCAGGGTCATAAGTGAAGTAGCCAGCTTTGCCTAACGCTCGTACGTCGATAACGTCTTTGCCCAAAGTAGGGGAAAGTACGGTCAAATCCAATTCTTCGCCATTGGGTAAGCTAAGTTTAGCTGTTTGTTGCGACATAAAGTCTCCTTTGGACTATAAATTGCTTACTTTTTACTCAATAAATCGAGTCTAATCTCAATCAGGTGGTGCATTCTACAAAATTTTGTCACATTTTACATGAGATATTTTTGTGACAGTTGATGATGATCAATAAGATTTTGGCATATATAGGAAATCTATCGGGTTAATTAATTGTAATCACCGACAAGCACTTATATAATTTGCGTCCGAAACTTTGTATCACTACGGGGTTCCTGTCTGCAGCGTATTTCGGTCGCATTTCACGCACTCATGCAAGGCAGGACACAGAGACTCTCACGCCCTGGCGACCTGGGCAAAAATAGATAAGATACGTCGTGAATCAAAAGAGACCAACAAACCTGAATCTTGCAACGATAAGATTCCCTGTACCTGCAATTTCTTCTATCTTGCACCGTATTACAGGCGTCATATTATTCTTCGCTGTACCTATCCTATTGTGGATGCTACAAAAATCCTTTACTCCAGCTGGCTTTAATGAACTGAAAACCATGTTTGCCGAGTCATTCTTATGGCAGTTCGTTTTATGGGCTATCACCACTGCTGTTGCATATCACGTTATTGCAGGTGTTCGTCATCTGTTGATGGATATGGGCATTGGTGAGACGCTAGAAGGCGGCCGTCGTGGTGCCTGGCTGGTAATAATTCTATCTGCGATTGCTGCAGTCGTATTAGGAGTATGGGTATGGGCGTAGTAACAGCATCAACAAGCCTTGGTCGTTCGGGCCTGCATGACTGGATCATCCAGCGTGTGTCAGCAATTGTAATGTTGGCCTATGTAATTTTCCTTGGCTACTTTATCTGCACAACTCCTGAGTTGTCATTCCCAGTATGGCAAGAGTTGTTTGCATCGACCTTTATGAAAGTTTTCTCGTTATTGGCATTATTGTCAGTAATAGGACATGCTTGGATCGGTCTGTGGATTGTGTCCACTGACTATATGCCAAAACTGGCAATTCGTTTTGTCTTCCAAGTACTTATTATTCTCATCTGCCTGGCACTATTAGTGTGGGGCATTCAGATTTTGTGGAGCCTATAAAGCATGTCTAACCAAATCTCCTCTATTCCAACACATACCTTTGATGCGGTAATCGTTGGTGGCGGTGGCGCTGGTATGCGTGCATCGCTGCAATTGGCACAAAGTGGCCAAAAAGTCGCATTGATTTCGAAAGTATTTCCTACTCGTTCGCACACAGTATCTGCTCAAGGCGGTATTACTGTTGCTCTGGGTAATTCTCACCCGGATGACTGGCGCTGGCACATGTTTGATACCGTTAAAGGTTCGGACTACATTGGTGACCAGGATGCTATTGAGTACATGTGTGAAAATGGCCCAGCAGCAGTTTATGAGCTTGAGCACATGGGTTTGCCTTTTTCTCGTTTAGATAATGGCAAAATTTATCAACGTCCATTCGGTGGTCAGTCTAAAGAATTTGGTGGCGAGCAGGCTGCTCGTACTGCTGCGGCAGCTGATCGTACTGGTCATGCCTTATTGCACACCTTGTATCAGGCTAACCTTAAAGCCAACACTCAGTTCTTTAATGAGTGGTATGCAATGGATTTGGTACGCAATGAGGAAGGTGACGTTTGTGGTGTCACCGCCATGTGCATTGAAACGGGCGAAATTGCTTTGTTTAAATCGCGTGCTACGGTATTTGCAACTGGTGGTTCTGGTCGTATCTATGCATCAACTACCAATGCATTGATCAACACTGGTGATGGCGTTGGTATGGCGTTGCGTGCAGGCTTGCCGGTTCAGGATATCGAAATGTGGCAGTTCCACCCAACCGGTATTGCTGGTGCGGGTACTCTGGTAACAGAAGGCTGTCGTGGTGAAGGTGGTTACCTGATCAATAAGGATGGCGAGCGCTTCATGGAGCGTTACGCTCCTAATGCTAAAGACTTGGCATCGCGTGACGTTGTAGCCCGTTCGATGATGAAAGAGATTCTGGCTGGCCGTGGTGCAGGTCCAAATGGCGATCACGTTTTCCTAAAGCTTGATCACCTTGGTGAAGAGGTCTTGAACTCTCGTCTACCAGGTATTAGCGAGCTTTCGAAAATTTTCGCTCACGTTGACCCTGCAAAAGATCCAATTCCAGTAGTTCCAACCTGTCACTATATGATGGGTGGTATTCCTACCAATAAGTTTGGTCAGGTCATTGACCGTACGCCAGCCGGTGAAGAGAAGGTTGTAAAAGGCTTCTATGCTGTGGGTGAAGTGGCATGTGTATCTGTACACGGTGCAAACCGCCTGGGCGGTAACTCATTGCTTGACCTTGTGGTCTTTGGCCGTGCTGCTGGTTTACACCTTGAAGAATCGCTACGTGAAGGCTTGCCTTTCTCTGACTATAACGACTCAGACGCTGAGCGTGCTCTAAATCGTATTAATCGTTGGGATAGTACTAACGAAGGTGAAGATCCTGTTGAGCTTCGTCGTGAACTTCAAAATACCATGCAGAACCACTTCGGTGTATTCCGTACCGGTGATTTGATGAAAGAAGGTCTGGACAAGATTAAGTCATTGCGTGAGCGTTTGAAAAACGCACGTTTAAAAGACAAATCAAAAGCTTTTAATACTGAACGTATTGAGTGTCTTGAGCTTGAGAACTTGATGGAAGTGGCTTACGCAACAGCCATGGCTGCTGAGTTCCGTACAGAAAGTCGTGGTGCTCATAGTCGTGAAGACTTCCCGGATCGTGATGACGAAAACTGGTTAGCGCACTCAGTTTATTACCCAGTAACTGAAGAAATGGGTAAGCGTGATGTCAACATGAGCCCAACCAAAATCGAAGCTTTCCCTCCGAAAGCCCGTACATATTAATCTGTAGCTACAGAATACGGAGTGAAGCAAATGAAATTTAGTATTTATCGCTACAACCCAGAGACTGATAAAAAACCTTATATGCAGGAATATGACTTAGACGTTCCTGAAGGTTCTGACATGATGTTGTTGGATGCTCTGGTAGCATTGAAGAATCAAGACCCAACATTATCTTTCCGTCGTTCGTGCCGTGAAGGTGTTTGTGGTTCTGATGGTATGAATATCAACGGTAAAAACGGCCTAGCATGTATTACTGCATTGTCTAGTCTGAAAGCACCGATTGTGATCCGTCCTTTACCTGGTTTGCCAGTCATTCGTGACCTGGTTGTGGATATGGCTCAGTTCTACAAGCAATATGAGAAAATTAAGCCATTCTTGATTGCGAATGATGAACCACCAGCAAAAGAACGCTTACAGTCACCTGAAGACCGAGCAAAACTAGACGGTCTTTACGAGTGTATCTTGTGTGCCTGTTGTTCAACATCATGCCCATCATTCTGGTGGAATCCTGACAAATTCGTTGGTCCAGCAGGTTTGTTGCAGGCTTATCGTTTCCTTATTGATAGCCGTGACACTCAGACAGAAGAGCGTCTCGCAGAATTGGATGATGCTTACAGCGTATTCCGTTGCCGCGGTATCATGAACTGTGTGGATGTTTGCCCGAAAGGTCTAAACCCAACGCGCGCAATCGGCCATATCCGTTCAATGTTGCTGAAAAGCGGAGTTTAACTGAGCTGATTTAACAGCAATTAATAGACGAAAAGACCGGGGCCTCAAAGCTCTGCTCTTTTCGTCTTTTTTTGCCAGAACGGCGATATTTTTTGATACATCAATTTTTTTGATGTCAGTTAAAGAAGGATTAGCTGTAGTATGTTGAAGGCAGTTAATTCATAAAAACAATGAGTTAATCAGGTTTTCTTAAACAGGACTTTTACAAATTAAAGACTTAATACTGTGTTAAGACTCCTGATTTTTAGTTATCATAGCGACTTAAATACCTAGAGTGGTGTTACGATACATGAAAAATGGGTTAGAGGCGATGTTCGAGAGCGCCTACCTATCCGGTAGCAGCGCAAGCTATCTGGAAGAATTATACGAGCAATACTTAGAAGATCCTCAGTCTGTTGATTCTGACTGGCGAGAAAAATTCGATGAGTTCGCCAAGAACGCTGATACAAAAGATGTCTCACATAGTGACATTCGTGAGCATTTTCGTCAGATTGGTCTTAACCGTCAAAAGATTGCCTTTACTCAAGGTGGTGGCTCCTCTGTTGCTGATCCAAAGCAAGTTAAAGTACTGCACCTTATAGAATCTTATCGTGCACGTGGTCATCACCACGCCAACATTGACCCTTTGGGCTTATGGAAACATCCTTACCCAACGAATTTAAGCCTGGAAAGTTTTGAGCTATCTGAGGCTGATCTGGATACCAAGTTCCATGTGGGTAATTTAGCGGGCCCTGACCAGCAAACTCTGAAAGAAATCCTACAGCGCCTGAAGGAAACCTATTCCAATACCATTGGTGCAGAGTTCTTACATATCAATGACTTAACAGAGCGTCGTTGGATTCAGGAAAAACTCGAAGAAGCTAACTCTTCTCATCAATTCCGTGAAGAAACTCGTAAAAAAATACTGGAAGGCCTAACAGCAGCTGAAGGGCTAGAGAAATATCTGGGCTCAAAATTTCCAGGAGCAAAGCGTTTCTCATTGGAAGGTGGCGATAGCTTAATTCCTATGATGCGTGACATGATTAATCAGTCAGGCATAAATGGCGCCAAGGAAGTTGTTATTGGTATGGCTCACCGCGGTCGTCTTAACGTTCTTGTTAACGTTATGGGCAAAAATCCGCAGGTGCTATTTGACGAATTCGCAGGAAAGAATGCAGTTGTTGAGAACGGCTCTTCCGGTGACGTGAAATACCACATGGGTTATTCCAATGATGTGGAAACAGAGGGTGGCCCAGTTCACCTTGCATTGGCCTTCAATCCATCACATCTTGAGATTGTTAGCCCAGTAGTTCTGGGTTCTGTGCGTGCTCGTCAGGAGCGTCGTAACGACAAAGACTGTGATCAGGTTATCCCAGTACTAATTCATGGGGATTCAGCCGTGACCGGACAGGGTGTGGTGATGGAGACCTTCAACATGTCACAAGCACGTGGCTTCTATGTTGGTGGTTCTGTCCATATTGTTATCAATAACCAGGTTGGTTTCACCACATCTAAACTTCACGATACACGTTCCACCGCCTACTGTACTGACGTTGCAAAGATGGTTGAAGCTCCGGTATTTCATGTTAATGGTGATGATCCAGAAGCAGTGCTATATGTAACCCGACTTGCTCTTGAGTTCCGTAAGAAGTTTAAGAAAGACGTTGTTATTGATTTAGTTTGCTATCGTCGTCATGGTCACAATGAAGCTGATGAGCCAAATGCGACTCAGCCTTTGATGTATCAAAAGATCAAAAAGCATCCAACACCTCGCAAAATCTATGAAGATAGGCTGATTGATAATAAGGTTTTGTCTGCTGAAGACGCTAAAAAAATGTTGGATGATTATCGTGATTTGCTAGATGCTGGCAAATCAGTAGTCAGTAACCGCATCGAAAACCATAAGCGCGAATATAACGTTGATTGGTCGCCATTTTTAAACCAAACTTGGCAATCACCGGCTGATACAGGCTTGAGCCAATCTAAGTTCGAAGAACTCGCAGAACGAATTTGTTATTATCCTAAAGACTTGCCTCTACAGTCACGCGTCAAAAAGTTGATGGGTGAGCGTAAAAAGATGGCAAAGGGTGAAGTCAACATGGACTGGGGCTTTGCGGAAACTATGGCCTATGCTTCATTACTTGACCAAGGTTTTGAAGTTCGACTTTGTGGTCAGGATAGTGGACGCGGTACTTTCTTCCATCGTCATGCGGTTTTACATGATCAGGATGATGCAGAAGTTTATATTCCACTGCAACACATTAAAGATGACCAGCCTCAGTTTACAGTTATTGATTCGGTATTATCGGAAGAAGCTGTATTAGCCTTTGAGTATGGCTATTCAACTAATGAACCGAACTCAATGGCTATCTGGGAAGCTCAGTTTGGTGATTTTGCCAATGGCGCTCAGGTAGTAATTGACCAGTTTATAAGTTCAGGTGAACAGAAGTGGGGCCGTTTATCCGGACTGAGTCTTTTCTTGCCTCATGGCTATGAAGGGCAAGGTCCAGAGCATAGCTCAGCACGCTTGGAACGCTTCTTGCAGCTTTCAGCTGAGCATAATATTCAGGTAGTTGTGCCTTCAACTCCAGCGCAGGCTTTTCATATGATTCGTCGTCAGATGATTCGTCCATTGCGTAAGCCTCTGATTGTAATGACGCCAAAGAGTTTACTACGTCATAAATTGGCAGTATCAACTATTGATGAGCTGACAAATGGGCAATTCCAGAACGCTATTGATGAAGTTGATGGCTTGGATAAAAACAAAGTAACACGTATCGTAATGTGCTCTGGAAAAGTCTACTATGACTTGCTTGAAAAGCGTCGCGAACAAGAACTGAACAATGTTGCTATTATTCGTATTGAGCAGTTGTATCCTTTCCCGCATGAAGAAGTGAAAGAGATTATGGCTCAATATAAAAAGGCAAAAGAATTTGTATGGTGTCAAGAAGAGCCACAAAACCAGGGTGCCTGGTATTGCTCACGTCATAACCTCGATGAAGCTGTTCCTAATGGCTCAAAAGTTGATTATGCAGGTAGAGAAGCATCAGCAGCACCGGCTGTCGGTTATGCTTCTATTCATAATGAGCAACAGGCAAAACTTGTAAAAGATGCGCTTGGCATCAAATAACGAATTGAATTAATTTAGGTAAGGTAAAAGGTTAAAACATGGCTATCGAAATTAAAGTTCCTGTGTTACCTGAGTCAGTAGCTGATGCTACGATTGCAACATGGCACGTTAAGCCAGGTGAGTCTGTTTCAAGAGATCAAAATCTGGTCGATATTGAAACTGATAAAGTTGTTCTTGAAGTTGTGGCTCCGGATGACGGCGTAATTTCTGAAATTATCAAAGAAGAAGGTGACACTGTACTTCAGGAAGAGGTTATCGCTAAGTTTGAAGCTGGTGCATCTGGTGACGCAAAAGCTGAAAGCAGTGATGACAAAAAAGACAGCTCATCAAAAGAAGAGTCTTCCAAAGAAGAGAAAAAAGAAGAAGCTAAAGAAGAAACCTCCTCAGCAGATTTGGATGTTTTATCTCCAGCTGTTCGCCGTCTGGTAGCCGAGCACAATCTTGACCCTAAACAAATTCCAGCAAGCGGCAAAGGTGGTCGTTTAACTAAGGAAGATGTTGAAAAATTTATTAAAGACGGTGGTGCATCAGCTAAATCATCAGATAGCAAGAAAGATTCTGGTTCAGCACCTGTATCAGCCGGCTTGCGTGAAGAAAAGCGTGTTCCAATGACTCGTCTGCGTAAGCGTATTGCTGAGCGTCTTGTTGAAGCGCAACATACTGCTGCAATCTTAACGACTTTCAATGATATCAACATGAAAGAAGTTGTAGATTTGCGTGCTAGATATAAAGAACAGTTTGAAAAAGTTCATGGTACACGTCTAGGCTTCATGTCTTTCTTTGTTAAGGCAACTGTAGAAGCTCTAAAACGTTACCCAGCAGTAAATGCCTCTATTGATGGTGATGATATTGTCTACCATGGTTACTATGATATAGGTGTTGCAGTTTCTTCACCACGTGGTTTGGTAGTACCTGTATTGCGTGATGCAGACACACTAAGCCTTGCTGAAATTGAAGCTAAGATCCGTGAATTTGGTGAAAAAGCTCGTGATAATAAGCTGACTGTTGAAGACATGACAGGTGGTACTTTCACGATCTCTAATGGTGGTGTTTTTGGTTCCTTAATGGCCACACCAATCATTAACCCTCCACAAAGCGGCATTCTTGGTATGAACCGTATGGAAGATCGACCTGTGGTTATTAATGGCGAAATTGTAATTCGTCCAATGATGAACGTTGCATTGTCTTACGACCATAGAATTATTGATGGACGCGAATCTGTGGGCTTCTTGAAAACGATTAAAGAGTTCATTGAAGACCCAGCTCGCATGTTGCTGGATCTATAAGCTCCAGAATCTAAGCACTGATGCCGAACTTATGTTCGGCATTAGCGTTTTTAGTTACCTTAAGTTTTAAATTCTACGTGCTTGTAAAAGTACTTATGCCAAAGTAATAGGAACATAAACATGAACCTACATGAGTATCAAGGTAAACAGCTTTTTAGAGAGTATGGTTTGCCAGTATCGGAGGGTTATGCAGTCGATAACCCTCAGTCTGCGTTTGAAGCAGCTGGCCGCATTGGCGGCAGTATGTGGGTGGTAAAAGCCCAGGTACATGCCGGTGGTCGTGGTAAAGCTGGTGGCGTAAAGCTAGTAAAGACAAAAGATGAAGTTAAAGAGTTTGCTAAGCAATGGCTTGGTAAGAACCTTGTAACTTATCAAACTGATGCAAACGGTCAGCCAGTCAGCAAAATTCTGGTAGAAGAGTGCACTGACATTGCTCAAGAGCTTTACTTGGGTGCAGTCGTTGATCGTTCTAGCCGCCGCGTTGTGTTCATGGCATCAACTGAAGGCGGTGTTGAAATTGAGAAAGTTGCTGAAGAAACTCCTGAGAAGATTCTTAAAGCAACCATCGATCCACTAGTTGGTGCTCAGCCATATCAAGGTCGTGAACTTGCATTCAAGCTAGGCTTGGAAGGTAAGCAGGTAAAGCAATTCACTCATATCTTCTTGCAATTGGCAAAGATGTTTGTCGAAAAAGATTTAGCACTTCTTGAGATTAACCCACTGGTTATCAAAGAAGATGGTGATCTGCATTGCTTAGATGCAAAAATTAACATTGATGGTAACGCAATGTACCGTCATCCTAAATTGGCAGAGATGCATGATCCTTCTCAGGAAGATGAGCGTGAAGCGCATGCTGCAAAATTCGAACTTAACTATGTAGCACTTGATGGCAACATCGGCTGTATGGTTAACGGTGCGGGTCTTGCGATGGGCACTATGGACATCATTAAATTGCATGGCGGTGAGCCAGCAAACTTCCTTGATGTTGGTGGTGGTGCTACTAAAGAGCGCGTTACAGAAGCATTCAAAATTATCCTTTCGGATTCAAATGTAAAAGCCGTTCTGGTTAATATCTTCGGTGGTATCGTACGTTGTGACCTGATTGCAGAAGGTATCATTGGTGCCGTTAAAGAAGTTGGCGTTAAAGTTCCAGTTGTTGTTCGCCTTGAAGGTAACAATGCCGAACTTGGTACAAAGGTTCTTGCTGAGTCTGGCTTGAACATTATCGCAGCTGAAGGCTTAACAGACGCAGCGAAAAAAGTAGTTGCTGCAGCGGAGGGCAAATAATGAGTATTTTAATTGATAAAAACACCAAAGTTATTTGTCAGGGTATTACCGGTTCTCAAGGTACATTCCATACTGAGCAAGCAATCGAATACGGCACTAACATGGTTGGTGGTGTAACACCTGGTAAAGGTGGTCAAACTCATCTTGGTTTGCCTGTCTTCAATACAGTTAAAGATGCGGTTGAAGCAACCGGTGCTGAAGCTTCAGTAATCTATGTTCCTGCGCCTTTCTGTAAAGACTCAATTTTAGAAGCTGCCAATGCTGGTATTAAGCTAGTGGTTTGTATTACTGAAGGCATTCCTACTATGGATATGCTTGAAGCTAAGATTGTCTGTGATGAATTAGGTGTGCGTCTTATCGGTCCTAACTGCCCGGGCGTTATTACTCCTGGTGAATGTAAGATTGGTATTATGCCGGGTCACATTCACTTGCCAGGTAAAGTAGGTATCGTTTCTCGTTCGGGAACTTTGACTTATGAAGCCGTTAAGCAAACAACTGATTTCGGTTTTGGTCAATCAACCTGTGTTGGTATCGGCGGTGACCCAATCCCTGGTTCTAACTTCATCGATATCCTGAAAATGTTCCAGGAAGATCCAGCAACAGAAGCAATCGTTATGATTGGTGAAATTGGTGGCTCTGCTGAAGAAGAAGCTGCCGCTTTCATAAAAGAAAACGTTACTAAGCCAGTAGTTTCTTACATTGCTGGAGTTACAGCACCTCCGGGTAAGCGTATGGGCCATGCTGGCGCCATTATTGCTGGTGGTAAAGGTACTGCTGCTGAGAAATTTGCAGCATTAGAAGACGCCGGTGTTAAAACCGTGCGTTCGCTAGCTGATATCGGTAGTGCTTTGAAGGAAGTTACAGGCTGGTAATCAGTTAATTAGTTGTATCAGAAACCGTCCAAGGTAACTTGGACGGTTTTTTTATGTCTGTGGGATATGTATAGAAGTGAAAGATATTGTAATACTTATTAACAAATAGCGACTACAAAGTTACATGGCTTTTATGGATACTCCATGCTCCTATTGGATTATGTTTTGGTATTGATAATTAAGAGGGATATATGACTCTAAAACTTAAAACAGCAGCCTTAGCTCTGGTTTTAACCACCAGTGTGTCTACTGCTTTTGCTAAATTACCTAAGGGCGTAGAAAAGGTTACTACGGTCGAGGGAATTTCTGAATATCGCCTGGATAACGGTCTGCAGGTCCTGCTATTCCCGGATCCAACTCAGGAATCGATTACGGTAAATATTACCTATCATGTGGGTTCAAAGCATGAGAATTATGGTGAAACCGGTATGGCTCACCTACTTGAGCACCTGGTTTTTAAAGGAACCCCGGATCACAAAAATATCCCTCAAGAGTTAAGTGAGCGTGGGGCAGAACCGAATGGTACTACATGGTTAGACCGCACTAACTATTATGAAACGTTTGCTGCTACGGAAGATAATCTAAATTGGGCATTAGATTTAGAGTCTGATCGTATGATTAATTCCTTTATAGCCAAGGAAGACCTGGATAGTGAAATGACCGTTGTCCGCAATGAGCTAGAAAACGGTGAAAACAGTCCAATGCGTGTTTTGATGCAACGCTTAATGTCAGTTGCTTATGACTGGCATAATTATGGCAAGTCTACCATTGGCGCACGCTCAGATCTTGAGAACGTTGATATCAAAAATCTACAGGCTTTCTATAAGAAATATTATCAGCCAGACAATGCTACTTTAATCATTGCCGGTAAAATTGATGAAGAATCGACTATAAAAAAAGTCGACAAGTATTTTGGCGATATCAAAAAACCAAAGCGTATATTACCTGAACTCTACACAGAAGAACCCATTCAAGATGGCGAGCGTAAGGTAATCATTCGCCGTACGGGTGATGTACAGGTCGTTGGTGGCTTATATAAAACTCCTGCTGGGCCTCACGCAGATTACGCAGCAGTTCAAATCTTGTCACAAATCATGGGTGACTCACAGACTGGTCGTTTGCGTAAAGAGTTGGTTGAGAAGGATTTAGCCGCTTCTGCTGGCGGCTTTGCGTTTCAATTAGCTGAGCCTGGTGCCTTGTTGTTTATGGCTCAGGTTGCAAAAGATAAGGATCTTGCAAAAACAGAAGCTGCATTCGTAGATGTGATTGAAGGTGTTGCCAACAACCCAATTACTGAGGAAGAAGTCGAGCGTGCTAAAACCAAGTTATTGAAAGGTATCGAATTAAGTTTCAACAATACTCAAAGTGTTGCCCTTCAATTAACTGAGTGGGTTGGTATGGGCGACTGGCGATTATTGTTTTTGAACCGCGATCGCTTGGAGAAAGTCACTGCAGAAGATGTGCAAAAAGCAGCTGAAGAGTACTTGGTCAATGACAATCGTACGGTCGCGCTGTTTATTCCAGAGGAAAAGCCTGACCGTGCTGACTCTATTGCACGACTGAATAGTGAAGACATTCAAAAAATGTTGGAAGGTTACACTGGTAGGGAAGCTGTAGCGCAGGGTGAAGATTTTGACGCTTCTTATGACAATATTGATGCACGCAGTGAACGCACAACGCTTTCTAATGGCGCCAAAGTGGTTTACTTACCTAAGAAAACACGCGGTGAGTCTGTGGTTATGACTATCAACTTGGATATAGGTAACCTTGATGACTTGCGTAATGCAGGTGTTGTACCTTCATTGACTTCAAGCATGTTGATGCGTGGTACTGAAAACTTTACCCGTGAAGAACTTCAAGCTGAGTTTGATCGCCTGAAAGCAAACGTGAGTGTTTCCGGTGGCGCTACCAGTACTGGTGTACGTATTCAGACTGTTAAAGAAAACTTGCCAAAAGTTCTTGAATTGGTAGAAGAGGTTCTTAAGCAACCAGCTTTTGATCAAAAAGAACTGGAAGTGCTTAAAAAGCAACAAATTGTTGCTCTTGAACAGCAAAAACAACAACCACAAACGCAAGTATTCCTGCAGCTAAATCAGCACTTAAACCCTTATGACCCAAGCCATCCTTTGTACAGTATGAGCATTGATGAGCAGATTGAGGCGATTAAAGCAGTTGAAGTTGATAACCTTAAGGCTTTCCACAGCAACTTTATTGGTGCCAAAGAAGCGGATATTGCTGTCGTGGGTGATTTTGAACGTGATTCTTTACACAAGCAGCTAGATTCAATCCTTGGAAACTGGGATGCTGATGTTGAGTATAAGCGTATCGAGCGAAGCGTTGCAGATGTTGAAGCGATAAATAAATTTATCGACACACCAGATAAAGCCGGTGCTGCTTTTGCTGCCATGACTAAGTTAGAGTTGAGTGATCAGCACCCGGATTATGCAGCTTTGAAAATGGCAAACGAAATCTTTGGCGGTGGATTTTTAAACAGTCGTCTAGCGACACGACTACGTCAAAAAGATGGTTTGAGTTATGGAGCCGGTTCTTTCTTTAGTGCAAGCTCTTATGACGAGAATGCCACTTTTGGTGCATACGCTATTGCTGCTCCTGAGAACTTACCTCGTGTAGAAGTTGGTTTTAAGGAAGAATTAGAACGTGCATTGAAAGATGGCTTTACTCAAGAAGAGCTGGATAAAGCGCGCGATGGTGTTCTACAGAACAACCGCATTGACCGTTCAAAAGATGCGCGCCTTGTTAGCAGTCTAGCCGGTAGCCTCGATCTTGAGCGTACTATGGAATGGTCAAAAGAGTACGAAGAAAAACTTAAGGCACTTACTTTGAAAGATGTAAATGATGCATTCCGTCGTCATATTAAGATGGACAACATTTCAATCATCAAAGCAGGTGATAAAGCGAAGTTAGAAGCTGAATAATCATATCGCTTCTTTCTACCTAAAAAAGCCACGACCCAGGTCGTGGCTTTTTGTTTGCTAAGAGTAAGTTAATTTCTACCAGTCATAATCAACAGAATAATTAACTTTAGTCTCACCATTAGCAGGCACTGTTACTTTAAAGTGTATATGACGTGAGTCCTGCTTTTCATAATCGTGTGACTTGCGTGTAATTTTCCAATTAGACCAGCGGTACAATGTTTCTCGTATAACTACTGTAACAGCTTCATCCTTGTGATTCTTCAGCGTAATTTCAAAGCTCTCGCTTAGTTCTTTTTTCTTGGAGTCTATCTGATAGCTGGTCTGTTTACGTTCGCCTTTAACATCAAACGCATTACCCATTTTTATCAGAACTTCTTCATCCTTTGGTGTATGGTCGATCATGTCTTCACCAATAAACTCAAGGCTTCCGTCGGTATCCCGTTGGTTAACACGAATTCTTCCTGCAGGAAGAGGGACTCCTAACTGGTTGTCATCCTCATTGGTGAAACGCAAATATACATTGACGTCTGAGGCAATATTTTTCCCATAACTTTCATTGGTGTTGATACCCTGATACCCATAAAGTTGGCTTGATGCGTCAAAGACAAGTTCTTTATTACACTGAATATCTTTAACCGATGGGAACAGTTCGAGCTGTTTGGTAGAGTTATTAGGCAAATCGGCCGGACGACCGAGGGTGTAAAGGTGATATTCAAAGAATGCTTTCTCTTCGAAGCCCTTGTCCATCATGGCTTCTTCTGAAACGCGAGATGCCATAACTCTTGGAGGCTCATTCTGTTGAGCGCGATTAACATCACCGGCAATCAATTTAAGTTTAGCTTTGTTAAAACTAGCACCAGACTGGTTAATGATACTTACCCAGCTCGATAGATCCATATGACAGCCCTTGGATTCATCATAAGTTACATTGTAATCCGTCCACCAGGTCATCCCCTCGGTTTGATAGCTTAGTTCAATAGTCTGCTTTCCAGCTGCGGGAGAGTAGAGATCCCAGATAAGTGTCGGCTTTGTACGAAGGCCTTCTGGCAAGTCTGGAAAAATTATGCCGGCATAATATCCAATAGTTCTAATATTTCCTTTTTCCGTTTTCAATACGAGATTACCATCGGCGCTTAATAGCTCACCCTTGATATCTACCAGCTCGTCTCCCTGTACTTGTTGAATGGTAACTGTTTTGCCTAGAAATCGTTGCAGGAGTTGTTGCTGATTGACCAGGTCAAACTGGTAGCTTTGCTCCAGAACTCGAGTTTGCTTATTGTCAAGGGAGCGAAATGATACAGTTGTTGGGTCAATAAAAGCCGCAACATCACTCACTTGAATACGGTTTTGTCCTTTATTGAGTTGGTAGTTTCGAACTGACTTAACGACTCCATAACCGGGCACTCTATAATAACCTCGGTTTTGACCGGGAACTGGTCGATAAAGGTCGGGATTGATGGCACCTGGCTGGGCACTGCTATAGATGGTAATGGCGTCCTGTTCTTCGGCGCTGGCGCTTGAGTTACATCCCAGTAGGGTAAAGGCTATCAGAGATGGGATTATACTCCGTAAGAATAGTGGTTTTGTGTTTGACGTTATTTTCATAGTCTTAACCTTATGTTGTAATTTCATCCATATAAACGTCAGATTAACCGAAAAGGGTTAAGACCGACAACCAGTTGTTAACTGTCGAGGTACTCTTGTGTTGCTAAAGAATATTGTAGTTTCTATCGTCTTTTTATCAGGCTTAATTTTTTCAACAGGGCTACTTGCTAATGAACCACTAGAGTTTAGAGCGGAGGAGAGCTTTATTAAGTTTAGTGGAGTTCAAAATAAGAAGACTGAATTTAATGGTCAGTTTCAATCATTTGAGCCTATTATCGTTTTTAATAAAAATCAGTTAGAGCAGAGTTCAATACGCGTAAATGTCGATCTTGCCAGCGTTGAGAGTGGGAGTGAAAAGCGAGATGGTATGCTCAAGAAAAACAACTGGTTTGATGTTGAAAACACACCTCAGGGAGTGTTTAAAAGTCAGCAGATACAGTTAGATTCTGACAGTGTTTATAAGGTTGAAGGGAGCTTAACTATTAAAGGAATTGAAAAACCTGTGACGCTGTTCATGAATTATGTGGAACTGGGTGGCTTGATAGAGCTATCAGGAAGCTATACATTAAACAGACTCGATTTCAATCTTGGACTTGGTGCTTGGAAGAACCCAGATTGGGTACAGCACGAAGTCGAAGTTAATTATAAAGTAGTTTTAAAACAATAACCCTGGCTCGCTATCTATAAGTTTTAAGCGGGCTTTAACCATATAGCAAAGCCCGTATGAAACATTCTGTTTTATCGGTTGTTACGGTATGTTTAATATCGTTCAACGCACAAGCTAATGTTCTCAAAATTGACTCGCACATGGCTGATCAAATTACATCTATCTGTAAATTTGTTCAGGGAAAGGGTCACCCAGAAGACTTGCGTCTTAAAGGTATGGCCTGGTGCAAAGTCGGTGTTGACTATCTACCCGATGAGTTTTCAGATCAGAAACTTCAAGTTAGAAAGCTATACAACTCGAAAGAGTTTAAAGAGTTAAAAGAGAACAAAAAGTTTGCAAAATATTTAAGTAAGGCTCGACGTAGAATTGCTGAGGTGTCGCTAGGAATGGCTAGCTTCAGTGAATAAATAGAGAAAAAATTAAGTCCCACCAGTTTACTAACATAGCGATAGTAAAGCAGAGCAAATGGCGCTCTTAATTGAGCGCCTTTGCATTTTCAAGCCGAATATTTAATGATTTCCTTAGCCAAGACTTGGCAAGTCTAGCTCGCTAACCATCTCATTGAATACACCTTCATCGATTAATGATTTTATGGATTCGATATCGGGTCCAAAATGACGGTCTTTCTCGTAATAAGGAACTTTTTCACGAATCAAATCATAAGCTTTCTGTAGGCGAGGGGATGTTTTCAGAGGTGCTCTGAAATCTATTCCCTGTACTGCAGATAGCAACTCAACGGCAATTACACCGGCGGTATTAAAGTTCATGTCGCGAAGGCGTCGCGCGGCAAAAGTTGCCATGGATACATGATCTTCCTGATTAGCGGATGTTGGTAAACTATCCACTGATGCAGGATGAGCCAGCGTTTTATTTTCCGAAGCGAGTGCTGCTGCTGTTACCTGGGCGATCATAAAGCCAGAATTGACGCCACCATCTTGAACCAGGAATGCTGGCAATCCGCTTAAATGTTTATCAAGCATCAGTGCAATACGGCGCTCTACAATGGCACCTACCTCTGAAATGACGATAGCAAGCAGATCCGAAGACATGGCAACAGGCTCAGCGTGGAAATTACCACCTGAAATAATATCGCCTTGTTCAGGGAACACTAATGGGTTATCTGACACCGCATTGGCTTCGGTGAGAAGCACTGATGCTGCAAAACGCATGTGATCCAAAGCAGCACCCATTACCTGAGGTTGGCAGCGTAGCGAGTAGGGGTCTTGTACCTTGTCGCAGTCTTCATGCGAATTATTGATTTCGCTGTCTTTAACCAAGTTAAGCAAACTTAATGCAACCTGTTGTTGGCCTTTATGACCTCGCACCTGATGAATGCGTGCATCAAAAGGTGCAACACTACCCATAACCGCATCGACAGAAAGGCCGCCGGCAACAATCGCAGCAGCAAAGTTATTTTCGGCACCAAACAATCCCGCCAAAGCCAGAGCCGTTGAGCATTGAGTACCGTTCAATAACGCTAGTCCTTCTTTAGCGCCAAGCGTTAAAGGTTCCAGACCAGCAATTTTTAATCCTTCAACCGCAGAAATGACCTGGCCTTTATGGCGAACCTGGCCTACACCAATCAAGGTGCAGCTCATATGGGCCAGTGGAGCTAAGTCACCTGATGCGCCAACGGAGCCTTTTTCAGGAATACACGGATAGACCTGGTGATTGACTAAGCTGATCAGGGCATCAACGGTTTCGCGACGCACACCAGAATGACCCTGCGCTAGGCTTGATAGTTTGAGTACCATCAATAAGCGAACCACATTATCAGCCAGTAGCTCACCAATACCAGCAGCATGAGAGAGCACTAGGCTTTCCTGTAGCAGCTCCAGTTTTTCCTTGGGAATGCGTGTCGATGCCAACAAACCAAAGCCGGTATTGATGCCATAAACCGTTTTATTATTGTTAATCACATCAGCGACGGTTTGCGCGGCGCGGTCTATCACTGGGTAGAAATCATTATTCAAATTGATTGACACTGATTCCTGATAAATGCGTCTACAATCAGCTAAAGATAACTGACCAGGGGTTAAGGTAAATTCGAACATAGTGTTACTACCTCTTAAGAATTTTGTTCATTGAGCATGGGAAGATCGAGACCTTGCTCTTTGGCGCATTGTTTAGCGATGTCATAGCCTGCATCAGCATGGCGCATAACACCCGTTGCTGGGTCATTGAATAGCACACGCTCAATACGCTTGTCAGCTTCTTCGGTACCGTCACAACAAATCACCACTCCAGAATGTTGCGAGAAGCCCATGCCAACGCCGCCACCGTGGTGCAATGAAACCCAGGTCGCACCACCAGCAACATTTAGCATCGCATTTAATAGTGGCCAATCGGATACCGCATCCGAGCCATCCATCATACCTTCGGTTTCGCGGTTGGGGCTGGCAACAGATCCAGAATCCAGGTGGTCACGTCCAATAACAACTGGTGCTTTCAGCTCACCGTTACGAACCATCTCATTGAAAGCCAGACCAAGCTTATGACGCAGACCAAGTCCAACCCAGCAAATTCGCGCAGGCAAACCTTGGAATTGAATACGTTCACGCGCCATATCCAGCCAGTTATGAAGGTGCGGATCGTCTGCGATGATTTCTTTGACCTTCTGATCGGTTTTGTAAATATCTTCTGGGTCACCGGAAAGAGCAGCCCAGCGGAATGGACCGACGCCACGGCAGAAAAGAGGGCGGATGTAGGCTGGCACAAACCCAGGAAAATCAAAAGCGTTGTTAACGCCTTCTTCAAGCGCCATTTGACGGATATTGTTACCGTAATCAACCGTTGGGATACCTTGATGGTAAAAGTCCAGCATCGCTTGGACTTGAACAGCCATTGATTTCTTCGCTTCTTTACTCACAAGTTCAGGATTAGCTTGCGCTTCTTTGCGCCACTGTTCAACCGTCCAGCCAATGGGAAGATAGCCGTTGACAGGATCATGAGCAGAAGTCTGGTCTGTCACCAGATCAGGCTTAATACCACGCTTGTAGAGTTCAGGGAAAACTTCAGCAGCATTACCAAGTAGGCCAATCGAAATAGCCTGCCCCTTATCAAGTGCTTCGTTAAGTTGAGCAATGGCTTCATCAACACTGGTTGCTTTTTTATCAACGTAGCCAGTGCGGATGCGGAAATCGATGCGCGTTTCATCGCACTCTACCGCTATCATGCAGTATCCAGCCATCGTCGCAGCCAGTGGTTGCGCACCGCCCATGCCACCTAGACCACCGGTCAGGATCCACTTACCTTGGGTTTCGCCATTAAAGTGCTGACGTCCTGCTTCGACAAATGTTTCATAGGTACCTTGCACGATGCCCTGACTACCGATATAGATCCAGGAGCCTGCAGTCATCTGGCCATACATCATCAGGCCTTTCTTATCGAGCTCATTAAAATGCTCCCAGTTAGCCCAATGAGGAACCAAGTTAGAATTAGCGATTAACACCCGAGGTGCATCGCTATGAGTCTTAAATACCCCCACTGGCTTACCAGACTGAACGAGTAGAGTTTCGTCATCGTTTAGACGTTTAAGAGTGTCTACGATCTTGTCATAGCACTCCCAATTTCTGGCTGCTCGACCAATACCACCATAGACCACTAAGCCTTGAGGATGCTCTGCAACGTCAGGGTCAAGATTATTCATCAGCATACGAAGTGGTGCTTCGGTAAGCCATGATTTGGCATTTAGCTTAGAGCCATGTGGCGCACGAATGACGCGATCGGGATCAAAACGATTCTTGTCAGTCATATCTGTATTCCTCTTTATCGAGTCTCTATAACTCGGTTAGTTGATGTTCGGTTTTAAAACGTCCGGTGATACGGAAGCGGCTGGCAGGGTGATAAAGCTGGCTGTAGCTGACCAGAATTTCATTTGACCAGGTTGCTCGGTCAATACATAGCACAGGCTCATTTTCCTGTAGCTTTAAGGTCACCTGCATGAAAGGGTCAGCTTCGCGTGCTTCAATCTGATGCTCTACTTCGGTCAGCGGTGCCACCTTCGACAAATAGACATTCGGAGTAATGTTTGAATAGTCCTGTTTCAAATAATCTGGCGCTGCTTTGGGGTTTACATAACGTTGCTCTATTTGTATTGGCTTATCGTTATCTTTATGCACCATGATAGAATGGTAAATATCGTCACCTTCCTCAAGCTCAAAACGATTCAATAGGTGAGAAGGGCATTGCTCCTTTTGGAGCAAGATAAGTTCATTCGAATAGTGTCCACCGCGCTCCACAACTTCTTCAGCTATATTGCGAATTTTAAGCATCGGCGAGTAAAGCTTTTTTGGAGCTACAAAGGTACCGCGACCCTGCACCCGATATAAGATGCCTTCTTCCGTAAGTTCATCCAGGGCACGACGTGCCGTCATGCGGCTGACTTTGCAGGTTTCAACCAGTTCATTCTCAGAAGGCACCCGTTTATGCTCTTTCCAGCGTTGCTGTTCGATGCCTTGTTTAATAAACTCTTTAACGGTGATGTAAAGGCGAGTATTCTGTTCTGTCATTAATGCTTCCAATACACTTTCAGTGTCTGTAATTCCTGGCAAATATTGGGCAATAGTATTTGCCGTTTGACTAATTTTATGGGTCTTGTATGCTAGGTTGTATATACAACCAAAAATACAACTCAAAAGCAACTCCTTAACATCATAAATTTATATCGTGAATCAGTAGAGAAATATCCATTCTTATGAATATCAATCAGTTAATTGAACAATTTGAAGCCCAGTCTATTGCTGGTGGCGACTTTAATCATAGAAATCATCTTCGCGTAGCCTGGCACTACATCAATCACTACTCGGTTTCGAGTGCTCGTGAGCGCGTTCATCAGGGGCTGATTAAGCTGACCAAGGTTTTAGGTGCGGAAGAAAAGTACCATCGAACCATGACCGATTTTTTTATCGACTATCTGCTGCAGGTAAAATGGTATTTAAACACTGACTCCTGGGAGCAGGTAGAAGAGCGTTGTGGGTATTTATTGAATGATGCCAAGTCGTTAATAGGTATCTATTATTCAGAGTCGTTACTGGGCTCAGATCATGCACGGAAAGAATATATAGAGCCGGATCGGTTAGTGCTTGACCGAGCTACACTTATGCTACAACCCGAAGACTACCCTGTGTTTGATATGCAACTTCATGATTCACCGATTATTGTTTCAATGCCACATCATGGACAGTTCATTCCGCACGATATTGTTAAACAGATGACTGCAGCCGCAAATGACAGCGCTGATACCGACTGGTATCTAACCGATTTATATGAGTTTTTAGATGAAGTTGGCGTTACACGAATCAATGCTAACTATTCGCGCTATACGATAGATCTCAATCGGGATAAATCCGGCGAGGTTCTCTATGCGGGTGCGGACAATACTGAGTTATGCCCAACCAGTAACTTTGATCGTGAGCCTCTATACGCAGAAGACAACTTGCCAGATAGCGAAGAAATTAGTCGCAGAGTTGCTCATTATTGGCAACCCTATCATGACCAACTACAGAAGCTCATTGCTCGTGCAAAAGAGCAATTTGGCTATTGCCTATTATTTGAAGCGCATACTATTCAGTCGCATGTGCCTCGTTTTTTCGAGGGCCGTTTACCGGACTTTAATTTCGGCACTAATAACGGTGCAACAGTCAGTTCGGAAATTGCTGCATTACTGGAAGAATTTGATACCAGAGAGTTTAGTAAAATCATTAATGGTCGTTTCAAGGGTGGCTATATTACTCGACATTATGCTGATCCGGAGAGTCAGGTTTATTGTTTGCAACTGGAATTGTCACAGATTACTTATCTTGATGAGCAATTACGATTGTTTGATAAAACAAAAGCTCAACAGGTCCAAAAGCCTATCAAGGATTTGTTCCAAAAGTTAGCCGAACTTTTGCATAAGAAATAATAATCAATGGAGTTCGATTCATTAAAAGATATACAGCAAAAATGTGTCTAAATTCATGTCTTGTTCACCCTAAATTGGTATGCTAAATGCGTGTTTAATCAAACGTAAAAGGTGACGAAATGCGTAAGATTCTATTAACAGTTGTTTTAGCTTTATTTGCTATGCCTTTGTTTGCAAAAGATGTTGTTGTAAACAGTAATGACGCAATGAAATTCGACGTTAGCGAAATTAAAGTAAAGGCTGGTGAAGAAATAAAATTAACCTTGAATCACACTGGTAAATTGGCTAAAGACGTCATGGGCCATAACTTTGTGGTATTGGCACAGGGCACTGATGTTCAAGCCTTTGCTAATGCTGCTATTCAGGCAAAAGCCAATGATTACATTCCTGAAGGTAATGACAGTGTATTAGCTCACACCAAAGTCATTGGCGGTGGCGAAAGTGACACCATTACTTTTACATTGAAAGAAAAGGGTACGTATGAGTTTATCTGCAGTTTCCCTGGTCACTCTTTCATGATGAAAGGTGTCATCATTGTAGAATAAATCGTTGAGTAAGCGTCTTACTTAACACTCTCAATAGAAAAGAGCGTTCATCTGAACGCTCTTTTTTTGCCTGGGCTAAGGATAATGGGTCTTAACCTTTGAATGTTCGAGTCCAATTGCTTCCGCCAAGCTGGTAACTTAGTTGGTTAGGATGATCGATATCCCATAAAACCATATCTGCTTTTTTTCCAACCTCTAGGGTTCCTATTTCCTTACTTAAGCCGAGTGCTTTAGCGGCATTGATGGTCACTCCCTGTAATGATTCTAACGGAGTCATTCGGAATAGAGTGCAGGCCATATTCAACATTAGCAATAAGGATTCGGCGGGTGATGTTCCTGGATTACTGTCAGTGGCAATTGCCATCGGAACCTGTTTGTCCCGTAGTGCCTGGATGGGCGGTAATTTAGTTTCTCTCAGAAAGTAAAAAGCGCCGGGTAACAGCACCGCAACTGTGCCACTTTTGGCCATTTTCTCGATGGATTCTTGCGATAAATACTCAAGATGATCCGCAGACAGCGCATCAAAGTCTGCTGCAAGGCCAGCACCTGACTGATCGGATAATTGTTCCGCATGGAGTTTGACCGGAAGTCCAAGCTGTTTCGCGGTTTCGAAGACTTTTTGGGTTTGCTGATAGCTGAATCCTATGTTTTCACAAAATGCATCCACTGCATCAGCCAGCTCAAGTTCCGCGATGGTTGGTAGCATTTCGTTGCACACTAAATCGATATAATCATCAGCGCGGTCTTTGTATTCTGGAGGGAGTGCGTGCGCACCGAGAAATGTAGTGGAAACTCTTACCGGAAATTCTTTGCCAAGTCTTCTGGCAACTTTCAGCATTTTGATTTCAGTTTCGGTATCCAGTCCGTAGCCTGATTTAATTTCAATGGTGGTGAGCCCCTCTTTAAGTAAAGACTTCAAACGCTTTGATGCAGTTTCAAACAACTGCTGTTCAGTTGCGGCGCGTGTTGCCCTTACTGAAGAGAGAATGCCTCCACCTGCTTTTGCAATTTCTTCGTAACTGGCACCGTTTAGACGCATTTCAAACTCATTCGCTCGATTGCCGCCATAAACAAGGTGAGTATGACAATCAATCAAACCTGGAGTTAACCATTGATTATGGGCATTAATGACAGTCTCTGCGTTGCTCTCTAGTTCATTGGCGGCGTTCAGTTGCTCTTGAGTGCCTATAAATTCTATAACCCCTGATTTAACACCTAAACAGGCATTTTCAATGATGCCATAATCGCCATGAGTTGCCATGCTGGCAATATTCACATTATGAATAAGGTAATCAAAGGGTTTAGTTTCTGGTTGGCTCATATTATGATCCCGTTTCTTACAAAGATTAACAGACAGGTTGACCCATCAATGACTTCTAATACTGAAACACATATTTTCGCCAAGCAGGTTTTAACAGACTCCGGCTGGGCTAATGATGTTCTGATAAGGGTCGATTGTAATGGCGTTATCCTAGAATTGAAACCAGACACGCAGCTTGAGGCTGATTTTTCTGGCATACGTCTGCAAGGAGCGATCATTCCAGGTTTGCCGAATAGCCATTCTCATGCTTTTCAGTGGGCAATGGCTGGTTTAGGTGAAAAAAGCGGCAAGGGTGGCGATAGCTTCTGGACCTGGCGTCAGGCAATGTATGGTTTCGTTGATGCGATTCAGCCTGAAGATCTGCAAGCAATAGCATCGGCGCTTTACATGCAAATGTTAAAAGCCGGTTATACTTCTGTCGGTGAGTTCCATTACTTGCACCATGATATCAGTGGCAACTTGTATGCAAACCCTGCTGAGATGTCCCAACGTATTTTTGAGTCTGCAATAGAATCCGGTATAAATTTGACCTTATTGCCAGTATTTTATCGCTACAGTGGTTTTGGTGAGCAGGCGCCTAATTCGGGTCAAAAGCGTTTTCTTCATGACCAGGACGCATATGCCAACTTACTTGATAAAGTTTCAGAGCTTTCTGAGCAATATCAGCAGTCATACGGTATAGCTCCCCACTCGTTGCGAGCAGTTAATGGAAAGGATCTAGAGTTCGCCATTAATCATTTGAACAGTCTTAATAACCAGGCACCGATTCATATTCATATTGCGGAGCAGATGAAAGAAGTTAATGACTGTTTGGAGTTTCATGGTAAGCGCCCAGTAGAGTGGCTGACCGAACAACAGGATGTTAATGAGCGTTGGTGTCTTGTGCATGCCACCCATATGAATGCAGAGGAAGTTAAGCGGGTTGCTGAGTCAGAAGCTGTGGTCGCTATTTGTACAACAACTGAAGCAAATCTGGGTGATGGCTTTTTCCCAATGCTTGATTATAAACATCAGCAGGGGCGATGGTCGATAGGGAGTGATAGTCATATATCTGTTGATGCCGTAGAAGAGTTACGCTGGCTAGAATATCAGCAAAGATTATCTCAGCAGTCAAGAACGGTATTAGTCGAGAAAGAATTTAGCTCAAATGGTTTATGGTTGTGGCAGCAGGCTGCACGTTCAGGGGCACAAACTTTAGGGCAAAAGACAGGAGCGATTACAGTTGGTTGTCAGGCTGATTTCATTGAGCTGAATACGGACAGTTTTTCATTAATGGGTAAAGGAAGCGATCAACTGATGGATGCATTTATTTTTAATCATCAATTTAGTAATGATGCAATTCGTTCAGTGTGGGCAAAAGGGAAGTGCCAAGTCGAAAATGGCATTCATCGAAATGAAGAAGAAATAAGAAAGGCTTACAGTAAAACTATTAATCGCCTGCGTCAGTGCATAAATTGATTAACTTTGTTTTAAGCTGGTGTATATCGATCGGCTTAGGAAGATAGTGAGCGTTTAGGGATTTAAATAACTCTGTTTCCTTGACGCTTGAATCACTGCTGATTACTAAAATACTGGTTTTCTCCATTTGGTCATTAAGTTCACTGGCAAAGTTTGTAAAAAAGAAAGGATCAGGATCATGGAAAAATTCTGAGTTGACCATGATGATATCGAACTTTTCGTGGCGAATTTTTTGTAGAACTACTTGTTTTGCCGATGCTTTCTCTGTATTAACACCCAGCTTTTCGAGATAGCCCATCAGTACCATCTTATCAATAGGATCTGAGTCAAATATCAGGGCATTAATATCAGTTTCAATTGGCGTTACACTCTCTGTCCAGACTTCAGGTTCATCCGTCGCTAATGTTGCAACAGGAATTTCAATTCTGACTTCTTTTTCAAAGTAAAAATACTCGCCCCCAAACTTTCGCAATAAGTGTTTGGCTGCAATTAAGTGAACATTGTTGCTGTAACAGGTAATCGGTGACTCATGAGAAAAGTGGAACAAGCTTTGAGTATTTACACCTTCAATAAAGTAATCAGCATCCGATTCGATCGAAATTCTTAGAATAGTGTTATCTTTTATTGCTTGCCTTTGATCAAAAGAAATACTGAGCTGATGCCCAGCGCAGACCTTTATTAATTGCTCAACCAGTAATAATAAAAAGCGTTTAAAATTATCTCTATCAATTATTAGCTGACGATTAATACGGTCACCACTATAGGTATCATAAATCGTCACTTGTTGGCTTTTTGCCAGGCCAGAGAGCTCGGTTATTACCTGTTTTAATAAATCTCTTGACCATATAGAACTCTTGCGATCGCCAATATGCTGTGTGATGGACTGATAGAATAGCTGGATAGTTTCATCATCATGTTCTATAGGGTTTTCAAGCAAGAAGCCAAGGAATTCCTGTAATTCAGTATTTGCATCGCGTCTGGCCTGAGCCACTTCCGTTTTAAGCAATGTTAGTTGATGTTCTAAGTTTTTATTCTGTAAAAATATATCGATAATCGCTTTAATTAAAGCCTGGGCTTCCTGTGTTTTAGTGTTATAGAGAATATTTCTTGGTAATACCGAACGGTTTAGGGACTCGGTCATTTTTTTCATAATGCGACTGGTGTAGCTGAGGCGGTAATACATATATGCCCAAAGCATTGTTTGATAAGTTTGTATTTCCTGAGAGGTAGGACTATACGCCAGAGGGGTCATGCTTAGGGTTACTTCGCCTAGTCGCCTTTCCAGCTTGACGCTTTGCAATATTTCTTCATTTAAAAGTAAAGAATCACTTAAAGAGCTACTTGGGCTTTGATCTATCGGCTGGGTAAAATTAATTAGCTCAACATCTTCAGGTATTGATAACAGGTCTCGATTATCCAACTGTGCCATGACATTTGATTGATTGTCATAGACAGTAATCATGGCAAGCCCTTGGTTATTTCTTAGAGCTTCCAATGAGTTCTTTAGATCTACTTTGTTACCAAAAGAGAGTCCATATTCAAGTTCAATTGTCAGGTTTGCAAGAATGGACTGGCTGAGGTTTTTTTGCTGATAATAATGTTGTTGTTGGCTTGCTTTGCTCAATAAGTAATTTGCAACAAACAGAAGCGCTATTACGGCAAGAATGAATGCCAGGTTGTATTGATTAACATACTTTGCGCGCTTCACAATTGATCCTTCTCTGAGGGTATCTGTTCTAAGTTGTTTTCTTCATACGCTGAAAGGTTCAGCTTATTCAACTCAGATTGTAACGTCTCTTTAGAGACCATATCTAGCCCCAGGGAGCGAGCAACTTCCGAGTTATATTTAATATCATAATAAGCGCTATGTCTGATGAAGTTTTTGAATCCGTGAGTAAGCATTTTATTTGCGGATTCTCTCAAATCGTCTATCAACATTTCAGGAGTGGTAAAAGTGGTTGCAACTGCACCAGCATTTACAAGTCCTACAGAATAACCAATGATAACTTTTCGCTGGCGATAGCTGCTCAGTAAAACCCTTGGCAAAGTCTGGCTGTTATAAATGACAGGATCAGGCTGAGCTATTATAAAGTCTGAGTTTTGAGAGAGTGCAGGGAATTGCCTGGCTACCTCAGAGGCCTGTTTGATTTGGATCGTTTGCAAGTTCAAGCCTGTTGCATTTATTGCAGATTCATAACCCTCCAGGAAATAAGGGGAGTCCATCGAATACATGACACCAACAGATTTTGACAATGGCAATAACAGTTTACCGAGTACAATTTGTCGTTGTGGATCTGGGTCATAGAAAATGGCGCTTATTGAAGAGGGTGGGGGAATTTGACTCACCAGCTCTTTCCATTCCTGAGAAGTGATAAGAGCTGCCAGTACAGGGCCTTGGTATTCTGATTTAAGCAGTTCTTCGAGTGGTGAGTAACCTAAGCTTATGATGAGCTCGGATTGAGGCTTGAGAATTTTCCAGTCTTCCAATGAAATATTAACAATTCGATAGTCGTCAGCAAGAGAAGATAAAGAGAGGCTTTTGGCGATAGTTGAGTAATTACTGGAGAAGTGTTGCGCAATGATAGTAATTTGTTTTTGTGGCGGTGAATTTTCACCTTGCTCTTGAGCTGTATAGGCAAAAGGAAATCCTCCCGCCAATAGAAATAACGCTAAAAGCAGTTTGTTATATGTTTTAAAAGCCCTAAGAAAGCAGTCCATATTCCATCAATCTATTTCTAATATTCCTTGCTACGAATGCGCAGTAATATCAAATGTACGATATTCCAATAATTTATACACTCAGTTAATGCCATTTAGCCAGCAATAATCTGCCATCCTCAAGCATAACTAACACCATTTTATAGGTGTTTGGTCATTTTCTACAAGTATTTGATTTGTTTTAGAAAAATGCTTACAGCCAAAAAAACCGCGGTGTGCCGAAAGTGGCGACGGATGCGGTGCGGTTAAGATAGTGTGTTTAGGGTTTTTTATCAAGCTGGATTTGGCCTGTGCCTGTGAACCCCATAGCAGGAATATAATTGGTTGATCTGCCCTGTTCAGTGCCTGTATGACTTCATCCGTGAATATTTCCCAACCACGTCCTTTATGTGAGTTTGGCTTGGCTGCTTCTACGGTTAAAACAGTATTCAGAAGAAGTACACCCTGTTTGGCCCAACCAGATAAGTCGCCATTTATAGGTTGCGTACAACCGATATCACTGACCAGCTCTTTATAAATGTTTCGGAGTGAAGGAGGCAGCGGCTGTTCTGGATTAACGGAAAAGCAAAGTCCGTTTGCCTGATTAGGACCGTGATATGGATCCTGACCTAAGATAACTACTTTTACCTGTGCGAACTCGGTCAAGCTGAGTGCTGCGAAGACTTGTTCCTTTGGGGGATAAATGGTTTTTCCGGACTCTCTTTCGGATTCTATAAATGACAATAACTCTTTGAAATAAGTTTGTTTTTTTACTGGCTCCAGAACTTCAGCCCAGCTGCTAATTGGCTCAGACATTCTTAAATGATTAAGTGATTTAGTGGGGTAGATTATAACGAATGTCAGTTATATGGCTACAGGGTAACCTTTTAGAGTTATGCCAATTGGTTAAACAGCCAATGATTTTGGTATGAGCAAAAGGCCCATATTAGTAATCGTTCGAATCAATAATGTTAAGTACATCATCCAGAGAACCGGGTGCCAAGTCCAAGTCATCGCCACGGGTATAATCATCTACTTCAAGTGCGCCACTCCAATCTTCTGGTGGCGCTGCCTGACTCAATTCGAGTAATTGCCAGCTATTAATGTCAAATTCTTCGATCTCTCCGCCAAAATACTGTACTTCGATAGTGCCTTCATCGTCATCTAAGGCCACTACTTCAAAAATGGTGTCCAGGTCAGAGCGTTTATACCAATGGCCACGTTGTGGCGTTAATAATTGTGCCATGTGACCTCCTTTTTTGAGTCTTTAATCTTTCATATTCAGAGTAGCATATTGCTCAAAAAATGCACGATTCCGGCTATTGATATTGTCTATTATGCGAAGTGGATTAACAAAGATTGCTCGCTAGTAATTGTGGTCATCATTAATTACAATGTGCGCAAATAACAGACCAATTAGTATGGAACACATGTCTTTATCGAAATTATATCAATCTCTTATTTATAGCCTTTTGATTTTATTACCTTTACCAGCATTTTCTGCTGAGTGGCGTGGGGTTATTGCTACAGAAGGTCGCTACTACTTTGAGGAAGGTGACTTTGGGCAGGAGCAGGAGCTAGCTTCTATAATGATTGAGCCTGAGTTTTTTCATAGCTGGGATGAGCACAATCTCAGCCTTGTCTTTAAGCCTTTTTATCGCTGGGATAGTATGGATAGCGAGCGTACTCATGGCGATATACGTGAACTGATGCTGCAATATATTGGTGATGAGTGGGAAGTAAAGGCGGGTATCGGGAAGGTTTTCTGGGGTGTGGCTGAGTCACAGCATTTAGTTGATATCATTAACCAGACTGACTTTGTTGAGAATATCGATGGTGAAGATAAATTAGGTCAGCCAATGGTAGCTCTATCAACCGAGCGTGACTGGGGGTTGCTAAGTATTTTCGCGTTACCAGGTTTCCGTGAAAGAACTTTTGCTGGTGAAGAGGGGCGTTTGCGTTTTCCTTATGTCATTGACACCGATAACCCCATTTATGCAGATCCTGATGGGAAGTCCCGTCTAGATGGAGCCATTCGCTGGTCAAACTGGTTTGGTGACTGGGACGTTGGTGTGGCACATTTTTCAGGAACCAGTCGAGAGCCACAGTTTGTTCTGGATACATCAAATCCTAGTAACCCAACGTTACGTCCTGTATATGTCACCATAGATCAAACCAGTATAGATTTGCAGGCAACTAAAGGCGCCTGGCTTTGGAAATTGGAGGCTATGAGTCGCTCTGGTTTTGAGTCAAGTCGCTATTCAGCTGCAGTGGGTGGCTTTGAGTACACTTTTTATGGTGTTACTGACTCTGGTGCCGATTTAGGCGTTATCATGGAGTATCAATATGATTCTCGTGATATTTTACCCGGCGGTTTCAAGCAGGAGGATGTGTTGGTAGGAGGTCTTCGTCTGGCAATGAATGACATTCCTTCAACAGAAGTCTTGCTTGGGTATTCCTATGCCGACAATCAACAATTTATCAATCTTGAAGCCAGTCGTCGTTTAGGTGATAGTTGGAAGTTGGTAGTAGAAGGGCGCTGGTTTGAAGGAATTGATGAAAACCGTCCCATGGATAGCATTTTTTATCCATTACGTAACGATGATTATTTGTCGATAACCTTTGAAAGGTACTTTTAGCCAATCAGTAACATAATCATTAAAAAAGGCGCCTTGAGCGCCTTTTTTCTATTTGTCACCAGTCTCGGTGGTCAAAATATACTCAAAGATATCATCATCAAGCCCAAGTTTGAGCGCATAAACCTGACGATAGGTCATGACCCTCTTAATATAATCTCGGGTTTCAGTGTAAGGAATGGCTTCTATCCAAACTTCAGTTGGGTAACGCCCATACTTTTTCCATTCCTCAATCCTGCTTTTCCCCGCATTGTAGGCTGCTGAAGCATACACTGGGTTTTGTTCAAGCTCCTCATATCGCATTTGCAAATAGCGACTGCCCATTTGAATATTAATGGATGGATCAAGCAGGTCACTTCTATGCGAGTAAGGAATTTGAAACTTTCTTGCAAAAGCTTGTGCAGTATTCGGCATGATCTGCATCAGTCCATATGCACCGGCTGGTGATACTGCTCTGGGCCCGTATGCACTTTCCTGGCGAGCGACGCCCATTAACCAATGTGGGGGAAGTTGAATCTGTTTGC
The DNA here is from genome assembly GCF_000374105.1 of Kangiella aquimarina DSM 16071. GTDB lineage: Bacteria > Pseudomonadota > Gammaproteobacteria > Enterobacterales > Kangiellaceae > Kangiella > Kangiella aquimarina. The sequence continues at coordinate 1,496,961 of NZ_KB893650.1, forward strand.
CCATCTTAATGTAGTCTTCTTTAAATGCGGTAGGGAAACGGATGTCTGTATCATCCCAAACTTGGGCACGGGCAATGGTCAGAATACTTTGGTTATACCAGCCCCATTCATTGGCAATCACTGCTGCAGCCTGAAATTCCTCAGGAGTTTTTAATTGATTTAACAAACTACGCCATTCTCGAGTAGCGTCGAGATAGCGCTCTATGTCGTACAGCTCTTTGGCCCTTTCAACGTTAGCAGACTGTCGAACTGACTCCATGACTTCTTCAGGAATAATTAATGGTGCGTGATTTAACAATATTGGTTGCTTGGTGCGGACCGCGGCTTTATATCCATAGTAGTCACGTTCTTTAGCTAATTCAGTCAATAATATTGTTGCTTCTTCTTTTTGTCCCAGTTCATCTAATGCAACGGCATACCAATAACGCCATTGCTCGCTACTTTGCTGGTCAAATGGTAATAACTCATAAAGCTGGGTAATTGTTTGCCAGTCTTGTGTGCGTAAAAAAGTAACCAATTTCCAATGATTAACCAGTTCGTCATCCAGTAAGTCTTTTAATTTATCCTTTGCCATATCCACAGCTTTAGGATTGTTTTGGGTAGCCAGGGCAAGGAACAGAGTTCGCTCAACGTCCGATTTGTGTGCTCCTGCCAGTGGAACTCGGCTCTGAGTTCTTTTCCAGGCGTTATAGGCATCCTCCCGATCACCCCATGCAAGACGCTTTACGGCATACACAAGAATGGGGGCTTCTTTGTTCGGTTTTTTACCGGGAAAGAAGTTGGAGCGGGTTACTACTTTTGGATTGCGGCGGACTTTAAGCCATAGATCTGCCAAGTACTGTTCATCACGGGGCAGGTAACGTTTTAAATAGTTGAGCAGTCCGATAGGTCCTTCATGAGCAGTTTGATAAAACCTTTGGTAGGCAACATCCTGTTGTAACTGATTGTTATCTATCCACTTCTCAAAAATCTTGTCACACTCCTTGGGTTGAGACTTGGAGACGTTCCAAAGATTGGCTATCTGCTCAGAAAGCTCCTTTATCGGCTTTCCCTGATCAAGCTGGTGATTCAATATTTGGCAATCATAGCTGGCTACTGCGCCAAATGGATAATATTGCTCCAAAAGGGCATAGTTCTTATTTTTCGCAAGCTCCCGAATTAAGTCCCATCGGAGACGGCTGCTCAAAGGAGATGATTCATATTTATTAATAAAATCATCAACTTGCTGCTGACTATTTTTGTTCAGGCTTTCCTGAATTTCCTGGTACTCAAGATAAGGTAGCAAAGAATAATGAACGAGACTCTTTTTGAGCTTCTGGTATTCTTGCTGTTTACCCTGTTTTAATGCCTTTTCAGCATCAAGAAATGCTTGCTGTTCAGCTGTATAGGCTGGTTTGGCCTGCGCTGTACTAAAAAGCGTTATAATAGCAATGAGCTGGACAAGTAATAGTGTTCGCATTGTCATTATCTTCCTTGATTGAATGATGGCAAATTGGTGTGAGTTATATGCTGACTCTTATACAATAGGTTGGTTTGATTTTTTTTCACTGTTTTAATTGCTGTTTTGAACATTTTTCCGGTTGGGTGGGCAGTAAGTTAACGCTTGAATTTATACCAACAAGCATAGCTTGTTTAAAGTTAAATTCACGTGAAAAGTGTTTCTAAACTTTAGTATTGCAGGATACTTAAAAGTTCCATCCGTTAAATCGAGAGTTTGGCAATTTTTACTTGTTTTCGTGGTCCAAGGTATTGATAATGTGGCGCGTAATTTGCGAAGCTAAATTATCTTGACCGATAAGTTAGCAACACTCATTAAAACATTGAAGAGGTAATTACATGGGTACAGGTACCAAGTATAAAGCTCGTCCGATGGATGAAGATGGCTTTATTCACTACACAGACGAAGAGCATCAGGTTTGGCACGAATTAATAACGCGCCAGGAAAAACTGATCAAAGGTCGTGCCTGCCCTGAGTATTTTGAAGGTCTTGACAAAATTAACCTGCCTAAAGACCGCATACCTCAACTGGAAGAAGTTTCCAGTGTCTTACGAAAAGAAACCGGCTGGGAAGTAGCCTGGGTCCCTGCATTAATTAATTTTGATAAATTTTTTGCTCTTTTAGCAGATAAGAAGTTCCCTTGTGCAACCTTCATCCGTACACGAGAAGAAATGGATTATTTGCAGGAACCTGATGTTTTCCATGAGATTTTTGGCCATTGCGCCATGCTGACAAATCCATATTTTGCTGAATTCACTAGTGCTTACGGTAAATTGGGTTACGCTGCATCTAAGGAAGACCGAGTATTCCTTGCTAGACTTTATTGGTTTACCGTAGAGTTCGGCTTAATTAATACTGCAGAAGGCCAGCGTATTTATGGTGGTGGTATCCTTTCATCAATAGGTGAAACGCCTCATAGTTTGGAAAACCCAGACGTTATCCGTAAACCATTTGATCCTATTGATATCTTAAGAACACCATACCGTATTGATATTATGCAGCCTCAGTATTTTGTAATTGATGATTTTAAGCAATTATTTGATCTGGCAAAGTCTGATGTGATGTCGATGGTTAAGGAAGCCAAACGGCTTGGTTTGCATAAACCTCTCTATCCACCAAAAGAAGAGAAAATGGCCAGTTAATACATAACTGAACCTTCTAATTCAAGCAGCCCGCGATATTGTTAATATTAGCGGGCTGTTGCATAATGTGGGGATCGTAATTAGCCACTTTAAAATCAAGCTGTTACAGGGCAAATAGCATATATGTTATTGATATTCAGTAAACAAATCACACCAACGTTTATCGTTGCCGACCAGATTCGCGCTCAGTGGAGCTAGCGTCATTCAATTATGGCGTATGCTGCATGCGCATTGTCCGCGAGTTTCGCCAGTTTATAAGCGAAGCGGGCTAACCCTTTAAATAGACGGGCATCATCACAAGTTAATGATTTCGTCTGAATACTTTCGACAGAGGCTGCAACAATAGATATGGAGCCTCTTATAAATTTCGAGGAGTCAAACATGACTGATACTACATTTAATCCACTAGGCACTGATGGTTTTGAATTTGTTGAATACACAGCACCTAGCGAAGAGGGTGTTAAAAAATTAAAAGAATTATTTGAATTACTTGGTTTTACAGAAATCGCCAAGCATAAGAGCAAAAACGTCGTTTTGTTCCGTCAGGGCGATATCAACTTTATCGTTAATGAAGAACAGAGCGGTTATTTCCATGAGTTCAGTAAACAACATGGACCATGTGCCTGTGCAATGGCATGGCGCGTTGCTGATGCTCAGAAAGCCTTTGATTATGCTGTAGAGAAGGGCGCAAAGCCTTTTGATCAAGAAGAGCAAATGTCGCACCCTGCGGTTTATGGCATTGGCGGCTCGGTTCTATACTTCATCGACAAGTGGGGCAACAAGCCTGAAAGCTTCTATGACGATGATTTTGAGTATTATGACGGTGTTGAAAAATTCCCTAAAGGTAGAGGCCTTCATACCCTTGATCACCTAACTCACAATGTTAAGCGTGGCGGCATGGATGTTTGGGCAACTTTCTACGAGAACATCGCTAACTTCCGTGAAATTCGTTACTTTGACATTAAAGGTAAGCAAACAGGCCTATTCTCTAAAGCCATGACAGGCCCTTGTAATAAACTTCGTATCCCAATTAATGAATCTTCAGATGAGAAGTCGCAAATTGAAGAGTTCTTGAAAGAGTACAATGGTGAGGGTATTCAACACATCGCTCTATCGACAGATGACATCTATAAAACTATTGAAGATCTTCGTGCCGGCGGTATGAAGTTTATGGATACTCCTGATACATACTACGACATGATTCCAAAGCGTATTCCTAAACACCATGAAGATGTTGAAGAGTTGCGTAAGAACCGTATTCTGATTGACGGTTCCTTGGAGCATGAAGAAGGTATCTTATTACAGATTTTTACCAATACTGTGATTGGTCCAATTTTCTTCGAAATTATCCAGCGTAAAGGTAATCAGGGCTTTGGCGAAGGTAACTTTAAGGCGCTCTTCGAATCAATCGAACTTGACCAGATTCAACGCGGAGTAATTTAAGATGCGTAAATGGATTGCGTTCCCTCACAAGGAAGGAACCATTTCACGTCAGGCCCACGCAGATTTGCCAGAAGAGGCGATTTATGAGCGTGAGGCCGGCCGAAGTGGTTTCTTCGGTCCAACCGCTCATTTTCATCATAAGCGTGCACCGACCTCGTGGGAAAAATGGGAAGGCCCATTACGCCCACGAGCTTTTGATTTGAATGATCTTGATAAGGCCAGTGCATCGCCATGGAGCGCCAAAGAGCTGTTGCACAATGCAAGCTGTAAATTCCGTATTTGGGAATGCGCTGAAGCAATGCCTGCATTGGCGCGAAATGGTGATGGTGATGAGCTGTTGTTCATCCATAAGGGTAAGGGTGATTTATTCTGCGATTACGGACACATGGAAATTCGTGATGGTGACTATGTTGTCATTCCTCGCGGAACTATGTGGCGCCTTGAGCCGCAAGAGCCAATGACAATGTTGTTGATTGAAGCAACCAACGACAGCTACCAACTTCCAGAAAAAGGTTTAGTTGGGCCGCAGGCTATTTTTGACCCAGCGATGCTGGATGTACCAAGCGTCAATGATAAGTTCCTTGCGCAGCAGGATGACACACCATGGTCGGTTGAAATTAAACGTCGTGACCAGTTGTCAAAAGTTCACTTCAACTATTCGCCGCTTGATGCGATTGGCTGGCATGGTGATTTATCTGTTGTGAGAATTAACTGGCGCGATATTCGCCCATTAATGTCGCATCGCTATCATTTACCACCGTCGGCTCATACGACATTCGTGGCCAGTCGTTTTGTGATATGTACTTTCGTTCCGCGCCCAATTGAGTCAGATCCGGGTGCTCTGAAAGTTCCTTTCTATCACAATAATGATGACTTTGATGAAGTGATCTTCTATCACGCGGGTGACTTCTTCAGTCGCGACAATATTGATGCGGGTATGGTCACATTCCACCCATCTGGTTTCACTCATGGCCCACATCCGAAAGCCTTCGAAGCAGGGCGTAAGTACGCCAAGAAGGAAACCGATGAAGTGGCAGTAATGATTGATACCCGTGATGCTTTAGAGGTTTCAGATGCAATGAGCAGTGTTGAAAATGTGGAGTACTGCAATAGCTGGAAAGCCAGCAAATAACTGTATCGAAATCATTAAACATATTTGACAAGAATTTAGGAAGTAATAATGAAATTAGCAACTTTAAAAGATGGTTCTCGTGACGGACAACTAGTTGTTGTCAGCCGTGATCTAACCCGTGCTGTTAAGCCTGGCTTTGTTAAGACAATGCAGGCAGCATTGGATGACTGGGATAACTTTAAACCAAAGCTTGATTTACTGTATGCGGACCTAAATGAAGGCAAAGCAACAGATGCTTTTGAATTTGATCAGACTAAATGTGAGTCACCATTACCACGAGCTTATCAGTGGGCAGACGGTAGTGCATATGTGAATCATGTTGAGCTTGTACGTAAAGCACGCGGTGCTGAAATGCCTGAATCATTCTGGACAGATCCATTGATGTATCAGGGCGGCAGTGATGCCTTCCTTGGACCACGCGAAAATATCAAGATGGCCAGTGAAGAGTATGGTATTGATATGGAGGCAGAGGTTGCGGTTGTTACGGGTGACGTTCCTATGGGTGCAACTAATGAGCAGGCTGAAAAAGCAATTCGTTTACTTATGACAGTGAATGATGTGTCGCTGCGTAATTTAATACCTGGAGAGCTTGCCAAAGGGTTTGGTTTCTTCCAGTCAAAGCCATCTTCAGCATTTTCTCCTGTGGCGGTAACTCCTGATGAGTTAGGCGATAAGTGGGATGGTAAGAAAGTGTACCTTCCACTAGTTACTCACCTTAATGACAAGCTACTAGGTAAGCCTGAGTGTGGTGTTGATATGGTGTTTGACTTCCCAACATTGGTTGCTCATGCAGCAAAAACTCGTCCTTTAAGCGCGGGGACTATTGTGGGTTCTGGTACTATTTCGAATAAAGATCAATCTACTGGTTCGTCATGTTTGGCGGAAGTTCGTATGCTTGAAATCATTGCTGATGGCAAACCTTCAACACCATTCATGCAATTTGGCGATCGTGTGACTATCGAAATGTTCGATGAGAATGGCGATAGTATCTTTGGCCAAATTAACCAGGTTGTTGAAAAATATCAGACCCAAGGTTAATTGAAGGAGAGGGTTTATGCTGAAACTGTATAGCTATTGGCGCTCAACGGCAGCTTATCGAGTTCGAATTGCGTTAAATCTTAAACGACTGTCTTACCAGATGATCCCTGTTCATCTAGTTAAAGATGGTGGTCAGCAGCATAAACCCGAATACCTTGAACAAAACCCACAGGGCTTAGTTCCCTTGTTGGATGATAATGGAAAGCTTTTAAGCCAGTCGATGGCTATTTGTGAGTATTTGGATGAAGCTTTTGATGGCCCTGCATTGCTTCCCACTGAACCTTTTGCAAAAGCCAAAGTCAGAAGCCTGTGTCAGGTTATTGCCTGCGATATTCATCCGATTGATAACCTTCGAGTTCTGAAGTATTTAAAAAGTGAACTTAAGGTCAGTGATGACGCCAAGGATAAATGGTATGCACACTGGATTCACGAAGGTTTTGGGGCCATTGAAAAGCAGCTACAAAGCTATAAAGATCAGGGGCCTTTTGCTTTTGGTGAGCAAGTAACATTAGCGGATGTCTTCATCGTAGCGCAAATGTACAATGCTCGTCGTTTTAACCTGGATTTGACCGCATATCCACGACTGGTTGATATTGAGCAGCATTGTTTAACCTTGGATGCTTTTAAAGATGCCAAGCCTGAGTCACAACCTGATGCAGAATAGTCAGTGAACTAATAACTAAATTCTTCAATACAAAGAGAAACAGAATGAAACAACAGCAACTTAAGAAAACGGTACTTGCGTCATTATTAACCCTAACAAGTGGGTTGGTTTTATCAGCCCCTTATGATGTTGTTGACTTGGGTGGACTAGGTGGTAATTATAGCGTCGCGTTCGGCATAAACGAACAAGGTGTTGCAGTTGGAACTGCTAATGGCCCACTAGATGAGAATGATGAAAGAGAGTTTAATGCACACGCGGTACTTTTCAATGAAAGTTTTACTTCGGATCTTGGCGTACTTGAAGGTGGAAGCTTGAGTGAGGCAACAGACATTAACTCTTCTATGATCGCAGTTGGGTACGCAAATGTAATAACAGAGACAGAACTTGAAAATGGTGGAACTGCGACGACTATCCAGAATTTCGCAACCGTTTTTGATAATGGCACAGCTCAAAAATTACCAAGTAATGAAAACCTTGTTCAAACAAAAGCATATGCTTTAAATGATAATAATTTAATAGTAGGTACTGGTTATTTTTTACCTGAAGGGAGTCAAGAGTCCTACGAAAGGGGATTTATTTACGATTACAATAACAGTATATACACATTGGTTGAACCATTAACTAATGAGCAGGAAAGGCAATCCTATTTAGTTGATATCAATGAATCTGGGCTTGCGTTAGGTTACTCAGATGCGCTATTGGACTCAGTGACATTTACAATTAAGTCATTTGTTTTTAACACCAGCAATAGTGAAATTTCTGAATTGCCAACATTTGAGGATAGTTATACTTTTGCTCAAGGTATTAATGTCCATAATGAGATTGTGGGTAGTGTTCAGTTCTCTCTAACGAGCCCTAGACAAGAAGCTTTTTACTATGATTTGAATAGTGGTTCTGATGCTTTAACATTTTTAGGTTTTTTTCAACCTGATTTTAATGACTCTAGAGCCCGAGATATAAATGATAATGGGCAGATTGTTGGCCGGGCTTTAGCCTCCTCGCCAACACTTAATGAGTATGCTGCTTTCATCTATGAAAATGATGAAATGAAAAACCTTAATGAGCTAATACCTTGTGACTCTGGTTGGAAATTAACTGAAGCAACTAGTATCAACAACTCAGGTCAGATTGTTGGCTTTGGTGTTAAAGATGGTGAAATAAGAGCTTTTAGACTTGATCCTACTAGTGGGGAAGCAGAAGTTTGTGAAACTGAAGAAGACAACAAATCAGGTGGTGGTAGTATCCCGCTAATTACTCTAATGCTTTTGGCATTTGTTGGCTTCAAGAGAAAGCTTAAGCTGTAGTCATATAGAGAGTTACACGAAGTGAAAAAAAGCGGCTTATAAGCCGCTTTTTTTGTCCATAATAAATTACATGTTGGGGTAGTTGGGACCACCAGTCCCTTCAGGTGTTACCCAATTAATATTTTGACTTGGGTCTTTAATGTCACACGTTTTACAGTGCACACAATTTTGTGCATTGATAACAAACTTCGGATTGTTTCCATCATCATCACGAACAACTTCATATACGCCAGCAGGGCAGTAGCGTTGAGCTGGCTCATCATATTTCTCTAAGTTGACTTCAATCGGTATTGAAGAATCTTTGAGTTGCAGGTGAACCGGTTGATCTTCTTCATGATTAGTGTTCGAGACAAACACTGATGAAAGCTTATCAAATGACAACTTACCATCTGGCTTAGGGTAATGGATTTTTTTACACTCCGAGGCCGGTTTCATCTGAGCATAATCTGGCTCTGGATCGCGTAAAGTCCAAGGTAGTTTACCGTTGAAGATATTCAGGTCGATAAAGGCATAAGCAGATCCGATTAAATTGCCCCATTTATGCTGAGCTGGACCGAAATTACGTTGTGCATACAGCTCTTTCCAGGCCCATGAATTCTTGTAGTTTTCCGCATATTCAACCAAATCATCATTGGCACGCTTGCCGTTGATGGCGGCAATGACTGTTTCTGCGGCAATCATGCCTGATTTCATGGCGGTGTGAGATCCTTTGATTTTAGCAAAATTCAAGGTTCCAGCGTCATCGCCAATCAACAAGCCGCCAGGGAACGACATTTTTGGCTGCGATTGAAGGCCACCTTTGGTGATCGCACGCGCGCCATAAGAAATGCGTTCGCCGCCTTCAAGGTATTGCTTGATGACTGATTGATGCTTATAGCGCTGAAACTCATCAAATGGACTGACGTGCGGGTTAGAGTAGGACAGGTCAGTAATGAGGCCAACAACAACATGCTGGTCTTCAATATGATAGAGGAAACCACCACCAGCAGAGCCTGACTCACTCAGTGGCCAGCCCGCAGTATGAACTACAAGTCCTTGCTTATGCTGCTCAGCTGGTACTTTCCACAATTCTTTGATACCAATGCCGTAGTGCTGTGGGTCTTTATCTTTATCCAGCTCATATTTTGCAATAAGCTCTTTGCCTAAATGACCGCGACAACCTTCTGCGAACAAGGTGTACTTGGCATGTAGCTCCATGCCTGGCATGTAGCTATCTTTCTTTTCTCCATCACGCCCGATACCCATATCACCGGTAGCAATACCTTTAACTGAGCCGTCTTCATTATAAAGAACCTCAGAAGCAGCAAAACCTGGGAAAATTTCAACGCCCAACATTTCCGCCTGTTCTGCCAGCCAGCGACAGACATTACCCAAGCTCACAATGTAGTTGCCATCATTGTGCATGGTTTTAGGTGCAAAGAAATTTGGGATTTTGGTAGCCTTATCCTGATTCTTGAACAGGTAAATATTATCTTCGGCAACCTTGGTCAAAAGGGGAGCGTTTTTATCCTGCCAATCAGGAATGAGTTCGTTAAGAGCTGTTGGTTCGAAGACGGCTCCAGAAAGGATGTGTGCACCGACTTCGGAGCCTTTCTCAACCACACAGACCATCAATTCCTGGTCATTTTGGGCTGCCAGCTGGCGAAGGCGAATCGCGGCTGATAGACCCGCAGGGCCTGCACCAACGATTACGACATCAAACTCCATAAATTCACGTTCCACTTAATTCTCCCCTTATCTGTTTTTTTACTCAAAAACGGTTAAAATCTGTTCAAATTTGGCTCAAATTGACCGTTTACTATTGACCTTAAGGCCTTAAAACGTCACCATTGCGGCCTATTTTACTAAAGATAGGCGCTCCAGTCGTCTATATCTGGCGAAATTATACATAGATAGGGTTTTCATGAAAATTCTCGTTGCAATAAAACGTGTTATTGATGCGAATGTTAAGGTTCGTGTTAAGGCGGACAACACTGGCGTTGAAACTGCCAATGTAAAAATGTCCATGAATCCATTCTGTGAAATTGCTGTCGAAGAAGCAGTACGCCTGAAAGAAAAGGGTGTAGCTAGCGAGGTGATTGCAGTTTCAATTGGCAACCAGCAGTGCCAGGAAAGCTTACGTACAGCTTTGGCCTTAGGTGCTGACCGCGCTATTTTGGTTAAGTCCGAAGATGAACTTGAGCCATTAGCGGTTGCTAAAGTCCTGAAGACAGTTGTTGAAAAGGAGCAGCCAGAGATGGTTCTTCTTGGTAAACAGTCAATTGATGGTGATAACAACCAGACTGGCCAGATGCTTGGCGCATTACTTGGCTGGGGACAAGGTACCTTTGCTTCTAAAGTTGAAGTTGCTGACGGTAAAGCTCAGGTTACCCGTGAGATTGATGGCGGCCTACAAACTCTGTCGGTCAAATTGCCAGCGATTATTACAACTGACTTACGCTTGAACGAGCCACGCTTTGCCTCTCTTCCAAACATCATGAAAGCAAAGCGCAAACCGCTTGATGAGCTCGCGATTGCTGATTTGGGTGTTGACGTTGCTCCTCGCACTGAAACATTAACTGTTGAAAATCCTCCAGCACGTAAAGAAGGCATCAAAGTCGAAACGGTTGCTGAGTTGGTGGACAAACTAAAAAATGAAGCGAAGGTGATCTAATGGCCACTTTAATCATTGCAGAACACAATAATAGCGAACTTCAGGCTGCGACATTTAACACTATTGCTGCGGCAAAAGAATTATCTGGTGAAACCGTAGTTTTAGTTGCCGGTCATAATTGTCAGGCAGTAGCCGATGAAGCAGCAAAAGCTGAAGGTGTTGATAAAGTTCTTTTGGCAGAAGCAGAACATTATGCACACTTGCTGGCTGAAGATTTGGACAAATTAGTTGTAGAACAGGCTGAAAATTTTACTCATGTTCTTGCTCCAGCAACAACCTTTGGTAAGAACATTGCGCCACGCATTGCAGCTCTTTTAGATGTTCAACAAATCTCTGACATTATCGCAATTGAAAGCGATGATACTTTTAAGCGTCCTGTGTATGCGGGTAATGCAATTGCAACTGTTAAAAGCAACGACGGTAAAAAAGTCATTACCGTTCGTGCTACTGCATTTGATGCTTTGTCACATGAAGGCGGTTCTGCTTCCGTTGAGTCGATTGGTACAACAGAACATGGTGCTTTAGTGGATTATGTCGGCGAAGAGTTAACCGAGTCTGAGCGTCCAGAACTGACATCAGCAAAAGTAATCGTTTCTGGTGGTCGCGGTATGGGAAGTGGTGAAAACTTCGCCATGCTTGAGCAATTGGCTGACAAGTTAGGTGCAGCAGTTGGTGCATCGCGTGCTGCGGTTGATGCTGGCTTTGTTCCTAATGACTATCAAGTTGGCCAAACCGGTAAAATCGTTGCTCCGGAATTATACATCGCCGTTGGCATATCAGGTGCGATTCAACACTTGGCGGGTATGAAAGACTCGAAAGTCATTGTTGCCATCAACAAAGATGAGGAAGCTCCAATATTCCAGGTCGCAGATTATGGTTTGGTAGCTGACTTATTTAAAGTGGTTCCAGAGTTGGTAGAATCACTTTAAGTAAATACTGCTCACACATAAAAAAACCGCCAACTGGCGGTTTTTTTATTGCTAACTTTATTTATTAAGCTGCTGCATTGGTTGATTCAAAGATTTTGTCAGCGCTGGCTGCTACGAACCCTTGGTATAGTTCACCATTCTCCATTGCAAATCTTTCTGCAAACTCATAGAAGCATGAACGGATAGGGTAGGTGCCGTCTTCAAATTTCCAGTCGACAATATTTGCCATGGTCGAGCTTTGCTTTAGGCATACTTCTTCGCTGCCTTTAATTTCGCCACCACTGGTATTGAGTTCGAAATTCTTTTGCTTAAGAAACTCGTTAACATCTTCAAGAGTCGCAAGATTTGATAGGTGATTGACAGAAACAGTAAAGTGGTTAGCGCGTAAGCCAAAAGCAGCAAGCCAGGCAGCATATTCACTTTCTTCTAGCAGCTTTTCGTAAGCTGTTCGTGAAATTTTACCCCAAGGGCGGCTTGGCAGTTGCAAACCATTTTTACCGATACTCCAGTTAGCTTCCGCGATTAAACCGCGGCAGAACATTTGTAGCTCTGATGAAAACTCTTCCAACAACAGTTCACTCACGAAGATTTTTGGGGCATCTTTATCGGTTTCATGAGCGAAGTGCTTTGCATACAATTTCTTCTCTTCGAAATGGTATTCGCCTGCTTCCTGATAACCGAATTGCTTGAGATGTTCGCCAATATGTTTAAGGTTAATCAAACCGTCATTAAAGGTTCTCAGTGCTATGTGATCGTTAGTGATAACACTTTCACCTAACTTTTTGAATTCATTGTGAATTGCCAATGCATCAGGAGTGATCGCAATATAATCTTCCCAAAGAGCATTAAACAGAGTATTCATATCAATAAGTACCTTTGTGCTTTGTGTGAATCTGGTAAGAGGACAGACCAATTGTATAATAATTGGCCCGTCGTTCTCTAGTGAATTCTGAAAATGAATGTGTGTTGTTGTGAACTAGACGTTTTTCACGGTTTGTAAGAAGTGTTTGAAAACCCCTGGATTGGCCGCAAGAATGCTGGCTGAATCTCCAGTGTACTGATTTCCCTTGATGTCACTGACCATACCACCGGCTTCTTTTACAATAAGTACGCCGGCAGCTGTATCCCAGTCGCTTAGTCCAAACTCCCAGAAGCCGTCCATACGACCTGCCGCAACATAAGCAAGATCCAGTGCAGCAGAACCTGCACGACGCATATCAATACAATGTGGGTATACTGCCTGGAAGTATTCCAGGTATTTATCAAGATCCTGACCTTCTCTAAATGGAAAACCTGTGGCCAAGATAGCGCCATCTAACTTCTTAGAAGCACTAACGCGAAGGCGGGTGTTATTTAATTGTGCTCCTGAGCCCTTGGCGGCACTGAACATTTCATCCTGAAGCGGATCATAAACCACTGCAGCAACGGTTTTGCCTTTCTGGCGAACTGCAATTGAAACACAGAAATGGGGGATGCCGCGAAGGAAGTTGGTTGTGCCATCGATAGGATCGATAACCCATTCGACATCACTTTTGCCCTGATGGCCACTTTCTTCAGCGAAGATTGCATGCTCAGGATAGCTTTTGTGAATAGTATCAATGATGAGCTGTTCGGCTTGCTCGTCGATATTACTGACGAAATCATTAGTGCCTTTGCTTTGCGCGATAATACGATCGCGATTGGCAAATGCTTTTGCAATAAAGTCACCCGCACGGTTAGCCGCGCGCACGGCAATTGTTTTGTACGCATTCATGTTGATACCACCACTGTCAAAGAACTGTTAGCTCAAGGCTAAAAACGCGCGCATCATATCAAATTATAAGCTCAGGTAAAATAATTATGATTATAAATAGGGGATTTGTGCTGGCTTTGTTATCATATCGGGATATTGATTTATGCATAATTTCAACATCTTATGAGCCAAAACCTGTCTCAGGAACCTCAATTTGATACTCAGCTACTCGAAAGTATCAAGATAGTACTGTGTCAAACCAGCCACCCAGGCAACATAGGTGCTACTGCCAGAGCCATGAAAACCATGGGGTTAAGTCAGTTAGTGCTGGTCAATCCTAAAGATTTCCCATCTGAAGAAGCTTCAGTTAGATCATCAGGAGCATTAGACGTACTGGATAGTGCTGTTGTTGTTGATACCATCGAGGAAGCACTGGCCGACTGTCGGTTAATCATTGGCACCAGTTCTCGTAATCGAGCCTTACCCTGGCCATTAATTGAGCCGCGCGAGATGGGGCAAATAATCCGCGAGCAGCCAGAGGCAAGACCTGTTGCGATTGTTTTCGGTCGTGAAAGTACCGGACTTCTCAATGAGGAATTACAGCTTTGTCATTACCACGTTAATATTCCAGCTAATCCTCAATATATGTCTTTAAATCTGGCAGCCGCTGTTCAGTTGATTGCTTATGAAATTCGGATAGCGAGTAAAGTGGAATCTTCACAAGATGTTTACGCAGTAGAAGATTATAGTGACGCCAACTTAAACGACTTGGATAAAGAGAGCGAACAATTGGCGAGCTTTGAAGACGTGGATGGCTTATATAACCATTTGGAATCTACTATGAAGCAAACGGAATTCTATAACCCCGCGCAACCTAAATTATTACCTGCTAGAATACGCAGAATTCTTGCCAAGGCACATCTTAATAAAGGTGAAGTAAATATCCTGAGAGGATTTTTATCTTCCATGGATAAGTACATCAAGCGTCAAATCAAAGGCCAGTAGTATGTTTAAACGCATCAAAGAAGATATCAAAAGTGTTTATCACCGCGATCCTGCAGCGCGTAACAATTTTGAAATTCTGACCAACTATCCTGGTCTTCATGCAGTCTGGTATCACCGTCTAGCGCACAAGCTCTGGAATGCTAATTGGAAGTGGCTGGCTCGCACAATATCAACGCTGGCTCGCTGGTTAACTGGTGTTGAGATCCATCCGGGTGCAAAAATCGGTCGCCGATTTTTCATTGACCATGGCATGGGTGTTGTAATTGGTGAAACTGCAGAAATCGGTAACGACTGTACTATTTATCATGGAGTCACCTTGGGCGGCACCAGCTGGAAGGCTGGGAAACGTCATCCAACCTTAGAAGATGGTGTTGTGATTGGTGCGGGTGCAAAAGTTCTTGGTCCCATAACTTTGCACAAAAACGCGAGGGTAGGATCTAATGCGGTTGTTGTTAAGGATGTACCTGAAGATACCACAGTTATTGGTATACCTGCCCGGGAAGCATCACGTTCAAAACATGATGGTGATGAAATTTTCGAGGCTTATGGCATCAGTGCAGATCAACAAGACCCACTCACACAAGCAATTCGAAGCATGTATTCTCATGCTAATGCCATGGAAGCCCAGCTTCATTCCATTTGCTGCGCATTGAAATCAAAGGGCTTTGACCTGAACGAGTTTGATTTACCGGACATCGACTGTAAAGCCATATTGGATGCTAATGGTAAGCATGATGCTACTGGTAGTGATGTAGGCCAGCCTGAAACAAAATCAAAATCCGATAAAACCAGCTAATCTTATAATATCCTAGTAATCTATTTAGGTATCTGCTTGATATTGATCATGAATTATTTTAATGGAAACCGACGTTTATCATTAGTGGTAATTAAATCAATAAGTTATATATCGTCTTATAAGATGGTTAGTGGTTCGGAAAGTTGACTAATTTAGTCGGGTATGGGATCATAGGCATGTAATTTATAGGATTAGCTTATGAAACTCAGTACTAAAGGGCGATACGCGGTAACTGCCATGCTCGACTTGGCGCTACACAGCGGTAATGGCCCCATAACATTGGCGGAAGTCTCAAGCAGACAGGATATTTCACTGTCCTATCTTGAGCAGCTATTTTCCAAGTTGCGAAAAGCAAGCTTGGTTGAGAGCGTGCGTGGGCCTGGTGGAGGTTATGAACTGAAAAGACCCTCCAGTCAGATTTCAATCGCTGAAGTTGTTTTGGCTGTCAATGAGCCACTGAGTGCAACTAAGTGTAATGGTAAAGGTGGCTGTCAAGATGGCGATCTTTGCTTATCGCACCAGCTCTGGAGTGAATTAAGCGATCAGATTTATCAGTTCCTGAGTGGAATTACTTTGGAGCAAGTGATTCAAAGACGGTTTGTGAAGAAAATTGCAGAGCGTCAGAACCAACGTTTTCGCGAAGAAGACGTTATTTTATTTAGTTAACGATTTATTAGCTGCTATATCACGGCAGTTTATAGGCAAACGAAACAGCGGAGAAAAGCATGAAATTACCCATCTATCTTGATTACGCAGCAACTACGCCAGTCGATCCGCGTGTTGCCGAGAAGATGGTTCAATACATGAGTGTTGACGGTATCTATGGTAACCCGGCTTCTCGCTCTCACAAATTTGGTTGGGAAGCGGAAGAGGCGGTTGATATTGCTCGTCAACAGGTAGCTGAATTAATTAATGCAGACCCTCGTGAGATCGTCTGGACATCAGGTGCAACTGAGTCAGACAACTTAGCGATTAAAGGGGCTGCTCATTTTTATGGTAAGAAAGGAAAACATATCATTACCGTAAAAACTGAACATAAAGCAGTTTTAGATACAACCCGCCAGCTCGAGCGCGAAGGTTACGAAGTAACTTATATGGAAGTTCAGGAAGATGGCCTGGTAGATCTTAAGGCACTTGAAAACGCGATGCGTGACGACACTATTTTGGTCAGCATCATGCACGTCAATAACGAAACTGGTGTGGTACAGGATATTGATGCTATCGGTGAAATGTGCCGTGAGCGCAAAATCATTTTCCATGTCGATGCAGCGCAAAGTGCTGGTAAATTACCGATTGATGTAGAAAAGACTAAAGTGGATTTGATGTCTATTTCAGGCCACAAAATGTATGGTCCAAAAGGTATCGGTGTTTTGTATGTGCGTCGTAAACCACGTGTTCGTTTGGAAGCGCAAATGCACGGCGGTGGCCATGAGCGTGGTATGCGTTCAGGTACTTTGCCGACTCACCAAATCGTTGGTATGGGTGAAGCTGCGCGTATAGCTAAAGAAGATATGGCTAGCGATAATGAACGTATCATCCGCTTGCGTGAGCGTTTATGGAATGGCGTTAAAGATATGGAAGAAGTGTATCTGAATGGTCATCCTGAAAAACGTGTAGCGGGTATTATTAATATCAGTTTCAACTTTGTTGAAGGTGAGTCGTTGATTATGGCGCTGAAAGATTTAGCGGTTTCATCTGGCTCAGCATGTACATCAGCCAGTTTGGAACCATCGTATGTATTGCGCGCATTGGGTCGTGATGACGAACTGGCACACAGCTCGATTCGTTTCACAATCGGACGCTTTACTACCGAACAAGAAGTGGATTACGCCATTGAGAAAATTCAAAGCTCAATTGGCCGTTTACGTGAATTATCGCCTCTTTGGGAAATGTACAAAGATGGTGTGGACTTGTCTAAAGTTGAGTGGCAGGCCCACTAAACAATCGTAGGAGATATTACTATGGCATATAGCGAAAAAGTTATTGATCATTATGAAAACCCACGCAATGTTGGTTCTTTTGAGAAGGCTGACAACAGCGTAGGTACAGGTATGGTCGGTGCGCCTGCGTGTGGTGATGTAATGAAACTGCAAATTAAAGTAAATGAGCAGGGCATTATTGAAGACGCAAAATTTAAAACTTATGGGTGTGGTTCTGCGATTGCTTCAAGCTCTTTAATCACTGAATGGGTTAAGGGCAAAACAATCGACGAAGCTCAGTCAATTAAGAACACTCAAATTGCTGAAGAGCTTGCTTTACCTCCTGTAAAAATTCACTGCTCAGTACTGGCTGAAGATGCCATTAAAGCCGCAGTGAAAGACTACAAAGATAAGCACGGTCAATAATCGAAAAATTAACAGTAAACCAGGTAAGTAGATTAGGATTTAATATGGCAATCACCTTATCAGATGCAGCAGCAGATCGCGTGAAGAGTTTTATGGCCAATCGTGGCAAAGGACTTGGCATACGACTTGGTGTAAAAACCACAGGTTGCTCTGGATTAGCTTATGTCCTTGAGTTTGTTGATGAGCTCGAAGAAGATGATGTCGTTTTCGAAGATAAGGGCGTCAAGGTGATAGTAGATCCTAAAAGTAAACTTTACCTGGATGGTACTCGGTTGGAGTTTAAGAAAGAAGGTCTGAATGAAGGCTTTGAGTTTGTGAACCCTAATGTAAAAGGCGAGTGTGGTTGTGGTGAGTCCTTTACCGTATAACCAGTTAATTTAATCATTAGCTTTAACAATTAATACCAGCATTACTGAACTCAGACTCTGATTATGACTAAAGCACAGCAAAACTACTTTGAAATATTCGGCCTTGAGCCGAATTTTTCTATAGATGTACCAAAACTGTCATCTAAATTGAGAGCGCTTCTCAACAGTGTTCATCCAGACAGGTTTGCCAGCTCTGGCTCTCAGCAACAAATGCTTTCAATGCAAAAAACAACTCAGCTTAATGATGCTTTCGCAGTACTCAAAAATCCAGTCAAGCGAGCCCAGTATCTGCTGCATTTGAAAACTGGTATTGATACTTCAAAAGAACATACCGTGAATGACCCTGAGTTTTTGATGCAACAGCTTGAGTTACGAGAAGAGCTGGAAGACATTTCAGCCAGCAGTGATATTTCTCAGCTTAACCAGTTTGCTGATAAAATTAGTGAGTTGGAAGAAGTCCAGGAACAGCAGATGGCTGAACTGTTTTTGCAGAAGCCACTGGATACGGATGAGCTCCAAAAAGCGATTTATAAGCTGCAATTCTTGCATAAGACCTTGTCCGATATAGAACAGGCAGAAGACAAGCTTTTAAGCTAAATACCTCAAACAGTAAGTATTATTTATGGCGTTACTTCAAATTTCAGAGCCCGGTAAAAGTACAGACCCTCACCAGCATCGGCTGGCAGCAGGCATAGACCTGGGTACTACAAACTCTCTTATAGCCACGGTACGTAGTGGCAAAGCCGAGACATTAGCTGACCTGGAAGGTGATCACATCCTCCCTTCAATTGTTCATTACGCAAAAGACGGCACTGTATCAGTAGGCAAATCTGCGAAATTATTTGTCTGTTCTGATGCTAAAAATACTATTAGTTCAGTAAAGCGACTAATGGGACGTGGCCTCAAAGACGTGCAAAAGATAAAAGAGTTTAGCGCCAATCAGCTGACTGCTTCGGGTACAGGTATGCCAGCGGTTGAAACCGATTGCGGCATGAAAAATCCCGTCGAAGTTTCCAGTGAAATCTTAAAGTCCTTAGTAAAACGTGCTGAGGAATCATTGGGTGATGAATTGGGCGGTGTTATTATTACTGTTCCTGCCTATTTTGACGAGGCACAGCGCCAGGCAACTAAAGATGCAGCTCAAATCGCGGGCGTAAAAGTCCTGCGCTTAATTAGTGAGCCGACAGCAGCAGCAGTGGCTTATGGCCTGGATACTGGCAGTGAAGGTATTCATGCCATTTATGATTTGGGTGGTGGCACCTTTGATATTTCAATCCTGCGCCTTGAAAAAGGTGTATTCGAAGTTATGGCAACTGGGGGCGATAGCGCTCTTGGTGGCGATGATTTCGATAGAGCGATTGCTGGATATCTTGTCGAGCAGGCTAACATTGATAAAGGTGATCGTAGCGCCTATCAAATGGCCATGATTAAAGCGCGTGAAGTAAAAGAGGCTTTAACCAACAAAGAACGCGTTGAAATTAACTTTATGCACTGGAAGGGCTCAATGGATCGCGCTTTGATGGAGTCATTAATTGCCTCTATTGTGGATAAAACTCTAGCCGCCTGTCGTCGAACATTGAAAGATGCCGGTCTGAAAGCTTCTGAAGTGCAAGATATTGTGATGGTGGGCGGCTCGACTCGTGTACCATTAGTTCGTCAAAAAGTTGAAGAGTATTTTGGTAAAAAGCCCCTGACTGATATCGACCCTGACAAAGTAGTTGCGATTGGTGCAGCAATTCAGGCCGACGTTCTTATTGGTAATAAAAGTGATGAGGACATGTTGTTGCTTGACGTTATTCCTCTTTCGCTTGGTGTTGAGACCATGGGCGGACTTGCAGAAAAAATTATCCCAAGAAATACACCAATTCCTATCGCGCGAGCTCAGGAATTTACCACCTATAAAGATGGTCAAACTGCGATGGCTATTCATGTGGTACAGGGAGAGCGTGAGCTGGTTGAAGATTGTCGTTCATTGGCACGTTTCGAATTGCGTGGTATTCCCCCAATGGTTGCAGGTGCAGCACGAATCAAGGTGACTTATCAGGTGGATGCTGATGGTTTGCTAAAGGTGACTGCCGAAGAGACTATAACCGGTGTAAAATCTGATATTACGGTCAAGCCGTCTTATGGTCTGAACGATGAACAGATCACCTCGATGCTGCAATCGTCAGTGAGCCATGCCGAAGAAGACATGAAAGCGCGCATGTTGCGTGAGCAGCAGGTTGAAGCAAAGCGTGTGATAGAAGCTGTAGAGGCTGCTTTGGCAGAGAATGGTGATGAGCTGTTATCCAAAGATGAACGCCATGCTATTGAAGAAGCGCTGAAACAGCTTGCTTACATTGCTGAAAATGGTGATATTGAGGCCATTGAAGAAGCGATAAAAGTTGTAGATAAGAGTACTGAAGAGTTTGCCAGTCGCCGGATGGATGCAAGTATTGCAAAAGCTCTGGTTGGTCATGAAATTGATGAAATATAAGGGTTTATAATGCCTAAAGTAATTTTCTTACCGCACGAAGAGTTATGTCCAGAAGGAGCCGTTTTCGAAGCTGAGAAGGGCGAAACGATACTGGATGTTGCTCTGCGTAATGATATTGAAATTGAGCATGCGTGTGAAATGTCCTGTGCATGTACCACTTGCCACGTTGTCGTCCGCGAAGGCTTTGATTCATTAGAAGAAAGTGATGAGCTGGAAGACGACATGCTGGATAAGGCCTGGGGATTAGAGCCTGAGTCGCGCTTAAGCTGTCAGGCCATAGTGGATGATGAAGACTTAACCGTCGAAATTCCGAAATACACCATTAACCAGGTTTCCGAGCGTCATTAGAGGCTAGTTTTAAGAGAGTGTTGCCATGAAATGGATAGATAGTTTAGATATTGCTATTGAGCTTTATGAAAAGCACCCGGAGGTTGACCCTAAAACGGTTAACTTCGTAGATTTACAGAAGATGGTGATGGGGCTTGAAGACTTTGACGATGATCCAAAGCGTTGTGGTGAGCGTATCCTTGAAGCCATCCAAATGGCCTGGATAGAAGAAGCCGAATAGACCAATTTTTGAGCGTATAAAATTCAGAAAAGAGTCAACAAAAGGTTGTATTTTCTGCAAAAAACAGTATTATACGCGTCTCACCAAAAACGCACTTTGGTGACTCTCGAAAGAGAATTTGGGTTGCTAGCTCAGTCGGTAGAGCATCTGACTTTTAATCAGGTGGTCACAGGTTCGATTCCTGTGCAACCCACCAAATTCTTAACCCTCTACTAGAGGGGACAAAAAAGCCGCTAATGGTAACATTAGCGGTTTTTTTATGCCTGTTATTCTGAGTCTTTTACTTCCTGAAATAATGTACCGATAGAAAACCTCAATAAAGTCATAATTTCTCTGAATTTAGACTTGAGTTTTCAGCTCAAAAAGGTATTATACGCGCCATCGAGTTAGGCCAAGGCCTGACCAGAGATTTGGGTTGCTAGCTCAGTCGGTAGAGCATCTGACTTTTAATCAGGTGGTCACAGGTTCGATTCCTGTGCAACCCACCAAATCTTTTCTCCTTCTATTGGAGAGGGAAGCAAAAGCCGCTAATGGAAACATTAGCAGCTTTTTTTTGTCTACGTCCATTCTGCTCAAGTATTTTTGTCGATGCTGTAGAACCTAGATTCTACAATTAACCCCAGAACACCGAGCGTCATTAAAAATACCGCCAAGATCAAGAATATGTTGTTGGCAGTGCTCCGCTTATCTTCAAGTCTTTTGACATAGTAGTCTCTAAATCCCTCATTGAGCTTTACTGTAAAAGACTCTCCTTTGTATTCACGCGTGATAATACTGTCAGAGTTCCTGTTATGCGTTGTTTGATTAAACTTCTGTGGGACATAGCTACCAGTAAACTTAATATAGCAATGCTTTTCCTCATCGGCTTTTAAGCATTCATTGATTTCATGCTTGAAGTCCACACCAGTTGACCGGTATTCATATTGCTTATTACTTGAAAGTAGTTCTAAGTGAGCCATAAAAAGAAATAGAACGGCCACCAAGATAAAGGTAGAGCAAACAATAACCGCTGCTTTTCGTTTTCCTATAGATACTTCATGTTTATTATTCGTTGAGTTTGCGATGATGGGTATATGCATCAAGTTCTTACGTATGTAGTCGCTGTTTAATCCCTTCAGCATCTCATCTGGCGTTACCTCGTATGCTGTGCATAGCTTGTCGAACATTTCCGTGGAGGGGATGCTTTTGTCATTTTCTAACTTTGAGAGGTAGGACTGTTCAATCCCAAGCTTTCTAGCAAATTCAGGCTGAGTCCAGCCGCTGGTTGAGCGTAAAGCGCGTAGTTTTTCACCAAGTGTCATTGTTGTTTCTCCATAAAATTAATGTCGTTAGCCACACGAAAAGTGACCTTTTTATTGTTTTTAAAAGCTTGAGGAATAACCAGATGAATAGACTGGAATAACAAGGAATATACAGGAATCTTTAGGAATTTAAATTGGTTAGAGCGTTTTGCTATAAAATCTTGCGAAAAATATAGGGTGGGTTAAACCATTCTATGTTTTGTATTTATATTGGGTTGCCATCAATGTAAAGGGCCATGCATAACAGTAATGAATCTTGTGAAAGAGATGTTGTGAGAAATATGATATGTTTGCTGACATTGGCTTATTTGTTAACGTGCTACTGATAAAAAGGGAAAATATCTATGCGAATTATATTAATCTTGGCTGCTCTTTTCACTGTTCAAGAGGTTGGTGCAGAGGTAGAAGAACAAGAAATACCATCCTTTAATGGTTTTGAGTTTATCGATCAAAGGCAAATATTAAAAAATAAAATCAGTCAGATCCATGTAGCAGTTTTTGATGATCTTGATGCTGAACACTCTTGTATCGCCTTTGCTTATGAGTTTGATTCAAAAGGGCAAATAATTAAATACATACCTCCTATGGTTGGAACCAGTATGGTTTATAAGTATGAGAATAGTGGTGACTTAATTGATTATGGTTGGGATAACCGGGATGGATCTGACTATCTTTGGTTCAGTACCAGGGAAGATTATGATCGCTTCGAGGAAGAAGTTAAAAAGATGGATGCTGAGCACAAGGACTTTTTAACCACTAAACGGAGTAAAGATGATAAGGTGATAAAGCGTATATCAAGTTTTTGTGCCAATATTGATGGCTACTATGAACTTAGCTTTGCAGAAGGACACATGGATTATCCGCAGCTTGCTGGTACTTTATATGCTCATTTAGTAGATACACCTAATGATAGCCTTGTATCTAAGTCTCGATTTAAAACCCCTGGCTTTTTAACTGTATTTATTAATTACATTGTAGAGCAATAAATAGCAAAACATTAAAAAAGCCGCAGGTTTTGAAACCCGCGGCTTTGGCATAGGGCTAGTCGACCCTATTGCTCGAACGCTTTAATAAACACTTGCGTTAGTAGTGCTTGGCTTGGCCTTGGCCAGTGACTACATATTTTTCAGTGGTTAACTGAACCAGTCCCATTGGGCCATAGGCGTGCAGTTTACTGGTTGAGATACCGATTTCAGCACCAAGACCTAGTTCGCCACCATCTGAGAAACGTGATGATGCATTGACCATAACTACTGATGAGTTGATGCGGCGAACAAACTCATTACCACGGTCAATATTCTCAGTAACAATCACTTCAGTGTGGCTTGAGCTATGCTCCAGAATATGAGCAACTGCATCATCATAGGAATCTGCCTGTTTAACGCTCATGGCAAGACTCAAGTACTCGTTGTGGTAATCGTCTGCGCTGGCTTCAGTGGCATTGTCCAGTTGTGCAGCTGAGTCTTTATCAGCTTTGAACTGTATACCAAATTCGTTACCCAACTTGTTCACGCGCTTTAGGAACTCATTGGCAATGTCTTTATGAATGACCAGACTTTCCAAGGCATTACAGACGCCCGGACGCGATACCTTAC
Organism: Kangiella aquimarina DSM 16071; assembly: GCF_000374105.1. Classification (GTDB taxonomy): domain Bacteria; phylum Pseudomonadota; class Gammaproteobacteria; order Enterobacterales; family Kangiellaceae; genus Kangiella; species Kangiella aquimarina. The sequence continues at coordinate 1,520,950 of NZ_KB893650.1, forward strand.
CGTCTTTTAGCAGCTTCTCGGCTTTATCAAGATCAGCAAACTTGTCGACATACAGGTGGCAGACACCTTTAAAGTGCTGAATCACTGGAATCTTGCTGTTATCAGTCACTGCACGAATCAGTCGCTCACCACCGCGTGGGATGACCAAATCAATGGTGTCACGGAACTGTAGCAGGTGATTGACTGCTTCATGGCTTTGCGACGGTACCATACAGACCATTTCTTTGCTCAGGCCACAGTCTGACAGGGCATCGTGCCAGCACTGAATCAGTGCCTGGTTTGAATGCCAAGCTTCTTTACCGCCACGCAGAATCACTACATTGCCTGATTTAAGTGTCAGGGCAGCAGCTTCTACCGCTACATTAGGACGCGCTTCATAAATCATTAGAACAACGCCTAATGGAATACGCATTTTGGCAACCCGAATGCCATTTGGACGCAATGTGCTTGGACCCATTTCACCAACCGGATCGGCCAGGCTCATGACATTGTGTAGGGCATCTACCATGCCATCAACACGCGCTTCATCTAATAATAGTCTATCGACCATTGCATCAGATAGATCGTTTTCCTTAGCGTATTCGATATCTTTTTTATTGGCTTCCAGGATCTGGTCCTGGTTGGCTTTTAAACGTTTAGCCATTGCCGCTAAGACATCGTTTTTCTGGCTGCTGGTTAAATTACCCAGCGTTTGTGCTGCCTGCTTAGCACGCATAGTCATTTCATACAGCTCTTGCTGTTCTTGACTCTCAAATGATTTCTCTTGCATCGTCATAAATTCCTCCTAAGCTACCGATACTTCTTTACAAGTACGGTGAATTAAAGTCCCTGGATTCTGGTTATCAAACAACTTCATATAACTCTCGTTTTTACCATTACAGATAATGGTGTCGATACCGTTTTCTGATGCAAAACGCGCAGCTTGTAGCTTGGTTTGCATACCACCAGTACCACGAGGATTATTGGTGTCTTTACCCACTGCCATGGTTTCATCATTCACACCCTTAAACTGAGTCACAAGCTCAGCATCAGGATTAACCTTCGGGTTGTCATCATAAACACCGTTAATATCACTACAGATGATTAACAGATCGGCATCCGTTAATGCGGCAACCTGAGCAACCAGATTATCGTTATCTCCAACTGTCAGCTCTTCTGTCGCTACAGTATCGTTCTCATTGACGATGGGCATGGCACCAAGTTCAAAAAGAGTCTGGAAAGTGCTGCGGGCATTTTCTGAACGCTCTGGATTTTTGATATCCGCAGAGGTCAGTAATACCTGAGCAACCACATCATCAAAGAAACGCTGCCAATGTCGAACTACCATAGATTGGCCGATGGCAGCCAATGGTTGTTTCTCTTTGCGGGTTAGCACCTCGGTGTCCGGCTTAACCAGGTTGTAGCCAGCAGCTACTGCACCTGAGGAAACCAAAGTGACATTCTTACCGGCTTTGTGACACTTACGAATAAAGTGCGCAATTGGCAGACAGTATTCTGAAGAGCAGGAACGACCATCAGGAGCAACCAGGGCAGATCCCACTTTAATGACTATATTTTTGTATTGACTAAAATCGATATGTTCGAGCATGGAAAACCTTATGTTTCATTTAAAGGATGTATGAATGGAAATGTCGAATGGAGTGCTAGAAGACAGGACTGCGAACGATCATTTTGACCGATGCAGTAGCAACAGACGAAACACTCGACTGGCCTGCAAGGCCTGCCGTTGCTGCGTTTTTTACTGTTGAATTAATAGTAAGCACGGTTCGCATTGTCAACATACAGCTTCTAATGTCAAATTTAATCCCGAGAAAATCTGAGAACGTCTCTAAGCGCCTCTTAGCGGTGTTTAGCTGATTTAACTGGTAGGGTAGTGGCATTAGTATAAGTATTGCTAACTATCCATGAAGCCAAACCTCAGCGATTCCACAATTTCCTTCAAATTATTTGAAATAACAGTATCTTATGCCTAGGATAAGTTGTGCTTATCCGAAGTTGCTGTTGATACTTGTGTTTGGGGTTTAGCAACAAACCAGCTACCAGGGTTCTGATTTAGCAAAAGCAGGTTATAGGCTTCGGTCTTTCCATTACAGATAATACAGTCGATGCCTTTATAGGTTGCAGTCAGCGCTGCCTGAACCTTGCTTAGCATACCACCCATGGAGCGAGGGTTATGGCTGCCTTGGGCATAAGTTTGGCATTGGGTGTCATCAGGTTTGATGAATGTGATCAGCCTGGCCTCCGGGTTCAGATAGGGATTATCATCATATAAGCCACCGACATCGCTGCAGATAAGTAGTAAATCGGCATCCGTTAGCATGGCAACCTGTGCTGCTAACATGTCATTATCACCAAATTTTAACTCTTCAGTAACCACGGTGTCGTTTTCGTTAACAATGGGCAGGGCGCCGAATTGTGCGAGCTGTTTGAATGTTTTCTGAGCATTGTAAGCTCGTTTTAAATTATTAATGTCGTCGATTGTTAAAAGTACCTGGGCAACTTCCTGGTCAAAAAAACGTTGCCAATGGCGTATGACGATAGATTGTCCTATGGCGGCCAGAGCCTGCTTTTGTTCAAGGTTGAGCTGGTGATCTGTTAATCCGAGTTGATTAAAGCCTGCTGCTACGGCACCGGATGAGACAATAACAATATCCTTATTGGCTTTAAGGCACTGTTTGATAAAGTTGGCTATCGGCAGGCAGTATTCAGCAGAGCAGGCTCGCTCGTCTGGCGCAATTAAGGCCGAACCCACTTTAATGACAATTTTTTGGTAACGGTCAAAGTTAATTTCTTTCATTAGGATTTCTCTCAAGCATAAAAAAACCCGCAAACCTTTTGGCTTGAGGGTTTTGTGGTTAATCTTATTTATATTGGGTTATGCGTTTTAACTTACCATAATAAATATTCACACAGCGCAAGCCGAGACTTTCCGGGTACGGGAAGAATTGCGGGGATATCCGTAATGGACTGAGCTGTGTGTTGGAATGTGTTCATAAGGTTGATGATGGCTTTAAAAAGCGAATGGGTCAATGAACTTTTGGTTATATATTTGGTGTGATTTGTCCGGTTAATAGAAAAAGGGCCTCATGAGGCCCTTTGTCATATTTCAATAGAAGTATTGAAACAGCTTACTTGAGCTGATCGGCCAAGTAGGTATAGATCAGTGCATAGAGCTTTGCGGTCTGCTCGTTATTAGCCGCACCGCCGTGGCCACCTTCTGTGTTTTCATAATACAGAACGTCATGGCCCATAGCCTGCATCTTGGCAACCATTTTTCGAGCATGTCCAGGATGAACACGGTCGTCTCTCGTCGACGTAGTGAAGAAGATTCGTGGGTAATCTTCATCTTCATGGACATTGTGGTACGGTGAATAGGTTTTAATATAGTTCCACTCATCTTCATTATCAGGATTACCGTACTCGCCCATCCAGCTAGCGCCAGCAAGGAGTTTATTGAAGCGCTTCATATCCAATAGTGGTACCTGGCAAACGACTGCGCCAAACAGGTCTGGACGCATGGTCGCAACTGTGCCGACCAAGAGGCCGCCGTTACTACCACCACGAATACCCAGGTGCTCTTCGGAAGTGATTTTCCGTTTAATCAAATCTTCTGCCACGCTTATAAAATCGTTGAACGCAACATGTCGATTTTCTTTCAATGCAGCCTGATGCCAATCTGGGCCATACTCACCGCCGCCACGAATATTGGCCAGAACATAAACGCCACCTTGTTCCAGCCAGTTTTTACCAGTCAATGCCGAGTAGCTCGGATTCAATGACACTTCAAAACCACCGTAACCGTAAAGAAGAGTCGGGTTTTTACCGTTGTACTCGATATCCTTAGACATCACGATAAAGTAAGGTACTTTAACGCCATCTTTTGCCGTCACAAAATGCTGTTCAACTTTGTATGGCTTTGCATCAAAAAATGCAGGAAGACTTTTAAGCTCGCTGAATTCTTTTTGCTTTTCATCAAAGTAGAAGAGGGTGCTAGGCTTTAGGAAACTGGTGTAGTTAACAAAGAAGTTATTATGTTTGTCACTGGTTCCTGCAACACTGAGTGCCCCAAACTCTGGCAAATCAATCTTTTTGCTCTGCCACTTTCCATCAGCATACCAGTAGCGATGTAATTCGCTGCTGACATCTTTCAGCAAGTTAATGAGCAAGTAATCCTTAGTAGACGAAATACCGCTGATCGCTGTGCGGTCATCGGGAACCAATACTTCGGTAAAGTTCTTTTTACCTTTCAAATACTCATTAATATCAATCGAAAGTAATGAAGCCTGCTGGAAAGTCTTGTCACCAATAGTCCAGTCTGATTTTAACTCTAACAATAATTGTCCATTATTGATTGCTCTAAAAGAGCTATCTTTTGGTCGCTCTAGTTGTGTTAGACCATCGTCATTAAGCAAATAGATTTCAGATGTGTAAAAATCCAGGCCTTGGTAGATAAGCTTATATGACTCTTCCTTGTCTCGTGTTACAAAGCCCTGAACCGCAACATCGGATTGGTTACCAGTAAAAATAGTCGTTGCTTCTTCAAGCTTCTGTCCACGCTCCCAAACTTTGACGATGCGTGGGTAACCGGAGTCGGTCAGGCTGTCAGGACCAAAGTCCGTGCCTACAAAGACAGTATTTTCATCTATCCAGCTTAAATTGCTTTTCGCTTCTGGTAATTGAAAACCGCCCTTAACAAAGCTTTTAGTTTCAACATCAAACTCACGAACTACAGTAGCGTCGGCACCGCCGCGAGAAAGGCTGACCAGACACAGTTCGTAATCTGGATACAAGCAGTTTGAGCCCTTGTATACCCAGTTTTCATTCTCTTTTTCTGCCAAGGCATCAATATCAAGAATCACTTCCCACTTTGGCTCTTCTTTTTTGTACTCTTCCAAAGTGGTGCGACGCCATACTCCGCGTACATTGTTTTCATCACGCCAGAAGTTATAAAAATAGCCATTCATTTCGCTGACGTACGGAATGCGCTCATCAGAATTTAAAATGTCCAGATTGGTTTCATATAACTCTTTATAAAGAGGTTGAGATTGCAGGTAGCTCAAAGAGACTTTATTGTTCTCTTCAACCCACTCAAGGGCTTTCTTACCTTCTACGTCTTCAAGCCAGATATAAGGATCATTGGCTTCTTTGGCAGAAACTGAAGTAGCCAATAAGCTACTCAGCAAGCCAGTCAGTAATAATTTATTCATTCTTATTTCCACAAGAGCCTCCGCAAGCAGATAAATCTATCAAGTATTTTCAATACAAAATCGCTAATGAGCATAGCAAAGGGCAAAGTGTTCGGCTAGGATACAAATGTTTTCAAATATTACAGAGGGAAAGTGGTTTGAATCATCAGAGAAAAATTATAGAAGAACACTATGACACAAAGGCAAGAGTACAGTTAGATTTTAAGGGTTATATAAAAATAGCTATTTTTAATCTGGTTGGCTTGCCAGTGGTGTATGCTATCTATTTGTATATTTATCTTATCTATTTAAATAAAGAGTTAAGTTTTTCTTTTATTAGTTACTTAATATCTTTTATACCCGGTATGGGTTTGTTCTTTATCATTGGCTTTTCAACAAGTTTGATTACATACCCAATTTATCGCTGGTGGTGCGATAAACGTAGAGGTCAACTAATGACAGGCAAGTTTGCAATGATAAGAGAAATAGAAAAAGTGGAAAGACAAGAAAAAAGCGCAGATTAGAAACTAACGCTGCGCTTTTTTAACTACCAGTTGCTTGAATTATCGAGCTAACTGCAAGTCTTCAATAACAGCTGCCAAGAAGCGGGCTGCTTCACCGCCAGTACAGGCGCGATGATCAAAGGTTAGGGACAGTGGCAACATTTTTGCGTTGGTGATGCCTTTATCCGTTAGCTTCAGTTCGTTACGGAAACGGCCAGTACCAAGAATTGCTACCTGAGGTGGCGATACTACCGGAGTACCGTAACGGCCAGCGATTGAGCCAAAGTTTGAAAGGGTGATGGTCGCGTTTTGCTGATCATCCTGCTTCAAAGATTTGGTCTCAATTTTTTCACGTAATTCTTGAACACGAGAACGTACGCCTGCCATATCCATGCGGTCTGCGTTATGCACAACCGGAACGTATAATCCGTCCGGAGAATCAACAGCAATACCTACATTGACGTTAGGGTGTAGCAAGCGTTCGAAGTTCTCACCATCAAACCAGGCGTTCATAGCTGGAACCTGTTTTGCAGCAGTAACAATCGCGCGAACATAGCGTGCTAATGAGTCAGTACCCTTTGGCCATGCAGTAATGTCCGCATCTTCAACAAGGCTAGTAGGAACCACGGTAGCGTGTGAATTTGCCATACCCATCGCCATGGCGCGACGAACACCACGCACTTTCTCGGGTTGCACTTCCACGCTAACAGCTGGTAAGCCTTTGGCCTGTTGTGCTGACATGGCTGGTTGCGATTGACGCGGAGCTGAAGAGCCACCTTTTGAGGCCTGTTCAACATCGTCGCGGGTAATCGAACCTTTGCGACCAGTTGGATTACAATCGCCCAAATCAACACCAAGTTTACGAGCTAATGCACGTACTGCAGGCGAGGCTTTGTAGGCTAGCGGATTTGAAGTGTCAACACCGGCTGTTTGTTGTGGTTGCTCTGCTGTAGTGGTTGAGGCTGTTGCTCCTGACTTGGCCGCTTCACGTACATCTTTCTGTGTGATAGCGCCATCTTTGCCAGTACCTTTAACCTTTGTTAAATCCACTTTCAATTTCTTGGCTAGTGCTTTTATTACGGCGTTGGCTGTTTCAGCAACAACATGGTTACCGACTTCAACGGCGCCAACGACAGTGCCACTGTCTGCGCGCTTTTCTTCGCCAGCTTCCTGTTTTGCTGGCGCCGCTGCTTTGCTTTCTCCACCAGAACTTCCGCCAGTGCCACCAAATTCGACAAGAGGTGCGCCGACTTCGATTACGTCACCAGCCTGGCCATAAAGCTTAGACACTTTGCCAGCAAAAGGAGAGGGCACTTCAACTACTGCTTTAGCAGTTTCCATTTCTACCATCGGCTGATCAACGGTAACCGTATCACCTTCTTTAACAAGCCAACGTACGATTTCCGCATCTGGCAAACCTTCACCTAAATCCGGTAGTAAGAAAGTATCGCTTCCAGCTGCTGGAGCTGATGACTGTGGCTGGGCTTCTTCTTTTGTAGTTTCAGCAACTGGAGCTGGTTCAGGCGCTTCTTCAGCTACTTCACCAACTTCACCAAAGGAGACCAAAACCGCGCCGACATCAATCACATCACCTTCTTTGCCATGCAATTTACTGATACGACCGGCGAATGGAGAAGGCACTTCAACCACGGCTTTAGCAGTTTCCATCTCGACCATAGGCTGATCGACAGTTACTTCATCACCTTCTTTAACTAACCAGCGTACGATTTCCGCATCTGGTAAGCCTTCACCTAAATCGGGTAAGTTAAACTGTTTCATTTGTACTCCATGATTTTGCGTGCTTCATCGAGGATGCGATCCACGGTCGGCATGTATTGTTTTTCTAAGCGGTAGTATGGCATGACTGTGTCGTAGCCAGAAACACGACCAATTGGCGCGAGTAGACTTAGAATAGCTTTTTCAGCAATTTCAGCGGCAATTTCAGAGCCTATCGAGCCAGACTTTGGTGCTTCCTGTACGATGCAGACACGGCCTGTTTTCTGAACAGACTCAAGAATAGTGTCCATGTCGATTGGGCTGATAGTCGCCACATCAATCACTTCGGCATCAATACCTTCTGCTGCTAATTTTTCGGCAGCCTGCAAGGTCTCATGCATCATAGCACCCCATGAAATCAGGGTAATATCTGAACCTTCGCGATCGACGAAACATGCTTCCAATGGGTATTCTTCGCCATTATCTTCTACTTCATGCTTAACAATACGGTAAACACGTTTTGGCTCAAGGAAAATCACTGGGTCAGGGTCACGAATAGCTGCCAACATTAAGCCATATGCACGGCTTGGGTTTGAAGGGATAACCACTTTTAAGCCAGGAATGTGAGCAAACAAGGCTTCAGTTGACTCAGAGTGATGCTCTGGTGCGTGAATACCGCCGCCATAAGGCGCTCGAATCACCATCGGCAAAGTCAAACGGCCACGTGTACGGTGGCGCATACGGGCAGCGTGACAGAAAATTTGGTCAACCGCAGGGAAGATAAAGCCCATAAACTGCATTTCTGCGATTGGCTTCATACCTTGCGCGGCCATACCAACGGCAAGACCAGCAATCATTGACTCGGCGAGAGGGGAGTCAATGACACGGTCTGTACCATATTTCTTCTGTAGACCATCGGTTGCGCGGAATACACCACCGTTTTTACCGACGTCTTCACCGAATAATACAACATCTTTATCATGCTCAAGCTCATAGGCCATTGCTGCATTGACTGCTTCAATTAAAGTAATCGCTGCCATTATTTTGCACCTCGCGCTTTTTCGGCCAGCTTGATCGCTGCTTCACGTTGTGGTTTTGTCAGTTCTGGTAGTTCCGCGTACAAGTGGTCGAACATTAATTCTGGACCAGGTTTTGGTGTCTCTTCATAAGCCTTAACTGCTGCATCAACCTCTTTAGCAATTTCAGCTTTCATGGCTTCCTCATCTTTATCCGACCAGGCTTTATTGGCTTCGAGGTATTTGCGCAAACGAACCATTGGTTCATTTTTCCAGGCTTCTTCTTTGACTTTTGGATCATCATAGCGAGATGCATCGTCTGCGGTTGTGTGGTCACACAAACGGTAAGTGATGGCTTCAATCAATGTTGGACCACCACCGTTACGCGCTTTCTCAAATGCATACTCTGCAACCTGCTTAACTGCAATAATGTCATTACCATCAACCTGTACGCCTTCGATACCAGCTGCGATAGCTTTTTGTGCATAGGTTTCACAAGCGGTCTGGATTTCAGTCGGTACAGAAATTGCCCATTGGTTGTTGTTTACCATGAATACAACACCAAGGTTCCAGATACCAGCAACGTTAATGCCTTCGTAGAAATCACCCTCTGACGTTCCGCCTTCACCAATTTCAGTGGCGACTGCACGCTTTTGACCGCGCATCTGAATAGCTTTTGCAACGCCAGAAGCATGAATGATCTGGTTAGCAATGGGTACACAGATTGGAAAGTCTTCTTTTGCTACGGAGTAATTAGAACCTGATTCATCACCGCCCCAATAAAGAAGGATTTCTTCCATGGTGATGCCGTGTTTCAACATGGCACCAGTTGAACGGTAATAAGGAATAAGGACGTCTTCAGAAGTCATTGCATCGCCATAACCAATGCCGATGGCTTCCTGACCTAATGAAGCAGGGTAGGTACCCATTTTACCGGTACGTTGTAAGGCATATGCTTTTGCATCAAAAGCACGTAATAGCGCCATATCGCGATAAAGTTTACGCATTTTATCCATATCTTTGGCAAATGCGGGTAGTTCCTGGGTTGGTTTACCCTGAGCATCAAGATACTGGTGGTACTTGATTTCAAAAGAAGCAACAGTTGTAGTCGTCAAGGCTACATTCTCCTAAGGTTACTGGGAAAGTTGATTCACAATTTTGGTCTAATCGAACCTTCTCGCAAGATTTGTTCGATTATACGTGATTTATAAAGCTTTTTCGTTAACGGTTTATGAAGAGTGATTTGTTATTCGCCACTTTAAAAATGTACTTATTTATTAATAAGTTAGAGCATTCGCTCGGCCGTCAATTTGAGCTTTCCCATGGTTAAAAACAGCTGTTTTCGGTGGCGATTGTACGGATTTTTAAGGCTTTTGTATAGTGACTGGCTCTTCTGACCAGTGATCCATCAATTCTGTTGTCAGTAGTACGTTTAATGATTATTAAAACTAATCCTTTTTCATCGCTTTTCAACCAAAATTCAGCCAGTTATCGAAGTTGAGTTTTCATTGACAGCTAGAATAAGTATCAATATTTAAGCTTTGATATCCATCTCGAAATAAGCATGTTCCGGGCAAAAAGCCAAGCCTTTTACACAGTTCTTATTGCACTGTTTCCATTTGCATATTTCAAAGCTTAATCCACCGTGGTTTTGAACCATTAGATCAATTCGTGCATGAGTGGTATCCAATTTTTGCCATGCATCTCGGTTCCTGACTTTTACACATATTCCAATCTGATTAGCTCTGGCGATATCAATATGCCAATACTGGCCACACTCCGAACACTGATTCAAACAGGCCCATTGCGAAGGATTCCAGTCAACTTCATCCAGTCCATGCAGCGGGTGTTGAGGATGGTTGCTGATGATTTCATCATCACCAAGCAGGATGTCGGCTAAGGTTGAACATTGGCACATTGTGATGTCTTCATCGAGTAAGTTTGTTTTGACGAAGTCTTTTATATCGAATAGTTTCCATGATTGCTACAATAACGCCAATTTAATTAAGAATAGTTTTGGACATCTAACAAAGAGCTTTTATGAAGACCAGCGATAGTATCTCAGTAAAATACCGCAAAGATTATAAGCCATCTGCTTTTCTCATTAATAAAGTTTCATTAAATTTTGAATTGTTTGATGATTACGCAATTGTAACTGCTCGTATGATGTTACAGGCCAACCCGGCAGCTGAGTCTTCTGGTGCTCTGGTGCTTGATGGCGAAGAGTTGGAATTACAGGGTATTGAAGTCGCTGGGCAGAAGCTTGTGCAGGAGCAGTATGAAGTTGACTCAGAGCAACTCACTATCTGGCTCAATAAAATAGATGGATTAGATTATCAGCAGGCGTCTTTTGAGCTAGTTACTAAAGTCAAAATTTATCCTGCACAGAATACCAGCCTGGAAGGCTTATACCTGTCGAGTGAAAAGTTTTGCACTCAGTGTGAAGCTGAAGGGTTCCGCAAAATTACCTATTATCTTGATCGTCCCGATGTGATGAGCACCTTTACTGTGCGCATTGAGGCTGAAAAAAAGAAATACCCTCATTTACTGTCTAATGGTAACCAGATTGAGCATGGTAGCTTAGCCAATGGTCGTCACTATGCCATCTGGCAAGATCCATTTCGTAAGCCCAGCTATCTGTTTGCATTGTGCGCAGGCGATTATGACTTGCTGGAAGATCATTTTACAACTCGGTCAGGACGAGAAATCAAGCTTGAAATCTATGTTGATAAAGGAAAGCTTGAGCAGTGTCATCACGCCATGGAATCCCTCAAAAAGTCCATGGCCTGGGATGAAGAAGTGTTCGGACTCGAATACGATCTAGATATCTACATGATTGTGGCCGTTGGTGATTTCAATATGGGAGCCATGGAAAATAAAGGGCTCAATATATTTAATACTAAATATGTGCTGGCCCATCCAGAAACGGCGACCGATCAGGATTTTGAAGATGTCGAAGCCGTGATTGCACATGAGTATTTTCATAACTGGACTGGCAATCGAGTCACCTGTCGTGACTGGTTCCAGTTGAGCTTGAAAGAAGGGCTAACAGTATTCAGAGACCAGCAGTTTACCGCTGATCAGACTGATCATGCAGTAAAGCGGATTGAAGACGTTAAAGTCATTCGATCGCATCAGTTTGCAGAAGATGCTGGACCAATGGCACACCCGATCCGTCCCGACAGCTACATCGAAATGAATAACTTTTATACGGTTACTGTTTATAACAAAGGAGCGGAAGTTATTCGTATGTACCACACCCTATTGGGTACTGATGGATTCAGGCGCGGTATGGATTTGTATTTTGAACGGTTTGATGGTCAGGCCGTCACCTGTGAAGATTTTGTCAGTGCTATGGAAGATGCTAATGACTATGACCTAATACAATTTCGACGTTGGTACTCACAGGCAGGAACCCCTGAAGTAACTGTAACCAGCGAATATGATGAGTTACATAAAAAACTGACGCTACAAATTGGACAGGCATGCCCAGATACACCAGGGCAGTCCAACAAACAACCATTCCACATTCCGCTTAAGCTGGGTCTACTTGATAAAGACGGCAATGATCTACCGCTTGAATTGGCTTCTAATAAGGAGCAGTTAACTGGCGACATTTTGCATCTGACAGAAGCGGAGCAAACTTTTGAATTTGTCGGAGTTTCACATAAGCCCGTATTGTCATTATTGCGTAACTTTTCTGCGCCAGTGCGTCTGTTTTATGATTACAACGATCAGGAGCTGGCTTTTCTGTATGCTCATGACAAGGATTCCTTTAATCGCTGGGAAGCGGGGCAGAGGCTGTTTGCCCGGGTGATCTGGCAGCTATGCGCTGAGCAGGAAGCTGGTGAACCGATGCAATTCCCGCTTCATCTGGTCAATGCGGTTCAGAACTTGTTGTCAGATGAGTCGTTGGATGGTCGTTTTAAAGCACTGGCATTAACGTTACCAGACATTAAAGCACTTATTGAAGAGGTGGAGCGGGTTAATCTTGATCACCTTATTGCTGCGCATGATTTCCTTAAACGTGAATTGGCAAAACAGCTGGAGATGGATTGGCTGGTGCATTATCAGGCCAATCATCATGTAGGAGCCTTTAAGCAGGATAAAGCAGCTATTGCCAAACGTGCTTTTGCCGGAGTCTGTTTAAGTTATCTTGTTGCGCTTGATAAGCCAAAAGCCTATGAGCTTGCGGTTAGTCAGTTAGTTAACAGTAATAACATGACCGACGCTGAAACCGCTTTGCAACTCCTTATGCATTCTAATTATAGCCAGAAAGAGCAAATTGCTGACGACTTTTATCGTAAATGGCAAAACGAAGAGTTGGTGGTCAATAAGTGGCTTTCGGCACAGGCAACAGATCCTACCGATTCAACCATTGAAAGAGTTAAAGGTTTAATTGAGCACCCAGCCTTTGATATTAAAAATCCAAACAAGGTCCGCTCCGTGGTTGGAGCTTTTGCTGGTTCAAATTTACCGCAGTTTCACCGCAATGATGGGAAGGGCTATGTTTTCCTGGCTGAGCAGATAAAACAGCTCTACAGTGTGAACCCGCAGACAGCTGCCCGTTTGACGGGAGCTTTTAACCGATGGAAAAAATTTGATGACGAGCGCCAACGCTTGATGTGCGAGCAATTACAGGGTATTTTGCAACTGCCTGATTTGTCCAAGGACGTTTATGAGATTGCAAGTAAGGCCTTGGGCTAATTCAAATTTAACTGATTAAAATACGAGTGAGTTATGTCAATTATTAGATGTATCGTGTGTGGCAAGCGCATTTCGAGTAAAGCTGAAGTTTGTACCCATTGCGGCGCTGTACTTAAAGGTTCTAGCGAAGAGCAGTTGGAACGCGCAGTTCATATCCAAAAGTTAAAGCGTAACCGACGTTTACAGAGTTATTCGTTTATAGCCATTCTATTGTTTGCCGCAGGTTTTTTGTTGAAATATGTCCATCCGGAAGATAATGCTGAGCTATGGGTGTTAGCATCACATTACATGATTGCTGCCGGTTTTATTGGGTATGTCGCAATGCGTGTTTGGATAATGTTTAATAAAAAGAAGTAGTTATTAAAAGTAGTTTAATTTACCTATCAATTATTTTTTAGTGTTTTCGGAGAACTAGATTGAAAAAAGTTAATGTCGCAATAGTCGGTGCCACAGGCGCTGTCGGTGTTACTATTCGTGAAATCCTGGAAGAGCGTGATTTTCCAGTAGAGAATCTTTACCTGCTAGCAAGCGAGCGTTCTGCTGGCGAACGCGTTATGTATAAAGGTAAGTCGATTCGAGTAGAGAATCTTGCGGACTTTGACTTTTCAAAGGCAGATATTGGGTTGTTCTCTGCTGGTGGTGATATTTCTGCGGAATATGCTCCGAAGGCTGCCGAAGCTGGCTGTGTGGTCGTTGATAACACGTCCCACTTCCGTTACGACGACGATATTCCATTAGTGGTCGCCGAAGTGAACCCGGAAAGAATCGCAGATTACAAAAATCGTGGCATCATAGCCAATCCGAATTGTTCAACAATGCAATTGCTAGTGGCCCTTAAGCCCATTCAGGATGACGTAGGGATAGAGCATATCAATGTTTGCACCTATCAGGCAGTTTCAGGCTCAGGCCATAAAGCGGTTGAGGAGCTTGCTAGCCAGACAGCCCAACTGCTTAATGGACGAGAAGCAACTAAAAAAGTCTATGACAAACAAATTGCTTTCAATGTCTTGCCCAATATCGATAAAGTACAGGATAACGGATATACCAAGGAAGAAATGAAGATGGTGTGGGAAACTCACAAAATCTTCGAAGATCCATCAATCGGTGTAAGCCCAACCGCGGTGCGGGTTCCTGTGTTTTACGGCCATTCAGAAGCTGTCCATATCAAAACTCGTGTTCCTCTGGACGTGGAACAGGCCAGATTCTTATTGAAAAACGCTCCTGGAGTGACTGTCGTTGATGACATGAGTAAGCTCGATTATGCAACTCCAGTGACTCATGCTAGCGGCAAGGATGATGTGTTTGTGAGCCGTATTCGTAAGGATGTTGGCATGGAAAATGGGCTCGCAATGTGGATTGTTTCCGATAATGTTCGCAAAGGTGCGGCATTGAACACAGTTCAAATCGCTGAAATACTTGTAAAAAATTACTTATAGTCGCAAAATTAGCACTTAACAATAGCTAACTTAAAGTATAATCTTAAGTTCTGACCTCAGAAAGTAGGGCAGTGTTTTGCTTTCTGAGTGGAATTTTAATAAGGGTATTCAAGAGGGAGAACTTATGTTTCGTAAATTAGCTGCGACTGTCGCTGTATCGACGGCACTAATGACTTCTCAGGCCTGGTCGCTTGGACTTGGAGAACTGAAAACTGAATCAGGTCTAAACCAACCACTCAATGCGGAAATTGTTCTCCTTTCTTCAAAGGAACTTCAAGAATCTGATCTGCGGGCAAAAATCGCTTCATTTGAGGCATATGAGCGATATGGGGTAACTCGCGAACCTTTTCATAGCCTTCTAAGATTTGAAGTCTACACCAAAGGTGATGGTTCAAAAGCTATTCGTCTTTCAAGTGACTCTCCTATTAAAGAACCTTATGTAAACATCATTATCGAACTGGATTGGCCACAGGGTAAGCTGATGCGAGAATATACCCTGTTATTAGATCCACCAGTCTTTAACAAAACAACACCAGTTGTTACTGCTGAGCCAGCAACAACACAGGTAACTCCTACCCAGCGCCCATCAAGGGTTACAGAAGAAGTAAAACGCACCCCTGAGCCTAGTGTCTCAAGTCAGCAAGAGCCTCCCGTTACTGAATCGCCTGAGCAAACTACATCGGAGCCAGTTGTTAGAACTGAGCCAACTCAGCGTCGCTCAGCTCCAGTTTTTGATGGAAATAGCTGGAGTGTCGGTCGTGGCCAGACGCTGTGGAGCATTGCTAGTCAGGTGAGACCTGATAATGCGACTGTTCAACAGACTTTGATTGCTCTTTATCGCAGTAACCCGGATGCTTTTATCAATAACGATATAAACCGACTTAAAGCGGGTTATAAATTAAAGGTACCAGATCGCTCATTAATCAATGACATTTCTCATGCTGAGGCCTTGAGTGAATATCGAGCTTCATTGTCAGGTAGCCAGGCACCATTAGATGTTCGTAAAACCGTTACTGAAACCGAAGCACGATCTGATTCAACAACTCAGGGCGGCCGTTTAAGTATTGCCAGTGTTGAAGATAGCTCGCTCAATCAGGCCGGTGGCTCAGAAACTGAGTCAGGTTCTGTTGATGAGCTACAAAGTGAAGTTAATACACTGCGTGAAGCAGTTGAGACACTAAAGCTACAGAATCAACAGCTTAAAGAAGAATTAGAGGCCAAAGAAGACTTAGCAGATACTGGTGTTAAGTTAGAAGATGACACTTTAGCGGTGTTGTCTGGAAGTGCTGAAGTTGCCGAAGACAGTTTGCCAATTGATTCTCCGCAAGAGCAGAGTGGCGAAGAAGAGAATGTCGCTGAACAGACTGCTGCTGATGAAGCCGAAAAAGAATCTATTGCAGAAACTGCAGCTACGGACAGCAAACCTGATTCATTGCCTGCGAGCAGCTCTAACCCAAAAGAAGAAGCCTTCTATCAGGCTGAGGGTTTCTGGTATTGGGTCGGTGGCGGATTACTTGGGCTGTTAGCGATAGCCGGTGGAGCCGTCTATTGGCGCAATCGTCAACCGCCGGAAGAGGGCGAGTCGAGTCTAATTCCTAACTTTGGTGGCTCTGGAAGTAAGAAAGAGCCTTCATCACCAAGAGATTCATTCCTCAATAAGGATAAGATGTCGTTTGATGATGCACCGTCTGATCCAATCAGCGAGGCCGATGTTCTTATCGCTCGCGGTAAAATGACGGAAGCAAATAGTGTACTTGAAAAGGCTCTTTCAAAAGATCCGAAAAATGACGAAGTGCGCGTAAAGTATATGGAGTTGTTGGCAAGTCAGAAAAATGCCAATAAATTTCATGAAGTTAAGCAAGGACTTTCAAAAGGTTTTGATTACGATTCAAAATTGGGACTTAAAGTGGCGAGTTTAAGCTCTTTAGTTGAACCGGCTAAAGCTGCTGAGCCAGCGCCAATGCCTTCTGCAGTACTGCCGGACGAGGATGATGTTTTTGGATTCGACCAGCAGGATGATGGCAAAGAGGTTAATGTGGACCTTAGTGCTGAGCTGGAAGCTACAGAAGAGCCAGAGGTAGACACAACCTCCTCAGACGACTCACTGGATTTCGATTTAAGTGATTTCGAAAAAGAAGTTGAAGAAACCGCAAACGAAGGTAAAGTCGCCTCAAAGTCAGTCACAGAGACAAGTTCTGATGACAATAGCATTGATTTTGCACTTGATTCTGATGATGAAGAAAAGGTTACAGAAGAATCTGACTCAATGACTTTCGAGCCTGTAGGCGAGCATGAGTCTGATGTTAGTGAGGATGAAGTACAAACTAAACTTGAGCTGGCAAAAGCCTATCTGGAAATGGGCGACGAAGATTCTGCGAAAGATATTTTGCAGGAGGTTCAAAAGGAAGGTAATTCAGCTCAGAGCGAAGAAGCAAGTAA
Organism: Kangiella aquimarina DSM 16071; assembly: GCF_000374105.1. GTDB lineage: Bacteria > Pseudomonadota > Gammaproteobacteria > Enterobacterales > Kangiellaceae > Kangiella > Kangiella aquimarina. The sequence goes on from NZ_KB893650.1 coordinate 1,537,953, forward strand.
GTTATTAGCCAAACACTAGTTCTTACTGGCATAAATAATGCTCTTTTAATAGCACCGGGTTTAGCCCGGTGTTATTCATTTCAACACAGCGTATAGAGAATTTAATTATGGCTAAAGTCGCACTCTGCATTGAGTACGATGGACATAGGTATCACGGCTGGCAAAGGCAGTCCCATGCAGCTTCTGTACAGCAGACGCTTGAACGAGTGCTATCCAAGATTGCTGACCAGCCAATTGAAGTATTTTGTGCAGGCCGGACTGATACCGGGGTACATGCCACTGGCCAGGTGATCCATTTTGAGCTAGATAATGAGCGCCCGCTAAAAGCGTGGACGATGGGCGCAAATACTCAATTACCTGACGATATTGCTGTTCGCTGGGCGCACCCGGTAGCGGATGATTTTCATGCCAGATTCAGTGCTACTGCTCGCCGCTATCGTTATATCATTGCAAATACTGCGACCAGGCCAGCTATTGCTCGTTCAGGTTTAACCTGGTGCAGAGCGCCCTTGGATGTTGATTCCATGAATGAGGCCTGTCAGTTTTTCCCCGGAGAGCAGGACTTCGCTGCATTTCAGGCAGCTAGTTGTCAATCCAGAACATCCTATAGAAATATACATCACCTTTTTGTTGAGAGTATTGGTCAATTTGTGGTCATAGATATAAAGGCGAACGCTTTTTTACATCATATGGTAAGAAATATCGCGGGTAGTCTTATTGAAATTGGCCGCCATAACCAGAAACCGCAATGGGCGAAAGATCTAATCGAAGGTCGCGATAGAACTAAGGCAGCGCCAACTGCCAGCCCTAACGGACTTTATCTGGTGGATGTAGACTATCCAGAGATATTTGGTTTGCCCAAAGCTACTCTGGGACCGCTTTTCCTGCCTGAAAAAGTTACCTTGCAGAGTTTTTAGGAATTGAGATTAAATCGACAAAAGCTTGAAGTGGTTAAACCAGAGCATTATTCCGTTTGCCCTGAAACCTGTTACAATGCGGGCAATTTATTAAGCCACTAATGAAAATTGAAAATATGAGTTGGTTAGAGCGATTATTACCTAAGCGCAACCCTGAGGGTTCGCAAAAAAAGAAATCCATTCCTGAAGGTGTTTGGAGCAAATGTTCTGCGTGTGAAAGTGTACTTTATTATGCTGAACTGGAGCGCAGTCAGCAGGTCTGTCCTAAGTGTGACAATCACATGCGTATTAAAGCGAGAACTCGCTTAGAACTGTTTATGGATGAAGCTAATCGTAAAGAAATCGGTGCTAACATGAAGCCGGTTGATATGCTTAAATTCCGCGATTCAAAGAAATATAAAGATCGCATAACTGCTGCCCAGAAAAAGACGAATGAAAATGATGCATTGATTGCTTTTAAAGGATCTGTAAACGATATTCCAGTTGTAGCATGTGCATTTAACTTTGAGTACATGGGTGGTTCTATGGGCTCAGTCGTGGGTGAAAAATTTGTCCGAGCTGTTAATGCTGCGATTGAAACGCGCTCAGCACTTGTTTGTTTTTCCGCCAGCGGTGGTGCACGTATGCAGGAAGCGTTGGTTTCCCTTATGCAAATGGCTAAAACCAGCGCCGCTTTGGCCAAACTTTCCGAAGCTAAACTTCCCTATATCTCAGTATTAACTGACCCAACCATGGGTGGTGTTACTGCAAGTCTTGCTATGCTTGGTGATATTCAAATTGCTGAGCCAAAGGCATTAATCGGCTTTGCCGGTCAGCGCGTAATTGAGCAAACCATTCGTGAAAAGCTACCTGAAGGCTTCCGCTTGAGCGAGTTCTGGTTAGAGCATGGAGCGATTGACATGATTGTAGACCGCCGTGAAATGCGTGACACCGTTTCACGCCTTGCTGCAAAACTATTAAACCTTTCTAAACCCGCTGCCTGAAACATTCAAGACGTGCAGTGAGTGCCTCTCCTGATTTTGAGACTTTAGATGAATGGATAGCCTGGCTAGAACAGGCTCATCCTGTTCATCAGATAGAGCTTGGACTTGCACGAATTCAGAGTGTCGCAAACAAGTTAGGCTTAGATAAGCTCAGCGCCCCGGTTATCACTGTAGCTGGCACTAATGGCAAAGGAACAGTGGTAGCTGCTGTTGAGTCACTGGCAATTGAGCATGGTTTATCTGTTGCCAGTTATACTTCTCCCCACCTCTTAAAGTTTAACGAACGAATTAAATTTGATGGACAGCCTGTTTCTGATCAGATGCTGGTGGAGGCATTTAAATATATTGCTAAATACCAGGGCGATGTTCCTCTAACCTACTTCGAATTTACCACATTGGTCGCATTCTGGTTGTTTAAAAGCCAGCCGCTTGAGTTGATAGTGCTTGAAGTGGGGTTAGGTGGGCGCATGGATGCCGTCAATATTATTGACCCCGATGTCGCGGTTATTACCTCCATTGGCCTGGATCATGTTGCATGGCTAGGTGATACTCTGGAGAAGGTGGCTCACGAAAAAGCCGGTATCATGCGAGCTAGAAGGCCAGCAATCATCGCAGATCCTCAGACGACAGAGCTTTTGTTACCAGAAGCTGAAATAAGAAATGCAAATAGCTGCCTGGCACAGAAAGATTATCATTACACAGAAACTGGCCAGTGCTGGAGTTTTGAGACTAAGGTTAAAGGGCAAAACCTTTCATTTAACGGTTTGGCCAATAATGATTTACTGGTCACTAATCTGGCTGGAGCATTAGAAGCTTTTGTTCTACTTTACTCTACTAAGATTTCAGAAAAAGCAGTTGCCAACGCATTCCATAAATTACAATTCCCTGGTCGCTTTCAATATTTATCAAAAGAGCCAGCCATTATTGTCGATGTTGCTCATAATCCCGACTCAGCTAAGGTATTGAATAGCAAACTGCAACAACTAAAGGGCCGTGGAGTGGATAAAGTCAGTGCAATTTGCGGTATGTTAAAAGATAAGGATATTGCCAGTTGCTTATCACAATGTACTGAAGTCGATAATTGGTATTGCATTGACCTTCCTGGGCCACGAGGTGCTAAAGGTGAGGAACTGCTGGCAAAATTACCTGAATTTGCACGAACAGACGCAAAATCTTACCATTTCCTAGTTGATGCCTTTGACGAATATTGGCAACATCAACAACAGAATGAAGCGTTGGTTGTTTTTGGCTCTTTTGTGACTGTGAGTCTGATGCTCGAGTCTTGGCTTGAGTTACAGAATAAGCTGGCAACCCGCAAGCAAAATGAGGCTTAAGCTGTGGATGAAAAATTAAAATATCGTTTGGTTGGTGCATCAGTCATTCTGGCGTTGGCAGTTTTTTTTCTGCCTATGATTCTCGATAGTGAGAAATACCGTTCTCAAATTGAGTCACAGATTCCAGAAGTACCAAGTGAGCATAAGTCTCAATATAAAGATATAGAAAACTCTAGTCCTAACCAGCAGCCTGAGTCGCAACTGGATGGCCCTGTTGAGAAAGGCCCATTAGTCATCAATCTTGATGATAATGAAGAAAATAAACTGTCATCTGTTACTGATTCAGCTAATAAGCAAGTCCCTGTAACACAGGCTTCACAGCAAACATCTGAAAAGCAGGAGCCGGCAAAGGAAGAATTATCCAGTATAGATAGTTCAGTCGACAGCGCCAGGACTGAGCCTGCAAATGAAAATAATGATCCAACTAAGGACGAATCACAACCTAATGTAGATACAGTTATTAAAACTGACGCTAAACCTGAGACAAAGACTGAGTCAAAGCCATCAGAGGACATTTCAAGCAAACAGACTCAGCAAAATGCTGATGTTGAAACGGCTGCCAAAGCTAGCGACTCAACGGATGAAACCGAATTAGCTTTTTCTGATTCAGCCTGGCTCATTCAAATAGGCTCTTTTTCCAATAAAGACAATGCCACTCGACTAGTGGGGCAGTTGAGAGATGAGGGCTATAGAGCTTATCAAAGAGTTGGAGACTCTTTTGCAAGAGTTTACGTCGGACCTTATCCGGTAAAAGGTGAAGCAGAAGGTCGCACATCTGCGTTGGAAAAGCTGGTTGGCGCAAAGGTCAAAGTGATTGAGTTTGACCCAAAGCAACATTAATCATTTCACCTGACTGCCAGCTCTGTTAAAATAGCCGCCAACACAACACATTAGCCTCCTTAATGATTTGGGTCGATTGGGTTATCCTTGCCATTATTGGCATTTCAGCTTTAATTAGCTTACTTCGTGGTTTCGTTCGTGAAGCCATGTCTTTAGCGGGTTGGATTGCAGCATTCTTTGTCGCCAAAGGCTTTTATGAGCCGCTTGCCGAACTTCTAGTCAATCATATTGATACTAACAGCATCCGTCTTGGAGTAGCCTGGTTGTCACTATTTGTGGTAACTCTGGTGATCGCTGGTATTATCAATTATATGGTTGGCAGAATGGTTGATGCAGCGGGTTTAAGCGGAACCGATCGATTACTGGGTATGATTTTTGGTGCCCTCAGAGGTGTGTTAATAGTGGCATTAATTGTACTGGGGTTGAAGCAGTTTACCCCGGTGCCAGAGGACGAGTGGTGGGGGCAATCCAGTTTGCTGCCTCAAATGGAGATGGTCGCCGAATGGTTTTATGAGCAACTTGGTGAAGTTGTCCCTCAGTTGAAAGAGGGCGCTGAGCCACCAACCGAAATAGACGAGCAGAAGTAATATGTGTGGTATTGTTGGAATCGTAGGTAAAAGTCCTGTTAACCAAAGCATCTATGATGCATTAACTGTTTTACAACATCGTGGCCAGGATGCTGCCGGTATTGTGACTACCGATAACGGTCGTCTTTACCTTCGCAAGGATAACGGTTTGGTTCGTGATGTGTTTCATACACGCCACATGCGTCGTTTAACCGGGAACACTGGCATTGGTCATGTCCGTTATCCAACAGCGGGTAGTTCCACCAGCGCTGAAGCACAACCACTTTATGTCAATTCTCCTTATGGTATTACCCTGGCACATAATGGTAACTTAACGAACTCTGATCAGTTGAAAGAAGAATTGTTTTCAACTGATCGCCGACATCTGAACACTAACTCTGACTCTGAAGTCCTGTTGAATGTTCTGGCTCATGAACTGCAGTTAAAAGATAAAAATCAATTGAGCCCAGATGATATCTTTGATGCAGTTGGTAATGTCTTTAAGCGCTGCAAGGGAGCTTATGCCGCTGTCGCACTGATTAATGGCCATGGTTTATTGTGCTTCCGCGACCCACATGGTATTCGACCTGCCGTTTACGGCAAGCGCGAAACTGAGAATGGCATAGAATATATGGTTGCTTCCGAGTCTGTAGCTTTGGATGCGCTTGGTTACGAATTGATTGATGATATTGGAGCTGGTCATGCGGTTTTTATCTCTGAAGATGGAACCTTGCATGAGAAACAATGCTTTGAGAACAGTGAGTTAACGCCTTGTATTTTTGAGCATGTATATTTAGCCCGCCCAGATTCAATGATTGATAATGTTTCAGTTTATAAAGCCCGCTTACGTATGGGTGAAAAGCTGGCAGAAAAAATTCTTCGCGAATGGCCTGATCATGATATTGACGTGGTCATTCCGATTCCAGATACATCCTTAACTTCTGCAGTACAATTAGCTCATGAGTTGAATGTTAAAATGCGCCATGGTTTTATCAAAAACCGTTATATCGGTCGTACTTTTATCATGCCAGGCCAGCAGTTGCGAAAAAAGAGCGTTCGTCAGAAACTCAATGCTATTGAGTTAGAGTTCCGTGATAAGAATGTATTGCTGGTAGATGATTCTATTGTTCGTGGTACGACTTCTGAACAAATCATCGAAATGGCTCGCGAAGCTGGTGCTAAAAAGGTTTATTTCGCGTCTGCTGCACCACCTGTTCGCTATCCTAATGTATACGGTATCGATATGCCTGCTGCGAGTGAGTTGGTGGCCCATGGCCGTACAGAAGAAGAGGTCGGAAAAGTAATCGGTGCCGACAAGATGATCTATCTGGATATCGAAGGTATGGTTGAAGCGGTTCGAGAGGGTAACCCTTCAATTAAGCACTTTGACTTATCTGTATTTACTGGCGAATATATCACAGGTGATATTGATTCGACTTATCTTGATAAGTTACAGCAGCTAAGAAATGATTCAGCCAAAAAGAGTAAGGACATCGAGGATGTAGAGGATGCTGCGATGGTTATGGATCTTCATAATCAATAGAGAGGCATTATGCGCTTTATCATGAAAGGGCTACTTCGGTTATTTGGCTGGAAGCTTGTTGGCCAATTACCGGATGAAAAAAAGTATGTGGTGATATTTGCACCACATACATCTAACTGGGATTTTGTTTTGATGCTGATGGTGCGATTCTGCTTCAAAATGAAAGTAGCCTTTTTAGGAAAGCACACTTTATTTAAACCACCTTTTGGTTGGTTCTTTAGGATGTTTGGTGGTATCCCGGTAGAACGCTCCTCAGCCAATAAAGTCGTTGATCAGGTTGCTCAGATCATTCGACAAAGAGATCAAATTCAATTTGCTCTTGCTCCTGAAGGTACAAGAAGTTATAAACCTTATTGGAAGAGTGGTTTTTATCATATTGCACTTAAAGCAGAAGTTCCGATTGTCATGGCCTTTCTGAACTCAAAGACCAAAGAAATCGGTATTGGGGATATGCTACGACCAAGTGGTAATCAAGAACAAGATCTTGATGTGATAAGAGCATTTTATAAAGATAAAGCAGGGATAAAACCAGAGTTAGCGAGTGATATACGATTCGAGGAAAAATCTTAATTTCATCACCGGCCTGACCAGGCCGCGAAATTCTTTTGCCTGCATATTTGGTTTTCTATTAACTTTCCTTTTTTTGTTCACAGAGTTGGCTCATGCCAAAACCAACCTGCAGAGAATTCGATTCCACACATACAACATTGAAAATGGTTTAAGTCAAAGTACTGTTTTAAGTCTTGCTCAGGATAGTCTTGGCTATACCTGGATCGGTACTCAGGATGGCCTAAATCGCTTTGACGGATTTGAAAACACTGTTTTCCGCCATTCCCCTACAAACTCTGAAACCATAAATTCCCCAACAATCAGCAACCTCTTATTTGATGGTAACAGAACCTTATGGGTTCTGACGCCACAAGGTTTGGATAGCATTGATGTTCGCTCTTTAAAAGTGACCCACTGGACTGATTCATTACAAAACCTGATGGTGGAAAGTGCAGATGCACCTAGTGTCCCCAAAGAGGTTTGGTCAATTTCTCTAAATACAGATAAAACACTCTCTGTGTTAGGCTCGGATTATTTTGCCACCATTGATATTACAAACAAAACAGTCAATCAGAATCAACGCTTGACCGATTTTATTGAAGGCAAGCAGTTGAAGAAAATGACGGTTATCGATCAACTGATATATTTCATTAAAGATGACTGTATATTGCAGGTTGATTTTGGTGGCTCTCAACGTAAACAGTTTTGTGCTTCTAACATTGAGACCTTCGAGAATTTCTTTGTTTTCCCTGAGTTTCCGGAGCATATTTATTTTTCCAGAGGGACTGGTTTCTCGCGTTTTAACATGAGCAGTGAAGTGTTTGAGCATTTCGATGTTTTTGACTCAAAGACTGGCTCTCTGGTTGAGATTGAGTCTTTACTGCCTGACGGAAATGGTTTCTGGCTTGCTACCATAACTGGCTTAAAGTACTGGGATAACACGGCAAAAAAGACCATTCGTGAATATCACGCCAACTTTAGCGATAAACACTCCATTGCCAGTGACTATACGATGTCCCTAATGAGGGGATTTGATGGGCTTATCTGGCTTGGTACTGGGTTAGGTGTCAATTACTGGGATTCCCGTGAGCAGTTTATCCACTTACTACAAAAGTCAGAAGTTTCGCAGTTTAGCCGTGACAATATCACAACTTCAATTTTAAAAGATTATCGTGGCCGATTATGGGTCGGTACCGAGTCATCGGGAGTTTACCGCTACGATGAATCTTATACCGAATTAAACCATTATTCTTCACTGCCAACTAAAGATGGGCCAGTTACCACTGGTTATGTTGCTGATATGCTTGAAGACAACAGCAGAAACCTCTGGATGTTAACGGGCACCAGTCTTTTTATTAGACCCTACGGCAGTGAAAACTTTTTGTCTCTGAAGAGTCTGGCGGATACCAATGGCCAACCGGTAAAACTAACTGATCTGGCAACTATCATTGAGGGGCGTAATGGACATATATGGTTAGGAGGGCAGCAGGGCTTCTTTAAAGTGACTTTAGACAAAGCTGTTGGGGAAGAGCTTTCTGCTAAAGACCTGATTATCGAAAATATGACCGATAAATTGCCGACCAGTTTTATCCAGTCAAAATATGGTGTTTACACCATGTATGAAGATTTGCAAGGTTATATCTGGCTGGGAGGATCAAGAGGATTGATACGTTTCAGCCCATTGACCTTTGATCTTCAGTATTACATGAGTAACCCCAACGATCCTGAAACACTCTCCAGTTCTGATATTAATGTGATTTATGAAGACTTGTTGGGGGTTTTATGGATTGGTACCGTTACTGGGCTTAATCGAGTTCGTTATAACGTCAATGGCGAAGTCTACTTCCAGAGAATTACTGTGAGTGATGGTTTCATCAATGACTTTATTTGTTCTATTTTATCGGATGAATTTGGCAACCTATGGGTTTCAACCGCGAATGGTCTAGTTAAGTTCCATCCTGACAAAGGACGCCCAATTAACTATACCTACGCTGATGGTTTGCAATACAGTGAGTTTTTCGCCAATGCTCAATACGCCGATAATGAAGGCTATCTATACTTTGGTGGTTTAAATGGTATCAGTTACTTCAAGCCTGAAGACATCGTTATTGATAAGGAACATCAGCCGATAAAAATCACTGAAGTTATTCAGAACCATGAAAGACAACCTTTAACCAATACTCAGAATAACAGTCAATACAAATCAAGCATTCAATATGGTGAAATTACAGACATCAAGTTCACTGTGTTTAACTATATTAATGCTAATAACTTAGAGTTTCGGTACAAGGTAGAAGGCTTAACTGATGATTGGATACATCTTGGCAATTCAAGGTTGATCCGACTGCATTCTGTAGAACAGGAAAGTTTCAACATTCGAATACAGGTGCGTTATGAAGATGGGGACTGGAGCAGCAAAGAGTCTCAGCTAAAAATTGCTGTAATAAAAGGTTTCTGGCGCAGCTCAAAAGGTTTTGCGTTGTACTTTGTAGCATTGTCATTATTTGTTTTTGCTGTCTTCTTCTATATTTATCGAAGCATTAAAAAAGCATTGCGCCTAAAAGAGCGGCTTCTTAAAGAGTCCGAATCTAAAAGTCAGATGCTACTAAAAGATAAGAAGTCTTTGCTCTATCGTGTGGAAGACCTTCAGTACTCATTATCAGAGCAGCGTTACCAGGTAGAGCTTTTATCATCCAAACTTGAGCAGTCTGCAGTAGACGACCAACTTACAGGTTTTAGGACGCGAAGTTATCTAAAAGCCAGTATTCAGCAGGAGCTGGACTCAATCTTATCTACCTGGCGCGACAAGACTGAACTGCAGGGTGTTTATCTGGGCGTGTTTGCGGTTGATGTTGATAACCTGGCTACTATCAATCAGCAATACGGTCAGTTATGCGGTAATGAAGTGATTAAACAGCTTGCAGACTGCCTCAGAACAATTTGCTATGGCACAGATACTCTGGTTCGTTGGCAGGGTGCAACCTTGGTTATTTTAAGTCGCGGCATTGAAAAGCGTGAACAGATGTTACTCGCAGAGAAGATCCGCAACATTGTTGCTTCAAGGAAGTTTGATTTGGGCAACGGCAGTACTATTGATGTGACCTGTAGTATCGGTTTTACCCGATTCCCGTTCACAGATAATATAGAAAAGCCGCTGACCTGGGAGCAGATTATTTACGTGGTAGAGAAAGCCTTAGCAGTAGCAAAGAAAAACAGTCGAAATGCCTGGATAGGAATTTTTGCAAACCAGTTTACCCGTAGCTCAGAGTTAGATGCTAAGTTAGCTTCTGATTTACCTGCTTTAATTGTCAGTGGCCAGCTCGACTATGTGTCTTCTATTCCAAAGTCTAAGAAGCTGCTCTGGCTTTAAACGATTGTTTGTAGAAAGTTCTTTAGAACAGACTTGCTTAGTGCTGATGTATTAAGTGCAAAACAAACAATAAAACAGTAGCAAATAGCACACCGACTGCAAAATAGCCTTTATGTTTTATAACGAATCCATGGGAGTGGGGGGCTTCGGATTCTCCCTCATGTTTGTGAACTTCATGGGTGCCTTCATGGATAACAGAGACCGGTACGGAATGGTCATGATGGTGGATATGGCCATGGTCATCAACATGCGGTCTATGAATAATTACATGCAGCAAAGTTCCTGAAATAAAGGCCTGAAAATAATCAATAACATTGTTATGTAGGCCAGTTAGCTGTTGCTCGCCAGCATAATAGCCAATAACTGTTGCCATAAACATAAATCCAAAAACCAGCCATGTTCTAAAGTTTCCCCATTGCGGTTGCACGATCCACCAGATGCTCAAACCGACAACAATTCTATGTAAAATTACGGCGTAGGCTAACATTGGATTAGTGTCATTAGTTACGATAGCAGCGCCATCCAGCATTGCATGAATCATCAATCCTGTAATGCCCAGGAAAATCGCGAGACTATGAGCCTTATCTGCAGCCCGCCTAAAAGTGATTTCGATTAGGCCCGGTCCAAAAAAGCCAAGCAACACCATTGGAATTAATGCGTAGCCAATGTGTTCCCAAATGGCTGGTAAAACATCTATTAGTAATAATCCACCCACGGACACTAAAACAAAGGCAAAGAGGAAGTTATCAAGTCTACGATTGTATGGGAATAGCCCAACCAGAAAAGGGCCGAGTAAGAGTGCGATAAGGCTAAGAGCTAGTAACATCAATCAATAACCTTGCCTGGATTCATAATACCGTTAGGGTCAAAGGCGTGCTTGATGGATTTCAGATACGCAATTTCCGTCTCACTGCGCGTGTAACTCAAATAAGGTTTCTTTAAGATTCCCACACCGTGCTCGGCGGAGATGCTTCCCCCCATTTCTTGGAGCAGGCTGAAAATTTTTGGGTTTACTTGTTCACAGGCTTGCGTGAATTCTTGATATGGCATATTTTCCGGAGCCAGAATATTCAGGTGTAGATTGCCATCACCGATATGTCCAAACCAGATGACTTCAAAGTCAGGGTAGTCCTGAGCAACAATATCATTAACGCCAGTTAAGAAGTCAGTGATTTTTTCAGGGGTCACAGAAATATCATTCTTATAAGGTTTACGGCCGGAAATCGTTTCAGATATAAACTCCCGGTATTTCCACAGTTCTTCAACCTGTTGCTGGCTCTGGCTCATGACACCATCGAGAATTAATTCATCATTCAGACCATTTTCAAATTCAGATAATGCATCATTCATGACTTCTTCACTGTGGGCATCAAATTCTAATAGGCAATAATAAGGCGCTCTTTGTTCAACAGGGCAGGCCAGATTATGATGCGCCATGACTTTTTCAAGAGCTTCGTCCGAAAAGAACTCAAACGCGGTCAGGTCTAGCGCTTTCTGGAACCTTTGAAGGATCGGCATTAAACAATCGAGGTTAGGAATAGCCAGTAACAGTACTGTTAAATTGGCTGGTTTACGAGTTAGCTTCAAAGTTGCTTCGGTAATAATGCCAAGCGTACCTTCACTGCCTATGAACAGATGACGAAGATCATAACCGGTGGCATTTTTAATTAAGCCTTTGTTGAGCTCCAGAATGTCGCCTTTTCCAGTTACCACTGTTAAACCCTGAACCCAGTCGCGGGTTAGACCATAGCGAATAACTTTTATGCCGCCAGCATTAGTAGCAATATTGCCACCAATCTGGCTAGAACCGCTAGAAGCAAAATCCACCGGGTAATACAGCTCATGCTCATTTGCATACTGCTGAATTTGTTGAGTGATTGCCCCGGCCTGACAGTGGATTTGTTGACTGCCAGCATTAAAGCCGGTGATCTTGTTCATCTTATCCAAAGCGATAACCAACTCGCCATTTGCGGCAACAGCACCGCCACTTAGACCTGTTCGCCCACCAGAAGGAACAACTGCTACCTGATTTTCATTCGCCCATAAAACAATTTCTTGCACCTGCTCGGTGGTCTTTGGAAGCGCAATTGCTAGTGGTGCGGGCTGCTTGATATTGGTCCAGTCCTTACCGTAATGGTTAAGCGATTCCTGATCGGTAAGCAGGCAGTCATCATCAAGTAGGGTCTTTAATTGGCTGATGTAAGTATCTGAAGACATGAGCAATTTATTGGGCTGATTGGTTTTGCAAATAGGCGCATATTGTGCCAGAGCTGACCACTAAAAGGAATCCGCATAGGCCTTTGATGCTAAAAAAGAGTGCTTTCTTAAGCCAGCTTGTGTCTATTTAAGTGGGCAAGTGGTAATAGGCAAAAAAAAAGCTTCTGACTGGCAGAAGCTTAAAATAATCTTATCAATACATCATATGATACATAGATATCATAAGGGGGACGGAAATTGGTGGGTGGTACTGGGCTCGAACCAGTGACCCTCGCCTTGTAAGGGCGATGCTCTCCCAACTGAGCTAACCACCCAAATTCCATCTGTTCGCTAAGAACGGGGCGCATTATAAAGTGGTTATCGGTTAGGTCAATAACTTTTTAACGAAAACCTCAAAAAATCTTAATTTTGATTAAGTTATGACCGTTATTGAGTGAATTCACTGGGTAACTAATCTCTGAAAGTGGTTTTGTAAAGGAAGGCCTCTTGCTAGAATAGCGGCACTTTTACTTCACAACCATTAAAAGACCGAATATGACTGTAAAAACACGTTTTGCTCCAAGTCCCACAGGATATTTGCACGTTGGCGGTGCTCGTACAGCACTTTACTGCTGGCTGTATGCCAAAAAGCACCAGGGTACTTTTGTATTACGAATCGAAGATACTGACCGTGAACGCTCAACTGATGAGTCTGTACAGGCAATTCTTGATGGTATGGAGTGGTTGCACTTAGAGCATGACGAAGGTCCTTATTATCAGACCAAGCGTTTTGACCGCTATAAAGAAGTCATTGATGAAATGTTAGCCAATGGGCAGGCGTATCGTTGTTATTGCTCAAAAGAGCGGCTTGATGCTCTGCGTGAAGAACAGCAGGCCAATAAGCAGAATATTGGTTATGACGGCCATTGTCGTGGCTTAAGCGAATCCGATCAGGATTTGTCAAAACCCCATGTTATCCGCTTCAAAAACCCGAAAGAGGGTGCGGTGGTATTCGATGATTTAATTAAAGGCCGAATTTCAGTAAACAATAGCGAAATCGATGACCTGATCATTGCCCGAACCGATGGCACTCCAACTTATAATTTCACTGTGGTTGTTGATGATTTGGACATGGAGATTACTCACGTGATTCGTGGTGATGATCACGTCAATAATACACCTCGTCAAATCAACATGATTAAGGCACTCGGTAGAGATGTTCCTTTATATGCACACGTGCCAATGATCTTAGGCGATGATGGTAAACGTCTATCTAAGCGTCATGGCGCTGTCAGTGTCATGCAGTATCGTGACGATGGCTATTTGCCGCAGGCGTTGTTGAATTACCTGGTTCGCTTAGGCTGGTCGCATGGTGATCAGGAAGTGTTCTCGGTTGATGAGATGATTGAGTTTTTTGAACTATCAGACGTCAATCGTGCTCCTTCTGCTTTCAATACGGATAAGTTAAATTGGTTAAACCAACACTACATGAAAGAGTTGCCAGCAGAAGAAGTTCTAAAGCATTTGCAGTGGCACCTGGATCAGCAAGGTGTAGATGTGAGCAACGGTCCAGATATTAAATTGTTGATTCCTGAAATGGCAGAGCGAGTAAAAACGCTTAAAGAGTTAGCTTCCGCGGTTCGTTATTTTTACCATGACTTTGAAGAGTTTGATGCTGGCGCAGCAAAGAAACATTTGCGCCCTGTTGCTAAAGAGCCATTAGAGGCTGTGAAAGGAAAGTTGGAGCAGGCGAGTGAGTGGACAGCAGAGGCATTGCATGGCCTGGTCAGCGCTACAGCTGAAGAGCTAGAAATAGGTATGGGTAAAGTAGGGATGCCGTTACGTGTGGCGGTAACTGGCGCAGGCATGTCACCTGACTTGGGTATTACTCTTGAGTGGATAGGAAAGGAACGCGTGATTAAACGTATTGATAAAGCACTGACCTTAATTGCTGAGCGTGAGGCTCAAGCCTGATATTCTGAAACGCATAAAAAAACCTGCTTCCGCAGGTTTTTTTATGCCCAATACTTAGCTTACTTTGACTCGATACTTTTGATAGCTGCCAGGATTTGCTTGGCATGAGTACCATTGAGGTCGTCAACACCCGCAGTAATAGTATATTTCATACCGCCAACGTAGAAGTCAGAAGCAATAACTGACTGCCAGTGTGAAAGAGGGAAAACCTGATAACATTTTTTTGCAGTTCGACAGGTATAGTGAGTATAACCACCGACTTTATGATTATCGTCTAACGATAAGTATTTCTGTTCTTTATCAGCCGCGCCAGCGCGATAAAGTAAAGTGACGTTCTTTAAGTCTTTGCGGCTTTTATCATGGTTAAAACTGGAGCGTTCAGCTGCATAACCACTGATCACCATGTGAAGGTTTTTATCTTTAATAGTATAGCTGACGAAGCCTTTTGGCATAATGGATGGTTTCATGCTCCAGTGGCCAGGCATTGTCATATAGTTGCTGGCACCAATATTAACGGATTTTGTTGTTGCCACGGGTTTGCTAGGCGCATCCTCTGGCTGTGCAACTGTTGCTGGTTTACAGGCAACAAATAGAAGTGCAGAAAGCGCAAGAGTTAATGATTTGGCTAGATGTTTTGTCATCGATAAATACCCACTTGTTGTTTAACTATGTTACTTACGAAACCTTAAGAAACAATCAGGCCCAGTGTTCGTCGTACGCATCACGCTCACCAACACTAAACCGTGCTCCTTCGGCTAGAATGTGCATCTGCAGGCCAAACAGGGAAATCGGATCACCGCTCCCCGCAGACCCCATAGACGAGTATTGCAAATTGCATGGGTCAATTAAGGTAGCTGCTCCACCTCCATAAACTTGCAACTCATCTTTTGGGCTTATAAACAAAGCCGTACCATCATCAATTCCTACCCCGATGGTAAATGGGTTATAAGACAAAGCTGTTAAAAGCCTGCCGAGACGTCCTTGCTGTTTAAAATGATAATCCACCATAAAGCGATTAGTCAGTCCGAGTCCAGGTGCCATAGTAACGCCTGACTGCCTAGGTATATTAGCTTCATCACCGCCAGCAATCATATGCTCGCTGAGAAGAGCTGCTGCACCAAACAAACCAGCTACGTGAGTCCCATCGGCATTAAGTTTGCGCAGCTGTTTAGCTAAAGCGGTACCTCCAATCAGGGTTGAAATCTGAAGCGGACGTTCCCCAATAATAACAACCAAATCAACACCTGCAAGGTGCTGTAGGGTCATTGGACTGGAAGCGTCCTGACGACTTTGTACATTGTGTGTTTCACACTCGACAAAGCCATTATTGAGTAAGATTTCCCCAAGCGTTGTTTCTTGCGGGTCTTCGCTGACGTTTAAAATTAAAGCTTTAGCTTTTGCGGTCAGACATAGACTGCGCATTTTTTCGGCAACTCTGTCACTGACTGAGTTTAAGCATCCGCCGATCGGGATAATGTAACCACGTTCAAACTTACCGCTACCTTGTGATGGCATGAGTGAGTCCTTAAAAAATGGTGCTTACTGGCTCCGGGCCAACGAATACCTGCGGGTTTTGTTGCCAGCATTGCTGGAACTGACCTCTGTTATGTTGGACTGAGCATAGCACTAAATCTTGTTAAAAAATGTGGCAGAGTTAATGGTAATTGGATTTGAATCTATTATTGAAATCATTAACTTATATGCCAAACCTTATGCAGAGGTTGGTAACTTATTGATCCTGAAAGTCCCACCTTAGTCTATTGACCTTAGCTACATTAGCACTGCCATTAAATCAGCGTCAATAGCACCATCCGTCTTTAACCTTTACAGTTAAATTGATTGTTGCTTAAATGTCAGACTTTCAAATTCATGGGACATCAGAATGAAAAAACACCAACATATTATTTATTCTCTGGCAGTTGTTGCAGCCCTTGCCGGTTGTCAGCAGGAGTCAAAAGAGGCTAGCGAAAAGCAGCAAAATGCAGAAGCTGCTACTTCTGAAGTTGTTACCAACGAAGTGGAAGTATCTAAAGCCGAAACAGTAGTTCGCAAGAAACATAATCCTATAGACGATCATACTTATGGAAATCTACATGAAGTTGATCTTAAGCATCTGGATTTGGATTTAACTGTAGATTTTGAAGAAAAGTCTCTGAAAGGCTTTGTTGATCTCAGTTTTGACCGCTTGAAGGATAATGTAAGTGAATTAATTCTGGATACACGTGATATCGATGTTTCCAAAGTTGAACTCAATAAAAATGACCAGTGGATTGCTGGTGAGTTTGAGCTGGCTGAGAAAGACGAGGTCATGGGTTCCAAGTTGACGATCAAGCTAGAAGAGGGCGTTAACAAGGTGCGTGTGCACTATGCCACCCAACCTCAGGCCAGTGGCCTTCAGTGGTTAACTCCTGAGCAGACTGACGGTAAGAAACATCCTTTCATGTACAGTCAGGCCCAAGCAATTCATGCACGTAGCTTTGTTCCTGTACAGGACAGTCCTGCTGTTCGCATAACCTATAACGCAACGATTCGTACTCCAAAAGAATTGTTGGCGGTTATGAGTGCTTTCAACGAGCCAGACACAGCACTTGATGGTGAGTAT
Organism: Kangiella aquimarina DSM 16071; assembly: GCF_000374105.1. Lineage (GTDB taxonomy): Bacteria > Pseudomonadota > Gammaproteobacteria > Enterobacterales > Kangiellaceae > Kangiella > Kangiella aquimarina. The sequence continues at coordinate 1,554,827 of NZ_KB893650.1, forward strand.
CATTTTGAAATGCCTCAGGCAATACCAACATATCTGATTGCGATTGGCGTTGGTGATCTTAAGTTTAAGGCTATGAGCGATAGAACCGGTGTTTATGCAGAACCTGCAATCTTAGACGCAACTGTTGCCGAGTTCGATGATACCGAAGAAATGGTCAAAGTTACCGAGGAGCTGTATGGTCCATATCGTTGGGGGCGTTATGATTTATTGATTTTACCGCCTGCTTTCCCTTATGGCGGTATGGAAAATCCTCGTCTATCATTTATTACTCCTACCGTAATTGCTGGTGACAAAAGTCTGGTTAGCTTAATTGCGCATGAGCTTGCTCACTCTTGGTCAGGTAATCTTGTTACCAACGCCAATTGGCATGATTTCTGGTTAAACGAAGGTTTCACTTCCTATGTTGAGAATCGCATTATGGAAGAGCTTTTTGGACGTGAGCGCGCTTTGATGGAGCAGTCATTATCCGTTCAGGATTTACGCCAGGCTGTTCAGGATCTACCAACTGAATACACCGTTTTGAATGTTGATTTAAAAGGTGCCGATCCTGATGATGCTTTCTCTACCGTGCCATATACTAAAGGTCAAATGTTCCTGGTGTGGTTAGAAGAAAAATTTGGTCGTGAAGTATTTGATGCATTTTTGGTTAATTATTTTGATCACTTTGCATTCCAAAGTATCACTACCCAGCAGTTTGAAACTTATTTAAAAGAAAATCTATTAGATAAGCACCCGGGAGTCGTAACTGACGAGCAAATCCACACCTGGATTCATGAGCCCATGCTTCCTGAGATGATGCCAAACCCAACATCTGATGCCTTTGAAGTTGTTGATGCTAAAACTAAGCAGTTGCTGTCAGGAGAAATCACTCTGGATCAGCTTGGCACAGAGGAATGGACGGTTCACGAGTGGTTGCACTTTATCAACAACTTACCTGCTGGTTTGCCTCAGGATGACATGATGGCTTTGGATGCGAAGTTTAAACTGACAGAGTCAACCAATAACGAAATTGCTCACGCATGGTTATTATTGTCGCTTAAGGCTGGATATGATGTGGTAATGCCACGCCTTCAGGATTACCTCATCAGTATCGGACGTCGCAAATTGATCGTCCCACTGTACAAGCAATTAATGGAAACAGAACAGGGCACAGAGTTTGCTAAACGTGTCTATAAAGTGGCACGTCCCGGCTATCATCCTTTAGCTCAGGCTACTCTTGATGAAGTTGTAAAATAAACTCCATAGTTTGTTTTTGCAAAAAGGGCTTTCTTCGGAAAGCCTTTTTTGTTTTCGCATATAAGTATTGAATATTTGTAACATCTGATGGAAGTGTTAATCTAATTGATTATTGTTGTCAGGAGTTCGAAATGCAGCATCATGTTTTTAATACACCAATTACCACCAAAGCGAAACCAGGATTGGATATAGCAACATTTGCTATGGGCTGCTTTTGGGGAGCTGAGAAGCTTTTTTGGCAACAACCAGGTGTTGTCATGACAAGTGTTGGCTATGCTGGCTCTGACTATAAGAATCCAACCTATGAGCAGGTATGTAGCGGGTTTACTGGTCATGCAGAAGCACTCCAGGTCATTTATGACCCACAAAAAATATCTTATAAAGACTTGCTAAAGCTCTTTTGGGAAAACCATGATCCAACTCAGGGCATGCGTCAGGGTAATGACATTGGAACTCAATACCGTTCAGTTATCTTTACTCACTCTCAGGAACAAAGCGAAACTGCGCTTGTCAGCAAGAGTGAATATCAAAAGCTGCTCAGCGACAATGGTTATTCGAGTATTACAACTGAAATAGTTCCGATGACTGAATACTACTTAGCCGAAGAATACCATCAGCAATATCTATCCAAGAATCCAGGCGGTTACTGTGGGCATGGCGGAACTGGCGTTTGCTTCATAAATGATCAATCATCATAAATTATAAATATAGACTATATAGGAGTTACTTATGGCACACCTGAAACCACTTCCAGCTGAAACTCATCCGCAACTTGCAAAAGATTTTAAAATTTTCGAGGAAATATTGGGGTTTGTGCCTAATAGCTTACTAACCATGCAGCGTAGACCTAAGATGGTAGAAGCTTTTGGTGTTTTAACTAAGGCGGTTATGGATCCAGAAGGTGAAGTTGATCTTGGCTTTAAACGTCTTATTGCTCATTTCGCGAGCCGTGCTGCTGGTTGTCAGTATTGCGAAGCGCATTCATTAATAGCTGCAAATATCCATGGAGTGTCGCAGGAAAAGCTTGATGCTATCTGGGATTATCAAACAAGCCCATTGTACTCAGATGCTGAGCGCGTAGCACTAGACTATGCCATGGCAGCTGGCTCAGTGCCAAATGCAGTTGATGAAGAATTGATGGTGCGTATGAAAACGCATTGGTCAGAGAATCAAATTGTGGAAATTCTCGGTGCAGTTTGCCTCTACGGCTTTTTAAATCGCTGGAATGACTCGATGGCCACTGATTTGGAGGAGCCGCCCAAGCAGATGGGTGAAAGAGTGTTGGCCAAGGGCGGTTGGACTGGAGGCAAACACACCAGTTAATGACTATAATGTTAAATTTGTGAGCTATGACTTGCCGTCAGTTTACAAATGGAGGATTATTGTTATCAGCTGATTGATTTGTAAGCAGCTCTTATCAATACACAACTAAGAATAAGGTGGATCTTATGGCAGGTAAATTTGTAATATCAAAAGGAAAAGATGGGAAGCTATATTTCGTGCTAAAAGCCGGTAATGGTGAAACTATCCTTCAAAGTCAGGGCTACAGTTCCCAGGCCGCTTGTGAAAATGGTATTGAATCGGTTCGTAAAAACTCCCTAAATGCAGATAGGTTTTCAAAAGAAACTGCAAAAGATGGACGTTTTTATTTCACGTTAAATGCTACTAATGGTCAGCAGATTGGTAAGAGCCAGATGTATAAGTCTGAAAGTGGGCGCAATAACGGCATTGTATCAGTTGCAAAAAATGCACAAGATGCAAAGATAGAAACTGAAGCTGCGGCTTAAGACACTTAAGTCATAAGCAAAAGCCCTCGATTGAGGGCTTTTTTGTTTAGTGACTCCCTTCGGACTTAGTCGTCAGGTAATCCATTATTGCAAATAACAATCCAGAAATAACAAAGGTGCCATGGATAAGCAGTTTCCATAAAACAACATCTGTTTCGATGGCTTCTGGCATCTTATCTAGCTGCATGTAGGTTCTTAGTAAATCAATACCTGAAATCGCTACGATAGAGCTGATGAGTTTAACTTTTAATGTTGAGAAGCCAACTTTTCCCATCCAGCCAGGTCTATCTTCATGATCCGCAACGTCAATTTTTGAAACAAAACTCTCATAGCCACTGAAGATAATAATTATTAACAAGTTAGCCAGTAACGTCATATCAACCAGGGCGAGAATGCCCAGTATCGTTGCAATTTCTCCGAGTTCACCAAAATGCGTAACAAGATGCCATAACTCTTTGGCAAAGCTACCGAACAAAATAAAGATAGAAATAATTAACCCGACAAAAAATGGTGCCAGAATCCAACGGCTACCAAATAATGCTTTTTCAAAACCACGCTCAATATTTTTCATTTAATCCCCGTATGGTTTTATTGATTTTTGCTTATTCTAATGGAATCCCGGCAAAACTGCATACAAAAGTGTGACTTTAATCGAGTTGTATCAATTCTGTCATTCCGTTGTTATTTGGCGTTATGATAATCAAGCCTTAATTAACTTTATGGATTAATAATCATGGCTGCACAACAAGGTGATTTTGAAGGCGAAGAATGCTCCAGTAAAAAACTTTATTTATTCAGGCATGGAAAGTCAGACTGGGAGGCGAGATTTGGTAGTGATCATGAAAGGCCGTTAGCAGAAAGAGGGCGTATCGCTGCAGAAAATATGGGGAAGCACCTGGCCAGAGTTAAACAAGTTCCAGAGCTTATTTTGTGCTCTTCATCCGTGCGTACTAAGGAAACGTTGGCGCTGGCAATGAAGAGTGGAAATTGGCAATCGGATGTAATCTATTGTCGTGAGCTGTATTTGGCGAGTGTTCAGGAAGCAATAGAGCTTATTCAAAATCAAACTGGCTCAGTGAGTAAACTGATGGTTGTCGCCCATGAGCCGATGTGTTCATCACTGATTGCGGAGCTGGCAATGGGGGCTAATGTAAAGTTTCCGACGGCCAGTGTAGCTAGACTATCTTTTCGCGCCGAACAATGGAACCAAATCAATTTTAGTAAAGGACGTCTCGATTGGTTGTTGACGCCAAAAGCACTGTTTAAATAAAAGGTATAAGCTGGATAAAAGAAAAGCGACTAAAGTCGCTTTTCTAAGTTTATTACAGGTTGTTAGAAATACCAGTTAAAGAAGAAACCAATATTATTACCATCAAAGGTTTCTCCGGTAGGATCGTAATCATAATCAATATGGGTATAGCGAACACCCCAAGCCCAGATGTCATAATTATTTTCGTACTCAAGGACTAAGCCCAAAGCGTTTTCAAATTCAGCGGTGCCGTATAAACCAGGTAAATCAAGCTCTAGCTCTGGGTTCAATTCATAGGTAAAACCAGCACCAAACAAATGACCGTTATTGTTGATTGAACCAATAATTGTCAGTGGCATGCGGGAAAAGGTGGCATCGCCATTTGATGCAAAGACACCGCCACTTTTGTAGCCAATTGTGCTTTTTAGTGCCCATTCTTCAAAGTCTGCCCTGAAACCAAAATCCAACCAGAAACCCTCACCGGTTTTGACTTCGTCACTAGAACCATCGGTAAAGCGAATGTCATCGACTAATGTTTCCCCACCGAATGAAAGTCCACCACCGAGAATACCTGAAACCTGAGCTTGTTCCTGCGCTTGTGTTACAGTGTTAAAGGTAAGCCCCGATGCCAAAAGTGCCGCAAGTGCAATTTTATGAGTTGTCATTTTTATGTCCTAATAGTTGTATAAAAAGCCTTGCTAATTATAGACTGTAGTTATGTGAATAGAAACTTAACGTTAAACTTGAACTTGCTTACCTGTGGCCCCATTTATGCCATAATAAACGAGACATTTCGCGAAAGAAGTTGGTATGAGTAACGACCATAATCACAGACATGACCAAGAGCATGAGCACGGCCTCGCAGTAGCCGATGCCAAACCTAAGCTCAAACAGCCACCTATGTATAAGGTGTTGATTCTTAATGATGATTACACCCCTATGGATTTTGTGGTTGATGTGCTGCGTAAATTTTTTACTATGAATAAAGAACAGGCAACACGCGTTATGTTGCAGGTTCATCACGAAGGGCAAGGTGTGTGCGGTGTGTTTACACCTGATATTGCTGAAACCAAAGTAGTGCAAGTCAATGAATTCGCACGTGCTAACCAGCACCCTTTGTTATGTGTTATGGAACCGGAAGACGGTGAATAACTCAATTAAGCGTTACATAAGGTAGGTGGCATTATGCTCGATAAAGCACTTGAAAAATCATTGAATCATGCCTTTCACGATGCTCGTGAAAAGCGTCATGAATTTATCACCATTGAGCACCTGATGCTGGCCCTACTAGACAACAAAGATGCTTTAGAGGTCTTACGCGCTGTGGGTGCCGATATTGGCGTTCTTAAGTCTGATCTTGAAAAGTTCGTCAATCAGACCACACCTCAATTTTCAGACGAAGATGATGAGTTTGAAATTCAGCCGACTATTGGTTTTCAGCGCGTATTGCAACGTGCGGTTTTCCATGTGCAGTCCTCTGGCCGTGAAGCTGTCAGCGGTGCAAATGTTTTGGTTGCAATGTTTAGCGAACCTGAGTCTCAGGCTGTTTTCCTCCTTTCCAAGCAGGATATCTCCCGCCTTGATGTCGTTAATTATATTTCACATGGCGTCAGTTCAGATGAAGAAGACTTTCCTGAGCTGGAACATGATGAAGGCGAGCAGGAGCCACAGGAACCTAGACCGCTGGACCAATATGCAGTCAACCTCAATAAATTAGCCGAGCAGGGCCGTATTGACCCTCTCATCGGTCGTGCCAATGAAATCGAGCGTGTCGTTCAGGTGCTATGCCGTCGCCGTAAAAACAATCCATTGCTGGTTGGAGAAGCTGGCGTCGGTAAAACCGCAATCGCTGAGGGACTGGCAAAGCGAATCGTTGATGGCGATGTACCAGAAGTAATAGCAGATGCGGTAGTTTATGCCTTGGACCTGGGTGTTTTGCTGGCAGGTACAAAATATCGAGGTGATTTTGAAAAACGCCTGAAAGCTGTATTAGCGCAGCTCAAAAAAGAATCTCACGCAATACTGTTTATTGACGAAATCCATACCATTATTGGGGCCGGAGCTGCTTCAGGCGGCACTATGGACGCATCCAATCTTATTAAGCCAGTATTGGCTAACGGTGAGCTCCGTTGCTTGGGCTCAACCACTTTCCAGGAATATCGCGGTATCTTTGAAAAAGATCACGCATTAGCGCGTCGTTTCCAGAAAATTGATATCAATGAGCCAAGCGTTTTGGATACCATTGGCATCCTCGAAGGTTTAAAAGAGCGTTATGAAAAGCATCACGGTGTAACTTACTCAAAACAAGCCATTCAGGCCGCTGCTGAGCTCTCTGCAAAGTACATTAATGACCGACAACTTCCTGACAAGGCCATTGATGTCATCGATGAAGCAGGGGCGCGTCAAAGAATTTTGCCTGAAGAGCAACGTAAGAAAACCATCACACCTCATGAAATCGAGCAGGTTATTGCCAAAATAGCCCGCATTCCTGAAAAAACGGTTTCCTCTTCTGATAAAAAATTACTGCAGAATCTTGAGCGTAATCTCAAAATGGTGGTATTTGGTCAAGATCAGGCGATTGAAACTTTATCAGAGTCAATCAAGCTGTCTCGTGCAGGACTCGGTCAGGAGAATAAACCTGTCGGATCGTTCCTGTTCGCTGGACCGACGGGTGTCGGTAAAACTGAGGTTACTAAGCAATTAGCACGTTTGATGGGCGTTGAGCTGATTCGCTTTGATATGTCCGAATATATGGAGCGCCATACGGTTTCTCGTTTGATTGGTGCGCCTCCAGGCTATGTGGGTTATGACCAGGGTGGCTTATTGACGGAGGCTGTTAATAAAAACCCTCATGCTGTAGTGCTTCTGGATGAAATTGAAAAAGCACATCCGGATGTGTTCAATCTTCTGTTGCAGGTCATGGACCACGGTACACTGACTGACAACAATGGCCGTAAAGCTGATTTCCGTAATATTGTTCTGGTCATGACCAGTAATGCCGGAGCACAGGAAATTATTAAAGGCAATATCGGCTTCAAAGAGCAGGATAAGTCACGTAACAACGAAGAAGCAATCAACCGCACATTCTCGCCTGAGTTCAGGAACCGTCTTGATGCTATCGTCTGGTTCAATTCGTTGCCACAGAAAGTCATTCTGTCTATTGTTGATAAATTCCTGACCGAAGTTCAGGGCCAGCTCGATGACAAGCAGGTTAATCTTCATGTTGATGACACTGCTCGACACTGGTTTGCACAGCATGGGTACGATGAGAACATGGGAGCTCGCCCAATGGCGCGTCTCATTAGCGATAAAATTCGTCGACCACTGGCCAATGAAATTCTATTTGGTAAGTTAATGCAGGGTGGTGACGTCTATGTCAGTCTCAAAAATGATGAGCTGGATATTCGTATAGAGCCACATATGGAAAAGCTGCCACAGGGAACTTCTTAATATTGATATAAACACAAAAAAGGCGCCAATGGCGCCTTTTTCTATAATGCTTACAAATTAACGGGCACGGAAAGTAATACGACCCTTGGTTAAATCATAAGGGCTGATTTCAACAGTAACAGTGTCGCCAGTTAAGATACGGATGTAGTTCTTGCGCATCTTGCCTGAGATGTGCGCAGTAACAATATGACCGTTCTCGAGCTCTACTCGAAACATAGTATTTGGCAAGGTTTCTAACACTTTACCTTCTAATTCAATAACGTCTTCTTTCGCCATGTTAAGCCCGTTTCTCCTCTTTGACTTTCAACAAAATGTTCAAAAAATGCGCGCGTATAATGCACTATTTAGACAATAATCGCAAAGTTTTTGTGTGAATAGGGCCTAATTGGATCAAAATTTGCACACTGAATCGGCTAGCAAGGTGTTAATTAGCTAATATCGGAGCTGGGAATGGTTTCTGAGAGTAGTTTCCAGTGGTTGTTATGCAATACCTCGGCTGGGCGGTATGAGCTCTTATAGCTCATCTTGTGGCAATTCTGAATATAGTAGCCGAGATAGGCATAGGGCAGATTGAGTTTTCGTGCTAGAGCAATGGTTTTCAAAATCAGAAAAACACCGAGACTTTTATAGCGATCATCTGGAGTAAAAAACGAATAGACGGCCGACAGTCCATCATCGAGTAGATCCAGGCACATGATCGCTATGGTCAGCTCTCCATCCTTGACCCTGATTTGGGCTGATTTACACCAATCGGAAAATAGGAAGTCAGCATATTGCTCGTATGATGGCGGATACATATCTCCATCTCTATGACGCTCTGTAATGTAGAGCTCATACAACTCATAATCTTCATGGGTGGGTTTTGCCGGTTCAAAATGAATGCTCAGGTTTTTATTGGCCTTTAAGATTCTCTTTTGACTGCGACTGGGTTTGAATTGCTCTGTTAAAACGCGAAATGGCTGACAGGCAGAACAGTGCGGACATTTTGGACGATAGACATGGTTGCCACTTCGACGAAAGCCTAGTCGGCTTAGCTCTGAATAAAGGGTATTGTTCATGGGCAAGGAAGGATCAGCAAACAGGGAAACAGCAGTTTGATTGTCTAGATAGCCGCAGGCATGCTCGGGCCCTGCGTAGAGCTTGATATGTTGAGTGCTTTTCTCTTTGTTACTCATGACAAGAGCCTCGCATAGTCAGCTTTTCCAATCCTTCAGAATCTTACTTTGCCATAGATTTGGGGGCTGTTGCCAGTTAATTTCTTGCTTTAAAAGTTTCAAAAATTCAGCTCGAGGTATATCACGCGCGCCCATCCGATACAGATGAGGGTTGCCAACTTGCGCGTCAAGCAATAAAAAGTCAGCTTGTATCAGGTAGTTTGCAAGGTAGACTAAAGCAATTTTGGATGCATTGGTTCTACGGCTAAACATGGATTCCCCAAAAAAGAATCTGCCGATGCTGACGCCGTACATGCCGCCAATCAGTGACTCTTGATCCCATACCTCGATAGAGTGGGCCAGACCTAGCTCGTGCAGCTTACAATAAGCTTGCTGCATTTCAGGCAAAATCCAGGTTTCAGGCTGGTCGTTTCTCGGTGCTGCACATTCTTGCACCACCTGTTGAAACGCCTTGTTGATGGTTACGATGTATTTAGCTTTGTTAAGTTCTCGTCTGAGTGAGCGTGATACATGAATCTCATCAAGTAGAAATACACAGCGCGGATCGGGCGACCACCATAAAATAGGTTCATCCTCACAGAACCATGGGAAAATGCCATGTCGATAGGCTTCAATCAGCCTGGGTACTGATAAATCACCTCCAACTGCCAATAAGCCATTAGGCTCATCTTGTGCTAATTGGGCATCAGGAAACAGTGGCGTTTCATCGAGGAGGAAAATGCTATTTGTCATAGATAGGTCATTTTTTCTTAACTATCATGAAAGTAACAATTTTGTGAGGTTTTGGCGAGGTCTTTGTGGTTTCTATGGTCAGGGCTCATTGTTAATCTTAATAACATTCATACAATAAGCTGATTGCGTCATATTCTAAGGGTCGATACTATTCGCCAATCAGTATTCTTTGGAATGACCATGATTCATCCTAAACACCACCGCATCGTTTTTTCATTTTTCATGTCGCTTTTAATGTCGTGCATCATGTCATTTATTATTAGCGTTTTTAACGTCGGCTTTGTCAGCAACATTGTTACGATATGGCTAAAAGCCTGGGCATTTGCTTTTGTTATTGCTTTTCCAGCTATTTTTCTGATTTCACCTTTAGTTCATAGATTGGTGAGTATGGTGCTTAAAGAGTCGGAGTAGTTATGGCTCATTTAACAAAGCCCTCAGGTTCATCCCTAAACACTGATGGCTTCACCCTGTGACGAAAAGTGGAAGTGTCAAAAGGGGGCGAGAAAACAGGCTGCAAAACTACTTGTCGCTGACCATGGCTAAAATACCTTGCAGTCTGTCCCCTCAGACTTGATATTACATCTGTGGTGCGTCATATTGTGTCGTACTTGAACATTCAATAAGAAGGACATCATGGCGGTAAAAGAGCTCAGCCAGATAGAACGTCAACTAGCTATCCTCAGACGCATTCCCACCGAACCACAAAAGGTTACCGTTAATGACTTGATTGAATATCTAGAAACGAGTCATAACTTAGGAAATTTAAGTAAGCGCAGTATCCAGCGTGATATGGCCATGCTTGAACGGGTCTTCGGTGTGCATGTAAAGACAATGGGGCGTGAGAACTATTATTACTTTCCCCAGGGTTCTCATATATCGCTCAAGAAGATGGGACCCGACTTGGCGCTAGGCTTCCTGTTGATGGAAAAGTACACACACAGCTTATTACCTGAAGCGAGTCTGGATGCTCTTGCACCTTATTTCAAAGAGGCTAAGCTGGCATTGAAAAACGAAAAATACAAATATGCAGACTGGGAAAAGAGGGTGGCTATTTACCCTAAGGTCTATCCACTCGAGCCGGCAAAGTTTAATGCCAATCATTTATTGGATATCTATAAGGCACTGCTGCTCAATAAACAGTTTAAGATGAACTACACCAAAAAAGGTGGAGAAACTAAAGACTACATCGTTAGTGCGCAAGGTGTCGTTCAGCAGGAGCAGGTTAGTTACCTGATTGCAACTTATGAAGGTCAAAAGGCTGAAGGGCTGATTCAGTTTGCTATTCATAGGATTAATAATATTGAAATCCTGGACTCATCGCCAAAACGAGTTGCCGGTTTTGATATTAGAGAATACCTGGAGCAGGGAGGGTTGGATATCAGCTTGTATGATGACCAATGTATCGAGCTTATTTTTAACAGATCAACAGCACAGCATCTCAATGAAACACCTTTAGCAAAAGATCAGACTTTAACAGAGCTCATAGATGGCAGAGTTCGCGTAACCGCAACAATCAATATTACCCAATCAATAAAATGGTGGTTGCTTGGATTTGGTGATCAGGTGGAAGTTATCAGGCCAAAAGCTTTCCGCGATGATATGAAAAAGACTGTTCAGGGCATGATGCAGCTGTACAGTCACAAGTCTTTATAGGATATAAGGTTAATGATGAATATCTGGTACCTGCATGGGTTTCGAAGCTCAGCCAAAAGCCCCAAAGTTAATGCAATGCAGCAGGCTTTTCCAAGCTGCAATGTTCAAGGGATAAGTTATACGCCACACTCGCCAGTAGTCGCTGAAGAAATACTGATTAATGAATATGAAAAACTGATTGGTAAAGATGATGACTTAATCGTCGTTGGGACTTCTCTGGGTGGATTTTGGGCAAGGTGGCTCGCTTCTGAACTTCCGATAAAGTCGTTAATGATTAATCCTTCACTACATCCTGACAATACACTCGAAACCGGTGAATTCAGTGTTTATGGTGAGTTTAATGAAATGATTAGGGTTACTGATAAAGATCTGCATGACTTTAATCATTATAAAGTTAACCAAGAACCCTATGGCCAAAGCGAAGTAGTACTGGCCATGGATGATGAAGTGTTGGATTCATATAAAACAGTTAAAGAACTGGAAGGCATTTACCCCATTCATAAATTCGAAACTGGGACTCACAGGTTTACAGAATTTGAGAGGGTGTTTCCTATCATAGAGAAGATGATAAACAGTAGGTAAGTATTTATGACCATTTTTTATATCGCCGCAGGCTTGCTAACAGTAGTTCTTGCAAGTTACGCAGCATTTCTTTTGTTTAAGCTCCAAAAACAAAATAAGGCAATTAAGCAATCAGAATTAGCTCAGGCTGAAAAGCATGATGCTCAAATGAAATCGATTATTGAAAGCATCACCTCAATCGCAAAAGCGATGAAGCATGAGCAGTGTCCTACAATTGAAGGTTGTATCCGTCTAAAGGTTCTAATTGATCAGCTTCGTCTCGAAGAGCAGCTTAAGGAAAATTTTACAGTCTTTTATACTGTGTATGACAAAACTGCACATATTCCGACGCATCAGGGATGGAAAGATCTAAAAACCAAGGAAAAAATGGTGCATACCAAACTGATGATGGAGATTGAATCTGAATACGACTCAGATATTAAACAAGCCGTTGAAAATGTTCTTGAGCAATTTCAGAGTGAGGAGCGGAGTATTTCTTAATTAAGAATGGCGCACCTGGCAGGAGTCGAACCTGCTACCTCAGCCTCCGGAGGGCTGCGCTCTATCCAAATGAGCTACAGGTGCATTATTTATATATTACAACCTTTCTATAAACTTCTGATGCGCTGAGGTCATTTTAGAGCTTCGCTCTAATCCAAATGTACCCTATCTTCTAACGAAGACGGGGCAGACCCAGCTACAGGTGCAAAATGCGCGCGTATTTTCACAATTATTCTTGTGTTTATCAAGCTAAAACGGGCAGGGAGATTCTACGGTTATAGTTTTGCCGGTTTTAGGATGAGTAATGGTCAGGCTTGCTGCATGCAGCAACAAGCGCTTTGCTTTAGTTTCTGAACCGTTTTTATGGTATAGGTGGCAACCAAGGATTGGGTGGCCTAATTCAAAGCAATGAAGGCGTAGCTGATGGCTACGGCCAGTTATGGGTTTGAGTTTGAGGCGAGTGGTTTGTTTATCCATATCACGATCGAGCACTTCCCATTCTGTAATGGCTTTCTTGCCTTGCTCAAAGTCTATTTTTTGTTTAGGTCTATTTGGCCAGTCGGCAATCATGGGCAGATCGATAACACCGCTGTCTTTGTCAACAATACCGTCGACGACTGCAATGTAGTACTTATCAGTCTGGCGCAATTCAAATTGTTTACTGATCTCTCGATGAGCAAATTTGGTTTGCGCCAGGATCATAACGCCTGATGTTGCCATATCGAGGCGATGAACGATTGAAGCTGTTTTCGACTTAGGATGATGCTGAAGTCTGGTAACGACACAGTCTTTATTTTCTTCATGTCGCCCCGGGATACTCAATAATCCAGCAGGTTTATTCACAAATAGAAAATGCTTATCGGGGTGAAGGATACGCACTGGCTCAGGGCAGAAAGGGACTATATGGTAATCAGCCATTACTTGCCTGCCTTTTTACGAGAGCCAGGTTTGGTGGCAATTATGACGGCACGCTTGGGTGCTGGATAACCTTCAATGGTCAAGTCCTTATTCTGCGGATCCAGATAATCTTCAAGCGACTGGAAAGTCATCCATTCTGTTGCACGCTGTTCATCTAGGCCTGTCTTAGCAACATTTGCGATTTTAATATCCTGAAAGTCGAGCTTTGCCATCCAGTTCTTTAGCATACCTGTTGTCGGAATAAACCAGACGTTATTCATTTGGGCATAACGGTCTTTTGGTATAAGACACTGATCAGCTTCTCCATCAATCACCAATGTTTCAAGCACAAGTTCACCCCCAGGGCGAAGCAGATTTTTCATGTGCAATATATGATCGATAGGGGAGCGACGGTGATACAGAACACCCATCGAGAAGATTGTGTCGAAACCTTGATCCGATAAGTTCTCAGGCAGATATTCAAGGCCAACCGGCAGATAGTGAACCGGGTAGTCGGCCAAATAGGTTTGCATCACGGCAAACTGCATTAAAAATAACTGTGAAGGGTCAATACCGATAACCAGCTTAGGATTATGAGCTGCCATACGCCAGCAGTGGTAGCCATTACCGCAGCCAACATCCAACACGATACGGTCTTCAAGCGAGCTGATTTGGTCTTTTAGTCGATCCCATTTCCAGTCAGAACGCCATTCGGTATCGATGTGTTGGCCAAATAAATGAAATGGACCTTTGCGCCAAGGATGAAATTTCATCAGTAGCTGTTTCAGTTGCTTTTGCTCATCTTCTGATAATTGAGAAGTACTGCCAATTTCAACCTTACTCGCCAACTCAATATGATCAGGAGTAATATCCGGGAGCTCTTTAAGCAGTTTAATCCAGTCGCTTAAATTGCCATGTGTGTAGTCAGCCATTCGTTGATTGACGGCATGCTTGAATTGATCAAGCCATGGATGAAGTCGGGTATCAGCGATAGCGTTATAGGTGTTAGTAAAATTAATCATAATGGCTTTGGCTTTATCATTTTACGGCAATAAATGATGCGAAGTTGTAATGCTGAAACCAGCTATCGAATTGGTTGAAGCCTGCATTAGCAAAACGCTGATAGTGTTTTTCACGAGTATCGGGTAGCAACACATTTTCAAGCGCTGCGCGCTTCTGCGCAATTTCCATATCACTATAACCATTCTGCTTTTTGAAGTCGTGATGCAGATCGATAATATGTTCGTCGAGATCTTTATGTTGCAGGGTTATTTTTTCTGATAAAACCAGACAGCCGCCAGGTAGCAACGCATCGTAAATTCGATTAACCAGTTGCTGTCGGTGGCCTCTAGGTAAAAACTGTAGTGTAAAGTTCAGAATAACCATGCTGGCTGATGACATTTCAAGCTCATTGATATCAGCTTCCATCACTTCTATGGGCATGGCAAAGTTATAACTGGATTGAATCATCTGGCAACGCTCAATCATGGCCGGTGAATTATCTACAGCGATAATTCTGCAATCTGAACGATCAACCGTTTGGCGAATGGCTAAGGACGCTGCACCCAGCGAGCAGCCCAAATCGTAAATAGTGCTATTCGGCTGGACAAAACGCTGCGCAATTTCAGCAATGCCCTGAATGATGGTTGTGTAGCCGGGTACTGAGCGCTTTATCATATCAGGAAAGACTTCGACCACTTTTTGGTCAAACTCGAACTTCTTGATATCCTGAGGCTCCGCGAAAATGGTGTCTTTACGCTCTGTCATAATGGTTCAAACAAGCCGAAAAGGCTTTTAACAACTTTGGCCGCAATTCTACTATAATAGGCGCCACTTACCCATACTTAAGCCATGGTTTTTAATGAATAGGGTGCATACACGGTGAATTCAGAGATAATACAGAACTTACGCTCAGACATTGATGAGCTGGATAAGCAATTAATGGCACTGGTAGAAAAGCGAGCACAGCTCGTTCTCAGGCTCAGCGACGAAAAAAAACAGCTGGGTATGACTGAGTATGACCCTACAAGAGAGCAGGCCATCATTGAGCGTTTATATCAGGAATTTAAACCGACATTCAGTCAGTCCGAGATCGAGGCTATATTTAAACCAATCTTTAAGGCCAGCTTGAGAATACAGCAGGCATAAAAAAACCCGCCTAAAATAGGCGGGCAAAAGTTGCGTCTCAAAATGAGAAGGAGGTATTTTGAGATGCGGGATTTAGCACTAAGGGGTAGTTAATACTAATTCCACAGCCTCCACTTTAACAAAGCCGCCAGTTCTGGCAATTTTCTAAATGTAACAAAGCATTTCTGCATTAAATATCTTTACAAAGCTCATAAATATCTAGGCTGGCACTGGGGTTAGATTTTTTATATGCTGTCCGCTTTGTTATTTTTGAACACTGTATTTTTTGGGTTAATTGATACGTTCGTAAGGGGACCAATGAAAAAGTTATTGATTTCTTTGAGCTTGCTGCTGGCCTCATCTGGCTTGATGGCAAAGAATGATGGCATGACTTTGGAAGATATTTCAAAGTTACAGTCTGTTACTTCTTTAGATGTTTCACCAAACGGTGAGTACATCGCATTTACACAGTCCAAACCACGCACGCCATATGTTGACGAAGATGGCACAGCCTGGAACCAATTGTTTGTTATGAAAAAGGGTGGCGAAGCCCGCCCATTCATCACTGGCGAAGTCAGCATCGGTGGTGTCCAGTGGGCACATGATAGCTCGGCTATTTATTACACTTCTAAGCGTGGTGAAGATAAGCATAACTCGCTGTACAAAATCCCAGTTGATGGTGGTGAGTCACAGCAGGTTTTAAGTTTTGAAACCGATATTGGTGGTTACACTATTAGTCATGATGGTTCTAAGCTTGTATTTCTTGCCAAAGAGGAAGACCCAAAGCATTTAGAGAAGCTTGATAAAAAAGGTTTCAAAGCCAAGGTTTATGAAGAAGATATTAAAATGACTCATGCCTGGTTATATGAGTTAGCTTCAGAAGAAGATTCTCAAAAACCAGCAAAACTGGACATTAAAGACCACGTGTTATCAGTGGCTTTTTCGCCTGTGAATGATGAGTTAATGGTTCAAACTTCTCCAACATCCTTGATTGATGACATCTACATGAAGAAGTCGCTGAAGGTTGTTGATTTGGATGGCGATATCGTGGCCAGCTTCAAGACTGAAGGCAAGCAGGGTAAAGCAGTTTGGTCAACTGATGGCAAACAGATTGCTTTCCTGGGTGCGAATGACTACAACGATCCCACAGATGGTGCTTTATATATCGCTAACGTAGTGGATGAAACTATCTATAAGCGCGTTGCCAATTTGACTAGCCACGTTATGGATATCGCCTGGCAAGGTGATGATGTGATTTATATTGAGCACCAGGGCGTTGAAAGCCGAATTGTTAGAGCTGCTATCAAGCGTAAGATTGCTGATCGTCCAGTGGTTGATTATGGTAATGGTATTCACAGTCGTTTGAGCGTATCTAACACAGGTGATATTTATGCCATGACTGATACCGCTTCTCATCCTCGTGAAGTTTATGCTTTTAATGCAGACGGTTTCGAGCGTCTAACAAACAGCAACCCTTGGTTAGCTGATAAAGCGCTTGGCAAGCAGGTGGCTTATGAGTATGAAGCGCGTGATGGCCTGAAAATCCAAGGTGTTCTGGTATATCCATTGAACTACAAGAAAGGCAAGCGCTACCCAATGATTGCCTTCATTCATGGTGGTCCAGAAGCGCATGAATCCAATGGCTGGAAAACTAACTATGGTGATCCTGCACAATATGCGTCAGCTCAAGGCTACTTCTCTTTCTTCCCAAATTATCGAGGCAGTACGGGCCGCGGTGACGAGTTTGCACGCCTTGATCAACATGGCTATGCCGATCCTGAGTTCACTGACATTCTTGACGGTAAACTGGCGCTAGTAAAAGACGGCATGGTTGATACCGATAAAGTGGGTATTACCGGTGGTTCTTATGGTGGTTATGCGACTGCATGGTCATCTACTGCATTGTCTGAGCACTATGCAGCTGGCGTGATGTTCGTTGGTATTTCAAATCAGCTTTCTAAATTCGGTACTACAGATATTCCTAATGAAATGCAGGCCGTTCATGCTCGTGCATGGCCTTGGGATGATTATCAGTGGATGCTGGAAACCAGTCCGATTTATCATGCACCCAAAGGTAAAACGCCTTTGTTGATTATGCATGGTGAGGCTGATACTCGTGTTCATCCATCGCAGTCAATGGAAATGTATCGTTACCTCAAGACGCTTGGTAATGCGCCTGTACGTTTGGTTCTTTATCCTGGCGAAGGTCATGGTAATCGTAAAGCTGCAGCGCAACTTGATTACTCCATGCGCCTCATGCGCTGGATGGATCATTACCTGAAAGGTAAGGGTGGTAATCCTCCTCCTTATGATCTTAAGCATGAAGAGAAGCTGGAAAACGGTTCAGATAGCTCTGATAGTTAATATCGGAATTTGATAAATAAAAAGCCCGCTATTTGCGGGCTTTTTTGTGGAGCTCAGTCTTGTCATTCCCGCGAAGGCGGGAATCCATATTCTTTTCTGTCATTCCTATATTTTTTCTTTCGCTACTAAGCGAGTTACTTTTCTTGCGTGGTCAAGAAAAGTAACCAAAAGAAGACCACCCGATATTGAGGCCACGCTTCGCGTGACTTCCTGCGTCACTTCCAAAATACTTAACGCACCAGAATTTACATCACATCCCTGTGCTGAAAATTCTTATCAAAATCATCCACGATTTTGATTGCTATATTTTGTACGTGTCTTAGCTCAATATAAGGGGATTATTGGTGCTACTCATCTAACTTAGTTATTCATCAAAAAAGCCATGCTTTAGAAAGTGTTCTATCTGCTGCTGTACTTTTCGATTGTTCATGATGA
Source organism: Kangiella aquimarina DSM 16071 (assembly GCF_000374105.1). Classification (GTDB taxonomy): domain Bacteria; phylum Pseudomonadota; class Gammaproteobacteria; order Enterobacterales; family Kangiellaceae; genus Kangiella; species Kangiella aquimarina. The sequence continues at coordinate 1,572,994 of NZ_KB893650.1, forward strand.
AGGTGTGGCCGTGGTCGACGGTGATGAAGTCTTTCATCTCAGGCAGGCGGGCGCTTTCGACGGAGACTTTGCCGTCATGAGGGCCGGCAAAAGCATGATTAAACCATGGGTCGGAGGATTTGGTGCCTATCATGATTCCGACATCTGCTGAAATTGGCTTTAGCTGCTCAAGTAGTGGATTGTTGTTGATATACAGTTGTTGCCCGGGTTTCCCAGTCGCTAACTTGTACCACAGCTTGTCTTTATAGAGCTCTGCTACTTCGCTGCCCTGATTGGGGGGAGCGATCATGACGATGCGGCCAAGTTTGTTTATTGAGTGGTGGCTCAGGTAGTAGCGGAGCATGATTCCACCCAGTGAGTGAGTGACAAAGTGAATAGCTTCGTATTCATTGCTATAAATAGAGCGAAGTAACTGACCGATATGTTCAACAGCAATGGTTTCTATTGGCTTGCTTCGTGAGTCGTAGGACTCATTGATGACTTGGTAACCCTCATCTTTAAAGTACTTTTCCAGCGAACGCATTGAGAATCGGGTGCGGCCCATGCCGTGAATAAGGATAACTAACTGCTTCATTATTATCGGTTTTATGAATTTATGTGTGACAGTGTAGCGGGTTTCTTGTCTGACCAGAAGTTTTGAACCGAAGATTCTTCATATTCCATTGAGTTACACGAAACCGATATTAATAAAATATCGGTTTGCGGTTCTATAAATTATTAAAATTCGTTATTTGTGCTAGTATGCTGAATATCATTCAGAATGAGGTCCTTATGATGGTAGCATATTCACCAGAAATTGAACTGGACTCTGTGGATCAGAAGATCTTGCAGATTCTACAAAACGATGGTCGTTTGACCAATGCCGAGCTTGCCAAGCAGGTTCATCTTTCTCCTCCAGCGGTCCATGCGCGTGTGAAGCGATTGGAACAGAAGGGTGTTATTGCTCGTTACGTTGCTTTGGTTGATAGGCAGAAAGTGGGTTACGACAACTTATGTTTTGTAGAGTTTAGCCTGCAGCTTCATCGCTATGAGCAGATCCAGAATATTTTAGATAAGGTGACGTCCTGGCCAGAGGTCTTAGAGTGCCATAACGTGACCGGAGAATATGATTATGTGCTTAAAGTTGCGGTAAAAAATACCCAGTCACTTGAGCACTTTATTTCCAAGAAAATGATTCCACTGGAAGGAGTCGCCAAAGTTCATACCACTCTGGTATTGAAGGAGGTGAAAGCCACGACGGCTATCAATATTCTTGACGATTAATGATTGATTAAGTTAAGAGCGAGAGTCGTATGAGTTCAGGTAAGTTTTCCAATATTGAAACTAAAGCAATCCATTCTGGCCGTATTGGTGATCCCAGCTTTGGGTCTTTAGCCACGCCAATTCACCAAACCTCTACCTTTGTTTTTGATAATGTAGAGCAGGGCGCAAATCGCTTTGCTGGTGAGGAACAGGGGTATATTTACAGTCGTTTAGGCAACCCAACAGTGCGCGAACTTGAACAGAAAATGGCGGCTTTGGAAAACACAGAAGATGCAGCGGCTTTTGGTTCTGGCATGGGTGCTGTTTCTGCAACGTTACTGGCCAACCTTAAAGCCGGTGATCATCTGGTAGCTTCTGCAGCTTTATATGGCTGTACCTTTGCATTAATCAATCACAAACTGAAAGATTTAGGTATCGAAGCAACCTTTGTTGATATCACCAAGCCGATCGAAGTTGAAGCAGCTATAAAAGAAAACACCAAGCTGATTTATTTTGAAACGCCTATCAACCCGAACCTGGTGTGTGCTGATATGCAAGCGATTTCTGATATCGCAAAAAGACATGACCTGCTGACGATTCTGGATAACACCTTTATGTCACCAGTGTTACAGCAACCCAGCGATTACGGTATGGATTTGATCATTCATAGTGCTACCAAATATTTGAATGGCCATGGTGATGTTGTAGCCGGCATCACCTGCGGCAGTGCTGAGCAGATTGAAAACATTAAAATGACCACCCTTAAAGACATGGGTGCGGTCATGAGTCCTAACGACGCCTGGTTAATTCTACGAGGCTTAAAAACCCTTTCTGTTCGAGTTGAACGTCATTGCGACAACGCGGAGAGGGTTGCGGAGTTTTTAGAGGCCAATGATCAGATCGAACAGGTTTATTACCCAGGTCTTAAAAGCCATCCAGCTCACCACCTGATTGGTAAACAAATGAAACGTGCCGGTGGCGTGATTGCATTTGAAGTGAAAGGTGGATTTGATGACGCCGTACGCTTTATGAACAGCTTAAAGATGTGTCGTATTGCTGTTAGCTTGGGTGATGCAGAAACCTTGATTCAACACCCAGCATCAATGACCCATTCGCCTTACACACCAGAAGAGCGTGCCGCTGCTGGTATCAGCGAAACGTTAATTCGTATTTCTGTTGGGCTGGAGCACGTGGATGACATCATTGGTGATCTTGAGCAGGCTTTAAAAGCCAAACAGATTAAAGCAGCATAATTTGCAATGATTGATATAAGAAAGGGCGACTAAACAGTCGCCCTTTTGTTATTTCTTTTTCAGTTTCTTCACACCTATCATATCCATAACCATCTTTTCCCAGAATGGTTCGGAAGTTCCACGGCGAACTTTGTGCAAGAAGTATTTCTCAAACAAAACCTTGGCGTAATGAACCCATTTGCCGCTACCAGACCAGTTCAAGTTGCGTGGTGGTATTTGCGGTTTGGCAATGAAGGCCACGCCGCCATCACCAAAGTCTGCAAGGCATAATGCGTTTAAACTTGGCTTTGTGTCGGGCTCTTTACCATTTATCAATGCCTTAATATTGTGTACTGCTGCCGTAACCATGGATTCGATCATGTAACCAGTTTTGGGGACGCCAACGGGAACTGGAGTTTTGCCAATTGGTGGTATTGCTACGCATACACCCACGGCAAATATGTTTTTGAAAGTTGGGTTCCTTTGGAATTCATCGGTCAAAATAAATCCTTTGGGATTGGTTAGTCCTTCAATGCCAAATACAGCATCAATGCCACGGAATGAAGGAAGCAGCATTGAGTGTTTAAACTTTAGTGGATCATGCTTGATAGTCTGTCCGTCACGGAAGTGTTCGGTCACATGAATTTCATCGGCTGTGATTTCATCAACTGTGGCATTAGTTATCCAGTTGATATTGGCATCTCGTAGCTTGGACTCTAAAAGACTCTTTGTATCTCCCACACCGTCCAAACCTAAGTGGCCAATATAGGGTTCTGAAGTCACAAAGGTGATTGGTACCTGGTCGCGGATTTTTCGTTTACGTAGGTCAGTGTCTAGAATTAGCGCATACTCATAAGCAGGACCAAAGCATGATGCTCCCTGAACGGCTCCAACAACGATTGGGCCTGGACTCTCGACAAACTTTTCCCAATGTTCGCGTGTGCTGTCTGCGTGGTCTGTTTTACAGATTGAGTGTGTAAAGTGCTCCGGACCTAAACCTTTAATATCATCGAAAGCAAGTGCGGGGCCTGTGGCAATGACCAGGAAGTCATATTCTAGTGTATCGCCATTGTCCAGTTCCACCTGGTTACTTTCTGGTTTCACTTTTTTTGCTGCACTATGAATAAAGTTAATTTTCCGCTTCGCAAATATTTCAGCAAGTTCGACGCGGATTTGTTCTTTTTTTCGCCAATTAACGGCTACCCATGGGTTGGATGGAGTGAATTCAAAATAGGGGAGGTCGCTAACCACGGTAATCTCAGCTTGTTCTTTGAGCTCGTCCCTCAGCTCATAAGCCATTGGAATACCGCCAATTCCTGCGCCAAGTACTATAATTTTTTTCACACGCTACTCCTTTTGGGCACTTCATTATTTGTAGTGCTTAGATTTTATTTATATTAGAGTAGTCTTAATTACTAGGCATGCTCATGACATAGATCAATTATTGTACAGTTAACATATTGTGACTGTACCTAACAAGCACAAAAAAGCCCGGTTGAACCGGGCTTGATTGAATCTAAAAGCCTTAGATTATTTAGCTTTGAAGCTGGTCTCTGAAACGACACCTTCGTCAGTAATATCAAGTGTTCCTTTGATAGTACCGTCTACTTCTTTAAGCTTTTCAAACATAGCTTTCTGGTCTTGAGCCATTTCTGAGTTGGCATCCATATCGTTCATCACAGAAGTGATAAGCTCCATGTATTTGCCAAAGTTCATGCTCATGCTGAACAGGCCATTGCTTGTGATGTCTTTGTTCGACTTGATGCTTGGTAATTGAGATAGAGCATCGGTACCAACCAACATTACTAAGTCATGACCACGTAGAGCAATGCTTGCTGGCATGCCCATTTGGTCTTGCAATGATACAGCGTCACCGCCGTCTTTAATGTCCATTTGTGCAAACTGAGGAGCAAATGAACTCAAAGTCATTAACAAGTCCTTAGGTTTCTGTGCACTAACAGTAACAATCATTTGCATGCTGTCTGCTACGGCCATTGGGTTAGATGAAGCTTGCTCAAGGCCAGCCATATCCATCTCAACAACACCGAAGCCAATACCTTTAATGCCTGCAACCATACCAGTCATCATGCCAAGCATCATTGGGTTTTGTTGCTTAAGGCCAGCTTGCATTTCAGCCAAAGGAGGGCACTCATAAGGAGTTTCCGTCAAACGCTGCCATACATCAGTAATTACTGGAACCATCTGATCCATGTCGAAACCTAGACCAAAGCTCATTACATAGTCATCATTGTTCAAGTTTTCTGACAAGTGACCACGTAGACCTTGCAGGCTCTTCAATAAGTCAGCGTTAGCGCCTTCAAGCATAAACTTGAAGTTAGCTTCGTTAGCACTGAACTCAGTGTAACCGCCAGACATGGTAGGCCAGTTAGCTGTCAATGCTGTGAACTCTGAAGCACATGCAGGAGTTTGCATATCAGCCAAAGCACCTTGTGCACCATTAGCAACTAGCAATTCATCTAACATTACACCAAAGCTATTAGCTTGTGGGTTTGTTACACCCTTCATGATGGCTAGGTTATCAATGAAGAACAAAGAATGTCCCATGTAACCATGCTCAGACATCATGGTAGTCAAACGACCAGAATCAGCGATGCTATTGGCTGGCTTGTTTAATGCAACTTTAATGTCTTTATCGTCAGTTAGAGGAGTGTTTACAGTAACAACAGCTTGGTTGTCATGAGAACTGATTACTAAAGAATATGGAACAGATTTGTCACTTGAGAATGAGTACTCACGGAACTCAACGCCATCCATATTTTTAACGTCAGCAGTAACGTTTTGCTCAGTTTCGATTTGCTCGATAAGCTTAGCAAAAGTATCTGTGCCATCTAACTCTAAACGCATTACAGGTAAAGCGCCAACCATGTAGAATGCTGCATTTGGAGTTTCTGTAATACCAAGAGTTTTAACGGTAGTCTTGTCAGCAAAAGACTGCATGTATTTTGCATAAAGACCAAGTCCGATGCGTGCTGCATCAGGAGAATCTGGACCTAGTTCGAAAGCGTCATCTTGCATATCAATGAAAGTTGACGGATCAAGACCAAGCTTGTGGCTCATGGCCATAGCTTCTTCGAAGCTGATAGGTGTAACACTACCTGTGAACAAAACGGTGTCGGCTGGAACATAGGCAAGAACAGAATTATCCTTGGCCGCTACAGTAGCGCTGCCCCCTTTGTAAAAGTAGATTCCCGCTGCAACTGCAAGTGCAATTACGATAACAATTAATAATTTTTTCATGTGTATCCTTCTCTTTGTTGTAGTACCGTGGCAGATTATAAGGGATGCAACTATCAAGACCAACGGATTTTGTGTATCTTTGACTTACAATCAGTAAAAGAATGTTTCAAAAGGAGCGATTATGCCTGATTCCACCCAAAACCAGAGCGATATTCTCATATTGGCCGAAAAGCTCATTCAGGCTCTGGACACCGATAGTCAATTGTCTGATAAAGAAGAGGCTGCGCTGACCCGATTAGAGTTTGTGATTGAATCCAAGCTATTTCTGCAAGATAGCCGTGAATCTCCAGATGAGTTTCTACTCGAACGCTTCCAGGACCGCTTGGTCGAGTTTGAACAGGAACATCCTTCTTTGGCCGGTTTAGTGCGCCGCATTTCGAACAGTTTAAGCAATATGGGCGTATAAGCCTTTTAATGCTCTCTGATAAGGCTATGCCTTAGCCTTATCAGCCTTTCCGTATTTCCCTCTACGATTACTCTATAGTCCCTGACAGTTTTCAAATCGTTTCTATAAGCCCTTATTGCAATACTTTGTTACGCAATGTGCGGGTTCTAAACAAACAAAGACTAAACCTTTTGCCAGATAAGGCGCATCTTAAATGTGTAGTCAAAAATAATGGCTACTCATAAACGGAGGAAATTCTATGAACTATAAAATAAAAACGTTAGCCATTGCTGTTTTGATGGCAACAGGTGCGGGTGTAGCAAATGCAAATGGCCAGACATGTGATGTGGATATGGCTTATGATGTTAATTTAAACGGTAATGAAATTGTTTTTACCAAGAACAATCAAGAGTCCGTTGTTATTAAAGACAGTAATTCACTGTCTTTGGATGGCAAAGCTCAGAGCTTAACGGCTAAGCAGGTTCAGCTTTTGCATGAGTATGCACAGCAAGTTCGTGAACTATTGCCCGCGGCCAGTGAAATTGCGGAAGATGCTTCATTATTGGCGTTAGAGGCCGTTCGTGATGTAACAGGTGTTTTACTGGAACATAACCCAACTAAAGCCGAGGAAATTATTGCAAGAGTCGACACGATCGCCGCTGAATTGAAAACACACATCAGTGAATCACATTTACGTCCAGAAGCCATTGGCGATTATCTAGCCGGTGCCGAGTTCGAGAAAGAGTTTGAAGCGCTGATGGAAGAAAGTATTACCGAGTTTGTTCAGGTTAATATTCCAACCATGGTTGCGGCGGCTATGAGCGGCAACGAAGAAAAGGTTAAAGCCTTTGAAGAACGTATGGAGAAATTTGGTCAGGACATGGAGTCCAAGTATGAAGCCAAAGCTAAAATCATTGAACAAAAGGCTGATGCCTTGTGTGATTTGGTGAAACAAATTGAAGCCAAAGAGGATTCATTTGTTAAAGCCTTTGCTGATTATGAGAAGTACCAACTGATTCAGTAAAGCAATTATGGCTCTCCCCAGTCCCAGGTCGACAGCATGTGGCCTGGGACTTTTTTATGAACAACTTTTTACATTTTCTTATGGCCTTATAGTAGACACCGTATCAGGCCGCCTATAAGCTCTTATGACACAATAAATCCAATGGGGACTTTCATGAGTAGCAAAACTATTTTTAAAGTAGCGGCAGTAACTTTGCTGGTCAGCCAGCTTCTTGCCTGTGATGAACAAAAGGATGAGCAGCCTACGGAGCAGACTGCTCAGGTAAGTCAGGCAGAAAGCTCGTCCGTAGCAGATAATGCCTCAAATGCTCAACAAGAAGCGGTAACACAATTCACTAAGTACAACATCTACAATAAAGAAGACCAGGCAGGATCGCTGTCGGTTCAGCAGTCCGGCAATGTTTACAGCAGCGATATGGAGTTGGGCTGGAATAACCGTGTCGTTAAAATGCAAGAAGTCATCACAGTTGATGAACAGGGTTATATTACTAGTCAAACAGTTAAAGGGGTTTCTGCATTTGGCGCACCTATCGACGAGTCCTTTAATCAAAAAGGCAGCATCGCTCAATGGCAAAGTACCAATGAGCAGGGTGAGGAAAAAGTTGATGGTAAAAAGTTTTATGTGGCGATGGACGGAACAGGCGTTGCAAACAGTGCCTTACTAAAAGCGATCAGCAACTCAGAAACTGGAAAAGTAGACCTGTTGCCAAGTGGTCAGGCAGGCATGATTAAGCTTGATTCTGTAACGTTGGATAATGGCCAGGAAAAGAAAACGGTTCACTTGATCGGTATTACCGGCTTTGGATTCTCACCTAGCTTTGCCTGGTATGACGATGAGTATAATTTCTTTGCTACCGATGGCGGTGGCTGGTTCGGTGTCATCCCTGAGGGTTGGGGCCGCGAACATCTGGAGCAACTTCAGGAAATCCAGAAAAAAGCTGACAACCAATACCTGAAAGATTTAGCTGAAAAACTAATCCATACTTCCGAGAAGCCAATTCTTGTCACCAATGCTAATTATGTGGATGTTAATACCGGCAAGTTGATTGAGGGACAGTCGATACTGGTTATCGATGGTCGTATCTCGAAGATTGGTACAGACATTCCAGCTGGCGACTACACAAACGTTGACGCGAGCGGTAAGACATTAGTTCCTGGGCTATGGGATATGCATGGTCACTTAAGTAAAAGTGATGGTCTTTTGAATATGCCAGCAGGCGTGACCAATGTGCGCGACATGGGCAATACTCATGACAACATTGTTGATATTGAGCGCATGAGTGAGGCCAATGAAATTTTAGGCAGTGATGTTTACCGCTCAGGCTTTATGGACCGTGAAAGTCCTTATGCCATGAAGATGGGTAAGACTGTTGATTCATTGGAAAGCGCCAAAGCTGCTGTGGACTGGTATGCCGAAAATGGTTACCCACAAATTAAAACCTACAGCTCAATGGAGCCGGAATGGATTAAACCACTTGCTGAACATATACACAGCAAAGGCTTAAAACTCAGTGGTCATATTCCGGCCTTCATGACCGCCGAAGAAGCCATCAATGCTGGCTTTGATGAAATTCAGCACATCAACATGATTTTCCTGAACTTCCTCGGCAAAAATATTGATACGCGTCAGCGACTACGCTTTACCATTCCTGGTGAAAAAGCGCATGAGCTTGATTTGAACAGCAAAGAAGTGAACGACTTCATGGCGCTGCTTAAAGACAAGGGCACTGTAATCGATCCAACGGTATCAGTATTTAGAAGTTTGCTGTTGGGCGAGGCGGGTAAAGTTGACCCGGAAAATGCAGCGATTTACGAGCATCTTCCCGTTACCGTTGCCAGAGGGTTCAAAAAAGCCTGGATGGACATCAAGCCTGAAGAGCGTGATGCCTACAATAAGTCTGCTGACGCCATGGTCGCCATGGTCAAAAAGCTCCATGACTCAGGCGTAACCGTTGTTCCGGGTACCGATAGCATTGCTGGCTTTACACTGCACCGTGAATTGATTCTGTATTCGCAGGGTGGCATCTCCAATGCCGACGTTCTGAAGCTAGCAACTATTACTTCGGCCGAAGTAGTTGGTAATGAAGAAAATGTTGGTTCCATTGAAGAAGGTAAACAGGCAGATCTGGTCTTCATTGACGGTAATCCATTGGAAGATATGAATGATATTCGCAAGGTTGCCTTAGTTATCAAAGGTCAAAATCTTTATAAGCCTGATGAGATTTATGAGGAAATTGGTGTGAAACCATTCACCAAGTCAGTGGGCTTTGAGCTGTAGTTTAGAGGTACAAAAGTATAAGGTCGTCACTCCCGCGAAGGCGGGAGTCTATTTTTTTAAAGAACTTATATGGATTCCCGCACCCGAGGGCATTTCCTTCGGTCACCTTCGCGGGCGACCGCAGGAAGTGCCCGTGGTGAATGACAAGACTCTAAGTTAGGTAGCGTTCTGACATTTATACTTTCAATATGACTCTTTAATTATCAGGCTAGCACCAATAACCCCTTTTGATTGAGCTGAGTAGTAGCCAAGACATAGCAATTCAAAACAGGACGTTTTGAATAGTAAAATTCGGGCCACGGATGGAACGTATTTTACGGTGCGTTAAATGGCTTGGCGGAGACGAAGGGAGTTGAGCATAGCGAAACCTCAATCACGGGGTGTCCTTTCTTTTCGTCTCTTTTCTTTAGACAAGTAAAGAAAAGGGACTCGCCGAGGGGCGAAAAATGTTTTCCATAAAATAATACAAAGTCACTGGATACCGCGGTCTAGCCTCGGTATGACATTTAACACAAAAAAGCCCTCGTTTGAGGGCTTTTCTTTATCTTTCCAGATGTTCCAATTTATTCGGCTTGCCATCCCATTCTTCGGCATCCGGTAGCGGATCTTTCTTTTCGGTGATATTCGGCCATTCTTCGGAAAGCTCTGCATTTAATTCGATGAAGTGTTCCATGCCGGCTGGAATATCATCTTCTTCAAAAATGGCTTCGGCGGGGCACTCTGGCTCACACAATGCGCAATCAATACATTCGTCTGGATTAATAACCAGGAAGTTTGGCCCTTCATAGAAACAGTCTACCGGGCAGACTTCTACACAGTCAGTATATTTACATTGAATACAGTTATCGGTTACGACGAATGCCATTAAAGTCTCCTAGCTAAAGTTCACGGCAAGCTAACTGCCCGTTATTGTAGCGATTCTTTCAGCTTATACAATAGTTCAAGCGCCTCGCGTGGCGTCATCTCATCAAGATTGGCTGATTGTACTAACTCCGCCATTGCTTCCAGTTCAGGGTTTGATTGCGTTGACTCTATTAGTTCCAAGTCTATCTGTGGCAGTTCGGTTTCATGAGTGCCGTGCTGCTCAAAATGCTGGAGCAGAAGACGGGCCTGCTGGATAACCGTTTTGGGTAAACCCGCCAGTTGCGCCACCTGAATACCATAACTTTGATTGGCGGGGCCAGGCTGGATCTGATGTGAGAATATCAGTTTGTCCTGACCACCATCTTTGTGTTCGGTAGCAGAGAAGTGCAAATTGACCATGGCATCCCATTGTTCTGCCTGCTGCGTCAGCTCGAAGTAGTGAGTAGCAAAAAGGGTATAGGACTGTAATTTTTCGTGGATATACTGAATCGTTGCCGATGCCAATGCCAAGCCATCAAAGGTGCTGGTGCCGCGGCCAATTTCGTCGAGCAGGATTAAACTATTGCTGGTGGCGTTGTTGAGGATATTGGCGGTTTCAGACATTTCTACCATAAAGGTTGAGCGGCCACTGGCCAGATCATCAGAAGCACCGATGCGAGTAAAAATACGATCGATGGGACCAATTTCTGCAGCATCTGCTGGAACATAAGAGCCTATGTAAGCGAGCAGGGTGATAAGAGCCGTCTGCCGCATATAGGTTGATTTACCACCCATGTTGGGACCAGTGATGATCAGTGAGCGTTCCTGATTATTGATGGTTAGATCATTCGGTATGAACGGCTCTTTGCTGTGGAACTCAACCACTGGATGGCGGCCCTGTTTGATTGTCAGTCCTTCATTGTTACTTAAGGCTGGACGATTAAAACCCAGGTTGGTGGCTCGTTCAGCAAAGCAGGCCAACACATCGATTTCAGCAATCGCACTGGCGGTGGATTGAATTTCCGCTACGTGCTTTTGCAGCTCCTGAATCAACTCATCATAGAGCCGTTTTTCCAGCGCCAATGCACGGGTCTTGCTGGTTAAAACCTTCTCTTCGTATTCTTTGAGTTCGGGCGTTATAAATCGCTCGGCATTTTTCAATGTCTGACGACGAATATAGCGTACCGGTGCTTGATGACTCTGGGCGCGTGAGATTTCGATATAAAAACCATGCACCTTGTTATAGCCAACTTTTAAGGTGTTGATGCCAGACTCTTCTTTTTCACGTTGCTCTAACGCCAGCATGAACTCGTTGGCGTCATCGGCCAGCGAGCGCAGTTCATCCAGTTCAGTATTATAACCCTCGGCAATGACACCGCCATCACGAATGACCATTGGTGGTTGTTCAACCAGGGCGCGCTCAAGAAGTTGCTGAATATTCGGCAGTGGCTCGATATTCTGTGCTTGATCTAAAGAGATATTGAGTTGGTTTAATTCCTCAAGCAACAAACTTGATTGAGTTAGCCCTTGTTGCAAACGTTTTAAGTCGCGAGGGTTGGCGCTGGCTAAAGCAATGCGTGTGACAATCCGTTCAATATCGGCAACTTCGGCCAGAATCGGTTGAATGGATATAAAGGCGTGATCATGAATCAAGTTCTCAACGCTATCCAGACGCTTTTGGACGTTGGCATGATTGCGCAAAGGAGTATGCAGACAGCGTTTCAATAAACGCGCGCCCATAACCGTCTGCGTCGAATTCATCACCTCAAACAGTGTATTGCTGTGGCCGCCCTGAATATTTTCAGTGAGCTCCAGATTGCGACGGGTTGCCGGATCCAGAACTAGCTGATCGCTGTGTTCCAGTTTTTGTAACAGGCGAATATGAGGCAGGTTATTGAGCTGTGTGGCCTTGGCGTAATCGAGCACGGCACCCGCAGCACAAATCGCCAGTTCATAATCATCACAGCCAAATGAAGCCAGACTCTGAACCGCAAAGTGGTTTAACAGCTTGTCTCTATTTTGTTCAAAGTCAAAAGCCCAGTCCGGTTGCCATTTTACGGCGGTGTTCAAGCCCTGGGTAAGTTCCTGCTGATTGTCGGCCAATATTAATTCCGCCGGTTTTATACGGAACAGCTCTGCCTGAAAAGCATTTTTATTATCGAACTCGGACAACCAGAAACGACCACTGGCCATATCGAGGCAGGCGAGGCCGTAATGATTCCGTTTTTTGTAAGCCGCAGCTAATAGTTTATCGGAAAGGGCATCCAGCAGATTTTCATCATATAGCGTTCCCGGCGTGACAATGCGAACTACCTTGCGATCAACCGGGCCTTTACTGGTCGCCGGATCGCCAATCTGTTCGCAGATTGCCACTGACTCACCTAGCTTTACGATACGAGCCAGATAAGAATCCACCGCATGGAAGGGCACACCAGCCATTGGAATTGGCTCACCAGCTGAGCTGCCGCGTTTGGTCAGGGTAATATCAAGAAGTTCGGCTGCGCGTTTGGCATCATCATAAAACAGCTCATAGAAATCACCCATACGGTAAAACAGTAGGTAATCCATATGGTTCTGTTTGAGTTGCCAGTATTGGCGCATCATGGGCGTGTGTTGGTCGAGTGCTTGTGGGGAAATTTCTTGTTCTGTCATGCCCATAAAATATGTCTATTGTTATTTAAAACTTGTAGGATATAAACTTTCGCATAGCTTAACGGATCTCACGATAAAGAGGTAGGCCAAGCTTGCCTCAAAACGATAAAAAGCCTATGACAGAGCATTCAAGTGATTTAGTAAAAACTGTTGCTAAGCTACTGATAGATAAAAAACTTCTACTGGTAACGGCTGAGTCCTGTACCGGCGGTTTAATTGCTGCGACCTGCACAGAACTGGCGGGAAGCTCGCAATGGTTTGATCGGGGCTTTGTCACATACTCCAACCAGGCCAAGCAAGATATGCTGGGGGTTCCTGCTCATATCATTGAGAAATACGGTGCGGTCTCGCAGCAGGTAGTCGAGGCAATGGCGCGTGGCGCTTATATTGCATCAGGCGGTAATAACCATATTGCTGTTTCGGTCAGTGGTATAGCCGGGCCCGATGGTGGTACGCCAGATAAACCTGTGGGAACTGTATGGATTGGCTTGTTTGATGGCAAAGCCAGCCACTCTCGTCTATTGCAATTATCAGGTTCTCGTTCAGAAATTCGTACTGCGACATTAAATGACGTATTGGGCAGTATGCTAGTAAGCTGGTTAAGTAGGAAATAGCTCCAGCAGGCAAAAGCTGATTTCTCTATGAGTTGTCAGCGATCACAGGTTACTTTTCCAGTGTGATTGTGGAATAATCGGGGCTTTATTTTCGAAGCGTAATTTAACTTTACATAAGAGATTAGGTAGGTATCCGCAGATGGATGACAACAAAAAGAAAGCCCTTGGTGCGGCTTTAACACAGATTGAACGCCAATTCGGTAAAGGCTCAATCATGCGCTTAGGCGACGGCAGCGCGGCTAAAGGTATTGAAACAATTTCAACCGGTTCTTTAGGGCTTGATATTGCGTTGGGTATCGGTGGTTTACCAAAAGGTCGTATCGTTGAGATTTATGGCCCAGAGTCTTCAGGTAAAACGACCTTGGCGTTGCAGGCTATTGCAAACTGCCAGAAAAATGGCGGTACAGCCGCTTTCGTTGATGCTGAGCATGCATTGGATCCAATCTATGCTGAGAAGCTTGGCGTAAACCTGGACGAATTGATCGTGTCGCAGCCAGATACTGGTGAGCAGGCATTAGAAATTACCGACATGTTGGTGCGCTCAGGCGCGGTAGATATCGTAGTCGTTGACTCGGTTGCAGCCTTAACACCTAAAGCTGAGATTGAAGGCGAGATGGGTGATTCGCACATGGGCTTGCAGGCTCGTTTGATGTCGCAGGCTTTGCGTAAGTTAACTGCCAACATTAAGCGCTCTAATACGCTTTGTGTGTTTATTAACCAGATCCGTATGAAGATTGGTGTGATGTTCGGTTCACCTGAAACTACTACGGGTGGTAACGCATTGAAGTTCTACGCTTCGGTTCGTTTGGATATCCGTCGTATCGGCCAAATTAAGCAGGGCGATGAAATCGTTGGTAACGAAACGCGCGTCAAAGTCGTTAAGAACAAGGTTGCTCCTCCGTTCAAACAGGCTGAGTTCCAGATTCTTTACGGCGAGGGTTCTTCGCTTGAAGGTGAAATTCTTGACTGGGGTGTTAAGCATGATCTGGTTGAGAAAGCTGGCGCCTGGTATTCATACAATGGTGACAAGATCGGTCAGGGTAAACAGAACGTTATTCAGTTCTTGAAAGACAACCCGCAGATCAAAGAAGAAATTGAAGGTAAGCTTCGCAGCGAGTTGTTGGTAACAGCTTCAAGCTCATCTGATGAAGAAGACGTGCCTGAAGTTGAAGCCTAATCTTCATAGCACTGCATGAAAAAAGAAAAGCCAAAACGCGATTACAAGATTATCGCGATGGACTTACTAGCACGCCGGGAACATTCCCGGCGTGAGCTTTTGGATAAGCTGAAAGTTCGTGGTTTCGAAGGTGAGGAGGTCGAAGCCTATCTCGATCGTCTGGCTGAGCGGAACCTGCAAAGTGATGACCGCTTTGCGCAAAGCTTCCTCAGAGTTCGCGCAGAAACAGGCTATGGCCCGATGCGGATCCAGCAGGAACTGAAGCGAAAAGGCATTGATGAGCACCGGATCAGCTTGTTATTCGAAGAAATGGACATAGATTGGTATAAAACCGCTTTATCAATCTGGCAAAAGAAATATAATCAACTGCCCGGTAATGACCTGAAACTTAAAGCCAAGCAGGCGCGTTTCATGCAGTACCGCGGTTTTGATTTCGAAACAATCAATCGAATTTTATCTCGTTCCTCCATTGAGGACGATGAATAGCTTAGCTTTCAATAAGTTAAGAGAATAAATTAAAGTATCAAATAAGGTAATAGGTTATCACCGTGAGTATGACAACTAACCAAATTCGTAACGCTTTCCTGACATTCTTTGAAAATAAAGGGCATCACATCGTTGAAAGCAGCCCGCTCATTCCTGCCAATGACCCAACATTGTTATTTACCAACGCGGGCATGGTGCAGTTCAAAGACTGTTTCTTAGGCATTGATAAGCGTAGCTATACGCGCGCCACCTCATCGCAGCGTTGCGTTCGTGCCGGTGGTAAACATAACGATTTGGAAAATGTCGGCTATACCGCGCGCCACCATACCTTCTTTGAAATGCTGGGCAACTTCAGCTTTGGTGATTACTTCAAGAAAGAAGCCATTGCTTATTGCTGGGAGCTACTGACCGAAGAATTCAAACTGCCTAAAGAAAAGCTTTGGGTGACCGTTTACGAAGAAGACGATGAAGCCTTCGATATCTGGGTCAATGATATTGGCTTCCCAGCTGACCGCATCAGTCGCATCGGCGATAACAAAGGCGAGCGTTACGCTTCTGATAACTTCTGGGCGATGGGCGATACAGGCCCTTGCGGACCTTGTACCGAAGTATTCTATGATCACGGCGAAGACATTTGGGGCGGCCCTCCAGGAACGCCTGAAGAAGACGGTGATCGCTTTATCGAAATCTGGAACTTGGTATTCATGCAGTTCAACCGTCACAAAGACGGCACCATGGAACCATTACCGAAACCGTCTGTAGATACCGGCATGGGCCTTGAGCGTATTGCTGCTATTCTGCAAGGCGTTCACAGTAACTACGAAATTGACCTGTTCCAGCACCTTATCAAATCAACGGCAGAACTATTGAAGGTTAAAGACCTTGATAACAAGTCATTGCGTGTTATTGCTGACCACATTCGTTCCTGCGCGTTTTTAGTGCTTGATGGGGTTGTGCCGAGCAATGAAGGGCGTGGATATGTGTTACGTCGTATTGTTCGCCGTGCCGTTCGTCATGGCCACCAGCTTGGCGCCAAAGGCATTTTCTTTGCCAAGTTAATGCAACCGCTAATTGATGTCATGGGTGAAGCTTATCCAGGCTTGGTGGAGCATAAGGAATTGATTGAAAAAGTCCTGGCCAAAGAAGAAGAAGCATTTGCGCGTACTTTGGATAAAGGTATGCAGATTCTTGATCAGGATATTGCCGAACTGGTTGCGAACAACAGCAAAACCATTTCCGGCGAAACGGTATTCAAACTGTATGACACATATGGTTTCCCGCAAGACTTAACCGCTGATATCGCGCGTGAAAAAGGTCTTGAGGTCGACTGGGATGGTTTCGAGAAAGCCATGAATGAGCAGCGTGAACGTGCTCGTGCAGCCAGTAACTTCGGCACCGACTACAACGATAACTTCAGTATTGATGAGCGCTCCGAATTCACCGGTTACGATTACGTTAACCAGAATGTGATCGTGACTCGCTTGCTGAAAGGTGAGCAGGAAGTTGAGCGTCTTGAAGAAGGCGAGAAGGGCATCGTCATTCTGGCTAAAACCCCATTCTACGCCGAGTCGGGTGGTCAGGTGGGCGACACCGGTCAGCTGATGGGTTGTGGCGCCAGCTTCAAAGTTGAAGACACCCAAAAGCTGGGTGATGCCATCGCGCATATCGGTTACATGGAAAAAGGCTCAATCTCCAACGAATCAGAATTGCAGGCTTTCGTTGATGCCGAGCGTCGCCAGCACACCATGCGTAATCACTCTGCGACTCACTTATTACACGCAGCGCTACGCGACATTCTTGGAACACACGTAACCCAGAAAGGCTCATTGGTTGGCCCAGAGCGTTTACGCTTTGACTTCTCTAACCCTGAGCCAGTGACGCAGGAACAACTGCGTCAGATCGAAGCCCTGGTCAATCAAAAGATTTATGAAAACCATGCGGTAGAAGCGCAGGTTATGTCGATGGACGAAGCTAAAGAGCAGGGCGCAATGGCCTTGTTCGGCGAAAAGTATGGTGATGAAGTTCGAGTGTTGACCATGTCGCCATTCTCTGTCGAGTTATGTGGTGGTACGCACGTTAAACGCACCGGCGACATAGGCGCATTCAAGATTCTTTCTGAGTCAGGCATTGCCGCCGGTATTCGTCGTATCGAAGCGACCACAGGCGCAGGCGCGGTGAACTGGATGCAGTCCGCAGAATCCAGCCTGCAATCGATTGGTAAGCTGCTTAAATCAGAACCTTCGCAGATTGCCGATAAAGTGAATCAGTTGATGGATAAAAGCCGTCAGCTCGAGAAAACCATCGAAGCGCTGCAAAGCAAGTTAGCTTCCTCTCAAGGTAGCGATTTAGCCAGCCAGGCCGAAGAGATTAATGGCGTTAAATTGCTGGTTGCTAAATTAGAAGGCGTTGAAGCCAAAGCGCTTCGCGAAATTCAGGATCAGCTTAAGAACAAGCTGGGTTCCAGCATCGTTGTGCTGGGCATTGCTGAAGACGAGAAGGTCAGTGTCATTGTTGGCGTCAGCAAAGACTTAACCGGCAAAGTTAAAGCCGGTGAGCTGGTCAACATGGTCGCTTCGCAAGTAGGCGGCAAGGGCGGTGGTCGCCCAGACATGGCGCAGGCAGGTGGTAAAGACCCAGCAGCACTACCGGCAGCCCTTGATAGCGTTAAGCCTTGGGTAACTGAGCGTTTAAGCTAAATTGATCCAGATGAAGGCCTGCTCCCAGGCCTTCTGCTATACAAACACTGTGTATCGGATTATCCTAATTAGGTAACTTTGTGAGTCTACTCACAAAAAAGTAGAGTTGTGCGGGGAATATTGATAGAATCCGTCGCTTCAACTTTGTATGTAAACTGTACAGACGATTTGTAGATGGCGAGGAAATAAGCAATGATTGCCGAATTTCTGAGCTACAGGAAATGTAGGAGATTGGAATGTTAATCTTAACCCGTCGTGTCGGTGAGACACTTATGATTGGTGATGAAATCACCGTTACTGTTTTAGGCGTTAAAGGAAACCAGGTTCGCATCGGTATCAACGCACCTAAAGAAGTTGCTGTACACCGCGAAGAAATCTATTTGCGCATTCAACATGAAAAGCAAATGGAAGGTTATCAAGGCGGTTCATCAGACGATAACGAATATTATTAAAAAAGTGGAAAAGGAGTGTTGCAATTTATCTTAAATAAGGTAACATTCCGTCCGCACTAAAGGTGAGGTGGCCGAGCGGCTGAAGGCGCTCCCCTGCTAAGGGAGTATACCCTAATCCGGTATCGAGGGTTCGAATCCCTCCCTCACCGCCATTAGATTGTTTAAAACCTGCTTCGGCAGGTTTTTTTATATCCAGGTTTTATATGTTGCACGGATGCGATTGCAAAATCGCAAGGGAGGGCTGAGAACCCTCGGGTTCGAGCCGAGCAGTTTTTCGAAGAAAACTGCGAGACAACATCGCGACGAAGTTGCGATGATCCTAAGGACGAGCGCTAAGCGCGAGTAATCCCTCCCTCAAAAATAGTTTCTTTAAACCTGCTCCGGCAGGTTTTTTTATGCCTGTAGTTTATGTGTGCTATATGTTGTCTGAAAGGAGTTATTGACCGCAAAGATATGTGTGACGTATGGTATTCAGAGTGATCGAGCTATTTTCGATTTATGAATCCCATACAAGTCAGAGAGGCCCCAAAGCATGAAGTTCCTTTGTGTGCTCATAATACAATTACTAGTGACAAACTGCTTTGCTACCGAAAGCCAGGATTTAAAAGCGACTTTATTTAAAGATCAAAATTTCCTTTATTTCTCTATAACTAACGAAAGCAATACTCTGCAAGAAGTAAATAATCGAATGTCATGGGGTGGAGGTCCATTTAATGAAATAGACTTGATAATAGAGGATGAAAATGGGAATAAATACACGGATGAATATAAAGAAAATATACTAGCTGCAAATAAACAAACTGATGCAATTGAAATTAAACGAAATCACTCAATAGGTATTCAGATTAGTATTGAAGATGTGAAAAGAAGATATTTTTTAAAAGAAGGGCTAAAATATAATATTATTGCAACGTATAAGAATATGTTCAGATCTGTACCTAGGAGTGAATTAATTTCATCCAATAAAATTACCATAAGCTTATAATAACAGGTGTAGTTTCAATGATTGAGAAAAGCGTAATGTTTCTGGATGTCTAAAACTCTATTTCCAATGCTCTGTTCTCCGTTATTATTTTGTAATGCGATCAATTGATACAGAAGGGGATATGTAGTGAAAACAGTAGAAATCACAAAAGAGCCTGTTGAGCTTTATAAAATACTAAAGTTCGAAGGTATTGTAAGTAGTGGTGGCGAGGCAAAAGCCGTAATCGATGACGGTCTGGTTTTAGTCAACGGTGAGATAGAGAAGAGAAAACGGAAGAAAATCATGTCAGGTGACGTTATTGAATTTATGAACGATGAATACAAGGTTTTACTGAAATAATCCTAATTGACTCTACTATTAGACTACTTAAACCTGCTTCGGTAGGTTTTTTTATGTCTGTAACTCACTTTGCATACAAAGTTCGATTAATATTTAATCAATAAAATTATTGCAAAACGCAAAAACCAGACTATTATAACGTGTTAACCACGTCACAAAATAGCAGTGAAGCTGAGATCTTAGAAGAGATACCAGAACAGAAATGTTCGGTTTAATAGGGAATTAGCTGGAAAAACGGATATTGAAAATAATTAATTTTAAATAAAAAGGTTATCCGCGATGTACGGTAATCTAATGTTATACAGAGAAACTGGTGAGATATGGAAGCTAATATAATAGAAGAAGTAAAAACCCTTGAAACAGAAGTTAAAGAGTTTGCTAATTCTCAACCGTATTGGGCAAAATATCTGTGTTCTGAAATCTTAGCAGGCAATGAAATTACAGATGCCATAATAGATACTTCGTATTCTTATTTGCTTGAAAAATTAGGTCTTAAAGAAGTAACCGACAAGGCCGAAATTTCCATTTCCTACAACCCAAATGCTTCTGATGACTTTAAAGAAAATTTATACTTTGCTTCTCTGACAAATGTTGAAGGCGTTAATGCACTTGCCGAAAACCAAACCATTGAATTAACACCAAGTCTAACTATCATTTATGGAGCTAATGGTGCAGGTAAGTCTGGGTATGTTCGACTTTTGAAAAATGTTTTTTACTCAAAAGATAAGGGGGACATTCTTCAAAACATCAATATTGAATCAGGGCACAAACCAGTTTCTGCAACATTTAAT
The DNA here is from genome assembly GCF_000374105.1 of Kangiella aquimarina DSM 16071. GTDB lineage: Bacteria > Pseudomonadota > Gammaproteobacteria > Enterobacterales > Kangiellaceae > Kangiella > Kangiella aquimarina. The sequence continues at coordinate 1,593,447 of NZ_KB893650.1, forward strand.
TTATCTTCAGATGGAACTAGTATTTCATTGAAGTATCCTGGCGATGCTGGAAACGGGATATTTAATCAATTTGCTGTTTTTGATGGAGATATTGGTAAGAAGCATCTTAGTATAAGAAATGATTTTAGTTTCCGTCCTGCTGGCTTGCAGTTGTTTAATGAATTTAATGCAGCTTTAGAAAAATTAAACGCAAAGCTTTACAGTGATGTTCAGAAAAAAAGTATGGCAAACCCGTTTGCCGATGATGATATTTTTCAGGGAGAATCTGAAATTAAATCTTTTTTAACTCAGCTTTCTCATAACTCAAGGCTGGAAGAGTTAAAAGCACATTTGCCTTATACAGATGAGGAAAAAGAAAAGAAAACTCAACTGGACAAACAATATGACGACTTAAAAGTCGCTCTCGCTCAAAAAGATAAAGCACTCAAAGAATTACAAAGCATAAAAACGCAATTGGCAGATCGAAAAAAGAATTTAGAAACTCTAAATTTATGGTTCAATCAAACGCAGTTAGCTGCGGTAGTATCAGCCATAACTGATTGCAAAACAAAAGAAAACAGCGCCAAAAAAGAAGGCATTGAAAAATTTAAAACCGATAAAGTTCAAAATATCGGTTCTACAGAATGGAAACAGTTCATTCAAGCGGCTGAAAAATTTGCTTCAACTCAGGGTGCGCGCGAATATCCTGAAATTGGAGACAATTGCTTGTTATGTCATCAATCAATCAGCGATGACACACCTAAAAACCTGATACGGAGTTATTGGGAATACATAAAAAGTGTGGCTGAACAAGAAGCTAAAATAGCGAACGAAAAGCTTGTTAAATTTAAAGATGGCTACGAAAAATTAGACTTTAATCAGTTTCCAGAGACTGACACACTGACTGTTTGGTTAAAAGAAAAATTCGAAGCTGATTTAACAAAGCTCAAAGAAGAACTAAAAAATCAAGAAACAATTAGCCAAGCGCTTATTTCAAGCATCAATGCAAAAAAAGACTTACCACAAGTTGAAGTGCAACTCGATTTAAGTCTATTAGATGTCATCAGTGTTAAGGTTGATAAAGACATTAAAGCGTTTGAAGAAGATGAACAAACTAGAAAATTAGCAGAACTGCTAAAACAAAAAACATATTTAGCTCATAAAGAGAAACTAGAATCCCGATATGCTGATATTGAAAAACTAAATAAAAACTTAATTTGGGTAAACAAGGCCAACCAATTCAACAAACAAAGCTTTAAGTCACAGTCAACCAATACAGAAAAGCGTTTGTCAAAAGAATATTTCAACACCGATTATATCAACGCATTTAATGATGAATGCGAACAGCTGAACGGAAAGTTCGGAATTGAAATAGATGCAAAAAGCTCAGACGCGCAATCAAATCGCCAACTTTTCCTTAAAGGGAAAGACCCTTCTGCAATTTTGAGCGAAGGAGAACAAAAAGTAATTGCACTTGCCGATTTTATTGCAGAAACCAATATCACTACAATCAATAAAGGAATCATTTTTGACGACCCTGTCAACTCTCTTGACGAAGAAAGAAAAAGTGTTATTGCTGAACGGCTTGTTTCTATTTCCAAAAACAAGCAGGTTGTCATTTTTACGCATGACTTAGTCTTTGTTTCCAGTTTAATCAATTATTCTACAGATAAGAGCCTTCTGCATGAATGTCACTGGATTGAAAATAGAAATGGAAAGCCTGGGCAAGTTTGGTTAAGAAATTCCCCAACTTATGAAAAAGTTTACCGCAATGCTGAACCTGTAAAGAAACTTTATACTGGGGCAAACAATGATGAATGCCCTCCCGAACAAAGAGAGTTTTTGGTAAAAAGTGGATTCACCGCTTTACGTACTTGCTATGAGGTATTAGTTATTAATGATTTATTCAAAAATGTTGTTCAGAGATACAATGAACGAGTAAGTGTTGATAGTCTTTCCAGTGTCTATTTTGACGAGACGTTGATAAATGAACTCCTTGATAGTTTCGCTCAATGTTGTAGATATATGGAAGGGCACACCCATAGCGACAAGTATGCCTACAAAAAGCCAGAGCCTTATCATCTCAATGAAGAGATTCAGAGGTACGAAACAATAAGAACAAAAATCAGGAAATATAAAAAAAATGTATAACAAGTCACTGCAGCGGAACGCTAACGCGTCCGCAGAGTGAAGCGTTATGTGTAAGTAGATAGCATGGAATATCAATCAAATACATAATTAATGGGGTCGGAGTGAATTATTAGAGAGATCGAGGAACTTACCTCTGAAATTATAAAATGGTCTCTATTACCATTAACCACATGGCATAAATAAAATGGATAAGATTCAAGAATTTCTTAAATTATTAAAAGCCTTTCAAGCTAATACAGCTTCAATTGATGATGTTGTTCCAGTATTTGAAGAGCTGGATTATTTTCATCATTTTTGGCATTACATTGATGATGCTGACATTCGCTCCAAAAATAGTGATTATGCAAAGATGCAAAATGAACAACTTGATATGTTTATAGCAGCCCTCGAAGTAGGTGATTATAAGAAAGCAAATGAAGTTGCATTTTTGCAATAGACATCGGAGGCTACATATAATCATTAGTCTGATTTAGAGTGATTTCAGCTTCTGTAATATGACAGAGCTCTTTTTATTCCCCCCAACTGACCTAAATCAACCAACCCTCATTCCCCATTAAAATTCTGTTGCTATCTTTCGGCTCGATTCTTACTATGAATCAAAGGTGTTTGTTTTTTAATCAGGGATCTGGATTTGTCAGAAATCACATCTAATCAAGTAGAAAACCAGGATTCACTATCAACTGAGTCTAAGCCTGTGCTGCATGCGCGTAATCTGACCAAGGTTTATAAGACCGGGGAGGTCGAGGTTAAGGCGCTGGATGGCGTTGATTTTGAGGTGTTTGAGCATGAGATGGTGGTTTTGCTGGGGCAGTCGGGGAGTGGTAAGTCGACTTTGCTGAATATTCTCGGTGGCTTGGATGTTGCCACATCGGGAGAGGTGTATTTCAAAGACCGTCTGATTAGCTCGGAAAGTAAGGGGCTGTTGACCAGCTTTCGCCGTGAGCATGTAGGTTTTGTGTTTCAGTTCTATAACCTGATTCCGAGTCTGACCGCTTTGGAAAATGTTGCGCTGGTTACTGAAATTGCTAAGAATCCGATTAAACCTGAAGAAGCTTTGGAGTTGGTGGGTCTGTTACCGCGTAAGGACCATTTTCCAGCACAGCTGTCCGGGGGTGAGCAGCAACGGGTTGCAATTGCCCGAGCGATTGCCAAACAGCCTGAAATTCTGCTATGCGATGAGCCAACGGGTGCGCTCGATCATGAAACCGGCATATTGGTTCTTGAAGCTATTGAGCAGGTCAATCGTGAGCTGGGTACGGCAACGGTTGTGATTACCCATAATACGTCGGTTGGTGGTATTGCTGATCGCGTTGTGACGCTTCGGGATGGCAAGGTTTCGGATATTCATACCAATTCGAACCGTATGTCGCCACGTGAGTTGAAGTGGTGATATGAAAGCCCTCAATCTAAAGCTGTTACGCGACCTCTGGCATGTTAAGGGCCAGGTGATTGCGGTGGCTTTGGTAATTGCCTCGGGTATCGCTACATTAAGTATGGCTCTGACTACGCTGGAGTCATTGCAGAAAACCTCCGAACAATATTATTCCGACTATAATTTTGCCGATGCTTTTGTCAGCGCCGTTCGCGTTCCTAATACTTTCAAGCAACGTTTGGAAGCCATTGAGGGCATTAGTCTGGTCGAAACGCGCATCAAAAAATATGCCAGTCTCGATATGCCTGATTTCAATGAGCCTGTTATGGGGTTACTGACTTCCATTCCCGATCAGGGGCAACCGAGGCTTAATCAGCTAGCCCTGAGGCAAGGGCGCTGGATTGCTCCGGGAGCTTCGGATGAGGTGATTGTGAATGAGCCTTTTGCTGAAGCGCACAATTTGAAATTGAGCGACCGAATTTCGGCGGTGATGAATGGCAAAAAACGTTACTTCAGGATTGTCGGCATTGCGTTGAGCCCAGAGTACATCTATTCCATTTCTCCAGGTTCCTTAATGCCCGATGACGCACGCTACGGAATTTTGTGGGCGGGGCAAAGCTCACTTGAGGCTGCCTTTGATCTGAAAGGTGCATTTAATGATGTTGCTTTTAAATTCGACGCAGTGTCCGATCATCAGGCTTTATTAAAACAGATTGATATGGTTCTGGAGCCTTACGGCGGCAGGAATTCTTATTTACGCGATGACCAGATTTCTTATTGGTTCGTTAATAATGAAATACAGCAATTAAAAACCACCTCAATTATCTTTCCCGTGATTTTCCTGCTGGTATCGGCTTTTTTAACGAACATGGTACTAAGCCGGATGATCACCAATGAGCGTGAGCAAATTGGTTTATTAAAAGCCTTTGGTTACAGCAACCTTCAAGTCGGTGCCCATTACTTCAAGATGGTGTTGGTCATGTGCTTTGTGGGGGCTGTTATTGGATTAGCCGCGGGCGCTTATCTTGGTCAGGCGAATACTGAAATGTATGCGGAGTTCTTCCGTTTCCCACTTCTGGTTTACGATTTTTCATTTACCTCGTTTATAGCCAGCTCGGGGGTTAGTGTTTTAGCAGCACTTTCAGGGATTGTTGGCTCGATAGCTCGAGTGGTTCAATTACCGCCTGCAGTCGCGATGGTTCCGCCAAGCCCTGATATCTACCATAAAAGCTTTGTCGATACTCCTTATATTAAGCACTGGCTCGATCAGCCAACGCGGATTGCCGTTCGTCAAATTATTCGTAAGCCGCTCAGAGCCAGTTTTACGGTTATAGGAATTGCTTTTGCTGTGGGTCTGATGGTGTTAGCCATTCAGATGTCAGATGCGATTAAGTATTTAGGGATTTCATTTTTTAATGATGCGCAACGGCAAGATATGACCATGGCTTTTTATGAGAACCAGAAACAAGAGGCTTTGTATCAGGTTAAGCGGCTTCCTGGCGTCATTGAAGCAGAGCCATTTCGTTATGTTTCTGTAGAGTTTATTAATGGCACAAAAACTCACCGCGGCTCTATCACCGGATTAGAATCGGATGCGACCTTGCAGCCTATTTACGACACCTATTCAGAACAAGTCGTGGCATTGCCTGAAGAGGGTATGGTCATAGGAAGCATTCTGGCTGAGAAGTTAAATATTGGCGTTGGCGATCGGATTTATGTTGAGTTTCTGGATAAGTCGGGGTTGCGACGAGATTACCCCGTTGTTGGAATATTCGATACTTTTATTGGCTTGCCAGCTTATATGAACCTCAAAACTCTCAACCGTGAGCTTGGGGAAGTCGGCCAATATTTTATGCTTAACCTTGTGGTTGATTCGCAACATTACGACGAGCTTTATAAAGCAGTTAAGGAGTCTCCGGCTATTACGGCCTTGATGACGAAGCAATCGTTGCTTGATGCATTTAATGAAACGGTTGCTGAGAGTATGCTGGTGTTTATGTTTATATTTATAGTTCTATCCTCAATCCTGGTGTTTGGGGTTTCCTATAACATGATTCGAATTTCTCTTTCCGAGCGCGGACGAGAGCTGGCCACTTTACGTGTTTTGGGTTTTACTAAAGGTGAAACCTCTTATATTTTGTTATGTGAGGTAGGGTTACTGACATTGATCGGATTGGCTTTAGGGTGTTTTGTCGGATGGGGACTGACTCAGTTATTGGGCTATGCATTTGAAACTGAATTATTCAGGATCCCGATCATTATTTATCCCCATACCTATAGCTATGCCGTTATTGTGGCGATCATAGCTTCAGTGATGTCTGCGTTGTTTGTGGTAAAAAGAATTCATCACCTCGACCTTATCGAAGTATTAAAGACCAAGGAATAACTATTCATGGGTATCAATAAGCGATTTAAGTTATGGATTGTGTTAGTGGCGATTTTGGTTGCTTTGCTGGCTTATGGTTTTTGGCCAAGAGCGATTGAAGTCGAAGCGGTAACGGTTACTAAAGGCCAGTTTTATGAAGTGGTTTCTGAAGTCGGCGAGACTCGGGTTAAAAATATTTACCAGGTGTCAGCACCAATAACTGGTTATTTGCGCCGCGTTGAGCTGGAGGTGGGTGATCCCGTTGAGGCGAATACAACCGTTGTCGCTGAGATTGAGCCGTTACGTTCGCAACCTCTTGATCCGCGAAGCGAGAAACAGGCTGTAGCCGAGTTGCATGCAGCCCAGTCCGCACTGGAAATGACGCAGGCCAAATTGAGACAGGTGCAAAACGAATTAAGCTTTGCCAAAAGTGATCTTGAACGAGCAGAGAGTTTATATAAAGACCAGGCAATTTCTGAACGTGAGTATGATACTGCTAAGAAAATTTATCAAAGTTTGCAACAGGAGCTACAGGCTACTCAGGCAACTTTGCAATTAAGAAGAGCTGAGCTGGAGCGTGTTCAGGCGTTGCTGGACACCTCATTGTCTGAGTTTCTGCCTAAGTGTGAATGCAGCCAGGTGTTATCGCCAGCTGATGGCGTGGTATTAACTCGATACAGAGAGAGTGCGGGTGTCATTAATGCAGCTCAGCCTATCATGGATGTTGGCGATCCAACTGACCTGGAAGTCAAAGTTGAGCTTATTTCTACAGAAGCAGTTAGAGTCGCCAAGGATCAGAAAGTCCACATGAAAGGTTGGGGCGGCGATACGGTTCTTGAAGGCGTGGTCAGGCAGGTGGAGCCGATGGCCTATAAAAAAGTGACTGCCCTTGGGATAGAAGAACAGAGAGTTAATGTTTATATCGACTTCACCAGTCCTCAGGAGCAATGGCTGAAACTCGGACATGGCTACCAGCTGGATGTGGATATTATTCTGAGAGAACAACCTGATAGTTTAATTGTCCCGGTAATCGCCATGGTTCGAGAAGGTAAGCAATGGGTCACGTTTGCTATTGAGGAGGGCGTTGCAGTAAAACGTATATTGGAGGTTGGTGCAGTAAACGGGTTAGAAGCAGAAATTTTGGACGGTGTTAACGAAGGAGATGTGCTTATTTATAACCCCAGCGAGGATATTGAAGACGGGGTTTCGGTTACTGTTAGAAAAAGGTAATATTGTCGGGTCGTTTGATTAATGACCTTTTTGTATTGTTTTTCACCAAAAACTGTTTATAAAACAGCCTGTTAAGTGAAAAACTGAAATATTCAGGAAAAAATTACAAAAGGCCGTTGACATATTACAGTCTGGTGGCATAATACCGCCCGACAACGAGATGCGCATGTAGCTCAGCTGGATAGAGTACCTGGCTACGAACCAGGCGGTCGGAGGTTCGAATCCTTCCATGCGCGCCATTATTCAAGAAACCTCGCACTATGCGGGGTTTTTTATTGCCTGAAGGAAAGAGTAACCTGAGCGGATCAACGTTGTTATCCTTCGCCAGAATGTGCTCCTGCAATTCTGGCATTCCCGCCGTCCCTGGCGGTCACATTCGGCCATTATTCAAAAGGCTTCCCTTAAACCGGAAGCCTTTTTTCGTTGTGGCAAAGGAAATGATGAGAACCTCCGAAGAAGTTCGAGCCGAGCAACGAAGTTGCGAGACAACATCTCCAACGGCGATGGCCCGTAGGGCAAGGAGCGAAGCGACGCAGTAATCCTTCGCTTAGATTTTAAAGGAATTGGATTCCCGCTTTCGCGGGAGACCGTAGGGAATGCCCGTGGTGAATGACAATACTTGACTGTTAACCCAGCCAGCTAGTTCTGACATTCGGCCATTATTCAAGAATCCTCGCACTATGCGGGGTTTTTTATTGCCTGAAGGAAAGAGAAACCTGAGCGGATCAACGTTGTAATCCTTCGCCAGAATGTGCTCCTGCAATTCTGGCATTCCCGCCGTCCTGGCGGTCATATTCTCGAGCCGCTTGTCTTACAAAGATACTGGATCCCGCGGTCAAGCCGCGGGATGACAGTACTTGACCAATAAATCCAGTCTTCTAGCCTTTTAAGCTTCAGTTATTTTCAAGCAACTTAGTAGTAAGTATCGTGCCGATATAGTTAAGAATAACCTCGTCATCCCGCGGCTTGACCGCGGGATCCAGCAACTTTAAAAAATAACGATTAGCATTTTGACTTTAAGGGTAAAGGTTTCTACTATTCGGTGTGTCTCATCAGAATTCAGGGAATTAATAGTGTCCATAATAAAAAAACACTTCAAACTTATTTTACTTCTAGTCATAGCTGCGTGCGCTACTTTAATCTTCAATCTATTAAAGAGCGAAGGTCATATTAAAACTTATTCAACTTGTGTTTCTTCAATCAAAATTGATGCTTACAACGACTCTAAAGAATTGAAGGCAATTTATTACACATCACGTTGTGATGACTCAAAAAAGCTTAAAAATATTATTTATATCGAAGACATGCGCAACAACAAAACTGGGCAAAGGGTATTTGAGGGATATTCTGATCAACCAGCAAATATGTACCTGTTCTGGGATGAGTATGATGGCTTATATGTAGTTGGTACAGAATCAGAGGTTATTACCTCCGAGAGAAAGATTAACTCCAATTATCGCGTTGAGTATCTGCCTCTTAGGCAGCTAAGAGCTTCTCTTAGTAAGGCCTATTCCGAGTATAAAAACTCTCAACTTGGCAATTATTAGTATAGTACTCAGCTACTTTTTCACAACAGTTTCACTCTTCTTGATGCACATTAATATTGGGAGGAGTTGAGGTGGGCAAGCATTATAAAACGATTAGATTAATACTGGGCGACCAGCTCAATGCTGGCCATAGCTGGTTCAAAAGTATTGATGAAGATTGCCTATATGTTATTGCTGAAATGCTACAGGAAACTGAGTATGTAAAGCATCATGTTCAAAAGGTTTGTGCTTTTTTTCATGCTATGGAAGGTTTTGCTGAAGCTTTAAATCAGGCTGGTCATCACTGTCTTTATCTTACTCTTGACGATACCACTAAATATTCATCCTTTAATGACCTCCTGAAAGAGCTTATTAACAAGTATTCGGTCTCATACTTTGAATATCAGCTGCCCGATGAATTCCGCTTAAGAAATCAGATTGCCGACTTCCAAGTGTCGGGCGTTGACGTTTCCAGCTGTTCCACCGAGCACTTTTTACTGCCTGAAGAGGATTTTCCAAAGTATTTTACTGCAGATAAGCACAACCGGATGGAGTCTTTTTATCGCAAAATGCGTAAGCGTTTTGATGTGCTTATGGTTGAAGATAAACCGGAAGGCGGGCAGTGGAATTTTGATCAAAAGAATCGTAATAAGTTTAAAGCCTTGGATTTAAAGGATATCCCTGAACCCCTGATATTCAGCAATGATGTCAGTGACATTCTAAAGCGATTACAAAAGCACCGGGTTAAAACAATTGGCAAGGCAGAATCTAATCTTCTCTGGCCAACATCCAGAAAGCAGGCAAAAGAGTTACTGGATTATTTTTGCCAACATTGCTTACCACGCTTTGGTTATTTTCAGGATGCCATGACCTGTAATAGTGAGCATAAATGGTCGCTGTATCATTCACGACTATCTTTTGCGTTAAATGCTAAGCTCATTTCACCAAAGCTGGTGATCGATAATGCTGTCCAAGCCTACCGCTCTAACGACGACATTGATATCCCTCAGGTAGAAGGGTTTGTCAGGCAAATACTTGGCTGGCGCGAGTTTGTACGAGGTATTTACTGGACGCATCCTGAGTATCATCAGAAAAACTACTTCAAGGCTAACAGAAAGCTTCCTGCTTATTTCTGGACCGGTAACACCAAGATGCGCTGCTTATCCGAAGCGATTAATCAGTCACTTGATTACGCTTTTGCGCACCATATTCAGCGCCTGATGGTCACTGGTAATTTTTGTCTGCTTACTGAAATCGATCCTGATGACGTCGATGACTGGTATTTAGGTATCTATGTTGACGCCATCGAATGGGTTGAGCTACCTAACACTCGAGGTATGAGTCAGTTTGCTGATGGCGGCATTATCGCCACCAAACCTTATGCCGCCAGCGCTAATTATGTTCATAAAATGAGCGACTACTGTACTGGCTGTGACTACTCCCACTCAGATAAGACAGGCGAACAAGCCTGTCCTTTAAACAGCTTATATTGGCGGTTTATTGAGAAGAATGCTGAGAAGCTCAGTCAAAACCCCAGAATGGCAATGATTTATAACGTTTGGAACAAGAAAAGTTCTGATGAAAAGGATGCCATACTGAATAAAGCAGCGAGCGTTCTTAGGAGGATAGAGGAGCTTTAGAGCTGCGAGATGATCACTATTCTTTTGGCCTGATTTTGTTACACTAAACGGAATTTATTACAAACGATAATATTGATGGATTTCTATACATTTCTAAACGAAAACTTACCTTTGGCTATTATTCTCGGCGCAATTGTCTTAATCATGCTGGTGTTACTGGTTATGGTCATCCGCCAGGGTAATGCTTTAAAACTTCTCAAAAGCTCCGAAGATGGTGCCATCGATGCTATAAAGAGTCTCGATCAGAAGCAGACCATGGCATTTGACTATGCAAAGTCTGATTTGCACCGTATGTCCGAACAGAATCAAAGAGCTTCTGAGAACCTGGTAGAGAAGTTGGCGGGCAATCAGGTCAAGCTAGGTGAATCGTTCCAGGCTTTCCAGAATCAGCTGCAAAAAGGTTTTAATGAACTGAGCAATGCGTTGGGCGAAAAGGTCAATAACAACACCATTACCCAGCAAAAAGAACTGACCGGATTTAAGGATAGCTTGCAGAAAGATATTCTTAAGCTAAAAGAACAGATTGAAATCAATCAGAAAGAATCTCAGGCGCAATTGCATGAGCAGTTCCGCCGAGGCATCAAGGATGTCAGAGAAGAGTTAACCATCAATCTCAAGACGCAGGCTGAAAACTTTGAAAAGAACATGTCTGGCTTGACTAAAACCACCGATGAACGACTCAAAGAGATTAGTGGTCAAGTCGAGAAGCGCTTGGCTGATGGTTTTGAGAAAACCACTCAGACCTTCCAGGACGTTCTGAAACGTCTGGCGCTAATTGATGATGCTCAAAAGAAAATCACTGAGCTGTCCAGCAACGTTGTTAGCTTGCAGGAAATTCTTTCCGATAAACGATCGCGCGGTGCTTTTGGCGAGGTACAGCTGGAGTCTCTAGTATCCAATGTTATGCCCACCAGCCATTACAAATTCCAGCATTCTTTCAGCAATGGCAAAATCGTGGACTGTGCCTTATTCCTGCCAGAGCCAACCGGTGTTATTGGCGTTGATGCCAAATTCCCGCTGGAAAATTATCAGAAAATGGTTGATGTTGAGCGCTCCGCTCCAGAACGCGATCAGGCGCATAAGGCTTTCATTAGAGACATTAAGAAACACGTTAATGATATCGCCAGCAAATACATCATTGAAAATGAAACAGCTGTTGGTGCAGTGATGTTTATTCCTGCTGAAGCCGTATTTGCCGAGATTCATGCGCATCATCCTGAGCTGGTTGAGTTTGCTCAGCAACAAAAAGTCTGGATGGTTTCGCCAACCACAATGATGGCGCTGTTAACAACGGCCAGTGCTGTTCTTAAAGATGAGGCGACGCGTAAACAGGTGCATATCATTCAGGAACATCTGGGCATGCTGTCAAAAGACTTCGGACGCTTCAGAACACGTATGAATGATTTGGCTCGTCATATTAATAACGTCACCGAAGACGTTAAAAAGGTTACTATTTCTGCTGACAAAATCAGCAGTCGATTTGAAAAGATTGAGCAGGTTGAGTTGAACCATGAAGAGCATGAACACTCTATAGAAGTGGCTGCTACTGCTAAACTTGAGAATAAGAAAGAATCTAAATAGGTTAAATTAATGAAACGATTATTTGCTTTATTGGCATTGCTGGCTTCTGTTTGTGTAACACCAGCGCTTCACGCTGAGGAACCAATGGTTAAGTCTCTAAATGGAGACTTTACTCAAGGTGGTCTGGTGATTGGTCAAACGGTTCCCGGCGCTAAAGTCGAGTTTAATGGCCAGGAAATTAAAGTTTCAGAAGAGGGTTATTTCGTGTTTGGGTTTCATCGAGATATGCCCGAAAGTGCTACTTTGACCATTTCCAAAGGCGATATGAAAGTTACTCAACCGATTTCGATTAGTAAAAGACAATACAACATTGAACGGATTGACGGACTTCCTCCATCAAAGGTAACACCACGAAAGCCAGAAGTACTGGAACGTATCAAGCGTGAAACGGCACTGGTTGCAGAGGCTCGAGCAGAAATTACCGATTTCAAATATTTTATGCAGGATTTCATCTGGCCCGCCAAGGGTCGACTAAGTGGGTTTTATGGTAGCCAACGAGTTTTAAATGGCGATCCAAAACGTCCTCATTATGGTGTTGATGTAGCTGCGCCAACAGGTACAGAAGTCGTGGCACCAGCGGATGGTGTCGTGCGATTGGCGCATCCTGATCTGTTTTTCTCAGGTGGCACCATCATCATTGATCACGGCTTTGGTGTTAACTCTACATTCCTTCATTTAAGCAGCGTGGACGTCGAAGTCGGTGAGCCTGTAAAGCAGGGTGATTTTATTGGTCGCATTGGCGCAACCGGGCGCGCAACTGGTCCACATCTAGACTGGCGCATTAACTGGTTGAATCATCGACTCGATCCGCAATTGTTAGTTCCGCCTTTTGAAGAGTCAGACACTAAAGCAGAATCTAAGTAAGTTCTATCATTATGTTAACGACACGAGATTTTAATACTTTCAACTTTATCGATTTTGTACGTCAAAATCCTGAGAAGCATGATCGTTTTGAGCTTGAAATAGAGCAGGGCAAAGCCATCTTCCATGACGTGGGAATTGTTGAGTTTGTCCCTAATCAAGTCAGTGATCAGTTCGTCTGTTTATCCTGTGGGGTGCATGGCAATGAAACCGCGCCGATGGAAATTATTAGCGACATCGTGCGAGACATCCTGGTGGGCTCTCAGGCACTGAAGGTTAACCTTTTAATATTGCTGGGGAACCCGAAGGCAATGCTGCAACAGGAACGCTTCCTTGAGTTTAATTTGAACCGTATGTTCAATCATCATTGGAAGTCTTATCTTGAAGCTGATGCAAATTGCTATGAAGCTTTGCGTGCCAAGCGCCTGGAAGAGGCGGTGAAGGATTTCTTTGATAAGTCACCAGCAGACTCACGTCGTTACCACTATGATCTGCATACCGCGATTCGCGCCTCGAAACATCAAAGATTTGCTATTTATCCCTATCTTGATGGACGCGAACATAAAGTTGAACAGTTAGCCTTTATGCAGGACTGTGGTGTTAATACGGTTTTGCTTTATCACAAAGCAAGTTCAACGTTTTCCTATCATACCAGTCACCATTTTAAAGCAGATGCCTTTACCGTCGAGCTGGGTAAAGTGAAACCTTTTGGGCAAAATAACCGCGAAGATTTTAAACAGGCAGAAAGCTGCATGAGACAATTGGTTGCCAGTAACTATCACTTTAATAATGATCGTGACGTTGATGACCTAAATCTTTTTGCGGTAAAAAAAGAGCTGCTACGAGTATCTGATGATTCACATCTGAACGTAGATGATGACCTGGCTAATTTTACAGAGTTTGAACAGGGCTTTGAGTTGTTATCTGACCCTGAAGAGCCTTATACCGTTGAGTCTGATGGTGAAGCAATTGTTTTTCCAAACAACAAGGTTCCAATTGGTCAGAGAATGGCGTTATTGGTTGAGCCGGTGAGTTTAGGGTGATTAGGGAATTCCTTACACCTACATAAGCTGTATCTGAAATTGTCTTTTTGATATTGCACTTAAAAGCAGATCCTGAATCAAGTTCAGGATGACAAACCTTCAGTGAATTTTTTGAATTCTTGAAACCAAGCCTTAATGAGAGAGCCAAAAGCCATAAGGCCGTCATTGAAGCTGCCATAATGCCAGCTTTGATAGTATCTACTCATAGTTAAACTCTGTCATCCTGAACTTGATTCAGGATCTGCTTTTAGTTATTCACAGAATAGATACCTAAAAGTATGTATTAAATTTATCGGGGCGATGTCTGTGCTGTAAGTGTTAAATTAAATGCCCCTTATCCTAAAAAATCCTACGCTGAATTTCTTTATCCGCCATAATCTTGACGGCTAATTCCTCCACAGAGCGAGAAGTCGTATCAATGAAAGGTATCTTCTCGCGTCGATAGAGTGCTTCTACTTCTCGAATTTCTAGCATGCATTGGTTGAGCGCCGCATATTTACTGTTGGGGCGGCGTTTATTGCGAATCTCATGCAATTGCATGGGGTCAATGGTTAGGCCATAGAGCTTATGCTTATTTTGAGCCAATCCTGGTTTGAGCTTGATATTAGGCAGGTCTTCATCGGTAAAAGGGTAGTTGGCAGCAAAGATACCAAACTGCATCGCCATGTAGAGGGAGGTTGGTGTTTTACCGCAACGTGAAGGGCCAACCAGAATGATATCTGCCTGATCGTAATGTTTGGTCGTCGCTCCGTCATCGTTGTTTAAAGCAAAGTTTACCGCACTCATTCTTGTATCGTAGGCCTGACGGTCATCGGTTGAATGTGACTTACCGACACGGAATGAGCTGTGCACGCCTAATTCCTGCTCAAGAGGGCCAATATAGGTATGGAAGAAGTCCACCAGCAGCGCGTTGGCAGTCGTAATGATGTTACGAATGTCAGGCTTTACAATCGTTTCAAAGACAATGGGCTTAAAACCATCACGGATGGCAGTCTGGTTTATACGTGATACTGCGGCATTGGCTTTATCAATATCGTCAACGAAAGGAATGGTGTGATAGGTGAATTCCACCTCATCTTCGAACTGGGAAGTCAGTGATTGGCCCAGCATTTCTGAGGTAATACCGGTACGGTCGGAAATAAAAAAGACTGTGCGTTTCATATTTGCTCATTTATCAGTAAAATAGCGGCCACAAAGACCACTTTGTTCGTGAATTTAAGCATTTACGCTCACTATCGGCAAGATAATAAGCCAAAAATGGGCGGTTTGCGGTAATTCCAAATTTATAAACTGGAGATAGAACCTTGGATAAATACGTACTTTGGTATGACCAACTTGGGATGGGTGACGTTGAGCGCGTTGGCGGTAAGAACGCGTCACTTGGGGAAATGATTAGTAACTTAAGCAATATGGGTGTTAGCGTTCCAAATGGCTTCGCAACAACTGCTGATGCTTTCCGTGCTTTCCTTGAGCAAAGTGGCTTAAATCAACGCATCAATGAAGAGTTAGCCAACCTTGACGTCGATGACGTGACCAAGCTTGCCGAAGTTGGTGCCAAAATACGTGGCTGGGTAATGGATACTCCTTTCATCCCAGAGATGGAGCAGGCGATTACCGAGGCTTATGCCAAATTGAAAGCTGATGCCAATGATGACTTCGCTGTTGCGGTCCGTTCATCAGCCACTGCAGAAGATTTACCAGACGCCTCATTCGCAGGCCAGCAAGAGACTTTTCTTAATGTTCGTGGTTTAGACAATGTTATGAAAGCACTGAAAGAAGTGTTTGCTTCATTGTTCAATGATCGTGCCATTGCTTACCGCGTTCACCAGGGCTTTGAGCATTCATTGGTTGCCTTGTCAGCGGGCGTTCAAAAGATGGTGCGTAGTGATATCGCGGCTAGCGGCGTGATGTTTACTATGGACACTGAGTCAGGCTTCAACGATGTGGTTTTCATTACCGGAGCTTATGGCCTGGGCGAAACCGTTGTTCAGGGCGCAGTGAATCCTGATGAGTTTTATGTCTATAAACCAGCGTTGGCTGAAGGTCGCCAGTCTATCGTTCGTAAAACGCTTGGTGGCAAAGCTATCAAGATGGTTTATACCAATGATACTGACCATGGCAAGACCGTTGAAACGGTTGACGTGGATGTTAATGAGCGTATGCAGTTCTGTATTAACAACGCAGAAGTTCAGGAACTTGCCAAGCAGGCGATGATTATCGAGCAGCATTATAAGCGTCCAATGGATATCGAATGGGCAAAAGATGGCGCTGATGGCAAAATTTATATTGTTCAGGCTCGTCCAGAAACGGTTAAGAGTCGTTCAGACAAAAATATCATTGAGCGCTATCGCTTAAAGAATACTTCTGATGTTGTGGCTACTGGTCGCGCGATTGGTCAAAAAATCGGCAAAGGTAAAGCCCGTGTCATCAGCTCTATTGATGAAATGGCAAGCGTACAGCCTGGTGACGTATTGGTTACTGACATGACTGACCCAGATTGGGAGCCAGTGATGAAGCGTGCTGCTGCTATTGTTACTAATCGTGGCGGCCGTACTTGTCACGCTGCGATTATCGCGCGTGAGCTTGGTATTCCAGCGGTTGTAGGTTGCGGCGATGCAACAGACCGTATTAAAAATGGTGTTGAAGTGACTGTATCTTGCGCAGAGGGCGACACCGGCAAAATCTATTCCGGTTTATTGGACTTTGAAATCAGCAAAGATTCAGTTGAAAACATGCCTGAGCTACCTTTCAAAATCATGATGAATGTGGGTAATCCTGATCGTGCTTTCGATTTTGGTCAATTACCGAATGCTGGTGTTGGTCTTGCTCGTCTGGAGTTCATCATCAACCGCATGATTGGTGTTCATCCAAAAGCTTTGTTGGATTATGACAAGCTGGAAGACGAAAGCCTCAAGAAAACCATTGCCATGCAAATGGCAGGGTATCCAAATCCTAAAGAATTCTATATCAGCAAGCTGGTTGAAGGTATTTCGACTATCGCCTGTGCCTTTGCGCCAGAGAAAGTAATTGTTCGTATGTCTGACTTTAAGTCGAACGAATACGCGAATCTGATTGGCGGTCACTTATACGAGCCACACGAAGAAAACCCTATGCTTGGTTTCCGTGGAGCTTCTCGCTATATCTCTGAAGAGTTCCGTGAGTGCTTTGAGCTTGAGTGTGAAGCGATTAAGCGCGTTCGCAACAAGATGGGCTTTAACAATGTTGAAGTCATGATTCCATTCGTGCGTACTCTTGGTGAAGCTGAGAAAGTTATCGAGTTATTGGCTGAGAACGGCCTGCGTCGTGGTGACAACGGTTTACGCGTGATTATGATGTGTGAGCTACCTTCAAACGCTATTCTTGCTCAGGAATTCCTGAAGTTCTTTGATGGCTTCTCTGTGGGCTCAAATGATTTGACTCAGCTTTCATTGGGTCTGGATCGTGATTCAGGTATTATTTCCCACTTGTTTGATGAGCGTGACCCTACCGTTAAAGTTCTGCTTGCCAATGCTATCAAGGCCTGTAAAAAGGCTAACAAATACATTGGTATTTGTGGTCAGGGCCCATCAGATCACCCAGATTTAGCTAAGTGGTTGATGGAGCAGGGTATTGATAGTGTTTCGTTAAATCCTGACACAGTTCTCGAAACGTGGCTTTTCTTGGCGAAAAAGTAATCTAACTTGTTGTATTATTTACTGCTTGAGCAATGATAGTGAAGGCTTCATTGCTCAAGTTCTATAAAAAGGTTATGAAAATTTTTTTGTGACTTTACTTATAAGTAAATAATCCGAGGAGGAGATAGGAAATGAAACGTTTAGCTATTGCACTTTTAGCATCAACACTGGCTGTTGCTTGTAGCGATGATAAGAAAGAATCTGTGAAAGAGGAAACTCAGGAAGCAGTTGAGGAAGTGAAAGAAGCGACTGCAGAAGCTGTTGAAGCAACAGAAAAAGCTGTTGAAGACACTGCTGAGACCACTGAAGAAACTGTGAGTTCATTACAGGAAGCTGCTGAAGAAAACTATCAGGAAACCAAAGAAGAAGCTGCAGAGCTTGTTGAAGAAGCTGAAGCTGACGCTGAACAGATGGTTGAAGATGCTGAAGCGGAAGCTGCAGAAATGATGCACTCAGCTGAAGAAGAGCTTGAAGAAGCTGAAGAAGCAGTTGAAGAAAAAACTGGTGATGATCAGTAATTCAAATTCTTGTTTACAGCAAGCTAATCAAAAAGCCACTCGATTGAGTGGCTTTTTTGTATCTAGTGTATTTTGTTGGATAAGCTAGCATTAATAGTATATAAATTAGGGAATTAGCTAGATTTCTTCAAATGCCAAGATCCTAAGAGTAGATATAAATGTATACCATAAAACCAGTGCCGTTAGAGGCTATTATCCCTCTCCGTCATAAAGTGCTAAGGTCCGGCAGACCGATATCTGAATGCACTTATCAGGAAGATGCTGTTGAGGGATGCTTTCACGTTGCAAGTTTTGATGGGGATAAAGTCGTAGGGATTGCTTCTTTCTATCCAGAATCGCACTCTTATGAGCCTTCAGGCAAAGCCTGGCGGTTACGAGGAATGGCAACAGATCCTGATTATCGTAAGCAAGGAGTAGGTGCACGGTTGTTAGAGGAAGGCCTCCGAATTTGTTCTCAAAGAGGAGGCGAAGTGATTTGGTGCAATGCTCGCACACAAGCCATACCATTTTACAGTAAGCTCAATTTTGTTATAAAGGGAGATGAGTTCCAACTTCCTGGAATTGGCCCTCACTATTTCATGTCAAAAACTTTAGTATAAAGAGAATAATTTATGAGTCAGTTAAGCTTAGAACCAACCCTTAAAGCATTTTATCACTGGGAAACTGTTGCGTCTGAACAGGTTTTCTTGCGACAACCCTTTGGTAATGATTGGAAAGAGTATACCTGGCATGAAGTAGGGCAGCAGGTTCGAAAGATGGCGCATTATTTGATAACCAACCTGCCACCAAATAGCAAAGTAGCGATTTTGTCGCTTAACTGTTCTCATTGGATAATGGCCGATCTGGCAATTATGATGGCTGGCCATATTTCAGTTCCAATTTATCCTACCGCCGGTAAAGAAACTATTGCCACCATTCTAGAGCACAGTGAATCCAAGCTTCTCTTTGTTGGAAAGCTTCCAGACTGGCCTGCTAAAAAAGAAGCTGTTGCCAATGACCTTCCTAAAATTAGCTTCTATCAACCTCATTCCGGTATTAAAGAGTGGGATGAAGTTATAGCTGAAACTGAGCCTATGTCAGAGTCGCCAGTACCTGATTTGGACGAACTGGCAACTATTGTTTACACCTCCGGCACAACCGGTATTCCCAAAGGTGTCATGATCGATTATCGAGCTTTATCTAATGGTGCTGCTGCGGCGGCTCAATTTGTTGATATTGGACAGGAGCGCGCATTTTCATACTTACCGCTGGCTCATTGTGCCGAGCGTGAGCTTACTGAAATCATTAGTATTCATACGGGGAGTGTCATTTCCTTTACCGAATCGCTTGAGCGTTTTCAGGAGAATATTGTTTCTGTCCGTCCGAGTATCTTTTTTGGTGTTCCGCGAATATGGCTCAAGTTCCAACAGGGAATTGAAGATAAGGTTGGCAAAAGAAAGCTGTGGCTACTACTGAAACTACCGATCATTAAAAACATTATTCGCAAGAAGGTTTTAGAAGGTCTTGGCCTTGATAAGGCGAAAATCGTGCTATCCGGTGCGGCCGCACTTCCTAAAGCGACCATGGACTTCTTTGATAGTCTTGGGTTACAAATTTGTGAGGCTTACGGCTTGACCGAAACCATGGCATTTTCTCACGCGAGTAAACCCGGTTGTAGAAAGAAGGGTTCAGTAGGTGTGACCATGCCGACCGCAGAAGCTGTACTAGCTGAAAGCGGCGAGATCCTCTTGAGAAGTCCATGCTTGATGAAAGGTTACTATAAAGAACCTATTAAAACCTCAGAAGTTATAGATGAAGAAGGATATTTTCATACGGGTGATATTGGCACCATTGATAGCGACGGCTTTTTATTCATTACAGGCCGCGTTAAGGATATTTTCAAAACCTCCAAAGGCAAATACGTTTCACCAGCACCCATTGAAGCCAAGTTAGAACCTGAGCTAGGGGTCGAGCATCTTTGTGTTATTGGTGATGGCTTGCCTTCACCAGTGGCAGTGGCCTCGATCCATAACAAGACGATAAAAGATCGTGCGGCCTTTACTCAGGAAAGTGAACAGACTTTGCAGAAATTGAATAACCAGCTTGAAAAGCATGAGCGCTTATCTAAGCTGATTTTTGTTGATGAAGCATGGACAACTGATAATGGTTTGATTACACCAACACTTAAAGTGCGTCGTCAGCAGGTCGAAAAGCATTATCAATCAACTGTTGAAAAGCATTATAAAAAGCAGGAAGTCATTATTTGGGATTAATTCTTTATTGTGACTCATTTTTTTAACTGAAGGAGATTATTATGGGTTTTTTAACGTGGATTTTTGTTGGTCTAATTGCCGGCATTTTGGCTAAAGCCATAATACCTAGCGCTCGAAATGAAGGTATCATCATGACTATTGTTATTGGTATTGTTGGTGCAATACTGGGCGGTTACGTTGGTAGTTTCTTCGGCTTTGGCGAAGTTTCAGGCTTTAATATCAAGACGTTACTAACAGCTACCCTTGGGGCCGTGATTTTATTGGCCTTACAGCGCATGTTTGCTAAAAAATAAGCTTTTTTCTGTTTTCATTATTCAAGCAATACTAATTCAGACAGTATTCAGCTAGATCTCTCTACACTTACCCTAAAGTTGAGGAACCTGTATTGCAGGTTCCGCCCACAATCAGAGGTATTGTGTATGAAAAAGTTAATTCTAATCACATCAATCGTTGCTAGTCTTGGCTTGGTCAGCGCAGCCAATGCTCGTGGTGACTACAGACACTATGACAATGTTCGCTATGAACGTGCAAAAGTTGTCCATGTCGAGCCAATTTCAGGCTATAGCGAAAGTCGCTATCCAAGAGAGCGTTGTTATCCGGTGAGTTCTGACCGAGATCGCCGTAAAGGTTCGATTGTCGGAGCGGTAGTTGGTAGTGTTGTCGGCTATAAACTTGGCGGTGATCGTGGTGAAAAACGATTGGGTTCTGTAGCTGGTGCCGTAGTAGGTTCAGCCATTGGACAGTCTGTTGCTGACAAAGGTCGTGATACCCATTATCGTTGTGATAGGGTGGAAGAGCGATATGGTCATGCGGCTATTATTGGCTATAATGTCACCTACAAATATAAAGGCCAGCGTTACACCACTTTTATGGATTATGATCCTGGTCGCTGGATTGATGTTGAAGTCAGTGTTAGACCCGGTCGTGGTTACAGACATTAATTTCATAGCATTCAATAAAGGTTATTATGAAATATTTAGTGATAGTTTTCTTGGCATTGTCGGCGTTGATGTTTAACACGGCAGAAGCCGCAGGTGTTCGCATTGATACCAAAGTGGAGCGCAAGGATCAGCCCTGCGTTCCAATTGGTAAAAGTGCGGCCATGAGTGCCGTCGCACAACAGACCGATGGTCGCGTTCTTTCAGCGTCTTTGAATATGAATCGTAGACCTCCGGTCTATCGCGTTAAAGTATTAAGTAAAAGTGGTCGCGTCAGCCATGTACTGGTTAACGCCTGTAACGGTCGAGTGATTAGCTAGCGAAAAACCATGTAGCATTTATGAATTAAATGCCAAAAGTCTTTGTTAAGGAATGGGGTGTAATAGGGTATGAAATTATTACTGGTTGAAGATGATGATGCGTTGCGTCAGCAGCTGGTCAGTGCCTTGAAGGCGCAGAATTATGTGGTAGAAGAAGCGCCTAATGGTGAAGAAGCCTTATACCTGGCGCGCGAATATCAGTTCGACCTGGGGATATTTGACTTAGGCTTGCCCGATATCTCAGGCATGGAAGTTATCGCCACATTGCGAGATGAAGATGTACAGTTTCCGGTACTGATTTTAACGGCACGCGGTCACTGGCAAGATAAAGTGGATGGACTGGCAGCGGGTGCTGACGACTATCTAGTTAAACCCTTCCAAACCGAAGAGTTACTGGCACGCATTAATGCTTTATTACGTCGTGCTTCCGGATATGCTAAGCCTGAAATTATCAAAGGGCCAATTAGCCTTAACAGTTTAAAGCAAGAAGTTAAAGTCAATGGGCAGGTTATGGATTTGACTGCCTATGAGTACAAAGTGCTTGAGTACCTGATGCTTAATCCTGATAAAGTTGTGTCCAAAACAGAACTAACTGAACACCTTTACGCCCAGGACCATGATCGGGACTCTA
The DNA here is from genome assembly GCF_000374105.1 of Kangiella aquimarina DSM 16071. GTDB lineage: Bacteria > Pseudomonadota > Gammaproteobacteria > Enterobacterales > Kangiellaceae > Kangiella > Kangiella aquimarina. The sequence continues at coordinate 1,615,528 of NZ_KB893650.1, forward strand.
ATGTGCTGGAAGTTTTCGTCGGGCGTCTGCGTAAGAAAATTGATCCAGATGGTACCATTAAGCCGATTGATACGTTGCGTGGTAGAGGCTATCGACTAAGAGCGGACCTGTGAGCTTAAATCACTCTTACTCATTACAGAAACGCATATTATTAAATACCAGTGTTGTGCTGGTATTTTTTATTGCTGCCATGAGTTTCATTTTATTGAATACTTATAAGGCAGGAATACGGCAGGCCACTTTTGAGCGCCTTTTTGCTCAGTTTTATAGCTTATTATCAGTAGCAGACCAGCTAGAACCTGGTGAACTATACCTTCCTGAGGAGATTCCTTCTGACAAGCGTTTTAATCAATATGGTAGTGGTATATCTGCTTTAGTCTATGATGAAACCGAGAGCCTTATCTGGCAGTCGCTGTCATCAACTTATGCTATAGAACAGGGCAAAATCCCCTTGCCATTAACCCTCCCGGGAGAGCCAACATTGGATTCTATTTCCTTGGCAGGAGAAGATTATTTCCAATTTCATTATATTGCTGAATGGGAATCCGAAAGTGGAGAGGTTTCGCTATACCATTTTGTTATTCTCGAAAACAAACGTCCCTTTAATCAGGTCATTGAAACTTATAGGAACACGCTCTGGATGTGGCTTGCAGGGTTGGCTGCTTCATTAATTTTAATTCTGTTTGTAGTATTACGCTGGACGCTTAAACCGATTCGCCAGGCAGTTAAGGAACTCAGGAGAGTTGAGCAAGGCCTGTTGGATAAGCTATCCGATAGATACCCTCAGGAAATTCGATTACTCACTCATAATATCAATCGCTTTATTAGTAACGAACGCCACCAAAGTAAGCGTTACAAGGAAACGCTGGGAAATTTGGCTCATAGCTTGAAAACACCATTGGCGGTTATGCAGGCTGCACTGCAAAATGAAGCTGAGAAGCAGGAACTGGAGCGTATTTGCAGCGAACAGCTTCAACGCATGAATCAAATTGTGGGCTACCAGTTGCAACGCGCGACCAGTGGACCACAGGTTATGATGAAATCGATTTCGCTAAAGCCAGCAATTTCCAAGCTGGTTAAAGGTCTTGAAAAGGTTTATTCGCATAAGGGCATTTATATCAAGATGGATATTTCTGATTCCGTCAAAGTGCTGCTCAATGAGGGTGACCTCTATGAAATTTGCGGTAATCTGCTTGATAACGCCTGCAAATGGGCAAAGCAGAAAGTGAAAATAAGTGCACAGCAGCAGGGCTTAAAGACCATTATCAAAATTGAAGATGATGGACCCGGCATAGCTGAGGACGTACGTCTGTCAGTCCTTTCAAGAGGCAAGCGCTTAGATGAATCCGTTGAAGGGCAGGGAATTGGTATGTCTGTGGTCAAGGAAATTGTTGATGCTTATCGTGGTGAAATTGACATTGATGTTAGTAACTTGGGTGGAGCTTTAATTAAAGTGAGTTTTAATGGTTAGTCGCACTCTTTTCAGCTCAGCGCTATTGAATAAATGATGAGGACAAGATTATGAGTTATAAAGTATCTATTTTTGCTGCGTTGATTATGGGGGTATTCATTTCCACCAGCTCTTTTGCTAACTCCGACGATGTTTTAGAAATTTCTACTGAAGAAAAGTATATTCAAGGCCATCAAGTAGGCTTAGAGTACAAGATTGAATTTAAACGCGAAAATGATATTGCTTTCTGTGCTCTAGCTTACAACGATGGTGAAAGTTCTTTAACGTTCTTTATGGAGGGCAAATCAAGTTTTAAGGTAGATATCCCTTATAGCTCAAGCGGGAACCTTGAATTCCGAACGTTTTGCCATCTCTATGATATTGAAACATTTAATTTTACCGAGCAAAAGGTAAGGGATATGAAAGAGGATCGATTAGCGGCTCAATCTGAGCTTGGCAATAGTACGAATACTTTAATTATTGAAGAGTTGGTATGGATACCACATCCTGATTGGTTATTTGAGAACCCCGGAATGGGATATAATAATTATGTGCAAAAAAGTAACGATAAGCTTGAACGTAGCGGTTTAACCTTTTTAATCAATAACACCTCAGAGAATCAGATTAGACTTTGTGTGGCTTTTAGCCAGAGTATGAACAAGGCTGTCCCATTCCTTGTATTGCCAGAGTCGGTTACAACGATTGATCTTTTCGATGACGATGATCCTTCACTATATGATGCAACATTGGGTGAATGTCGTAACTTGGAAGTTGTTGCAGATTCCCAGGAATAGACAAATGCTTACTTGGTGTTCCTTTGATTTGGCTTTTTGCAAGATATCACCATTAATAGCTTGTGATTAAAAGACAATAAGATATTTGTCAGAATATAATAGGACATGCCTGATCCCGTATCCGATACACAGCCAATCCGTAAAATTATCCATGTTGATATGGATTGTTATTACGCGGCTATTGAGATGCGCGACGAACCCTCTCTAAAGAATCAACCCGTTGCAGTTGGCGGCTCACCAGATAAACGGGGTGTTATTGCCACCTGTAATTATGAAGCCCGTTCCTACGGCGTTCGATCTGCGATGCCTTCGGCTTATGCGCGACGCTTGTGCCCGGGGCTGGTCATAGTCCATCCAAACTTTGATAAATACCGACACGATTCAAAGGTAATTCGCGAGATTTTTGCTCAGTATACTGATTTGATTGAGCCTTTATCATTGGATGAAGCCTACCTGGACGTGACTGAGTGTACTGAATATAAAGGTAGTGCAACCTTTATCGCGCAGGCCATACGCTATCAAATCTTCGAAAAACTCAAGCTCACTGCCTCAGCAGGCGTTGCTCCCAATAAATTTCTGGCCAAGATTGCTTCCGACTGGAATAAGCCAAATGGGCAGTTTGTCATTACACCCGAAGAAGTTGATGACTTTGTTAAGCAGCTGCCGGTTGCCAAGATTCACGGGGTTGGCAAGAAAACCACTGAAAAACTGCATCGCATGGGAATCGAAAACTGTAAGGAGTTGCGGGAGATTGACCTGTTAACTCTCAGTAAGACGTTTGGCAGCTTTGGGCAAAGGCTTTATGAACTTTCACGTGGAATCGATCAAAGACCCGTTATTACTCATTATCCGCGAAAGTCATTAAGTGTCGAGAATACCTATGATCAGGATCTAATAACTCTTGAAGACTGCCTGGATGAGTTGCCGCATCTATTGCAAACTCTTAAACGGCGGGTGGCTCGTTCTGGAGTTGGTGCACCAATCAATAAGTTGTTTGCAAAGCTAAAATTCAGTGATTTCACTGCGACAACTGTTGAACGAACCAGTTTTGGAATTAATGATGATTTATTCTATGAATTGATGGAAGAGGGCTTTCATCGACGTCAAAAAACGGTTCGATTACTCGGTATTGGGGTCCGATTTCAGGCCTCTGAATCGACTAACTTTGTACAGCTACCCTTAGAATATAGTGACTTAGAGGATGATTTTGGGTAGTCTAGCCAAGCTTTTTATACTTGTGGTAAGGTTATGCCACTCAAAGATTCTAACAAATTAACAATGGGGCTCCGATTTTGGATATCGTCGAAACAATTAATAATGCACTCTTATATATTGATGGGTTTCTAGGCTCAGCAGGATATTTCCCTTATTTATTAATAGGTGTGGGCGTTTTCTTCACACTTTATTTAGGTTTTCCTCAAATTCGCTATTTTGGCCAGGCAACGCGTATTGTTCGTGGCCAATATGCCAAAAAAGACTCCCCTGGAGATACATCCCACTTTCAGGCACTAACCACTGCCTTATCAGGTACGGTTGGTACCGGTAATATCGGTGGCGTTGCTCTGGCGATTTTTATTGGTGGTCCCGCTGCTTTGTTCTGGATGTGGGTAACAGCATTCTTCGGTATGACAACTAAATTTGTTGAAGTGACCTTGTCACATAAATACCGTGAAAAAACTGAAGATGGCACCATGGCCGGCGGCCCCATGTATTACATGGAAAAGAAATTGAACATGAAGTGGTTGGCGGTCATCTTTGCACTGGCAACTATTATCAGCTCCATCGGCAGCGGTAACATGCCTCAAATTAACAACATTGCCCAGGTTATGAACACCACTTTTAATATTGAAGAGTGGGTAACTGGCGGAGTGTTAGCAGTGTTGTTGGCGCTCGTGATTATCGGTGGTATTAAGCGTATTGCGAAAGTTGCCGAAAAAATCGTTCCATTCATGGCGGTGGTTTATGTTATCGGCGCTTTATTGGTCATTGGTTATAACTACGAAAATATTCTTCCTTCATTCCAGGCGATTTTCAGCAGTATCTTCTCGGGTTCTGCTGCAGTAGGTGGTTTCCTTGGTGCCAGTTTCGCTTATGCCATGGATCGTGGTGTTAACCGCGGTTTGTTCTCGAACGAAGCGGGTCAGGGTTCTGCGGCAATTGCTCACTCAGCAGCAAAAGGCAAAGAGCCAGCTTCCGAAGGTATGGTTTCGTTACTTGAGCCTTTCATTGATACGATCATTATCTGTACTTTGACCGGTTTGGTTATCTTGTCTTCGGGTGTCTGGAGCGAAAAGCATCAGAACACTTTTGATCGGACTGATATGGAGTTTGTTGTCGGCGACTATACTGATAACAATCCTGAAGATGTTAATAAATTAATGATTCATCTGGATGAAAAACGCTCTGTTCCATCTGAAGTCAAAGAGTACACAGGAACCATTTCTTTACAAAATGGTAAGGCAATTTCTGATGGCTTCACGCTACTCAATGCTCGCTCAATTGCTGAAGATGTTGTCTATAAGGATAAAGATGGCAACCCGATTACCGGTGAAATTCCAGTGTCTAACGGTACATTGGAAGACTCAACTATTGTCGTTGAGGGTAAATCACTTATTCACTCAGCAGAGTTAACAGCAGTTGCTTTCACCAAGGGCTACATGGGTGAGAGTGGTAAATACGTTGTGTCATTAGGTCTGTTACTGTTTGCGTTCACAACAGCTATCGCCTGGTCTTATTATGGTGATAGAGCCGCGATCTATTTGTTTGGACCGAAGTCCGTTCTGCCATACAGGATTGCTTTCGTTGCCTTGTTCTTCCTAGGCGCTATTGTGGATTCAACGGTGGTCTGGACGCTGGCTTATGTGACGGTGGCTCTTATGACCATTCCGAATCTTATTGGAATCCTGCTACTGCATAAGGACATGAAGAACACAGTCAAAGACTACTGGAATAATTTTAAATCGAGTGGTGCTGATTAAATAACCTCGTCTAGTGGTATAACCACTAGACAAACTCTTTAATTTTTTCCTATACTGGCTCTGGTCTGACCACGGCAAATTGCTGCGGTCACCAGAGTTTTTTTATGCCAGCGATATATAGGCCAGTAAATTGAGGAGTAATAATGCAATACCAAGCACCTGTTGATGACATGATGTTTCTTATCAAAGACGTTTTTAACCTTGAACAGAGATTCAAGGGTATTGCTGATTTTGCTGATTTTGATTCTGAACTTTATGCTGCCATCCTTGAGGAAGCAGGTAAGTTTTCTACTAATGTGCTGCAGCCCATCAATCGTTCAGGTGATGAAGAAGGCTGTCAGTATAATGACGGTGTGGTGACAACGCCAAAGGGCTTCAAGGAAGCTTATCAGGCTTATGTTGAAGGCGGCTGGCAGTCTCTTACAGCAAATCCTCAGTATGGTGGACAGGGCTTGCCCAAAGCGTTACATGTTTTAGTCGAAGAAATGTTTTATGCGACTAACACTTCATTCTGCCTATACGGAAGTCTGACTGCCGGCGCTTATCATTTACTACAGGCGCACGCTGATGACGCAACTAAAGATAAGTATTTGCCTAAGCTGATCAGTGGTGAATGGTCAGGTTCTATGTGTTTGACTGAAGCTCATGCTGGTTCCGATCTGGGTATTCTTAAAACTAAGGCAGAGCCTCAAGATGACGGCAGCTATAAATTGAGCGGCTCTAAGATATTTATCACAGGCGGTGAGCATGATATGGCGGATAATATCATCCACCTGGTTCTTGCCCGTCTTCCTGATGCGCCTGCAGGCCCAAAGGGTATCAGCCTGTTTCTTGTTCCTAAATTTATGGTTAATGATGATGGCTCTATTGGTGAGCGCAATGGTATTCGTTGTGGCTCGATTGAGCATAAAATGGGCATCAAGGCTTCCTCAACCTGTGTTATGAACATGGATAATGCGACTGGCTTTATCATTGGCGGTCCTCATCAGGGCTTACGTTGCATGTTTACTATGATGAATCTCGAGCGTTTATCTATTGGTCTGCAGGGGATTGGTTTAGGTGAAATGTCCTATCAGCAGGCATTCGATTATGCCAATGAGCGGTTACAGGGCCGTGCTAAGGGTGTTGAGGGTACAGCACCGATTATTCGTCATGGTGATGTTCAGCGTATGCTTAAAACCATGCAGTGCTATACTCAGGCTGGTAGAGCATTAGCCGTCTGGCTTGGCGCCTGGCTGGATGAAGCTTTCCACTCAACAGACAAAGAAGTGGTTACTAAAGCCCAGAATATGGCTGCTCTGTTAACGCCTGTAGCTAAAGCTTTCTTCACTGATATAGGCTATGAAGTCTGCACTATCGGCCAGCAAGTGTTTGGTGGCCATGGATACGTCAGAGAGTGGGGCATGGAGCAGCACGTTCGTGATGCCCGCATTGCTCAGATTTACGAAGGTACTAATGGAATTCAGGCGCTCGACTTAATAGGTCGTAAAATTGTTGCCAATAATGGTGCTTTCCTAGCTGAACTTTTGGCTGATATGCGCAGTGATATAGAAGGTTTTAGCGACTCTTCTCAAAAGTCATTGTTAATTGAACAGCTGAATGATTTGGAAAGCTTGTCAAATAAGGTTGTTGAGAAATTCTCAACCGACCACGACAAACAGCAGTATATAGCTTGTGATTACCTCCACTACATGGCATTAAGTCTGTACGCATATTTATGGTTAAAAATGGCTGAGGCGGACCAGGCTGGTAAGCAAGAGCCTATGGAGTTCTACTTTAAGCGCTTATTACCGAGGGCTTACGGTCTTAAGAAAAGTATCGAAAATGAATTGGGGCTTTAAGCCCCCTTTCTTTTGCTCATTAGATTAATGCGTCAATAAATTTAACAATTGAAACTAAGGCTGCTTACTATTTAATCAGCTAATGAGAACCATTAAAAAAATTGTAACTATATTATTCGATCTGCTTGAGTGATAAGTATATTTATGCTGTTATTAGCGGCTGGGGCAAATTAGGGGTCACAAGATCCTAATAAATAACAGACATATAAATCGGTAAATCACATGGCAACAGATCGCGGTCAGTTTAATACTCGCATAGGTTTTATTCTCGCAGCTGCTGGTTCAGCAGTAGGTCTTGGTAATATTTGGAAGTTCCCATTTGAAGTGGGAGAAGGGGGCGGTGCTGCATTCGTAGTCATTTATCTAGCTTTCTGTTTCCTGCTCTGCTTCCCGGTGATGGTTTCTGAAATCGCCATTGGCCGTAAAACTAACCTCAACCCTGTCGGTGCTTTCAAGAAATTAGGCCATAAAAATTGGGCCATTATTGGCTTTATGGGTGTTCTGGCCGGTGTTTTAATCCTGTCTTTTTATAATGTTGTTGCTGGTTGGGCATTCGGCTATTTCCTGGAAATGGTTCAAGGCAACTTTGGTATTGGTGAAGAGTTCGGTAGTTTCATTACCGATTGGCACAAGATTGGTCTTTACGGTTTAGTATTTATGGCGGTTACCGCATTCATCGTGTCTCGCGGTATCCATGATGGTATCGAACGTGCAGCCACTATTCTAATGCCAACCCTGTTTTTAATGATCGTTGGCTTAATTATCTATGCCATGACATTAGATGGTGCTGGAGTAGGAATTAACTACTATTTAGTTCCTGACTTTTCAGAAATTACTGGTGAAGTAGTTTACTCAGCTCTGGGCCAGGCATTCTTCTCACTTTCTTTGGGTATGGGCGCTTTAATTACTTATGGTAGTTATGTATCCAAAAAGCAGGATATCGTTAAATCAGCTGCCTTAATCACCCTGACCGATGTATCCATAGCATTCCTTGCTGGTCTGATGATCTTCCCGTTCGTTGCCTACTTAACTCAGGGCACGATGGAGGGCGTTGATGGCGGTGCTGGTTTGATATTTGCGACCTTACCTGGCGTGTTTGAGAGCTTTGGTCCAACACTTGGTATCGTTGTAGGTTCTTTATTCTTCTTGTTACTGTGTTTTGCGGCTTTAACCTCAACCGTTTCCTTGCTTGAGGTTCCAGTTTCTTATCTGGTTGATGAAAAGAAAATAAAACGCCCTGTAGCCGTATGGGGTATGGCGGCGCTAATTTTCTTAATTGGTATTCCGTCATTGTTAGGTAACGGTTCGGTCGACAGTTTGACTCAATTTGTTCAAATGAACAAAAATGCTGAGTGGCAATACGTGACCTTTATGGACTTTGTTGAAGCCATTGCCAGTGACACATTCTTGCCTCTGGGCGGCGCGCTGATTTCATTCTTCGTGGCTTATGTCTGGAAAAAGCATAATTTAAATGCTGAGATCGCGATTGGTCGTGAAGGTGGCTCGCAGTGGGTAGCAAAATATATCGACTTTGCAATTACTTTCTTCTGCCCAGTTGTACTTGGCATCATCACAGTTGTAACAATTTTAGATCGCTTCTTTGGCGTTATTATTATTGGTTAATTAAAGTTTCGGGAGAGCAATATGATTAAGTTCCATGCGAAAACCCGGCTCACTCTAGCAGCGCTAATTAGCGCTGCTTTTTTGTCCGCTTGCGAACAGCCGCAAAAGGAAGAAAGCAAAAAAGAAGAGCCTAACACAGCTTTTGAGTCTACCTATCAAGCGCATAGTTACCATCCGGTATTAATCCAGAATGCCACAATTTTAACTGCGGCTGGAGACAGAATTGATCAGGGTTCTATTCTTTTCAAAGATGGCAAAATTGTTGCTATTGGACAATCTGTAGAGGCTCCAGCAGATAAAAATTTAGAAGTAATTGATGCTGAGGGCAAGTGGGTAACACCAGGTCTTATCGATGTGCATTCACACTTAGGTGTATATCCTGCTCCAGGTGTTGACTCATCAGCAGACGGCAATGAAATGACTGCTCCTGTTACAGCAGAAGTATGGGCTGAGCATTCAGTCTGGCCACATGACCCACAATTTGAATTAGCACTAGCTGGCGGTGTCACGTCAATGCAGATTCTGCCTGGGTCAGCGAACTTAATCGGTGGTCGTACAGTGACATTAAAAAATGTTCCTGCGCGCTCCGTGATGGAAATGAAATTCCCTGATGCTCCACACGGTTTGAAAATGGCCTGTGGTGAAAACCCAAAGCGTGTTTACGGAAATAAAGGTCGATCTCCAATGACACGTATGGCCAATATCGCAGGTTTCCGTGAAGCCTGGATTAAAGCTGCTGACTATAAAAAGCAGTGGGAAGATTATGAGAACGGCGAAGGTAATGGCAAAGCACCTAAACGTGACTTGCAGCTTGAAACTTTGGCCGGTGTTCTTGATGGTGAGATCTTGATTCACAATCATTGCTATCGTGCCGATGAAATGGCGCTGATGATGGAAATTGCGGAAGAATTCGACTTCCAGATTTCTACCTTCCATCACGCTGTTGAGTCTTACAAAATTGCCGACAAGCTCGCCGAGAATAACGTGTGTTCTGCATTATGGTCTGACTGGTGGGGCTTTAAGCAAGAAGCTTTCGATATGGTTCCTGAAAACGTTGCCTTGGTTGAAAAAGCAGGGGCTTGTGCCATTGTTCACTCTGATTCCCCAACTGGCATTCAACATCTGAATAAAGATGCTGCCAAATCCATGGCTTCAGGTAATGCAATGGGTATGAATATCACACCAGAAAAAGCGATTGAATGGATTACTATTAATCCAGCCAAATCGATGGGAATAGCTGAGCAAACCGGTAGCCTTGAAGCCGGTAAAATGGCGGATATCGTACTTTGGGACGGTAATCCATTCAGTGTTTACTCCAAAGCTGAAAAAGTATTTATTGATGGCGCACTTATGTATGACCGTCATGATGAAAAATATCAACCTGTCAGCGACTTCCAGTTAGGTCAGTACGATTTAGAAGTTGATGCACAAGAGGAGGGCGCACTATGAACTCATTACTGATGAAATCTCTAGTTAAGCCCGTTGCTGCAACACTCAGTGTTGTCAGTTTGATGGCAAGTGTATGCAGTGCCGATACCACTCTAATTAAAGACGCCAAAGTTCATACATTATCATCGCAGGGTGTTCTGCAATATGGTGACGTCTTAATTGAAGATGGTGTAATCAAATCAGTTGCTGAAGATATTTCAGTTGATGCGGATACTGTGATTGACGGCAAAGGCAAGGTAGTCACTCCAGGTATTTTTGCCCTGATTAATCAGATTGGTTTAGTTGAGCTTGGATCTCAGGATCAAACGGCCGACGGCCAAACCGAACATGAAGAGCAAGGTGCTTCGTTCAGTATCGATAAGGTTTACAATCATAATTCAACTCTGGTCGCCATTAACCGATCTAATGGAGTGACTCGTACATTAGTCGCACCTCAGATCGGAGCAAATGTTTTTGCTGGGCAAGGCGCGATCATGTCTTTGAAAGACCAGTACCACCCTTTAATTGCTAAAGATGTTGCTATTTTTACAGCTTTTGGGGAATGGCCCGCAGAAATGACTGGCGGTTCTCGTGCCAGCGTCTTGTTCGAACTCAATAAGGCTTTTGATGAAGCAAGAGCATATCAAAAGAACCGTTCTGCCATTGAGCAGGGTGACTTTAGAGAGTTGAGCTACAGCACTAATGATCTTGAAGCGCTACAAGCAGTTCTTGATCGTGACATTCCTTTATTGGTTAATACTGAGCGGGAAAGTGACATTTTAACTATGCTTGATTTTGCAAAAGAGCAAAACATACGTATTGGTTTTATCGGTGCAGCGGAAGCCTGGAAAGTTGCAGAGAAGCTAGCTGAAGCAGAGGCCTCAGTCTTTGTTGATCCAATGGATAATATTCCCGATAGCTTCGAGTCTTTAGGCAAACGTTACGAAAACGCAGCCATTCTCTCGAAAGCCGGCGTTAATGTTATGTTTCTTGGGCAAGGCTTCTTAGCCAGCCATAATGCATATACCGTTCGCCTTTCAGCAGGCAATGCCGTTGCATATGGTATGGATTATGACAAAGCTTTGGCAGCAATGATTTCAACTCCAGCTGAATACTTTGGTGGCAGTGATGCTTATGGTCAAATTGCTGAAGGTTACAAAGCTGAGCTGGTACTTTGGAATGGCGATCCGCTTGAGGTCACAACGCTTCCTCAACAGGTTTGGATAGACGGTGAAGCAGTCAATATGGAAAACCGTTCAACCAAGTTACGTGATCGTTACAAAGCTTTAGACACGGATAAAAATACTGGTTACAGAAAGTAACTTAATAACAGTTCTTAAGTTAGACATATAAGTAGGAATAAACATGGTTGATTCATCGGATAGACAGCCGAGTATGCTACAGGCCCTGGTGCCTGTAGTTTTTTTAATTGTACTGTTGTTTTTCTCAGTAAAGTTATTCGGTAGTGACTCATCATACGGAGCTAATCAAATTGCTCTGATTTTAAGTGCAGCGATTGCTATTTTAATTGGCTTGTTTAATGGACAAACCTGGAAGGAACTAGAAGCAGGTATTGTCGATGGCATTAGCCTTGCGATGGGAGCCATGTTGATCCTTTTGATGGTAGGTTCATTAATCGGTACCTGGATTCTCGCTGGTACAGTGCCGACCATGATTTATTATGGTTTGCAGATTTTGTCTCCTGACTTTTTCTATGTTGCTAGCTGTATTATCTGTGCCATTGTTGCCGTAAGTATTGGTAGTTCCTGGACCACTGCAGGCACCGTTGGTATTGGTCTGATCGGTATTTCTCAGGGGCTTGGTCTAGATCCAGCCATAACTGCCGGCGCCATCATTTCCGGTGCTTATTTTGGTGACAAGATGTCGCCTTTATCGGACACCACTAACCTGGCTCCAGCTGTTACCGGTACCGATTTATTTACTCATATCCGTCATATGGTTTGGACCACCACACCTTCTTTAATTATTGCATTGGTACTGTTTACTTATTTTGGTTTAGCCAGTGATGTTCCAGCGGAAAATCTGGAGCTTGAGTCCACTTTGGCTTTATTGGATGCTAATTTTAATATTACTCTTTGGTCGTTGGTTCCATTGGTGGCAGTTTTTGCCATGGCCATCAAGAAAGTACCAGCAGTAGCAACGATTTTGATTGGTGCTTTATTGGGTGGGCTGTTTGCTATCTTGACTCAGGGCGAGGTCATCACCAAATTTGTAAATAACGGCGAATTGTCAGTGACCATGCAATACGTTACTGCTGTTTGGACTGCTTTGTTTAATGGCTTTTCAATCAGTACCGGCGATGAAATATTTGATGGGCTTTTGAGCCGCGGTGGTATGACTAGCATGCTTAATACTGTCTGGCTCATTATCTGTGCCATGAGTTTCGGTGCAGCAATGGAAAAAACTGGCTTATTGCATAAACTGGTTTACTCAATTATTGGCATGGCCAAGTCCACTGGCTCTCTAATAGGCTCTGTTCTCCTAACCTGTATTGGCATGAATGTTATCGCCGCGGATCAGTATATCGCCATTGTGCTTCCGGGCCGTATGTATCGTGCTGAGTTTAAGCGTCGTGGACTGGATGCGAAGAACCTGTCGAGAACGCTGGAAGATGCTGGAACCATCACCTCACCATTGATCCCATGGAATACCTGCGGTGCTTATATGGCGGCAACGTTAGGCGTTGCTACAGGTGCTTACTGGATATATGCCTTCTTTAATCTGGCAAATCCGATAGTTTCCTTTATTTATGGTCTGTTGAACTTTAAAATAGCCAAGCATGACGAGGCCAACGACGCTATTTAAACGCTATTTTCTATTCTGTGCATTAATACTCGCAGTTGTTGCCCTATTGTGGCTGGGACTGCGAGAGTCCTCTCCCCAATATCGCTGGGACGCCGCCAGCATCAAACCATTCAAGCAGTGGTATCAAATTAACTGGCACAACCAGGCTGTCGGACGAGCCAGTGTTGAGCTTGAAAGAACTCATGACCAAGTTTCTGTTATAGAAAGCGATTACCTTGAAGGTCGAGTCCAGGGCCGTCGTTTCCATTTTCGTTATATACGTGAGCTCAACTTTTCAAATCAGCCGCCATATCAATTAATTAGCGGAAAACTTTACACAGAAGAGCCGAAACTAGAGGTTGAAGCAAAATTTATAAATGATGGGCAGCTACGGCTTGAGGAATGGCGCAATGGCAAACACTATCAAAAATCTCTTGCCGCTGTAGATTACACCCTGAGCGACTACTTTTACGTTTCAAGTTATCTTGAAAGAACTCCACAACCAGCAAAAAGTTTCCAGGCTAAGACCCTCAATACACAGGATTTTCTGGTTGAAACCACTGATTATGAATTGATTGCAGTAAAATCAGATCCGTCCAGCGTTACCTTGCAACAGCACCATCCCAATGAAGAGGTCAGTTGGCATCAAGTATCTGGGGATGGTAGCTTTAAGCTTCATTCTTTCGCCAACGGCATGGAATATGTTGCCAGTTCGCGTCGTGTAACCCTCAATCCCGAAATGCAAGATGATCTGTATCTGAATAGTGGTGTTGTGGTTGATAAACCCTTAGGCGCTGCTAATCAGATTCAATCAATGACATTAAGCCTGCTAAACGGCGAGTTAGACTGGTTCAGACACCATCCATCGGTTTCAGTCAATCGTGAGAATGAGACCATTAAATTATCTACAGGCAGTCAATATAAAGCTTCTGTTGATGAGATAGAGCATATAGCCTCAATAGAAACCAAACTTAATCCCATCGCCAAAACACTGGCTTTGGAAGCTACAGCCAATATGGACAATGATTGGTTGAAGGTGCAGAAGCTGGTTGGCTTCGTTTATGATTACCTCAATTACCAGCCAGTTCCTGCTGGTTTTAATGTCGATGATATTCTGCGTAGCAGGGTCGGTGACTGTACCGAATACAGTCAGCTGTTAATAGAAATGTTGGCTGCCGCAAATATACCGGCCCGAGAGGTTAATGGTTTGGTTTATCTGGGCGATCATGAAAAGCGTTTCGGTGGCCATGTCTGGGTTGAAGCGTTAGTTGACGGCTACTGGGTCGCAGTTGATCCCACCTGGAATCTGGTTGAAGTCACCAGCACTCATATACCCGCAGCAATGAACTTTGACAGTAGAGACAATGAAGGTCATTCACGATTTGCTTTCAAGCTCGAAGAAATTCACTATAAAGATGAAAACAGCAAAGAATCTAAAAGGTTATAAGATGTCAAAACAGTTTTACTCAATTCTAGGTAACTCACAGAAACTGGATGGCGGGGCCATGTTTGGCAACGCTCCTAAGGCTTTATGGCAGCGCTGGGTCGATGTGGATGAACAGAATCGCATTGACCTGGTGTGTCGAGCTCTTTTGGTCAAGGATGGTGACAAAAATATACTTTTCGAAACTGGTATTGGTGCATTCTTTGAACCTAAATTTAAAGACCGCTATGGAGTGCAGGAAGATGAGCACGTGCTCTTAAAGTCACTGAAAGATGCGGGTTTGAGTCATGAAGATATTGATTTATTGGTATTGTCTCATTTGCACTTTGACCACGCTGGTGGTCTGCTTAGTCAGTGGCAGGAAGGAAAGCAGGCTGAGCTGTTGTTCCCTAATGCTGAATTTATTATTGGAAAAGAAGCCTGGGAACGAGCTAAGAATCCACATCCTCGTGACAGGGCTTCCTTTATTCCGGGGCTTACTGACTTAATCGAGCAAACGGGGCGTTTGCATTTGATTGAAGGTGAATCTTGCGACTTGCTTGGTGAAGATTATCATTTCTTCGTCTCAAACGGTCATACGCCTGGCATGTTGCTTACTGAAATAGAAACAGGGCAGGGGCCAGTAGTGTTTGCCGCGGACTTGATTCCTGGGGTTCCATGGGTTCATCTTCCAATTACCATGGGTTATGACCGTTTCCCAGAAAATCTGATTGAAGAGAAGAAGGTTTTGCTTGACCGTTTAATTGAGGAAGAGGGCTATCTGTACTTTACTCATGATCCAGATACTTGCCTTGGTCAGGTTACAAAGGATGAAAAAGGTCGCTTTACGACTAAAGATAATTTAAAGCATCTTGTTAAAAAAATGATGTAACTTATTGTTAAGAAAATATAGTTTACTAAATTAGAATAACTGCATAAAAAATTGTCAATTTGGTTGAACTTTATTCATGACAACTGTTCAAAATATATACGAAAAGCAATGAAGCAGTCTTGGCTAGATGCAAAATTGTGGATTTGTTTTTCTGGTTGTCATTGTCACTTCTCTTTTTATGAGTAATTATTTCCTCATAAGGGCCATGTAAATGGCCCTTTTTTTATGGGCTATGGTATTCTGTGCAACAGATAAATAATGAAGAGTTAATCAAATATGCACGTCAAATTTGATCAGGAATACCACTTCCAGATTCATCATAATAAGGTTGCCGTTCTAGAGTGGGGAGATCCACAAGCTGAGCCCATTCTCTGTTTACATGGCTGGCTCGATAATGCAGCCACTTTCCATTATTTAGCACCATTTCTTGCTGATAAGTATCGCCTTATTGCCATTGAGTTTCCTGGTCATGGTCAATCCGAGCATTTATCAGAAGATGCCGATTATCAGTTTGTTTCAGGTATATCAATTATTGATGGAGCACTTGACGTTCTTAAGATAGAAAAATGCCATATCTTAGGACATTCAATGGGAGCTGCACTTGCCATGATTTATGCTGGTGCTGCCCCACATCGTGTTAAAAGTCTGATTTCAATCGATGCGCTTGGACCTTTTATTTCGACACCGGAGCAGACCATTGAGCAGCTGGCTCAGGCCATTGAACAGCGTAAGGCGAAGCGTAGTCAGAAACGTTATTTCAATTCGATTGAAGATGCAGCGAACGCCAGGGCTCAAGTCAGCGAGCTTAGTGCTGAAACCTTATTGCCACTCATTGAACGAGGCGTTACTTTGTGTGACCGCGGATATCAATGGTCAAGCGATGCCAGGCTAAAGAATGCCTCCTGGATTCGAATGACTGAACCGCAACTTGAGGCCTTGATGAATAATGTAACGGCTGAGGTGTTATTTATTCGCGGTAAGCAGGGTATGTTGCAGGAAAAGGCAGCCATCGAAAAAAGACTATCTTTTTTAAATAGCTCGGAATGGATTGATCTTGATGGTGGCCATCATTTGCACATGCAATACCCAGAAGAAGTGTCACAAGCAATTTTGAAGTTCTGGGCAAAATTTAATCAAGACTGAAACCTAATAATAAAAGTTACAGCTAAAATAACTTAACTGGCCGTTAAAAGTTGCCTTATTCGATACAATCGGTTACTTTTCTTGGCCATAAATTTTATTAATCTTAGCTATAAACAGGAAGCTACATGGAAAAAATCTGGTTAAAGCAATATCCAAAAGCGGTTCAGGAAACCATCAACCCTGATCAGTACTCAAGTCTATTGGCCATGTTCGACGAAAGTGTCGAAAAGTTTGGTGATAGGCCAGCTGTAACCAATTTGGGTGTCACCTTAACCTACCGCGAGCTTGATCAGAAAGCCCGTGATTTTGCTTCCTATTTGCAACATGAACTGGGTTTACAGAAAGGGGATAAGCTGGCACTAATGATGCCAAACCTTCTGCAATATCCTGTTTGTCTCTTTGGTGCATTCCGTGCAGGGCTTGCTGTAGTTAATGTTAATCCACTTTATACACCTCGCGAGCTCGAGCATCAGTTGAATGACAGCGAAGCCAATGCCATTGTCATATTGGCCAATTTTGGTGATACGCTGGAAAAAGTAGCAGATAAAACTAATCTAAAACACATTATCGTTACTCAGGTTGGCGATATGTGCGCACAACCTAAACGCTTTATCGTTAATTTTGTTGTAAAGCATTTTAAGAAGATGGTTCCCAGCTTTAATCTTGAGCAGTCGCACAACTTTGTGGATGCCATGCAAAAAGGTGCTGCCAAGGAACCAAGTCCAGTTGAGCTGACTTCAGACGACACCGCTTTTTTACAGTACACCGGTGGTACTACAGGGGTTTCTAAAGGCGCAGTTCTTACTCATCGCAATATGGTTGCTAACGTGCTGCAAACTCACGCCTGGATGGGGCCGTTTCTAAACGAAGGAAAGGAAACCATCATAACGGCACTTCCTCTGTATCATATTTTTTCATTGTGCGTTAACTGCTTGCTGTTCGCAAAGGCGGGTGGCCATAACATCTATATCACCAATCCACGTGATATGAAGGATTTTTGTAAGACTCTGAAAAAATATCCATTTACTGCCATGACTGGTGTTAATACTTTATTTAATGGCCTGCTCAATACGCCTGCGTTCCGTGAGCTGGATTTCAGTAAGTTGAAACTATCGGTTGGCGGCGGTATGGCAGTGCAAAAGTCTGTTGCTGAAAGGTGGCAGGAGCTAACGAAAACCCCACTTCTTGAAGGTTATGGTCTTACAGAAACATCGCCCGTTGTTAGTATGAATCCGTTAGATCTTGAATCTTACAACGGTACTATTGGTCTTCCGATTCCTTCAACAGATATCGAAATTCGTGACGAAGAGGGTAATCAAGTTGAAATTGGCCAGCCAGGCGAGCTTTGGGTCAAAGGCCCACAGGTCATGAAAGGTTACTTAAACCGCCCAAAAGAAACCGCTGAAGTATTAAAGGATGACGGTTGGTTGGCTACCGGTGATATGGCCACAATTGACGAAAAGGGCTATTTGCGGATAGTTGACCGCAAGAAAGATATGATTCTGGTGTCGGGCTTTAATGTCTACCCTAATGAAATTGAAGATGTTGTTGCATTGCATCCAGGCGTCCTCGAAGTTGCTGCCATTGGTGAACCAGATGATGTTAAAGGTGAGGTTGTTAAAGTTGTTGTGGTTAAAAAAGACAGCACTCTCACTGAAGATGATGTTATCAAACATACCCGTGAGCATTTAACGGGTTACAAAATTCCTAAAGTTGTTGAATTCCGCGAGGAGTTGCCGAAAAGTAATGTTGGCAAAATTCTTCGTAAAGAACTCCGTAAATAATCCTATCCCATGGCGCTCATAGATGAGCGCCAGGAGCACATTAATTGGCACGATTTCATTTAGATCAGCATCAAGATTCAGTTCATGTAGAAACTGTGCTTTCTACTGAGCGTTTAGAAGAACTTTGTCAGACCTGGCGTAAACTTGATGTCCTCTCCGTAGACACTGAGTTTGATCGTACCAATACCTATTTTCATCGACTGGCGCTAATTCAAATTTATGATGGACAGGAAATCTATTTGATTGATCCATTAGCATTTGAAGATATTTCCGCATTAGAAGAAATATTCAAATCAACGTCGATTGTGAAAGCCTTTCATAGTTGCAGTGAAGATTTGGAAGCGCTTTATCATCAATATGGCTTTGAGTTTAATCAAGTCTTTGATACTCAGATCGCAGCTTCAATTGATGGCATTGGGCTTAGCGTTGGTTACGGTAATATCGTAGAACACTTCCTAAGCATTGTGCTGGATAAAGAGCACACTAAAACTGACTGGTTACAACGACCACTCTCTCAAGAACAAAAAGTTTACGCTGCACAGGATGTTCAATATTTATTGCCGGTTTATTATCGATTACGCGATAGTCTGTTGGAGAAAGGCTTGTTTGAGTGCGTGATTGAGGATGTTAACAGTATGTTTGCAGCCATCATTCAAGCCGACGATTATTCAGAAACTTACTTAAAAGTGAAGGGTGCTTTCAGACTTAATCGGTTCCAACTCAACCGTTTGCAAAGGTTGGCTCAATGGCGTGAGACGGTAGCCCGCGACAATAATATCCCTAAAACTTTTGTTTTCAGAGATCACCATTTAATTGAAGTCTGCCAGAAGGAAAAGACTAATATCAGTGATCTACTTTCAATGGGGTGTAACCGGGGAAGTATCAGACGATATGGTGCAGAATTAATACGTCAAATTGAACTCGCGGATCAGATTGATGAATCCAAATGGCCTGAATCGCTGCAGCCGTTCCATAAGATACCCAAGAGTAAAAAAATGTTTGCTGCATTAAAGGCTGAAGTGGAGAACGTCAGTAAAGACCATAATATTCCAACCGAGGCTTTATGTAATCGTCGATTGATCGAGTATTATATCAAGATGACCTTAGGCTATAAGGGCCGGCCCAATCGATTCTGGAATAGCTGGCGTCAGAACCTGCTTGAGAAGCCATTTAAACAGGCAATGCAGGAATTTATTTAAAAAGTAATAGTTTGTGAGAACCCGATTATGATGTGCAGTATTTATAAAAGTGCCAAGAAGCCAGAGACCTACCTTTATATTCCCTATGACAGTAAATTTGAAGACTTACCAGAAGGATTAATCCAGGTCTGGGGGACCCCTGAGCTAGTGATGCACCTAGATTTAGAGAAGCGTCAAACGCTTGCCCTTTGCGACATTAGTGAAGTTAAAGCCAAGCTAGAAGAAGAGGGGTATTTCTTACAAATGCCTCCCAGCGAAGAAGAAATCGCACGGCTTATTGCTGGAAAAAAGTAACTATGACCGATAAATTTTGGCTTACTACATCGTTAAAAGATATGACCCATGAACAATGGGAGTCATTGTGCGATGGTTGTGCCAAATGCTGCTGTGTTCAGTTTATCGATGATGACGATAACCTGCTGATGCAAACTGATGTTTCATGTCGCCTCTTGGACACAGATACTCTTTACTGTAAAGACTATCAAAATAGAACCTCGAAAATACCTGACTGCGTACAGCTGACTCCAGAAACTATTGAAGAGTATTTCTGGTTGCCAGACACCTGTGCTTATCGATTGGTAGCGGAGGGTAAGGATCTTCCCAGCTGGCATTACTTAATCTCTGGTGATAAGGAATTGGTGCATAAAAAAGGGCATAGCATTCAAGGTAAAGTGATTTCTGAAACCAAGTTAACGGCAGAGGAAGTTGAGGATCGAATCATCTCCTGGATCCCGCTATCCGACTGAAATATAACCAATTTGCACAGCATTTAATCGGATTTTTAAAAAGTTAAATATTTTTATAAAAAAGTTGTTGACCTACCCTAAGAACGAAAGTAATATGCGCTCCGTCGACCGATGAGGTCACCAGCGAAACACCTGTTAATACTCTTCAGAGAATTAACAAATACTGCGGAGCGGTAGTTCAGCTGGTTAGAATACCGGCCTGTCACGCCGGGGGTCGCGGGTTCGAGTCCCGTCCGCTCCGCCACTATATCAAAAGCCTGCTTTCGAGCAGGCTTTTTTTTTATCTAAATTTAACAGGGACGAAGAACCCGCGAAGCGTGGTTCGACAAGCTTCATGGATGAAGTGAATGCTTGGAATGCAGGAGCAATTCCAAGTGAAAATTGCAGGAGCGATTTTATGGATTACATCCCTGTAATCCACCTGCAAGCAGGCCGGCTAAAGCCGTTTCAGTTTGTTCCTACAAACTGATGAAGATTGGAACGAAGTGACGACGGCCACGAAGTGGTCAATTACAGGGATGTAATTGATAGTCCCGTCCGCTCCGCCACTATATTAAAAAGCAGCCTTTGGCTGCTTTTTTTATGCCTATTGTATTTGGGCAAGTAAAAAAAGGCGCTAATCAATAGCGCCTTTTTTATTTGCTAACCGAGTAGGTTATTCGCCAACGCACATACAGTGTGCATAGACGTGGTTTGGATCATTGAAGTTGTTGAAGATATTGACGATCTTTTGGGCGCGTCCTAGAACGTGACCAATGATGTCTGTCTCGCCATTGTTTAGCTGAGCAATAACTGCATCAAGCTTACCTTCAGCTTTCGCATTCTCGAGCAAGTTGCGGATAAAGACTTCTTCGGCACTCAACTCACGCTTGATGAATTTTACTGCATAGTCATCACCAATGTTTGCAAGCTTAGCTGCTGATTCAATTGCATCCTCAAGATCACCGAGCTGATCTACTAGACCTAAGCGGTGCGCATCTTCACCTGACCAGACACGGCCCTGTGCGATTTGATCCACTTCTTCTTTGGTCATGTTACGACCCTCTGCAACCAGGCTAAGGAAGCGGTCATAACCACGCTCAATACTGCGTTGTATTAGCTGAGCAAACTCAGGTGAAATTCCATCCATCGGATCGAAGGCTAAAGTCCACTTGGTTGTACCAACGCCATCGCGGTGAACGCCTAGCTTGTTTAATGGTTCTTCAAAGGTTGGAACCATACCGAAGATACCAATTGAGCCAGTAATCGTAGTAGGGTGTGCCCAGATTTCATCGGAAGTAGCTGAAATCCAGTAGCCACCAGATGCTGCGACACCGCCCATTGAAGCAACTACAACTTTGCCTTCATTCTGTGCGCGCTCAAGCTCGCTACGAATCACTTCTGAAGCAAAGGCGCTGCCTCCTGGGCTATCAACACGAAGTACGATAGCTTTTACTTTGTCGTCAAGGCGTGCTTTCTGGATCAAGCGAGCGGTACTGTCACCACCGATAACACCTTCTTTACGACTACCATCAACAATTTCACCTTTAGCAACAATTACCGCAACGGTGTCTTTGTTGCTTGGTAATTCTACTAATGGGCGGACAGCCTTCAGGTAGTTTTTATGACCGATTGCTTTATAAGAGTCTTTTTTCTCATTCAGACCAACCATGTCGATCATATACTGGCGGAATTCACCACGAGTCATTAGCTTATCGATAAAGCCTTCCTGAACCGCTAATTCACCACTATCGCCATTGACTGCTTCAAACTTGACCAGATAGTTCTCTACAAAGTCATCAAACTCTTCTACAGACATGTCGCGTGATGCAGCAAGATCTTGCTTCATATGTGTCCACAAGTCGCCCATCCACTCACGGTTAGCTTCTTTGGCAGCTTCAGACATATCGTCACGGATGAAAGGTTCTACCGCTGATTTAAAGGTGCCGACACGGAACACGTGAACATTAACACCGAGATTGTCTAATGCTGACTTGAAATAGGTATTGTTGCCGCCTAGACCTTCAAACATCAACATACCAAATGGATTCATATAGACTTCATCAGCAGCAGAAGCAAGATAGAACTGACCTTGCATGTAGTAATCACCAACGGCGATAACTTTTTTGCCGCTTTCTTTGAATTCATTAATAGCTTCACGCAAATCCTGATATTTGCTGATGCCAGCATAAACGCCTTGTAAGCTATTTACGTTAATGACCATAACACTGATGCGATCATCATTTTTTGCATACTCAATAGCATCGAGCAGGTCATAGATAGAGGTTTCATTAGGAGCTATACCTTGAGCTTCCTGCATGGCGCGCTCGATAGGGTCAAGATAGGTTTCCTGTTCAACGATAACGCCTTTTGGAGCCAGGATAAGCGCAGCACCGTCGTCAACCCTTGGTAGGTCAGGGCCGCTGGTGCAGCTGCGAACGAACAATATGAAAATGGTTAATGCGATAAGACCAATCATTAGTCGGCCTGCCACATCGATAGTCTTCCATATACGGTAAAAGAATTTACCGATCATTGAGTTTGGTTGTGACACGTGAAAATACCTTTTCTAGTTAAAATAATTTGGAACGAACACATTCTATACAAATAGCCTGTTTTATGACTAGTGCGGAATTTAATTATTTTTCTTAACTCATTGTTTTAGCAAGCTTTCTGGATTCTTTCATTTTGTAATTAAATATGTACTTTACCAAATGCTGCGAGGGATTGCCTTGATCTGGTTATACCAGTAGACTTAAGACCATCTCTAATCACAAAAAAAGACGCTATCGTGAAATACTCAAATCTTCTTGAACCGCTCGATTTAGGATTTACAACACTTAAAAACCGGGTGCTTATGGGTTCCATGCACACCGGCCTTGAGGAAGAAAAAGGTGGCTTTGAGAAGATGGCGGCTTTTTATGCGGAGCGTGCCCGCGGTGGCGTGGCTTTAATGGTTACCGGCGGCATTTCGCCCAATTTTCGTGGACGCCTGGCTCCCCATTCTTCACAGCTCAGTTTTGGCTGGCAGGTCAAGAAACATAAAATTGTTACCGAAGCCGTGCATGAAGCTGGTGGCAAAATTGCACTTCAGATTCTACATGCCGGTCGCTATGCCTATCACCCATTCTCGGTATCAGCCTCCAAGCTAAAAGCCCCAATCACACCATTTACTCCCAAAGCCTTGTCGAAGCGTGGTATTCGAAAAACCATCGAGCAATATGCTAATTGCGCCAAGCTGGCTAAAAAGGCTGGTTATGATGGCGTTGAAATCATGGGCTCGGAAGGATATCTGATTAATCAGTTTATCGTTAAACGTACTAACCATCGAACTGATGAGTGGGGTGGCAGTTATGAAAACCGTATTCGTTTTCCACTAGAAATCATCAAAGCTGTCAAAGAAGCTGTTGGCGATGACTTTATCGTGATTTATCGCCTATCTATGCTGGATCTTGTTGAAGGCGGTAGTTCATGGGATGAAGTTGTGCAACTGGCAAAAGCAGTAGAAAATGCTGGCGCAACCATTATCAACACCGGTATTGGTTGGCATGAAGCTCGAATTCCAACTATTTCTACATCGGTTCCTCGCGCAGCCTTTGCCTGGGTCACGAAAAAATTACGTAACGAAGTATCAGTACCGTTAATTACTTCCAATCGAATCAACATGCCGCACGTTGCTGAAGAGATTATCAGTAGTGGTACTGCAGACATGGTATCCATGGCTCGACCGCTGCTTGCTGATGCTGAGTTTGTCATTAAAGCTGAGCAGGATCGTGCCGATGAAATTAATACCTGCATTGCCTGTAATCAGGCTTGTCTCGATCATGTCTTCAAGAATAAGCGCGCTACCTGCTTGGTTAATCCTCGTGCCTGCTATGAAACAGAGCTGGTTGCTCAGCCTCTCGATAAAAAGAAACGCGTAGCAGTGGTTGGTGCGGGGCCCGCTGGCCTTGCTTTTGCAACCGAAGCCAGTAAGCGTGGCCATGAAATTCATTTATTTGATAAGCGTGAAGAAATTGGTGGTCAGCTAAATATTGCCAAGCAGATCCCAGGTAAGGAAGAGTTTTACGAAACATTACGCTACTTTAAAAAGCAGCTCGAACTAACTGGTGTTCATTTACACCTTGCTACTACCATCAAAACAGAAGACTTGGTTGGGCAATACGATGAAGTGGTATTGGCGAGCGGTGTTTTGCCAAGAACACCTGATATTCCCGGGATTGAAAGTCCGAAAGTGATGAGTTACATCGATGTTTTGTGGCATAAAAAACCAGTCGGGCAGAAAGTTGCTGTAATTGGTGCGGGTGGCATTGGCTTTGATGTTTCAGAGTTCTTGGTTCATGAAGGTGAATCACCTACCTTGAATCTTGATGAATGGTTGAAAGAGTGGGGCATTGATGCACTGTATCAATTGCCGGGCGGTTTACTGAAAGCACCTGAGTTTGATCCTGCTGCAAGAGAAGTCGTCATGTTGCAGCGTAAGTCCACCAAAATGGGCAAGGGACTTGGCAAAACTACAGGTTGGATTCATCGCGCCAGTTTGAAGCATAAAAATGTTCGTATGGTAACCGGTGTTCAATACAAACAAATCAATGATGAAGGGTTGTTAATAGAACATGACAACGGCCAACAAGAATTATTGGCGGTTGATAACGTTATTATTTGTGCCGGCCAGGTTCCCTTGCGAGCTATGTATGATGAGCTTGCCGACAAAGGGGTTCCAGTTCATCTTATCGGTGGAGCAGACGTGGCAGCAGAGCTGGATGCAAAGCGAGCTATTCGTCAGGGCACGGAGCTTGCATTCCAAATATAACCGCATTTCTATGCAAATATGCATTAAAAGTGTACCAAAAATTAAACAGTTAGGTGTTTCAGCTAAATTGACAATGCAAATATGAAGTGGTAGAACTAACCTTAAGAAGGACAAATTTAGGGTTAGTTCATGGCTTGGATTATGGAACTTTTGCCACATTCGATTTTAGCCACTTTTACAGTGGTTACTTTTACCTTTGCATTTTTACGCTCTCAGTTACTTTCCTACAGAAATCAATCAGTCAAAACAATTGCCCGTTCACGCAACACAAATGGACGGTAATCATGCACAAATTATTGAACCGTCAAATCAAAAATTACCTGAATGGTGATAGCGAACAGCTACCCGATGAATTTCTTAATGCCATTGACCAAGCCTATCAGCGAGCGGAAGAGGAGCGTCATTGGTATGAGCAATCATTGTCCTCTAGTAACGGTGAATCGAGAAGTCGGTTTAATCAATTGCAAGGTAAGTTATCGGAGCTCGAACAAGCCAAAGTTGAACTGGAACAAAGTATCCGTAAATTAAGAGCCACAATGGACGCAGGATACGATGGTATTATCCAGATAAACTCACATGGTTTTCCCACAGCATATAATGATACCGCTCTTAAAATGCTGAATATGACATCCACAGAAATCCAATCCCTGAGCTTTGAAAAAATTTGCCGTCGATTTTTAAAAAATATTCAAAATCCACAAATTGCTTTTAATCAGATCCGAAAAGCTATCGTTAACCAGGAAGATAGTAATAGCATTCTGATTGAACACAATGACGGATGCTTTTATGAATGTAAGGCGAAGGCTTTAGAGCTTGATGGGCAAGTTCAGGGCATGGTATGGACCATCAAAGACATTACCGAATTAAAACTCAAAGAAAAAGAAGCAAGATACCTTGCCTATCATGACGAATTAACTAATCTACCAAACCGAACTTTATTTTCCGAGCGCCTTGAGCATGCCCTGGAGTTGGCAAAGCGAAAAGAAGACTTTTTGGCCGTTATATTTCTTGATTTGGATGAGTTTAAAACCGTTAACGATAGCTTTGGTCATGCCCAGGGTGACTTGCTGTTAAAGAAGGTTTCTCAAAGAATATTAGTGGCTTTACGAGAGCATGATACATTCGCCAGGCTTGGAGGAGACGAGTTTGTCATCATGTTAGAGGATGTGGAAGACCGCGAAGCAATAGTGGATGTGTTGGATAGAATTAAACATGCTCTTGATACGCCGATAATGCTGGGAGCTAACCAAATTTATATTACACCTTCGCTTGGAGTGGCCCTCTATCCCGATGATGGCTCTGAAGCAGGTGAGCTACTTAAAAAAGCTGACATGGCCATGTACAACTCCAAAAAGCATGGCAAAAACACCTACAGTTTTTACTCAACTCACTTTGATAGTTACTCAAAGTTTCGATTATCAATGCGCACATCGCTACGTAGGGCGCTACGCAACCAAGAGTTCTATCTCGAATATCAGCCAAAATTTTCTCTTGCTGATAAAAAGATGGTGGGTGTTGAAGCTCTTATTCGTTGGAATAACAATGACCAACCGATGAGTCCAGCAGAGTTTATTGCAGAAGCAGAATCCAATGGCATGATCATACCAATCAGTCAGTGGGTACTAGAGCAGGTATGTCGTGATATTGCACAATGGAAGTGTGATGGTAACTGCTGTTGCCCAGTTAGCATTAATGTGACACCACGGTATTTCCAACATGGTAACCTGGTTGATGATTTACAAAGCCTAATTGATAAATATGGTATTTGTTCAAGCTGCATCGAAATTGAAATAACAGAGCAGGCATTCATATCGGACATTGATAATGCAGTTGCTCGCTTACAGGTCATTAGCGATATGGGAGTTAACATTTCTATTGATGACTTTGGTACCGGTTATTCTTCTTTTAATTACCTAATGAAACTCCCCATTCAAAAACTAAAAATTGATAATAGTTTCATCCGTTCTTTGGAGGAGTCAGAAATTCAACACTCTCTGGTGGCTGAAATTATTAAAATTGCTCATCTATTCGGACTCTCGGTTATTGCCGAAGGGGTAGAGCATGAGCATACTCTAGATCTCCTAACCACTTATGAGTGTGACCAGGCACAGGGTTTCTGGCTCAGCAAACCGGTTCCATCAAATCAATTCTTCCAGCAGTACCTTGCCGCCTGATTCAACCTTTCTCACATTTCAACTAACAAGTGTACGCTGAACTATTGACCTGAAGCTCAATGTCAGCGAAGATGGCGGCATCTGGTCGGATCTGAACAAAGGCAGGCTATGTCAAACCATTTAGAGAACACTGAAGAGCATAATTATGCTCATCTTGATGTCGAATTAACCGAACATACCTACAGTATTGGCGAAGAAGTTGCCAATGCCTTAACCCATGGTATAGGGGCATTGCTAAGCGTTGCCGCCATGACCATGATGATCATGACATCTGTGCAACTAGGTGATGGCTGGAAGCTTGCAAGCTCGATAGTTTATGGCATCAGCCTGGTCATTTTATTTACTTCATCAACGCTTTATCACAGCTTTCAGCCTGAGTCGATTAAAAAGGTTTTCCAAACCTTTGATCATTGTGCCATCTATTTCTTAATTGCCGGTACCTATACGCCATTTGTTCTGGTTAGCTTAAACGGTGTCTGGGGATGGGTGTTATTTGGTATTATCTGGGGGCTGGCATTCTTTGGTGTCATATTTAAGGTTGCTTTCAAGCAGAGATTTCCCAGAGTATCGTTAATCACTTATATCCTTATGGGTTGGGTCATAGTTGTTGCTGCAGAAGAAATGCTGGAGAAGGTTCCAGCTCCGGCATTGTGGTTATTATTTGCCGGAGGTTTGTCCTATACACTAGGCACAATTTTCTATGCAGCTGATAAGAAAATCCCCTTTAACCATGCAATCTGGCATCTATTTGTTCTTGGCGGAGCTGTTTGTCACTTCCTGGCTGTTTATCTTTATGTGATATAACAGCTAAAAATTGTGTAAAAAATATACATTCATAATTGCCTATCCATGCCTGATCAAGTAAATTGAGCGGTGCATGGACGGGGAATTATGCTAATAAGATCATATCTAACTCAAATACATCAAAAGGGTCACAAGGAATTTAGAGTAGGGAAACGCAGTACCAGCCTCTATTCAATTATATTTCTTCTGTTGTCTGCTGTTGCTTATTATGCCAGCGCCCGCTTTGGCATGAGCCTATTTACCTTATTCCCCAGCAATATCAGTCTGCTTTGGTTACCCTCCGGCATCGGTTTTTTAATGTGCCTGCGCTGGGGCTGGAAAGCCGTTCCGTTCATCATTATCGCTGCCTATTACGTAAACTTGCCCGGAATGAGTGTCAGTACGGTAGAGGCCGCAAAGTTACACACACTGATATCTGCAATAGCCGATGGGCTTGAAAGCTATATCGCTATGTTGTTATTTGCAAAATATCTACCACGAGGAGTCATAAACCCCAAAACCCTATCTAAATTCATCTGGTGGGTTTGTATTATTCCCCCGCTAATGACCGCCACCGTAATAACGGCTAATTTATGGGTTGGTGGTTACCTGGTAAGCCATCAACTGGAAGAGTTTTTCGTTAGTCTGCTTCTGGCAAATTCATTGGGGATGTTGATGGTCTATCAGCTGTATAACAGCCTGAAACTTGATCCCATACAATTTAAAAAGCCTTCAATTGGGCTTTGTTTATCAATGGTTTTGATAGGTTTTATTTTTCTTCTTGGCATTTGGCGTTATCCAGCCATCATCTACTTAATTCTTCCGGTACTGGTTATTATGAGCTTTGAGCTGAGATTATTGACCGTTGCCAGTATCAGTACTTTAACCTTTATCAGCTTAATCACTGCAACCCATTTTGATTTGGGGCCTTTTGTTGCCATGACTGACCAAGCTACGGCCTTTGAACTGATGGCTTTCACATTCGCTTGTGCGATTACCGTTTTTGGGCTTTCACTACAGCAATACCAGATGAGGTTAGCAAAAGAATCGGGGGAGCGTTGGAAGCTGGCTGCCGAACATGATGTATTGACCGGCCTTCCAAATAGGCGCGCTTTCATGCCAGCACTGACCAAAGAGCATCATCGCTCGGTGCGACTTGGTCATACTTATTGTGCTGTGATCTGGGATATTGATGATTTTAAAAATATTAACGATACCTACGGCCATGATTTTGGCGATTATGTTCTGGTCAGGCTGGCACAAGTTATGCGGTCGAGCTGTCGAGATATTGATTATTACGCTCGAATCGGAGGCGAGGAGTTTGCGGTTTTATTACCTGAAACCGATATGGAATCGGGTAAGAATGCGATGGAACGTTTCAGAAATGAAGTCGCTGAAGAAGTTTTTACAGCCCCCGATGGAACGAGACACTCAGTGACAATCAGCATAGGCATTGCCTGTCTGGCTAGCCGAGGAATCACCGAAACTGAGTTGTTGGCAGAAGCTGACAAGGCTCTTTATAAATCAAAAGAGCAAGGTAAAAATCGAACCACTGCTTATTGTCATCCGAACAAAAATTGAGACTAATACTTCGCGAATACATGCATAAAAAAAGACGCCCGCAGGCGTCTTTTTTCTTACTGAAGCAAGCTATCGTAATCAGTGCTATTACCAACCACAGTTACGATCTTTATTTTGCTCATCTAACCAGGTTTTCAATGGCGCATAGTACTCAAGTACTGCAGTTGCATCCATTTCACGCTGGCCAGTCATGGCTTCTAACGCATCCTGCCAAGGACGGCTAGCACCCATTTCAAGCATAGCATTCAACTTAGCACCAACTTCTTTGTTGCCGTAGAACGAACAACGGTGAAGTGGACCTTCATTGCCAGCCATCTCACACATATCGCGGAAGAACTGGAATTGCAGGATGTGAGCAAGGAAGTAACGTGAGTAAGGCGTGTTACCTGGGATGTGGTATTTTGCACCCGGATCAAAGTCGGCTTCAGTACGCTCAACAGCAGGCATGATACCTTGGTATTGAGTACGTAGATTCCACCAGCCTTGATTGTATTCAGCAGCAGAAACTTCGCCGTTGAATACCTGCCAACGCCATTTATCAACCATTAAGCCGAATGGAAGGAAAGCAACTTTATCCAATGCTGAGCGCATCAATAGAGCGATATCAGCACTTGCGTCTGGCTCTTCTTCAATCAATCCGATCTGCTTCAAGTAAGCTGGAGTGATAGAAAGCGCAACCGTGTCGCCAATGGCTTCATGGAAACCATCATTGGCGCTACCTTTATAAAGGATTGGTTGATCCTTATAGGCGCGCTGATAGTAGTTATGGCCAAGTTCATGGTGAACGGTCTGGAAGTCTTCTGAATTGATTTCCGTACACATCTTGATACGGATATCTTCCTGATTGTCCAGGTTCCATGCGCTTGCGTGACACTGAACTTCGCGGTCACGAGGTTTTACGAATAATGAACGCTCCCAGAATGTTTCTGGAAGAGGTGCGAAACCTAATGAAGAGAAGAAGTTTTCTGCAGTTTTAACTAACTCTTTAACTGCTTTTTCTTTCTCGTTGTAGGTTACAACTTCGTGATCAACACCATAGTGTTTACGTAAGATAGGATCTAAATCAACGCCTTTGCCAGCGCCTTCTGGAGCAACCAGGTCATAGATGTTACCCCATTGTTGAGCCCACATATTACCTAGCAAATGTGCTGGAATAGGCTGGTCCAATGGAACCACTTCATCGCCATACTCTTCATTCAGCTCAGCGCGAACATGGCAGTGTAAGGCTTCGTATAGTGGCTCGACCTGACCCCATAGACGATCCATTTCATTGGCAAAGTCATCTGCTGGCATGTCGTACTTGGAACGCCACATGGCACCAGTGTCTTTATAACCAAGCTCTTTTGAACCTTCATTGGCAATTTGAACCATCTCTTCGTAAAGAGGACGCATTTCAGGAGAAACGGTGCGCCAACCAAGCCATGCTTCAAGTTGTTCTTGCGGATCGCGAGAAGTTCGTAATACTTCGCTTAACTGGCCTAAACTACGGCCATCAGGACTTTTACCAGTAGCGTAGATGCTATCGAGTTTAGACGTGATTTCAGCAAGCTTTTTAGTTTTTGCTTCATCGGATGGTGCTGGAAGCGTTAAACCAAGCTTGATCATTTCAAGCTTACGATTCAAGTCGTAAGGCAAGTCAAGGTCGTTGAATTTCTTGGCTTCGTTCGCTAATTCAACACCAAGTTTAGTGTATTCTTCACCAACTTTAGCGTTTAACTGAGTAGTATCGTAAGTCACAAAGTTAGCATTAACCCATGCTACTCGGGCCCCATACTCAGAAATTTCTTCAAGACGCTTTTCCGAGTCTGCAACGAACTTTTCCGCATCGGCAACAGTGACCTGTGCTTCAGCCGGTTTAACTTCGGTAGTTTGTTGCTTGTCAGCGCTTTCATCGCCACAAGCCGACAAACCTAGCAGTGCGCTGAAAAGCACGGCACTACTGACGGCAGTTCTAATTTTCATCATAAGCTATACCTTTAACTCCACAGTGTGTTTATTGGTAATCATGGTTCTAATATGACTTTATTTTGAATAAAAAATGTTCTAACAGCGCAACATTATATCGGTTTTCGCTAATTTTAGAAGCAAGCAGTGATTTTGTGACCCGCAATCGGTTACCATTACACACAATATTTAGGCATAACAGCTAACCAGGAACAGATATTCATGAGTATTGGCCCATTGATGCTTGATGTTGAGGGTTTAGAAGTTAACTCTCGCGAGCGCGACTTGTTACAGAACCCTTTGCTCGGTGGCATCATTTTATTCAGCCGCAATTATGCATCACCTCAGCAAGTTGCAGAGCTGTCGCAATCCATCCGAGAAATCGCGAATCGAGATATATTGATCGCGGTCGACCATGAGGGTGGTCGCGTACAACGCTTTCGTGAGGGTTTTACTGCCGTTCCAGCGATGGGCAACATTCTGCTCGAGAACTCAGATCATGAGCAGGCAAAACGCAAAGCCTATCAATGGGGTGCCATGATTGCGATTGAAGTGCAGGCGGTGGGAATCGACTTTAGCTTTGCCCCTGTGTTGGATCTGAATAAAAACATCAGTCAGGTCATTGGTGATCGAGCTTTTTCTGGCAAAGTTGATGAAGTCATTGAGCTTGGCCGTGAGTTTATTCGCGGCATGAATGATTACGGAATGGCCACAACGGCTAAGCATTTCCCGGGCCATGGCTCGGTAGAGGCTGATTCACATATCGATATTCCCGTTGACGAACGTCCACGTGAACAGATTATCAGCGAAGATATGCGTGTATTCGCAGAGCTAGCTCAAGACTACCAGGCGGTCATGCCTGCACACGTCATCTATCCGGCCTTTGACAAGCAGCCAGCTGGATTTTCAAGTATATGGCTACAAGATATACTTCGAAGTCAGCTCGGCTTCGATGGCGTTATTTTTAGTGATGATTTGAGTATGAAAGGTGCTGAGGTGGTTGGCGGCTATTACCAGCGAGCAGAAGCTGCCATTAAAGCGGGTTGCGATATGGTGCTGGTTTGTAATCACCCCAAAGAAGGTCAGGAACTCGCTAAACAGTTTGATTTTGACTGTGACCCTAAATCAGCTGAGCGGCTGTTAACCATGAAAGGCAAAGCTCTGAATTACTCACTGACCAAAGTGCAGGGTAGTGACCAATGGTTAGAGTTGAAAGATAATTTACTGGCGTAATACTTAATTTAAGAGATCATTAAAAGGTTAGACATGAGCGAGTCGGATAAGATTGAACAGTTGAAGAAAGAACAACAAACAGACAGTTTTACTGAGCTGACACCTCGAGAAGAACTGATCATGAAACTCAATGGTGAAACAGCTTTAGTCGCCTGGAAAGAGATAGAGCGCTTCTTTGCTAAAGGGAATTTGTTGCTAATAGAGCAGGGTGTGGATCTGATTAATTGCGCAACAGACTTATCATTGGACAATGCCGAAGCAATAAAACCTCTGATTGATTCTGAAAAAATTCAGCGTATGCCAATAGAATTCGTGAAATCCAACTGCCAGCCGGAAACTGAGTTCTGGTCAGTGGTTGTCGCGCCTTATGTATTGGCGCAGTTGAAGTAATAAAAAAGCCACTCGATGAGTGGCTTTGATATTTTAATGTGCAGGAGTCGTTGTTCAATCGACTATAGAACTGTCCTACTGGTGATGAATAACTGTGTGGATCACACGGTCATATTCAAAATAAACGGTAAAACCTGAATATATCCATTTGGTGATAGGTGGATCACCTACAGGGCCTTGAATTGATTGCGGAGCCCCAAACTTTTGTTCAACGGATGCTTGGGTGACGCCACTTTTAGGGACTTCAATACCAGCATTTTGACCTTGTTCAGAAACTGGAACGCGAACTTCGTCTGCGTTTGCTACCCCAAAAGCCATGGTGACAGCTAATGATACGCTGATGGCTAACCCCTTTAATGCTTTCATCTTACGACTCCTTAATCGTTATTTTCTTTAGAATATCAAAAAAATAGGTTGCTGTGTCAATAATTTAGCGCACTAACTTAATAATTTTAACCGATAACTTGACTCCAAATTGTGATCCATTCAATATGACGCCAACTTTGTTTGACCAGATAAGCTAATGCGACTGCCATTCTCGTTATTTGTAGGGTTGCGCTACACCCGTGCTAAACGCCGTAACCACTTCATTTCTTTCATATCACTCATCTCCATGATCGGGATTGCCCTCGGTGTTATGGTGTTAATAACCGTGATGTCCGTCATGAATGGCTTTGAGCGTGAGCTTAGAGACCGTATTCTTGGTATGGCGCCGCATGTTCTGGTTCAAGGATTGGGTGGGCCGCTGGAAGATTGGCAATCACTGGAAAAGACCGTAAAACAACACCCTGAGGTTGTTGGGGTTTCTCCGTATATTCAGACTGAAACCATGTTCCGCTTCCAGGGACGCGAGCGTTTTGGCATGGTGCAGGGCATTTTGCCAGAGAAGATTGGCGAGGTATCTATCGTCAAAGATAATATGAGCATGGGCTCATTCGACGACATTAAAGCTGGTGAATACAACATTGTTCTGGGGGCGTCAGTTGCTCGAGGATTGGGGATTAATCTTGGAGACAAGGTTTCGTTATTAATTCTCAGTGAAACTCGTATTTCGTTGGCTGGCGTTAGTATGCGCACCAAGCGTTTTACTGTAACCGGTATTTTCGAAACCCGTTCAGAAGCTGATAAAAGTCTTGCCTTTATACATATGGATGATGCAGCTCAGTTGCTACGCCAAGAAGGTGTTACCGCACTACAGTTAAAAACTAACAATGTCATGAATGTTTATGACACTAACTATCAGGTCAGTGAATTACTAGAGCATCAATATTTCGTCACTGACTGGACACGTCAGCACGAAACATTATTCAACGCTATTGATATGGAAAAGAAGATTATGTTCATTCTTCTGACCTTCATCATTGCTGTAGCCGCATTTAATATCGTGACGTCTCTGGTTATGTTGGTTACTGAAAAGCAAGCGGACATTGCTATTTTAAGAACGTTAGGTGCAAGCCCTGGCTCCATTCTGCGAATCTTCATGACCAGCGGCATTATCAATGGCCTTATAGGTACCTTAGCTGGAGTAATTCTTGGCGTTTTATTGGCGTTGAATCTTCCAGATATCGTGAGTTGGGTAGAAACGACTTTTGGTGTTAGCGTATTCCCACAAGATGTTTACTTTGTAAACTTCCTGCCTACAGAATTGATTGTTGATGACGTGGTCAAAATAGGTCTTTCAGCATTTGCCATCAGCGTATTGGCAACCCTATATCCTTCCTGGAAAGCATCGAAAACCCAACCTGCGGAGGCTCTTCGTTATGAATAATGATCGTTTAATTGAAGTAACGAAATTGAGTCGTGTTTATGAGGATGGTGCCAGCAAGGTTACGGTTCTTGAGTCTCTAAATCTATCCGTTGAGAGAGGCGAACAGTTGGCAATCGTTGGAGCTTCCGGTTCTGGTAAAAGTACCTTGTTGCATCTTATTGGCGCACTGGATAAACCCACCGAAGGTACGGTTCTTATCAATGATAAGGATGTACACAAACTCAAGCCGAAAGCACAGGGTGAATTCCGCAATATGAATATCGGCTTTGTGTATCAGTTCCATCATCTATTGCCTGAATTCACGGCGCTGGAAAATGTTGCCATGCCATTAATTATTCGTGGTACAAATCGAGACCAGGCCTACCGCAAAGCAGCAGCTTTGATAGAACGAGTAGGATTGACCGATCGAGGAACTCATAAGCCCTCAGAACTTTCAGGTGGCGAACGTCAGCGAATAGCCTTTGCACGTGCTCTAGCGAACGAGCCAGTGTGCGTACTTGCTGATGAACCAACCGGTAACCTCGACCACGCAACCGCACTAAAAGTCTATGATTTAATGTGTGAAATCAACCAAGAAATGGGCACAACCTTTATCACAGTCACCCACGACCTTGAACTGGCCTCAAAAATGCAGCGCCAGTTGAAGCTTGAAGATGGACACTTGATGGCGATTGAATAAACCTGAATTGCAGAAATACAACCATAACTTGCTAGATTATCAGTAAAATCGCTCGGTTCAGTTGTCTGAAACTTCTAACCACTAGCACCAAATACCCCATTAAAAGTTAGCCTCATTATTCAATAATCATAGTGTAAATTGGGCAGGAAAGCCCAATTTAGCAAATTCGAAACAAGGATGTTTCGTTTTGCGGCACGTTAAGTGATTTTGAATGATGAGGGAAGCGCGCAGCGCCTAACTTTTAGGGCGAGTTTTTTGGTTCGTTTTTTGCTCGTCCAAAAAATGAACATTAGAAACATCGATAATTTTTACAGTCTTATTTGCCCAGTCAAAGCAATTAACTCAAAAGTGTAATTAAACTCTAACCTAATCCGAAATCTCTCAACTCAACCCTAGCTAATCTCGTACAGAGTCTAACCACCCGATTTGTCATAATCCCACTCAATCGTTGCGATGATCGTTATGACTTTCGCGATAGGTTTCGTTTTCGTTTTCGGATCCGGATTCAGACTCATCAGCTTCTTCTACATCTTTTTTATTCAATTGATCGAGATGAAGAGTATGCAGCAATTTTTCTTTCCATCGAGCCTGACGTGCACGCCATGCACGAACCACATGATAACGCCAGAACAGGCTAATGGTGTGGTAGCCGATTAAAGAAAGAACACTGCCGCAGATTAAGCAGCCCAGCAGGAAAGGTTTCCAGATATGAATCAATTCATACTGAAGCCAGTCGAAGCTGAGTTCAAAGGAGAATTCGCTAGGTGGTACACCCAGTATCCAGGCGCCAAGCTTATAGGCAAAGTAGAACATGGGCACCATCGTGATCGGGTTGGTAATCCAACAAAGCACGACAGAAATTGGCAGGTTAACGCGGAAATAAATGGCAAGGCCTGCCGCAATAACCATTTGGAAAGGAATCGGCAAGAAGCCGCAAAACAGGCCCACCGCAAACGC
This sequence comes from Kangiella aquimarina DSM 16071, assembly GCF_000374105.1. Classification (GTDB taxonomy): domain Bacteria; phylum Pseudomonadota; class Gammaproteobacteria; order Enterobacterales; family Kangiellaceae; genus Kangiella; species Kangiella aquimarina. The sequence goes on from NZ_KB893650.1 coordinate 1,651,935, forward strand.
CCCCGACGCACTGTAGCGGTTAAGGTGCCATAAGCCAGGATCGTGAATCAAGTTACCGAAAACCTTCATGTAACGGTTTTCTTTAATTTTCTTATGATCAGGCAAATATTTTTTAAACAGTTTGCGGGGCATTAATAATCACTTAACACTTTAAAACAATCAGGATAAGGACTATCCATCATGTTTGCATGGACGCTGGCATTTCTGGCAGGCTGTTGCTCGATACTGTTCATTCCAAGTTTGTCGTTTGATGTCATCATCTTTTCAACGCTAATTGTGGTGCTGGCAGTTCTAGGGTTATCAATAACTGTATTCAGCATCCTATCAGACCGACCATCCGCATTTAAAACAAAGCTGTTAACGCTTGGTGGTCTTTGCCTTGGAATTGTATGGACTAGCAGCAACGCATATTGGCAATTACAGCGCCAAATACCGGAGCCCTTAAACAATCAGGCGCACATTATAGATGCCGAGGTTGTTGGATTACCAGCGATTTATCCCGAGTATTGTCAGTTTACGGCCCAAATCCAGCAGGCCAATGAAGTTACTTTGTTAGGCAGGGTTCTTCGCCTAAAGTTCTATCAATCTGAATGTCCTTTCGAATTAGGTGAAGTATGGCAAATGCAGGTTAAGCTCAAGCCAATACATGGTCCAGTCAACATGGCTGGCTTTGATCTCGAGCGATTTTACTTTGAGCAGGGCATTGATGGGCGCGGTTATGTCCGAGAGGATTTTCTTGAATTAAAGTCACAAGCTTCTAATCCGATCCATCAATTCCGACAAACGACACATGACCGCTTAAGTCACTTAAACAATGCCGGAATCTTTCAAGCATTGCTGATTGGTGAAAAATCATCCATCACACATTCACAACAGGAACTCCTGCAAAAACTTGGCCTGAGCCATCTTATCGCTATTTCCGGTCTTCATATCTCAATTATCGCTGGCGTCAGTTTCTGGCTCATAAATTTACTATGGGGCAGGGTAAGTATTTTGCATCTTGCTATAAAGTGGCCTCCATTTCAGGTTAGTCTCATCGGTAGCTGCCTGGTTGCATTGCTTTACTGTGCCATGGCCGACTTTGCGATTCCCACCGTCCGCGCTTTAATCATGTGGTGCGCAGTCGTATTTGCCTTGCTAATGCAAAGACGCGGTGCATTTTATGATGGTCTTATCTGGTCACTAGCTTTAACCCTACTGTTATTTCCATTAAGCGTCTTATCCGCTAGCTTCTGGATGACCTTTATCGCAATAGTTGTTATCAGCTTATTATTGATGGGTCGGAGCCAGCAGGCAAACAACTGGCGACACAAATTGCAGTTACTGTTCAAGCTACAAGTGGCCATCACTTTAACACTCGCCATTCCATCGCTAATCTATTTTCAGCAGGCCAGTTTTCTGGGTATGGCTGTTAATATCATCATGATTCCGCTGTTCAGTATTATCTTGCTTCCAGCAATATTCCTGAGTTTTATTCTTAGTTTAATTGGAGCAGCTTGGCCACTTGAGCAATTGGATACACTAATCAGTTTATTCTTTACCCACGCTGAGCAGCTAATGAACGCCAGTTATTTTGATGCTTCATTTGCAATAGTTAATGCAACCATACCAAAACTCACAGCCATCGTTCTGTTTGCTGCATTGCTAATATGCTGGTTACCACTTTCCAGTATCAAAAGGCCTTTGGTAATTTCTGCGTTAGTATTAAGTTCCATAATGATGTTAGGGCAGAAACTAGACCAGCATTTATCAGATAACCGATGGTCTATCGAAATCTTTGATGTGGGACATGGTTTATCAGTGCTGTTGCACAATAACCAGCAAGCGATTTTGTACGACACAGGTTACGCCAGCCCAGGTTCGAGCGCCGTATCCAGCTATATTCTTCCAAGCCTCAAAGCATTGGGGATTACAGAAATAAACACCTTGGTACTCAGCCACAAAGATAATGACCATGCAGGTGGCGTTAACGAATTGCTAGACAATATTCCAATCAATAAAATCATCGCTGATTCTTGGTATGACAATCCCAGTCAGCCATGCAAAGTTTGGCAGGTGATAGAGCTGGAGGGTGCCACGCTTGAATTCTTTTATGGCGAAGATAATGCCGTATCCGACAAACCCAACAATCAATCCTGCGTCGTAAAAATAACCATCGATGATTTCAGTATCCTAATCCCTGGTGACATCGAAAAAGACGCAGAATACCTGCTAGCAAGTAGCGAAGACTATGAAAAACTTAAAGCGGATATATTGATAGCCCCACATCATGGTAGCAAAACCTCATCAATCTATCCCTTTATCAAACGAGTCGATCCCGACATCGTCATCTACACCAGCGAACTCTACAGCCGCTATCCCATCCCACATCCCAGCGTCTACAAACGCTATCAAGAATTCAACATTAAAGCCGAACACTCAGGCTGCGCAGGCCAGATCACCATTAATCCCTATGAGAGAATTATAAAACGCTGGAGGGAAGAGCAGAGGGTTTGGAGGAAAGAGGTTTGTGAGGTTTGATAAAGGCTGGACTGAAGAAAATGAAAAATGTACTCTGACCCCATTAATTATATGATGTTATATTGATTTAATCAGTAAAGAGTACTTTTCAATATGTTTGAATTTTGTCCGAAAGTTTCTAAAGATCTTAAGAAGCCTAATTTTCGGGAATATATGATTGAAACTGCGTGGGATTACTATGAAGTTGCACATCATGGTGTTTCAAACAAAGGTTACATACAAGCGAGCTTAAGCTGTCTCGCAATTGAAATTATCTTGAAGAGTTTTAACTCAGAAGTTTCAAATAACGAAGGAAAAATTAACGAAAATTACAAACCTAACAAGCACATAAGAAGCTTAGGCGGAAAAAAATCACATGATTTAATAGAGCTTCTAAACCTTGTAGATTCTGAGTACATAGAGTATTTGTTCAGCGTAAGTGATATCCAAACGCTAGAAAAAAACAGGAATTTCTTTGTATCTACGAGGTATGGGTATGAAAAAGATGTACCTTCAGTTTTCTATGACTCGATTTCCAAATTAGCAGCTGCAACCATCTGCAAGATGGTTTACTTATATAAGAAAATGGGAAGTGACGACCCTTTCATTAATAATTTTGATGTAAATGAAGTATATTTTAACAACGTGCAAAAGGTGTTTTTGTATAGTGGGTAAACAATATAACAACTAAGGGCAGCCGACGCCAAACAGCACGCGCGGCTGCTTTGAGCGTTAGGCTGATATATGCCACTTGACGATATCTACAATAATTTCAGGGCTGAGTTTCCCGAAATAACAAGATTAACTGATCTCGAGCATATGCAGGAGTGGGATTCAGTCGATCCTGAAATGGCATTTAGTTGGTTCGAAAGTTTAGCGAGAGTTATAAACCGAGAAATGAGCAAGGGGGCCTCTGTAAAGCCGTACATTCCGGTTTTCGAGTTCTTCCGCAGAGGCTTTATGCTTGGGAATGACGAAGAGATGTATTGATGCTTCTTTTGTCGAGAACCTATTCTGGGGGATTGATAAAGGGAAGGCTGCTAGTTACTGGCGGGCTTTTCCTGATGTACTAAAGAAGCTGTATGTTTCTTTTCACGGTAGAGAGCCAGCCTAAGTTATGGGCTCAGAAGTAATTTATAACCAGTTTTGGCAAGTGGTACTTTTCAACGACTGTATTTACCCTGCCAAGAAGTCGGGTTAATTTAGCTGAAATGGAGTTTTTGTGGACATCGATATTTATCAATTAATGGCAATAGTTTTAATTATTTTGGTAGTTGCTGCTCCTTGTGTATTACCTTTCACTAAAAGTGTAAGTTTTGAACACAAAGTAGCATGGTTTTTTGCATCTTTTATACTAAGCTGGGTAGGCTATTTCATTTATTTATCTGTTGTAAAAAAAGAACTAAAAGATAATGGAGGCTTGATGGAATCAGATTAAATTAAAACCACTTTATACTTTATCCGGTTAAACCGAGAACGGCATAAAATTAATACTATTCAATATTAGTAACATATCGGTGTTACTCGTTTATTAAATAAGGATATCAATTGAAAACTAAAAATTTATCAATAATATTCACAATTGTTTTTATTTTAATGGGTTGTGATAACAACAAAGAGACAGACGCAGATAAAGAAATCGAAGCTATACAGAGAGAATTGAGTCAAATTGAATCTGAACTCAAGGAGCTAGAAGAAATGAATCCAGATAAAATTGATCGCAATGGTGATGGTCAGGCGGACTTATTCATAGAGTTTGAGGGTGAATTTGTATACGAGCTAATTGATAGAGATTTTGATGGTCAGGTTGATGAAAGTTGGAAGTATGACTCTAATGCTAACTTGGTTTCTGGGAAAGTTGATGAGAACCTGGATGGAATCTTAGAAACACAATATATATCTAAGGATCACTCGATAGATAAAATTTTCTCAGATTCAGATGGTAATGGGGTGTTTGATGTCTATACAAAGCTTGATCGTGGCGTGTTGGTTTTTTCCGAAAGGTATTATAGCTCGGAGCAGCAAGCTAAAATTGGTAAAGTAGAATATGAATATGGTTACCCAAAAGGACCAGAAATACTTACAAGTACACCCATCTCTGAAGAAGAATTTCAAGAAAAAAGAAAATAATGTATTTTCTTACAAAATTAAAGGATCAGAGTAATTTATAAGCCGTATATTAATCCTCACCATAAAGCCATTATAAGAAAAACCGGTGCGTCACGACGCACCCTACCTAAAATGCTAGCCTTTTATTCCCCCTAACCACGTCACAGTTGGGCTTAATTAGCTCTTGCTCTTACTGGGCGTCTACTGCAAAATGGTTCGGTTCCTAATTTTAGAATTGTTTGTTTTTCAAACAATTAGGCCAGTTGGCCAAAGTAAACTATAAGCTGGCAATAAGATGATGATAAGCCATTGATTTATCAGTCTTTTTCGAATATAGAGGGGAAATATGCCTTTATTTGCTACCTCAAGCGGCATGTTGTTTGATCTGCTTAAAACGGGTGGTTGGACGATGGTGCCAATCATGCTGTGTTCCTTGATTGCTATGGGTATTATCGTTGAGCGCTTCTGGAGCTTGCAACGTAACCGTATTTTGCCAAAACACCTGGTTGCTCAGGTATGGACCTGGATTAAGAATGGTCAGTTTGATAAGACCAAGATGCGCGATCTGAAAAATAGCTCGGCGTTGGGTGAGGTTTTGACAGCGGGTCTTTTGAACCATCAGCACGGTCGTGCGGCGATGAAAGCCAGTATTAATGAAGCGGGGCGCGCGGTTGTGGTGCGTCTGGAGCGTTTCCTGAATACTTTGGGTTCGATTGCGCTGGTTACTCCTTTATTAGGTCTTTTAGGGACTGTTATCGGTATGATCCGTGTATTTACCGTGATTCGTGTGCAGGGCGTGGGTAATGCTGACGCTTTGGCGGGCGGCATCTCGGAAGCTTTGATTACGACTGCTGCCGGCATGGCAGTGGCGATTCCTACCTTGGTCATGCACCGTCATTTTTCGCGTCGCGTTGAAGAACTGGTCAGCGAAATGGAGCAGGAAGCTTTGAAGATGGTTGATGTGCTGCATGGCGAACGTGAAATTTTCACGGGTAACTAATCCTTTTTTACGGATAACAGGCCTTAATCGAATATGTGGCAAAACAAGAAAAAAGAAGAGTTACAGCTTAATCTGACACCACTGATTGATGTGGTGTTTTTGCTGCTGATTTTCTTCATGGTTTCGACCAGTTTCAAGAAAGAAAGCAAAATCAGTCTGGATTTGCCGGAAGCCAGCGGCGAAATTGCCGAGAAGCTGCCGGAAGTGATAGAAATTAGTATTAACAAGGATGGCGAGGTGTTTGTTAATGGCGAAGGCTTGATTAATCGTCAACTAGAGACTATAAAGGACGCCATTAAGCAGGTAGCTAACGATCCTGCTACGCCGCTAGTCATAAACGCAGACGCCCAGGCGCCTTATCAGTCGGTGATTAGCGTGATGGACGCAGCGGGTCAAGTAGGTTTTAATAACCTGACACTAGCTACGCAACAACCTAAATCGGATACTCAAGACTAGTCGACTCATGACTGAACCAAAAAACTATACAGGCTGGGAAATCTATAAGCGCCTGTTAGGCTTCACCAAAAAATACAAATCGGTATTTATCGTTGGTGTGGTCGCGAACATTCTCTTTGCGCTGGTAGAAACCTATTTCGTTAACTCAATTAAGTACCTGATTGATGATGGTATCAAGGCGCGAGATAGCTATTTCCTTCTAGTCAAAACGCCGCTCTTTATCATGGGCGCAATTATGCTGCGCGGGGTTTTCAACTTCGTGTCGGTTTACTGTATGGGTTGGGTTGGCCGAAAAGTCGTACAAACCCTGCGTGAACAGCTTTATGAGCATTTTGTTCGTCAGCCGACTGAATTTTTCTCCAAGCGCGCACCGGGTAATCTTTTATCGACTCTTACCTTTAATACCGAACAGGTAGCTGTGGCAAGTTCCGATGCGATCACATCAGCATTACGTGCTGGTGGCACTATCATCTTTATTATCACTTTTATGGCGCTCACCAGTTGGCGTCTAACCTTGTTCCTCTTCATTCTGGTTCCTGTCGTTGGTTGGGTCATCAAAGTCAGTGCACGCCGCTTAAAGAAAGTCAGTAGCAGTATCCAAAATGTTGTTGGTGATGTAACTCGCGCTGCGGAAGAATCCATTAAAGCCAATCAGGTTATCAAAATCTTTGGTGGCACCGAGCGCGAAATTAAGAACTTCAATAAGCAGGCTAATCGTAACCGTCAGCAGGATATGAAGCTGATTGCGACTAAAGGTCTGGCATCTCCTGTGATTCAATTTATCGCGGGTATTGGTTTTGCCGCCATTATGTACTTCGGTAGCCAGGAAATGCTTAATGATCGTATTTCTGAAGGTGAGTTGATTTCCTTTATTACTCTAATGGCTATGATTCTGCGTCCATTAAAAGAAGTCAGTAACGTTAATACCCACCTGCAACGCGGTATTGCGGGCGCGCAAAGTGTGTTTGATATTCTTGATCTGCCTAATGAGCCGGACGAAGGTACCAATGTCATTGATAAGGCTGAGGGTTCCATTGAATTTAAACACGTCAGTTTTGGTTATAAGCCCGACGAAAAAGTGCTCAATGATATTTCCTTCAATGTTCCGGCAGGCCAATCGATTGCATTAGTAGGTAAGTCGGGCAGCGGTAAAAGTACAATCGCCAGTCTGTTACAGCGTCTGTACAACATTAATCAAGGCGACTTATTAATTGATGGAATACCGATTCAGGATCTGACCCTCGATTCATTGCGTAAACAGATTGCTACCGTGTCGCAAAGCGTGGTGCTGTTTAACGATACCATTCGTCACAATATCGCTTATGGACGCATGGATGAGGTTTCAGACGAAGACATTATCAGCGCCGCGAAGAACGCTCATGCATGGGAATTCATTGAGAAGCTTCCGCAAGGCCTCGATACCATCGTTGGTGACAATGGGGTGATGTTGTCAGGTGGTCAAAGACAGCGTATTGCGATTGCGCGAGCAATGTTGAAAGATGCGCCAATTTTGATTCTGGACGAAGCAACTTCAGCACTGGATACTGAATCTGAGCGTCATATTCAGGAAGCTCTCGAAGAGTTGATGAAAGATCGCACGACCGTTGTTGTCGCTCACCGTTTATCAACTATCGAAAATGCCGATAGAATCTTAGTGCTAAAAGATGGTGTGATTATCGAATCAGGAAGCCATCAGGAACTGCTTGATAAAAATGGTGAGTATACTCGTCTCTATCAAATGCAGTTTAGCGAATAAGCAAACCGGCAATTAACCAGCAGGATAGGGCATGGCCATTTCCAGAAGCCAACAGTTTTTTGAGTCATTGTGGTACCGCAAAACTGTCTGGTGGCTTTGGTTGTTATGGCCTTTGCATCTGATACTTAAACTACTGGTTTTTCTTCGTCGAACTTTTTACCGCGTAGGCCTTTTCAAATCAACTAAACTCAATGTGCCTGTCATTGTCATTGGCAATATCACCGTTGGTGGTACCGGAAAAACGCCTTTAGCCATTTATCTCATCGAACTACTCAAAAGCCAGGGGTTTAAACCCGGCCTTATCAGCCGTGGTTATGGCGGCCAGTCTGAGCATTATCCATTAACGGTTACCGAATCTACCTCAGTTGCTGAATCAGGTGATGAGCCATTCTTGATCCGACGCAGAACTCAGGTGCCGGTTGTGGTTGATCCGATTCGTGCGCGTGGTGCTAAAGAACTTGAGAGTCTAGGTTGTGACATCATCATTTGTGACGATGGGTTACAACATTATGCCTTACAGCGCGATATTGAGATTGTAGTAATTGACGGTAAGCGAAAGTTGGGCAATGGTTGGCTGATGCCTTTCGGGCCTTTGCGTGAACCAAAATCACGCCTAAAACAAGCAGACCATATTGTGGTCAATGGTAAAGATATGGTGCTTGAGCCAGAAGCTATTCAAGCCATCAATGGCCAAAATAGCGAGTTCACAGTACCTTTCACGGCGGTTGCTGCGATTGGTAATCCAGAACGTTTTTACAGAACGCTTGAGGAATTAGGTTATCAATTTAAGAGCCAGCCGTTCCCGGATCATTATCAATTTAAAAAGCAGGACTTTGAATCATTTCAATCCAATATTGTCATGACTGAAAAGGATGCTGTGAAATGCCTGTCTTTTGCCGACGAGCGTTTTTATTTTTTACCCGTTAGCGCTAAACTGTCCAAACAGTTTCTACAGTCGTTAATGGAACAGATTAAGGCTATAACGCATGAATCATAAACTTTTAGATGTTCTGGTATGTCCCATTTGCAAGGGCGACCTGGTGTATAAAAAAGATAGCGATGAGCTGGTTTGTCGCTTTGATAAATTGGCATATCCCATTCGAGACGATATTCCAGTGATGCTGGAAAATGAAGCGAGAAATGTCTCAAGCGAGGAATTGGATGCACTTTAAGGATTTTATTGTCGTCATTCCTGCTCGATATGCATCGAGCCGACTACCCGGCAAGCCGCTGGCCATGATTGGTGGCAAGCCCATGATTCAACATGTGTACGAAAGAGCCATGATGGCGGATGCTAAACAGGTGGTAGTGGCGACTGATGATAAGCGTATTGAAGAGGCCGTTAAACTGTTTGGTGGCGATGTTTGTATGACCCGCGAAGATCATGTTTCTGGCAGTGACCGTCTGGCTGAAGTCTGCGAAACATTATTGTTGAAAGACGATACTATCGTGGTCAATGTGCAGGGAGATGAGCCATTCATTTCTCCAGAGAATATTCGTCAGGTTGCCGAAAATCTTCATCAACATACAGCATTTCCGATGGCAACCTTGTCTACGCCTATCACTGATGCCGAAGAAGTGTTTAATTCTAATGTGGTTAAAGTTGTGGCTGATGGGCATGGCAAAGCACTGTATTTTTCCCGTGCACCAATCCCATGGCAGCGTGGTGCTTTTGAAGAGCAACGCGTTCAGGAAATCGAACACTGCCAACGTCACATTGGTATCTATGCCTATCGAGCTGGTTTTCTGGCCGACTACGTAAAGATGGCTCCTGCCATGATTGAACGTATGGAATCTCTGGAGCAGCTTCGTGTATTAGCGCACGGTTATTCGATTCATGTCGAGCAGGCCAGCGAAGCGCCTGGTCTGGGTGTGGACACTCAAGAAGATCTCGAAGCTGCGGAACAATTCTACCGCATGCACCGTCTGTAATTTATATTTATTAAGGAAAGAGTCTTAGCCATGCCAAGATTTTCAGTGTTATTTGTGTGCCTGGGTAATATCTGCCGTTCACCCACTGCAGAAGGTATTTTCAAGCATAAGCTCGACCAAACTGAATTAAGCGACTTAGTGTTCGTTGATTCTGCAGGAACCAGTGCTCATCACGTTGGTGAATCCCCCGATCCAAGGGCGCAGGAAGAAGCCAAGAGAGCAGGGTATGACTTATCATTTATCCGCTCAAGACAGGTGCGAGATGTGGACTTTCATGAGTTTGATCTGATTGTAGCGATGGATGACTCTAATTATTACAACTTGCAAGACCTGGCTCCTGAGCCAGACTATCATGAAAAAATTAAGCTGTTCCTCGCTGATTTTGCGCCACAGTTGCCGAAACGAGAAGTTCCAGACCCATATTACGGTGGCAAGCAAGGCTTCGTCGAGGTTATTGAACTGATTGAAGCAGCCAGCGATGGCTTGATTGAGCATTTACGGAAATTGCATCAATAATTCCCTCAAGCCGTGGCATGCAAAGCTCAAGCAGGTATAATAGCGCCAATTTTTCGCATTCTTTTTTCAACGTTCTGGATCTGTAACCGACATGCTTGTATCAATCGAACAACAACTCAGCCAATTATTTGCCGATGCATTTGAAAGCCTTGAATTGCCACGTAACCTTGGTGACGTTCAGCGCTCAAATCGCCCTGATTTGGGGCATTATCAATGTAATGGTGCCATGGCTGCAGCTAAGCTTGGTGCGGGCAACCCTTTTGTAACTGCTGAAAAGGTCGTTGCAGCACTATCCGAAAATACTCTGATTGAGAAAGTAGATGTTGTACGCCCAGGCTTTATTAACGTTTTTGTGAATGCCGAATCGTTAGCCAAAACTTTGGAAAGATTTGGTTCAGATCAAACCTTCGGCTGTCACGAAGACAAATCTGATTCTAAAGTGATGATCGACTTTGGTGGGCCAAATGTTGCCAAATCCATGCACGTTGGCCATTTGCGCACAGCGATCATTGGTGATTCCTTACAGCGTATCTTCCGCTTCAAAGGCTATAACGTCGTTTCCGATGCGCATTTAGGCGATTGGGGCACGCAAATGGGTATGCTGATCGAGGGTCTAAAAAAGCGTCAACCAGACTTAGTATATTTTGATGCAGATTTTACTGGCCCTTATCCAGAAGAGTCACCAGTAACCATTCAAGATTTAGAAGAAATTTATCCGCAGGAATCTGGCTTGTGTAAGTCTGATGAAGCAGCGGCAGAAAAAGCACGTCAGGCGACACTTGAGTTGCAAAACGGTCGTGCTGGCTATAGAGCATTGTGGCAGCACTTCGTGAATGTCTCTGTGGCAACTTTAAAGCGTGATTACGGCGAACTGGGTGTTAGCTTTGATTTGTGGAAAGGCGAAAGTGATGCCGATCCTTTCATTCCTAAAGTGATTCAGGAATTGGAGGATAAAGGTCTAGCAGTTCGCGACCAGGGCGCATTAATTGTTCCATTTAAGGATGAGCAAGGCGAAGCAGTGATGCCTCCGCTGATCTTGCGTAAGTCTGATGGCGCTGTCATGTACGGTACAACAGATTTAGCAACGCTATATGAGCGTGTTTATGACGATCATGCCAATCTTGTTCTTTATGTGGTTGACGGTCGTCAGCAGCAGCATTTCAAACAGGTCTTTGCTGCAGCAGATCTGATGGGCATGAATGCCAATACCCAATACGAACATACTTATTTTGGTACGGTAAACGGTAAGGACGGAAAGCCCTTCAAAACACGTTCTGGCGGTGTCATGAAATTGCATGACCTGATTCAGATGGCAAAAGATGAAGCGCGTAAAAAGCTAGCCGAAAGTAACTTTGGTGCCGATTTTGATGAAGACGAAAAAGAAGAGATTGCGCATAAGGTTGCCATTTCGACTTTGAAGTTTGCTGACTTGAGAAACTACCGAATCAAAGACTATATTTTTGATTTGGAAAAGTTCAGTGAGTTTGAAGGTAAGACCGGTCCTTACCTTCTTATGCAGGTGGCGCGTATTAAGTCCATCTTGCGTAAGGCTGAAGAGGCGGGCGCAAAGCCAGGTGAGCTACAACCAACGACGGAAAACGAATTCGATTTAACCTTCGGACTGCTGGATTTCCCTTCAGCGCTAGATAAAACGGTCGACAAGCGTGCGCCACATTATCTGTGCGAGCACCTGTATAATTTGGCACAACAGTTCAGTTCTTTCTATCAGAAGCAACACATTATGAATGAGCCGGACAAACTCCGTCAGGCCAGCCTATTGCGCTTAAGCCAGATTTGTCTGGCGCAGCTTGAAATGGGACTGGCTTTATTGGGCATTGAAACCCTAGAACGTATGTAATGGTATTCAAATTAATTGCATAAACCTCGAACTCTTCACGCTGTTATGCAGTGTCACTTTGATTAATCAATCAGCTTCGCTAAGATGGCTCCATATGGAGCCATTTTTTTAGGAGTTTTATGAACGAATCATTAGTTAAATCCAGAGCCTTTATTAATGGAGAGTGGGTTACAACCGATAAACGTTTTCGTGTTGATGATCCTTTTTCTCAAGAGCTGATTGTCGAAGTTTCTGATTGTGGCGAAAAGGAAGTAAATCAAGCGATTGATGCTGCCCACAATGCTTTTCAAACATGGAGTAAAACAACTGCGCAGGAACGCTCCGATAAGCTCTTAGCCTGGTATGATTTAATTATTGATAATATTGATGACCTTGCTGAATTATTGACGACGGAGCAGGGCAAGCCTCTCAAAGAAGCAAAAGGCGAAATTCAGTATGGTGCTAACTACATTAAGTGGTTTGCCGAAGAAGCCTTGCGTATTGATGGCGATATTATTCCTTCCCCCGATGGGCAAAAGCAAATTCATGTCATAAAGCAGCCGGTTGGCGTTGTCGGCATTATCACGCCCTGGAACTTTCCACAGGCAATGATTGCGCGCAAAGTTGCACCTGCTCTTGCTGCAGGTTGTACCGTTGTGATTAAACCTGCTGCCGAAACACCTTTATCAGCATTGGCTATGGCAGAACTGGCGCAACAGGCTGGCATTCCAGATGGTGTAATCAATCTGGTTCCCACTAGTGAGGCGAGCGTAATAGGCGAGGCTTTAACTTCCAGCTCTAAGGTTCGCAAGATTTCTTTCACTGGCTCAACCAAAGTTGGCAAGATTCTGATGAGTCAGGCTGCTGAGAATGTACAGCATGTGACCATGGAGCTTGGTGGAAATGCGCCATTTATTGTATTTGACGATGCTGATATTGACGATGCAGTTGAAGGCATTATGGCCAGCAAGTTTAGAAACTCAGGGCAAACCTGCGTCTGTGCGAATCGAGTTTTTATCCATGAAAACATCTACCAAAACATTGTCGAAAAGCTGACTGAAAAAGTAGCGTCGCTGAAAACTGGTTCAGGTCTTGAGGATGATGTTGCCATAACGCCACTGATTAACCAGGCCGGAATTGACAAGGTTAAACGTCTGGTTCAGTCAGCCAAAGATAGCGGTGCAAAAGTTATAGTCGGTGGTAACGTTTCTGATAAGCACAACCAAATTTACGAGCCGACTCTATTAACTGAGGTCAGTTTCGATATGGATATCGCATGCGAAGAAATATTTGGCCCCGTACTGACATTAATTCCATTCAGTAATGAAGAGTCGGTTGTTGAGCAGGCGAATGCCACCAAAGCTGGTTTGGCTGCCTATGTCTACACTGATGATCGCCATCGAATCAAGCGTCTCAGTGAGCAAATAGAGTCAGGCATGATTGGGTTTAATGAAGGTATTATTTCCAATCATATGGCGCCATTTGGCGGCGTTAAGGAGTCCGGAATGGGCAGGGAAGGCTCAAAATACGGTATCAGTGATTATTTAGACATCAAGTATTTGTGCATAAAATAATCAAAAACTGGGTGAAGTACACTAGCTAACTTATTGAAAATGTAGTACAAAGAGGTATGGGTATTGCATCCATACCTCATTTTTAAATAAGGAGTCAGCTATGAATTTTCAAGAAGTTGAATCCGTAAAACAATCTCTAGAGTTAACCAGTCACAGACTGATTGACTTCCTACCATTTCTCTATCAGGACTTTAAAGAGTTGGGTAGCAATACTGGCTACATGATAGAGCTCATTGATGAATTACAAAAAACGACGCCTGATAAACGTGTTCTCGACCTCTGCTGTGGCAAAGGTGTAACCCTTATAACGCTCGCTAAGCATTTTAATTGGCGTGGTACTGGTGTGGATGTGGTCAGTGATTTTGTGCAGCAGGCAACCATGGATGCCTTTAGTCAAAGGCTCAGAGGGCAAGTGGAGTTTGTGCGAGAGGATATTGCAAAATTCCTAGATCGTAATACAGAGCTGTTCGATGTAATCGTTTTTCCAGCCTGTACTGATGTTCTAGGTGATAGAGTGGAGTCACTCGATATTCTCGCCCAACATATTAAGGATGATGGTTTTGTATTAGTTGAGAGCGACTATAAAAGTCACAGCTTTAATATTGGTAGTGGCCTAGAGTTAACCAAAAACATGGATGATGTTATAGCTGAATCAAAATTAACTACTGCTCGTAAGATTATCTGGGATCAACGAGTTCTGATCGACATATATCAGCGAGATACCATACGCTTAAACACTCGGGTGAATGAACTTAAAGCCAGACAGCCCGAAATCAAAAGAGAACTCGAGCAGTTTATTGAGCATCGCAATCAGCACCTGAAAAATTACCAGGACAATGAAGTTGCTCGAGCTAGCTGGTTGCTAGTTAAACAGAAATTAATCTAGCTAGGAATCTAAACCCTAATGACTTCACCATGCTTGGCGATAGTGATTTCGCTATCTACATTTTGAGTCATGAAATCATGGAACTCCTGAATGGTAGTTTGAGCTCCATGCACAAGCACCAAACGAGGAGAGTTCTCAAACTTCTGATACCATTTCAGCAGATCTTTCTGACCCGCATGAGCTGAGAATCCACCGATGGTGTGCACTTTGGCGGCAACCTTAACCGTCTCACCCCATAATTTAATATATTTCGCACCTTCAACAATTCGATTACCCAGCGTTCCTTCAGGTTGGAATCCAGCAACAATCAGAGAGCATTGAGGACGCCAGATATTGTGCTTTAAATGTTGCTTTATACGACCACCATTCATCATGCCGCTACCGGCAATGATAATAGCTCCTTGGTGGACACTATTCAGCTCAATAGACTGCTCAGTATCGGGTGTAAATTTTAAGTTGGGTAGCTTTTGATGCAGGGTCTCGCCTGACCAGAGATATTGGCTTTCTTTTTTATAAAGTTGCCAATACTTTCCATAAGTATTAGTTACTTTGATTGCCATTGGTGAGTCGAGGTAAATATCCCAGTCTCTCAGATGCCACTCGTTGTAATATTTAGCAAAATAGTAAAGCAGGACCTGAGTTCGACCAACGGCAAAGGAGGGTATCAAAACGTTACCACCGTGCTGGCGGGCTTCATCAAGCGCAGTTTTTAATTCTACAATTGAAGTATCCCAACTTTGGTGGTTCCGGTTTCCGTAGGTTGACTCCATGATGACTAAATCAGCTTTGCCGTATATATTCGAGTCTTCCTGAATAGGCGAGCCTGGATTGCCAATATCACCACTTAGAATGATTCGTTTGGTATGGCTGCTCTCCTTGATCAAAAGTTCGACATGCGCAGAGCCCAAGATATGTCCTGCATTATGCAGAACCATAGTTATATCTTCTGTAATCTCGATGGGTTGCTTATAAGGGTGAAGGTTCAACAAAGACAGAACCGGCGGTACATCATCTTGCGTATAAAGTGGCTCAAGTAATTTAAGGCCTTTGCGACTACGTTTGGTATTGGCCCATTCCGCTTCTTTTTCCTGAAGGAATGCACTATCCATCAAAAGAATATCCAGCAAATCAGCATTGGCTTCATGGGTATGAATGGGACCTTGATAACCCTGGCCGACCAGTACTGGTAGTCGGCCACTATGATCAATGTGAGCATGCGTCAGGATAACAGCATCAAGCTCACGTAGTGAAAAAGGGAAGGGGGCACGATTACGTTCTTCTTTTTTAGGAGCGCCCTGAATAAGGCCGCAATCAACGATGATGTTACTGTGTTCAGTGGTAATCTGTATGCAGGAACCGGTGACTTCTTCCGCTGCACCATGGACTTTAATTTTCATGGTTGGTTTCCTTTATGGTTTTATCAATTGATTCTAAAGCCTGCATATAATATTTGCAGGATTTATACAGTGATTTGTTTAAATTCAACAATGTAGAAATAATATCGACAGAAATATTCTGGCTAATTTGTGAGGACAAGAGATTCGCTTCACTGGTTTTGAATTCGTGATAAAGCTTTTCGTACCAATTCTTAGTGAAGTCTTTGAAGCTTAAATCAACTTTTTGATCGAAAAGATGTCTGGAGTCTTCGTAGAATGCCTTTGATTGATTAAAAATAGGGAACATTGATTTGTCATGATACGACTCGGATAAATCGGGTTGCTCCAGATCCGCTAGAAGATCTTTCAGAAGTTTTGCCGAATAGATACCGTCCCTAATCGCTGCCAGCAGATTATAGAGTGCCTGCGTTTGTTCTTGGGTAAGTGGTCGTTCTGACAACTGACGAGAAAACTTAATAAATAAGCCTTCCATTTTTTTTAGCTCGAAATAGTGCTCAGGATTAACATAGTCAGTTGAGAGACATTTTTGATTGAACTGACTCACTTTATTAATAAAAGAGACAGTTTCTGAACGAAAGCGCTCAATGGCAACCGGAGGCATATTAACCGGGATCAACGACAGTCTACTCTCAATAGGACTGAGGCTGTCTGAAAAACGCAATGATAGGAAGCTTACAAAGTAATTAAATAGTGTCAGGTAAACTAGAATTCCAATCAGATTGATGATGCTGTGGAAAGCAACAATGCTAATCAAAACATCTGTTATATTCAAAAACTCAAAAATAGTTTTGATGAAAGGCAATATTAAAAATACAGCAACAGTTGCATTGGTCAGATTAAAGACAACATGGGCCAATGCCAGTTGTTTTTTGATTTTTGCACCTTTGATACTTCCGAGAATTGCTGTGCTCGTTGTTCCAATATCGGCACCAACTACAATCGCAAATGCATGTTCTACGCTGATTAAGCCTGCGTGAGCAGCGCTTAAATTCATCATCATGACGGCGGAACTGGATTGAACCAGTGTCGCTAGCAGAATACCAACAGCTACGAAGATAAATGGTGATTGGCTTTGAAGATTGGTGATATCAAAGTTATGACTTAACGCAATCGTCCCCGATTTAATTAAATCTAAACTGAAAAGAATCAGCCCAATACTGATGAACAATGTGTAAAAAGCAACTTGATTAGTATTCTTGGCAAAGAACACTCTCAATAGCGCTGCGAAGCCAATAAAATAAATGGCAAAGTCACCCAGGCTGAATTTAAAACCAAGATAGGTCACCAGCCAACCGGTAGCCGTCGTTCCTAGATTAGCACCGAATATAACACCAACCGCCTGCTTTAGATTTAGCAGTTTAGAGCTGGCAAGTGCTAATACAATGATGGTGACCAGTGAGCTACTTTGCACAACGGCAGTACATACAGCGCCAGTTGCTACTGCAGAGATTGAGGTTTTAGTCCAAGAGGTCAGGTAATAGTTAAGCTTGCCGGAAGCGAGTTTGGCCAGGCTCGATTCAATCAGGGACATTCCCCATAGGAAGATCCCTACACCTGCTAAAAAATTAAGCCATTCCAAGCTCATCTATGAGTTCTCATCACTTAACCAATTTATAACTTTCAGCAATACTACCTGATACATCTATAGCATTACTGACGTGAGGAATAGTATTGCAGGTAACAATTTGGCTGATGTGGGATTGAGCAAGCATTCCATAAGCATTTTCGTTAAATATGGCATGGCTTGCTATACAGGTAATGTTATTCATACCTGCATCTTCTAGATGCTTGGTTATTTCAAGAATAGTGTGTCCCGTTGAAATGATGTCATCAACGAGCACAATTGTCTTATCTGTATGCTCTTCGATGCCTTTAATGGAAATCTCAACATCTTTATCGCCATGACGGACTTTATTGGCTACTAAAAAAGGAACTTGTATCTCACTGGCGATTGCTTCAACCCATTGCCGACTTTCGCTGTCAGGTCCAATAATAAGGGGGTTACTGATATGTGCTTTAATCCACTGCGCAATTGGACCGCTTGTGTGAGCCAGGTACGTTCGAATGGGATACACCTGATCCAAACTGAAAAAACGATGGAGATGAGGATCGACCGTAATCAAAGCATCAATGTTTTCAGAGAGTATTTCTGCAAAGTGTCGCGCAAGAATCGATTCCCCTTCATGGAAAACTGCATCCTGACGCATGTAAGGTAGATAGGGTGAAATGAGTACCACTTTTTCTGGCTCATGCTCTCTAATCATACGAAGTACAAATAATAAAGGGAGAATTTTGGCGTTTGGATGGGATAGGTCGGCTAATACAACGATTGTTTTCCCTTTGCAGGGACTATGCAGCTGAATGTTAACTTCACCATCAGGAAAATAGTGCATTGATAATTTACCCATGGTTGCCCCGATTTTTTCGCAAACGGGCGCTGAAAGATTCAGGTTGTCCGACAAATCAAAAAGCAGGGTACTCATAATCCTTCCTCAATAATAATCATTTCTTTGTGGGTGTTGTAGAAATCCAAGGCGTACTCCAGCTCTCCAGGCGCTTCTGAGTGAATAGTCAGCAGAGTAGAGCCCTCGGTAAGGTAATGACCTACTTTTGCCTCCATGTAGACACCTGATGCATGATCGGCCGGAGCACCGGCAAGCTTGGCTAAACGTGATAAGAGGCGATTATTGACTCGACGAATATAACCGCTTTTTTCTGCAGGAACAGCCATTTTGCAACAGGCAACAGGAGGGTACTTAAAGCCGCCTTGTGCTTCACAAATCTGCATAAAGGTTTTCCAGGCTTCTCCAGACTCAACCACTCTTAACGCCTCGTCCTTGCCATCACCATTATTCACAACGCCAGCATGTTCTAATAGCTCGCCAGCAAGTAACACAGAACGCTCTCTTAAATCAGCCGGGGCTGAACTGGAGTTTTTTAATACCCCAATAACATCCCAGGCCTCAAGCGCTGGACCAATGCCGAAGCCTACAGGCTGGGAGCCATCAGTTAATACCACTTTTACCTTAAGTCCCATTTTTTCACCAACGGTCGTAAGTTGCTCGGCTAGAGCTTGAGCACTTTCTTCACTTCTGAGTTTAGCGGTAGGTCCCACAGGAATATCAATCAAGACATATTTCGAACCCGCGGCAATTTTTTTCGAAAGGATTGAAGCAATAAGCTGGCCTTCAAAATCAATATCCAATGCTTTTTCGACACTGATCAAGATATCGTCAGCGGGACTTAGACTTACAGAACCTCCCCATGCAAGACAACCATGGTTTTTCTCGACGACTTCTTTTAACTGATTAAAAGATAAATCCACTTTGGTCATGGTTTCCATGACATCTGCAGTACCGGCGGGTGAGGTTATGGCGCGAGAAGATGTTTTAGGAATGGTAAGCCCCTTTGACGCGAGAATTGACACGACTATTGGAGACGTTCTATTACCTGGCAGCCCACCAACACAATGCTTATCGACGATTTTTTCTCCTGGCCACGTCAAAGTTTCACCGGCACTTACCATTCCTTGCGTTAAATACAGAATTTCATCCTGGGTCATATTGTTATTGGCACAGGCAGTAATAAATGCAGCCAGGTGTACATCCATATAATGCCCATCCACGATATCGCGCATGATTTCCTGTAACTGATGTTTATTTAATTCATGGCCAAATGCTTTGGCGCGAATATAGGCAAGAGAATCAACTTGCGGAGCATGAGATAGTTTAATGCGCTGACCTTTTTTGAGTTTTAGGCGTTTCCAGGCAGTTTCCGAAAGTCCTGCAAAACCGGACTGAATTAGATCGCTATATACAATGAGCAGGGTGGCAATAATGGATTTGCTGTTTACTTCGACAAGCACACGAGACATGCTTTCAAAGCCTTCTGAGCGAGCTACTGGCGAATCAGAACGCAAAAAAATCAAAGGCTCATGGCGTGAGTTGATCCCAAGCCTTATAGCAACTGGTAGTATTGATTCGGTTTTATCCATCTGGATTATTACTCTGTTATTTATATTTTAAACTCGGTAATAACCGGCTTATGATCACTGGCTACTTTCGATAGTTTTTTTCGACACAGGAAAACATTTTCGAGTTTTAAACTACCTTGATAAAAGACTCGGTCCAATCCACCTCTAGGAGAAAATGATGGGTAGGTCTTTAATGCTGATACTTTGTTCCTGTAGCGTCTGTCCGTCGCACATTTAAAGCCTGCACCTTCTGTCATCGGCTTTCTTAATAAAGAGCGCCAATCATTGAAGTCACCAATGACTATTTTATTAGCGTTATCATCAAGGTTTCTTATTTCAGCGGAATTTAATAGTTTTCTAATTTGCTTATCCCGCTCTTTAGCCGAGAGTCCCAGATGCAGATTAAACACATCGAGATGCACTGTTTTCGAAGGGCTTGAAGGAATGTCGATAGTTGTATGCTGACATCCTCGTCGTTTTTTATTATCAATTGTAAGATCAATATTTCGCTCGCGCACGATTGGAAAGCGACTGAGGGTTGCGTTGCCGTAATGACCTTTTTTGAGGCTGACATTTTTACCAAGGACGTAGTAGGGGAAATCAAGCGCTTCAGCAAGTTCTTGAGCAAGATTTAATTCTCGCGAGCGCGGCACTCCATCGTCAACTTCCTGGAGAGCTATGATATCTGCATCATAGCTTTCCAGAATCTCAACAATTCGTTCAGGACGAAACCGACGATCAACGCCAATTGCGCGATGAATGTTATAGGTGATGACCTTAAGATTCATCCTTTGATGTCCAACTCAGTAAGTAGGAATTAATCTGTAAGGTCGCTGGAGCGAAATGCCTGTTTAATATCCTTGTATGCTTCCTGAAGTTGATGACCCAAAAGAACAAAGCCCTTACCAACATCCTCAGAAGCTTTATGAGCACCTTTACCAATAGTTTTGGCCTTTGCCTCAAAGCGCTCCCAGTCATGCTCGGTTTCTTGCCATTTATCGCGTAATTCGGCTTTCGCTAAATGAGCTTGTACTTTTAGCTCATCGCGCTGGGTTTTAAGCTTTTCGTATAGCTTTTTAGCTTCCGCTTTCAATTCTTCTTCATTCATGATGCAAACTCCTTAATTCCATGTGTTTAAGAGTGTAAAGCACATGTATAGATATATCATATTAATAGTTTAACTGCTTGATTTTTGTCAAGGAATGAGGAGGAAAATGGACTGGTTTATGGAAAAGCATTCCAGTAGTAGGTTTATCTTGTTTGTATGTGGAAGAGGTAGCTCAAGCGTATTATCGGGAAAGGAAGGTGTCCGTACAACTTATGGAGAGCTAAAAGCAGATCCTGAACTTGATTCAGGATCTGCTCTTATTAAGTTAAATTAATAGCATTGAATAGATTTGCAGAGTTGCTTAAAAGAAAGGCCTAGTTAGTGGTTGTATAGGGGCAACTCACTAGCTACCCCTATAGTCATAATTATCCCTTAAACCAATGCCGAGTTCGATTGGCAAAAGCAACAAGTGACAACATCACCGGGACTTCAACCAGAACGCCGACAACAGTGGCTAGTGCGGCACCTGAGTGCAGTCCAAACAATGAAATAGCGACCGCTACAGCAAGCTCGAAGAAATTCGAGGTGCCGATCATACAGGCTGGCGCTGCAACATTATGAGGAAGCCTCATAAATTTAGCAGCAGCATAGGCTATGATGAAAATACCATAGGTCTGAATTAACAATGGAATGGCTATCAGGCCAATATCCAGTGGCTTAGCAAGAATTTTTTCGGCCTGAAAAGCGAATAGTAAAATGATTGTCAGAAGCAGCCCTAAAATCGACCAGGGTTTCGATTTGACCAGAAACATATGCAATCTATGATGGTCGTCTTTTTTATCTAATGCATTGCGCGTTATTGCACCAGCAATCAGCGGTAATAGCACATAAAGGACTACCGACAAAAGTAATGTTTCCCACGGCACAGCGATATCAGTTACTCCCAATAAAAATGCAGCTAGAGGGGCAAAGGCAAAAACCATGATGACATCATTAATCGAGACCTGAACCAGGGTATAGTTGGCATCGCCTTTGGTTAGATGACTCCATACGAACACCATCGCGGTACAAGGTGCAACGCCAAGTAAAATCATACCTGCGATGTATTCATTAGCCGTTTGAGGGTCGACCATGTCAGCGAAAAAATATTTGAAGAAGAGTACACCAAGTGCTGCCATGGTGAAGGGTTTGATTAACCAGTTAACCACTAACGTTAAAATCAAACCTTTAGGCTTCTTACCCACATCCTTGATCGACTTGAAATCAACCTGAACCATCATTGGGAATATCATCAGCCAGATGAGTACTGCAACTAGCAGGTTCACGTGGGCATACTCTAACTTAGCGATATAATTAAAGAGCTCTGGCAAAACGTTGCCAAGAACAACGCCAACGACTATACATAAGGCAACCCATAGTGATAAAAATCGTTCAAAAACACCCATTAAAATAACTCCCCAAGTTGTTGCAGTTCAGTTTTAAATTGGTCAGCATCCATCTCTTCGAAATCTTTCTCCAGAAGCGTTTTTATGCGCTTTTCTATGACGTTAATGACATGTGCAAACGCCTCAGCTTCCTGCTCTTCAGAATCATGCTCTCCAGAGCTATGACCTTTAGAAGGATCCGGCAAACCCCAGTGTACTTTTAGGGTATTTCCCATCCACACAGGACATGCTTCACCTGCAGCACTATCACACACCGTTATCACCACGTCTGGATCAAAATTACTCAGCTCATCCCAGCTTTGGCTGGTTAAGCCTTCGGTACTGTAGCCATGCTTGCTAAGATATTTCAGGGTAAGAGGGTGAACCACGCCGCGCGGAGCGCTGCCCGCACTGGCTGTCTCAAGGCGACCTTTGCCCAATGTTCGTGCAATCACTTCACTAAGTATGCTGCGGCAAGCATTATGAGTACAAATAAACAGTATTTTCATGTTCTAACTCGTTAATAAATAGAATTGAAATGGTTCGCTAACCATCTGTAAATATATGCAATTTAGCAACATAGCGATCGTTCTGGTCGGTTTGCCATGTTTTTCAGGCGCTTCAGGTTACTTGCTATAAATTGCTGATTACTTTGTGCAGTTTCAGCTAACACTTTTGTAGTCCAATTGGGTAGCTCTGGGTTTAAGCGATAGTAGACCCACTTACCATCACGCCTATCGAGCAGCAGTCCACATTGGCGTAACTGCGCTAAATGGCGTGATACCTTTGGCTGACTCTCGTCTAAAGCTTCCATAAGCTCACAGACACAGAGCTCAGATACTTGTTGTATTAACAGCAGGCTTCGCAATCGAGTCTCATCGGCCAGACATTTAAAAAATTCAGTCGGTTCCATATAGTTGTCTCAACAAACATATATGGATGGCAATATATATGAAAAATCATATGTGTCAATTATCATTCAAAACTATGGCTTAAGCTAATTCACTAAACCCCAAAATCTTATGGTTATTATTTTAAATAACTAGTGATACAGTAATAAGTATCAACACAGTAATAGCATTACCGCAAAAGTTAAGGTTTAGCTGCATGAGTGATCATTCTTCCCATTCAAAAACCGTAGAGCTCAATATCGAAGGAGCAGGCTGCGCCAGTTGTGTCGGTAAAATTGAAGGTGCTTTAAAAGGCGTTTCCGGTGTTGAAAGTGCCGAGATGAACTTTGCAGACCGCACTGTCACCGTTAAAGGTACTGCCAATACCGACATCATGATTGAAGCCGTTGAGAATGCGGGCTATCAGGCATCGTTAATTGAAAACGAATCAGAAAGTGAAGCCCTGGAAGAAAAAGAACAGGCCAATCAAGCTTACTACAAACGTCTCATGACCAAGATGTGGATTGCGCTTGGGGTGGGGGTGCCTTTAATGGCTTATGGTTTATTAGGCGGAGCCATGACCGTAACCACCACAAATGAACGCATTGCCTGGTTAATTGTCGGCCTTGTTACACTGGCCATCATGTATTTCTCAGGAAAACACTTTTTCACAGGCGCGTGGAAGTCCTTTAAAAATCACTCTGCAAACATGGACACCCTGATCGCTCTGGGTACTGGTACGGCCTGGGTCTATTCGATGGTTGTGGTGTTTTTCCCCAACTCGTTACCCGAAATGGCTCGCCATGTTTATTTCGAGGCGACAGCCATGATTATTGGTCTTATTAATTTGGGTTTGGCATTAGAAGTCAGAGCTCGTGGCAGGACCTCAGAAGCCATTAAAAGGCTTATTGGTTTACAGGCTAAAACTGCACGAGTGATTCGTGACGGTGATGAGAAAGACATTCCCATTGAGGATGTGCAAAAAGATGACCTGGTACGTGTTCGTCCCGGCGAAAAGATACCTGTTGATGGGGTTGTTACCGAAGGCAACTCTACGCTGGATGAGTCAATGTTAACTGGCGAACCGATGCCAGTTGAAAAAGGCGAGGGCGACGAAGTTTCTGCCGGCACGATTAATAAAAGCGGCAGTATCATTTTCAAAGCAACGCGCGTCGGAAAAGATACGGCTTTAGCGCAAATCATTAAAATGGTTAAGCAAGCGCAAAATTCCAAGCCACCCATTGGCAGGTTAGCGGACGTTATCGCCGCGTACTTTGTTCCAACGGTGATGATTATTGCGGTTATTAGCGCGCTGATTTGGCTGAATTTTGGAGCACAGGATGCCATTGCCTTTGCCGTGGTTTCTGCGACCACCGTTCTGATCATTGCCTGTCCTTGTGCTCTGGGTTTAGCAACGCCCATGTCGGTGATGGTTGGTGTGGGCAAAGCAGCTGAAGCAGGCGTACTGATCCGCAACGGTGAGTCGTTGCAGACTGCCTCAAAAATTACTGCCATGGTGCTTGATAAAACCGGTACCATTACCGAAGGCTCGCCTAAAGTTACCGATATTGTTGGCTTTAACGATGTCTCTCAAAATGCTGCGTTACAACTTGCCGCGAGTCTCGAAACAGGCTCGGAACATCCTCTTGCTCAAGCCATTGTTGAATCGGCGAAAGAAAAAGACATTGAGCTGAAAAAGAGTTCAGACTTTAACTCTATTGCCGGGCATGGTGTCGAAGGAAATGTCGATGGGAAGCATCTATATTTCGGTAATGAAAAGCTGATGCGCGACCAAGGGATTGATATTGATCATGCTGTTGATAGAGCTCAGGAACTTGCTGGTGAGGCGAAAACACCGATGTATTTCGCAATAGATAAAAAACTCGCTGCGATTATTGCCGTAGCTGATCCGATCAAAGAAGACTCCATCGAAGCCATTAAGCGATTACAGAAAGCCAATATTCGTGTGGTCATGTTAACCGGTGATAATAAAGCCACCGCTAAAGCAGTTGCCAGTAAAGTGGGTATTGATGAATTCTTTGCTGAAGTGTTACCCGAGGATAAAGTTAACAAAGTTAAAGAGCTGCAAAAGGAAGGTGAGCTTGTAGGTATGGCCGGTGATGGTATCAATGATGCACCAGCGCTGGCGCAGGCCGATGTTGGCTTTGCCATTGGTACTGGAACTGACGTTGCTATTGAAAGTGCTGATATAACCTTGATGCGCGGTTCACTACATGGTCTTGCAGATGCAGTGGCAACCAGTAAAGCGACATTGCGAAAC
Source organism: Kangiella aquimarina DSM 16071 (assembly GCF_000374105.1). Classification (GTDB taxonomy): domain Bacteria; phylum Pseudomonadota; class Gammaproteobacteria; order Enterobacterales; family Kangiellaceae; genus Kangiella; species Kangiella aquimarina. The sequence goes on from NZ_KB893650.1 coordinate 1,677,513, forward strand.
ATCAAACAGAACCTTTTTGGAGCCTTTATTTACAATGTTGCGGGCATACCTATTGCCGCAGGTTTGTTGTATCCGTTCTTCGGTATTTTATTGAGCCCTGTCATAGCAGGCGCAGCGATGGCATTCTCATCAGTGACTGTGGTGACTAATGCCAACCGCCTACGTTTTTTCAAACCTAAAGAGCATTAAGCCAAAAGGACATCATATGAACTTACTGGTAATCAACATCATTGGCTTAGCACTGATAGCACTTATTATTTATTGGTTCTGGATTTATAAACCTAAGAACGTCCGGGCAAAAGATCAGGATATTATTAAAATTATCGTTGAAGACGGTGTTTATCAGCCAGCGCATATCAGTGTTCCAGCGGAAACTGAAATAACTTTAGAGTTCGAACGTAAAGACGAAACCCCGTGTGCTGAAATGGTTATCTTTCCAGACCTTGATATCAGCGAAAGCTTACCCATCAATAAAACCAAAACCATTAAGTTAAAGAAACTGGAAAAAGGCAATTATCAATTTCACTGCCAGATGCAGATGTACAAAGGGGAGTTGCATGTGGAGTGAAAATTACCACAGTCTTGAATGTGTTTTTTAACACGGTAGGGGCACATCTATGTGTGTGTCCATCCCAAATGCGCTTCCGCTCTCTGTAAGGACAGCAGGCTCTTGTTCCTACATCCCGCAGCTCAAAGAAGCGCATAAGCCAAACTAATCCATTACCATACAACAAATACTCCAAAACATTGATTTAGATCTATGACATCTGGCTCTAGATACCTATAATTGCGCCACCTTAAAAAAGATAGCCATGGTCATCACCATGAAAAAGCACTCATATTTTCTATTTCTAGCTTTACTACTCTTTCCTTTTCAATTGCTTGCAGCAGATACCTCAACCAGTACTTTACTTGATTTAACCGGCCATTGGGTTGGCTTTTTAGCCATAGCCATCTTTGTTCTGGCTTATTCACTGGTTATATTTGAAGAAAAAATCCACCTGAGAAAATCTAAACCTATTCTTGTGGCTGCTGGTTTAATCTGGCTGGTCATTGGAATTGTGTACCACCAACATGGCATGTCGCAGCTAGCTGAAGAAGCGGTGCGCCATAATTTCCTGGAATACGCAGAGCTATTTTTCTTCCTGCTTGTCGCCATGACCTATATCAATGCCATGATTGAACGTGATGTCTTTGATGCATTGCGCGACTGGTTGGTTAATAAAGGATTTAGTTACAAGCAGCTGTTCTGGATGACTGGTATTCTGGCTTTCTTTATTTCACCAATTGCCGATAACCTGACCACTGCATTGATCATGTGTTCGGTCGTATTAGCGGTTGGAAACGGTCATGCTAAATTCATTGGTTTGAGTTGCATTAACATTGTGGTTGCGGCTAACGCTGGCGGTGCTTTCAGCCCATTTGGTGATATAACAACACTAATGGTCTGGCAAAAAGGCATGGTTGAATTCTCAGAATTCTTTGCGCTATTTATTCCTTCTTTAGTCAATTTCCTGGTACCAGCAATCATCATGCAGTTTGCCATAATGAACGGCAAGCCGAAGCCAATAGAAGAGGGTAGTCATGCGCAGATAAAGCAGGGTGGCTTAATTATCGTCGGCCTATTCTTGTTAACAATTATTACAGCGGTTTCTTTCCATAACTTCCTTCATTTGCCTCCAGCTATCGGTATGATGCTTGGCCTTGGATTCTTGAAGTTCTATGGATTTTTCCTTCGCAAACAGCACAAAAAAGAAACAGAAGAGAACCCGACAAGTGTTTCTACGAAAAGACCTTATGACATTTTTGATCGAATTGCACAGGCCGAGTGGGATACTTTGTTCTTCTTCTACGGTGTAATCCTTGCGGTTGGTGGCTTGGGATTTCTTGGCTATCTTGGTATGGCATCCAGCTACATGTACGGAGAACTTGGCGCAACTCCAGCGAACATATTAGTCGGCATCCTGTCTTCCATTGTAGATAACATCCCAGTCATGTTTGCAGTACTTACCATGCAACCCGACATGTCACATGCCCAGTGGTTATTAGTCACATTAACCGCAGGCGTAGGCGGCAGTTTACTGTCCGTCGGCTCAGCAGCAGGAATTGCATTGATGGGGCAGGCACGTGGCCATTATACATTCATGACCCACCTGAAATGGACGCCTGTGATTGCCTTAGGTTATGCTGCAAGTATCTGGGTGCATACACTTATTAATGGTTTCTAGTTCCTAAGGCTTAATAAAAAAAGCCCCGTCATGGGGCTTTTTATTTACTTTTTCTCACGATAGTTAAGATTGTAAGCGGCTCTGAGTCCGATAAATAAACTGACACACATCAGCAGTAACACGATAGAGAAGGGGAGTCCTACCGTAATAGCAGCAGCTTGTAATGCCCCTAGCGCTTGCTTACCTCCTGCTGCCAGTAACACCGCAGCAATAACGCCTTCCATAACCGCCCAATACACACGCTGAGTGACGGGAGCATCGACCTTACCGCCCGCCGTAATGCTGTCAATCACCAGCGATCCAGAATCAGAAGAAGTAATGAAAAAGACCAGCACCAGAATAATGGCTATAAAAGATGTTATAGCACCGAAGGGCAAGTTCTCGAGCATTTGAAATAATGCTAGTGATTTATCTGTAATACCATTAGCAAGAGCACCAACTTCATTCTGAACCTGTTCAAGCCCCATGCTACCAAATGTGGTCATCCAAACAGCACTCAATAGAGTTGGAATAACTAGGACTGCGGCAATAAACTGTCTCACTGTACGTCCCTTAGATACTCGCGCAATAAACATACCGACAAATGGAGACCATGAAATCCACCAGGCCCAATAGAATATTGTCCAGCCTGTATAAAAGGTCTTATCTTCTCTACCCACCCAATTGCTCAGTGGGATAATATTTTCAAAATAAGTCCATAACGTTTTGCCGACACCATTAAGAATTAAAGTCGTAGACCCAGCAATAATGACAAATATCATTAATAGGGCAGCTAAAGACATATTAATGTTACTCAGCACTTTAACGCCACCTTCTAATCCTCGAATTACTGAGAATATTGCTATAACGGTTACACCAAAGATGATCGCCATCTGAGTAGTAATATTGTTGGGGATTTCATTAAACAAATAATGGAGGCCACCAGCAGCTTGCTGTGCACCAAAACCCAATGAAGTCGCTAATCCAAAAATTGTTGCTAATACAGCAATGGTATCAATGACGTTGCCGACAGTTCCCCAAACTCGCTCACCAAATAATGGATAAAAACTGGAACGAATGGTTAGAGGCATGTTGCAGTTATAAGCAAAAAAGGCGAGGGAGAGGGCGACAACCGCATAAATTCCCCAGGGATGCAGTCCCCAGTGGAACATGGTAGCCCCCATAGCAAGTTCTCTGGCTTCCGGTGTATTTGGAGGAACGTTGAACGGCGTTCCGGCCCAGTTGGTGAAGTAGCCTACAGGTTCAGCTACACTCCAGAACATTAAACCAATGCCCATACCTGCAGCAAACAGCATTGCAAACCAGGATATGACACTAAAATCCGGTTTAGCTTTCTTACCGCCGATACGAATTTTGCCGTAGGGTGACAACAACAAAACAATACAGAAAATTACAAAGACGTTACCACTGATCATAAACAACCAATCGAAATTTTCGATCGACCAGGACTTTGCAGCTTCGTAATAATTGCCAGATCGTTCCGGGAAAAGTAGGGTTAAAATAACAAAGAAGATGACAAAAAATGATGATGCGAAAAATACCGGGTTATGCAGATCCATCCCCATTATTTCGACATTGTTCTCGCCTATTTCATGATCAGTATCAAACTTTTCATGCAGCGGATTGATCGGAGTATTATGGTCGTTTTGTTCACTCATGAATTCTCCCTAGAAGTAGTAACCAATGTTAATATTTAAGCGTGAATGCCACTTTTCAGGCCCATCGTAGACACCAATACCGGGGCCGCCAGCAAACCACATATTCTTACCAGCGATCCAGTCAATATAAGTATAAAGACCACCTTTTATGAGGGTGCAACCAGTGACGTTTTGAATAGAATCTGTTAGTTGAAATTCATTGGGTGTAGCGGTGTAGGTAAAGTCGTTATAGCAGATAACTTTATCTACAAACTCATTACCTACCGAAAACGTTTTTGCCACATTAAAACTGGTAACATTAGCTTCGGTGGCAATTTCGAATGGGAAATCAAATGCAGACATGGCAATTCGACCATCTGCTGTCTGTAACTCAGGCGCCTGTTCGAAATCGTAATAAATATGCTGTAATTGAAGATTCCAGCTGCCAAAGTGCCCGTCGAAATGAACAGCGCCTGCGTAATGGTTTCCTAAAGAGTTAGTTGTGTTATTTCTGATTTTTCCTGCTTGAAGGGAAGCGCCAATAGTATGATCGCCCAGAGCGTACTGTGCCCTGAAATTAGCTTGGCCATCCTCTTTATTATCCCGGCCATCAATGCTGGCAATATCAAATGAGTAGCGGCCATAGCGACTTGAGTCATCATATTCACTATTAAAGAAATAGGCCGTATCAAATGTCCAGTTATCCACGGTGCGCGTCCATTTGATACCAGTATCGTAATCATCCTCAAAACCGAGATAATACGTACCACCGAACCAGAAACCATGCGAGGCATAGGGACTAATACCAAAAGGAACCTGGCTGACACCCGCGACTACTGTATCCTCATCGCTGAAGCGATAACCGATTTCTGCATGATGTACAGCATCGAACGTCTGGTAAAAGCGAAACTGAGCATCAACAAACCAGTTACCGCGAGTCACATCCACATCAACGGCAAACAATTCAAAATCAAAAGCACCATCATCATCGTCACCATAATCTTTCCAGTTATAGTTAAGACGAACAGCGCCACCAATATTAACATCAGTTTCTTCTTCAGCGGACACAGCGGTAGGTTGAAAAGCCAGAAGGCTTAAGGAAAGGACAGTTAGAGCAGATAAACAATGTGACATGCGATCTCCCTGAACAGCAAATATCTCATAACCACTATACAAGGTGAGTGATATATATCAAATGTGCATCCCGGCTAACCCCAACCATATATTCGCATAACTTATATTATGTTAAATTATTAATGTGGCGGAAATTCACAGATGACAACTACCCCTCGTGAACATATAGGTTTGTAATTTTATGACATAAACCTTTGTAAAATGACACAAACCTTTGTAAAAAAAGTATACATAAAAATCAAAAAGTTATAATACTGGATATGCTGATTAGCTTTTATAAGCGAATAGACCAATCATCCCCTTTTTATCTCGACAAAAATCACCATGGATTTGATCTAGCGATAATTGAATATTGGTGGCCTCGTTAATCTGCTCGATTGATGGCTCCAGGAGCCTTCTGCATATATCAGTAAATCTATTCTGATATTTAGATTGGTTGCTTTGAGCTAGATAGCTCAGAATTTCATCCATATGAAATGAGTAAACCCCCAGCTTTTTTTCGCTACACTCTAAGATATGATTGATGAGTAGATACAATCTTGTTGCATAAAGGGTTTTTAGTCCCAGAATATTTCTTAGTATTGATTTATTATCTAGCGATATTTCAGAGTATAGGTTGGAATATGAGTTAACAAGAATGGTTTTTCTCCTCCCCCTCTCTTTTTTTACGTCAAAATCTATATAAAAACTTTCAGTGCTACAAATGTAAGCTTTTATTTCGTCGATACCAACGTTAACCCTGCTGGAAATATTATTTAGGTCATTTTTGTAATATTCAGTATTAAAATCCATTGGTGCTATAGTTATGGGGAAATTATCATTAGAACTCTCAGCAATTCGTAAAATTACATACGCAGCCAGTCTATAACTGTAATTACTTAATCCGTTGTTTAGCCAAAGCCTTAGAACTGGACTTAATTGACTTGTGACATTATCAATATTGATTGCGTACTTTTCCATGACTAAAATTTATCTTGCAATACTTTGACAAGCGGTAGGTTGAAAGAAGCCTTGTTCCGCATATATAAAAAGGTGTGTAATACACCTATACAAAATCAATAAACTAACATTTATTATGAATAATGACTTATTTCTCCAAATAATTGAAGGTCAATCACCCAAATTAACTCTTGCATATAACAACGATGATAATTGCTGGGGCTGGTATGGTCACGATGGCATGCGAAGATATGTGTTTCATGAAATGAAGAACCAGGAAGTCCTAAGCTCAGCTGAATATTACTTTGAACAGAATTTACTTCGAAAAATCAAGGATGTCTACGCTGTAGAAAATGGCTCGCCCTCCTCAGTCAGAAAAATCCGTTAAAATATCATTATTACGGATTTTTATGTGCCCTACTTGATAAATCTGGAACATGACATTTCCGCTCTGATTGCGTGGTGTGAGAGGTTCCAGTCAGTAATGATAAAGTTATACCCTTAATTCTTCAACATCTAGCATTGGCAGCTCTAAATATCTTTTAAGTAAACCACTTTCGTCAAAAAGATCATAATACCAAGTACCTAGAAATGAATTATCATCGGTCTGAAAAAGCCCATGCACACCCTCGGCTTTATTTGATTTTGGGTAGCATAACCATGCTTTATTACTACCCCAGAGGCGATTATATGCAAACATTTGCTTAATATCATTGTCAGATGGAAGCATCTCTGGGGTTTTCCACTTTGCATCTAACACAATTAATTCACCTTTATGCTCAACTAAAATATCAGTTTCTAATTGTTTTGTGTGATTGGTATTTGTGCTTTTCCAGAATGACTTAACTTTTTTACCCAGTACTTTGGTATCAGTGCTTCCTTTATACTTGTTTTTTAATGCAAAAAGTAACCAGGTTTCCCACAACTCATTCATGTCAAAGAATAATGATATAACTTCAGCTTGGCCAGTTGAGCTAGATGGATTCGAGGTACGGCCACGATTCGTGATAAATCGACCAAAAAATAGTTTAACCATATGAAATATATTGAATATCTCAACGAACTAACAGCAGACTTTGCGCTATTGATACACTGTTTGTTATATTCGTACTTTCAACTTAGAATTTTACTACCCACTTCAGTACCGACAATACGGTTAAATTATGTATGTAATTGGTCAACTTGCCAAATTGGCAAGCGTAAACGTTGAGACCGTTAGATATTATGAACGGTGCGGCCTAATTGAACAGCCCCAAAAACCCGTTAAAGGTTATCGTCGTTATCCTGAGACGACTTTGAATCGCATTCGGTTTATCAAACGTGCTCAAGAGTTAGGGTTTTCCTTGGATGAGATCGCTAACTTGCTGATGCTGGAAGAGACTTCTTGCCAAGAAGTACAAAGTATAGCAAACCACAAACTTGCCAGTGTTCGTGCAAAAATGGCTGATCTACGCCGCTTAGAAACCAGTCTTAATGATTTACTGAAACAATGTGCAAGCAACACTGAACAGGCACATTGCCCGATTATTACTTCCCTTCTCCCAGAAAACAACTAATAACAATCGCTAAACCCCTTGACTCCGTACTTGGATACGGAGTTTATACTGTTTTCTATCAGAACATTTGAAGTGGAGTAAGCCATGGCAAAAAACGATACCAGTTTACCGCTAGTTGGTGGTATTGCTGCTGCTATTGGTGCTGGGCTTTGTTGTGCTGGGCCCTTAGTCTTGTTACTACTAGGCGTTAGTGGTTCTTGGATTGGCAATCTGACCGTATTGGAGCCATACCGCCCTATTTTTATCTTGCTGGTACTGGTTTTATTTAGTTTTGCCGGTTGGAAAGTTTATCGACCTATAGAAGAGTGTGAGCCTGGAACCGCTTGTGCAATGCCACAAGTACGTAAGCGCCGGCAGATCATTTTCTGGGTAACCGCCTTCATTGCATTAATATTAGTCACTAGCAATTACTGGATTATCTGGTTTGCTTAATTATATCGTTGAGAAATAACCCTTGGAGAAGAAGATGAAAAAAATTGCACTATTATCCCTACTATCAATACTTAGCTTGGGTGCGTTTGCCAAGCAGCAAACAGTCATGCTTGAAGTTCCCACGATGACCTGCGTAATTTGTCCGATTACGGTGGAAAAAGCATTGCAACAGGTTGAGGGAGTTACCAAAGCTGAAGTGACCTTCGAAGATAAGTTAGCCGTGGTCACTTTTGATGATGAAAAAACTACGGTGGAAAAGCTGACCGAGGCCACAAAAAATGCCGGCTATCCATCTGTGGTAAAGCAATAAAGGACGAATACTAATGAAGAACCTGCTGAGTCTTTTTACCCGCATTGGCGACAAAGCCAGCTCATTAGGTGCCGTGGTGTCTGCCATGGGTTGTGCCATGTGCTTTCCGGCCATCGCCAGCTTGGGGGCAGCCATCGGGCAGGGTTCCTCAGTCAGTGGTAGTGGTTCTTTATCAATACACTCTTGCCTATATTGGCTTGGGTTAGCCTAATAGTTAACGGACTTGGCTGGATTGGTCACAAGCAGTGGCATCGTAACCTGCTTGGTATGCTAGGGCCTATTCTGTTGTTGCTATCACTTTATCCGTTCTTTCAATATGCCTGGAGCACTTATGTGACGTACTCAGCCTTGGCACTGATGGTAGCGGTATCAATCTGGGATATTTTTTCGCCAGCGAATAAACGCTGTGACAATGAAAGTTGTGTGCTTCCTGCCGACAACACTCACTCAAATCCATAAGGAGGTCTTTATGCGTAAATTCTCCATCTCTGGAATGACTTGTGAAAGATGCCCTCAGCAGATCGAAGATGCCTTGATCGTCATGCCTGGCGTCAGAAATGCCACCGTTTTTTATACGAAATCCAGTGCAGTCGTCGAAGCAGAATCTGATGTCAATGAACAGACGCTAATCAATACCATCAAAGCTCTTGGCTACACGGCTCAACCTGTCGCGTTAGATGGCTGCGATAGTGAAGATGTGACTGACAAAAAGTCGCTGCATGTCGCTATCATCGGTACTGGCTCGGCTGCTTTTGCTTGTGCTATCAAGGCAGTGGAAAATGGAGCACAAGTCACACTCGTTGAAGCTGGAGATGTGATCGGAGGTTGTTGTGTTAATGTCGGTTGTGTACCTTCGAAAATTCTGCTCCGGGCTGCCCAGCTGGCTGAACAGCAGCGTAACAATCCTTTCGACGGTCTAGAAAATCATGAACCTTCTTTGGATCGTAGCTTGTTAGCGAAACAACAAACTGCACGCGTGGAAGAGTTACGTGCCGCCAAATATCAGCATATTCTGGATACCAATCCAGCATTGTCATTGGTACAAGGTTATGCATCTTTTAAAGATACTCATACCTTAACTATTCGCAACAAAGATGGTTACGAGCAAGAGCTGGTTGCAGATCGCTTTTTGATTGCCAGCGGCAGTCAGCCATCTATTCCTCCTATTCCAGGCCTGGTTGATACCCCTTATTGGACTTCGACGGAAGCTTTATTCGAAACTGAGCTACCTGAGCACTTGTTAGTGATAGGCTCTTCAGTTGTGGCTGTCGAACTTGCTCAAGCTTATCGTCGGCTGGGTGCAGAGGTCACTATCTTGGCTCGCAGTACTTTATTGCTCCGTGAAGACCCACTGTTGGGAGAAGGCTTAACCGTAGCTTTTGAACAGGAAGGCATTCGCGTACTGGAACATACCCAAGCCAGTCAGGTGTCTTATGAAGATAATAAGTTTATCCTTGATACCGAGCAAGGAGAAATTCGTGGCGATAAATTGCTGGTCGCCACCGGCCGTGCACCCAATACAGCTAACCTTAATCTAGGCGTTGCTGGTGTCGAAACAGAAGCCAATGGAGCGGTCGCTGTGGACAATCAGATGCGCACATCACAGCCACATGTTTATGCTGCTGGTGACTGTAGCAACATGCCGCAATTAGTTTACGTTGCAGCTGCTGCTGGGAGCCGTGCTGGGATCAATATGACTGGCGGTGAAGCACAATTGGACCTGTCCACCATGCCTGCCGTGATTTTTACCGAACCGCAGGTAGCAACGGTAGGGTTGTCAGAACAAGAAGCTCATGCACAGAATATTGAGACCGAAAGTCGAGTATTGCCACTGGAAAACGTGCCTCGAGCACTGGCTAACTTCGACTCTCAGGGTTTCATCAAACTGGTGGTTGAAGCTGGCTCCCAACGCCTGATCGGAGCCCAAGTATTAGCTCATGATGGCGGCGAGATTATCCAGAGCGCGGCACTGGCGATTCACAACCACATGACAGTGGATGACTTAGCGGATCAATTGTTTCCTTATTTAACTATGGTGGAAGGCCTGAAGCTTTGTGCACAAACTTTCAGTAAAGATATTAAAGAACTGTCTTGCTGTGCTGGGTAAGCTTTATCTTTCGTCAGAAAAGATATTTATGAGTCTGCTTTTGGTTTCCAGTGATACGGTACTACCAATTTACTGCATATTTCTTCGTGGAAAGTTTCTTCAGTAACTGTTTGAGAGCTAGCCTCAAGCAAGATATTTGGCCACAATAGGAGATGTGATCATCTGAATTACTGCAAAGAATGTGGCTGGTATTACTATTTCTGATGGCAACCGGGATGCAGCCACAAAAGCCGCTGCAATGCTAAATTCTTTTTTGCTGACAGTAAATAGGTATGCGATGACTTCCGGTCGGTCTGTCGTTATAAACCGTGAAGCCATTCCAATTAAGTAGCCACAAAGATTTAGACTTAAAGCTGCTCCAGCAATTACAAAAGCATACTATCCATAACCAATGATGGTTTCTGCATTGGAAGCCACTACCGCAAGTAATATTACAAGATAGAAGACTGACCCAATTCCTGCGTAAGTCGAATCATGCTTTGAAATAATCGTCGGAAAGTTGGTGCGTAAGGTTACACCGAGAATTGTAGGCACTAAAACAACTAGAGCTAACTCCAGGATGATGGAAACGAGAGGGACTTCTAGCTGTATCCCTGTCAGCCATAGAAAAAGGAGCGGAACTACGAAAGGAGAAAAGGCTGTATTGACCGCATTGAAAAAGGCGACCAGTCAAGAAGCCTGCAATTGAATCGGGCCATAGACGAGCCCCATTGCCAAAAACTGTCTTGACGGTTTGCGAAAGACTATTCGTACGGCATGTGCATCAAATGTAAGGCTGATCACAAACATCAGAATCACAAGTAAAGGGGCTATTGAGGAGTCGAGGTACTTCCCGGATTCGGGCAATATCAGGCCAACTCCAGCTACAATAATCACAAACCAAACAAGATTTGATTCAACGAAATAAATTAATCGACGCATAAGTCAAGGGTACCAGTTACTGTGCGGCCACAATATAAATTATAGCTGTACTCTCCCAATTACAAAGCTTCAGAAGCATCGCGGCATTGCTCGTCAGTCATTTCAAGCTCAATAGTCGTATGCTCTAAATTAAATTTACTCAATCGTTCTGCTATAGATTTTTTTAACTCCAGCTGTTGCTGCATAGATAGTGCATCCTGTAGAGCTAGATGAGCAGTAAGTACGTGATGCTCTCCATCCAATGACCACAAGTGCAGGTGATGGATACTGTCCACTTCTTCAAGTTCTATTAAGGTTTTGTATACTGATTTTGACAGTTCTTTGTCAGGGATTGCCTGTAAAAATAACCTTATAGTGTGCCAAAGGTTTTTAGCAACATTAATTAAAATATAGAGAGTGAAAAGAAACGACAAAGCTGGGTCAAGAATGGGCCAGTCAACAAAAAGAAGTACGATGGAAACGATTAAAACTGCAACCCAACCAAGTACATCTTCCAGTAAATGCCAGTTGAGTATACGCTCATTAAGAGTTTTACCTTTACTTAATTTATAAGCCGCAAAACCATTAACTAGCACCCCAAACACGGCTAACGCGATCATGCCCTCAACCATAGGCATTTCTGGTTGCAGGAGTTTAGGGATAGCTTCTGTCAGAACCCATGCAGAACCAATAATCAGGACTAGGCCATTAATAAGAGCTCCAAGCAGTGATAATCGGCGATAACCATAGGTGAACTCTGAATTTGAACCTTTCTCACTAACTTTACTAAGGAACCAAGCAAATCCAATGGATAAACTGTCGCCAAGATCATGGACTGCATCGGCCATGATGGCGGTACTATTGGTTAAGATACCTCCTATAAACTCGATAATGGTAAAGGTGACATTCAGAAAAAATGCCCAACCTATACGAGTATTTGAACCATGTGAGTGCGAATGATCATGCATTTAAGATTACCTCTTGTGGAGCTTTATTCTTACTTTAGGATTTGATCTTCAATATGCGAAAACCACCAGTTAAAACAATTGAGCCAATGATAAAGCCAATGATTAAGTCTGGGTATTGCGACCCCGTCCATGCTACCAACCCCCCAGCAATAATAACACCAAGGTTGGCGATGACATCGTTAGCAGAAAAAATCCAACTTGCTCTCATGTGAGCGCCGCCATTTCGCTTTTTGGCAATTAAGATTAAGCACCAGACATTTGCTACCAAGGCAATTAAGCCAAACACCATCATAAGGTTTGACTCAGGCTCACTCCCTTGAACCAGTCTCCTCACAACTTCTGTTAATACACCCAGAGCTAATATAATCTGTAACCATCCTGATATATGCGCTGCACGGAGTTTTTTTCGGACGCCATGCCCAACGGCGTATAGTGCCACCCCATACACTGCTGCATCGGCAAACATATCCAATGAATCAGCTATCAATCCGGTCGATTGTGCCCACCAGCCGATAACAAGTTCTGTAATAAACATCACTGCATTAATAGCTAATAGCATTTTAAGTATCCCAGCTTCCTCTGCTTCTTCATTTTGTGCCGTCAACCTTGCTTTATGGATAATCTCGCTGTCCACAGCGTTAGTTGATTCCAATCTAGCCCCAAGCCCAAGAGACGTTATCCGGTCTTCTACCATGTCCCTGAGTTCAAGGTGATGAAACACTCTAACTATGCGTTTATGTGTATCAAACTCGAGGATTACACTTGGCTCAAGACTGTCCAGTGCCATTCGGATCATGCCTTCCTCTGATGGGCAGTCCATTTTAGGAACGTGGTATTCGCTTACATGTGCCCCTTCAAATAACTTGTCGTCGTTAGTAATATCTTGTGTTTCATCTGTAGCATCTGCTTTGCAGTCACGGTTACATTTCTGGCTCATAGGTATACCTTGCATTTTTTGATATTGGCTTTCCCCCTCCCCGATCACTATAGTCTAAAGCGGAGAGTCCTCGATACGAAAATGGGCGAGCTTTCAGCATTAATGGGGTGTTGGTTCAAACCATCTTGCTATTATAAAGTATTGCCGACTCCAAAATAGAGCCGGCAGATTGCTAGTTAGTGTTTCTCCTTCAACTTACCTTTTGAAAACCAGGCAAACAGAACGGGCAACACAAACAGTGTTAAAAATGTGGCTGTTATCAGCCCGCCTACGATAACACTGGCAAGCGGTTTTTGTATCTCTGCGCCAACGCCATTTGATAGCAACATCGGTATTAAACCTAACGCAGATGTCACTGCTGTCATCAATACCGGTCTAAGCCTGGATACGGCACCATCAAAAGCGGCTTCACTGACAGGTAGGCCATCCTTGATACGCTGATTGATACTTTCAACCATCACTACACCGTTAAGTACCGCGACGCCAAACAGGGTAATAAATCCGACCGAGCTGGGCACTGATAAATACTGCCCTGACAGCCAGAGTGAGAACACCCCACCAATAACGGCTAGAGGTACATTTACCAGGATCAGCATAGCCTGACCAACCGAAGCAAAGGCAAAGTAAAGCAACAAGGCAATAAGCGCCAGCGATAATGGCACGACCAGCGACAGACGCTTTTGTGCTCGCTGTTGATTTTCGAATTGTCCACCTATATCCACGGAGTAACCCGTTGGCAAATCAACTTGTTCAGCAATCGCTGCGCGAATATCTGCTACCACACTGCCCATATCACGCCCTTGCACATTGGCCTGAACGACTACTCTGCGCTGAACATCATCTCGGCGAACCTGCGGCGGGCCGGAAGCAATATTTACAGAGGCTACATCACCAAGGCGAACCCAGGCTCCTGAAGGTGCCTGCAAACGAAGGTCAGCAATAGTTTCGCGATCTTGGCGAAAACGTTCATCCAACCGAACATAGATATCATAACGTTCGTTACCATTGATGATTTGTCCAGCGCTGGCACCGCCAAGCCCATTTCGAACCACTTCCATGACATCCGCTACGTCGAGTCCATAACGAGACAATGCGCGGCGATTGGGCTTTACGACCAATTGAGCTTCACCGACAATTTGCTCCATGGCAACATCACGCGTACCGTCGATCTTTTTGACCACTGCCTCAATTGCCTGCCCTTTTTCAGCCAGCACATCAAGATCTTTACCAAAGAGTTTTATCGCTAGTTGCGCTTTAACCCCCGATAACAGCTCATCCACACGGGTGGCAATTGGTTGTGAAAAATTGAACAGCAATCCGGGATGTTGTTCCAGCTTTTGCTCCATCAGGGATTGAAGTTCATAACGATTATCGGCGCTGGTCCATTCTGGCACTGGCTTAAGACCAATATAGATCTCAATGTTATTCACTGGCTCTGGATCACCGCCAATTTCGGCACGTCCAATGCGTGATAACGCATAGGTGACTTCCGGGAATTCCATCAGCATTGCTTCGAGTTTTGGAGCGACTTCAAGCGCAGTATCCAGGCTGGAGGACGGAGCGAGAGTTACCCGGAGGTTGACCGTTCCTTCTTCGAGTTCAGGCACAAACTCGGTACCCAGACGCGGTATTACTAAAGCTGCCGCAACCACGAGCGTTACAGCAATACCAACGACGACCTTACTGTGGCTCATAGCCCACGACAAACCCTTGCGGTAGAGTTTATCAAGTGGTTTCAAGACGAAACTCTCCCGCGGGCGTATCCCTTTGCGAAACAGGTAGGTGGCTAATGCTGGGACTATGATTAAAGCTACAACCAGCGCGGACAGCATAGACAGCATGATACTGATAGCCATCGGCTGGAACAGTTTGGCTTCGACCCCTTCGAAACTGAATAGCGGCATGAAGACAACTAAAATAATTGCTGTCGCAAAAAATATAGGTCTTGCTACCTCTCTGCCAGCTTCTTGCAAGCGTAAAGCAATCCCATGGCTATCATGAGCTGCATCAACAGGATCTGGATCATCCTGAACCATTGTCTGTCTATCTTTGTCATGGGTGGCATCGGGATGGGTCAAATGTTTGAACATGTTTTCGACCATCACTACAGAGCCATCCACGAGCATGCCAATGGCCACGGCAATACCGCCTAGAGACATTAAGTTTGCCGAAAGACCAAACCACGCCATCACCATCAAAGCAATACCGATGGAAATTGGAATTGAGATCAGTACCAGTAAGGTAGCACGCAAATTCATTAGGAACAGCGCCAAAATGACCACAATGAAGACAAACGCCAGTAACAGAGCATTGACAACGGTATCAACCGCTTGCGTCACCAGATCGGCCTGATCATAGTAAGCCTCGAACTTAACTCCTTCCGGTAACGCCTGATTAATACGCTCGATACGGGCATTAACCCCATCAATGGTGCTTTTGGTATTGGCGCCTAAACGTTTTAATACAATGCCTGAGACGACTTCGCCTAGTGTCTCAACTTTCCCATCCGAAGTTCGGCGTGTCATGGTCACTGCGCCCTGGCGGATTTCGCTACCCAGATTCACTTTGGCTACATCCGATACGGTGATAGTGGTGCCATCCACCGTTTTCAGGGGAACTTGACGGATCTGCTCCAGCCCTTGCTTGCCATGATCGAGCCAGCCGGTACCTCGGATCACCAATTGCTCCTGACCACGGTTCATATACCAGCCGCCAACATTGGTGTTGTTACGCTCCAGAGCCGCCATGATATCGTCCTGGGTCAGATCGTAAGATAACAGCTTTGACGGATTCAGATCGACCTGATACTGACGCACCTCACCGCCGAAAGACAGCACATCAGTCACGCCTTCGGCCGGGATAAGCAACAACTTGACCACCCAGTCATTTAAGCTGCGTAGCTCCATGGCATCGAAACCCGAACCGGGTTCGGCAACCAGTAAATACTGATAGACTTGCCCCAGCCCAGAAGTGTTTGGCCCCATTTCGGGTGTACCAACGCCCTCTGGAATCAGCTCTTTGGCAGCCTGAAGTCGCTCGAATACCAGTTGCCGGGCAAAGTAAATATCAGTGCCTTCCTTAAACACAACAGTAACGCCAGACAAGCCAGTCTTTGAAATAGACCTTACTTCTTCTACATCAGGCAGAGCGTACATGACAGCTTCAATCGGATAGGTTATCAGCTGCTCGACTTCCTCAGCAGCCAAGCCAGGAGCTTCAGTATTGACCGAGACCTGAACGTTGGTAACATCCGGAAATGCATCAAGATTCAGCCTTGGAATAATAAAAAAGGCGCTGACCGTTAGTGTAATGAGCGCAATCGCCACCAGCAAACGGTTAGTGACCGCCCAATCGACAATTCGATTAAACATAGAGTCTCCTTAATGCTTAGTGGTTATGCGGATCAAAACCGCCTTTGGCGATTTGTGAAGCAACAAAAAAGGCACCGTCGGTAACAATACGTGTTCCGGGAACAATGCCGTTAATTTCACGCAACGAACCTAGTGCTCGCTTTAGTTCAACTTCTTGAGAGCGAAACTGCCCTGGACTCTCTTCTACAAAAATTGCCCAGTCTCCATCGGGATTTCGCATCAGTGCTGACTCTGGCACAGCCAATACCGGCTCTTCTGTACGAAAACGGAAGAAGACCTCTGCAAACTGTCCCGGATGCAGCCTATGCTCCAGGTTGTCCACCAATAAGCGCACTGTTCGGGTTCGTGTAACGGGGTTTATGGTATGTGCTTCTTGGGATACCTTGCCTTGAATTCGGATATCACCAGCCACAATGTCAGCCAATGTACCGAGCGGAAGTGATATAGACTGATCTGCTGGAAGGTGTGCTTCGACCCAGAGCTGCTTCTCATTGGCCAGCTTGATCAGAGGAGAACCAGCTTCGACGCGCTGCCCCTGCTCGAAGTCGTCAGATAACACAGAACCATCGGTTTCGGCACGTAGGGTATATTCGCCCAATGCCTTAATATCTTGCGATGCCAGAGACTGCAAATCTGACTCAGCTAACCCATAGGCCTGCAACGTTGCCCGAGCAGCCTCCCAGCTGGTTTTGGCCTGGATATAACGCTGCTCTCCAACGGTTTTGCGACCGAGCTTGCGGACTCTTTCCCATTCAGGCCAAGCGGTGCGATAGTCTGCCTGGGCCTGCGCCACATCCTCACTGAACAGGGTTACCAGTGGCTGACCTTGTTCGACATGAGCGCCCAATGCTACGTGACGACGTAATACAACGGAAGCTACTCGCGGTGACACTATGTAGCTAGTGTATCCATTAGAAAGAACTTCCCCTGGTGCGTAGAACTCATAATCAACGCGCTCGGCAGTGAGAGGAGCAACCTGGATATCAGCAATCGTCATTTGAGTAGCATTTAGTGCCGTAGTGGCAGAAGCTTCTTCTTGATGCCCATGTCCATCTTCTTCAGTATTACTTTCGCTGTGTCCCGCATCATCATGACTTTCATTGTGGGAACTATCGCTAGTCCCATGTTTTGTATCACCATGACGCTCATGTTCATCCGTGGCTTTCGATGAGTGTTCTTCGTGAGACGCATCATCCTTATGCTCAATAACCTCTTGAGCAGGCTTGCTCTTATCATGTTCGTGCGCCTCACCACTCATCGTTTCTGCAAGCCCTATGCTTGGTGCAGTCATTGCGGCGCTTAGCATCGCTATCAATAATCTATTCATGTTCATTATCCTATCTTTAATTCAGTGGCTTAGTCGCAGTTGGTGCAACAGCTCTGAGCTGGCCGGAGTGCAGCAACACTTCGGTTAACGCAAGTTGTGTGTGCTTTTCGAGTGAGATTCCTGCCAGCAGGCTCTCCGAACGCTGGTTGAGAGCGAGCAGGTAGTCAGTTGTTGATAGATCACCGCTTCGCCACTGGCGTTCCAACAAGTCAGCACTATTTTCAACTCTGCCACGAGCCAGCTCGAGCCAGCGTCGGTATTGCTCGTCATAACGTTTCCAGGCAGCTTGTGCAGCCTGCCAGTCAAACCGTAGATTGCGATAAACGGCCAAGAATCGGGCCTCTGCTTCTAGTGCTGCACGATTAGCCACACGAGTTTCGGCACTGTAGTCATTACGTACATTCAAAGGAATCGAGAAGGTCAGGCCGACAGTATTTTCTCCACCGTCGCGACCAGCATTGACTCCAAAGGTCGGCTCTGCTTTGGCTGCGCGGCGGGTTGCTTCGGCCTCTTCCTTGATGGACTTCCAGCGAGCCTGAGCGCTGGCAACATAGGGATGTTGTAACAACTCCTGGTCAGTAATGGACACTGGCTCCGAAGGCCAGAAATCTTCGGGAATGCCTCCTTTTTCAGGAGTCCACTGTGGCAAAAGTTCGCGCACTCTGCTTTCGGCTTTTTGCAAAGCGACTTCAAGCTCAGCGACCTGTGCCAGCTGTTTTGATAAAGATAGAAAGGTGAGCTCAGCATCAATAGTGCCTATATCCCCTGCTTTTTGGCGCTTTTCAGCCACTTGCAATAATGCATTAAGCTGCTCTTTTTGTGCCTGAGCAATAATGGCGGCTTGATTACTGGCACGCCACTCAACCAATGCTGATAGAGCCTCAGCAGTCTTACTCATAACCTGTTGCTGATACTGGGCTTTGGCTGCTTGTCGGATAAAAGCCGCCTGCTGCTGTTTAGCACCTCGTCTATCCCACCAGTCAACCGTTTGAGAAACACCTACACGGTAGTTATTTTCTTCACCAACCTGTTCCAGCTCAGAAGATAACTCCGGGTTGTAAAGTGGCTGTTCCGCTGCGTCCGCAGTAGCTTCCGAGCCTTGCAGTTGCTCGCGGGCCGCGATGATGTCTGGGTGCTGCTTTATCTGTGATGCCAGCCAGCGCTCCCAATCAACGGGTTGCGCTTGCGCCGAAGCCGACAGCAAATAAATAACGGCACACATCGCATAAGAAACGGATAGTTTCTTCATGAAATTTCCTCACAATTAAAATCAAAGTACATCAGGTACAGCTGGGTTGGCATTTGCACAACGCTATACCTCAGAATAAAAGTTTATTTGTACTGTATTTAACTGATCGGAGGGGGATTATCAGGGAAGGCTATATGGGAACGGTAATGGGAAGGGTTGCCTAAAATAGCACCCTTTTGATAAAGAGAAGCAGAGATATCTTGGCGACCCAGAAAGAAAGGGTGTGATGAGCCATGACAGTGACAACAATGGTGGCAATCAAGCTGGTAGCTTTTGCTCTTTTCTGATTCTAACCAACGCTTGTCATCATCTGGTATTGGAGAAGAGTGAGCTTTTTGATGCTCGTGATCAAAAGTAAGATGCTCAGAACCGGATTGATGAAACTGATGAACGTCCGCCACAGCAACTACCGATTGCAGGGCAATCAATATGGCTAGAGCGAAAGTTAAAAGTTGACGGTTCACGGTAAAAAAGAGTCTCTACTCGTTCTCATAAATGCAGGGCAGTAGACTAGCAGATTATCAGTTAGTTCACAAAAGATAAGTGGATACTAACCAACTATTACACAGCTTTGTGCTTAAAGGCTAGCTTTTAGACTTGGCTACTTCCTGTTTTTTTGCGAGTTTCTCGGGCGATTTCAATTCCTCAACCTCATGCTCTAGCTGAACAACGGAAGTGTTTAGCTCATTGTTTTCTTTGGTTATAGCATCAAGTTGCGCTAGTAGCTCCTCTCTGTCAGTACTGGCTGACTGCACCTGTTCAGTTAACGCTTTTAATGAGTTTTGAAGTTCGCGCTGTGACTTGGCCAACAACCGCTTTTCGGTGATTAGCTCAGCGTTCTGACGGTTCAACTGCGTGAGTTCTGACTGTTGAGAGGCAATGGTTTGCCCCAGCTTTCGCTGCTCTGCTCGCAATCCCGACACTTCTTCAGCGTGCTTGCGCTCTTGTTGATCACGCTGTTCTTTAGCGGATTCGCGGAAGTGGCTCAAGTTGTCATAACTGTGTTGCAGACTCTTCTCCAGATCGATAATTCGTTCATCTTTTTGTCCACAAACGGCTGTAAGTTCTTTCAAGTCACTTTGAATACCTTGCAACTCAGTGTTCAGTTGCTCACTCTCACGGCTAGCAGTATTGAGCTTCGCCTGTAGTGAGTGAATGTTATCACTTAGAGCTTTATTTTGCTCTGTGGCTTGGCTTAACGACTCCTCAAGTCCTGACTTTTCTTGATTCCAAGACTTACGCTCTTTATCAAAGGCTTGCTCCATGTCTTCAATGGTTTTATTCGCTTCAGCGTTGAGCCTGGCAGCAAGCTGGCTTACCAGGTGCCCAATGGCGTCGGAGACTTTGACCTCGGTGAGTGTACCGTTAGTACGGGTCTTTTTAATGTCTTTGAGGTATTTTGAGATGGTGGTTTTGGAGCCAGTGTTACCCAGCTCAGCTCGTATTGCATCAATTGATGGGTTATTTACACCCTGTGAAGTCAATGATTTATATGCTTTTTCAACGTCAAATTGAGAGATGCCTGTGCGCGCCATTTTTTAAGTCTCTGATTATTTTGTAATGTAATACATAATATGTATATACATATTATTACTGTGTCATCTACGTGTCTATAGCTTTCGAAAATTCATTTTAGATAATAGTAGATTATCTATTGTGATGTGCGTTTTTGGGCGATATGATGAGGCAAAGCCGTACATAACACGCAATCATGCCCGATTCTAAAAATACTGATTTAGTCAGCTTTTACGTCAACGCCGCCACTCGAGAACACACGGTACGCAGTTACCGTGCCGCCGTTGAGCACTATGAGCGTCACTGGGGCGGCCTGTTACCTGCAACACCTGATGCGATTGCGCAGTACCTCAGTCACTATGCCGATAAGTTGTCGTCCAGTACCTTAGCACATCGTTTGGCCGTACTCGCTAAATGGCACAATGAGTACGGTTTTCCCGATCCCACGAAAGCTCCCCTGGTTAAACAGGTGATGAAAGGCATACGTCAAACGCATCCGTACCAACCTAAGCAGGCTCGACCGCTTCAGTTAGAAGAGCTCGACACCATTATTCAGTCGTTGGATTCATTGATTACAGAAAGTAAAGATTACTGGCAGCGCTTAAGGCATATCCGAAACAAAGCCATTCTGCTGCTCGGGTTCTGGCGAGCCTTTCGTGCAGATGAACTCACCAACATCTACATTGAGCACGTAATCGTGATCCCCAATAAAGGAATGTCATTGTATTTGCCAAACTCCAAAGGCGATAGAAACAATAAAGGTACGACCTATAAAGTACCGGCTCTGCAAAAACTCTGCCCAGTCACCGCCTATCAGGACTGGATAACAGCTGCTGAATTAACCGAGGGCCCACTGTTTATCGGGATCGATCGCTGGGGGCATTTCAACCAACACAATATGACGCCGAATACCATCATCAATATCGTGCGCGATTGCGCCAGGGATGCAGGGCTTGAGCATCCTGAGAGCTTTAGCAGTCATTCTTTACGCCGAGGATTTGCTTCATGGGCAGACAGTAATGATTGGAGTCTCAAAGATTTAATGGAGTACGTTGGTTGGAAAGATCCCAAAACGGCTCTACGCTACATAGATTCATATAATCGAATTCAGCAACGCTTTATTGAGCCACTCAAGTAGTGCAATACAATAAAACTGGAATGAAGACTACAATGTTCCACAGGCCTCATGAAATATGAATGTTAAGCATTAATTCAATATAGAGTGAACTTGAGCACGAAATGTCTAGGGCGGGTTCATTAAACTGCGCAACATTAAATATTACTATAGGTAAGGTGCAAGGTGTAGCGACTGAGCTAAACAGCTGAACCTTTAAAAGGTAACCAAATGATCAAGCCACCTAATTGGCCATGATATCCGTGGACGTTATTTTATATCTCTATGACAACAATCAATGAAACCGCTTACCCGCGCATTAAACCCAACATGAGTCAGTCTGAATTAGAGTCTGTATATACACCGACACCAGAGGACATGGCCTATATTCGCCAGCATCGCCGGCGCAAATTAGATCAGCTTGCCCTGTTAGTTCATATTAAATTAACTCAGCGCTTAGGGTATTTTCTCAAATCTTCTGACATCCCAAACAAGATTGTTACTCATATTTCTGAGCTGATGAAAATGGGCGACACTCCCAAAAAGTACTTAGCACGCTTTGACAGGGGTGGGAGTCGAACCCGTTTAAAGATTTTAGTGAGGCGGTATCTAAACATTAAGCTTATTGAGAATAATAATACAGCAACATTATTGCTTCATAAGCTTTCATCCGAAGCATCAGAAAAAAAGCATGAGCTCGCTGATGTTATCAATGTAGTTATCGAGGAGCTGGTTAAACAGCGCTATGAATTACCAGGCTTCTCAACTCTGGTTAAACATGCCAAATCAGCTAAAAAGCAGGTCAACGATACCTATTTCAAGCAAACACATAAAAAGCTGAATCATGAGATGACAATTGAGTTGGATAAAATGCTCAATAGCTCTGGAAGAAAAACGCGCTGGGACTCGATTAAACGGGAGGTCAAAAAGCCTACAAATAAAGAAGTCAAAAGCTACCTTCAACATTTGAAATGGCTACAAGACTTGGTCGAACGATTGCCAAATATGGAATTCTTACCGTTAACGAAAAAACACCATTACACTTTAGAAGCTCGTTCACTGGATGCTTTTCACTTAAAAGAAATGAAGCAAGCTAAACGTTACACACTGATGGTGCTATTGATCCAGTCAAAATTAAGTCAATCGTTAGACGATGTGGCGGGTATCTTTAAGCGTAAACTGAATAAGTTGCACCAGTCTGCGGAGACTCGGCTGATGGAATACCACCAGGAGCATACTCAGCGAACGGAAAAGCTCATCAACCAATTTCGTAATGTCTTAAAAACTTATGGTGATAATGAAGCTGACATACAGCCGTCACTGGAAGATATCCGAAACGCCATGAGCGAAGAGCCATCAGTACTATTGGCAGAGTGTGAAGAGCACTTAGCCTATGCCGGAAATAATTATTATCCCTTCATGCTTAAATTGTATAAGCCGCAACGAGCCCAGCTTCTAAACTGTTTGGAGCTTTTAGAGCTAGGCTCATCATCTGAAGATAATTCGATCCTAAGGGCGCTAGAAATCATCTTGGAGTATCGAAATACCCACAAGCAGGAGCTCGGCCACTATGATGACTTTGTCGCACAGCCTTGGATGAACGATAAATGGAAGAAGCTGATATTCAACGCAGACACGAAAACGATTAACCGCAAATACTTCGAGTTATGCGTGTTGTCTCGGATCAAGAACGAACTCAGTTCAGGTGATTTATTCATTCGTTACAGCCAGGAGCATTCAGATTATCGTAAAGAACTAATCAGTTGGGATGAGTACGAACAAGGCCTGCCTGAATACACCAATATGCTAGGGTTTTCAGAGGATAGCAAAACCTTTGTGACTGAACTAAAAGAAACGCTTAGCGAGTTATCAGCTCAGGTGGACGAGCAATTTCAATCCAATGAGTTTCTAGACTTCAATAACGATCAGCTTGTGATCAGAAGACATCAGAATACTCCAGAGCCCAAACAGCTCAAGCAGCTGGATGAAGCCTTACGAGACTCTCTTGAGGAAAAGAGCATTGTCGATATTCTAGTGGAATCAGAGCAATGGCTGGACGCCCACAAGCTATTTAAACCCATATCAGGCTTTGAGAGTAAACTTGATAATCCGCGCAAGCGCTTTATTTCAACGCTTTTTTGTTATGGCTGTAATCTTGGCCCAACTCAAACGGCACGCTCCATCAAAAACTTAACCCGCAAGCAAGTTGCTTGGCTGAATCTAAAGCATGTCACTGAGGAGAAGCTTGAAAAAGCTATTGTGAAAACCGTGAATGCTTATAATAAATTTGAGATGCCATCTTACTGGGGTACAGGCAAATCGGCCTCTGCTGACGGAACCAAGTGGAACGTATATGAGCAAAACCTGTTGTCAGAATATCATATCCGTTACGGCGGCTATGGTGGTATTGGCTATTACCATGTCTCGGATACTTACATCGCGTTATTCAGTCATTTCATTCCTTGCGGCGTCTACGAGGCTATCTATATTCTTGATGGTCTCATTAAAAATGAATCGGACATTCAACCTGATGTGATTCATGGTGACACTCAGGCTCAAAGCACGACTGTCTTTGGCCTAGCTTACTTACTCGGTATTGATTTGATGCCCCGAATACGGAACATCAAGAAGCTGGTATTCTATAAAGCGGATGGTCGCGTTAAATATAAACACATTAACCGATTGTTTAGAGGTAATATTAACTGGTCACTAATAGAGCGACATCTGCCTGATATGTTGCGTGTGGCGCTGTCTATCCAAGCCGGCAAAATAGCGCCATCGACCATACTCAAACGCTTAGGCACTTACAGTCGGAAGAATCGACTGTATTTTGCGTTTCGGGAGTTAGGACGAGTGATCCGAACAGCATTCTTACTGAAGTACATCGGTGATGTGGAGCTCAGGCGTACCATTCATGCAGCCACCAACAAAAGTGAAGAGTTCAATAACTTCACCAAGTGGTTGTTTTTTGGCGGTGACGGCATTATTGCTGAGAATGTCCGGCACGAACAGCGTAAGGTCATT
This sequence comes from Kangiella aquimarina DSM 16071, assembly GCF_000374105.1. Classification (GTDB taxonomy): domain Bacteria; phylum Pseudomonadota; class Gammaproteobacteria; order Enterobacterales; family Kangiellaceae; genus Kangiella; species Kangiella aquimarina. The sequence continues at coordinate 1,702,261 of NZ_KB893650.1, forward strand.
AAGTACAATCAACTTGTAGCTAATCTGGTTATTTTGCATAACGTTCAATCCATGTCAGAAGTTCTATCGCAATTGAAGCACCGTCAAATCCCAGTTTCAGAAGAGGTGCTGAAGTTTCTTTCACCGTATCGAACCGAGCATATTAATCGCTTCGGTGATTACCATCTAGATTTAAGCAAAAAAAGTAAAACTCTTAATTACAAACTGGATATCACAAAGAGCCAAGTTCCGTAGTAGTGGGTGAGTCGAGTTTGCATGATATTGAATACACCCTTGGTAATTACAAGGAGATACGGTATAGGTGTTAGAAGTGAAAGCTTCCGATAGACATATCTGATAACTGTGTGCAGATCAAAATATGCAACCAAGATTTTTGAAAGATTACTTATAATTCATGAGGTTAAGTATATTTTTGGTCGATTTGTAACGAATCGTGGCCGTACCTCGATTCAGATTTAAGAGTATGAGTTTTGCTAGCTCGAAAGAGTACTTATAATGACTGGTTTTTCTATCAAGGGTGATTCTTTCTAAAGCTCTTTGGTTAAATGTCTTTTTCTCGATTTCATCAAAAAGTATTAATAGGTTTCCTGCTTTTGCTTTAATTATCCCGCCCGAAACATTTGAAATAATAATTCTTAAAGCTGCTGCTATTACTTGGTTAAGCTTGTGATTTTCATCGTAATTATCAGCTCTTGTAAAAAACCTTTCCTTATGTATTAAATTTAATGAAATGTTTTTATTGAATAATAGTTTACCTTTTAGACAGTTACGGTTCTGCTCTTTTTTACTGTATCTCTTGTTCAGTCCATTCCTTACTACAGTTTCTACCTCTTTGATAAATTCTAAATAGTAAATATCTATTATAGAAAAGTTCGTCAGGCTTAATGATGCAAAGGTATGGGTGTTTCTAAATTTAATCCAGCCTGTGTGCCCAAGCATTTCTACAAAAGCCCTTTTCCATTTGAGCATATGCTCTTCCCTTTCTCCATCGTCAGAAATGAAAGGGGCATTACCAAGCTTCGGTAGTATTTCGATTGTTAGGTTGCCGACTTGTAAAACCCCTAACCAGTTGGTCAGCTTTATAAAGTCAGGGCCAATTTCAAAGTAGGTTTTATCCTGGTTTATATGCCATTGCACAACTTTCTTGTAATGGCTTTTCAAAAAACCTTTTTCACCAACTTTAAGTTTTGACCATTCAAATGCCTGGATTTGCACTGTTATGCCTTAATCTGATAAATAGATTGAAAGTCACCGATGGTCCAAATTTCGTTAATGACAAGACTTTGGTAATCTTCAAATAAATTGTCACTATCAAATCCAGCCGGCCAACTTAATTGTTCTGTATCTTCTTTTACAAATCTATTACCTAAGACCATGCCTATTTTCGACCAATCACCATAAAAATATTCTTTAAGCTGGGGGATGACCTGATTTTTGAATACTCTTTTTAACTTTGATAGGGAGTTTATTCCCATAAAGAATGAATGGCCAATTGTATGATCTCTATCTAAGAGGTAGGTAAGTCTTTTGTTAATCGTTAATAACAGTTTATCGAGTTGAATTGGATCAAAATCGATTCCCTGATTATTAAAATAATCTGTTGCAAGCCTTTGATAATCTGGGTCTTTCCTATAATCCATTAGTTTCTCATCAGCAGAGAAGTCTTTTCTAAATTTGTCAAAATCAAGAATTTCCTTATTATCGCCTGTAAAATTCAACCAATGAATTAAATCCTCCCATTGCTCTTTAACTCTCTTGTTATTTAGATCATCATTTTTGTGAGCTAATATAAAGCTAGATATTTCCAAATATGGATCATTTTTTACCAAACTATAATCCGTCATTAATTCATTAAATATAAACCTTCTTCTTAGTGCGGTATCTAATGCCTCAACAGACCTATCAGCAGTATTCATTGTGCCGATGATATGCAGATTTGGCGGAACACTAAATCTTTCTTTTGAATATGGTAGAACCAAACTCAATGATTCGTCGCTACCATAGCGTTTATCGGGCTCAATTAAAGTTATAAGCTCTCCAAAAATAGATGCAACATTACCTCTGTTAATCTCATCTATAATAATTACATACTGCTTTAGCTCTTCGTTCTTATTGTTCTCAATATTTGGGTTAAATGACTCTTTTTCGTAAGCTTTAAGGAGCTGTAATGCTTTGATGAAGTATGATGCATGTTGATTGCCTAAACCACTAATATCCTTTAAACGCTTTACTTCTTGTCTTGTTTCAACTCCACTTCTGTACATGTATTCCAACTCGGAGAAGCTGATTTTATTACCCTTTTGTCCTCCCCATGTATCTCCACGGTATCTTAACGACTCATCGTCAATATCTGTAACTGAAACTTTTTCTGTTAATGGTATTGGTCCAGACTCTAATTTGCTTTCAATATGCTGAGTAAAACTATCAATAAGCTTTTTAATATGAAGATCTTTTGAGGCAATTCCCTTTGTGTTTGATGCTATGTAATTTTCTCTGGCTTGATTGGCAAGTGATTTAAAAAGTCCATTCTTAACTTTGTAGATCATTTGATCTGTTTCAGGATCTATTACCGGCTTTATACCTTCTACAAAGTCTTCATAACTCATTGATTGATGGAATGTAGTAAATACGACTTGTCCCGACTCAATATAATCTTCGAAGAGTTGATTGACCTCCTCTCTTGTTAGGTCTGTTTCTGGTTGACCTTCAATAATTTTTAAGGTTTCAAACTTAGTGCTATAAGTTTTACCGGTACCGGGTGGGCCATAAAGTATTATATTCGCAGTTTGTTGCTTAGTACTGGTATCAACAATCTCCCCATATACTTCACTTTGTGAATCCTGTGTAATCTCTGAAGAATCATTAGAAAGCTCTTTTAATCCTCGCTTTTTAATATCTTCAATTTTTTTTAATCGGCTTTGTAGCGTGGACTCTGGAACAATGAAGTCATCTTCCAAGTCAAACTCAGATATTATATTCCTTATACTGGCTACGTCTCTTTCTAAAAACTCAATTAGGCCTGCCTTCCAATCACCAACGATTTGTTTTTGGTATTTATATCTTCCCTCTTCATATTTAATACTAAGGTATTCTAAAACCTTTTTATAAAAATCAATTATTTCCAGGTTTAAATGATGGCCAAATACTACTTCGATATATGCTCCAGCAACCTGTCCATTATCAAGCTTTAATACATAACCGATGGTTTTGGTCATATTATGGTTATCGCCTCGGTTAAAGGGAGCAGAGAACAGGTAGTTTTCGTTGCCCTGAAACCAATATCCAGCATACAGTCTTTCGCCCTTTACCCTTGGTGAGAAGGTAAACTCTGGATTCTTATCTTTATGTTCCAGGTAGATCTTTAAAACTTGCTCATGTATTTCTTGTGTTTTCATACATACTCCCTACTCACCCTATTCTTCTTAAAGTTCTCGGCTTGTTCAAATATTTCTTTATAGACTTCGTCTCTATCCACTGGAGGATATTTGTGTTTAGCCAGTAATACTATTAGATCTGCTTTCAACTCGGCTTTGATATCAGCTCGTTGTGACCAATCTGTGTATTTAGCTTTATCATCAACGACTCTTTTAACTTCTTTTGCTAACTCAATCAGTTTATCTTCTGGATATGCGAAGTCGTATTTAACCGCTAACGACTTCAAGATGTCGTAAAATGATTTTTCTTCAAAGTCGATACCTAAGTCTTCGTGACTACCCATTTCCTTTCTAATTTTATGGAATAAATCGATAATTTCATCGGAGAAGTCATCCAGTACATCGCTCACCAGAACACTGTCTTCTTTACGTTCATTATATTTATCAACTAAGGCTTTAAACTTCTCAGAGAAGTCGATTCCTTTTGTGCGATTGGTCTTTTTGAACTCAGCAATGGCTTTAGCAAGGAGTTGCTGAAGTAGTTTTATCTTAGTGTTTGGAAGTTTAATTTTCTCTATCTTAGAGAGATAGTCATCATCAAACAGGTCAACCTCACCTTGTTTATCGCCCATCTTGAATATTTCTTCGACGCCGTCACTTTGCAGGGCATCTTTTATCATTTCCCTGACTTTATTGTTCATTTGTGCTGTGTCGGGAGCATCTCCCTTAGTCAATTTAAATACAATGGAACGCACAGCAAGGTAGAACTGGATTTTATCGCGCTCGGCATCTGTCAGTAATTCACTGCCGCAACAGATGTCATAAGCAGCTTTGAGGCGTTTAACCAGGTGCATGAAACGTTTTTCGACTTCCTGGGTGACTTGAACGAACTCAGAAGCATTGTTCAGGCAATTTAACTGCTCAACAGGCTTACCCGTAAAGTAAGGTGTTGCTTCGAATTTATGGAACAATTTTGAAAGTAAATCTAAATGATCTTTTACGACTACAGCAGATTGTTCAACTTCTTCGATGTTCTGACTGTCGGCTTTATTGTAGTGGGCCAGCGCCAGATTCATTTGCTTCTTAATTCCAATATAGTCAACGACAAGGCCTTTTTCTTTTCCCTCGAACTTACGATTGACGCGCGAAATAGTCTGAATCAGGTTATGCCGTTGGATGGGCTTATCAATGTAGATGGTATCCAGGAATGGAACGTCAAAGCCTGTAAGCCACATATCAACAACGATAGCTATTTTGAAGTTAGATTTTGCGTTCTTGAACTGGCGGTCTAACTCTTTTCGGTCATCTTTTGTGCCTAACATATCCCAAAGTTCCTTAGGATCATCCTTGCCTCGGGTCATGACCATTTTAATGCGCTCAATAGGCTTTATTTTCTTGCGTTCTTTTTCAGTAAGCTCCGCGCCCTCTTCACACTCTTTGATCTCGCTCCACTCAGGCCTCAGCGTAATAACTTCCTTATAAAAGTCATAAGCAATCTGTCTATTAGCACAGACAAACATAGCTTTGCCTTTAATGGTCGCGCCCTCTTGTATGCGTTCTTCATAATGTTCAACAAAGTCTTTGGCCAACGCTCGTAATCTATCGGGGTCGCCAAGAATAACGCCCATATTTGCGGCTGCTTTCTTGCTCTCTTCAATGGCATACTCGGTTGCTCCATCGTCAGAACAGGCCTGGTAGTAGTCCTCTATCTCCTGTAATTTGGTGTTATCAAGCAATACCTTTGCGGCTCTTCCCTCATAAACAATTTTGACGGTAATCTCGTCTTTTACCGATTCCGTCATGGTATAGCTATCAACCACTTCACCAAACACATCGAGTGTTGCGTCTACTGGCGTTCCGGTAAAGCCAACATAGGTTGCGTTGGGTAAGGAATCATGGAGATACTTGGCAAACCCATAGGTTTTCTTAACACCGTGCTCAGTTACTCTAACCTTCTGGTCAAGATTAGTCTGGCTGCGGTGCGCTTCATCAGAGATACAGATGATATTAGTTCGCTCACTGAGCAACTGCGTATCCTCGGTAAACTTATGGATAGTTGTCAGGAAAACACCGCCGCTCTTACGCCCCTGTAATATTTCACGAAGTTCTGCCCTACTTTCAACACTTTTGATATTCTCGTCACCAATGTATTTTTTGGCATTTTCAAACTGTTTACTAAGTTGATCATCAAGGTCTGTTCGGTCCGTGATAAGAACAATAGTGGGACTGTTGAAGTCGACGCTCTTCATCAGCAATCGAGTCAGGAACTGCATGGTAAAACTCTTACCGCAACCGGTCGCACCAAAATAGGTGCCGCCCTTGCCGTCACCTTCCGGCCTTAAGTGGTGTTGGATATTATTAAATAATTTGGTTGCAGCATAATACTGCGGATATCGGCATATAATCTTAGTTTCCAGGTGGGTTTTGTCAGGGAAGTAAATAAAGTGACGTATGACTTCCAGTAAGCGCTTTTTCTCAAATAACCCTTTTATCATGGTATGTAATGAGCTGATACCATCGTGCTCAATGGTTTCGTCGCCCGTTACCTTACGCCAGGTATAGTAAAACTCATAATCACTAAATAAAGTGCCCATGCGGTTATTAGCACCGTCACTAATGACACAAAAAGCGTTATAGAGAAACAGTTGGGGAATGGCTCTTCGGTAACGAGTAGCTAACTGAACGTAGGCATCATGAATCGTAGCATCTTCTCGAATAGCACTTTTGAACTCGAATACAACCAAAGGCAGGCCATTGATATAGAGAATGCCATCAGGGATTCTAATCTCCCCGCCAGGCCCTTCTATCTCTAATTGATTCACGATCTTGCAAATATTTGAAGATTTATAGGTTGGGGCAACTTCATCAATATCACCAGCAATCAGATCCATCTCAGAATCAGAGGGTTTTCGCATAGCAGCAAGGCCACTATAGTCCATCAGCTGGATATACAAATCCTTTTTATTCGGGTCTTCGCGCTTTAACAGGAATCCATCGCTAAGCCATTTGCAGAACTTTTTGTTGGACCCATACAGATCAGAATGTGACATCAGCTCTAGCTGGCGAACAATTGAATTAATTTCGGCGTCAGTAATGGCCTTAGATTGATAGCGCTTTTTGAGGTAATTGATCAAATCCTCTTTAATCAGAACATCCGAAGCAGAGCGAGCAATAGACTCGCCCGAAACATAAGTATAGCCCTGCTCTCCCAGTAACTGGATAATGGCTTGCTCAAGTTTAGCTTCGGTGAATTTAATCATCGTTTGGTTGTATGTTTATTTGTATTTTTATACATGGGTATCCAACCTTTAACTCTACATCCATCCAGTATTGTAAAGATAGGGTGCCAATGTTTTTGTTATCATTTTCACCCTCTATATACTCAAGCTTAAAAATTTGCTTTGGTGAAATTTCGCTAAATTCAATAGTTTCAAAAACGTCTTCGCTAGTCAATAAGCTATAGTCAATCCTTGGTAAGTTAATTTTATAAACTATAACCCTCCCAAGGTGGCAGATATAACTCCCTCCATAGCCATCATAAAAAGTAACTCCCAACTGTTCAGCTAACTCTTGATTATATCTAGCTTCAAATAGAATTCTAAAAAGATTGTCGTCGGCTGTAAAAAGCACTGGGTTATCAAGCCCCCTAATCATCTCATGAAGCTCAATCACAAAACTTTCTACGTCAGAATAAATTTTCGAGTCTGTGACTTCATAGCCAAATAAAGCCTTTAATATATTTTCTTTAACTGTTTTTTGTGAAGCCTCTTTCAACCACTCATCCTCGTTTATAGCTCTGTTTGCTTCAACCCCTTTTGATATATACACTTTTTTATAATTACTTATATTCAATGTCTTTAGGTTCTCACTTTTTTGTTCTCCCTCTTGACTTACTTTTCTGAATAAACTCAAAGGGAAAATATTAAAATTATCAAGCTTATAAATGAATGTTGAACAACTTACTCCAAAATCAGTTAATCGCTCTTCATCTATATCTGAATTGGAAATAATTTCATCCTGTCTTTTATTAATATTTTCAATAATCCATTCAATGGATTTTTTAAAGAACGGTAAATTATTATCATATTCATTTTTACTAACTAGACTTGGATCTTCTATATTATCAGAAGTTGTTAGCCAATCATTTAGATCTCTAATAATTGACTCGCGGTCCATGTGTCTAAACATGTCTGAAAAGATTAAATCTAACCATCTGCTCGAGAGTTTCCACTCACTTTTTGATAACGACACTGCTATTTCAACATAAGCAGGATTCATACTTTTGGGATCATTACGCCCCCAACCTGAATAGATTCTACCGGACACTCTTCTCTTCTCATTCACTCGATTAAACGAGTCAAGAACCTTGGCAAGCCAAGTACTATAGCTTTGACTTCCATCATTAGGGTAGTCTCTGTGTCTAATGTAAGTGCCCAAAAGCTCACCAGCATTCGTTATGGACTTTCTACGGCCAAGGAAAGCACCCGTCGGGTGGATTGGAACACCGTTAAGTAATGCCCTCACATAATCAATAAGTGTCTTATTATCCCTAATGTTTGGCTTTAATAAAATGTAACACGCAGTTAGGACTCTGAGATCAAATGCAGCATTATTAAGTGATATTATGTATGCAGCTTTAAAATTATATTCAGTACCATTTAAGACTTCTAACCAAGAACGAGAGTTAGGTTCATATAACATTATGTTGTGTGTAATAAGCTCGGATTTCCAGGTAAATTCTGCTAAACCGTTATCGTCTTCTCCTGCCAATAGCTTTTCAATCCAATTATTAAGCATGTCAACTCCCCAGCCAGCAGCCTCAATATTGTTAAACCTTAGTGCTGTTATTGAAGTTTGCGCTGTATGCTCAAGGTGAGTTAATAATAGAGGTAATAATGAAGAAAGGTTTGTAGAGGGTGAATATTTTTGTTTAATATAGTCTAGCCATGTTTCCCATGAGCCTACAAAATCATAAAGTACGTCTTCATATTTGTTGGCTATGCGAATATCTGGTGATGTAGAACTATAAGAACGCCATTCTATCAATAAATACCACGTATGATAGCTTCCCTGAATCAAAGATAACCCTTCGCTACTTACCAAATCATCACGTCTTGCAAATAATCGTTTATGTAGATAGATAGCTTCGTCAAAGAATTCAATATTTTCGGGAATTAACTCTACCGCAGCTTTAGATATCCGATAATATTCAGATAAAAATTGATCATAATAGGTTCTACTAAAGAAGTTAGCGGTTGGTAATAATAACCAATTATCTTCCTCGCCATTATCATTTATAAAACTTAATGCAGAGGCAATTTCTGTATGCCATTTTACAATATTATCTAGAGCATACTTAAACTCTGGAATATCTTTTTCTCGGATGGCATCATTAACTGTTCCTGTAAATCCAGTAAGCATTGAGGAAAGGCTTTTGTCAGAAGATTCTTGTGCTTTTCCAATTTTAAAGCTTATTTTAAAAAATAATTTAGATAACCAGCCAATGTTAAAGTCTTTATATCTGACAACAACTAATCTTTCTCGTGTTCTGATAGCTTGTACAATGATTTCTGGCTTAGTTTTTATGTCTATATTAAGCCATCTAAAAACCTTTAGAGATACTAGGGACTGATACGTTGAATTTCTCTTTAAAAATCTTAGAAACTTAAGTTGATATACTTGAAAACGAATTAAGGTATTAATAATTGCAAAATACACATTCGAAACTATCACTTCCTTTTTAGTTTTTATGTTTTTATCGATATTTTTGTATTTATTATCTGAAAGTTTATAGCTGCTAACTTTTAAGACACTAGGGTCCGGATTTGCGAGAAGGTTATGCTGCAATGAATTTTGCAGCAACAAATCACTTATACGTTTTCTAATATCATTTTCACATAACTCGTGGATGGTGAAACGAATAAGAAGTCTATCGCGCCTGACTTCATCCAACATTAAGAAGGTTGCAGTAAAAAACCAAATTGTTAACAACGTATTGAAGATCAACCATAATGCAGTTGTTATACAAATAGCAAGATAAGTTGACTCTTCCATACTGCCGCTTATGAAGTATCCAATAACGACAAAGATAGCCAAAAACAACCCACTTAAACCTGCATACATAAAACCCGAATACATTTGATAAAGAGGGAACAATGTTTTTTTAGCTGTTTTATTCTGAAATAGCAGGCCAATCAAACCAATAACAAGCGGGTAAACAACTCCAACGATTGTCAATTGAGCACTCAAAAAAGCCCCCTGCCAATCTATTAGCATATTCCAGTAGGGAAAATATGGTGCGAACAGAAGCGACAACTCTTGCTGCCATAACAATAAGTTAATAACAAAGAGTACTGCTAGAATAACTGTAAGAAATATGTAATAGGTATATCTTTGCGACCACTTTAGTATGTTGTACTCTATAGCACTCCATTTACTAGATAAAAATGTTTTATTCTTATACAAAGTATCATTAATATCTTTATCAACTTTGTATTTAAGGGAGTTAAGTAGCTTTTCAAATATGGCAAACACTTTATGTAACTCCCTCACTCACTTTCTCTTCTCTTCTCTTAAATCAATTTTTCCACCAATCAGCTTTGGCAACAATCTTTCTTTTATTGATTCTAGTGATTTATTTTGCTGTATGAGAATTGCTCCCATATTTTTGTAACTAAAGATCATCTTATCAAATCTAGAAAGTAGCTGCTCTTTTGGTATTAAACATGAAAGGCTAAGTGCATTTTCTCTGTTAAGTCCAGGAACAGCAGCATCAGTATTCATTGTATCTAGGCCTAAGCCTTTTAAGAGATAGTAACAGAACTGTAAAGGAATGTTTTTGCGTGGAACAACATAGAACGTTGTATCAATAGGGAAAAAACTCTTGCTCTCCCAAAATACAGTACCTACCGTTCCTTTGCGTCCAACGATCACCCCGGGGCCTTCTACCAAATAACTATTATGATAGCCATTTATACCACCCGAGCCATACACTGGATAATGACCTTCTATTCGTTCAGATTTTTTAAGTCCTTTTCCGTACTTTAACTCTAGTAGATCGCGAACTTTCTTGTCCTGCCATTCATCAGGTATCCAGCCCATGTCTTCGTGGTGTTGGAAGTCGTTGGGAAATTCTTTTTTGATGTGGTCTGGTAGTGGTTTGTAGTTGCTGGTTTGCTGGATTGTGTGTCGTTTTTGTAGTTTTGGGATGAGGTCTAGGGCGCCTTTTGCGGTTAGGTATGCTGATGCTTTTTCCAGGTTGTTATTGTGTTTTTCGAGAAGGTTGTCAAATATTGGATCGAAGTCCACAAACCATGACTTAAACATAGCTTGCGCCATTTGCTCCAAGGTTTGATTGATTTTTTTGTTGAGAATTATTGTCTCGTCTAAGCTTGTCAGGATCTCGGATACTTTTTTACTTGCTTGATAACCTATACGAGGACAGGGAACTCTTTCGATCGTTTTGGCACTGATATTTGCCTGATTTGCACTTCCAGAAGAGTTGGATACTAAAAATTCTTGGCTGGATTGTTGTGTAAGTAAATAATATACAAAATCAGGGTGTATATTATTCTGCTCTTTAAACAGGACCCTTCCAACCCTTTGATTTATCCAAGCTTTCGGTTCATCTTTCCATACCCTAGCAACTCTGCCAACTAATGATTGGGGTGCGTTTGGCCCTGAACCAGTCATGGATATTAGAATGTCACCTTCTCTAGTAGACCAGCTGCTGGTTTCTAGAGCTAAATCATCGGATATATATGCCGTTTCTGAATAATCAACGGCCCCAAACCTAACATTTTTAATTTTCAAAACCTTGTTTGGTGAGCTTTCTAGAAAATCCTGGCTTTTATATGCAAAACCACCTTGAACTTTTATATACTCACCCAAAGTGGTCCAATCACTCCCCATAACCCAACCCCTCTAGATTTTTGCGAATTATTTTATCTAGGTCTTCGGCTTCTTTCATTTGTTGGTATAGGGTTTGGCTGAGTTCCTTCATCTTGACTTCGAAGGGTATGCCGTCGTCTTCGACTTCGGCTGCGCCGACGTAGCGACCTGGGGTTAGTACGTAATCGTTTTTAGCTATTTCTTCGAGAGTGGCTGATTTACAGAAGCCTGCTTCGTCTTTGTATGCGCCATCTTTCTTTTCGCCACGCCAAGCATGATAAGTTCTAGCGATTTTTGCTAAATCATCTGATGTTAATTCTTTATGCACACGGCTGATCATGGTTCCCATGTTTCTGGCATCAATGAATAGAGTTTCGCCTTGGCGGTTTCTAAAGGGTTCGCGAGCATCTTTAAAATGCTGTTCAGTTTTGTTTTTAGTTAGGAACCATAAACAGACAGGTATCTGAGTTGTGTAGAAGAGTTGCCCGGGCAAGGCAATCATACAGTCCACTAGATCGTTTTCGATGATTTTCTTGCGGATTTCCCCCTCTCCGCTGGTGTTAGAACTCATTGAGCCATTGGCCAATACAAAGCCTGCTGTGCCGTTTTCACTGAGCTTGCTGATCATGTGCATGATCCAGGCGTAGTTGGCGTTGTTTACAGGAGGGACATCATAACCTGCCCAGCGTGGGTCATCGGTTAGCTCATTGGGTGCGCGCCATTGTTTCTGGTTAAAAGGCGGATTGGCCATGATGAAGTCTGCTTTTAAGTCAGGATGCTGATCTTTAAAGAAGGTGTCTGCAGCCACATCACCAAGGTTAGAGGCAATACCACGAATCGCCAGGTTCATTTTGGCCAGTTTGAAGGTAGCGCTGGTGTATTCCTGCCCATAGATTGAAATATTTTTCTGGCTGCCTTTATGACTTTTAACAAACTTGATGGACTGGACGAACATACCGCCCGAGCCACAACATGGGTCGTAGATTTTACCTTTATAAGGTTCAATCATTTCTGAGATTAGGGAAACTACGGATTTCGGGGTATAGAACTCTCCCCCACCCTTACCTTCATTAGCCGCAAACTTTCCTAGGAAATACTCATAAACACGACCTACCACGTCTTCTTCAGACATATCACAGTCATTAGCAATGGTATCGATATTGTTGATGGTATCCACTAGAGCAGCCAGTTTGCTAACATCAAGGTTGAGGCGAGAGAAATAGTTGTCTGGCAGCGCCCCTTTAAGCGAAGCATTACTCTTTTCACAAGCACTCAAGGCAGTATCAATTCTGAGAGCGATATCGTCCTGTTTGGCGTATTTAAGGATTTCCGTCCAACGCGCCTCTTCCGGAAGGTAAAAGACATTGTCCTTGGTGTAAAACTCTACCCTTTCAATAAAGTCCGTCAAGCCATCATCAATCAGCTTCTGCTTATGCGCCTCGAACTTGTCACTGATGAACTTCAGGAAGATGAGACTTAGTACAATATGCTTATATTCGGAGCTTTCAACACTACCACGAAGCTTGTTAGCACTGTCCCACAGTGCTTCCTCGAACCCTTTAGATTGAGATTTTTTAGTCTTTTTCGCTGCTTGTTTAGCCATTGTAATTGTTTGATTCCCAGTAGAATTATTATGGATTATTTCTTATTAGAATTTAGACATAGCCATCTCATACAGACAGCTTATGTATCAATTTGTAACCCGACATAGAATAGTAGCTTTTAATGTGACCGCGTTCAACTTTTGCAGCAATGCAGATTTGCATTGTTTCCAGTATAAACTTTAGAGCACATCCCTATACTTTTCAAAGTCTTCTCTATAACTTTCCTCATAACCTAAGTCCATGTAGCCCTGCTCTTCCAGCTTCAAATAATAGCTAATGGCCTGATGAATACCGAAGTTATTATCTTCTGGATCTATCCCTTTAAGATAGGCCTTTGGAGCAGTGACCATATCTTCAACATACCAGCGATGTCCTTTGGGGAGATATCCTTGATTTGTATAGGGTATGAATTGACTGCCATCTGCAAGGCTGTTGACTTCTTTTGAAGGAAGGTAGTATCCGCATGGTGGTATTTCATTTTTGTAGCATAACCCAACGCACGCGGTTAAATAGGCCCTGGTTTTCCAATAACAGGCACTATCAAATCTAACAAAATCATAGCGGTATATGTACTTAGTACCAATTGATTTGATCAAGCTTTCAAAAACCAGCAGAACACTGTCATTCCAGCAGGGATTTTCAGGGGATAGGACATACACCCTTTCTACGTCAGTCGGCCTTTGTTTAATACTTTTAATTTGCTTCTCAAATTCCGGGATATTCTTATAAAACCCCTTAACCTCATAGATAGTCTCTGAATCACCATCCAGCCACTCTCTTTTAACCCCAAACATAGTGCATGCCTTTTCCAGCACATCTTCTGTCAGTTTTTCGAGTAACCGTTCATTAGAGTGTAAGTCGGGCAGCTCAATGCCACCCTCAAAAAAACGCGGGATCTGGTTTTGGTGAACACCATGGTTTTCAAATAATGCCAGGAATCGCTTAATAATAATCGGTTGAGTGTTTGATTCATTCTTGCTAAAGAATTTTTTGACTCTATCAAAGATAGAAAGCCCTGCTGAGATTTCGCCAAGCATGTATATTATTTGCTCAATTAATAGTCATGACTTGAATATATAACAAGGTCGACGATCTTGTAATAGCCAGGGAACGATTTTTGTATATTTTCTATTGATTATACTTAACAGAAAAAAATCGAAATCAATCGACTTGAATTGTCATTAGTTTATCTTCCGAAATACTGTCTGATCGACATTTTGGGCAGCGAGGACGTGCTTTAAGTGAATAGTTGCCACCACAAGAACATAACCCAGTAACCGCTGTTATAAGACTAGGCTCCTTTTCACTCAGGTCAGATCCCCACTCAAAATCGAAACTATGGTAGCCCCATAATTCCAATGGTAACTCATCAGGACGGATTAACTTTTCTTTCCCACAGTCTAGACAATGGGCTATATGTCCCCTCATGACAGGCCCTTCGGTAAACTGAAATTCATGCTCACAGTCATTGCATTGATAGTGATGAAGCTTACCCATTAAACTTTCCTTTAAATTCTTTAGGACTTTGGCTTTCTCGTAAGTTCTAACCAGTCTGCTTCACCATTAGCCTTTAAATAGCCCTCACCGAAGTGCTCGACGTAGGTGAATATTTGATATTTCCCTGATTGTCTACCCCAAACAGTAACTTCCCACTTATGCTCGACAAATATATCAAAAGCGACCTTTCTTCTTGAAGGCACAGTGTATCTCAAGCTGAGTGGCATTCCAGCTTCATGCAATGATTGTTCAATATCATTTTTTAGTGAATCTGATGGATTCAAATATCGATTGGGTGCTGGATATAAATAAATGGTTAAGGCTATCCCGATAAAGCAAAAGACGGGCATTGAGAAAAAATACTTTCTTTTCTTCCTGAAAAGTAAAAGTAAAACAGGGACCAAAATCATCAAACTGATACAAATGGCGATTCCTGCATACGTCAGCTCTTGATAAAAAGCTCCTAATCCCCAGCTGTGAGGCGCTGCTATATAAAACACACCGGCTCCAACGAGTAGTGCAAGGCATGCCTGAATGACGAAGTCCTTAATCAAGATAAGCCCTAATTGTTCTTGTGTCACCATAAGTACTGGAACTGGTCATTAATGATAACCACCTCTTACTTGCATAAAGTAACACCATCGATTGCTATTCGCTGAACAACGACCTGACAGCTGGCTGATCATAATTCACATGCTGCTAAAAGTCTCAATGCATAACTATTTGCAGCATCACGAACCCAAGATTCATTGACAATGAATAACCACCAAAACAACATGAGCATTGAAAATACACTTGCAGCATACTCTAAAGTATGTCTTTCTATATCAATATATTCATTACTCGAATAAAGATTGAAGAATAAAAGTAAAATTGAGAGCAATGAAAACAAAACTCCAGCCCATTTCATACCAAAACAGTTTCTTCTAAATCCGTATGATATGTTTTCTTTAAATAATAACCGGTAAGTTTCTGAGTCTCTAGTTTTTTCGAGCAACCACTTTATAGCCGAATCATAATTTTCATTTGCCTTCACTGGGTTTTCTATTTCACCAGCCTTTGTAGGTGATTGCCAATCGATGATATTTTCAGATAAATACTTGTGATATCTATCTTTTGTGTGTCGGTCCAAAGTGCTATCACTATGTCGCAAAATGATAGTCGTTGGCTTACCTCCCCACTTTTGGTAAAGCATTTTTTCAATTTCTCTGCCTTTATGCCTTGAATAATGTGCCAACACAGTTATAAAGCCACATGCTACTATTGTACTCAGCAACGTAGCCACAAGGTCATAGAGAGGAGGAATTACTATGTATGAAGTTACAACAATGGGCAGTAATACAAGAAGGGATGGCTTAACTCGTGCCCCCAAGCTATATTCATCGAAAAGATTAGACAACATTCGAGTTTCTTCCATATTTATTAAAACTATATGATTGCATATTGAAACCAGTTTTTCATATGTAAATCAATGCAAGTTAATTTAATTGAAGTCTATTTCAGCCCCGTCCCCATCAATATAATAAGCAAAAGATGTATCAGAAATAATAAGCATTAATGCTGGCAATCCATCTTCTTTTAAAGCTGTTGTCACGAAATCAAGTTGATGAATGTCGGCTTGACTTTGTTGAGGCAAGCAACCTTTGGGGTGAGAATGCCATTCGCCAACATAGGTAACGATGCCTCCTGTGCGTTCAAGGCAATTAGTCAATAATTGCTTTGACTTATATTCACCCCTTTCAAAACTGGTAGGTGTTGATATACTTTCTTCAGGAGCATTACACGCTTTTACTAATGTAATAGTTTTGTCCTTTTGGTCCACTATACCTAATAAAACTCCACCGGTCTCATTTGGAAGTGATTCGTCTCGAAATCTATTTGCTTCCATTATAAATCCATCATCCCAACAAACCTTCCATCCAGAAATAACTTTAGATTTTGCTGGAAAAACAACTATGTCATGAGGTGTAATTCCGCCGCTATCTTCTTGATAATCCCAAACACATATTTTGGCCGTGCCTTTGGAGAAGTTTTTCCTTATTTGTCTAGATAAAATTGCTGCGTGAAGGTGAATTAACTCATCTGATATTGTCACAGTCGCCTCACGACATCCAGCGCCAAGCCAAAGTTTGCCTAAATGACCTGATAAGTGGCTCTCACCCCATTCGTTACTTAAAATTGCTCTATAGTACTGAGCTTCGAGGCTATTACATCGAATAGTCCTTTCGTTATCTTCCAATAAAAGTACAGCGGACATTCCGGAAGGGGTAATAAAAACATTTGCTGTTCTAGGATAATTATTTTTTTTAGAGATTTCTCTTGGAACATTCAAAGTTGTCGTTGCGTCAACGAGGAGTTCAGATCGTCTTATAAGGTTTACAACATCAGGGGCATCTGAAATTACGCTACCCTCAACATGCTGTATTAGATTATCATTATCGAAATCATGAATATTAGCGACCATAGTACCAACAGTGGTCGATTTAGGAAGACCAACGTAGCTATGTGATGCAATATGTCGGGTGATATTATGTGGCTTAAGGATGTCGTCGTCTATGTAAGCCCACTCGCCCCAGCATTCACGCCCCCAGATTTTTGCGAGCATCCCACCTAAAGCCCCAACTCCTGCTATTATACCATTAGGCCCTTCATCTTCTCTAGAAATCCCTGAATATTGTCTAATTTCCTTTCGGGATGGATAAGAACTCACACTTACTGGACAAATAGAAATACTTTTCCATTGTTCACTCTCTAAAACATGCTGATTGCTCTCTATAAGCTTAACTTCTTTATACCAAGTTTTTTGACCTGGAGCTTGGCATAATACACCGAGCTGCTCTCCAAGCTTTGCGAGTTGTAGCTCAATCAAAAAACCATGGTAATCAACCCGTTCTACATTACCGTTACGAATTCTTGGTGTAGCAACCAACAATATAACGGGCTTGTTCTCTTCTATGCCAATCCCTTTCTCTGTTACTTGAGAAGACACGGCTGCCTTTAAGAGTTCTACTATCCCAGATTTTTTTTGTTCGAGTTGTATTTGTAGTTGACCTAAAGTATGAGGGTATTCTTCAACGGGAACATTTTCGATGGGATCCAAAACTACAGGCACTGTAATGAATGATGGTCCAGAGGAATCTGAACGACTGCTCTTATAACTACCGATCAAAGTAGTTACATTGCGATTGTTTTGAACTATATCAATCGTAAGCTCATTTACTTCGGATCCTTGTTCCTTCAAGTAATTACTGGGCAGCACTAGTTGGTAACGGCTAGTAAAAAAAAGTTGCTCTATAGGTTGCTCGTTATCATGAATTGTTCCGTTTGCCGTTTCCCTCAACCACCAGAAAATACGTTTTACAAATAACTCAGGTGTCCAAGCTCTTTCAACAGAAGACCAAGGTTCCACATATAAACATAAAGAACGGGGCTCATTTGCCAATACATGATTTTGATGAACTGTTACTGGAAAATCTTTTCTGAGCGCCCTAACTTCCCATACAAACTCTTTATCTAGACTATATGTTATAGACAATCGCTCTTTGCGGTGTATACCAGTTGGATTGCCTGCATCAAAAGTACCGTCAGCAAAATCTGCAACAATTGACTGAGTATTGTTATCTGAGTTAGCTCTTAATTCGATTACTTCAACTGATGAATTGTCCAAACAAGCCTGATAGACACTCTGCAGATTAGGAGCTAATATCTCAGCAGCTACGAGCTGACCGCCCCAATCAAAGTAAACTACTTCCATGTGCCAGCTCTTGGAGGTGAACAAGATAAAACTGATGCTGCTGAGGAGGTTACAACAGCTATTTTAAAGCCACTGGTAGTTGTCTCAATGTCTAGTGGTTTAGGTTTTAATTTGTTCGGTTCTTCCCCTGTGCACTTAAAGATTCCGGATGTTCCTAGTATTTCACGATATTCACGCTTTGCACGGATACAGGGAGGATCATTCTTATCATCAAGAATTGGTTTACTGCTTGAAACAATAAATGCACCGTAGTTAGCATTTTCAAGCGCTTTTTTTGCTTTTGGAGAAACTGTTGCATCCTCACCTTTATCAGACCAACTCTCATGTGAAAGACTTCGCCATGAGCAATGGTGTGGAGCTAATAGCAGGTCGTAAGCCAAATCAGAAGGGGCATACTCATCAGCCACCCTTTCCCAAATTGTTACATCAGCATCTCCACCGCAAAGGAATGTACTGATTCCCTGACTATGAATATTGCTCTTAATCTTAAAGCTGATTATGACGCTTGAGTTGTTTTTAGATAGTATAGCTTCGGATTCATCGTCTTGCTTGCTAATAGGGGCAATTAAAGTCGAGGAAAGGTATTCTATGGCGGTTTTATTAATTCCTTTAAACTCAGTTCCATTTCGTATTAAAATTGGTTGTAGCTTATCCGTTTTGCCATTTTCGTCTTCACCCAGAATCAAAACTCTATCACCATCTGCAACGTTAAAACCAGATTCCTTGTTTACTTTAACTCTGCGTTTTACTTCTGAGTTAAAAGCTTTGGCATCATCGCATAGAACATGTTTTTTTGAAGCACGTCTAAACACCATCGGAGATGACCACAACTCATGAATGATAATACGCTTTTCATTCTGTGGTTTAAAATCATCAGGATAATCATCAATTGACCCTAACCAGAAATGGGTGCGCAAGCCTAAACAATGATCTTCATCCGGATGCGTCAATAGCATTGCGTCTACGTAGGGTCTATTCATTTCATCGATATTAATTCTATCTCTAAGATGCTTACCAACATCAGGCGTGTTATCCTTCGAATCATCGGCGGCTGTTCTGATTTTGCAGTCAATTAAGAGGCTTGTTCCTTTTTTGTCGGCAAGCTTAATTAATGTCATATCCCCATTGTCTACAGGGAAAAATGTGATTTTTGCTGTCATAGTCTAATAACCTCCAGCTCTAAAAAATAAGTATCTTATGCAATAAGGTTGTGATTGAACCTTAATAGACAGCATAAAATGGTGTGCGGGAACTAACTAACTTACTGAAAGAATAAATATAACTGGAGATGTGAGATACGTTATCTCGAGCTTACTTCATACAAAGCTTCAGATTCTGTAGAACTAACCGCTTCTTATGACTTCCCCGTAACAACTAAATACTATTAGTGATTACTGGTTATCATTAATCTTCAATATACCTAATCAAAATGATTATGTCAATATTTTATATCTAGTGTATATTTAGTAGCTACATGCAGCGGTATTCATTTGAAAAGTAGGAGTACATGTGTTTTTACCCGCATCCAATATTGATTTAAAAGAATACACGGTTAATCAACTAGAGAGACTAGCTTTTATTGAGTATTCGGCATATTTTCTTGGTGAAGTTGGTAGGAAAGCCCTTCAGGACAGGTTTGGTATAAAGGAAGCCGCAGCATCAAGGGATCTAACACTTTATAATGATATCGCTCCAGGTAACATTACATACAATCCTAGATTACGTTTTTATGAACCAAGCCCCAGTTTTAAATGCGTTTTTAAGTTTTCGACCGATCGATTACTTTCAACTATGACTGAAGGCTATGGTGATGGTGTTAAAAATGATAATAGCTCCCCCATCACATGTGAAGCTCCGAGGCTTAGTCAACCCGATCAGAGGGTATTGTCATTTGTTACCAGAAGTTTAAATTTACAAAAACCATTAGAAATTACTTACCGTTCACTATCAAGTGGAGAAACGCGACGTGAGATTATCCCTCATGCTTTAGTAGATAACGCTCTTAGATGGCACGTTAGAGCGTATGATCGAAGAAGGAAGCGCTTTACGGATTTTGTTATTAATAGAATTTCAGAGCCAAGTTTTTGCCAAGTAACAGATATTGAAGAGCATGAAACACAAAAATTTGATAAGCAATGGAATACTGAAGTCACTTTGGAGCTCGTACCGCATCCTAGAGTAAGCCATAAAGAGACAATTGAAAAAGATTATTGCATGAAACAAGGGGTATTAAAAAAGCGAGTCCGAGCTGCATTAGCTGGTTATGTGCTACGACGTTGGAATGTAGATTGCTCCCCAAATCATGAGTTAGAAGGCGAAGAATATCATTTGTATTGTCAAAATATAGAAGCACTAAAAAAACTTAGTGAGCTGGATATATCTACCTTAACCCTCGCTCCGGGTTTTAAGAAAGCTTGACGTTGCTCCTAATAGTGATAAAACTTGCCCATTGAATGCTCTAGGCCTCTAGAGCTATTCAAGCTTTCTCGTAACTTTTGACCAGTCTATTTCATCGGGAATGATCAGTTTCCCCTGGCCAAAACGCTCAATATAGGCAAAGGTTCTGCGCTTCAGTGGGTTTTTGCTTGAAACACTGACAGTCCATTCGTGTTCTACGAATAGATCAAATGGTCGTTTAGTCCTATAGTCAAAGCTTACCTTTAAAGCTGATGGTATGTCTGTTTCATGCAAAGAGCCCATTATATCTTCTTGTATTGAATATGACGGTAATGTGAATCTTGAGCTTGAGGGATAAAGAAATACCACCAATACGATACCTATAGAGCTGAAGAAGAACATTGTAAAAAAATACTTTTGCTTTTTTTTAAATAAGAATAACGCTGCGGGGATCAGAATAGCCTGGCTAATAACAAGAGATATTCCAGCATAGATTGGTTCTGATATGAAAATACCGATACCCCAGCTGTGAGGCGCTGCGATATAGAACACGCCGGCTCCAACGAGCAGTGCAAGACAGGCTTGCATAACAAAGTCCTTAGTCATAACTTTCCCTTTATCACAGCAGCCTCACAATACTCGTTGAAACTCGCGGTTAATGAAATGCCACCCCTTCCATAAAATGACTGCCATCAACCGTCAGCACGTTGGTGTAGATCTCGGTGCTTTTCACGGAGCTGTGCCCTAACATCTGGCTGATCACCTTCAAGGGTCGTCCATGCAATACTAAATGAATCGCAAAGCTGTGTCTAAAAGTATGACAGCTGATCGGAAACGGTGCCCCACCCGCTTTAGCCACCGCGGCTTTGATATGACGATTCACCGATTGACGGGTCATAGTAAAAATCCGCTCACCCTTTTTGAACTTGTTCATATACAGATAGGTGGAGATCCGGTTGATCAGATCCGGCTCACAAATGGGAACGAATCGCTTGGGCGAACGCTGCAGCGCCTTACGCTTGGGCCTACCCTGCTTCTTTAAGGTATCGAGGATCACCATGTGATCATAGCGATCAAAGGCAAAGCGCTCAGGGGTCAGTGCCAGGATCTCCGAGATACGGGCGCCGGTCGACCACATCAGATCCAGGATCAGGCGATAAGTTGGATCCGATTCCATATCCAGTAACCGCAAGATTTCCGGCTTCAGCAGATAGGCGGGCATCGCTTCTGAGGACAGCAGCACCTGCCCTCGTTTGGCCATCAACCGATCCCAGTTAATGTGAACTGACTGGATCGGGAAGTCCACCGATCGGTTGGCTCGGGGTTGAAACAGCTCGTTTGAGGCGTGTTCTGCTAATAAAAAAGCATCACGATTTTGGACATTTTGCACCATTTGCCCCCTTATAAATGGAACATTTTAGATATATTTATACTACTTAAATGCTCAAATAAAACAACAAAAACCCTAAAATAATAGATTAAAACCTACATGTTCCAAAATAGTATTAAATGGTGCATAAGTAGTAGTATTTACAAAAGTCACTTTTGGATAGCTTCTAAGCAGAATCAGCACGATGAATGTCATTGGTAAAGTTTGCGGCGCCAATGGTCAAGACGGATTGAAGAACATGGTAACGGAAGTAAACAGGGGCTGAACAATTAATAGATCGGACTGAAGTGCTCGCGAAAGCGTTGCCATAAGGGATCCAGGTTCACTAAGAGAGTAACGCTACTGGTTTGGACACTGTGATGAATCGATGGATCGTCGGCTGGAAAAATATGCACGGTCTTACTATCGTATTTCAGGGCCCACATAAAATTGTAGCAGCCAGCGGACGGAGATAATTCGACCATCCGTACCAGCGAATCACGCACCGCTTGTGCGGGCAAGTTAGCAGGATTGACTTTGACCACATTGAGCAGGTGCACAACCACCGAAAAGGCAAAGGTCTGTTGCACGGTCAGTGCCCGGCGATCAAAGTCGCTCGGCGTAAACAGCGGGAACCAATATTCAAATTGCCCCACCCTGATATCCAGTAGCTTACACACTTGGCTGCGCTTAAACAGCAACATTTTGGCTTTACTCATGCTACCCCAAACTTTTTGTTCGTCCAACAAACAAAACCGTATGCTGAACATACAATTCAGTCAGATCACGATACCGGTTTTGATTTCACTTGAAGGATGAGGTCTGTTACAACCAACTAATGGTTGCAGCTTCAGACGGATGGGCAGAGTTCCTGCAGTTGTTCAAGGCCATTTACATGACAATGAATAAGCTCCTAAAGATCACCACAGACAAGTCGGTAGACTTTCTGACTTATCCCACTTGTCATCATACACCTTTACGTTTTCGACGCCAAACCAACTACTATGAGCAGATCATGCTCAAGCACCCTCTTCCCTCTCCGTTTCACTCCTTAGCAGAATATCTGCATGCCGGTCTACTTGAGGCAGATCCTGCCGTGCAAAGCTACGTCCCACAACCGTATCAGTTTAACATTAATGGTAAACGGTACGTCCCCGATATCTTTGTCGTTCGAGGCAATCAAAAGATAGTCATGGAGCTAAAACCTGAGTCGAAACTCCCGTTTCACTACGAGCAATATTTGGTGCCGTTCTTGCAGAAATACCACATACGATTTGAAGTGATCACCAATGAGTCTGTATTGGCGCAGGAGCAAAAAGCCTTGAACTGGCTGAAAATCGTTCGTGTACTGGTCGCGGCTCAACAAAACCGAATCAGAACCAGCCAACTTCAAGATGAGATCATATCGATGCTGGCTAGCTCAGATGAGGGGATGGAATTAGGTGATTTGATCGATAGTGGAGATCGCCAACGAACCTATACCATGGAAATCGCTGTCTTTCGATTAGCCTATGCCGGACTCATCAGCCTGACTCTGGATCGGGCTCCCTTGGACTTTGATACGGTAATAACCTTATGAATGGTTTTCGCTCCACTTTGATTAATTACCCCGAGTTAAATGATCTTAACAATTGGCCAATGCACGTCGATACAGCGAATATGTCGTCTCAGAACCGTGCTAAGTTCCTCAGAAATGTGGAAATTATTAAAAGCTATCAGCAAGGGATGAGCGTAAGAATAACGGCCAAGAATCATAATGTTTCACCAAGTATGGTCTATTACCTGCTCAATCGAGCCCTGGGAACCCGAGATAGTGAATACCCAGCATTGTATAAAGGGTTGATCCCTAATCTTATCCAACAGGAAAAAACACGCCAGTCACCAACGCCTACACTGGCTAATAGGCGCGGTACGGTCTACGCCTTTAAAGCCCTGTTAAAAGAGTACCCTGAGATCAACGTTGAAATGCAGGCTAAAATTAAAGCCAGCTACCGAGGAGCCGCTACCAGTGAGAACCTGAACCCTAAAATCCTACATGATTTCTTTTTATCGTTATTAAAACAAATGGGGGTTCCCAAAGATCATTATCCCTATACCACCAAATCACTAGCGTACCAGAGTGTTCGACGCTATTTTCATGATTACCAATCCGAACTGAGATCCCCAAAAAGTAGTCACTGGCGCGACAGTATCAGTCAGCGTTCGGACATGGCTTTCGAGAAAATCCAAATAGACGAGCAGTATCTCGATTGTGAGACATCAATAGAGTTCGAAATTTTTGGCAATCGAGTGCTGGTTAGAATAAAACGGTTCTGGCTTGTCATGGCCACGGACTGTTCAACTGGCTGTATACTAGGATTTCATGTGAGCATTAACCGTCGCTGCAGCCAATGGGATATCATTAATGTATTAAAGCAAATTCATTATCCCAAACCGCAACTGGTTCTCCAAACGCCATACCTTTCTTACCCCCAAGGCCCCAACCTCTACGAATTAAAAACATGGCTGCCCAGAGTTCAGATAGGCCAGATCAGTCTTGATAATGACATGTCGCATTTCGGAAACAATTGCATCCAATATGCCCATGATCAACAGGCATGCTTACATTATGGTCATCCAGCAACTCCTAATGTCAGAGACCAAATCGAGCGACTCTTCAACATGATCAACGCGGTAAGTCACAGATCTCGTTCAACAACGGGTTCTAATTCTCATGATCCCATAAAAGAAAGTAAAAGGCTTAAGAAAAAACCTCCCACGCTCAATGTTATTACGTTACAGGAAATGCTGAGCATTCAGATTGCGAATTACAATCTAACGCCACAGGCAAGACTAGGGGGAGTCTCCCCCGTTGAAAAGCTGAAAGAACTCATCCAGCACTACTATTGCATGAGACCACCGCAAGCACCGCATAGCCCACTGATAAAAGATCCGAAACTACGAAAGCTTCACTTCAGCACAACTAAAAAGCAGCATCCTTGGGTTAACTTCTATGGCGTAAGGTACACAGTGATGGACTGGTCTCAACCCGTTCATTCGACCACTGATGTTTCGATTGAGTTTGATCCCGAGGATATCCGAAAGATCAAAGCTTACTTGCCAAGCGGTGACTTTATAGCAGAGCTGATCGTTCCACGAATGTGGAGACGCTATGCGCACGGTATCATTACACGTAATCGGATCATAAAAAAGACCAAGAATTTGGTGACCGCATCAGGCGATCCTTTTACTAAGTACTTTACTGTTTTACAAAAAAACATTCATAAACCTAGCATCCAGCTGGAGATGGTAAGACTTGGCTACGAAAATACGCAAAACAGAGAGTTAGAGTTGGGCATGGTAAACAAGGATGAGCCAAGTGAGGTGAGTATGAGTTCTAATTCATATCAGCAGTCAGCAAACCATCTAAGCACCCAAATAAGACTACCCTGGGAGCAGGTGAAAATCTCCTGATATACATCACATGAGTAGGCATTGAGTAATGGCTGGAGTACTTTAGAAGGAGAACCTATGACTAACGACGCATCCATAACCGAGCATCCGTTGAAACATCCTGAGTTATTGCAGATCCACACGTTAGAAATCGAGGCATTACTGCAATTTTGCTCTAGCATCATCGGTTTAAGCTTGCCGGGAGCACTCATAGCCGGCTACTGTCGAAGTGGAAAATCAACAGGAACAAAAAAGATAACGCCCTACCTCAAAGATAATGAAGGTAAAAGTATACCCTCCGAGATTATATACATCCCTTCCAGGGATCGTAAAACCAATAGAGGTGCTTGGCGTCAGCTAGCCTATAATTATGACTTCCCGTTAAAACGTAGTGCAACGAGTGACGATATTTCCCGTCATTATATTACCTATTTGCTCGATAGATGTTACGAAGCGAAAAGTACACGGATAGTTTTGATGGTTGATGAAGCACAACGACTTTCCATCAATCAGTTTGCCATTTACGCTGAAATATTTGATCGATTAAAAGATTCTTTTGGTATTAGTTGTCATGTTTTTTTTGTGGCCAACCTTGATAATTTCAAAGACACGTATCGATTATTACAGCAACGGGAAGATATGCATATCTACGAACGATTTTTTAAGAGAGTCTTTTTTTATAAACCTATTACCAGCCATGATTCAGTCAGACATATCTTGCGTCAGTATGATTTTCTGACATATCCCCCATCATCAAATATTAGTTACGCACAATACTTTTTATCGGAACAAAATAAAGATTATGAGTCACTTCGGCTAGAAGACTATTCAACATTGATATGGCAAGTATTTTTTGAAAAGTTTAAGACTCCTTATAAGCTGAAGTATTGGTCTACAGAAAGTTTTTTCTGCTTTGTTAACCTACTCATCAGTCAGTATATACCACAAATAGGCATTGATGATATCAGTGATGAATTAATTGAGCACTGTATCCATCAAAGTGGACTGGTAGTTGAAGAAGTAAATCTGGAGGGACTTTGACATGAATTTTGGTTTTGATTTTATTTGCCCTTTTGAATCAGATTTATCATTACGATATCATCTGATAAATTGCAACCCCTTATACAGCCGCCGTCAACTGAATGTGCTCACCGACGACGAGCAGTTATATCATCACAAGGGACAAGTTAAAGTAATCGCTAAGTATTTACACCGTTACAGCAATTCAAAAAGCAAAGGGGTACTAAGACCCGAAGAATATAGGCACTTCCCTACCCAACTGAAACCTAAAAGTTGCCCTGATTGTGCCAAAATTGGCTTCTATAGCCATTTCTACAGTTATCCATGGATGAATCGTTGTCCAATTCATAATAAGCAACTAACAAAATACTGTCTATCATGTAGAAATAGCTGGCTAGAGTCTCTCAGTAAAAACAATAATTGCAAAGGGTGTCAAATTGATGAGCGATACTATGATTATTTGAAAGCTAGAAAAATCGCTAAAAATGCCTTAAACGAAACACTGGTGCCATTATATGAGCTTATAGAGCAGTTGAAAGAAAAAAATCAAAAGCGATTAGTGTATTCGGATGAGCTGGATAGTGAATTATCTCACTTTATAGACATCACACAGAGCAAGCTATTCCCTTCATATCTGGTCAAGGAACGTCTAACTTCCAGCAAATCAATATCGACAGTAGCATTAAGAACCTTCGCATTGCATCAACAGTCGTTCAAGCATGATAATAATGTAATACTATCCGAATCTACAGCGTACGATGACTTAAGAAAAAAACCGAAACTCAAATATGCACTAATAAAAGCTACAATTAGAGCCAACAAAGTAATCACACAATCACTCGAATCTCTTGACTCATCACTTACACTACTGCCATTTATAACGCACGCAAAAGTGAGGTTTTGTTGCCCCTATTGCATGGCTTATTCTTGTTGGATGCATTTAATAGAATCAAGCATAAAACAAATTGACAAGAGCGTTATTATTCACAGCATTGCCGCTTATGTGTTTTCTGAACAAAAATTTAAGAACCCATTTGCAATCGCGACCCACATAAAAGCAACTGATAAAAATGCTAAGTTAATTGAAGAATTAACATATGTTAGCCTTATATATGCTTACATTAAAATTCACTGTATGTTCTTGTCGGCATTCGATCTGTACTATAGCAAAAAACAAGATTTGATTTTTATCTATGAGATTGATGAGTGCATCCGTAATTCTATGTACAAGCCATCCTTTCCTCTTGAGTTTATACTAGATGCCAAAAATAAAACTGTTGCACTAATATATCCAAAACAGCTCTGTAGTAAGTTATCTCTTCCAAAATGGAAGCGCAAAGTGTCATGTGAAGACCATTTTGAAATGCTAAAAGTTAATTGTCGATTTAAGAAAGACAAAAAAATTATGCGCAAAGGATTTGAGGAAGAACTCAAGATTTTAAAAGATTTTTTTTGTTAAGTGTTATCTTGAGAAACCCGTAGCTTTAAGCTTAGTGAAGATTAAAATTGATAACTTTTCGATTGGACTGTGAGCAAGAAAGTGCCTTACGTCTTCGTTATTGTGAAAGAGATTCTGAAATTTCGAGAAATCTATTTCAGTCGACTAATTTGAGCATACCACTAGCAAATAATTCACCAAATTGTATGGAAAAGCAAAAGGTATCTGCACATAATAGAATAAAGCACGGAAAAGATACAATGAGCAAAGTGCCCGGCTGACACGGGCACTTTTAGATATATATTTAGAACACTATTTACCGAAGGTGGTTCGAATATAGTTAATAACGGCTTTGAGGTCGGCGTCAGTCAAACTGGCGTTGCCGCCACGAGGTGGCATTGCCATCGGCGAACCAGGACTTTGAAATCCATTGATAATGTTACTTAACAGTTCTTCATCATTTTTGCTCAATGGGCCCTTGGCGTTGGTGAAATCCGGTGTACCAGGCAGAGCACCCTTACCGTCACTACCATGGCATGCAACACAAGAACTTGTGTAAACATCTCCACCAGATAGTTTTGATTTAAACTGATTTATTGATACGGACTTTTCTATTTCCTTTTCGGATGGCGTGTTAGATGCTTGCAGGAAAGCAAGAATATCTCGTGCGTCCTGCCCAGTTAAACCGGCTCGAATACGCATGTGATTGACAGTGGTTTCCCAATATTCATCAGACAACTCCTTCGGATCACGCATATTATGGCAACGAGCACAATTATCTGCCCATTTTTGAGCCCCTTTTACTGCATCGCTATTTGCTTTAGCATGCACCGGCGTAATGATGCATACAGCCAGGAACAAAGCCGCAATACTGGCAGCAAAAAGATTACATTTCATACTTTTACTAATATTCATTTCACTTCTCTCCTAAAAACCGTAAGCCAATTGTAATTTCACAGTGTCCTGCTCGCCTGCGATTAATGAGTCATAGTCTTTCATTTCATAATTGAACTTGGCGATAACATGGGGTGCAAACAGGTAATTTAATCCCACTGTCTGTTGAGAGTAATTTTCTCCAAAATGAGGTGTCTGCAATTCACTGGTCCGAATAACGACTTCAAAACTTGTCGATGGAATTTTGTAGGCTGCTTGAAGATACCAAGCCTTCCATTGACCAGTTTCAACATCGTCAAACTCTGAAGGGCCTAAATAATCCTCAGGCAGATCATCGCTGTGGAATGTAACACCAGCACTACCCTTTCCAATCTCGGTTTTGATGTATTCACCTCGTAACTCTAGATTCTTCCAACCGTAGCGAAAATCAGCCCCTATAGCGTCATAATCAAACTCACCCGAGGATTCTATATCAAGCTCGGGCCCGTCATGTCCACCCGCAAAAGCATCCGTGACAGTAGCTTTACCTTTAGCAGCAGAAATCCCAATTTCCAGACCGGAAAATGGCAAGAAACCAAGCCGGCCTCCGAATGATTTCTTCCCATCAGGGTCATCGGTACGGCCTTCGGTTTCTACTTCCTCTATAGCGAGTTCGTAATCTCCCTCATGCGGCTCTACTCCTGCGGCGAGAGTGGGTCCATTGCCAATATAGAAAGCATAGTTGGTACGCATTTCACCTATAGGAAAACCGCCACGTAATTGCAGACCAGTCTCACTTAGTGGAGCGGCTCCACCATGCCCAAAACCGGCAGGAGCCGATATTGCCTTATTGATCCAGCTAGGGTGCAAATTTTGGCGAAATTGTCCTATTGGGCTTAAAAATTTACCTGCCACAAGCGCAACGGAGTCGTTCAGAAACAGGTCAACAGAAGCATATTCCAATGCCAACTCAGTTCCACCATCTGAGGTGTTTGACATCTCGAATTCTGTCTCGAACATCAACCAGTCCTTGTAAGTGTAATGTATGATAGGCGCTACCATAACTTTATTAAAAGCACCGACTTCTGAATCCGAGTCCGCGTACTCGACCGCTCCATAACCTGCCATGTGAAAAGACGAATCTGTGTTCCTTGTGGCCGCCACGTTTTCCAATCGTTCAACTTGCTTTTGAAGTGCGTCGACCTGCTCCTTGAGATTGTCGTCTTCTTTGTCAGCATAAGCAGCAACTGGCAGTATTACAGCCGTTAGTGCCATAAGATGCACTTTTAGTTTTGCTTTCTTCATGGGTTTTCCCCTTGGTTGATTATCAATATCCACAATAGTGATTCGGATCACTTCTGCAGTCTTTAACAATTGGCAGAATTATTTGTGTTCTTATCTGCGCTCAGACCGAACTGTCTCTTTAAGTTTATTATAATGAGGTTAAGATGACGCAAGGATTACACCAAGATTGCAGGCTTGTAATATTCATGCATTTAGACTGATTTAGATCAATTCATTTGCCAAAACTGATTAAACTCTTTTTTCTTACTTCAGATTCGTGTCCGGTAAACCTTTAAGGAAAAGATAGCCCCTAAACTGCTCTCTTAAGTACTTCTAAAACGAGTAATACCTACAATAATTTACTTAGTGTTTAAATAACGACTTTTCATCATTTAGATTGATTTAAAGCAGGCATCTTAAATGTCCAATATAATTCTTAGAAAATTGGGAATGGTTGCGATCCCCAATTACGTAGAGCCTATGCGACTCTGCTCATCATAACCATAGGTACACATCCCGTGGTCAGTTATGATAGTGAATAACCTAAAATTCACCTCATACTCCCCTGCTTCGTTGATGTCATGAAATCGGTGTAGTTTTGTTATCGCTAGAAGATGAATTTCCGAGCTAACAGCATAGTCCACTTATGAGTGTTGCACCCTTAGTTATAGGGCCACCAAAACTACCACTAAGCTCTTGGCCTCAAAGGGTTCATCAATCAACTGAAGGAGATCTAATCAATACGAATGTAAGAGTATTTGCTTTATTGTGTAGAAGTTGCTTTATGACAAACTAAGAATTAATGCATCGCCTATAAAGGCTATAATATGAACGACGCTTTCGTATTAACATTTCGTTAAAACAAATATTTCTTGTTTAAATTGAGTAGCCTCTATCATTGTCTAATGTACAACTAGTTTCTATTAGCACTTTGTTTTGTTGAAGAGCCGGGTTAGTTTCTTAAAAGACTAACCTTTGCTAAATGTTTAAGTCGTCACCTCTGGTAACTGCGGTTAGTGGAAACTTGATTGTAAAAGCTGTTTCACCGTTTGAAGATACCACATCTATCCTACCTCCGTGTGCTTCAACTATTGACTTAACAATCGCTAAACCTAATCCAGCCCCTTCGCTCTGACGCTGACGTGAGGGATCTACTCTGTAGAATCTGTCGAATATTCTAAGCTTGTGCTCATCGGGGATCCCGGGTCCTGAATTCCTCACGCTGATTGTGGGCTCTCCCTTGTTCGAAATGCTGAGATATACGATTACACGTGCACCTACTGGAGAATGACGCAGCGCGTTGGATAATAGATTCGACAGCGCGCGTTGAAACATAACCCGATCAACCTTTAACAAGGGCATCTGACCATCAAGTTTTAATTGGATTTGTTTCTCTTCTGCTAGTGCCTCAAAAAAATCAAATAAGTCACATACTTCCTGGTTTATGTCTAATGGCTCTCTCACTGGTTTAAGCAGCCCGTGTTCACTTTTAGCAAGCCAAAGGGTATCGTTAACCATTTTAGATAGGCGATACAGTTCTTCTAAGTTCGAATAGTGCAACTCACGATATTCAACCATACTTCTGGACTTGCCCAGGATGACCTGGGTCTGGGTGATAATATTGGTCAGAGGGGTACGTAATTCGTGGGCGATATCTGCTGAGAAATGAGATAATCTTTCAAAGCTCTCCTCTAAGCGACCAATCATGTCGTTGAAAGATGTGACTAGCCCAAGCAACTCTCTAGGTACATCGTCGGGCTTAAGCCTTACATGTAAGCGGTCAGCTTGTATCTCACGCATAGTTGCACTCAACCCTCTAAGAGGCGCATGTCCCTGATGCACACCAAACCAAGCTGCCAACAATGTGACCGTTCCTGCCAGAATCATTATCAGCCATAAGCTGCGATGAAAACTCTTGAGAAACTGTATATGTGCGTCCATGTCTATTGCTGTAACTATCGTGTATTTGAAAGAGCCAATCTGCGTTTGAGTAATTACTCCGCGGTAGGTTTTCCCTTCTGCTTGCCACTGATAAAGATTCCCGGCTTTAATGCGGGACACGGGATTGTACGTATAAAGAGGACTTTCATAATCGTTTGTTGATGGTCCATAGAGCAGTTGTTTATCATCGTTCCATACTTGAAAATAGACACCGTGATGACCTGAGACCGCCTTCGATAACGTTTCCTCGATGTCTAGAGTTATATCATCCGCTTGGCGCAACGTACGATCCACAGCATTTGTCATAACCCTTAGCTCTTCGGCATCTTGTTCAGCGAAATGATGTTTGACCGCATTGTTTACCAAGTAACCTATGCCCAAAAGACTAACGCCAATGGATAGAGCCACAAAGGTCATAACCCTTGTTGTAAGCGATATTTGGCGTTTCACGAAGCTATTCTTCATACTCGTCATCAAGGTCCAGCTTGTACCCCATTCCTCTAACTGTGTGAATTAATTTGGTCTCAAAATCATCATCAATTTTTGCTCGAAGACGACGGATAGCCACATCGATTACATTGGTGTCTGAGTCAAAGTTCATATCCCAAACTTGTGAAGCGATTAGCGTACGGGGTAAAACCTCGCCCTGACGGCGAACTAATAGCTCAAGTAGACAAAACTCTTTGTGACTAAGGTTGATTTTACGACCTGCACGCATCGCTCTATGACGTGGTAAATCAAGAATAAGGTCTGCAATACGAATTTGGTCAGTCATAAGTTGGGTAGTACTACGACGCAATAAAGTTCGAACACGGGCTAAGAGCTCGGCAAATGCAAAAGGTTTAACCATGTAATCATCGGCTCCCAACTCAAGACCTTTGACCCGGTCATCAACACTGTCTCGGGCGGTAAGAAAGAGAACTGGTGTTTGACATCCGGCTTCACGAATTGATTGAACGATTCGCCAGCCATCCACATCTGGCAGCATGACATCTAGCACCATTAGATCAAAAGTTTCGGTAATCGCAAGGTGATGTCCATCCAAACCATTTCTAGTCAACGTGACCATAAAGCCAGCCTCTGTCAGTCCCTGCTTTAAATAATCGCCAGTCTTGACTTCATCTTCTACCAATAAAAGCCGCATCGTTGCATTCTCCAGTCAACATATAAAAAACATTTTCATTAGTATATATCGACTTATTACTCACAAAGATGACTCAAAGATTACAATATTGTCATCTTGAAGTCATGCTACTGACAGAACATATAGATTAATCTTTTTTGAAATAGCTTTTGAGCTAGATCAAAGTTTAACCAATTCAAACAGGATATACAGTTCGATGAAAAGAAGTACCGATTTATCACTGCCAAATGTAAGCCGCCGCCAATTTGTCCAAGGCTTGGCTTTTGGAGGTGTAATAGCCGCCATCCCCCCTTGGCTACAGGCTGGGACTTCAACCATCAAAGGTCTAGATTCATCACCTGTGCTTTCTGGTAAACACATCGACCTTGTAGTAGACCAAACACCCGTAAATTTTACGGGTGTTACACGAATAGCGACAACCATTAATGGCTCAATACCAGCACCAACATTACGGCTTCGTGAAGGTGATGAAGTAACTATTAGCGTAACCAATCGTCTGCCCGTGCCCACATCAATCCATTGGCACGGTATATTACTACCATTTCAGATGGACGGTGTACCAGGTATTAGTTTCAAAGGCATTGCACCAGGGGAAACCTTCATTTACCGATTCAAGCTGCGTCAAAGCGGCACTTATTGGTATCACAGCCATTCAGGTTTCCAAGAAATGACTGGAATGTACGGTGCCCTTATTATCGAACCCAGATTGGGAGAAAGACACAGCGCTGATCAGGATCATGTGGTCCAGCTTTCGGATTGGACAGACGAAGACCCGATGCATGTATTTAGCAAGCTAAAGGTGCAAAGTGATATCTACAACTTTAGCCAGCCTACATTTTTTGATTTTGCACGTGATGTATCCAAAATGGGAATGCAGGGTGCATTGGAAAAACGTCAAATGTGGAACAGTATGCGTATGAACCCCACAGATCTTGCAGATCTTTCAGCAGCTACAATGACATATTTGATGAATGGAACAAACCCAGCCGGCAATTGGACTGGCTTATTCCGTAAAGGAGAGCGCATACGACTTCGCTTTATCAATGCCGCCAGCAATAGCTTCTATGACGTTCGTATTCCAGGCTTGAAATTGACAGTTATACAGGCCGATGGTCAGGATGTGGAGCCTGTAACAGTTGATGAGTTCCGCTTCGGTCCTGGTGAAACTTACGATGTGTTAGTGCAACCACAGGATGACGCTTATACCATCTTTGCACAAAGTATGGATCGCAGTGGCTATGCTAGGGGCACACTGGCGACCCGCCAAGGCTTGTCTGCACCTACACCAAAACTTGATCCCGTCGAGTGGCTAACCATGGCCGATATGATGGGCAGAATGAATCATGAAGGAATGAACCACAAAGGGATGGATAAAAGCGCGACGGAAAGTATGAAACATCCCGGAATGCATAGCGGAATGACTAATAGTCAGCACAGTAACCATAAAATGCAGGGTAAAAAACACGCTGCACAGAATCCGCTTTCCAAACCCTCACCCAATGTGCGCCACGCAAGTAGCGAATATGGGCCTTCTGTAGACATGCGTGTCGATATGCCGAGCACCAGACTGGATGATCCTGGCATAGGCCTGCGTAATTTAAGTCAGAGGGGCTTACGCCCGCAAGGACACCGTGTGCTCACTCTGGCGGATTTAAAATCCATTGATGGCGTGATGGATGACCTTCGTCCACCTTTAAAAGAGTTAGAGCTCCACCTCACAGGAAATATGGAACGATACAGCTGGTCATTCGACGGTTTAGAGTTTGGCAAAAGCACTCCCGTATCCCTGCGACATAACGAACGAGTCAGAATCATATTGCAAAACGATACGATGATGACTCACCCAATGCATCTGCACGGCATGTGGAGTGAAATTGAAACTGACCAAGGAGAGCTTCGAGTACGTCGACATACTATTCCAGTGCAACCAGCTCAACGTATTAGTTACCTGACTACACCACATGACTTAGGTCGTTGGGCCTGGCATTGCCACCTACTATTCCATATGGATGCAGGGATGTTCCGAGAAGTGGTGGTGTCATGAGGCTCAAAGCAATTAAAAAGTTAATGATACTCTCGCTTAAGACAGTGCTACTGTCATCAATTACCATGCAGTTTAACTATGCATTGGCACAGGCAGACGGCATGGGCCAAATGCAAGCACAAGGCGGTAGCGCGCCAGCTGACGCAAGAGATCCTCATGCATACTCTGACGGCTACACCCTCACCGAAGGCCCCTACTCACAGCCCGGACCGCGGCAACTAATACTAGCAGATGAATATACTTTTTGGGCGGTGCTTGTCGACCGCTTGGAATACCAGAATGACAGTGAAGCAACTGTTTATGATTTTCAAGCTTGGTACGGCACAACTTACGATAGGTTAGTCATCAAGACCGAAGGCGATATAGCTGAAGGTAGACAAGAGGAAAGCTCTACCGATCTACTCTGGGGCCATGCGCTGAACGCTTATTTTGATACCCAACTCGGTGTTCGGATTGATCAATATTACGAAGGTAAAGATCGTCAGTGGCTTGCATTAGGCGTGCAGGGACTAGCACCTTACTGGTTTGAGTTAGATGTCACCGCTTATGTCGGTGACAACGGACGGACTGCGCTTGCTGCCGAAGCCGAATACGAGTTACTACTGACCCAAAGATTGATTCTACAACCCCGTGCTGAGTTGAATCTTTACGGGAAAGACGATCCGGAAAATAGCCTTGGCTCAGGCCTGTCAGATTTATCATTGGGCCTTCGTCTACGTTATGAGTTCAATCGTCAGTTCGCCCCTTACATTGGTATGGAATGGACAAGGGCCTTTGGCGATACGGCGGACTATTGGCTTGCAGCAGGCAAGGAACGGACGGAAACACAAATTGTCGCTGGATTTAGATTTTGGTTTTAATCATTGTCACTTAGTGACATACATAAATATTTTTTTAAGAGGAAACGACTATGAAAATTATAAACTTATCACTTGCTGTGCTACTTATATCTTTGAATATTGTCTTTTCAGCCCAAGCTCACGATCCAAAAGAATATATGAGAGAGGCTAAAAAACCCGACTGTACTGCGATGAAAAATATGGATCATAGCAAGATGGATGTCAAAGGTCCTGTCATGCAAGCCATGATGAAACAGTGTATGAATGAGGTGCATCAAAATGATGGAAGCCACAAGGGAAAAAGTCATGGTACTGATGATGAAAAAAAACAACAACATAGTACGGATGCAGACGACCAGCACATGACTATGGAAAGCAAAGAATCAAAGACCGTACATGCCCTAATGTCTGGTCTCAAAACAGAACCCGCAAAGGTGGTAAAGGAATTCCACGATGCTATTCGCAACGGAGATGGCCGATTAGCTCGCAGCTTACTCACAGATCAAGTTACTATTTTTGAAGCTGGGCGCGTAGAACGTAGTGCTGATGAATATGCAAAACATCACATGCTATCGGACATTAAGTTTTTAAAGAAAATGAACATCGAGCTCTTGGAACATCAAGTGCAAGTAATAGGAAATGCAGCTATTTCAATTTCTCGTAGTCGTATAATAGGTAAATATGATGGTAAAGATAAAAATAATGAAGGAATGGAAACCATGGTTTTAGAAAAACAAGGCAGTGATTGGAAAATTAAACATATCCATTGGTCCCGTTAAACAGAGGAATCGCCCATGCCACCACTTTTGCTTTTCTTCAAGAGCCTTCTGATTGCGGCTGTAGTTGGCCTGCTAGCTTTTGGCCTATTTGTTTATTCCGGTTTATATCCAGTTGGGGCGGACGTACCGCATACCAAAGCAACGTACTGGCTGCTAGAAACTGCACGTGAGCGTTCCATTGCTCGAGCCGCCAGTGATATTAATATTCCAGATAATATAAATAATCCTAGCCGTTTGTTGACAGGTGGTGCAGATTATAATGATATGTGTGCAGGTTGCCATCTAAAACCAGGCAAAAAAGAAAGTGACTTAACAATCGGTCTTTACCCCTCTCCTCCTGATCTAACAGAAATTACAGATATTTTTGAACAGCAGAAACTCAACAAAGCATACGTATCGGAGAATATGACAGAAGAAGCAATTCAACGCCAATTTTGGATAATAAAGCATGGCATCAAAGGTTCGGGGATGCCTGCTTGGGGCCCGACTCACAGTGACGAACGCATCTGGAATATGGTCGCTTTTTTGCAGCAGTTACCTTCTTTATCTGAGGAAGAATATCAGATATTGACGGCCCGGGGCGACGCGACTGAAATGCATGACCACTAGATAGCGTTTTAAAAACGCACTTTTATTAACCACTAAACCAACAGCTACTGCTAGTTTTTAATAGGATCATAAAAATGTCTCAATCTCCATACCTTGGCACGTTTGCTTTCATCAGCTCGCTACTGTTTTCTTGAATAGTATTCGCCCATTC
This sequence comes from Kangiella aquimarina DSM 16071, assembly GCF_000374105.1. Classification (GTDB taxonomy): domain Bacteria; phylum Pseudomonadota; class Gammaproteobacteria; order Enterobacterales; family Kangiellaceae; genus Kangiella; species Kangiella aquimarina. The sequence continues at coordinate 1,739,700 of NZ_KB893650.1, forward strand.
TGCCCATGACCCAATAAAGGACATTAAGAAATATGACCGACTCGTGACAGAAAGACAAACCCAGTTCCAAACAACCAACAACGCCGAAGAAAGCCCTCAAAACCTTCAGGAACAAATCGAAACGATGCAAAAAAATTGCTTACCATGAAGAACTTAATGGGCAGTGACTACCCGCACCTCAAGGATAAAATGAGCAAGTATAAATATGATTACATGGGCAGCATTGACGAATCGATTGTCCAGCTTAAAAACGATGCTTAAGCAAGCCAATACATTACTGATCGATGACTTGTAAGAGAACAAATTAAAATACCGACTTTGGTACAAAAAAATTGTGAAAATGCGGATAAAAGCAAACCATTCAAAAACATTCGTGATACTTGGTTCCATACAAACCATGCTGCTTTGGGCAATTTGTTATCCACTAATTTCCCTCAGCCTACCCTATGCCCCGATTATGCTAACGGCTTTCCTCAGAGCAGTGATTGCAGGTAGCCTGTTGATTTTTATTGCCATTCTTCTGAAACGGCCCGTACCTAAAACATTGGACACCTACGCTTATCTTCTAACTATTGGAATTACCGCAACTAGTATCGGATTCTGGGGGATGTTTTATGCGGGCAGCCTAATCACGCCGGGACTGGCAACCGTGCTCGCCAACACACAACCACTGATTGCCGGCCTTCTGGGCTGGTATATTCTGAACGAACGCTTAGGGAAGCGGGCACTGCTGGGTACTCTACTCGGTTTTTCAGGAATTGTGGTCATCAGTGCAGAAAGTCTTTTCGCCACAGATGTTCAGTCATTGAGCGGTATGGCCTATGTTGTTATTGCCGCTGCAGGTTTAGCAATCAGCAATATCTTGCTGAAGAAGTCTGCTAATCATATCGATGTGCTATATGCCATGGGGTTCCAGCTCTTACTGGGGGCTATCCCCCTGTCACTACTGGCTCTTTTTAACACCACCCCGCAGCCTCTGACCTGGAGCTGGGATTATGTGTGGATCTTACTGACACTGGCGTTGCCCGGCACTGCCCTGCCAGTTATTCTGTGGTTTTGGCTGATGAATAAGTCACCACTTTATAAACTCAATGTCTACAGTTTTCTAACGCCTGTATTCGGACTGTATTTAGGTTATACCTATTTTTCTGAATCACTTTCATTAACACAATGGCTGGGTGTTTTCCTGGTCATAGCTGCCATCCCGCTGGTGAACTCGTCAACCAAGAGAAATGTATAAAGAATAAGGCATGTGCTGTTTAAGGACATCTTAATTTCATAAAAAGATTTATTTAAAGTCGAATGGTGTCACACTGCCCAATAGACACTTTTTATGCTAGTACTTTGAGCAGAATCCCACCGAGGGAAAACGCTAACAACAACTCCTCCACCGGTATTGCATCCCGCTGATATTGGCATGATTCCAGTACAGTCTGACAAATTCCGGATGTGACGCCGCCATAGCGCTGAAGAACAGAAAATAAAATCCGGTTAAATTCAAGGCACGCCTGATGACATTGACTAACAGGTCCGGACGGCACAGTACCGTGGCGAGGTCACCATCCAGCAGACTCCACGATGCGATATAAATTGAATTCCACAAAGTCTGCCATTCCAGACTGATAAACAGACATACGGGGGAACTCAACAGAAGTTTGTGGTAGCGATGACGCCGGTTGTGCTTCTCACATTCCGCAACGGGAATGAATTTGTAGGTTCGAAACATCCCGTAGAGACTGCTGACCAGCCCCCAACGGCGAAGGAAAAGATAATGCTTTCCAGATAGAAGCCGCTTGTTGCACCCAAATCAAACATGGTGAGAGGAAACCAATATTCGGGATAGAAAAGCAGTTCAGACAGTCCTAACGGGGGTAGTACCGAGACTCATCGCCAGCATCTTTATTCGTTGTGACGTTTGTACCACAAATACCACTAGCAAAATGACTAGCAGAATCAAGCTCCAGAATAGGTAGGTATATTGCATTTCCACTATCGATCACCCTCTGAGTCAACGAGCATGGACAGTAGAGGTATCACAGTGGACGCGATAATAGCCGTCACTAGTGTCATCAACACCAACGCGATCATGGCATGATGTGACAAATGCCCCTGTTGAAGCCCTACACTGGCAACAACGAGAGCAACCTCTGCCCGGGGTAACAACGCAACCCCAAGCAGCCAGCGTTCGCGCATCGTCATAACGCCAGCTATCCCCCAGGGCGCAAGCAATTTTCCAATTACTGCGGCAACAATAACCAACAGTGCATAACTGATCAATCCTCCATCTTTCAGGGGGATTGCTGTTATTTGCAGGCCAATCGCCAAAAAAAACAACGGAGAAAAAAAACGGCTGATCCCAGAAAAAAATCCGCTGTCGCTGGCACTATTATTATTTCGTCTAACCAACTGATCCTTGAAGCCGGAGGCAACGGCACCGGCAACGAATCCCCCAACCACCGGAGAGAGCCCAAACCGCGCCGTCACCCAGGAAGATAGCAGTGCCAACGCAACAGCCGTTGCCCGACGAAAAGCGACAAACCGAACTACAGTCAAACGAGCGATCAACGCATTCAACAGACAAAGCAGCGCGCTTAACCCCGACAAAACGAGGAAACTCAATAACAGCGAGAATAGAATGACAGCCATACCACCGTCACTAACCAGACCCGCATGGGTAGCCGACAATAAATACAACACCAGAATGTCATCAACGATAGCTGCCGCCAACAAAATTTGGCCTACCTTGCTTTCGAGTACCGATGCATGACTCAACAGTGCGACACTGAGACCGATACTGGTAGCAGAAAGCGCGATACCTACATATAAAGCTTCGTCAATATCTTTCGACAAAAAATACGCAGCGGCGAAACCTGCCAGAAGACTTGTGACAATTCCGGACAAGCCCACCCATATTCCCGGCTTGATAGCAGCGATAAAGTGTGACCATTGAATGTTATAACCAGCAGAGAACAGCATAAGTATCACCGCGAGTTCAGACAGAGTATGTTCAAGCTCACCAATCTGAATGACATCGATAGCGGATGGCCCCAGCAAAACACCGACAGAAATAACCACAGCCGCTTGCGGCAGTTTAAAACGTTCAAATACACTACCGCAGGACACCATAAGAAGTGACGTAGTTAAAAAAATGGTCAGGTTAAAGATCAAATCTCGATTCCTTGCAGATTTATTGAATCACTGCCAGAACACCAAAAGGCAACTGATGACGGCCACAAAATAGGTTCTCGGACCAGATGTCCACGCCCATTTATAGAAAACGTCGTAGTGAAATGGGGTATTTTTTGTATCAAATTCACCCTATTCACAGCCAGCGTTTTATTATCATGGCTACCCGACCTTGCCATCGCGGTAAACCGCCGCGCCGCTCCCATACCTGTGATAAAATACGCTCCGCCAACGTCAAATCCTGCATAAATTGCTGCTTCAGTTCACCTGCTAGTTTCTGGTCAACAGTTGCCAAATTCAGTTCGTAATTAATAAATAAACTGCGATAGTCCAGATTGGATGTTCCTACTATAGAACAGTTGTCATCGATCACAACGGTCTTTGCGTGCAGCACACGCGGAAGGTACTCATATATTTTAACTCCAGATTCGAGTAGATGGGTATAAATATGACGAGCGGCCCAGCGGGCGATACGTACATCGGTTTGGCGAGGGACCAATAACCTGACATCCACACCCCGCTCTGCCGCCTTGCATAATTGCCTGAGCGTATGATTGTCGGGAACAAAATACGGTGTCGTCAAGAAAATATACTTTTTCGCATTGCTAAAGGCTTCCCCATACACGCAACTCAAACGGTGACGACAGGTCAGTGTTTGATTGTGTAGAAGTTTGCTACCCTCTGCCTTTTGCATAGGCTGCGTACGCAGCTTCCCGCGCCAAAATGCATCAAACAATTGCGCGGCCACAGCGACTAGAGTGCCATCAAAACTCACATGCGTATCGCGCCAGCGATCATCCCCATAGTATTTGCGGGAATTTTCTTTATGAATATTGAAGCCACCGAGATAGGCAATGCGATTATCAACTATCAGCAGCTTACGATGATTACGGCGGTTGTAGCGCCAGGGTCTGCGCCAGCTCCAGCGGTGAAACCAACGTAATTGAATACCATGAATGCGCATGTGGTTTTGCATCCCGCGAGAGAACCAGAATAGAGAACCCGCGGCATCGATATGAACTTTCACTTTAACGCCAGCCATCGCCCGTTCAATCAATGCTCGACAAAACTGTTGTCCCAAGCTATCGTCGGCAAAAATATAGCTTTCCAACAGTATGCTGTTTTCCGCCTTCGCAATAGAATCCAACATCGATGCATAGAGTGCGTCTCCCTCGTTAAAGACACAAAAGGACTCGCTCCCGATACTCAGGCTTTCTAGACATCCACAAACGGAAGGATTCGTGTCTATGATGCTATGCATTTCAATATACTCCTCCGTAAAACAGAACTAACGCTGATCATCAATGAGCTGTTCCAACTTAGCTTGCACAAGTGACAAAAATAAACTGATGCAATTCCAAATCCCGATTTTTAATACCAGTACTTTGGCAACATATTTATTCCCCCTTTCCAAGTTGTTGTAAAGTAAATGAAAATGATTTGCGTAAATATGATTACAGGACCAATGTCGATGAAAGATCCATGACCAATCCATATAATGAGATGAACAACTACTTTAACATATTGCAAAAAGTTTTAACTTACCTGGTAGGCTCAGTTATTATTGATGCTGTGTTTCTATTTCCTGCCACTTACGCTATTGTTAGAAAAGCTTTGCTCCTCTCTTTAGCTTTTGGAGAATATAAACACTCAACGACCATATCTGCATCAATCTATATTAGATTGTAAAGCATCGGCGCCAATTTCCAGGATACTGTTATCGAGGTACTGATGAGGTGGAATAATCAAATTAGTCGGTGCGGGCACGCCTTTGAATACCCTTCCAGCCAAATCAAATTTCGAACCGTGGCAGGGACAAAAAAACAAGGCATGCTCTACACCTTTCATTCCTTCAGGCTCATAGTTCGGCACACACCCCAGGTGTGTACAAACCCCCACCGCCACAAATATGTCATCTCTGATACTGCGGTAAGATTTTTTGGCGTACTCCGGCTGTTGATTAACTTCCGAGTCCGGATCTAGCAATTTGTCACGATGATCGGGCTTATCAAGACTCTGAAGGTTTTGAGGTGTGCGCCTCAGCACCCATACCGGCTTGCCCTGCCATTCAGCAGTAATCATGGTGCCCGACTCGATCTTGCTGACATCCACTCTTACCGGGGCACCCACCGCCCGCGCCTTAGTGCTTGGATTCCACGATTGCACGAACGGGGTGGCGACACCCACGAGGCCGGCACCGGCCACAAAAGAGGTAGCGCCTATCAAAAACCTGCGCCGGTTTTCGTTGGGTTCATTTATATCATTCATATACTTTTTCCCAAGTTAACAACGTGATTTTTTACTTTGAACAGCAGACATCAATGCTGATGCTGGTGCTTACCGTCTTCGTCTAGTAGTCGTTGCCGTCTATTCGAATGCAAGAACCAACCCTCGCCCGCTGCGATGAGTAACATCGTGATAAGGGCAACACCGATAACCCACGGGTCAGCGTTCAGTTTCACCCAAACAAAACCGATCAGTGCCAGCAAATCGAAAATAATGGCTACAATCGGTACCCAACGCATTGCTTTAATTTCATCCGCCAAATATCGAATCACGCCCCAGTGAATGGCGATGTCCATGACCAGATAAAAGACAATACCCAGGGCGGCTATCCGCGACAGGTCAAAAAAGGCCGTAAGAAAAATACCGAGTACCACGGTATAGACAAGTGTATGTTTTTGGATACTTCCCGGCATGCCGATATGTCTGTGGGGAACCAGTTTCATTTCGGTCAACATAGCCAGCATCCGGGACACCGCAAAAATACTAGCAAGAATGCCGCCCGCAGTTGCCGTCATGGCAATTGCGACTGTAAACCATACTCCGTATTCTCCAAGCGCTGGTCGCGCAGCCGCTGCCAGGGAATAATCGCGAGTATCTATGATTTCACTCAGGGATAGGTTACTGGCCACTGAAAAGCCAACCAGGGTGTAGATGACAACACACGCAACAATAGAAATAACGATAGCTCTTCCAACATTTCGCTTAGGATCGATTACCTCGGATCCACTGTTGGTAATGGTGGTAAAACCTTTAAAAGCCAGAATTCCGAGAGCGGTAGCGCCGAGAAAGTTTCCGGAGGTTTCAACGTTACCCGTGTGACCGAAATCTAGCGCTAGGCTATCGGCCACCCACACACCGATAATGCCGAAAATCAAAATGCCGCCAATCTTTAACACCCCGATAAACCCAGCTACCTTTTGAATAAAGCGGTTACTCAACAAATTGACGATAAACGAAAAAATAATCAGTCCCACACCCAGCATCGCCACCATTCGCCCGGATTCATCACCGCCGAATAATTGCATGGTATAGGAGCCAAAAGTGCGTGCCAGGAAGCTCTGTGCAATCACCATGGAGAAGTACATCAACAATGCATTGAATGCCGTCGGTAAGCTGTCGCCATAAGCCTTGTGTAAATACATTCCTATCCCTCCGGCAGAAGGGTAGGCATTTGAAATTTTGACGTAAGAGTAGGCACTGAAAGAAACGACCACCGCTGCTGCCAGAAATGCCAGCGGGAACAGTACGCCCGCCATTTCCGCCATTTGCCCGGTCAGTGCAAAAATGCCTGCGCCTATCATGACTCCTGTCCCCAGCATCACGGTACCGGAGAGCGTTAGGCTACCCTTATCATAGTAAGTCGTGCGATCTGTGTCTCGTTTCATTCAATCTTCTCCCGAACTTATTCTTTGTAGAATTTCAGCAACGATGAATTTGTCACTACACTGATTCGCTTCCAGCAAGCCCTGCGTATCCAATGTGCCACCGCGATTGCGATACCCAAATGCCAGGCAGCGGTCATGGCCCAAATCCAGCGGGCGACAAATGCCCAGCAATATTTCCGGCCGCAAGTGAGAGACAAAAACACGCAAACGAACCGCATTGTCAAACAGCCGCGACTGTTCGGCTGGTGTGCTGACAAAAGCCTGTTCGTGTTCATCGCGTGGAAGACGAAAACGACCGGGTTCAAGCAGATATGTGATACGGCTGCCAATACCGTTATCACGCAATGCCTGACGGACTTCCTGGCACACCCGTAACTGGTAGGCTCCAGCGGCCACCAGTTCCACATCGACGGTGTCATCCGCTTCCACTATCAGCGCACCCTGTTCGACCAATTCTTGTGCTTGCTCAGCGCTGAAAGTGGTCGTTATCTCCTGTTTGGGAATGGTCATGGCCCAAATCTGTCCGTGACTCTGGTAGCAGGCATCGAGACAGGCCACCGCACTGTTGGCATCGGCGGGATAGACCACCCGCGCCATATCGCTCATCTCCCCCATCAGCACTTCGCCAAAGGCGGAATCCTGGTGCGATTGCTCATTTTTTCCGTTTTCCCACAAATGCGAAGTTGCAATAACGGGCAACGATAGCCAGCGTGGTGTTCGATCCAGTTCTTTCTGGTGCCTCGCAAAAATAATTTCCTGGCGCAATGCGCCGACCATTTTCATGGCAAAAGCTTCGTAGCTGACCACCAGATTCATGCCAGCTTTATTAGCCAGTGCCGCGCTGACTACCGCCTCCTCATTAAGGGCTGTAATAACGGAACCGTGTATCGATTCGGCAACGCCATCTTCCGGCTTCAGCACCCGGTGCTTGAGTAGATCCAGCGCCTTTCCCATACGGTTACTGCGCAGCTCATCAGGATTGCCGATACGCACGCGTACATCAGGATTGGCAAGGTGCCATAGACACAGCCGTTCATCGACTGCGGACATAGGCGATAACTTTTCGCCTTTTTCGTACTGTGAAGCTTCAGTAGGCGTTTTCAGCACAACGTCACGCCGACAGAGTGCATGGTGCTTTTCTGGTACCCGATTGTCTGACTCGTGCTGGGAGATCCGCGCGATGGAGTCGTCTAGCTCAGTTTTCGACACAAACAATTGCTCCGCGTGATCGTTAAATAATTGGCGGGAGGTTTCGTCATCTCTTGGATTTCTGGGCAAGGGTGTGCCGTGCGCGGCATTGGTACCCGCGCCATAAAACCCGTAGCCTTTTTCCGTTTCGGCGATCAGGTACGGCAGCTTCACCGGATAACACATTTTGCCTGCATGGATATGCGCGCTACAGGCTTGCAGCCGCGATTCCGCTTCAAAAATCCCCCAGATAAACTCGGCGGGATCACGACCGTCGATGGCGATGGGGTGAAAGTCATTCTGCTCAAGGTGCGCGTAAAACCAGGACAGGCCGCCCTGCTGATACATGGTGGAACGCTGGTCGATACGCCGACCGTTGGCGATCATTACAGGCGTCACAAGCCCGCAATCATCAGCCCGCCACCAGCGGCTGGCCCAGTCGCTGCCACGCTGTTCCTCAAAGGCGCCATCGCTTAAAAACGCCACCAGCCGCTCTCCAGGCAGGGGCATATGTACATATTGCAATTCGGCAAAGCCCAGATAGCCACCCTCGATCAGGCCGCCGGCGGTATGGGGGTTCACATGGCTCCCCAGCGGTACACCAGGGCGACCGTCGTCAGCAATGGCGTAACTGTAAAAATCTCGGGCCAACTGCGACAACCCTACGTCACTCAGGGGATAACGCTCCGCCTGTTCCGGATAGAGGTTTTGCAGCAACACGTTGACCGCATCGATCGCCGCCACACAGTGGCCCTGCCCCATCGACCAACTACGGGTGATTCCAGCCAGGCGGTTGGCGACCATATAGGCCACATAGGCGGGGACCATGTTCAGCGAGCCACCGGTGTGCCCCTGAGGATTGGATTTAAAATCCTCAGCATCGAGTGCGATACCGGAAAAATCCACTTTCGTGCTGTAAGTCATGTGCACTACCAGCCACATGGCCGCGCTAGTTAAACGATCGGCGGCACTCAATATTTCCAATACCTCGTCAATGCCTTTGAAACGCCCCTCACAGACCAGTTGCTGGCACAAGTCAAACACCCGTACCTGGGTCTCGTCGCGGTGTTGAATCACCCCATAACCCTCTGCCCAATGAGCGAATGCCGGGTAGGTCTCACGATACATCCTAGCTCGTTGTTCTATACGGTGATCATTTTGTTGATCAATGACATACATGGTGAACCCTTAGCCAGCCGCCGGCTGGACTGTAAAATCATTTGGGAATTGTTCTTGTACTGAGTGCAGCATTGCACCCGCCTCATCTGCGGCGACAACCCAACACTGCACTTGCGATGTCGATGAGGAGAGCGATAACGGCAGGTTGCTCTCGACGGGTTCGGTGTGTATTTCAATGCCCAGATGCGACAGCCCCGACAACAGCTGCTGGCAGAGGGCCGGATTGTGTTCTGCGATACCGCCGCTGAGAACAATGCCGTCCAGTCCACCTAAAACAGCAAAGTATGAGCCCAATGTTTTCTGAAAGCGGTAGCGGAATAGAGCAAACGCCAGACGGCACTGCGGGTGGTCACTGACAAAAAGTTCGGCCATATTGTCAACGCCGCCGGACACCCCCCGCCAACCGGCTTCGTGATTGAGCTGATAATCGATTTCATCGGAGGACCAACCTTCCTGCTGCTGTAACCAGATCAACAAACCAGGGTCTATATCGCCGCTTCGTGTACGCATTAGCAAACCTTCATTGGGCGTAAAACCCATAGAGGTATCCACTGGTTTTCCATCGCGAATAGCCGCCATGGAACAACCGCTACCGAGCTGCGCGGTAACAACGGCGAAGTCTTGCCGGTGAGGATTCTTTTGCAGCCACTGCCTCACCATATCCTGGTGCGCAAACCCATGAAAACCATAACGGCGTATACGGTGCTTTTCGATTAATGCCCTTGGCAGGCCATAGGCCTGAGCCACAACTGGCAGGTCGGCGAAAAAATCTGTGTCAAATACGGCAAATATCCTGATTGTGTCATCCAGTCGATGCCAACCTTCGATAAGATTGATCGCTTTTTTATTGTGCAACGGCGCTAGCGAGACCATGGACCTCAATTGATTCAAGCTGCCGCCACTCACCTCTATCGGACTTGAAAAAACCGATCCACCATGGACCACTCGCACGATTAATGCGCTAAGGGCATGGTCGGCAGTGACTGTGCGCAGCTGTTCAATCGCATTCTTGCATTTCTCCACATTGATATGCCCCTCGGCAATGATGCTTGGTATTCCCGACCTAGGCTCTGGCGATGCACGGAACACCGTCCACTTAATGTTGGAACTACCGGGATTAAGTACTAGTATATCAGGCATAGCGGATGCTGAAACCAACAGGGTATTGACAGAATAATTATGACTCAATTCAGCAACCGATTATAAATAGCGGCAATCAACCACCCGGTAAAACCAGTCACCACAGCCCAGGCTACCAACCCCCAAAGCGCGCCAACCAAGGTTAAATGCCACCCCATATCCTGTAACTGCATATGTACCATGTCACCAGAAATGGACAACATCATTGAGGGAATCAACGCTACCAGGATACTGCAGATCACCCAAAGCACGCTGGCACTGACCGAACAGGCCAGGCCAAACTTCATCGCATGTAATTTCATATCATAATCTCCTCTTTCGTATTGAATTTGGTATCTATAAATCGCCAAGTCGATTGGACGATTGCGCTAAGCGCATCACCTCGTGTTCTTCCAGCGAACACAAGGACTCCAACAATTCCCTAGTCGACGAAATAGCCGCCCGTGAGGCGAGATAGCGATACAACTCGATGACCTGCTGGTGCTGATCGACGATCACATCCATAATTTGCGCGGTATCCAGTTCAACAAAGGGCGCATCGCAGTGAACATGCCGGGTAATCGGATTGTGGTGAACGTATTGATAGCACCAGGTGTTAAGGGCGTGCTCATCTCCGTTTTTTTCAAAACCACTGACCACATCGGTAAGCGTTTTTTCGTGTTCGGAAAGATAAGCCAGTATCATACGAGCCCGCTCGTCAGTGTTATTATCCGCGCAGTGGGACAAGCACTGGCTCAGCTGTTGGTGAAAATCTTTGGTCCAGTGCAATACATCTCTAATGGTTTCGATTTGCATCATTTTTTCCTCTAATTAATCAGCTCCGTATTTCGAAAAACATCTCGATTACAGAGATAAAATATCACGATAACCGGCCACATCAACCTTAAACTGGGTATGCTCTTGCAAATGCACTCGCAGCCCTTCAAGCGCTTCGGGATCACCGTGAATCAGTTTGATCGGCGTTGTCTTGGTCAATTTTGATTGGTGCAGCCACTTAGTGAGCTCAAGATAGTCCGCATGCCCCGAGAGCCCGGAAATCTCGTCAACCTCCGCCCTTAGTGGAATCCAGTTACCGTGGATTTTCACCGCATCGACACCTTCAAGCATCTTGGCACCGCGCGTACCACCGGCCTGATAACCGGTAAACAGAACCATGGTCCTGCTATCACTCAACAGCCGTTTAAAGTGGTGAAGAATCCGCCCACCGGTAGCCATGCCGCTGCCAGCAATAATGATGTGCGGAAACGCTTGACCCGCCAGTGCTTTCGATTCGTCCACTGTACGGGTATAGGTAACCAAGTCGCACATATGGTGACATTGCTCATGGCTTAAATGATGCTGATCGCTGAAGTGGCAAAAAATATCCGATACCTTGATGGCCATGGGACTGTCGAGATAGATGGGTAATTTGGGTATGGCACCCTGCTCCATCAAATTTGCCAGCAGATGCTGTAAAGCCTGCGCCCTACCCACGGCAAAAGCCGGCACCAGCAATACACTACCGGACTTAGCCACGCGGTTAACCACCGAGGCTAACTGCTGCGCAGCGTCCTGGGGATTGTGTTGTCGATTACCGTAGGTGGATTCCATCAGCAGCAAATCGAGTTCAGGCAGTGGGCGCGGCGGACGCATCAATAAATCATCGAAGCGGCCTACATCGCCGGAAAATCCAATGCGCTTGCCTTCTGCCTCGACGATAATGCTGGCAGCACCCAGAATATGTCCCGCAGGTTGCAGGTGAAAGCGGATATCGCCGACTTCAACCTGTTCATCAAAGTCAACTGATTGAAACAACGCCATACTCGATTCGGCGGTGTGACGGTCGTAGAGTGGTTCGGGCTGTTCGCGTTTGCTGAGCTTATGTTTGCTGTAGTATTTCGCGTCTTCTTCCTGAATATGACCGCTGTCGGCCAGAAGAATTTGGCACAAGGCCTTGGTGGCATGATGGGTAAACACCGGGCCGCGAAAACCGTGCTTATATAAGACGGGTATGTAACCGGAATGGTCCAGATGCGCATGGGTCAGCAAAACCGCATCCAGTTTGTCGATATCCAGGGGCAGCGATTGCCAATTGCGCTCCCGTAACCATTTATAGCCTTGATAAAGACCACAATCTATCAACACTTTGGTACGCTCGGTCTCCAGTAGAAACTTCGAGCCGGTAACGGTTTCAGTGCCGCCTAGAAAGGTAATTCTCATGATATTGCTCCTGTTGAATCCAACCTTGTTGATTGCAGCATGGAGATAACGGGAGTAATTAGCTGCGGCGTGATATCAATGGCATTGGATGAATGGGGAATGGTATTGGAGGTTGCTAATTGGCTGAGGCCGGCATGGATCAGAGCATGATCCGAGCCGTCGGCGAAAATACCGTGTACGGCGACACATTGGATGTGTTCAATGCCTTTGGATTTAAGGGCTTTGATGCACTCAAGAATGGTCTGCCCGCTGGATATGACATCATCAATAATGACGGCAGTTCTACCCATATATTCATCAATATTGGGAAGCGATACTTCAACATGACGATCACCGAAGCGTTGCTTTTCTCCGATTACAAAAGGGTGTTGGCTATAATCGGCTATATCGGATACCCACTGTTCACTCTCGCTATCTGGCCCCACCAGCAGCAGGTCGTTTTGTGTCTTCAGCCATTGCGCCAATGCCGGGGCACCTTGCACGACACGGCTGGGTACGGAATAAATCTCGTTCAGCGAGTGATAGCGATGCAGGTGAGGATCGACCGTCACCAACCAGTCAATATGCTGAGACAGGCATTTGGCAAAAATTCGGGAAGTAACGGCCTCTCCATCAACAAAACGGCGATCCTGACGCATATAGCTGAGGTAGGGTGCTACCAGGCCTACTTGCGAGGCGCCAAGTTCTCGCAGCGTTTCGACCAAAAACAGTAACGGCAGATACTTTGTATTGGGGTTTGACAAATCTGCCACAACAATACAGGCACGGCCTGCCACATCAGCGGTGATACGCAAATAGGATTCGCCATCGGGGAATTGGCGTGCACTAAATTCTCCCCGCTGCACACCCATCGCCTTTGCCAACGAATCTGCCAAAGGGTGTTCCTGCAGGCAAAACACCAAGGGCGGCTTCCTTGATAGAGATTGCAGTTTACTCATGAGACTACTCCAATAGTAAAAATGTTCGCTTGCCGGTAATAGGCCAGTGCGTATTGCAGTTCGCCTTCTGTATCACTGAGCAGTGTGAACAATGGTTCACCTCGCTCTACCTTATCACCGACACGCTTATGCAAGCGCAAACCCGCTGCCGCGACATTGGGCGCTCCCGCCAATTTCGCCAATCGCGCCAGTTGGCGATTATCAATGGCCTGCAAGGTGCCGGTTGATGTGGCGGTTTCCGTATGTTGAAAATCTGCAGAAGGCAAAGACTTGATCCCGCCCTGGGCTGTTAATATCCGCTGAAATTGTGTCCACGCCGCACCGCTGTCGAGAATATCTTTCGCTCTCTCCAGCCCTTGTTCATAACGCTCCTGAAAAGCAAGCGAGAACAGATGGGCAGCCAAAAACAGAGCCCGTTCACGCAGATCTTCAGGTGCATCGTTACCTCCCTGTAACACGGCCAATACATCACGGGCTTCCTCAACAGGGCCAACGCCGCGCCCGACCGGTTGACTACCATCGGTGATCAGGCAGCGAATCTGAATACCACAGGCGGCACCAACTTGTGTGAACAGTGAAGTCAACCGCTCGGCTTCTTTTTGCGAGCGAACTTTAGCTGTAGGTCCGACGGGAATATCGATTACCGCATGCGTGGAACCGGCAGCAATCTTTTTCGACAGTACCGAGGCGATCAACTGTCCTTCACCGTCCAGATCTAGGGCACGCTCGATCCTAATTAATAGATCATCCGCGGGGCTTAGATTCACGGCCCCACCCCAGGCGAGACAACCGTGAGTTTCTGCAACAACTCGCTGAATATCCGCAAGGCTGAGATTGACGGTCGTCAGCGCCTCCATAGTGTCGGCAGTACCCGCCGGTGACGTGATGGCGCGAGACGATGTTTTCGGGATGGTTAATCCTGCAGTGCTGACGATGGCTACCACCAGCGGTGTGGTGCGATTGCCCGGCAGGCCACCAATACAATGCTTATCCAGCACCATGGGGGAATCAGGCCAGCTGAGACGCTTACCGCAAGCCACCATGGCCTGTGTCAAGGCAATGATTTCATCAACATCCAGACGACTTCCTGCACATACACTGAGAAAACTGGCAATTTCAATATCGGAATAACGGTGGTCACTGATGTCCTGTACGATCTCGGTGACTTCCTCGTCGTTGAGCTTATGACCAAATATTTTTTTGCGAACAGCTGCCAGCGATGTCACCACTGGTGCATGACTGACGCTAATCGATGCCCCTTCGGCAACTCCCAACCGTTGCATGGCGATTTTGGATAAGCCAGCGTTGCCTGGCTCAAAAACCTTCTCATCCACCACGTTGATCGTTGCGACTATTTGGTTTTCGCCATAATCCACTGCAACGCGACTGTTCGCCGTAAAGCCCTCGGAGCGGCAGATATGGCAATCACTACGCATATACACCACCGGTTCATGGTAGGTATCAATGCCTATATCAATTACCTTTAGAGTGTTTAATGCTTCCATAGGATTTCCCGTAAGATTGACTTTACCGTTTGCGTGTATTTCCTTGAGAGGATTTGTGGCAGCTCCATGGCTCATGCCCCGCGTTTTCCTGCACGTTTTCATCAACAAACTTGTAATAGCTTTCTTTTAAGTGAGTCCACCAATCGTGGCCAACCTCAATGCCAAATTTCATCAGTACATCTTCAATGTCATCTAGGCAAATGCGTGATGCATCATAAGCAAGATTCAAAACCTGCGTTTTTTCGTCGAATGAAACAGCATCCAGTCCATACAACTTATCGATTTCACTTATAGCCTCGTTGATATTTGCATCATTTTTCAGGTCGATCTTCAAATGGCGTACGACTAGGTTGACTTCGGATACTCCCAAACGGTGCTCAGTTTTTTTCACGTTAATTCTCCTTTATTTGTTAGGGTAATCATTTCATCGATATCATGGTGAGAGGCGTCATAGGCTATTTTGAGATTCTGTTTTGTCTTACTAGGTTATACTGAATCAATACAAGCAAGTTCTTCGAGATCAATGACAATCAGTTATACATTATGTTTATTTAACCCGGAAAGACTCAGTATGTACCTGGTAACGAACCCAGGATTTATGCCAGGTTGATGCTCGCTCATTGGCCTACTCCTTATTTGACAACATCGATAATCTATTTTTTGTGTTTATGCACGGGCGCTTTTTTCGCTTCTGATTCGTGAACCATTATCTGCCCCATCATCATTTGCATCATGGCCATACGCTCTTCCATCATATCCATGCGCTTCATCATCTCCGTGGTCATGTGCTTTTTCCGCAAAGACCGGCGAAGAGATTGCAGCGACAAGAACGGCGATGGAAAGCAGTGTTTTATGGTGTTTTTCATCGCGCTTTTCATAAGGAATTCCTCAATAGGTTGATGCTGTATTTTCGGTAGCAAATTTTGGAATCCACGCAGGTGTGGATTTCATATAGTGTCGATACTCATCGCCAAACTCTTCAAGAGACATTTTCTCTTCCCGTTTCGCCAGACGCACATAGACAATCACAAGAATGGGAAACATCACCAGCGTAGGCAAAGTTGGCCACTGCAGGAGAAAGCCAAACATAATCATAATGAACGCAATGTATTGTGGGTGACGGCAGCGGGCGTACCAACCGGTTGTCGCCAATGAGCGGGTTTGTTGCGCTTTATGCAACACGTTCCACGCCGACGCGAGCAGGAAGAAGCCGAGCACGATTAGAATATTACTGGCGATATGCAGCGGATCCCAATGTGCATTACCTTCTAAGCCCAACAATGTGTGAAGTAAATGGCCATTTTCATGGGAGAGAAAGTCCACCCCAGGGTACTTTTCTGCCAGCCATCCGGACAGAAAATATATCGTCAGCGGAAATCCATACATCTCGGTAAAGAGCGCAATAATGAAGGCAGAGAAAGCCCCAAAACTGCGCCAGTCGGTTTTGGTTTGTGGCTTGGCAAAACTGAACGCAAAGAAAATAAATACTGCAGAATTCAGTATCACCAGTGTCCAGAGACCATAAGCTGAATCACCGTGCATTATCGTTCTCCTGTTTTCAATCAGTTTAATGGTGATGCCGATGTTCGCTATCCCGGCGCCCATCTTCTAATCCGCGCTGGTAAGCATCCTGATCTGACTCACCTTCATGCTGATGGCTCGCACTATGACCACCGTGCCCTCGGTTGACTCCATGTCCTCTGTGCATAAAAAAATGCATAAAAGGACATGCCAGCAAAATCAGAAACGGTAAAAACTGCCAGACATGCTGGCGGTGTTCGATCAGCAGAAAATACGTGGCAGCACCAATTAGGCCCAATGCTGCCAGTCCTTTCGGTGCTAACCAGAATGATGTTTTTTGCGTTGCCATATCACACCTCACGGATGAAATTGAAAATCGCTGTCTGTCGCACTGCACTTATCATGAATCCAGAACAAGTCATTCACCGGAAGAATGCAAACCAACCCTTCGCTATCAGCGCTCACGTGTGCCGCCTCCACAACCACTTGCGCGATGTCATTAGCCTGCTCTGACCTGGCGTAAATATCCATTTGAATGTGCTTAACCAAATGATTCTTGTTAAAGCTGTCGAAGTATCGGCCACGACCACGCACCGGGTGCAGGGTAAAGTCTCTAACGCCGTGTTTGATCAGCGCATCTTCTACGTCTTTCAATCGAAATTCGTCAAAAATGGCGGTCACTTTTTGGATCTTCATATTGCCTCCGAAGGTTGTCTTGTTGTGGCCCTATTCCCTAATTCACTGTGATCTGACCGCGATACATCTGCATCTGGCAATGAAAGACATACTCGCCCGACTTCAATGCTGGCAACTGGATGGATTTCAGTTTGTTGAGCGGTAAAGTGTCGCTGATTTGCAGTTCGGGAATCAGCAATGTTTCGGAGCAGGGTGATTCATCTTTACGTATGAATTTAAGTTCAACCGACTCCCCTGCTGGTACTTTGATTCGCGAAGGTGAGTAGGTGCCATTTTCTACGGTAATCACCAAATCACTTTCACCCAGTTCAGTCTCTTTGGGTTTGTAAAGCCAAAACCACCACACAAAAAGTGCGATTAAAACAATGCCTGCAATATTAATTATTAACATATCTACTCTCCCAAACGGGTTGCTGTTGGAATTGCCATTAGTGTTCCTGCGCCTTGAAAAAGCGTAGTCGATTGGCATTGGTCACGACCGTAAGCGACGAGAATGCCATTGCGGCACCGGCAATCACTGGATTCATAAGCATACCTAGCAAGGGATAAAGAACTCCCGCGGCCACGGGAATACCCGCCACGTTATAAATAAACGCTCCGAACAGATTCTGTTTGATGTTACGCAGTGTTGCCTTGCTCACGGCAATGGCATCAGCGAGTCCATGCAGTGACCCGCGCATCAGGGTAATATCAGCGCTCTCAATGGCGACATCGGTGCCTGTACCGATGGCAAAACCCACATTGGCAATTGCCAGCGCCGGTGCATCGTTAATACCGTCGCCTGTCATGCCGACCACTTCGCCCTCCATTTGCAGCTCCTGAACTTTTTTTGATTTTTCTTCCGGTAATACCTCGGCGAAAAACTCCTTAATGCCCGCCTTTTCCGCAACAGCTTTTGCAGTGGCGCGGTTATCGCCGGTCAACATAACGACGCGGATGCCGTTGTGTTGCAACCGCTTGATTGCGGCAATGGAGTCTTCCTTAATGGGGTCAGCCACCGCGATAATCGCAGAAAGTTGGTTATTCACGGCAAAATACATCGGTGTTTTCGCCTCGGACGCCAGGTTTTGCGCCTTTTCAACAAAACCGCTGAGTCCAATATTACGTTCCCGCATCAGTTTTTCATTGCCGAACAACAAGTTTTTGCCATCCACTTCCGCCATCACTCCGTGTCCGGCGATGGCATTGAAATTAGAGACCTTCCCTGTTTCGATACCTTTTTCCTGGGCAGACTCGACAATTGCCAGCGCCAGCGGATGTTCGGAGCCAGATTCCAGCGTTGCCGCCAATTTCAGTATGGTCTCTTCATCCTGCTCTCCGGCGACTACAATGTCGGTAACCTTAGGGGCACCCAAGGTGATAGTGCCGGTCTTATCCAGAATCATTGCCGATATCTTTGATGCGGTTTGCAGGGCTTCGCCGTTACGAATCAGCACACCCGCCTCGGCGGCTTTGCCCACCCCCACCATGACCGACATGGGTGTCGCCAAACCCAAAGCACATGGGCAGGCGATAATTAGTACCGTGGTGGCCGACACGATGGCATACGCCACGGCGAGATCGGGGCCAAAGTTGAGCCAAACCAAGGCACTGGTAACAGCTATAATCATCACCACAGGAACAAAATATGCGGAAATTACATCAGCCAAACGGCCGATAGGTGGTTTGGAGTTCTGCGCGCGTTTGACCATATTGATGATTTGCGCCAAAGCGGTGTCTTTACCGACACGGGTGGCCTTGAACAGAATGGAGCCGGTTTTATTAATGGTGCCTGCCGCAACACTATCGCCAACAGCTTTTTCTACGGGCATGGGCTCACCGGTTAACATAGACTCGTCAATGGCGGTATGACCTTCAATTACATCACCATCGACAGGGATTTTTTCACCGGGACGCACACGTACCATGTCGTCCATCAGTACCTGTTCAATGGCGATATCCAGTTCCTTATCATCGCGAATCACTCTAGCTGTTTTCGGCTGTAGACCAATCAGTCTCTTAATGGCCTCCGATGTCCGACCGCGAGCTTTTAATTCCAATGCCAAACCCAAATCGATCAGGCCGATAATGATCGCCGTGGCCTCAAAGTAAACATGGCGAGCTTGCTCAGGAACCGATTCAGGGAAAAACACCACTACCATGGAATACAACCATGCTGTACCAGTACCCAGCGCAATCAGGGTATCCATATTGGCGGAGTGATTCAGGAAGGATTTCCAGGCCCCGACAAAAAAATGTTTTCCCGAGAAGTACAAAACGCCAAAGGTCAGTATGCCCACGATCAGCCAGGCAACCCGTTCGGTCGTGGTATTGACATTGACCTCGCCTGTAATCAGCGCATAGGCCATCAAAGGTCCCCCCAGGGAAAGAGCGATCCAGGTTTCTTTC
The DNA here is from genome assembly GCF_000374105.1 of Kangiella aquimarina DSM 16071. Classification (GTDB taxonomy): domain Bacteria; phylum Pseudomonadota; class Gammaproteobacteria; order Enterobacterales; family Kangiellaceae; genus Kangiella; species Kangiella aquimarina. The sequence goes on from NZ_KB893650.1 coordinate 1,759,311, forward strand.
ATCAGGCGCTTGTAATAAGCCTGATCCGCCTTTTCTTTTTCCGCCAGCGCATCATCCTCGCTTTCTGCGGCCGCAAGCTTGGCGTTGTAACCCGCTTTTTCCACCGCCTTTACCAGATCAGCGGCTTCGGCATTGCCCTTCACACTGACGGTACGCTGGGCAAAATTCATCTCTGCATTTTCAACCCCGGGCACTGCCTTTAAAGCCGACTCGATTTTCGCCACGCAACTGGCACAGCCTGCCCCCTCAATGATGAGTTCATGTAGACCAGCGTTACCAACTTGATCGTGATGATGTGCATGATGATCATGAGGCGGAGTTGCTGCCCCACCTTCATGGCAAGAGGCGCTGCCGGTTTCCGTATTCAGTGAACTCATACTAGACTCCTGATTTGTTCAATAACAGTTAAAAGATGACTACTGCGGGAAAGCCCCCACGTTGCAATGCTTCAACAAGCTGATCTGCCTCAACTATGCCAACGACTGAAGCAATACCTGTTGTCAGGTCCATGGATGCCTCACTAACCCCGGAAACGGATTTCAAAGTCTGCTCGATACTTTTCACGCAACCCCCACAGGTGGCACCCTGAACCTGCAACCTATGAAGGGGTTGTGATGGTTCTCGGACATTGTTGGCATCAGGGACCGTAGATGAAACAGATGACTTGCCTGCGCAGCAACAATTAAGTTGTTGCTGACTTCCGTTCAACGTTTGGTGTGTATTCATATTCACTCCTCCACAGAGAATTCTTCAATTAAATGGCAAAGCATATGACCCGTAGGTTCCTTGTCAGGCTTCTGATTCCACTCCAACACAGCGCGTTGCATCCGCTCCTTTAGTTTCAAAGTTTCAGCAAGCCTCTCTTCGGTTTCATGCAGGCGCTGATCAATCAGGCGACGCACTGTCGGGCAAGGTGTTTTTTTCTTGTCCGCATGACTGAGAATTTCTTGAATATCTTCGACCGAAAATCCCAACTTCCGTGCGCTCAACACAAAGCGCAATCGCTTAACATCTTTGTCGCTGAATTCCCGATAACCATTGGCCTTGCTTTTGGTGGGATTCAGAATTTTGATTCGGGTATAAAACCGTACTGTGTCTGCAGTAACCCCCAATAGTTTGGCAACCTCGATGACTTTCATGCCACCCTCCTTTTGATCCAGTCATGTCTTTCTAAGCTTCCGCCGGAACCAGGATCTTGATCTGAGTCAATCAGCGGCCTTAAACCTGAGAACTATATAACCGCGTGCTATAGGAGGTTATACACCTCTGTCCAAGACACAGGTCAAGCAATACCAAATACAGAGTAATGTCATATGTTAATAATTATGCTAACGGAGTAGAGGTGACAGGTAGATGACCCCATCATTACAGATTTGTAATGATGGGGTCTATGGATTGATCTTGATCAGGTAAAACTCAAGTCACTTGGACTGTTTTTCTTTTGGATTTCTCCAAAGAAGGTAAACAACTGGTAGAACTAACAGTGTAAGAATGACTGCGCTCAACATTCCTCCTACCATGGGTGCCGCAATTCGGCTCATGACTTCTGAACCGGTGCCTGTTCCATACATAATCGGTAATAACCCCACGATAATAGCAGCTGCTGTCATCATAACTGGACGTACTCTTAAGCCTGAACCTTGTAAAACAGCCTGACGCAGAGTTTCCAGTCGAGGTTCAACACCTTGCCGCTTGCACTCGTCCACCATATGCCGATAGGCCTGATTTAAATAAACCAGCATGATGACGCTGATTTCTACGGCAACACCAGCAAGGGCGATAAAACCCACGCCTACCGCTACAGAGAAGTTATAACCAAGCAAGTACATTAACCAGATTGAACCCACCATGGCAAGGGGCAAAGTGCCCATGATGATGGCTACTTCTGCAAAACTTCTAAAGTTAAAATAGAGCAATATAATAATGATAGCCAGTGTCAGAGGCACCACATAAGTCAGTTTTGCCTTTGCGCGCAGCATATACTCATATTGTCCAGACCAATTTAGTGAATAACCTGCTGGTAGATCAACCTGCTCCTCCACAACCTCCATTGCATTTTTGACATAACTACCAATATCAACCCCATCAATATCAACAAAGGTCCAGCCGTTAAGCCGCGCATTTTCACTTTTGATGGCAGGAGGCCCGTCTTCAATGTAAACATTCGCCACATCAGCCAACGCAATTTGCTGACCACTCTCAGTTACAATCGGCAGTAAGGCAAGCTGTTCCGGGGAACTGCGAAGATCCTGTGGGTAACGAAGATTGACAGGATAGCGCTCAAGCCCCTCGATAGTTTGAGTGACATTCATCCCTCCAATAGCCGTAGCTACAATTTGCTGGACATCTGCGATATTTAAACCATAACGAGCGGCTTTATCACGCTGAATATCCACTTTAATATAGCGGCCACCTGCCACTCGCTCAGAATATACAGAGGCAGTTCCTAGTACATCTTTTAAAACCTGTTCCAACCGCCTACCAATTTTTTCTATTTCTTTGAGATCTGGGCCAGCCACTTTAATACCCACCGGTGTTTTGATGCCGGTAGCCAGCATATCGATACGAGTTTTAATTGGCATAACCCAAGCATTTGTCAGCCCTGGAATTTTAACTAGAGCATCCAACTCTTTTTTAAGCTTGACTGTGGTCATCCCTTCTCGCCATTCTTTTCTTGGCTTTAATTGGATAAAAGTTTCAATCATGGTTAAGGGGGCTGGGTCGGTGGCTGTTTCTGCCCTCCCGATCTTACCGAAAACACTTTTAACCTCAGGCACAGTTGCAATTAGCTTGTCAGTCTGTTGCAAAATTTCTCGCGCTTTGCCGATGGATAAACCTGGATAAGTAGTTGGCATGTACATTAGATCACCTTCATCCAGAGGTGGAATAAATTCACTACCAATCTTATTCACTGGCCACAGCCCTACCACAGTGATAATGAAGGCCAATGCAAGAGTTGATCTTGGGTAATGAAGTACAGTCCTTAATGCTGGCATATACACGGCGATGAGTGCTCGGTTTAGTGGATTTTTATGTTCGGGCAAAACCTTACCGCGGATGAAATATCCCATAAGTACCGGAACCAGAGTTACCGCCAATGCGGCGCTGGCTGCCATCGCATAAGTTTTGGTGAAAGCTAGTGGCGAAAACATGCGGCCTTCTTGAGCTTCCAGTGTAAATACTGGTACAAAGCTTACAGTTATAATCAACAAACTGAAAAAAAGGGCTGGACCTACTTCTGCTGCGGATTCTGCGACAACTTGCCAGCGATTCTCTTTCGTTAACGGAGTTCGCTCCATGTGCTTATGCATGTTTTCGATCATTACGATGGCACCGTCTATCATCGCACCAATTGCAATAGCAATCCCTCCCAGTGACATGATGTTGGCATTGAGTCCTTGAGCATGCATGACGATAAAGGCTGCCAAAATACCAACCGGCAGGCTGACAATTGCTACAAGACTAGAGCGGACATGAAATAGGAAAGCTATACACACTAAGGCCACAACAATGAACTCTTCTAATAACTTGTACCAAAGGTTTTCAACTGCACGTTCGATCAGGCCAGATCGATCATAGACAGTCACAAGCTCAACACCCTCCGGTAGCCCATTTTTAAGGGTGTCAAGTTTGGCTTTGACACCATCAATGGTTTTTTGTGCATTCTCGCCAAAGCGCATTACTACTATGCCACCGACGACTTCACCTTCACCGTTGAGTTCTGCGATTCCACGACGCATTTGTGGTCCAACTGTAATATCAGCAACATCTTTGAGTAACAAAGGCGTGCCATTGACATTTAAACCAAGAGGTATATTGGCAAGATCTTCCTTCCCTTGGATGTAGCCGGAAGCGCGAACCATGTACTCAGCTTCAGCCATTTCTACCACTGATGCACCTACTTCCTGGTTCCCCCTTTGGATCGCCATTTGAATATGAGAAAGTGGAATATTGAAAGCTCGTAATTTATCCGGATGCACCTTTACTTGGTATTGCTTAACCATACCACCGAGGGCAGAGACTTCCGATACTCCAGGTACTGTTTGTAGTTCGTATTTTAGAAACCAATCTTGCAAACTACGCAACTGACTAATGTCGTGCTTTCCGGTTCGATCCACCAGAGCATATAGATAAACCCAACCAACCCCAGTGGCATCAGGACCGAGTTGCGGCTGGGCATTACTCGGCAAGGTTGGAGCTACTTGAGATAGATATTCTAGTACTCGGGAGCGAGCCCAATAAGCGTCTGTGTCCTCGTCAAAAATAACATAGACATATGAGTCCCCAAAAAATGAATATCCGCGAACAGTTACCGCACCCGGTACCGACAACATAGCAGTAGTTAAGGGGTAAGTGACCTGGTCCTCGACTACTTGAGGTGCTTGCCCAGGATAGTTCGTTTTAATTATCACCTGAACGTCTGATAGATCAGGGATCGCGTCTACTGGTGTGTTCTTAAGTGACCAACCACCAATCCCAGCTAGGATTAGCGTGGCAAGTAACACGAAAAAGCGGTTTTTGACAGACCAGCGAATTATACCTTCAATCATGGCTGAACCTCCATGTTTTCTTGAACATGATCCATATCCATTCCCTCATGATTTTTCGCTTTGTGTTGACCGTGACTCTTTTCCAAATATTCATTCTGCGAAGACTGATGTTGGCTGTGGTCCATTTCAATATCACTATGACCACTACTATGAACTTCTTGATCCTCCGCTTTATCCATTTTCATTTTATTCGTAGCATCAGGTCGATGAATTTGACTAACAATATATTCGTTATCAATTTGCTTAGTGATTTCCACATGCAGTCTCATATCAGGTTTGAGCCCCATTAAATCTACATTGGCGGCGACAGAAAAATCCATAGTCATAGCAGGCCATTGCCAGGCATCTACGGGATCATGTTCAAGCACAAGCATGCGGTGGTTGTCCATAATGCTTTCAATGCGAGCCGCTACCCATACCGATTGCGGCTGAGGGGTTGCGCCAGCATTGCCAGATTCATGGTTCATCCGTTGGAAATCTGAAGTCTTGCTCGACTCAGAATCAATTAGGAAATGTGCAGAAGTTACAATGCGATCACCAGCTTCGAGACCCGAAATGATTTCCGCCTGTTCGTTGTTGATATGTCCTACCTTAACAGCTACCGACTTAAAATGCCCTCCTTCCATTGCCAGTACAACCCGGGACTGGTTCCCAGTACGAATCAGAGCTTCCCGTGGGATTAATAAGACATTTGACATCGGCTTTGCCTCAATCCGCATCTGAGCGAACATACCCGGCTTGAGATAAGAATCGGGATTATTGAAATGTACTCTAACTTGGGCTGTACGAGTGACGTTATTGAGTGATGGGTAAATATAATCGACCCTTCCCAGCCATTCACGACCAGGCAAATAATTAAGATGCATACGAACAACATCCCCAACACTTACAAAGGAAGCCTCTCTTTCAAAGACTTCGCCAATTACCCAGATGTGATCTAATTGAGCGATTGCCATTATGCTCTCACCCGGTTTGACAAACATTCCTTCCCTAACCATTAACTTATCTACGACTCCTGCTTGTGGTGCACTCACTTGAATGGTCTGACTGACTTGACCAGTTTTTCTTACACGACCAATTTCTGATTGGGGAACTTGTAGAGCGGCCAGTCGCTCGTTTGCAGCTCTTATAAGGATTGGATCTTTGCGTCTAAGAGCCAAGAGCAGCTCTTCCTGAGCGTTGACTAATGTTGGAGCATAGAGTTCATATATTGGCTGACCTTTAATGACCGGTTCGCCCGCTGCTTTAACATAGAGTTTGTCGATCCAGCCTTCGACCCTGGGGTGGATATGTAACAAACGGTCTTCGTCATACTGGACGTATCCTACAGTTTGTACAGTGTTGTTCATATCACCACTCTTAACTTCAACTGTACGTACGCCCAAGTTGTTAACTACATCGGGATTTATACTGATTGTACCTTGTGACTTACCGTTACCTTTCTCCTCATATACAGGAATCAAGTCCATCCCCATAGGCGATTTACCGGGTTTATCACGTTTATAGTTAGGATCCATAGGCGCAACCCAATACAAAGGTTTTTCCTCATTGGAGTCGGTAGTAGTGTTAGATAATAACCAGACTCCCATAGCTCCCAAAAAAGCACCGATCAAAACACCGGTTATTGTTTTCGTTAATAGGTTCATATTTGCTCCTGAAAATTTATTTAACCGACTGGGCGTTTGTATCAGCCTTACCCACCAGTAGGTAATTAATTTGAGTAATCACATAAAATCGCTCTACTGAGATCTCTAGCGCTTCAATTTTCGCGTTCAGTTCAGCAATACGTGCGCGAACGGCTTCGGCAAAATCTCCATCGTCATTGTTATAAGCTGTAAGGGAAGCCTCTGCTTGCTCTGCCATTTGTGGTAAAAGTTCCTGGACATACAACTTTTGACGTTCGTTCAAACGGTTTAGCTGACTAATCGCAGTATCCAGTTCAGCTATTAATTTACGCACTAAAAGTTGTCTTTCGGTTCGAATGGCTTCGGCTCTTGATACAGCCGCACTGACTTCCTTATCCTGTAAATTGTCAGTAAAGATTGGCAGATCGAAGCTGATACCAACTGAAAACATGTCTGCCCGCTCACGTCCAAAGGAATCTTCTGCCCGATTACCATACTGGGCATTTAGTCCCCATTCAGGTTTATATTTCTGACGTGCTAATTCAACTTCTATTTCCATAGAATTAATTCGCTGATCCACCGCCTTTAAAGATGGGTGTTGATGTATCTTTTCGTACAATACCTCCAGTGCCATATTAGCTTCATTGCCTATAATAGGATTGAGGGTACTGACTTCTGGGAGATTATTGGGAAGTATAGGGTTCGGGAGGAAGCCAACCCACTCAGTTAGCCGCTGCAAATTGGCATCCTTCTCTTGTTGCAACACAGTTAGGCGATCATCTATCCGGGTCAACTCCAATTGAGCACGGACTAAATCTTGTTGTCTTGCACGCCCAACCACTGAGGAATAACTGGCTTTTGTTGCATCCAATAGTTGTTCAAACAAAGCAAGATCTTGCTCTATTAGTCGTATGCTCTCCTGTGCTTTAAAGACTTCTAGCCATAACCGTGTAACGATGACTCGAACTCTAGCAGCACGATCTTGACGTAAAAGAGGTTCTTGCTTAGCGAGTTCTATTTTTTTGCGGCTTCCTAACTCGAGAGTTTGGCCACGAGGAAACTTCTGGCTAACACCAATGCTTAGCTGGGTCATCGGCTCTTGATTAATGTCAAAACCGTCGGTTGGTAGATTAGCTGCCATTAGACTAACCTTAGGATCAGGTAGCGATAAAGCAGAAATTGATTCACTGGTCAATGCATCCTCACGGTAACGACTAGCATTCAGCCAGGGATCGGAAGTAATTGCCAAAACAACCGCGGATTCTAAGGTTAAATTGTTTTGAGTATGCATACGCTGCGTGTTTATAAATTCTTCCAAGGTATAAGCTTGAGAATTTACTCCTACCAGCAAAACTATTGGAAATAGCAATTGAATCTTCATTGTGATTTTACCTTTTGCTGTTCTTGACTAATTATTGAAGTAAATATTTCAGCTGAACCATCCTTTTTTAGTAGCAATACTTTATAAGGCATAAACTTCTGCCCCACTTCCATTCCAGGACTGCCCACCGGCATTCCCGGAACACTTAGACCGATTGCATCCTCTGGTGGATTTTGCAGAAACTGCTGTATAAAACGACCAGGTATATGGCCTTCGAATACATAGCCATCGCTTGTAACTGCTGTATGGCAAGAGCGGTATTTGGGCTGAATTTTATAATCGCTTTTAATGCTATATAAATCGGTTGGATGATAAATCTTAGTGGCAAAGCCGGCGTCTTCAATGTGGCGAATCCACTTTTGACAGCATTTGCAAGACTGACTTTTGTAAACATTAAGCAAGGCAATAGATGAGGTTTTTTCTGGCTCTTGTTCACCCTGTGAACAAGCGACTAGAAATAACAAAGAAAAAAACATTACAGTATGAGACAGATAATTCGATACGAATTTCATAGTAACTCCCGGTTAATTAGCGCGATGAGAGCTTTTAATAGCTGTTCCGCAGTACATTTAATATTTGAGTAGTAAAATGGTTACAAACCCGTATTTTAGGCGTAGTAACCCTATATCACTGGGAGATGGGGGGGCGAAACAGTGAAGTCCTCTCTTGGGTTTGAAAGGAAATTGTATTTTCTAAGTTGGGCATGTAAGACAACTTTGCGAGGAAAGTCTTAACAGTGCTCAGAACTGCAACCTTAGTATAGTTACAGTCCATCTGAGTGCATTCAACCTGGCTGCAGCAGATGTGGGAATCTACCTTTGCGATACCTATGGACGTTGTGCGATCTACATGATGTTGCCGAGTAACCAAGCCTAAGTTTACAGTTCCTTGAACAACAGTAATATCTTTAGGCTTCATTTCTTTGCATGACAATCCATCAACGCCAAAAAACTGGAAAGTAAAGGCCAGTAAAGCGATAATTGTAATGTAATATTTTAAACAAACTTTTCGCATGCAGTGATGATGAAACCTTTTTGGTAAATATTATCTAGTTACAAATCTAAAGATGTGACTGCTTATCTTTATCAATAGATCTGATGTTTAAAATTAATTTGCTCGTAATTTCTGATCAAATAAACTATTTCACACCAATTATCGAACAACTCCGCTGACAGCATTATGACGCCAAGATTACAATGTTGTAATAATTTGAAATAAACAAGATCTTAGTATTTAACTATCTTGTATTTAAGTTCGAATATCTATACCATCTGATTTCTTTTAATGACTGGCCGATACTTTGCTAGCACGTCGACTCGCACACAGTTTTGTTTTGCTCTTGCTAATACAGGCAGTCGCTCCTTTGGCTGATGCCTTTCAGTTATATGGCCAATATGCGGAAGGCTACACCTGCTCTTTAGCAATTAATTCTTTGGAATGTACGACAGAACTTGATGTTGATAAGGACACTTTTCATTTTGAACAAGAGCTATTGAGTGACGACTGTTCCGGATGTGTTAGTTGTTATCATTGCCATACATGTCATATCTATATGTATTTCCTCAAGGAATTCACTCTCTCCTTTTACTCCATAAATATTAAACCAAACAGCTTCAACCTCTCAGGTGAAGTGGGTGTAATCACTTCTTTGGAACGTCCTCCCAGACAATAGACGCATCATTAAAATCACATTAATTAACAGATTTTGATAAAAGCCCCTTTGTTTATTGGTTTGGAGAATAATTTATATGTTCTATGAGCACGTACGTCCTGCCGCTTTGCGGTTAATGATTTTGTTTTTTTTCGGAGTTGTCACATTACATGCGCCACAACAGTCGATTGCTATGGAAAATATGTCTGTGGCAAAGCTAACACTAAATTTACAACAAGCATTAAAAATGACTTTAGACAGCAACCCTGAACTGGAGCTATTTCAGTACCAGTTTAAGGAGCTTGAAGGTGCTATGACTACGGCATCAGTTAAACCCAGCTACCAGCTTGGTGTTGAACTTGAAAATTTTTCTGGTAATGGAGAGTATAGCGGATTAGACAATTCAGAATTGACCGTTTCACTTTCTTCAGCAATTGAGCTGGGTGGAAAGTTGGATGCCCGCCAACAAGTCGTGACAGCAAATAATGACTATCTGGGTACACAAAAACGACTTAAGACATTGGAATTGCTGTCTGAAACGACTAAACGATATCTTGAGGTTCTAGCAGCTCAAGAGCGAATAAAACTTGCCGAAGAGTCAGTACAGATAGCACAAAAAGCTATTACAATTGTTAAGCGGAGGGTGAAGCTTGGTGCCAGTATGACGGCTGAAGCGAGTAGAGCTGAGGCTTCTCTTGCTCAGGCAGAACTAACACTCAATAAAGAGCAATCTAATTATCGCGCAGCGCAAGTAAATCTCGCTTCTATGTGGGGAGAGTTGGATGTGTCCTCCTTTGCCGTTCAAGGAAATCTTTATCAATTTGGAAAGAGTCGAAGCCTCGAACAGTTACTTACTGAAATACAGAATAACCCATCAATCCGGCAATATGCTGCACTTGAACGTATCAGGGATGCTGAGTTAGATCTGGTCAGATCAAACAATCAAAGTGACCTGAACTGGTCTGTTGGCGTTGTTCGTAACGAGGCCAGTGGCGACATAGGGTTAAAAGCAGGGTTCAGCATGGAGCTGTTTACCGAGTCGCGAAATCAAGGCGCTTATCAACGCGCTCAAGCAGCAAAAGAACAAACCTTTGTTAGCAAGAGAACTGCCCTGCTTCGCCTACAGACTCAACTAGCGAAAACCTATCAATATAGAGAGCAATCGATAAAGACTACTCAACGTCTTGAGCAGGATATTATCCCTGCCCTTTTGTCTGCGCTAAGTGATTCTGAAGAGGCATATAAGCGCGGTAGATATAGCTATTTTGAGTATGTTTTGGCTAGACAGGAATTGATTGCTGCCAAGAGAAAACTGATTGATGAAGCTGTTGCTGTGTTGTTGTTTGGAGTGACCATTGAGCAATTAATTGCACAGCCACTGACTCAACCTGCAGTCGAACTCTAAAGCTATGTTAGCGCATAAGTTACAAACAGAATTCAGGACATTAAAAATGAACCTACAAAAGACACAATTTCTTAAACGTTGGTCGCTGCTTTTGCTGATTCCATTGATGGTCTTAGCCCATAACGTGACAAACGCCTTTGCACAGAGCGCCGAAACTAATAAAAGTCTCCAACAAGCTAAAGGCCCGAATGGCGGGAAGATACTAAGTGACGGCAATGTTACCTTAGAACTGGCGATTTTCGAACGTGGTGTTCCACCCGAATACCGTGCGTGGATTACACAAGATGGAAAACCTGTTAAAGACGCAAAACTGACGGTAACTTTAACACGTCTAGGTGGTCAGCAAGATATATTTAACTTCAACCAAAACAACGACTATTGGCTTGGTGATGGCGTTGTAACTGAGCCACACTCATTCGATGTGTCAGTGGACTTGCGTCTGGATGGCAGTAATTACCAATGGCAGTGGCAATCCTATGAAGGACGAATCCAAATTAAGGAAGACATGGCTAAAAAAGTAGGAATTACTACACAGCCTGCCGGTCCCGCTAGCATTGAGCGTCATTTACCAGTTTATGGCCGTTTGGTTACGCCTCCCGATCAGAAAGCGCACATTCGTGCACGATTCCCAGGCGTGGTGACTGCGGTTCATGTCAACATCGGTGACCAAGTCAATAAAGGGGATGTTCTGGCAATTATTGAGTCAAACGAAAGCCTGCAACGTTATGAATTGCGCGCCCCAATCGCTGGCATCATTCAGGAGCGCTCCGTCAATGTAGGTGAAACTGTTACTAATGCCCCGCTCTTAACATTGGTTAGTAACAAAAAGCTATGGGCCGAATTCAAAATCTTTCCAGGCCAACGCTCAGAGGTTCAAGCCGGGCAAATTGTCCATATCATCCATAATAATCACACTGACGAGAGCAAACTTACTCACATCACTACTACCTCCTCAGGATCACCGTATGTCATCGCTCGAGCAGTTTTAAATAATGAGGATGGTGAAATGGCGCCTGGTGATTTAGTTCAAGGTCAGATTGATGTCGAAAAAATTGAAGTACCCCTTGCCGTAGACAACCGAGGCTTGCAGAGTTTTCGCAACTGGACGGTAGTATTTATCAAAGTTGGTGATACCTATGAGATTCGTCCTCTGAAACTAGGGCTTAGTGATGGACGCTATACAGAGATTCTGATCGGTCTAAACCCTGGCGATAACTATGTGGTGGAAAACAGTTATTTGATCAAAGCCGATATCGAAAAATCCGGCGCTTCACACGATCACTAAGCGGGAGGCCAACATGATTAATGCAATTTTGCGCCTCTCTATAGAGAGACGCTTCCTGATTATGATCTTGATGCTGGCAGTAATTGGTATTGGGATCTGGAGTTACCAAAAGCTGCCAATTGATGCCGTGCCAGATATCACGAATGTGCAGGTGCAGATCAACACGGAAGCACCGGGGTATTCACCTCTGGAAGCTGAGCAGCGAATAACTTTTCCTGTAGAAACAGCACTCTACGGCTTGCCGGAACTTGATTATACCCGTTCACTATCACGCTACGGATTGTCACAAGTTACCGTAGTGTTCAAGGAAGGAACGGACATTTATCATGCCCGTAACCTTATAGATGAGCGCTTGTCTGCGATAAAAAGCGTGCTTCCTGCTGGGCTGGAGCCTGAAATGGGGCCTATCGCTACAGGTCTGGGTGAGATCTTCGTCTACACCGTCGAAGCGGCTCCAGAAGCTACACAGGAAAATGGAAAGCCCTGGGATGCCATGGCACTGCGCGAGGTACAGGACTGGATCATAAAGCCACAGTTGGCACAGGTTCCCGGAGTGGTAGAAATCAATACTATTGGCGGCTTTGATAAGCAATATCACGTACGTCCCGATCCACAACGATTGTTGCAGATGGGTGTTACCATGGAGGATGTGGCTAGCGCTCTGCGCAGTAATAACAACAATCGTGGTGCAGGTTATATCGAAAAGAATGGCCAGCAGTTACTGGTTCGTTCACCCGGTCAGCTTGCCACTATTTCGGAGATTGAGAGTGTCGTCGTTGGTCGCTTTGGCAATGTGCCAGTAACCATCAAGGATGTTGCAGAAGTAGCAATAGGCAAGGAATTGCGGACTGGTGCTGCGACCCGTGATGGGCACGAAACGGTCATGGGAACAGCGATGATGCTGATTGGTGAAAATCCCCAGGTCGTAGCTCAGGAGCTGGCGCAAAAGCTTGAGGAAATTAAGCTTTCTCTGCCAAAGGGGATAGAGGTAGAAGCGGTGTATAACCGCACTTCTTTGGTGGACAAAACCATTGCCACTGTACAGAAAAACCTGCTCGAAGGAGCGTTGTTGGTGATTGTGGTCTTGTTTCTTTTGCTTGGCAACATTCGTGCAGCGCTGATTACAGCTGCAGTGATACCTTTGTCAATGCTGGCCACTATCACGGGGATGGTACACACTGGTGTTTCAGCTAATCTGATGAGCCTTGGTGCATTAGATTTTGGTCTGATCGTTGATGGCGCTGTGATTATTGTTGAAAACTGTATCCGACGTCTATCCGAATCCCAGCAACAAACTGGCAAACGACTTGAACTTCGCGAGCGGCTGGAATTGGTCTATCAGGCAACCAGTGAAGTCATTCGACCCAGTTTGTTCGGGGTTGCGATAATCACCGTGGTCTACATCCCAATATTTACCCTTACTGGTGTGGAAGGAAAAATGTTCCACCCAATGGCTGCAACCGTAGTTATGGCATTATTGTCGGCTATGTTTCTGTCACTGACCTTTGTGCCAGCTGCCGTCGCTTTATTCATGGGCGGCAAAATCAGTGAAAAGGAAAGCCGTATTATTGTAGTCAGTAAGTCTTTCTATCGACCGGTTCTGGAGATGGCACTTCGATTTCGTTGGCTAGTGGTATCTGCCGCATCAGCACTGATTGTCTTCAGCGTTTGGTTACTGACGACTTTGGGTTCGGAATTTATTCCGCAACTGGATGAAGGTGATATTGCACTCCATGCGTTACGCATTCCTGGTACTGGCCTTGAGCAGTCCATTGATATGCAGGAGGTTCTTGAAGAGCGCTTAAAAGATTTTCCTGAAGTCGATAAAGTTTATGCAAAAATTGGGACACCCGAAGTAGCCACCGACCCCATGCCACCCAGTGTGGCGGATAACTTCGTAATTCTAAAGCCCCGCAGTGAGTGGCCCGATCCTGATCGCGAAAAGGCTGATTTAGTGGCGGAGATGGAAGCCGCTGTCACGCAACTGCCTGGTAATAAATACGAATTTACCCAGCCAATTCAGATGCGTTTTAATGAACTGATCTCAGGTGTACGGGCCGATCTGGGTATTAAAGTTTTTGGCGACGATCTGGATCAACTGGTCATAACAGCCAATGATATCCTGAAAGTACTTAAAGGCATTGAAGGCTCCGCAGATGCCCGTGTAGAACAGGTCACTGGCCTTCCCATGCTGTCGATTATCCCTAAACGTATGATGTTGGCACGCTATGGATTAAATTTGAATGACCTCCAGGAACTGGTTGCAGCTGGTATTGGTGGCGAAGAAGCAGGCTTAATCTATGAAGGAGATCGCCGGTTTAAACTGGTGGTTCGCTTGCCGGAAGCAATACGCACCGATATTGATAATCTGGCGTTTCTGCCCGTCCCTCTTCCTGATGGAGGCTTCGTGCCTTTGAATGAAGTAGCTGAACTGGCACTCAAGCCAGCGCCTGCACAGATTAGCCGTGAAAACGGTAAGCGTCGTGTGGTGGTCACTGCCAACGTGCGCGATAGGGATTTGGGCAGTTTTGTTGAAGAGGTTAAACAACGGATAAACCAGCAAGTAAATATCCCCAGTGGTTATTGGCTGGATTACGGGGGCACCTTTGAGCAGATGGAATCTGCCAGTCAGCGTCTTACGATTGTGGTACCGATTACCCTGTTAATTATCATTGCCCTTCTGGTGATGGCTTTTGGTTCGCTAAAGGATTCACTGATCATCTTTACCGGGGTGCCCCTGGCCTTAACTGGCGGTGTGTTAGCCTTATGGGTTAGAGACATGCCGCTATCAATTTCAGCTGGGGTTGGCTTTATTGCTTTATCCGGTGTTGCAGTATTGAACGGCTTAGTTATGGTGGCTTTTATCCGCGATCTATGGCATCAAACTGGAGATCTGACCAAAGCGGTGATTGATGGCGCATTGATTCGTCTTCGCCCCGTTCTAATGACTGCGTTGGTGGCGAGCTTAGGCTTTATTCCAATGGCGCTCAATACCGGCACTGGTGCAGAAGTTCAGAGACCTCTGGCAACAGTAGTCATCGGAGGAATTATTTCCTCTACTCTGCTGACGCTGATAGTGTTACCGATTTTGTACCAATTAGTTCATCGCGGTAAAAAATAAAGACCACCTACACCTAATAAAAGCAGGATAAGTCCCTGCTTTTATTAGACTCTGTCTAACTTTCTCAAGTTAAACTTAGCTTTTATTCTAGGCACTCCATTTAAAACTGGGTAATGTGAAGAAATTGTACCGTGCCACGAAACTATCCAGTAAATAATTCTCACTATACAACCAAATTTGGTTAACACACTTTGATTAGTAAAACCTGAAAAAATATTAAGTAATTTATACTTATTACAAACAAATGTGTTTAATTAAAGAAAAACTAATAAAGCCGTATAATTTCCAATAGTATATGTACAAATTATTTATATAAGATATTGAATTTTAAAGAGATAATTTACAAACCAAGGTGTAAAGAAGCGACTACGCAGATATTCTGTGGTAGACTGCGCATCTTATTATCACTCCACTCTCATATATCAATTTATATCTCATGCTAGATACCACTTTAATTTTACTCTTTATTCCTACGTTTCTATTGATTTCTGCCACACCTGGTATGTGTATGACACTTGCCCTGACACTTGGCATGAGTATCGGTGTTCGACGAACTATGTATATGATGTGGGGTGAATTGATTGGTGTAGCACTGGTGTCCGTGTTGGCTGTGGTAGGTGTAGCCACTATCATGCTGAACTACCCTGCTGCATTTTTGGTTCTTAAATATGGCGGTGGCGCCTATCTTATTTATTTAGGAATCCAGATGTGGCGCTCCCGTGGCAAGATGGCTATTGATTTGTCTAATAACCAACCCCAAACAGTTTCCGGAAAGCAGCTGGCCACACAAGGCTTTATTACTGCGATCGCAAACCCTAAGGGCTGGGCATTTACCGTTTCATTATTACCTTCATTTATCAATCCCGATATGCCAATGCCACCACAACTTGCCGCTCTTGTAGTCATTATCTTATTAAGTGAATTTACTTTTTTGATGCTCTATGCCACAGGCGGAAAGACTTTGAGACGTATCTTGCAGCGTAGTGATAATGTAAGAATAATCAATCGACTATCGGGAACCCTAATGATAGCAGTTGGTATTTGGCTAGCATTCGGTTAAATATGTAAACTCCTACTCATTTCATGGGTAGGAGTTTTTTATAATGCTATTGTCTCTGCTTGGGCGCTAGTTTCTCTTCAATTACCTGGCCATCCTGACGATAGATAACACCATTTTTCATGACAAAATCTACGTCTGAAAGTATGTTCATGTAACGCAAAACATCGCCTTCAACAGCAATAATGTCTGCCTGCTTCCCAGGAGTTAAGCTTCCCAGACGATCCTGCACTCCCATCATAACTGCCGGCCAGTATGTTGCTGAGCGAATAACGTCCATCGCTGGAATATTCATATCATTTGTCAAAACCGCCATTTCATTCCAAGTGCTTTGGCAATGGAATTTTGTCGGAATGCCACTATCAGTACCGATCAAGAAAACCACTCCGGCTTCTTTAAGTTGTGCAATTTTCTTTTTCAAAGTGGGTTGGCGAAGTGGCGTTAGCTGCATATAGTCCAGTTTACCAGGGTCGGTTAATGATGCTTTGATGTCTTTAATGGTGTCTGGCTTTAAGCCACGATGCCAGCATGTATTATCCAGACGCTCTGGGTTCTTAATTAGCTCAGGGTATTGATAGAGCCCTTCTACGGTTGGAGTCCAAAATAAAGGCCCTCCCGCTACACGCCCGGTTGCCGTACGCTCTTTGAGCAGCTTCATGACATCTTCTGGGTACTCTGGCGCTGTGGTTAATCCTGTATGCTCGAAATTATCAACACCTATTTTCAAACCCACTCGGATCTCGTCAGGTCGATGCGAATGGCCTATGACTTTTAGATTGTTCTCGTGTGCGGTATTGACTATAGCTTGTGCAACTTCGAGATCCATTTGGTCCTGATCGACCAGTTTAATCATGTCGACACCAGCTTTTGCTAGCTGTCTGACTTTTTGTTTGGCTTCACGAACTGTTTTTACGCCCCAGCGATAATGCTCGGAGCCCGGATAGAGTTCGTATTGTAAAAATGGACCTGAAACGAATAGGTTAGGACCTGCTATCTCGCCCTTCTCTATCTGACTTTTAATTTCAATTGAGTCTTCAAGGTTTGCGCCTAAATCTCGAGCACTGGTTACGCCAGCAAGTAATAATTGAACTGCGCTTGCCGGCATGATTTCACTGACCTGACGCTCACGATAAGTCGGTTGCCAATGACTATAATCCGCATGCCCATTCAGCATCAGGTGCGCATGACTTTCCCATAGGCCCGGCAATACATCCATACCTTCAGTCGAAACTATTTTAAAATCCTCTGGTATATCAAGCTGCCCAACCTGCCCAACGGCTTTAATGACACCATCCTCAACCAGAATAATGCTGTTAGCCAATGGCGGACCACCATAACCATCAATCAATCGACCGCCCTTTAGAGCATATTTATCAGCAGCCGCTTGATGAGATACCAGTAATAGCAGGAGAGTTAAAAAGGTAGATAGGAATTGAGATCTTGTCATTATTACCCCCAAATATTTATCAGAAAAAATACCTTAGCTTTAATGGGTGAATGACGCAAGAAGAGACCGCTGTTGATTTACTGAATAATCAAAGTAGCAAGAATGTAATAGCGCAGGAACTTACCGGTTGTCACAAGTAAAAGGAACCACAATAATCTTATACGTAATATACCGGCCATAACGGTGAGCGGGTCTCCAATGATTGGCACCCAGGCAAAAAGAAGCGCAATAATTCCATATTTCTTAAACCGTTCTTCAGCTCGCACAAATTCATACTCAGACATTCGCAACCAGCTCTGAATAACGGTTTTACTTGCCCAGTAACCTAAGCCATAGTTTGTTAACGACCCAAGGACATTCCCCAGGGTCGCAATTAAGACCAACGTTAATGGCGGTAAACCATTGAGTACTAGAGCGGTTAAAACCAATTCAGAGCTAAGAGGCAGGATAGTCGCCGCCAGAAATGCTGAAATGAAAAGGCCTAAATAGCCATATTCGATGAATATATCCATCAATGAAAGTCTTAAGTCATCATATATCGAAAGAGAATCATAGCACCGCTATTAGGACTTCTGTATTAATTACCAGGTATGTTTGTATTGAATTCCAAGGGCAAGGTTATTCACATCGCTTCTACGATATTGATTCAATCGCCACTCAGCTACAGCGTAGAGACCGCCCGTTATTCGATAACCCAGCTGAGCTTCCATTACAACCGGATTATCTGGAATATCAACGGGTAAGCTTTCATTAAACGTATGATCGATAAAACCGGCAAGGTAAAGACTGTCTGAAAATTCTGGTGCTCTTAAGAAGAAGCTATGCTCCATCTGCCATACATGATTCGGATCGTTATCGAATTGAACCAGGTGAAAATTAACTGCATAGGTTAGATGTATCGAATCAAAGGCTTCGCTCAGTAACTTTGTGTCACTCAGCCTCCACCTCAATCCCAAACGATGTCTATCATTGTTATCACCAGTTCTAAAGTTAGACTGAAACGTTAAATCAAGTGGGCTGTCCTCACTTATCTTCCATCTTAAATTCTGTTCGCTGTAATATGTCGTAGTATCATTCAGCTCACCGGTATTATCTTGATTGTAAAAGTTGAGTAAGCTGAAATAAGAAAATTGATTACCTAAATCCGCTGCAATGTTTAAAGTGAAGACACTATCAGAATCAACATCTGATAAATACGGGTAAGCATTAAAATCTAAAAATCCATGCAGCTCTTCACCTTCTTTAGCAAGAATTTGGCTTGAGAAAAAAACCAATTGCAAGAATAACCAGGATAGAATGATAAATTGAGCGGCATCAGATAGTTGCCGTTGAGCTGGCTGACTTTTACAAAAGTTTCCTAACATTTATTATCCCCTGGCAATAATTAATTGTGGGTAATACGCTGCAAATAATTGACACTGAATAAATCGTCATCATCCAACCAGCTTTTTTGCAATCTAAACCCGGCTTTTTCAGCAAGTTGAGCAATACCATCCAGCGTATATTTATAAGAATGTTCTGTATGAATTAACTCGCCTTGCTTAAAGGCGATAGTATAACCAAGTACCGAGCATTCCTGCTCAGCCCTGCTTTCTAAATACATTTCAATGCGTTGTTGTTGCGGATTATAAAGAGCAATATGTTTAAAGTTTGTAATGTCGATTTCAGACCCAAGAATCTGGTTGATATGCCTAAGTGTATTGAGGTTGAACTCAGCAGTTATGCCCTCCTCGTCATTATAAGCAGCGTGCAAAATATCATTATCTTTGTGCAAATCCACTCCTAATATTACTCCTCCATTCTCACCCACAAGTATATGCATATTTTTTAGAAACTGAACTGCGTCATCAGGCTCAAAATTTCCAATAGTGGAGCCAGGATAGAATACATGCTTTTGCATATTTTGATATTTGTCGGGCAAGACAATAGGTTCGGAAAAGTCACTGGCTATCGGCTCAACATGCAACCATGGGTATCGAGAAGACAATCGTGCTGCTGACTTTTGCAGGAATTCCTCTGAGACATCCTGAGGTACATAAACACTAGGATGAAGAGCTTCTAAAAGATATTCGATTTTTGTACAGTTGCCAGCACCTGGCTCAATAATCAGTGAGTCTTTTTGAATATATTGAGCAATATCTTGAGCATACTCATGTAAAATGGTGAGCTCAGTTCTCGTGGGATAATATTCTTCAAGCTCAGTAATTTGTTCGAACAACTTAGAGCCTCTATGATCATAAAAATACTTTGGGTTGATGTGTTTTTGCTCACTAGTTAAGCCATCAAGAATGTCTTGTTGCTCTTGGCTTATTGCTTGTGCTTTTGAATTCATGTCATAAGGCTCAATTAATATTAATGATCACGGGCTAAACGGATGCCAGAGAACTGCCAGCGCGCATCAGGATAGAAAAAATTGCGATAGGTTTTACGAATGTGGCTTCTGCTGGTAACGCATGAACCTCCTCGAAGCACATATTGATTGCACATAAACTTACCATTGTATTCACCAACTGCACCAGCGGCTGGCTTAAAGCCAGGATAAGCCGAGTATGAGCTGGATGTCCATTCCCACACATCACCGAATAACTGCTGTAACTGCTCATTGTCCGCAGCGGGTACTGGATGAAGGACATTATCCTCAACAAAATTATTCATAGCAGTTTCGGGTGTGTTACTGATAGCTATCGATTCCCACTCCTGCTCCGTTAATAAGCGTGCCCCACTCCAGCGAGCAAAAGCATCAGCTTCATAATAACTGACATGCGATAAAGGTTGATTAAGCGGCAACGGTTGCACACCGTTCAGGGTATAAATAAACCAGTTTCCATCTTTTTTGAACCAATACAATGGAGCTTGCCATTGGTGATTTCGAACTGCATCCCAACCATCGCTTAACCAATACTGAGGGTCGCTATAACCACCGTGCTCTATAAACTCTAGATACTCGCCATTAGTTATTAGTCGATTGGCGACTTCAAAAGAATGTCGGTAGAACTTGTGCCTGGGTGTTTCATTGTCGTATACAAAATCAGATTGGCTGATTGGTGCATCGGTTTGATTGACTCCAATGGACACCAGCTTTTCATCAAAAGTTATCCATTTAATTGATTCTAGTGAAGGTTCTTTGGGGGAGTATTGTGGCAAAGAATCTTCTGAGTCCCGATAAGCAGGATGCAAAGGGTTTTGAAATAAATTGTATTTGATGTCGGTCAACAGCAGTTCCTGGTGTTGCTGCTCATGATTGATTCCTAACCGTAACAAGCTCAACACATCATTAAGATTATTGCTATTAGCCTCTACTAAGTCGCTAACCAACTGTTTGATTTGCTCGGTGATAAATTGGCGATACCGATATACTACTTTAACATCAGGCTTTGATAGCAATCCCCTCTGGGGTCTGGGATATTGCTCACCAATAGCGTTGTAATAAGAATTGAAGAGGTATTCGAATTGAGAGTTAAAGCATGTATAGTCTGGTAAAAACTTTTTCAGGATAAAGGTTTCAAAAAACCAGCTTGTATGAGCCAGATGCCACTTGGCTGGGCTGGTTTCAGCGATAGCTTGCAGATTATAGTCTTCAGGTTTTAGTGGTTCACATAGCTTTTCAGAAAAAGTACGAACATCAACAAAGTCTTCTAAGACTTGTTCAAGATTGTCACTTAGTCCTACAGGCTTTGTCTGATCAAGCATCGATTATAACCTTTCCAGAAATCCAAACTGTTGCTTCTGCCGCTCCAGAGAGCTCTTGCGATTCGCATTCAATATCAATCACAGCACCCACATCTGATAGCTGCTGTGCTTTCAGTGTATGCAGTTTTAATCGCTTATTCCAATAACTACCCAGCACCCTGTTTGCAGAACCAGTAGCCTTATCCTCATTAACACCATGCTGTGGAGCAAAATATCGCATATCGTAGTCGAAACCTTTCGTTTTGGACTTCGTTGTTGCTATTAAAGCTCGCTCTGTTGCAAAGGTTAATTTATCAAAATTAACAGCGAGATCCTTCAAATCAAAAGTCTCGGGCCATTCAAAAACCCAGTAACCATTACATGGCCCCACTTTAGATACTTCAGCAGGTAAAATGTTACAGCAATCTTCAACCCAGTTTGGAATTGATGTTGGCTCAATTAGTGCCGGTTCAAATCCAATCCAGATTTGTTGTTTGTTATCTATTCTAGTACGGATATGTGAAGATTGAGTGATAAATGAAACAGGCATTTGTGATTGTTTAGAACGGCTTTCATAAAGGACTTTTGCCGCTGCCAATAAGCCGTGGCCACAAAGCTGAATTTCAGTATCTGGATTATAGAAACGAATGTGATAAGACGAGCTGTTATCAGAAGGCCAAACAAAACAGGTGGCCGAGATATCTTTGCGCTTTGCTATACCCTGCATTTCTTCGCTGGAAATAGGTTCATCCAGCAAAAAAATTAAAGCCTCAGTACCGGCATAGAGCTTGCCGAAATAATCACCGCTAAAGACTGACACATGAAAAACGGATTGGCCATTGAAACCTTCCATAAGCTCCCTCAAATTTGAATATAACTTCTAGCCTACTTGATTTGATAGATTATTCAAGCATCTGATTTTATTGAGTTTTATTCTTGAGAACTCGTAGGAAAACAAGCTCGCCAACCACAATCACAGTTAAGCCAATTAAACTTGCCCAGATAACGAATGGGTCCATTTGCCATTTAATCCAAAGAAAGACTGAGAGTATGATGGCATCAAGCGTAATCGCAATTAAAACAATTATCGGATTAGCGCCAACATCATTTCTTAACTTAACCAATACGCCCCAGTGAATGGCAATATCCATGAGGATATAAAAAATCACACCCATGGAAGCAATTCGACTTAAGTCAAAAAATAGAGTCAAAAACATGGCAATAACGACCGTGTAAACCACATTATGCTTTTGAATACTGCCGGGCATACCCAAATGACTATGTGGAACCAGTTTCATCTTGGTAAGCATGGTTAACATTCTTGAAACTGCGAAAATACTAGCAATAACACCGGAGACTGTCGCTACAATCGCAAATAGCACGGTAATGGTCAGCCCCCATTGTCCAAAGGCTGGTCTTGCTGCTTCAGCTAAAGAATAATCGCGAGCAGAAACTATTTCAGGAATACTAAGATTACTGCTAACTGAAACCGCGACCAGCAAGTAAACTAAGGTACAAATTCCAATTGCAATAGCAATGGCTCTGGGAATATTCTTTTTTGGCTCAATGAGTTCATCACCGCTATTCGTGATGGTTGTAAATCCCTTATAGGCCAAAACACTTAATGCCACTGCTGAGATAAAACCCCAGGCCGGATAAATATCTAACTTCTCAGTGAGTTGAGAACGGTTAGCGGTATCAAGCAAACTATTGAAATCGAATCCGGCCGCCCATAATCCTCCGAGAGCTAGAAGAAATAAACCAATAGCCTTAATGAAAGCCATGGCTACCGATAATCTTTCAATATACTTATTACCAATAATGTTAATCAGAAAAGCAAATACCAGTAACAATGCCCCTAACAAAGGAACTGCCCACTGTCCTAACTGGTCAATCTCAAAAAGCTGTAATGTGTAAGTACCAAATGTTCTGGCAACCAGGCTTTGATTGATGATCATTGAAAAGAACATCAATAATGCAAAAATCGCTGTGGTGGCACCCTTACCATAGGCCTTTTGCAGAAACATGGCGATACCGCCGGAAGAAGGATAGTTTTGTGAGAGTTTGATGTAGGAATATGCGCAAATACTGGTAACAATCATGCCAGCAAGAAAAGCCAGCGGAAATAAAGCATTAGCTAATTCAGCAATTTGCCCTGTTAAGGCAAAGATACCAGCGCCAATCATAACGCCCGTGCCCATTGAAACAGCGCCTAATAACGATAGCGATTTTTTCGAATCACTCATGCAAGCTCCATCAATCGGTTTTCAACCAGCCTACGTGAATGAAATAAATTTTCAAGCGTGAGCCTTTTCCTCCATAAGCCCCACTAGATTGTTATCAGGATCTCGCAGAAAACCAGTCCACAGATCATGGTCAGGCATATTGGCCGCCAATTGGGGTTCACGCTCCGCTTTCGCGCCCTGCTCTACAAACGCCTTATAAGCAGACTCGATATCATTGACGTTAAAATAAAGTATGGAATTGGCACCAACAGCTCCAGCGCCTTGAGGTGTGCTTAGCATAATTCTAACTGCATCAGCATTGAGGAAAGCTAGGTTAGGACCTGCGCTAAACAAAAACTCCAAACCTAAGATGTCTCTATAGAATTCTAAAGCTTTATCAACATCACTTACCGTAATGGCAATTTGTTTAATGCTGGACACTTTTGTAGTCATAATAAGTCCCTTCAAAATTATAATGTAAACACAGATAGTCTATTGCTAGTGCCTTTTGCTCCAGCTTGAGTTGCACCAGCAACTACATAAATACTATCGTTTATGGCTACTGCGCCCAGGCCGTGGCGAGGAACAGGCATTTCGCCAATGTGTTGCCACTTGTCTTCTTGTGGTGAATATTGCCATACCTTTTTATAGACGCCACCGCCATTATCAAAATACTCACCGCCAAAAACATAGATGTGATCATTCATCACCGCTGCGGCTAGTCCACCTTGCGCTTGCGGCAATGGTGCACGACTGTGCCATTTGTCAGCTTTATAATCATAGACTTCATGTTTGTCGAGATTGCCGCCTTCGACGGTACGCCCACCAATAACGTGCCAAAGCTCGTTGAGATATGCGCCTGCAGCACTGTTACGAGCGGTTGGAATCGGATGTGCACAATCCCAGGTCATGCTGGAAGGATCAAACACTTTATGGCTACTGGCGTCACTATGGTCACTCCAGTTGCCATTATTCAATCCTTTGGGTCTTCTTCCACTTGCTAAGTGAATGCGTCCGTTGATAGATGTAGCAACTGTTTCACACAGCGGATAACTCATATGGTTGGGATATTTGCGCCAGCGTTTATTTTCTTCATCAAGTACCAAGACATCTCGACTTCCCGTCCAGCTACCACGCTCAGAAACGGTAAAGCCACTGAAAGCGAATAGTTTGTCATTATGAGAAATTAGAAAAGGATGGTGCCTGGGTTCAGGCAAAGCAATGGATTGCTGCCACGAGTCAGCGGTTGGATCATAAACAACTACATCTGAAAGCACTTCAAGTTCATTATTGTTAACCGTTAAACCACCAGCCACATAAATCTTACCTTTATGTACCGCTGGATATATTTCCTGAACATTAAAAGGCAGCGAAGCCTTAGTTTCCCACTTAGCCACACCGGGCAAAGCAATCGCCGAAGCAGACAATAAAGAACCTTTTAGAAACGTACGGCGTGTGAACATAGTGTGTGCTCCTATTATGCGTAGGTTGCCCTACAAGAGCTAATACTAGACGTACCTTTGTGAATTGCAATAAAAAAATGCCTGTGAGCTATTCAACAAACAGGCACAACTGTGACTAACGTTAAGGGGAATTTAGTCTATTAATTACCTTGCCAGATAACCACCATCGATATTTATCGCTTGGCCAGTCACGAAGCTGGATTTGTCAGAACAGAGCCACATGACGCTGTCGGATATTTCTTCGGGCCGCCCTGCACGTTCCATTGGCTGCAATTTTGCAAACTCTGCCTGAATCGCCGGATCATGATTGGTAATCCTTTCAACCATCTCGGTCATAATAACTGCTGGGCAAATGGCGTTGACGCGAATATTACGAGTGGCGTATTCAAGCGCTGCGGTTTTGGTGAGCTGAATAACGCCGCCTTTTGAAGCGCAGTAGGCAGGTAAATTCATGAAGCCGACTTCGCCGGCAATGGAGGAGATGTTGACGATCACACCACTGCCCTGCTCGCGCATGATGTCTAGTTCATGTTTCATACCGTAGAAGACGCCATACAGATTGACTTTTATAGTGCGGTCAAAGTTTTCGAAGGTGCAGTCAGCTGTTTCATTCTGCTCGCCTTCAATACCAGCATTGTTGACTGCATAATCCAATCGTCCATATCGATCTTTGATAGTTTCAAATAGATATTTAACTGACTCAAGATCAGACACATCGGTTTTAACGAATAAAGCATCACCACCTTTCTGCCGAATGCTGTCAGCCAGTTTTTCACCACGCTCCTGATCGAGGTCGCTAATGACTACAGAGTCTTTACGTTCCGCAAATGCTTCTACAATAGCTTTTCCTATTCCTGCGCTGCCGCCGGTTACCAGTGCTACTTTACGTTCTGTCTGTGCCATAGTGTTTCCCTTTTCCTTGATATTGGCCTTAGAGTTAGATTAACTCTTTATAGGCTGGATTTCTTGATATATATCAAAAGAAAGGTCAATTTTAGTTTATAGTAGAATGTACTGAATTTAATGATTAGGGAGGCAAATGCATGAGTAACCTTGCAAACAATGAACTGGAAATACAGTGTCAGGAAAAGCCCTGCTCGGCTATTGAGCGAGTCATTAAGCCCCGCGATAAGGATTTAGGTGAGTTTATGGTTCGTCGCTCAATACCTACTCACGAACAGAAACAGATTGGTCCCTGGGTTTTCTTTGATCACATGGGTCCTGCAGTATTCCAACCCGGCCAAGGCGTTAACGTTCGCCCACATCCACACATTAACCTTGCCACCGTCACCTATTTGTTCGCAGGTGAAATCCTCCATCGTGATTCACTGGGTAGCGAGCAGCCCATTCAACCTGGCGATATTAATTTGATGGTTGCTGGCAAAGGCATTGTTCACTCTGAACGTGAGCGCCGCGAAGTAACAGATTCAGTTCATCAGTTGCATGGTTTACAGCTGTGGCTAGCCTTGCCCGAAAAAGATGAAGAGATTGAACCAGCCTTCTATCACTACCCGAGCGCCGATATTCCTGAGCTTGAGGTTGATGGCATAACAGTAAAGGTAATGATGGGTAGTGCCTTTGGTAAAACCTCGCCGGTAAAGACTTTTGCGAAGACTATTTATCTTGAGGCAAGCATGGATCATGAGCAAACTCTGGCGCTTCCTGATGCCGATGAACGTGGGCTTTATGTAGTCGAAGGTGAAGTAGAAATTGATGGTGTCACTATTGAAGAACACTCCATGGCTATATTGAACGGAAATCCCGAGTTAAAAGTGACCGCTACAAAATCCAGCCGCGTGGCACTGATTGGTGGCGAACACCTTGGAAAGCGCTATATTGAGTGGAACTTTGTTTCCAGCCGTAAAGAACGTATCGAACAGGCTAAGCAAGAATGGAAAGATGGTAAATATCCCAAAGTCCCGGGGGATGAGTTAGAATTTATTCCTCTTCCCGAGTAAATTTCAAGCCTGAAGCAGTCTCATTTTTAATCAAGTAGAACATTAAGAAGGAATACTAAATGATTGATATTAATTGGAGTTTGGTGGGCATGCACAGCATAACCCTTGCTGCGGCATATGTACTAGCACTCCCCATTGCACTCAATCGTGAAGCAAAAGCTCGCGGTGCTGGCTTGCGTACATTTCCTCTGGTCAGTATAGCAGCATGTGGTTTTGTATTGATTGGAATTGACATATTCGATGGCTCAGATGCTGAAGCGCGAGTTGTTTCAGGAATTATCACCGGTATTGGTTTTATTGGCGGTGGCGCGATTTTGAAAAATGATAATAAAGTCAGTGGTACTGCAACTGCCGCAAGTATCTGGGCAACGGGTGCAATTGGTATTGCTGCAGCTTATAGCAGATACGAAGTCGCTCTATTAATTAGTGTCATTACATTCTTTACATTGCATTTTGGCTACAACGCCAAGAAAGTGGTTAAAGAAAGCGATGTTGAAACAGAAGAGAAGTGTTAAAATCCAGCGCTTTTCATACCCTTAATAAATAGAATGCTTACATCACAAGAGCTCATTCATTACAGTCGCCACATCATTCTTCCTGAAATTGATGAACATGGACAGGAAAAGCTCAAGCAGAGTTCTGTGCTGATCGTTGGTGCGGGTGGTCTTGGTTCTCCGGTGGCGATGTATCTCGCAGCGGCGGGCATTGGGAAGCTGATTATTGCAGACCATGACACGGTTGAACGCTCCAATTTACAAAGACAAATTATCCACTCTCTGGATTCTATTGGTAATGCTAAAGTCGAATCAGCAAAAGATACGCTTGAGAAGCTCAATCCATGGCTTAGGGTTGAATTAATCGAAACAAAGTTGCAGGAAGAGTCATTAAATACAGCAGTGTCTGGGGCTGATTTAATTGTCGACTGTTCTGATAATTACCCTACCCGTTTTGCGCTTAATCAAGCCTGTGTTGGAGTAGGCAAACCATTAGTATCTGGCTCAGCTGTTCAGTTCAATGGACAAGTTGCCGTATTAAATCAGTCACCCCACTCCGCCTGCTATCACTGTTTATATCAAGACGGGCTGTTCAATGAAGAAAGCTGCGAAAGTCAGGGGGTTTTAGCACCTGTTGTAGGTGTAATCGGTTCATTACAGGCTACCGAAGCCCTAAAAGTGTTGCTTGGTATTGGAAACAGCCTTGATAGTCGTTTATTAATTTATGATGCCCTCAACGCAACCTTTAAAACCATTGGCATCACCAAAGATCCCGCCTGTGAGGTTTGTAGTCATTCTTAAAATCGTGTCATTGCGAGCGACTCTAAGTAGCGTTATTGAAGGAAATGCCTTCGGGTGCAATCTTGAAGGGTATAAGCCCTATTCAAGTGTTTCTAAAACCTCGCCTAGTGATCTACCAAGTAGTCCACCCGGTATGACTTCCTTAATAAAATCAATTGCTCCCTCCTTCGACGAAAGTAATCCAACCAGATACATGAGCTTCTCATCAATGAAAGCCCTTATATCTTTATGATCAGTCCGTAAAATGCATATGGAATCAACGTTTACTGGCCTGCCTATCAACGGCGGCAGAATATATTGCTTTGTGAGTTGTTCCCAATAACCGTAAGGCAGCATTTCTGGTTTTATGATATGCACCCACACTCTCAGAAATGCAGCATCCATTAGCTCAAAACTTATTGAACAGTAAGTATTCGAATGTATTTCTTTAACGAAAAGAGCTTTTCCATCAGAGGTCTGCTGCTTAAAACCTATAGTCGATAGTTTATTGCTGAAAATTGGTAGAATGTAGTTAGTAAGATAGAGTGAATCTAACGTTTTATTGGAAGGTTTATAAGAACCTAAACCTTCTGAATCAAGACAAGGAAACTTCTCGTTTAATGTTGCCAGTTCCTTATTAGAAAGAGTCTTTTCATTAGACTCAGTCGATAATATAGAAAGAACATTTTTAGTACTCTTGATATCATAAAATAGCTCAAACCATGGTAACACCATTGATTCAATTAATTGGGAAATATCTTGAACGCTTGAATCAATGCTCTCATCCTTATCTATGTCGATAAAACCATTCCCACAAACTCTAACCTTGGATACCTGTCCTCCAACCAATGGCTCATATTTACTGGGAAAGCTATTAAGCTCTGCGATACTCTGCACCAAATAAGGAGACCATATGTCAGCAAAGAGTTTGATTCTATAACCTGCTTCTGACCTAGATGTTCCTTTATCTAAAACTATCTGGACAACATGAAAAACATGATTTATGTTTCTTACGAAGTGCTTGCCAGGTGTTAAGATACTAAAACCTTTACTGTATAACTGGTCATCTAACTGCTTAGATAGGTTAGACTCGATTTCTTGTTTCATAGGTCTATAAATATTACTCACAAGACAAGCTTAGTTCAGACAGGCTTTCTAGAACTATCCAGAAATTTAACTCTTCATCAACCATGCTTCGAATATAAGCAAACTTCATAAGGTACTCAAAGTTCGGAAATCGGGCAGCACCTGGTAACTCTGAGCTCATAAACCAGGCCTCCCAGCCATCTCCAACTTCTTTAGCGTTAGGCACTAGTAGATACAAACCTGAGTCAACCAGCTCAGAGATTGCTATAGCATCTTTCAAAAACTCTGGAGGAAAGGTGGCAGGATCTTGCTCGTTATAATCATTAACATACTTTTTGGTAAACTCACCAGGCTGTTGCTTAGCCCATAAATCGTACCACTCTGGGTATTTATCACGAAGGTAACCCACATTAGTGGAATCTAATAACAATCCATCTTCAGCATCCAACTGCAACTGAATCCAACCATCGGTGGCACTGAGAAAATCTGTGTAAGAAACTGGGAGCGAGACTCCTAGCGTTTGCTCTAGCTGATTAATATCTTCCTCTGAAGCAGGTTCAAACATTTGTTTTTGCGAAGAAAAAACTTCTTTCTCATACTCTGTATACAACTCTTCCTGAGTGGATAGTTTGCTAAAAGTTTGCTTTTGCCAGCAATATAGAAAGTCATTCCAATCTTCGGTTGTAGATTCGTATTTATAGCTATCCATTCGCTCCCTACTCTCGTTACAGCCTAGTAAAACAATGACTGTAATGAGTAACATCAAGATTCTTAACATTTTCTAGGCCAATTAACTAATCAAAGGCTCATCATCCCAAAACTCTTTAACGAAGCCAAACCCTTTTAATCCAGAGTAAAGTACTCGCTGCTTAAACCGCTCAGAAACATAGCATGTTGTTTTACTGTCAGGTAAAACAAAAAGATCTACTCCTTCTAACTTTGACTCGTCAAAAACCCATGTATGGATAGAAGAAAAATATTCGGGACGTTTTTCGTATCCAGTGCGTTTACCAGTACTTTTCTCCCTATCAAGACAGTCAACTTCTGTTGTAACAACAATCATATAAAAATCTTCGTTAGGCGCATCCTTAAGTTTCACAGGATACAATTTTGCATGCTTATCAAATATATCCGATAAAGCATCAACAGCTTTTTGGCTAACCAAATGAATAACTCCAGATGAAGGGGCGTCACCTATGGGACTAGGTTTTCTTTTCTTTTTGCCATCACCTAAGTACTGTTCTAGTAAAGGTGGCTCCCATTCATTCATAGAGGTCGGCAGTGGCACGCCCATTAAAGGATCGTACCATTGCATTTTCTCATCGTCAGACTCACTTACAGCAAGGTAACCTGCGTAGGTTAAATTTGGATACGACCACTCATAAAACATATTTATAATGCTCTGGATTCTATTTTTTTGAGAGTATCTTCTTTCCAAACATCGAACTCTTTAGGGATTTCTTCTTGTTTGGAGGAAGCTAAAAGTATATCTAAAAACCTTACCCTTTCATTAATTTCTGCTTTGGTAAATTCTTCATCTTCTTTCACTCTAAGGATGTTTTGCTCACAGAGTGTTATTGCATCATCATATTGGCCAAGTTTTGAAAGACAAATAATTTCTTCGTAATCAAATAAAGCTTTATTAGGGTCACTGTGTATTTTCCCTAAATACTCTTTATAGCAATTAATCGAATCAAAAAACTCTATAGACTGAGTACTGGCCATACTCGCTATATCCTGTAAGAGCAATTCAATATCGGACTCATCATCTTCTGGCGCAAGCCATGCTCGCCCATTAATAGGGTTTCGGTCTAATCGAAAGCCAACTTTATAACTACTTAGATGATTAGCT
Organism: Kangiella aquimarina DSM 16071; assembly: GCF_000374105.1. Classification (GTDB taxonomy): domain Bacteria; phylum Pseudomonadota; class Gammaproteobacteria; order Enterobacterales; family Kangiellaceae; genus Kangiella; species Kangiella aquimarina. Next base: position 1,790,360 of record NZ_KB893650.1, read on the forward strand.
AAAGGATTAACTAAAAGATTAATAAAGCTGTGTAAATACAAAGAACCTAAGCTTCTACCTACTTGTATAGAGACTACATCAACGAAGTCTCCTCTTACTCTGTAACAAGTAACTTTATCTCTGCATAGCATGAAGCCATTGCTGAGCAGAGGCTTCAGGCTTATGTTTGATACTTTTGCTTTCAGATTCGCTCTTGTTAATGGCATCAATATCTCTCTGTAACAACAAGTTCGGGCACACCAGAAAACAAACTCTCTAAATACTCACGTTTTTCAATGTACAGACCATATAACTCAGAACCTTTTAACAAAACTGGACGGAACTTAAGTCCTTTAAGGTTGTGTTTTTTATAAAAATCATAGAAGCTCTTACTAACGCAGCACAGCCCTGAACCATCTCCCGTCAAATTTTCCTGAGTAATATTCAAATCTTTTAACTCAGTGTTATCTAGCTTTCTTTGTTCAAACATTAACAACGTATCAAGGCTGTAACCCCATTCAGAAGTTGTCAAATATTTGTTATCTTTAATCATTTCAGGTAGCTCGTGACTGACTCCGAGCAAATGCAAACCCTCAAGCTTCTCTTGAGTAACCGGGTGTATCACCGGACACCTTGACCAACCAGTAATCCCAGCGTTATGCATTAAATCTGCAATATAATTTCCAAAAAAGAATTGCGAGCCACTCCCAGAACAAACCGCAAATGACTCTTCTTTTAACGTTTTAGCTTTTTTAAGATAATATTTCTTATAATCAAGCCTTCTAAACCCAAAAGGTTTTGCCTCTGACAACTTCCCAAGTTCTCGACTGTAATCAAGCATCTTATTGATACTCATGTCATCCTGAGAGATAAACTTAGTACCAAAAATTGTATAAAGTTTACAACTGCTAAGTTCTTTTTTAGTGAAGTTTGACACAAGTTCAATCCGATAACCAGTATGATGCTTATGCCCTAACTCAACTAAGCGTTGAATGATATCCATGTCATTCTCAAGTGATACTTTATCAACTCTTCTAATATACGGGTCTAACTTTTTACTAACAACCTCGTCAGCTTCAAGAATGTCACGAAACTGTACGGCATATTCATCTTTTGCATCTATATATAGTTCAAACTTCATATAAATCCTATAATAATAGTGAGTTGCCGCAACGCCCCCGACAACTCCAGTCCTCGGTGGTCCAATCAAGTAATTGACTTGCAGTTACCAAGCCAATAAATGGTACGATTCCTGGCATTTATCACAAAGTTGGCCGACATTAGCAGTATCAAATAACAGTCCATCTTCTGCATCCAACTGTAACTGAATCCAACCATTGGTAACAGTAAGAAAGTCTGTATAAGAATCTGGGAGCTTGACTCCAAGTCTTTTCTCAAGTTGATTAATGTCTTTCTTCGAAGTAGGTTCAAACATTTGTCTTTGTGAAGAGAAAACTTGCTTTTCATACTCTGTATATAGCTCTTCCTGACTGGACAACTTGGTTACAGTCTGTTCTTGCCAGCAAGTTAAGAAAGCATTCCAACCTTTAGGGTTTGATTAGTATTGGAACATATTATTTCCCCCACCATCCTTACTACACCCCAACAATAATAGGATGATCATAATGACTAATTCCTTTCTGAGCATAATTTTCTTTACTTTAAATAGTTAGGTGTTCATTAATCACTGTATTAGATATACAGGCCATACTTTTGAAAGGGTTGGTATGCTTTAGCTTTCTTTGAAACTTGGTTAACAATATCAGATGCTTTAGGCTTATAGTAACGAGTTCCGTCAAGACGTATGTATTCAAGACCATGATTAGAAAGCAATGACGAAATATCGCTTTCTGTGAATTTACTACCCCCTCCTACTGCAAGGGATTTTAAGTGTTTTAAGGGGGACAGGAAGGAAGCTGACTCTATATCGGTACCGGTCAGGAGCGCGAGCTCAAGTAAATCAAGGGATTTAATAAACTCCAGGTTGGAAAGCCTTTTACATGATTCTAACCTTAAATATTTAAGGTGTTCGCATTTGGTTAGAGCATTGCAATCAACCAGTTCTGGAGCAGAATAAACTTCTAAATATTCGATACTTGGAATTTTTGAAATACATTCCAAACTCATTAGACCCACCGGCTTTCTGAGGCTAAGATACTTTAGGTTCTTCAATTCCCCTAGCTCAAAGTACTTTTTCTTCCACCCGTTAATCTTAAGCGTTTCTAATTGCTCAAGGTCAGTTAAGCCATTAAAGGTTTTAGAATAGGTTAGCTCCAAGAATTTGAGTCGCTTTAGATTTTCAAATGACAATGGAGATTTAAACTTACCACCGATATAAAGCTCTTCCAGGTTCTTAAACTGAGATAGAAAACCTGGTTCTACAAACTCTGTTCCCAAGTGAAGGCTTGTAATTTTTTCAGCCGTTTCGTCAGCCAACACTAAGCTTTTCCAACTACCACTTTCAAATATTAACTCATTGTAATCATAAGAGTTAAAAGCTTCATACATTTCATCTATGTACTTACCGGAAACTGTGAGTTTCTTATAAATAACCTTGTTATCAATGTGAAACTCTTCATGCTCACATTTGATTCTGATACTTTCCTTTTCATCAAAAGAATTAACAAAAGTCGTGACTCTTGTTAGCTCAGTTTGATTATTATTTTCAAAAAGATATTCCTGTGTTTGGCTTGCTTTATATTTCATTAAGATTGCTTTATGTATGCTTCTAATAAATTCTGTATTTTGGTAGTGATGTTAAGCTCTTCAATAAACAGTTCTTCTAGCGCGATATCATTTTCTGACAATTCGGCTTGTCTAACTTTTTTTTGGATTTTCCTTTCTTCCTTAAGGAGCTTAAGATGCTCATCTCTTGGTACCCCAAACATATATTCAAACTTCCAGGCAGTCCATGAATAAAAGTCATTGACATCTGTAGGGAACTCTAACAATTTAAATCCTGCAAGCTTTAACTGTTCAACCATTTCCTCATAAGACAGGTTGTCTATAATAAATGGTTTCCAGAAAAACTCAGTATTGATAAAAAGGTCTTCGGGCTGCTGACCAAAGAAGTGATTTAATACTGATAGCGGTGGTATGCACTGACTTGAACTAATCATTGGTAATGACATTACAAGCTCGGATAACTCAATGGTTTCTTCGCTTACACCTTGTATTTCAACTTTAATTTCCATTTCTTTATTAGTTATATTTTGATACCAGGTTAATAGTCACTAACAATCATGATTACTATGCTATTAATTTCTTTAAATCAATAGCTTAGCTAAGAATACACACTTTGTTGACAAGTTCAAGTTCAAAGTATCTAAATACATAGTCATGTCAGGTCTTACCACACATCCTGCCCAACTCTTTCTAGCCCCAGCTTGATCCAGGTCAAGAGCTTTTGGCTCGCTAGCCGTTAATCTTACGCTCACATTTATATAGCTGAAAATATGGGGCTTCTGTTATGTCACATGCAACCAAGCATACTGATAATCATAATTATTTAGGGCTACGAGGTATCGAGTTTACTGAGTTTGCCAGTCCAGATAGCGATTACATGGAAAAGGTTTTCGCGGCTTTTGGCTTTTCTAAGCTAAAGAAGTTTAAAGGAAAGGACATCTTTTATTTCAATCAAAATGATATCCACTTTTTAATTAATCAGGAGCGAGCTGGCTTTTCGCGTGAATTCGCCAAAAGTCATGGACCAGCTATTACCTCAATGGGTTGGCGGGTAGATGATGCCGAAAAAGCATTATCCATTGCCGTTGACCGTGGTGCCATAGCTGCGAAACCAGAAGATACCGACCTTCCCTACCCTGCAATTTATGGTATTGGTGATAGCCTGATTTATTTTATCGATACCTATGCCGGCTCTGACAGCACTTCTCAAGACAATCTAGGTTCAATCTATGAGCAGGATTTTGAAGATTTAGATAACCCTGTCATGGTTGAAAACAAAGGTTTCTTACGCATCGATCACCTGACAAACAATGTTTACAAAGGCACCATGCAGAAATGGGCTGACTTTTATAAAAACGTATTCGGTTTCAGCGAAGTTCGTTATTTCGATATTAAAGGTCAGGAAACAGCGCTACTTTCTTATGCTTTGCGTTCACCAGATGGAAGCTTCTGCATTCCTATCAATGAAGGTAAAGGCGATGACCGTAATCAAATTGACGAATATCTACGCGAATACAATGGTCCAGGAGTGCAGCACATTGCCTTTGAAACCAATGATATTTTGGGTTCGTTAGATAAGCTTGACCATTCGGTGATTGATACTCTGGATATCCATGAAGACTACTACAAAACAGTTTTCGATCGTGTGCCGAATGTGCGAGAAGATCATCAACGAATACAGGATCATCAAGTACTGGTTGATGGGGATGAAAACTCCTACCTTCTTCAGATTTTCACTAAGAATTTATTTGGTCCTATCTTTATCGAGATTATTCAGCGAGCCAACAATCTTGGGTTTGGCGAAGGTAACTTCCAGGCTTTGTTTGAATCAATCGAGCGCGACCAAAAGAAACGCGGCGTACTGTAAAGGAGAATAATATGAAAATTGAACAGATACACCACGTGGCCTATCGCTGCAATGATGCAAAAGAAACCGTCGAGTTTTATACCAAAGTCTTGAACATGAACTTCATTCTGGCAATTGCAGAAGACCGAGTACCCTCTACTAAAGAACCCGACCCATATATGCACCTGTTTATGGATGCTGGTAACGGAAACATACTGGCTTTCTTTGAGTTGCCTAACTCACCACAGATGGGTAAAGACCCTAATACCCCAGAATGGGTACAGCATATTGCACTGCGCGTTAAGGATGAAGATGCCTTAATGGAAGCGAAAAAAGAAATCGAAGCGCATGGTATTGAAGTACTTGGCCCGACAAACCACGAGATCATCAAGTCGATTTATTTCTTTGACCCGAACGGTCATCGCTTAGAACTTACCTGCGTGACCGCTACTGATGACATGATGCGAAAGCTCGATGAAGTAAAGTGGGATATGTTGGAAGAATGGAGCAAAACTAAAAAAGCTCCTAAACACGCTGACTGGCTGCATAGCGAAGAGTTTGCCGAGGTATAAACCATGAGCGCTTATCAAGCTAAAACGCCCGATGAAAAAGACTTTGTCGCTTATACCGAAGAAGAAAATGGCACTTGGGAAATCCTTTATAAGCGGCAAATGGAGCTTATTAAAGGACGTGCATGTGACGCTTATATGGATGGCATTGAACGCCTTCAAATGTCCAGTAACAGTATTCCTCAGTTACCTGACATTAACCGTGTTCTACGCAAAGAAACTGGCTGGGAAGTTGCTGCAGTTCCAGCTTTGATACCGTTTGGTAAGTTCTTCGAATTATTAGCCAATAAGCAATTTCCAGCTGCAACCTTTATTCGAACTCGTCAAGAAATTGATTACTTACAGGAACCTGATATTTTCCATGAAATTTATGGGCACTGCCCGCTTCTAACCAATCCGGTATTCGCAAAGTTTGTAGAAAACTACGGTAAACTCGGCCTGGCTGCCTCTAAACAGGAGCGAGTCTATTTGGCTCGTGTGTTTTGGTTTACGGTTGAGTTTGGATTAATTCAACAGGCTAACAATGATCTGAAAATCTATGGTGCCGGAATTCTGTCTTCTACTGAAGAAACAGTCTATAGCTTGGAAAGTAACAAGCCTGTTCGCAAACCGTTCGAACTCATGACTGCATTAAGAACCCCTTATCGGATCGATATTCTGCAAACCACTTACTTTATCATTAAGCAATTTGAAGATATCTATAACATCATGGACAGCAACATTATTGAACGTATCCATGAAGCGATGGAGCTTGGTGATTTTGCAGCAAACTTTCCCGCAAAGTCAGAAGAACCGAAGAGTAACCATTCAATAAAACACGACTGCTAATTCAATCCTCACTTATGAAAATACCTGAACTACTGTCCCCTGCTGGGACTTTAAGAAACATGCGCTATGCTTTTGCCTACGGTGCAGATGCGGTTTATGCAGGACAACCTCGTTATAGCCTGAGAGTGCGTAATAATGACTTTGGGTTGGATAATATCGCCATTGGCATCGAAGAAGCTCATTCGCAAGGTAAAAAGTTCTATATAGCCAGCAACATTGCGCCTCACAACAGCAAAATCAAAACCTTTATGGATGATATCAAGGAAGTGATCGCCTTAAATCCAGATGCTTTGATCATGTCCGATCCCGGGCTGATAATGATGGTTCGTGAGGCTTACCCAGAACAGGAAGTCCATCTTTCTGTGCAGGCTAATGCAACCAACTATGCAACGGTAAAGTTCTGGTATCAGCAAGGTATCAAGCGAGTCATCTTATCCCGCGAATTATCGATCAAAGAGATTGAAGAAATTAAAACCCACTGTCCCGAGATGGAACTTGAAGTGTTTGTGCACGGTGCTTTGTGTATGGCCTACTCTGGACGCTGCCTACTCTCTGGATATTTTAATCATCGTGATCCTAATCAGGGAACCTGCACCAATGCCTGTCGTTGGAAATACGATTTGCATGAAGCAACACAAAACGAAGCTGGCGATATTATTGCAGTAAGCCAATCAGAGCCAACTGTGCAAACAGTCGACCCTCAGTCTGTATTTTTATTACAGGAAAAGGAACGTCCTGGAGAGTATATGCCGGTGTTTGAAGATGAACATGGCACCTACATAATGAACTCAAAAGATCTCCGCGCGGTGCAGCACGTTAATCAATTTACACACATGGGTATTGATTCTCTCAAAATTGAAGGCCGTACCAAATCACACTATTATGTTGCCCGGACAGCCCAGGTCTATCGCCAGGCCATTGATGATGCTGTGGCAGGGAAACCCTTCAATATGAAGCTGATGGATGAGCTTGAAAAACTGGCGCACAGAGGATACACCGAAGGATTTTACCGTCGGCACGTACACGATGAGTATCAAAACTATGAAACGGGCAATTCAATTCGCGACCGCCAGCTCTTTGTCGGTGAGATAAGTGATAAAAGCGAAAACACCATAACAGTTGAGGTGAAAAATCGTTTTGAAGTCGGTAATACCCTGGAAATCATGACACCACATGGAAACCAGTACTTTCAGCTCAATGATATGGAGTCTACTAAGGGGCAGTCTATAGATATTGCTCCAGGTTCAGGCCATCGAGTTGTTATACGGCTACCGGATGGCATGACTACAAACAATATCGACTCTATGCCATTGTTAATGAAGAATTTGTAGAAACGAGTAGTTTATTACTCGCTTCAGGTAGGGGCGGACCTGTGTTTCCGCCCATTTGTTTTCAGACACAGGCAAAGATCTTTCCATAAAGATGCATTAAAAATGCATTTATTGACATATATCAAAGTGGCGTTGATTTATTTCGGTAAGGTATCTAATGCCGAAAACAAAAATAGCTTATTGGAGCTGACTATGACTCATCTGACAAAAATCACCATTGCAGTTGCAAGTGCCTTGTTGCTTAGCAGCAATTTTGCACAGGCAAATGAATCTCAAGAGCAGGCAACCTCGTTTGCGGAGTCGCTTGAAAACACTGAGGTTAAGTGGCATTTCCGCTATCGCCTTGAGGATGTTGATCAAGATAATGCACTGGAAGATGCAACCGCTTCTACCCTGCTTTCCAGGGTAACACTGGATACCCAGACCTATAACGATTTCAGCTTTAAACTTGAGGTTGATAATGTCAGCGCTGTAACCAACAGAGATGACTACAACAGCACATTAAACGGTAATACCGATTATTCTGTAGTAGCCGATCCAGAAGCTACAGAAATCAATCAGGCTGCATTGACCTACAGTGGTTTCGATAACACAAAAGTGATTGCTGGCCGCCAAAGAATCAACTTAGGCACGCAACGTTTTGTCGGTGGCGTGGGCTGGCGTCAGAATGAACAGACCTATGATGGTGTTCTGATTAATAATAAGTCCATCAACAATACCAACCTTACCTACGCTTATGTAAACAACATCAACACTATTACCGATGGAAATGTTGATACACGCAGTCACTTCGTAAATTATGACTGGTCATTCTTAGATAACATGAGCCTAAACTTCTATGGATATTTCCTGGACTTTAAGGAAACTCCATTAAGTTCAACCAAAACCATTGGTGCGCGCTACAGTCTAAAGCCGACGTCTGACACTCCCTTCTTTGTGAATGCTGAATATGCGAAGCAATCGGAATATGAAGATAATCCAACCAATTTAGATACCGACTATCAGTTATTGGAAGTTGGTTACCAAATGCAAAATATCAACTTCATCATTGCACAGGAAGTCCTGTCTGGTGATGACTCGGTATCAGGACAGGCATTCCAAACTCCTTTAGCCACTAAACATAAGTTCCAGGGCTGGGCTGATCAGTTCTTAGTAACACCAGACGCAGGCATTGAAGATACTTATTTCGCAGTTAACGCAAAGTTCTCTATGCAATCATTTGGATTGGTTTATCACGACTTCAAGGCCGAAGCCACTTCGCAAGATTATGGTTCTGAAATTGGAGTCAACTATACCGCCAAAATTGATGAAAACTTAACATTTGTAGCTAAGTTGGCTGACTATTCATCGGATGGTTATTCCGTCGATACACGAAAAGTATGGCTCATGTTAGTAGCTAACTTTTAAGTATTTGACATGACTATTTTTTGGCTTAAATAAATATAGAGAGATTATGATGGAAGCTACGCAACTTACAAACCTGGCGCCGACACTGCGCCGCAATGCCATGTTTAACTGTCTCAGCGATGAACAGTTACAGAAGCTACTATCCATCAGTAAACTGACCTACTTTAAGCCAAACAAACCGGTAATCAGTCAGGGACAGCCCGCCAAGTACTTTTTCCTGGTACTTGACGGGCAAGTCAAGCTGCATCTGATTTCAACCGAAGGTAAAGAAAAAATCATAAAGTTCGTGAATGGCAACGATACTTTTGCAGAAGCCTTAATGTTTTTGCAAAAAAAGTTCTACCCAATAAATGCTACCAGTACAAAGCGCACCCAAATTTTAGCAGTACCCAGCGAGTACTTTTATAACTTACTACATAACAACAGTGACCTTGCCATGAAGATGCTTGGTAATATTTGCCTTAAAATGCGTGGCCACATTAATGAAATAGAAATGCTGACGGTGCTGGATGCTTCACAGCGTGTGGCTCGCTTTGTCTACGACATGATGCCGCATGATATTGAAGATGGTGGAACATTCCCGATCAATATTTCAAAAAAATCTATAGCCGGAAAGTTATCCATTCGACCTGAAACTTTCTCCCGATTACTAAAGAAATTTGAAGATGAAAATGTATTTTCCTTTAGTAATGGTAAGGTAACGGTTTTGCAGCGTGATCGCTTATCAGAGTATTACTTAGAATCCAGTGAGGGAGTAGCTAGTTTATAAATCAACAAACCCGTTACTCAACCCACCTAAACTTCTCAAATAAGGGTTCTATAGCAGCGCAAAGCTGCAGACGGGTTTGTTTATCAATCATAGAGTAGGCAAATTCATCGTTTTGCAAACTTTTATCAAGAGTGTTTTTGTTACGAGCTATTTGCAAGTTATAAGTTGTCACACCCTTTTCGGCAAGTGTTTCTGCCAGCTTTAATACCCGTTCTGGATTGGTTAAATTCCAGTGAATAGTTGTACGACATTCGTAATCCACACCACTTTCCAGCAGCATATCCAGACTTTGCCAATTAGCCTCGGCAGCTCCATTAACTCGTATGATGGCATCTCCATACTCTGGTAAGTCTTTGACATCAAAACCGACCCAGTCCACATTTGGAAGAATTGCTTTAAATCGCTTCGGTGCTGAACCTCCGGTATGTAAACCAACTTTAAATCCCATGTTCTTTACGGTTGCTATTGCCTGCACCAGAGCTGACTGTAATAGCGGTTCGCCACCACTAAACACCACTGCTTCCAGAAGGCCTTTGCGCTTATTCAAAAATTCTATTAGAGACTGCCAGTCATACGATTGATCGGCCTGAGTAGGAATTAATTCAGGGTTGTGACAATAGCGACAGCGCCAGGCGCAGCCCTGACAATAGACAACGCAGGACAGGTGGTTAGGGTAATCAATAGTCGTAAGGGGCGTTAAGCCCCCTACTCTCAAAGTAACCTCGTGTTCGACATTACTTATAGGTTGAGCCACTTTGAGCATTAGGCACGCTCTTTGAAGTGTTGCCGCTCTTTGTGCTCAGATTGTTTGCCCTTGTTAAAGGCTGACACTGGACGATGATAGCCCATGACGCGTGTCCAAACTTCGCACTTTTGACGGTCTTGATTATTAAGTTGCATAGTAGATTTCTCCTTTGTGGTTGAAAGCTTTAGGTCATACTTATTTGAGTGATACAAATTCACTAATTCAGCATCCTGTAAATAAAATTCAAACATCAGCAACACACCTTTTCACTATTCTGCCCACCTGACTTTTGAACCAGGACTTCATCACATCGAGGGCAATATTCGTGTTCACCCTGCAAATAGCCATGCACAGGACAGATCGAGAATGTTGGCGTTATGGTGATATAAGGTAGTCTGAAATTGGTTAAGGTTTTGCGCACCATTTTCTTACAGGCTTCGGCACTTGAAATTCGCTCACCCATATACAGATGCAGTACTGTGCCACCGGTATACTTGCTTTGCAGCTCATCTTGAAGCTCAAGCGCTTCGAATGCATCATCGGTATGCCCTACTGGTAACTGTGATGAGTTAGTGTAGTAAGGTGCGTCCTCATAGCCTGCCTGAATAATGTCCGAGAAGCGTTTCTTATCCTCTTTGGCAAAGCGATAAGTGGTACCTTCTGCCGGAGTGGCTTCCAAGTTGTATAAATGTCCGGTTTCTTCCTGGAACTGCACCATACGCGCACGAACATGATCGAGTAACTCAATGGCTAATGCATGACCTTCTTTTGAAGTAATATCATGCTCATCATTGGTGAAGTTTCGAACCATCTCATTAATACCATTAACACCAATCGTCGAGAAGTGATTACGTAGCGTGCCTAAATAGCGTTTGGTGTAAGGGAATAAATCACTATCAATATAGTGCTGAATAACTTTGCGTTTGACTTCCAAAGAGTCCTTAGCCATTAGCATCAACTCATCAATACGATCCAGTAAAGCCTTCTTATCACCTTTGTATAGATAGCCCAGTCGCGCACAGTTGATGGTTACAACGCCTAATGACCCCGTCTGCTCTGCCGAACCAAACAATCCATTACCCCGTTTTAACAGCTCTCTGAGATCCAGCTGTAATCGACAGCACATGGAGCGGATCATGTTGGGTGATAATTCTGAATTAATGAAATTCTGGAAATATGGCAATCCGTACTTTGCCGTCATCTCAAACAGTAAATCTGAATTTTCAGATTCCCAATCAAAATCAGGCGTAATATTGTAAGTTGGGATTGGGAAGGTAAAGACACGTTTCTTAGCATCACCTTCTATCATAACTTCAATATAGGCACGATTAATCATTTCCATTTCTTTTTGCAGATCTCCATAAGAGAATGGCATTTCCTCACCGGCTATAATCGGTATTTGCTCACGAAGATCTTCAGGGCAAACCCAGTCTAAGGTAATGTTGGTAAATGGTGTCTGTGTTCCCCAGCGCGAGGGTACGTTAAGGTTATAAATGAACTCCTGAATACACTGCTTCACATCCTCATACTTCATGGCGTCTTTACGAATATAAGGAGCCAGGTAAGTATCAAAGGAACTGAACGCCTGTGCTCCAGCCCATTCGTTTTGCAAAGTGCCTAAAAAATTTACCATTTGGCCAATAGCGCTGGATAAATGCTTTGGCGGACCGGAGTCAATCTTCCCAGGTACACCATTTAAACCTTCGTGTAACAAGGTTCTTAACGACCAGCCCGCGCAGTAACCTGCGAGCATATCAAGATCATGAATATGCAGATCTGCGTTTCTATGAGCCTGCCCGATTTCCGGTTCGTAAATATGATTAAGCCAATAGTTGGCAATGACTTTTCCAGAAACATTTAAAATCAACCCTCCTAGCGAATACCCCTGATTAGCATTGGCTTTGACGCGCCAGTCGGAGCCCGATAAATACTCTTCTACGGATGAGGTAATATCTAAAAGCGTACGCTTATTTTCACGTATTTGCTTATGCTTTTCGCGATAAAGAATATAAGCTTTTGCCGTAGCAAAATATCGATTCACAGCAAGACAATGCTCAACAATATCCTGAACCTGCTCGACCGTTGGGACGGTTAAGTTTGTAAATCGAAAGCTCAGAACATCAATAACCTGACGAGTCATCTTATCAGCAATATCAGCTTCAAATTCTCCTGATGCTTTACCTGCTTTAAGTATCGCTTCATAAATTTTAGCGCGTTCAAATTTGGCTTCTGTTAGATCCCGCTTTACAATCTTGAGTGGCATCGGTGCCTTTTCTGTTTCTATACCCATATCGTTATCTCCGTTCGTCTCTGCTGGTTTTAAAACCAATCAGATTCAATATATTGTGTTTTCGAAATTGATTTAATCAATATGTGGTATAGCTATCCTTGATCTAGCTCAACTAAGAACTATATTTTTGCTGCACCCTGATTGACTCAGATCAATTGCTAAATCTCTTGTAAGCGTTACATTGGCCAGCCAGCTAACAGAGACATTTTGGTTGGTGTTTAATGGCAACTAACGAGAAACCTCTTGTTTATTCATGCTCAGGCTGTTCAAACCTGGCGCAAACGGCAAATCACATAGCAGTTACTCTTAATGAGGAGCAGAAAGCGGAGATGTCGTGTATTGCAGGCGTCGGTGGGAATGTTCCTTCATTGGTAAAAAAAGCTAAATCTGGAAGGAAAATTATCGCAATTGATGGCTGCCATCTGGCCTGTGCCAAGGCCTGTCTGTCCAATCACGGAGTAACACCTGAACAGCATTTGGTATTGACCGAGTATGGCTATAAGAAGCGTTATAACCAGCCAGTTTCGAAAGATACTGTAAATGACCTGCTTATAAAAATTCGTTTGGTGGCAGAAGAGCTTTCAAATACCTAGTTTCTGATAGATTAATCTCCAAAAGCATTCTTGTTGATTATGATCAATACGCCCTTGGGTGAATCGCACTACTCTGTTTAAAACATCTTAGGATAAAAGATCATGAGTTTAGAATTTTTAGCACCATACTTTTTAGGGCCTTATGGAGAAAACAATGACGTTTTCGAAAAGGTTCTAACAGAGTTATTGCGGGACCATATTTATTGGCGCAGAAATATTCACCCCGAAGATTTACCAGCAATTTCAACTTTTGCTTCACAGTCTCCCGAGTATCAGGAAGCGATAGCAAAAATGCGAACTGAACTGCATAAATTAACCGCATCACTTAAACAGTCAGTTCCATTCTTTAGTCCACGTTATATCGGGCACATGTGTTCCGATTTGATGATGCCGGGTTTAATAGCGCAAATGGTTACGACTCTATATAACCCCAATAATGTATCATTTGAAGCAGCAACGGTGACTGTTGATTTGGAACTCAAGGTGGGTAAACAGTTTGCTGACATGTTTGGCTTTAATACTGATGAAACGAAATCACCTTGCGCCTGGGGCCATTTAACGTCAGGTGGAACAGTTGCTAACTATGAAAGCCTCTGGAATTTCAGAGCTGCAAAATATTATCCCGTTGCTCTTGCTGAAGCAGTAAAAGAGCTAGAACTGAAATTACCGAACAGTATTATTCTTAATGGCAAGCTGGCAGAAGCCAATTTATGGCAATTGACTAACTTATCGATTGATAACGTTTTAAGTCTAAAACATGAAACAGAAAAAGCCATAAGTGCTGCTTATCCAGAGGTAGCTGAAAGCTTTAATGACTGCGTAGAACAATATCGAATTGAAAGCGTAGGTCCAGCCTACTTCTATTCTAATCACCTTGGGCTTAAGCAGCCATTAGTCCTGGTGCCTGGCTCTGCACACTACAGCTGGCAAAAAGCAATGCGCGTGATGGGCTTCGGTTCAGATCAATTGGTTAAGATTCCAGTTCATTCCAATATGCGACTAGATGTGAAATCCTTGCGAAAAACTCTTGAGGGCGCATTAAGTAAAAATATTCCTATATTGGCATGTGTTGGCATATTGGGAACCACTGAGTTTGGCACAGTAGATCCCATCCATAAAATTCTAGAGTTACGAGATGAGTTTAGTGCAAAAGGCTTGGACTTTTATGTTCATGTCGATGCTGCATGGGGTGGTTACCTTGCAAGCATGTTCCGCCAGCAAGATGGTTCAACTATAAGTCATAGTAAGGCCAAGAAAATGTTCAAATACTTCCCCTCGAAGGAAGTATTTAACTCAATAACAAGTGTTAAAGATGTAGACTCAGTTACTATCGATCCGCATAAACTTGGCTACCTTCCGTTTGGAGCCGGCGGCTTTATCAGTCGCAATCAGAATATTACCGACCTGCTGACACAGGAAGCTCCCTATGTCTTTGAAGATATGGACAAGTCGGTAGAAACACCTGCGACTAAGCAGTTTGAAAAGTTGGGACAATACATCTTGGAAGGCTCTAAACCTGGCTCGGTAGCTGCTGCTAGCTATGTTACCAATCAAGTATTGCCACTGGACTACAAAAATTTTGGTAAAGTTATTCGACAAAGCATTAAGACATCGGAGTATTTTTACGACAAACTGCTTGAGTTAAAAGACAAAATCAAAAGTCGAGTAAATCTATGTTTACCATACACACCTGATACAAATTTGATCTGTATCGTCATTAATCCAGTAGGTAATAAATCCATTACCTACTTGAATGACTTCACTAAGCAAATTTATCAGCACTTAAAAATCTCCAGAGACAGCTCGCCTAAGGATCGTGAGTTTATCGGTTCCAGTACACAGATCATGCGTAAGAATATCAGTGACCATCATGCAGTAGAGTTGTGCGACATGCTGGGAGTCCAGGAAAAATATTTTGTTAGAGAAGTTAAAAACAAAACTCTTGAAAGTGATCGTGTCATGTTGCTTCGCCATACCATAATGAATCCATGGTTAGCTAATGACACTAATGGCAATGATTATGTGGTTAAGTATTGTGACTATCTTGAGTCACTAATTTTGAAATACTTGGATATCGCATAGACAAGATTAATAACTCTTGTGTGACATGGCTAGATATAGATATGTCACACAAAAGCTCTCTAATACCACTTTTTATACTTAAACCAAGCAAGCAGTGCGACGGCAATAACGATGCAAAATATAGAGACATAGATAAAAGCGTTTTCCTGCTCCAGACCGGGTAATCCCGCTACGTTCATACCAAACATACCGGTTAAAAATGTTAGTGGTAAAAATATTGCTGAAATTATCGCTAGAACATATAAGCGGCTATTTTGCTGATGAGCAATTCTTGCGAGATACTCTTCTTGCAAGACAATGGTTCGTTCACGTGTTAATTCGATATCCTCTAATAACCGAGTAAATTTATCGAGGTCATCTCTGATATTGTCTAGATCTTGTCGGGTGATAAATGGACTTTGACTACGATACAATTTTTCCAGGGCATCTTTCTGTGGTGTTAAGTAGCGTTTGATGGTCGCACTCTGGCGTCGTAGGTGACTAATTTGCGCATAAAATTCATCAAAACCCATACCAACTAATGTATCTTCCTGCTTATCGAGATTTACATCAATTTCTTCGAAAAACTCTTCAACCCGTATTGCCAATCTTTCCACCAGCAAAGAAATAAACTCACCGCTGGTCTTTGGGCCTGCTCCCTGCTCTAAAGCCTGCTTAATATCGGAAATCGACCAGCTATGGCGATTACAGCTGGAAATAATGGTATCTTCCGTAATCCATAGCCTGATTGATATCATATCCTCCGGCTGTGAACCAGGATTGAGGTTTACACCACGTAAACACATCAGCATAAAGCTATCTTCCATGTAAAAGCGTGGGCGAGTTTCTGCGCGTAACAAAATATCCTGCGCCACCTCGTTGACCCGAGGTTCCTGGTCGAGCCAATCTTTAGCTATTTGAGAAGTATAATTAATATGATGCCAAGTCAATGTTTCACCTGATTGCATCGTATCAATTGAATCGGGGCTGACTAACCCTCCTTTACGATTTAAATGCAGGCTTATAATCGGTGGATGATATTTTTCTGTCATATCGACTATCCTTAGCTCTGTTTATGGCTTTTTTCAGTTTCTTCAACCGAGCCTTCAGCTTGCTCACCTTTGGACTTATCTTCAATAGATTGCTGAGAGCCTGAGCTTTCAAGTTTTTTAGCAAGTTGCTTAGCAACGTCATCTGCAAAATGCAGATGCACATCTCTTTGTGGAAATGCGATAACAATGTCGTTTTCACGGAATTTCTTATCAATTTCGAACCTCAGATCACTGCGGATACCACGTAGCTCCCTAATGGTATTAATCTGTGCCCAGTACCAAACCTCAAAGAGCAATGCGCTATCACCAAAGTCTTCAAATATTACCGATGGCTCAGGATCCTTTAGTACGTTTTCGTTGTTGCTTAAAATGTCGAATAGAATGTCTCTAACTTTTTCTACGTCGCTCCCATAAGCAACACCAACTTTAATTGAGTTACGAATATTAGGATCGACAAGAGTCCAGTTAATAAGGTTGGATTGGAGTAATGTGCTATTTGGGATAACCATATGAGCACCATCAATTCGTCGAATCATGGTAGAACGGTTACCGACTTGAATGACTCTTCCCAGCTGGCTATCCATTTCAACCACATCATTAATCCGAACTGGGCGTTCTGACATCAATATCCAGCCACTGATAAAGTTATCCATGACGTTCTTTGCACCGAAACCAACACCGATGGCAATCGCACCAGAAATAAAGGCAAATGCTGTTAAAGGAACATTGAGGAAGGACAGGACCGTAATGACAATAATGCCGAGCATCACAAAGAAAACGAGCCGCTGAATAATGATGACATTATCATCACTAATGTTCATCATTTTGAGGATCTTACGACCAATAAACTTCGCCACAAAACGACTGACAAGCCATGCAATAATGACAAACAATAAAGCAAGTAACAGCTGCCAAAGGTTAATACTTGACCCCTCTTTTAAACTTATAAGAGGCTTGCTCATTATCTCTTCAAATTTTGAAAGCGTGCTTAACAAAGTGGGTAGTGCTTGCATTAATTAGTCCCGCAATAAGTTTCTAAATCCTTTTTATTATATCTCATACAAAAAAGCCAGCGGAATGCTGGCTTAATCGTAAAGGAGTGATTAGTTTTTAACCGCTTTTTGTTCGGCTAGAAAATTGGCCGCGATTTCAGGCTTTTCTCTTATCATGATTAAATCCGATAAGATATTGGCGGCTTCCTTAAGGAACAAGTCTTTTTGGTCTTCATCAACGATATCTGTAATATCACTGGACTCTGCTTCTTCCCCATCTTCTTCAGAGGCTAACTGCTCTAAAGGTTCAAGACCTTCAATTTTCCGACGAAGATTTTCACGTTCCAGTCGTATGTCATCATTGCGTTTACGCTCCGCCAACCGCTTTTCATAGTTCAGCGAAACCACTTTTTCATCACGACGTTCTGTTGCTCGTGTGATGTCCTCTTCTAAGAATGAAAACTCCTGACTTGAGGTCTTACGTTCGTGATGCTTAGAGCGTAAGAATGGAATGACTTCCTGTAAACCTTCAGTTTTCTGGAAGTTAGTCGACTTTATAGTATCCCAGGCCAAAGCGTTGTCATAAGAGCTTTCACCGTATTCTTCAACGTCAAAAATAGTTGGAAACTCAATGTCAGGTTTAACCCCTTTATTTTGAGTACTCTCACCGGTAATACGATAGTACTTTTCAACAGTTAACTTAAGAGCACCGACCTGTGTTTCAGGATTTCTGATGTATTGATTCAAATCAGCGACACTTTGAACGGTTCCCTTGCCAAAAGTATTTTCGCCAAGAACGATACCTCGACCGTAATCTTGGATTGCACCGGCAAAGATTTCCGACGCGCTGGCGCTGCCACCGTTAACCAACACCGCAAGAGGACCATGGTAAGCAACTCCGGAGTCCGTATCTCTTAAAATACGCAAGCGACCTCTGCTGTCTCTACCCTGCACAACAGGGCCTTTATCAATAAACAGCCCTACAAGATTGACAACTTCTGATAAAGAGCCACCGCCATTATTTCTAAGATCTATGACCAAACCATCAATGTCTTGCTTATCAAGCTCTTTAATGAGCTTAGCAACATCTTTAGTTGTGCTGGTAATTTCACTTTTACCATCACTATTGGAAGCTACAGATTCTGAGTAGAAGGATGGTAATTCAATCACGCCCATTTTAAAGTTCTTGTCGTACTGCTCTACTTCAAGAACTTTTGATTTGGCAGCCTGGTCTTCAAGTTTAATTTCCTCACGAACCAAGCTAACGACCTTAGGCATTCCATCACCTGATTTGGTATATGGAATTATCTGTAGTCGGACTATACTACCTGCTTCACCGCGGATTAAATCAACGACGTCATCATTTCTCCATCCTATAACATCGACCATCTCGCCCTTTTCACCTTGAGCGACACCGATAATCTTATCGTTAGGATGGACTTGGCCAGACTTGTCAGCAGGGCCTTTGTTTACGATTGAGACAATTTTGGTGAACATGTCTTCCTGAGTGAGTACCGCACCAATGCCCTGTAGCTTGAGACTCATATTGATTGTGAAGTTTTCAAACTGCCTTGGCGTGTAATAATTGGTGTGTGGGTCGATAGCTGCACTAACCGAATTCATGAAATAACCGAAAACATCTTCACTTTTGGTTTGTGACAGTCGACGAATAGCAGATTCATATCGCTTAGATAACTTTTCTTTAATCTGCTCATCAGTCTGCTCAGCAAGCTTTAGATTTAGAGCATCATTCAGCACACGCTTTTTCCAAATCTCATTCATCTCCTTCTCATCTTTTGGCCAAGGAGACTCACGACGGTCATACTCGAACTCACTTTCGGAATTGAAATCTAGCGGTTTCTTGAGCTGTTCTAAAGCAAACATATAGCGATCACGAAAACGTTCTTCGAAGAGTGCAAAGAAATCATAGGCCAATTCAATACGGCCAGTCCTTAGGGCATCATCAAACAGCGTCTTGTAATCATTGAGTTGCTCTATATCTTTTTGATAAAAATAACTGCGATTAGGGTCAAGAGCTTTTAAGAACTGGTTATAAGCTTCTTCTGAGAGTTCATCATCAAAATCAGGATGCTCATAGTGACTTTGCATTAACAGGAATGAAATTACTCTGCCTGTTTCACGAAACTTATTTTCTGGCTTTATACTTAAACTGGCGGGCTCAGGAATGACGAATTCTTCCGCCTTCTCTGAAGATGCATTTTTAACTTCTTCCGCCTGAATACTTAGCGGAATTGTTAAAGCCAGTAACGTAACCAACCACTTATTTTTGTTCATCTATATACCTTTTATGGGAAATCTTTCCAATAATGACTCTTCTCTATGCTAAAGGTTGCGTATATTTACGTAAATTACAAGCCATAGAGTGTGTAAAAGTATGTAATAAAATAAAAAATCTTTAAATATCAATGCCGTACTGAACGATGAAGAACCAGCCCATTCGGCCCAGCAGCTATTTCAGCTTCTTTCTGGTTACCATAGACGCCCTCAAAAAACTGAATATCTCTTGCAGCGTCGTAATTTGAAGCAGTATAGACTTCATCGGGATTTGGCTGATATCCGCGAACAGGCACTTCTACAACTTCGGGTTTGCCATGCAACTCGTGGCTTTCGACATAGCGTTGCGCCTTAGGTTTCTGGTCAAAAACGGCAATATCCTGGTCGCCATCCAATAAATGAGTTTCAATGACATAGACTTTCATAAGACCTCCTTGGACTTTTGACTACCTACTTTTCAGTGTAGCGCTCAGATTTGTTTCTCACAAGTGAAGCATGTATAAGTCAGTTAAATGTCACAAAGCTTGGCTAAAAACCAAACAAATCAACCTTTGCAGCCATAAAAAAAGGGCCTTGGAAGGCCCTTTAAAATATATAAAACAGCTTACATGAAAGCCTGCAATCCGGTCTGAGCACGACCAAGTATCAGGGCATGGATATCATGAGTGCCTTCATAGGTATTAACAGCTTCTAAGTTCATTACATGACGAATCACATGGTATTCATCTGCAATACCATTACCGCCATGCATATCACGAGACATACGAGCAATTTCGAGTGCTTTTCCGCATGAATTACGTTTAACCAATGAAATCATTTCAGGCTTAAAGCGTTTTTCATCAATTAGACGCCCCACTCGTAATGAGCCTTGCAGACCTAAAGCTATCTCTGTTTGCATGTCAGCAAGCTTTTTCTGGAACAATTGCATTGAGGCTAATGGCTTGTTGAACTGTTTACGATCAAGACCGTATTGACGCGCAGCATGCCAGCAGAACTCAGCGGCACCTAACGCGCCCCATGAAATACCGTAACGAGCTACATTTAAGCATCCGAAAGGACCTTTTAGGCCTTTGATTTCAGGAAACTTGTTTTCTTCTGGTACAAAAACATTGTCCATCACGATTTCACCAGTGATCGAGGCGCGTAATGCAAACTTACCTTCGATCTTGGGTGCTGAAAGACCTTCCATGCCTTTTTCCAGAATAAAGCCACGAATGTCGCCTTCATCATCTTTAGCCCAAACAATGAACACATCGGCAATTGGTGAGTTAGTGATCCACATTTTACTGCCGGTTAAACGGTAGCCACCATCAACCTTCTTGGCACGAGTTTTCATACTCGCTGGATCAGATCCTGAATCAGGCTCAGTCAGACCAAAACACCCTACCCACTCGCCGGAAGCTAATTTTGGCAGGAATTTTTCTTTCTGCGCTTCTGTGCCGTAAGCATTAATAGGATGCATAACCAAACTGGACTGGACTGATAAAGCAGAACGATAACCGGAATCAACTCGCTCAACTTCGCGAGCTACCAGGCCATAAGCAACATAGGATGCACCGGCACAGCCATAACCATCAATGGTTGAACCTAGCAAACCAAGTTCGCCTAGCTCGTTCATGATTTCGCGATCAAAAATTTCATGACGGTTAGCCTCTAGTACGCGAGGCATCAGTTTTTCCTGACAATAGTCACGTGCAGCATCACGGATCATGCGCTCTTCTTCCGTTAACTGCTCATCGAGTAATAGTATGTCGTCCCAGTGGTCAAGTAATGCTTTAGACATGATAAAAATCTGTTTGGTTAAGGGTAAAAAATTGAAGCACCGAATATACGCAATCTGGTCATAATTAACCAGTGGTTATGTACACATCTGACCAGAAAATATAAGAAAAGTGCCCAATCCTTGGGCTAGATCAATCCTTTATCAGGAGGGATAGAACTTATCGTGCGTTGTATAAGCGAGTCATTGCAACCGCAAAGCCAGCGCGAGTCATTTGATTATAAGGATTAAACTGAGCTTTGATGGTTGGCTCCAGGTCAAACATACCCTGCTCTACCGAAAATTGAGCATTCAGAATACCCAGGTCAAGTGCAAGCTGGACATAACCTTTGAACTCTTGAGGGATCATGGCCTGATCTTCAAGTACCACTCTGTCAGCACCAAAGATTGCAGTAATATCACCCGAGAAGCTATTGGCGAGTTCCTCCAGTCCAAGCGACTGAACCAGTGAATAAGCTACATCCAATTTGCTTACACCCGCGTTTGGGTTAAACATGTTGCCGTTTGCTGTCATAACTGGATCGGTTACTTGCGCTCTATCGCGAAGTGGAGAACCGCTCTGTGTTACAGCATTAATTGCTGAAGTATCGATGGTTACATCAATGAACTGAACACTATCTGCTGCATTTGACTGTCGAATACCGGCACCAAGTGTCAGATAGTCAGCCATTTGTGAGCGACTAATTACCACATCAGGTGCAAATCCATCGTCTAGTGCATCGACAAGTTGCTCGCTAACCGCAGCTTCAATGAAAGCCTGCGCAGGGTGACCAACAACATCATTGAGACCAACGAAGCCATCAGTGCGAGTGATTTTAACAACCGCATCAATTTCGCCCGGTAACGCATAACCATTAGTGGCATTCACAGGATCAACATCGACTCCAGAGACTCCACCAATGCCATTGGCGCGCAATGTCCAGGTCCCGGCTTCCGCAGGAGCTGTTACAGCGATGTTCTCACCCAAGACAGGCAGAGCAATGCTTGAGCCATAACGTTTGCCGCTAGGGCTGGTTAAAGACATTCCAACAGTATTTTCGGCAACATTGGCGCGAACCATCAACAATGAAGCTTCATCATTTACTTCGAAAGTTACGCCTTCATTCTCACCAACAGGGCTAAATGGAACGGTAATCTCAAACTCGCCTGCAACGGATGTTTGCGCCGCTGCATTAAATTCACGTTGGATTTTCGCCGTTTCGCCAAAGCTTTTAGACTCATCAAGCACTGCTTTTACCGCAGCATAAGCATTCACATATCCGGCACCGCTTTCCCATGGCTCAAGTCCCGGCATATTGGTTGCCGTTTCCTGAAGAATGCGCTTAACTTCACGCCAGGTCAGATTAGGATTGGCTTCAAGCATTAACGCAACAATACCTGATGCATGAGGTGCTGCCATCGAAGTACCACTCATAACCGTGTAATAAGGTACATGGTTGGCATCCATTACTTCGCTATCAGAAGTAATGCTTAATGCACTCAGACTTGATAATGATGCGCGCGCTGAAATAACATCCACACCAGGTGCAGTAATCGTTGGGCGATCTTCCCAGGTGAAGGTTTCGCCATCAACCACCGCTTGGCCTGTTTTACCTTTGACACCGCGTGAGCTGAAGTCGGCTAAATCGCCTTGCTTGTCACCTGCAGCAACTGTAATAACCCATGGAGCCTTTTTGAAGTTACCAGTAATGGTCGCTTCGCCTGATCCTGAGTTACCCGCAGAAAAAACCACAATAACTCCATTATCACTCAAGGCTTTGGTTGCTACGTTGGTTGGATCGTCAGGATTGAAGTCAGTACCTGTGTCACCGGTATTACCAAACGAATTTGAAATGACTCGGATGTTGTAGTCAAACTGATGAGTTAAGGCATAATCAAAGCCGCCCAGCGTATCTAGAATAAATAAACCAGCACCTGAACCATAACCAATCAGTTTCGCGCCCGGAGCTACACCTTGGTAAAGACCGCTCGACATGGCACCGTTACCACCGATAATACCCGCAACATGCGAACCATGGCCGCCGCCGATATCAGTGTTGGCAACATCTTCCTGATAAGTAATAGGCAGAATGCCTGACAAGGAATTCAAATTAACCTGAGCCAAAACATTTTGCGTGACATGATTGGGATACTTAATGTCGCTATGAGTGCCATCAACACCTGAATCGTTGATAACTACACCGATGCCACGGCCAGAATATGGCATACCCATATTACGCATTGACTGATCATCGCGTAAACGATCAACGCCTGTCAGCTCTGTGGAGCCATCATTTTCCAGAGTTAATGGTGCGTTGTACCAGACTGAACGAACATCATCACGCGAATAGATTGCATCAATTTGTTGCTTAGTTGCTGTAATACCCACCATCGGCAGACTGTTGAAACTTACACCGCTACTGACACCCAGGCTTTCAAGCGCCTGTAGTTGTGAAAGCGACGCAGGCTCATTGCCTTCAAAGGTTACGATAACCTCGAACACTTCTTGCTCAGTTGCCTCTGACAAAAGGTCAGAAAGCTGTGGACCAATTGATTTGGCATGACCTGCCACCGCAGATATACCTAAACCGGCAGCCAAAATGGCTCCGTAAATAGGCTTTGTTTTTAAGTTGAATTTACTCATGTTAGGAAACCCCCATTGGATTGAGGGTTTGAGCATCCCACAAAGTAGTAAAAAGAATAATTGGGGAAAACCCCTATTGGAAGTTAGTGATAGTACCCTCGTATG
Organism: Kangiella aquimarina DSM 16071; assembly: GCF_000374105.1. Taxonomy (GTDB): domain Bacteria; phylum Pseudomonadota; class Gammaproteobacteria; order Enterobacterales; family Kangiellaceae; genus Kangiella; species Kangiella aquimarina. The sequence goes on from NZ_KB893650.1 coordinate 1,814,310, forward strand.
GCCAGCTTGCTGAATTTAAATAAATTTATAGCCAGCAATTAGGCCAAAAGGAACTGAGGTTATTAAAGCTATAACCAAGCCATAGATTCCAAAACCAAACATTTCACTGGGGCTAGCTTTAAAGTATAAAGCCCCTATTATCGCTGAAAGAATAAATCCAACGATTACACTAATAAATATCAAGGTAACTTGATTCAGGATGAATGTTTTTTTAATTGGCTTAATGATTGCGAAAAATGTTAATAGCATTGCGGGATAGATTATGGCTAATGTCACAAAGATAATGATGTGAGCGATCCAATCTCCTGGTAAAAATATTAAAGCAACTACCCAAAGTAACAGGCAGCTAATTAAAGGAGCGACAACTAATGCCAGTTTTTCTTTCGAACTAGTAGAATTTATATCTGTTACCATCATTTAAACCAACAGATTATGTTTCGCTGCATAGCGAACTAACTCAGCTGTATTGGATACGCCAAGTTTTTCCAGCACTTTTCCTCGATGATTTTCAGCAGTTTTCACGCTGATATCTAACGCTCGGGCAATGTCCTTTGTAGTCTTACCGTCAACTACTAGATGAAACACTTCACGCTCACGCTGGGTTAAGTTTTTATAAGGATCTTGCCATTCTTGATCGGGTTGCGAGTACTGAGTTGCCAAAACACTGGCTGCATACTGACTGTAGTAGGTTTTGCCACTGGCCAGCGCTTTAACCGCATCAATCAACTCTTCACTGGCACTGTCTTTTAATAAATAACCTGAAGCGCCGGCACGAACCATGTGAATGACATATTCCTGTTCTTCATGCATGGTCAAAACCAGAATTTTGCATTCCGGTAATTTGTCATGAATTCGCTTAACAACTTCCATGCCATTAAGTTCAGGCATTGAAATATCGATAACCGCTACCTGCGGCCTGGTTTCGAATGCTTTCTCAACAGCTTCCAGACCATTGGAAGCCTCCGCTACAACAGTGCAATCAGCGTCTTTACTTAATAAACTGACCAGACCTTGTCTAAGAATCGTATGATCATCAGCCAGCATGACACGTATCATGTTAATGCACCTCCCTCACCTATTGACCCCGTGATGACTACTTTAATTTCACAGCCTTCACCCGGTTGAGACTCAACCATCAATTGACCACCAAATGCTGCAACTCGATCACGCATGGCAGACAGGCCAAAGCCTTCAGCAGATTCAGATGTGTCTTGGGTCATACCCACGCCATTATCCTTAATTTTGATCACCAGCATCCGCTCGGTTGCAATTACCGTAATATCAATGTGGCTCGCTTTTGCATGCTTTATGGCATTTGTAATAGCTTCCTGCACCACTCTGAAAACCAGCGTCTGTGTTTCATCATCAAGATTGACTGATAATTGCTCATGGAGATCAATCTTAATCGAGTTTCTTTCGCTCATCACACGGGATAACCATTGCAACGCGGGAATCAAACCCAGGTCATCAAGAATTCTGGGGCGCATCAATCGTGATATTTCACGAGTATCACTAAGCGCCTGTCTAGCCAGAGTCAAAGCCTCATTAAGCTCCGCAGGGTCAGGTTCACCTTCCTTGTGCATTTGCTGTAATTGGTTAATTAAAGCGGTCAATAACTGCCCCACCCCGTCATGCAGTTCACGAGCAATATGCTTTCTCTCATCTTCCTGAACTCGCCATACTCGTTTCGCTAATGTGCGCATTTGCTGATTACCGCTAAGAAGTTCCTGTGCAATCTTTTGCTGTTTCTGACTAAGTTCATTTACCAGCTCTGAAATATCTTTTTCACTATTCATCGTTAACACTGAGCTCCATTAAGTCATCATCAAAAGCAACAATGTTTTGTTGTTCTATAAATACCATACGAGAGTCCTCTGGTAGTTGCTTTAATAGATGATTAAGTTGTTGTTGTGCTCGTTGGCGATAAAGTGCTGGTGATTCACCTGAGTGTTCTACCAGTAAAGCCCGAAGGCGATTGAGCTGGAAGCTTCTCCAGTAATCTCCCATTCTTCGCAAAAGCTGGTCTGCCTCATTTAACGATTGCTCCAACCTTTTCCAATCATTATTAATGAAAGAATAGGCAGCTTCTAATTCTAATAGATAAATATATTCATATTGATGAAGGGCCATGTCATAAAGGCGTATTTTTTCAACAAACTCAGGAAAACCTTCTTTATTTGTTTTGAGCGAGCGCCTGGCCTGGTCAAGTAAATATCGTAATTTGGTTGCCTCAGGTATGTTAGTTTTATCAAACATATCAAGCAGAAATTGTTCAGACTGTAACGATTGTTCCTCAGTGCGTAACAGCAAGGTCTTAAAGTAAAACTGTTGCTCTACACTTCCTTTATCAACCACCAAATCATTTATTGTTTGCAGCTGCTCCTGTAAAGCACCGTGATTACCTGTGAGTGAATGCCAGTCTGCCAGCCATAAGCCAAACTCAATCACGCCGCGGATATCATTACGTTCCTGCAATTGTTGATAAAGGGAATCTAACTTAGGAAGACTTTGCTCGAAATTACCCTGCAAAAAACTGAGTTTTGCGAGATAAGCTTCAGCCACTAGAGCCTCTTCAAATAATCCCAGCTCTCTAGAGTCCTGCAATGCTTTTTCAAATATGAAATAAGCACTGCGCCAATTCCCCATAGCTAGTTCCATCTGACCAAGGTTTTCGCGAACCCTGATAACGCCAACGGGATCCTGAACTTTTTGATACGCCTGCTCGGCCTGCTGCCAATAAACTAAAGCATTTTCTGGGTTTGAAAGTAAGTAGTAAATAAAGCCGATATTGTTCATGCTCTCAGCTTTAAGCCATTCGTCTCCAAGATTGATACGCAGGGATAATGCCTGACGATAATTCTCAAGCGCTTTTTCATACAGACCCTGTTCCTCATCAATGATACCCATTTCATTAAAGGCGTTGGCCTTGCCTTCCATGTCATTTAAGGACTCATAAACAGCAAGGCTCTGCTCAAGATAATTAGTAGCCTCTTCGTGCTGTCCCTGAATAGAGTGAACAGATGCAAGGTTTGACATACTCGTTGCCATACCATTTTGATCATCGGCTGTTTTACGCTTGTATAACCCCTGTTCATAATAGTCTTGTGCAAGCGCTAAATTACCAAGACGCTGGTATGCAACCCCCATTGCATTCAACACATCACCTTCTAAATTAATGTCTTTGAGTTTTTTAGCGATGACCAGTGCTTTTACCAAATAGTCATCAACAGCTGTTTGTGCGTCACCTGACCAAATTGATACTTTAGCCAATTCAAACCAGGCGCCAGGGTGATTAGGATCGAGAGCTACGACTTGTTGAAGCGTCTGTTCAGCTTTTGGAAACTGTTGCGTTGAAACGTAGAGTTCAGCAAGTGAAAATTTAATATCAATGTTTAAAGGATATTGTTCAATAAGACTAAGATAATCTATCTCAGCCTGGTCAAACTTTTCAGCAAGCTCATTTAATATGGCGGTTGAATGGATATGGATGAAGCTTTGAGCTGGACTTAACGATTGGGATTTGGCAAATGCACTTTCCGCCTGAGAATTTTCTCCCATGTTTAAGTACACCTGACCAAGCTCAAACCATAAGTGTTCGGAATCAGGCTGCTGATTAATTAACTCAGCAAGCTTGGTTGCTGCCTGTTGCCATTCACTATTCTTAATTAATTCTTGTACTGCACTTTGTAGAATAAAAGCTTCACTGCTTTCTATTGATGGCTGTTGGTTAATCTTCAAAGCCTGATTGAGATCAGAAACTAGCTGCCTAACTATTGAGTCAGCGGAATCGGACTGCATGACAACTTCAGAAACCGGTTGCTTATTTACAGTATTGCCGGATATGGATAACACTTCCACAAGCAATGTATTTTGATCGCTACTGGAAGCTATCACCCTTGCATTAACAATTTTGTTTACTTTAAGTAAATCAGCTAGCAGAAGTATCTGGTTATCATTTAGGGTGGATTGGTAGCCTAGCAAATCAAGAGTTTCTAATACACGCTCATTATTTACCAGTCTTAACTCTGGGTATTGAGTTAGCTGATAATTAAGATAGTCAGGAATACCGTATTTAACCCAGCTATCAACAGACTGGCCTCGTGTCTCACTCTCAAAAGGTAAAATTGCCAGCGAGGTATATTGCGATGAAACTATTGGCTGATTTTGATAACGCCACCAGAAAACTGCAGCCAGTGAAATAAGGATAACTGCAGCGACCAAACCAAAAACCTTATTTGCTCTGGCTTTAGGTGGCTGCTTGATGAAGGCATAATCAATCGCTAACTGTAAATCTACAGCTGATGGGTAGCGTGAATTACTGTATGGAGAAATTAGCTTAAGTACTACCGACTTAAATTTTTTGAAATCTGATCTTGCTGCTGGAAACTCTTTGGTTCCTTTCTGTTTTTGCTCAATAAGTATATCAAGTGAATTTCCATCAAAAGGCAATGTATTACATAAAATTTGATAGAGAATGACTCCAACGGCATAGAGATCGATGCTACTGCTTATTTCATTTCTTTGCAGGTATTCGGGTGGCAAGTATTGTGGCGTTCCACTAATAACGCCCTGTTCCTTTGATTCAGATAATACTGCAAGGCCAAAATCTGCCAGATAAAGCTGATCATTATGAGCGATAAGGATATTTTCTGGCTTAATGTCGCGATGATAAATATTATGACTCTCGGCAAAACTCAGGGCACTGATAATCTGATTAATATAGAGCTCAATCTGACTTTCTGAGAAAGTATCACCCGATTTATTATTGTGCTCCATTTTCTGTTCAAGGCTTTCCCCTTCAATCCAGTCCATGGTAAAAAAGTGTAGTTCGTTATCGCTATAGTATTCATGCACCCGAACGATATTGGGATGGGAAAGTTGCCTTAGGAGGAGAATTTCTTTTTTGAAGTCAGCAAGGGCTTGCTGATTTTTTGAGATAACCGGATGCAAGACTTTTAGCGCAACTATGACATCGAGCTGCAAGTCTTTTACTTTATAGACAGCACCAAATCGACCTACACCCTGTAATTTTTCAACTTGGAAACGTCCAGCCAGAAGGGTTCCAGTTTCAAGAATTTCAAAGTCTTCAATTACTTGAGTCTTTGATAAGTCCCCAGAATCATTTTGGCTTTGCTTCGGGTCATCATTCACCATTGAAGCTTAACCTTATAGTGTTAATGCACGAGTTGTAATATCGGTTTATTTAACAGGCTATCATAACTTCTTGATTCTGGCACCAGATTCATGAGATTGGTTATTTGATTTTGTAAAACAATCGCCTCGGAACTTAAAGTTATTTGCTGACTAATTATGGATAGGATATCCATATCTAGTTCAGTCAACACTTTGGTAGATTCTTTGCTGTCTGTATAGACCACACCAATTAACTGATTATCAGAAAATAACGGTACACAGGCCAATGCAGCAATTTGCTTGCGCTGAACACTCTCACGCTTTGCCAGCATGGCATCTTGACTGACATCCATTGCTACTACGGAATTAGCGGTATTGATGGCTTTCATCATAGCACCGACACTTCCTTCGAATGAGCGGTTATCAAAGTCAGCTGAAGACATGCCAAGTACAGCACCGACTTTTAAGCTTTGGAAATCGTTTCCGAGCATCACCAGGCCACGTTGAGTACCCATTAAACTGATAACGGAATTCAGTTGCTCCTGCAGGGTTTCGACTAACATGCCATCTGCTACATGATTAATAGATTTAGTCTGCTCCAAACGCCAATGGTTATGCGCCTCAATAGCTTGTAGCTGTTGTGCAGTCTTTGCTTCAAATAAACAATCTACGTCACCCACAGAAATCAGCTCATTGCCGTTCAGCAAGCTTGCCTCAACTTTTACCCCATTAACTTTAGTACCATTCTGGCTCGACTGATCATTCAAGTGCCAGCCATCGGCTAGATGAGACATAAGCGCATGTTGTCTGGAAACGGTTGGATGTTTTAAGACCAGGTCACAGGAGCTAGCCCGACCAATTCGATAGTCGGACCGCTCATAGAGAAATGCTTCAGTTGCGGGTTGGTCTGAATAACAGACCGTTATCTTTGCAGGCATAGTCGTCTATTCAAATTTAGTTAACAAGACGTAGGCTGAATCTAAGCGTATTGGCATACGCAATCAGCTCACCGGCAACATTGTCGATATCACGACTTGAGCGCCAGACATTGGGAATATCGGCTGGATCTGCCTGTTCAATGATTCGACTAAATTCATCTACTTTATTACTGGCCAAGGTGTAGTTCTGTTGAGTAATCAGTTGCTGTACTTCGCTCAACTTACTGCTTAACTGGCTATAAAGCACTGGGTCAATCTGGGTTGAGAAAGTTGCAAGACTGTTACTTAAACGGTTGTACTTGGTGTTCACAACCGTAAGAACTGGTCTTAAGTCAGCAACAATCAGAAACTGCGAGAACTTACCTGTTGTTCCGCGCGCACGATAACTCCCGGAACCCATGGTTGCAGTAATATCTTCAAACTGACCATTTAGAGGCGCCTTGAAGAATCGCAGTGGTGTACCCGGCAAGTAATCTAAATTATGGGTATGGATATCTACTGTAGCCAATCCTGAAAAAGCGAACCCTTTATTTGATGGGGGCTCAATCGTAATCAGCATTGGAAAAGCAGCCTGAAGATTGATATTGGTAACATCTGAAAGTCTATTAAGGATATTTATATCCGTAATATCAATTAACTCTGCAGTGATACCGATGTTATCTGCGGTTAATCCCACAGAATTTTCAAAAGTTAAAGTTAAATCAGCTGATACGTTCCCTGTAAGATTGATTACGGCTTCAACTTTGTCACCCTGGACCGTAAGTTCTACTGGATTAGCTTTACTGGCGATCGAGCCAAAGCTCATGAATAGAACGACTACGCTTAAGGCTAGAGCTTTAAAAGCTGACATCATCTTTACCTCGCAACGTGAGAGAAATATTTCATTAGATATAACTAATGCAACACTCCATTTCAAAATACTTAAATTTATGCCCTAAAGCAAGAATGCATTACAACAAATTGATTAAAAAGTAGGCATCCCTGCCTACTTTTCTCGTATATTCAATAGTAGTTAACAAATTTCTGAATGAGTTGCATCCAATTAATAAGCTAACTTATTGATAATACGAATCGTAAAAGCGACCAATTAATACAGCGTACTCCGCACGGCTAACAGTTTCAGCAGGCTCGAAGTAAGCGACCAATTTAGACTGTAGGTCAAATGGTCCCTGCTCAACATCAAAGCGTACGCCAACTATTGATAGATCCAGTGCTAACTGGACATAGCCACGTAGCTCAGCTGGAATATCATTCTGGTCAAGAACAGGAATGACTTCACCATTGTAATCGACCGTTACATCACCGCTGAAAGCCTTTGCTTCAGTTTCCAAACCTAAGCTTTGTACTAATGAATAAGCAAGCTCGACTCTACTGACATTGTCATTTGGGCGGAACTTATCGCCATTGCTCAACATGACTGGCTGTTGAGTTTGAACGCGGTCTTTTAACGCTCCTCCTTCAGCACCAGCAGATTCCGCATAAGGAGCTAGATCAGATCCTATATCCGTAAAGTTAACAGCTTGCTCGCCTAATAGATCTCGATACTGTCTTACGGCAGCACCCATCACTAAATACTGAGCCAATTCTTTACGCTTCAAAGCACGATCAGGACGGAAGAACTTGTCATTAAAGCTATCAACCAAGCGCTCACTGGTAGCAAACTGAATAGCTTTTTCCGCTGGGTGTCCGCCAATATCATCAAGACCTTCGTAACCACCTGAAGTAAAGATGCCAATTTGGCCACTGACTACTTCTGGTACGCCTGGTCCATTTGTTGCTCCTGTTGGGTCAGCTTCTACCCCAGAAAGCGATGTTAAACCATATGCGGAAAGTTTCCATGTACCCTCTTGAGCTGGCGCAGAGACACGCATTGAAGTCGTTAACACTGGTAGCGTCAAGTTTCCGAAGTACTCGGTACCATCCGGAGCTTCTAATTTTAGTTTGATGGTATTTGCTAGAGACTCAGCAGAAGCAGAAATCCAGACAGCATCAGGGCCCACAGTAAACTCATGAACTTCTGGCTCTCCTACTGGAGAATAAAGCACTTCAAACGCTTCTGGATCGGTAGGTGGTAGTACAATGGCATTACCGTTAAAGGTGTTAAAGTTGTTCACCGTAACTTTATGACCAGTGTCGTAATTAAGTGCTGCGGCAACTGCGGCATAGGCATTAACATAGCCGGCCCCTACTTCCCAGGTTTCATAACCAGGCATGTTAGTAGCAGTTTCCTGAATCAGGCGCTTTGTTTCAAGCGGTGTCAGGTTTGGATTAGCCTCAAGCATCAGAGCAATAATGCCGGCGACATGCGGCGTAGCCATCGAAGTACCGGAAATCATGGTGTAGTAAGGAAGATATTCAGTTTCGATAGCATCAATATCAGCATCGCCACCATTTGAAACCAGGTTGGTTTTGGCGCGAGTTGAAATAATATCGACCCCCGGAGCAACCACCGAAACCTCATTACGGTAAGTCCACTCGGTTCCATCAGGCATAGTAAATGTACCTGTCTCATCGCGCTGACCACGAGAAGAAAAGTCAATCAATGTACCCTGCTTGGTACCAGCACCAACAGACATACCCCAAGGGATCTGTGCATAAGGGTTGTGAGTATCTTCACCTGGGCCATCATTACCAGCAGCAAAAACAGAAATCATGCCTAACTTATAAGCTTTGTACGATGCTACAGAAATAGGACCATTTGGTTCATATTTACCGCTTGAGCCCCACGAATTGCTCATCACACGAATGGGCGAATTGAAGTCATAGATATGGGTAATGGCATAGTCATACCCACCAAGCGCATCAAGAATTGATAAGCCCGCTCCAGAACCATAGCCAACCAATTCAGCATCAGGAGCTGCGCCTTTGTACTTACCATCTGAGTTTGTACCCCAACCTGCTACCGTACCGGCACAGTGAGTACCATGACCAACATTAAGATCCGTATTCAACTGCCCCTCAATCCATGCTCCGCTGAAGCCTGTGAGAGATAACGCTTGTGCGTGTGTGAGAGCTTGAACATTTTCAACAACCTTAGTTCCGAACTGCAGGTCATCATGAGTCGCATCGATACCAGAGTCATTGACCATGACGGTAACGCCCTTACCGGTAAAGCTAATGCCATTTGTTTGCATAAACTCATCACTTTGCAACTTTTCTGCACCGGTTAATTCGCGAGCTTCAGCGTTGAAATATTTCAGGTTACGGTTAGCAAACACAGAACGGACACCATCCATTTTGCTGATTTGCTCAATCTGTAGCGGAGTTGCAACAACACCGATTATTGGCAGAGACTGGAACTGAACACCTTCAGTAATTCCCAAGTCCATCAATGACTGGATTTGCTGAGGTGCTAACTGATCAAGTTGATCGAAAGTCACCACAGCCATAGTGCTGTCAGTAACTGACATGGTCTGTAAGTTCTGCTGCAGCTCACTACCGATAACGGCTTCTGCTGCTGCATTCATGCTAAAGCCAGCTAATGTAGCCGCTAGCGCTAGTCGTTTGATTTGTGTGTTCATTAATACACTACCCCTTTGTGTGTTTAATAGATTGATGTTTCATCATCCATTGCAAGTCATTTTTGACTTATTAGCTATCGGTGCAATTACTTAGATTCCCTTAGGGAAAACCCCTATCAGAGATTGTTATTGTTTGAACTTTGTTAATGTGATTTCGCAGGAATTAAAAAAGAGGGCCCGAAGGCCCCCAACGCCTCTCACGAGCAGTTACTGGATCAGGTTCGATACTTCTACATCTATCGTGTAGTCAGTCGAAACACTAATATATCCGTTCACACGTAAGGTGTAGTCACCAGCCTGTTCTGGTCTGAATGAAATGACCTCAGGGTTATCCAGAGATGCACTGCTAGCAACAACATTTCCTTCAGCATCTAGCATTTGGAAATCGAGGTCAGCCACACCGCCCCAGCTCAATACTGCATCAATGGCTACTGCATCAGCACCAACGCTAATTACATGATCATTGAACTGGATGTTTTCAGCCGAAGGGCCAATGTTACCCTCAATAACCTGCTGGTCTGTAGTAATAGAGGTCCCGTTGTCCACTAGTTGACCATCCATTTTCAGGCCATCAAAGTTAATGGTGCCTTCAACGTTTTTGATAGACAGGCTGTGAACCTGTGAAGTATTTAAATCGCGCAGAACAAAAGCCTTTGCTGTTGACTCCGGAGCATAGAAGTCGATAACTCCTTTGCTTTGACCATTCAGGAAAACTTCACCATGGCCACCTTTTGAGTTGGCTGTGTAAAGAATCTGAATGCTATCACCGATGAAGTTAAACATGACTTCAGCATTGTTACGGCGGCTTTGCTGATAGCTACCCTCAGTACTTTCAGAGTCAGACTTAGTGCTCCAGCGTGAAACATAGTCAATCATAGAATCATTCTCTGAAACCACTTTCCAGTTACCCTGAGATGACCATTTTGTTTCGCCAGCTAGGAACTCAGCACGCTTACCTTCTGTAACGCGAGCAAGCTCTATCGCTGCTTTAACATTGATGTAACCGCCACCCACTTGATGGAATTCAAAACCTTCCATTGGGTCAGCTGTATCACGAATGATTTCTTCAATCTGGTCAGGAGATAGGTCAGGATTAACCTCAAGAAGTAAGCCTGCTACACCAGCAACGAATGGAGTAGCCATAGAAGTACCACTCATTCCGGCATAATAAACATCATACTCTGGATACTCAGGGTCAAGCACTGGACCTAATAGTGGCAGAACGGTATTCAATGCTTTTGTAGAGATGATATTACTACCTGGTGCAGTCACGTCAGGAGCTTTGAATTCATCTCCGGCAACACCGCGACTTGAAAAATCTGCTAAACCGCGATTTTCTGTACCCGCTGCAACATTAATAGTCCATGGAGCAACACCATAAGGGTTAAGAGTGTTATCACCTGGGCCGTCGTTACCCGCAGCGAAAGTTACAATGATGCCCTGTTTGTAAGCTTCGTATGATGCTTGATTGGTTGGGCTATTAGGGTCAAAGTTGGCGCCGCCCGAAGTTCCCCAGCTATTGGTGATTACATCAATGCCATATTTATCTTTGTTGCCAATTGCATAATCAAAACCCGCAATTGCATAAAGAATCGAGATGGCATCACCAGCACCTAAGCCAACCAGTTTTGCGTCAGGAGCAATACCATCATGGTAATTTGCACGGCGAGCATCATCGGCAGAAGCTGCACCGGTACCTGCAACCGTACCTGCTACGTGGGAGCCGTGACCTGAGCTGGTATCACTGTTTGGAACACCCTCAAGAAACACATTCAAACCGCCAGCCAAATCGAGATCGCCAACGATTTTAACGTTTTGTACAACTTTAGAACCAAACTGTAAATCAGGGTGTGTAGCATCAACTCCTGAATCTAATACAGCAATGGTTGCACCGCGGCCCGTGACATTTTCAACATCATGTACATAATGGCCGCCAGTGATTTCACCAGAGTTGTAGTTGTAATATTTTAAAGGCGCATCATAGTAGATACTTTTAACGCGCTCATCTTTAGCGAGTGCATTAATTTGCGCTTTAGTCAAAGTTGCACCAGCCATAGGCAAGGTTTTCATCGCCAGGTATGGCTGACCAAGGTTAGCCATCACATCATTCAGTTGTGATTGGTCATGGGTAGTCACAATAACTTTGGTTGGCGTTAACGCTGTAGGTAACATTTCAGTTAACTCAGGTCCGATAATAGCGTCTGCGTGAGCGGTCCCTGCTACGGCTGCCAAAACACTGGCTGTGATAATTGATACAGTTGGTTTCATGGTTTGGTCCTCGTAGTCAAAATAATAATTTTTAGGTCTCGACTACGACTATGCACAAAGCCAATGAAATCAGGTATTGGGTAAAGCCCCTAGATCATGCAGGGGTTTTCCCCTAGTTACTTGGCCACAATAAAAAAAGCCACCTGCATGAGGTGGCTTTATTGGCATTAAATTGATGCCTTAATTATAAAGGGTTTCCTTTTCTATCTAACATTATCGGTTCGCCATAACCAAAAGCTTTGACTCTCTCTAGCTGAGTTGCGGCATCACCAACGATAACATAGATCATTTCCTGCTCATCAGCATATTTTTGATAGATAATTTTCACTTCTTCTACCGTCATAGCCTCAAGCTGGGCCTGCTCTTTTTCAATAAAGTTAAATGGTAAATCAAACTTACTGACCTCATTCAACATAGTCAGTAAATTATTGATGGTTTCGTATTCACGCGTACTTCGTTTAATCAGAAGGTTTTTGGTGGTTTCCAGATCCTGCTGAGTAAAAGTTTCGTCATAGTTTGCAATAAGATCTTTGAAAATCTCCAAGGATTCAAGAGTAACGTTTGCACGTACCTGCGAATAAGCCATGAAAGGTGCTATGTAACGGGCTTTACCAATGGTCGAATAAGCTCCGTAGGTATAACCCTTTTCAATTCTCAAAGTCTGGAATAAACGCGCACTGCCGCCTGCTCCTAGACGGTTTTGCGCAACTGTGAATGGGAAATAATCAGGATCGTCACCACTTAAACCCCGCTTACCCACGATAATGACAGATTGCTTGGCATCTGGAATATCAACAAAAAAGACTTTAGGCGAATCAAATGTCTTTGGTTCTTCATACTCAGGCAAAGCAAGCAGCTCTCCAGTCCATGATTGAGACAGCTGCTTAATAGCTGACTTTGCCTGCTGATGATTGATTTGGCCTACAACATGAATCGCTGCATTTTTTGGTGATAGCGCTTTATCATAAAAAGCTTTTACGTTATCTAAAGTGATAGTCGCAACTGACTCGGAGGTGCCACCAACAGGAATACCTGCACGATGCTCATTGCCATATATCTGGCTATAGAAACCTCTGCTGGCAACTGCAAAAGGACTGGCTTCGCTCTGCTTAATCTCATTCAGCTGCTTAGCCTTCAACCGCTCGAACTCTTTAGCATCAAAGCGCGGCTCCAGTAACATTTCAGTCAGCAGCTCCATGGTTGGTTTGTAATTTCTTGCTAAGGTTGTGCCTACTACTGAAATTGAGTCGATACTGGCATCAAATCTGATACTTGCGCCTAACAAGCCAATGGCATCTTCTAACTCTTCAGGAGTTTTATTTGCAGTCCCTTCATTCATCAACTCAGCTAATAAATTAGCAACACCATACTGACCTTCGGTTTCTAACCAGGCGCCACCATCAATGCGCATGGCGAAACTGACGATTGGAAGCTCGTTATGTTCCATCGTGTAGATTTCCAAACCATTATCAGCAACTGACTTAGAAATCTCAGGAATAGATACCTTGGGTGTTTCACCCAATGGCGGCTCTGAACGATCATGTTTGGTAGGCGTTTTTTCATAATCAGCTAATGCATCAGCATCAAACTCTTCTTCCGCACCTTGAACAATCTGCTCTTCCACAACATTAGCTTTTTGTGAACCCTCGACAATTAAAGCTGGTTGATCTTGAGGTACGAAGCTGGTCATGATGAAGTTCTGACCTTTAATATACTCATCATAAACGCGCATAATGTCTTGGTGAGTTACGCTTTTGATATTAGCAATATCTTTCGCAACGTATGCCGGATCACCCGCATACTCATTATAGATACCTAACTGAAATGCTTTACTGAGAACGCTCGAAATACCATTGTAAAAAGAAGTCTCCTGTCTGGCTTTAATGCGTTGCAAATCATTATCACTGAAACCTTCTTTCTCAAAGTTAGCAAGAGCTTGTTGAATGGCTTGGTAGACTTCATCCAGGTCAACGCCCTCATTGGCTCTTACTCGAATAGTGAAAGTACCTGCTATTTCGTTCGAGCCGTTATATGCTGCGACGGATGGCGCTAATTTTTGCTCTTCAACAAGGGCTTTGTATAGATGCGCTCGTTTACCACGACTTAGGATTTCTCCTAATGCATCCAGTGCATAAGAATCTTTGTGGTATTGCTCAACAGTCGGAAAAGTTAATCGAATTTCTGGAACCTTAGCAAAGTTATCCAAATGATATAATTTTTTGGTTTCTTCCAACTCTACCGACATCGGTTCAGGATCGCTTACTGGCTCAGACGACTTTATTTCACTAAACCATTTAGCAACCATTTTTTTGGTTTCATCAAAATCAATATCACCAGCAATGACCAATGTTGCATTCGATGGGCCATAGTATTCGCTATAAAACTCTTTAACATCTGAAAGTGTTGCAGCCTGCAGGTCATCCAGATCACCGATAACGGTCCAGTTGTAAGGATGTCCTTCTGGATAAAGGTTTTTGAGAATCACATGCTGAGTATGGCCATAAGCTTGGTTATCAACGCGTTGTCTTTTTTCATTCTTAACAACCTGCTTTTCTCTTTCCAAAGCCCCTTCGGTTACCGTATTGATCATAAAGCCAAGGCGGTCTGAATCGATCCACATCAATTTTTCTAACGCATCCTTTGGCACAACCTCGTAATACATAGTACCGTCAGTCCAGGTACCACCATTACGCGTGCCACCTAACTCTTCGATCATCTTACGGTTTGCGCCTTGAGGAACGTTTTCTGAGTCATTAAATGCCATATGTTCAAAAAAGTGTGCAAAGCCTGTGCGGCCAGGTTTTTCACGATTTGAACCCACATGCACGATGGTCGCCATGGCAACAATAGGATCAGACTTATCCTGATGCAGAATAACTGTTAGCCCATTATCCAACTGATATTTTTCGAAAGGGATTTTAAATTCGGTTTCTTGGTTAGACTGTGACTTTTCAGAGGCTGGCTGTTTATCGCTCGTTCCGTTATGTTGGCAAGCAACGATGACAAAAGATAGACATAATAGAAGCAATAGTTTTTTCATTGATACATCCTGACTGTCTGACTAAAACTTAGTTTCGCATGATTTATAGCATTAGGTGATTGTAACCACGCTTTTATTAAATAGCATTTTGTAATTGTTAGCAGTTATTTCACACAACTCGTCATAATTAATGTGGTGTAAATCAGCAACGAACTGCCCTACTTCTTTAACATAGGCAGGCTGGTTACTTTTCCCTCGATAAGGTACAGGAGCTAAATAAGGAGAGTCTGTCTCAATTAAAAGTCTATCTAGTGGTATCTGACGGCATACTTCTCTTAACTCTTCGGCATTTCTAAATGTCACAATTCCTGAGAATGAAATATAAAAGCCCAGCTCCAATGCAGCCTGAGCCATTTCTAAACTCTCAGTAAAACAGTGCAATACACCGCCGCACTCTTCGGCTTTTTCTTCGCGCAGAATATCAATGGTATCCTGACGAGCATCGCGGGTATGGACAATTACTGGTAACTTAGCCTGACGAGCAGCCTGAATATGCTTGCGAAAACTGTCTTGTTGTAATTTATGATTATCAGGATCTTTGTTGTAGAAGTAATCAAGCCCAGTTTCACCGATAGCCACAACTTTAGGGTGTTTTGCTTTTTCAACCAGTAACTCAACATCTGCTTCAGACACCGCATCATAAAGCGGGTGGATACCTACTGAGCATGAAATATCATCATGAGCTTCTGCAATAAGCCGAACGTCATCGAACTTATCCAGAGTAATGCCGACACATAGCATGTGCTTAACACCACGGCTACGGGCAAAATCTAGAGCTTTATTGAGGTCGTTATCGTATGCACCCAGATCAAGGCGATCCAGGTGACAGTGTGAATCTATGAGCATAAGAAATTATATTGAATTAGAAATGAGTTACATCGTGTGGGTGGGTTTGTCAGAATCAAGACGACCGGCTAGCAAGTTTTCAATTTTATTTTTAGTTTGACCATTATCCTGATCGCTAAACTGAATACCGATGCCGGCGCGCTTATTACCCTGAGAACCAATTGGTGTGATCCAGACAACTTTACCAGCAATGGGCAATTTTTCTGGCTCATCAATGATGGCAAGCAGCATGAAAACATCATCGCCTAAGTTATATTCTTTATTGGTTTGAATAAAGATACCGCCATTCTCAAGGAACGGCATATAGGCTTTGTAGAGATCTTCTTTGTCTTCGACATGAATGGTTAATATGCCGGGACCGGTTCTTTCTATCCGCATCGGGTAACTGCCTTAATCATGAAAGTCTTAATAACCATCAACCAGTTTATAATAAAATTAACCTAATGACTTGTATTTACTGGCAATTTGGGTGACAAAAATCAATAAGCTTTGCCACGATGCCATTAGATTAACGGGACTTTTTTGCTTAATCAACCGTTGTAGCTCATTTATTTTCTCGAGCAACATCAACCAGCCCTGACCATTTATCGCTTTTGACAAGGTCACTAACTCCTGTTTTTGTTGAGCAAAAAGCAATTCGGCCTGATCACCGGCCTGCTGAATTAAGAGAACATCGCGCACCATTAACTGCATCCAGAATGCCACATCCGCAAGCTCTTCATGCCAGAACTGAGCCATTTGTACAGGGCTTTGGTTGCCTTGGACCAAATCAGTCATCTGTACAATAAACTCGGCATATTTGAGTGTATCACCATTAACTCCAAAGTCTTCGGCTTTATAGGGTGCCTGTGGGAACAGGTTTAGAGCAGCTTCAAGAGCCTGGGTCATATGCCCTTGTCGTTCCGTTAGCCATTCTTTGACTTGCTTATGATCGTCTACGCTAAGTGATAATAATTGTGCTCGACTACGTATGGTCGGTGGTACTCCCTGCAACTGTGAGGTTTGAAGAATCAGCAACGTATTATCCTGTGGTTCTTCAAGGGTTTTCAGCAGTGCATTGAACGAGCTGGCGTTCATAGCCTGAACATTGGCAATATTGGCAACTTTCCAGCCGCCCTGATGTGAAGATTCCTGCATTGAAACAATCAACTCACGGACCTGGCCGACTGATATTTGCGTTTTATCCTGCTCAACATCAAGAAGATGATAATCAGGATGATTACCGGCCTCAAATAAAAAACAACTTTTACATTCACCACAGGCTTCCTGTTGGCGATTGAGGCATAACAACCACTGCGCCAAACTTTCGGCGAAGGTTTCGCGTCCAATACCCTCTGGCCCCATTAAAAGAATGGCATGAGGTAATGAACCCTGCTGAAACTGATCCTGTACTCGCTTAAATTGACTTTGATTCCAAACTTCAACTTGCGTCATAGCACAGAATCCTGCTGTTGATAGAACTGAATGAGAACCTGTTCAATTTGCTGCTGAACCTCTTCCAGGCTACCTCTAGCATCAACAACCTTGACTCGCTGGGGCTCTTGCTCGGCAATTTGTAAATATCCACGGCGAACCTGCTCGAAAAACCCTATCTTTTCTTCTTCAAAGCGATCCACCGGTCCACGCTCCTGAGCACGAGAAAGACCAATCTCCACAGGCAAATCAAGCAGAATCGTCAAGTCAGGCTTGAAGCCTTCAAGGACCCACTGATCAAGTTCAACTAATTTCTCAAGGCCTAATGCCCTGCCTGCGCCTTGATAGGCAAAACTGGCATCACTGAAACGATCACACAAAACCCACTGGCCCCGCTCAAGCGCTGGTTTGATTTTCTGGCTAACATGCTGTGCGCGTGCTGCGTACATCAACAACAACTCACTTTTTGCATCAACCTGTTCATCACGCTTAGATAAAAGCAGTTCACGGATCTCTTCTGCGAATGGCGTTCCACCCGGTTCACGCGTATGCAGCAACGAAATATTCTTTGCCTCGAACCAAGCTTTGATAAAAGCAATGTTAGTGGACTTTCCAACGCCCTCAGTGCCCTCAATGGTGATAAATTTGCCTGTTTGCTTATTAGTCATAATTTCCATTGATCACTATCGGTTTAATTGATACTTACGAACTGCGCGATTGTGTTCTTCGAGAGTCTTACTGAAGTGGTGACTGCCATCACCTTTTGCCACAAAATATAAAGTGTCACCGGGCTTGGGGTTCAGTGCCGCCTGAATAGCTTCCCGTCCAACCATAGCAATCGGTGTTGGTGGCAAGCCTCTGTGTACATAGGTATTCCAAGGGTGAGGATTTCGAATATCATTGCGTCGGATATTGCCATCAAACTCAGGTAATAAGCCGTAAATAATGGTTGGATCCGTCTGCAGTAGCATATTCTTTGCCATACGGCGTACAAACACACCGGAAATTTCAGGACGTTCGGCCGGTACGGCGGTTTCCTTTTCTATAATCGACGCCATAATCAAGGCTTGATAAGGTGTCTCATATGGCAGGCCGTCAGCCCGACCAGACCATTCTTGGTCTAAGATAGTCAGCAGCCGATCGTGCGCACGCTTAAGAATATCAAGGTCGGAGTCGCCTTTAATGAATTGATAAGTGTCAGCATAAAACATGCCTTCTGGGTGCGACTGCCCAACAAATTGCATAGACCTAAAGATATCAGCATATTCCTTCTCATAGTTAAGCTCATGCACCAAGTCTGGATTTGCCTGCAATGCAACCAGCAACTCGTAAATATTGGAGCCTTCAATCACTGAAAACTGGTACTTGATGACATCCCCTGCAACTAGCTTCTGTAACACATCAACTGCTGTCATATCTGGAGTAATTTTGTAATTACCCGCTTTAATCGAACGTAGCTCAGGTTTCAACTTGAGCAGTAATTGGTAATAGTAAAATTGCTCAATAACGTCTTGTTTCTGCCATTTACGACCAAGACTATAGGCACTTGTGCCCTTCTCAACATCAAGCTCTTGTTCAAGACCCAATGGCTGTTGTATAAATTCCTGGAAGCCATTCCATAAATACCAGGTAATACCGGAAAAAATGAGAACCAGCAAAATAAAGAAAGTCAGAATTGGTTTTTTCATCAATACTCTTTTAAATCATTTATTGTAATAGGAGTTATTGTTTGCACTCTGAGAATGCAGACTGTCGATAGCTATGAGCTAATTCCTGCCAACCAGTAAATAGCTCATAATGAGTTGCCCCAATGGCGCACACTGGAATAATACCGACTATTGCATTAGATACCAAGCAGTAGCGAGCTGTAGCCATGTCTTTGTGCGTAATATCGCTCTCTACAAAGTAATGCTGGTTATTTAACAACCAACGCCGAACTGTGCCATTAACTCCTGCCAAGTCTAACTTTGGTGTTTGCCACTGCTCATTAAGATAAAAATAGATATTCGATTTAGTGCCGCATATCACCTTGTCATTAAGACTCATAATGCCATCAAAGCAATTTGCAGATATTTCCTCGGCAGCTAAGACCTCGGCAAGACGGTTGCAGTGCTTTATCCCCGCTAGCATAGGATTTAAGCTCGGTGGCGTTGAACACAAAGACAAACTGACACCAGAGTCAAAGGTAGTCGATGTGTTAATGGGCGCCCAGCTCAAGATACGCTGCACATCTGGAGAAGCAGGCGCTTTATAACCTCTTACCCCAGAGCCTCGACTAATGGTCAATCGGACAACACCATCCACTGATTGCGTAATGTCCGACTGTTCTTGAACGAAAGCCTGCAACTCCTCTTCAATGAGTGTTAAATCTGGAGAAGGAAAACCAAGCCTGCGAGCACTTTCGATCAACCGTTCGCTATGTAACATCCAGTGCTCGACACGCCCATCAGTAATTTTAATCGTCGTGAAGAAGCTATCACCATACAGTAAACCTCGATCATCAATTGCAACCTTATGATAAGGCGAACCATTGAGCCAGGTATTGTTAGATGACTTATTGATATCTTTAGAATTCATCAAAGCATTCTAATGCAAAAACAAACAAGATACAGCGCAAATTTATGGGCATTTATTTAAAACCCGGACAACAAAAAGGCCCTCAATTGAGAGCCTTTGTTAAGTCTAGAACTACTTATTACAACTTACTAAATATCAACGTGCCATTGGTACCACCAAAACCGAACGAGTTACAGATCGTATTATCAATCTTAGCTTCTCGGGCTGTATGTGGTACGTAATCAAGATCACAACCTTCGCTTGGATGGTCCAGATTGATTGTTGGCGGTGCCACTTGGTCACGGATTGCCAAGACGCTGAAGATTGCCTCAACTGCCCCGGCAGCACCAAGCAAGTGACCGGTCATAGACTTCGTTGAGCTGACCATGACTTTACGTGCTGACTCACCAAAAACGGTTTTGACAGCATTAGTTTCAGCCAGGTCGCCAGCCGGTGTTGAAGTACCATGAGCGTTTATGTATTGAATATCTTCAGGGTTAAGGTTGGCATCCTGCAGTGCATTGTGCATGGCGCTTGCAGCGCCTTCACCGTCAGCGGGTGGCGAAGTAATGTGGAAAGCATCAGCGCTCATGCCAAAGCCTGTTAACTCAGCATAAATCTTTGCGCCACGTGCTTTAGCATGTTCGTACTCTTCCAATACCATAACGCCAGCACCGTCACCCATGACAAAACCATCACGGTCTTTATCCCAGGGACGAGACGCAGCATGAGGCTCATCGTTACGAGTTGATAATGCTTTTGCCGCTGCAAAACCACCGATTGAGACAGGTGTTGAACCTTTTTCGGCACCGCCGGCCAACATTGCATCTGCGTCACCATAAGCGATCATACGAGCAGCATGACCAATTGAGTGAACACCAGTAGTACAAGCGGTAACGATTGAAATATTCGGACCCTTTAGACCATATCGAATCGATAGGTGACCCGAAATCATATTAATAATTGAGCCAGGGATGAAAAATGGTGAAATTCGACGAGGACCACGCTCGTGATTAAGCAACGTCGTTTCTTCTATGGTAGTCATACCACCAATACCAGCACCAACACAGGCACCAATACGATGAGCGTTTTGCTCATTGACTTCAAGACCAGAGTCTTCCCAGGCCTGAGCACCTGCAACAATACCGTACTGGATGAAGATATCCATTTTACGGGCATCTTTCTTTTCAAGAATAGGCTCTGCTTCAAAATTTTTAACCGAACAGACAAATCGAGTACTTAAATTGCTGGCATCAAAGTCCTCGATCATATTAGCACCGCTTTTCGATGCCAAAATGCCGTCCCATGAATCTTTAATGTTGTTACCAAGCGGGCTTAACATGCCCAAACCTGTAACTACAACTCTACGTTTACTCAAGGAAATTACCTCTCGCTAAGTATACAGTTATCAGTTCTTATTAAGCCTTAATACTTAAAGCTTATCAGAACAATTCTTCAGCCGTTGACTGGGTGCGTGCCCAATTTCTGATCTTATAAAAACACAAATGGGCAAAATACTTTCGTATTTTACCCATTTTAGATTCGCTAATTATTACGAATAGATTGCAGACGAGTTAAATTACGCGTCAACATTCGCCTTAATGTAGTCAATAGCGGCTTGAACTGTGTTGATTTTCTCAGCTTCTTCGTCTGGAATCTCAGTATCAAACTCTTCTTCAAGAGCCATAACCAATTCAACGGTATCCAATGAATCCGCACCTAAATCATCAACAAAAGAAGCTTCAGCAGTCACTTCTTCTTCTTTAACACCTAATTGCTCAACAACGATGTTCTTTACGCGTTCTTCGATAGTACTCATCTGTTTTAAATCCTCGTATATATCACAGTATTATACTGCGTCGGTAGTTTAGTTAACTCCAGCAAAGTTGCAAGCCTAAATTGACTTTTTTAGCAAAGGTCAGACCTGCATCAAATTTTGCATAATAGCAGAATTGGCCGGCATTTTAATATGATAAATCATGAATTTAAAGCGGTTATCAGTCCTGTAACTCAAATAGCTCTCAGATTGAAACAACCGTTTAAACCATATGCATGCCACCATTTACATTAATTGTTTCGCCAGTTATGTATCCAGCGTCATCGGACGCCAGGAAGTTTACGGCACTTGCAATTTCTTCAGGCTGACCTAGTCGAGCCATTGGGATCTGATCAAACATCGTCTGGCGTTGTTCGTCATTTAGGGCCTTAGTCATATCAGTATCGATAAAACCCGGAGCAACAACGTTCACGGTTATGCCACGAGATCCAACTTCTCTGGCCAACGACTTAGAGAAACCAATTAAACCAGCTTTAGCTGCTGAATAATTGGCTTGCCCCGCATTTCCCATGGTACCTACAACAGAACCGATGGTAATAATACGACCCCACTTTGACTTCATCATGCTGCGAAGACAGGCTTTAGAAAGACGGAAGATTGAGGTCAGGTTAGTATTTAAAATGCTTTCCCACTCATCATCTTTCATGCGCATTAATAAGTTATCGCGAGTGATACCAGCGTTGTTCACAAGGATGTCAGGTGTACGACCATATTCACCTTTGATGGCATCCAACACACTTTCAATACTTTCTGGATCAGTAACATTAAGCGCCATGCCAGTGCCATTCAGACCGGCAGCTTTAAAATTCTCAGTTATTTTCTCAGCACCACTTTCAGAGGTAGCGGTTCCAATAACCGTAGCACCTGACTGTGCTAAACGGTGAGCAATGGCCTGCCCAATGCCACGACTAGCGCCAGTTACTAATGCAATTTTATCATTCAAACTCATATCTTTATCCTTTCAAACTCTTTCTAGTTATTGCTGTTTTATTCCGAAAGTGCAGCTTCAAATTTGTCTAGAGTACCGAGTGGTGAAGCGTTCAATTCGCGATCAATTCGCTTTGCTAATCCACAAAGAACATTACCCGGACCACACTCAAACAAGTTTAGCGCATCTTCAGATTTTAATTTTTGTACGGTTTCAGTCCAACGCACAGGACTATATAACTGACGAATTAATGCATCTTTAATGGCTTTTGGCTCAGTTTCTGTAGCCACATCAACATTATTAATCACTGGGATGACAGGTGTATTAATATTGATGCTTTCAAGCATGTGAGCAAGTTTATCAGCAGCTGGGCGCATTAAGGCACAATGTGACGGAACGCTGACAGGTAACGGCAAAGCACGCTTTGCACCAGCCGTTTTACATGCTTCCATAGCACGCTCAACAGCCGCAGCACTACCAGCAATAACGACCTGACCTGGAGAATTATAGTTAACCGCTTCAACTACTTCGTCCTGAGCGGCAACCGCACAGGCATCACGCACTTTTTCATCGTCCAGACCAATAATCGCGGCCATCTTACCGGTTCCTTCAGGAACCGCTAATTGCATGAACTGACCACGTGCTTCTACTAGTTTAACTGCGTCAGACAAATCAATAACGCCTGCAGCGACCAAAGCACTATATTCACCCAGGCTATGACCAGCCAGAAAAGCAGGCTCTGAGCCACCCTCCTGTTGCCACAAACGCCACAAGGCAACACTCGCCGTCAATAAAGCTGGCTGAGTGAACTCGGTCTGGTTCAACTTACCCTCTTCATCCTTTTGCACCAACTGCCAAAGGTCATAGCCTAAAGCCTCAGATGCTTCAGCAAATGTGTGTTCAATGATTGGATACTTATCTGCAAGATCTGCAAGCATACCAACAGCTTGCGACCCCTGACCTGGAAATATAAATGCTGTTTTACTCATGATTAAATCTTTTTATTCAATAAGTTATCTGATTTATTTAAAGCCAATTCTGATAAAGAATCGGCAGCGATTTATTATTAAAGCCATTTAAAGTATGGCTTTTATAGCAAAAGCGGTACCCAAGGGGCAGCCCCTGCGTCACGACGCACCCTACAAGTGATACTGAAACTCAGCACTATCGAAAAAGAGCTAGACAATGCTGAGGCGAGGCATCAACTTTTTAAATATGACTACCTGCAACTCTTCTCTTTAAAGGGCGAGGCTAAGCTGATACGCGGCATAAACCATCGCAAAACAGGGAGTTGAGCTTTTCTTAAATGACCTGTTTTAAGATGGTTTATAACAAAGTATTAGCGACGAATCGCCCTTTAAATTAATAACGTATAAGGGCAGAACCCCAAGTAAACCCACCCCCAAAACTCTCCAACAAGCACACATCACCACGCTTAATGCGACCATCTTCAATCGCTTCACACATAGCTAAAGGAATGGAAGCGCTTGACGTATTACCATGGCGATCAACCGCTACAACGACTTTATCCATAGATGCACCGAGTTTCTTGGCTGTTGCCTGAATAATACGGATATTGGCCTGATGTGGAATTAACCAATCAATATCTTCTTTTTGCATATTGTTGGCTTCCAGAGTTTCATCTACGATCTGGCTTAGGGTTTTTACGGCTACTTTGAATACTTCATTGCCACGCATAACGATTTGTGGCTCTGGAAACTCACCCAACTGCCCTCTTAGACCGTTGTTACAGTACAGAAGATCACCATAGCCACCGTCTGCGTGAATATGGGTAGACAGAATACCCGGCTCGTCACTGCCAGTGACAACCGCCGCACCGGCACCATCACCAAAAATGACACAGGTTGAACGATCATCCCAGTTGACCAGACGCGACAAAACCTCTGTACCTACGACTAGCACGTTCTTACGATGGCCGGTTTTGATAAATTGATCGGCGATACTTAGGCCATAAACAAAGCCAGGGCATGCAGTTGTAATATCAAATGCTGGTACGCCGCCGATGCCTAAGGCATGACCGATATAGCAGGCAACGCTTGGAAACATTTTGTCGGGTGTTGCTGTACCGACAACGATCATATCGATTTCGCTGGCATCGATACCTGAGTTTTCGATGGCCTTTTTTGCTGCTTCGAAACCCAAATCCGAAGCCGACTGGTCATCAGCAGCGATATGACGCTTTTTGATACCAGTTCTTTCGGTAATCCACTTGTCTGTGGTATCGACCATCTTTTCAAGGTCAGCGTTTGTTAACACCTTCTCCGGCAAATAACTGCCCATACCAAGAATTTTTGAATATTTCACACTTACTACCCTTTAATCATTCACCGGATATTAATCTACAAATTGCTTATTTACTGACTTGTGAGAAAAAATCCACATGAGTATCAACAAAACATTACGACCATCTGGCACTATTGAACTTTCGAGTTAAAACTAGTGTTCAACTGGTAGTACTAAATGGCTTACTTTATTTTGGATTTCCTGAGGAACTTGACGTTCAATCTCAGAAATCGCTTTATTAATTGCACACAAAGTCGCTTTGATATCAGCGGAACCATGACTCTTGATCACAATTTCGCGTAATCCTAACAGACTTGCCCCATTATACTGGTCGGGGTTGATGCGTTTTTGAAAACTTTTTAAGACGGGTTTAACCATAGCCGCAATCAGCTTGCTTCGCCAATTACGAGTAAACTCAACCTTCAGTTGATCATACAGGAAACGAGTAATGCCTTCACAGGCTTTAAGGACATTATTACCGGTAAAACCATCACAAACTATAACATCCACATCGCCATTAAATATCTGATTTGCTTCCACATAACCCACATAATTGATTTCAGCCTGCTTGCTTAGGATATCGCCAGCCAATTTAATGCTGTCCCGTCCTTTACTTTGCTCTTCACCGATATTGAGTAAGGCGACCTTGGGGTTATCTTTGCCATCAACTGCCTGACACATGACATGCCCCATCATGGCAAAACTTGTCAATTGCTCAGCACTGGCATCAATATTTGCGCCTAGATCAAGCATATGAGTGACTGTATTCTTTTTATTGGGAAGTTCGGCAACAATCGCTGGTCGTTCAACACCTGGCAGCGTTCCCACAAGAATGGTCGCCAAAGCCATTAAAGCACCGGTGTTACCAGCACTGACACAAGCATCAGCAACATTGTCGCAAACCAGCTGTAAGCTGACGCGCATACTAGAATCGGATTTATTACGAATAGCCTGAGACGGTTTTTCGTCCATAGCAATCACTTCGGACGCATGCCGAATACGCAAGCGGTCACCGAAGATATCAAATGCACTGGGATTGAACTGAGAAACCTGTTTTTTGACCTGCTCTTGATGGCCAACCAGGTAAATGGTGATGTCGGAATGGATTTCCAGCGCTTTTAATGCGGCTGGAATAATAACTGAGGGGCCATAATCGCCCCCCATACAATCTATCGCTAGAGTTTTAGTCACGGTAACAGGTCAACATCATTTGTTTGTTAACGGTAAATTTATCATTGTTTTAGCCAGCTTTGAAACCAGCAATCAACAATAAATCGTTTCGGACCAAACACTAATCTTTTTATAGAGCCTTGAAAAGCCTCTAAAAAAGAATTAAACGACTTTACGACCTTTGTAGAAACCGTCTTTAGTCACGTGGTGACGACGATGAATTTCACCAGTTTCGTTTTCAACTGATAAAGTTGGTGCGCTCAAAGAGTCGTGCGAGCGACGCATGCCACGCTTAGAGCGAGTTTTGCGATTCTGTTGTACAGCCATTAGCGTTCTCCTGCTTAATCAAACTTTAAATCTTTTAAGGCATTAAAAGGATTATCCTTTTCTGCCTGCTCAATTGCTTCTTCTGGAAGCTCACCTGCCTGATAAGTTTCCAGCTCTTTACACTCACCATATAAAGGAATGAGTGGTAGCGATAAAATCAGCTCATCTTCTACAGCTGATTTTATATCTAATCCGTCTTCTCCAACAAGCACCGGCTCAACGTCTTCTGGGACATTAGCCATTTGCTCTTCCGAATACACCGGACGCAAAGTTGCCTGTCGGTCAAGTTTGAACATAAAAGGTTCAGTACAGCCCTGACATACTAATTCGACTTCACCAGTGAGAGCCACATGCAGTGAAGTTGTACGAGTATCTTTAACCCTTTCACCATTGATTTTGCAGTGAATTTCGCCTTTTGAAGAGTTCAACAATTGGCGAAACCGCTCGAAATAATCAATCTCAAGGGTGGCATCTATTTCTTTGCCCTGATCCACAAACTTATTGGGACTGAGCGATGCCGGGAACCTGCGACTTGACATAGGCGCGCAATAATACATATATCTTGTGGTCTAGTCAAAGCAAACCCGCTATTTTTAAGCAAATTTTGCCTATTTGATTGCTTTTTTAGCCAATTCTTACACAATTGCCCCTAAGCAACTGATTCTCTGATAAAAACTGGGATAAAAAAGGCTGATTAATATGCCACAACCACACATTATACTCGCCTCCTCCTCGCCATACCGAAAAGAGCTGCTAGGCCGTATTCTTGAGGATTTCGACGCGGTACCGCCTGATATTGACGAAACGCCTTTTCCTGACGAAGAACCAATAGAACTGGTGGCGCGCTTGGCTCAGCAGAAAGCACTCGCAATCGCAGTCAATCATCCAGAAGCACTGGTCATTGGCTCGGATCAGGTCTGTGTCCTCAATAACCAAATACTAGGCAAGCCAGGCACCATGGATAAAGCCATAGAACAGCTCAAGGCATGTTCAGGCCAGACCGTTACCTTCTACACCTCACTATGCGTCACCAGCGCCAACGAAACAGCCCAAAACACCACAGTTGTCGCTACCAAGGTCCAATTCAGACAATTAGCCGAAACAGAAATCATCAGCTACCTTGAAAAAGAACAACCACTTGACTGCGCTGGCTCCTTCAAATGCGAAGGATTAGGAATTGTTTTATTTGAAGCGATAGAATCAAAAGACCCAACAGCTTTGATCGGATTACCTTTGATAGCTTTGTCAACAAAGCTAAGAGAACTTGGGGTTAAGCTTATTTAAGACCCTACTTTTAATTCCTCTTAGGCAATGCATGTATTCACTACATATCTTCATAGAGTTGATACTTTATAATATTTGATTCCATAAAATCTTCAGCTCGATCTAGTAACAAATAAACATGGCCTTCCAGTTCCACTTGCTTAAACTTTATATCAGCCTTAATAAGCTCCTCCTTATAGTTTTCAAGGAGTTTACTGTTTATCGTCTGAGTCCTCTCTGCAGGTATAATCTTCTGTATACTCTCGTTATAAATCTTTTCAAATTGAGGCATCATTTCCTTATCTACTAGAATGATATTATTGTCTTCTTGAATGTAATCGATACTCTTACCTTTCAAATTTTCAAGAACCATTTCAGTAATAATCGGATCACCAAGGTCTATCTTTATAAAGGCTTTTTCGCCAGCCTGACTAATGCCCACCATAAATAACAAACAGCAGAATAATAATTTCATTAAACTTTTACCTCGATTAATATTTTTTTTATACACTAAATTGTCTTTCACGAATAACAGTAACCCACTACCAGATCTGCTTCCATCTAACCAAAATAATACTGAATCTGATCAACCAAACTGCGGCAGGACTGCAAATAGGAGTTGCCAAACAAATTGTAGTGGTTGAGGTAGTGATAAAGATTGTAGATGACCTTTTTCTGTGGGTAAACACTGGTTCTTGGGTAAACTTCATCATAGGCTTGATAGAAGCCTTCACTAAAACCACCAAACATTTCGGTCATGGCCAGATCCACTTCGCGGTCACCGTAATAGACAGCGGGATCGATTAACCAAGGGCCTTGCTCGTCAAATAGAACATTGCCTGACCATAAGTCACCGTGAACCAGACTTGGATGAATGCAGTGGCGATTGAGCCAGGTTTCCAGTAAATCCTGTCGTTCAAGAATTGGTACTTCCAGTAACTTTTTAACTTTTGGATCTTTTATTAAGTTTGTTTGATACAGCAGCCGCTGTTTAACGAAAAATTGCCCCCAGTGATCGAATTGGCCATTTACCTGCGGATTAAGCCCAATATAGTTATCATCTTCGAGTCCATAATAACTGGCTTTTACTTTATGCAGGTGTGCAAGCCCTTTACCCAGCTGCTCCATTAACTGTGGATTCCAACTTGAACTATTCACTTTCTGCAAGACTAGCTGCTCATCAGAAACCGATTCTATTTTGGGAATATTAAGGTGCGGGACTTGATGCTCTTGAATGGTCTGGCGTAACAGTTCCAGCCCTTTTGCTTCCTGTAAAAGGTGGTCATTGAATTGTGAACTGTTACTTTTATGGAACATGGAATCTTATAGTCTCTGGGTTAAAGCCGATAGGTTAAGAATCAGCCAGCAGTTGTCGATATATCGATACGCTTTCATCATCATAACAACTGAAGATAATTTCTCTTAACGACTCTGCACTATTAGCAAACATTCTGCAGACGTTCACAGCAATAACCGCAGCCTGTTGCTTGGGATAGCCATAAACACCGGTGCTGATACACGGAAAAGCAATACTTCTTAGTTGTTGCTGCTCGGCAAGCTCGAGGCTGTTCAAATAACAACTGGCCAATAACTCAGCTTCATTCTCATTACCACCATGCCAGACGGGGCCAACCGTGTGAATGACGTGTTTAGCAGGAAGGTCATAGCCTTTGGTTATTTTGGCTTCACCCGTTTCGCAACCGCCCAAGGTTTTACACTCTTCCAACAATTCAGAACCAGCGGCACGATGAATGGCTCCGTCCACTCCTCCACCACCAAGCAAACTTTTCTTGGCCGCATTGACGATAGCATCGACGTAAAGCTGAGTAATATCACCTGCATCCAGTCGTAACTTCATTCCTTCTCCCTTCTTGCTTTTAATACATTATTGATAGAGCCTTTCGTAGGTCTCTCTATCTATAGCATATTCAAGAGCTTCAATATCAAATAGAGTTAGCTTTTTGCTAAATGACTCACCTAAACGTTCGGCAACCTTTATTGATGCTTGGTTTTCTGGCTGTATCAGGCTGATTATCCGGTCTAGATTCATGACCTCGAAACCATATCGAATGGCTACTTTGGCGGCTTCAGAAGCATATCCTTTACCCCATGCGTCTCTATGCAATGACCAACCTGCTTCAATGGCTGGCCAACCTTCTGGCTTAAGGAAGCCTGCTCGTCCAACAAACAATCCCGTACTTCTCTCTTCAAGAGCCCATTGCCCAAAACCATTGAGCATCCAATGACCAGCCATAGTTGCAATACTCCGCCAGGCTTCGTGGCGAGACATTGGTTTACCCGAAAGAAGGTAGCGTGTCACATCAGGATCTGCCATCATTTCATAATAGCGCTCTAGATCGGACGATTTGTAGTGTCTAAGGATTAGGCGCTCGGTTTCAAGCACTGGCAATTGAATAATGGTATCTTGGTAAGTCTTCACAGAAAATTGAACTCGCTAGTATTAAGTTACACAATAGTTAATACAATCTTACAAAAGGCAAACGGTAATGAACACTTTATTCAAACACTTATTATTATCGGTATTGGTAGCGTTCAGTTTTGCAGCAACGGCAGAAACTGGCTGGGTTGGTGCGCTGGCACCAGACTTTAAGTTGCAGGACCAGAACGAGGAATGGAAAAGCCTTGAGGATTATAAAGGCCAATGGCTGGTACTGTATTTCTATCCTAAAGATGATACGCCTGGCTGTACCACGGAAGCCAAAAACTTTAGAGATGGTTATCAGACAATCAGAGATTTGAATGCTGATGTTGTGGGCATTTCATTGGATGACGTAGAGTCACACAAATCCTTTGCCGATATTTACAAGCTTCCCTTCAGTATCTTAGCGGATGTCAATAAAGAGGCATCAACAGCTTATGACGTTCTTGGTGGTTTTGGCCCGGTCGAGTACGCTAAACGCCAAACGTTTATCATCGACCCGGCTGGCAACATCGTTTACCACTATGATGATGTTGACCCAGATACTCACATGACAGATGTTGTTGCAAGATTAAAAGAACTGCAGGCAGGCCTAATCGAATAACTGATTAAGCCACCTTAAAGCTCTTTTTGGGTTCAAACTGAATAACTCTGTCGTCGGAAATATCTAACGACAGAGTTTTTTGTTCCATCAGCTCTTTGAGTTGTTTTTCTTCAACTTTAAAGTATGAAGCAATATCACTGTCTGTCACAACTGCAACTAACTTGCGACGGCTTTTGCCTCTAAATCGTAACTCATTAACTTTAGCCCAAGCTAAGAACACCACCCCAAGCAATACAATGACCTGTAGGTATATCAATAAAATATTGGCAAACTCTTTATAACCACCGAGTTCAATCATGTGGTCATAAAATAGTTCAAACCCAAAATACCAGGCAACCAAGCTAATTAGCGGCTGCCACAGATAAAAAATGATAGCCCAAAAAATAAAAGTAACACTTAAGTAGGTCACCTTATGATGTGCTTTTAGTGAGTGGGGCTTATCAATAATTAAATCATTCATCTCTAATTCCTCTATCGGGACTTTTCCATGTAGCTCGAATTCCCTCTTCTCTTAGTAATGCCTTCGGGACCCCCACGATCACGGTGATAACATTGATTAACCAATAGGCTAGCGGGTACCAGATCATCCAGTAGTAATATTTGCCCAAGCCTTTATCGTATGGACTATCAATTGCCAAACTAACTGCAAACTGCATTAGACAGGTCATGGCCAACATGACACCATTCCAGCCTGGAATGATGGTTCCAATGTGAAATGGCTCTGGAATATTGATTACAAGACCTAATAGCCAGAGTACAAAAATTGCCGCAACAACATAGCTCCAAACTGCGCTGGTAATGTATTCAGCAGCAACAATCCACATCCGACGGCTACGCCATTTGAATAGCTGTTTGAAATAACGCTTAAACACTTCCATACCGCCCTGCGCCCAACGCAGCCTTTGTCGCCACAATCCTGAAAATGTTTCAGGCATTAAAATCCAGCACAAAGCATTAGGCTCATAACGGACTTCCCAGTGGTTCAACTGCATCCGCCAGCTGACATCAATGTCTTCCGTAATCATGTCAGTGGTCCAATAACCAATTCTGTGTAACGCAGATTTTCGAAATGCAGAGACTACCCCTGAAACAGTAAAAATCCGTCCATAAATTCTCTGCGCACGTTTAATTAACCCAATGATTGAGGAAAACTCACCAACCTGAATTTTGCCCAATAATGTCGAGCGGTTTCGCACTCTCGGATTTCCTGTAACAGCCCCTACCCTGGTTCCGCCATCATTAATAAAATGGCTTACTAACCAATGAACTGCATGTGGTTCCAGAATCGCATCGCCATCAATACCTACAAGATATTCATATTTTGAAAGCATGGCTGCCATGTTCATGGCCATTGCTTTACCCTGATTAGACTCAAGGTGTATAACACGCAAGTTTTCAAATTCTTCACTAAGCTCATCTAGAACTTCACGGGTGTTATCAGTACTGCCATCATTAACCGCTATGACCTCAAAGTTTGGATAGGTCTGCTGAAATAAGCGCTCAATGGTCTCGCGCGCCAGTTCTCCCTCGTTGAAACACGGCAATAAGATGCTAACACCCGGATAACTTTTTAACTCTGGTGGCTCAAGGTAGGACTTACCTGCTGCGTGCTCCCAGTGAAAGCGATAATAAATAGCGCCAATCATCCACACGTAAGCCATGAATAATGGGTAATAAAAGGCAAATGAAAAAATAGAGCTCATCAAATCATTCATAAACCGCCTCCATTTGTGGGAAGGTGTTAATAGAGACGCCTTTAATGATCTGCTCTAACTCTGGGTGGTTATTGATAAAATCATCTGGATAGTAAGCAATGTTGATAAAGCCCTCCAATATAGCCTGTTTAACTTGCTCTAACAGAACAACATTGGGAACTGGCTTCTGGTTAAGCCAGTCATACGCTTGTAATTCAATCACCACTTTGTCTTTATTGACCTGTTTATCAATATGCATCAATAAATTCATGAACCATGCTTGCGGATCAGCTGCCTGCTCCATAAATGGCATTGCCATGACTGCACTGAAGTCATAAGTCTCGGCAAAAAGTTTTAAGTCTTGAGCAAACCATCTTTTCGCCAAGCTGTTGATGATTGGTTGAGCATAAATATTTCTAGCTGTGATTGTTTCACCATTATGATGTCGAACAATCTCAGCAAGCTCTACAGTGAAATCAATTAAGGCTTTTGTTTTTACTTCTGTCCAAGAATCTATCATCTGCTCAGAACGTAGCTCTTCTGCCAACTCAAACATCAGACCTTGAGATCTGTAGTAATCAAGCGCTTCTGGACTTACGTCTTCAAAGTCGGTGAGAAAAGCATCATCATGAAAAATCACACCTGCAAATGCACTATGCTTAGCCAGATCGTGATAAATATCCTTTATGACCTGTCTTGATGAATCATCAAAGATGGACAAGCGTTGATAATTATTTGCAGAGAGTTTAATACCGCTTTCAGTTAACTCCCTAACACCATGACTTTGATAAAAGTCTGTTCCCAAATCAAAAGCCATAACTGGCATCCAGGCTAAAACTTTCACGTTGGAACGTGTTTTAAGTTGCCAGGCAACTCGATTAAATAAATCGGCTCTCACAGGTAAATGACGATTCGGAAAATATAGAGCCGATGCATTACCGTCACCATCCGGATCAGCAAAAGCCTGCAAATAAACATGTGTGATATTTAAGGCTTTGACTCTCTCAAGCAGTAAACTTAAATTCTTATGTTGCTGAACTGGATCAGGGTCATAGACATAATCAAGATCAATATGAACAGCACGATGAGGTGTTTTGTAACTGTATGGCTCAAGAATAAGTCCCAACTCAATATCGGAAGGATCACCACTGATTAAGTGACGTTGAATATGGCTATCATTTACAGCATTTTTTCCTTGCTCCAAAACCAAGGACTGTTGGTACCCTATGGATTGGGCAAGTGACCAGCTATACTCAGAGTAACTACCATAGGGCCATACAATCGCGCGTGGAGCCTTACCTGTGTTCTGCTCGATTAAGTCATAACTGGTTTTTAAGTCTTTAATGATTCTCTTCTGGAATGCGGTATCAGTCTCATAGCTTTCACTTGAGAACTCTCGGGTAGTCGCTGCAGGTTGAGTATTTCCTTGCGGATTTGCTTGCAGTCCTCGGTGCATATCATGGCTATGCGATGCAATTTCAATTAAGCCCGATTGCTGCATTTCTCGTATCTGCTGCCAGCTTAAAAAATCATCCGCAGGCTTTTTTACGCCGCCATAATTTACAGGCTCTTCGCTTTCAATCCAGCTGGTAACAACGGCAAAGGTTGCCGGATAGTTGTACAGCTTCAATAGCGGGAAAATCTGGGTATAAAAGCTTTTATATCCATCGTCAAAAGTCAGAAGAACTGCTTTCTCTGGCAAAGATTGTTGTCCGCTTTTTGCCTTAATAATTTCATCCAGGCTAACAACCGTATAACCATTGTCTTTAAGCCACTCGAAATGTTCTACTAAATGGCGAGTTGTAACGGTACCTTCATCTGTTTGTTGTAGTGTCAGACCATGCGGCTTAACATCGTGATAACACAAAGCGAAGAAGTCGCCATTAGTCCGAATTAAAGAGCTACTGGCAGCTTGATTATTGGCTATCGTCTGTACGGGAAATAGCCAAAGAAATATTAATAGACAATAAACTGAAAAAGTCTGAAGACGCATCAGAAAGTCACTCCATAACTTAAATTATAATCGGGTCCAGACTCTGTTTGACCGTCGTAAATACGCTGCTTATAGCCAATTGAGTAGTTCAAGAAGCTGCGTTTGCTTAATTGCCACTGATGCTGATAGCGAGCGCTCCAGATATCACCAGAGCTAAAGTTTTTCTGTTGATAAATTCCTGCTTCGAGGCTAATCCCATGCCATAAAGACAAGTCAGAGTACTTGTAAAGCAGGTGCTGATAATTGGCGGTAAGAGAAAAGCCTAGTGCAGACTCTGGATTAAAATAGAGACGGTCCGTATCTTCGCTGTTTTCTTCAAGGTATAAATATTCGTTCAAGCTAAAACGCTGCTTGAATGACTGAAATAAACCTTGCGAACCAGAGATACTGAAAGTTTGACGCTTATTACCATCTGAGAAATCAGACTGATTCCAACTGGCTGAGTAACTTTGCTTGTCGCTATGCCGATAAGTTGTGCTAAATGACTTTAGATCAGAACTCACACCACTATAGAATGCTCTGACCGGTGTTTCTTTATTAAATGACTGATAGCCAGCATTAAAGCTTAAATAGTCACCATGGAAATACTCAATGCTACCAGCAAGTTCAGCACTATTAAGCTCTTCCACTTTAAAGAGCTCAAGCTCCGATATAAAACTCTTGGATATATATTGGCCGCCAATACCAATTGTCATAATGTTTTCATTGTCACCAAAAAAACTGGACTGATTGTTTTGCGCTTTGCTAAACATTCGCCAATGATGATTGAGTAATTGACTGTAGGCAGCCAGCTCAAAGTTTCTGTCATTACTGGAAAACTGCGAACCACTGGAGTTACCACCTGAAGTTGATGCATAGAAGCTTGCATCAGTGGCAATATCATAATCCTCAATTAACCTCTTAACGGAATTGTTGCGTTCTTTTTCAGGAAACTGTTCGATTAATTGATTAGCTTCATGAAACTGTCGATAGGCAATAAAATTATAGGCACGGGATATTTCAAGCGGAAGATAATCTGGGTCGGTAGCCTTAATGAGAGTTAGTTGCTGGTTAGATCGTTTAACAAATCCTCTCCAGCGTAATACATTCGCCAGATTGTATCGGTACTCATTATTATTAGGTGCAACGGCCAATAACTTCTGCAGTGCATCCTCTGCACCTTCTAAATCATTGGTGTAGGCTTTGTGCATTGCCTGCATCAAAGCAACAGTCTGATAGTCAGGATTTGGCTTTTTAATTTGTTTGTCAGCAGAATATAACCAAGCTGGACTTTGACTGATAAGTGTCTCTAGGTATTCCTCAGCGGTGACGAGCGCACCAATATCTAAAGCCGCATAATAAGCTAACTGCAAAGCATCTTTATTACTGGCTGCGATCTGATTATTGTTAAACCCATTATCAATAACATCCAATGCGTTATCCGGCTCTTGCTCTGCAAGGTAAGATTCAGTAATTGAAAGTACTCCATGATCTGGCATCTGAGGAACTAGATGATTCTGCTGTTGAGCGAGACTGATAACTTCCTTGTGTCGTGTGAGCGCATTTAGCAGTAGAACTCTATCAGCGTATGCATATGCTAATTGCTTATCGGTAGTCGAGTCGCTTCCTTGCAACAGCTTCAGGTACTCATCGTTGTTATCAAATGCTTTATTGACCAACTCTTCATTTTCACGAGAGCGGCCATCATTGGCAATTCGACGAATAGATTTAGTATTTTGCGCAGCTCTAAGCTTAATCCAGTCTTCAGTAAGGTATAGTTCTGGCGAACTCTCCATTGCTCGACTTGCAGGAGCAATCAAACCAAGCTCAAGCAAATTCAGCGTTTTAAGACGAGTAATTTCTTGGTCGTCTTGCGCCAGCTCCAGCATTTTGTCATAAACTGAAACCTTCTCCAGAGTTTTGTTATTTTGCTGGTTATATAGAAATGCTAATAAAGATAATCCCTCCTCATTCTCAGGCTCAACAGCCAATACCTTCTGAATATAAGCTTCTGCCTGAACGAAATTATTCTCACGAATGGCAACAGCAGCCAAGCCTAAAATAGCGTCATAGTATTGAGAGTCATCTTTTAATATTTGTAAGTAGAGCTTTTTAGAAAGCGCATAATTGCCGGTTTCGCGGGCAGATATAGCTACCGCGTTTAAGGCATAATGAGGCAGTTGCTGATTAAGCAGCTGATTTGAGTAATAGGACAATGCATCACTAAACTGGCTATTCCAGGTCAGTACAGTGACATAGTCAGCCTGCAATTTACGGTGTTTTGGGAATTGGTTGAGGACTCTTCGATAGATAGCTGCTCTATCAGTGAGGTCTGGGTATTCTGACTTAGTTTTGGATGCCCAAAGATCATAATCTTGCTCGACTAAATTAATCGACAAGTCATTATTGAATTCATCAAAAGCAGTATTTCCTTTTACTGTTGCGTCAGGAGTTTCAGCGATTTGTGATCGCTGCTGAGCCTGAAAGCCATAAACTGGATATAAGATAAAGGAATAAACTGCCAGTATAAGTACCAGCTTAGTTTTCAACGCGCATCCCAAATTTATTTATGATTCTATGCAAGCGCGCATTGTACTGAGTTATTTTTAAGCAGCAATAAATTTTGTGGACTAGATCAAGGTTTTCTCAGTGGATTCATGAAACTAAAGGTCGATCTTGTAAAACAAGCTGACAGAAGTGACTTTCTTTATGGCCTGCTATATTAGCCTTTAAGTTGTCGGATATCATCAATAATGGCCTTAGGCTGACAACTTCGTAACATCTCAATGGTATGAGCGCCAAAAGTTACGCCGATGCTCGGCATTCCAGCCTTTCTAGCCATTTCCAAATCAAATGTCGTATCACCGACCATTACCGATTGCTCAGGGCTGGTTTTGGTGTGAGCCATTAATTTATTAAGCATTTCCGGATGAGGCTTACCCTGTGCTTCATCGCTGGCGATAGTCACATCAAACATTGACTTCAGTCCAGAGTCATTTAATACCCTCTCAAGGCCTTCTCTTGCCTTACCGGTCGCGACTGCAATTAAATGCCCCTGGCTTTTGAGATGCTCAAGGGTTTCAGCCGTACCTTCAAATAGCGGGCTTGGGGTTGGATCACCTTCCACGTATTGGTAACGATATTCTTTAGTGATCCAGTCGTGATCGTCAACTTCCGGGAATAAGCGTCGGTAGCACTCAGTTAGATTTAGGCCAATTATACCGCGCACATCATCAACGGAAGGGACAGGCAATTTTAAATTTGTAGCCGTTGTCTGCATTGCTGAAACAATCCGCCCTGTTGAATCCATCAAAGTACCATCCCAGTCAAAAACAATTAATCGGGTTTGCTTTGATATCATCGACGTAAATACTCCAACATTTTCTGTAAATCTTCCGGTAAAGGAGCCTCTACCTTAATAGCCTTGTCTTCAGGAGTCACTTTAAACGTCAAGGAATAGGCATGAAGGAACAAACGTCCTGAGAGACCTTGCTGTTTGAAACGCTCAGTTATCTCATCATTACCGTATTTAGGATCACCAACTAATGGGTGCCCTGCCTGCTGAGCATGGACACGAATTTGATGTGTTCGACCGGTAACAGGCTCTGCTGATACCAGCGTAAAGTCTTTAAAGTTTTCGACAACACTGAATGAAGTTAATGATGGTTTACCACCCTCGGTCACTCTAACAATTCTTTCGCCTGACTTTAAATGATGTTTCGCCAACGGATAATCAATATGTTTTAACTTAGCAGGCCACTTACCTTCCACTAATGCCCAATATTGCTTACTCATCAGTTTCTTTTGCAGCTGTTCATGCAAAAAGCGCAGCGTACTTCGTTTTTTAGCAATTAATAGACAACCTGAAGTATCGCGGTCAAGTCTATGAACTAGCTCTAAAAATGGTGCCTCTGGTCTTAAGGCACGTAGCGCTTCGATAACCCCGAAACTCATGCCGCTACCGCCATGAACTGCCATACCATGCGGCTTATTCAATACAATCAGGCGCTTATCTTCATACAGAATAGCGTTTTCGAGATCCTGAACGATATTCAGGTTAACAGGGACTTCTGTTTCAGTATTGGTGGTTTTGACAGGCGGGATACGTACCGAATCCCCCTCTTCAATCTTGTATTCAGCTTTAACGCGCCCTTTATTAACACGGACTTCGCCTTTTCTAAGCATTTTATAGATACGAGATTTAGGAACGCCTTTCAGCTTTTTTAGCAAAAAGTTATCGATGCGCTGACCAGCTTCTTCAGTCTGCACTTCAACAAATTGGACTTTTGGACGGGATTCATTGTTCATCGGGCGCAACTATACCTGAAAACACGCCAAATCAATAGCTTAAATCAACAAAAGATTGCCCTGTATATATAAGCAGTCTATAATGCCGAACTGAGCTATATGCTCCGAAAGAGCGCCTGGTGTCGCTCCTTCCGCCTTAAACAAGCAAAGCTTGGGTCTGTTACCAATAGGCCTCTAAGGAAAAGGAAGCAAACAACATCTTATATGTAGGTATTTAATCAGCACAAACGTTAGACAACTCTAAACAAGAGATGAGAAACGTAAAAGCTGAAATACCATAAAAGTTGAAATGATTTTATAAAGCCGGTCACCGGAAAATAGCAGAATTGTAGAGTAGCATAACAAACGTTTATAAGAATAAACGTTCACGTTACTTGGTTAGTTTGGCTTCTTTCGCGCACAAAAAGCGGTAAGACGTGGAATAGCCAAACAGGAAATCAATAGGTTTAACAGTCAAATTAGTGATGAAAAGGCAGTTTAAGATACTGAACTTACAGAAACTCACAATAAAAACCCCTTGTTTTTAAAGGCTTGCTGGGTTTTTAACCCCTATTCCTAATATTCTTGCTAACTCTTCCTGTGTCCGCAGAAATTGAGAGTTAATAACAAATGAGACGTATGTTGATTAACGCAACGAATCATCATGAAGAGTTGCGTGTTGCGCTGGTGGATGGCCAGCGTTTGTATGATTTAGATATCGAACTGGCAGGAAGAGAACAAAAAAAAGGTAACATCTACAAAGGCAAGGTCACTCGTATCGAGCCGAGCCTTGAAGCCGCTTTTGTGGACTATGGCGCAGAACGCCATGGCTTCCTTCCTCTAAAAGAAGTCGCCCGCGAATATATGCATAATGCCCCATCGCGTGGTCGCCCTACCATTAAAGATGCCCTTAAAGAAGGCCAGGAAATCATTGTTCAGATTGATAAAGAAGAGCGTGGTAACAAAGGCGCAGCCTTAACTACATCAATCAGTCTGGCCGGCAGTTACCTGGTTCTGATGCCAAACAATCCTCGCGCTGGCGGTATATCACGCCGTATCGAAGGTGAAG
This sequence comes from Kangiella aquimarina DSM 16071, assembly GCF_000374105.1. Lineage (GTDB taxonomy): Bacteria > Pseudomonadota > Gammaproteobacteria > Enterobacterales > Kangiellaceae > Kangiella > Kangiella aquimarina. The sequence continues at coordinate 1,853,920 of NZ_KB893650.1, forward strand.
AGCGTGCCGAACTTAAGCAGGTTATGAGTCAACTTCCTGTACCTAATGGTATGGGCTGCATCGTTCGTACCGCAGGTATTGGCAAAAGCCTCGAAGAAATCCAATACGATTTCAACTACTTGATCGATACCTGGAATGGCATTAAACAAGTTGCTGGCACCCGCCCTGCTCCTTTCTTAATTACTCAGGAATCTGACGTAATCACTCGAGCAATCCGTGATTATCTGCGTCCTGATATCGGTGAAATTATCATTGATCGCCAGGAAGTTTATGAGCGTGTAAAAACTGAACTTCAGTACCAGCGTCCTGACTTTGTGAACAAGGTTAAGCTGTATCGCGATGAAATCCCTTTATTCAACCGTTACCAGGTTGAAAGCCAGATTGAAAGCGCCTTCCAACGCGAAGTAAGACTTCCATCCGGTGGCTCAGTCGTTTTTGACCAAACAGAAGCTCTGTTATCAATCGATATTAACTCTGCCCGCGCAACCAAGGGTGGAGATATTGAAGAAACGGCTCTACACACTAACGTAGAAGCTGCTGAAGAAATTGCCCGCCAATTACGCTTGCGTGATATTGGAGGCTTAATTGTTATCGACTTCATCGACATGGGGCCTCCCCGTAACCAACGTGAAGTTGAGCGAGTATTAAAAGAATCAGTTGCTCGTGATCGCGCAAGAATTCAGATTGGTCGCATTTCTCGTTTTGGTTTGCTAGAAATGTCACGCCAACGCTTGCGTCCATCATTGGAAGAATCAAGCCAACACGTCTGTCCACGTTGTACTGGTTCAGGCGTTATTCGTGGTACCGACTCACTGGCCCTTTCTATTCTGCGTCTAATGGAAGACGAAGCAATGAAAGAGTCTACCGCAGAGGTTCAGGCTTTAGTTCCAGTAGAAGTTGCCACATTCCTGTTGAATGAAAAGCGTCGAAAAATCGAGCAAATCGAAAAGCGTCAAAAAGTTCGCCTGGTGGTAGTACCAAATCCTTACCTGGAAACACCTCATTATGAAGTGTTACGCGTCAAAGCTGGCGAAACCTTAGAGGATGCCAGCTACAGTCTAATTGGTGATGCGCCACAGGTTGAATTGGTAAGAAGCAGCACTCAAGCAGCACCTGCAAGTGATCAGCCAGCACTAAAAGGCGTTAAACCAACGACTCCACCGCCAGCACCAAGTAAACCAGTCAAGAAGAAAAAGCCCGGTCTATTTAAACGACTTTGGACTGCTTTATTTGGCGACAGTGATGACAAGAAAAAGAAAACCAAAAAATCACAAAATAACCGTGGTAAATACGACCGTAATAATCGTGGCCGTAATAACCGCTACCAGGGTAAAAAGCGCAACAACCAGAAAGGCCGTAATCAAAACCGCAATCAGCAGCAGGAACAGCGGGATGATAAAGAGAAGCCGCAACAAAAGTCTGGTGGTCGCCCACAAAAGAAACAACAAGACAAGCCGCAAAGAAAACAGCAGGCTGCTCATAAACAAGAACCAAAGCATGAACAGAAAAAAGAGCAGCAACCTGAAGCTAAGCGTCCTCCGCGTAAAACACGTGCTGAGCGTATGGCTGAAGCTCAACAAGGTAATAAGCCAGCTCAGGAGCAACAATCAAGTCCTAACAAAGAGCAAGCTCAACAACAGAAAAAACCTTCAGTTCGCTCAGCGATAAAAGGTAAACAGCCTCAAGCTGAAGTTGCTGAGAGTAAGCCGGCTACAAAGCAAGGTAAAACTGGTAATGAAAAACCTGCAAAGGAACGCACTCCTAAGAGTAAAGCTCAAGCAGAAGACATTATTGTGTATAAAGCCCATAAATCTTTAGAGCGCAGTATTACTGACGTTATGGGTTACACTAAAGACAAAAAGGCGAGTAATGTAGAACCAGATGCACCTGCGCAACAAGCAGCTAATGATTCTAATATTGAGCAGTCTACTTCATCTAAGCCTAAGGCAGCATCAGAGCAAGTCAAAGCTGAGCCTGTTGCTAAAACATTAGATGCAGAAACTGTTGAGCCATTTGTGAATAAAGATGTTGAAGCGGCAAATGAGAAACCTCAACCAAGCTCTGACATCCAGCAAGAAGCTAACTTGGCAAAACCATCTCCTGAAAATGATGATAATGCCAAAAGTAATGCATCTAAAGCAGAGTCGGACTCTAGCCAATCAACTGAGAATTTGGTTGCAAAGAAACATGAATCAACTCATGCTTCAGCGCCAATGGCAAAAGCTGTAACTACAGATACAGTCGTATCAGCAGCATTCACGCCAAAGCCTTATCAATTCTCAGATAGTGACATTATCACTTCTGATATTGAAGACAGCAGTGATAAGCACAGCAACAGCCCAGCAGCTAAAACCAGCTCTTTAAGTGATGCGTAAAAGCTAAGGGTGAGATAGAAAAAAAGGAGGCATAATCGCCTCCTTTTTTATTAGATATACACTTTTAGTAAAAAGTCATTGAGCAATCGTTATCAATCTTTGGTGCACATTTCCTTGTTCATTCTTGATGTGAAAGATGGCACCGTAATCATTTTCTGCTAAAAAAACTTGAGTATCCTGTTTCAAATCCTGCCCTGCAAAAGTTACCTCAAAATGACCTCCAAAAGAAGTAACTATACTTGGAACAGTGTTTGAGTGGCCGATAATCATAATACTCTTACCACAGTATTCCTTATAAACTCTCTCTACAAGTAATGGGTTATTGCTTGGATCGTAAATATAAACATCAAAGTCATATTTTTTCGCTGAAGGATTTATTGATTGTTTAGTTCTAAGATAATCAGTGGAAAAAGCGGCATCAATCTTACTCATGAATGATAGTTCCGATAATTGAATAGCCATTTCCTTGCCAAGAATACTAAGCTCTGGATCTTTATTAACAGGTAATTCTGTTGATACCTCTTTAGGCAGATGTCGCATAACAAAAACCTCGTAGTTTTGACATTCTGCGGTTTCTTTAGCCAACAATGAAAAGCTAGTCAATAAGCCAGAAGCTAGCAAAATGGTTTTTATTGGCTTCATTCATATCTCCTAAAGATTATCGAGAAACGTCTGGTCAAGAACTTCTACGCCTAGCTCTTGCGCCTTTTTCAATTTACTACCAGCACTTGCACCGGCTATTAACGCTGTGGTTTTACTGGAAACGGAGCCTGAGACCTTTGCTCCCAACTCTTCAAGTTTTGATTTTGCTTCGCTTCTACTGATGCCTTCTAGAGTACCCGTAATGACATAAGTCTTGCCCTTGAGTGGTAAGTCATCATCAGATTTCTTTTCTATATCAGGCCAGTTGACACCTAACTGCTTCAATTCATTGATTTGCTCAATGTTTTCTTCATTATCAAAAAAGGCTCGAATGTGGTGCGCGACAATTGGTCCCACATCTGGCACTGACTCAAGCTCTGCCTGACTGGCTGCAATGATTCCATCCAGCGAACAAAAGTGATTAGCGATATTCTTTGCAGTCACCTCGCCAACTTCACGAATACCCAGTGAGTATAAAAACTTTGGCAAAGTGGTACTTTTACTGAGCTCTAAAGCGTTAATAAGATTCTCCGCGGACTTCTCACCCATACGATCAAGAGCAGCAATATCACTGGCCTTTAATCGATAGAGGTCGCTGATTGTGTTAATCATCTCCTTCTCAGCAAAAATCTCTACCAGCTTATCACCGAGGCCATCAATATCCATGGCCTTGCGTGATGCAAAATGCTTGATGGATTCATTACGTTGCGCGGAACAAATTAAGCCACCAGTACATCGAATAACCGCTTCGCCTTCGGTTCTTTCAACTGGCGAGTCGCAGACGGGACAATTGGTGGGTGTTAAAATTTCTTCGGCATCAGATGGTCGCTTTTCAAGAATAACGCTAACAACTTGAGGAATGACATCACCAGCGCGGCGAATAATAACTGTGTCACCAATACGAGCATCAAGTCGTGCAATTTCATCCATGTTATGTAACGTAGCGTTACTAACGGTGACGCCACCCACAGAAACAGGCTCAAGCCTAGCAACGGGCGTTAATGCGCCAGTACGTCCAACCTGAAAATCGACACCGAGCAACTGGGTCATTTCTTCCTGAGCAGGAAACTTATGAGCAATGGCCCAACGAGGAGCCCGAGCTACAAAACCAAGTTCTTCCTGAAGTTCAATAGAATTAACCTTATTGACGACTCCATCAATTTCGTATGCCAATTTATCTCGTTTCTGCAATATCGACTGATGGTAATCCTGACAACCGTCGGCGCCCTTGACGACTTTGACCTCTTCACTAACAGGTAAACCCAAATTTTTAATCTGTTGCAACCGACCGTAATGAGAATCTTCTAATTCATAATCATCAGAGACAAGGCCCATTGAGTAGGCATAAAATGATAGCTTTCGTTTAGCCGTAATTGATGGATCTAATTGACGCAGACTGCCTGCAGCTGCATTGCGGGGATTAGCGAAGGTTTTACCGCCCTGCTCCCTAGCTTGATCATTTAGCGCTTCGAATACCGACTTTGGCATAAATACTTCGCCACGAATTTCAATCCTCTCAGGGATATGCTCACCACGTAACTTCAACGGAATAGCTTGTATGGTTCTGACGTTTAACGTGATATTTTCGCCGGTTGTGCCATCGCCGCGTGTTGCGCCTCTGACCAACTGCCCATTCTCATACAATAAGCTTACGGCCAGACCATCCAGCTTAGGTTCGCAGACATACTCAATGTCGGCGGATGACTTTAAACGGTCTTTAATCCGCTTGTCGAAACTCACCAGCTCTTCATCAGTCATAGCATTATCAAGAGACAACATGGGTAACTCATGAGTCACTTCCTCAAAGCCATTATCTGGCTTTGCGCCGACCCGCTGGGTTGGTGAGTCAGTTGAAACCAGTTCTGGATGCTCTGTTTCTATTTGCTGTAACTCACGAAGCAATCGATCATATTCGGCATCTGGAACTGTTGGATGATCAAGAACGTAATATTGGTAATTATAATTATCGAGTGTAGCGCGTAACTCTGCTACGCGCTTTTCAATTTCAGACTTGTTGTGACTCATGACTCTCGTCTATGTTGGAATTGGTTGGATTAATGTTTATTGAGCAGCTGTCGACGTTCAAACTCGCTGATTTGTTCTTTGTGGTGGGTTTCAATCTGACGACTAAAATTACTTCGACTTCCATCAAGAATACGTCCGCCCAATTGTTGCGTAATAGCTTGCGCGGTTTTAACCATCAATTCATAAGCTTGCATAGGCTTTTTAGGTCCTGGCAGTGTCATAAACAATGCCAGCCCTTTTGAATGCAAATTATCGATGTCATCTAAATCAAAAATGCCAGGTTCAAATGCATTGGCTAGACTGAACTGAACCGCACCACGACCATTTGCCTGGGCATGACGATGGAAAATATCCATATCACCATGTCGCATACCTTGCTCAACAAGAGTTTGCACCAATTCCGGACCGTGATAAGGCTTCTCCTGTGGCGCAACCACGTACAGTGAGAAAATCAGGTCTGGTTCAACTTCGACCGCAGGTTTTTCTTCTTCTACGTCTTCAAAAAGTGATGTTTGCTTTGGTTGCTCTGGCTTAGACTCAACTTTTGGTTCGGACTTAACAGTTTCTTTAGCGGCTTCACGCTTGAAGTGCTCGCTGGTGAATTCAAACAATGCATCATCAAGAACGGGAATATTGTCTTCATCTATAATGGGATCTTTATGTTCGTTCACATCATTCGATAAAACCCTACTCTGCTCATTGTCAGAGGTCATAGGTTTTGTGGCCTGAGTTTGCGCAATATCTTCTGAACCAACAGGTTGAGACATTTGCTCCTCAACATCATGGGCAGCAATCGTAGAAGTCGTTGCATTATTTGAGCTAGCTTCCTGACTATGAGCAGTAGTTGAATCTGACTTTTTGCCGACGACTCTGACTTCACCAATACCATCGGGATCAAAACCCGTCTTATCGCGCTGCTGCTCCAATCGCTGTTCATAAAGCTCACGCTCTACTTTTTCTCGCCTGACTTTACTTCGTCGTTTTGCATCAAAGTAAATAAAGCCAATAATAATTAAGCCTACGATTATCAGTAACAAAGTGAACTGCAAGTCCATCACTTCACCTTTTCATTCATTATATTAATTGTTAAGAAGCGGCTAATGCAGCTGCTTCGTCTACGTCCACTGAAACCACGCGAGAAACGCCTGGTTCACTCATAGTAACACCTAATAGATTGTGTGCCATTTCCATTGCAATCTTATTGTGTGTAATTGCAATGAACTGAACCTGATCGCTCATCTCTTTCACCAGATTGGCATAGCGACCAACGTTGGCATCATCCAGCGGTGCATCAACCTCATCCAGCATACAGAAAGGTGCCGGATTCAATCGGAAAATAGAGAACACCAATGAAATTGCGGTCAATGCCTTCTCTCCACCAGACAATAGATGAATGGTTGAGTTTCGCTTGCCTGGTGGACGAGCCATCACTGCAACACCTGTATCAAGCAGGTTTTCACCCGTTAACTCAAGATAGGCATGACCGCCGCCAAATACTTTTGGGAATAGTTCCTGCACACCCTTATTCACTTTATCGAATGTCTCTTTAAAGCGGGTACGGGTTTCGTGATCAATTTTACGAATAGCACTTTCTAAGGTTTCGAGTGCTTCGATAAGATCTTCATGTTGTGCGTCAAGGTAGGTTTTGCGTTCTTCAGCGGCTTTAAACTCTTCGATAGCAGCTAAGTTAATCGCACCCAGACGCTGAATCTTCCCGGTAATTTCTTCGATCTGATTCAGCCATTGCTGTTCATTAGCTTCTTCTGGCAACTCTTCTAAAATGGTTTCAACATTAGCTTTGGCATCGGCAAGAATTTCTGACTGAGTATTCTGGCGAGTTTTTGCTTCCTGCCAGTCCATGCGCAATTTTTCCAGACGAGAACGAACGCCCTGAGCTTGTTGCTCCGACTCGTGTCGCTGGCGCTCCAGCTTGCGCATTTTGTCATCAATCTCTGACAACTTATTTCGTGCCTGTTTGAGTTCTTCTTCCACCAGCAAGCGCTTCTCTAACGCCTGCTCAAGCTCAATTTGATAATCTTCAGTAGGATCCTGTTCAGAACTCAGTCGGTTCTCAAGCTCTACTTTGCGCGACGTCAACTCACCTATTTGTGAATTAACCCGCTCAAATCCAGCACGAGTTGAATTGACTTCTGCTTTAACGGCACTGACTCGAATCGCTAATTGATGCTGTTCGTCCTTAACTTGACGTGCCTGCTGTCTTTTGGCTTCTAATTGAGCACGCTTCTCTTCACGCTCTGCAGTCATCTTTTCGCGGCGTTCATTATCGTCAGCCATACTGTCAACCATCAGCTCAATCTGCTGACGGCTTTTCGCTAGCAACTCTTCGTCGTCCTGAAGCTGCTGCATCACGTCGCGCTGTTCTTTCTGTAATCGCTCAAGACGATTTTTAGCCTGCTCAAGTTTTGCCTGCTGTGAGCCCACTTTTGCACGAAGCTCGCTATATGTTCTACTGGCTTGAGCGAGTTGTGACTGCTTCGATTGCCACAACTGTTCCTGTTCGGATAACTGTTCAGCGAGACGCTCTTTGGTTTGTTCGTGCTCAGCAAGCACAGCTTCCTGTTGCTCAATCTTTTCAATCAGCTCATTAAGTTCGGCTTCACGTTCAAGAATACCAGCGCCCTGTTCCGACTGCTTTGCAACTCTTAGCCAACTTTTACCTAACCATAATCCATCTTGAGTAATCACCGACTCATCATCTGCAAGCTGAGCACGAATACTCATCGCCTGCTCTAACGAGTTAGCAACTTTAACCTTGCTTAACTGACCTGCAAGAGCATCTGCACCTTTGATTTTACTGTGTAAGGTATCGGGGTAACTGCCAGCAGATGAACTATCAGAAATTAAAATCAACTTACCGCTGGCAAGCTCCGCCAGTGAGCTTGCAAATTCGTAGCTATCGTTTACAACAACGGCTTCAAGATTTTCACCCAATACTGTTTCGGCAGCTAACTCCCAGCCAGAATCAACGGAGATATTTTGGGCAAGGCGAGACTTTGCATCCAGACCCTGTTGCTTTAACCAGTTAACAGACTCTTCGCTTTGACCTCCAAGGGCAGCACTTTGCAATGCTTCCAAAGAAATCTTGCGAGACTCAAGGCCACGCAGATCTTTTCGTGAAATTTCGAGCTTTTGATTATGCTCACGCTGTTGCTGACGAATCTGATTGATTTGCTCAACCGCATTAGAGACTTCTTCTTCTAGACGTTCTGACTGTTCTTCAGCCAGGCTTAATTCTTTAGCTATCTCAACCAGATCATTTTCCATCGGACTGGATTCTTGCTGATTGATTTCAGCGCGGATATCTTCAAGACGTTTGGTATAGCGTGCAATATGTGACTCAAGATGCTGTATGCGAGTTTTTTCCACTTCGGTTTTCTGCGCATTGGCGTGAGCCTGCTGGTTGAAGACATCCCAGTCCTGTTGCCACAGGCGCATATCTTCTTCCATATCCTGTAGCTGTTGTTGCTGCTCTTCAACCTGTTCTGTTTTCAATTCCAGATCTGGTTCAGATTGCAACAACTCAGTCATTAATTCTTCAAGTTTAGATTCATCGAATCGCAACTGCTCGCGAAGCTTATCTAATGAACTTTGTACCTGCGCCTTATCTTCCAGTAATTGAGATTTTTGCTGGCGGGCATGCTCGATGGCCTGCTCCAAACGAGCAATGTCTGCACCTATACCATAGAAGCGCCCCTGCACTTCACTATGTGCATCTGTTAATTCAATGTGCAGCTCGCGTGACTTTTCGATTTCACTGTCGGCGTGACGTTGATCGGCAATTTTGGCTTCAACTTCCGTTTCCATTTTCTGGATCGCATCATCCAGAGCTTCTATTTTAGTGTTGAAGGTCTGCCAACGAATTGCCGCTAACTGAGCTTTCAGTTCACGCTCTTCAGCTTTGTATTCTTTATATCGTTCGGCTGAGGTGGCCTGACGCTTAAGGTGAGAGAGCTGTTTACCTAGCTCTTCTCGTAAATCGGTTAATCGGTCTAAATTATCACGGGTGTGTCGAATGCGATTTTCAGTTTCTTTACGACGTTCTTTATACTTTGAGATACCAGCGGCTTCTTCGAGAAAAATTCGTAATTCATGCGGTTTAGATTCGATCAGGCGAGAGATCATGCCCTGCTCGATAATCGCATAACTGCGTGGGCCAAGACCGGTTCCCAGGAAAATATCGGTGATATCTTTGCGTCGACAGCGAGTACCGTTCAAGAAATAGCTTGATTGAGCTTCGCGGTTAACCATACGCTTAACTGAAATTTCGTTATAGTTGGCAAACTCGCCCTGTACCGTTCCGTCAGAATTGTCAAAAACCAGCTCAATACTGGCCTGGCCGACTGGTTTACGCCCCGTTGAGCCATTAAAAATGACGTCGGTCATTGCATCACCACGAAGGTTTTTTGCAGATGACTCGCCCATTACCCAACGTACCGCATCAATAAGATTCGACTTACCACAACCATTAGGCCCGACAATGGCGGTCAGGTTGCTCGGCAAGGATACCGTGGTTGGATCTACGAATGATTTAAAACCTGCTAATTTAATTTGTTTTAATCGCATCTATGTTATTCGTCTATTTTTTAGTCAAAAGCCAACCCAACATTCTGAACGAACTGGCAATATTATTAATTGTATGAAAGGCCCTGTTACATTTGCAGGGTTATAATCTAAAGCGTTTAAGTGTAAATTATTTTCATCCAATAAGCACATAGTAAACGTAAAAAAATCCACATGGCTCAAAACACTTTTCATGGCGCGCATTATCTCGCCGACGGTTTCCGCATGTTAACCCAAAAAGGCATCAAACGGTATGTCTTGATTCCTTTAGTAATTAATTTAATTTTACTATCTATTGCGTTGATTTTATTGGTTTCTCAGGTTTCCAGCTGGTCACAATGGGTTGAGCAGACCATATCCAGCTGGGGAGCCTGGGAATGGCTTGGAACAGCTCTGGCCTGGCTTATGTGGCCGGTAGTCATTCTGGGTGGCATTCTATTCGTTTTCTTCTTCTTTGCGATGCTCGCAAACTGGATTGCAGCTCCTTTCAATGGACTGCTTGCCGAGGCTGTTGAAAACAAGCTGCATGCCGCAGCAGGCTATGATGAAAAAGTACTCCCAGATCAAGGGTTCTGGGCATTAGTTAAGGATATTCCAAGACTGTTCGGACGTGAATGGACCAAACTTAAGTACTACATTCCCAGAGCATTAATCTGCCTTCTGATCTTTTTTATCCCACTGATTGGTGCGCTGGCCTTCCCTATTTTATGGTTCATTTTTAACGCCTGGATGATGTCAGTTCAGTATGTGGATTATCCGATGGATAACCATAAGGTTCCGTTTCAGGAGATGCTCAAGGCTTTACAGCAGAGACGTGGTGGTACATTTGGTTTTGGCGCCATGGTGATGCTGATGACGATGATTCCATTCATCAACTTGCTGGTTATGCCAGCTGCAGTCTGTGGAGCAACGAAAATGTGGTATGAGCATTACAGAAAAGACATGCTGGGAAGCCAGACAGTAAAACAAAATCAATAAAAAAACGCGCCACGAAAGTGGCGCGTTTGCGGGTTAAGTGGCTAGGAGACGCCACTTGGGGGTTAAGAGACAGATTATTGAGGTTGTGTCTCAATCAGTAAGCATGCAGTAGCTCCCACAAAACTACCTTGACCATCATCAGTTTTGATGAAGATACTCAAGCTGTCAAAGTCGCTCAGTACTCCAGCAGCTATGCCACTACATACGGTTCTATCCTCTGTTGGATCGCTTGGTACTAAGTCACAGCTACCTAGCGGTTGTCCAAATTGAGTAGGACCATCATGGTATACCCAAGCTTTACCAGAACGTGCGGTGTTACCCTGAGCAGCTTTTACTACGAACTGCTGAACAATTGCACCTTCAAGGAAAGGTACGACTACCCCTACTTCAACGTGATGTCCGCCCTGTTGGCCTAACCCCATGTATTTACCTTGCGAACCAATAGTTTGATCGGTTGCGAAGCATAGTAGGTTCGAACCACCACCAGCTGGGCCTGTTTCACCCTGTGGACCTTGAGGACCCATTGGGCCTGTGGCACCTGTATCACCCGTATCACCTTTTTCACCCTGTGGACCTTGGGGACCCATTGGGCCTGATGGACCTTGCGGGCCTGTGGCACCAGTTTCACCCTGAGGACCTGCTGGGCCTTGTGGACCAGTGGCTCCGGTATCGCCTGTGTCACCTTTTGGACCTTGTGGGCCTGTTGCACCAGTTTCACCCTGAGGACCTGCTGGACCTTGTGGGCCTGTTGCACCAGTTTCACCCTGAGGACCTGCTGGGCCTTGTGGGCCAGTGGCTCCGGTATCGCCTGTGTCACCTTTTGGACCTTGTGGGCCTGTTGCACCAGTTTCACCCTGAGGACCTGCTGGACCTTGTGGGCCTGTTGCACCAGTTTCACCCTGAGGACCTGCTGGGCCTTGTGGGCCTGTTGCACCAGTTTCACCCTGAGGACCTGCTGGACCTTGTGGACCAGTAGCACCAGTTTCACCCTGAGGACCTGCTGGACCTTGTGGACCAGTGGCACCAGTTTCACCCTGAGGACCTGCTGGACCTTGTGGGCCTGTTGCACCAGTTTCACCCTGAGGACCTGCTGGACCTTGTGGACCAGTGGCACCAGTATCACCTGTGTCGCCTTTAGGACCTTGTGGGCCTGTTGCTCCAGTTTCACCCTGAGGACCTGCTGGACCTTGTGGGCCTGTTGCTCCAGTTTCACCCTGAGGACCTGCTGGACCGGTGTCACCCTGAGGACCTGCTGGACCGGTGTCACCCTGAGGACCTGCTGGACCGGTATCACCCTGAGGACCTGCTGGACCAGTTTCACCTTGAGGACCTGCTGGACCAGTTTCACCTTGAGGGCCTGCTGGACCAGTTTCACCTTGAGGACCTGCTGGACCGGTATCACCTTGAGGACCTGCTGGGCCAGTTTCACCTTGAGGACCTGCTGGACCGGTATCACCTTGAGGACCTGCTGGGCCTGTATCACCAGGATCGCCTTTTTCACCCTGAGGACCTGCTGGGCCGACACCACCCAAAGTTAAATCATAAAGATCTATTTGCTGGCTGGGGCCACCGGCCTCACCAACAAAGTCAACCAATACAAAACTACCAAATACATCACCTATAAATAAGGGCTGAGAGCATGAAGTATGCAATCCAATCGACTGGCTTAAACCGCCTTCGCTAAAATTAACATTCAGTTCATTCCCCCACTTATTTCCTGCAGCAGTGAAGACAACATCTTCACCAGGATAAATCATGGTTGGATAACTCCATTTTTCAGAGTCTCTTCCTGAGACACTGACAGAAGTCGCACCAATTGCACCAGTCATATCTCCTGAGCAGGTACCGCCCTGGGCGTTATAACCGTTACAGTCTGATGGGATGTAATTGAATGTAAGCGAGCTTGGTTTTTCACCACAGACATCAATCCCACCTTCGACAACTATCTTTAAGAGATAATCACCAGATGGAACCGCTGGTGAGCCGTTATTGACATAAGGTAAGTCCACTACCAGACATTGAAAATCGGTCGGGTCAAGGGGTGGAGCAGGATTAAATGCCATAGCATCACATGCTGACTGATCTGCACTGATAACCAGTGGACTAGCATGGGTACCAAAATACACCTGTGGGTCATCAAAGCCAGTTCCCCAAATTACCAAATTGCTTGGAGCTTCATAGGGATAAGGTTGCACCTCATGAATTTTCGGTGCGGCAAAAGTTAGTTGAGCTGACACTAGTAACCCTAGACCCACTAAGGGTGTACTTAATGCCTTAAGATTAGTGTTCATGAATTTTCCCTCCATTGAACATCCATTGTTAAATAACCTCCCAAAACCCGACTGATTGTGATGCAAGCGCGCATCAATCAGTAGTTTTAAGAACTCAGTGGACCCAAAGTTAATAAAGCGTCTTTGTTTACCAAGAATTGAATTACTTGAAAGTATTAAAGGCGTTGTTACAAATTTAGGACTCTGAAATGAAATATATTTGGAACAGACAAAGCTGTCGAATGTCCGAAATTGATACATTTCAAAGTGATTAAGAAGCTACTAATGTTAAAAAACCTGACCCTTATAAACGATTCTTTACAGTGCTCATTTAGGCTGTATGTTTGATGCCTCTTTAATCCGCACTACAATGCAAATACGCATTAAGATCTTGTTTTTATGCTTATTTTTGGGAACGGTTACAATCCCAGAAAAGGATTATTGCTATCAAAGGAAGTAGTCAGGAATGGATCTGATGGTTTGATATTGTCGGATATCAATACAGTGAAATAGATCAAATTTTGAGAATTAACCCAGCAAATTTTACATTTAGTTTTTAACCCCGCACAGAAAACCTTTTAGAGTGTAATTAGGAGCATGAAAGCTGAGGGTTAAGAATCTGTGCATTTAAGGATCAGCTCCTATACAATCTCGATATTGGAATAAAGATACTAATACTTTGAAAAACATACTCGTTGTAGACGACAGTAAATTTTTCTGCGCATTGATCGAAAAGAAAATCACAGAAAGCCTGGATTACCAGGTTATGTCTGTTGGTACCTATGCGAGTGCAGAAGCTTTACTGGATGTCCTGGATATTGAACAGATTGATGCCTGCCTGGTAGATTTTCGGTTGCCAGATGCTCCTGAAGGTGAAATTGTTCAGCTCTTGGCCAAAAAGCGCATCCCTACCATTGTGTTAATCAGCGACATCACCGCCGAAATTCGTAACTATATCTGGAAGTTCAGAATCGTTGACTATGTTATCAAGAGTGATAACTACGTTACTGAATACATCATAGAAACGCTACAACGACTGCAAATCAACCCGAGCATCAAGATTGCTCTCGCTGATGACTCAAAAACCAGTCTAAGGATTATGAGCACTCTGCTCAGTGTGCACAAATACCAAACATTACAATTTAACGACCCTCTGGTACTGATCGAACATCTAAAGCAACATAGAGACATTAAGCTGGTGATTACCGATTACGACATGCCAGCAATGAATGGCTATGACCTCACAAAAAACATTCGCCGTTTATACAGTAAACAGGAACTGGCTATTATTGGCATGTCAGCTCGTGACGATGTATTAATGTCAGCCAACTTCCTAAAGTATGGCGCCGATGACTTCATCATTAAACAGTCATTTTTAGCTGAGGAATTTTATTTGCGGGTTGCTGTAAATACCAGCCGCGTTATTGAATACGAAAAATTGACAACAGCAGCGACCAAAGATTATCTCACTGGGCTCAATAACCGACGCCACTTCTATGAGCTGGTTGAAGTCATGCACAGTTCTGCTTTCCGTCATTCAACACCTGTTGCCTGCGCTCTGGTCGATATTGATCACTTCAAACAAGTGAACGATACCTACGGTCACCAGGTTGGTGATGCCGTGTTAACCAAGATTGCGCAGATTTTACAAAGCTCAGTCCGCAAGTCAGATGTTGTAGCCCGTTTCGGTGGTGAAGAGTTTTGTATGTATATGGTTGGTATTAACCGCGAAAACTCAGAAATATTCTTCGATAAGCTTTTAAAGCGTATTGAAGGAACGGTCATCGATGTGGATGGTCTAGAAATTAGTGTAACGGTCAGTATCGGTGTCAATATCAATCATCACCATGTTTTGGATAGCATGATAGAAATTGCTGATAAGTGTCTATACGATGCTAAGGAAACCGGTCGAAATAAAGTGGTCATTACTCCAGAGGAGCCCGGCAAATCCTGATCCGAAACTAGCTACAACGAGTCATTAACCCTAATAATAGATTTTCTCCAGCTCATCGAGCTGCTTCTGTAAGCGCTTGGCAGAGATCGGAAAACGAGTCTTTTGGCCTTGAGCAAAAAGTGAAATTCTAAACTCCTCCAACATCCAGTTAAATTCATCCACTTCAAAAGCAGGAATGGCTTTATCCTGTGCTAGGCTTTCGCGCACATCCACCCAATCCGAGATGGCAATCAAAGACTCAGCTTCTTTTAGCGGATTTAACTTAGCTCTTTCTATTCTCTTTTCAACCGCGGAGAGATAACGTTTAAAATCTTTTATTTTTTCCGCACCAAACCTGAAACAAAAGCCCGGCTGGAATAAGTAATCACACTGACCAATGATATCTTTTCGAGTACTGGCTAGAGATTTACCCATACCTTTTGCTTCTGCTAATACCGTCGCTCTCAATTGAAGCACCTGAACCAGATCATCCAGCATTGCAGTAGCAGCCGGTACCAGTTCCTTTTCTGCTTTCTGAGAAAGCGTTTGGTACTCACTCTTTTTATATGGAACATCACTCTCGACTAAGGCTCGTAAACAGGCCATGGCTGCGTCATCAATAAGCTCGTCCACGCTTCCTAAAGTACTAACTGACAGAGTTAACTTCTGCTTGTTGTGATATTTCTTTTTCATGTAGCCAAGCAGTGAGGCTTTTTCCAGCGCCAGTAATCGGCAGACACCACGAACATGTACATTTTGCGCCTGCTTTTTATTAACGACCGCAATAGATCGAACCTTATCACCACAGTCTTCGAGCGCATAAGTAACTGGAATTTTGGTGCCAGCCTCTTCCACCATGCCATCTTTAACAAAATCATCCGGCCAGCTGGTATAGGTTTGTGGTTTACTGTTCTTCTTTTTACTAACACTAATCTTGGCTTTCTTAATATCCTGCGATTGCTCAAGACTGCGACCGCTTTTAAGAGTTTTGCCTTTATCATCGACAATTTCGAAGCGCATTAAATAATGCTCAGGCAAGCTCAGCTCCTGCCAGGCTTCTTTGGGGAGAATTACCCCTGTCATTTTGAATAAGTGTCGACTGATAATATCAATTAAACTGCCCTGCTGCTCTAGGACCTGTTCATAACAGGCCTGTGCAAACTGAGGAATTGGTACAAAGTTTTTACGGAAGCGTTTTGGCAAAGAGCGCAGCATGAACTCAATTTTTTCTTCCAAAAGTCCTGGTACTAACCGTTCAAAATCAGAGTCTTTGAATTGCTGGCTAAGAGATAGTGGTATTTTAACCGTAACACCATCTGTAGGATGTCCAGGCTCAAAGTGATAACTTAAAGGCAACTCAATGTAATTAACCGTTAGCGTTTCAGGGTATAAATTAGCATCCTGCTCTTCTGCCTTGAATAAAACATCTTTATTCAAGGAGAGCAGTTGATTGTTCTGTTGTTTATTTTTCTTTAGCCACTGATTGAGTTGTTTTACATTACAGATACTCTCAGGCAATCGCTTGTCAAACCATGCAATTAAATCACGCTCATCAGCGCGCATATCTGCCTGTCTGGCCTTAGCGACTTCCTGTTCCACTTCATGCCACAGCTGCTCATTCTTCTGTTGAAAGTCATGTCGAACATCAAGCTCTCTTCTAACAAGCCCATGCAGAATAAAAAGCTCACGACACAGTTCAGGCTCTACTGCCGAATAATCGACGGTTCGATTTGAAACAATCTTCAGCCCCAACAATGTCTGCTGCAATGATGCAACCACAGCACCACGCTTTTTCTCCCAATGCGCATCAAAATAATGGCTTTTGATCAGGTGGCCACCGATTCTTTCAATCCAGGGCGTTTCAATCATAGCCGTCAATCGTGCATAGTTCTGGGTAGTCTCAACAATTTCAAATGCCATAACCCATGGCGGCTGCTTCTTAAAGTTTGCCGATTGTGGGTGAATCATAAATCGTGTCTGTCGCGTGCCAAGATAACCCTTCTCAATATCCTTTTGTCCAATAAAACTCAATAAGCCGGTCAATAAAATCGAATGCAGCTTGGCATAATAGACTTTGTCATCAGGATTGATGGGCTCTGCCTGCTTTTGAGTTTGATGATGTTCTGACTTAACTAAAGTCTTAAGCTGACGATAAGTACTTCGCCATTCTCTATAGGCATTGAAATTAATTAACTCTTCCTGGCAATAACGGCGGAATGCATTGTTCGACAAGTCTTCCTGCTGCTGATGCAGATGATCCCATAAATTAATAATCGCGATAAAATCAGATTGAGGATGCCTGTACTTAGCATGCTTCTGCTGAGCCAGTTCCCTCTTTTCAAAAGGCCACTCTCGAGGATCTTTAACCGACAGAAAAGCAGCAAGAATTAAAGCTTCACGGATGCAGGACTCATCCTGGGCAGCCAGAAGTATACGGGCCAGTCTTGGCTCAATAGGCAAGCGAGCCATTTTACGACCAATGGCAGTCAGTTGTTTCTTGGCATCTACAGCCTGCAATTCAGATAATAAATTTAAGCCGTCACTAATTTGCTTTGGTGCTGGCTCGTCAATAAAGGGGAAGGCCTCTATATCACCAAGCCCCAACTGCTTCATCTGCAAAATAACTGCAGCCAGATTGGTACGCAGGATTTCTGCATCGGTAAATTCAGGGCGGTTTAAAAAGTCTTCTTCCTCATACAGGCGAATACAAACACCCTCTGCGACACGACCACATCGACCTTTGCGTTGATTAGCGCTGGCCTGCGAGATTTTCTCAATTGGCAAGCGCTGAATCTTATTGCGCACCGAGTAACGACTGATTCGAGCAAAGCCAGGATCGATAACAAACCGTATTCCAGGCACAGTAACCGAAGTTTCAGCCACGTTAGTCGAAAGAATAATTCGCCGTTTGCCACCAGACGGATGGAAAATCTTTTCCTGCTCGCGCATAGACAACCGCGCATAGAGCGGCAACACTTCGCAGCCTTGAAAACGTTCTTTGCGCAGGAACTTTGCCGTTTCACGAATCTCAGCTTCGCCTGACAGGAATATCAATATATCACCTGGGGCATAATTGATGAGTTCATCAACTGCATGTCCTATACGCTCAACTTGCGGGCTGGGATTTTCCTCATCATCAGGTCGGTACCAGACGTCAACCGGATAAGTACGACCGCTAATCTCCAGTATTGGAGCAGGTTTGCCATCAAGTTCGAAATGTCTGGCAAAGCGCTCAACATCAATGGTTGCCGAGGTGATGATTACTTTTAAATCAGGACGCTTGGGTAAAATATTTTTGATATACCCAAGCAAAAAATCGATATTAAGACTGCGCTCATGGGCTTCATCAATGATCAAAGTGTCATACTGTCTCAGCAATGGATCATGAGTTATCTCATTCAATAAAATCCCGTCAGTCATGACACGAACAGGGGTAACTGGATTCGACTGATCATTAAATCGAATGCTGTAACCAACAACCTCGCCCAGATCGGTTTTTAATTCTTCTGCTATGCGACGCGCAACGCTGGTCGCTGCAACTCGTCGTGGTTGAGTGTGGCCAATTTTGCCATAAACCCCTAAGCCCAGTTGCAGGCATATTTTGGGTAGTTGAGTAGTTTTACCGGAACCTGTTTCGCCCGCAATAACCACAACCTGATTTTCTTCAACGGCCTTTCGAACATCGTCCCTGGCCTGACAAACCGGCAGCGCCAGATCGTACTCAATGTCTTTAGGAATGATTTGTTTACGCTGCTCAACAATTCGCATCGAATCGGTTAATAGCTGTTGAGCTTTATTGATCAGCTTGCTAACTGGCTGGTTATTTTTTTGCCGTTTGGTGATAACTGACTTCAGCTTTGACAGCTCAAACTGATCCACTAGCTGGCAGTCTGCAAGCTGTTCAGCAATCAGTTTCTGAATGGGGGGACTGTTGTTGTGAGAATTCTTATTATTTTCGATGCCAGGTTTAGTTGAAGCTTCTTTGCTGGAATCGTTAGGAGTTTTTGACATAAACGGCAATAAACACTCAGTCAATTGTTGATGGACTAAACAAACAGGCTCCTGCCAGTAGCTGGTTATATCCAGCACCAACAGGAGCTTGATTAAACGATTGAGCTATTGTCGCTTAAATTAAAGACTATGACAATTTCCAGAAATCGTGCGGAGCTCTAACTTCGCCCAAATATTGTGCCACTGGCTTATAGAAGTCTTTATCTTCCCAATAGCCCGTATGACAGGCAGGGTTCCATGAAGTCGCAGCGCTACCAACGTTAATTTCGATATCTTCATCAACTGCCTGATTGTAATCTTCACTAACGTTCTTCAATGGATAAGCAACGACATCATCTTTATCGTAGAAATTTAGCCACTTAACGCGATCTTTCAATCCATCTTCTAGTGCCTTACCAACTTTTGGCATTGGGCCATGGAAGTCATCATGATGTGCAGAGTAAACTCCAAGTGGACTGGCGAAAGTGATAATACCGGCTAAGGTCTGGAAACTCTCAAATGGACTTAAATCTGCGCCGTTATTAGCAAGGTCATGGATATAGTCAGACATGATGACTGAACCAAAAGAATGGGCCATTAATACCATCGGGGTTGAATCTGTATCAACATGACGATGAGTCGCAAACTTAGCCAGGCTTTCCTTAATTCGGCCATGAATCGCTTCATAAAGACCGCTACCACTGCCTTTGCGATAACTTAAACCCAGGCGCATAAAATCAACGAACATGTTACGAACACCCTGATAGGTCAGTTCGTTACGGTAATCTAACTGCTTAAGTAGCTCACCATGCTCATCTTTAACCAAATCGCCCCAATAGATTTCGTGGAACAACAGGTCATCTTCCATACGGTTCTCAGGGTCACCCTTCAGGTACTCCTGAACAATTCGATGTTTTAGCTCAACAGAGAAAAATTCCTTCTCAGATCCGATGCCGTGAATAATAGCTACAGCTAAACGCTTCATTTCCCGCTCCTCAATTTATCTTTATATTTTGTTCACGCCTATATTGTTACAACTGGTCTTTGAGTTCAAGCAGTTACAAACTTTGAAACAAAAAAATCACTCTAGCAAAACTGGTACGATGTGTTATTCTAGGGTGATAAGTTTCCCACAAATCTTTCTTGATAGATTCTCTTAAAAGGTAGGTTATTCCATGAATTTGCTTATCCTCACAATCGTTCTACTAGCAGCTCTAGGTATCACGCTATACCACCGATTGAGCCTGCTGGTATCAACTTTGACGCTGGCTGCTATTTTAGTTCTCTATAGCCTTCAAGTGTCTATTCCTTACGTTCATTGGGTGATATTTCTAGCAATCGCTATCCCTTTGAACTTAAAACCAGTTCGTAAAATCATTTCCAGTAAGTTACTCAAGGTCTTTAAAGGCATCATGCCTACTATTTCCGACACCGAGCAGGAAGCGCTTGACGCTGGTACTGTCTGGTGGGAAGCGGAAGTTTTTGGCGGCAAGCCCGACTGGAAGCGCCTGCATAAGGTTCCGCCAGCAAAGCTTACTGAAGAGGAGCAAGCCTATCTTGATGGGCCAGTTGAAGAGCTCTGTAAGATGATTGATGACTGGACTATCTCGGAATATGACCGCGATATGCCGCCTAAAATGTGGGAGTACATTAAGAAAAACGGCTTCTTCAGTTTTATCATCCCGAAAGAATATGGTGGCCTTGGCTTTTCTTCTTATGCTCAGTCACAGGTACTAACCAAGATTAACTCCTGTAGCGCCACCGTTGGCAGTATCGTATCAGTGCCAAACTCGCTAGGTCCTGCTGAATTACTTCTACACTATGGTACTGAAGAACAGAAGAAACATTATCTACCTCGCCTGGCCAGTGGCGAAGAAGTGCCCTGCTTTGCATTGACATCCGTTGAAGCAGGCTCTGACGCCGGCGGCATTCCTGATAAAGGCATCATCTGTAAAGGTGAATGGAATGGCGAAGAGGTACTGGGCATGCGTTTGACCTGGAACAAGCGATATATCACGCTTGCACCAGTAGCCACCCTACTAGGCCTGGCCTTCAAGCTTTATGACCCAGACGGCTTATTAGGCGACGAGGAAGATCTCGGCATCACCTGCGCCCTTATCCCAACAGATACCCCTGGGGTGAACTTTGGTCGACGCCACCACCCTATCAGCACTCCATTCCAGAATGGTCCAACAACCGGTAAAGATGTTTTCGTTCCGCTGGATTATATTATCGGCGGCGCAAAGAATGCCGGCATTGGCTGGCGCATGTTGGTTGACTGTCTTTCTGCAGGTCGTGCTATCTCATTACCATCAGGTGCAACCGGCGGTTCGAAAGCAGTTGCCTATACCACTGGTGCTTATGCTCGCATCCGTAAGCAGTTCAAAGTCCCTGTGGGCTATATGGAAGGCGTTATGGAAGCATTGGCCAGAATCGCAGGTAAAACTTACCTGATCGATGCTGTGCGTACCTTTACTGCTGCAGGTATTGATACCGGTGAAAAACCATCGGTAGCTTCTGCCATCGTCAAATACCACACCACCAATATGTCGCGTGAAATTGCTACTGACGGTATGGATGTCCATGGCGGCAAAGCAATCATTATGGGTCCTAAGAACTATATGGCTAAGGCTTATCAGAGCGCTCCAATTTCCATTACGGTTGAAGGCGCTAACATCCTGACTCGTAGTTTGATCATTTATGGCCAAGGCTCGATTCGCTGCCATCCATATGTTTTAAAAGAAATTGCAGCAACGCAAAATCCAGACACAAAACAGGCAGTTAAAGACTTCGATAAAGCGTTATTTGGTCACTTGGGCTTTGCAGCAAGTAACAAGATTCGTACCTTCTGGTTAGGTTTAACCAGCAGTCGCCTGGTGTTTAAACCAAAATCTGATTTTACCGGTCGTTACTATCAACACTTAACTCGCTTCTCGAGCACCTTAGCGTTTCTATCAGACGTTACCATGGGCGTGCTAGGTGGCGAGCTGAAGCGCCGCGAAATGATCTCAGGCCGTCTTGGTGACATGTTGAGTTATATGTACATCGCTTCTTCTGTGCTCAAGTTCTATGAGGATAAAGGCCGCCCAGAGCACGATCGTGACATCGTTAAGTGGGCACTGGATTTCTGTATGTATCAAACTCAAATGGCCGCTGATGGAGTTCTTCGCAACTTCCCTATCGGATGGTTGGGCAAGGCACTAAGGTTAGTCGTCTTCCCGCTGGGTATGCCAGTTTCAGCACCTTCTGATAAATTGCAGCGTAAAGTGGCTCGTCAATTACAAGAGCCAGGCGCAATGCGTGAAGAACTCACCCACGGTATGTTTAAGACTGCTGCTGAGTTCAACAATGCTGCTGAAGTTGATCGTGCTTTACGTCTTCAGCTGAAGATTGAACCACTGGTCAAAAAGGTAGCCAGTACTCTGGGTGTCAAACCTGATAATCACGAAGTGGTCATCTACGCCGAGCAAGCTAAAAATGACGGAATCATCACTGAAGATGAATACGACCTGATCATTGAAGCTGAAAAAGCTCGCCTTGATATCGTAAACGTTGATGACTTTTCACCAGAAGAAATGGTGCATGAAAAAGGTTAATCCGTAATACCCCTTGTAACAAGCAACACCCCTCAAAAGGCGTCCAATAGGACGCCTTTTTTTTTACATCAATATCCTAGCTAGGGGCAGGCCAATGTGCTTGCTCTTAAATTTATAGGATGTATAAAAGATTCGGGCGAGCACAAAGGCCCCCTACCGCTCTTGTACGAACAAGAGTCTGAGCCACTGGGTACTCATCAGTTGTCCATACCCTAGAAAACTACCAACCCACATTTGCATTAAACCGCAAAAAAGGCCACACTGAACGCGCAAAAATTTTTGAGGGCACCTTTATATGAAGTTTATTGTCAGTTTATTACTAGCAGGATTTTCGCTATCAGTTTATGCGCAGGACGCCCAACAGATTATCGCCGAAAAGGCCGATGCCATTGAGCCAAAAGTAATCGAATGGCGTCGTCACCTCCACCAGAATCCAGAACTCAGTAATCGCGAGTTCGAAACCAGCAAATACATTGAAAAACATTTACGTGAGCTTGGCCTTGAAATAGAAACAGAAGTAGCTCATACCGGTATTGTTGCTGTACTCAAAGGTGGCAAGCCTGGTCCAGTTGTAGCATTACGCGCTGATATGGATGCTCTACCAATCAAAGAGCGCAATGACTTACCTTTCAAGTCTACCGCAATCGGTGAATATCTCGGAAAAGAAGTGCCGGTCATGCACGCCTGTGGTCATGATACCCACGTAGCCATGTTAATGGGCGTTGCTGAAATTTTGACCAGCATGAAAGACGAGCTACCGGGTACGATTAAATTTTTCTTCCAACCTGCTGAAGAAGGCTCTCCTCCTGGTGAAGAAGGCGGTGCCGAACTGATGGTCAAAGAAGGTGCTCTGAAAAGCCCTGACGTAGATGTGGTCTTTGGCTTGCATATCTGGGCTGGCATTAATGTTGGTGAGATTGGTATTAAGTCCGAAGGTTTGATGGCTAGTGTTGATGACTTTAAGATCACTATCAAAGGTAAAGGCGCACACGGTTCAACGCCATGGCTTTCGGTTGATCCAGTTGTCACCTCTGCGCAAATTGTAAACAGTTTGCAGACTATCGTCAGTCGCAGTATGCCACTGACTCAACAAGCATCAGTGGTCAGTGTCGGTGCGATTCATGGTGGTGTTCGTTCAAACATTATTCCAGAAGAAGTGGAAATGCTTGGTACCATTCGTGCATTAGATGAAGACGATCGCAAAAACATTGCCAAACAGGTAAAAGAAAAAGCTGAATTGATCGCAAAGAGTATGGGCGCCACAGCTGTCGTTGAACTTCCCTACTCTAGCTCACTTCCAGTAACCTACAACGATCCGGAACTAACAGCTAAAATGATGCCAACGCTTGAAAACGTTATTGGTAAAGACAATATTCATATCGTTAACCCAGTAACTGGTGCGGAAGATTTTTCAATCTTCGCAAACGAAGTTCCTGGCATGTTCTTCTTCCTTGGTGGCAAGCCAGTAGACAAGCCGCTTTCTGAAGTAGCGCCTCACCACACTGCAGATTTCTACGTGGATGAAGCTGGTATGAAAACCGGTGTTAAAGCGTTATCACAACTAGCAATTGATTATTTGAATAGTCATTCAGAGTAATGATTCAATATTCAAAAAAAAGGTACTCCAAGGAGTACCTTTTTTGATCAAGCATTACCAATATACCAAAGCTCTGTAATAATTCTGTACAAGCCCTTCATTGCTTCCAGCTTATCCTTATCGACCAACATGTTCGACTGTCGTTGGTACTCCTCAACCAACTCCTGTTCCTGGAGTTCAGAAAGCTCAAAGTTAAAAATGATCCCGGCCAGCTCAAACAGTGGATCACTTAACGCAGCATACTCCCAGTCGACTAAAAACAACTGATGTCCAGACAACAAGTTACCTGGAGAGATATCATTATGGCAGCAATGAGATGCCTCGAAATAATCAGCTAATTTTTGTCCTTGCTCAAATAAGACTTGGGAGCGGATAGGATCTGCAGTCTTATTGGCTCGTGATATTTCATAATATTTTGCAAGGTGCGCATTCATATCAAGCTCGGGTAACGATAACTCAGAATGATGCAGCTCACTCAATAAACGACTCAGTTCAATAATTAAATCAGGGTTATTAAAGTGTTGATTAACAGTTGGGCTGGCATAAAGCCAAATCGATACACGGATTTCTTCGTTATCCAATAAACACTTTGGCAACCACTTAGAAAGTGCTGGATTTTCGCTAGCCAGTCTTGCCTGTGATCGATAGTGACCTCCAGGAAGCTGATCAACCTTTGCCTGATCAGCCAGCTGGACAAAGTAGTCTTGGAAAGTAAGGCTTAATTTATAATTCGAATTGGTATCGCCCTGGCGTAATAACTGCCAGTTAGTCTGGTTTGCACAATGACCAGCAGTATCCGGCTGGAGTTGATTTAACAGCTCCACCAGTTGCTGCCAGCAGCTAGTTGAGTATTGCCACCAGTCAGGCGGTTTTCTGTTGTGCATAATGCTTCTTCCACTGTAACCAGCCAACAATGGCCATGACTGTATAAGCCATAAACAAAATTGCAGTTATCAGCAAACCTTTTTCCCAATATAAAAACACTGAAACAAAGTCGATCACAACCCAGTACAACCAGTTTTCCAGCACCTTCTGCGCTAATAGATAAGTCGTAAACACTGCAAACCAGGTTGTGAATGAATCAACATAGGCAAAATCCTGAGTCGTGTAATTATCGAGCAGGTAACCGCTAATAACGACAACAGCTGACAGGCCTACTATCCAAGCCAAATGCACTTTCAATGACCAGCGACTTATGGGCTTCTCGTTCCCTCGTTTACCGGTAAAGCGCCATTGATAAAAGCCATAAACCGCCATCAACAAATAATAGACGTTAAGCAGCGACTCCATGAATAAATTAACGTCATAGAACAAAACCGTGTAGATCGCTGTACTAAAAAAAGCCGCAACCCAACACCAGATATTTTCTTTAATCGCTAACAGAATGTAAGCAATGGCCAAAGCAACCGCCAGCCACTCCCAACCTGAAGTGGCCGCTACTTGCTGGCTAAAAGTTTCAAAGAAGTCACTCATCTGATTTTATTATTCGCTTCTCTATTAATCGGGTCTACTAATCGGGCTTAACATCGCTGTTTAAAAACTTAGCAACAAACACCTGCTTGCCATAGGTCTTAAAGGAGTACTCAACAGTTTCATTAACCACCGCCATCACAGAATCAAAGTCACCAAAAATCTGCGTACTCATGGTATTTACGATAGCCTCAACACGCTGGTCGCCCATCAAACGCTCGACGATATCCTGAATAATCGGCAGGAATTGATCGTCTAGCGGATACAGGCTCAACTCAACTGAAATCTTCATTGCGTCATTCCCTCAATATTTAAAAGCTGTAGGCAGCACGAACACCAACAATTCTTGGTGTACCATACTGGAAATAAGGTTCGGTTTCATAAAACTTTCTTGGATCATTACCGAAGCTACCAAAGCCACGGTTAACAACCGTTTCGTCGGTCAGGTTGCGCCCATAAAATTCTAATAGCCAATGAGTATCTTCATAAGTAAGCGCCAGATGCCACAATTGATAATCGTCAGCTTTAACCTGATGACGATCTGACAAGTAGAACTCGTCCTTAAACTCGGTTTGTAGATTCAAACTCCAGTAATCGCTCAGATAAAAATCAGCGCCCAGCACCCATTGCAACTCTGGCGAGTGCGCCAGCTCGCGACCAGTCAAGTCATAGGGAACCGGAGGGTTAGCGGTTAAGTCTGCCAAGACATGAGTAAAGCTTTGCAAGTTTTCGAACTCAGTTTTTAATATGCCCATCGAACCATAAAAATGCGCCCAATCCAGTGAACGCCAATTCCATTCAACTTCTGCGCCGTAGCTTTTGGCGCCACCAGCGTTGATGTTGTAGTCAGTGAAATTACAGGGGCACTCGCCGCCTTCCTGCAAGGTACGCCCATCTGCCTGCGACGTCACATAAGATTGCTTGGACTGAATGTCATCGCGGTTTTGATAGAACACTGAGGCCTGCAAAGTGAATCCAGCATCAGGCCACATCCCTTTTACACCAAGCTCATGATTAAGCATGTATTCTGAATCGTACTCGCGTTGTGATTCAGGCAGTTCCTGAGCCGTGTTAAAGCCCCCTGCTTTGTAGCCACGCGACAGTAACGCATAAAGCATGGTCTGCTCATTGGCCTGATATTCAAGAGAAACCTTCCCACCCCAGAAATTTTCAGAACGCTCATCAGCAAACGGCTGGTTGTCATTGTAATCCGCAGTCTGACGCTCGTAACGCAACCCGCTCGCAAGAGTCCAGGCATTATTCAATGGAATGTCCAACTGTCCGTACAATGCAGCGTTGCGGGTGTCGTACTGATTTCTAAAATCAACGGGATTAAAAGTGTATTGGCGTAACAGGTCGACCGACTGGTCGCGGAAATATGCGCCGACTACCCACTGATTCGATAAGGTGTCTGTGCTGCCCTGCCCACCAATCAGTTTCATATCCAGGCTAAGATTGCGGTTATCTCTTAAGAAGCGGTCAAATGACGAATACCACCAATCAAAACCCCAGTCATCGCTGTCGCACGGTGTGCCCTCACAAATCCCGGTATGGCTCCAGTCTTCGTCATAAGCATAATCCAGTTCGCTATCGGCAAACGACAAGGTGCTTTGCAACTTGGTGGAGTCCCAAGCCCATTCAGCGATAAAAGAAGCACCGATGGTTTCCTGGCGATCATGTCCCGGCTCATCAGAATAGGTCTGGCGAGTATTATCCAGACTAAAGGCATCGTAGCCATTGTCCACATCGACAAAAATCAGATTAGAGGTTAAGGAAAAACTATCATCCGGCTGATAGACCAGACGTCCTTTCAAGCTCGATTCATCATAATTCTGAGTATCATCGCGCCCAAGGAAAATATTATCGGTATAGCCATCGCTGCGATACTGTCCCACCGCAATACGATAACCCAGGCTGTCAGACAACTGGTCACTACTAATCAAGGAAGCGCTACGACCGCTATAAGACTCAAGGGAAGCTGTAAATTTCAATAGGTCTTCCTCAGGAGCAGCTGACACCATATTAATCAAGCCGGCCAAAGCGTTAGCGCCATACAATGTGCCCTGTGGGCCACGCAGAATCTCAACTTGCTGCGTGTCCAGCATCAAGGCTCCGCCAGCAATACCCGTCATATCAATGCCATCAACAATCAGACCAACCGAATAATTGACCGGCTCAACAAACTCACTACGCTCGCCCACACCACGAATCTGAATAAAACGGCCCCGCGACGCTCCAGTAGCAAAGTTCACATTCGGAGCCAGATTCAAAATATTATCAAGATGATAAGCATTGTTCTTACGAGCTGTCTCACTATCGACCACCGTCACGCTTGACGGTAAAGTCAAAGGACTCTCAGTCAAATGCTCAGCATTGATTACCAAAGTCTCAATGTCGTCATCCATCTGCTCATCAGCAAGCGCCTGCTCATCAGCAAGAGCACCAAGCGACATCGCCAACAGACTGGTCAAAACAAGAGGTTTAAAAGAACGAATAGCGTGTTTCAAAAGACAACTCCACAAATAACTTATGTTTGGGCTATGCGGAGTAACAACAGAAAAGACAGAAACTTGCAGCGGTTAAACTAACCAGACTTAATCCCTGTCGATAAATGGCTTAAGGTCGAGAATAATAAGCCAGAATCCCAAAATGCAATATCTCTGAACTCCCTGTCCCTACGCCGGTATAACCCGGATCAGGTTCTAAGGGTCTGGCGCTCAAGCAATCACAAACAGTAATCGCAATGAGCCTCATCTCAGGCTAAAAGCCACCCCTCGGGAATGCCCGACATTATACACGTCTTAAAAATAAACAGCGAATGGAAAGATATGTGGTGGTAATACAGGTGTTTTGGATGGCCGTAGGGTGCGTCGCGACGCACCGCTCTTGGAGCTATATGTAGATTAACTGGTGCATCTCGACGCAGGTCCTAGCCTAGGAGCACACCCACCATACTGTAACTCTATTGAACACCTAAAGCTTCTTTACATATTTTTATGCTGACCTCATCACTTGTGCAAGCTGGCAAAGTTACAATATCCTTAATATACTGCTTTTCTATGGGAGATTTAGAATCATTCAAGACAAGGGACAAGAAGTCATGTTTTAGAGATGAATCTTTTATTTCACTTATTAAATCCAAAATAGAATACGCATAAGGCACACCTGAATATGGATTCTTATCATTTAAATCAGTTATGCTTACAATTTTATTTACCATAGCAACATCGAGCCTTTCAATGGCATAGGTAAGTGCTTTTTTATTTCCACCATCAATAAGATCAGAGTCAACACCATTCTCTAGTAAGTAATCTGCCAATTCATGATGTTGATAAAATGCAGCCCAATGCAATATTGTCTCACCAAATCTACTATAAGCTTTAAGGTCATCAACTTGTTTTGCAAGTGGCATAACACAATCAAGCTTGTCGTTACTTAACAAATAAAATATCGCATCATGCAACTGACTATCATTAAGATTGCTAGAGCCTTTTTTATTATTCTGAATAACACTTAAGAGGGCTTTATCGTTATTGTTAACACATGAATACACCATCAAGTGATACAGTTCATCGGGACTTAAATCTGTAGTATTTAACCCTTTCTCTAGAGTTTTCCCATCCTTGATATAAACTAGCTCATTAATTGCATCTGGATATTGTGATGCAAGCAGATTGCTCCCTGTGAACAACATCATTGTGAATATAAAAATCTTCATCACCAAACCTCGAAACATACTAACCTCTTTAATTATTGTATTAATTTTACAAGCATAGGACATCCTAGCTCAGGAGCCGCCTACTAATTTATTGGTGCCTCTCGGCGCAGATCCTGCCCTATGGGTACCCTACGAAAAGCTTAATTTTCAATAACGAAATCCCCTAACAGCCCCTCCTTAACATAAACCCTCTTATGAGATGAATCATCATTGGTATAAAAGATAACAACCCAAATTTTAGGTCTTAGCAGATCAAATGATCGTTTTGCGCGAGTATTAATCTTGATATCTTTAATGTTATCGAATTTGCTCTCTAGAAGAACTCTAATTTCTTCCTCTACAACAAGAGTCGGCTCCACCTTCCTATCCTCTATAGGGTAATACTTCTGAGTGACTATGACGCCTGCCGAAAAGGCAACAAAACACACGAAAGTGAGCTTATTCTTTAGGATAAACTTTAAAGTAGTAACGATTAAAAAAGCCAAGCCTACTAAAGAGAATAAGAGGAACGACTCAATAAACATTGTTCCGTGGTCGGTGGAATGAGGAGCGGAAAGGTAAAACAAACCAGCACCAATTAAAAAACTGAGAGCTGACTGCCAAGTAACTTTTAATATAATCTTTGAAATTTGATAATTATCATCCATGAGTGGCTCACCCCTACGTTTTAAGTAAAAATATATCTAGATTTTTATGTGCTTAAAATTATACTAAGCACAAACGAATCCTCATAAACCAGTAGCTTCTTTTAGTTTTTTGTATCTACTTGCATAAATTGCAGCAAATCTTTCATGAGCTTGCATGACTTTATAGCTTTTAGAGTCTTTGGTTATTAGGCTAGTAATATAATCACTTTTGAAGTCTCTCCTCGTCATACCTTCATCAAAACCAGAATAGTAGTTGTGGTGATTTTTAGTAGATTTGAGACTTTCTAATTCCTCGAATTCGATATTAAGAAGTCGTGCGAACACTATTACTCTCTTATAAGTGATAACCTTTTTATCTAAGTAGAAAGTTGTAATCCTGTAATTTAGACAAAAGGATATACACAGCAACCCCGCGACAATAGCAAGTATTAGCTGGCCTGCATTTTCCGAATCGAACTCAGGAAACCAGTATTGTTTAACAATATAAACAGCCCAAACAATTGCAGCCATTAAACCTAAATACCCAATTAAATTGGCAATGTTTGAGGGCTTGTCAGAGATTATTATTTTATTGTTTTCATTTATGTATGAGTAATTCATTTTTTCCCTTATGTAACTTAATGAACCATGTGGTAAGAGTATACTTAAAGTAAAGCTTAACTATCCAATAAGACTAAACCTGTTCTTTTTCTAAGCATATTAAGGTATTCGAAGTATTTTTCCCAAAACCTTCCATGTATATGGAACAGTTTAATTTTTTTACCTGAGTTTAAGACTAGGAAAGAACTAAAACTATGGTTAGGAGAGATATGTTCTCTATTCCTATATTGCCCCCCATAAGAGTGATCATTTCTTACCGACTTAACCCCTATCACCTCCCACATTTTTAAATAAATCGTTCTTGAAAAGACCAGGTGCTTTACAATTATTATACTGTCAGACTTTAGATCGAAATAAACTGTTTTATAGTTGAAACTAAAAAATACAGTCAACGCTATAAGTAAAACTGGATAGAATGCCCATCCCGCATTCTTAGTATCGAATTCAGGGAGCCAGTACTGATATACGATGTAGGCTAACCATAGAAAAGCAAAAATCAATAATAAAGAACCTATGACTCTACCTTTTAAGCTAGGTTTATTACTTATTGTTATCACATCATTTTTGTCTGAAAATTTATAAGTCATTTCTTTTATTACTTATTAGAGTTATTTAGCAGCAATCCATCAATCTACTGCTTTTAAAGCACGAATTGAAGCTTAGATTAAACTTTCGTTAATTGTCTTTTATTATAGCTCGAATACCTTAGCTTGAGCTTATAGTCCAGTAACCACTTTCAATTCGTTCAAGTACTTAACATACTTTTCACCATAAGTTCCATGGGCCTGAAATAATTTAATCCTCTGCCCATTTTCAAGAACTAGATAACTAATAAAGCTATGATTAGGTTGCAAATGCTCTCTATTCCTGTAGTTTCCACCATAAGTATGGTCAGCCCTAATTGAAGATATTTCTTGTACTTCTGAAAAGCTAAAATGCAGTTTTTTTTGAAAAACCCGCGTGAGTTCAAGAGTGATTCGTTTTTTTTGCACATCTACGATTATAGTTTTATAAGTAAAACAAAAGTAGCAAGTAAGAAGTATCAGGACAATAGGAAAGATTGCAGCCCCCGCATTATCCCTGTCGAAATCAGGAAACCAATAAGCATATAAGATGTAACCAAGCCATAAAATCGACAGCAGTATAAGCAGCTTCCCTATCAGGCTACCTGTAGGGGTGACTTTATTGCTAAGTCGAACAATATTATTTTCGTGAGAATATGTATAATTCATTCTTGTTTATTTAAGTAAAAAGATGTTAAACATTTTAAAGCGTGTTCAGAAAGCACCTACCCTACTTCTAAAATATCAATTTGTCACGCAGCACTTAAATCAAGCTTATACAAATTACTTCGCCTTAATGTTCTCTTCACTTGCTATTTATCATAATTACTCCGCATGGATAACCAGACTATAAGTTATTTGAACACGACTTCTTTATCCCTCTAATAAAAGTTATACTTCTGCCAACTTGTTGAATATACGAATGTCTCCCCTTACGCGGGATTGGCAAAGATTGAGCAATCTATGAAGAAGAAAAAAGTTTATATCGCTTATACCGGCGGTACAATTGGGATGAAGCCTAGTGATAAGGGTTTTGTGCCGCAGGAGGGTTTTCTGGAGAATACTCTAGCGAGCTTTCATGAGTTTAAGCATCCGGATATGCCGGAGATTACGATTCGTGATTACGCGGAGCCAATTGATTCAGCAAATATGACTCCTGAGGATTGGTATCTGATTGCGCAGGATATTCAGGGCAATTACGACGATTACGATGGCTTTGTGGTGTTGCATGGCACCGATACCATGGCTTATACGGCGTCAGCTTTGTCATTTATGCTTGAGGGTTTGCAGAAGCCTGTGATTCTGACCGGGTCGCAAATTCCTTTGACGCAACTACGCACCGATGCGCGCGATAACCTGATTAATGCAGTGTATCTGGCGGCTAACCACCCTATTCCTGAAGTCTGTTTGTTTTTCCATGATCATCTGCATCGCGGCAATCGTTGCAGCAAAACCGATGCCGATGGTTTCGCAGCATTTTCGTCACCGAACATGCCACCGCTGGCCAGTATCGGCAGCACCATTAAAGTGCGCGAGCATTTAATCTTTAAGCAAAACAAACCAGGGCTGAATGTCCAAAAGTTCAGCTCGCCCAAGATTGCGATACTGACTCTTTTCCCTGGTATTTCTGCTGATTTGGTAAAAGGCTTCTTAAGCCAACCACTGGATGGGGTTGTGTTGCAGTCTTATGGCTCAGGCAATGCACCGATTAAGAATCAGGCTTTGATGGACGCTATTCGCGAAGCCTGCGCCAATGGCCAGGTGATCGTTAACTGCACCCAATGCTTAAAAGGCAGCGTTAACATGGCGACCTATGAAACCGGCAACTTGTTGATGGATGCTGGCGTGATTTCGGGTTATGACATGACCACCGAAGCGGCACTGGCAAAGTTGTATTATTTGTTTAGCCGCGGATTGGATAGGCAGACGATTCGAGAAAAGATGATGGATAATTTACGGGGGGAGTTAACAATCCCTCAATAAACAAAAAGCTCCCGAGGGAGCTTTTTTTATGCGCTTTCTTCTAAACTACAAATACTCTTTCAAATACTCGTAGTTCGGCGTTAATTGACCTTTGTAGACGATGACTGCATCGGCAAGGTCTTCGGGTAAGCCACATTCCGCGAATGGTTTACTCAAATCCATTTGCATGATTTGCGGTGCGTAGGTGGTTAACGCTTTGGAAAAGTCATTGGAAGCATCAATCGGTAGTTCACACGGCAAGTTATCAATGGACATGACGGTGACGCCTTCCCAGCTGATGCCGTCTTTGCTTTCGTCGGTGTCGGCGTTGTAGGTAAAAGCTGGGTTGTCGATGTCGGAAGCTTTAGTAGTGCATTCGAGGCTGCCGTTAATGTCGCAGCTGATATCGCCAATCACTAATGGCAGTTTATCTTTGTTTTGCTGCATACGGTCTTTGGTCAGGTGTTTTGGGTACATCTCTTCCCAGTATGGGGTTTGCAGCAGGATGTTAAACTTACCCAAGACTTTGTCGAATGTACTTTCATACAACTCGGTACCCTTGGCAACGAATTCTTTCATGTTGAATTCGCCACCGTCTTTGCGACGGTTAATATGGCGGCTGCTCAAGACAGCATAGAAGCTACCTTCAGGTAAGTTACCTGCCAAAAAGTCTTTGGCACTGACCTTTGGCAAGCCTAACCATTCACACACCTCAATTGACCCTTTACCAACTTTGCCCGTTCCCACCACCAGTGCACGAATAGGTTCACCTTTGGAAAGGTCAATTCCTTCAAGGGTTTCTTTCAGATGTTCTACCGTTCCATAGTTATAGGTCATTTTGAGATCAGACAAGGGTGTGGTTAAGCCTTTCTGCGCCAACTTCTCACCCAAAATTGAAAAGCTATCCACTGCACCAGCAATACCGGCGTAACGACCAAACGCAATGGTTCTTTGCCCAGTAGCGGGATCGACGATTGGCTCATAGTCAAATAGCGTTGCTTCTTCATCCAGAAACTTCTTCAACAACGGCATGTTGTAGTCCTGACCTTTGATAGTGTGCGAAAAGGCTAAGTGCACCTGACCGTGTTTGATGGAATCAACGGGAGGCTCTTTGATGCCTAAAACGAATTCTGCTTGATCTGGTGAAGATGGATAGATGGCGCCGGCGGCTTGGTATTCTTGGTCTGGAAAGATGCGGATATCGCAGGGTTCTAATTCAATGGAGAGGCCTTGTTCGGTTAATGTTTTTACGGCCTTTGGTGTTAAAGGGGCTCGTTTCTCCCACTTGTTCTTATGTTCTTTTCGAATAATCGTTTTAAGCATAACTACCCTATTTTGCTGTAATTTTTTGAAATATTTAGACTGACGACTAAAGTACAGTGCCCTAACCCAGGCTAGTCGTCGGCGTTGTCTGATTGATCCACATCAATCGTCTTTGAATCAATCAGATGCCCTTGTTGGCGTAATCGATCGTTTGCGGACTGTCCTTCAAACTCACTGCGTATTTTTTTGCCGGTCTGGATTTCACCTGAAGCAGAAATAGTAAAAGGCTCATCGCTAGCATTGTGGCGTGCGTTATAAAGCATAATCGCCTGCATGCAGTTTTCGCGCTGTGCTTCTGAAACTGCGCTGCCATCGGGCCACTTGCCCGTTTCAACGGCTTCAGTAAAACGCTCAATGAGGTCGGGTGTTAATGAATCAACCAGTTGACTGTAATCAATTGACACGACAAAAGTCTCCACAACCAATGTTGTCTGAAACAAAATTGGGCGCAATTATCCTCGATTTTGTTATGAGTTGCCAGTATCAAAAAGTATCAGCACTAACCTATTGTTTTTCGTGCATTTCCTTTTCTATTTCTTGTAACTGCTTACGAATGAGCACGATATTGTTCAAAATATGAGCTTCTGTCTTTTGACTGCGTTCCATCGCTTTCTTCTGTTCCTTCACTTCATCGAGATTATTCAGCACTAAAGCGATAAACAAGTTAATGATGATGAAGGTACCAATTACGATAAAACTGACATAAAACATCCAAGCCCAGGTGTGATTGGCTAAATCGAGGTACATAACCTGTGTCCAGCCCTCAAGGGTCACAATGCGGAACAAGGTCAACATGGAGGTTCCAAGATCGCCCCAGAATTGAGGGTTTGTTTCATGGAATAAATTAAAGCCCGCGACAGCATAGATGTAGAAGAGAACTAGCATCAGCACCACCACATGGAACATAGAGGGGATGGTTTTGATTAACGTTGAAACAATAAGGCGCAGCTCTGGCAAGACTGAAATTAAACGGGCTACCCGTAAAAGACGTAGCAAACGACCTATCACAGCAAATTGCCCGGTCATTGGTATCAATGCGACAACAACAATCGAAAAATCAAAGACATTCCAGCCATCTTTAAAATATTTCTTAATATCTGGGGCGCATGCGTAAAGCTTGAGAACGACCTCTATAACGAAAATACCAAGAATCACTGCATGGGCTGTTTCAATCCAACTGACATGAGTTTGCGAAAGCGCCCTACTGGTTTCGAGCCCGATTAAAATACCGCTTAAAACAATTACAGAAATAATAAAGCGTTCGAACCATTTATTGTGTACTAAAGCAATTACCCTTGCGTGCATAGTTTTTGTCTTTTTCTTGGAATCATGACTGACAGGCGAAATTACCAGTAAATAAGGGTTCAGGCAACGACTAAAATGTAACGACAGCTTGCCACACATCGGCTTCAAGCAAGAACAGGCCTATTTATTCGAAACAATTTATAGAAATTGGCTATCAGAAGTAAAACCTGTCAGCCTTTTATACAAAATTTATAGATCTTTTGTATAAATGTGATAGAGTTAACCAATTGCGAACCATTTGGTTCACGTTTGGGGCTAGACTCGTATCACAGGGCACTTATGTCGCTTAAGGTAAAAATTCCTGCTGACTCATTACAGCTAGGCATGTATGTCGTTGAACTCGACAGGCCTTGGCTTGATGTGCCTTTGATGTTCCAGAAGTTCATGATCAAGCGCGAAGTCGAGCTCAAAACCCTCAAAGAATACTGCCAATACGTCTATATTGAAGTCGATGAGCAGTTCTGGTCGTTACAGAAAGACAAGCTCAAAGCTAAAGCGAAGACTGCCCCTCTTCCTGAAAATACCCCATTACATCACGAGTTGAAGCGTGCTCACGGTACTTACGAAGCAGCGCGCGAAGAAGCCATTAACTTATTTGAGCTAGCGAAAATGGGGATGAAGCTGGATATTTCCCATACGCGTCGAATCATTCAGAGCTGCATGATCAGCGTCATGTCCAATGCCAATGCTTTATTCTGGTTAACTCGTATCAAGGACAAAAGCCAATTTACTGCTGAACACAGCGTTCGAGTAGCCATTCTTGCCATTGCGTTAGGAAAGTACCTTAAGCTAGATGAGCAACAGCTAGAACTACTTGGCTTATGTGGTATGTTGCACGACCTGGGTAAAACTCAGATCCCGGAAGAGATTGTTGATAAGCCTTGCCAGCTGACTGAAGTTGAATTGCGTGTCATGCAGAAGCACACCATTTTGGGTTATGAGCTGGTCAATTCCGATCATTCAATCAACTCGACCGTTAAAGATGTCATCAAAAATCATCATGCTCATATTGATGGCACTGGTTACCCTAAACTACCCGCGGAACAGATTAGCTTCTATTGTCGCATCATCAGTATTGTTGATGCTTACGACACCATGACCAGTGATACCTGCTATAGCCGAAGCAGCTCTGCACGAGATGCTCTAAAGGAACTGTTTAACCAGCGCAATAAGCAGTTTGATGGCGAACTTGTTGAAGCCTTTATTCGTATGCTTGGAATCTATCCTCCAGGCACTCTAGTTGAAATGAGCAATGGCGAAGTCGGTATTGTGATTTCAACGCACCCTGAGAAAAAATTAAAACCGAAAGTCGAACTGGTTCGTGATAGCGAAGGAAAACTTCGTAAGTCACTGATTATCGATCTTAGCAAGTCACCTTCTGACAAGTCAGGTATGCGCTACTCAATTAAGCGTCCTTTAGCTGATGGTGCCATGGGCTTTGACATGCGAAGCTATATCCAGCAAACACATCATATTCAATCGAATAATCAGCGTTAATTCTTAACGATCTATTTCTGCACATAATATTGACGTTCAGCCCAATACACTCCCCTGCTTTGCAAATTGACGCCTAAGCGCTTGATTTATAAATCTCAGCGCAAGACAATGAGCCTTCATAACAATAACTCTTGTAACGGAACGCAACGGGAATTTTCATGACTCCAGATTTAGCATTAACCTTATCCGCAGTTTTGGCCATCGGAATTGGTGCTCAGTGGCTGGCCTGGTATTTAAAGCAGCCCTCAATTCTCTTCCTGTTGCTAATAGGTATTATCATTGGTCCCGTGCTTGGATGGTTTAATCCCGATCAGGCTATGGGTGATCTGCT
Organism: Kangiella aquimarina DSM 16071; assembly: GCF_000374105.1. Lineage (GTDB taxonomy): Bacteria > Pseudomonadota > Gammaproteobacteria > Enterobacterales > Kangiellaceae > Kangiella > Kangiella aquimarina. The sequence goes on from NZ_KB893650.1 coordinate 1,891,323, forward strand.
TTTCCCCTTTATCTCGCTTGGTGTTGCAGTCATTCTTTTTGAAGGCTCTTTGACGCTTGAATTCCATGAGGTCAAAAGCCATGGGCGTGTGGTTCAGATGCTGGTTTCAGTTGGAGTTCTGATAACCATTGCAATCGCTGGCGCCGCAGCTTACTTCCTTTTCGATATGCACCCGCTGATTGCTTTACTGTTCGGTGCGCTTGTTTGCGTTACTGGGCCAACCGTTATTATTCCAATTCTGCGGAACCTACGCGCTAATCGTAATATCAGTAATGTCCTGCGCTGGGAAGGTATCATCATTGATCCAATTGGCGCTATCGCCGTGGTACTTGTCTATGAATACATCATATCTGGTGGTTCAGGTGAAAATGCCCTGTTGCTATTCGGTAAGATATTATTGGTGGGAGCAGTATTGGGATTGGCTGGTGCGGCTCTACTTGCCACGCTGCTAAAAAAACATTGGGTCCCAGAATATTTACGTAATATTTTTACGCTTGCATTCGTGCTACTGGTGTTTTCAGTTTCGAATCATATAGAGCATGAATCAGGGCTGTTAACCGTCACTATTTTAGGTGTCGCCCTGGCAAACTGGCCAAAGTTTCCCAAAGACGACATTCTCGATTTCAAAGAATCATTATCCATTCTTCTTATTTCAGTATTATTTATCGTACTTGCAGCGAGACTGGATCTGGCCAGCGTGGAACAGATTGGCTACACCAGCTTAATTCTACTAGCTATCATCATGTTTGTGGCCCGCCCGCTCGGAGTGTGGGTCTCAAGCATCGGCTCAAAGCTAAAAACCAATGAGAAGTTGATGATCAGCTGGATTGGCCCTAGAGGTATTGTTGCGGCTGCTATCTCATCATTATTTGCTATCCGCCTGGAAGAATTTGGGCTGGCAGGAACAGAGTTCTTAGTACCTTTGGTGTTTATCATTATTATTGGTACTGTATTGACGCAAAGCCTGACCGCGGCATTTGTTGGCAACTTGCTGGGTGTAAGAGAGCCATCGAATAATGGCGTATTAATCATTGGTAGTAACCCGGTGGCTTTAACTGTTGCCAAAGCTCTAAAAGATCACAATGTTGATGTTTTGATGGCTCATAACAATTACAGCAATATTGCCAAAGCCCGGATGGAAGGTATTCGAGTATATTTTGGTAACCCTATATCCGAGCATGCTGATAGAAACCTGGATTTGATAGGTTTTGGTCATGTGTTTGCCATGAGTATGGATCAGGAGTTAAACAGTTTAAGTGAGCTTAATTTCAGGCACACATTTGGCAAGCAAAACATCTATCGTTTACGCTCAGCAAAAGATAAGAACAAAAACAATCGTCAGGAAAAAGATGAGTACTATCAATCTCCTTGGTTGTTTGGTGAGTCAGTCACGTATGGGCAACTGGCCAGCATGATTGCCAAAAATGCGAAAATTAAGGTAACCAACATAACTGAAAGTTATAATTTTGAGCAGTATCAAAATGATAACCCTAATTATGTAGCGCTGTTTATGATTGATAAGAATGAAACCATGAAGGTCTTTTCATCAGAAACTGAAGGCAAAAATATCAAAGAAGGAACAAAGATCATTTCTATGATTATGGATTCAGAAGATCCAAAAGGCGAGCGCCCCACTCCCTCTGGTGAGCAGAAAGAACAGTTCCAGAAACTGGCTCAGAAAGAAAAAGGAATGAGTTAACTAGAGAAACGCTGGCTAGAGTAATTGAGTAACTTCAAGCCAGCGTTAATTTTTTGTATATTTTGACTCAACTTTTGACTTAACTTTCGATAGAAGAATTAATTGAGATAATTTTATCTTCAACTGATTTGTCCAAGGCCTGGTTTAAAATTACTTTTAAGCTTTTTCTATCAGGTATACTCTGAATAGATACCCAGCAGTCTCGTTGCTTGTGCTTACCATAATAAAGAGCCTGGTCTGCTAGAAGAACCAGTTTATTCCAAGAAATATCCTCTTCTTTATTGTACAGACAAGGATAAGCTACTGAACCAATCGTTGCAGTCAAGTCAATCGTTTGATTACTTCCTATGTTATAAGGTAATTCAGTAATTGCCTTACGTAGCCGTTGGGCTAAAACATTCAGTCCATCAAGATTCTCAAGCCGAGCCACTAGCAAAAACTCTTCACCACCCCACCTGACAAAAAGATCAGTTTCGCGGATAGCTTCGTTAATTCGACGAGTAAACTCGATCAGAACCGTATCTCCCACTTCATGCCCATAGGTATCATTGATTCTTTTAAAATGATCGATATCGAGTAAATAAATTCCTAATGCTTCTTGACCACCCTTAGCTCGAGAACGCTTAATAAAACTAAATTCTCTACCAATATTCTGCTCAAGGAATCTTCTGTTTTTTAATCCTGTAAGAACATCAATGACACTGAGTTCTTCGAACTGCTCTGCAAGCCTTCTTTTTTGGCGTAAACGAATAACAGTAATGAGAACTAGCAATAGCAAAGCCAGCACAGCAGCTATCATAAAACGGATTTGCCCTTCGCGTTGTTCTTGCTGAGCTGTCTTTAGAGCAATTTCTTTTTCCAGTAACTCATTACGTAAACGCGATTCCTGCTGTTGTCTATGCAGCTCAGCAGTTGATGCAACTGAAGTAGAGCTCTGTTTAATCTGACTTTCCAGTTTGTCCTCAAATAATTTATAGAATTGCTCCATCCCAGCGTATCGAATGCCATCATCTTCCAGGTTGGAAATCCGCTTATATACGTCAATCTTTACCTCAAGTGGCACATTCTCATGGAGAGGTAAACAGACATCAAAATCAACGGGCTGGCCAAGTTTGTATCTAACTAGTGTTTGATAACAATAGAGATAAGAAAACTCACTGTTGTTCACATCAGGCTCGTCATATGAACGAGCAAGAAAACGCTGAGCTTCCTGTTCACGACCGAGTTCAACTGCTGACAAGGCTGAAAAAAGTAACGATGACATTCGAAGGTGCGGAATAGAGGTTTTTGAATTGTTTACTATAGTGAACCACTCAAGTGCTTTTTCGTAATCATAGACATGTAGAGCATAAGCAACACCGATATTAAATTGAGGAATGATGATGGTATTCGGAATATCTCCAGTTCTACCCTCTTCCTTTAGCTTATCCTTTGTTCGCTCAATTGATTTTTTTAGCAGTTCAATTCCTTTATGCACATACTCTTCATCTCCATGAATGATGTACAAGGTGGCTGTGTTTACCATGGCGTCATTCAATGCATAAAATTCTAAATGCTCTCCCATAGATAAAGCTTCTTCATAACTTTTAAATGCTAGCTCAATATCACCATGTCCAGACTGATACCAGCCCATAGAGTTAAGAGTTTGAGCAACCATTTCTTTGTTGTCGGCTTCCATGGCATCCTGATAGAGCCCTAGTAGTTTATCAAGACGATTGTCATAACTGATATCACTGACCTGGATGCAGGCAAAACGGTATCTCAAATCGAACGATAAAGGGGGATTTTTTTGGCAAGCTTCTTGAGCTTCCATGTTTCTATAATTAAAGAAATGCTCGAAAGCTAAAGCTCTTTGATAGTTATAGTTTTGGACGGGAGTTGCGGCTTGGTCAATTTGGGTATTAAGCCAGTCCAGCCGAGCTTCTGGTGATAATTGATCGTAAAATTCGGGAAATGGTTCAAGCTGCTGAAGGTCTTCAAGGGTTATTCCTTCATCATTATTTTCAGCTTCAAGTTTAACTTCAGCTTCTGCTGCAATTACATTTTGTGTAGCTGCAAATATCAACCCAAGGGCTATTACAGCAAGCACCATACGAAGACATCTTAAGAGCATCGTCATAATTTATTATTTATCCCCATGGCCTAACTTGATTGTAACAACCTTAGGGAAATTGTCTATTTTTGAATCAATTCAAAATTAACTAAAAATAGAACAACTTAATATCCATCAGAGAACAATACGCGCTGCACACCCCGAACAGTCCATGGGCCTTTACCACCACCAGCAAGTGGCATCAATCGATAACGCTTTTCACCGTTAGGTTTGGTTTCGGTATTGAGGATGTGCGCAATTTGATTAGCAAGTTTGCTGGCAGCTATTTGCGTTTTCCATGAGCGATAACCGTTTGGCCATGGCAGTGTGTATTGGCGTGGACGTGTACCACCCCAGCCGGGTACTGTGCCAATATGTGGAAAACGATCACCAAGCTGTGTGACGCCTGCTTCAGCCAGCAGAAAATCGAGTCTTGAGATTACTGAGCTGGCAACCCTACTGTTCCAGCTTATGAGTGGTAATCTACCTTGCTCACCTTCTAAATGTGCGGTGCACAAGGCGGCGAGATAAGTCCAGCCACTATTCATTTTTGCCGTCGCATTTTCATCCGCATCGATGGCCGCTTTAATCACTTTTTTAACATTATCAACCGTAACGTCTTTCTGCGGCGTGCCACTGACATTAAACAATTCTGTTGCAGTCTTAACGGCCATGTCGCGCCATTCTTCATCCCAGTCATCGCCTCGCTCCAATGTTTTTGCTAATTCATTGGCGCGATAGTACAAAGGGTCTACAGCCGCATAATGAAGTGCATAGCTTATGCGCGGTTTAGGCCAGAAAAAGGCTAATAACCGATCATGCCATCCTGCCACTGCTTCACCAGCAGGTTTTTTCAGGTAATAAGCCTGATACGGAGCATCTTCAATCCAGCGAACCAAGGCGCGGACAAACTCTAAATCATCGGCATTTTTTTCGGGTATGTAAGGCGGATAAGTATCTTCACCAATAAGTTCGATGCCTTGGTCATCAAGCACCACCGGATCAGCTGACTTAACTTCGATATCTGCCTGTACGCGTGCTTCGGCATAATTCATGTAGGTATCCTGCTCAGCAAAGCTCATACTGTCCCAAAGCGCCAATGCATGGTCACTTAGGCAAGCTGCAGGCTCCTCGCTACCGGAGTCATAACCAATGGTTGTCTGTTGTATAAATTCGATGTGATCGCGGAGGAATGTATCGTCGACCTGAGCATTATTGCGGTAGGCCCAAGGCACCATCATGCGCGCCATAACTTCAAGGGTAAATCGTCTATCTTCGCGGATGAGATCACTTAGACTGCTATCACTTAGGCCAATCGGCATTTTGCCGTACTTCCAGGCATGTCGTTGTGCATCATGGCTGGGTGAGAACCGCTTAAACCAAACTTTCCAGGCGGCAATAAAGAAGCCAGCACTGATTTCGAAGTCTTCGGCCTGTTTGAATATGATTCTCATACTATCCCTAAGTGATTACTTTTAATATCAAATAAGATAGCTGTATTAAAGCGCTTCTGCAAATGGAAAGCTTTAATCCTGAAGCCTGTTCAAAATGTATCGGTGCCTATGTTTTGACGGCCACTATCAACATTTGACCAAGATCGCTATAATTCCGCGGCAATTCTTAAAATCACTAGTCATTAGGCATGAAGCTCGATTTACCGCAAATCACTGATAAAACCAACTTTGTCCATTATCTTGATGGGCTTGCTGGCTCAAGCCGTGCGCTGGCATTTGCTAAGCTTGCTGAGCAGCGCGAGCAACCGATCGTGGTTATCAGCGACGATACCCCTGCGCTGTGGCAGCTACAAAAAGAAATTCAGTATTTTCTGGGTAAAGACTCTGATATTCCGGTTATGGTTTTCCCCGACTGGGAAACTCTGCCCTATGACAACTTTTCCCCGCATCAGGACATCGTCTCAGAACGTTTATTGACGCTTTACAATCTACCGCGCCTAAAACATGGCATTGTATTGATTGCCGTGAACACCCTGCTGCTAAAGCTCCCTCCACAGGAGTATATCGAACAAAACAGTCTGATTGTTCACACGGGACAAAAACTGGATATGCATGAGGTGCGTAAACTGTTTGAAGAAAGCGGTTACCACTCAGTGAATCAGGTTTTCTCGCATGGTGAATATGCAGTTCGAGGCTCTATTCTTGATGTGTTTCCAATGGGCTCGGAAAAGCCACTACGACTGGACTTTTTTGATGATGAAATCGATAGCATTCGCTATTTTGATCCGGAAAGTCAACTATCAGACCAGAAGATTCAAAAGTTTGAGCTGCTGCCAGCCAAAGAGTTTCCACTGGATGACGAAGGCATTGCTACCTTCAGACAAAACTTCCGTGCTGAATTTGAAGTCAATCTACAGCGCGTCTGGCTCTATCAGGAAGTCAGCAATGGCAACTCTCCGGCAGGCATTGAATACTATTTACCCTTGTTCTTTGAGCAGCTGGACACTTTCTTCGATTACCTGCCACAGCAATCGCTGATTTGCACACTGGGCGATCATCAGCTGCATGCTGAACATTATTGGGACGAAATCACAGAGCGCTACGAGCAACGTCGTCATGACATTGAACGCCCTATTTTGGAGCCTAAAAAGCTTTATTTAGCTGCTGATGAACTCAATTCGCAATTGAAACAGCACATCCGCATTCATATCAAGCAAGAACGCCCTGATGCCGACTATCAGGCCAGTCCGATGCCAATGATGGCAATTGATCATAAAGCCAAGGATCCGGTAAACCAGTTTAGAAGTTTCTTAAAGCAGTGGACTGGGCAATGTTTTATCGCGACCGAATCACCCGGACGCCGCGAAGCTTTAAAGGACTTGCTGTCGCGCAACGAGATACAGGCATCAGTTGTCGAGCATTGGAGCGAGGCCTCAGATTCAAAAAATCTGGTCATTGGCGTTGCACCATTAAGTAAAGGTTTCGCTTTATCCGATCTGGCTGTTGTCACTGAAACCGAGTTGTTTGGCGAGAACGTCATTAAAACCCGCCGTCGCGACACCAAAGCAGCTGACCAGGCTGAGGACATGATCCGCAACCTGGCGGAGCTCAAAGAAGGCGATCCGGTCGTCCATATCGAGCAAGGTATTGGTCGCTACCGAGGACTGGTTAAACTGGAAAGTGGCGACATCGAAGCTGAATATCTGATGATTGAATATGCTGGTGGCGACAAACTGTATATGCCAGTGCAATCACTGCATTTGATTGGCCGCTATTCAGGTACCAATCCCGAACTGGCGCCCTGGCACAAGCTTGGAACTGAGCAATGGGATAAAGCTCGCCAGAAAGCTGCAGAAAAAGCACGAGATGTTGCTGCTGAGCTACTTGATATTTATGCCCGACGTGCCGCCAAAGAAGGTATCCAATATCAGCTCGACGAAGCTGAGTATCGTCGTTTCTGCGCTGAGTTTGCCTTTGAAGAAACTGTGGATCAAACCACCGCCATTAATGCTGTGATTCGTGATATGACTTCACATTTACCGATGGATCGTCTGGTCTGTGGTGATGTCGGCTTTGGTAAAACAGAAGTTGCGTTACGTGCGGCATTCATTGCTGCTCAGTCCGGTAAACAGGTGGCGGTACTTGTTCCGACTACCCTGCTCGCTCAACAGCACTTTGAAACCTTTAGTGATCGTTTTGCAGACTGGCCAATGAAAGTTGCCAGCCTGTCACGTTTTGCTACTAATAAAGAAGTTCAGGCAACTTTAAAAGGTCTTGAAGATGGGACTGTCGATATCGTGGTCGGTACCCATAAACTGATTCAACAAGATGTTAAATTTAAACGCCTCGGTCTACTCATAATCGATGAAGAGCATCGTTTCGGTGTGCGTCAAAAGGAACAGCTGAAAAAATTCCGTACCGAAGTGGATATTCTGACACTGACTGCAACGCCTATCCCTCGTACTTTAAACATGTCCATGTCAGGAATGCGTGACCTGTCCATTATTGCGACACCTCCTGCCAGACGCCTGTCAGTCAAAACCTTTGTTCGCGAATACCACAAGCCATTGATTCGCGAGGCGGTGCTGAGGGAGATTCTTCGCGGTGGTCAGGTATATTTCCTACATAATGCGGTGGATACCATTCAACGCACACTTGAAGAGCTTCAGGAGTTGTTGCCCGAAGCACGTATTCAGTTGGCTCATGGGCAGATGCGAGAGCGTGAACTTGAACAGGTCATGCGTGATTTCTATCACCAGCGCTTTAACGTTCTGGTCTGTACCACCATTGTTGAAACCGGTATCGATAATCCTAATGCCAACACCATGATTATTGATAGAGCCGACAAATTCGGCTTAGCTCAGCTGCACCAGCTTCGTGGCCGTGTTGGTCGTTCTCATCACCAGGCTTATGCCTATTTATTGACTCCGGCTGGAAGAAAAATCACCAAGGACGCAGAAAAACGCCTCGATGCCATTGCCTCGCTCGAAGATCTAGGGGCAGGTTTTACGCTGGCAACCCATGACCTTGAAATTCGCGGAGCTGGTGAACTGCTAGGAGACGAACAGTCTGGTCAGATGCAAGCTGTTGGCTTTAACTTATACATGGACATGCTGGAAGATGCCGTCAAGGCACTCAAAGATGGCAAAGAACCCTCGTTACAACAAAGCCTCAAGCAAAAAACAGAAATCGATCTCAGTGTTCCAGCTCTAATCCCTGACGATTATATTGGTGATGTGGCAACTCGACTGTCGCTATATAAACGTATCGCAAATGCCAAAACCAAAGAACAGCTGGATGCTTTGCAGGTTGAATTTATTGACCGCTTCGGGTTACTGCCAGAAGCTTTAAAAAACCTGTTTACCCTTACCGAACTGGCATTAAGGGTACAGCCACTGGGAATTAGTAAAATTGACCTGGTGAAAACAGGAATACGTATTCGCTTTACTCAGGACACTCAAATCGATCCAGGCAAACTCATCCGCCTGATCCAGCTTAACCCTTCCCGCTATCGATTCGAGCAAAATGTGATTTTGAAGATTCTGACCGAAGAGGAAGAAATTGCACCCCTGGTAAAAGAAATTAACGCGGTCATTGAGAAGATTTCCTAAAAGCTGAACACTCGCCCAGTCTTACAATTTAAGGCTGGGCTTTCCTTTCAATCATGGTAAACTCTAACCACTTAAAAGTGTTAACCAGTAATATTATGACCAGAAAAATCATTACCTTAGCCTTGATTTTTAGCCTTGTATTCAGTGCACAGAACAGTACGGCTCAAAGCATATTTGATATTGAGTTTGTGTTCTTCAAGCGCATTGATCAGCAGGATAATTCAGCACAGGTAAAAGATACAGAACTGCCTGAGATTGAAACTGAATTTACTTTTAGCAATTTACCCGAAGGCTTTACCCTTCTTACCGATAGCCAACTCAAATTGCATGGGGTCTGGGATCGCTTAAGAACCAGTCAGAACATTCGCCCAATGCTCCACATTGGCTGGCGACAACCGTTAATGGATAAGTCAGAAACTCCCTGGTTAGCTTATTCAGCAGCAGACGCGCCCGAAGAAACTGGCCTGGATGTCTTCAATGGCCTTATTCGCTTTAGCCGTAATCAAGGTTTATTGGTCGAGCACAAAGTCACTGGCTTTAAACCATTAAATCTACCCGATGAATTTATACAGTCAACTGACGATAACAATGCTGGCTATGAGTATGATGAAGTAGAATCTTTGGCAGCGACTCCGATTGAACAGCCAATGGTGGATATGCAAATGCCTGAACAGCTCCACGGCTATTTCTTACTCTCCGAAAATCGTAAAATCAAACTGGATGAGCTGCATTACTTCGACCATCCAAATATGGGAATTTTATTGAAAGTCACGCCATACAAAGCCAGTCTCGAAGAGCAAGAAGCTTTAGACAACCCAAAATAAGTCATTAAAACAAATATAGATTCAGGAAGAGTTATGAGTAATATTTTAGTCATTGGTGGCGGAATGGTCGGTAGCGTTATTGCTCGTGACCTGTCCGAGAAATATGACGTTACTGTTGCGGATGTCAGCAACACACGCTTGAAGCTTCTAAAAAAACGCCATCCTTCATTTTCTACTCTTGAGCTCGACGTGCTCAATCTGGATGAGCTGAAAAGCGCCGTAGCTCCCTTTGATATTATCGTCTGTGGCGTGCCTGGCCATTTGGGCTTCAAGGCACTGAAAAACATCATTGAAGCTGGCAAAGATGTTGTTGATATTTCCTTCTCTCCAGAAAACTGTCTGGAACTTGACTACCTTGCCAAAAAACACAAGGTAACAGCCGTCATTGATGCAGGCGTTGCACCAGGAATGGATAACCTTCTTCTAGGGTTTCACAATACCCGCATGGAAGTCAGCCACTTCGAATGCCTGGTTGGTGGCTTGCCTAAAATTCGTAAGAAACCATTTGAATACAAAGCTGCTTTCTCACCGATTGACGTCATTGAAGAATACACCCGCGCTGCCCGTTTTTTTGAGCATGGCAGAATGGTTACCCGTGAAGCATTAAGTGATCGAGAGCTGGTCGAGTTTGATAAGATCGGGACACTTGAAGCATTCAATACCGATGGGCTTCGCTCCCTCATGTTTACCATGAATAACGTGCCTAACATGAAGGAGAAAACACTGCGCTACCCCGGGCATGTTGAAGCCATTCGAACACTGAAAGCCAGCGGTTTTTTCAGTAAAGACAAAGTATCAGTTCGAGGCCTTGAAATATCGCCTTTGGAAGTCACCTCTGAGATTTTAATCAATGAGTGGAAGCTTAAGCCTAAAGAAGAAGAGTTCACCATTATGCGTGTAACCATTCGCGGGCTGGAGGGAGAAAAGAACAAAGAATACATCTACACCATGTATGATGAATATGACAAAGTGAAACATGAAACATCCATGGCTCGTACTACAGGCTTCACAGCTAATGCTGTTTGCCAATTGCTACTGAAAGGAAAATTTGATAAAAAAGGTGTGTTTGCACCTGAGCATATAGGTGGTCATACCGACTGCTGTAAAACGGTACTTGATTATTTAGAAGAACGAAAAGTTCGATACCGTTTAGAGGAAACTGTTTTATCAACCTGAGGCCAATGACGGCCTCATTTGTGAGACGACAACATGTCAACTAAAACGCAAAACATGCTTCATCTGCGAGTAGAGCTGGAGCACCTAAACCTTCCTGTTTGGCGCGATATCATTATTGACCCAAGCGCGACCCTTGAAGACCTTCATTATGCTATCCAGGCAATTTTTGGCTGGGAAGACTATCAGCAGCACGAATTCCAGAAAGATGGCAAGCGCTATGGTTATATTGACCCGGAAGGTGATGGCGATGAAGAATGGCAAAATGAAGCAAACATTGCCATAACGGATGTGCTAGCCAACAAGGAAGATAGTATTGAATATACCTATGATTTTGCCGATCACTGGCACCATAAAGTGACTTTGATGGGCTTTAAAGAACCTAAACCAGATGTATACGTTGAGTGTATTGATGGTAAAAATGCCTGCCCTCCTGAAGATGCTGGTGGCGTAGCTGGCTATGAACATTTGCTCAATGTTTTACGCTCCCCTAACCATTTCGAGCATGAAGAAGTCAGAGAATGGTTTGGTGAAGGGTTCTCTCCCAATCGTTTTAGCGTGGCTGAGGCAAATGCCAGCCTTCAGGACAGCTTCACTTACGAAGATGAGTAGCTAAGTCAGTTCAAAAAATTCATTAACAAAATGGAGACCCAATGAAGCCATTAACTGATCAACATATTCAAGAAGTTAAAGAACATTTTGATTATTTCGATACTGATAACAATGGCCAAATCGATCTCAAAGAATTCGAGCGTTTGCTTAAAGTACTATCCCCTGATGCAACTGATGAGCAGGTTAAACGTGGCTTCGATTTAGTCGATAAAAATCACGATACGCATATCGAGTTTGATGAGTTTCTCGAGTGGTGGGAAACCTGTTGGTGGGAATTTTAATTAATCAATTTTTTTCATTAATCAATTCCATACCCTGAGGGCGGCAAAATCAAATAGCCGCCCTTTTCATAAATAAATCTAATCAATAAGTTAAAAGCCATAACCCCTGCCCATATAACAGCTCTGACCAGCGCAACCATTGACTAATCTTTAACCAGCAATACCAAAATTAACTGGCGAAAAATGCCCTCTGGTGGTATGGTAGCGCCGCAAAATTATTAATCGCCAAAGCAATCATAAATCAATAGCTTTGGTGCAGTTTTAACCGAATTTAGAGGTATTTATGGATTTTTTGAAAGAGCTAGGTATCGAAGCCGTCAACCAATCAGCTAGTTGGGGCCAAGGTTACACCGACACTCAAGACGCAGGCGTAATTGAGTCTATCAATCCTGCAACTGGCGAAGTTATCGCAAAAGTAAACGCCAGTTCAGCAACCGATTACGACAAAGTTATGCAGGAAGCCGAAGCTGCTTTTGAAGAGTGGCGTAAAGTTCCAGCTCCTCTACGCGGTGAGCTTGTTCGCAAAATCGGAAATGCCTTACGTGAGCACAAAGATGCTCTAGGTAGCCTTGTTTCTGCCGAAATGGGCAAAATCAAAGCTGAAGGTGATGGTGAAGTTCAGGAAATGATTGATATGGCCGATTTCGCCGTAGGTCAATCTCGTATGTTGTATGGTAAAACTATGCACTCTGAGCGTCCTGAGCACCGCATGTATGAACAATGGCATCCGCTAGGTATCACTGGCGTAATGTCTGCTTTCAACTTCCCAGTTGCAGTTTGGTCATGGAATGCTTTCATAGCAGCTATCTGTGGTAACACAGTCGTTTGGAAACCATCTCCAAAAACTCCTTTAACTGCAATTGCAGTTCAAAATATCTGTAACAAGGTTCTTGAAGAAGAAGGCCTAAAAGGTATCTTCTGCTTGTTCATCGATACTGAAGAGAATAAGTTATCACAGCGCTTCATCGAAGACGCTCGTGTTAAGAAAATGTCTTTCACTGGTTCAAGTGAAGTTGGTCGTATGGTTGGCGTTAAAGTTGCTGAGCGTATGGGCAAAAGCTTGCTTGAGCTTTCAGGTAACAACGCGCTTATCCTTGATAAGACAGCCGATATGGATATTGCAGTTCCAGCAATCGTATTCGGTGCTGTAGGTACTGCCGGTCAACGTTGTACTTCAACTCGTCGCTTAATCGTACACAAAGACGTTGCTGATCAAGTGATTCCAGCAATCGTTAATGCCTACAAGCAAGTTAAAATCGGTAACCCACTGGATAAAGACACCTTGATGGGTCCACTAGTTGACGCTAACGCAGTTAAGAATTTCGAGAATGCGGTCGCTAAAGCTAAAGAAGCTGGTGGTGAAGTTCTTGCTGGTGGTAAAGCCATTGATGGTCCTGGCTTCTTCATCGAGCCAACGGTTATTCGCGCAGAAAACCACTGGGATGTTGTTCAGACTGAAACTTTCGCTTCAATTCTTTACGTTATGACTTATGAAACGACTGAAGAAGCGATTGCGATGCAGAACCACTCTAAAGCTGGTCTATCTTCAGCTATCTTCACACGCGACATGAAAGTTGCCGAGAAATTCCTTTCAGCTCTAGGCTCTGATTGCGGTATTGCTAACGTCAACATCGGTACTTCTGGTGCTGAAATTGGCGGTGCATTCGGTGGTGAAAAAGAAACTGGCGGCGGTCGTGAAGCTGGTTCAGATGCATGGAAAGCATACATGCGTCGTCAAACCAACACTATCTTCTGGGGTGACCAACCTACTCTAGCTCAGGGTATTAAGTTCGACCTGGGATAATCATTGTTTTTAATTGAAGCCGCAACTGTTGCGGCTTCCCTTGTTTATATCCTTATTAAAGGAGATCTTTATGGCAGTTTTTAATCTACGTGCATACGACGATCACGAACAAATCGTCTTTTGTCGTGATGTTGAATCTGGCTTAAAAGCCATTATTTGTATCCACAACACTAACCTGGGTCCTGCGGTTGGTGGCTGTCGTATGTGGGATTATAACTCTGACGAAGGCGCTTTGATTGATGCATTGCGTCTATCTCGCGGTATGACCTATAAAAATGCTATGGCTGGCCTACAAATGGGCGGCGGTAAATCGGTCATCATTGGTAACTCTAAAACTATGAAGTCGGAAGAACTTTTCCGTGCTTTCGGTCGCTTTGTTGAAAAGTTAAGCGGTAAATATATCACTGCGGAAGATGTTGGCATCAACCCAAACGATATGGCTATCGTTAACAAAGAAACCAATTATGTTTTAGGTTTGGAAGGCAAATCTGGTGACCCTTCTCCGGTTACAGCTTATGGCGTTTACAAAGGTATTAAAGCTGCTGTAAAGCATAAACTTGGTCGTGATGATTTAGATGGTCTTAAAGTTGCAGTACAAGGTCTTGGCCATGTTGGTTATTACCTGTGTAAGCACTTAAACGATGAAGGTGCAAAACTTGTTGTTACGGATATCAACAAAGAAAACGTTGACCGTGTGGTTAATGAGTTTGGTGCTGTGGCAGTTGATGTTAACGAGATCTATAGCCAGGATGTAGACGTTTACGCTCCTTGTGCTTTAGGTGCAACAATCAATGACACAACTATTCCTCACATCAAAGCATCTATCGTTGCTGGCGCAGCCAATAACCAGCTTGCTGAAGATCGTCACGGCGATATTCTGCTAAGCAAAGGTATCTTGTACGCACCTGATTATGTGATCAATGCTGGCGGTATCATCAATGTATCATTCGAAGAAAACTATAATCGTGATGCTGCATTAGAAAAAGTTGATGAGATTTATGGCACTTTAACTGAAGTGTTCGAAGCCTCAAAACTAAGTGGCCGCCCAACAAACGTAATCGCTGATGAGTTAGCTCGCCAACGTGTGGCAGCTGCCAAGAATAAATAATCTGATTAGTTATTCTTAGCTCATTTTAGAGCATAAAAAAACGGGCTTTTAGCCCGTTTTTTTATGCCTGAAAGCAACTCTATTAATCAATTGCGTACTGAAAATAAATGCGATATGCCGTTGACCATATCGGATAGTCAACTCTAACAAGATAAGCCGCATACTCTTTTCGAACACAGCCGGTTACCGTAAATAAGGTATCGACCAACTCATTAGCCATAGGATACTTAAGCTTTTCAGAGAAATTAGCATCATGGCTTGAAAGAACCAAGTCAGCCTCATCATGGAAACGGTCATACCAAAGTGCATCAGGACTGGTAATCATGGTTGCCAGTTGAGTATTCATTGAATAGATACCAGCATTAGCAACGCTACGCATGGCATAACTTCGCTCCAGGAAGCAAACCATATACAGACTTTTAACAGGAGTTCGAACCTGAACACTGACACAGCTAGCTTTTTTGCCGCCATAAAACGGCCCTAACTGCTCTTCAGGGTAATTTTTCATAGCAGCAATATTGATGCCGTTATCCTGTTCAGACGCTGCAGGAATGATGACTGAGTTTTCACCACGGGTGAATTCGTTAATACTTTTAACAACTGTGGCACTTGTCAGCTCTTCAATCAACGACAGGTTACCTAGCTTACTGCCTAACTCATCATCCTGAGAAATAAGCTCTGGCTTTTCAAGTTCTAGCTTTTGCTCACAGGGACCAATTGGAATAACTAAAGGACGGGCCGTTTCTGTCTTCTCGCAGTTATCGAAGAAAGTTAAAGTATATTGTTGAAGAAATTTATGATCCTGTTCATTTTCTTTCAGAATACAGGCAAAGAACAAATTCTCCATCTGCTCGCCAGTAACCATTCTCGATGCTTCGAAAAGAGCCTTACGCTGATCGCTCTTATTGCCCTGACTTTGCTTACTTTTATCAGACGCTTTGATCAGCGCCTTAAGAGCTGAGTGACTACGTGAATATTCATAAATCAGGTTTTCAAACCTTACCACCATGGATCTGGCTTCTTCGACCAGCTTAACATTCACTTTGTGCTTTTCTGCCAGATCAATGAAACCTCGAAGGCCTGCTGGCCCAGGTAGTGACTGAATGACCTGTAGACCATCAACCGCCTTGTTGATAGTTTCAACCATACGCTGGCAGGTGGATTTATTGGCATTAAGCCAATTAGCCATCCCAGTGATTGTCTTGGCATGATTAGGAAAGTCATCAACTAGGTTGGATAAACCATTTTTGATGCGCTCCCCTTCTCGATCGATAAGTGCTAATTCTGAGCGGGATAATGTTTTACTCACAGTACTGCCTTCTAGTAATACTTTGCTTTATGTAATTAGATACATTGTGACACAATGTTCTGTATATCTCATATACTATAAGATACTTGCTGTGCAAATTTACATTATTGTCACCATTTAGCAAGTCACAATTGCATCAATACATTAATTATCCTTAAGAAATCAGTGAGGAAGAATAACATCCTGTTATGCCTAGATGCACTATATCTAATTAATTAGCAAGGAATAGTGTCACTTTGGCCTGTGAAGAATATCAATTAAATACAAAAATATACAGTATTAGATACAGATATGATGCATCTAGGATAGTTTGAGGTATTTATCAATTTTCCTCTTCATCACGTCGACGCCAACGAAACCAGATTCCCAAAATATTGGCGAACAGTATCAATCCCGCTCCAAGCAACTGGACTGGGGATAACAACTCATCCAAAAAGACAAAACTGAATAGCATCGCAATCGGTACATACAAATAGTAAACCACCGAAGTGACCACATGATTGAGCTCGGTACTGACTTTGATCCAAAGGCTATGTGCTACCAGAGTACAAACTACTCCAAGAACAATAAGTCCTAACCAGCTTTCGCTCGGAATTTCCCAATCAGCCTGCGGAAGGCCAAAACTGAATATCACCATAGCGACAAAGAATTGACCAAATGTACGGCGCTCTCCGTTAATGTGGCGGTATTTTTGGTGCATTAACGGCAGTAAAGCGTAAAGAAAGCCTGAAATCACAGCAAGGATCAGACCAATGGTCATTCCATCAGCAAGGTTAAAGTCAGGTACTACTAAATAGACACCAACAAATGCCAATAAGACGCAGAATAGTTCTAGCCAATGAGGTGGCTGACGATGAACAAACCAACCCAGTAAAAGCAAATGTGCGCCAAAAGTGGAAACACCAATAGCGGCAATAGAAGCTGTTGATAATTGAATGCTATAAAAATAAGTCAGCCAATGGATTGCAAAGACCAAGCCTAATAATAAGATGAATATCCAGTTCTCTTTTCGAGCAATTAATGGTCTTCGAGTTATGCCTGCAAGCAGTATAAGACCGACCACACTGACAGCCAGTCTGAAGGCTCCAATTAGCCATGGATCGACCGCAATATACTTGATAATTACTGGCACCATAGCCATCAAAAAGACAGCAAAAACAGCCAGTAAAATAAGTCGCCAAAAACCTGTATTCATTCTTTATAAATCAGATGGTTATGATTAAAACTTGATGAAGCTTTTAAATTCAAATCAAGCTGTAAAGCCGACATTCTTTCACAATGGTTTTATAACCGATAGTTTTTTCCTTATTTCTAATCGAATTTTCTTGCATTTTTCGCCAAACAAAGTATAAAGCACATTCCATTTTGTGCTGATTGACTATTTTTTGCTCATGCCACTCCAGCTTGGAGGAACATGACATGATTAGCACGCCTGGTAGGTCTGGGAAGTTTCTATCGTTACGCCCCCAGAAATTTGTAAATAAGCTTGTTTATGGCTTCCCTGTATAGGAGATTAAAGAAGTGTATAAAGACTTCGACTATAACCAAGAGATTGATCCTACTGGCGCAACAGAAACTCAGTGGCCTTCTTTTAAGAACGTCAACGAGAACGATGAGCGAAACGATCATTTCATACACAGAAACGGCAAAATCTTTGCGGGCACTCATTTGATCATTGATCTTTGGGGTGCGTCAAAGTTAGATAACCTACAGCTGATGGAACAGGCGTTCCGCGAGTCTGTGGTAGAGTGTGGCGCTACCCTGCTTCACATTCACATGCACCACTTCACACCAAACGGTGGGATTTCGGGCGTTGCCGTACTAGCTGAATCTCATATCAGTGTGCACACCTGGCCTGAGCGCGACTATGCCGCGTTTGATGTTTTTATGTGTGGTGACGCTGAACCTCATAAAGCAGTAGAAATTTTACGCAAAGCCTTCCTACCTTCGAAAATCGAAGTAAGCGAAATCTTGCGTGGACAAGTTGAGAAATAAAGCCTAAGGCAATAAATCGACATGGCAAAAAGATTTATCGAAACCCTGTACAACACTTACGGGCAGAGCTTCATTGTTGATGAAGTTCTGTTTGAAAGTAAAACTGAGCATCAACATCTGATCATTTTTAACAATGAGCAGTTTGGTCATGTTATGGCGTTGGACGGGGTCATCCAAACCACTGAGAAAGACGAGTTTATCTATCACGAGATGCTAACTCATGTGCCATTATTTGCCCATGGTAATGCTAAACGTGTTTTGATCATTGGTGGTGGCGATGGCGGTATCTTGCGTGAGGTCTTGCGTCATCCGGAAGTTGAACATGTCACCATGGTAGAAATTGATGCTGCTGTTGTGGATATGTGCAAACAATACTTCCCGAAACATTCGGATGGCGCTTTTGATGATCCTCGCGTTAATCTGGTGATTGCCGATGGTGTCGATTTTATTGTTAACAACGCTAACTCAGAGAATGGCGAAAAGTTTGACGTGATTATTTCTGATTCAACTGATCCAGAAGGCCCTGGTGAAGTGTTATTCACATCGCGCTTCTATGAGGGTTGCAAGAATAGCCTTAACGAAGGTGGCATTTTAGCGACACAAAATGGCGTCAGCTTCATGCAAATTGATGAAGTAAAGACAACATTTAATCGCTTTGAAGGCTTATTTAGCGATCGTTGGTTCTATGTAACAGCCGTACCTACTTATGTGGGTGGTAATATGACCCTTTCATGGGGTTCTGATGATGCTTCATTACGCCAGCATACGGTTGAGACGATTCGTGAACGATTTAGTAAGGCTAATTTTAGTACCAGGTACTATAACCCTGAACTGCACGTCGCCAGCTTTGCCCTGCCCCAATACGTTGTTGAGGCGCTCAAGTAAAGCGTGCAAATGAACACAAAGGCGAACTTTCACAGTTCGCCTTTTTTGTATCTGGCATACAGAAATGATAGTTTTATGTGCTAACAAGGTATATAAAGTTTATCTATTTTAATGGTATCGACAGACCTCTGTCGGACTTTAAGGAGAACAAAGCCCAATGGCATTAGAGCAACAAGACGATTGGTCAATTGACAAAGCTCGTACACACTACAACCTTCCTTATTGGAGCGAAGGTTACTTTGATTTAAACGAACAGGGAAACCTGGTCGTAAAGCCGGATCGCAACCGTCCGGAATTCAACTTTGAATTAACAGAAATTTGCAAAGAGCTACAGAAGAAAGGCTTCCAGATGCCTGCTCTACTCCGCTTTAGTGACATCCTACACAATCGCGTCAACAGCCTGTGCGAAGCTTTTAATCAAGCCATCAGAGAGTATGAGTTCAAAGGCCATTACACTATATGCTATCCGATTAAAGTTAATCAGCAGCGTCGTGTTGTAGAAGAAATCGTTCAAAGCCAGGCCGCCATAAACAATAACAATGACAAGCAGATTGGCCTTGAAGCTGGTAGCAAACCGGAGCTAATGGCTGTGCTTGCCTTATCAGAGCACACAAACTCGACTATTGTCTGTAATGGCTATAAGGATCGCGAATATATTCGCACAGCGCTCATTGGTACACAGCTGGGCCATAAGGTTTATATCGTTGTTGAAAAACTGACTGAGCTACAGTTGGTGATGGAAGAAGCCGAAAGCATGGGCGTTAAGCCTACGATTGGTGTGCGTGCTCGCCTTGCTTCTAAAGGCGAATCCAAGTGGCAAACCTCTGGCGGTGACCATTCGAAGTTTGGCCTATCAGCCAGCCAAATTTTGCGCCTGGTAGAGACCTTGCAGGAAAAAGATCAGGTTGATATTTTCAAGCTGCTTCACTTCCATTTGGGTTCTCAAATCACCTCCATTCGCGATATCCAGAACGCTCTAAAAGAGTGTGCTCGTTTTTATGCCGAGCTGCACGCGCTTGGCGTACCTGTTGAAACAGTCGATGTTGGTGGCGGCCTTGGTGTGGACTATGAAGGCACACGCAGTCAGAGCCATTGCTCTATTAATTACAGCTTATCAGAATACGCTAATAACGTGGTCTGGGCGTTTTACGATGTAGCCAATGAAAATGACCTGCCCCATCCGAATATTATTACCGAGTCGGGACGCGCATTGACAGCACACCATGCTGTGTTAATCGCCAATGTTATTGACTCTGAAGCACCCGAAAAAGTTGATTTAGAGGCTCCTTCCGAGGAAGCACCCTTGGTCTTACATAACCTGTGGGAAAGCTATCAGGAAGCTATTAATACCAAAGACAACCGAAAACTCATGGAAAGTTTCCATGATGCCGGTTATTTACTGACAGAAGCACAGGGCATGTTTAGCCACCAGGTCTTATCGTTGGCTGAGCGGGCAATGGCTGAGCGCCTGCATCGTATGATTTTAATGCTGGTTAAAGAGAAATTGGTTCCAGAAATTCAGGAACATCAAAATATTCTGGATGAACTGAATGAAAAGTTAGCTAGCAAGTACTTCGTCAACTTTTCGATTTTTCAGTCTCTTCCGGACGCATGGGCAATCGATCAGATTTTCCCTGTTATGCCGTTGCTCGGTCTTAATGAAGAACCTACCGAAAGCGTTATTATTCAGGATATTACCTGCGACAGTGATGGCGTTTTAGAGCAGTATGTTAATGGTCAGGGCATCACGCCAACTATCCATTTACCGCCCTATAAGCCTGGTGATGAGTATCTACTCGGATTCTTCATGGTAGGAGCCTATCAGGAGATTCTCGGCGACATGCATAACCTATTCGGCGATACCCACACTATCGATCTGGTGCTAACCGAAATAGGTGAAATAAAGATTACTGGTACGGACTATGGTTCGGGCGTTGATGAAATGCTGGAGTATGTTGATTTTGATGCTAAATCATTGCTTGAGTCCTATCGTCGACAACTAAAATCAAGCAATCTAGAGCAGGCACAGCAACGCCAATACCTAGCGGAATTACGTGAAGGTATCTATGGTTATAGTTATCTAGAGGATTAATGGGAATGACTCAGTTAACAAGACGCTGGCCAGCCGAATGGGAAACACATCAGGCAACCTGGATGGCCTGGCCGTGCCGTACAGAAATTTGGACAAACGGGCTTGAAAAAGCCCAACTGGCCTTTGCTGAAGTGGCTAATACCATTGCAGACTATGAGCCGCTTTTTATGTTGGTAAAGCCTGAACACAAAGCATTTGCCACTAAGAAACTTAGTAGTTCCATCACGCTGGTTGAATGTGCAATTGATGATAGCTGGACACGAGATACAGCCCCCATTTGGATTGAAGACAATGGCCAGGCTATGGCTTTAGATTTCCAATTTAATGCATGGGGCAACAAGTTCTCCCCCTATGACAATGACGCCAAGGTTGCAGAAAACATCATCAAGTATACAGGCAGTCAATCACGTCAGTTTGATATGGTACTGGAAGGCGGTGCTATTCATTCGAACGGCAAAGGCATACTGCTAACTACCCAAGAATGTCTGTTAAACTCCAACCGCAATCCATCATTAACTCAGCAACAAATCGAGGCGGAGCTATTGGAACAGTTTGGCGCAGAAAAAGTCGTGTGGTTGGACAAAGGCATTGCCGGTGATGTTGATACCGACGGCCATATAGACAATATTGCCTGCTTCGTTGAAGAGGACTTAGTGATTAGTCAAAATTGCGACAAGTTGAGCGAAAACTATTCTATCTACGATGAAAACCGGGCTATTTTGAAAGAAAGCAATATCAAGCTTGTTGAAATATCAGAGCCTGAAGCACGATATGAAGATGGACTGCGTGTGCCACTATCATACATAAACTTTTATATTGCCAATGATGCCATCATTATGCCGTCTTTTGGCTGCAAGCAAGATGATGAAGCAAAGTCGGTTCTGACGGACCTCTTCCCACATCGAAGCGTTCATCAGATCGATGCTAACGAAATTTTAGTTGGTGGCGGTGGCATCCACTGCATCACCATGCAACAACCCAAGATTTAACGGCTCACATTGGAGCTAATTTAGGTGATAACACTATGAGAAATGTAACATTTGCAGCAACTCAATTTGCTGTCAGTTCAAACTTTGATGAGAACATCGCCAAAGGAGAAGCTTTAGTCAGACAGGCTGCAGAACAAGGCGCAAACGCCATTCTATTGCAGGAACTGTTTGCAGGTTATTACTGGTGCAAAGATCAGGATCCGAAGTATTTTGACTGGGCGGAGCCGTATCCTGAAAGCCGCGTTCTACAACACTTTTCAACCGTAGCAAAACAGCTGGGTGTTGTTTTACCGATTAGCTACTTTGAGAAAGCTGGCAATGCACACTTCAACTCACTGGCTATGATAGACGCTGATGGAACCATTATGGACAATTATCGCAAGATGCATATTCCTGATGGTCACGGTTATCAGGAGAAGTTTTACTTCTCGCCAGGTGATACCGGCTTTAAAGTGTGGGACACAAAATTTGGTCGCATGGGTGCCGCTATTTGCTGGGATCAATGGTTCCCGGAAGCAGCGAGAATTCTTGCGCTGCAAGGTGCTGAAGTGATTTATTACCCTACTGCTATCGGCTCTGAACCACAAGACCCGAATTGGGACTCACGCCAACACTGGCAACGAGTTATGCAAGGCCATAGCGGCGCCAACATGGTGCCTGTCGTAGCGTCAAATAGAATTGGTACTGAACAAGGCGAAACCTGTGGCATCACTTTCTATGGCTCGTCATTCATCACCGATCCATTTGGTGCCAAAGTTCAGGAAATGGACAAAACCAGCGAAGGTGTTATCTGCCAAGAGTTTGACTTGGATAAAGTGGCAAAACAACGTGCCAGCTGGGGATTGTTCAGAGATCGTCGACCTGAGTATTACCAGCGTATTACTCAGTTTTAGCTTTGAAGCTAAAAAGAACAAAAAAAGCCCAGCTAATTGCTGGGCTTTTTACCATTGAGGCCTTAATTATTATGGCATCTGCCATAATTCAATTTTGTTACCTTCGGGATCGACAAACCAGGCAAATTTGCCAAACCCCTCTTCCTCGCACACATCACCAATTTGTTGGCCGCCATTGGCGACTACCTGTTTTATGCAAGCTTCAACATCATCGACTATTAGATTTAGCATAAAATCTTTAGATGATGGTGCGAAATAGTCAGTATCTTCCTTAAAGGTACCCCAAACGGTATATGCACCATCCGGCAAGTCTTTTTTCGGGAAACTGGTTCCACCATAACTGGGATCAATTTTAAAACCTAATGACTTTTCGTACCATTTCCCTAAAGCATCCCTATCGCAGCACTTAAAAAAGACACCGCCAATTCCTAATACTTTTCCAGCCATAATTAATCCATTAGTTTGTACAAACTGTCTTCATTCACACCATTAATGACATTGGTGTAACCCATTGCTTCTAGTTCTTCTTTAGCTTTACCAGCACGATTACCACTTCTGCAATAAACAATAAAGGTTTCATCTTTAGCAAGGTTAAGTTCACCTATTCTCTTACCGATTTCATCAACAGGTATATGAACTGCTCCAGAATAGTGGCTATTGTTATACTCACCATCGGTTCTAACATCGATAATTGTGACATCTTCTAATGAACCTTCTTCTGCAACCACCAGTCTTGCAGTAAACTCATCGGGGCTTAATATAGTACCCTCTGAAGGTAGAGGTTCAAACGACATCAATCCAAATCTTATATTCTCAAATGAATGTACTGAGTTGTCACTAGTATCTAAGGTAAATGATTCAGCAGAATTCGGTGTTAAATATATAAAGCTTAAGATAGCCGATCCTTCGCTTACACATTGCACACCTTTTGGACACCTTGAGTCATTAACAATTTTCAAAAACTCCAAAGAGTTATTCTTGAATCTAACAATGTCTCCTGTAGACATCATGAACTCTTTAGCTTCTAACCTTTGTGTAGATTCAATCTCCTCATCACCACCAGACATAGAAGCACAAGATGCAAGTAAATAAGCAATTGATACTAAAGTGAAAGTTTTTAAAAATTTCATAAGTCCCCCCGATTAATAGAACAAAAGACACTTCCATTGTTATACGTTAGGACCAGAGAATCAAGACAGGAATGGCACCCCCGACAGGATTCGAACCTGTTACCTTCCCCTTAGGAGGGGGACGCTCTATCCAGATGAGCTACGGGGGTGCGGAAGCGTGATTTTTATTTAATATAAGACATTAATGCTTCAGGAATAGTGATAGTTCCATCTTCATTCTGGTAGTTTTCTAAAATGGCTACCAGTGTACGTCCTACTGCCAAACCTGAACCATTCAGGGTGTGTACCAGTTCTGGCTTACCGGTTTCTGGATTACGCCAGCGAGCTTGCATACGGCGAGCCTGAAAATCACCTGTGTTACTACATGAAGAAATCTCACGATAAGTATTCTGGCTTGGTAACCATACTTCGATATCGTAGGTTTTGTTTGCTCCAAACCCTATGTCTCCAGAACATAGGGTTACAACACGATATGGAAGCTCAAGTAGCTGCAAGACTTTCTCAGCATGACCAATTAATCGCTCTAACGCATCCATTGAGTCTTCTGGCTTAGTAATGTGTACCAACTCAACTTTCTCGAATTGGTGTAAGCGAATTAGGCCACGCACATCGCGGCCATATGAGCCCGCTTCACTACGGAAACATGGGGTATGAGCAACAAATTGCAGAGGAAGCTGTTCTGCTTCAACAATCTCGTCACGAACGAGGTTGGTTACAGGAACCTCGGCAGTTGGGATAAGGTACAAAGGTCGGTCATCTTGATTCTTACCCTGAGCTTTGAAAAGGTCTTCTTCGAATTTAGGTAATTGGCCAGTACCCGTTAAACTTTCGGCATTAACCATATATGGAACATAGACTTCTTCATAACCGTGTTCTTTGCTATGCAAATCGAGCATGAACTGAATCAAGGCCCGATGCAGCTTGGCAACCAGGCCTTTTTTGACAATGAAACGGCTGGCAGAGATTTTTGCAGCGCTGGCAAAGTCTAAACCATTGAGAGCTTCACCGACTTCAACGTGATCCTTGGGTTCAAAATCAAACTTGCGCGGCTCACCCCAACGACGAATCTCAACATTCTCGCTTTCGTCCTTACCTTCTGGAACTGACTCATCCAACAGGTTTGGAATGCCATAGTGAATATCATCAAGCTGGGCCATGACCTGATTGAGTCGCTCTTTTGCAGCATCTAACTTGCTGCCTAAATCAGCTACTTGCTCCAATAAGGGTTGGATGTCTTCACCACGTGCTTTTGCCTGCCCTATTGATTTGGAACTGGAGTTACGTTGGTTTTGTAATTCCTGCGTTTCAACTTGAATAGCTTTGCGCTCTTCTTCCAGCTTGTTGTATAGCTCTACATCAAGCTCAAAGCCGCGCTTTGCTAAGTTTTCAGCAACTGCGTCAATGTCAGTACGTAATAGTTTAGGGTCAAGCATTGTCTTTTTAGAATCCGTTATGGTTTGCGGTTAAATTTCAGGCGGCCATTCTACCACCAAGCCAAGCACCAAAAAACACGAAAAGCATGCAAAGTATCAAATTGGCGCTGATATTTAGTCCAGCTTTAAGCCATAGCTGTTGCTGCATTAGCTGAAAGGTTTCAACAGAAAAGGTCGAGAAAGTTGTCAAGGCACCTAGAAAACCAATAACAACCCCCATGCGAATATTATTGGAAACTTGTGCTGTCTGCCAAAAAGTCAACAAGAAGCCAGCAATAAAGCAACCAATAACATTTGCAAGTAAAGTACCCCACAGATAATGCTCGCCAAACAGCCACTCCGCAAGATCTCTACATTTGAATCTCGCAATAGCGCCAAGCGCTCCCCCAAGGCCAATGCTGGCAATAACTGCAATATTCATAGTTAGCCCTTATTAAATTGTTCGCTTTTAGCCTTGAGCCAGGCTAGTTTATCGGCAATCTTCTTTTCAAGCCCTCTGTCCACAGGGTGATAGTACTGGGTTTCCCCTTTCTCATCGGGAAAGTAAGTCTGCCCAGCTGAAAATGCATCCGGCTCATCATGGTCATAGCGATAACCGGTACCATAATCCAACTCTTTCATTAATTTGGTTGGGGCATTTCTGATATGCATGGGAACTTCATAAGTCGGTTCATTTTTCACATCGCGAAGAGCATTGTTATAAGCCATATAGACAGCGTTACTTTTTGGCGCGCAGGCGAGGTATATTATGGCCTGAGCAATTGCCAGCTCCCCTTCGGGACTTCCTAAGCGCTCCTGCACATCCCAGGCATTAAGCGCCAAGGTTAAACCACGCGGATCCGCATTGCCAATGTCCTCACTGGCCATGCGAACCACTCGACGTGCGACATACAAAGGATCACAACCACCATCAATCATGCGGCAGAACCAATAAAGCGCCCCATCAGGATTACTGCCGCGAACCGATTTATGCAATGCCGAAATCTGATCATAAAAATGCTCACCACCCTTATCAAATCTTCGAAGGGATTGTGTAAGAGTTTCCTCTAGCACTTCATCATCAATGACAGGAGATTCATCATCTTTTGCTAACGCCAGTTCGCTGGCTAGCTCGAGAAAATTCAGCAAGCGACGACCGTCACCATCAGCTGCATCGATTAAATGTTTTCGACTTTCTTCTGCGATATAAAGATGATACTTACCCAGGCCAAGATCTTCATCTGTCAGCGCCCTGCTTATTAATTTATCCAGCGCACTTTCTGAAAGATCTTTTAAAACAAACACGCGCGCCCTGGAAAGAAGAGCATTATTAAGTTCAAAGGAGGGGTTTTCAGTTGTAGCACCAATGAAAGTCAAAGTACCATCTTCAACATAGGGTAAAAAAGCATCCTGTTGAGCTTTGTTAAAGCGATGAACCTCATCGACAAATAATATGGTTGGCTTGCCCTGAGCCTGATATTGGCGAGCTTCATCTACCGCAGCGCGTATGTCTTTAACGCCGGCTAAAACCGCTGAAATAGTAATGAAATGAGCATTTGAACTTTGTGCAATTAATCGAGCAAGTGTCGTTTTACCGGTTCCGGGAGGCCCCCAGAAAATTAGTGAAAAAGGACGCTTGGTATCTATTGCCTGACGAAGAGGTTTGCCGGGAGCAAGCAGATGCTCCTGCCCAACGTAATTCTCTAGAGATGTCGGGCGCAAACGATCTGCCAACGGAGCATTGAGCGGAGAGTCTGAAAAAAGATTCGATTGTCCACTCATGAGATTTTAGAAGTCACCTTTCTCTAGTGCAGCACCTTCAATTGAATTTCGGCTATCAATGACATCAATACCTTCTGGAACCTCAAACTCGAAGTGGTCATCTTCAAATTCTGGGTTCATAGTTACATTGGTAAAATCGACTAAAGTAGCCTGCCCAAGGTTGTCTTTAACCTGTAAGGCAACCAGATCGGAACCATGGAATTCTAGAATCAGAACTTCGTATAAAGCATCAGGATCGCGTGGGGTCAGGTGATAGATTAATACGCCCTCACCCTCGCCTTTAACAGCTGCCACTTCATAGTTTGCCGCAACATCTAATTGAGCCTGGCTCAATAAAGCAGCAGGTGAATTAGCCAGAGTTTGATCAAGACTTGAAACATTGATTTGCTCAATATCCATATCAAACTGCCAAAGGTTAATACCATCAGCAACGATTTGCTGCTCAAACGGTTCTACCACAACCCAGCGGAATAACTGTGGACGCTTCAGTTCAAAGTGGCCAGATGATTTGTCGATTAGAGTGCCGAATTCATCTGTTATAACCTGACTGAAATCAGCTTTAAAACTATCAATTGCTGTTAATTTCTTTTCCAGTTCCTGAGGCGCGTCTGCTTGAGCAGCAATACTCAAACCCATTAAAGCGACGGCTGCAGTTAACTGGCCAAACTGTTTCTTTATACTTTTAATCATTTCGTTACCATAATTCGGTCAAATGTAATCACGTTATAACTGCCCAATACTGAATTAGGCCTTAATAGCTCAGTATGTTGCTACATACTTCTTAGAGCGTTAACGGTGCTCACCTGGCACCTCATATCAATTTCCGGTTGAATATCCAGCGTCTGTGGTGCAGCGAAGACTCGGTATTCTTAATTACTTAGTGAGAGTTTACGTGTTTTTGTAAATGACGACACAAAATGATTAAGAACAACAAAGCTATATTCATCCAGCTCTTTGAGCGTTAACGGTGCAGTTAAGACAAGGCATAAAATAATTAAATTGCGGAGTTTAGCTCTCTAAATGACAAAATTTAATTATTTTATAACGCCGTATTAACAAACAACCTACTCTCTTTTCTTTTTAGTAAAACTAAACCTATTAGCATACTTACGCGGATCCAGCGTCAGCTGTGCAGCCAAGACGCGGCGTTCTTTATTATTGAGCGAGGAGTTTACGCTCTTGTAAATGACGACGCGAAATAATAAAGAACAACAAAGTATTGGTAAGCAAGCTAGCTGGATCAGTCTTTAGGTGGCGGCGGAGCTAACACCTCCCTCGCCCCATTAGACCCCATCTCAGACACAATACCCGCAGCTTCCATTGCTTCAACCATACGTGCTGCTCGGTTATACCCAATTTTTAAGCGGCGCTGAATCCCTGAAATAGATGCTCTTCGGGTCTCAGTGACTATAGCAACCGCTTGATCAAATAACTCATCCTGCTCGCTGTCACTATCCGCTCCATCCATACCTGGTATACCCGGAACCGGCACTTCACTGGTACCACTTATCACTTCATCAAGATACTCAGGCTCACCGCGTTTTTTCCAGTCCTCGACCACACGATGTACTTCATCATCATCAACAAAGGCACCGTGGATACGCGTAGGGATATTCGAGCCACCGGGAAGGTACAACATATCACCCATTCCTAATAGCTGTTCCGCACCCATCTGATCAAGGATGGTTCTGGAGTCAATTTTAGATGACACTTGGAAAGCAATACGGGATGGAATATTCGCCTTAATCAAACCAGTTATCACATCAACCGAAGGACGCTGAGTAGCTAGAATCAGGTGAATACCCGCTGCACGTGCTTTCTGAGCAATTCGGGCAATCAGCTCTTCAACCTTCTTGCCGACAATCATCATCATATCAGCGAGCTCGTCAATGACGATGACAATTGAAGGTAACTTTTCCAGGGTTGGCGGCTCTTCTTCCAATCCATCAGTTGGTTGCCACAATGGATCTTTAATCGGCTCACCCGCTTTGATTGCATCTTGAATTTTTTTATTGAAGCCAGCCAAATTACGAACCCCCATAGCTGACATCAATCGATAACGTCGCTCCATTTCTCCAACTGACCAGCGCAATGCATTAGCAGCGTCTTTCATGTCAGTTACCACTTCACATAATAAGTGGGGGATGCCTTCATACACACTTAACTCAAGCATCTTTGGGTCAATCATGATTAAGCGGAGATCTTCTGGCGTAGCTTTATAAAGCATGCTGATAATCATGGCATTAACACCAACTGACTTACCGGAGCCTGTGGTACCGGCAACCAACAGGTGAGGCATTTTTGCCATATTGACAACAATCGGATTGCCCGCAATATCCTTACCTAATGCCATGCTGAGCGGTGCTTTTGATTTTTCAAACTCGTCACAGGCCAATACTTCACGTAAGCGCACTACTTCACGAGATTCATTTGGTATCTCAATACCAACATAAGTTTTACCAGGAATCACCTCAACCACGCGGACAGAAATTGTTGAAAGTGAGCGCGCCAAATCTTTAGCCAAATTTGAAATCTTGCTGACTTTGACACCAGGAGCAAGCTCAATCTCAAATCGAGTAATGACCGGACCTGGATGTACTTCCATGACCTGAGCTTCGACACCAAAATCTTTTAATTTCAACTCGACCAGGCGTGACATTGCTTCCAAAGCTTCCTCGGAAAAGTGATTTTTTGGAGGTTCTGGCTCATCGAGCAATTCCATGACAGGCATTGGTCCAGTTGGAATATCATCAAACAGAGGTTTTTGCTTTGCCTTTTGCACTGCTTTTGGTGGAGTCGAAGGCTGCATAACCTTTGGCTCAATCTTAACTGGGCTGCGCGTTTCTCTTTTTACCTTCTCCTGTTTCAAAGCCTCCTGACGTTTTACAACCGACTCTTTTACAGACTTTTGCTCGAGCTTGCGGTCTTTGAAGTTTTCATACCACTCCAGCAACTTACCCCATGACTTAATAACCCAGACACCCACTTTATCCATGGTTCTAAGCCAGGAAATTCCGGTGAATAAAGTTAATCCTGAAAGAAACAAGGCCAAAAGAATTAAGGTTGTGCCATAAAGGCCTAAGCCATCAATGATCAAACTGATAATAAATTCACCCAGAATTCCACCCGAGCTGTAACTGGGCTGGATAGCCGGGTCAAAAAAGTGAAGACTGCACAGTCCCGCTCCACCGACCACAGCCATTAGCAAACCGAGGCCTTTCACTGCCCAAAACGCTTTAGGATGCTCGTGTTCTATATTGCGTTCTACGTAGAGTAGATAACCTGAGTAGGCAAAAATAATGGGGATCAGGAAAGCCAGATAGCCAAATAAATGAAGAAAGAAATCAGCGAACCAAGCACCACCTTTTCCTGCGGCATTTTGAATTGGACCGCCACTGCCATTGGTAAAGGAACCTGGATCATTGGGGTTATAAGTCAATAAGGCTAGCAAAAAGAACAAAGCCAAAGTAACTAACAGGATCATGCCGCCTTCGCTAAGACGTCTGCGCAGGATAGCTCTGGACTCCAGCGACTGGGGGGACTTTCGAGTAGCAGATTGTTTAGTTTTTGTTTTACTCAAAACACTTTCCTTTCATAGTTTGCAGTTATTCTAAAGCAAGTTTCAGCTATCTCAAGCAGTTAATTGTGGCGAATTCTGAACTGTGAACAAACTTATCGTCTATCAAGATTTATGGGTAATAAATTGGTTTCCTTAACCTCTTCCATCACCATGTAGGAGCGAGAGGCACTGACGCCTGGTAGCATTAGCAGAGTTTCACCTAGTAATTTACGATAGGCTTTCATATCGGCTACTCGGGCTTTGAGCAAATAATCGAAGTCACCCGATACCAGATGACACTCTAGAATCGTAGGAAGTTTAGTTACCGCCTGTTTAAACTCCTCAAATACATCTGGCGAAGTTCTTGATAATCGTATCTCAACAAATACCAACAGTGATGCCGCCAATTTCATCGGATTTAAACGTGCAGAATAGCCTTCAATAAAGCCATTCGCTTCCAACCGTTTAACCCGTTCAAGACAGGGGGTAGCACTCAGCCCCACTTTCTTAGATAGCTCTACGTTTGAAATACGACCATTTTGTTGCAATTCATTGAGTATACGCAGGTCTATTCGATCCAGAATTTGCTTACTGTCACTTTGAACCTTCAAAGCATTTTCCTTGCTTAAAATAAACTTTATTAGTGTTTTATACTACAAAATACACAATAACAGCAAATAATTCTTCCGCTTCGTCATTATAATAGTGCATCCCTCTTCCGAGGCAAACCTTGATTTATTGGAGCTAGAAATATGTTGATTGGGGTCCCTAAAGAAATTAAAAACCACGAATATCGCGTGGGAATGGTACCAGCAAGTGTTCGTGAAGTGATTGCTCATGGGCATGAAGTTATCGTAGAAACCAATGCGGGTATCGGCATCGGTTTCACTGACGAAGATTATCAGGCTGTTGGGGCGACGATTGCACCATCTGCCGAAGATGTGTTTGCCAAGGCAGACATGATTGTAAAGGTAAAAGAACCTTTAGCCGAAGAACGCAAGCGTTTACGCGAAGGTCAAATCCTATTTACCTACCTTCACCTTGCTCCAGATATGCCTCAGACCGAAGATCTGGTTAAATCCGGTGCAGTCTGTATTGCTTATGAGACCGTAACAAGTGCTGCTGGTGGATTACCGCTGTTAGCGCCTATGTCTGAAGTTGCAGGCCGTATGTCGATTCAGGCTGGCGCAGAGTGCCTAGAGAAGTCTAATGGTGGTCGTGGCATGTTGCTCGGCGGCGTGCCTGGCGTTCAACCAGCCAAAGTCGTGGTTATCGGTGGCGGCGTGGTTGGTACTAACGCTATTAAAATGGCTGTTGGTATGGGCGCTCGCGTGATTGTGCTTGACCGCAATGTAAACGCGCTGCGTCGTATTGATGCTGAATTCGGCTCTCAGGTTGAAACAGTTTACTCAAGCCATGATTCGCTTGAGAAACATGTTATTTCAGCTGACCTTGTTATCGGTGGCGTACTGATTCCTGGTGCTGCAGCACCAAAACTGGTCACCGAAGAAATGGTTAAGCGTATGCAGCCTGGTGCAGTATTGGTTGACGTTGCGATAGATCAGGGTGGATGTTTTGAAACTTCAAAAGCAACTACCCATGCCGATCCAACCTATATCCTGCATGACGTTGTTCATTACTGTGTTGCAAACATGCCTGGTGCGGTACCTCGCACTTCAACCTTTGCCTTGAACAATGCAACTCTGCCTTTCATTATTAACATCGCCAATAAAGGCTATAAAAAGGCGTTAGCTGATGATCCCCATTTGCTAAACGGTCTTAACGTTTATCGCGGTAAAGTGACAGAGCGTTCTGTTGCTGAAAACCTGGGCTTTGATTATGTAGAGCCAACGACAGCTTTAGGTATCAGTACTGATACTCTATAACTGTAAACGTTGTTAGACAAAGATAAGAAAGCCACTCAATCGAGTGGCTTTCTTTTTATTTAATGATGGTTAGTTGATAACGACCTGAACCTGAATAAGAGTAAACCACCATCCGATAATATCCTGAATTGGCACTATAGTTTATACTCTCGTTCGAGCTTGGACTTTCTGATACAGCAACCCGCTGCCAGCCATAACCATTCCAACGCTCTAACCGAACATCGAAATCAGCATTGCCCGGGCCGATTAATTCGCCAGAAATAGTCCCTCCATAATAGTAGAACCAACTACCATCTGGCTGAATATGATAAGCATGATGACTCAAGTAACCACTGTAAATATCTCCCTGCTCAGGAGTTCCTGAGTCCGCTATTCCATAGTTATAAATATTTGTCCAAGCACAGTATTTATAGCCATTTCTGGACAACCAGAAGTACCCGCAATTAGAGTCATAACTGCTTCGTCCGGTGCGCACTTCATAACCAGAAAGCTTGATACCATTTAAGTGGTAAAACTGACCATCTTTTTTTAATGAGAAGTGGAGGTGTGGACCTGAAGACTGCCCACCATTGCATAGCGCCTGGGTCGTATCATTTGCATAGTTGGCAATTCGTGTATTTCTTTGCAGATTGCTTCCTGTCGGATATTGAATATTTTCAATGTGATAATAAGTCGTCGACCAGCCATCATCATGGATGATTTCAGAAAAACAGGACGAATGGTTTTTTATAACGCCCGGTGCTGAAGCCGATACCCAGATATGACTTAAATTATCGCCCCAGTATCCACCGGCATTAAAGTCTAATGATGATTGAGGGTAAGTACCGCTACCATGGTTGGTATGACTTCCTCCATTACGCCATGATTCACCTACTCGAAAAGGAAGCTGGAAATAATTATTGATATCAGCAATAACCAACGATTGCGTCTGCGTAGTGCTTTCCTCTTTCTTCGATTCCTCAAATAAGGTTCTATGAGTACGGCTAACCTTTTTACTTGAGCCTTTAGTACCGCGCTCCCGGTTTATCTCAAAAGCTTCTTCAGCCTGCTCAGGAATGACGGCCTCAATCGCACGATAAACATCCTCATCAGTAGTCATGACTTCGTTGCTGCCGGTGTCGCTGTAGGAGTGTCCGCGATAAAACTCTTTGGCAAGTCGAGAACTGATATCTTGGACCTGCTCTTTGAATCCTATTTTTGAGGAGAGGTCACCAAAAGGTCTTGTAATCGTAGTAGCGCTTACTGGATTTGAAATAATACCTGTTTGCTGTTCCATAATTGCGATAAGCACTTTCGGGCTTATTGAAGAGTAACCGGCATAATGAGAAATAATTTCTGCATAGCCCG
This sequence comes from Kangiella aquimarina DSM 16071, assembly GCF_000374105.1. Taxonomy (GTDB): domain Bacteria; phylum Pseudomonadota; class Gammaproteobacteria; order Enterobacterales; family Kangiellaceae; genus Kangiella; species Kangiella aquimarina. The sequence continues at coordinate 1,925,260 of NZ_KB893650.1, forward strand.
CCAAATGTGGAGCGTTTGTTTGTAGATACGCTTCAACGTCGAAGTTCAACATTTCATCGTAGCTATAGACAAATTCCTCTTTGGTGATTAACTCATCTTCCGTGCTCTCTTCCTGATAGGCCTGAAGACTTGTACAACACAGGCTGGCAGCGAACAGACAGCTTGCTGTTAACAACCTTCGTGAAATACCCCTGACTATAGATCTCATTCCCCCCTCCTTAATTTAAACAGATAAATCTGAGAACACAGTAGAGTAAGGAGAATCGATTAAAGCATCAACTGAAAGCACTAAACTTGATGGTAAAATCAGTGGTTGGTCAAATATGTACCTTTTGATACAGATGAGATAAAACTAGACGATCATTTATGGGATTAAAACTTGATGGTGGCAGCTACAAATAACAAGACAATTACAACAGCTATGCAGACGTCTCTGACTAAATGGCTTTCTGACTGAGCTGGCTCGTGATAAAGCTCATCTTCTTCAGCAAATAAGTCGGCCTCGTCACTTACGAACTCTGCAGATTGCCAGTCATTAACAATTTCACGGGCAGCAGCATAATCTTCATCTTTCACCCAGACCTTAACATTATTCATAGCAGCAGCTTCGCCAACAGCTCCCTGAAGACCTTCGCCACGAACCTGCGCATAAATATCAGCAGATGCCAACACTCCTACCAGGATATTAGCATCCATACCATTCTCGGCATGATAAACAATTTTCATAAACATCAACCTTGATTGTTTTCTTTTGATGTATTCAGAGCATAAAAAAACCGCGCCAATGACGCGGTTTTTTTAGATCTAAATGTACAATTCTATAAATTATACTTTAGTTACGTTAGCAGCTTGAGCGCCTTTAGGGCCTTGCTCGATATCAAACTCAACACGCTGACCTTCTGCTAAAGTTTTGAAACCGTCACCTTGAATAGCACGGAAGTGTACAAACACATCTTCGCCTTGCTCTTGCTCGATGAAACCAAAACCTTTAGATTCGTTGAACCACTTAACGGTACCAGTGATCTTAGACATAATATAACTCCAAAGCTAATTTGCTTAAAAAATAAAGTTGTTGCCAAAATGGCGGTCTTACTGAGATAAAATTGACACTAACTTAGGTAACAAATAGCGAGGTACGACTTGAAGTGAATCTATGAAGCTAAGGCCCACTGATTTACTTGGTGTATCATCGAAAATGTATCCATTCGATAGCTGTTATTTTAACCAGCGATGAAAAGAATACTATAACCACCGAATAAGTAAAGTTTTATTTTAGCATTTAACCGAAAAGTAACACTTCTGTCATGAGCCAAAATATGCAATAGTTTCATCAACCTAGCAAAACTCAAAGCGGAGCCAGGCATGGCAAAATCAACCAATAAGACCCAACCGAACAACCTTAGCGTAAGTCACTTCATTAATCAGGTTGAGCCGGAGCAAAAACGTAAGGATTGTTTAGCCATTGCAGAGATGATGCGCCAGGCGACACAGGCCGAGCCGAAAATGTGGGGCGATAGTATGATTGGCTTTGGTGAATATCACTATAAATATGCCAGTGGTCGCGAAGGTGACTGGTTTTTGACCGGGTTTGCTCCACGCAAGCAGAATATCAGCCTATATATTATGGCTGGATTTAAGCGTTATGAGGAACTGATGCCTAAGCTTGGAAAATATAAAACGGGCAAGTCCTGTCTCTATATTAACAAACTGGCCGATGTTGACGAGAAGGTATTGAAGGAACTGATTCAGTTATCAGCAAGTTATGTCAAAGATAACCAGTCAGGCTGTTAATGAGCCTGCTGATCTTCAAGTTCGTTATCAGCAATTTGCTGAAGAAGCGCGGAAAACCAAATCTGCTTAACTCTTTCAGCATCTAAGCCATATAAACTGACATCGCTGGCTATTTGTTTAATAGCACTATCAATTTCTTTTTCTTCAGTCAGATACTCTTGTGTCATAAGAATCTCCAATGCATAAGCCTATAATTTAGGGTAATGCCAATTTGAAACTTTATCAATGCATATTTGCATTAACGGAGGCTCAATATCGTTATAACTAGTTTGAAGCTCTATTGGAGCAATAGATTAAGATTATCGAATAAAGGTTTATTTTTACCCTTTAAATCCCTACAATTTGCCCTTAAAAATCATTAATAGATAAGAATTTAGCGGAGAAACCTAATGAGCGAAACTCGCCATATTAAGTGCTTGATTTTGGGTTCTGGCCCTGCCGGATACAGTGCTGCTGTATACGCTGCTCGTGCCAATTTGAACCCTGCCATTATTACTGGATTGCAGCAAGGTGGACAGTTAACCACCACAACTGATGTTGATAACTGGCCAGGTGACCATGATGGAGTTCAAGGTCCAGACTTAATGATCCGCATGCAGAAACATGCCGAACGCTTTGGTACTGAAATTATCTTCGACCACATTCACACAGTTGACCTAAAAAATCGCCCTTTCACACTGACTGGCGATAGCGGCACCTATACTTGCGACGCATTAATTATCTGTACTGGCGCTTCAGCCAAATACCTTGGCCTTCCTTCTGAGGAAGCATTCATGGGTAAGGGTGTATCGGCCTGTGCGACTTGTGACGGTTTCTTCTACCGCCAGCAAAAAGTTGCCGTGGTTGGTGGCGGTAACACTGCAGTCGAAGAGGCTTTATACCTTTCAAACATTGCTAGTGAAGTACACTTGATTCACCGCCGTGAAGAACTCCGCTCTGAAAAAATTCTACAGGACAAGCTGTTTGAAAAGGCAAAGAACGGTAATGTTGTTCTGCATTGGAACCGCACTCTTGAAGAGGTGGTTGGTGATGACATGGGCGTTACAGGTATTCGCATCAAGAGTACTGAGGATGACTCTGTTGAAGAGCTGGAACTACAAGGCGTATTCATCGCGATAGGCCACAAGCCAAACACTGACATTTTTAAAGGCCAGCTTGAAATGAAAGATGGTTACATCATCGTTAAAAGTGGCTTAGCTGGTAACGCAACTGCGACTTCTGTTGAAGGTGTTTTTGCTGCCGGTGATGTTTCCGACCATGTATACCGCCAGGCAATCACGTCGGCTGGTACAGGCTGTATGGCTGCGTTAGATGCAGAGAAGTATCTCGATCAATAATTGAGCAGTTCATCAGAACATAAAAAAGGCCGCAGATGCGGCCTTTTTTGAGCTCAGTTACAGTGTATTAAGCGTACTGTTTTGCGAGCGTCATCCATGATGCCTTCTGCTCTTCAAAGCGCTTACGCAGCTGATGATAATTTTCCATTAGTCTTGAATGTTCTTGCTCATAGCTTTCAATCAGCTTATTTTTCTTGGCTTCCAGCCATTGCTTCTGTGCTTCATACACTTCTGCCAGGTGCTGAACCAGCTTTTCATACTCATCATGAAGCATTTGCATAACTTCTTCAGCATTGGGTAAGTGAGCAACTCGGTCTTTAGCCTTTAGCAATAATGTTTCCGCTTTGGCTTTTTCAATTTTCTCGACCGATACTTTCTTCAAGTTCGAAGTCACACCAATCCAGCTTAATGATTTAATCCACCACTTAGATGGGTCAAAGTGCCACCAGCGAATACCATTACGATAGTCATATTGAAATTTATGGTGATAATTATGGTAGCCTTCACCACCAGTCAATACCGCCAAAATCAGGTTGTCACGCGCTGAGTTTTCTTCAGTATAAGGTCGAGAACCCCACATATGAGCCAGTGAATTAATGAAGAAGGTCAAATGATGAGACCAGACCAGACGTAGAACGCCTGCCACCAGCATCATTTCCCAGAATATGCCATAAGCCAGTCCCAATAATGCAGGAACAAGAATGTTAAGACCAATGCTTAGCGGCCAGTAATATTTGTGCTGGAACATAACAATAGGGTCGCGTTGCAAGTCTTTGCAGCGATCATATTGTTCGTTGTAACGCCCATTATCACGACGCATCAGGAGCCAGCCGATATGAGAATGCCAGAAACCTAAACTGGCTGAATATGGGTCTTTCTCGTCATGGTCAACGTGTTTGTGGTGAATGCGGTGATCCGAAGACCAGTGCAATGCACTATTCTGCAATGCAAGACAGCCACCAATCGCAAGCACAGCTCGCAATAGTGGGTGAGCTTCATAGGCGCGATGCGACCATAGGCGGTGATAGCCCATAGATATTGCTGTACTGGAGAATAACCATAACCCTACTCCCCAAGCCCAGCTTGAGAAATGAAAGCCATATTGGATGCCGTACCATGGGACCAAGGTAATTGCGGCTAAAAAGCTTAATCCGAAAAAGATGATATTTGCCCAGATGGGCTGTGCGTGTTTTTGGGTGGAATCTGTCATGAAGTGCCTCTAACTTAAAATTAGCGTACACTTGTACGCTAAATCTTTGGCTAGTATAACCATCGAATATGACAATTGCAATCCAGCGTACAACTGTACACTTAAGCTATTGTTTTCTATACTGACGAAAACCACTGAGGAGAACGGCATGGCCGGAGCGCGTGCTTTACAGAAAGAAAAGACTCGCCAAGCTATTATTGACGCGGCTTTGATGCACCTATCGGCTGAGCATAGTTTTGCCAGCATGAGCTTGCGGGAAGTCGCTAGAGAAGCAGGCATTGCCCCCACCTCTTTCTACAGACATTTCAATGACATGGAAGAGCTTGGTCTAACTCTGGTTGATGAATCAGGCCTCACACTCCGTGAGCTGATGCGTAAAGCCCGTCAACGAATAGAGAAGAATGGCAGCGTGATTAATACCTCTGTAGAAACCTTTATGGAGTTCGTTGAGCGCAACCCGAATATTTTTCGCCTATTACTGCGCGAGCGCAGCGGAACTTCAGTCAGGTTCCGTGAAGCCGTAGCTCGCGAAATTAATCATTTCAAAGATGAGCTAACCGAGTACTTGATGGCTGAATCGGATTATTCTCAAGAATATGCATTTACACTGGCCGAAGGGCTAGTGACTCTAGTCTTTAATGCTGGCGCTGAAGCGTTAGATCTAAATCCTATTGAACGTGAGAAGCTTAAAGAGCGAACGATTCTACAGCTACGATTCATCACATTTGGCGCAGCCAGTACAAAAGAAAAAGCCTGACAGATTTCTCAGCCAGGCTTAGTTGTAACTCTATGGCTGATTAAGCAAAAAATACTTTAACCTGCTCCTCAATATAGTCCACATCCTTATCACTGATATTTAAATGCATTACCCAGCGCATGGTTTCAGCTGGAATGATAGTGATACCTTTATCTTTCAGGAACTTTGCCAGAGACTCAGCAGTGTCCATTCTTGTTTTCACAAACAGCATATTGGTTTGCACCAAATCCTGATTGATTGAAAGCTCTTCGATTCCCTGTAATCGTTGCGCTAACTGCTTGGCATGACGATGGTCTTCCGCTAGACGCTTAACATTATTCTGTAATGCGTAGATTCCAGCAGCAGCTAATATACCCGCCTGACGCATACCACCACCGACCATCTTTCGCCAACGCCTTGCCCATTTAATAAGCTCTTCACTGCCACATAGCACTGAACCCACAGGAGCACCAAGCCCCTTTGACAAGCATATCGAAACAGAGTCCGCATATTGTGTTAACTCATGAAGCTCACAACCAAGCTCAGTGATGGCGTTAAAAGCTCGCGCCCCATCGAGATGTACTGAGAGTTTTTTCGACTGAGCAAATTCATAAGCTGACTTCATGTACTCAAGGCTAATGACCTTGCCATTATGGGTGTTTTCCAGACAAAGTAGTTTACTTCGAGCAAAGTGATAATCATCTTTTTTAATCACAGCTTCTATCTTGGCAAAGTCCAGAGTACCATCTTGTTCAACTGCAATGGGCTGTGGAACTACACTTCCTAACACTGGCGCCCCACCCGCTTCATACAGATAAGTATGATAACCCTGACCAACGATATACTCTTCACCGCGCTGACAGTGTGCCAATAAAGCCACCAAATTCGACATGGTTCCCGAAGGCACAAACAAAGCCGCCTCCTTACCCGCCATTTCAGCCATCATCGCCTCAAGTCGATTCACCGTCGGATCATCATGAAATACATCATCACCCACCGCAGCCGTGGACATGGCTCGACGCATATCCTCAGATGGGACCGTTACCGTATCACTTCGCAAATCAATCATAGTTTTATTATGTTTAGTAAAGGTTTATTCATTGTAGATAAATTGATTTTTCTAGCAACAAAAAAGGCGCCCGCAGGCGCCAATCACTCTCAAAGATTTAATAAGCTTTAAGCCACTTCCCTCTTATCCATGCGAACGCTGTAATCCCTCTGAGTGAATAAGTCCAATCCACATTCAAGTTTAGAAATCCATTCAAGGAACTGCCGAACACTGAGCTCTCCTTTAAATGGCGAACCATGCTGCGGCACAATCATTTCAACATCCAAGTCTGCAACCATATTGGCCCACAGGCGACAGGCTTTATTGGCAACCATATAGCGCTGATGAAAGCCTTTCATATACTTGGTATGTTCTGCAAAGTCTTTGACACCAGTAAAGTCATCATCATCAACAATCGATGCGCCCATATCACCTGAGAATAGAATCTTACTGACTGGGTCATAGACCTGAAAATTACCAACTGAGTGCAGGAAGTGAGCTGGAACAGCGTACAAAAGATTGTCGCCTAGTCGAATAGCACCGCCCTCATCCTCCAATCCAATGATCCGCTTAGATAATTCAGTTTCATTGACCTGGTTATAAAACGATGATGCAAAGTGCGGCAGGAAGCGCTCCCAAAGCTTAGAACAGATAACCTTGGCTGGAGTTTGCATCATCCAGCGGCCTATCGAAGCAATAATATCTGGGTCTTGATGTGACGCGATGATGTAGTTTAATTGGCTGGTTGGCGACAACTTTTCAATCTCAAGTTTTAACTTGGCATATGTCAGATCGCCGCCAGGATCAAGTAAGGCAGTTTTGTCACCATCGATAATCAAAAACTGGTTAGCCTGAACCGCTTCACCAGTTACCAGGTTATTAAAGGCATAACATTTATGATGCCCATCGTTGTATAACTCAATCGCCTTACTTTTAAACATGCTACTAACCTTGTTTCAGCCCGATTTTTTAAGTGTGTTCAATATAATCGAGGGTAGCTTTAATGGCTTGATCTGGATCAAGCCTATGATAACTAAGGCTATCTTTTGTATGGTTTTTATACACCGATTAGCGGCTGACGCTATATGTGCGAATATGCTAATCTAATCAAGTTAAAAGAGAGAGTTCCCAGCATGACCATGATCAAATCTGTGAGTAACCATGAGTAAAGTTTCCATCCTTAAGCCAAGCGGCCAATATTCCGATATACCACTGTACTCCGGAAAAATATCTGCCGGATTTCCAGGCGTCGTTGATGAGCACATGGAAGATACACTTAGTCTGGATCAGCTGCTTATTCAAAATCCAGCGACGACTTTTTTTGCTAAAGTTGAAGGTGACTCAATGATCGGTGCCGGGATTTTTCAGAACGATATCCTGGTGGTCGATCGTTCTTTAACAGCGAAAGACAAAGATGTTGTCGTGGCAATGCTGGATAATGAGTTTACCGTGAAGCGACTACGCACCAGTGGTGGCTTGCGGCTACAGGCCGAAAACCCTGCTTATAAGGACATCCCCATCACTGGCGAAAGCGAACTTGTGATCTGGGGTGTAGTTACCGGATTGGCGCGGAGCTTGCGCTGATGGAAAAGCTTCATCCAACTTATGCACTGTGTGACGTTAACAGCTTTTATGTGTCATGTGAGCGTATGTTTCGCCCCGATTTATATGGTAAGCCAGTTATCGTTCTGAGCAACAATGATGGCTGCATCATAGCGCTTTCCGATGAAGCCAAGGCACTCGGTATTCAGATGGCCACGCCGTATTTTGAAGCCCGCTCAATCATTCAAAAGCATAAAGTCATCTGCTTTTCGTCCAACTATGGCCTGTATGGTGATATCTCCAAACGTTTTAACTGGATACTGGAGCAACATTGTGATCAGGTTGCTTCCTATTCCGTTGATGAGTCATTCATGCGCTTTGAAGGGTTTGATGATGACTTAACACAGCGAGCACAAGTCATACGCTCGGAACTGTGGCGTTGCTTATCATTGCCGGTTTGTATCGGCCTAGGCCCCACTAAAACACTGGCCAAGGTCGCCAATCATTTTGCCAAGAAACATAAGACCACAACGCATGGAGTCGTGGACCTATCTATTCCCAAAGTTCGCGAGTGGGCGCTTAAGCAAATCGCGGTACCCAAAATCTGGGGAATTGGTCGCCAGCTGTCAAAAAAATTGATCATGCAAGGTATTCATACGGCCTGGGACTTACATAATGCTGACTATAAAACGCTACAGAGACTTTTTTCAGTTAATATGGAGCGCACCATTTTAGAGCTTCGGGGTCAGCCCTGCCTGAAGTTTTCTGAACTGCCAGCACCTAAAAAATCGATTCTTAACTCGCGCTCTTTTGGTAAACCGCTCAGCACTTACTCAGACTTGAAAGAAGCAGTTGCTCACCACACCAGCCGTTGCTGTGAAAAGCTCCGTAACCAGTCATCGCTGGCATCATCCATCACTGTATTTCTTTATGGCCAACGCAAAGAACTGGTTTACTACAATCGACCAAGTGTTACGCTGCAGCTTCCTGAACCAACGGACGACACCAGTATTTTTCTGCAAGCCGTTGAGCAGGGATTAAAGCATATCGTTAAGCCCGGTGAATCCTATAAAAAGGCAGGCATCATGCTTAATGGCATTGTCGACAGTCGTGGTTATCAGCCTGATATTTTCCAGGCAGTGCCACAAAGACCTGAGCTCATGCAGAGTCTCGATAAAATCAATCGTCGATATGGACAGGACACCGTAAAGTTTGGCAGTCTTGGTTTTGCTAAGAACTGGGCAATGCGCGCGAACTCCTGCTCACCCCACTACACTTCACGCTGGCAGGATATATTAAAAGTTAGCTAAAAGAGATTCTGAATATCAAACAAAAAAGGCGCCTAATGGCGCCTTTCGTTTTTATCGCGAAATAATCAATTAGATTAATTCCAAAGCACTGTTTAAAGTTGCACTTGGACGCATCGCCTTAAAGCCAAGATTATCATCAGGCTTGTAGTAACCACCGATATCCATTGGTTGGCCCTGAACTTCATTGAGCTCAGTAACGATCTTATCTTCGTTGCTGGTCAATGCTTCAGATACTTTTGCAAAAAGCTCTTTCAACTCAACATCATCAGTTTGGCTAGCAAGCTCCTGCGCCCAGTACATTGCCAGATAGAAATGACTGCCACGATTATCAAGCTCTTTCACTTTACGTGAAGGCGACTTGCCATTATCAAGGAATTTACCAGTAGCGCGATCTAGCGTATCCGCCAACACTTGAGCTTTCTTGTTATTGGTTGTCTGAGCCATATGCTCAAAAGAAACAGCCAAGGCCAGGAACTCGCCCAATGAATCCCAACGCAAGTGATTTTCTTCCATAAACTGCTGTACGTGCTTTGGCGCAGAACCACCAGCACCCGTTTCAAATAAACCACCGCCATTCATCAATGGAACAATCGACAACATTTTTGCACTCGTTCCTAATTCAAGAATCGGGAACAAATCAGTCAGATAGTCACGCAATACGTTACCGGTTACCGAAATCGTATCTTTGCCATCCTTCATGCGCTGAAGTGTAAACTTAGTTGCTTCAACTGGAGACATGATATGAATTTCAAGACCGCTGGTATCATGGTCTTTCAGATAAGTTTCAACTTTCTTGATCAGCTGCGCATCGTGGGCACGGTTTTTATCCAACCAGAATACTGCCGGCATGCCACTTAAGCGTGAACGGTTAACGGCTAACTTTACCCAGTCACGGATTGGAGCATCTTTAACCTGACACATGCGCCAGATATCGCCCTCTTCAACCGCATGTTCAAATAGAACATTGCCATCTTTATCAGTAACACGCACATGACCATTACCTGTCATTTCGAAAGTCTTGTCATGTGAGCCATATTCTTCAGCTTTTTGCGCCATTAGACCGACGTTAGGTACAGTGCCCATAGTGCGTGGGTCAAATGCGCCATGCTCTTTACAGAAATCAATGGTTGCGCTGTAAACGCCTGAATAGCTGCTATCAGGAATAACTGCCTTGGTATCTTTTGGCTGACCATCCGGTCCCCACATTTGACCTGAATTACGAATCATAGCGGGCATAGATGCATCAATGATGACGTCACTGGGTACGTGCAGATTAGTAATGCCTTTATCAGAGTTAACCATGGCTAACTCAGGGTTCTTAGCATAAACCGCTTCGATATCAGCCATAATTTCATCACGCTTTTCAGCTGGTAAAGATTCAATAGCAGATAACACATTACCAAAACCATTATTTGGATTAGCACCAACTTGCGCTAATGCATCAGCGTGCTTTTCAAACACTTCCTTGAAGAAAACCTTTACCCCATGACCAAAAATAATCGGGTCAGACACTTTCATCATGGTTGCTTTCATATGCAGTGAGAAAAGCACATCTTGCTGCTTGGCTTCTTCGACCTGCTCCGCTAAAAACTTAACCAGAGCATTTTTGTTCATGACGGTTGCGTCAACAACTTCACCCGCCAATAACGGTGTTGATTCTTTAAGAACTTCTACTGAGCCATCATTACCAACAAATTCAATTTTTACGTCATTCTCTGAATCAACCGTTACTGATTTCTCATTTGAGAAGAAATCACCTGACTGCATGCTGGCAACATGTGACTTAGAATCTTTGCTCCACTCACCCATTGAGTGAGGGTTCTTTTTTGCATAATTTTTAACCGCATTTGGTGCTCGACGATCTGAGTTACCTTCACGCAATACTGGGTTTACCGCACTACCCTTAATTTTGTCATAACGGTTACGAATCTCTTTTTCTTCATCAGAGGATGGACTGTCAGGATACTCTGGCAGTGCGTAGCCCTTTTCTTGCAATTCTTTAATGGTAGCTTTCAGCTGAGGGATCGAAGCACTGATATTAGGAAGTTTGATGATGTTAGCTTCAGGCTTCTTAACTAGCTCGCCTAACTGAGCTAATGCATCAGGAATGCGTTGTTCTTCTTTAAGATATTCAGGGAAACTGGCAATGACTCGACCGGCCAAGGAAATATCGCTGGTTTCAACTTCGATACCAGCAGCTTTAGCAAAAGCCTCAACAATCGGTAGCAAAGAATAAGTTGCTAGAGCTGGGGCCTCATCAGTTTTAGTGTAAATAATCTTTGAACTTGTCATGATGCATCCTAATTAGTGTGCAGCTAAAAGTAGCAAGCACGTGATGAATTGAAGTCCCGGGCGCCTTCAATCAAGCACCCTGACGATTGGTGGCGCAAATTATACGCGAAAATTTCATTGCCTGCATGTAGTGTGAGCAAACTTAACATTCAGTTACTGATATTGGTCAATAGAATGGTTACAATCATTTAAAATTCGGTATTACCATTAACCCACTGATTAAAATTCAACCAGATCGAATGCATCTATGAGCAAATTGGTTCTTTTTAACAAACCCTTTAATACACTTTGCCAATTTACCGGAGAGGCTGGCGACAGCACCTTAGCGGACTATATAGATATCCCTGATGTTTACCCTGCAGGCAGGCTTGATAAAGATTCTGAGGGACTACTCCTGTTAACTGATGACGGTCAACTCCAGAACCAGATCGCCAGCCCAAAGCATAAAATGGAAAAAACTTACTGGGTTCAGGTTGAAGGTGCTCCAGATAATGATGCTCTTGAGCCACTGAGACGTGGGGTGACCATTCAAAACTACAAAACAAAACCGGCAAAAGTCAGACTCATGACGCCCCCTGACGTGTGGCCAAGACATCCTCCGATTAGAGAACGTAAAAATATTCCCACCAGCTGGCTTGAAGTTATTATTAGCGAAGGAAAGAATAGACAAGTCCGTCGAATGACTGCGGCTATTGGCTTTCCAACCTTGCGCCTTATTAGAGCCCAGATAGGCCCATGGAAATTGGAGAACCTTACCGTTGGTCAATATTCAATCATTGAAGTCGAACCCTCTCGACCATCATCCAGAACAAGGCATCAGCTATCAAAAAGGTTTAGCCAAAGACATAAATAAGCTAAAATAGCCGCTCATTTCAATCCTGTATCTTAATAGGCTTGCATGCTACCCGTTCATGTCACAGTTGCTGCTGTAATCGAGCACAATAACCGCTTTCTTATGGTTGAAGAGCGAACCTCGCGAGGAGAAATCGTCTTTAATCAACCGGCAGGCCATCTGGAATCAGATGAAAGCCTTATCGAGGCCGTTATCAGAGAAGTTAAAGAAGAAACCGGTTTAATTTTTAACCCGACGGAATTGGTGGGAACCTATACGCTAAACCCAGCCTCCAACAATCAGTATTACCAACGCTTCTGCTTCACTGGGACTTTTGAACAGCCATTTACATTAGCGCCTGAAGATGACGATATTATCGCTGCACATTGGATGACGATTGACGAGATATTAGGAAAAGTCCCTCAGCATAGAACCGGTCTAATCGTGCAATGCCTCAAGGACTATATTAAAGGCCAAAGGTATGCGCTTGACTCAATCCTGTGCAGCCGTGATGAACTCTCTTTACAAAGAGAAGGTATCAACTTTTTAAAGCAAATCGTAACTAAGCAAGAATAGAATGACTGAAAAAGCACCTGAAAATACACACGTGATCGTTGGCATGTCCGGCGGCGTAGATTCATCAGTATCGGCTTACCTGTTAAAACAACAGGGCTACCAGGTTGAAGGCCTGTTTATGAAAAACTGGGAGGAAGACGATACCGATGAATACTGCTCTGCAGCCGAAGATCTTGCTGACGCGCAGGCTGTATGCGACAAACTCGGTATTAAACTAAAAACCGTCAATTTTGCTGCAGAATACTGGGATCGCGTGTTCGAATATTTTCTCGAAGAATATAAAGCTGGGCGTACTCCAAACCCCGATATCATGTGCAACAAAGAAATTAAATTTAAAGCATTTCTGGATTACGCGCAGTTACTGGGCGCTGACTATATAGCAACGGGGCATTATGTTCGTCGTGGTGAGTCAAATGGCAAAGCAACCTTACTAAGGGGCCTAGACAGCAACAAGGATCAATCATACTTTTTGTATGCCGTCAGTCATGACAAGATCGCGAAGACTTTGTTCCCCGTTGGCAAGATTGCAAAGCCAGAGGTCAGAAAAATTGCCGAAGAACAAGGCTTAGTGACCGCGAAGAAAAAAGATAGTACTGGTATCTGCTTTATTGGTGAACGTAAGTTTACGGATTTTCTCCAACAGTACCTTCCCGCGCAGCCAGGTAATATAGAAACACCTGAAGGTGAAGTGATAGGGCAACATAATGGACTGATGTACCATACTCTCGGTCAACGCAAAGGACTGGGCATCGGTGGTAGACAGGACGCTTCAGAAGAACCCTGGTTTACTCTGGATAAAGATCTTGAAAGAAACGTTCTAATCGTTGGCCAAGGTCATGAACATCCACTATTAATGAGTCATAGTCTGGTTGCCAACAAACTGGACTGGGTTGCAGGAGAAGCGCCATCGGATGAGTTTAGATGCACTGCTAAAACACGCTATCGCCAAGATGACGTAGCCTGTACCGCGAAACGCTTGAATGAGACTGAGTGGCTGGTAGAATTTGATGACAAACAAAGAGCTGTCACTCCGGGTCAATCGGTTGTATTTTACCAGGATGAAGTTTGTCTTGGCGGCGGAATAATCAAAGAAATTAAACGATAATATGAATCAATCAAACTATCCCAATATTGTTCTGGCACTGGCAGGAATTTGTCAGGCGTTGGAATGCGTACGAACAATCGCCAGAACTGGTGAAGCCGATCCAACCGACGTTGAAATCATGTTGGAAAGTGTTTTAAAAACAGATGCAGAAAAAGCAGAAGACATTTATAAAAATCATAAATACCTTCATACAGGATTTAAAGTCCTCATAGAGCAGTTATCCGGAAGTAGAGCTGATGCAGACTTTGGCAGATATCTCGTGGGCGTACTCAATTTAGCGAAGCGATTCTTGTCAGACTCAAAGATGAAGGAAGTGATGGCTTCCAGAGTTAAACAAGCCAACAGACTTCATGAATACCACGAAGGTATAAATCATGACCTAATTGAGCAGTTGGCAAATATTTATAAAGATACGATTTCAACTTACTCAGCAAAAATCCAGGTCACAGGGAATGGACGATATCTTGAACAGGCCGCCAACCAGGCAAAAATTCGAGCCTTACTACTGGCGGCTATTCGGAGCGCTGTACTTTGGGATCAGGTGGGCGGTAAAAAGCGTCAATTCTTATTCAGTAAGAATAAAATTCTAGAAACAGCAAAAGCCTACTTAGCTTAAGTAGGCTTTTCTTATATCTAGAATTGAGTATGTCTAGGGCCGGCACTTAGACTCAGAGACCTTCCAAACCACAGGTTTCCAGTAAGCTTCATCAACTAAATTTAATCTTTTTTCAGGCTCAAACTGGGCAGCAATGTGATAGGTTTTATCAGGCTCAATCATTACCTCAAGATTTTTCGCTTTTTCTATACCTGCCTTACGACGAGGTAACATTTGTTCAGGTATGTATTCATGCACTTTAAGGGTATGTTGGCCAGCAGGTAGCTTAATCATTTCACGTAAATGAAACCCAGATTCTCCATCCACTTCAAATACTTTCGCAGGGTATTGATATTTAGTTCCAGGCGGAGTGAAGAATACAGAAACATAGCCACAGCCTATCATCTCAATGCTTTCAGAATTAACGTTCGTGGAGGATACCTCTAGGGTCCAGGCAGGGATGATTTTACTTTTAGCAGTAGTCTGAAGTGATAGTGATTGGTCATGACCAGTTCGGATAACTTCAGCGGAGATTATATTTCCTGCTTTTAACTGTATACCTTCAGACAAATCAGTAACTCTTTCTTCATCGATTTGTAATACAGATATTTTATCACCAACTTTTAAGCCTAAAGCTGCCGCATTCGAGTGAGGACTGACAGAAAGCACAACCTTTGAAACAGGATCGAGTACAGCTCCTAAATTGATAAAAGCAAAACCTGGCTGAGATAAAGAGACTGTATAGCTTTCGGATTGTTCAAGCTGTTCAAGACGGTGAATTTCTGCAAGAGTTTCATTAATTTCCCGTTTCAAATTATCTATCAATATCTGAGCTTCCGCGCTTTTAAATTCAGATACGTTATTGGCGGTTACCTGTATTGGGAGACACAAACAGAAAATTAACACTGTATATTTAATTAACATAATTTGGCTCCTATATATGGGTGACTTGGTAGTTATCTGCATTAGTCATAAGGGTAGTTAGTTTAGACAATGTTCTATTTCTCTGGTGCCACAGTTGTAATTTCTGTTGCAGGTTATCCTGCTCAAGGTAAGCTTCTGCCAAACGATTATTGATTGAATCTAATTCAGCCTCAAGCTGGAACTTTTGAACGTATACGAACTGATTAAATTCTTTATCTTTTAATTTTTCAAAGTCTGCATCTAGCTTATTGGATTGTTCAATAGCTGTAAGTAGAAGATTATTAGCATTAGAGACCTCACCTGCCGCCAAAAACTTCCACGAAATAAAAGCAACTAATAGACTGGCGGCAATGGCAGAGAACCATCGCAAAGTAGACGGCTTTTCTGATTGGCCTTTTCTCGAATGATAATCTTCGAATGCTTGTAGTAGCGAACTTTGAACCTGTTCATCATTGCTATACGGAACCGTATGATCCTGCGAACTTCGCCACTTACTTATAAACTTTTGTTCAATTGTTTGCTTAGTCATATGAACCTACCTTATTACCACTATAGCGCTCTAACTCTGCTAATTGAGATAACTTTTTTAATGCTCGACTGAATATTTGCTTCGAGTTACTCTCGCTTATACTTAACAAGCTGGCAATTTCCTGATGGGTATATTCCTCAATAGAGAATAAAATTAGAACGCTTCTCTCTCTAGCGTTTAAAGTTTCCAACAGTATGTCGAGATCATAATCATCGAATGAATTATGTTGAGGAGCTAAAAAGTCATCGGCGAAATAATCATCATTAACCCCAAGAGATTCACGGCTGTTAGCTCGAATATAATCAATTACACAATTATAGGTAATTCTCTTAATCCAAGAGCCAAGCTTTCTGTGATCATTGATATCGTCTAACCTCGTCATAACTTTTAAAAACACCTGCTGTAATATATCTGAAGAAGCATCTACATCTTGTAACATTCGAAAGGCTAAACTGTATACCGGCTGCTTATAAGTACTATAAATTTGAGCAAAAGCAAACTTGTCTCCTGCTAGAGCCTTCTTGATTATCTTTTTTGGACATGGTGCTGCAAATGACACAAATATAATCCTTCATTAAGTTACCATTTAGACGGGTAAGCTTAGGTGTAAGTGACAATAAACTACTTTAGCATGAAGAACATTACATCACATTCTTAGCGTTGTTTTGATAGATGTGAAAAAGGCCACTATGTGGCCTTTGTTTAACTTATGCATTGTGTATAGAAGGTTCCGTACGGCTCTTTCCACCAACTGCTTGATTGGCCACTATTAAGCTTTTCTTCTACAATAACTCTGTTATTTTTATCAAGTAACCTGCATTTTCGAGTAAAGTTTGCATTATTTTGAATGCTTACTTTCCAGGTACCACTTGAAAGCATACTATAGACAGAGTAGCGAGTTTCACTGTAACGATTTTGCAGTTTCGCAGCCCGCTCCCATGCTCTACAAGTTGCTTTTAAATAACCATTGTTCATTTGCGCTATAAATTTTTCATCAACAGCTTGCCCAGGGCCTGCAAACACACTATTAACGGGTCTTCCATCTAAAGTATGAGAACACTTGATCGTATACTCACTGTTATTTTTTAATGTACCTAACCATTGATTACAGTAACCACCAAACTCATAAGTATAGCCTTCACCATAAATGGTTTGGTAATCAGCTTCATATTGGCATGTTCGTTGCCCACCCATACCGGCATTAAATTCATCTAATGATCGTAAAAATAAATCGCCACAACCTGAAAGTAATAAAGAAAAGATTATTAAACTTATATATTTATACATACATAGTACTCCCCCACCTTCTTATTAGTAGAATACTAATGTGAAATAAGTCACATTTCAACATTTGCTATAGTAATCAACTACTAGTAGTTTGCTGTTAGGGACTCTGAGAGGAAGTTAAACTCAGATTTACTGGATATTGAAATGAATTTCTATTCAGGCAATAAAAAAACCGCGACCTTGCGGACGGTTTTTTGGTATAAGTGCTCGCGTGCCCTTAGGGTATGGCGATGATACCTAAAGGTATTCCCTCCAGCCTTGTAAAGCAAGGCTGTCGGTCGCCTACAGAGAGCAAGCTTAAAATGAGAGGTTATTTTCAATGACGTGCTTCTATTCGGCAGCCTATCCTAATTTTAAAAAGGAATTTCTGAAGATATAAAAAAAAGCCCTAGCATTGCTGCTAGGGCTTTTTCATGATAAGCGCTTGGCGATGACCTACTCTCACATGGGGAAGCCCCACACTACCATCGGCGATGAGTCGTTTCACTTCTGAGTTCGGGATGGGATCAGGTGGTTCCAACTCTCTATTGTCGCCAAGCATAAAAAAATTGAGTATCTATGCTTGTTCAAGTCTTTCAATTCGGCAGAAGAAGTTAAAATCTGTTTGCAGTATTCACCAGTGTTATATCGTTTCAGTTATTTGCTATACAAACCACTTGGGTGTTATATAGTCAAGCCTCTCGAGCAATTAGTATCAGTTAGCTTAACGTCTCACAACGCTTCCACACCTGACCTATCAACGTCGTAGTCTACA
>NZ_KB893651.1 GCF_000374105.1 Kangiella aquimarina DSM 16071
TGTAGACTACGACGTTGATAGGTCAGGTGTGGAAGCGTTGTGAGACGTTAAGCTAACTGATACTAATTGCTCGAGAGGCTTGACTATATAACACCCAAGTGGTTTGTATAGCAAATAACTGAAACGATATAACACTGGTGAATACTGCAAACAGATTTTAACTTCTTCTGCCGAATTGAAAGACTTGNACAAGCATAGATACTCAATTTTTTTATGCTTGGCGACAATAGAGAGTTGGAACCACCTGATCCCATCCCGAACTCAGAAGTGAAACGACTCATCGCCGATGGTAGTGTGGGGCTTCCCCATGTGAGAGTAGGTCATCGCCAAGCGCTTATACAAAGAAAAGGGCTCACCGCAAGGTGGGCCCTTTTTCTTTGCATCAATGGTTTTGCGGACCGATTTTATTTGTTTAGGACAGGGTAGCTGATGAGAACCACAGCATTGAATATAACCTCTCATTATTAAGCTTTCTCCTTGTAGGCGACCTACAGCCTTGCTTTACAAGGCTGGAGGGAATACCTTTAGGTATCATCGCCATACCCTGAGGGCACGCGAGCGCTTGTACCAAAACCCCGTCCGCAAGGTCGCGGTTTTTTTATTGCCTGAGATTAAGTTAAACAGAAAAGGTAGGTAGACCAGATATTGCTCCATTAGTTTCTGGCACTTCCACCACCATCCTTGTTGATCGTGCGTGACCAGCAAACTTGTTAACAGGGTTTGTATAGGTTCGGTACTATATAAATTACCCAAAAAGGTGACGAAAGATATTGTTTTGTGTGATATTGGGTCTTGGGAAGTTATAATTTGTATGTATGGTCAATATTAATTTGTATTTATAAATAGCGATGTGATTGTCAGTAGCTAGTTATTTGGTAGGTTTGAAGTTAAGCCATGGAAAGTGCTTTCTATGAGATTTAAATAGTAAAAAAAAAGGCCTCGATTGAGGCCTTTATTAGTATTTACTTTTTGGATTTTCCAACTTTACCTTTAGGCTTTCCTTTGTCTTTACCTTTAAACTTTTTGTCGCCTTTTCCACTAGACTTATTGCTTTTCTGATCACCAATAACAGTTAGGTTCATCGGTCTTCCAGCAACATGAGCTTTGCTTAAAATTTGTAGAACTTCTTTTGGCATACCAGATGGTAAATCAACTGTAGTAAACTCATCGAAGATATCAATACGACCAATATATTCGCTGTCTAGTTCGGCTTCATTAGCAATTGCACCAACGATGTTGCTAACTTTAACATTATGGCTATGACCGGCATCGATTTTAAAACGTTCCATCTCAATGTCGGGATGTGCCTTTAAAGGTTGTGCATATGGAGAAAAACTTCTGTCACTGCCACGCTTAGAGCCTTCATCACGACTTTTGCGGTCGCGACGCTCGCCTCTTTCCGGTCTGTCAGAGCGTTCTTTTTTAACTTTTGGCATTTCTTTCAATATGAGCTCATCGCCGCCAGCTAACTTTGCTAATGCTGCAGCAATTGTTTCTGGTTCACAGTCGGTCTTAGCTTCTAGTTTCTGCACAAATTGTTTAAAGAAATTGAGGTCATCAGTTTCTATTGTACTTAACACTTTTCGTTCGAACCTGCTCATGCGCTGTTCATTGATGTTTTCAATGCTTGGCATTTGCATTTCAGTAATTGGCTGATTGGTTGCACGTTCAATGGCTTTGAGCATACGACGTTCGCGGTGAGCAACGAATAAAATGGCATGGCCACTACGTCCGGCACGACCAGTACGACCAATACGGTGTACATAAGATTCGGTGTCGTAAGGAATATCATAGTTTACAACGTGGCTGATACGCTCGACATCAAGGCCACGAGCCGCCACATCTGTAGCAATTAGAATATCTGACTGGCCTTTTTTTAATTTTTCAACAATTCGTTCACGAGCATTCTGGGCTATATCTCCGTTTAGTGCTTCAGCTCTAAAGCCCCTGGCGGTCAGTTTGTCGGCAAGTTCAATAGTCGCAATTTTGGTACGAACAAAGATGATCATGCCGTCGAATTCTTCGGTTTCCAGTACGCGGGTAAGTGCATCCAGTTTATGCAGTCCGCTGACTAACCAATAGCGCTGGTCAATAGTTGTTGCAGTACTGGTTTTAGATTGAATCTTGATATGCTCTGGTTCATTGAGATATTTTTCGGCAACCTTTTTGATTTCTTTAGGCATGGTTGCTGAGAAAAGGGCGATCTGCCGGGTATCAGGCGTATGCCCAAGAACCCACTCTACGTCTTCAATAAAACCCATTCGTAGCATTTCGTCAGCTTCATCAAGTACTAGTGCTTTCAAGTTGTCTAGATTGAGAGTGCCGCGACGGATATGATCCATCACACGACCAGGGGTGCCCACAACAATTTGTGCACCGCGTTTCAATTGTCTTAGCTGGGTGTCGTAACGTTGGCCGCCATATATTGGTAACACATTCATTCCAGGCATATTTTTAGCGTAGCTTTGACAAGCTTCCGCAACCTGAATGGCGAGTTCTCGTGTAGGGGCCAGAACTAATAATTGTGTATTGCTATCTTTTGCATCTAGCTTTGAAAGCATGGGTAAAGCAAAAGCAGCAGTTTTACCAGTTCCGGTTTGAGCCTGGCCAATAATATCTTTACCGGACATAAGAACTGGGATACTGGCACTTTGAATAGGGGATGGTTGTTCATAACCTACCTGTTTTATGGATTTCAATACGGCAGGAGAAAGCCCCAGTTCGTCAAAACTGGTGATCGTTTGATTTTGTGTCATCAGTGTTACCTATAAAAAAACATGAAGAGCGAATTTGCTCGAATAAGCGTAGGCCACATGAAAACCCAATTTCAAAAGATACAACAATCGCGGAATAATCGTAGAAAGGATGTACTGAACTGACCACTTGCTTAACGGGGGCGATTATACACATTATTCAAGCTGGGTGTTAGTTCTATCGCTAAAGAGGCCAATATTAAATGCAATTGCTTTCTACCAGACAATCTGACATTCTTTGGAAAAAACTAAGGCTAGGACATCAGAATGAAATTTTTGGGGATGATATTAAGTATCGCGTTACTCGCTGGTTGCTGGTCACAGGATGAAATGTTACGTATCCAGAAGAATGGCGACACGACAATGGCAATCATTGTTATGCCAGACTGGGAGTTTACTACTAAGGAAGAAGTGAGTTCTAAAGCCGCAAGCTATGAAGAAGAGATGCGAAAGGCGGGTTGGATAATTCAGAAAACTAGCAAAACGTACTCTAATGGTTCTTTTGACTTACAATATGTTCTGACCGGCAATCTACACAAAGTTGCTTTAAGCACTCCATTTTATGAAATTATTTCACGAAATCAGAAAGAGATAAAAATCAGGTTCTTAACGCCGAGTATCGATGAGGAGCGAGTTTATCGTAAGCTTTATTTTGATTACTCAATTGCCAATACCGCTACAGTATTTGACAGCAATAAAAGCCTGGTGCAAGAAGTTGGTACTGTCAACGAGGAAAGTCGTTATACAATTTCACTGTGATTATAAAAAAGCCGGTCTGCTTACCATGGGTAATCGACCGGCTTTTTTGAACATCGAGATTTACTTCTTATAGATCTTTCCGTCTTTCATGACAAACTCAATATTTTGTAAAAGTGTAATGTCTTCAACGGGATTTCCATCCACTGCAATAATGTCGGCTAACTTACCTTCTGCAATCACTCCAATCTGATCATTTCCAAGCAGTTCAGCTGAGGTCACAGTTGCGCTCTGAATGGCCGCCATTGCGGGCATGCCAGCCTCAACCATATATACAAATTCTTTCGCATTATCGCCATGAGCTGAAACACCGCTGTCAGTACCAAAAGCAATTTTGACACCGTAATCGTAGGCTTCTGCAAACGTATTCTGAATTTGCGGGCCTACTGCACGCGCTTTGGGGCGAACGATTTCCGGGAAAAAGCCATCAATTTCGGCTTTTTCTGCAACAAACTTACCAGCGATAACCGTTGGTACATAGTAGGTGCCGTGTTTTTTCATGGCTCGCATGACTTCTTTATCCATATAGGTACCATGCTCAATACTGGTGATTCCGGCTTCAATCGCGCGTAGCATGCCTTCTTTTCCGTGGGCGTGCGCGGCTACGTGCATACCATAGTCGTTTGCGGTATCAATAATTGCCTTAAGCTCTGCAATGGTAAACTGCGGATTCTGCCCACTTTTAGCAAGGCTCAGGACACCGCCAGTTGCAGTAACTTTTATAAAGTCAGCACCTTCCTTATAACGCTGACGAACTGCTTTCTTGGCATCATCTACACTGTTTACCACTCCTTGTTTCGGACCTGGGTTACCCATTAGGTCTGCATTGACACCGTTGGTTGGGTCTGCATGACCACCTGTCGAAGCAAGCGACTTACCTGCGGAATAAATACGAGGCCCATCTACCCAGCCCTGATTAATGGCATTGCGAAGTGAGATGGTCACATTGTAGCTATCGCCAGGATTACGAACAGTCGTAAAACCCGCGAGTAAAGTACGCATGCCATATTCATGGGCGCGGTAAGCAAGATCTGCGGGGTTTAAGGTAAATCCCTCAACATAAGCTGTTGGACTCATTTCACCATCCAGATGAACGTGCATGTCCATTAGTCCTGGCAGACAGGTTTTATCGCTTAGGTCTATCAAGGATGTACTTGCAGGTTTGTCAGTGGTTACTTCAGTAATCTTATTGTCACTAACTTTTATATAGTGCTGACCAAGGACCTCACCTTCTTGAGTATCTATCAAATTACCACAATGGAGCCATTGCACCTTTGCAACGTCATCGGCGGCAAAGCTTGAGGTTAATGGCAGTCCTGCTATCAGCGTAGCAAGGGCGAGAGCTGTCTTAGATATCTTCATAGTGTTCCCCCATTTAATTCGTGGTTACAGAAATACCTTAATTCAGAGTGCAGTGCAATCGAGTTGACTAAGGCTTTTTATCAAAACTGTAACTAACTGTTAATTCAGCGAATGTATGACGATAGTATTTCAAGTGGCTTTTGATACAATGCAGGCAACTTATATCTCTAATTTAACAGGCAATAGTCTTGGCTCAATCAGTTCCTGCTTCATTAAAACCTTTCAATACCTTCGGTATTGAGGCTACCTGTAACGAGCTGCTTAGCTTCAATGATGAGCAGGCGATTCGAGATTGGTTAGTACAAAGCCAGCCAGATACTGATTCCTTATTTATTCTTGGTGGCGGTAGTAACTTACTCTTACTCGATCATATTGATCTAACCTTTATTCAGCCGAACATACAGGGGATCGCTTATCAGGAAAAAGAGGGCAGTGATGAAGTGCTGGTAACTGCCGGTGCCGGGATGAATTGGCATGAGCTGGTATTGGATACTTTAACCAAAGGCTATAGCGGACTAGAGAACCTGTCATTGATACCCGGTAATGTAGGTGCAGCGCCCATTCAGAACATTGGAGCCTATGGTGTTGAGTTTAAAGATTGTTTTGTTAGCTTACGAGCGGTTGAACTAACCAGCGGTGATGTGAGGGAATTCTCGGCTGCGGATTGCCAGTTTGGTTACCGCGATAGTATTTTTAAGAATTCTTTGAAAGGCCGTTATGTTATTACGCAGGTGACTTTGCGATTGAGTAAGGCTTTGCAACCACATATAGACTATGCACCTTTGAAACAGCTACTTGCAGACAAGACTGAAATCACGGCTAAAACCATCAGTCAGGCAGTCATTGCAATTCGGCAAAGCAAGCTGCCAGACCCTGTTAAGCTAGGCAATGCTGGTTCCTTTTTTAAAAATCCGGTGGTAACCGTTGAACAATACGAAACGCTCAAGGATGCTTTCGCAGAGCTAGTGGCTTACCAAATCGATAATGAGCATTATAAGTTAGCCGCTGGTTGGCTGATTGAGCAGGCTGGTTTAAAGGGCTATCGACAGGGCGATGCCGGTGTTCATGAAAAACAGGCTCTGGTGTTAGTTAATTATGGACGGGCAACTGGTCAGGACATACTTAACATTGCCAAACACGTTCGAGACAAAGTACTTGAACTGTTCGGTGTTGAGCTGGAGCCGGAAGTCTGGATTATTGGTAAACAGAAGATATTTTGAATGACAGAGCATCGCGATCAGCAGTTGAGACAACTCATATCCTTATTAAAAGATGCTGACTTCCACTCTGGGCAGAAACTTGCTGAAGAGCTGTCTGTTAGTCGTGCCTATATCTGGAAGCTGATGCAGCAATTGGAAGAGTTAGGACTGGAGTTTGAATCAGTAACCCGTAAAGGGTATCGACTGATCAAGCCACTCCAGCTTATAGATGCAGAGAACTTGAGCAAAAGTATGGCCCAGCGAGGATTGTCAGACTGGCAATGCGAGGTTTTGTTATTGACTGACTCGACCAATGAGCAGTTAAAGGGAGAGGGGTTCCGACATAAGAAACTGCTCGCGGCAGAATACCAGTCTGCTGGTCGTGGACGTCGAGGCCGTCAATGGGTTTCACCATTGGCGAGTAATTTGTACTGGTCGACTGGTTGGCAGACTCAAATGCCTGTCCAGCAACTGGGTGGGCTCAGCCTGGTTGTGGGTCTTGCCATCATCAACGCGCTTGGTAATCTGGGAATCAAAGGCGTGCAGCTCAAATGGCCAAATGACATTCGTTACCAGGGTAAAAAGTTGGGTGGTATTTTGATCGAGCTATCAGGCGATGTGGCGGGTGCCCTACAAGTTATAATTGGTGTCGGTTTGAATATGCAGATGGGTGCAACCGCAGCTAAGCAGATAGAACAGCAGTGGATGAACCTAAATGAAATTGGGCCTGAGATCAGTCGACAGCAGCTGTTAACAGAAGCGACTATTGAGTTAAGCCGTGCATTGGAGTTATTTGAGCTACAAGGATTTGAAGCATTTCGTGATGCCTGGCAGGAAGTGGATGAATGTTATGGTCAAAAGGTGACTATTCTGCAGCAGAATCAGGAGTTAAAAGGCATTGGTGCCGGAGTTGATGCAACCGGAGCGCTGCTGCTGCAAACAGGGAAGGGTATAATGCCGATATACGCTGGTGAAGTCAGTTTGCGCTTCAGGCATTAAGCAAGGGACTAAGCAGAATGATATTGCTAATTGATGTTGGAAATACGAGGAGTAAGTGGGCACTCACTGATAATGCTCATGGGACTAGCTGGTTGCTATCAGGTTATTGGGACAATCAAAGTTTTAATCAGATGCAATGGATCGCGCAGCTAGGTGAACTCAAACAGACCGTGGAGCGAGAGCATCAAGACTCGATTGATACAGTTTTAATTAGTTGTGTTGCAGGAGAAGACATCCGACACTTACTAAACAACCATATAAAAGAAGCATTAGGTGTTTCTCCTCAGTTGCCGCAGGCTTCCGCCGAGTATCAAAGTCAGCAGGGAACAAAACTGATCAATAGTTACAAGGTTGCTGAAGCGTTAGGTGTAGACCGTTGGTTAGCGATGGCTGCGGCAACTGAGTTGACGATGCCGCCATTTGCAGTCATTGATGCAGGAACAGCGATCACACTGGATGTGGTTGGTGCTAATGGAAAGCATCTTGGAGGACATATTATTCCTGGACAGAGGTTGATGCAGTCCAGTCTATTGAAGGACACTGGACGAATAGCATGGAGTGCCCAGCATAATCTAGACAGCGAAAGTGACAATGACTGGTTAGCAACTAATACACAACAGGCTGTTGCATTAGGAGCATTGCACGCCAGTGTGGGGTATCTGGAGTCGGTGACCGATAAGTTACTCCAGCATATGAGTTTAAATTCCATTATTATGACAGGGGGCGATGCCGAGCAATTATGCGGCCTGCTCAATCAGCCAATTAAAAAATACGTAAAATACCAAAAAGATCTGGTTTTACAGGGACTTTTTTATTGGTATCTGACTAATTTGCCTAAAAAAACGGCAGATAAAGCCAATTCGTAGTCAAATTAAAAAAAATCATAAAAAAGCATTGCCAAACCAAAATGAGGTCGCTAAAATTCCCGCCACTTAATGACATGCCCCAGGCATGATGATTAAGCCGGCTTAGCTCAGTAGGTAGAGCAACTGACTTGTAATCAGTAGGTCGCCAGTTCGATTCCGGCAGCCGGCACCATTATTCCAAAGGGTTGCAACGCAACCCTTTAGTTTAAAGTAGTAAGGTAAAGATTACTGCTTGCAATTTCTGCAACAAATTGGCATCATGCGCGCTCTTTTGAGCAGACATGTTGCTCAAGTCCTGGAGGGGTTCCCGAGCGGCCAAAGGGATCAGACTGTAAATCTGACGCGAAAGCTTCGCTGGTTCGAATCCAGCCCCCTCCACCATTTTTCACCCAGTCAGCAAATCTTATCAGTGACAACTGAGTCAGAGCTGACGGGTAGCGAACGACTGTTCGTGTGCTTTACCACAGTGTGGATTTAGCGCGGGTATAGTTCAATGGTAGAACCTCAGCCTTCCAAGCTGATGATGCGGGTTCGATTCCCGCTACCCGCTCCAATACTGTTTCAAACAATTTGCCGATATAGCTCAGTAGGTAGAGCACTCCCTTGGTAAGGGAGAGGTCAGCAGTTCAAATCTGCTTATCGGCACCAGCTTTGCCCGGGTAGGTATATCGGGGTAAACAATAGGGTGCAGGGTGCAGCTACGAGATCGTATGCCCCGGTAGACACCCGTTTTAACATTGGAACTTAAAACGCGGATATTCCGGGAGGCTATATAATGGCTAAAGAAAAATTTGAACGTACGAAACCGCACGTAAACGTAGGCACTATTGGCCACGTTGACCACGGTAAAACGACTCTAACTGCAGCAATCTGTACCGTATTGGCGAAAGTCTATGGTGGTTCAGCACGCGCATTCGCAGACATCGATAACGCTCCAGAAGAAAAAGAGCGTGGTATCACGATTTCTACGTCACACGTTGAGTATGAAACTCCAAACCGTCACTACGCGCACGTAGACTGCCCAGGACACGCTGACTATGTTAAAAACATGATCACGGGTGCTGCTCAGATGGATGGCGCGATTTTGGTATGTTCAGCAGCAGATGGCCCAATGCCACAGACTCGTGAGCACATCTTGTTGTCACGTCAGGTAGGTGTACCAAAAATCATCGTATTCTTGAACAAATGCGACATGGTAGACGACGAAGAGTTGTTA
Organism: Kangiella aquimarina DSM 16071; assembly: GCF_000374105.1. GTDB lineage: Bacteria > Pseudomonadota > Gammaproteobacteria > Enterobacterales > Kangiellaceae > Kangiella > Kangiella aquimarina. The sequence continues at coordinate 9,152 of NZ_KB893651.1, forward strand.
GAGCTAGTAGAGATGGAAGTTCGTGAATTGCTAGACCAATACGAATTCCCAGGCGACGACACTCCAATCATCCGTGGTTCTGCGCTTAAAGCGTGGTTAGACGACGAAGAGTTGTTAGAGCTAGTAGAGATGGAAGTTCGTGAATTGCTAGACCAATACGAATTCCCGGGCGACGACACTCCAATCATCCGTGGTTCAGCGTTGAAAGCGTTGGAAGGTGATGAAGGCCCATTAGGTCAGGAAGCTATCGTAGCATTAGGCGAAGCTCTAGATACTTATATCCCAGAGCCAGAGCGTGCGATTGACAAGCCATTCTTGTTACCAATCGAAGACGTATTCTCAATCTCAGGTCGTGGTACGGTAGTAACNGGCCGTGTTGAGAGCGGTGTGGTGAAAGTAGGTGAAGAAATCGAAATCGTTGGTATCAAAGATACGACNAAAACAACGGTTACCGGTGTTGAGATGTTCCGTAAACTTCTAGACCAGGGTGAAGCTGGTGATAACGTGGGTGTACTACTACGTGGTACTAAGCGTGATGAAGTTGAGCGTGGTCAGGTATTNGCACATGTAGGCTCAATTACTCCACACACCCGTTTTGAAGCAGAAGTATACGTTTTATCGAAAGATGAAGGTGGTCGTCATACTCCATTCTTCAAAGGCTATCGTCCACAGTTCTACTTCCGTACAACTGACGTTACTGGTGCTGTAGAGTTACCAGAAGGCGTAGAGATGGTAATGCCAGGCGATAACATCAAAATGAACGTAGAGTTGATCGCCCCGATTGCGATGGACGAAGGTTTGCGCTTTGCGATCCGTGAAGGCGGTCGTACAGTGGGCGCAGGTGTTGTTGCTAAAATTATTGAATAATCAATTGCAATTCAATTAAGGCAGGGTATAATTCCCTGCCTTAATTTTTGACAACCAGTTTTAGGCCAGTAGTTCAATTGGTAGAGCGTCGGTCTCCAAAACCGAAAGTTGGGGGTTCGAGTCCCTCCTGGCCTGCCACTATTCTTAGTTTAGCAAGTTTAAGTGGCTGATATTAAAGGTTTATTTCATGAGCGCACAGGCGACAAATACAGGTTCTAAATTAGACGGATTGAAGTGGTTTCTAGCATTCGCATTGATCGCGGGCGGAATCTATGGCTTCAACTACCTGTCTGAAGAGTCAATTTTAATTCGCACAGCTGTTGTGTTAGTGTCCGTAATTGTGGCGATTGCCATTGCTATGGCTACCGCAAAAGGGCAAGCATTCTGGAAATTTGCTCGTGAAGCACGCACTGAGTTGCGTAAAGTTATTTGGCCAACCTCAAATGAGACGGTTAGAACGACCATTATGGTTATCATCATGGTGATCTTGCTTGGATTATTCTTAGCTCTAATCGATTGGCTAATAAATAGCTTTTTAATTAGTCCGATCATCGGCTAGGAGTTCTTGCATGGCACTACGTTGGTACGTTGTACAGGCCTTTTCAGGCTATGAGAACAAAGTCAAAACCATGCTGGAAGAACGTATCCAGTTATCTGGTTTAGAAGACAAGTTTGGTGAGATTCTTGTTCCTACTGAAGAAGTGGTGGAGATGAGAGCTGGCCAGAAAAGACGTAGTGAGCGTAAATTTTTCCCAGGTTATGTACTTGTTCAAATGGAAATGGATGAGGAGTCCTGGCAGGTTGTACGTAATACTCCACGCGTCATGGGCTTTATCGGCGGGACATCAGACCGTCCGGCTCCAATCAGTGAGAAAGAAGCCAATGCGATCCTGAATCGCATAGAAGACAGTGGTGATAAGCCGAAGCCTAAGGTATTGTTTGAACCCGGCGAAATGGTTCGGGTTACTGATGGTCCGTTCGCGGACTTCAACGGTGTCGTAGAGTCTGTAAACTACGAGAAAAGCCGATTACAAGTGTCTGTCTCTATCTTTGGACGCTCAACTCCTGTAGAATTGGAGTTCAGCCAAGTCGAGAAAGGCTAGGCATTTTAAACTAATTCAGCGCATCTCTGTTTGGGGAACCAACACGGGGAGCGCTTTATTGTCTTTGTAAAAAAGACATTTTGTTAAACCGGGGAGCTAGAGTCACTAGCGCTTGAACCCACATAGAGGTGAAACATGGCCAAGAAAGTCGAAGCTTATATTAAGCTACAAGTAGCAGCCGGTATGGCTAATCCTAGTCCACCAGTTGGTCCTGCATTGGGTCAGCATGGTGTAAACATCATGGAATTCTGTAAAGCTTTTAACGCTCAAACAGAGAAAGTGGAAAAAGGTCTTCCTATTCCAGTAGTTATCACTGTTTATAATGATCGTAGCTTTACCTTCATTACCAAAACCCCTCCAGCAGCGGTTCTTATCCTGAAAGCATTAGGCCTTAAGTCTGGTAGTGCAACTCCTAATACCAAGAAAGTGGGCAAAATTACCCGCGCTCAATTGGAAGAGATTGCAAAAACTAAAGAGCCTGATTTAACAGCTGCGGATATGGATGCGGCCGTTAAGACAATCGCTGGCACAGCACGCTCAATGGGCGTTGACGTAGAGGGTTAAGATAATGGCTAAAATTTCAAAACGTATTCGCGCCATCAATGAGAAAGTTGCTGGTCGCACAATATTTTCAGCTGAAGAAGCGATTCAGTTGTTAAAAGAAGTATCTGCTGTGAAGTTCGACGAAAGTGTTGAAGTTGCAGTAAATCTAGGTATCGATCCTCGTAAATCTGATCAGGTTGTACGTGGTGCTACCGTTCTTCCAAACGGTACTGGTAAAGATGTTCGTGTTGCAGTATTCACCAACAATGTTGATGAAGCTAAAGCTGCAGGCGCAGATATTGCCGGTATGGACGATTTGGCTGAAGAAGTTAAGAAAGGCAACTTGGACTTTGACGTAGTAATTGCTAGCCCAGACGCAATGCGTGTGGTTGGTCAATTAGGTCAAATCTTAGGTCCTCGTGGCTTAATGCCAAACCCTAAAGTGGGTACGGTAACTCCTGATGTAGCGACTGCTGTTAAAAATGCAAAGGCTGGTCAGGTTCAATACCGTGCAGATAAGAACGGTATCGTTCACGCTGCAATCGGTAAAGTAACATTTGATAGCAATGCTTTACTAGAAAACTTAACGAGTCTTCTAATCGCATTGAAAAAAGCTAAGCCAGCTTCATCAAAAGGTACTTATATGAAGAAGATTTCTCTTTCTTCAACTATGGGTCCTGGTTTAGCAATCGATCAGTCAAGCTTATCGCTTAAAGACTGATTATAAGGGCTTTGGGTTTCCTGGGGTGTGAAAGCAATTCAGGGAACCGTCAAAGACCGTAGGTACTGGTGAATCGCTTATCACTCGTGATTACGACAAACTGGTTTAATCATTGCCTACGCAGACGGTGAGACCTTGATGAAACTTTTTTAAGTGGAATCGTTCACCGTAACTCAAAGGATAAGGCTTGCCTTATCAAACGTAAAACTCGACCTGAGCGTAAGCGAAGGTTCGAAAAACTGGAGGTGAACTAGTGGCACTTGGACTTGAAGGCAAAAAGGCGATTGTTGCTGAAGTAAATACAGTAGCAAAAGACGCCCTTTCAGCCGTAGTAGCTGAGTACCGCGGTTTAACAGTTGAGCAAATGACTGCGCTTCGCGTGAAAGCACGTGAAAGCAATGTTTATGTGCGCGTTATTCGTAACACGCTAGCTCGTCGCGCTGTTGAAGACACTGAGTTCGCTTGTATGCAAGATGCATTAACTGGTCCTTTGGTTTATGCGTTCTCTATCGATGCACCTGGTGCAGCTGCACGTCTTTTTAAAGACTTCGCAAAAGAGAACAAACAGCTTGAAGTGACTGGTATTGCTATTGGTGGTGAGTTACATGGCCCTGAGCGTCTTGACGCTGTGGCTGCCTTGCCAACAAGAGAAGAAGCACTTGCTACATTGATGATGGTTATGAACGCACCTATCACCAAACTTGCTCGTACTTTCAAAGAAGTACCAGCCAAAGTTACTCGTGTGGTTGCTGCTGTTCGCGATCAAAAACAAGCGGCTTAAGACTCTTAGTTCGAGATCTGTTTAACCGTAGTTTTAACATTTTGTTAATTTTAAATTTAAATACCCAGGAGACTAGAAATGGCTCTATCTAAAGATGATATCTTGAACGCTATTGCTGAAATGAGCGTAATGGAAGTTGTTGAACTTGTTGAAGCAATGGAAGAAAAGTTTGGTGTTTCTGCTGCCGCTGCTGTTGCAGTAGCTGGCCCAGCTGCTGGCGGTGACGCTGCTGCAGCTGCAGAACAAACTGAATTTGACGTAGTAATGAAAAGCTTCGGCGGTAACAAAGTAGCTGTAATTAAAGCTATCCGCGGCATCACTGGTCTTGGCTTGAAAGAAGCTAAAGACATGGTTGAAGGCGCTCCTGTTGCTGTTAAAGAAGGTGTTGAGAAAGCAGAAGCTGAAGACATCAAGAAGCAATTGGAAGAAGCTGGCGCAGAAGTTGAAATCAAGTAATAACCTTTATTACTTGGTGTCTACATTCGACAGCAAACAGTCCAAAATGGCTGGTGACTTAGTCACCGGCCTTTTGCCGTTTTAGCGGCAAGTGGTTAAGAGCCGCACTAAGTAGAAATTTCTACGCAATATATCACTGGTTAAAAGCTAGCTAGCCGAGGAACCCGCATGGCATATTCATACACTGAGAAAAAGCGAATCCGCAAGGATTTTGGTCGACGTTCCAATATTCTCGATGTGCCTTATCTTTTGGCAATCCAAAAAGATTCATACCGTGAATTTCTTGAGCCAAGAGGCGATGAGGATTCAGGTTTGGACTCAGCGTTCAGGTCTATTTTCCCAATTGAAAGTTATTCAGGTAACGCTGCATTAGAATACGTTGGATATTCATTAGGCGAACCTGTCTTTAATGTTAAAGAATGTCAAATTCGTGGCATAACTTATGCTGCGCCGCTTCGCGTTAAGATCCGTCTGGTCATTTATGATAAAGACTCTAAGACCAAAAAAGTAAAGGATATCCGCGAGCAGGAAGTATTTATGGGCGAATTACCGTTGATGACAGAAAACGGTACTTTCGTTATTAACGGCACTGAGCGTGTAATCGTTTCTCAGTTACACCGTAGCCCTGGTGTGTTCTTCGACTCTGATCGAGGTAAAACACACAGCTCAGGAAAACTATTATATCAAGCACGTGTAATTCCTTACCGTGGTTCATGGTTAGACTTTGAGTTTGATCCAAAAGATATGCTTTACGTGCGAATCGACCGTCGCCGTAAATTGCCTGCCTCGATCATTTTGCGTTCGTTGGGTTACAACACCCAAGACATGCTTGACATGTTCTTTGAACGCAACAACTTCTATATCACAAAGAAAGGCGAAGTTCAGTTAGAACTGATCCCATCGCGTTTGCGTGGTGAAACAGCTACCTTTGAAATCAAAGCCAAAGGCAAGGTAGTTGTTGAAGAAGGTCGTCGTATCACTCCTCGACATATTGCTCAGCTGGAAAAAGCGGGTGTTAAAAAGCTGGATGTACCAACTGAGTATATCTATGGCCGTGCACTTGCAACTGACATTATCGACAAAGAGTCTGGCGAGATCATTGCTGAAGCTAATGCTGAGATCACCGAAGAGATTCTTGAAAAAATGATCGAAGCTGGTGTAACTGAAGTTCCAACGCTTTACACCAACGACCTTGATCATGGCCCTTACATGTCAGATACCTTGCGTATCGATTCAACTCGAACTCCGCTTGAGGCGAAGGTTGAAATCTATCGCATGATGCGTCCAGGCGAACCGCCAACACAGGACGCTGCAGAAGCATTGTTTGAAAACTTATTCTTTAATCTTGAGCGTTATGACTTATCACGTGTTGGACGTATGAAGTTCAATCGTCGTGTGGGTCGTGATGAGATTGAAGGTGAAGGAACATTATCTAACGATGATATCATTGATGTTATTAAGACATTGATTGATATCCGTAACGGCAACGGTACAGTCGATGACATCGACCACTTAGGTAACCGCCGTATTCGTTGTGTTGGTGAAATGGCTGAGAACCAATTCCGTGTTGGTTTGGTTCGTGTAGAGCGCGCTGTTAAAGAGCGTCTATCTCAGGCCGAAAGCGAAAACCTTATGCCACAGGATCTGATTAACGCTAAGCCAGTTTCTGCTGCTGTTAAAGAATTCTTTGGTTCTAGCCAGCTATCTCAGTTTATGGATCAGAACAATCCATTGTCTGAGATTACACACAAGCGTCGTGTTTCTGCATTAGGCCCTGGCGGTTTGACGCGTGAACGTGCAGGCTTTGAGGTTCGAGACGTCCACCCAACTCACTATGGTCGTGTCTGCCCGATTGAAACACCGGAAGGTCCAAACATTGGTTTGATTAACTCATTGGCATGTTATGCCAGAACAAACCAGTATGGTTTCCTTGAAACTCCATACCGTCGTGTTGCTGATGGTAAACCAACGGCAGAAGTTGATTACTTGTCTGCAATCGACGAAGGCAAGTTCGTGATTGCACAGGCTAACGCCAACTTGGATAAGAATGGTGCATTCTCTGATGACTTAGTACCATCGCGATTCCAAGGTGAGTTTATGTTGGCTACTCCGGAGCAGGTTCAGTATATGGACGTATCGCCTCAGCAGATCGTATCGGTTGCGGCGAGTATGATTCCATTCCTGGAGCACGACGATGCTAACCGTGCATTGATGGGCTCAAACATGCAACGTCAGGCCGTTCCAACTTTACGTGCTGAGAAACCATTAGTTGGTACTGGTATGGAAAGAACAGTTGCTGTTGACTCGGGTGTTGTAGTTGCAGCAAAGCGTGGCGGTGTTGTTGATCAAGTAGATGCCAGCCGTGTAGTAATTCGTGTTAATGAAGACGAAGTTGGCGACAACGACTCTGGTGTTGATATTTATAACTTCACCAAATACACGCGCTCCAATCAGAACACCTGTATTAACCAGCGTCCAATCGTTAAACAGGGCGACATTGTTGCTCGTGGTGACGTGTTGGCAGATGGCCCATCAACTGACCTCGGTGAGTTGGCGCTTGGTCAAAACATGCGTGTGGCGTTCATGCCTTGGAACGGTTACAACTTTGAGGATTCGATCCTTATCTCCGAAAAAGTGGTACAGGAAGATCGTTTCACCAGTATCCATATTCAGGAACTAACCTGTATTTCTCGTGATACTAAACTTGGTCCTGAAGAGATTACTGCTGATATTCCGAATGTTGGTGAAAGTGCACTTAGCAAACTTGATGAATCAGGTATTGTTTATATCGGTGCAGAAGTAAAACCAGGTGACATTCTAGTTGGTAAGGTTACTCCTAAAGGCGAAACTCAGCTTACTCCAGAAGAGAAGCTGTTGCGTGCTATCTTTGGTGAGAAAGCTTCCGATGTGAAAGATACATCCTTACGTGTGGGCACCTCGACTCACGGTACGGTTATTGACGTTCAAGTCTTTACCCGTGACGGTGTTGAAAAAGATGCTCGTGCTAAAGAAATTGAAAATGCTGAGGTAGCCAGAGCTAAGAAGGACTTGAATGATGAGTTCCGTATTTTGGCAGAAAGTATTTACCAACGTGCACGTAACCTGGTTATGGGTTGTGTTGGTGAAAAAGGTCCAAACAAATTTAAGAAAGGCAGCAAAATCACTGCTGATTACTTAGATAGTCTTGAGCCAGCTCAGTATTTGGAAATTCAATTACGTGTTGAAGAAAAGCAACAGGCGTTGGAGAGCTTGGCTAATTACCTGGCCGAACAGCGTAAAGAGTACGACAAGAAGTTTGAAGTACAGAAGCTGAAAATCACACAAGGTGATGATTTGGCTCCAGGTGTACAGAAAATTGTTAAGGTTTACCTTGCAGTTAAACGTCGTATTCAGCCTGGTGACAAAATGGCCGGTCGTCACGGTAACAAAGGTGTTATTTCAACCATTGTACCTATTGAAGATATGCCATATGACGAAAATGGCGAGCCAGTTGATATCGTTCTGAATCCTCTTGGCGTACCTTCGCGTATGAACATCGGTCAGATTCTAGAAACGCATCTGGGTTGGGCCGCGAAAGGCGTTGGTATTAAAATTGGTGAGTTGCTGGATACTGGTAAGGCACCAAAAACTGTTCGTACCTTCCTGAATAAGGTTTATAACCATCGCGATGAAAAACCTGTTGATTTGTCAGAGATGACAGACGACGAAGTTATGGCGATGGCTGAAAACTTGCGTGCCGGTGTGCCAATGGCAACACCAGTATTCGATGGTGCGACAGAAGAAGATATTCATGCCATGTATGAATTGGCTGAATTACCTAAAACTGGCCAAAGCTGGTTATATGATGGCCGTACTGGTGACCGTTTTGAACGCCCGGTAACCGTTGGCTACATGTATATGCTAAAACTGAACCACTTGATTGACGACAAGATGCACGCTCGTTCAACAGGTTCATACAGCTTGGTTACCCAGCAACCATTGGGTGGTAAAGCTCAGTTTGGTGGTCAGCGTTTCGGTGAGATGGAGGTGTGGGCACTGGAAGCTTACGGTGCTGCTTATACCTTGCAAGAAATGCTCACTGTTAAGTCGGATGATGTGAATGGCCGTACCCGCATGTATAAAAACATTGTGGATGGTGACCATCGCATGGAGCCGGGTATGCCTGAGTCATTCAACGTATTGACGAAGGAAATCCGCTCATTGGCGATTAACATTGAGCTTGAGCACGAAGATTAAGCACTGGCGACTCCATCGGCTCCACTACAAAAGTGGAGCCATTAGGGTAAAGGTTTTAACTCCATTAGGAGAGCGATTGTGAAAGACTTATTAAATTTTATTAAGCAGCAGAACCAGTCCGAAGAGTTTGATGCGATCCGTATTGGCTTAGCATCCCCGGACCAGATCCGCTCTTGGTCTTTTGGTGAAGTAAAAAAGCCAGAGACAATTAACTATCGTACCTTTAAACCGGAACGTGACGGTTTATTCTGTGCCAAAATCTTTGGCCCAGTGAAAGACTACGAGTGTTTGTGTGGTAAATACAAACGATTAAAACACCGCGGTATTATCTGTGAAAAATGTGGTGTAGAGGTTACCTTAACTAAGGTACGTCGTGAGCGTATGGGCCATATTGATTTGGCCTGCCCAGTCGCACACATTTGGTTCCTAAAATCACTACCAAGCCGTATCGGTATGTTGTTGGATATGACCTTACGTGATATCGAGCGCATCCTATATTTTGAAGCTTTCGTAGTAACTGAACCTGGCATGACGACCTTGGAAGCTGGTCAGCTTCTCAGTGAAGAAGGCTACCTGGATGCATTGGAAGAGTTCGGTGATGACTTCGAAGCCAAAATGGGTGCCGAAGCAATCAGTGCACTTCTCGATCTGATTGATCTCAAAGAAGAAGCGCAACGGATTCGTGAGGAAGAAATTCCATCCACAAATTCAGAAACAAAATTAAAGAAGCTAAGCAAGCGCTTAAAGCTTTTGGAAGCATTCCTTGATTCAGGTAATGATCCTCAGTGGATGATCATGACTGTTTTACCAGTGCTTCCACCTGATTTACGTCCACTTGTTCCTCTTGATGGTGGTCGTTTCGCAACTTCTGATTTGAATGACTTGTATCGCCGAGTCATCAACCGTAACAATCGTTTGCGTCGTTTATTGGATCTTAATGCACCAGACATTATTGTCCGTAACGAAAAGCGTATGTTGCAGGAATCTGTTGATGCGTTACTTGATAACGGTCGTCGTGGCCGTGCGATTACGGGCTCCAACAAACGTCCTTTAAAATCGCTTGCAGACATGATTAAAGGTAAGCAGGGTCGTTTCCGTCAGAACCTGCTTGGTAAGCGTGTTGATTACTCTGGCCGTTCGGTTATCGTGGTTGGTCCAACACTTAAGCTACACCAGTGTGGTCTTCCTAAGAAGATGGCACTAGAGTTATTTAAACCATTTATTTACAGCAAGCTTGAATTGCGTGGACTAGCTACAACCATTAAAGCTGCTAAGAAAATGGTTGAGCGTGAAGAGCCAGTAGTATGGGATATTCTGGAAGAAGTTATTCGTGAGCATCCAGTATTACTGAACCGTGCTCCTACACTTCACCGTCTAGGTATTCAGGCATTCGAACCTGTCCTTATCGAGGGTAAAGCGATTCAGTTACACCCTCTGGTCTGTGTTGCGTACAACGCTGACTTTGACGGTGACCAGATGGCGGTACACGTTCCTTTGACCATTGAAGCACAGTTAGAAGCTCGTGCCTTGATGATGTCAACCAACAACATTCTATCGCCTGCAAACGGTGAGCCAATTATTGTTCCAACCCAGGACGTAGTACTTGGCCTTTATTATTTGACACGTGATCGCGTTAATGCAAAAGGCGAAGGTATGATCTTCTCTGATGCGGACGAAGTTCAGCGCGCCTATGCTAACGGCATTGTTGACTTGCATGCAAAAGTGAAAGTCCGTCTGCCAATGGTTGATATTGATGAAGAAGGTAACAAAACTGCCCGCATCGAGCTTGCAGAAACTACTGTAGGTCGTTCGTTACTATGGGGTATCGTCCCAGATGGGATCAGTTTTGACCTTGTGAACAAGCCAATGACAAAGAAAGCGATTTCTAAATTGGTTAATACCTGTTATCGCGAATGTGGTCTAAAAGCTACGGTAATTTTTGCTGACCAGTTGATGTATACCGGTTTTGGTTATGCAACACGTTCTGGTGCTTCGGTTGGTATCGAGGATATGTCGATTCCAGAGGCTAAGGCAGAAATCATTGAAGCAGCTGAAAAAGAAGTCGCAGAAATTCAGGAACAGTTTAACTCTGGTCTTGTGACTCAGGGCGAGCGCTATAATAAAGTTGTAGATATCTGGTCGCATACCAACGAGAAAGTTGCTAAAGCGATGATGGACTTTATTGGCACCGAAGAAGTGGTTGATAAAGAAGGTAATACAGTTCGTCAGCCTTCATTCAACTCAATCTTTATGATGGCCGATTCTGGTGCTCGTGGTAGTGCTGCTCAGATTCGTCAGTTGGCCGGTATGCGTGGTCTGATGGCTAAGCCGGATGGCTCGATTATTGAGATGCCTATTACGGCAAACTTCCGCGAAGGTCTGGATGTATCTCAGTACTTTATTTCGACCCACGGTGCTCGTAAAGGTTTGGCCGATACGGCATTGAAAACAGCAAACTCAGGTTACCTGACTCGTCGTCTAGTTGACGTTGCTCAGGATATGGTGATCACAGAGCATGACTGTGGCACTGAAGAAGGTGTTTACATGTCTCCACTGATTGAAGGTGGTGATGTTGTAGAACCATTGAGTGAGCGTGTACTTGGTCGTGTGGTTGCTGAGCATGTTTATGTTCCAGGCACCGATGACATTTTGGCAGAAGCCGGTACCTTACTTGATGAAAAGTGGGTTGAGACGCTTGAGCAGAACTCAGTCGATCAAGTTAAAGTTCGATCGGTAATTACCTGTCAAACCCGAAATGGTGTTTGTGCTGCCTGTTATGGTCGTGACTTGGCCCGTGGTCATATCATCAACCAGGGTGAAGCAGTTGGTGTTATTGCTGCTCAGTCGATTGGTGAGCCGGGTACACAGTTGACGATGCGTACTTTCCACATTGGTGGTGCTGCATCTCGTGCATCTGCAGATAATAATGTACAGATTAAAAATGACGGTGAAATTCGTCTTAAAAATGCAAAAACTGTTGAGCGTCAGGACGGTAAACTGGTTATTGTTTCTCGTTCATCAGAGTTGAATGTCATTGACGAGTATGGCCGTGAGCGTGAGCGTTATAAAGTACCTTACGGTGCAGTATTAAGCGCAAAAGAAGGTGAGCAGGCTAAAGGCGGCGACATTGTTGCTAACTGGGATCCGCACACCCACCCAATCATTGCTGAGCTGGATGGTAAGATTCAGTTCGTAGACATGATTGAAGGTGTAAACATCGAGCGTCAAACTGACGAACTTACTGGCTTGAGCTCAATCGTAATTACTGAGAACAAGCAGCGTAGTGGTAGTAAGAGCTCAGATGTTAAGCCAGCAATCAAGTTGATTGATAAAAAAGGTAAAGATCTATACATCCCTGGAACTGAAATGCCAGCGGTATACTTCTTGCCTACTAACGCTATCGTGAGCTTGGAAGACGGTGCCGAAGTTAATATCGGTGACGCTATTGCACGTATTCCGCAAGAAAGCTCAAAAACAAAAGATATTACCGGTGGTCTTCCTCGTGTGGCAGACCTGTTTGAAGCTCGTAAACCGAAAGAGCCAGCAATTCTTGCTGAAATTTCAGGTACAGTGAGCTTTGGTAAAGAAACTAAAGGTAAACGTCGCTTAGTCATCACTCCCCAAGACGGTGGCGATACCTATGAAGAGCTAATTCCTAAATGGCGCCAGCTTAACGTTTTCGAAGGTGAAAAAGTTGAGAAGGGTGAGGTGGTATCTGACGGTGCAGATAATCCACACGATATTTTACGCCTGAAAGGAATTACTGAGCTTGCTCGTTACATTGTTAACGAAGTCCAAGAAGTCTATCGTCTGCAAGGCGTAGGCATTAACGATAAGCACATCGAAGTGATTATTCGCCAGATGTTGCGTAAGTGTATTGTCACTGATCCGGGTGACTCACTCTTCCTGAAAGGTGATCAGATGGAAGTAGTAAGAGTGCTTGAGGAAAATGACAAGCTAGTTGAAGCCGGTAAAGATCCGGTGCACTTTGAACGTGTACTTATGGGTATTACCAAAGCTTCATTGGCAACTGAGTCCTTTATTTCTGCGGCTTCTTTCCAGGAAACCACGCGTGTTCTTACTGAAGCAGCAGTTAACGGCAAAACAGATGATCTACGTGGTTTGAAAGAAAACGTTATCGTAGGACGTCTGATTCCAGCAGGTACAGGTCTGACCTATCATGCGGAACGTCGCCGTAAACGCGCAGAGTCTATGGTTGAGGACTTAGGGCTGTCAGCAGACGAAGTTGAGCAGGCATTATCTGACGAGCTCAGCTCAATTAATGAGGGTGAGGACTGATTAGACCGTCAGCTTGGCAAAATGATCAAAGTTTAGCCAAGCTTGACTTTAAATCATGACCTCTTTAGAATAGCGCGCCCTAGAGTTATCGGCGCGCATGTTTGGCGTGAACTAGATATAGAGATTTTATTAAATGGCTACAATTAATCAGCTAGTAAGAAAACCTCGCAAGAAGCAGGTAAAAAAGACAAACGTTCCTGCATTGGAAGCTTGTCCGCAACGTCGTGGCGTTTGTACTCGTGTTTATACCACTACGCCTAAAAAGCCAAACTCGGCTTTGCGTAAAGTAGCTCGTGTACGTCTAACCAACGGTTATGAAGTATCTTCATACATCGGTGGTGAAGGTCACAACCTACAAGAGCACAGCGTTGTACTAATCCGTGGCGGTCGTGTAAAAGACTTGCCAGGTGTACGTTACCACTGTGTTCGCGGTACCCTTGACCTTGCAGGTGTTAAGGATCGTAAGCAAGGCCGTTCTAAATACGGTGCGAAGCGACCAAAAGGTTAATTTCCTATTGCTGCGTTAATTGATTTTTTATTTCAGCAACTCGTTGGTCTAAACGCCAACTTCGCCTTATAAAAAATCAATTGCCTTGCACTAGAAAATTAATAGCAAGTTATTGTTTAACTTGCTCTGGTTTTAATATCTTTGACATATTGAAGCCATACAATTAGAGAATAGTCTAGTAGCTGACCGTCCGGTCGGCTATTTCACTATGTGAGTAAGGCCAGATAAGAATCGTAACAGCTTATTCTGGATTTCCCTGAAGTTACACATGCATGAGGAAAATTTAACATGCCAAGAAGACGTGTTGTCGCGAAACGCGAAATCCTTCCTGATCCTAAGTTCGGAAGTGAATTGTTAGCGAAGTTCATCAACGTTTTGATGCAAGATGGTAAAAAATCTACTGCAGAGAAAATCGTTTATGGTGCTTTGGACATTATCACTGAGAAAAAATCAGGCGAAGAACCATTAGAACTATTTGAGAAAGGCCTGGATAACATCCGCCCAATGGTGGAAGTTAAGTCTCGCCGTGTTGGTGGTTCTACCTATCAGGTACCTGTAGAAGTACGCCCTGCGCGTCAAACAGCACTAGCTATGCGCTGGTTGACTGATGCTGCTCGTAAGCGTAGCGAAAAGTCAATGCGTGAGCGTTTGGCTGGCGAGGTACTTGATGCATTGGAAGGCCGTGGCTCAGCTGTTAAGAAGCGTGAAGATGTTCACCGTATGGCTGAAGCTAACAAAGCTTTCTCACATTTCCGTTGGTAATCCAAGGAGTTTATTGTGGCACGTAAAACCCCTATTAACAGATACCGTAACGTTGGTATCTGTGCGCACGTAGATGCTGGTAAAACCACTACTACCGAGCGTATTCTTTTCTACACTGGTCTTTCACATAAGATCGGTGAGGTGCATGATGGCGCCGCTACCATGGACTGGATGGAGCAGGAGCAGGAGCGTGGTATTACAATTACCTCCGCGGCTACTACGACATTCTGGCGTGGTATGCAAGCTCAGTTCGATGAGCACCGTATCAATATTATCGACACCCCTGGACACGTTGACTTTACCATTGAGGTAGAGCGTTCATTACGTGTACTAGATGGTGCTGTAGTTGTATTGTGTGGTTCGTCAGGTGTTCAGCCTCAAACTGAAACTGTATGGCGTCAGGCAAATAAATACGAAGTTCCACGTATGGTATTCGTTAACAAAATGGACCGTACTGGTGCAAACTTTGACATGGTTGTAAGTCAGCTGAAATCACGCTTGAACGCAATTGCTGTTCCGATGCAAATGACCATTGGTAGCGAAGATGAATTCAAGGGTGTTGTCGATCTTGTCAAGATGAAAGCGATCATCTGGAATGAAGAAGACATGGGTATGACCTTTGAATATCAGGACATCCCGGCAGATCTTCAAGACAAGTGCGAAGCAATGCGCATGGAAATGATTGAAGCTGCAGCAGAAGCTACCGAAGAGTTGATGGAAAAGTATTTGGAAGGCGGCGAGCTTACTGAAGAAGAAATCAAAATGGGAATTCGTAAGCGTACATTGGCTAACGAAATCATTCCTGTGTTTGGTGGTTCTGCATTCAAGAACAAAGGTGTTCAGGCTGTACTTGACGCTGTTATTGAATATATGCCTTCACCAAAAGAAGTTAAAGCGATTCAAGGTACTATCGACGAAGAAGGCGAGCAGTTTGAAATTCGTGAAGCTGATGATGATGCTCCATTTGCAGCATTGGCGTTCAAGATTGCAACTGACCCATTCGTTGGTACTTTGACGTTCTTCCGTGTTTACTCAGGTGTTATTAACTCTGGTGACAGCGTTTACAACTCTGTAAAACAGAAGAAAGAGCGTATCGGTCGTATTGTTCAGATGCATGCAAACAGCCGTGAAGAAATCAAAGAAGTTCGCGCTGGTGACATCGCTGCCGGTGTTGGCTTCAAAGATGTAACTACTGGTGACACCTTATGTGACCTAGAACATAAAATTGTTTTAGAGCGTATGGAGTTCCCTGAACCAGTTATTTCTGTTGCAGTTGAGCCTAAAACTAAAGCTGACCAAGAAAAAATGGGTATTGCTTTAGGTAAGTTAGCGCAGGAAGATCCATCTTTCCGTGTTCGTACCGATGAAGAGTCAGGCCAAACCATTATTTCTGGTATGGGTGAGCTTCACTTGGACATCCTTGTTGATCGTATGAAGCGTGAGTTTAAAGTTGAAGCGAACATTGGTGCGCCTCAGGTTGCTTATCGTGAGTCTATCCGTAATACCGTTGAAGTCGAAGGTAAATTCGTACGTCAATCAGGTGGTCGCGGTCAGTACGGTCATGTTTGGGTTAAACTTGAGCCTCAGGAAGCTGGTACTGGTTTCGTGTTCGAAAATGCCATCGTCGGTGGTGTTGTTCCTAAAGAATACATTGGTGCAGTTGCTAAAGGTATCGAAGAGCAGCTTGAAAATGGTATCTTGGCTGGCTACCCAGTACTTGATGTTAAAGCGACTCTTTATGACGGTTCTTACCACGATGTCGACTCATCTGAAATGGCGTTTAAGATTGCTGGTAGCATGGCTGTTAAAAATGCAGCAAAATCTGCAAACCCTGCACTACTTGAACCTATGATGAAAGTCGAAGTTGTTACTCCTGAAGAGTACATGGGTGACGTTATGGGTGACCTTAACCGTCGTCGTGGACTTGTGAAAGGTATGGGTGAGAACTCATCAGGTAAAGTGATTGATGCGGAAGTACCGCTTTCAGAAATGTTTGGTTACGCTACTGACGTACGCAGCTTGTCGCAAGGTCGTGCTAGCTTCACCATGGAGTTCTCGCACTATGCAGAAGCTCCAATGAACATTGCTGAAGCAATCATGAGCAAGAATTCTTAATTTAATTTGAAATATTAGTTCCAAACTTTAATTAGAGGAATTGAAAATGGCTAAAGAAAAATTTGAACGTACGAAACCGCACGTAAACGTAGGTACTATTGGCCACGTTGACCACGGTAAAACGACTCTAACTGCAGCAATCTGTACCGTATTGGCGAAAGTCTATGGTGGTTCAGCACGTGCATTCGCAGACATCGACAACGCTCCAGAAGAAAAAGAGCGTGGTATCACGATTTCTACGTCACACGTTGAGTATGAAACTCCAAACCGTCACTACGCGCACGTAGACTGCCCNCGTACAACTGACGTTACTGGTGCTGTAGAGCTACCAGAAGGCGTAGAGATGGTAATGCCAGGCGATAACATCAAAATGAACGTAGAGTTGATCGCACCGATTGCGATGGACGAAGGTTTGCGCTTTGCGATCCGTGAAGGCGGTCGTACAGTAGGCGCGGGTGTTGTTGCTAAAATCATCGAGTAATCGATAATCGGCACTCAAAAAGCGAGTCTTCGGGCTCGCTTTTTTATTCTTAAGAAAAAGTGAGTTATTTAGGAAAAGGCTTGTTTTCCATTGGCTTTTACCCTATAATTCGCGTCCCTTTGTAGGCGTAACGGCCACTATTAGGGTTGTTCTTGCGAAGCAATTTCAGACTTTTTTAAAAGTAAGTTATTGATTTTGCTAACAACAGGCTCGATTGGAGTCTGATTAAAGTTTGGTAACCGCACCCCTCGATGTAGCAGGGTGGAGCGGTTTTTTATGTTCTTTAATTTTAAAAGTGGAGTTCTTTGCAATGGCAAAGCAACGTATTCGAATCAGATTGAAAGCGTTTGATCACAAGTTGATTGACCAATCGACTTCAGAGATCGTAAATACCGCTAAACGTACAGGTGCTCAGGTAAAAGGTCCTATCCCTTTACCAACTCGTAAAGAGCGTTTCACCATCCTGATTTCTCCGCACGTTAATAAAGATGCGCGTGATCAGTATGAAATTCGTACGCATAAGCGTTTGGTGGACATCATCGAGCCAACAGAAAAAACAGTTGATGCTTTGATGAAGTTGGATTTGGCTGCTGGTGTTGATGTTCAAATTAGCCTTTCTTAAGGCAACACTAGAAGCAAGGTAGATAACCATTTCGGTTGAGGTTTAAAACATGGCTATCGGAATAGTAGGTATAAAACGAGGTATGACTCGTGTCTTCACTGAAGACGGCGTGTCTATCCCGGTTACCGTAGTAGAAGCCGATCCAAACCGCATCGCGCAGTTGAAAACAACTGACGTTGACGGTTATGAAGCGGTACAGATTACTACAGGAAGCCGTAAAGCAAACCGCATCACTAAGGCGGAAGCTGGTCATTATAAGAAAGCTGGCGTTGAAGCAGGTCGTGGTTTGTGGGAGTTCCGTGTGAATTCTCTTGACGGCTTTGAAGTTGGTGGCGAAGTTAAAGTTGATATTTTTGAAGCGGGCCAAAAAGTTGATGTAACCGGTACCTCTAAAGGTAAAGGTTATGCTGGCGCTATCAAGCGTTGGAACTTCCGCGGTCAAGATAGTACCCACGGTAACTCTTTGTCACACCGTGCTCCAGGCTCTATTGGTCAAAACCAAACTCCTGGTCGCGTATTCAAAGGCAAAAAGATGTCAGGTCACATGGGTGCTGAGCGTGTAACAGTACAAACTCTTGAAGTTGTACGTGTTGATGCTGAGCGCAATTTGTTGTTAATCAAAGGTGCCGTCCCAGGCGCTACCGGTGGTGACGTTATCGTACGTCCTGCTGAGAAAGCCTAGGCCAAGAGGAGTTGACTATGGAACTTAGTTTAACATCTGGCGGCGCAATCAAGGTTTCTGAAGTGGCTTTTGGTCGTGAGTTTAACGAATCATTAGTTCACCAAGTGGTCGTTGCTTATCTAGCGGCTGCGCGTGCCGGTACTCGTGCACAAAAGAACCGTAGCGCTGTTAGCGGTGGTGGTAAAAAGCCATGGCGTCAAAAAGGTACAGGTCGTGCCCGTGCTGGTACAATCCGTAGCCCACTATGGCGCAAAGGTGGTGTAACTTTCGCTGCACAACCACAAGACTATACACAAAAAGTAAACCGCAAAATGTATCGCGGTGCTATCCAGAGCATTCTTTCTGAGTTAGTTCGTCAAGAGCGTTTGATCGTTGTTGAAGACTTCTCAGTATCAGCACCAAAAACTAAAGAATTGGCTGCTAAGTTGAAAGAACTGGATACTAAAGAAGCACTTATCATTACAGATTCTGTTGATGAGAATTTGTTCTTAGCTTCTCGCAACTTGCATAAAGTTGACGTTCGCGATGTGAATGCTCTTGATCCAGTTAGCCTAATTGGTTTTGACAAAGTGATCATGACTGTCCCTGCGGTTAAGAAAGTAGAGGAGATGTTAGGATGAACCAAGAGCGTATCTTAAAAGTTCTTCTGGCCCCTCACGTTTCAGAGAAAGC
Source organism: Kangiella aquimarina DSM 16071 (assembly GCF_000374105.1). Classification (GTDB taxonomy): domain Bacteria; phylum Pseudomonadota; class Gammaproteobacteria; order Enterobacterales; family Kangiellaceae; genus Kangiella; species Kangiella aquimarina. Next base: position 28,000 of record NZ_KB893651.1, read on the forward strand.
GACGATTTTGGCTGAGCGCGATGGTCAGTTTGTATTTAAAGTGGCCAAAGATGCTAACAAGCGTGAAATCAAGAAAGCCGTTGAGACCTTATTTGAGGTTGAAGTGGAATCTGTTCGCACTTTGAACATGAAAGGTAAGCGTAAGCGTTTTGGTCTAGTTGAAGGTCGTCGTCCAAACTGGAAAAAAGCCTACGTATCATTGAAGCCTGGTCAAGACCTTGACTTTGCAGGCGGCGAGTAAGAAGGAGACAAGTAAATGGCAATTGTAAAAGCTAAACCAACTTCTCCTGGACGCCGCTTTGTCGTAAAAGTGGTCAACCCAGATTTGCACAAGGGTAAACCTGAAGCAAGTTTGTTGGAGAAGAAAACCAAAAATGGTGGTCGTAACAATAACGGTCGCATTACTGTGCGTCACGTTGGTGGTGGTCATAAGCAACACTACCGTGTTATCGACTTTAAACGTAATAAAGATGGTATCCCAGCGAAAGTTGAGCGTCTTGAGTATGATCCAAACCGTAGTGCGCATATCGCATTGGTTTGTTACTCAGATGGTGAGCGTCGTTACATTATCGCTCCAAAAGGCTTACAAGCTGGTGATCAAATCATTTCTGGCGATGCTGCACCTATCAAAACAGGTAATACATTGCCAATGCGTAACATTCCAGTAGGTTCTGTTGTTCACAACATCGAACTTAAACCTGGTAAAGGTGCGCAAATGGTTCGTAGCGCAGGTGCTTATGCACAAATCGTTGCACGTGGCAGTGCATACGTAACTCTACGTTTGCGTTCGGGCGAAATGCGTAAAGTGCTTGCAGAATGTCGCGCCACCGTAGGTGAAGTTGGCAATTCTGAGCATATGTTACGTAGCTTGGGTAAAGCTGGTGCTAAGCGCTGGCGTGGTGTTCGCCCAACAGTTCGAGGCGTCGCGATGAACCCGGTAGACCACCCGCATGGTGGTGGTGAAGGTCGTACCTCTGGTGGTCGTCATCCTGTAACTCCATGGGGTGTTCCAACCAAAGGTAAGAAAACCCGTAGTAATAAGCGCACTGACAAGTTGATTGTCCGTCGCCGCAACAAACGATAGAGGATAGCACTGTGGCACGTTCGTTAAAGAAAGGCCCATTCATTGACCTTCATTTATTGAAGAAGGTTGAAGAAGCTGCGGCCTCTGGTAACAAGAAACCGATTAAAACGTGGTCTCGTCGTTCAACTGTTTTCCCTGAAATGGTTGGTTTGACGATTGCCGTTCACAATGGTCGTCAACACGTACCTGTTTTCGTAAATGAAGACATGGTAGGTCATAAGTTAGGTGAGTTTGTATTAACTCGTACTTACTATGGCCACGATGTTGACAAAAAAGCCAAGAAAAAGAAGTAAGGCGAGGAGTGAAAGATGGAAGTAGCAGCTAAATTGCGCAATGCTAGCATCTCGGCACAGAAAATGCGTCTCGTCGCCGATCAGATTCGTGGCTTGCCAGTAGAGAAAGCGTTGAACGTTCTTGAGTTTAGCCCAAAAAAGGCAGCTCGTTTAATTAAGAAAGTTCTTGAGTCTGCGATTGCTAACGCTGAGCACAATGAAGGCGCAGATATCGACGAGTTGAAAGTTTCAACTGTATTCGTTGATGAAGGCCCAACTGCCAAGCGTATGCGTCCGCGCGCTAAAGGTCGTGGCGACCGTATTTTAAAGCGTTCTAGCCACGTAACCGTTAAAGTATCGGATAACTAGGAGAAGGTAATGGGTCAAAAAGTACATCCTACTGGTATCCGCTTAGGTATCGTAAAGAAGCATACTGCAACCTGGTATGCTGAGCGCGGCGATTTTGCGGATAACCTTGAAAGTGATATCAACATCCGTAAGTGGTTGTTCAAAGAATTGAAGAGCGCCTCTGTATCACGTGTTGATATCGAACGCCCTGCAAAAGCAATTCGTGTGACTATTCACACTGCGCGTCCAGGTATCGTCATTGGTAAGAAAGGTGAAGATATTGAGAAGTTGCGTGCCAAAATTGCTGATATGGCAGGCGTTTCAGCCCAAGTATCTGTTGAGCAAGTACGTAAACCTGAGCTAGATGCACAGCTAGTTGGTGATAACGTAGCACAACAGCTTGAGCGTCGTGTAATGTTCCGTCGTGCAATGAAGCGCGCAGTTCAGAATGCAATGCGTCTTGGTGCTGAAGGTATCAAAATCGAAGTAAGTGGTCGTCTAGGTGGCGCCGAAATCGCTCGTACTGAGTGGTATCGTGAAGGTCGTGTACCGTTGCATACATTGCGTGCGGACATCGACTACGCAACTTCAGAAGCTTTGACGACTTACGGAATCATCGGCATTAAAGTATGGATTTTCAAAGGTGAAGTTCTTCCTGGCCAAGAAAAAGTTGAGCCAAAAGAAGATAAAAAACCTCGCCGCAGAAAACCTGCTCCTAAAGCTAAGAAGTAGGGGTGAGCAAGTATGTTATTGCCAAAAAGAACTAAATATCGCAAGCAGCACAAGCTGCGTAACCGTGGCACAGTAGCTCATGATGTGAGCTTCGGTGAGTTCGGTTTGAAAGCGACAGGTCGCGGTCGTATGACAGCACGCCAAATTGAGGCTGCTCGTCGTGCAATGACCCGTCATATGAAACGTGCCGGTAAGGTATACATTCGTGTATTCCCTGATAAGCCAATTACCAAAAAGCCACTTGAAGTGCGTATGGGTAAAGGTAAAGGTAGCGTTGAGTACTGGGTTGCACAAATTCAGCCAGGCCGTATGTTGTATGAAGTTGAGGGTGTTTCTGAGGATTTGGCACGCGAAGCATTTGCTTTAGCGGCTGCTAAACTTCCTTTCAAAACAACCTTTGTTAAACGGACGGTGATGTAATGAAAGCGACAGAATTGAAAGACAAGAGCGTTGAAGAGCTCAACGTAACGTTGCACGAATTGTTACAAGATCAATTCAAGTTACGTATGGAAAAGGCTACGGGCCAAATGACTGAAACGCACAAATTACGTGCCTTACGTCGTGACATTGCTCGTGTTAAAACCATCATCAACCAAAAGGCGGGTTCATAATGAGCACTGATACTATTCAACGCACATTACAGGGCAAAGTCATCAGCGACAAGATGGATAAATCTATCACTGTGTTGATTGAGCGCCAGGTAAAACACCCGCTATACGGTAAGTTCATCAAGCGTTCGACTAAAATCCACGCTCACGATGAATCTAACGAGTGTAAAGCAGGTGATGTAGTCCGAATCGTTGAGTGTCGTCCTATCTCTAAAACTAAGTCATTTAAGTTAGTTGAGATAGTTGAGCGCGCCAACTAAGTTAGGATAAGCCGGCCCCGAGCAATTAGTTTTCCTCGGGGTTAGGAATTTAAGTAATTTAATGGTATACTCTCGCGCCATTTTAGCGCGGGTTTAAGCGGAGAAAACCATGATCCAGATGCAATCAATGCTAGACGTAGCTGATAACTCAGGCGCTCGTCGAGTAATGTGTATTAAAGTACTGGGTGGTTCGCATCGCCGTTACGCCAACATTGGTGACGTAATCAAAGTGAGCGTAAAAGAAGCGATCCCACGCGGTAAGGTGAAAAAAGGTGACGTTCTAAACGCAGTAGTTGTACGTACCCGTAAGGGTGTACGTCGTCCAGACGGTTCTTTGATCCGTTTCGATGGCAATGCTGCTGTTATTTTGAACAATAACTTACAGCCGATTGGTACTCGTATCTTTGGACCTGTTACACGTGAACTACGTGGTGACAAGTTTATGAAGATCGTGTCTTTGGCACCGGAAGTACTGTAGAGAGACGAGAATCATGCAAAAGATTAAAAGTGGCGACGAAGTCATCGTAATCGCAGGCAAAGATAAAGGTAAACGCGGTAATGTTAAGCGTGTTTTATCAAATGGCCGTGTGATCGTAGATGGCATCAATTTGGTGAAGAAACACACCAAGCCAAGTCAAAATCCGGATGGTTCTATCAATGAAGGTGGAATTATCGATAAAGAAGCATCGTTGGATATTTCTAACGTGGCGATTTATAACCCTTCTACCGGTAAAGCTGACCGTGTTGGCTTTAAAGTAGAAGAAGGCAAAAAATCACGCTTCTTTAAGAAAACTGGCGAAGCAATTTAATTTGTTAATATTCAGGTAATTAATGATGGCGAAACTGCACAACTTTTACAAAGAGACTGTTGTACCTCAGCTTCTAGAGAAGTTTGAGTACAAATCAGTTATGCAAGTCCCACGCATTACCAAGATCACATTAAACATGGGTCTGGGTGAAGCTATTGCGGACAAGAAAATTCTTGAGCACGCAGTCAACGACATGACAGCTATCTCAGGCCAAAAGCCGGTCATCACTAAAGCTCGCAAATCAATCGCAGGCTTTAAGATTCGTGACGGTTATCCAATTGGCTGTAAAGTGACTCTGCGTGGCGAGCGTATGTGGGAATTCCTAGAGAGATTAATTTCTATCGCGGTTCCACGTATTCGTGACTTCCGTGGTTTGAATCCTAAGTCTTTCGACGGTCGCGGTAACTACTCAGTTGGTATCAAGGAACAAATTATTTTCCCTGAAATCGACTACGATAAAGTAGACAAAATCCGCGGTATGGATATTACCATTACCACCACGGCAACTACCAATGACGAAGGTCGCGCATTACTAGATGCGTTTAACTTCCCATTGAAATCATAAGGGGCACGCTATGGCTAAAACATCAATGATTGAGCGTGAATTAAAGCGTGCAAAGACTGTAGAAAAGTACGCTGCAAAACGCGCTGAGCTTAAAGCAATCATCAAGAATCCTAACTCTTCTGAAGAAGAAGTTTGGGAAGCTCAGGTGAAGCTTCAGAAGCTACCACGTAATGCAAATCCTGTGCGTCAACGTAACCGTTGTCGTGTAACTGGACGTCCACATGCTTACCTACGCAAATTCGGCCTATGCCGTAATAAGCTTCGTGAGCATGCTATGAAAGGTGACGTTCCTGGTTTGGTTAAGGCTAGCTGGTAAGGCTTGGGAGAATCACAATGAGTATGCAAGATCCAATTGCAGATATGTTGACTCGTATTCGTAACGGCCAGACCGCTGCGAAGAAAACTGTCACTATTCCTGCATCTAAATTAAAGAAAGCTATTGCTCAAGTACTAGTAGATGAAGGTTTCATCGCTGGCTTCAGCGTAGAAGAAGGTTCAAAGCCGACAATGACTGTTGAGTTGAAATACTACCAAGGTCGTCCGGTTATCGAGGAATTGAAACGTGTAAGTCGTCCAGGTCTACGTATTTATAAGAAAGTAGACGAATTGCCAAAAGTTATTGGTGGTTTGGGCGTTGCGATCATTTCTACTTCTAAAGGTGTTATGACTGACCGCGCGGCTCGTAAGAATGGCCACGGCGGTGAAGTTCTTTGCACTGTAGCGTAAGGGGAGATTTAAGATGTCACGTGTAGCAAAAAGCGCTGTATCTATCCCTTCAGGTGTTGAAGTAAACATCAAAGATGGCGTGATCAGTGTAAAAGGTTCAAAAGGTCAGCTAGAACAGGCTTTGCATTCTGACGTTGAATTAAAAGTTGAAGACGGTGAAATAACTTTCGCTCCTTCAGCTGGCGCAGAAAGCTGGGCAATGGCTGGTACATATCGTGCACTAGTTAACAATATGATTACAGGCGTTACCAACGGTTTCGAAAAGAAACTACAGCTTGTAGGTGTTGGTTATCGTGCACAGGTTCAAGGTAAAAAATTGAACTTAAGCCTAGGTTTCTCTCACCCAGTAGAGTTTGAAGCACCAGAAGGTATCACTATTGAAGCGCCTTCTCAGACAGAATTACTTGTTAAAGGTGCTGACAAACAAGTCGTGGGTCAGGTTGCGGCAAACATTCGTGCCTATCGTCCACCAGAGCCTTACAAAGGTAAAGGTGTTCGCTATGCTGACGAGCGTATTGTTCGTAAAGAAGCCAAGAAGAAATAGTAGGGCAGGGTTATGAAGAAGAAAATTCAACGTTTGCGTCGTGCGGCTAAAAGCCGTGCAAAAATGCATGAACTAGGCGTTAATCGTCTAGTTATTAACAGAACCCCTCGCCACATTTACGCACAAGTAATCAGCGGTGAGAACGGTAATGTGATCGCTAGCGCTTCGACTGTTGAGAAGACAGTTCGCGGTGACGTTAAGTCAACGGGTAACGTAGATGCTGCAAAGCATGTCGGTACTTTAGTTGCTGAGCGTGCCTTAGAAGCGGGTGTAAAGCAGGTTGCTTTCGACCGTAGTGGTTTTAAATATCATGGTCGCGTTCAGGCTTTAGCTGATGCGGCTCGTGAGAAAGGCTTACAATTCTAAGGTGTGAAGCATGGCAAAAGATATGAATAACCAAGAAGGTTTAGTTGAGAAATTGGTCAACGTAAACCGCGTTGCCAAGGTGGTTAAAGGTGGTCGTATTTTCGGCTTCACAGCTTTGACTGTTGTTGGTGATGGTAAAGGTAAAGTTGGCTTTGGTCGTGGTAAAGCAAAGGAAGTTCCTGTTGCGATTCAAAAAGCGATGGAACAGGCTCGTCGTAATATGATTCAAGTTGAATTGAAAGACGGCCATACTTTGCAACATCCAATCAAGGCAGCGCACGGTGCATCTAAAGTTTATATGCAACCAGCTTCCGAAGGTACTGGTATTATCGCAGGTGGTGCGATGCGTGCGGTATTTGAAGTGCTAGGTATCCAAAATATCTTGGCAAAAAGCATTGGCTCTACAAACCCAATTAATATTGTTCGCGCAACTATTAACGGTTTGAAGCAAATGACTTCGCCAGAAGACATGGCTGCCAAGCGTGGTAAAACTGTAGAAGAGATTTTGGACTAAGACCATGGCAAAGAAAATGATGAAAGTAACGCAGACGCGTTCAAGCATCGGTCGCTTGGACAGCCATAAGGCTTGCTTGCGTGGCCTGGGTTTGCGTCGTATCGGTCATACTGTAGAAGTTGAAGATACTGCTTCAACTCGCGGTATGGTAAATAAAGTTTACTACATGGTTAGCGTAGAGGAGTAATATCATGCGTTTAAATACATTGATGCCAGCTCCTGGTAGTAAAAAAGATCGCAAACGTGTTGGTCGTGGTATCGGTTCTACTGATGGTAAAACTGCAGGCCGTGGTCATAAAGGTCAGAAGTCACGTTCAGGTGGTTTCAACAAGATCGGTTTCGAAGGCGGTCAGATGCCATTGAAACAGCGTTTGCCAAAGTTTGGTTTTAAATCGCGTAAAGCTTTAGTAACTTCAGAAGTTCGTCTTAGTGAGTTAGCTAAAGTTGAAGGTGAAGTTGTTGATATGTTGAGCTTGAAAAAAGCTGGATTAATCACAAACAACATCGAAAACGTTAAAATCATGCTATCGGGCAACATCGAGCGCGCAGTAACAGTTACCGGCGGAGTTCGTGTTTCCAAAGGCGCAAAAGCTGCTATTGAAGCGGCTGGTGGAAAGGTTGAAGAATAATGGCATTATCACCACAGCAAATTGCTAAAGGCGGTGGTTTAAGTGAGCTCAAACAGCGTTTGCTGTTTGTGCTCATGGCTATTATTGTTTTCCGGATTGGCTCTTTTATTCCAGTTCCGGGCGTTGACGGCTCTGTTTTGCAAGCTTTCTTGGAAAATCAGGGTGGAACTATCTTTACGATGTTCAACGTATTCTCAGGAGGGGCGCTTGAGCGTGCTTCTGTTTTTGCTCTAGGTATCATGCCGTACATTTCGGCTTCGATTATCATGCAAATCTTGAGTTTTGTTGATCCGCGTCTGAAAGAGATCAAGAAGGAAGGCGAAAGCGGTCGCCGTAAAATCAATCAGTATACTCGTTACCTAACGGTTGCCTTGGCAACTGTACAAGCGGTTGGTATGTCTACTCAGTTACCTGGTATTATTCCTGGTCTAGTGGCAAACCCTGATTTTTCATTCTACTTTATCGCGGTAGTAACTTTGGTTACCGGTACCATGTTCTTAATGTGGTTGGGTGAGCAAATTACTGAACGTGGTATAGGTAATGGTATTTCTATCATTATCCTGGTAGGTATTGTTGCTGGTTTCCCTCAAGCCATTAGTCAGATTTTTGGACAGGCTTATGACGGGGACCGTAACATTCTTGGCGTACTTGTTTTTGGTATCTTCGCATTAGCGGTTGTGTACTTCATCGTTTGGTTCGAAAGAGCTCAACGTAGAATTACCATTAACTATGCGAAACGCCAGCAAGGCAATAAGGTTTTTGCAGCCCAAAGTAGTTTCTTACCTATGAAGCTTAATATGGCCGGTGTTATTCCAGCGATTTTTGCTTCTAGTATCGTTTTGTTCCCAGGCACTTTGTTGTCTTGGTTCGGTAGCGGTTCAGGTGAAGTTACCTGGTTAACCACCATGGCGCAAAACCTACAGCCAGGTAAACCTGTATACATTATGTTGTATGCCGTCGGTATTATCTTCTTTGCGTTTTTCTATACTGCATTAACGCAAAACCCAAGAGATACTGCCGATAACTTAAAGAAGTCAGGGGCATTTATTCCAGGTATTCGTCCTGGACAGCAAACAGCACAGTATCTTGATAAAGTCACAACACGTTTGACTTTCTGGGGTGCTCTTTACATGACCGCTGTATGTTTAATGCCAGAATTTCTGATCCTGATCTTTAATTACCCGTTCTACTTCGGTGGAACTTCACTGCTGATCATCGTTGTTGTTGCCATTGATTTTATGGCTCAGGTGCAAGCTCACCTTATGTCGCAGCAATATGATTCAGTACTTAAGAAAGCGAATCTTAAGAAACAGGGCCCATCGGGTCGTGTTCGTCGCTAAAGCATGTTGGAGTAGCAAATGAAAGTTCGTGCTTCTGTAAAAAAAATGTGCCGTAACTGCAAAGTGATTCGTCGTCACGGCAGTGTTCGCGTTATCTGTACTGACCCACGCCATAAACAGCGTCAAGGTTAGTCATTTAATTGGTTGATTTTTAGGCGTGATGTGGCTAGAATACGCGGCCTTTCACGCCTGCTTATTAAATTTAGGAGAAATTGTTAAATGGCTCGTATAGCTGGTATTAACATTCCGGTACATAAGCATGCTGATGTCGCCTTGACCGCTATCTATGGTATCGGTCGTCCTCGTGCACAAAAAATTTGTGCTGCTGCAGGAATTGAAACTACTGCAAAGATCAAAGATTTGAACGAAGACCAAATTGAGAATCTACGTAACGAGGTGAGCAAATTTACCGTTGAAGGTGATTTGCGTCGCGAAATCAACATGAATATTAAACGTTTGATGGACTTGGGTTGTTTCCGTGGTATCCGTCATCGTCGTAACCTGCCATTGCGCGGTCAACGTACGAAGACTAATGCCCGTACCCGTAAAGGTCCTCGTAAACCAATCAAGAAATAATGGTTATGGTGGAATTAACACATGGCTAAATCACCTCGTACTACCAAAAAGAAAGTTAAAAAGCACGTTGTCGATGGTATGGCGCATATTCATGCGTCGTTTAACAATACCATCGTAACGATCACAGATCGTCAGGGTAATGCTCTTGCATGGGCAACTTCTGGTGGTTCTGGCTTCCGTGGTTCACGTAAATCGACTCCATTTGCTGCACAGGTAGCTGCTGATCGCGCTGCTCAAGTAGTTAAAGAAATGGGTATGAAGAACGTTGAAGTATTTGTTAAAGGTCCTGGACCAGGTCGTGAATCAGCAGTTCGTGCTTTGAATGCAGCTGGCTTCAAGATCACTAACATTACTGACGTGACGCCTATTCCTCATAATGGTTGTCGTCCGCCTAAAAAGCGTCGTGTATAAGAGATTAACGGGAGTTTGAAATGGCTAGATATCTAGGTCCAAAACTCAAATTGTCGCGTCGTGAAGGTGTCGATTTAGGACACAAGTCTGGCGTTCGTGCAATTGAGACTAAATGTAAAATTGAAGTAGCCCCAGGTCAACATGGCGCGCGTCGTAGCCGTTTGTCTGACTATGGTCTACAGTTACGTGAAAAGCAAAAAGTTCGTCGTATTTATGGCGTACTTGAGCGTCAATTCCGCAACTACTACAAAGAAGCTGATCGTCTAAAAGGTGCAACAGGTGTTAACTTGTTACAACTTTTAGAATCTCGCTTGGATAATGTTGTTTATCGTATGGGTTATGCTGCTACTCGTGGCGAAGCGCGTCAATTAGTTAGCCACAAGGCTATCTTGGTAAACGGCGAAACAGTCAATATTCCTTCTTACACAGTAAAAGCCGAAGACGTTGTTTCTGTACGTGAAAAATCACAGAAGCAAGCACGTATCGTTGCTGCACTGGAATTGGCTGCACAGCGTGACAAGCCAGAGTGGATTGAAGTTGATGGTAAGAAAATGGAAGGTCAGTTTAAGCGTGTTCCAGAGCGCTCTGAACTTGACGCCAGCATCAATGAAAACCTAATCGTAGAGTTGTACTCTAAGTAATTTTAATCCTTGAGAGGGATAATATGTCAGCGACTGAATTTCTGACTCCGCGCCAAATTAAGGTTGAATCAAGCGAAGGCACCAAAGCCCGAGTGGTACTTGAACCTTTTGAACGTGGATTTGGACACACTTTGGGTAACTCATTGCGTCGCATCTTGCTATCTTCTATGCCAGGTGCCGCAGTGACAGAAGTAGAAATCGACGGTGTTCTTCATGAGTACTCAGCTATTGAGGGCGTTCAAGAAGACGTTATCGATATCCTTTTGAACTTAAAAGGGTTGGCTGTTCGCCTTGAAGATAAAGAAGTAGCTACTTTAACTCTTCAAAAGAAAGGTGAAGGCGTCGTGACTGCTGCTGACATTGAAGAAGTATCAGGTGCTGAAGTGGTCAATAAAGATCACTACATCGCTACTTTGAATAAAGGTGGCGCTTTAAACATGCGCATCAAAGTTCGTTTAGGTCGTGGTTACGAGGCTTCTAATACTCGTAAACAACCTGAAGGCGAAGATAAACCAATTGGTGTATTGCAAGTTGATGCTTCTTTCAGCCCAATGAAGAAAGTTTCTTACACGGTCGAGTCTGCTCGTGTAGAGCAGCGTACTGATTTGGATAAGCTAGTACTTGATCTTGAAACCAATGGCACCATTGACCCAGAAGAAGCTATTCGCCGCAGTGCGACTATTCTTCAGGAACAATTGGCGGCATTCGTTGATTTGAAAGACGAGAAACAAGCTGAACCAGAGAAAGAAGAGCCAGAAATCGACCCAATTCTTTTGCGTCCGGTTGATGATCTTGAATTGACAGTACGTTCTGCCAACTGTCTTAAAACCGAGAATATCCATTACATTGGTGACTTGGTACAACGCACCGAAGTTGAGTTACTTAAAACTCCAAACCTAGGTAAGAAGTCATTAACTGAAATTAAAGACGTTCTTGCTTCACGTGGTTTGTCCTTAGGTATGCGTTTAGAGAATTGGCCACCATCAAGCATTATCGGTGACTAGTTCTTAGTAGTAAGAATTAGGCGCAAGCATTGTCTTGCGCCTTTTTATTCATAGCTTGCTATGAAACCCTTTGGTAATTTTTTGAATTTATTCAGACAGTTACCTGATTAATCGATTAGAACTTTCTAATCTTGTTTGTGTAAATGAAATAAACTTTTCTAACAAAGAAATCGTAAAGTTTAAATATTTACAGAAGTTTTTGTAGTACTACCGCAGGCTACAATTAAATAGAGTGAGGAACTCAATATGCGTCATCAAAAATCAGGTCGTAAATTAAACCGTAACAGCTCACATCGTAAAGCTATGTTCCGTAATATGACTGCGTCATTAATCGAGCATGAGTTAATTCGTACTACTTTGCCAAAAGCAAAAGAATTACGTCGTGTTGCTGAGCCTTTAATTACTCTATCGAAAACAGACTCCGTTGCTAATCGTCGTCTTGCTTTTGCACGTCTTCGTAATAATGCAGCAGTTGCTAAGCTATTTGCTGAGCTTGGTCCTCGTTATCAGGAGCGCCCAGGTGGTTACTTGCGTATCCTTAAGTGTGGTAATCGTCCAGGCGATAACGCACCTATGGCATACGTTGAATTAGTAGACCGTCCAGTGGTTGAAGACGATGTCGATTTAGACGAAGTAGTTACTGAAGAGTAATTTCTATAGTGACTTTAAAAAACCCGCTTTATGCGGGTTTTTTATTAACTTGAGTAAGTGTCCGCTGATAGCATTAATGCCAGCTTCCGAGTATTAATCCAAACAGAGTAAATATTACAAGATGATAACCGCCATCAATTAGTAAGTGTCTTAATGACTTATTGCTAAATTGATACGTTATACCCAGGCCAAGAAATACAATAGCACCGACCATTGCACAAACTGTTACAGCATGTATGAGATCGGGATTGGGCCCAAGCAAGTCTGCAATGACAAAGACAGCGACCAGGGCAAATATAAAGCTCAGAATAAAGACACTAGGTTTTTGTTTAATATCTTCTGCTTCTATCTTCATTTCCTTTAGCCAAATTCTGCCGAATAACATAGGTGAGTACCATAAGCCTCCGACAGCAAACGATAAGATTGCTGCAACCAATACCGCATAATAATTTATATCACTCATTCCCTTTCCCCAATGTTGTGTGATTGAACTAAGGCTAGCTTAGCATAAAGCCGATTGTGGTAACTCGATTTACAGCTTCACATGCAGAATATAACCCTCGAAGTACTCGGGCTCTGTGCAATACCAATCGAGTAGTTCAGCATCATGCTTAGTAAGAACTCGCTCGGCTAGATCAAAGAACGGTTGACGGCCAGGATCTGCCAGTAAAACATGCTTTACACCTGCCTTTTTAGCCCGATTTATCAGATTGTAGTGAATCTTTGCCAGATCATCCCAGAAGCAAATATCGGTTCCAAAGACAATGTCATAGTCAGTGAGATGCTTTTTTGTGAGTTTTTCAAAGCTGATTGATTCGGTTGTAATTTCGACCTGATTAAGTGCTGCCTGAAGTTCCAGAAAAGGAAAAACTTCATCGTCTCTGTCAGTCCCGGTAACCTTACAGCCTGCATGGTGAGCACAGAAAATGCTAGTAGGTCCCCAGCCGCAACCAAGCTCTAATACTCTCTGCTTGTTGTTTAATAGTTGCTTGTGTAAAAAGTAGTCCATTAGCAGGAAGCTGCTGTTCCAGGTCTTATGACCATGAATAGAGGGGGTGTAATGCTTTTTGAGCTTTTTGACAAACCTGTGTTTATTTTCGAGCAATAATATGCCGTATGCTTGAAAAATATTGTCTTCTGGTAATTCTTGTAGTTCAGGCATAACGATACCAAGTATTGAAGATAACTGCTAAGTGTAAGGACTTTAACGCCAATTGTTAAGGGCGACCTGTCTTCATTGTCATGAATAATAATTCTGTTTCGAATGCCTTAAAATCTTTGTTACACTCAAGGCAACATTCTGAAAGAAGGTTATTATGGGCACACACCACAACCATAATCATTTAAATGATGATGAGTCACATGGCACACATGTAGCTAGTAAGAAAAATCTGCTTTGGGCATTGTCATTAACCGGAACTTTCATGGTCGTTGAGGTTATTGGCGGTCTTGTTTCTGGATCCCTTGCCCTTCTTGCAGATGCTGGACACATGCTGACAGATACTGCAGCGCTTTTACTGGCATATTCCGCTCTTTATTTTGCTGCTAAGCCCGCAGATAGTAAACGGACTTTCGGCTACGGTCGGTTACAAGTTTTGGCCGCCTATACCAATGGTGTTTTTCTGATATTACTTACTGGTTGGATTCTCTGGGAAGCGATTCATCGCTTTATTGAGCCTAACCCCATTCAAAGTGTCAGTATGTTTACCGTGGCGGTCATAGGACTGATTGTAAATTTACTCGTCTTCAAGATCCTGCATAGTGCCGGTGACTCCAATATCAATATACGAAGCGCGTTATTGCATGTCCTGGGTGATTTACTCGGATCAGTTGGCGCAATTATCGCAGCAATTGTAATATGGATATGGGGGCTACTATGGGTCGACCCACTATTATCTATTTTCGTTGCAGTTCTGATCCTGAGAAGCGCATACCACGTTATTAAAGACGCATCCCATATATTGCTAGAGGGTACACCTATCGGCATCAGCATGAGTAATATTCGCTTAGACTTAATGTCTATCGAGGGGGTTAAAGACGTCCACCATATGCATGCCTGGAGTCTGAGTGAAGCGGAGCCGATGATGACATTTCATGCTCTGGTTGATCCCAATAAAAATAGTGACAATTTATTGGAAGAGATGCTGTTGTTATTGAAGAAAGAGCATGGCATTGGTCATGCCACTATTCAGGTAGAGGTAGAGAATTGTCAGGTAGTTGAAGATGCTTGTGAGGTTGGCTAAATTGTGTGGTTAGCTCATTGCTTCTGGGCTTCCAGCAAGAAGCCTCGTTGATTTTCGATACCTTCAAGTCGTCTTGCCAATTTATGCTGTAACTCTTGCAGACTTTTAGACTGTGGGGCTGTTTCTTTAACCAGCTTGTCTGCCTCAGGAGTATACTTTGATAAGGTGCTGGTTAATTCCTTTAACTGCTGACTGGTAAAGAACATCCCTTTTTGGAACAGGCTACGCTTAATACGGTTAAAAAGGTCAATTTCCTGGCGGTTGTGTTCAAAATAGTGCTCAATTCCAAGTTTTTTAACCCAGCTGGCTATAGTCTGGTCTTTGTTGTCCGAATAGACAATAATGGTGGCGCGCTCCGACATTCCGCTTTTGATTTTACGCAATGAAGGATAACCAAGCGCATTATTGAGCGCGACAACAACGATTCTGATTTGAGGTCGGTTAAGGCGAATGTAATTTAACGCTTCTTTGTAATCAGCGGCATAATGATAATCGTGACCGGCAGCCGTTAACTGTTGCGCAGTGTTCGCTAAAATTTCATGGCTGTCATCGACGAGTAGAATGGCGCTCATAATTAATTGATGCAAGTTAGCGGAAGTTAATATAACTAGTTGATTTATTTTATCATTGATTTTTGTAAGGTATATTAAAATTTACTAAAAAAAGAACAATTTGTGAGAGGAAACAGGTTTGCGTTCAAAATTGTTAATTTTACTGACAAGTGGTTTTTTTCTGTTAATGGCACAGGGCTGCTCAACATTTAAGCCAAGTAATGTCAACGATGCTTGCAGTGTTCTGGAAGATGAGGATTGGTACGAGGCCGCTTTGGATTCTCAGGAGCGCTGGGGCACGCCAATTCATGTGCAGTTGGCTATCATGCATCAGGAGTCCAAATTTCAGCATGATATTCGTCCCGCCAGAAAGTGGTACTTGGGTTTTATTCCGGGATTTAGACCATCTAACGCCTATGGCTATGCTCAGGCACTTGAGGGAACCTGGGATACTTACCGGACGTCAACCAATAACCATGGTGCAAGACGTGATAACTTTGATGATGCTATCGACTTCATTGGCTGGTATACATTCAATAGCCACAAACAACTGGGTATCTCAAAGTGGGATGCTCGTGCACAGTATCTTGCCTATCATGAAGGCTGGGGCGGCTATAAGAGAAAAACCTATAACTCCAAGGGCTGGCTGATTAAGGTGGCAGACAAGGTTAAGGCGCAATCGCTGAAGTACGCAGCTCAGTATAAACAATGTCAGGCGGAATTGGAGTCGAATCGTGGCTGGTTCTAAAGCTGTTATTTGAGTTCAGGGTTATAACCATTAATTATCTATTTTGTAGGACATTTCAGCCATGGATAGGTTAAAATAGCGCCACTTCTTAATGCTAAAAAAGCATTCTATTTGATTAACGTAATTGAGGTTTAGCACATGTTGGGCAACACCACGCCATTAAAAGAGTTTGATCCTGAACTTTTCGCATCGATTGAAGCTGAAAAGAAGCGCCAAGAAGAGCATATTGAGCTGATTGCTTCAGAAAACTATACCAGTCAGCGCGTAATGGAAGCTCAAGGTTCTGTGTTAACCAATAAGTATGCGGAAGGTTATCCCGATAAGCGTTACTACGGTGGTTGTGAATATGTGGACATCGCTGAAAAACTGGCCATTGAGCGCATTAAAGAGCTCTTCGGCGCTGATTATGCCAATGTCCAGCCTCACTCTGGCTCACAAGCAAACGCTGCAGTATACATGGCGCTAGTTAAGCCAGGCGATACCATTTTAGGTATGAGTCTGTCTGACGGTGGTCACCTGACTCATGGTTCGAAGGTTAACTTTTCAGGCAAAATCTATCATTCGATTGAATATGGCGTTGATGAAAACGGTTACATTGATTATGCGCAAGTTGAAGCCTTAGCACTTGAGCATAAGCCAAAAATGATCGTTGCCGGTTTCTCGGCTTATTCTCGTGTAGTTGACTGGGCCAAATTCAGAGAAATTGCCGACAAAGTTGGTGCTTACCTATTTGTGGATATGGCACACGTTGCAGGCTTGATTGCTGCAGGCGAATATCCTAACCCAGTTCCATATGCGGATGTGGTTACATCAACCACTCATAAGACATTAGCCGGCCCTCGCGGCGGTATCATCATTGCCCGTTCTAACCCTGATCTTGAGAAAAAGCTCAACTCTGCGGTTTTCCCAGGCGGTCAGGGCGGTCCATTAATGCACGTAATCGCTGCTAAAGCGGTAGCTTTCAAAGAAGCCCTAAGTGACGAGTTCAAAGCCATGCAGAAGCAGGTTAAAATTAATGCCCAAGCCATGACCAAAGTATTGATGGAGCGTGGCTATAAAATCGTTTCTGGCGGCACAGATAATCATCTTTTCCTGATCGATTTAATCGATAAAGATATTACTGGCAAAGATGCTGAAGCAGCACTTGGCCAGGCTAATATCACAGTAAACAAGAATACCGTACCCAATGAACCACGCTCACCTTTTGTAACCAGTGGCTTACGTATGGGTACTCCTGCCATCACAACTCGTGGTTTTAAAGAAGCTGAAGCCACTCAGCTTGCTGGCTGGATCTGTGATATTCTTGACGATATTACAAACGAACAAACGATTGCGGATGTGAAAGCAAAGGCTCTGGAATTAACAGTCCGCTTTCCAGTCTATCGCAGTTAATTGATAAGCACGCTATTGGCAACATAAGGAGCTGTTATGCATTGCCCGTTTTGCGCTCACCCGGATACGAAGGTTATTGATTCACGTTTAGTGGCTGACGGCAGTCAGGTACGACGCCGCAGAGAATGCCTTGCCTGTGGCGAGCGTTATACGACTTTCGAAAGTGCTGAGCTGGTAATGCCTAAGATCATTAAAACTGACGGAACGCGTGAGCCCTTTAATGAGGCTAAGTTAAGAATGGGTTTAGCAAAGGCCGTTGAAAAACGTCCAGTCAGTGTTGAAGATCTGGAAGCCGCTATCAATAAAATCTTGTCACAAATTCGCGCTCTTGGTGAGCGCGAAGTGCCATCTACCGTTGTCGGTGAGCTGGTGATTGAGGCTCTTCGAGGCCTTGATGAAGTGGCATATGTGAGATTTGCCTCGGTTTATCGTCGCTTTAAAGATGTAAATGCTTTTCGCGAAGAAATCGATAAATTACAGAGCGACAGTAAGTAACCGCTGTCGCTTTTACACATCCCAAAGGTAACTCATACCTGATATGTCTTTTACAACACAAGACTCCAGCTACATGGCGCGAGCTATTCAGTTAGCACGCAAAGGCTGGTTCACCACAAGAACCAATCCCAGGGTGGGGTGTGTTCTGGTAAAAGACGAGCAAATTATTGGCGAGGGATGGCATGAAAAGCCAGGCTTTGCCCACGCTGAAATCAATGCCTTGAATCGTGCTGGTGACAATGCACGCGGGGCAACCGCCTATGTAACTCTTGAGCCTTGTGCTCATCATGGAAAAACGGGACCCTGTGCCGAGGCCTTGGTTGAAGCCGGCGTTGTAAAAGTGGTTTCCGCAATGCTCGATCCCAATCCATTGGTGTCGGGAAAAGGAATGCAGATCTTACAAAACGCCGGCATCGAAGTAGAACACGGACTAATGCGGGAGCAAGCCGAACAGCTCAATCTTGGTTTTATTAAGCGTATGACAACCGGCCTACCCAGAGTAGTTGTCAAGATTGGCATGAGTCTGGACGGCAGAACCGCAATGGCCAGTGGCGAAAGTCAGTGGATCACTGGAACTGATGCCCGCCGTGATGTTCAGCGTTTACGTGCAGAGTCAGGTGCCGTTATCACGGGCTCTGGTACTGTGGTGATTGACGACCCATCCATGAACGTGCGTGAATCGGCCTATATTGCAAACCCTCATTTCGCTCAACCCATCAGAGTTATCATTGATTCACAAAATATTGTCGAACCAAATGCCAAAATATTCAGCAATGAAGGACATTGCTGGTTGGTTAGCGGTCACTTATCAGAAAAAGATTACCCAGCAAATGTTGAACAGAAAACAGTCGCACTGTTGCCCGGTAAAGATAAGATTTCTCACCACAAAATCGACTTGAAAGCATTACTCATGTTGCTGGCAGAGACCGGAGTCAATGATGTTTTGATTGAGGCTGGCAGTGGTCTAGTGGGTGCTTTTATCGAGCAGGAAATGGTTGATGAGTTGGTTGTTTATATGGCCCCGAAGCTGATGGGTAGCGCGGCCAGGCCTATGGTTCAGTTACCGCTGGAAACTATGCAACAGAATATAGAGTTAACCCTCGGCAATATTCGGCAGATAGGTAATGATCTGCGATTGAATTACTATTTTAAAAAGGCTTAGTTATGTTTACCGGAATTATAGAAGCAACAGGCTACATTGCTGCAATTGAGCCAAAAGGCGAAGATGCTCGCTACCGTTTTCAAACGGGCAAGCTGGATTTGTCTGATGTGGAACTTGGCGATAGCATTGCTTGTAACGGTGTCTGCCTGACTGTAATTGAAAAGTTTGAAGACGGCTTTTCAGCAGATGTCTCGGTCGAAACCATTAAGGTGACCTGCTTTAAACACTACCAGGCGCATCAGCCCGTTAATTTTGAAAAAGCCATGCTGCCAACGACACGCTTTGGCGGTCATATGGTCAGCGGCCATGTGGATGGTATTGGTGAAGTACTTGCGATTGAAGATGCCGGACGCTCTATCCAGTACACCATTCGTGCTCCGAAAGACGTGTTACACTATATCGCCATCAAAGGCTCAATTACGGTTGACGGTACCAGTTTGACCGTTAATCAGCTTGATGAGGATTGTTTTTTCCTCAATCTGGTCCCACATACATTGCAAGAAACCATTGCTGATAGCTATCAGGTGGGAACCAAGGTCAATTTGGAAATTGATCTCATTGCTCGTTATCTAGAGCGCTTGATGCAGACTGGAGCTGCTAAACCTCAATAAATGTGTGAGTGATATGCAATTAAATAGCATCGAAGAAATTATTGAAGATATCCGTCAGGGCAGAATGGTCATTCTGATGGATGACGAAGATCGTGAGAACGAAGGCGATTTGGTGATGGCGGCCACTCAGGTGCGTCCAGAAGATATTAATTTTATGGCGCGTTATGGCCGAGGATTGATTTGTTTACCCATGACCCGTGAGCGTTGTGAGCAACTCAATTTGCCCTTGATGTCACAGCAGAATGGTGCCCGTTTCAGTACCAACTTTACGGTATCCATTGAAGCGGCCGAAGGTGTTTCTACCGGTATTTCTGCCGCTGATCGTGCTCGAACCGTGCAGATGGCGGTGGCTCCGAATGCCAAGCCTACCGATATTGTTCAGCCGGGTCATATTTTTCCAATTATGGCTAAACCTGGTGGTGTTCTGAATCGTGCGGGTCACACTGAGGCAAGCTGTGATTTAGCGCGTTTAGCAGGCTTTGAGCCAGCTGCCGTAATCGTTGAGATCTTGAATGAAGATGGCACCATGGCTCGTCGCCCTGACTTGGAAACCTTTGCTCAGGAACACAACCTGAAAATTGGAACCATTGCGGATCTGATTGAATACCGCTCGACCAAAGAGAAAACGGTAGAAAAGGTCAGTGAGTGCCATTGGCCCACTGAGCATGGAGAATTTCGCCTTCACACCTACCGCGATACCATTGATGGTCAAGTACATTTCGCCTTGGTGAAGGGCAATCCTAAAAACGATACCTCAACGTTAGTACGTGTTCACTTAACGGATAGCCTCGGTGATTTGCTGGAAGCTCAACGTGGTAGAAAGCCTGGCTGGGGTTTAAGTAAAGCCATCGAGCGTATCGCCAAAGAAGGTGAGGGTGTAGTGGTTGTGCTTGCCAATAAAGAATCCAGTGAGGAAGTGCTTAATCGGATTCGTCGCTTTGAACAGGAAGATAAAGGGGAACCTTTAACTCAGGAGCAAAAGCGTCAAAAGAAACGAACTGTCGGTATTGGCTCGCAAATTCTGGCTGATTTAGGCGTTCATAAGATGCGATTATTGAGTTCAGGAAGTCAGTACACCGGCCTGGCTGGTTATGGACTGGAAATTGTTGAAAACATAACTCCAGAGCAGTAATTCCAGAGTTAGAACTTATAAAAATCCCGCCAGTTGGCGGGATTTTTGTTTTAAACTTATCTAACGAAGCTTATTTCTTTATATCTCTGTCATAGCTTAGTCTTTTGGCTGCATCCAAGGTTAACATTTGCATGAAAGCCTTAGTTTCTGAGTCAGAACCGGTTGGAGTGTTGCCATTACTGCCAAAGACATTGGTTGGAACCTGACGCTTAGCAAACGCATCTGCCCATAGTTTTTGAATTTCGATCTCAGCCTCAAGCTTCTGTGCCAGGGCATTATCGGCTTCAAGAATCACTTTTTTCTGATAGGCTTCGGCATCAGCCAGAGTTCTTTTGGTTTCTGCTTCAATGCGCGCTTTTTCCAGTTGGATTTCAGCAGTGACCTTTTGGATTTCAGCCTGTTCCTTGAATTTCTGAGCTTCTGTTAAAGCTAATTGCTTTTCCGTTTCTGCATCTGTGGTTTTCTGAATCTGATTCACTTTTGCTTCTGCCTGACGTTCAGCGACTTCGCGCTCACCACGGGCAATCGCAAGCAGCCGCTGCTCTTCTTCCTGAATACGCTGTTCGCGTGCAATAGCACGATCAGCAGAGGCTTTTTGCTTTAACTGCATACGGTCTATAAACCGAGAGTTAGGGCGCATATCAGTGACACGAGCATCAACCACCTGCACTCCAAAGCCAGTGAACTTTTGCTTTTTACGTAATGGGACACCATTCTCATCAAGACGTTTTTTTACTTCAAACGAGATTTTGATTTCATCATCGTATTCTTTTTGCTCTTTGCCTAATGTGGCATTAGCAGAAGACAGGCGTTCTCTTTGTACGCTTTCACGGCGCTCTTCGCGACGAACGATATAGATACCATTGGCCATCTGGTTTTCGAATTCGGTATTAAACTCAGTACGACCACCAGAATAATAGTCTTCGGCGCTCATCAATGAGGCCGTTGCCTGCAGGGTTTCTTTGAATGCAGGTATTAGTGCTGTCCGCAGGAAATTGTCAGGAGTACGGTATTCATGTGCAAGGTTCAAGAAGCCTTCTTGATCAGTAGGTATCGAAAATCGCACGGTCGCCTGTGCATCAGCATCAACCTGATCTAGGAACATAATATTCAGCGGTGGAAGGCTGGCACTACCGCCCTGTTTTGACTCATTTTCTGCACTGACATTATTAGCATGACCACCAAGTACCGCCTGCACAGTCGTCGCGCGCTTCCATGAATTCCAGCGACCGAAAAAAAAGAACTGATACCCGACGTCACTGACAGCATGCTCATTACCGAGAATGGTTCGGACGTGATAGACGTACCCCGGTTCTGCGTAAAACACAGAATTGCGCAAGATAATATAAAGAACAAAAACGACACCCGCACCAATCAGCAATTTGCTGTTTTTATAAAGACTGGCGAAGGAAAAGTTTGGTTTTGGAAGTTTCATTATTAGTATTCCTTTTATTACTAAATGCTATATTTTTTATTGTGTCCTTGTTGCTATAAAAAGCCTAGAACGAACCGTAATATATAGGATTCTTCAAGATAATCATACTCAAAAGGACCTATTCATATTACAATACGCGATAATTTTTCGTAATTCACAGTGTTATGAGCGACTTCAAGTTAGACTTTTCTGCAACAGAATACACCGGCGGTCGAATCGCCATCGTCCACGCCCGCTTTAATCTCCCAATCATTAATAAAATGATTGCTGGTGCCAAACAGCGCCTGGATGAACTTAAAGTTCCGAATGAGAATATTGAGCTGTTTGATGTGGCAGGGGCTTATGAATTACCCTATGCAGTTCAGCAGGTTGCCAAAACGGGGCAGTTTGACGCTGTCATTGCCATCGGTGTGGTTATTCGTGGCGATACTCCACATTTTGATTATGTCTGTGCTGAGTCGAGCTCTGGATTGATGCGCGCCTCCTTGGACAATGATATTCCTGTCATCTTCGGCATTTTAACTGTAAATACCGAGGAGCAGGCCGAAGAACGCGCTAACCCAGCAAAAATGAACAAAGGTGGGGAAGCTGCAGCGACTGCTGTTGAAATGATTAATTTAACTCGCGCACTAAAAGAGAAACGCTCATGAGTACAACCTTCAAACCCGCTGCGCGTCGTCGTGCAAGAGAATATGCAATCCAGGCAATTTATCAGTGGCAAATGTCAGCCAATCCTTTGAATGAGATTGAGGCGCAATACCTGACCACCATGAATGCTAAAAAAGTAGATACGGTTTATTTTCAGGAGCTTTTTTCTGGCGTGTTGACCAACCTTGACGAAATTGATGCGGCTCTTGCTCCTGCATTGGAAAGAGATATCGATGATATCGATCCGATTGAGCGCGCGATTATTCGGTTATCAGCATTTGAATTGAAAAAGCGCATTGATGTGCCTAAGAAGGTTGTGATTAACGAAGGTATTGAACTGGCCAAAACTTTTGGTGCTACCGATGGACATAAATTCGTTAATGGTGTGCTTGATAAGATCAGTAAAGACTTACGCCCCCACGAATAATTAACTGACCAAGTCATATCATGAAAGAGTTTGAACTGATCAAGGAGTATTTCAGTTTTAGCCAATCGCATTCTGACACAGTGATAGAAGGGGTGGGTGATGACTGTGCTGTTCTCTCCGTCCCTGATAAGCGCCAACTGGTCACTTCCGTTGATACACTGGTGGATGGCGTTCATTTTTTTTCAGATATTGATCCTGCCGATATTGCCTATAAATCGTTAGCCGTGAATGTCAGTGATTTAGCGGCAATGGGCGCCAAACCTCTAGGCTTTACCTTGGCCATTGCCTTACCAAAAGTTGATACACAATGGCTCGAAGCTTTCAGTTATGGTTTAAAGCAAGCCAGCGAAACTTTTAATATTCCACTGATTGGTGGTGATACCACACAGGGGCCACTGACGATTTCGGTTACCGTATTTGGAACGGTTAAAACAGGCAAAGCTCTGCTAAGAAAGTCAGCACAGCTGGATGATGATATCTGGGTTACGGGATATCTCGGCGATGCCGCCGCCGCATTGGGTTTGCACTCTAAATTGAACCAACTCAATGACGCTGAAACTTATCTATGGCAGCGATTATTACGCCCCGAACCACCTTTAGCTTTTGCAAGAAAGCTATCCAAGATAGCCCATGCCGCTATCGATGTTTCTGATGGCTTGATGGCTGATTTAGGGCATATCCTTGAAAAGAGCAATTGTTCGGCAAAAATCAAAGTCGCCTCATTGCCTTTATCTGAGCAGTTAACTGAATTTGTAGGATTGGAAGGTGCGCGTGAGTTTGCACTGAATGGCGGGGATGACTATGAATTATGCTTTACCGCCAAATCCAGCATGCGCAACAAGATCCTCAATCTTGCCGAAGACTTTAAGGTCAATGTCCATAGAATCGGTTCAATAACAGCTGGAGAAGAAACTGATATTCAATTGTTACTGGATGGAAAGCCCTTTCAGCCGAAGCGACAGGGCTGGCAGCATTTTTCCGAATAAATTATTAAAGCGAACCAAACATGTCATTAAGCCAAACCGTATTTAAGAATCCTATTCACTTCCTTGCCTTTGGTTTTGGCTCCGGATTATTGCCTAAAGCTCCCGGCACTTGGGGTACACTAGTTGCTATTCCACTTTGGTATGGCTTGTCCTCATTAAGTGTTCACTGGTATATCGCAGCAACCATACTTTTGAGTATCCTCGGCATCGGCATTTGTCATTACAGCGCAAAAAAGCTTGGTGTTCATGATCACCCCGGCATCGTCTGGGATGAATTCTGTGGCTATTTTGTCACCATGATCGCAGCACCGGCAGGTTGGATTTGGCCCATTATTGGCTTCATTCTGTTTCGCATTTTCGACATCATGAAACCCTGGCCGATCAAATGGCTCGATAAAAAAGTCCACGGCGGCTTTGGCATTATGATTGATGATTTACTGGCTGGTGTTTTTGCTTGGCTGATATTGCAGGTGTTAGTTTTAATTGTAATGTGATATGTAGAGGGAGCTGTAGGGTGCTCCTCGACGCACCCTACGAAAGAGCGAGCAAACTACAGGCTCTTAATAATATCTTCTGCAGTCAATCCAATTCTTTTAAACAACTCTTTAGTGTCGCCATGCTCTACGAATCTATCGGGAATCCCTAAGTTTTTGACTTTAATTTGAATGTCGTTATTCAAAAGGAATTCATTGATGGCGGAGCCGGCACCGCCCATGATGGCGTTTTCCTCGATGGTAATGAATTGCTCGTGGGTTTCCGCTAACTGTCTGATTAACTCTTCATCCAATGGTTTTACGAAGCGCATATCGGCAACCGTTGCGTGGATTTGTTCTGCCGCTTCCATGGCAGTTTGAACCATTGAACCAAAGGCCAGGATGGCGACTTTCTCACCACGACGTTTGATGCTGCCCTTGCCAATTGGGAATGGGGTAAACGTTTGCTCTGGCTCTATGCCGCTACCCATACCGCGCGGGTAGCGAACTGCTACAGGGCCTTCATACAAATAACCTGTATATAAGCACTGGCGACATTCGTTTTCATCACTTGGCGTCATGATAACCATGTTCGGAATGCAGCGCAGGTAGCTCAGATCAAAAGCACCATTATGGGTGGCACCGTCGCCACCGACTAATCCGCCGCGGTCAATGGCAAATAGCACATCGAGGTTTTGCAAAGCGACATCATGAATCAGCTGATCATAACCGCGTTGCAGGAAGGTCGAATAAATTGCGCAAACTGGCTTTAAACCTTCGCAAGCCAAACCAGCAGAGACTGTCACTGCGTGTTGTTCCGCAATACCTACATCATAATAACGCTCGGGAAATTCGCGCGAGAAGCGAATCAGATCGGAGCCCTCACGCATAGCAGGTGTGATGCCAACTACGCGTTCATCTTTTGTAGCGATATCACACAGGAAATCACCAAAAATATTGGAATAGGTTTTAGGCTTTTTACCTTTGGGCAGGCTGGTATCTTTAGGATCAAAAATCGGTACGCCGTGGTAGGCAATCGGATCATTTTCCGCCGGCTCATAGCCTTTGCCCTTGCGCGTAACAATGTGCAGGAACTGAGGACCTTTCAGCTCTTTAATATTATTGAGAGTATTTAATAATGTCGGTAAGTCATGACCATCAATGGGTCCATTATAATTGAAGCCTAACTCTTCGAACAAAGTGCCCGGAAGAACCATACCCTTCATGTGCTCTTCAGCACGACTAACGAAATCTGATAGTGGTTTGATATTATGTAGCGCTTTTTTGCCTGTTTCACGGACACGCTGATAAAAGCGGCCAGCCAATAATTTGGCTAAATATTTGTTTAGACCACCGACGTTTTCTGAGATCGACATTTCATTGTCATTCAGAATGACCAGAATATTTGCATCAGTATCAGCAGCATGATTCATGGCTTCAAAAGCCATGCCGCCCGTTAGAGCACCATCACCAATAACTGCAACACAATGGCGATCCAGGCCTTGTTGTTTGGCTGCCAGTGCCATACCCAGGGCTGCACTGATTGAGGTACTGGAGTGCCCCACCGCAAAGGTATCGTATTCGGACTCAGTGCGAACCGGGAACGGGTGTAGACCGTCTGTTTGTCGAATGGTTTGTAACTGATCGCGACGCCCAGTTAGCACTTTATGAGGATAGGCCTGATGGCCTACATCCCAGACAATGCGATCATCCGGGGTGTTAAACATGTAGTGCAGGGCAACGGTGAGCTCAACCGTACCTAAACCTGCTGCAAAGTGGCCGCCACATTGGCTGATGGTATCTATGAGGTACTGACGTAGTTCGTCGGCAACTTCGCTCAGTTGCGACTTTTCCAACTGCCTGAGGTAAACAGGCGAGTCAATGTGCATTAATAATGGGTATTTTTCAGAGCTCATAGGGTTTTGCGGCAATTAAGCGTTACGATTGACTATATAGTTCGCCAACTCGGCGAGGGACTCGGTATTGTACGGCAACTTAGCCAGTGCTTGTAGGGATAAATCCAATAAATCCTCTAATTTCTGCTTAGAACCGTCAAGCCCCAGCAGGGCGGGGTAAGTATTCTTATCCTTGGCCAAATCAGAGCCCTGCGGCTTACCAAGTGTGGTGGTGTCTGACTCGATATCCAGAATGTCGTCTTTGACCTGGAAAGCAAGTCCAATGGCGTCCGCATATAGCTCCAAAGCGTTTTGCTCTTGCTGATCGAGCTTTCCGGCACACAAAGCACCCAATAACACACTGGCTTTGATCAAGGCACCGGTTTTCATTCGGTGCATTTGTTCAAGTGTTGCTAAGTCTATCATTTTCGATGTCGATTCCAGGTCAATGGCCTGACCGCCACCCATACCAAGAGAGCCACTGGCCTGAGCAAGTAGCTGAATCATTTGAAGTTGTTGGGGCTGGGCTTTTGCTGAAAACGGATGGCTTGCCAGCTCTTCAAAAGCCTGAGTATGCAGCGCATCCCCGGCTAGAATCGCTGTTGCCTCATCAAATTTAATGTGGCAGGTCGGTTTGCCGCGACGTAAATCATCATCATCCATCGCCGGCAGGTCGTCATGAACCAGTGAGTAGCAGTGGATCAGCTCTACGGCTAATGCTGGGCTGTCCAAATCGGAAAGTTCTGCCCCTAGCGCCTGACCGGTTATATACACCAATGTCGGCCGAATACGTTTGCCACCATTAAGCGCACCGTAGCGCATGGCCTGATGTAAGCTTTGTGGGCTGGTGCCGTCACTGGGCAGGCTCTCAGTTAATAGCTTGCTGATCCGGTCCTGCCAGTGTTCTAGTTGCTGCTGAATCGTCATGAAGGGTAGAGCTTATGGTTCGTCGACTTCGAAGGCCTGTTCCTGATTATCCATCAGTACAGTAACTTTATGCTCGGCATCGGCGAGCAGCTGTTGGCACTGACGGGACAATTTAACCCCTTTTTCAAACACTTTCAGGGCTTCATCCAGCGGCAGTTCGCCACTTTCAAGCTGCTCAACAATAGTTTCCAGCTCTTGCAGCTGGCTCTCAAAATTGACGTTGGCGGCTTTTTTGGTGGGAGCTTTCTTTTCTGGCATAGCGAGTGATCGAAGTTTGGATGTGTTAATTGGGCTTATTGTCCTATATTGGTCTTGAAAAGAAAAGGATGCTGAAAAGGAAAGCGTGAGAGCTTGTTGTTTTGGCAAAGTTGTCCTAGAAAGCGATATTCCGCGAAAAAGTTGAAGCATCCCAGGTTCAAGTGTCGCATTAGCTTGTAAATATCGCTAAAATCCCCACCTATCCTAGACATTTACTTAATTTGCGCATTCTTGCGCCTAATGGCAGATTCATGAGTTCAGCAACTGATAAAACTACCGATAATGTTACGAGCGGCGGAGAAAAGGTGACACCGACGAACTTCATTCGTAACAAGATAAACGAAGATATCGCCAACAATAAAAATGACGGGCGTGTGCATACCCGTTTTCCTCCTGAGCCTAATGGCTATCTGCATGTCGGGCATGCGAAGTCCATTTGTCTGAATTTTGGCATTGCGCGTGATTATGACGCGCCCTGTAATTTGCGTTTTGACGATACCAACCCTGAGAAAGAAAGCGAAGAGTTTGCCAAAGCGATTCAGGAAGATGTGCACTGGCTGGGCTTCGAGTGGGAAGGGGAGGTTCGTCATGCTTCGGATTATTTCGACCAGCTGTATGCATTTGCAGAAGAGTTGATTCGTAATGGCAAAGCTTATGTTGATGAGCAGCCGGCTGACAAGATCGCTGAAAATCGTGGCAACTTCCAGACTCCTGGTAAAGAAAGTCCTTATCGCGACCGCCCGGTTGAAGAGAGCTTGGACAAGTTCCATCGCATGAAGGCGGGTGAGTTTGCCGATGGAGAAATGGTGTTGCGCGCCAAGATCGATATGTCACATCCGAACATGTTGATGCGCGATCCTGTGTTGTATCGCATTAAGCGATTCCATCACATTCGCACCGGCGATAAGTGGTGCATTTATCCGATGTATGATTTTACCCATTGTATTTCTGATGCGTTGGAAGGCATTACTCATTCCCTGTGTACGCTTGAATTTGAAGTTAACCGTCCATTGTATGATTGGGTGCTGGATAACATCACCATTGATTGCCATCCACAGCAAATTGAGTTTTCGCGCCTAAATCTGGCTTACACCATTACTTCGAAGCGTAAATTGACTCAATTAGTCACTGAAAAGCGTGTCGATGGCTGGGATGATCCGCGTATGCCGACGATTTCTGGTATGCGTCGTCGCGGCTACACGCCTGCATCGATCCGTAATTTCTGCGATGCGATTGGGATCAGTAAGGTTAACAGTGTCACTGACATGACTTTGCTGGAAGACAATGTGCGTGATGATTTGGATAAGAGCACTAAGCGCCGCATGGCAGTGCTCGATCCAATCAAGGTTATCATCACCAACTACCCAGAAGACAAAGAAGAAATTCTTACGGGTAACAACCATCCAAAATTCGAGGACATGGGTACTCGTGAGTTACCGTTCAGTCGGGAAGTTTATATTGACCGTTCTGACTATCGCGAGTCTGCCAACAAAAAGTACAAGCGTTTGGTTAAAGACGGAGAAGTCCGCCTGCGTAATGCTTATGTCATAAAAGCCAATGAAGCTATTCTTGATGAGAATGGCGAGATTAAGGAGCTTCATTGTACTTACGACCCTGATACTTTGGGTAAAAACCCGGAAGGGCGTAAAGTTCGCGGCGTGATTCACTGGGTTTCAGCCAAGCATGCGAAAAAAGCAACGATTCGCCTGTATGACCGCTTGTTCAATGTGCCAAACCCAGGTGCTATGGACAATTTCCTTGAGGCATTGAATCCAGAGTCGCTTGAAGTGATCACTGCCATGGTTGAGCCTAGTCTGGCAGAGGCTAATCC
Source organism: Kangiella aquimarina DSM 16071 (assembly GCF_000374105.1). Lineage (GTDB taxonomy): Bacteria > Pseudomonadota > Gammaproteobacteria > Enterobacterales > Kangiellaceae > Kangiella > Kangiella aquimarina. The sequence goes on from NZ_KB893651.1 coordinate 57,294, forward strand.
GGAAGACCGCTTCCAGTTTGAGCGTGAGGGTTATTTCACTGCAGACCGTTATGAGTTCTCAGCAGATAATCTGGTCTTTAACCGGACTGTCACTTTGCGTGACTCCTGGTCTGACAAAGAAGCTAACTCTTAAATATTTGCAACTTAATTCCTTGCAAATAGACACCTACAGTCCACAAAATAAAAAGGCCAATCTTTCGATTGGCCTTAACTCTTTTAGGGGGACTAGTTCTGAGGGTTCTGAAGTCTGAGAGCTAGGTCTAAAAGCTTGTCTAAAAAAGTAACATTTCCATGAACTAACAATGACAACTTATCTGTAAGTTTTGTCACTCATATTTCAAAAAAGTTCAAAGTTTTTGCCAAAAGATCCATGGAACTATCATAAATAACTGTTAATCTAATGATAACCGTTTGATTTCTACAGGATTTAGTGATGAAAACCTTATTTAAATGGAGTCTTAGACTAATCATTGCGATCGTCGCACTTTTCATCGTTGCGGCTGTTGCTCTGATCATTTTCTTTAATAGCGACCAGTTAAAAACAACCCTCACCAACCAAGTTAAAGAAAAAACCGGTGCTGAGCTGGTTATCGAACAAGATTTAAGCCTGTCGTTTTTCCCGTGGTTGGCGATAGAAACCGGTGGTATCACTTTAAGCCAACCTCCTGGCTTTACTCAGGATAAACCTGCTCTGGAAATTGGTGCCGTTTCGGCTAGCATCAAATTGTTGCCACTCATCAGCGGTGACATAGAGGTAGGTGCCGTGTCACTTACAGATGCCACTTTAAATATGACTAAGGGACCACAGGGTAAATCAAACCTGCAGGCTTTTACTGAAGCGTTGCAGAAAAAAAGTGAAGCAGATACTGCTCAGGGTACCTCAACGACTAAAGAAGCTTTAGAGCTGAGCTTGCAGAAGTTGGAATTGACTAACTTCACGGTTAACCAGTTTGATGCAAAAAATACCTTGAGCCAGAGTTTTACTCTGGAGCAACTGATGGTTGAAGATTTTAACCCAGGTGAATTTAGACCTGTTTTGGCTAGCGGCAGGATCGCAGGAGAGGCTAATAAACCCGATATGAAATGGGCTCTGGCTGGTGATCTAAAAGTCAGCAAGGATTTCAAGCAGATTGATTTACAAAAGATGGATGCCAGCGTCGATAATGTTTCTGCCACCATACAATCAATTGCACTAACCGGTGTTTTATCTGTCGCCCAAGGTGATTCAACTTTGATTGAACATAAAGGGACTGCGGCTCTGGATGGTCAGAAAATACAACTGAATGCTTCCGCCGGATTAGGTAAGGTCAACGATATTAAAGTCAGTTTGTCTGCAGACAGTCTGACTCTTGATCAGTTTATGGCTACCAGCAGTAAGAAAGAGGTAGAGGCTAAACCTACCGCTGATCTGTCACCCATTGCTGATTTCCTAAAGCAATCCCGCATTCAAGGTGACCTGACTATCGGTAGCCTGAACCTGAAAAACAGCAAGTTTACTGATGTTACTGCCAAACTGTTCAATAAAGGTGCAACCTTACACCTCGATCCCTTCAAGGCAAAAGCTTTCCAGGGAGAGCTGGCAACCACGGCCAGTGTCGATTTTGCCAGCAAACCGTTGGCTTTAGCTGTACAACCTGATCTGAACAATATTCAAATTGGTGATCTGCTTGCGGCGTTCTTTGATTTCGAGCGCCTTTCTGGATTGGGAGCACTTGATCTTGATATGAAAACCAAAGGTTCGGATGCCAAACAGATGCTGCAAAACCTTAATGGTACCGGACATATCAATTTATCTGATGGTGCCTTAATGGGGATTGATATTGAAAAGCTGATTGCCTCGGGTTTGAGCTTACAGAGCCTAAATCAGGAAGCATACAGTGGGAAGACAGTTTTTGCTGGAATGAAGGGCGATCTAAAAGCTAATAATGGTGTTATTGACTTATCGAACTTTGCTATCAATTCTCCGGTATTTGATCTGGTCGGTAAAGCGACAACCGATGCCAATAAAGAAAGTATCGGTGGTAGTTTCCAGCTGGTCTTGAAAGGCGCTCTGAAAGAGCAGGTCGAAGCTAAATATCCTAAATTAAAGGATAAGAAGCTACCTTTTGAACTGAAAGGAACTTGGGCAGAGCCGAAAGCCAATATTGATTATGAAGCAATAATCAAGGCAGAGTATCAGGGCAAAATAGATGAGAAGAAAGAGGAGCTGGAAGATAAGGTCAAAGACGAGCTTGAGGATAAGCTTGGAGATTTTCTAAAAAAGAAAAAGAAGGATAACTAACTCCTACTACAAAAAGCCCTCAATTGAGGGCTTTTTTTCAAATATTCAATGAGTAACTAAACCCTTTGCCAGAAATCGACATCCAATAGGTGTATTAACAAATAAAGAGGGTTAACAATGAAGACATTAATTTATACAGGTGCTTTAGTGGCTTTTTCGGTAATGGGGACAGTCTCTCATGCGGACGAAACCAAGAGCTTTTCACAAACCTATGACTTTAGTGCGACCGGTTCAATCTCTGTCGAAAATATTAATGGCAGCATCGATGTTGCTGGCTGGGATAAGGATGAGATTGCTCTTGAGTATGTGATTACTGCTGATAATGAGAAAGACCTTGAGCGTATTGAGGTTATCATTGAGCATAGCGATAAAGACTTTGATGTCGAAGTCGACTTTAAAAGCAGAGGCATGTTTAGCTGGGGTAGTGGCTCTGGTGAGGTTGATTTTGTCTTAAAAGTACCGAACAAGGCAAAGTTGAATTCAATTGATTCAGTTAATGGTGCTATTACCATTAAAGATATGCGTAGTGACGTTCAGGCTGATGCAGTTAATGGCCAGATTACCATTGAAGGCTCTTCTGGTGATGTCTCTGCTGATACAGTTAACGGAAAAATTGTCATTAGAATGGACCGCTTAGGCTCTTCACAAAGAGTTAAGGCCGATAGTGTCAATGGGGATATCACGTTATATGCACCAGCTGATGCTTCTTTCAAACTATCTTCTGAAACCTTAAATGGCGATTTAAGCAACGAATTTGGTATCGAAGTGGATGAAAGTGAGTATGTTGGAGCCGATATGAACGGTACATATAACGGTGGTGGCGCTAACTTGTCATTCGACACCGTCAATGGTGATATTGAACTTCGTAAGAAGTAATCGATAGGTTTCAAAGAATAGAACACCCCTTAGTCATCACTTGAAGACTAGCCTGGCGGATTCAATCAGTGAGTCCGCCTTTTTTATATAAGGTTAACGCTTGATAAGAAATAATGTATCGGCAGAAATTATTTCTACGGCTAGCTGCCATTCTGCTGCAATCCATTCAAAGGTTCGATCCGAATAGAAGCAGACATGGGTAGGATCATTTTTATAATGCCACCGACTGAATGCGTCTTTATCAATCCAGCGTTTGGTCATGATACCAAGAGTACCACCAGGTTTGAGTATATTAATTAATAAAGGAAGAACTTCAGATGGTTGGTGAAGATGTTCAAAGACTTCGGTGCTGGTAATAAAGTCATAATTACGCTTCAGTAACTCAGGGTGGTTCGCGTAAAAAGGATCATAGTTGACCATTGAAATGCCTGCTTCTGACATCATTATGGATATTGTCGGGCCTGGCCCGCAGCCAAAATCGAGTCCCTGCGCTGTGGCTGAAAGCCTTTCTTTAAGAGGTTCCACCAGGCGGCTTAGAAATTGACGGTAACCTGTGTCCGCTGGTGAGTTTTGGTGCAGGTCATATTGCGACTTTTCCTCTTCGGCAGTTAATAACTGCTGTTTGGGAACAAAAACCAGATCACAGACCTGACATTGTAAGTAATCCCTTTGCTTATCCGTGTGAAAATGCAAAGTTTGATGGTTGAGACAAAGAGGACAGGTCATTGGCAATCTTTTACGTTAAAATAGCGAAAACACGAAAAGTATCATTTTAATGGCATTAGTAGCACTACAACAAGTTGAAGTCAGTTATGGCGGTCCAGCCCTGCTCAACAAAGTCGATTTTACTATCGAACCAGGCGAAAGAGTCTGTCTTATTGGCCGTAATGGTGTCGGCAAGTCCACTCTCTTGAAAGTTATCAACCGTGAAATTGTACCGGATGATGGCGATATTCGATTTAACCAAGGGATAAAGATCGCGAAGCTAACCCAGGAAGTGCCATCAGGCACCAGTGGCAGTGTCTTTGATGTAGTCGCCGAAGGGCTTGGCGAGGCTGGTGCATTAATCCGTGAATTCCATCATTTAACCCAGTCTGCTGACGAAGCATCAATGCAGAAGCTGGCCAGAGTACAGGAAAAAATCGAGGAAATAGATGGCTGGGCGATGGACCAGAAAGTCGAAACCGTCATTAACCGTTTGAGCCTGGATGCTGATAAAGCATTTGATGAACTGTCTGGTGGTATGAAAAGACGAGTCCTGTTGGCTAAGGCACTGGTTGAGCAACCTGATATTCTGCTGTTGGATGAGCCAACCAACCATTTAGACGTTGAGTCTATTGAATGGCTGGAAAACTTTCTTAAAGCCTATGAAGGCAGTCTGTTATTTATTACGCATGATCGTCGCTTCCTGAGAAATCTGGCGACTCGGATTGTTGAAGTTGATCGAGGACGACTGACGTCCTGGCCGGGTGATTATGATAATTATCTGCGCAGAAAAGCTGAGCAGCTTGCAGCTGAAGAAAAGCAGAATCAGGATTTTGATAAAAAACTGGCCCAGGAAGAAGTTTGGATCCGCCAGGGCATTAAAGCGCGACGTACCCGTAACGAGGGGAGAGTGAGACGGTTAGAAGCAGCTCGTAAAGAGCGGGCAGAAAGACGTAACCTTATCGGTAATGTCAAAATGCAGGCGCAAGATGTCGAGCTATCAGGCAAGAAGGTCATTGAGGCTAAGAATATTCATCACGGTTTTGAAGGTCGAACGTTAGTCGATGACTTTTCAACTTTGATTATGCGAGGCGACAGGATCGGTATTATCGGTCCTAACGGTGTGGGTAAGACCACTTTGATCAATATCTTACTGGGTGAATTAAAACCCGATAGTGGTGAGGTCAAACTTGGTACCAAATTAGAAATTGCCTATTTCGATCAGCACCGTGCTCAGCTCGATGAGAAGCAGTCAGCAATGGACAATGTGTCTGGCGGTAAGGATATGATGACTATCAATGGACAGCCGCGACATGTGATCAGCTATATGCAGGATTTTTTGTTTACCCCGGAGCGGGCAAGAGCACCCATTACCGCTTTGTCGGGTGGCGAACGCAATAGGTTGTTGTTGGCAAAAATTCTGGCAAAGCCATCAAACCTGCTCATCCTGGATGAACCTACCAATGATTTGGATATCGAAACTCTGGAGTTGCTCGAGGAGATGCTGGATAACTACCCAGGAACGTTAATGCTGGTTTCGCATGATCGAGACTTTCTAAATAATGTGGTGACCAGCACAATTGCATTCGAAGGCAATGGTATAGTCAAGGAGTATGTTGGTGGTTATGACGACTGGCTACGACAAAAACCTGAGTCAGAAAAGCAGACTAACACTAATAAGCTTGCTCAGGAAAAACAGAAAGATTCTGACTCTGTAACTAAAGTGAGCTCCAAAAATCAGAAAAAAACGAAGAAATTAAGTTATAAAGACCAATTGGAATTGGATAAGCTGCCTGAACGGCTTGCTGAACTTGAACAAAAAATTGAGGCCATTCATGCTCAAATGAGTGAGCCTGAATTTTATCAGCAGGATGGTGAAAAGATTGCTCAAACTAAACAGCAACTAGAGCAACTTGAAGCAGAGCTGGAGCATAAGTTCGAGCGCTGGGAAGCATTGGAAGAGATGAAAAATAGTATTTAACGGTAATTGAGGTGTTTTATGTCACAAGATGATTTTGAGCTTTTTAAAAAAGAGCTATCTGATGTTCAGCGCCTTAAAAATGATCGCGTCAATTTGCACCAATCAAAGGAAGGACCAAGCATAGCTCAACAGGCAAGACGTGAAGCCGCTTTAGGTCGTAAACCTAATGTTGATCCCAATTATTTAAGTACTGATTTTGTTGAGCCAGTTTTGCCCAATGATTGGCTTGAGTATAAAAAAGATGGTGTTCAGGAAGGTGTTTATAAAAAGCTCCGTCTTGGTAAGTATCCAATTGATGCTCACATTGATTTACACCGCAGGAGCGTTAAAGAAGCCAGAGATGATGTGTTTTATTTTATTAATGGAAGTTTAAAGCGAGGCAAGCGGACGGTTCTGATTACTCATGGAAAGGGCGAACGAAGCCACCCGCAGGCTGTGTTAAAAAGTCATGTTAATCATTGGTTGATACAACATGAAGCTGTTTTGGCATTTCATTCGGCTCAGAAGCACCATGGAGGTCTTGGCTCGGTATATGTTTTGCTGAAGAAAAACGATGAAGAAAAACAGATTAATCGAGAGTTGTTTAATAAAGGGCTTGGCAAGAAGCTGTGATCATTAATATTACAGTATGGTTAGGAGTAGAAGATGGAAAATCAAAATGATAAACAGGAATTGATAGAGCTTGATGATGAGGATCAGGCCGAGCAATCAAGCGAACAAAAGGACACCTGGGACAGAACCAGAGAGTTAATTTTATTGCAAGTCAAATTAGGCATAGACGCTATTCGTGATTTCATATTAATGCCGGTAGCACTCTTCTGTTATATTTTGGACTTTGGTGAGCGTGATAAGTCAAAGCCATCTTATTGGGAGCGTCTAATGCTTTGGGGGAGACGTAGCGACCATCATATTAATCTATTTAAACATAGACGATCGTACAAAAAGGGTTATATGACTATTGATGATGCTGTAAACATCGTCGAAGAAACAATACGCAAGGAAGTGAAAAATGGGGAATATTCTGAGCAGGTGGTTAACAAGGTTAAAGATAGGTTCAAAAACCGCGATAACCACTAAAATTCGTAATCCCAACAGAAGGACAAGGTATGTTTGTTAAAAAGCGAGAAGCAGTTATAGGCTGTCTCGTGCTTTGCTTTAGTCACCTGTCAGTTGCAGCAAGTGATCTCCCTTTCGCAGAACAGGAACTGGAAGATCCGGATACTTTTGTCACCATTACCGTAGAAAATGATTTGTTTGCTGGTCGAGATGGTGGCTACACCAATGGTATTGGCTATAGTTGGGGGCGTGGCCCTTATCAGACAATGTCCGAGACTGATAGTCCAGAGTGGTTACAGTCTATGGCGCATGCTTTTGGTGTACACGATGACCCTCAGCATTTTAATGCAGCAACCTACAGTATTTTTCAGGGTATTCAGACACCTTCCGATATTACCAACCCTGACTTTGTACCTGATGACCTACCCTATGCTGGGATACTGGGCTGGAGAGGAACCATCCACTCATGGACTAAAACACGAGCCGATCAGTTTAATCTTGTCTTAGGTATCGTTGGCCCTGCTTCGTTAGCGGAACAATCACAAAAAGTAGTGCATAAAATCACCGGCTCGGATGAGCCTATGGGCTGGGACTATCAGTTGCACAATGAGCCAGTATTTGCGCTACAGGCTCGTCGTAGCTGGCGTTATGAAATCGAAAATGGTGATGGGCATGGCGTTGACTTCATCGGAATCCTGGAAGCCAGTGGCGGCAACTATACCTCTTATATGGCAGGGACCTATATGATTCGCTGGGGATTAAACCTTGAGCGCAGTCATGCGGCCATTAGTGTGTTGCCAGGGCGTGGCGTCAATCCTCTTGCAGGTACAAATTCTGAAGAGTATTACGTTTTTTTTGGCGTTCAACCTCGTTATGTGTTTAATGACATTATGGTTAATGGCAATACGTTCAGAGATAGCCCATCGGTAACCTTGAAAAATGAGCAGCTCATTTATTCGACAGGCTTTGTCTGGAACTGGAAAGATTGGGGGTTGTTATTTTCATTAGCAGAAACTACAACCACTTTCGAAGAACGAAAGGGTAATGCCAGATTTGGTTCACTGAGTATTAGTTATCGACTTTAAGCGATCCAAAAGGACTCTTCAGAGTCCTTTTTAATCTTCATGCGGTGATGGGTAGTCAATGTTTACTATCCAGAACAGCTTGTCACCATCCGGCAGCCTTAAACTAACTTCATCATCTATTTGTTTTTTTAACAGGGCGCGAGCCATGGGTGAATCAATGCTGATGTAATGAGGTTTATGATCAAATTCATCAGAACCCACCAGGCGATAAGTTAGCTCGTTGCCTTGCTCATCTTCAAGGATAACTTGAGCACCAAAAAACACTTTGTCTTTTTCATGTGGAGTATGTTCAATTACTCGAATTTCAGCAGTGCGTTTTTGTAAATATCGAACTCTACGATCAATCTCGCGTAACTGTTTCTTTCGATAGATATATTCAGCATTTTCGCTTCTGTCGCCTTCAGCTGCCGCTGCATTGATAGCGCGAGTTACTTCGGGACGAAGTGTTTTCCATAAGTAAGCAAGTTCATTACGAAGGCGTACCGCGCCAGCAGCAGTTATTAAATTAGAGCGTTGCATAATTTGTTAGAGTAAGCCTAATCATTAGTGAACCTTAAAATGGTTGGTCGTCTTCTTTATTTTCAGTAGCTTCTTGTAATTGTTGATCAAGGTTATCAACACGCTTCTGCATTTCCTGCTCGACCTGTTTGGCTTTATCGAGTTGCTTTTGTTTATATTCCGATAGCATTTTGTCGGACTCTTTATCCTCATTTGAGCAGGCGGTAAATGATAGCGTGATAATAATTAACAGTAACCACTTTTGCATAACAGATCTCCTTAATCATCAGACGAGCTTAATAATAACTTAGTTAGCGAATATAAGTCTTGTAGCTGTATGGAATTATTCTTAATTAGGGTTTTCTGAGCGCTTCTATTATAATTCACTAATATATGCTTTAAGAGAAGTCTATGGCCACTTCAAGTTTTAACCAACCGATCCTGATACCGCTTAGTTGGGCAAGAGGGGTTGCCCTATTTCTGCAGGTACTCTATCTATTTTGGCTACAACAGCTGCCATCACCTGTTATCTGGGTCATTCTGTCCGCTCAGGCAGCAATCCTTTTGCATACTCTGGTAGTCAGCCGTACCAGTGTGAGTGAGCAGGCTATCTTTATTGCTCTAATATTCGATGCACTGTTGTTGATTGCTTATGTCTATCTTACCGGAGGCATCGCTAATCCACTGATTTCACTATTGTTGTTACCGGTGGCGACAGCTTCCTTAATGCTTAGACCTCGCTATGCGCTGAGCCTACTATTGATTGCAATTGCGGGCTATAGCTTACTTATGAGCCTGGTTTCCGAGCATCAGGCTCACCAAAGCTTTAACTCACACCTTGTTGGTATGTGGTTGGTGTTTATCGCCAGCGCTGTGTTGCTTTATTACCTGGTTGTGCGTCTGGTAGCTGCTACTCGTGCCCAGCAGCAGGAGTTGGAGCATCAGAAACAGCGGCAGCTCAGAGACGATTACTTATTAGCTCTGGGGGTATCTGCAGCAGATGCCGCACATCAGCTGAATACCCCTTTATCAAGTATGGCGGTTCTGCTCGATGATATGCCTGACAGCAGTGATAAAAAGATGATTGAGCAGCAGATTAGCCGTTGCCAGGACATTACCCGTAATATTCAGCAGCAGTTCGAACAGTTAAAGCAGCGCCAGTATCAAACGCTTTCGGTAGGCGACCTGTTCTGTCAAGTTACTTCCAGTTTCCGGCTACTCCATCCTGAGGTCAGCCTGGAACTGGATACTCAAGCTGACAGTAGTAGCCAGTATCAGTTAAACAGCCACCTCGGCTTTATCAGTGCCTTGCTCAATATTATGGATAATGCGGCTAAGGCATCGCAGCTTAATCAACAGTCACGTATCAGGTTGAGCTGCGAGATTGATAAGGAACATACTGGCCAGCCATCGCTTATTTTACGAGTTTTTGACTTTGGTGATGGCCTCGCTGAGCAGCAGTTAGAGAGCTATGGTTATGTGCCCAACTTTAATTCACAGCAGGGGATGGGTACAGGCAGCCTGATCTCCAGTGCCAGTATTGAATTGATGAATGGCACCATTGAGATAGCTAATCATGCCAAAGGCGCTGTGGTAACAGTAAGCTTACCTATTCAGCTGCAGGCATCAGCGGGAAACGGGCAATAGATTATGACTAGTCATCTGCTATTGATTGAGGACGATGCTGTGTTTGCCCAAGTGTTGCAAAACTCTCTGCAAAAGCGAGGCATAAACTGCACGCATGTCAGTACCCTTGAGCAGGCATCAGCAGCAGAACTTCCTGGTGATTTTGATGCCATAGTGCTCGATTTGTACCTCGACGGCGAGTCAGGCCTAAGCATTTTGCCACAACTTAGGCAGCGCTATCCTAAAGCCAGTATTCTGGTGCTAACCGGCTACGCGAGCATAGCAACTACAGTACAGGCGATGAAACTGGGTGCAGATAATTACCTGCCAAAGCCTGCCAATGCCACCCAGATCCTCAGTGCTCTGCATCAAGACCATGCCATTGCCGAATCCTCCCTTAACTCTAATGAACCATTATCAAAAGATTCTAACGAGACAGAAACTGAACAGGATGTGTTGTCCGTAGAACGGTTACAGTGGGAACATATTCAGTCAGTTCTCGCTCACCATCAGGGTAATATTTCAGCAACTGCCAGAGCATTAGGTATGCACAGAAGGACACTACAGAGGAAATTATCAAAAAAACCCAAAAATAAATAGGAATGCTGTTGATAACCATTCTCATTTAGATTTATAATGCCCGGGTTGTTCACTTACAAACACAATACAGGGTATGACAATGCGACCTCGTTTCACAATTTGCGCGCTAGCAGTCGCCATGACTGCAGCACTTTCAGCTCCACAATCCGCCTTGGCTGATGACGTTAAGAAAGGCGACGAAGTTCAAACAATCAAAATTATTGGTGATAACAATGCAGCTCAGAAGGTACCGGGCTCTGCACATGTTGTTTCTGAGACTGAACTGGAAGAGTTCAAATACACTGACGTTAATCGTGCACTACAGCAGATCCCAGGTGTTTACATTCAACTGGAAGACGGCTTAGGCTTACGTCCAAACATCGGCATTCGTGGAACGGGTACAGGTCGCTCAGGCCGCATTACTCTAATGGAAGATGGTGTTTTGATTGCACCAGCCCCATATTCAGCTTCTTCAGCATATTATTTCCCAACCTTTGACCGCATCACAGGCATTGAAGTACTTAAAGGCCCAGCCGCCATTAAATACGGCCCATTCACTGTGGGTGGTGCCGTTAACCTGATTTCACGTCAGATTCCAGTTGATGCCCAGGGGCAGTTAAAACTGGAGCTTGGTGAAAATAATGAGCGTCGTGCTTACGCATATTATGGTGATAGTAGCGATAACTTTGGTTACCTGATAGAAGCCAACAAGCATGTCACAGACGGCTTTAAAATGATTGACCGTCATGGCGATGAAACTGGCTTCGATAAAGATGATTACGTCGCTAAATTTCGCTTCAACTCAGATTATTCAGCCGATGTTTACCAACAACTTGATATTAAAATCCAACATTCAACGGAAGATTCAGATCAATCATACCTTGGCCTGACTGATGCTGACTTTGCGGCTGATCCATACCGCATGTATGGCGTTTCAGCGCTGGATACCTTCGCAGGTGAGCATGATCAGTATGTTCTAAGTTATTATGCTGATTTAACCGATAGCTTTGACTTGCGTGTGACTGCTTATCGTAATGAAACAGCTCGTAACTGGTACAAGACTGGTGCTTTCATTATGGAAGACCCATTAAATCCTGGCACGACAACTCGTTATAGCTGGTCAAGCATTATCAATACCATAAATTCTGGCGGTACTAATGCAGCTTACTTCCAGTCGATTCTTGATGGTGTAGATGCGCCTAATGATCGAATTGAAATCACTGACAACAATCGTAATTACCTGAGTGAAGGTATTCAGGCAAGCTTCGAGTGGGATTTCACGGTCGGCGAAGCTCAGCATGATCTACAGTTAGGCTTGCGTGTTCATGAAGATGAAGAAGATCGTTTCCAGCGTAACAGTTACTTCATTCAGCAGGGTGGCACTTTGGTTTTTGATCAGGCTGATGCCTGGGGAACTGCTGGAAACCGTGTATCTTCAGCGGAAGCCAACTCTTACTACCTGGTAGACACCATTACTTATGGTGACTGGATCTTTACACCGGGTGTGCGTTATGAAGATGTTGATTTAAAGCGTGAAGACTGGGCAAATGCAACCGATCGCAGTGCTGCACCAAGTGTTCGCACAAACAGTGCTTCAGAAGTTCTACCTGGCTTTGGTGCCTTGTGGTTATTAAGCGATAACACCAGTTTATTGTTTGGTGTGAATAAAGGTTTCGCACCTCCTGGAAACAGCTCAACTGACAAGCCAGAAGAAAGCTGGAATTATGAAATGGGTGTGCGTTTTGCTGGTGAAAGCTATAACAGTGAATTAATTGCTTTCTATAGTGATTATGACAACCTGTTGGGCGAATGTACCTTATCAAATAGTGGTTGTAGCATTGATGAAATTGGTGATCGATTCAATGGTGGTGCTGCCGAAGTTAAAGGTATTGAACTGCGTGTTGTCGGCGAGTTTACAGAAAACTGGCTGGGTAGCTTCAGCTATACTTATACTGACACAGAATTTGCTTCAAACTTTGACAGTAATGTCTGGGGTCCCGTAGAAACTGGTCAGCCTATTCCATACATCCCTGAAAATCAGATGCAATTGTCTGTGGGATATGACAATTCAGTGTGGAATATTTTCACAAACCTGAACTATGTGGATGGAACATGTACCAAGCCAGCATGTGGCGCTTTCCAGCAAACGGAAGATCGCTTAATTGTGGATTTAGCATCTGAGTTTGATATCAACGAAAGTACCAGCATTTATGCAACGATTGATAATCTGTTTGATGACGATTCAATCGTTGCTCGCGAGCCATATGGTGCCCGTCCGGATAAACCAAGAACGGCACGAGTTGGTGTGAAATTTAACTTCTAGGCGCTCACTGCTTTAGCTATAGGAAGTTGAAGTTAATAATAACAATGATGTTAGTCTCTCCCTGGGCTCACACTTAACTTGAGAGTGGTTAAATTGAGCCAAATGATACAAGCCCGCTTCGGCGGGCTTTTTTTATGCCCCGGCTTTTTATGAAAAGAATAAACTGGGTTATGATAGTTTGTAGATGAAAACATTAAATGGCATCTATTATGGCTCTATCGAAACCAAACAAGCGTAAACCGATTCATTACCGGAATATTCAATGCAACGGCTATCTTAGAGAAGATGGTTTATGGGATATTGAGGCCCATCTGACCGATGATAAAGGTTATCCATTTCCAACTCTGCAAAGAGGCGTTCTTCAGCCCGGCGAACTGGTGCACGAATTATGGCTGCGATTGACGCTTGATAATCATTTAGTGATTCAGGATGTTGAGGCGTCTATGCCGATTACACCATTCAGTATTTGCTCACAGATTGAAGATAACTATAAGCGTCTAATAGGTTTGCAGATTGGACGCGGCTGGATGCAGAAAGCTAAGGATTTGGTGGGAGGTGTTGAAGGGTGCTCTCACCTGATAGAATTACTAAGACCCATGGCGACCACTGCAATTCAGACGATTTATCCATATCTTAACTTTTCGGATGATGGTCGTTTTCCAATCAGCAATAACGTATTGAATTCCTGTCATAGTTTTTCAGACACGAATGAAATAATTCAGCAGTTCTGGCCAGAAAAATATCGTGGGCAAGCAGTTGAAGTAAAAGAGGTAACAGATGAGTAGTATTAACTGGCTAGCAAAGTACATCGAAATCTTTGATCGAATTGAAGAACATATGGTCGAACTGGAGTTATGGTCAGAATCACATCCAGGCCACCATAAATTGCAAAGCAGCATGCCATTCTGCGTTGATACTTTGCAATTGGAAGAGTGGATACAGTTTGTGTTTCTACCAAAAATGCGTGAGTATGTAGAGGAAGATCGGCTGCCGCCGGGGCCAGCACAAATCACTCCCATGGCTGAGGAAGTTTATAAAAATCAACCTGAGCTGAAGTCACTGATTGAATTACTCAGAAAGTTTGACGAAATTTCCCACTTGAGCCATCTGCATTAACAGAAGGTATATCATGATCAGCGACAAAAAAATTGCACACTTTAAAAGTGAGTTGTTACAGATCGAACAGGAACTGATGGATGTTCTTGGCTTAGCTGAAGAGGTCAATGAAAAAGTTGAACTCGATCAGGCGCGCTTTGGCCGAGTATCGCGAGGTACAGCCTTGATGGATCAGGCGATGTCTGAAGCTGGTGTGGAGCGTGATAAGCAACGACTGGTTGCGGTAAGAAAAGCACTTAAGAGAATCAAAGACCAGCAATATGGATTCTGTCTTGAGTGTGATGAACCTATTAGCGAAAAACGACTTGAAGTGGCTCCTGAAACAGAGCTTTGCCTTGATTGTCAGTCATTCAAAGAAGAGCAACTGCGTCACTCTGAATCATAACACCATTAAGTCATTGATATTCCACTAGCGAAAAAACTCTTCAGCAGATATGTCTCCAGCAGCAGAAGAAGGGGGAGACCAGATACACTTTGCATCCACTTTACCCTTAATAAATCGTACCCCTTCTTTTTTTAATCGCTGCTGTTGTTCTGCATAATAAGGGCTATCAGCATTAAACGCGATGCGACCATCAGAACCAATCACTCTATACCAGGGAAGCTTTAGATCGCTATGAGCGAGGCCCAAAGCTTTGCTCACATGGCGTGCATGGCGAGGAAAGCCAGCAAGTTTGGCAATTCGACCGTAACTGCTGACTTTGCCATAAGGTATCTGTTTTACCCAGTAGTACACCTGTTGTCTAAAGTGTTGCATTCTGTCGAGAGAAGCCGAAGCTTTGCTCTGATCACTGTTCCGATTGGAATTGTCAGACATTTCAATACCTTGATCCTGGTCAGGAGATGAGTGTAATCCGCTAAAAGTGGTTTGATTATATCGATTTACCGGAATATAGTGGAAATTATTGGGTACAGATGTCTCAAAGTAAATGAAGGAGGCGGCAATGGTTACATTGATGGATTTAATTTTTGGTAATGATGAAAAGCCTATGGATCAAAGGCCATTGCAGGAAATCGGTGTGCAATATAGTCTGCACCAGGATCAATTGCACCGCGTGATGGAGTTATATTTGGATGCCATGCTGCAAGGTTTACAGGAAAATGTTCGCTATGGTGGTCTCGATGCTTTAATGGATGCTCTGGCTCGCAATAAGAGCGAAGAATTCCTGAAGTACCCACATCAAATCATAGAATCAAAAGCTATCGATAACGGCAACTATATTCTGGGACATATTCTTAAAGAAAAAGATGTTAGCCGGGATCTGGCTACCAGTGTTTCCAGAAGAACCGGTATTGAGCAGGACACTCTGGAAATTGTTTTACCGATAACGGCAACCTTACTTATGGGACGTTTAGGTTTGTATATTGATGATGTCGAAAGTAGCCAGCAGCACGATACCTTGCTCGACATATTGCAAATTGAGGAAGGCACCAGCTTGCGAGAAATGATTCTGCAAAAGCAAAAAGAATTGTACGAAGCCGGGCACTAGCTAAGTAGTATAATTCTTACTTTGAAATTCCCAAATTTGGGAAATACTAACCTCTTGTCTGTATTGGTTTTTTTCTATAAAAGTAACACTATTTGTTTATTGTCAGTAAAAACTGTATCACAATCGGAACAGCTCAAATTCTTTCAACTCACTGATAAATAATAGGTTTCATAATTTGTACAGAATGCTGTTCCATGTTTGAAACAGATACCCTCAATAAGTCATCTTCAATCTCCCGATAAAACCACTCTTTTCTTTAGTTAATAAGCAGTTATCTGACTTGGCACGCTCCTTGCTTGTATTACTAGTGTCTGACCTGGAATCGACAGTGTCGACTACTGGAAGGTCGGTATTCATAGAATCAAAAAGGAGGATTTACTATGAACATTAAACGATGGACGCTTGCCTGTTCGATGGCGTTATTTACTGCAACCAGTGCCTTTGCATTGGACCCGGCTGATAGCGTGGAATTGGACGGTAACGCGATAAAAGACACAGCTCTGGATGATTGGCAAAATATCAATTTAGGTGTGAGTTCTGCCGCGGTTGCCACTGGTGTGGTTAGCGATTTACCACCTGCAACTATATTTTGGAAAGGTGGCTCGAAGGATACGGAAGATGTCACTCAGTGGTGGTACAAAGATGGTGCCGTCCCTGATAAAGATGATTTAAGAAATGGTTATGCAGCTGCTTATTTTCTTCCAAAAATGGGTGGCGGTAATGACCTGGTCTTTTACTTCGGTGCGGAACGTTACGCAAATAATGGTGATGCGATTATGGGCTTCTGGTTCTTCCAGGACGTGGTAGGTCCTGATGGAAACAACCGCTTCACCGGAGAGCACAAAGAGAATGATTTATTTATTGTGATGGAATACCCTCAGGGCACTAATGCTCAGCCATTCGTACAAGTGATGCGCTGGGTCAATGGTGGCGGCGACGTCGATGATAATTTACAACTGTTATATTCTTCAGGCGACGCAGGTTCCAAATGTAATACGGCTACTGACTCAGGTGTAGCCTGTGCGATTACCAATGACAACCAAGAGTTGGCAGGAGTGGCGAACGGTTTGTGGCCTTATGAGAACAAATCGGGAATCCCTGATGCCTATCCTCATGAATCACTGTTTGAAGGACGGTTAAATGTGACTCAGGCACTGCTGAATGCAGGGATAAGTGAAGTTCCTTGCTTCAGTAGTTTCCTGATCGAAACTCGTTCTTCACGCTCTGAGACTGCACAGTTGAAAGACTTCCTTGGAGGTCAGTTCCCTTTGTGTAGTATTGAGGTAGCGAAAACCTGTAGCGCTTCTGCCTTAACCGCCGATAACAAGTTCACCATTGATTACACCATTAGCCTGACCAATTCAGGTGTTGGTAGCATTGGTGCAGGTGAAATCATCACCATTGATGACCAGCCAAGTGACGGTGCGGCATTCCAATTAACTCCTGCAGTTAGCAGCTTAACCGGTGGTGCTGATGGTTGGGCACCCAATGAAGTACTGCAAGTTTCAGGGCAATATGTCTCTGATGTTAACGGTGGCATGAATACCGTTGACGCTTCGGTAACCTTCGGTAGTTCGAGTATTACAGCAGATCAATACACAACAGGTTGTGATTCGCTATCACTCTCTCCTGCGATCTCAATCGTCAAACAGTGTGATCTGTCGTTAACTCAAACCGGTAACCTGGTAGCAGTGCAAAAAGACTATTCAGTTGATGTCTGCAACACCGGTGATACACCACTTGATGTGATCTTAACTGATAATAAGGATTTAGCCTTGAATGAAAGCTTCTCGCTCGATTTCCCTAAAACCTGTCTGATTGATGTTGATTGTGGTGCAGGTTATACCTGTAATGCTGGTGGCTTCTGTGAAGATGGAGACGGATTCCTAGAAGGTAACTTCGGTGGAAATGTCTGTGAAACTCGAACAGGAACCTACCTACCATCAGAACTACCTGTTGGTACTGATGGTAACCTTACTAACCAGGCTTCGGTTTCTGCAACATCACCTGTTGCGGCCCCTGGTGATATCGGCTCTGCATCGAATCCGATTCAGGATTCTGATTCAGCAACCTGTGACTTGTGCCCTCTACCTCAACCAGAGGAGTAAGATTCCAGGCGCAGCACAACGGGGGCTTCGGCCCCCGTTTCCTTGCTACATTCCTTGTTAAAAAGGTTAGCTTTATTTATTTCTACCGCCACCTTTGTTTCCGCCTTTACCCCCTCCAGTTGTGGAGTCCGAATTGTCACCAGTTCCGCTATCAAGACTGACTTGAACAGTTGCACTAGTGGTTAGCTTTCCATCACTGATGGTATAGCTGAAACTATCAGTGTCCTTAAAAGGTTTACCGGGAATGTAAGTTAAACTGTTGTCAGAATTTAAAATAACATCGCCTTTAGAACCTTGTTCAACACCGACAATGGTCAGGTTATCGCCATCTGGATCGTAGTCATTGGTTAATGGGGCAAAGGTGATACTGTTTTTGCTGGGTAATATCACCGTATCGTTTACAGCAACCGGAGCACTGTTACTGACAGCTGTCTGCGCTTCAACAATTACTGAAGCATTATGCTGATCGAACTGCGATGTCTGACCATGAGACACTTTACTGGTAACAGCATAGTCGCCTGATGGAGCACTAGCATCAACTGCAAGTGATAAGCTGATTTCCTGACTTGCGCCCGGTGCCAGACTGATATTCGAATAATTAAAACTACCGTTGATATAGCTATCTGTGCTTGAAGATAGATTAAA
The DNA here is from genome assembly GCF_000374105.1 of Kangiella aquimarina DSM 16071. Taxonomy (GTDB): domain Bacteria; phylum Pseudomonadota; class Gammaproteobacteria; order Enterobacterales; family Kangiellaceae; genus Kangiella; species Kangiella aquimarina. The sequence continues at coordinate 75,663 of NZ_KB893651.1, forward strand.
GGTTGAAGAGCTACACTCAGCACTATCACGATTGGTGACTGTGTAAACAATTTCTAAGTTACTGCCAGCTGTGGTTGCTACAGATGTACTACTGACTGGTTCAATAGATGGAGCCTGATTCTGACAAATCGCAGGAGCCTGTCCGTAATTTACCTGAACTACAGCACTGCCCGCATCGCTGGCAGCCAGAGTTATGCTGACGTCATTAACTGAGTCATGATAAGTCTGCCCAGGCTGCAAAGTGATATCCGTCCAGCTCAAGGTTTCTGGCGTGGTATCCAAAAGATAACTATCGTTAGGAGCATTGTCGGTTCCTTCGCGCAAACGAACACCCGTTAGAAACTGTGGGTAATTGTCTGCAAGGTGTGCATCAAAACCAATCGCCTGACGATATTCAACGTAGTACCACTCGTTCTGGCCGGTGCTTTTAGTCTGCTTAAAAATTTTCGCAACCTTGGTATTGCTATCATTGGTTTCAAGTGGTGATAAAACTACTTCTGTGCTTTGCGTGATAGTTGTAACTTTGTTATTCATCCAGCCTAACTGTTCTTTCTGGAAAGCATTAAAATGATTCGTTTCACGAGCGTTACCCATGCCACTGATGTAGTCACCGTAATCACCTACTGCACAACCAGAGTCTGCCGTAACTTGAGTACCACAGTCTTTGCTGTGTGCATGATAAAGACCAAGGTTATGCCCCAGCTCATGGTGGACAACATCCGACTCAAATCTTTTGATCCATGAAAGCGGACCTTGCACATTGGCCTTGCCTGACCAGGTGCAGTTTGGGTGCGTTGGGATCACATACATCACATGATCATAATTTGTTGGCTCATAGCCCCTTTGACGAATGACTGCATCAGCTGCATTACTGATCGCATAGGTATCACAGGTACTGACATCAACATCAACAGTAATTGGTTCCAAAGCCTGTCCGGTTAAACCAAACTGCTGATAGGAACTTTCCATAAAATACTGGTGTGCAGTATTAAATAACGTGTCGTAAAGTTGAGCCGAAGTAAAACGCACAATGGGGTTGATGGCAAAGTTGATTTCGGCCACCAGTAATTGATGAGTACCTGAAACTGTACTCGCCTGAGTCGTAGCCTGTGTTGTTGAGCTTGAAGACTCATCAAGTAATAAACTCACTGAGTCAGGAGAAGCTTTTAGCTTACCCTTGTCAAACTGACCGTGAATTCTGACTTTCTGATTGGAGGCTAACCAATGTGGAACTTTATCAAATACCACCTCGGTAGCTTTTCCCTGACTGTTAACCAGTCGATAAGACAGTTCACTTCGCTTATTCGCGAAGTCATCTTCAATGTTGATTGTAATGGTTCCTTCCACGACATTATCCTTTGCAAAGCTCCCTGCACTAAATAAAGACACAAAGATGCCCGCAGACGCTAACGCGCCTTTTAAAAGATAATTCATGATTGACCTCTTAAGGTAGTTGGATAGGATGATTCACGGAGCCAATCATAGGAAAGTCAGTTGTAAAAATAAATGACAGAATCGAACAATTGATTAAATTTTATACAAAATGAGAGGTGGCCTGAAAGAGCCATGTGATGGTTAATACACTTTTCCCAAAATTGTTACATAGGGATGTTATGTTTATTTAACAGCCGATAGAGGCTGGTTCTTGAGATACCCAGATTTTTAGCGGCTAAAGTGTGATTGTAGCCGGATTTCTCAATAGAAAGAATCAGAGTTTCTTTCTCTGCTTTGTCTTTAGCCTCTTTTAGACTGACAATATTCTGGTGGTTGCTGAAAGACAGATCCATGTGCTTTTCGGTAATTAAATTGCCTTCTGATAAAATGACAGCCCGTCGAATTCGGTTCATTAATTCCCGCACATTGCCAGGCCAGCGGTATTGATTCATAGCATTCAAACAACGCTGTGTGAAAGTTTTATGCATATGCCCTTCGCAGAACTGGCTTAAGAAATGATTAGCAAGTTCAGGAATATCCTGACGACGATGACGAAGAGCTGGCATGTGCAATGTCAGTACATTAATACGATGATATAAATCTTCGCGAAACAATCCATCTTCAACTGCTTTCTCAAGGTTAACGTTGGTTGCAACGATAATGCGGCAATCAACGGTAATACTTTTGACGCTGCCTAACCGTTCGATTTGGTTTAACTCAAGAAAGCGTAATAAATTAACTTGAAGGTTAAGCGGGAGATCGCCAATTTCATCCAGAAAGACAGTACCGCCATCAGCTGCTTCAATCCGTCCAATTTTTTTGCTGTCGGCGTTGGTAAAAGCGCCTTTCTCATTACCAAACAATTCTGAGTAAAACAAAGTCTCGGGTATGGCTGCGCAATTAATAGCAATAAATGGCCCTTGGTTGCGTTTAGAGCGCTGATGAATTTTTCTGGCAGCCAGTTCTTTGCCAGTACCGCTTTCACCAGTGATAAGTACAGTCGCATCTTCCATCGCAATTTTATTAATGTTGCGTTTGATTAGAGCCGTTGCTGGGGAGCGACCAATAATATCATCACTGTCCTGAGGCACCTGAAGCTGATTAAGCTGTTTGTTTTGTAACTCAGCCATGCCAAAAGCATGGCCAACGGTTGCTAGAAAATAATCGTAACGCAGAGGCTCACGATGGTAATCATAAAACAGGTGTGAAAAGAGAAAGTTTGGATGGTCTTCCAGCCAGTTTTCATGAGGAATAATGGCTATCCATTTTGTCGCCATATTTAGTGAAGCTAACTCTTCATATTCAGTAATAATAGGCTCAGGTTCTGCAGATAAAAAAATGACAACGACTTCAAAAAGATGGTGCTGAAAGAGTTTCTTAAACTGACTTTTTTCCTGAGTGAAAAAAATTTGCCAGCCATTATCTTTGAGCTGCTCACTGAGTTCCTGGGCGGAGTCGCCTTTACCGAAAATGAGGATCGAGCGACTTTCATGTGGAGAGTGGTCAAGCATTCCTTGCCTCCCAATCTAAAAAGTAAAAAGAACAAAAAAATATGTAAAACAATTGATAAAAATTATTTCACAGTTTTAAGTTTCAATTATATCAAACCTCGATTAAAGAGACCTAGAAATAGATCCACAAAACTGATTTTTAAGAAGGTTTTTTTGGTTATGTAAAGTGTCAAATTGTTTTACTTAAATTCACTTTTTAGTTGGAAATCTTTACATGAAATTCGGCGCTGCAATGAGCTAGAGCTAGCTATGGATAATGAAAAGGCTTCTAGATTAAGTAGAAGCCCTTAAAAAATATATCTGCCTTATGATTTTTACTAATTATAGCATCCGTCTTAAAACATCAGTGTCAGATCCTTTATCAAACCAGCGATGTTTAATTGTTCCTGCCAAGTGTAAAATAATCAGTAATAAAAGCGAATAAGCCAGTATTTCATGCAGCTCGTGCATTAAGTGAGCTGTATCCTCATTATCAGCAACCAGGCCTGGAATTGGCACTCCAAACCATTCAACATCAAAACCCTGATAGTCTGATGAAAGGTAGCCAACAACAGGAATTGCCACCATTAACACATAGAACAGGAAGTGGGTAATTTTTGTTAGCCATCTTTCCCAAGTTGCCAGGCCGGATGGTAATGGTGGATTCTTTGAAAAGAGTCTCACGATAATTCTTATAATTACCAACCCTAGCACTGTGATACCAAAAGATTTATGGACAGGATAAATTTCATATTTAAGTTCGCTTTCCATCGGTAACCCAGCCATATACCAGCCAACGCCAATCATAACGATCAGCATGAGTGCTATCAGCCAATGCAGTATCCGCAGAGTCAATGAGTATTTTTCTTGCATAACGTTTTCCCCATTTGGTTATGAAGCATCAATATAAAATGCTTTATGGGAGGATGGCAAGTAAAGAGGAAGGGGCGCTGCTATATGTCAGCTAAGGCTGGGTCAGGTAAGGCTGGGTCAGGTAATGACGTCGCTAACCCAGCCAGAAGATTGAAACTATTTTTTATAAGCTATCGGTTGGCCCATAACCGTTGGCGCATAGGCCTTCATGTTTTTGTGCCAATCTAGCGTATCTTTTGGAAATAGTAGTACGATTGTAGAGCCTAGTTTAAAGCGACCCATTTCTTCGCCTTTTTTTAAGCTAACTTCTCCTGGCTCATAATCCCAGCTACGAACTTCCTTACGAGTAGGAGGGGTTACCGTGCCATGCCAGACAGTTTCAATACTGCCTACAATGGTTGCGCCCACTAATACCATCGCCATTGGACCTAGTTCAGTATCAAACATGGCAACCGCGCGTTCATTACGGGCAAAAAGGTTTGGAACTTTGCGAGCAGTCAATGGATTAACGCTAAAAAGTTTGCCCGGCACATGTAGCATTTTGGTCAACTGGCCATCGATTGGCATGTGCAGTCGATGGTAGTCTTTTGGTGCTAGATAGACAGTTGCGAATTCTCCGTCCTGAAAAGGGGCTGCTAATTCTGCATCGCCACCCAGTAACGTTTTTGCTGAGTAGGTGTGACCTTTAGCCTGAAAAATATAGCCGTTATCAATTTTACCTAGCTGACTTATCGCACCATCGGCAGGGTGAACGATTGAGTTTTCATCTGAATCAATGGGTCTAACATCAGCTTTTAATGAACGAGTAAAAAAATCATTGAAGGTTTTGTAGTCTTCAGGATTTTCGCGTTCAGCAATACTCATATCAATGCCGTATTTTTTGATAAACCATTTGATGAAGGCGTTCTTTATTTTGATGTTTTCGCTGTCAGCAATTTTTCCCATAAGCAGCGAAATGCCGTGTTGGGGAATCAGGTATTGTGATAATACTTTTAATGTGTCGGACATGGGTATTCAGAATTCCAATAAATAGTTGACGATATTGTAGCTTAAATAATAGGCTCAGACTATTAGCCTCTGCATAGCAAGGGGTGGTGCTCTGTCAGGCAAAAGGTTGGTCGAAGTGCTGGATCAGGTGTTGGTAGTTCTTTAAACGACTGGCTGCAATAATGCCTGCTTTGGCGGCCGCCAACACAGCACAACCTGGCTCATTAAGGTGCTTGCAATCGCGGAATTTACACTGCTCACCAATTTGTGAAATCTCGATAAAGCCCTGCTTGATATCCTCATCCTCCAGATGCCACAGACCAAACTCTCTGACTCCTGGTGAGTCGACCAGGTAAGTGTCTTCATCGAGTCTGTAAAGTCTTGATGCGGTAGTGGTGTGGGTGCCAAGCCCAGAGGTTTCAGAAACTTCGCCGGTTGCAATTTGCATATCTGGAAACAGGTAACTTATCAATGTGGATTTTCCTACCCCTGACTGACCTGCCAGCAAAAGCTGTTTACCTACTAAGCTCTTAACCAGCTCTTTAACTCCTTCGCCAGTTTTGGAGCTAATGTAGTAAATTGGATAGCCTAGAGCCTTATACAGCTTTAATCGGTCTTTGATAGCGTCTTTTTCGCTTTGTGCAACGGTGTCCCACTTATTCATGATAATCCACACAGGAAGCTCGCTGGATTGAGCGGCGACTAGGTAGCGATCTAATAAGACTTCTGAGAAAGCTGGTTCCGGTGCCAATAGTAATGCAATCAGATCAATGTTAGCGGCTACCGGTTTGACGCCATGGTGCGGGGTGGGGCGCTTGAGCAAGGAGCGTCGTGGCTCTAGTTCAACCAGAATGCCGGTTGGCAGATCTTTCTGGCGTTTAAACCAGACTCGATCGCCAACAACCGGCACCTCATTTGATTTACGCAAAAAACAGCGGATAGTGCTGAAAGATTCATCGGCAATATCAACCTGCTGACCAAAGCGACTGATCACGATCCCTTGCTCTGGATCGAGCAGGCTATCTTCGTCAATATTTCTATCAACCGTCTGCTTTGTATAGTTAACCTGCTTATTGGGTTTTTTGCGCCAACGTTTAGAGGATTTTTTTTCGGGTTTAGCCAAAGCAAGTTACCTGTTTTAGGTTTCAATGAAGAAATTAATCTTCCTGAAAGTTAGGACCAAAATTGCCACTGTTTTCCAATGCATCAATATGGGCCGCACAAATTAGATCGTTCAGACAAACACTGTTGCCTGCATCGTGAGTGGTGTAGCGAACCAGACAGTGACCATAACTGACTTCAAGATCAGGATGGTGTGCCTGCTTGTTGGCAATCCAGGCCACTGCATTAACAAATGCCATGGTGTGGTAATAATTCTTGAATTTAAACTTGCGAAAAATAGCGCCAGTTTCAGAATCAAATTGCCAGTGACTTAATTGATCACTCATTAACTGTTCGCGTTTGGACTCATCAAGTGGGCTTCTTGCGTCATCATTATGTACACATTGTTGCTGTGCCAGTTGCATAGTATCTCCTGTTAATCTTAATGCTGTTATTTGTGAACAGGTTTCAGTTACCTGCTCAGGCGCTTCCATACGGGCGCAAAAACTGCGACTATAATAGCTGAAAACTTCAGTAGTATGGAGCTTAGCTGAGTATAATGACGCACATTGTAACGATTAGGAGCTGGTTTTGACAAAAAATGACGATAATTTGATCTGGGTTGATCTGGAAATGACGGGATTGGACCCAGAAACTGATGTAGTTATTGAGATTGCAACTATTGTCACAGATAAGGATCTAAATATATTAGCGGAAGGTCCTGTCATCGCAATTCATCAGCCAGATGATGTGCTCGACAATATGAATGAATGGTGTGTCGTTCAGCATGGAAAGTCAGGATTAACTGAGCGTGTGCGTCAAAGCACCATTAATGAAAATGAAGCAAGTGAACTGACCTTGGAATTTTTGAAGCAGTGGGTAGATGAAGGCAAGTCGCCAATGTGCGGCAATAGTATCTGTCAGGATCGCCGCTTTATGGTCAAACACATGCCAAAGCTAGAGTCCTATTTCCACTATCGTCATATTGACGTCAGTACTCTTAAAGAACTGGCGCGACGCTGGAAACCATCAATATTAAGCGGGCTGACCAAGGCAGCGACACACTTGGCGCTGGATGACATTCGAGAATCGATTGAGGAGTGTCGTTATTACCGTGAGCATTTTATTGATCTGACATAGCGAGCCGCAGAGAACCAACATGCCCTAAGGAAAGTGTATGCATCCGATATTTACAGCAGACAGTATAAAAGTCATTGAGCAGGAAGCTGCCAAAGCGCAGGGTTTTGCCCTGTTTGAACTGATGGAGCGGGCTGGGCGAGCAGCATTTGACTGTATGGAGCGGGAATGGCCGTTGGCACATCGGGTGGTGATAGTCACTGGCTCTGGTAACAATGCTGGCGATGGCCTGATAGTCGCTGGTCTTGCCCAGCGTGTGGGCATGCAGGTGACACTGGTACCGATAAAACCGCTGGATGAGCTTTCTGGCGATGCGGCAAGGGCGTGGCAACAAATCAAAGACAAGAACATCAATATTAAAGAGCCGAGCCAGGCCATATTTGAGCAAGCTGATGTCATCGTTGATGCCTTGCTGGGAACGGGCTTTAAGGATCACTTGCGCGATGAGTATGCACAAGTGATTGAGCAGATTAATCAATCGGGCATGCCAGTTCTGGCTTTAGATTTGCCAAGTGGCGTATATGCCGATACCGGTTTATGTGCTGAACCTCATATCAGAGCTGACCATACGGTCAGTTTTATTTTTTATAAAGTCTGTCAGGTAATGAATGAAGGACTCGCTGCCCAGGGCGAACTGCATCTGGCAACGCTGGGAGTCGGGCAGTCGCAGTTTTATCAGCAACGTCCCGTTGCGTGGAAGCAGTCCTATGCGGATGTTATTGATGAAATGCCAGAGCGTAGCGCGACAACCTACAAGCAGGCGTGCGGACACTTGATGTGTATTGGCGGTGACTTCACTATGGGTGGTGCCATTATGCTGGCGACTGAAGCTGCGCTCCGAAGCGGCGCGGGACTGGTAACGACATTCCTGCACCCAGACAATCGTAGTGCGGCTTTAGGCTTTTGCCCAGAAGCAATGTGGCATGGTGTAGCTTTTGAAGAGTTGAGTTTTAACAGCTTAATTGAAATAAACCCCAAACAGTTTGATGCGATAGTGCTCGGTCCTGGGCTGGGTAGAAGTGAGTGGGCCCGACAGGTTTTTGAGCAAGCTTTCAGCTATGCAGTACAGCAGAAGCTACCTTGTCTCATAGATGGCGATGGACTTTTCTGGTTACAGAAGAGCATTGAGGAAAATGATAGTGTGACTTTGCCGCAGCCATTGATTTTGACTCCCCATATCGGTGAAGCAGCTCGACTGTTAAGCTGCGATACAGGCAAAGTCAGTAATGATAGAATCGCTGCTGCTAAAAACATCGCCGTAAAATATCACTGTATTTGTTTATTAAAAGGTGCAGGAACGATCTTGGCTGATGGTCAACAGGTCGTCATAGCCGGTGGTGCTCATCCTGCCATGGCAACAGCCGGGCTTGGTGATGTACTCAGTGGTCTGATTGGCTCTTTGGTGGTGCAGGGTATGTCAGGCTGGGATGCCGCAAGACTGGCTACCTCTATTCATTTTGCAGCTGGCGTTGAAGCGGCGGGCGATAGAACTCGAGGCATGTTGGCTTCCGAGTTGATTGAAACGATAAATTTTTTGGTTAACCGGTAACTGGTTAACCTCTGTTTCGGATTTAAGTTGATGCAGAATATTACAGTTGAATTAGTAGATGAGTCGCAAACCGTGCGTATGGGACAAAAACTGGCTGCCTGTATCAAGGCACCAATGACGATTTACTTTGAGGGTGACCTTGGAGCCGGTAAAACCACACTAATTCGCGGTATTTTACGTGGCTTTGGCTACCAGGGAGCTACAAAAAGCCCTACTTACACCTTGGTAGAGCCTTATGAGCTAGTAGGTGTGTCCATTTACCACTTTGATCTTTATCGGTTAGCTGATCCTGAAGAACTGGAATTTATCGGTATTCGGGAATATCAACAACCTGATTCCATTATGCTGATCGAGTGGCCAGAAAAGGGGCTGGGAATGATTCCACAGGCCGATTTAATGATAGAGTTGGATTATAATAATGATGGGCGAGTGGTAACCTTGTCTTCCGCTAATAGCCAGATTATGCAAAAACTGGAAAAAAGCTGTGATTTTATGCCAAAATCAAGCTAAAGCACTGGGAATAAGTGACTAAATATAACGATATGATGAGAAAGTGGCTGACAATTACATTGAGCATATTAATGCTCACGCTTGGTATCTCCATTGCACAAGCATCGGTGATCCAAAGCATGCGTTTCTGGCAATCGCCGGAATCGACTCGTGTTGTCCTTGATTTATCCTCACCCGTCACTCATGAAATCAGCATCCTTGAAAACCCACACCGAATAGTCGTCGACATTCCTGGCGCAAACGTTAATGTTGATCTTAACCGTCTTGAAATTCAAAGCGATCTGGTCAAGCGGGTACGTAAAAGCAGCCCCCCTCGTGATGGTGTTCTGCGCCTGGTTCTTGATTTGAATAAAGCGGCCAAACCGAAGAGTTTCTCTCTTAAACCTTATCAAGAATACGGCGATCGACTGGTGATTGATCTGTTTGATGAAAGTCGCGAGGAAGTTCAGCCTCCAGTTGCAGCTCAAGGAAGTGATCGCGATATCGTGGTTGCTGTTGATGCTGGACATGGTGGTGAAGACCCTGGTGCTATAGGCGGTCGCGGCACCAAGGAAAAAGATATTGTGCTGGCACTTTCTAAAGAGTTGGTTAAAGAACTCAATAAAGTAGAAGGTATTAAAGCTTTTCTGACCCGAACTGGCGATTATTATTTACCACACCGAAAAAGAACAGATTTAGCAAGATTGCAGCGAGCCGATCTGTTTGTATCAGTACACGCTGATGGCTTTAAGAGCCCTCGAGCAAAAGGTGCATCGGTTTGGGTTCTTAATTTGCACGGTGCCAAGTCTGAAGTAGCGCGCTGGATGCAGATGCAGGAAGAAAAGTCAGAACTGCTGGGTGGTGTTGACAGCTCTGTGGTTCTCTCAAATTACGATAACTCCGTTAAGTCTGTGCTGCTTGATTTGCAGATGGAGAATTCTATTACTGAAAGTACTAAGGTGGCTAACATTGTGCATGGTGCCATGAGTAAAGTGGTTCCTAAAATGCACAAAAAGCATGTCGAAGAAAACTCTTTGCTGGTACTTAAAAATCCAGACATTCCATCAATATTGGTTGAGCTAGGCTTCATTACCAACCCAGAAGAAGAAGCTTTAATGAAGACATCGTCTTATCGACAAAAGTTAGCTCGTGGCGTTGGTGATGGCATTGTGGACTATTTTAAACAACACGCACCTGATGGAACTCTGTTTGCCGCGCGTTATCGTCAGAATATCTATCATGTGCAGCGAGGAGACAGCCTGATCAAGGTCGCTCGCCGATTTAATGTTTCAGTTAGAGATTTAAAGAGTGCCAATCAGCTTTCTACCAATGTCGTTAAAATTGGCCAAAAACTGGTTATTCCAACTGCCGAATAAAATTTATTCGGTTTTTCTCTTTTTTATAAGTAAATTACTTTAATGCCAATTCATAAGCTTTCTCCCTTAGTTGCCAACCAGATTGCTGCCGGCGAGGTCGTAGAGCGACCAGCATCAGTAGTGAAAGAATTACTGGAAAATGCCATTGATGCCAAGGCAGATAGAATTCAAATTGATATTGAGCGTGGCGGGACTCGACTGATTCGAGTGACGGATAATGGTGAGGGGATCAGTCGTGATGAATTGGAGCTTGCTTTGGCTCGTCATGCAACCAGTAAAATTGAGCACTCTGATGATCTGAAAGCCATCTATACACTAGGATTCCGTGGCGAGGCTTTGGCCAGTATCAGTTCTGTGGCAAAGCTCAAATTAAGTTCAAGGCCACAGGCGCAGGATATGGGGTGGTCGGCAATTGCTGAGGGCCTGGATATGCAGGTTAAACTGCAACCTCAGTCACTTCCAGCAGGAACCATCGTCGAAGTTCGAGATTTATTTTTTAACACTCCTGCGCGACAAAAATTTCTGCGAGCAGAACGTACCGAATTTGTCCATATTGAAGAAACGGTTAAACGAATTGCCCTTGGCTCTCCTCACGTGGCCATTACATTGAGGCACAACAGCAAGGTCATCAAACGTGTGCCTGCGGCTCATAATCATGAACAGCATCAGCAGCGAATTGGTTCAATTCTTGGCGCTTCTTTTTTAAGAGAAGCCATTAAGTTAGACAGCTCAATTGAGTCTACGCGACTATATGGTTGGTTATCTCCAGTAGACTGGCATCAAAGTTCGAGTCTGGGACAATATGTGTTTGTGAATGGCCGTGCGGTACGTGACCGGACGCTAAATCACGCTATTCGCCAGGCCTATCATGATCGGCTACCAGCAGGACGTATGCCTGCATATGTACTCTACTTGGAGCTGGAGGCCACTCAGGTTGACGTTAATGTTCATCCGACTAAACATGAAGTACGTTTCTCCAATGGTCGTCAAGTTCATGATTTTATGAGCCGGGTGGTTGAAGAGGCTTTACTGGAGCAAAGCGACATTCTTGAGAATAGTCATGACGGCGGTAACAACCGCGAAACGCTTGTCTATATGAAGCCATCGCTGTCAGTAGTTCAGTCTCAAACTAAGGATGACCCTTATTTCACACCACGCCAACAGGCAGGTGCTTTTGCAAAGCCGACAATTGATGAAGTCAATGAAAGAAGCCCGGCTGGATATGTACCACAACAGAAAAATCACTGGCCTCAGAAACCTAAATCTGATTTGAAACTTGCCAAAGGTGATTTCTGGCTATTGCATGACCGTTTGTTACTGCAACAGACAGAGCAAGGAATAAATGCCTTAGACCTTAAAGCTTTTTTCTGCCAGTACATAAGTGACTGTTTGCAACAGGAATGGCAAGCTGGAGAGGTAAAACAGCGCCTGATGCTGTTTCCAATAAGACTGGGAATTCCAGTTGATAGTGTAAACGAAGACTTTATTGCCGATTGGCAGGCCGCAGGTTTTGATTTGACTCTGACAGGGCCCAAAACACTGGTGGTCAGAAAAGTTCCAAGCTGCATTTCGCACCTAGACTTGCAGCAATGGCTACAGCAAGTTGTTTATGAGTCAGTCAGTAAAAGTTTAACCGTGGAAGACTTGCAGCGGGAACTCATTGAAACCCTGCCCGACAATTGGGCGCCACAAAGTCAAACTCATTGGCTAGAAGAGTTGGCTCATTTGCCATGGAGTGAATCAAAGTTCTGTAAGCGCTATACTTCTGAACAGTTGCTGGAACTATTGATGAGTTCCCAGTAATTTTTGTTATTTGAAGTTACAACCCTCTCAATATGCCAGGCCAATCAATGCACTCATCCAATAACACTCAAACAAAACCACTAGCCATTTTTATTATGGGGCCAACTGCTTCAGGCAAAACCGATTTGGCTATTGAACTTGTGGAGCGTCTTAATGCTGAGATCATCAGTGTAGATTCGGCCATGGTTTATAAAGGAATGGATATTGGCTCTGCTAAACCGTCAGCAGAAGAGTTGGCCCGAGCTCCTCACCGATTGATAGATATTTGCGATCCTGCCGATCCCTATTCTGCTGCGCGCTTTCGTGATGATGCCTTGCGTGAAATGGAGGATATTGTAAGCCAGGGCAAGACTCCGTTGTTAGTTGGCGGAACCATGTTGTATTACAAGGCGCTATTGGAAGGGATGCACAACCTGCCGGACTCAAATCCGGAAGTGCGTGCTAACTTACAGCAACGACTGGAAAGCGAAGGTTTAGCCAGTTTGCATCAGGAGTTAGCCAAAATCGATCCTGAGTCGGCCAGCCGTATCCATGAAAATGATCCGCAACGGACTCTTCGAGCGTTGGAAGTTTATGAAATTACCGGCAAGCCTTTGAGTCAATTGCATGCTGAACAGGAACAGAATGATTTCCCATATCAAACCCTGCAGATTGCGCTGGCCCCTGACGATAGAAGCTATTTACACCAAAGAATTGAAAAGCGCTTTCACCAGATGATGGAGCAGGGATTCTTGCAGGAAGTTGAGTCGCTTTATGAGCGTGGCGATTTGCATCCTGACTTACCCTCTATTAAATCAGTAGGCTATCGGCAGATGTGGCAATACCTGGAAGGTGAGCTGCCCCTTGAAGAAGCTATTGAGCGCGGCATTATTGCGACCCGTCAGTTGGCCAAGCGTCAGTTTACCTGGCTCAGAAGTTGGAAAAACCTGAATTGGATAGAGTCCAGGCAACCTATAGAGAGCCTATATAAAGAAACTGTCCAATTGTTAAATTCTATGTAATGTGATGCTATCCTATTGATATACCTCGATCTGGGTGTTTAATTCGTGTACACTTTTAGCGAGCTTGAGCTTCAATGAGCTCGACTAAGATTTGATTTGTAGATATATAAATGAATTATTGATAAAGGCCTGAGTTAGAAGTGGCCCCAATAATGAAAATACATAAAACACACAGGAGAGAGCTATGTCAAAAGGGCAATCACTACAAGACCCTTTCTTGAACGCATTACGTCGTGAGAAAGTGCCTGTCTCAATTTACCTCGTTAACGGCATTAAACTTCAAGGCCAGATTGAATCTTTCGATCAATTTGTCATTTTATTGAAAAATACTGTTAGCCAGATGGTTTACAAGCACGCAGTTTCAACGGTTGTTCCGATTCGCAATGTTCGTGGTCATTATGGCCAGAATGGCGATAACGGCAACGGTGGTCCAGGTAACGATCACAACATGGGTCCTCAGGGTGGCGGTATGGGCCCCGGTCCTATGACTGGTGGTGGCGGCTACGGTAGTGGACCAATGGGCGGAATGTAGTTCTTAATTCCTACCAAAGCTAGCTGTTCTATATAAAAGCCATCTGCCGATTAATATCGGCCGGTGGCTTTGTTGTGTTAAATTCTTTATGATTTATTCATCAATTCCTTTCTTTACTTTGTATTCACAGCGAACAGGTTCGCATGTTGAGGTGATTTCTTGTTTGACCGACACAGTGGTGGCGAATCCGCCATTTTGGTACATATTGATTTTCAGCAGTCTCTAAGCCAGGAGAAAAACCAGGAAGATTTACAGGAGTTTGTGGAGCTGGTTCGCTCCGCTGGTCTGGAAGTCATGGATATTATCACTGCTAAACGTTCCAGCCCTGATCCCAAATTCTTTATTGGTAGCGGCAAAATTGATGAAATCAAAAGTGCCAAGCAGGCAACCAATGCCAATGTCATAATTTTCAATCATAACCTTTCGCCAGCGCAGGAGCGTAACATTGAGCGCGCTGTTGAGGCGCGGGTGATTGACCGTATTGGTCTGATTCTGGATATCTTTGCCCAGCGAGCCTCGACCTTTGAAGGTAAGTTGCAGGTTGAGCTGGCACAGCTGCGTCATTTATCGACACGCCTGATTCGAGGCTGGACTCACCTGGAGCGACAAAAAGGTGGTATTGGTTTACGTGGCCCAGGTGAAACCCAGCTGGAAACGGACCGTCGCTTACTGCGTGAAAGAATAAAATATATCGATAAACGTCTGGAAAAAGTTTCCAAACAACGTGAGCAGGGGCGTCGCTCAAGAAAGCGTGCCAATATCAAAACAATTTCCATTGTTGGTTACACCAATGCGGGAAAATCCACATTATTCAACTACTTAACTACTGCTGGAGTGCTTGCAGAAGATAAGTTGTTTGCGACGCTGGATCCTACTTTGCGACGTATTAGCTTGCCTCAGGGTACTGATGTCATTATCGCAGACACGGTAGGGTTTATTCGCCACTTGCCACACGAACTGGTAGCGGCTTTCCGTGCGACCCTTGAAGAATCAGTCGAAGCGGACGTTTTGCTGCATGTGATTGATGCCGCCAGTGAACGTCGTGAAGAAAACATGGAGCAGGTAGAGGAAGTACTGAGTGAAATTGGCGCTACCGATATTCCAAGGCTCGAAGTTTATAACAAGATTGACCTGATTGAAGGTGCTGAGCCCCATGTGGATCGTGACGATAAAGGACGTCCAATTCGAATATGGATTTCGGTTCTAAAGGAACAGGGCATTGAGCTGCTAAGAGAAGCCATTGAAGAGTTGGCGCAAGAAGAGCAATTTAATGCTGAGCTACGGATCCCTCCCCATCAAGGAAGGTTGCGTGGTCTGCTTTATGAATTGCAGGCGGTAGAATCGGAAAATACCAGTGACAATGGCGACATTTTATTGACAGTCAGCCTGCCAAAATCAGATTGGATTCGTCTTGGGCGTCAGCTGGAAAAAGACCTGAGTCCATTTGTTGTGAGTTAGTAATTGTAACAGAATGCCCGATTTACCTTGAAAGGGGGGCTAGTGCTCCCTACAATTCGGGATAGATTTTTTAATAGTGAACTGGAGATGACTATGGCCTGGAATGAACCGGGTAATAATAATGATCAAGACCCATGGGGCAAAAAGCGCCCGAATAACAACAATGACCTTGATAAGTTACTGAAGCAAGCCAGTGAAAAGTTCGGTGGAATCTTCGGTGGCGGTAAAGGCAATGGTAAAGGTAGTTCTGGCGGTAATGCCTCATTTATCATTGGCTTATTAGTGTTGGTGGCTATCTACCTATTCAAATCTGCCTACACCGTGGATGAGAAGCAAAACGCACTTGTTTTGACTTTAGGTAAGCATACTCGAACCGATACAGCTGGCTTACATTTTGCATTCCCTCCTATTCAGCAGGTTTATCTAATCGATGTTGAGAGTATCAAGGATATTGAAGTTGAAGGCTTGATGTTGACCAAAGACGATAATGTAGCAACAGTTAAAGTTAAGGTTCAGTACCGTGTGAATGATCCATTGGATTATAAATTCAACGTGGTTGATCCTGTCGAGACGCTGAAGCATGCCACTGAAGCGGCCCTCCGTCAGGTAATCGGACATACTCGTTTACAAGATGCTCGTACTGATAAAAAAGAAGAAGTACGTAAGAATGTCGAGAATGAGTTGAAATCAATTCTTAAGCCTTACAATGCGGGTATTGAAATTTTCCGTTTGAACCTTATTGGCAACGTAGATGTTCCTCCGTCAGTTAAGCCGGCATTTGATGATGCGATTAAAGCGGAAGAAGATCAACGCGCTTATCTTGAACAGGGTCAGGCTTATCGCAGTAAGCAGATTCCATTGGCAGAGGGTGAAGCACAGAAGCTTATCCAGCAAGCCAATGCTTATCGCGCTCGAGTAATTGAGAAAGCGGCTGGTGAAGTTGCACGTTTTGAAAAGCTTCTACCCGAATATATCGCTGCGCCAGTGGTAACTCGTCAACGTTTATACATTGAAACTATAGAAAGTGTATTGAGTAAATCTAGCAAAGTAATGTTAGACGTGGAGGGTGGTAATAATATGACCTATATACCACTTGATAGTATTTTGAAGCGCAACAAAACTTCAAATTCTGACAGCAACCAGCAAAAGCAGTAATAGGAGAAAGACATGAATAAGTTAATTTCATTAATTGTAGTGCTTATTATTGCTGCTATCGTAATCATTACCTGTACTTTCAAAGTGAAAGAATGGGAAACTGCCATTGTTCTGCAGTTTGGTGATATCAAGAAAAATGAGGATGGTGGTGCAAAAGTTTATCAACGTGGTTTCCATTTCAAATGGCCTATCGCTGATAAGGTCATCACTATGGACAAGCGTATCCAGACCTTTGACGGTGAATCAGATCGAATTGCAACTTCTGAGCAGAAAGACTTGATAGTAGATAGTTACATCAAATGGCGTATTAAGGACTTTGATCATTTCTATCGTCGTACTGGTGCTAACTATCGTGTCGCAGAGCGTTTATTGGATAATACGGTTGAGAATGCGTTGCGTGAAGAGTTTGGTAAGCGTACCCGCACTCAGGTCGTTTCTGGTGAGCGTGAAGAAGTCATGGGCTTGATGTTGACGGAAACACAAAAGATCGCGCCAGATTTGGGTATTGAGGTAGTCGATATTCGCGTCAAAACTATCAACTTGCCAACTGAAGTGAGTGAGTCCATTTATAACCGTATGCGTAACGAGCGGGTAAAGATTGCCAACAGTCATCGTGCTGAAGGTGAGAAAGACCGTCAGATTATCATTGCTGAGACGGATGCTGAGATTCAGCGGATTTTGGCAGAAGCTGATCGTAAGGCTCGTGAAATTCGAGGCCAGGCTGACGCGGAAGCAACCGAAATATACGCTAAAACTTATGGTAAGAACCCAGAGTTCTATGCATTTTTGCGCAGTCTGGATGCTTACAAAGAATCCTTTAAAAGCGAAGATGACGTGATTGTCATCAAGCCTGATAGTGAATTCTTTAAGTATTTCAAAGACATGGATGGTAAATAATATTTTCCATCAAGGCAAGGGCCAGCTTAGCTGGCCTTTTTTAATGGTTTGAAGATTGACGGCGGATATAGCGGGTAAGCTTATGTCACAGGAATTTATGATAGCGTTAGGTCTGTTACTGGTATTTGAAGGCTTCATGCCAGCGGTCATGCCAAAAGCGTGGAAGCGCATGATGTGGGAAGTGATGAAACGACCTGATACCAGCGTTCGAATCGGTGGTTTTTTGACAATGCTTGCAGGCCTGATCTGGGTTCTGTGGGTATTGTAGGATAATGCTTCATATCCGAAAGTTAGAATCTGTGGGGCTTTTTGCGCTAACTTGTTGATATTCAAAGACAGGGCTCCAGTTTCTATCATAGAGTTCGATTTTTTCAAAAAAAGGGGGATTTTCGCGTTTTTTGACGGTAAAATGCGCGGTTTCCTGTCCTTTTTCGTGGCAATAAACCCATCAATCTACTAAGTAGAGTAAGAGTTAAAAATGGCACAAAGCGTTGTGGTTCTAGGCACCCAATGGGGTGATGAAGGTAAAGGTAAAATTGTTGACTTGTTGACTGAGCAGGCGAGCGCTGTGGTGCGCTACCAGGGCGGTCATAACGCAGGTCATACATTGGTCATCAAAGGCGAGAAAACTGTTCTTCATTTGATTCCATCAGGAATTTTGAATGACGGTGTTATGTGTTACATCGGTAACGGTGTGGTGCTTGCCCCTGATGCCTTACGCAAGGAAATGGATATGTTGCTTGAGCGAAACGTGCCAGTTACGGAGCGTTTGCGAGTCAGCCCTGCCTGTCCTTTAATTCTTCCTTATCATGTCGCTCTGGATAATGCCCGTGAAGCATCACGTGCAGAGCAGAAAAAAATTGGCACTACCGGTCGTGGTATCGGTCCTGCCTATGAAGATAAGGTTTCACGTCGTGGCTTGCGTGTTGAAGATCTGTTTGATCTGGAACGTCTAGAAGAAAAGCTACGCGACGTGATGAAACTGCATAACTTTGTGTTAACTGAATACTACAAAGCCGAACCAATTGACTTTGATGAAACTTTGGCTCTTTGTAAAGAATATGCCAAATGGTTAAAGCCAATGGTTTCAGACGTCCCTGCGATATTGGCTGATATGCGTCGTGAAGGTAAAAAACTGATGTTTGAAGGTGCTCAGGGAACATTGCTTGATATTGACCACGGTACCTATCCTTTTGTGACCTCTTCAAATACTACTGCCGGTGGTGTGGCTACAGGCTCTGGTGTTGGCCCTCGTCATATTGATTATGTCTTGGGTATCACTAAAGCTTACACTACACGTGTTGGTGGTGGGCCGTTCCCAACTGAGTTGTTTGATGATACTGGCAAACACCTGGCAAAAGTAGGCAACGAGTTTGGTGCAACGACTGGTCGTCCACGTCGTTGTGGTTGGTTGGACGCGGTTGCCCTAAAGCGTGCAGTTGATATTAACAGCGTATCGGGTCTTTGCATGACCAAACTGGATGTTCTAGATGGTCTAGAGACGGTAAAAATTGCGGTCCAGTATGACTGCCCAGTAAATGGTGAAATGCACAACACGCCCAGCTGCGCAGAAGACTATGAGCGTTTAAAGCCAGTTTACATTGAGCTACCAGGTTGGAAAGAGTCGACTTTCGGAGCTAAGTCAATTGCTGAACTACCGAAAAATGCGGTCGACTTCATCGCTAAAGTTGAAGAATTAGTTGGCGTTCCAGTCGACATCATTTCAACCGGCCCTGACCGTGTTGAGACTATTATTAAGCGCCATCCATTTGAAGCTTAATTAAGAAAGTTTAGAAGCGACCTGCGGGTCGCTTTTTTTATGTCAAAAGAGAAAATAGCATGATTCCCAGAGGAAAATATAAGCACTACAAAGGAAAGTATTATGAGGTGCTAGATGTTGCCCGTCATTCTGAAACCCTGGAATACTTCGTGGTCTATAAAACGCTTTATGGCGATTTTGATACCTGGATAAGACCACTGGAGATGTTCACTGAGACAGTTGAAGTTGATGGGAAATTAGTTAAACGATTTGAGCTAGTCGAAGAAAACTAATCTATCTAACTAGCTCCAAATGAAGCAGCTGGCTCTTTTCCCCATGACATCAAAACTAAGTCGCTTACCGGCTGCCTTCTGAGCAAAGCCATAACAGATATGCAACGGTATCAGATGCTCTTCACGAGGGTGACAATAGAGTGCACCGGGAGCATTCTGCCACTCCATCAAACGTTCCGCTCGTTCAAATTCATGCAGTGAAGCACTCATGCACGTTTCAGTCAGCCAGTCGTCGAAAGACTCATTGAGCTGTCGAGACTGCTGGTCACTGGCACCAAAAAACGCTTTCAGATTATGAAAAGAGAAACCGGAGCCAAGAATTAATATGTTTTCTGATAGTAGACTCCTGAGTGCACGTCCAAGCTGTATATGTTTTTCCGGATCCAGGCCGTTCAATAAAGATATTTGGATGACCGGGATATCAGCCTCAGGATACATAAGCTTCAAGGGAACAAAGACGCCATGATCAAGGCCTCGAGCATTCTCCATTTTAGTAGGAATATGTTTCTGCGACAGTAGCGATTGAATTTTATTTGCTAATGAAGGATTGCCCGAAACTGGATACTGAATATGATAAGACTCTTCTGGAAAGCCATAATAATCATAATATAGTGAAGGGCGAGCATTAGAAATAATGCTCACTTCAGGCTCTTCCCAATGAGCACTGAAAACGACTATGGCTTCAGGTTTGCGTAACTCTTTGGCTAATGATTGAAGACTACCAACCATCTCCTGATGAGCTGGATCGCCCAGTAAAGGAAGGGGGCCACCGCCATGAGAAATAAATGCAATCGTTGCTTTTTGCTCAGCCATATTCAATCCATTAATCAAGTTACCCTCAATGGTATCTGACTGAAGGTTGGATAGACTATAACCTAATGCACATAGTCACTGTGCGCTATTGTTATAATTGAAGATATTTATGAATCAATTGAGACATTGCTTCTGGTTGTGTTTGCAAAAGCATATGCGTCGCTTCGACAATTTCAACCTGTAGATTGCTGCACAGTTCCTCAAAAGTTTTGAGGTTATAAGCGCTTACAAGGTTATCCATAGTCGCTTGCACATAAACACAGGGCACATCAATAACCTGACTTGGCTTTTGAACAGTAGCGATAGTTTTAAAACGCTTTTTTATATTTGAAAAGTTAATGCTCTGGATCGCTTGGCTTAGTAATTGATTGAGCTCAGGTGATGACCACCGATTAAACAGAATATGAGCCAGCACTTTACTAGGAATTATGTTCAGAAGTCGTACCGGAAGAAAGCGACCAATCTTACCAATCAAACTGGGTGGCTGCAGGAAGCAGCCAAAGAAAAAGATTTGATTAATCTGTATCTTGTTACGCTTCGCCAGCTCATAAGCCAGCAAACCCGAATAAGACTCAACAATCAGAATAACTTCTTCATCGCCCACCGCATTCTCAATAATCGAAACCTGATTCAAAATACTTTGATCAGATTCTTGTGTTAGCGGCATCACTTCAACCGGTACTTCAGATTTGAATACCTTAATGAAGGGCTCAAACAAAATTCCTGAACCATCAACACCGGGAAGCAGAATAATTTTCATATTGCCTTCCTAGTAGATGAGTCATTGGGTAAGTTGTAAAGAATCAAGATTAGCATAATTATAGGAATATTTTTGCTCACTGGACCAAAAGGATGCAACCAGTAAGAGGGTTCTATGATAGTCAGCAGGATGGTATAACTTACTATGACCATGATTTGAATGACATAACATTGCTTCATCTTTTTGTTGCTAAGTATCCAGAGTCCTAAGCCAATATCTAAAATAGCGCCACTATAAATTAAAGCACGAGTAATAGGTTCATTAAAGCCGAAATTAATCAGGAGCTCATATCCCGTTTGATAATCAAAAAAGGTAGAAGTTAACCCTGTGAATATCCAGAGAAGGGCTAGCGAATAACGCGCTAAAGTGAGTAATGTATGGTCGTTCATCTGCTTAATCATACGACTGGGAATGGCTTAAAAACCATAATATAAAGCAACCCTAAAATAGTAAGGAATGCTGGGATGCCAAGACTGATCCACCATCTCATATATTGATTAAACTTGTCGGTAAGTTGACCTTGAGACAATGAAATCTGTGCTTGCGTAAATAGTAAGTACTGGATGCGAATAACAGGAATCCAGCAAGCACCGATAAACGCAAACAGGCCAATAACCCAATAGAACCAGATAGAGGAGAAAGAGTAATTGAGTTTTGCCATTAATAATAAACCAGTCACAAACTGTGTTATTACCGCCGGGAAGGTAAATAACCAGTCACCTAAGATAACATGTCTGGCTGTTACAGTTATCGCATTAATATTTTTTGAGCGATAAGCCATGAACATAAAAAAAGCAATGCCTGCACCAGTTCCCATGACAATAATTGCTGACAATATGTGTAGTAATCTTAGTAAAAAGTAGCTATCCAATTGCTTGCTCCCTAATTTGAAGACCTAATTGTTTTGCATAGGGTGAAAATTCATCGAGAGTATATAGCCCCAAGCAAGGCATGGCGCCTCGAGTATCCAGCTGATTGTTTATCAACTTTTTTGCAATGATTATAGCTGAAAGAGTTGGGATGTAAGGGCCAACACCTTTATCAGCGGTAAGAGTCCATTCAACTGCCTTTGGCTTTAAACGTAGATCTTTCCCTTCAATGAGGACTCGCATATAACCTCGGTCGGTACCAAATGGTTTCAGTAGGTTGCTGGTTTTCATGATCGGCTTAGTCAGAGGAGCCCAATTCTTAATAATTTTCTTTTTCGCAAGCCAGGCCATAAACACCATGGTTTGGTGTAGCAGAGTAAGCTCAAGACCAGCCTGGAACTTCACTGTATCTTTTACTGAATATCGTTTAGGGAAAAGCTCTAAATCAGGCACGTCCACATTCGCTAGTTGCCTTGCATCATCATTAAAGTTAATCCTGCGTGAGTCCATCCAGCCATAAGCATTTACCCATTGTCTACTTCTAAACACAGGGAAAGGGTGTCCAGTATAGGAAAGGATACCACGAATGGTTGCTTCACCTCTTTCAGCTTTGTTTCCCGGTGCAATTGAAATATCAATAGTGTAGATTTGTGAAAACTCAGGATAATAATGGTCAAGAATAACCGATGACAAACCAGGTACCGAGCTGGCACCGCTAACAGCTAATACATGGTTATTATTTGCTTTGATATCGAGCTGTGTAATATCACAAACAAAGCGGCGATCATCCGCTAAGTCAATGTAATGCGCACCTATATCAATACAGGCTTCAGGTACGCGGTAGTCCTGTCCCTGAAATGGCCCGCTGGTATGAATGACTAAGAAGGGTTTTATTGCTTGTAGTTGCTCTTGGAAGTTAGAAGCCGTTATATCAATAGATAAAGGCAATAATTCTGCCTTGGACTGGTTTAAAAGCTTCTCTATAAGATGGTTGGCTTTTTGTACATTCCGTCCAGCGATGTATATTGCTATGCCTGTTAGTTGAGAAAGCTCCTCAACGATGCGCTTACCAAAATTACCATAGCCACCCAGAACAACAATTTTCTTCATTAGAAATTATGTGTATCAATGTAAAGGAGACATCCTACACTAGTTAATGTCGGAATAAAAAAAGCGCGGAATTAATCCGCGCGGCTCATGAATTTCTTTTCTTCGACGTTGATTTTAACTTTCTCGCCATTGGCGATGTATTCTGGAACCTGAATAGTTAGGCCTGTGGAGAATGTGGCAGGTTTGGTTCGAGCAGTGGCTGAAGCGCCTTTGATCGAAGGGTCGGTTTGCTCGATGACCATTTCCACAGACTGTGGTAATTCCAGGCCAATCACTTTGTCGTTAACCAGCACAACGCGCAGATCTTCGATGTCTTCTGTAATAAACAGTAATTCGTCTTCGATGTCTTCTTTATTGAAGGTGTATTGGCTGTAGTCTTCGCTGTCCATGAAAATAACGCTATCGCCTTCGGTATAGGAGAAAGTCGCTGGACGCTTGGTTAAGTCAACGGTAGTGATCTGGTCATCACCCTTGAAACGCTCTTCGACTTTTAAACCGGTTTGAACATCGGTAAAGCGCATTTTGTATAGTGTGGCAGCTCCACGTGCGCTCGGACTGCTGACTTCAATATTCTTCACAACCAACAACTTGCCGTTGTATTCAACCGCCATGTTGCGCTTGATATCACTTGCTTTTGCCATGATTGACTCTCAATTTATAGAGGTTAAAAATTGGGCATATTGTATGAGGATGTCAGGATATTGGGAATAGGGGGATGGAAATAAATGGGGAAATGTAAGGGCGACCTAATATGGTCGCCCAAGATCCTGAATAAATTTCAGGATGACAGCTTGTTAGGTAGGGGCGGACCTGTGTGTCCGCCCGGTTGCTCTTAATAAACAGGAGCTTTTTACAGCGACTTCTTAAAGAACTCGGTTAAATCTTTTTTCAATTTAATCAGATCAAACTCACGGATATACATCATATGGCCTGACTCATAGTAGTACATGTGTACATTGTCTTTGAGCTGTTCTGGCAGGCCCATATGCGAGAAGGTGTATTCTGTGGCGAAGAATGGTGTTGCGAAATCGTAATAGCCATTACCGACATAAACCTGCATGTCTGGATTACGCAACATGGCTGAGGTTAGCTTGTCGCTGATATCGCGGTTCTGACGATAAAAATCTTCATAATTCCAGCTTTTAACACCGCCACCCAAAATATAATAAGGCAGGTCAGATTTATAATTAAGCTCTGTAGAAAGATAGGTCATCAGGTTTTCGGTATAGGTGCCATGGATTGCCATATAGCTCGGATCGCGATAACCAGGCTTGTTCAAGGCATCCAGTTCCGGAGTGGTAAAACGACTATCCAGACGACCAATGGTTTCACCTTCTTTGCGCTTAATATTATGCACAAAATCGTCTAATGAAATTCTTAAGTCATTTTCCATGACTAAATCAACTGAAAGGCCGGTAAAGTCCGCAACTCTCTCTGCGATCGCGCGCTTCTTGCGAGGCTCAAGGTTATCACCCTGCAGTAATGCCAGGGCATATTCATTCAGGGCAAACTCTTTTGCCTGTTCAATAGCGTTCTGCAGATTGGCATCTAAAGGCGCTTTGAGTTTCTTGTGATACCAGGCGGCGGCAGTATAGCTGGGCAACATGGTAATTGGTGGCAGCAAATCCATCTGATCATTAAAGTCGTCCAGCTGGAAGTTAAGCACGCTGGATACCAGCATGATGCCATTGAAATATACTCCGTGGTTTTGACCCATGTGATAGGCGATACCGGCTGAGCGAGTGGTGCCATAGCTCTCACCGATCAGGAACTTAGGCGAGCTCCAGCGCTCATTGCGAGTCATGTACAGGCGAATAAATTCAGAAACGGTGCGGATATCCTCCCAGACACCGTGGAAGTCTTCGTTAGTACCTTTGTCATGCGCGCGGCTGTAGCCAGTGCCAACCGGATCAATAAACACGATATCGGTTAAATCCAGTAGTGAATATTCATTGTCGACCATCTCGAATGGTGGTTTTAATGGAAAGCCTTCTTTATCCATCACCACACGTTTAGGTCCTAAAGTACCCATGTGCAACCAGACCGATGCCGAACCTGGGCCACCGTTATAAGCAAAAGTGATTGGACGTTTTTTCGGGTTAGCGCCTTTCTGGGTATAGGCTGTGAAGAAAATCGAACCGATGACTTCATTGTTTTCGTTATACACAAAGGAATTACCGGTTTCGGCCTTGTAGTTGATGGTTTTACCGCCAACTTTGGTCGAATGTTCGGTAACAACGGTTTTCTCTTCAGGATACGGATTCGTTGCTTCTGACTTTTCTTCAGCGGCAAATGCGCTAAAGGATAAGCTCATACTCAATAACAGGACTGCAATTTTCATTAAATTTCCCCAAATAACAACACATGAAAAAAACTTAACTCAACAGCCTAGCAATATTGCGTAATTGAGCAAGCGGGGATTTGTAAGAAATGTTATCGATTTGAGTGATATGGGTTAATAATTCTCGTGCGAATAGTGGCCTGTAAAAATGCCAATACAATACTTCTTATATTAAAATCTTATGTTATCCTGATATGCGATGGTGATAACTCGACTACGCTTAGGGATATTTCTTTATGAAAGAGTGACTTAAGGTTCATGTATGGATTCGGTAGAGGCGCGTTTTTCGGTGCTATAGTTATTACCTATCACTTCATATATGAATTAAAACAGGCCTTTATGGATTCGCTTGATCCAGATCAAGTATTCAATATCGGTCCTTCCTTATGATCACACTGCTAAAACACCCTGAGTTTTTGTAAGTCCTTGGTTTATAAGGAAGGTTATGATGAGTGAGCTAAAAAAAGATAATTATAACTATAAGGTCATAAGGCAGTTTGCCGTTATGTCTGTAGTTTGGGGAATTGTTGGTATGGCGGTTGGGGTTTTAATCGCTGCCCAGTTGATGTTCCCGGCATTGAATTTTGATACCTCATGGCTGTCTTTCGGCCGTCTTCGTCCATTGCACACTAACGCGGTTATTTTCGCTTTTGGCGGCTGTGTGTTGATGGCAACTTCACTTCACTGCGTTCAACGTACCAGTTATGCACGCTTGATCAGCGATAAGCTGGCAGCGTTTGTGTTCTGGGGTTGGCAGCTGGTTATTCTATTGGCAGCAATTACTTTGCCAATGGGTTACACCTCAGCCAAAGAATACGCGGAATTAGAATGGCCGATTGATATTCTAATCGCTATCGTCTGGGTTGCTTATGCGGTGTTGTTCTTCGGCACCATCATGAAGCGCAAGGTTTCGCACATTTATGTAGCGAACTGGTTCTTTGGGGCATTCATTATCACCATTGCAGTGCTGCACATTGTTAACAGTGCCGCGCTTCCGATTGACTGGACTTCGTGGAAGTCTTACTCAGCTTACTCAGGTGCGATTGATGCAATGGTTCAATGGTGGTACGGCCATAACGCGGTTGGCTTCTATCTGACAGCTGGCTTCCTCGGCATCATGTATTACTATGTTCCAAAGCAGGCCGGTCGCCCGATTTATTCCTACCGTTTATCGATTGTCCACTTCTGGGCATTGATTGCGATTTATATGTGGGCTGGTCCTCACCACTTGCACTACAGTTCATTACCTGATTGGGCACAGTCTTTGGGTATGGTCTTCTCATTGATTCTGCTTGCGCCATCATGGGGTGGCATGATCAACGGTATCATGACTCTATCTGGTGCATGGCATAAGTTGCGTACCGACCCAATCATCAAGTTCCTAATCGTGTCTCTATCCTTCTACGGCATGTCGACATTCGAAGGCCCAATGATGTCCATCAAAACTGTGAATGCGTTGTCGCATAACACTGACTGGACAGTGGGTCACGTACACGCCGGTGCTTTGGGCTGGGTTGCGATGGTTTCGATTGGTGCGCTTTACGCCATGATTCCTTCTATCTTCGGCAAAGAAAAGATGCACAGCATCAGCTTGATTAACATGCACTTCTGGTTATCGACAATCGGTGTGGTGCTTTACATTGCAGCGATGTGGATTGCGGGTGTCACTCAAGGTCTAATGTGGCGTGCTACTAACTCTGACGGTACTTTGACTTACTCTTTCGTGCAGAGTCTAGAAGCGACCTATCCTTACTATGGTATTCGTTTGCTTGGCGGCATCATCTTCCTGGCCGGTATGTTTGTTATGGCATACAACGTAATGAAGACGATTTCCGGCGCGAAAAATGCGGATACTCGTATCCCACAACCAGCGCACTAGGAGGGCACACAGATGAATCATGAAAAAGTCGAAAAGAATGTTGGTTTAATGGGTATTCTGATTGTGGTCGCCATCAGTTTTGGTGGCCTCGCTGAAATCGTGCCCTTGTTTTTCCTAAAAGATACAACGCAACCGATTTCAACCTTGCGTCCTTATACCGCGCTTGAGCTTGAAGGGCGCGATATCTATATCCGTGAAGGTTGCCACGTTTGCCACACTCAGATGGTACGTCCGTTCCGAGCTGAAACCGAGCGCTATGGTCACTATTCTGTAGCAGGCGAGGACGTTTATGAATTCCCATTTCTATGGGGTTCAAAGCGAACTGGGCCTGACCTGGCTCGCGTCGGCGGTCGCTATTCGGATGAATGGCACTATGTTCACCTGATGAATCCTCGTGACCCGGTCCCTGAGTCGAACATGCCAGCTTTCCCATGGCTAGATGAAAACATTATGGATGGTGAAAAAACCGCATCCAAAATGGAAACCATGCGTAAGTTAGGCGTTCCTTATACTGATGAAGAAATTGCAGCTGCCAAAGAGCAGGTCGCAGGCAAAAAAGAAATTACTGCCTTGATTGCCTATTTGCAGTCTTTAGGCCATGAGCATGGCACAGTACAGAATTCAGGAGGTGAATAATGGATATCAATATTTTCCGCGGAGTTATGACCCTGATAATTATGCTGCTCTTTATCGGCCTCTGTATTTGGGTGTATTCAAAAAAACGTAAGCCAATGTATGACCAGGCGGCGCGTATGGCTCTTGATGAAGATGATAAGGAGTCAACAGCCAACAATCGTAAAGAGGTGATGAGTCATGAGTAATGCATTAAGTTTTTATATTATTCTGATCGTTGCCATCAATATTCTTGGTTGTGTGGCGCTTCTTTATTTCACACGCAAGAAAAAGCAAAGTGGTGAACAGGGCAAAACAACTGGCCATGTCTATGACGGTATTGAAGAGTATGACAACCCAATGCCTCGCTGGTGGTTGTGGATGTTCTACATCACGATTGTGTTTGCGATTGTGTACCTGATTTTGTATCCAGGCCTGGGCAAGTTCAAAGGCGTACTAGGCTGGACACAAATCAGTCAGTATGAAGAAGAAGTTGCCGAAGCAGATGCTAAATATATGCCGCTTTTTGAAAAGTATGCGGCCATGTCTGTGAAAGATTTACAGAATGAACCTGAAGCATTACAGATGGGGCAATCGATTTTTGCCAACACCTGTTTTGGTTGTCATGGTGCTGATGGTCGTGGCGGTATTGGTTTCCCAAATCTGACTGACGATGACTGGTTATATGGCGGTACACCTGATGACATCATGTATTCAATCATGGAAGGTCGTAAAGGTGCGATGCCTGCCTGGGGATCTGCTTTAGGTGAAGAGGGTGTTTCGCAAGTTGTGCACTATATCTTAAGTCAAAATGAAGTGGAGCGTACCTTTAAGCCGAACCTTGTTGACGAAGGTAAAGTGAAATATGAAGCCATGTGTGCTGCGTGTCATGGTAAAGACCTGAGTGGTAACACCGCAATGGGTGCACCAAACCTGAAAGACACAACCTGGTTGCATGGTGGTTCAATCAGCATGATTAAAGATGTGATTGAAAATGGTATTCAGGCCAATATGCCAGCCCACGATAAAATCTTAGGTAAAGAAAAGGCACACCTGGTTACTGCTTATGTGTATAGCTTGTCTCATTCAAATGATGAGCAAAGCAAAGAGTAGTTATTAGTAATATTGGTCCAAACATTAATACAGGTTTGAGCAATGAGTGAACAACACGATACTTACGTAGTAGGCGACGAACAGGATCTCTACGTAAAGCGAAAAAAAGTTTTTTCGAAGAAAGTATCAGGACGATTTAACAATCTCCGAGTCTTGTCTGTTTGGTTGTTGCTTGGCCTGTATTATGGTTTACCCTGGATTAGCTGGAACGGTCAACAGGCCGTTCTATTTGATCTGCCAGCTCGAAAATTTCATTTATTTGGTCTGACTTTTTTCCCACAGGATTTTATTTTCCTGACCTTGCTGTTAATTATCGCGGCAATGGCACTGTTCTTCTTCACAACCGTTGCAGGACGTCTCTGGTGTGGTTATGCCTGTCCGCAAACCGTGTGGACTGAAGTCTTTATCTGGATGGAGCGTTTAGCGGAAGGGGATAGAAATAAGCAGCTTAAGCTTGATAAGCAGCCGTGGAACTTTGAGAAAATTCGTAAGCGACTCTTTAAGCATAGTTTATGGATAGTCTTTGCGCTGTTTACCGGTTACACCTTCGTCGGATACTTCACACCGATTACAGAACTCACCGATAAAATTCTGACCTTAAGCACAGGTCCGTGGGAAACCTTCTGGGTTCTATTCTATAGTTTCGCCACCTGGGGCAATGCGGGCATGCTGCGTGAGCAGGTCTGTATTTATATGTGTCCTTATGCACGCTTCCAAAGTTCCATGTTCGACAAAGATACCTTGATCATTGCCTATGATGAACAGCGTGGTGAGCAGCGTGGTCCACGTAAAAAAGATATGCCCAAGGAAGAGTATGAAGCAAAAGGCTTAGGAGACTGTATTGACTGCATGCAGTGTGTTCATGTTTGCCCAACCGGTATCGATATTCGAGACGGATTACAGTATGAGTGTATTGCCTGCGCTGCCTGTATTGATGCCTGCGATGAAGTGATGGACAAGATGGGCTATGAACCAGGACTGATTCGCTACACCACGGAAAATCGTGATAATGGCAAAGAGGTCAAACTGATTCGCGGTAAGACCATAGGTTACGGTTCCATTCTAATATTGATCAGCTTAATTTTTGTCTTATCGGTATGGCTTCGCACACCGTTGGAATTGGATATCATCAAAGATCGAAACCGTTTATATTTGACCACTGCGGAAGGATTCATCGAAAATATTTATAACTTGCGAATCGTTAATAAGGACCAGCAGGCACATACCTATGCGATTGATATCACAGGTCATTCTGAATTGGTTTATCAGGGGCCGGAAACGATAACAGTGGCGGCAGGCGCTGTCATTACGGTTCCAGTTCGAGTGTCGATAGATCCTTTTAACTTAACGGGAACTACCGAAAAGCTAAACGTTCGCTTGCAAAGCGTGGATGATGAATCCATTGCTATCAACCAAGGAACCAATTTTATTGGTCCAGTTCAAAGACGCTAATCGCGCGGAATATCCATGAATCAAATGCAAGAACAAGATACTAAACCCTGGTACAAACAATTTTGGCCCTGGTTTGTTATTGCCATTCCAGCCAGCTCAGTGGTGACTGGAATTTTGTTGGTAACGATTGCAGTGAACAATCCAGCCAGTATGGTTAAAGATGATTATTACAAAGAAGGGCTGGCCATCAATCAGATCCTGGAAAAGCGGCAATTGGCCAAAGAGATGGGAATTCGAGCGGATGTTGATTTAAGTGGCACTCGACTAGAGATCATGCTTCAGTCTAAGCAACCTATTAATGACAGTTTGTTCCTTGATTTTCGTCATGCCACTTTGGCTGATCGCGATTTTTCACTGGCCTTAAAAAAGAATGCTAATGGCGTTTACTTTGCTGAACTGATGGCCGACGGTTCGACAAAAGATACTCAGGGAAAGTGGCACGTAACCTTGCGTCCTTATGGAGATGAATGGGAACTTGAGCAAATATGGACATTACCTACCAAGCGTGAATTGACCTTAGGTTATTAAGATGGACGCAAAAGTCCGTAGCGAGTGTTTTCATTGTGGTTTGCCAGTACCGGCAAATTATCATCAGACACTGGAAGTACTGGGCAAGGAACGCGAGTTTTGTTGCGTTGGCTGTTATTCCGTGGCAGAAACCATCGTTAGCAATGGACTCACTGACTATTATCAGTTTAGAACCGAACAGGCGATTCGTCCCGATCAGGAGTTGCCTCCCGAATTAGTGGCTTTTGATGAAGAAGATATTCAGGCTGAATACCGAGTATCTCAACCAGACTCAGCAACAACTGATCAACCTTCCTCAATTATTTTATTATCAGAATCCATCCGTTGTAGTGCCTGCGCCTGGCTGATCGAGCGAACCCTGAGAAAGATATCAGGCGTGACAGGAGTACAGGTTAATGTGGCCGCGCAAACGATTAACCTTCAATGGCAGCCTGAATCGATCGAGCTGAGTAAAATCTTAAAACGCTTACATCAGCTGGGTTATGCAGCGCTGCCTTATAAACCTGAGCAGGCTTTAGCCATTAATGTTAAGCAACAGAAAAGCTGGCTGCGCCGTTTAGGACTGGCGGGACTGGGCATGATGCAGGTGATGATGTATGCAGTCGGCTTATATCTCGGCGCGTGGGACGACATCAATCAACAGCATGGACACTTCTTACGACTGGTAAGTTTTTTGATTGCTACGCCCGTTTTATTTTATGCAGGGTTTCCATTTTATTTTAGTGCCATTCAATCATTGAGACAGCTGCGATTGAATATGGATGTGCCCATAACATTGGCACTTTTCCTTGCCTATGGAGCCAGTATCTGGGCTGTGCTGACTCAGAGCGGCGAAGTCTATTTTGATTCGGTCACCATGTTTGTGTTCTTCCTGTTAATCGGGCGCTACCTCGAGTTCAGAGCACGTCAGCAAGTGAGTGAAAAAGTCTACAAAGGGCAAAATAGCTTGCCAGTTTATGCCGAGCGGGTGAACATCAGTGAAACACAGGGCAAAATGGTGTCATTGAAAAAATTGCAGCAAGGCGATGAGATTTTGATTCGTCCTGGTGCCACAGTACCGATTGATGGTGAACTTATCAGCGAACAGGCTGAAGTCAATGAGGCCATGCTTAATGGAGAGTTTCTGCCAAGACAAAAACTTCAGGGACAGATGGTGATGGCTGGTAGCGTTAATACCCATCAGGCGATTCGGCTTAAAGTTTGTGGCACTTTAGATAATAGTTACTGGGCTAAATTATTAAGCATGCAGGAAGCAGCACTACTGGAAAAGCCACGCATCGGATTGCTGGCAGATACCGTTGCTCGTTATTTTGTTTTATTTATTTTGCTGCTGGCAGCGACTGTCGCATGGTATTGGCTGCGCCATGACCCACAGGAAGCGCTGTGGATTACGCTTTCAGTACTGGTGGTGAGCTGTCCTTGTGCACTGGGTTTGGCAACGCCGATCGCCATGACCTGTGGTGCACTGGCTCATAATCAACGGAACGTACTAATCAAAGGCCAGCATTTTCTGCAAAATACCAGCCACATTACGGATGTGATTTTTGATAAGACTGGAACTTTGACTGAAGGCGCATTTGTGGTCGATAAGGTGGAATTATTTTCAGAGCAAAGCAAGCAGGACGTTCTAGCTATTATCGCTGCGCTGGAGTCACAGTCGGAGCATCCAATTGCTCAGGCTTTCTACGAGTATCAAAATAATGAAGTAACTGCGACTGATATTAAGCATCACTCGTTTGCGGGCGTATCAGGCTCCATCAAGGGCGATACTTTCTATTTTGGTAATCGTCAATTTATTGAATCTTGTGGTGCTCAGTTTGAACAGGTTGAGTCTCAATCAGAAAATTCGGGTTTGTGGCTTTATGATGGTCAGAGACTTCTTGCTCATGTGCAATTAACTGATAAGGTTCGAGAGCAGGCTAAATCTATGGTCATGCAATTAAAATCGAAAGGTTATAGATTGCATATTCTAAGCGGTGATCCCAGCGAACAAACCGAACACTTGGCAAAGCAATTAGGTATTCAAAGCTGGGCAAACGGCATGACTCCCGAGCAGAAGCTGTCTTATGTCAAATCGTTGCAGTCCACAGGAGCGCGCGTAATGATGGTTGGTGATGGCCTCAATGACGCGCCAGTGATGTCTGCCGCTGATTCCTCAGTGGCGATGGCAAAAGCCTCCGATTTGACGCGCACCACTGCAGATTCTTACTTGTTATCTGAAAACTTACTGGACATTCCTTTTATCTTGCAGAAAAGTCGTCAGACTCAATCGGTTATTAAACAAAATATATCCTGGGCTTTGATCTATAACGCAGTGATGATACCGTTTGCTGCCATGGGCTATATACCGCCATACCTTGCCGCTATCGGCATGTCGCTTAGCTCCATAGTAGTGGTAGTCAATTCATTGAAGCTCAAACGTGAACAGAAGCAGGTTGTAAACTAATCATGGATGCCATTTATTTACTGATACCTCTGACTTTAATTTTCCTGGCAATCGCCGTTGGTATTTTCTTCTGGGCGGTTAATTCCGATCAGTATTCTGATCTGGATAAAGAGGCGAGTCGCATTCTATTCGAAGAGAAAAGGTTTGAAGAGAAATGTTTCGAAGAGAAAGGGTTTGAAGAGAAAGGGTTTGAAGAGAAAGGTTTCGAAGACGAAGAGTTTGAAGAGATAGGCTCCAAGGAGAAATTCTCTGAAAACAACACAGCAGATCAGTCTTCAAAAGAGAATAAAGAGCAATCAGGATCGAAGCAATGATTAGCGATCAGGTTTTAACCGCACTGGTATCAGCTTTTGCCATGGGCTTTCTGGGATCGACGCATTGCATCGGTATGTGCGGTGGCTTAACAGTTGCGCTCAATACCGGTACTGCCAAGGAAAAGTCATTGCGCCTGTCTTTCACTTACCAGATATTCCGAGTACTCAGTTACGGTATCCTTGGAGCTTTAGTTGGTGGCTTTGGCTATCTTTTTAGCAAGTGGACCAACTTTCCGGTCTTGATTGTTCTTGGCGGCATCATGCTAATCATGATGGGATTCTATCTCTTAAGCTGGCAAAACTTACTGATTTATTTTGAAAGTATCGGCCGTAAGGTGTGGAAGAAAGTCTCCCCAGTGCAAAGCCGTTTCTTACCCATCAAAAAGTTTCACCAGGCAGCTGTGGTCGGGTTGTTATGGGGCTTATTACCGTGTGGCTTAGTCTATAGCGCGCTGGCAATGGCCAGTACTTCGGGAACAGCAATCGGCGGATTTGCCAGTATGGTTGCCTTTGGACTTGGGACTTTACCAGCCATGTTCGCGGTAGGTGTGTTCAGTAACAAGCTGGTAAATTTCTTTCGCAACCCAAAGGTTCGCGCTGTATTCGGTTTGCTGTTCATACTCTGGGGAAGCTTTTATATTTATCAAGCAGTTACTAAGTTTTCGAGCGGTCAGGCTGGACACCAGCATCATCAGATGCAAACAGAAATGAGTCATGCCCACTAGAGTTTATGACTAAATAATTTTAAAAAAAGGTTTACACCCCACAAGTATCGTTGTAGATTTGCCTGCACTGAACAGCACTTTTAGTCAATTTTATACATGAAACATACTTTAGTTTTAACAGCACAATTACGACGTCGCAGCTTTCGTATTCGGAAGGCTGGGGTCTATAGCGCGTAAAAAAGTATGTAACTAGATTTTGAAACCCAGCCAACGGCTGGGTTTTTTTATGCCTGCATAAAAACCTGCCGCTGGCTCTGAGCGAAGGTATTTATTATGCAGCACTTTCTCACAACAGAGACCTGGTCGAAACCGAATCTGCAAAAGATTCTGGACTTTGCCAAAGATCTGAAACAATCACCGATCCAACCCTTATTAAAAAACAAAAGCATAGCACTGTTGTTTTTTAATCCTTCACTAAGAACGCGTACCAGCTTTGAAATTGGAATTGAACAGCTCGGAGGCCATGCAGTTGTATTGCAGCCGGGAAAAGATGCCTGGCCAATAGAGTTTGAGTTAGGTTCAGTAATGGACGGCGAAGCAGAAGAACATGTTAAAGAAGTTGCTCAGGTGCTTTCCAGTTATTGTGACCTTATTGCCATTAGAGCTTTTCCTAAGTTTGTGGATTGGCAAAAAGACAAGCTGGATACGTTATTAAATAGCTTCGCACAATATGCAAGCGTGCCAGTTATAAACATGGAAACAATCACTCATCCCTGTCAGGAACTGGCACACATTATGACCCTGCAGGAAAAACTTGGCGACCTGCAAGGAAAGAAATATCTTCTGACCTGGACCTATCATCCTAAACCTTTGAATACAGCAGTGGCTAATTCCGCACTGATGATCGCCAGCAAATTCGGCATGGATGTCACACTACTTTGCCCAACCGAAGAGTATGTGCTTGATGAGCACTATATGCAGTCGGCCCGGAGTAACTGCAGTCAGAATAATCAGAACTTAACGGTAACGCACAATATAGAAGAGGCCTATAGCGGTGCGGAAATTGTTTACGCCAAAAGCTGGGGGGCACTGCCATATTTTGGGCAGTGGGAAAAAGAAAAACTCATCCGAGATCAGTACAAACACTTTATTGTCGATGAAAAAAAGATGGCCATGACCAATCAAGGTCTCTTCAGTCACTGCTTACCATTAAGACGTAATGTTAAGGCCACGGATGCTGTTATGGACTCAGAGTATTGCGTTGCCATTCAGGAAGCTGAGAACCGTCTTCATGTTCAAAAATCATTAATGAATTTTTTAGCCAATCAACATTCCTCTTGAATGAATAGCCATAGGTAATAGTCATGAGTCAAAAGAAAGTCGTTCTAGCATTTTCAGGTGGTTTAGATACCAGTTTTTGTGTGCCATATTTGATGGATAAAGGATATGAAGTTCATACCTTGTTCGTAAACACAGGTGGTGTCGGTGATGATAAATGTCTTCACATTAAAGAACGTGCATTGCAATTAGGTGCTAAGCAGCACTGGCAAGTTGATGCGCAACAGATGTTATGGAATGAAATTGTAACACCGTTGGTTTGGGGGAATTCTAAATATCAGGGTCAGTACCCTCTACTCTGTGCGGATCGGTATCTTATTGTGAGAGAGTCGATCAAGCTTTGTCAGCAGTTGGGTACCAATGCGGTTGCGCATGGATGCACTGGCATGGGTAATGACCAAGTTAGATTTGATATTTCTATTAAAGCATTAGGTGACTATAAGATTTTGTCACCAATTAGGGATATTCAGCAGCAGGTAAAGGACGTAAGACAATATGAAATCGAGTATCTAATGCAGAAGGGTTTTGAAACCAGCTTGGAGCATAAAAAATACAGCATTAATGAAAATCTGCTTGGTGTAACCATTTCCGGTTCAGAAATTGATCAATGGCAGGAACCACAAGATGATACCTATTTTTTAACCAATCATTATCAAGACTTTCCAAAAGAACCGTTGAAGCTCACCATTGAATTTAAGCAAGGTGAAGCGGTCGCGATTAATGGTGAGTTTAAAACTGGCGTTGAGATCATGCAATCTCTTAATCAAAAGCTTGGAGAGTATGGTGTGGGGAGAGGCATCTATACCGGTGACACCGTCATTGGTCTAAAAGGACGTATTGTGTTTGAGGCTCCTGCGCTGTTTGGGTTACTCAAAGCACACCAGGCCTTAGAAGAAGTTGTACTGACGCAGCAGCAAAACCAGTTCAAACCAGTGGTTTCCGACAAATGGACAGAGCTGGTTTACAAAGGGTTTTATTTTGATCCTTTATGTCAGGGACTTCATCAGTTTCTGGCCTCAACTCAGCAGTATGTTAATGGCACGGTGGAGCTTTTAGTTTATTCAGGCCAGCTGCAGATCATAGCGATTAATAGTCCCTCGCTGCTGGTTAGTAAAGAAGCCAGTTACGCTCAGACTGCCAGTTGGGGAATTGAGCAAGCGGAAGGCTTCATCAAACTATTTAGTCATAGTACTGCCACCTGGGCACAGGTTAATCTTCAAGGTGGCAGCAATGAATAATTTCACAAACAAAAAAAATGTTAACTCGGATTTATTGCTGGAAAAAACTCTACTGCATCTTAAGGCATTAGTTGGATTTGATACCACCAACCCACCCAGGAAGATTGCCGAGTCAGGTATTGTTGAATATTTGTGTCAGCAGTTGAAAGATGCAAATGTTGAAGTTATGAACTATGGAGAGGGCTCCATTAATGTTTATGCAGTGAAAGGCAAGCCTAAATACCTATTTAACTTTCATATTGATACGGTTCCAGTTGCACTGGGTTGGGATAGCGATCCCTTTACACTAATCGTTAAACTGGGAAAAGCTTATGGCTTAGGATGTTGTGATACCAAAGGCGCGGCTGCCTGCTTTTTGGCGTGTGTTGAACAGGGATTGGATGATTATGCGGTTTTATTTTCTTCTGATGAAGAATATGGCAACAGCCTCTGTGTTAAATCTTTCTTACAGCAAACACATGACTATGATGGCGTCATCGTTGCAGAACCCACTCAATGCAAAGCGGTCTTGGCGCACCGCGGAGTAGCAACAGCAGAAATAACTTTTAAGGCAACAAGTGGTCACAGTTCAGAGGCAAGAGCGTTAAAAGATAATGCTATTCACCAAGCTGCGAGCTGGATGACACAGGCACTTGAGTGGGCAACAGCTGAGTTGCAGTGCAGCTTCGAAAATCTACAAGGCGTTTGTCTGAATCTAGGTAAGATCGAAGGTGGAATTAAACCTAACATTATTGCATCTGACGTCACTTTGCAGATGGGAATTAGGCCATTGCCTGGTGATGTGCCCGAGCAGAAACTACAAGAGATGGTTAGCTCAATTGAAATTAGTCAGCCGGTTACCGTAACCCCAAAGTTTATAGCACCTTCATTTCCTTCCACAAAGTCTAAGGAGCACTCTGAACATCCTAAAACTGATAATGAGGAACTAGCAAAAACATTAGGCTTAGAAGTCAGCCCTGCTGTTAACTTCTGGACCGAAGCTGCGCTTTTCTCAGAAGCTGGATATCAGGCGATTGTTTATGGTCCTGGCAATATTGATAAAGCTCATACTGCTAATGAGTGGGTGGCACTCAATGATCTAGAAACAGTTGTTACCAATTACTGGAGGATTCTTGGCAATGACAAATCATAAAGTCAAAGAAACCATCATACGATTACTTAATAATATGGGTAGCGAGAATGAAATCCGTAAATACCTGAAGCGGTTCTCCAGTAATGAAGGGATGAAATTTGCCATCATTAAAGTTGGTGGAGCCATTTTAAAAGATGACATAGATAACCTGGTGTCATCCTTATCGTTTCTACAGCAGGTCGGATTAACGCCAATTGTGGTGCATGGTGCAGGACCACAGCTCAATGAACAGCTGGAACAGGAAAGAATAGAGGCTCAATTTATTGAAGGTAAACGCGTAACCAATTCAGAAGTGCTTAAGGTGGCGCGCAAGGTATTCATTTCTGAGAATCATAATCTGGTCAACGCCTTAAAGAATACCGGGGTCGATGCCGCATCATTCTATTCAGGTGTTTTCGAGTGTGCTCTTGAAAGCGAAAGCCTAGGTTTGGTTGGCTCAATTCAATCAGTACATGCTCATGATTTGATTGAGAGTGTTAGAAATGGAGCAATTCCTGTAGTAAGTCCTTTAGGAGAAACAGAGCAAGGCCAAATAGTAAACATCAATGCAGATACGGCGACGCTTGCCTTAGCAAAAACCATCGAACCCTATAAGGTCGTTTTTTTAACTTCGACAGGCGGCATTTTGGATGCTGATGAAAAATTGATTCCAGCTATCAGTTTACAAAATGACTACCACTACCTTATGCAACAGAGCTGGTTGTATTCAGGAATGAAATTAAAGCTGCAACAAATTTATCAACTCCTAAACCATGTATCTAGTGCTACCTCGGTTTCAATCACCAAGCCCAGCCTGGTAGCAAAAGAGTTGTTTACCGACCGTGGTTCAGGAACCTTGGTCAACAAAGGTGAAAAGATTTATCAGTTTGATAACTGGCAAGAACTTTCAAAGGTTAAATTGACCAACTTAATTGAGTCATCTTTTGGCTATCATTTGCAACCAAACTATTTTCAAAAAACACAGCTACACAAAGCTTATGTTACTGAATGCTATAGAGCAGCAACCATAGTCACCAATGATTATGCCATCCCATATCTCGATAAATTTGTGGTGGAAGACTCAGCAAAAGGGGAGGGATTAGGTACCGCAGTCTGGAATAGGATGCTACTCGACAATCCACAGTTATTCTGGCGAGCTTCTGCTAATAATCCGATCAATAAATTTTACTTCTCTATGGCTGATGGTTTTATCCGTGGCAAGCTGTGGAATGTTTTCTGGCGTGGCATCAATGAACACTCATTGATTCATTCCTGTGTGCAACAGGCTATGAGCAGACCTCGCACTGTTATTTCAGGTGAATTGTCATGAGCACCGTAAAGAAAACATCAATTAGCGTTGCCATAGTTGGCGCCAGAGGCTATGTCGGTGATGAGTTGATCAAACTATTGAATCAGCATCCTGTTTTTGAATTAGAGTTAGCAGTGTCACGTAGTAAGCAAGGACAGCTTATCGATGGTTACAGCAAAAAAGAGCTGTATTATCAGGACGCGACACCAGAGCAAGTTGGCGAAGGCGAATATGACCTGATTTTCCTGGCACTACCCAATGGTCTGGCTCAACCCTATGTAAATGAAATTGATAAAACTTCCAGCCTGTCGGTGATTGTTGATTTAAGTGCCGATTACCGATTTGACAAGAATTGGCATTATAGCTTACCTGAGCTGAATCAAGTAACTGCACAAACTCGGATCAGTAACCCTGGTTGTTACGCTACCGCCATGCAGCTGTCACTAGCACCTCTGACTCCAGTTCTGGATGGTGCGGTGCATTGCTTTGGCGTGTCTGGATATAGTGGCGCGGGAACCAATCCGAGTGATAAGAATAATCCTGTACTGCTAGACAATAACCTTATTCCTTATCAATTGTCAGAGCATTTGCACGAAAAAGAAGTGAGTCTTCATTTGAGTACAGAAGTGAAGTTCACGCCTCACGTCGCCAGTTTCTTTCGAGGCATTTCCATGACGACTCATATAAGCTTACAGCAAACCATGTCGCTTAATCTTGTGATCGACCTGTTCCAAAAATTCTATCAAAAGCATCCATTGATTGAAGTGCGCGAGACTATTCCTCTAGTTAAAGACATTCAGGGCAAGGTCGGAGCAATTATTGGTGGATTTAAGCTTGATCGAAGCGGTAAGCATTTAGTTCTGTGCTGTGTTATCGACAACCTGCTTAAAGGCGCTGCGGTGCAGGCACTGCAAAATGCAAATCGTGCTTTTAATCTTAATTCTTTAGAGGCTATTAATTATGACTAAGCCAAAACAATTGTGGGCAACCAAAAATTCTGAAAAGAACGAGTTGCAACAGAGAGTCGAACAATTCATGTCCGGCCAAGATGTAATGCTTGATCAC
The DNA here is from genome assembly GCF_000374105.1 of Kangiella aquimarina DSM 16071. Lineage (GTDB taxonomy): Bacteria > Pseudomonadota > Gammaproteobacteria > Enterobacterales > Kangiellaceae > Kangiella > Kangiella aquimarina. Next base: position 115,960 of record NZ_KB893651.1, read on the forward strand.
TATCTTTTTGAGTTTGATATTCAGGCCAGTAAAGTTCATGCACAAGGATTGCAACGTATTGATATTTTATCCCAGACTGAGCTTGATCAAATAACAGCAAGTCTGGATGAATTATTATCGCAATTTAAAAGTGGTAAGTTTGTTCTGGATCAATCATTCGAAGATGGGCATTCGGCGATCGAATACTTTTTGACTGAACAGCTGGGTGACCTTGGCAAGAAAATTCACACAGGTCGTAGCCGAAATGATCAGGTTATGGTGGCTACTCGGTTGTATTGTAAGCAGGCTTTAGTGGAGCTTAAACAAAGCTGCATCGACATTGCAAAAGCATGTTTAACTCAGGCAGAGCAGAATAAAAATAGCGTCATGCCGGGATACACTCATATTCAAAGGGCAGTGGTATCCAGCTGGGGATTATGGTTTGCCAGTTTTGCAGAGTCGTTTTGTGATAATGCTCTTTTGGTTCAACAGACCCTGGACTGGATTGATGCTAATCCATTAGGTACTGCCGCAGGCTATGGTGTTAATTTGCAGCTTGATAGAGATTACACCACTGAAGCTCTCGGTTTTGGCAGGATGCAAATCAATCCGATGTACGTGCAAAATAGCCGTGGTAAATTTGAGTTGCAGATTTTAATGGCTTTTAAGCAGGCAATGTTGGATATCAGGCGTTTGGCCTGGGATTTGAGCCTGTTTACCAGCGCTGAATTTAATCTGGTGAAATTACCCGATTTGTTTAGTACCGGCTCATCGATTATGCCGAACAAGCGTAATCCAGACACAGTAGAGTTGATGCGAGCGCAATATGCCAAGTTGGTCGGCGTCTTTAATGAAATTGAATCATTGTTATCATTGCCCAGTGGCTATCAGCGCGATCTTCAGAATACAAAGGCACCATTAATCAATGGCATAACGGAAGCTTTGTCATGTCTGGCATTAGTGCCTGAGCTGCTGTCAGGTATTGATATTTGTCATAGGAATTGTGAAAAAGCCATTGAGCCGGCAATGTTTGCTACGGATAAGGCGGTTGAGTTGGCTCGGGAGGGAGTTCCTTTCAGGCAAGCTTATCAGCAATTAAAAGACAATTATCAAGATCTTGCCAGTAGATCTCCGAACCAGTCCCTGGAGGAACGCGTTTCACCTGGTGCCTGTGCTAACTTAAAGTTATCTGAAATGGCTAATCGATTAGAAAATGTGTGAAAAATACATCTTTTTAACTGATTGAGATTATTGAATTAAATATGACTGAGGGCGGGTTGATCTAGATCAATCCGCTTGCTCATTAAATTGCCTATCCTGTATACATCGTAAAGTAAAACAGGTGAAAGTCATGCCTCAATCATCAATCTGGAACCGCGAACTTGTTGAAAAATATAACATCGCAGGTCCTCGCTACACTTCCTATCCGACTGCATTGCAATTCAGCGATGATTTTGGCGTTGAGGATTTTAAAAAGACATTAAAAACTTCAAATATTGGCAAGCCATTATCGCTCTATTTGCACATCCCTTTTTGTGAAAATATCTGTTACTACTGTGCCTGCAATAAAGTCATTACCAAAGACAAATCAAAAGCCGATCGCTACCTGGTCGCACTGGTTAAAGAAGCGGAAATGATCGCGCCTTATGTGAAAGGCCGTAAAGTTACACAGATTCACTGGGGTGGCGGTACGCCAACCTTCCTGTCAAACGAACAGATTGAAGGTTTGGTTAATAAATTAAGAGAACTGTTTGAGTTTGACGATGACAATGGAGAATTCTCAATTGAGATTGATCCACGAAGCGTGGACAACAAAACCATGGCCAGTCTGGCTCATGCAGGCTTTAATCGCTTAAGCATGGGTGTGCAGGATTTCAATCCTGAAGTGCAAAAAGCGGTAAATCGAATCCAGCCGGAAGAAGATACTCGCCATCTGTTATTACAGGCGCGTCGTCATGGCTTCGATTCAATCAATATCGATTTGATTTATGGTCTGCCACATCAGACGGTCGAAAGTTTTAATGAAACGATTGATAAAATTATCACTATGGCGCCAGATCGTTTGTCGGTATTTAACTACGCACACTTACCGCATCGCTTTAAGCCGCAACGTCGCATCAATGCATATGATTTACCATCGCCACAAGAGAAGCTGCGTATCCTTGAGTCTGCGATCAAAAAGCTGACTGAAGCGGGCTATGTTTACATCGGCATGGATCACTTTGCCTTACCACATGATGAGTTGACTCAGGCTCAGGAACATGGCGATTTGCATCGTAATTTCCAGGGCTACACCACTCACGCGGAATGTGACCTGGTGGGATTGGGTGTTTCATCCATCAGTCAGGTTGGCAATAGTTACAGCCAAAGCATGCGTGGCCTTGATGAGTATTACGAAAGAGTCGAAGCGGGTGAGCTGGCTGTATGGCGTGGCTGTTATCTGGAAGACGATGATCTGTTACGTCGTGAAGTGATTATGCAATTGATTTGTCACTTTAAACTGGATTTCAGTGATATCGAAAAAGCCTTTAATATCAACTTTAAAGAATACTTCGCCGAAGAGCTTGAGTCGCTGATTCGTTTCGAAGAAGATGGCCTGCTCAACCTGACGGATACTGGTATTCAGGTTAATGACGCAGGTAGATTGTTAATTCGTAACATTTGCATGGCTTTTGATGCATATTTCAAAGAAGTTAACATTATTCCGACGTATTCTAAAGCTATATAGATTCTCCTAAATTCGTTTGAAAAAAGGGCAGAATGTACTAAACTGGGATAAATTTTCAGGTGTGTGAATCTTATGGCGTTGCCATCAATTAAGTGTCAAAGTTGCAGTATCAACCAGTTATGTTTACCGGTGATGCTGGCCGAGTCCGAAGTAGAACATTTGGACAGTATTATTCAGCGCAAAAAGCCTCTCAATAAGAATGAGATGCTTTTTCGTTCTGGTGAAGAATTCCAGGCTATTTATGCAGTCCGTTCGGGCTGTATCAAGTCGTATACCATTTCCGAAAGTGGCGAAGAGCAGATCACTGGCTTTCATCTAGCCGGTGAAATCATTGGTCTTGATGCCATCAGTTCTGGAAAACATCCCAGTATGGCAAAAGCCTTGGAAACTTCGATGGTATGCACTATTCCATATCACAAGCTGGAAATGTTATCGGGCGAAATCCCTGGTTTGAGACAGCAGCTTGTACGCGTCATGAGTCGTGAAATTCATGATGATCAGGAATTAATGCTATTACTCAACAAGAAAAGTGCCGACGAGCGTCTGGCAGCTTTTCTGGTGAACCTATCCAGCCGCTTCGGCAAACGTGGTTTATCACGCACCTGTTTTAACCTGGTCATGACGCGTGGCGACATAGCTAACTATTTAGGTCTGGCAGTGGAAACTGTTAGCCGTCTTTTCACTAAGCTTCAACAAAATGGTTTGATTACAATAAAAGATAAAGAAGTGACGATTACCGATTTCAATCAATTGAACGTTCTAGCCGGGAGTAAGTGTCACCACTAAAGTCTAGAGACTAAAAAGAACCGGAAAGGACAAGGGGGCAGGGCAATGAAAAATCGTTTTAACGTTCTATATAATCCAGCAAAGGCCTGGGAGCAGTTAAGAGAAGAAAACTTTTCTGTTAAACAGGCTTATATACGAATGGTTATCTGGATGGCGTTACTGCCACCAGTTTTCGCATTTATTGGCGCAGTGTATAGCGGTTGGCGAATCGGCTACGAAGAGCCGGTCAAGCTGACCTGGCAAAGTGCGCTGACTATTTCAATCGCAGCCTATTTAGCCATTCTGGTCGGTCTTTACATTTTTGCCCGCCTGGTTCATTGGATGGCGCAAACCTACGATTCAAATGCGACGGTCAATGATGCTTTCGTACTGGTGGCCTATTCCTGCATGCCACTATTCCTTATCAGTATAACCAGTGCCTATCCATTATTATGGCTTAACACACTGCTGACCTTGGTTGCCGTTGCTTTAGCGTTGAGAATCCTCTTCGCAGGAACCCCAATCATGATGGGTATTGATAAAGACCGCGGTATTTTATTTACCAACTCGATACTCACAGTTGCCCTGGTACTGATTGTTGCAGTTCTTGCCATCAGTGTTATCTTCTGGGCCAACGGTATGGGCCCTGTCTTTACCCGTTAATAAACTTATAAGTTAGTAACGCAGCGATCGATATTCTTAAGTGGGTCTTCAGGACCCACCATAATACCTTTTGAAATTATTCAGCTTCCGCGCTATTCTAGGCCTTGTCGTCTTTGAAATAATGCAGGCGACATATCCAGGGGAATAGGAGTGGGGTATACGATGGAATCTGTATATAAAGGATTTAATTTCTCTTCAAATGCCGAAAACTATCGGCGCTATCGTCCGGACTATCCGGATGACCTTTTTCATTATCTGGCCATGTTAAGTGATAATCATGAAAACGCATGGGATGTGGCAACCGGTAATGGTCAGGCAGCTATTGGTCTCGCGCAGCATTTCACCAAAGTTTATGCCTCCGACATCAGCACCCGTCAGTTAGAAAACGCCCATCAGCGTAAAAACATTAAATACTTCGTGGGTAGTGCCGAACAATGTAAATTCCCCGATGAAAGCATGGATATCATCACCGTCGCCCAAGCCTTGCATTGGCTGGATATCGAAAAATTCTTTTCTGAAGCAAAACGAATCTTGCGTCCCGGTGGGATTTTAGCGGTTTGGAACTATCAGCTTCTGGAAATTAATCTAGAGGTCGATGCCGTAATCAGGCACCTTTATGGTCATGTGCTAGGCGACTATTGGCCTATGCAACGCAAAACACTGGAAAATCATTTCTCTGAATTCCAGTTCCCATTCCAGACCATACCTGCGCCAGACTTTAAAGTTGAAAAAACCTGGACCTTCGATCAAGTCATCGGCTACCTTAATAGCTGGTCAGCAACGCAAAATTATATTCAGCAGGAACAGAAAAACCCAATTAGCCAGTTGTCGCAAAAACTCATCTTCGCCTGGTGCGATACCAACCATATGAAAAAAGTGCGCTGGCCGATAAAACTTACTGTATGTCGTAAGCCAGAGAGTTAATCATCGTTGGATGATTTGCGTTGAAGTGAAAGGATTGTCATTCAGCAATAGTGACCAAGGGATATACCTTTAAGTGATGCGGTATCTGCCTTGCCCCCACCAACTTCCAACAAATTCTGTCATTGTCGGGCTTGACCCGACAATCCAGTGCTTTTAAAGCAGGTCTAAACAGATACCCGAGTCATTGAAGCCATTGAAATATCTCGAAACACGTCTATTATAAATTTAAATCATGAGATAAATTTTTATCTAGTCATAATTCTTTTGGTAAATAGGAACTAAACTATGCCGGACATAAGCTCAATATCAGTAGGATTGCAATCAATAAAAACAGCCCTCGACATCACAAAGGAGTTGAGAAGTATCAATTCTTCACTAAAAGATGCTGAAGTAAAATTAAAGCTTGCCGAATTAATAGAAGCATTATCTGAAGCCAAAATTCAGCTATCTGAAGCTCGGGAAGAGAATCAAGAGCTTAAAGAAACTATTAAAGCTTTAGAGAAGGAATTAAATAAAGAAAACGAGGTGGTTTTTAAGGAGAGCTTCTATTACTTAAAAGATTCAATTGAAGGAAAAGCTGGGGGACCTTTTTGTGCGAAGTGCTATAGTGACGAACATAAATTGATATTAGTTACTGAGCTACCCAAGCAATTCCAAGATTTTGGACGGTATAAATGCCCTAAGTGTGGGGACATAGGTGGCTAAAAAAGGTCAGAAACTTAAGGGTTAACAGTAGTATTTTGGAACATCATATGAGATGAAAGATATATATCCTGAGGTAATAGGTTATGGGGGTTGGGAGGCTGAAGATTTTGAGGAATATTACAAACGTTGGCCAGATGAATTAAAGACTATTCCTAAGTCTATCGTTGAACATTGGATTCATAGACATTGGCAAGATTTTCAAGATTGGATAGTTCTTAAACCTCATACTTGGAAGTTTGAGTTATGTGAATTCGATAATGAAGAAGTCCTAAAGGTTGATCACTTTGGAGATTGGCCGGAGACGTTTAATGGCTGGGGAAGAGAGTTAGTAGAGTTAAAGCCTAGAAGTGAAACATGGCTTGGGCAATATATGCTGGAGAATGGAACATCCCCAGAGCCCATTATCGTAGCAAAGAATTGCGGTCATGTAGTACATCCAAAGGGATTCAAAGATGACTATATGAAAGAACCATATCATTTAATAGAAGGTCACTTCAGAATTTCGTACTTATGGGGAATGATTCAAGCTAATCACCATACTCTCAAGAGTGAACACCAAGTTTGGCTAATTAGTATTCCAACTAGCTAATTATGATAGTTACCGTAACCTCGAAAGAGCAATCGAGACTTCGAGGTTTTGCTTTAGGGAGCTCTACAAACAGTAAACTACCCTCGCGCCTTTTCAATTATCTTCGTCGTCGAAACCCCATCCACAAAATCGAGAATGATCACTTGGCCACCGTTGTTCATAACGGCATCGCCGCCGGCAATTTGGTCAGGTTTGTAATCGCCACCTTTGACTAAAATGTCGGGAAGGCATTCTCCAATGAGTCGTGCTGGGGTGTCTTCGTTAAACTCAACAACCCAATCGACGCTGGCAAGTCCGGCGAGGACTTCCATGCGTTGGTCAACAGGATTCACCGGTCTACCTTCGCCTTTAAGCCTGCGTACAGAGTCGTCGCTGTTGACGGCAACTATCAGTCGATCACCAAGCGCGGCGGCTTGTTTGAGGTAGGTGACGTGGCCCGCATGCAAAATGTCGAAACAGCCGTTGGTCATTACGATGGTTTCGCCGCTGGCCTTGGATTTCTGAAGCAACTCCAATAACTCTGACTCACTGACCACACCTTGCGATAGTGGCTGATGTTGCAACATGACGTTGAGCAGTTCCTGACGGGTGGCGGTTGCGGTGCCCAGTTTGGCGACTACAATGCCAGCGGCAAGATTGGCTATCTGGGTTGCGGTTTTAAGGTCAAGACCACTTGCGAGGCTGGTGGCCAGAGCCGCAACAACGGTGTCACCCGCACCGGTCACATCAAAGACTTCACGTGCCTGAGTGGGTTGTAAAAATGGCTCATGACTTTCTTCGAACAGGGCCATGCCTTTTTCGCTACGAGTCACTAATAATGCATCGAGCTGCAAGGCTTCTCTTTGTGTTTGACCTTTGCTTAGGAATTCTTCCTCATTAGCGCTACTACCAGCAATTAAATCAAACTCAGACTGATTCGGCGTTATGACGGTGGCATTCTGGTATTTAGAGAAGTCTGAACCTTTGGGATCAACCACGACCGGTTTGCCTGCTTTTCTGGCAGCCTGAATGATCGACTGAGGATCCTGCAGAGTGCCTTTGCCGTAGTCTGACAATACGATTAAGTCATGTTGGCTGATAAGGTCTGCGGCCAGTTCAAGGTTCACCCCTGACTGTAGTGAAAAGTCTTTTTCGAAATCAAGGCGAATCAGTTGTTGGTGACGGCTGATGATTCGCAGTTTTGTGATAGTGTTCTGGTGTGCTCTTTGATCAAAGGCACACTGGATATTATGACCATCGAGCAATTTGCTGAGACTGTCAGCAGCTTCGTCCTGACCCGTGATGCCACATAAGGTCACCTGACTGCCCAACGCTGAAATATTAAGTGCTACGTTGCCTGCGCCCCCAGCTCTATCTTCGGTTTCCTGCACATTGACTACGGGCACCGGCGCTTCCGGGGAAATACGTGAAGTCCCTCCATGCCAGTAGCGATCCAGCATAATGTCGCCAATTACTAAAATCTTTGCTTTGGAAAAGTCAGGTAGCGTTACTTTCAAGGGGCAAACCCAGTCATTGCTTGATGTTGCGGTAATAATACCCATTTGTGAGCAGGCATGTAAGAGTTAATCAGAAAATTGTGAAGAGTGTATTTGCGGAGTCTAGTGGTTGGGCTATAGTAACTTCATACACAAAACTGGAGATATGCGATGAAAGTATTGATTCAATGTTCAGTAATATCGTTAGTGAGTTTGACTCTATTAGCCTGCGCTGGAGCGCCAAAGAAAGAAAGTGCTTCAACCTGCCGTGCTGCACTAGATGTAGCCTATGAAGAGCTTAGCTTTGCTGAAAGCGAAGGGTTCGCAGGTAGCGTGAACTACACCAAGGCAGCCAGTTTATTGACCGCGGCTAAAACCAATCAAACCTTTGAGTCGTATGATGCTTGCGTCAAAAATGCGACCAAGGCTCGATACTACATTGCCGAGTCGAAGAAAGGTTAGTCTGTAGACCATCAGTATCAAAGGCGACTTTAAGTCGCCTTTTTGCTATCTGGAGATATTCATTGGGATTGATTGGCCTTGCTTCGGATAACCGTTACAATGGCTTAGAGCTATTATTTGATAGCTCTGTAACTAGGAATACTCTATGTCAAAAAGAAAGAATCAGGACCCTCAAGCTGAGCTAGAAGCCCAGCGTTATCAAAACCCTATCGCAAGCCGTCAGTTTATTCTGCGCCAGCTAGAAGAGGCCAATGAGCCTGTCTCTTTGGATCAGCTGGCTAAGCGATTAGAGATGAAGGAGCCTGAACAGGTCGAAGCGTTACAGAAACGCTTAAACGCCATGGAGCGTGATGGCCAATTAATTTGTAATCGAAAAGGGCGTTATTGCCTGGTAGATGCTACTGATCTGGTGCGAGGCAAAGTACTGGCGCACAGAGATGGCTACGGCTACCTGGCGCTGGAAAAAGGTGGTGATGACTGGTATTTGTCACCACGAGAAATGCAGACCGTTTTTCATGGCGATAAGGTTCTCGCACGAGTGCGTAATGTTGATCGTCGTGGCCGCACCGAAGGCGCAATTGTTGAAATTCTTGACGGCTCAACCAGCCACATCGTCGGCCGCCTGCACGAAGAAAACGGAATGAAGTTTGTCACTTCAGAAGATCCACGAATTTTACATGACTTAATCATTGCTCCTGACGACTGCATGAATGCAGAAATCGGTCAGGTCGTTGTTGCACAAATTGTGCAAAGACCAAAACGTAATCAACACGCACGTGGCATCATCACCGAAGTTCTAGGTGACTATTTATCTGCCGGAATGGAAATCGAAATTGCCATTCGTAATCATCAAATCCCACACGAATGGCCTGATGATGTGCTGTCGGAAGTGGGTGAGTTACCAGTTGATGTTAGCGAAAAAGACTGGCAGGGTCGGGTTGATTTACGTCAGTTACCATTGGTCACCATCGATGGTGAAGATGCACGCGACTTTGATGATGCGGTGTATTGTCGTCGCAAGGCGAAAGGCGGCTGGACTTTATGGGTGGCGATTGCTGATGTCAGTCATTATGTTCGTCCCGGATCAGCGTTAGATCAGGAAGCGCTTGAGCGCGGTAATTCGGTTTACTTCCCAGAATTTGTGGTGCCGATGCTACCAGAGTTATTATCCAATGGACTGTGCTCATTAAAGCCCAAAGTAGACCGCCTGTGCATGGTAGCCGAGATGTCTTTAACGGCAACTGGTCAAGTGACGGCCTCTAAATTCTACCCAGCAGTGATGCATTCTCATGCCCGATTTACATATGACAAAGTATGGGGCATCTTAAGTGGCGACGAAGCCTTACAAAAAGAATATGCTCCATTAGTTGGTGACCTAAAAGAACTGCACGAATTATTTAAAGCCAGACTCAAGTTAAAAGAAGCCCGTGGTGCCATTGAGTTTGAAACCACTGAAACGCAAATTATCTTCGATGAAAATAAAAAGATTGAGAAAATTGTTGGCCGAGTCAGAAATGATGCCCACAAGATTATTGAAGAATGCATGATCTGCGCCAATGTGGCAGCGGCTGAGTTTATTGAGAAATATGAGAAGCCGGGTGTGTACCGAGTGCACGAGGGGCCGTCCGAGGAACGTCTGGAAAAGTTCAGAGCGTTTTTGGGTGAATTAGGAATCTTCCTGTTTGGCGGCTCAACACCAGAGCCCCGTCACTATCGTGAGTTGCACGATGCGATCGCTGAACGCCCGGATCAAGAACTGATTCAAACCATGATGCTGCGTTCAATGATGCAGGCGGTATACAGTCCTGATAATCAGGGACACTTTGGTCTGGCGTTTGACTCCTATACCCACTTTACGTCACCTATTCGTCGTTATCCTGACCTATTAGTTCACCGCATTATTAAGTCAATTCTGGCGCGTGAATTTGATATGGCCGGTACTGATGGTGGGCTAGGGTACGAAGAAAAAGAGCTGGTTACATTTACCGAGCATAGCTCCATGACCGAGCGTCGGGCTGATTTAGCAACGCGTGATGTGGTTGACTGGCTTAAGTGTGAATACATGCTGACCCGTGTTGGCGAAGAGTATTGGGGCACCATTTCCAGTGTCACCAGTTTCGGTATTTTCGTAGCACTCGATGAACTATTCGTCGAAGGTCTGATTCATATCAGTGAGCTGGGTGATGATTATTATCACTTCGATGCCTTGAAGATGCGACTGATTGGCGAGCATAAACGTCAGTCTTATCGTGTTGGCGACCGGGTTAAGATTAAAGTTGCCAATGTCGATATGGAGCAGCGAAATATTGATTTTGCGTTAATTGAGCGTGAGTACGTTAAACGTGAAGAACCCAAGGGACAGGAACGAAAAAAACTCTACGCTAAAGCAAAAAAATCAGGCTCTCTAAGTGGTGACGGAAAAAAAGGAAAAGACGGTAAGAAACGCCGTGATTACCGAAAGGGCGCAAGTAAAGGTGCTAAACCTGAGTCCGGTAGTGCTAAGAAAGGGGCGAAGAATACCAAACCTAAGCGTGGTAAAAACGGTAAGAAAAAACGTTAATTTACTCTTTATAAAAAGAGTTACAAAGACAGTTATAGAAAAGTTACAGCAAGAGAATAGAAAGAGTATCCAATGTCAGAATTAGTGTATGGCCTTCATGCCGTTGAAGTTTTATTAAAGCGCAGTAGTGAGCGAGTTGAACGACTGTATATTCAAAGTAATCGTCATGATCAGCGTTCGCATAAAGTGGTCAAGCTTGCGCAGGATAAAAACATCCCCGTCATTCAAAAAGATCGTGATGAGCTGGATGAAATGACCGACCAACGTCACCAGGGCGTAATTGCGGTGTGTCGTCCTGAAAAGAAAAAAAGCTTTCATGAAAAGCATATCCCAGAATTGCTCAATCAAATTGATGAAGCGCCACTTATTCTGATCCTTGATGGCGTGACCGATCCGCATAATCTTGGGGCTTGTTTACGAAGTGCCGATGCCGCCGGAGTACACATGGTTATTGCTCCCAAGGATAATGCTGCCAGCATTACCGATGTGGTGCGTAAAGTTGCCTGTGGTGCGGCAGAAACCGTTCCATTTATCCCTGTAACCAATCTAGTTCGAACCATGAAGCAGTTACAGGAGGCAGGAGTCTGGATTGCAGGAACCGCTGGTGAAGCAGAGCAGGATATCTATCAGGCCAATCTAAAAGGCCCATTGGCCATTGTCATGGGAGCTGAGGGCGAGGGTATGCGTCGTCTGACTCGTGAAAACTGTGACTACCTGATTAAAATCCCTATGGCTGGCGAAGTGTCCAGTTTAAATGTCTCGGTAGCTACTGGAGTAACCTTATTTGAGGCGGTGCGACAAAGATTAAAGTAATTGTATTAATTGAAGGGAAGGAAATAATAATGAATAAAGTTGTTTATGTTTTATTGGGTTTATCTTTAGCGGCAAATGGTTATTTCTTAATAAATAACGACGCGCAAAAAGAAAAAGTGATCGTTAAAGAAGTCACTACACAAAAAGTTAAAGCTAAAGCCGGAGCTGAAGAAAAAATTGAAAAGCAAGAAGTAGCCAAGGAAGTCGAAAATATCAATCAAGAACAATTATATCTTGATAAAATTGCTGAACTTGAAAGTGAAATTGCACTGCTAAAACAACAGCAAGCTGATGCGTCCTCAAAACCGACTGGTGCAATAACTTTTAAAACAAGCAAGGCGATGGATAAAGAGTTGGTGGAAAAGCTCAGACTGGATATGAACCAACCAAAGGAGGACTTTGACAAAGAATCTGTTGATCCTGCATGGGCATTTAAGCACCAAGATGAAGTTTATGAGTTATTTGCCAATTCCGACATTACCAATCAATTAAATCTTAAAGATGTTACCTGTAAAACAACTGTCTGCAAAGTCACGCTGGAAACCTTTGATGATAAGCAGTCCAGTAGAATGATGGCAATGATGGATGCTTCTCAATTATTCGATAGCAGTGATTTGTTAAAGAACTTAAGTAACCAAGCCACTTTTGATGAGGAAACAAATGAAATCTTTATGTATCTGTATCAAGAAGATGAAGAGTCAGATTAAACACCGAGTAATTGCTTCATCAAGTTTGTTTTTGCTTTAAACAAGTCAATCGCATCTTCAACATCTATCTTCTGAAAGCTAATCGAGTCATTAGCTTTCAGTTGTCCTAAAATTGGTAAATCTGCTGTGATAACCTGTCCAATTCTCGGATAACCACCGGTTGTTTGGCCATCAGCTAACGTAACGATAGGTTGGCCATCAGGAGGAATCTGGATAGTGCCGGGCGTGATAGGGACGGTGGTCATCGACAAAGGCATTTCTGTTTTTATAGCTTCGCCCTTCAAGCGCATTCCCATACGATTACTTTGGCTGGTGACCTGGTAGGCTGTTTGAAGAAATTGTTGCTTCATATCTTTAGAAAAGCATGACCATTCTCTGCCTTCATTAAAACGTATTTGATAATTATCGCTGAACTGAAGTTGGAGTCCTTTTGGGGTTTTTCTGGTTTTGGGAATAACGATGTTGGTTAATGGAATCGTGTCATTATTCTTAAGGGCTTTTCCTTCATAACCCCCAAACTGAGCCATTAAGTTTGTTGAGTAACTTTCCATGATTTTGGGCATATCTGGTTCTGCAGAAAACGCCAGATAAGCTCTGGCGCCATTGACTAACTTACCAAAGGTTAACCGTTCCCCTTTGTTTACCAAAAGTGTCTGATGCATATCCACTGGTAAATCATCAATCGAAAGTTCGAAGTGAGCTCCCGTCACAGCTATGGCCATGTCCTGAGTGAATTCAATAACTGGGCCAGCCTGGGTTATTTCAAGACAAGCTGAGTTCAAGGGTTTGCTGACTAGCCAGTTGGCGATTTGCAGACTAACTGGATCAAGAGCGCCATTATTGGGAATTCCAAACCGTCTAAAACCTGGGCGCCCCAGATCTTGCAGGCTGGTTTGCAGGCCAGCTTTGATGAAGTTAATACTCATTCGCTGGCCTCGTAAGTTGTTCGAACTCTTCATAGCTAATTGGTACGAAGCGCGCTTTGTCCAATGGATTGGCAACAGATGGTGGTGACTTTGTGACATCCAACATTGCCATAGGAGTGCGGCCTATGATTTGCCAACCACCAGGGCTGGCAATCGGGTAGACACCTGTTTGGCTGCCTCCAATACCAACAGAGCCAGCTTCGATTTTGGTACGTGGGTTATCGAGGCGAGGGCAGTGCAGTCGCTCATCAAGACCACCTAAATAAAGAAAACCTGGCAGGAAGCCAAGCATATAAACCGTATAGTCCTGGCTGCTGTGGGCTTCAATCAATTCTGCTACGGACATGCCGCAGTACGCTGCAACATGCTCGATATCATTAGCAACTCTTTTGTCGTAGCAGACTGGGATTTCGATGGTTCGACTATTGCTGGCATCTGCTGGTTTTGCTTTCTCGATTGCTTTATGTATTTGAGACGAAGCATGTTCCGGCTGAAACTCTAGCGGTTCAAAAATTATGAGTAGAGTGTTGTAGGCAGGAACTAATTCGATAAATCCTGTTGGTGGACTTTGCTCAATAGATTCAGCGACGCCTAGAATGTAACGTAAAAGGTCTTCTGAAATATCACCATTAAATTCGATAAGAATAGAATGGTCACTGTTGATGAAGAGTTGGTAATTAAATGGCATGAATAAAGTTAATTAGCTGATCTCAATGTCATGTTCGCGCAGCAACTGATAGAGTCGCTGTGCAATATCTTTGGCATTGGGGTTGTCACCATGCAAACAAATGGTATCCACTTTCAAAGTCAATGGCGTGCCTTCAATCGAATTAATTGCTTGCCCTTTTGCCAAGTTAAGTGCCTGGGTGAGACTTTCTTCAAGCGTTTTATGTAACGCCTGCATGTGGCCCCTTGGGACGAGGTGAGTATTGGCATGGTAGTTTCTGTCCATGAAGCCTTCGTGTAGAAAGTCTAACTCCAGCTCCTGAGCTGCTGAATAGAGATTGGAATGAGCCAGCCCCATCAACTTGATATGCGCATCAAAATGTTTAATTTCTTCGGCAATGATAAAAGCCAGTTCTTTATTGGCAGCTGCATCATTGTATAAAGCACCATGCGGTTTGATATGGTGTAACTTGGTGTTTTGTCGCTGGCATTCTTCGGCAATCGATTCGATTTGCTGACGCAAAGTCTGTCTTAATTCCTGTTCGCCAATCGTCATTGAAACGCGGCCAAAATTATCTTTATCTGGATAAGAGGGATGTGCGCCAATTTTCAACTGATTGTGAACCGCATTGGCAACAGTCACTTTGATGCTCTCAGAATTACCGGCGTGACCACCGCAGGCAATATTACAGGAAGAAATGTAGGGCATCAGGTGCGAATCAGCTTCCCATTGTTGTGGGTTGATGCTTTCGCCCAGATCGCAATTAATATCGATAGAATGTTTGGTCATCATAATGGCTTATTTTAGCACACTCTTGTATCGAGGCTGTGTTAATTCAATAGACCAAACGCTGACATCAAGCTGCGCGCGCTAAGCATTAAGGTTACCAGAACCACTAGACCGCCAAGAATGTTTTGCAATAAAGAGTTTTTGTGTTTCCCCAGAAAAGACTGGTTCATGGTCCATAGTAGGAAAATCGCAACGATCGGAAGCAAGATGCCATTAGCGATTTGTGCAAACCAGATAATCGAAATTGGTTTAAAGCCAATCGAGGCAAGGATGACTCCGGTAATCAAAATACTGATCCAGACTGCACGAAACTTTATCGAGCGCATATCATTGCCCAGCTGCATCAAGCCTGCCAAAGCATAAGCCGAGGCTAATGGAGCAGTAATTGCTGAAGTAATACCGGCGGAGAATAATCCCAGCGCCATCAGGTATTTGGCACTAGCACCAAACAAAGGCTCCAGACTGAGCGCCATATCCGCTGCTGAGTTGATCTCAATTTGTTTAGCGAAGAATGCGCTGGCTGCGGTAGAAATAATGGCCATGGTAATCAGGCCACCAAGCGGAATCGATATTAATAAGTCCCGACGAGCTTCTGGTAAATCATTTTCATCATGCCACTTCTTTTTAGCGCTACTGGCGTGTAGGAATAAGTTGTAGGGAACCACTGTGGTGCCGATTAAGGCGATGACCGTTAGCGTAGCGCCATCGGGTAAAGTGGGAATAAACAGGCCGGAAAATAGTTCGCTAAAATCGGGTTTGGTAATAATAAAGGTCAGCAGGAAAGACACGCTCATCAACAGTACGATGGCAATCAGGAAGCGCTCAATGAGTTTATAACTTCCAGTCCAGAGCAGAGTAAACGCAATGATGCCAATGAGTAAGGCCCAGCCGTTGAGACTACCAGCCAGAAACCATTCACCAAAGACTGCATCAATGCCAAGCGTTGCCCCCGCAATGTTGCCTCCTTCGTAAGCCGCATTGCCGATGACAATCGCACTGATGACTAGAATAACTGCCACGCCTCTAGCCAGAGGATTAGTAAACTGCTCTCGGATTGATTCGCCAAGACCTTTGCGACCAACCACGCCGAGGCGTGCCGTCATCTCCTGCAGAATCATGGTCGCGAGAACTGAAAACACCAGTGCCCATAACAGTACAAAA
Source organism: Kangiella aquimarina DSM 16071 (assembly GCF_000374105.1). Lineage (GTDB taxonomy): Bacteria > Pseudomonadota > Gammaproteobacteria > Enterobacterales > Kangiellaceae > Kangiella > Kangiella aquimarina. The sequence goes on from NZ_KB893651.1 coordinate 131,873, forward strand.
CCAAAGCTGGCTCCAGCCTTGGTGGCAACCGTCACTGTACCGGGGCCGATAAAAGCAGCCGTGACTAAGGTAGCAGGCCCAAAAGAAAATTTACGTTTTGTCATATAGTCCACATTTCGTTTTATATGAGCCTACATCTATTTGATTTGTCAGGCAATTATTTGCATGAGGAATTGCCATGGGGTATAAACGCATAGCGAATAATTTTGATAAAACATGGAGTTAATAATGAAAAAAATCCTTACCGTATGCCTGATTTTGTCTTTAGCAGTAAATGCATATTTGTTTTTTTATCATAACGATCAGAGCATGACACAGGTTATGAGCACTCCGACAAAAGAGCAGACAAATCAGAATAATAAAAATCAAGCAACTGACTCTGAAAAAATATTGGCTCTTGAGGCAAAAATTAAAGAGTTAGAAATAACAGTTGCTGAAACTTCTTCTAAAAATAAAATTGACCAGGCACGAATTAAAGAGTTGGAAGCATTATTAGAAAGTAATGATGGTAATTCATCATTTACCCAGTCGACAACGATCGGCAGTATTAATGACTTGCCAGAAAGTAAGGACTTTAAAGAAGCAATTCAAGACAGGGAGTCTGTTATTGAGCAATTTGAAGCAGAAAAGGTAGACCCAAGCTGGGCTTATAAAGTGCAGGACGATATTACTGATATGATTCATGAGTCTGATTTACTTTTAAGTATGAGCTTTAATGGGATTGAATGTAAAACTACCAAATGTAGAGTTTCAATAACCCCAAACGAGCAAGGGATGGGCCACAAGGTAACAGCATTTTTTGATGTCTCATCACAACTCAGAGAAACCGAATACAGTAAATATGTGACTATTTCTGACAATATGGGCGATGAGTCAGGGGAGATGTATGTTTATCTTTCAAGACCCGACACTGAAGAATGATTCTACATAATTCTTCGGGCAGGCACGCAGGCACTGCCCCTACCGGAATCCTGTGCTATGGGTTTTACCAAACTGTACGTCATCCCGCGGCTTGACCGCGGGATCCAGTAAACTGTGTATAGGCTTGCTAAATATGTAGGTTCAGATAGGCGTAATTACCATGTATAAGCAGGTCATTAAATGGGGCTACTGAAGCGAGTATTACTTTCACTGACTATATTAAGAACCTGTTACTTTAATATGGTGGTTAATTCCTGAGGTTGCAGTTGTAATTGTTTATAAAGTCACTGGATCCCGCGGTCAAGCCGCGGGATGACACCATTTTGTTTTGTCATAGAGCGTTCATTGCTCTACAACAATCCCACCGCGACTTCATCGGGCCAGACGCTGAACTGTACTTGCCCAATGTGAGCTTTCATCAACAGCAGCATGATTAAACGTGATTGTCCGATTCCGCCTCCTATGGTTAAAGGCAGTTGATCCTGTACCAGCTTTTGATGCCATGGCATATGCAGGCGATATTGGCACTGGCGCAGTTCGAGCTGTCGAATGAGTGCATTCTTACACACCCGAATCCCCATGGAAGACACTTCGAATGCATCTTTAAGGATTGGATTCCAGACCAGAATATCACCGTTCAAACCCTGCAGGCCTTCGCTGGTTGGTGTGCTCCAGTCATCATAGTCTGGCGCGCGGCCATCATGGATGCTGCCGTCCGCTAACTGACCGCCAATTCCCATTAGGAAGACAGCGCCATACTCTTTACAAATTTCGTGTTCGCGCTGCTTGGCAGTCAATTCAGGATAGCGCTGGCGAAGTGTTTCACTGTGAATAAAAGTGATGTCTTCTGGCAGAATGGGTTCGCGTCCCATCTGCTGCGCGATAGTTAAATCAATAGAACGCATGGCTACATAAATCTGTTTGACTGTCTGTTGCAGATAGTCAGTGGTTCTGTCTGATGCGGTAATCACTTTCTCCCAGTCCCATTGATCCACATATAAGGAATGGCGTTCGCTCAATGCTTCTTCGTCGGGGCGCAAAGCGCGCATCTGCGCAACAATGCCATGACCTGGTAAAAATCCTCCTCGCGCCAATATCAGTCGTTTCCATTTTGCTAAAGACTGAACTATCTCTAACTGCTTATTAAGCGTTTTGCTGGATACCGACACGGGCCGTTCGATGCCATTCAGATCATCCTGCACGCCATCACCTTTGATGGTCAAAATCGGTGCCTGAACTTCGATCAGGGAAAGTGCTTGGCATAAAGCATCTGTGAATTGACATTTAATGGCTTGAATGAGCTTTTGATCTTGAACAAAAGCCTGGTGTGGTAACTGTTGCATGGTGAGCCCCTTATTGTGAATTGTTGATATATTTGCTGTCCGAGCTTGTATTTATCTAATTATTAGGCTTACTATTCAATACTCATCTAATAAAAGTCTTATTTGTGAATATTAATATTAAATAAACTGTGTTTTGTTAGAAGATATCTAATAAAGGGGCTAAAAATTGCAGAAGGATTATCAAATCGACAATCTGGATAAATCGATACTGTCGGAATTGTTACGCGAAGCACGTACACCCTATGCCAAAATTGCTGAGCAGTTAAATGTCAGTCCGGGCACCATTCATGTGCGAATTGAGAAGATGCGTCAGGCGGGGATCATTAAAGGTACCAAAGTGCGTATCGAACCCAAGGCTCTGGGCTTTGATGTGTGTTGCTTTGTCGGGATTTATCTAAAGAGTGCCAAGGATTATCAGCCGGTAGCAGCATTATTGGAGCAAATACCGGAAGTCATTGAAGCCTATTACACCACGGGTCAGTACAGTATTCTGACCAAGGTGGTGACACCCAATATAGAAACCTTTCAGGACGTTCTGATTAATAAATTGCAGGCCATTGAGCAGGTTCGCTCGACGGAAACCATGATATCCCTGCAAAACCCAATCCACAGGGATATTGATGGCTTGTTAACTTGATACTTTGATTAGCGGCAGCTTGAAGGTAGATACTTGGCTTCAATTGTGGTCTTGTTCTCGCCAGCCGCGCTCATACCTTCTGGTGGCTCATCGCCCCCACAGACCCAAGAGATTGGGCTAGTAGGATTCGCTGTCACGTAAATCGGACGGATACTCAAGACCTTACCTTCCAATGGCTGATTAACCTTGTTACCCAGCGTTACATGAATCGCGCCATTTTCAACTTCAATACCAGTCACATAATTGCCTAGCAGATGCTCTGGTTTAGGTGCTCCAGCTTCCAGGTTATCCGCCGGAAACTTAGTGTGGTATTTGTAATATTCTTTAACCGTGCTTTGAACTTCGCTGGCCAGAGTGATGCTCTCAGCAATTTTTGCGCGGACGATATAATCCTGATATGCCGGTAAAGAAATGGCGGCGAGAATGCCGATGATGGCCACGACCACCATTAATTCGAGTAGGGTGAATGCTTTTATTGTGTGTTTCATAATTAAAATCCTGAACCCATCTGGAAAATTGGTAAATAAATTGAAAGAACAACCTGGAAGACGATGGCGATGACCAGCAAGTGCATAATAATAGCCATCATGCCAGTTTTACGATGTGTCGACTCAATTGCCTGTGTTTCCAGTGTGTTGATTAAAGTAGGGCTTTCTTCAGCAAAGGTCTGTAGCTTGAAAAGAGCCAGCAGCTGTTCTTTTTCCTGTGCATAGAAAATATGATCAAACGTCAGTTGCTCTGACTGACTGAAGAAAGGCGAGTTTAGCGCATTTAAACGCTCGGCCTGATTCTCGGGTAAGCGCTCGTAAAATGCATTGAGATTATGAATAAAACGAACACGACTGAGCTGCATCATAATGCCGCGCATAATCGGCAGCTTGGTAAGAAGTTTGCTTTGTGTGTATGACTCAACAGTTGTTAAGTTGGCTAATATAAACAGGGTAATAATTAAAACAGGTGGCACATAAAGAAGCAGCGACCACCAGGATTTAAACTGTAGTACATCCATACGATGCTGGAAACTGGTGGAGTACATTTGATCATCGAAGAAAAGTATGTTGTAGAGCGGTATTAACTTGAGACTAAATACTGCAAGCACCAGCAAGGCAATCACGCTCAGGAGCGCCGCATAGCCGGTACTTCGCAGGATACGACTTTTAATGATCTGCGCAACCTGCATTTCGCTGGAGTTGGCTTCGGTATAGTGCTGCAGGACCTCAAGCTCATTAAGCCCCAGCTCTTTGCCGCGGCGAAGCTGCTCGGTAATCGGTGAACCTTTGATATTCAGCTTTTCAAAGGCTCGCTCAAGGCTTTGCGTCGCCTCATAGATTGTGTGCGCCTGCTGCCAGCGGTCACGTTGCTCTGCAGGAACTTCATTCACCATGATATTGAAGGCGGTTCGGGGCTCTTCGCCTTTGGCCATCAGATGTACGAACTGGCGCAAGTAAAAGTGTGAGTTGTTGTTTTTCATAATGATGTATTCGATTAGCTTATTTTATTTTTGCTTGTTTACTGATGACTTAGTTAAAAAGTTCTCTTTACAGACAAAAGGCATCAGGTGGAACGTTTCATCCTGTTTAACGGTACACACAGGGTTTATAACCGAGTTATGGCTATCATCCAGCATGAATGTCACTTGTGTCGAGGGATATTGCTGAAAAGGCTGCATAACCAAATTGAATTTAGCAAATTGTGCATAAAGCTGATCAATTTTGGGTGAATTATCGCCAAATTTGAACCACTCATAATCTTTTCTTTGCTGGTTAAAATTACCATGCCAAGCATAATATTCCTGCTGTTCAAGGCGGTATTCGATAAACTGGTGGCTTATGGGCGCTACAATCGCAACTTTATAGAAATAGTCTGCAGTGATTTTTATACCCCAAAAGGTAAGAGTCGTAATAATCGCCAGCACAGAAATCACCTCAAGGCTCAACCAGGAATCGGCCTTAAAGAAGCTCTTACCGAGCTGGAAAGGGTATTTTTTGCGCAGAGAGTCCAAAGTTATAATTCTAAAATCCATGTTGGGGTCGATACTAATACAGCCGGCTGGTAAGGTCAATTTACCTTGACCCAAAGGGCTAAAATCCTTAAAATACGCGCCCTTAGTGGCTATCCACTAATTTTTTGACAATCTGGTTTACTCCTTGTTGCCTTTAACTTTTTATACAAATCAAAGAGTTACTGGTGGCTGGAAACCGAAAGGAGACTTTAATGAGACACTACGAAATCGTATTCCTAGTGCATCCTGACCAATCTGATCAGGTGCCTGGCATGATCGAACGTTACACAAAGATGATCACAGACGCGGCTGGCACAGTTCACCGCCTAGAAGACTGGGGTCGTCGTCAACTAGCCTACCCAATCAACAAACTTCATAAAGCGCACTACGTTTTAATGAACGTTGAAACTACAGGCGAAATCATCGAAGAGCTTGAAGATGCATTCCGTTTCAATGACGCAATCTTGCGTAACATGGTAATGCGTCGTAAAGAAGCTGTTACCGAAGCCTCTCCTATGGCTGCTGCTAAAAAAGACGAGAAAGCTGAAAAGCCTCGTAAAGAAGCCAAAGAAGAGAAATCTGAATCAACTGAAGAAGCTTCGGCTGAGTAATAAGGAGACATATCATGGCACGTTTTAATCGTCGTCGTAAGTTCTGCCGTTTCTCGGCTGAAGGTGTTGTTGAGATCGATTACAAAGATACAGCAACTTTGAAAAACTACATCACAGAAACAGGCAAAATTGTACCTAGCCGTATCACAGGCACAAGCGCAAAATACCAACGTCAATTGGCGTCTGCAGTAAAACGCGCTCGTTTCTTGGCTTTGTTGCCTTACACTGACAGCCACGAATAAGCGGCATTTTTAAGAGGAAATAACGATGAACGTCATTCTACTTGAAAAAATCCGCAATCTTGGTGACTTAGGTGATAGCGTAACTGTAGCTGCCGGCTATGGTCGTAACTTCCTGATTCCACAAGGTAAAGCGGTTCCTGCAACTAAGGAAAACATCAAACATTTCGAAGAGCGTCGTGCTGAACTACAAGCTGCCGCTGACGAGAAATTGGCTAAAGCACAAGCGCGTGCAGAGCAGCTAGCTGGCTTAACAGTTACTATCCCAGCTAACGCTGGTGACGAAGGTAAATTGTTCGGTTCTGTTGGTACAGCTGACATCGCTGACGCAGTTACAGCCCAAGGCGTTGAACTTGAGAAAAAAGAAGTTCGTATGCCAGAAGGCGCAATTCGTCAAACTGGCGAATTCACTTTTGAAGTGCACTTGCACCCAGAAGTTGAAGCTAACATCAAAGTTGTTGTTGTTGGCGAAGAACAAGCTTAATAGTTTTAAAGCTTATGTAAGAAAGGCACCTTCGGGTGCCTTTTCTTTTTTCTGGCATTTGATCGTTGCCAATGCTTTGTTAAAACTCTTCTCGAAATGCTCATGGACCCAAAGTCCACTCCGCTTTCTCGAATCTGGTTTTAATTCTTATCTTTTACTTCCTCTATATCCCCATCAATAACTGTCCATAAACCTAATGAGGTGGCTACATAAAGAGGGTAGTCATAACTTAAACTGGTGAAGACATGAACCGGAGAGGGGATTTCATCAACAATATGAGTCATCATCAGTGCGTCAACATCGTCCCCCTGGGGTTGGAGGTTCATACAGCTTTTAGAGTAGTGTTCATGTTCCAAAACTGATTTACCGTCTTGCGAAACCAATAGTCTTTGTGCGCCACCAATTGGAATAACGCCAGGCTCAGTGGGGGGTGTCAAAAAGAATACATTCCACCCATCATCATCCTCAAGTACAACACTGTTTAAGTTTTCTGAACAAGCTTCGGTAATACTGTTTCCAGCGCTAGAGAGTGCGGTAAGCATGATTATTTCGTCTTCGGCAACTGCTCGTTTGGGATGAGCTTCAAAACCAGAAATTTCGAAACTGTCGTTATAGTACACATCCGCGAATGAAAAGATTTCTCCATCACTAGCAGAACGATAAAAACTCACTCTATGATTGCCTTCAGGATCAAGATGTACAAGCCAGCCTAGTGGGTTATCAATAGTGCTTAGATCCAACTCTTCACGTACTTTGTCGGTTGCCGTCCAGGCAAGAGAGTCTTTAATCCAGATGAGGTAGCCAGCTTGCTCGCTGAACTGTAATTTCTGAATTTGTTCAGGTGTATAGAACAATGGCTTTTGCGACTCCTCAGAAGTAGTGACATTGTTCCTTTGGTTTGTACTTTGTTTTTGGTTTGTCTGGCAGCCACATATCACCAGTACAAGTACAGTAACAAAAAGTTTTTTCATTATTAGTTCCTTATTAAGTTTTATTATTGGGGAAGGGCAGGAAATCGTTTGGTATTTTCTAACGCATCTTCCCAGCTTGCTCTGTCATCACAAAATATATGAGCCGTCGGATTGATCGTTGGAGAGGTGTCCAAGCTTCCGGCTGGAACGATGACCAGCTTATCTTTAATTTCGGTGGGTACAGGCGAGCCACATTCTGTGCAAAAGCTTTTGGTGAAACGTGTGTTTGGCAAATTGAATGCTTTTACCAGTTCCTGACCTTGGATCCAGTTTAAAGTAGCCTCAGTCGCAAACAGGTTTGCCGCGTGAGCCGTTCCGGTTGCTTTTCGACATCTGGAACAATGGCAAAGATAAAAGCTATTAAAATTATCGCTGATATCAAATTGAACGCTGCCGCAAAGACATGACCCTGAAATTTGCATAATACCCCTCTAAACCTATTTAACCGAATTTAGTATCTGACTATAAACCTCTAAGACGTTTTAGCACGAAAGTGATTCTTTGCAAAAAACAAGGGAAGTAAAAAGAGAATTAAAACTCCCCCATTCAGATAAAGATGCGCAAAAACATTATTAGCGATGGAAAAGGCCGTGTCTAATACTGCCCAGACTAGAGCCGCAGAAACTAATAACCACCAATCTTTTCGAGTCTGGCTCTCAAAAGCCTTCCCAATAGCGTAGAAAAATAACAAACCCCAGCTGGCGACAGTAGGCCCAAAGACACCAATCAGAAATTGTAATGACTGTGGGTTACTGTTCGTAAAAGCGGCTTGCAGGTGTTCGAAGTAGGGGGTAGCTAGCGGAGTGTAAACCATGATGGGTAACAGCAGGCCACCAATGATATGAAAAATGGCTAATGTCTGTAACCAGCGTTTGGCGAGTGAAATGCTCATCATAAAAAGCGGTCCATAATTTCTTTGCTCGGAAGCATACAGTAAGTGTGTTTACCAAATAGCTTGTAGCGATTCAGCGCAATGCGGTCATAACACCAATCACGAAAGGCTAAGGGAAATATACGCAACACGGTAAGCCATGGCCAAGGCTTTTTAAGTCGTCTGATAATCTTAAAGAAAGCTTCCGAGCGGAAATTAGCAACACCGTCATCAATTAAAACCATGGTCTCAAAATTGTCAGTATCAAGACCTAGCTCAGTCAAAAGTTCCTGACCTTTGGGCGACTGAACCGAACAGAATTTAAAGACCGCATCAGGCTCACGCTTGATCACAAACGGCACCCACGCAGAGCAGAGCTTGCATTCACCGTCGAAGAGTATGATTGGATGGGTATGCATTGGTTGATTAAATGCTTAGTCTTGGCTCGAATGACTTCGAGAGTGTTTTCGTTTGATCAGTAGCAAAATTGGTAGAGATAATATGGCATAAAGAACACTACCCACTAGTGCTACTGATAAAAAGTTATAAACAATTACCGATATAACAGATGTAAAGGTATTGAAGACTGTTTCAGCTTCCAGAAATAGCGCGAGAGCAGTTCCAATTATGTAGATTGAGCCTGCTGTCCACCAGAACCATTTTGTCCATTTTTCAAATGCTTTACTCATTTTCTTTGTCCGTAGCCTCGATTAGTATCAGCGCACCAATGGTACTTCCGATGTTTGAAATCGAGGTATATTCAATACAAACCCCGAAGTCACTTTTTTCCTTTACATAAGGTCTTGCTAATCACCTTTATTAAATATCCTCTATACTCAAAACCCAAAGTATATAGTCGCTTGAACACATAGTGCTCAAATTTCGTGCCTCGACTTTGTACGTGAGAACATCTTGTGGGACCTTGTAATTTGATAAAGCTTTACCTTTGACTATTACCTTTGTGTTCTCTTCTTTGTATTGAGAAAGTTGTTTGCTATCAAGTGCGAGAGGTACGCAGTATTTTCCTAAGTCTAAAATTGCTGTTGGAACCGGTGGGGTGTAACTCACCTGTATTTCTCCAACTAAAATGCACTCATCACCAACTGAGCATTCTTTTTTGGCTGATTCAACACTAGCCATAAGGGATAATAATATTGTTGCTAGGTAGGGTAGCATGGATCTTTTTCTCCGAATGACCACAAAGGTGATACTGATTGTAATTTATTGTTTTCATCAAACTTTAAACCTAATTTACCAACCCAAGTACAGCCATCCTTTTCAAACACTTGTTGCTTAGTATATTTACTCGCAGCCTTGATTATTTCTTCCTTGGTTGTGTTTTTAGTCACATCAGGGAGTATGGACATAAGTTGCTCCCTAGTTTCCTCTAAGGCTTCAATATGCTGATCACGATATGATAGCGTTACCTTTGCATCAATAACTTGATAGAACCAAAAGACATTTGTGATTATTAAAGCAAGTACGAGAATTGAAATTGTAATTTTCATTTTATAAAGGAAGTTTGTAATAAATGAGTGCCTAAGACTTTATTATCATTGGTCTTTCATTACAACTGACAGTACTCTTTCATGACATGGGAGTAGTTGAATCTATAACTCCAGTCGCGTCATTCACCGCGGGTATTTCCGTTGGTCACCTTCGCGGGAGTGACGGAGACTTTATGTTTTCGCCAGTTTATCGGTGACACTTATCCACAACTTATCCTCAAGTCATCCAAAGCTTTATTGTATTGCTGTTGATTGCATAAGAGTTAAAATGGCTTACGTGGTAAACTCTTGTGGTTTATGAATGGGTGCGTGTTCTGTGTTTTGAATGCGGCCAAAACTTATTGTTAACGCTAGAACCTTAAAATGCTTACAGCCAATCAATCAGATAATAAAATCAAAGACTTAAAAGTTCCTCCGCATTCTATCGAGGCCGAGCAGTCGGTGCTTGGTGGTGTCATGCTGGATAATGAAGTGTGGGAGATGGTGTCTGAGATGCTGTTGTCCACGGACTTTTATGTGAAGAACCATCGCGAGATTTTCAAGGCGATGGAAGAGCTGGCCAATATGGCGAAGCCGATGGATGTGATTACTTTGTCGGAGCACCTTGAGCATAAGGGTGAGTCGGATATTGGTCTTGCATTTCTGGGTGATTTGGCGCAAAACACGCCAAGTACCGCTAATATTCGGGCTTATGCTGAGATCGTGCGTGAAAAGGCGATTATGCGCCAGTTGATTTCGGCATCGAATGAAATTGCTGATGCTAGTTTCAATCCAAAGGGTCGTAGCCTGGCGGAGTTGATGGATATGGCGGAGCGTAAGGTATTTGCCATTTCGCAGGCTCGCGAAGCCAGCGGCGAAGGTCCGAGCAAGGTTGAGGACATTCTTAAAAGTACGATTCAACGGATTGAGACTATCCAAAAGACCAAAGGCGGTATCACAGGTCTGGCGACTGGATTCACCGACCTTGATAAGATGACCTCCGGTTTGCAGGCGGGTGATCTGGTGATTGTGGCGGCTCGTCCGTCGATGGGTAAAACCACCTTTGCCATGAATATCGTAGAAAATGTGGCTCTGAATCAGGAAAAGCCTGTTTTAGTGTTTAGTCTTGAGATGCCGAGTGAGTCGATCATCATGCGTTCAATCTCCTCATTGGGTCGACTGGAGCAGAACAAGATTCGTTCTGGTCAAATTCAGTCAAGTGAAGACTGGGACAAATTCAATAGCGGCGTATTGCAGCTGAAAAACCATACCAAATTATTAATTGACGATGCGGGCGGTCTGTCGCCAGCGGAGATGCGCTCGCGTTCACGCCGTGTGGCGCGCGAGTACGGAAGTGTGGGTCTGATTATGGTCGATTACTTGCAGTTGATGCAGGTGCCAGGCATGAGTGACAACCGTACACTGGAGGTCAGTGAGATTTCCCGATCATTGAAAGCGCTGGCCAAAGAGCTGGAAGTTCCGGTGATTGCATTGTCACAGCTTAACCGCTCCTTGGAGCAACGAAGCGATCGTCGTCCGGTGATGTCGGATTTGCGTGAATCGGGTGCGATTGAGCAGGATGCGGATTTGATTCTATTCATTTACCGCGACGAGGTGTATCACCCTGAAACGGAACGAAAAGGCATTGCCGAAATCAAAATTGGTAAGCAGCGTAACGGTCCAATTGGTAGCGTCGAGCTCAGCTTCCAGGGGCAGTTCTGTCGATTTGATAACCTCGCGCATCAAGATTACGAAGCGCAAGGCTATTAATAGCGGGTGACTTTATGCGCTCAACCAAAGCAGTAATTGATCTTGCGGCTCTGCGCCACAATCTCAGAACCATTAAATCCATTGCCAGCGGCAGCCGTGTCATGGCGGTGGTCAAGGCCAATGCCTATGGGCATGGTCTGGTACAGATTGCCAAAGCACTGACCAAAGACGCGGATATGTTCGCGGTGGCGACGGTGCAGGAAGCGCTTTCTTTGCGCAAAGCGGACATAAAAACGCCAATCCTTTTGCTCGAAGGCATTTTCAATGCCAAAGATCTGGAGCTGGTGGTGGAGCATGATCTTGAAGTGGTTCTGCATCATTGGCCACAAATTGAAGCGTTGCAAAATTTCAAAACCGATAAGCAGATTAAAGTCTGGGTCAAACTGGATTCAGGCATGCATCGTTTAGGTTTTGCTTTGCAGGATTTGGCGCTGATTGAATCAACCCTGTCTAACATTAGCTGTCTGGCCAATCCTATTCGACTGATGTCTCACTTCGCATCGGCAGATGATCCGGAAGATGATTTCTCAGCCACTCAGCTGGAAGCGTTTGATCAGGCGACCAAACACATCACTACCGAAAAATCGATGGCCAACTCGGCTGGTATTCTGACGCAAAAAGACGCGCATTATGATTGGGTGCGACCAGGCCTATTGCTGTACGGTTGCTCACCTTTAATTGGCAGCGAAGCGTCTGAGTATGATTTAAAGCCGGTTATGTCATTAGAGTCGCAGGTACTGGCGATAAAGCCCATAAAAAAGGGCGAGTCGACCGGCTATGGCCGCCACTGGTTTGCAGATCGCGATACCAATTTAGGCTTGGTTGCGATTGGCTATGGTGATGGCTATCCGCGTCATGCCAAAAACGGCACGCCGGTCTGGGTTAATGGTCGCACGGTGCCATTGGTTGGCCGAGTGTCCATGGATATGCTGGCGGTAGATTTAGGGCCAGACTGTCAGGATGTGGTCGGTGACAGGGTAGTACTGTGGGGCAAAGAATTACCTGCCGAGCGCGTGGCTCCCCATGCCGATACCATTCCCTATACTTTATTCTGCGGAGTGACCAAGCGAGTCAGGTTCTACTACAAAGATAAATCCAACGAGATGTGACATGGGCTTTTCTGAAACACTAACCGTTAAAACGAGTGGCCAAGCTCTGCATGAATTTACTCGTGAGCTGGAGGCGGTGGTCAGAAAGGCTAACAAGAGTATTGGCATCTGTCATATCTTTGTACGCCATACGTCCTGTAGTTTGTTGATTCAGGAAAATGCCGATCCCAGCGCCAGGCATGATCTGGAAAACTGGCTCAATCGCCTGGTCCCCGAAAATGATCCTCTTTATACTCATATTTACGAAGGCGCAGACGACATGCCTGCGCACATCAAAGCAGCACTGACTGCTACTATACTAAGTATCCCAATTGTGGATGGACGGTTAGCACTTGGAACCTGGCAGGGTACTTATCTCTGGGAACACAGACACGGTAGTCATACTCGACAGCTGGTTATCCATATCAGCGATTAAATTTACTATTTTTTCTATAAGTGATTCTTTATGAAACCGATTGTTTTTTTCCGTAAATTCCACAAATGGCTTGGTTTGGTTATAGGTATTCAGGTGTTGTTCTGGGCAGCTGGCGGCTTTGTAATGACCTTTTTCGATATCGAAAAAGTGCGCGGCGAGCACACCATGGCACAACCAGCGGCCTATACTCTGAATAGCGATATTTCAATTACAGCCACCCAGGCACTGCAGCAGATTGATTTCGAGCCAGAGAGCATGACTTTGAAAGGTTTACTGGGAAATCCAGTGTGGGTTGCCCAGTCTGAAGGTAAACAGGCTATCGTCGATGCCACTACCGGACAGAAACTTTCGCCATTGGATGAGTCGATGGCACGTCAGGTTGCTTTGGCTGATTTTAGCGGAGAAGGGGAGCTGGCTAGTATCCAGTTGCTATCAGAAGAGTTGGGCGAGGTGCGAGGCAAAGATCTGCCCATCTGGCAGGCGCAGTTTAACGACAGCGATAATACCCGAGTCTATATTTCGCCACAGAGCGGGGATGTGGTTGCCAGACGCAATGACACTTGGCGAGTGTTTGATTTCTTTTGGATGCTACACATTATGGACTACAAAAATCGTACTGACTTCAACCATCCGTTAGTGGTGTTCGCAGCCTTCTTAGCATTATTCATGACCCTGAGCGGACTCTACCTTGTCATTAAAATGGTATTCCTCAAGCCAAAAAGAAACAGAGTTGTTAAAGCCTGATTGAACTGAGCCTATGCAGAACTTTTTTACCTAGTATGTCTAAATGGAGCAAAAACAATAAGCTTATCCTGCTCATCCTGCTAGCAGCGATAGGGTTTTATTGGTTAATTAAGTTATTGATATTTAATTATTTGTTGTAGGTTTATACTTATTTACAACTTAACCGATTGATTGACTCTAAATTGACTTGTGTATTGCTATAAAATCCCAATATAGTAGTCATCAGTGTGTGCTCAACCTGAGCAGTTTTATTTTACGGAGAAACACATGTTACGAATTGGTTTATTTCTGTTAACCAACTTTGCCATTTTAGCGTTGGCTGGTACGGTACTTAACCTTATTGGCTTCAATGGCATCATGGCTGAAAACGGCGTTGATCTTAACCTCAATGCTTTATTGATTTTCTGTGGTATTTTTGGCTTCGCAGGCTCATTTATTTCGTTACTAATGTCGAAATGGATGGCCAAGCGTTCGATGCACGTGCAGGTCATCGACAACCCACGCAATGAAACGGAACAGTGGTTGGTCAATACCGTGGCAGATTTAGCGCGTGACGCGAATGTGGGCATGCCTGAAGTGGGTATTTTCCCATCACCTCAGTCGAATGCATTTGCTACTGGCTGGAATAAAAACAAATCATTGGTTGCTGTGAGCCAAGGTCTATTGCAGCGCATGAACCGTGACGAAGTGCGCGCGGTTTTGGCGCATGAGATTGGGCACGTAGCCAATGGCGACATGATTACCTTAACTTTGATTCAAGGTGTCGTGAATACCTTCGTATTATTCTTCTCGCGTGTGATTGGTCATTTTGTTGATCGTGTAATCCTGAAGAATGAGCGCGGTTATGGCATCGGATACTTTATTTCGGTGATGGTCGCGCAGATTATTTTGACTATTCTTGCCAGTATTGTCGTTATGTGGTTCTCGCGTCGTCGTGAGTTCCGTGCTGATGAAGCGGGTGCAGAGCTGGCTGGAACAGGTGCTATGATTTCAGCACTTGAGAAATTGAAAGTCGAATATGACATGCCTTCTGATATGGGTGAGACATTTACCGCATTCGGTTTGAAGAATGGTCGTACGGGTTCTTTCCAGGAGAAGTTCGGTAGTTTATTCCTGTCGCATCCTCCGCTGGATCAGCGTATTGAAGCGTTAAGAAATCGTTAATCAAAAAGTATTGGCGTAAAAAAAAACGGGGCTTTGCCCCGTTTTTTTGATCAGTCTTACCGATACATATCCAACAGGTAATTCACTCGACTAATCTGATTCTTTGTATTCTGAATCTGCTTATCAATATCATCCAGCTCTAGGCTCAGGCGCTCTTTTTCTTTCTCGTCTTCAATACGACGAATGGCCTGGCGCAGGATTTCGTGTTCACGCATTAACTCGTCCAACTGAACCTGTAGATTCTCGTGGCGTGAAAATAAGCCATCTTTGTAACTACCTGAATATTCAGGGAAACCTGCGACGCAGTTTTGATTGGAGTAGTTGCCATTAACACCATGCTGGAAGCCGTTATGAGGTGTGCAATAGACTTCCAGGCCTTTTTGGCGTCCCTGTTCATATTGGTTGCGATCAATTCTTACCCCATATTCGATACAGGCTGATTCATGATTTAGAACATAGTCTGAGTCACGGCCGAATTTACCGTCCTGGTAACCAATCTGATACCAGTTACCTGATGCACATTCCGTTTCAGAAAGTGTGGCACAACCATTAAGAATGATGGCTAAAATGCCAAGTGCTGCAAGTCGTATAGTTGTCATGTCTTATCTCCCGCACTCATATCACTGAGCGCCTTCTCATTAAACAGTTGACCCCGACCAATTTGGCCAAAATGCTGGGGTCTTATGGCAAAGGATCATATAATAGCGCCCCAAAGTACAATCTCCTAATAGTAATCGAATCGTGAGCAAAGCCCTAGACCGCAAAATTTGCATAGCCCCAATGCTGGACTGGACTGATCGTCATCAGCGACGATTTATGCGCCTGATCACTAAGCATGCAGTGCTTTACACTGAAATGATTACTACAGGTGCCATTATTCACGGCGGAGCTGAACGTCACCTGAAATATAATCAGGAAGAGCATCCCGTTGCGGTGCAACTCGGTGGCAGCGATCCTAAGGATTTGGCTCATTGCGCTAAAATCTGCGAAGACTATGGTTATGACGAAATCAATCTGAATGTTGGTTGTCCCAGCGACCGTGTTCAGAATGGGCGGTTTGGTGCCTGTCTGATGGCAGAACCTGAACTGGTTGCTGAGTGCATGTCAGCGATGGCCAATGTGGTTGATGTACCGGTTACGGTAAAAAGTCGAATTGGGATTGATGATCTGGACTCGTATGAACACCTGCATCATTTCATTAATACGGTACAATCAGCCGGTGTTAAAACCTTTATCATTCATGCACGAAAAGCCTGGCTCAGCGGCCTCAGCCCTAAAGAAAACCGCGAAATCCCACCGCTTAGATACGATATTGCTTATCAGGTCAAAAAAGATTTTCCTGAACTGGAGATAATTGTTAATGGTGGAGTCAATACGCTGGAGCAGGCTGAAGAACACATGCAACACGCCGATGGCGTCATGATTGGACGCGAGGCATACCACAATCCTTATTTCCTAGCCGAAGTGGATAATCGCTTCTACGGTAAAAATTACTCAATCCCATCGCGTATCGAGATTGCCCGAGAATACATGGACTATATACAAAGTCAGTTGGATCAGGATATTTATTTAGGACACATGACCCGCCACATTCTTGGCCTGTTCTTTGCCCAACCTAAAGGCAAATTATGGCGCCGTTATCTTAGTGAGAACGCCTATAAAAAAGGCGCAGGACTGGAAGTGCTTGAAGGAGCTTTAGCGATTTATGAAGAAGATCTTGATACTCTTATTATTAATTAGTTTGCTGGTGTTAGCTGCGTTATGGCCCGTACCTGAAAATTTTACTGTCAATCATAATTCAACTTCGCAGCATGCCTCTCAGGATACTCAAGATAATCCGTCAAAAGATAATTCTGTTCAGCTTACCCCAACTTCGCAAGAAATTAATGCCACAGATGATGAGTCTGGTCTTAAAGGCATTTCGGAAAAACTTCCATCGAATGTGTGTAAAGAGCAATTAGCAGAGCAGTATCCGGAACTGGATAAGCAGTTAAATCAAACGATTCAGGACTTTTACCTTAGTGAAGATGAGCTGGCAGGAGAGGGGGTGTATCAAGGAATGCCTTTTGAAACATTGAAAACTCTTGCTGATTCAAATGATGCTAAGGCTATGATTATTTATGGTTCGGAGAAAATTTGGTTTTCGGCTTTAGGGGTTAGGCTCTCAGGCCCTGACAGTCGTTATCGTAGTTCGGAGCAAACCAAAGATATTGTGAATAACCATAAAGTGGATCTTGATGGCATTAATGAAGGTGAGAGTTATCTTTATAACGCTGCTATTTTTGGAAAGGTTGGTGCGATTTTTGAAATGACGCTGTTACTTGATATGGCGGCAAAGAGATTAGACGCAAAGTCGGGTAATCAGAAAGTTATTCAAGAGTTGATTGCAAAAAGTTTGGCCTATGAAAAGTTGCAAAGGGATATTCATCAAAGCGATCCGGCTTTAAAAAGTATGTTTTTAGATTCGGTCAGTTGGAGAAACAGCATTCAGCGGCTATACGCTGATCGAAAAGACTATGATGAAATTAAAAAACAAATAGAATCTGACGCAGAAATTTTATACCAAGAACTCAAGAAGCGTTGGGAACATGACCGAGAGTATTATGGCTTCGACATTTATCCAGATTACCTACAGGGTGATTTAGAAGAGTACGCTAATGCTTACTTGGAATGTCATTTACGTTAAATTCAATCAGCGCACAGCTGTTCGCTAAAACGTGAACTGTGTCACTAAAGTTGCAAATTTGCATTAGTTTAGGCTAAAGTAGAATTTCTCCCTGAATGTTGGAGGTTCTATGAAGTTCCTAAAATGGTTACTAATCATTATCGCGGTTCTTGCCGTTGTTCTGGTTGTGGTTGGTTTCCTCCTGCCGCAAACCCGTCATGTCGAGCGTTCTATTACTGTGAGCGCTACTAAAGACACAGTTTTCAATCAAGTAAACAATCTTCAAAACTTTAATAATTGGTCGCCGTGGGCGGAAATTGATCCTAATGCAAGCTATACATTTACTGGGCCGAACAGTGGTGTTGGCGCGACTATGGCATGGGATAGCCAAATGCCGGAAGTGGGTTCAGGAACCTATAAAATTATTGAAAGTAATTATCCCAATGCGGTTAAGTTCGAGATGAAGTTTGGTCAGGAACAGATGCCTGCCGAGAGCTCTTTCCTGCTTGATGAAATTTCATATGAGGAAACTCGAGTAACCTGGACCTTTGATGTTGATTTTGGCAACGACCTGATGGGCCGTTATGTCGGGTACTTCCTGATGGAGGGAGCTGTCGGCCCTCAATATGAAAAAGGTCTGCAAAACCTCAAGCAAGTTGTGGAGGGGTAGTCGATGAGTTAGACAGGTAGCCTCTCAATGAGGTTACCTGTTTGGCTTATTGTCATTGTTCCCACTTATCATAACAATTCATGTTCTCTTCATTTTTATCTGCTACAATTTTCGTCAATCTTAATCCACATAATCAGTAATCCTATGACATCTAGAGCATTGCTTTGGTTTGGCGCGACATTACTTCTTTTAAATTCTCATGCGGGCTTTACTGCGGAAGAAGGTGCTCAATCGGTACCTGAATCAGATGAACAAAAAGACATTTTCGATCACTCCAAAGAGACTTTGCAGAGCTTTAAGGAAGATTATGATCGTTGTGTGTTACAGGAATTTGATAAGCGAGACAAAGATACTCCAATCTCAGAAATTCAGGCATATTGCTCTAAAGACAGTAACTTAGCGATTTATAGACCAAGCAAGGAGCTGTTGGCTGAGGATAGTTTTACCGATGAGTCAGGGGAAGCTTCAGACGAAACTGTGCAGGAAGACTCTGATGTATTGAAAAAGCGTTTAAGACTGGAATACCGCGCCAGCGATAATCGATTTGCGATCCTGCCTCATAAACCTAACTATCTACTACCGGTCACCTTCAATAATAGGCCCAACCAGGAAAGTCTGGATGCTGTGGGTGAGAATAGAGATGTTGATAATATCGAAGTTAAGTTCCAGGTAAGCTTTAAAACGCCGATCTGGGAAGAGCCATTTGGAGATAATAGCGCCTTATTTTTTGCCTACACCGGACAGTCATATTGGCAGGCTTATAACTCTGATGTATCCAGTCCATTTCGTGAAACCAATCATGAGCCAGAAATTTACGCAGGATGGGCAACCGATTGGAAAATAGGTGGATGGCAGATCCCGGTATTCTCAGCAGGTGTTTCGCATCAGTCCAATGGACAAAGTGGTCTAAAGTCTAGAAGCTGGAATCGATTGTATGCACGTATGGCATTTGAAAAAGACCGCTGGGTTGTTCTGTTTAATCCCTGGTGGAGAATTCCTGAAGAAGAGAAAGAAGATCCTGCACAGCCTGATGGCGATGATAATCCTGATATTGATGATTATATGGGATACTTCGAACTTTACACTGCGTATAAATGGGACGATCAGAACTTTGGTGTCATGATTCGAAATAATCTACGCAGTGATAACAAAGGTGCCATTCAATTGGACTGGACCTTCCCGCTGGATGATGACGGAAAGCTACGGGGTTACGTTCAATATTTTAATGGCTATGGAGAAAGCCTGATTGATTATAACCGTCATGTGAATCGCCTTGGGGTTGGTTTTGTGCTGACGGATTGGTTGTGATTGCCTTATTTTATTCCATGCGTCATTCACCACCGGCACTTCCTACGGTCGCCTGCGAAGGAGGGTGACCAAAGTGAATGCCCTTGGGTAAATCCATGTGCTCCTTAATATCATTCCTTTAATTTCTGCTTTTCGCCCCTCGGCGAGTACCTTTTCTTTACTTGTCTAAAGAAAAGGTACCAAAAGAAAGGACACCCCATGATTGAGGTTTCGCATTGCGAAACTCCCTTCGTAAAAACCAAGCCATTTAACGCACCGTAAAATACGTTCCATCCTTGGCCCGAATTTTACTATTCAAAACTTCCTGTTTTGAATTGCTATGGATTGGTTATTACTCAGCTCAATCAAAAGGGGGATTTGGGGTGCGAGGCTGAAAGTTTCTACCTTAGCTTATAGGATGGGTTAGCTTAAAAAGCGTAACCCATCAAACAAGGTTAGATTACCCCCGCTTGTAATGATCAACGATCACCTGAGACACACAGGTGGTGAGTTTTTTAGCGAATGGAATATGCAAAAACTCATTCGGGCCATGGGCATTGGAGTTTGGTCCAAGCACACCGGTAATCATAAACTGCGCTTCTGGGAATTTTTCACCCAGCATTCCCATAAAGGGAATCGTACCACCTTCGCCCATGTACATGGCTGGTTTGCCATAAACGTTCTGCGAACCGCGCTCTAAAGAGTCGGCTAACCAGGGAGCAACATCCGGAGCATTCCAGCCGTCACCAGCTTGATCAGGCTCAAAGCTGACTTTGGCATTGCTCGGTGGGTCTTCGGTTAAGATTCGCTTAAGAGCTTCTGTTGCTTTTTCACTATCAGCAGTGGGTGGTAGGCGAAGCGATAATTTCAATGATGTGGTTGGTCGTAAGACGTTACCTGCATTTTCGATCTCTGGCATACCTGATGCACCGGTGTAGGAAAGCGCGGGTCGCCAGTTACGATTAAGTAAACGCTCAAAGTTGTTTTCCGCCATCGGCTCGACGCCTTCGACGAACGGGTATGCTTCGACGATGCCATCACCAAGCACTTCCGCAACTTTCAGAGTTTGTTCAAGACGCTGATGCGGGATATCCGCATAAAATTCTTTGGGTAGTAATCGACCACTCTTGTCATCTTCCAGTCTGTTCAGTAGTTGGCGAATAACTCGGAATGATGAAGGAACAACGCCACTGCCCATTCCTGAGTGGATACCTTCTCGAAGCACATCAACTTTTAAGGTGCCACTGGCCATGCCGCGCAGACTCATGGTGCACCAGAGTTGTTCGTAGTTGCCTGCACCGGAGTCCAGACAGATGACTAATGAAGGCTCGCCGATACGATCACGTAACTGATCAATATAATAGGGTAGGTCATAGCTGCCCGATTCTTCACAGGCTTCGATAATTACTACAGTTCGTGCGTGAGGTAGCCCTTGTTTTTGGATGGCCATCAAAGCCGTTAATGATGCATAAGCTGCGTAGCCGTCGTCAGCACCACCACGACCATACAGCTTGTTGTCACGCATTACTGGAATCCATGGACCAAGGTCTTCTTCCCAGCCAGACATTTCTGGCTGTTTATCCAGGTGCCCATACATCAAAATCGTGTCATCAGATGGATTGTTTGTGCCATCGCTGGCAGCAATTTCCATGAAAATAAGCGGCGTTCTACCGGGAATTCTGACAATTTCCAGTGACTTATTTGGGATATCCTGTGCTTCGCACCAATTGGCAATCTGCTGGACGGCCTGTTCCATGTAGCCGTGCTCATCCCACTTAGGGTCAAAATGCGGCGATTTGTTAGGAATTTTAATGTATTCAATCAACTCGGGAACAATTTCATCGTCCCACTTTTTATCGATAAACGCTTGTGCCTTCTGGGTATCCATAAAAATTCTCTTAGTGTTTGTTAGGTCTATTCACAATTATTTTACATAAGTTTCGGTTAAACTGTAGACCGCGAATGTAAACAAATATGGGGTAAGACTATGTTTATCGGATCAATGTTAAAAGGAACTATGTTAAAGCAAACAATTACAACCGTGGGCCTGATGCTCTTCTGCAGTAGCCAGGCTTTTGCTCATGCAGGGGTAGAGCATGAAGTAGAAGTTAAGGCGCAGAAGCTAACTGACGGTCTTTACGTTTTGTTTGGACAGGGCGGTAATATCGGACTGTCTGTTGGTGAAGATGGCGTTTACATGATTGATGATCAGTACGGTAGGCTGAGCGACAAAATTAAAGCGACGATCAGCGAAGTTACAGAGCAACCTGTGAGTTATATCATCAATACTCACTGGCATGGCGACCATATCGGTGGTAACGAAAACTTTGCTAAAAGTGGCACTGTAATTGTAGCCCACGATAATGTCAGACAGCGAATGAGCACTGGTCTTGAAATGTCATCGCTTGGTCGCAAAGTTGAACCAGCACCTGAAGGTGCTTTGCCAGTTATCACCTTTGATAGCGAGTTAAGTTTACATCTGAATGGTGATGAGATGCGCGTGTATCATGTCGCCAACGCACATACAGATGGCGATGCCATTATCTATTTTGCTAATGACAATGTACTGCACATGGGGGATACCTATTTCAATATCGGTTATCCATTCATTGATGTGAGCAGCGGTGGTACTGTTGATGGTTATATTGCGGCAGTCGAGAAAGGGCTTTCATTAGCCGATGATGAGACTCAGATTATTCCGGGACATGGTCCTATGTCCAATAAGAAAGAACTCTCTGAGTTTGTGGCCATGTTAAAAGATTTGCGTAATGCAGTAGCTGCACTGAAAGACAAAGGCATGAGTCTGGAAGATGTTTTAGCGGCAAAACCAAGCGCAAAATATGATGAAGAAAATGGCAAAAACTTTATCAAACCCGATCAGATAGTAACCTTTATTTATCAGACTCTGTAACCTAATTAAGGTTGTATAAAAAAGGGCGGTTCATGAGCCGCCCTTTTCTGTTCAATACTGGAAATCAGGTTAAACAACCGTAAATGCCAGTTTCAATCGATTTAATACTTCTGCCTGAACTAATTGACCTTTTTCAATGGGGCCAACCCCTTCAGGCGTTCCTGTAAAAATCAGATCACCTGGCTGTAAAGCAATATGTTTGGACAGCTCGCTGATGATTTCCGGAATGGACCAAATCATATCGCTGATATCTGCAGATTGTTTGAGGTCATTATCAACTGATAACGAAATCTTTCCAGACGTTACCACTCCTAATTCTTCTTTTAGAATAATTGAGCTGATCGGTGCGGATTGGTCAAAACCTTTTGCCAGATCCCATGGTCGTCCTTTGCTTTTAGCCTCCGCTTGAAGATCGCGCTTGGTCAGGTCAACTCCCAAGGCGTAACCCAAAATACACTGTTCTGCCTGTTCTACGGAAACCGATTCTGCAGGCTCACCGATGGCAACTACCAGTTCTACTTCGTGGTGCAAATCATTGGTCATTCTTGGGTAGGCAAGTCTTTTAGGATTAACGACAATGGCGTCAGCCGGTTTGCTGAAGAAAAAAGGTGCTTCACGCTCATCATGGCCCATCTCGCGGGCATGGGCAGCATAGTTTCTACCAACACAGTAGATTCGTCTGACCGGGAATTCACTTTCATAAATCGGCTCTGAGCCAGTCGAGAAACCTTCATCGCTGTCAGAGTCAATAACATTAATGACTGGGATGGTTGGCGTCGGAGCTGGATCGATAATGGTCTTCATAAGTTGGTCATAGAGTTAACATGAGTTTGTCAGTACAATACTCGCATCACATCCATTTTTCCAATTTAGCTGAACTATGAACTATTTCTTGAGATTTTTACTTCTTTCCATCGTTACTTTGGGTTTGTTGGCTGCCTGCTCACAACCTAAATCAGATATTGAAGTTGTTGATCCCTGGTTAAGATTAATGCCTGAAGGCGTCGGTAGCACAGCGGGCTTTATGACCATCAAAAACAATACCGATGCTCCGATTGTGTTAGAAGATGTGTCGCTGGACTGGGCAAACCACGCCATGATGCATGAATCCAAAGTCGTCGATGGCATGGCTAAGATGGAACACCTTGATGAATTAGTTATTGATGATGAACTGGTTTTCCAGCCAGGCGCAAAACACATCATGATCATGGGTGTTAAAGAGCCCTTGGTGGAGGGCCAGAGCTATAATATCCGTTTACATTTTAAGGATAGGGAACCTATTGAGGTTGCCTTTAAAGTTCGTCAAGCTAGATAGAAACAGAGCAAAGTTACGCTAATCATAGGGATACGCAAAGCATGAGTGAATCTGATATTGAATTTGATGCAATCAACGGTAAAGGAACTAGCCGGAAGAAATGGACGGCTATTTTTGCTGGCATTATCGTTCTGTTGGTTTTAATGCTGATTTTTGTTTTTATCTGGAGTTCTGAACCTGAACCGGTAGACGTGGACTCTATTGAGCAAACTTACGTTGGCGAGATACCACGTGGCTACGTAACGGTAGAAACAACAGCGCAGATAGTGGAAAAGCTGCTGAATAAAAGCGGAGGCTTCCTCAGTAATGACATCATGCCGCCCAGCATCTTCATGGATAATATGCCTGCCTTTGAATTTGGTGCTTTGGTACAGATTCGCGACATGGCTCAAGTACTGCGTAATGATATGAGTCGTTCGCAGTCACAGTCTCTGGAAGACGAGGCTCTCAAATTTGCCGAGCCAGCGTTTAATATTCAACATACTAAATGGATGTTTCCTAGAGCGGAACGTGAGTATCGAAAGGGCGTACGCTTTCTAAGGGAGTATCGTGATCGGCTAGCGAATCCAAAAGATACTAATACTGAGTTTTATGCTAGAGCAGATAACCTTAGCTTCTGGTTAGAGATTCTCAGTAAACGTTTAGGAAGTCTGTCACAAAACCTCAGTGCCAGCGTTGGCCGTTCAAGAATTAGCACCCATCTGTCCAATGCCTCTGTCGAGCAGTCCACGCCAGCCAGTCAGATTGTCACAGTGAAGACACCCTGGATGCAGATTGATGATGTATTCTGGGAAGCGCGTGGTGCAACCTGGGCACAGATACAGTTACTGAAAGCGATTGAGAAAGATTTTGCTCATGTACTTGAAGATAAAAATGCGCGTACTAGCTTTCAGCAAATCATCATGGAACTGGAAGCAACGCAGGAGACAATTTGGAGCCCGATGATTCTTAATGGCGATGAGTTTGGCTTTTTCTCCAATCATTCACTGGTCATGTCTTCGTATATTTCACGGGCCAATGCCGCCACCATTGATTTGATTGATCTATTAAAGGGTGGCTAATAATAGTTGTAGGTTATCATTTATAGTTAAGAGCTATTAAAGTTATAAAGATAATCAATTTTATCAATTATATGTAACGCCTCATAATAACTCCTGAAAAGAGCTGATAGAAACTGTTTCAGGAGTTACCTCCCAGTCATAAGTCTGCTCAAAGGTTCTACCCCCTGTAGAAAGTGAAGTCACTCTCTTATTTCTTCTCTATGAGAGAGTAAGACATCCCCATTTAGGCCCTTCCCCAAGGGCCTTTTTTTTCAGCGCTTAGCTTTCCTTTATACTACGTTGTACTTGCTTAGTGTAGATAAACTAGACTTGGCGCAATTATGCGTGCCCTAAGAAAGAGAAAGGAAAAGAAAAGCTAAGAGGCTGAAAGCACAAATATAAGTGTTAGGGAATAGGCAAAAAATTAAAGGACTGTGACTAAACCATTTTGCTAGACTGAGCATCTAAAGGTTAAACACAGCGAAAAACACAGCCTTGCAACTACAGCCCCATACACAAATGGATTTAGATGACGAAAACCAGCTGGTCGCATTAGCGAAGCAGGGGGATATGCAGGCGTTTGAGCAACTGTATCGACAGTTCAGTAACAAGATTTATTTGCTGTGTTTGCGTATGACCGGGCGCCCGGCATTGGCCGAAGAACATATGCAGGATGCTTTTATCAAGGCCTGGCAGGCATTGGGAAAATTTGAAGGCAATAGCAAGTTCAGCACCTGGGTCTATCGCATTGCGGTTAATGTGGTCTTGAACGAGCAGCGCAAGAACCACATTGAAATCCATGCGGATCAGGATTGGCAACAGGCTTTTGAGGATGAACTGTCAGCAACTCACCACCCTCAGCAAATCGATCTGGAAAAAGCCATTGTTAAATTGCCAGCGCAGGCTAGAAATGTATTATTGCTGCATGACATTATGGGCATGACCCATGAAGAAATTGGCGACACATTAGGTATCGCCAGTGGTACCTGCAAAGCTCACCTGAGTCGAGCAAGAGTGCTACTTAAAGAGCAATTGGAAAGATGATCGAATCTGGTTGTAATCAGAAATCGGTAATCAGTAATTTGAACAGGTAATGGTATGTCAGATAAGCATTTAACAGAACAGGAAACTAAAGCGCTTGTTGAGCGTTTACAGCAATTGCCTGATGCCATTGATGCGCCCGATCGTTGGCAGCAGATTCAGGCTAAACTGGAACAGCAGCCCACTACTCAAACTGAGTTACCAGCCCAAAGTGCTGAGCAGCCAGTCGTAACTCACCGAAAATTCTGGCAGCCAATGGCTGCGGCTGCAGTGTTGGTGCTAGCAGTAACTTTCTATACCATTTCTCCCTGGAAGAGTCAGGACGTGGAAAACGGTACATTGGCGCAAACTCAAACTATAAACTCTCAACCAGACCTGACAAGCTTCAAGTTAACCGTTGCCAGCCTCGAATTAGCGAGTAGTCAGTATTATGCCAAGCTGGGCTATCAGTTAGAGCAGTCTCAGGCCGGGCTTGACCCATCCATCAGACAATCACTGAAAGACTTGCGTAACGCTCAGCAACAATACACAGCAGCGCTGGAGCAGCAACCAAACGATCTGCAGTTACAACAGCAGTTAATTGAGATGTATCAGAAAGAAAGACAATTGCTGCAGAAGATTATTGTTTAAAACAACAAAAAAGCCTGCAAGGAGCAGGCTTTTTTATTTAGAGCAGGGAGTAGCTTATTAATTATTGTTGTAAGCTTCCATACTCTCCAGGATTTCTTTTTTAGCTGCTTCAGCACCTTCCCAACCAGCAATCTTAACCCATTTACCAGGCTCTAGATCTTTGTAGTGCTCAAAGAAGTGTTCAATCTGATTGCGTAGCAATTCTGGCAGCTCTTCAATTTCATGAATGCCTTGATACATTGAGCTTAGTTTGCCCGTAGGGATAGCAACCACTTTAGCATCTTCGCCTGACTCGTCGGTCATTTTCAAAACGCCAATTGGGCGACAAGGTATCACACAGCCTGGAAGTAATGGGAAAGGTGTTGGAACCAATACGTCCACTGGATCGCCATCTTTTGACAACGTCTTGTTCACATAACCGTAGTTTGTTGGGTAGTGCATACAGGTCGCCATGAAGCGGTCGACAAACAAAGCACCCGTTTCTTTGTCTACTTCGTATTTGATCGGATCGCTGTGTGCTGGAATTTCGATGATTACGTTGATTTCTTCCGGTACGTTTTTACCCGCACCTACATTGTCCAAGCTCATTGTTTTACCTTTCAGTGTTAGGAGAGTTAACCCGATGAACGGTGCTCATTTGAGCATAAAATTCGTTCAGTCTTTGAAGGGCGCGTATTATAACGGCCTTTGTTCACAAAATAAATTGAATAATCAGTGAACATTCTGCATAAAAATTGTACAAAGCGAAAAACTGCTATAGACTGAATTCGAGGTTTTCAAAAAACCGATAACAATCAAACATATAAATATCAATACAGCATTCAATACAACAATCGAAACAACAATGGGGGATGTATGACAGACAACATGATCTTGCCACCACTATTAGGTCTAATAGGTATGGCTTTCGCGTTTATCATCTATTTCGTCGTAAAAAAATACCCGGAAGGCGAAGACAAGGTTAAGAAAATTGGTGACGCCATTCACTCAGGCGCCATGGTTTTCATGAATAGAGAATACAGAATGCTCGCCATGTTTGCGGGCATTTTGCTTATTATACTTTGGCTTTCTCCGCTCGGAGGCTACACCGCATTAGCATTTGCAGTGGGTGCAGTGTCATCTGCTTTGGCTGGCTATATCGGTATGTACACTGCAACTAAAGCCAACGTCAGAACGACCACAGCTGCCCATACTAAAGGCGCTGCAGAAGCCTTAAGTGTAGCCTTCTTTGGTGGTTCCATCATGGGGCTTTGCGTGGCATCGCTGGGGTTAATTGGACTTGGCGGGCTTTATTGGTACTTTGGTGGTGACCCGGAATCTGCGCATTACATTCATGGTTTTGGTATGGGGGCTTCCTCAGTAGCATTATTCAGTCGTGTCGGTGGTGGTATCTTTACTAAATCAGCAGACGTTGGTGCGGACTTGGTTGGTAAAATCGAAGCCGGAATTCCAGAGGACGATCCAAGAAATCCAGGTGTAATTGCTGACAACGTCGGTGATAACGTGGGTGATGTGGCCGGTATGGGCTCGGATATTTTCGAATCCTATTGTGGAGCTATGATCGCCTCGATCGCGATTGCAGCAACCATGAGCACTTCCGATCTGGGGGCGCAAAATGTTCTGATGGCAACACCATTAGCACTAGCATCTGTCGGTCTGATTTGCTCAATTCTAGGCATCATGATTGTTAAAATGATGTCCAGTAACAAACCCGAGGTGGCACTTCGCGTTGGCACTATCGGTGCTGCAGTACTCTTTGTAATTGCAGCCTACTTCTTGTTGCAGAATATGGATGTTTCGAACAATGTCTGGTTTGCAGTGTTGTGCGGAGCTGTCGGCGGCATCATCATAGGTCTGGTCACTGAGTACTACACTTCTGGTGCGCCAATCCGTCATATCGCCAAGTCGGGTGAAACAGGTCCTGCAACCGTCATGATTTCTGGTTTGGCCGTTGGTATGCAATCGGTAGTCGTGCCAGTACTGACCTTAGCGGCAATCATCTTTATCTCAACCGAACTTGCTGGTCTTTATGGCGTCGGTATCGCGGCAGTCGGTATGTTGGCGACAGTAGGTATTACCATGGCCATCGATGCATACGGTCCCGTTGCGGATAACGCTGGTGGTATTGCCGAAATGGGCGGCCTAGGTAAAGAAACTCGCGAAATTACCGACTCGTTGGATGAGCTGGGCAATACCACTGCTGCAATCGGTAAAGGCTTCGCCATTGGTGCTGCCGCGCTGGCTGCGCTAGCAATCATTGCCGCCTTTGTAGAAACCCTGAATGCAAAGCACGGTGCCGATGACTTTGTTCTGCATATTGGTGATCCTCAGGTATTGATGGGGCTATTTATAGGTGGTTTGATTCCATTCCTGATTGCTTCAATCACCATGACCGCAGTGGGTGATGCCGCTTTCGCCATGATTCATGAAATCCGTCGTCAATTCAAAGAGATTACAGGATTACTTGAAGGCAAGGCTGAGCCAGATACCGAAAAGTGCGTTGCCATTGCAACAGATGCAGCATTAAAGAAAATGATCCTGCCAGGTGTGATTGCCGTTGCAGCTCCGCCTTTAGTGGGCTTCCTTTTAGGTGCTGAAGCGCTGGGTGGCATGTTAGGTGGTGCTCTGGTCAGTGCCGTATTGCTTGCACTAATGATGGCCAATGCCGGAGGTGCCTGGGACAATGCTAAGAAGCATGTTGAAAAAGGCAACTTCGGTGGCAAAGGTTCGGATGTTCATGCAGCGACAGTGGTAGGTGATACCGTAGGCGATCCGTTCAAGGATACTTCCGGTCCATCGATGAACATTTTGATTAATGTTATGGCGATTGTTTCTCTAGTCATCGCCCCTCTATTGTAGGAAGCGTCTAAATTCACCTCTGGCATTGTTAAATGCGCTGGCTAATTTTCGTCATTCACTATTAGTGAACTCCTCAATTAACCAGCCCATTTGCCGCGCCAGAGAGCGAATTTATTTCGCTTCTCAAGCCTAGTGCAGTAAATAAAGCCCTCAGCAATAACTGCGTTTGAGGTAAGGTAGGGGCAGGCCAATGTGCCTGCCCATTTTCACCTGGTAAATATATTACCAACACCTCCAACTACAATCCGATACACGCAGAAAGTTCATATTTCCTCTTACCTTTGCTAAAGTGGCTGGTGCGTCTCAAAAAATAATCATAAAAACCAATTATTCTTATAAATGAATGTTCAAGGATTAGGTATGAACTGCAAATATCATCTACATAAAAAAGCTTTGTGGCATTGTAATCATTGCGACACACCTTTCTGTATTGACTGCTGCGATGTCGAACCCGGTATGCACGCACCGCGTTGTTTATTGTGTCGAAACCACATGGATTCTTATGGCATCAGCGATCAGGTTGAGCCTTTCTGGAATAAGCTGAATGATTTTGCAAAGTATGCACTACATAGAAATGCTATTAGATTTGTAGCGTCTTTCTTAGCGATATGTGTAGCTGCAGGTTTTATAACTTCGTTCTTGTCCATATCTATTTTGACATGGCTTACTTATTTAGCTCTTTATTTCATATTAATCAGTTATTCTTTGAAGGTGGTTACAAAAGTTGCGAGGGGTGACTTTGAAGCGCCAACTTACGATGAAGCCATTACATTTAATGATGATGAAGTAGGAAAAGCCGGTCTAGCTTTAGATCTTTTTATATCCTTGTATTTCGTGCTCCTATTTTGGTTTCAGATGTATGAAGCTGTTCTTATTTCAGCAATAGCATTTGGATTGCTCTACTCTGCGATGATCATCAACTTGGCTATGACAAGACACCTTTCAAGCGCTTTGATGCCCAATGAATTACTGAAAACAATCATTGCCATTGGATTCCCATACCTACTCCTTAAAGTATTTATATTGCTATTAGGGGTAGGTTTGATTAAGGCCAGTGTTTCAATTTATTTTTGGTTTCCTGGTCCAATCGCCTTCCTTTTAATTTTTGCCTTGGCATCATGGTCACTTCTTTACATCCACAGTATGCTTGGCTATGCCGTTTATCAATACCATGCAGAATTAGGTTATGGCATCGACGCTGAGCAAATTATGAATAATGAAAATGTTCAGCAGGTACCTGAGTTAAGAAAGCTGGCGCATGCCGATGTGTATATTCAGGAAGGGCGTTTTGATGATGCTGAGTCAGCCTTATATGAAGCCGCTAAGAATACCCAATACAGTTCACAGGCTCTGGAGCGACTTATTAAGTTAAATATGGCGCGTAAGAATCCAGTAGCGACCGTTAAAGCTGCTCGAGCCTATTATGAGCAAAAAGACCTATTCAAACACGCACCGAAGGCTTTGGCACTTTATCAGGAAATTGATTCCTTTGAGCCTCGTTTTAAGCCCATGAACGCGAATGCTCGTGCTGTATTGATTGGCGCAGTCCGTAATCCTAAGCTCTTGCCGGTTGTTGAAAAATTGACTACTGATATGCAAGAGAAACTAGAGCAGGATCCGGATTTAGCAAAAGCTCTATCTGCAGAAGCTAAATTTTATGCTGAAGTCATGAACGACGATGATAAGGCAATCGATTTGCTGAACAAATTATTGGCCAAGTTTCCGCATGGAAGCCATAAAATTGAAGCAGAAAAGTTATTAGGAGTTTGCATGAATATGAAACAGACGCTTAGCCCTAATCCATAAAGCATCTTTAATGAGCAATTGAAAGCGCCACAGGGTTAACCTTCCTGTAGCGCTTTTTTTGCTTCTTGACCTGCAAAGGTATCTGGATACTTATTGCTAACGAATCCCAGAACTTTCTGTTTTCCTTGCCAATCGCCATTTTGACCAGCAGCAAAAGCAAAGTGCAGCAACAAGTCTGGTAACTTTTCTAAATGACTGTAGTGCTGAACCAGTAAGGTGATGATGGGTTTAATTGGTTCGGTTTTTTTATGGCGAACCTGCTTACGGGCATAATCTAACAATACATTTCCCGGTATAGGTTTAAAGCCAATACCGTTGTGCTTCAGGTCATTCATGCATTGCTCAGCAAGAGGTGCTATTGAATCATTGTGGATAGAAACTTGCATAATGTCCGCACATAACCGTGCATAACTGGTTGATTCTGGTGAGGTCTTTTCCAGATTGTATAGGCGACTAAGCACATCTTTGTTGTGTGGCTGATCGTTAAGGACAGCATAAAAGTGGGTTTTGGCCTGATCGAAGTCGAGGTTTTGGGTTGCTGCAAGTCCTTGGCGATAATGCTCATCAATGCGATCGGCACTTTCATCTTCTATTGGAATATCTACGGACTCGGTTGTAGCTCCGGCTATTGATCGTTCACGATTAAAGCTCATAAGTTTAAATAGCCAGACACAGATAGCACCGCCCAACAAACCACCAAAGTGAGCCATATAGGCAACATTGTCTTCGCTGGTAACATCATAAATGACTTCTTTTGCTAAAAAGAACAGTAGGGCCAAGGCACCAGGAAGTCGTACATAATTAAAGTAGATAAGAAACCAATAAAAGTAGCGGATACTTTTCAACCCGTACCATGCAGCAAAGCCGCCCATTAATCCTGCGATAGCACCCGAAGCGCCAAGTAAACCTGTAGCATTATCGCCTGAAGTAATGTAGAAGAAAGCGACAGCCGATAGGCCGGAGATAACGTATAAGGACAGCATTTTAGGTCGACCTATGAGTAGCTCCAGGTTGTAGCCGAACAAGAAAAGAAACACCATATTAGAGAGTAAGTGCATGTAGTCGGCATGCAAAAACATGCTGGTGAAAGCTGTAAGTAAGCTTCTTTCGGTTGTAGAAAAACTATAAGTTTCAGTAATGGAATTTTCTAATATGGCCTCTAACTTTTCTCTTTTTATACGCCATTCCATTGAGTAATCTGAGCGAGTCTTAACATATTTTGCAAATTGGCCATCATTCAGTATATACGGGACCAAAGCTTCCTGGGGTACATTCGGATTTATAAGTAGATCGTATATCTCACCTTTATCTTCAAGTGTGTACTCCTCTAAAGCTTTTTGCTCAAGAGTGAGCAGATCTTCTTCAACATAAAACGTCATTGCCTCATAGAAGACCTCATCGTCCCCTGACTGGAGCACAAAGAAAATGAAGCAGTTAACGATGATAAGAAGCACGGTCAGAATCGGCGGATTCTGCTTTGAAATTCGGTTTTCGGCTGGTATCAGTAGCATTGTTTATAATTATATATATCCCTCAAAGGCCTTACTCTAACTGATTTTAGAATCATTGTTAAAAATAAATTAACCCTTTCTCCAGGAATAGTCGTTTGTATAGGTGAACAATAAAGTTTAAAAAGCAAAGGAGAAGGGTATGAAAATTTTCACTGCGGGTTTTATTGGTCTGATTGTAACAGGGGTGTTATTGCTATTGATGAGCCAACTGATTAATAGTGATCATCAGGTTGTAGAAAAGCAAAAGGTTGTGACACTGGTAGATACACCATTACCTCCAGAGAAGCAGCCAAAAACCAATAGGTTGCCAAAGCCTCAGCCGCCAGCGGTGGCACCATCTGCCGGAGAGGCCGTTCCGTTAAGAGCTTCCACTATTGATACGCCGGATATTCCTACAGTAGATTTCGAACCTGTAGATGTTAGTTACCAAGCACCTATCATTGGAGCGCCAGCGCCACACGAGTTATTGGATAGCCGCAGTGCTTTGCCGCTGTTTCAGGCGCAGCCTAACTATCCTATTATTGCTGCAAGCCAGGGCATCGAGGGCTGGGTCTTATTGCAATATGATGTAGATACTAGCGGAACTCTGTCTAATATTAACGTGTTAGATGCGCAGCCAAGAAGAACATTTGATAAAGAAGCTGTAGCTGCATTGAAAAAATGGAAATTCAGACCGGCAATGGATAATGGACAACCAATTTCTGTTAAAGGTCAGACTGTGAAGATTGAGTTTAATTTGGAGCAGGAGAGATGAAGGTAGCTGCAGTTGTAGGGTGCGTCACGACGCACCCTACAAGAGAGCAATTAGAACAATACAAACCTAAATCTTAAACTTAGTTTTAAGCTTCTTTTTCACCAATTCGTTTTTTAGCTCAACGTATTGCGGCAAGCCGTTTTTATAAGGAGGATATGATTCGCCCTGAATCAGTGGCTGTAGATATTGGCGGCACTCTTCAGTAATGCCAAAACCATCACGAGTGATATAGCTGCGTGGCATCATCTTCTCAACATTGGCAACATCCGCTAACTTAGCTTCGCCAACTGTCCAGCTGTATTTTTTGGTTTTCTTACGCACAATCGTCGGCATTACCGCATTTTTTCCGGCATCAGCAAATTCAACCGCTGCTTTACCCATGGCATAAGCCTGGTCTACGTCGGTTGCTGAAGCGATGTGGCGCGCAGCGCGTTGCAGATAATCAGAAACAGCCCAGTGATATTTATAACCCAGCTCGTCTTTAATCATGTTCGCAACAACTGGAGCTACGCCACCTAATTGTTTATGACCAAAGGCATCAACCGTTCCTGCATCTGCCAGGAAAGTACCGTCTTTGTATGCCGTACCTTCAGAAACCACGATTGCACAGTAACCGAATTTCTTGACGGTACGATCAACTTTCTTGAGGAATTTTTCTTTGTTGAATGCAATTTCAGGGAACAGAATAATATGCGGAGCATCACCTTCTTTTTCACAGGCAAGGCCACCCGCAGCAGCAATCCAGCCAGCGTGACGGCCCATCACTTCCATAACAAATACTTTGGTTGAGGTCTCAGCCATCGACTTAACATCAAAAGCTGCTTCGCGAATCGATACTGCAACATACTTAGCGACCGAACCGAAGCCTGGGCAGTTATCAGTGATTGGTAAATCGTTATCAACGGTTTTTGGAATACCGATACAGGTGATCGGGTAGCCCATGGTTTCACTTAACTGGGAAACTTTATGCGCGGTATCTTGCGAGTCACCGCCACCGTTATAGAAGAAATAGCGAATATCATGTGCCTTGAATACTTCAATTAAACGCTCGTATTCAGCTTTGTTTTCCTCAATGCTTTTTAACTTATGGCGGCAAGAACCGAAAGCACCCGATGGTGTGAATTTCAGGCCAGCAATATCTTTTTTCGATTCTTTACTGGTGTCGATCAGCTCTTCGCGTAAAGCGCCGATGATGCCATTCTTACCGGCGTAAACTTTGCCGATGTTTTTAGAAGCGCGAGCCGCCTCGATAACGCCACAGGCGGTTGCGTTGATTACAGCCGTTACACCACCGGACTGGGCGTAGAAGGCGTTGTATTTTTTCTTAGCCATCGTATTTCCTCGTAAAGCTTGTGCCATCGGGCTGCTCACTGTTCATGACGCGAGTGAATCAGCCCTTTAACAAATTCTGGTTGTGCAGGGTGTTATGACCCACAAAATTGACGCGATTTTACCTTATTTAGAGAATTATCGCTTCAATAGATAGAGGTTTTTTATCTACAAAGTACCGAGTTCAAAGAAATGATGCTTGTGAGTACGTAGGTTAAGCGACTGCCAATTATCCCCCATTTATATTGAGCCGAAGCTCCATCCAGACATAGCAATTCAAAACAGGACGTTTTGAATAGTAAAATTCGGGCCATGGATGGAACGTATTTTACGGTGCGTTAAGTGGCTTGATGGAGGTGAGGGTAGTCGTTTAGACGACCTCAATATACGGGGTGGACTTCTTTTGGTTACTTTTCTTATCCACCTAAGAAAAGTAACTCGCTGAGAAGCGAAACCCATATTTGAGTGATGTTATGCATTAAGTTACAAGCAGGGCTTTAAAGTATACTCACTAAGTTAAACAATATTAATTCTAATCAATAGATGACGGATTTTTCTGCTTCGCTTATGATTATCCCCACATCTTAGAAACAACATCGATAACATGCATATTCATATTCTTGGCATTTGTGGCACTTTCATGGGCGGTATTGCTCTGCTGGCGAAGCAACGTGGGATTTCAGTCAGTGGCAGTGATCAGAATGTTTATCCCCCCATGAGTACACAACTGGAAGAGCAGGGGATTGAGTTGATTCAGGGTTTTGACCCGAAACATATTCCTGAACATACCGACTGTGTGGTGGTGGGCAATGCCATGTCGCGTGGCAATCCATCGGTCGAATATGTCCTGGAGCAGGGTTTGACCTATCGCTCGGGCCCACAATGGCTGGCCGAGAATATCATCCACGACAAATGGGTTCTGGCTGCATCAGGTACGCATGGTAAGACGACGACAGCCAGTATGCTGGCCTGGATTCTTGAGTATGCCAATCTTAATCCCGGTTTCCTGATTGGTGGGGTGCCTGAAAATTTTGGTCTGTCCGCACGCGTTACAGAGTCACCATTCTTCGTTGTTGAAGCCGACGAATATGACACAGCCTTCTTCGATAAACGTTCCAAATTTGTTCACTATCGGCCGCGTACCTTGATCATGAATAATCTTGAATACGATCACGCGGATATTTTCCCCAATCTTGAGGCGATTAAAACTCAGTTCCATCATTTGCTACGAATTGTCCCCGGTAATGGTCTGGTGATTTATCCGAAAGATGATGCCAATTTGCAGGACGTAGTCGATCGCGGCTTATGGTCGGGTAAAGAGCTAATAGGCGATGAACAGGGCTGGCAATACACATTATTACAGGACGACGGTGGTCACTTTGAAGTCTATTTCGCCGGTCAAAAACAGGGCGAGGTTAATTGGCCATTAATCGGCTTGCACAATGTGAATAATGCATTGGCGGCAATTGCAGCAGCTCGCCACGCAGGCGTTCCTGCCGGTCACTGTTGTGATGCACTGGCGGAGTTTCGAAACGTTAAACGGCGCATGGAACTGAAAGGCGAAGCAGGTGGCGTTAAAGTCTATGATGATTTTGCCCATCATCCTACCGCTGTTAAAACCACATTGGACGGTTTCCGCGCCAAAGTTGGCCAGCAGCGGGTCATAGCCATCGTTGATCTGCGCTCTGCCACGATGCGTTCGGGCATTCATAAAGATACCTTGCTTGCCTCACTGAAAGGTGCCGATCAGGTGATCATTCACAAGCCCGCAGAGTTTGACTGGCAATTTCCGATAGAGCAGGTCAATGACTTCGATAATCTACAGATATTGCCAGACGTGGATTCGATACTGAATTCACTCAAGGAAATGGTACAATCGGGCGATAACATTCTCGTGATGAGCAATGGCGGTTTTGGCGCCATTCATCAGAAACTATTGCAACAACTGGCGGCTTAATGAGCGAATCCTCAAAACAACAAGCAGGTAAGGCAATAACGTTGGCGGTGACCGGGGCTTCCGGTGCTCCTTATGCCCTGCGTCTGCTGGAACAGCTTACACACCATTACGACACTGTCTATTTAATGCTTTCTAGTGCAGCCCGAGTAGTGTTTGCTACTGAGGTTCTGGTACAGGTCAGCAAAGCGCCAAGTGTCATTGAAAAAGAGCTGACCGAACACCTGGGCATTGCTGAGGGTAAAATAAAGGCATTTTCCAGTGATAACTGGATGTCACCGGTCGCCAGTGGATCCAGCGCCCCGAAACAGATGATCGTTTGCCCCTGTAGCACCGGTACCTTAAGTGCCATTGCTCATGGCGCTTCCGATAATTTAATAGAACGGGCTGCCGATGTGGTACTTAAAGAACGCGGCCAATTATTACTGGTGCCGCGCGAAATGCCCTATAACACTATTCATCTACAGAATATGACCAAGCTGTCGGAGATGGGTGTAACCATCATGCCAGCATCCCCTGGCTTTTATAATGAGCCAAAGACCATTGATGACTTAGTAGACTTTGTGGTGGCGCGTATCCTTGATCATTTGGATATTGACCATAACTTAGGTCATAGATGGGGTTATTCAAAAGATTAGTTCCAGGGATTTGTTCTTGGTAGAGGCAGGCCGATATGCCTGTCCAATACTCTCAATTTGTAGGGTGAGCCGTGGGCTAGGGACTGCAAGGCACATCAAAACAATCAAACGCATGGTAATTAAATGACAAAAGCATTATCTATTTCGAATTTAAGCAAGACCTATAAAAATGGCGTCCAGGCTTTGAAGGGGATAGACCTTGAAGTTGAGCAGGGTGATTTTTTCGCGCTGCTGGGGCCGAACGGCGCTGGTAAATCAACCACCATTGGTATCATCAGTTCGCTGGTCAATAAGACTGGCGGCAAGGTGAAGGTATTTGGCCATGATATTGATAGTGATCTGACTAACGCTAAGAAAATGCTTGGTCTGGTGCCGCAGGAGTTTAATTTCAATATCTTTGAGGGCGTTGAACAGATTATCTGGCAACAGGCCGGTTATTACGGCATCGGTCGCAAAGAAGCCAGAAAGCGTGCGCAGCCTTTATTGGAGCAGCTTGGTCTGTGGGATAAACGCGATACTCCAGCCCGTGAATTATCGGGTGGTATGAAGCGTCGTCTGATGATTGCTCGCGGTTTGATTCATGATCCAAAGTTATTAATTCTGGATGAGCCTACAGCAGGCGTGGATATTGAGATTCGTCGCTCTATGTGGGACTTCATGCAGGATTTGAATGAGAAAGGTACGACGATTGTATTAACGACCCACTACCTTGAAGAGGCAGAAAGCCTGTGCCGCAATATTGCAATTATTAATCATGGCGAGATAGTTGAAAATACCAACATGAAATCGTTGCTTGCCAAATTGGATATGGAAACCTTTGTGCTGGATACCACCGGCCTTCCTGAGCAGTTACCGCCAATCGATGGCTATGAAGTACGTCGTCGTGATGAAACTACCTTAGAAGTAGACGTTCACAAAGGACTTGGCGTTAATGGTGTTTTCTCTGCTTTAAGCCAGCATGATATTACGGTACTCAGTATGCGTAACAAGGCAAACCGTCTGGAGGAATTATTTGTCAGACTGACTGAAAATAAAGCTGGAGGGCAAGCATCATGAATCTAGTTGCCTTTAAAACCATTGTCACCAAAGAAATTATTCGCTGGACGCGTATCTGGAGTCAGACCTTGTTGCCGCCAGCAATCACTATGACTTTATATTTTGTCATCTTCGGTAATCTAATTGGATCGCGCGTTGGCGAAATGGATGGCTTTGGCTACATGGAATACATCGTGCCAGGTTTAATCATGATGTCGGTGATTACCAACTCATATGGTAATGTGGTCTCATCATTTTTTAGTGCAAAGTATCAGCGATCGATTGAAGAAATGATGGTTTCTCCGGTCTCGAATTGGGTGATTCTGTTTGGTTATGTTGGTGGTGGAGTGTTACGAGGATTGTTGACTGGTTTTATTGTGACCATTATTGCTTCATTCTTCGTCGACTTAAAAATCTACAATTATTTTGTGGTTATCAGTGTGGTCTTTTTGACTTCAGTCTTATTTGCTATTGGCGGCTTCATCAATGCCGTTTTCGCACGTAAATTTGATGATGTAGCAATTGTGCCGACCTTTATTCTGACACCGCTGACTTACCTGGGGGGCGTCTTTTATTCAATTAGTTTATTGCCAGAGTTCTGGCAGGGCGTATCAAAAGCCAACCCAATTATTTACATGGTAAATGCTTTCCGTTACGGCTTCCTGGGAGCTTCAGACATTGCCATTGAAGTCGCATTCGCACTGATTTTGGTTTTCATTGCCGCACTAACCAGCCTTGCCATTTATTTGCTCAATCGAGGTATAGGACTTCGTGCCTGATCAAGAAGCCAGTCGTGTTATTCCCATCTTCCCGCTACAGCGGGTCGTCTTTCCGGATAGCGTTCTCAGATTACAGATATTCGAGCAACGCTATCTGGACATGATCGCCAGGCAGCTTTCTCAGCAAC
Organism: Kangiella aquimarina DSM 16071; assembly: GCF_000374105.1. Classification (GTDB taxonomy): domain Bacteria; phylum Pseudomonadota; class Gammaproteobacteria; order Enterobacterales; family Kangiellaceae; genus Kangiella; species Kangiella aquimarina. The sequence goes on from NZ_KB893651.1 coordinate 170,993, forward strand.
AAGGGTTCGGCGTTACCCTGATAAAGAAAGGTAATGAAGCCGGTATTCCAGCGACGCCATTTGAATATGGAACCTACGTTGAAATTGTCGACTTTGATCAAAGAGATAATGGCTTGCTACTGATTACCTGTGTTGGCAAACAACGCTTTCGTATTAATAGCCAGACCATCATGCCGGACAAACTGATTACAGCAAACGTGTCTTGGTTAGATAATGTATTGCAACGCCCCATGACCGATGATCAGTCGGAGCTGGTTAATCTTCTTAGTGATTTATCAAAACACCCTCAGGTAGATATTCTTGATATTCCCGAGCGCTGGACCGAACTCAGTTTTGTGCTTGAACGACTAACCGAATATATGCCAATCAGTGAACGTCAGAAACAGGCCGTCTTAGAAGAAAATGATCTGGACACTCGAATTGCGATGTTGTATCAGATGCTAGGCTGGATTAAGTAGTTATTGTCAAGATCAGGTAATTTTGCGAGAATCTTTCGGTTTTTGACTGTTTTATTTACATATTAACAAACCGAGGGAACATATGAAGACAATAAGAATAGCAATACTACTATTATCTGTTTTGGCGCTTAGCGCTTGTGCGACCAGGCTTACAAAACCTCAAGGTCCTGCATTACCTCCAACTACGTCCATCCAAACTTATGAGCGAATTATTTTAACGCCAATTACGATTTCTCCTGAGTTTGCAGAGCATGATTCAAACCAGGATGCGCGCGTAAAAATGAACGATTACTTGCAGAAGCTAATGCAAATCACCTTTAAAGGTAAAAACTTACAGATCGTAAGTGATGAATCTGAGATTGCTGTTTCTGATGAAAGAACATTAATCATTAAGCCACACATCAAAGAAATTAAATATGTGAATACGGCTGCTCGTATATTTGCAGGAGCTATGGCTGGCGGTTCTGCTGTATTGATGGAAGTTTCCATGATCGACGCAAACGTTAATCGCTCAATCGGTAACCCAGAGTTCTATGCTGATGCAAGTGCATGGTCAGGTTTCGGGGCGGATAATCGTGTGTTGAATGAAGTAATTGAAGATATCGATACATACTTCAAAATACATAACTAAGCTTTGTCATTGTATTAAAAATGCCTGCTGTATAGCAGGCAGTTTTGTTTTTGACTGTAGAAAATCATTTGAACTAGAAAAGCTGTCAAAATCTTTTACAAAGATTGCAAGTCTGCATTGAAAAACTGATCGACTAGTTAACATTTCTGAACTAAATCAAATAGATAAAAACTTTGGCACGGTTTATGCTTATTACATAGATGAACACAGCAATTGTGTTTTATCCCCAGCTAAATTCTATTGGGCCTAGCTTTCTGCTAGAAGCTGAATAGAAAGCAGCTTATCAATGCGCAAGCCATTAGCCCACCGAAAGGTGGGCTCTTTTTTTGTGTTAACAAAAAACCCCAGAGGTTTTATTGAGCGCTGGCTCGTAGGCTGTTTAATTCCTGAATCCAGACTTTTACCTTGGGTTCTTTTTCAACCATCGCCGTCAGGAGGCTTGTCTGATAGTCCTCTTGCTTTTTTTGTAGTTCCTTATTATTCATTACAGCGGCGCGTGCCTTCATAAAGTCCTTTTGGTACTTTTGCATTTCTGCTTGCATGGCTTTGGCTTCTTCTGATGCAGGATCTGCTTGTTGTAACTTCTGTTGAATCGCAACCAGCTTTTCTTCCTTCTCCTTTGGGAAACCCGCCTGGGTTACAACTTCATTAAAACTTGCCTGAAGGTTCTCCTGCTCTTTCTTCAGTTCAGGTTTCTCTTTGATAACTTGTTTTTGAACATTAGCCAGTTTAGCCTGGAGCTGCATTGCTTTTTGCTGAACCGAAACTTGAGCAGGCTGTTGTGCTGCTGGAGTTTGGTTGGCATTTACTGTCGCTACAGCAAATAATGTCGCCAATGGAAGAATCAATAGTTTTATTTTAAGAGTCATAAATCTCCTCATAAAGTTAATCACAATTAATGCATATTAAGACCTTAAGCAGTCCGACAGGTTTAAGACTGAGAGTTCAAATTAATTGTCTAATTTGAGGAGAAAATTTATAAATGGGTGCCTATAATTTTCTTGAGCGTTAGGACTGGCGGGCTATATAGCGGTTTTTGATGAGCTAGAAATGACTATAAAAAAACCGGCAATAATGCCGGTTTTTTGAACAGCTGATTAATTCAGGCATTAGATGCGAGGGTCAACGTCTGCATCATAATCAACACCATCCACTTCAAAACCAAACAGCTTGAAGAATTCGTGCTGATAACCTTTATAGTCTGAAATCTCATTGATGTTTTCAGTTGTCGCAATCTGCCACAGCTCTTCAACTTTGTTCTGAATGGCATCATCAAGTTCTTTCAGATCCAGACGGTAACGGCGAGTATCATCATAAATAGCATCATCGCCATACATCTGATCCATGATTAAGCCTTTAATCTGATGAATCGGATCTTCATGCACATCGTTTTCTTTCATGACTTTATACAGCAATGAAATGTATAAAGGCATTACCGGAATCGCAGAACTTGCCTGAGTCACAACGGCTTTAAGAACTGCCACGTTGGCGGTGCCGTTGTATTTGTTTTGCAACATGTCGTGGATAGCATGTGAAGCGCGGTCCAAATCTTCTTTAGCTTTACCAATCGTTGCATGACCATAGATAGGCCAGGTCAATTTTTTACCGATATAGGTATAGGCAACAGTTTTTACGCCATCAGCCAGAACACCAGCTTCATCCAGAGCTTTCATCCAAAGCTCCCAGTCTTCGCCGCCCATAACTTTGATAGTATTTTGAATATCATCGTCGGTAGCAGGCTCGATGCTGACATCGTGGACAATGCCTTTATCAGTATTCAAGGTTTTTTCGGTCACTGCTTCGCCGATAGGTTTTAATACTGATTTGTAGACTTCGCCTGTTTCTGGATCCTGACGACGAGGTGATGCTAATGAGTAAATAACGGTATCAATTTTACCCATTTCTTCTTTAATGATTTTAATGGCGTCTTCTTTGGCCTGATTCGAGAAGGCATCGCCATTGATGCTTTTGTTCCAAAGGCCTGCTTTATCAGCCGCCATTTCAAAACCACGATTGTTATACCAGCCAGCGGTTCCTGGCTTAGACTCAGTTGGCTCTTTTTCAAAGAACAAACCCAATGTTTTGGCACCATAACCAAAAGCAGAAACGATACGCGACGCCAGTCCATAGCCTGTTGATGAGCCAATAACTAAAACATTCTTAGGGCCAGCTTCTGCATCAGCAGGCATATTATTTTTAACGTATTCAATCTGTTCATTAACATGGGCAACGCAGCCATGTGGGTGTGCTGTGGTACATACGAAACCACGAACTTTAGGCTTAATAACCATAAAAACTAATCTCCGGACAAAAATATGGCCGTATTGTACCGTTTTTTGCAGACAAAGAGGTACTACCAAAGTGAACTGGCCCTGTGTAATGTGAGACAAAGTTCAAATCTGTGGTATTCTTCGATAACTCATTGAATTCATGATTAAAAAACATTAAGCAGTTCTGGGGTTAAAAAATAATGGAATTATCAATTAATAATAAGAAACGAGGTAACAAGGCGGGAGCAGGTTGCTTAACTGTCTTTGGAGGTATCTTTTTTGTTGTGGGAGTGGGTATCTTTTTATGGGGCCTGGTATCGATTTATGATGCTTACCAGGCTCGTAGTTGGCAGCCCGTTGAAGCCACTATCACCAGAGTTGAGCAGGTCATTTCTCGTGGAGACGACAGTACCACCTATGGTGTCAATGGAGCTTTCCAGTATCAGTACGCAGGTAAAACCTATACCTCCAGTCAGCTTAATTTTTACACCGGCACAGATAATATTGGCAGCTATCAGCAGGATTTTTATTACCGCTTAAAGCTTGCGAAAGATAATAATAGAACCGTCACTGCCTTCGTTAATCCCGATAATCCAATTGAAGCAGTTATTGATAAAGAGATTCGCTGGGGCATGCTAGGTTTTCACTCAATCTTCTTGTTTGTGTTCGGTGGGGTTGGCCTGGGGATTATGCTGGCAGGGCGCTTTGCTAAAAAGAAAGCGGTTAAGCAAAACGAATTACAGCAACTTTACCCCGATGAGCCATGGAATTGGAAAGAGGAGTGGCAGACCAATCGATTCAAGGCAACGACTGGTACGGGATTTAAGGTGTTACTCGGTTTTGCGATTTTTTGGAATCTGATCGCCATACCAGCCTCAGTGATGGCAATGATTGAATATTTCAAAACCTTTGAGCACCAGATTCTCATTGTATTGCTGTTCCCATTGGTGGGCATCGGAATCTTCATAGCAGCCTATATTGCTTTTATACGACATAGGAAATACGGACAGAGCGAGCTGATATTGCAACAGACGCCCATTGCCATTGGCGGCATTAACCGTGGCAGCATAGAGGTTCCCAATGATGAAGCCAATCATCAGTCATTTGGCAAACCTCTGGAAGCAAATATCACTCTTACCTGCCAAAGAAAAATAACAACCGGTAGTGGCAAAAGCAGAACTACAAAAACTAAAATTATCTGGCAGGATGATCGTCGAGTAGTGTCTTCGATCAGAGGCCATAATACTTCAAGTTACGCGTTTGAATTTAAGGTGCCGGAAGGTTTACCACAGTCCGATGATTCCAATCCAAACAACAAGGTTGAGTGGGTGTTACAAATCGAGCGTAAACAACCCGGCATTGACCTGAAACTTGATTTTACCTTGCCTGGTTTTGTGGTTGCTCACCGAGTTGCGCTGGAAAAATCTGAAACTGATCTTTTTGCTTCAGGTTTCAGTGACAGTTCCTATGATGCTGCTTCAGGTGGTCAGGCAAGCCCAGATGGCTGGAAAAAGCTAGGTATTGAGGAGTCGGTAACTTCGCAGGGTAATCGCTATTATTTTTCAGCCTTCAGGCATCTGAGTTTTGCCATTTCATTAATTGTGTTTGGTCTGATTTTTGGTTCTATTGGAGTCGGAATCAGTCTATTCGGTGATGCTCCCATCATATTCTTTATTGCGTTTGGGGGCTTTGGATTGCTGTTTTTGATGATAGGCTTAAGACAGCTGACGTATCGAAGTGAGCTAACAGTAAGTGCCGGTCAGATGATTCATTCTTCGGGGCATCTAAGCATGTCATCGCCCAGAATCATTCATCGTGATGATATCCAGAGCATCACTAGTCAAAGTAATATGAGTGTGGGCAACAAACAGGTGTTTCACATAACCGCAATGCTAAAAGACGGTAGCAAAGTCGTACTGGCTAAAAATTTATTGATGCGTAGCGATGTGGAATCCTTTATCGAGAAAATCAAAAGCGAAATGGGGATGTCGCAAAGGTAATGCTCACAACAAAGTGAAGGCAGGGACTAAAGCTTAACCCCTGCCTTTTTCACTCCCATGACTCCCTGATCAATTCAATCGGTATTTCTGTTTATCGTAAGCCCAGCTGGCAAATTGCGCATAAGCCAGCGCAATCAATTCCTGCTGTTCGTCATGTGTTGGCTTGTCACTAAATTTCCCGGCTGAATAAAGGTAAGTAACGGGTTCCTGATTGGGTCGTAAAATAACAACCTCTTTGCCATCCCAGTAGGCCTGATTTTCACCATATTGCATGATAGCGCGGCCTGTATAATTTGCTGAAAGCTGCGTTAAGTCTCGACCTAATGTTGGAACCTGATGGTCGATTCCCATCAATGATAAAAGTGTCGGAGCCAGATCAATCTGACTCACGAGCGTTTTATCAGTTTTGGGTTCAATATCCGGGCTAATGATAAAGCCGGGAATATGAAAGTGCTCTATCGGAACCAGCGAGTCACCCCACACTCTTGCATCATGATCCGCAACAACTAAGACCACAGAGTTATCCATAATACCTTTCGACTCAAGCTGATCGAGGAACTTTCCCAACGCGAAATCTGCATACTTAACGGCATTGTTTACTGTCTGTTTCGGTTGCTCATAAAGCTCAATCTTATTATCCGGAAATTCGAAAGGTGTATGATTGGTTGAAGTAAAGATTAAGCTGAACTTGGGTTGCTCAGGTATTTGCTGTAAGTAACTTAGTGCTTGCTCAAATAAATCCTCATCACTGACTCCCCAGTTGCCAACAAACGATGGGTTCTTGTAATTGTTTTGATCAATAGCCAGGTCGAAACCATTATTGAGGAAAAATCCTTTCATGTTATCGAAATGACTTTCCCCGCCATAGATGAAGCTGGTTTCGTAACCATACTCGGACAGCAAACCGGCCAGATTGAAAAAGTTACTTTGGGCTTTTGGTAGTTTTAGAACGGGCCGTGCAGGAGAAGGAAGGTAGCCAGTGGTAATAGCTTCCAGACCTCTTGCAGAGCGTGTTCCAGTGGCGTAGAGATTCTCAAAAAACCAGCTTTTATCGCGCCATGAATCGATATTTTGCGTCAGCGGCTTACCACCAAGAGAACCAACAAACTGTGCCCCCAAACTTTCTTCAACCACAATGATCAGGTTGCGCTTCTGAAAAGGCTGGCTGGGCTTCATGGTATGCAAACTCGGCATATCTTGAGAAACAGGTTGTCCAAGCTCCGACACGTCATGTTGAATAACCTGTAGCATGGCTTCTTCTGGAATTTCACCGTAAAGATTGGCCGCTGATTCTTCATTGCCCATTTGATAAAGAGCGTACATTACGCTGTAAGTTGAGTTGAGCGGCAAAGTATTGAGCATACGGTCATTAGAAAAAGCCACCATTGCCGGGTTAATAGGGCGATGCTGAATGCCTGAGCGTGCACCCAGTAACAGCAATGCCAGCAAGGGCAGCATTAATAAAGAGCTGGCTGGGCTGAAAACAGCAACATCACCGCTATGGCGTTTCAGCCAATGACGAGTGAGCCAGCCAGTAACGACTAACAGCAGTGTACCCATGGCCATTTCCAACAAGTAGCCATTCAATAGCATCCCAAACACTTCATTGGGACTGCTCAGGTATTCGAAAAACAAGCGATTAGGGCGAGTATCGTATTCGCTGATAAAGGTCGGCGTCGCTATCTCCATCAAAACCAACACTATCAACACCAGCCAACAGTATATTTTTATAGCACGAGCCAGCCAGTTGCCTTTGAATGGGGTCAGTGCGTGTAACGCAAGTGCCACTAAAGGCAGGAACATCAGTTGTGACAAAGTTGCGATATCGACTCGAAAGCCACCCATGAAGATGGCTTGAAAATCACTGACACTCTCAATACGTGCCCATTGCCATAAAACAATAGCCAATCTGGAGGTTGTAAGGATGGTTAGTGCAATCAGGAAGAATTGCCCTAAAAAGCCAAGATTTCTTTTAACAAATGGAGTCATACTGCATTACCCAAATTGATATAGGTCAATCATGGGGCTTGCGTAAATTCCAACAATGGACAAAAGACTAGGGTATTGAAACGAGCATTGGAGATAGGAACTTAAATAGGGTACATTTGTCTATAGTGCGTCTTATTCAAAATTAACAGATTTAGGTATCCCATTGAAAAGTAGCAAGATCTGGTTCTTAATTGCATTCTTGACGGTCATCATCGCGTTTGACATTTCTGACCTCTACACTGATGTGACATTGCATGCTCAAATCGATCATTTGTATGTAGAAGCATTCATGATTCTAGTGACTGCATTGGTCATTATCTATCTCATCATGCAGGTTGTCAGCCAGCGCAGTGCAATGACCGGCCTCGAAAAAGAATTGCAGGAAAGTAAGCAGCTTTTGCAGGAACAAAAATCGCAAATGCAGGAAGCGCGTAAAGAATACAGCGAAGTTATCCGCAAACAGTTTGACGAATGGAACCTGACCGCAAGTGAAATCGATACCGCCTATCTGTTGCTTAAAGGATTAAGCTTTAACGAAATTGCCGAAGTACGAGGCATTAAAGAAAAATCCGTTCGCCAACAAGCCTCGCAAATATATCAAAAAGCCAACCTGCCTGGACGCCATGCCTTCGCTGCCTGGTTCTTTGAAGATTTCATGGGATAGTAGAAATTCATCGTTTTTCATGGGCAAGTCACGACTTGTCCTAATTCTCTAGTTTGTATTCCTCTAACGTCCCATTCTTCCAACTAATTTCACACACCTTTCATTGCAAAGTGTTATCCTCTAGCGGTTAACTCATTATTCAAAGGAGAAAGACATGAAAGTAGCAGCGTATGCCGCTCCCTCAGCAACCGAAGATCTCGCTCCCTATGACATTGATCGCCGTGACGTTGGCGAAAACGATGTCCTCATCGATATTGAATACTGTGGTGTTTGCCACAGCGACATCCACACCGCACGTAATGATTGGCACGGAACACAATACCCAATCGTACCTGGCCACGAAATTATTGGTCGCGTTCTAGAAGTCGGTAAAGGCGTTTCTGAGTTCAAGGAAGGACAGTTAGTGGGCGTCGGATGTATGGTTGATTCCTGCCGTCATTGTCACTCCTGCGAAGAAGGCTTGGAGCAATATTGTGAAGAAGGCCTGGTCGCAACCTATAACAGCGAAGACCCCATTTCCGGTGGTATCACTCAGGGTGGTTATTCTGACAAAATCGTCGTCGATAAAGACTTCGTATTAAGCGTTTCTGAAAAGTTGGACACTAAAGCGGTCGCACCATTGTTGTGTGCCGGTATCACAACATACTCACCGCTTCGCCAATGGAACGTAAAGAAAGGCGATAAAGTCGGCGTTATCGGATTAGGTGGCCTTGGCCATATGGGCGTTAAACTGGCCAAAGCGATGGGCGCCGAAGTGGTCATGATTACGACCTCGCCAGATAAGGGCAAAGACGCTAAGCGCCTTGGTGCGGATGAAGTCCTGATCTCAAAAGATGAGGAAGCCATGAAGCAACATGCCAACAGTTTTGATTTTCTGTTGAATACCGTACCAGTACCGCATGACGTCAATCCTTACGTGAACTTGCTAAAACGCGATAAGACTATGGTTATTGTTGGCGCCATTGCACCACTGCCGGATATTCATGGTGGTGGCCTGATCATGAAGCGTAAACGTATCGCTGGTTCATTAATTGGTGGTATTAAAGAAACTCAGGAAATGCTCGACTTCTGTGCCGAGCACAACATCGTTTCTGATATTGAAATGATCGACATTCAAAACATCAACGATGCCTATGAGCGTGTCATTAAATCAGACGTGAAGTATCGTTTTGTGATTGATATGAAGTCGTTAACGCAGTAGGTGATATACCATAGGTAGGGGCAGGCACATTGGTACTGTCCCTACCAATATATAACAAAACTAAAACCTAATCCCCCAAGATATCCCTTTATCATCCACCTGCAACTGTATATAATTCGCACAGCTTAAGAGCCTTGCTTCTCTCCCAAACTGCTTCATCCCAATTCAGTTCCGACAGATTCACACAGCTCTATCCGTTACCGCTTTGCCGTAACCTCAACGATTCAAGAAAACCAGGAAACAACCATGAGCCACGCTGCTTTTTCGACTCTCGCTTTACAGCCTGAATTAATTGCCAACCTTGCTGATCTGAACTTTGAACAGATGACGCCGATTCAGGCGGATGCTTTGCCTCTGGTTCTTGAAGGTAAGGACGTCATTGCGCAGGCTAAAACTGGCTCAGGTAAAACCGCGGTTTTTGGTTTAGGTATTCTGGAAAAACTAGACACTAAAAATTTCTCAGTGCAATCGCTGGTGCTCTGCCCAACGCGTGAACTGGCGGAACAGGTTGCTGAAGAAATTCGTCGACTGGCACGACCGATTGCTAACGTGAAAGTCATAACCGCCTGCGGTGGTACACCCTTGCGCCCACAGGCTGACTCATTAAAACATGGCGCGCACATTGTGGTCGGCACGCCGGGCAGGATAGTGGATCATCTTGAAAAAGAAACCATCGACTTATCAAGCATGACAACCTTTGTGCTGGATGAAGCGGATCGCATGTTAGACATGGGCTTTCAGCCTGCGCTGGATACCATCATCGAGTCATTGCCACCAAAGCGCCAAACGCTACTATTCAGCGCGACCTATCCAAAACAGATTCAATCCATTGCTGAGCGCGTCATGACACAACCGGTGTTAGTAAAAGCGCTTTCGAAACATGATAACTCCAGCATTGAACAGGACTTCTATAAAATCAGCGATGAAGGCGAACGCGATGTCGCTGTCCGTTTATTGCTGTTAAAACATCGTCCTGACTCAACCGTAATTTTCTGTAACACCAAACGTCACGTTAAAGACCTTACCCAGGAACTCAAGCGACATGGCTTCAGCGTGCTTGCATTGCATGGCGATCTGGAACAGAAAGAACGCGACCAGGCACTAGTCCGTTTTGCCAATAACAGCGTTTCTATCATGGTCGCCACCGATGTTGCCGCTCGTGGTCTAGATATCGATTCGCTTGATCTGGTTATCAACTACCACATCGCAAGCGATCCTGAAGTGCATGTCCACCGAGTCGGCAGAACAGGCCGTGCCGGGAATAAAGGCCACGCCTGCTCAATCGTGATCAATAAAGAAAGCCACAAGCTCGCGCGCCTGGCTGAGTATCTGGAACAGGAAATAACGCCACAACCACTGCCCGATACAAAACTACTCAAAGAACCGACCTTCAGACCGCCTATGTCCACCATCCAGATTGATGGAGGCAAAAAGCAAAAGCTGCGCCCCGGCGACATCCTCGGTGCGCTAACCGCGGATTATCGAATCGAAGGCAGCGATGTCGGCAAAATCCAGGTCGCCAACAGTTGGGCCTATGTTGCTGTAAAAACCGACGTACTCGAAACCGCGGTGCAATTGCTCAACAACGGTAAAATGAAAGGTAAGAAATTTAGAGCAAGAAAGATTTAGTTCTTTATAACCAAAATTGTTTAAACTAAGCTGTCATTCCCGCGAAGGCGGGAATCCATTCCCTTATATTTTTAAATCTAATTCAGTACGGACAAGTCATGACTTGTCCGTACGTTAATGTATTCGGATAAACACTTCGCTCCACTCATAATGAGTTTTAAACCAGTTTTCGCTATGATGAAAAAAACACCAGCGAGAACGAATCATGTGCGGATTGGTCGAGCTTTATAAAAAGCCCGCGAAGAAGATTGAAAAAACACTAGACCTACAGGTCCCCCTGGAACTGGGAACCTTTCGTTGCTACCACCCGATACAGATCATCCATAACGATGGTAACGATAATCAGGTCACCAAAGCGCTGTGGCAATTCCTGCTCGAACAAAAAGATGGCCAATGGAAACCGAGTAAATACACCTCTTTTAACAGCCGTTGGTATGAGGGGCAGGGTTTTAAAAAATCATTCACCAAAGCCTTTCGCGAAAGTCGCTGTATCATACCCGCCAGCGCCTTTGTCGAAGGCATGAATAAAGTCTACCACCTGCTAAAACCTACGGACGACAGCCCCATCTATTTCGGTGGACTCTTCAAGAACTGGGGCGACCAGGACAACCCCGTTTATTCAGCCTCAATGATCACGATACCGCCACACCCCAAACTCGCCGATATCCACAACAAAGCCATGCCAATGATGATCCCCGAAAAGGATTTAGCAATGTGGCTCGATCCAGACTTTAACAACACCGAAGCTTTTACAGACCTAATGCAGCCGCAACTCAGAACAGACTTTGACGTTGTGAAAATAAAAGGCTGGAGTCAAGTAGAGCCAATAGAAGAAGGGTTTAGACTAAAAGCAGATTCCAAATCAAGTTTGGAATGACAACACTTACTGATAGTGCAAATCCCAAACGCCATGTCATCCTGACGAAAGTCAGGATCTGCTCTTAGCAATGTTCTCTTCCTCTTCACTCTTTATTGTTGCCCTTTTAGCAACAAGTGATGCCCAAAGCACAACACTCCAACAACACCTACAATGCATTTGTGCATTAAATGTACAGTTGTAAAAAAATGTGACATGGTATACATTGTTGCGAATTATAAAAAAGGGAGATAGGAATGATTAAAAGAATTGATCTTGGGAAAACACACATCACAAGAATCAATTTTAGTTAAATAGGAAGTTAAATTAAGACTAATAAGGGGGAAGGAAATGAATAAGTTAATATACATTCTGCTGTTCTCTACGTTTCTAATATCATGTGCTTCAACCACTGGCTACGACGCTAAAGTTTCAAAAAGTGACTATAGTGGCAAATCTGTTGTTGATATCCATCTACATGCAAATGACTGTAATCCATTATTTAATACTCAATGTGCAAGCTTAGGCGCACAGTGGAGAGAAGAGCAGCCAGATAAGGCTTTCATAATAGTTCAAGTACAGGGCATTTCATCAGTTAGCGGAATCTCTTTTATGATTGATGGAGAGGAGACAGTTTTAAAGGCAAGCCATTTAACAGATATAAATACTAGTCAATATGGTTCTAGTTCTAAAAATAAATTTATCACCGACTTATCAGTAATTAGAGATTTGAGCACCGCAAAAAAAGCTTACGCGAGGATTTCATCTGCAAATGGTGAGTATTTTGAGAATAGGATTGTTGACGGTGAAGAATCGGGCTGGAGCTATCATGCAATGAAGAGATTTATTGCAAAGGTTGATGAAGTAAAAGGTAAAGGCAATTAATATGATATATGTGATGTGAGTACTCTTTGCTATAAATGTTTACCGCCATCATGAATTCTCTAATACCTTTCATAATAAGATACATCAAGAGTAAGTAAAGTGAAAATAAAACAAATTCAACTAAACCATGTGAAATCATTTGACGGAATTATTGAGTGTGACTTTGACAAAAACACTTCAATTTTTAGTATATCTGGTAGGAATGGTGCTGGTAAATCGACAATCTTAAAGTCAGCATATTTAATTCAAAAAGCTTATTTTTCAAATCTACTTGGTCAGAAATACAAGGAACAGTTTGATATTGAAGCTAGACGTTTTCTTAATACTGATTTCTCGTATATTAAGTTAAGCATGATAGAAGATGAAGAGGAGGTTACGCTAACCTTATCGATTGAAAAAAAACAGATAGTGCTTGCCTGTGACAATGATGAATTTATAAAGAAATACTGGAATTTAAGATCTCCTGAAAATTTAATCCTCTATATAGATGCAAGCAAAGGTTTTTCAGAGGAAACGCTTCAGTTTAATGAGCTCAATATCGCAGATAATAATAAGATTGACCTTGCATTGGAAGCTGTCCTTAGGCCTGAGTACTTATTTTCTGGAATCTATCGTCAATTAGTTAAAGACCATGTACATGGCAGACTAATACCAAGCAAACCTGACAGGCTGCTATATTTTCGCGTTGCTTCGAATATGTTTACATCATTGATCCCTAATGTAGAGTTAAAAAATTTCAGCGGAAAACATAAATCTGGAGAGTTTGTTCTTCTAGGGAAAGCAAACTCTGATAAGAGGAAGCCTTTATATGACGTTCGAGAGTTTAGTTCTGGGGAGAAAGCATTACTAAGCACGTTATCATTTTTATGCATATCAAAGTCAGTTTGTGCGTTGTTTATAGATGAGCCTGAAAACCACTTTCATGAAAACCTACTTCTTGAGTTTGTAAGTTTGCTATATGCGTTATGTCAGAATGGAGGTCTTTTAGGTTGGACAGCAAAGGAAACCAAATCAGGAAACTCTCTAAATCTCAAAGAAGAATGGTTGGAAAAGGAGTATAGAGGTCACAGGCTGAATCAAGTGGTATTATCAACACATTCTAAAACCCTTATCTATAAAATTTTCACGATGGGGAAAAACTTTATTGTTTCTGAAGGTGTTAAAGAGATAAATTATGATGATGCAGAAAATGAACTCCGAGAGCTGGGGCTTAGCTCTGTGCATAGTAAAGTTCTATTAGTTGAAGGTTCTGGTGACCATGAGTCTTTAGAGTATATATTAAAAGGCAAAAATATAAAGATTAAGCCATTAGGAGGGAGCAGGGAAGTAATTGAGACTTTTAAGAAATTAGTAACTCTGAGAGAGCATATCAGAGAAATGAAGTTTGTTTTTCTTGTCGATTCAGACAATAAACCGAATGAGTACTTCGAAAAAATTAGAAGTTTAGATGCAGATTTTTATGATAATTCGTTTATAACGTTATCAAAACATGAGTTTGAAAATTACCTTCTAGATGAGAGTATCTTTGAGGCAGTTGTAAATAAGTATCTAGAGCTATCTGGAGAAGAACATAAAAAAATTAGTGGCGACGAAATTAAGGCTAAGTTTGTAGATTTTGCAGAAAGTTCATTGCCGCAGGTATATAAAAAAGAAATGTCTTTAGTTTTGAACCATAAAATCGAAAGTTTTTTTTCCAATAGACTGTGGGGTAATAAATCATTCAACTGGAATAGTAAAGAGAGAATATTGAATCAAATTAATATTAAGGTACTAGATGATAATAGCATTCAGTGCCTAGCCGAAGATCTGAAATTGGCTATATCATCTGTGTTTGAATTATATGAAGATGGTAATGAGCAAGTTCTACTAGACCGTTGTGATGGCAAACAGGTTTTTGGTAAAGCGTCTGGGCATTTTTCAAATTATGCAGGAGTGGATACCAAGGTGTTCAAAAAAGCAATTTATCGACATGCTGTTAAGGTTGGGAATGGTCAACTATCAGATTTAGTTGGGGATATATCAAGAAAGTTCGATTAACTTCACCAAGAATGAAATTAATGGTGTCAGAGTAAATTAAACCTACATCTTGGACTTGTGGTTGATTTACAAAATCCCAGCCAACAAAAAAGGCTTACAGATTTCTCTGTAAGCCTTTCTTTTATATGGTAGCTATGGGTGGACTTGAACCACCGACCCCAGCATTATGAATGCTGTGCTCTAACCAGCTGAGCTACATAGCCATAATTCAGTGGCGCGTATTTTCGTGATTTGGGGGCTTGTTGTCAAGCCCCTGTATATAAAAAGTATCGTGAAAATCCTTGCCTGAATTTATTCGGTCTTAGACGTTGAATCGGAAGTGCATGACGTCGCCGTCCTGGACGATGTATTCCTTGCCTTCCAAGCGCCATTTACCGGCTTCTTTTGCGCCTGCTTCGCCGTTGCCTGCGATGTAGTCGTCGTAAGCGATGACTTCGGCGCGGATGAAGCCTTTTTCGAAGTCGGTGTGGATGACGGCGGCGGCCTGTGGGGCTGTGGCACCGATTTTTACCTGCCATGCGCGAACTTCTTTTACGCCTGCCGTAAAGTAGGTCTGTAGGTTAAGGAGGCTGTAACCAGCGCGTATAACGCGGTTTAGGCCTGGCTCGTCCTGTCCTAAGTCAGCTAAGAAGTCTGCTTTGTCTTCGTCGTCCAGTGCAGCGATTTCAGATTCGATTGCGGCGCAGATTGGCACTACTTCTGAGTTTTCGCTGGCGGCGAATTCGCGTACCTTGTCGAGCAATGGGTTGTTTTCAAATCCATCTTCGCTGACGTTGGCGATATACATGGTTGGTTTGTTGGTGATGAGCTGGAATTTACGCATAATTTTTTGCTCATCTTTATCCAGATCTAGAGAGCGTAGGGCGTTGCCTTCATCGAGGC
Source organism: Kangiella aquimarina DSM 16071 (assembly GCF_000374105.1). Classification (GTDB taxonomy): domain Bacteria; phylum Pseudomonadota; class Gammaproteobacteria; order Enterobacterales; family Kangiellaceae; genus Kangiella; species Kangiella aquimarina. Next base: position 186,495 of record NZ_KB893651.1, read on the forward strand.
AAGCTTTGGCTTTTTCCAGAATGGCTAATTCAGCTTTGGCGTCTTTGTCGCCGCTTTTGGCGATTTTCGCTGTTTTCAGAATACGTTTTTCAACCGCTTCAAGGTCAGCAAGCGCTAACTCGGTATTGATGGTTTCGATATCGGCGATTGGGTCGACTTTACCGGCAACGTGAACGACGTCGTCATTGGCAAAGCAGCGAACCACGTGCGCGATGGCGTGCGTTTCGCGGATGTTAGCCAGGAACTTGTTACCCAGACCTTCACCTTTCGATGCGCCAGCAACCAGACCGGCGATATCGACGAATTCCATAGTCGCAGGCAGGACGCGCTGCGGATTAACGATTTTGGCCAGGGCATAAAGGCGCGGATCAGGAATTGGCACCACGCCTGTATTCGGTTCGATGGTGCAGAATGGGTAGTTAGCTGCATCAATGCCCGCATCGGTCAATGCGTTGAACAGAGTTGATTTACCAACGTTAGGAAGTCCTACAATACCGCAATTTAATGCCATGACTAAATCTCTTTGAGTTGTGTTGCTTGTTAACTGGCGGGTGGGGTGATGCTGTGCAGTCGATGCACGGCTTTATCCCAGTCGCCATTCAAAAGGGTGCCGGTTTCGCGAACCGCTTCATCAATCGCGAGGATGATGGCGTTGCGCTCGTCCGGACTGGGCTTACCGAGTACATAGCCTGTGACCTGGCTTTTATGGCCCGGATGACCAATGCCGACTCGTAAGCGCATGAATTCTTTATTGTTGCCAAGGCTGCTGATGGTGTCGCGCAAACCATTGTGGCCGCCGTGGCCACCGCCTTTTTTCAGTTTTAATGTGCCGGGATCGATATCCAGCTCATCGTGGGCGACTAAAATCTGTTCCGGTTCAACTTTATAGAAGTTGGCGACCGTCTGTATGGCTTTGCCGCTGAGGTTCATAAAGGTAGTTGGGATTAGCAGCATGACCTCGTGGCCATTGATGAATCCCTTGCCGAATAAACCGTGGAACTTGCTTTCAACTTTCAGGGGGATTGAATAGGCGCGCGCGAGTTCTTCCACATACCAGGCTCCGGCATTGTGGCGGGTTCCTTCGTATTGTGTGCCTGGATTGGCCAGACCGACAATCAGCTTGATGCTCGACACAGCGTTATCCCCAAGATTAGATTATGTTTGTGCTTTTAAAGAAAAGACCCCGAAATGGTTGCCCTTTGCAGGATTTCGAGGTCTTATCATAGCCAGAAATGGCCGACTTAGCTAAGCTACAAAGATTACTCTTTGTCTTCGCCTGCTTCTTCGTCGCCTTTCTGTTCAGTAGCTGGTACTTCAGCTTCTGCTGCTTCATCAGCTTCTTCTGTTTCGTCTTCAGAAGGACCGCTAGGACGAACAACGTTAGCTACTGACAAGTCGTGCTCTTCGCCTTGAAGTGCTGTTAATTCAACACCTTCTGGCAATTTAAGGTCTGACAAGTGAATAGTGTCACCTAGATCCAGGCCGCCCAAGTCAACTTCGATGTACTCAGGAAGGTTACGTGGACGACACGCAACTTCAACGCTGGTGATCTGGTGAGACATAACGCCGCCAGCTTTAACGCCAGGAGCAGATTTCTCGTTAAGGAAGTGCAATGGAACAGTAGCATTCATGATTTCACCACGAACGATACGCTTAAGGTCCATGTGCAATACTTTAGGTTTGAAAGGGTGACGCTGAATGTCTTTGATAACTACTTCTTCAACAGTACCGTCGATATCCAAATTGATGATTGAAGAATAAACTGCTTCTTCATCAAGCATATTGATGATCTGGTTGTGATTTAAAGAAATAGATTTAGGTTCTTCCTTACCACCGTAAACGATAGCAGGAATCATGTCTGCTTCACGACGTAGGCGGCGGCTCGCACCTTTCCCCATATCGCTACGCAATTCAGCGTTAAAAGTAAATTCGCTCATTGTGTTACTCCACAAGTTGAGGGTTAGTATAAACCTGGCTTCGCGACCAAAGACAGGCATGAATTCTTGGGTTTTTGGTCAATTTGACCGGATTGGCCCAAAAATGGTGCGAAATTATACAACAGCAAGGGTTGCAGAAGCTAGGGAAAATGTGGATTTATTGGTCAATTGGGGGGCATATTAAGATCTGTCATTCCGGATTTAATCCGGAATCCAGTGGCCTTTAAGAGCAAGAGCACTTATTAGAATGGATTCACCACGGGCTTGGCCTCCCCCCTGGGGGACTTCCTTCGGTCGCCCGCCTTCGCGGGAATGACAGTCCTAATGATTTGTTGAGTCATTGGGAGGTAGCGGCAATGCCTGTGTGCTTGCCCATGAAAAGGCACTGGATCCCGCGGCTTGACCGCGGGATCCAGTGATTTATAGAAGAAGATTAGATCAACTAATGGTACTTCCTTCGGTCGTCTTAATTACTCTAGGGTATTTCCTCTGGCCATAGTTCAGAGTGACATATTTTTACTGGTTGCAATTACTCTCAGGGTCAATGGAAAGTCTAATGCGTTGGCAGATTTCCTGATAGGACTCCTGTTGTCCGTTAGCCTGCATCAGGTTCATGAGCCCAACATTGGCATCTTTGTCGAGCGGTGAATAGTTGAGAACCGTGCGATACCAGATTTCGGCTTCCTGCGGCTCATTTAGCTGCACGTATTTGTCAGCAATGGCGACGCCTATTTTCGGATACCAGGGGCGAACTTTGGCAACTTGTTGATCATATACGTTTGTCATGGCCTGGTAGGCCTGTTCCATTAATTGCAGGTAGCGTTCATCATCACCATTCAGCTGGGCGATTTCTGCCTTATTGATCATGGCGCCCCAGGCATTGTGGTTAAGCTCGATGGCTTTATCGTAATGCTTTTCCGCCTCGGCATATTGCTGCTGGGCGGCGTAGACCAAGCCAAGCGAGCGGTGAACCATGTAGTCATTGGGGCTGAGGCGAACGGCTCTTTCCGCTAATGCTTCAGCTCTGGACAGGTAGAGCTGAGCTTCGGGACTTGCCAGTCGTTGTTCCTGATGCGCTTGGGTTAGCGAGGAGTGGTTGATGTCGGGTGTGCCCAGTTCGTTGGGCCAGCGCAGAACTTTCTGCACCAGGGCTGTGGCCAGTCCTGACTGGGCCGGGCCAAATTCGGGTTCAGCGGCAATAATTCTTTCGTAAAGCTTAATCGCGTTTTCGTTATCTGTGCGGGTGTATTGAAAGTAATAATTATCAGCCTGTTCTTTTAGGTTTTGTAGTTCGGGGCTGAGTTTTTGCTGTTCTTCTTGATTAAGCTCCTGGTCTGACTGATCGGTCTTTTGTTCATTATTTCGTCGCTGGGTGAACACGGTAACCAAAGAGACAACCATAATGAATAGCCAAATCGGCAGAAAGAACTTCCGACGATGGGGTTTCTTTTCGGTTATTGGAGTTGGTTGTGCTGAATCTGAAGTCGTCGGCACAACCTTGAAGCGGTATCCGCGCTTGGGCAGCGTTTCAATAAATCTGGGTTCTTTAGGATTATCATTCAATGCTTTTCGAAGTTTCGATATGGTTTTGGCCAGAACATCGTCGCTGACGATGGCATTGTTCCAGACGGCTTCAATGATCTGATCTTTTGATAATACCCGGGAGTGATTTTGAGCCATAAAAAATAGCAGTTCGATGGATTTTGGCTCCAGGGTTTGTGTTTCATGGCCGTTGCTGATCTCGCCAGTTGAGAGATTGCAGCGCCATTCCAGAATTTGTAGAGTATCTTGGTTGTCCATTTTAGTAATTATTAACTCATTGATTTTAAAAGTCTCAAACCATCAAAGATAAAAAAGTCAGAGAAATAGGATGCAAATGTCAGGATATTATAGCCACTCGTATTCAGGATAGTAGCTTGTTATGACACATTACATTTATCAGGAGCAAGTTTACATGTTAGCAAAACAAATCATAACGTCTTTTTTTCTTGGACTGTCTTTGGTGATTGCGGCCGGGGTGAGCGATTTGGCAGTGGCAGAAGAAAGTCAGACTGAAAAAACACTTTCTGAAAAGACCTATAGCGCAGATGAAGTTCGTGAGGATTTCGCCGAGTTATATCAGCGTCTTGAGTCGGCGCATTATAATTTATACGTCAATAGAACCGAAGCAGAGTACGACCAGTTATTCAAAAAGCTCAGGAAAGAGGTCAAGGGTACTATGACTGAATCGGAAATCAGGTTGCTCTTTCAGGAGTTTGTGGCCTTTGGCAATATTGCCCACGCCAGAATAGATTTGCCTGCTGACAAATATCGCGAATACCGAAAGCAGGGCGGCAAGTCATTCCCTCTTTATATCAAGGTGATGGATGGCAAAGTGTATATTGCTGAGAATTACAGCGATCACCCTGACGTAGCCGTTGGTATGGAGTTGCTGGCCATTAATGGCGTTAAGGTCGAGCCGCTTTTTAAACGCTTAAGACGTTATAAGTCTGCGGATAATGATTATATTTTTAATGGCTTTCTTGAGCTTGAGCTACCACTCTTTCTCTGGTTCGAATTTGGGCCGCAAGAAGACTTTGCGGTGACCTTAAAGCAAGAAGATAACGTTTTTGATGCGGAAATTAAGGCGGTTACTCATCAGGAATTACTGAGCAGGCTCGAGGCGCAGCAAGGTTTGTTGCAGCTGGATTGGGAACGAAGTTATGAGATTATCGATGGTATTGGTTACTTGAGACCTGGACCGTTTTTCAACTTTTCAGCGGATGCTGACAATGTCTGGGACAACAACGAATTTGCCAGGTTTATTGAGCAGGCATTTACTCACTTTAGAGAAAATGATGTGGATGCTCTGCTGATTGATATACGCAACAATCCCGGTGGCGATAATTCATTTAGCGATCTGATGGTAAAGCAGTTTGCTGATAAGCCGTTTAAATTTACTTCAGAGTTTAACGTGAAGTTGAGCGATGAGTTTATTGCTGCCAACGAAGAACGCTTGAGTAATAGACAAAACTCCGATGGAGTAATCTCGGTTTCTGAGCAGTTTAAGCAAGCATATAAAGATCTCAAACCGGGCGATATATTTAAACTGGATCTTCCTTTGGTTGAACCGATCAACAAACCATTCGACAAGCCAGTGTTTGTATTGATTAATCGACATTCCTACTCGAATGCGGTGACTGTGGCTGCGCAGGTACAGGATTATGGGTTTGCGACGATTATGGGTGAGAAAACCTCAGATCTGGCAACCACTTACGGCGCCATGGAGAATTTTAAGCTGACTCATACTGGCATTAATGTGGGTTTTCCGAAAGCACATATTATTAGACCCAGTGGCGATAAAAGTAATGACGGGGTAACGCCGGATATTGTCATAGAAACACCGTTGGTTGAGAGTGATTCTGATCCGGTATTGCAGGAAGCAATCAAGGAAATTAAGCAGCGTCTGTAGTCTTGTGAATGCTCAACTAGAAGTTAGAGATTGTGGTACAAGAGCAGATTATGAAATACGTCCTGTATTTCACCAAAGGCCAGCTTCGCTGTTTTAAATCGCTCCCTGCGATTTAATCCAAATCTAGTTTGGAATGACAAAACTCTAGGGTGGTGCTTTCCTTTTGTTTCTGTCGGGCGGCTGTGTTTCGTAGGGGCGATTCATGAATCGCCCCTACAGAGGTTCAAATATTCCTGTTATCCCGCAGCTGTGATTGTGTGAGTCAGTAATCTATAAAATAAAGAGCAGATTGCAAGCTATAGCTATATTTGGAATCTCAGGCAATAAAAAAGCAGGCTCGAGGCCTGCTTTTTGTAGCACTTGTTCTAAATCTTAGTCTAGAAACATGGTTGAGATTGATTCTTCGGTATTAACACGACGAATCGATTCACCCAGTAATGGTGCAAGATCGAGAATTTCAATACGGTCACACGCTTGCGCTTCTTCTGAAAGCGGGATGGTGTTAGTCACAACTAACTTATCCAAGCTTGAGCCAGTAATGTTGCTGATGGCTTTACCTGAGAGAACGGCGTGAGTTGCATAAGCGTATACATTGCTGGCACCGTGATCTTTAAGTGCCTGAGCTGCCTGGCAAAGCGTTCCGGCTGTATCAACCATGTCATCAACAATAACGCAGTCACGACCTGAAACATCACCAATGATGTTCATGACGCTGACTTCGTTTGCGCGCGGGCGACGTTTATCGATAATCGATAAGTCTGCGTCGTTTAGGCGCTTTGCAATGGCACGAGCACGAACAACACCGCCAACATCAGGCGAAACAACCATTAGGTTTTTACCGGCGATATTGGATTGGATGTGTTCAAGAAGTACTGGTGTGGCGTAGACGTTGTCTACTGGAATATTGAAGAAGCCCTGAATCTGGTCTGCGTGTAGGTCAACCGTAAGAACGCGGTCAAAACCTACGCCGCTGATCATATCGGCGACTACTTTTGCACTGATTGGTACACGTGCTGAACGAACGCGACGATCCTGACGAGCGTAACCATAGTAAGGAATTACTGCGGTGATACGCTTGGCTGATGCACGTTTTAGTGCGTCGGCCATGATGATCAATTCCATCAAGTTGTCGTTGGTTGGTGCGCAAGTAGATTGAATGATGAAAACGTCTTTACCACGAACATTTTCAAGAATTTCGACGCTGCACTCACCATCACTAAAGCGTTCAGTATGCGCTTTACCCAGTGGTACGTTTAAGTAATCAGAAATTCGTTTGGCGAGATCAGGTGTGGCATTACCACTGAAAAGCATTAAATCAGACATCGAAAAGCCCTGTAACATTAGCCCCAAAAGTTACAGCAAGCAGAATAAAAGCTGGAAGAAGAGAAGATGGCAGGGGTAGCTGGATTTGAACCAACGAATGGCGGCATCAAAAGCCGCTGCCTTACCGCTTGGCGATACCCCTGCATTGTTTACTTTATCAGCGGCGAAGTATTGATACCTCTAGCTTCTAAAGTTAGCCAGCGCTGCTTGCACAGAGCCGCTATTTTACGGACTTCTCGCTCGTTGTCAAAGGTTAAGAAGAGACAACTTCCGGTTCCGGTTAACATCACTTTTCCGTATTGAGAAAGATGCTCAAAGGCTTCTTTTATCTCTGGATAAAGTTCGAGAACCAGTGTTTGCATGGCGTTGTAACCAACTTCAGGCAAACTCCCTTCGCGAGTGGCGCGTAATTTAATGGGTTTGTCGTTTCTTGTCAACGCTGAATGTGAAAAAATTTTGCCAGTGTTCACATGAACGTTTGGATAGACAATAAGATACCACTTTTCAGGGATATCAGTGTTGGTTAAAAGTTCGCCAATGCCTTCTGCCCAGGCACTATGGCCATTTACGAAAACCGGGACATCGGCACCTAACTGACGACCCAGATCGATCAATTGCTGCTGATCGAGGTGTAAATTCCAAAGCTGATTCAGAGCCACTAATGTGGTTGCGGCATTGGAACTACCACCGCCCAAGCCAGCACCAGATGGTAGCCGTTTGGTTAGTTTGATATCAGCGCCCTGAGAATGAGTGCAAAAGGGCTGCAATATTCTGGCGGCCTTGATGATGAGGTTTTGCTCGCTGGGAACTTCGTTGTACTCGCTGTCTAAAGTCAGTTCGCCAGTGTTGTTTGGTTTAATCCAGATATCATCACCGAAGTCCAACAGCTGGAATAAGGTCTGCAGTTCATGATAACCATCGGGGCGTTGACCCAGAACTCTCAGTTCCAGATTGAGCTTGGCCGGCGAGGGCCAATAGCTGTAACCCTGTTCATTGAGGCTGCCAGTGGAGATGGTGAAACTCATAAAGTCAGATCCCAGCTGCGCAATGACAAGATGATTTTATTGTCGCCTTGGGTAATTCTGATTTTCTCAGGTAAGGCGATGGTCTGGTCCTGCTGCCAGTCATAATTCTCATAACGCTGGTACAGAACTCGGTAATCCTGATAGTTGAGTTCCTGCAAAGTACCATCGGCATTAATTTTCAAATTGTCGCGATTGATGCCGGTCGGTAGACCAAGTACCCAGTCCTGCAAATAGTGCACCGGTAAATCCCAGCCCAGAACGTCATATAAAAGCTGTTCGGCGTTGTAACCTTCGAAGTGTTGGTCATCCCCGGTTTTAAGGGTGGTTAGTTGCGGTGTGATATCGAGCAGCACATAAGTGGTACCGAAAGTGCCATACATACGAACATTTAAGGTGTCGCGGGCGGCTTGCTTCCACATGATGCTGCTTGAGAAGCTGTCGTCAGGTTGAGTAATGCCGATACGCCCCTGTGCAATAAAGCCTTTTATGGTTTTAAGGCTTTTATACTGCTGTTGCCACTTAGGGTCGTCCCATACCGTGGTGTCCTGCTTTTTGGGTAAGGTTTCACATGCGGTCAGGAATAATGCAACACTGATTAATAAGGCGCGCGATAATACATTCATTCAACGTTTCTCATTTTTTGTATTCATGAATTAGTTAGGACTGGGGTAATGCCGTTCAGTTCCAATGGGCTGGATTATGCCTGTTTTTAGGATGGCTTGCATCTTTGGGGTATAGGAGTGGTAGTTTATGGAATAAAAGTGTTTTCGTAGGGGCGATTCATGAATCGCCCTTACAGATAAGAAGCATTTGGCTGGTTGACGATACCCACTGGGCAACCCTAAGCCCCCATAAAATTGCTTGATATTCTTACTACCCTGCGCCTTGGGCTTCAGGGAAACGTTGCAGAACTTCCATCAAGTAGCGGTTGTTGGGATCCTGGCGCAAAGCTCTTTGCCAGATTTCAGTGGCTTTTTCTTTTTCACTCATGACCCAGAGCACTTCGCCAAGGTGGGCAGCTACTTCCGGCAATGGTTGCTTTTGATAAGCTAGCTGCAGGAACTCCAGTGCTTTTTGGAGATTTCCCAGACGGTACTGGACCCAGCCCATAGAGTCGAGTACGGCACTGTTTTCAGGATCATGCTGATAAGCAGCTTCAATAAGACGTTGAGCTTCTTCCAGAGAGCGGTTCATGTCCGCTAGCGTATAACCCAATGCATTCATGGCGTCATGATGATCGGGCTTAATCTTAAGGACTGTCCGCAGATCCTGTTCCATCTGCTGGAAGTAACCTAATGGTTCGGCAGCGAGAGCTTTGACATAGAGGAGATCCATATCATCAGGCATTTGCTTAACCTCTTTCTCCAGCAACATATAAGCTGATAGATAGCTGTGGCGGCTTTGCAACATCCGAGCACCAATAATGGTTATCTCTTTATGTAGCTGTTCATCGTCAACACTGGCCTGTAGCTGCCTGATCGATTCCAGCAGATCTTCAACGGACTGAGTCTGGTTGAGAAGTTGCAGTTTCTGGTAATAGAGTGAGGTTTTATTGGGCTCGATGAGCAGGGCACTTTCTATGCGCTCGGCGGCCAGATCATATTGCTGAATCTGGGTCAGGAAACTGATTTCGAACTGTAGCAGTCGTTGTTTTTCCTGCAGGCTGACCATCTGCTGTGCCTGTTGCAGGCTTTGCATGGCGTATCGCCAGTTGCCCTGTTCATGCAGTAGGTGAGCAAGACGAGTTCGCGCGGTATAGAAGTAGTTACCGGGAGGCACCATTTCGTAGCAGCTGATGGCACGAACCGGGTCTTCATTGCGTAGAGCTGAATCCGCGCAATAATAGCTGGTTATGTCTTTTTTGAAGTTTTTACGCGCTAGTTGCCAGAAGTTATCCGAACTTTCAGCATAGTCTTCCATCGCGTATAGGCTCCCAGCCATCAGAAATTGAGCCTGATAATTCTTAGGCTGTTTCCCCAAAACCTGCTCAAAGGCATTCACTGCGCCACGATAATTTTTATGGGTATAGAGAAGTTCGCCGAGCTCAAATGTTTGTTCAGTATCTAAAATGCGACTGTCGACAATCTGATTAAGGTAGTCTGCGCGTTTATCGCTTGATTCGAGGGCAAGAGCTTCACCCTTGAGCTCAATCGCTGACAGGAAGGTTTTGTGTTCTGATAACACCTTATCCAGCAGGCGATGAATTCTGCTCTGATAAAACTGTGGATTATGACTGTTAAGAAGTAGATGAGCTTCCAATGCTTCTAATACCGGATGGTTCAGTCGAGTAGACTCCTGATTAAAATAATGCACAAAGTCAGCGTTGTCCTGATAACTGGTGACTTGAACCAGTTGATATAGCTGTTCATCCATTGAAGGCGGCAATAGTTTCAGTAGCAGAAATAATTCGTCATTGGCGGCCACATAATCCTGAGTGGCTACCGAGGTCAGCAGTTTTACTTTATGTGCATTGGGATCTTCTGGAGCGTGTTTTAACCAGATGGACAGAGCGTGTCTGACCTGGTCATAGTCATGCTTTTCGAGTGCCGCTACAGCAGCTCGACGAGCAAGCGCGATGCTACCAGTACGCTCGGCCGAATCTAAAAAATTACTTTGGGCAATTTCCTCCAGGTTCTGCTGACTGGCAATATTGGCCAGTAGAATACTGAAATACAATTGGCTGCGCTGATCCGCTGACATGTGCGAAATGTCAGGATAGACCGCTGGATCAGGGGCTGGTTGCTGCTCTACCTGGACTGTCGTGGGCTGCTTGGTGGCGCAGGCAGATAGCAGGAGTAGGGCGGCGAGCCATTGTGTAAGGAGGATATAAAAACGCTTGTTCATCCCTGCAATCCTACAATCTCTTTATGACAAGAGGTAGGAATAATTTGTCATATTAAGTAAATTCTTATCAACATAACTGACTTTTTCGATTAGCGGACATGACGGCTCAGTGTTATAATTCGCGCCAATTATAAGCCTTTGATTTCTCGTTATTTTTAAGCTGGGCTGCAACAACTCAACATTTTCTTATCTATGTCATTGATTGCATTAGGAATTAACCACAAAACTGCCTCCTTAGCCGTGCGCGAAAAAGTTGCGTTCGCTGATCATGAGCTGGGCGAAATTATGGCAGAACTGGCAGAAGCTCTGCATCAGAGTGAAGTGGCGGTTTTATCCACCTGCAATCGTGTTGAGTTTTATGTATCCAGTGATCAGCAGACACCCGAGCAGCTAAGAGAGCAACTGCTGCATTGGCTACAGGTCAAAAAGCAGCTGCAGGAAGATTTACACTCGGCCATTTATTGCCATGATGAAGACAAAGCTGTATTGCATTTGATGCGAGTGGCCAGTGGGCTGGATTCGATGGTGTTGGGCGAGCCGCAGATTTTGGGGCAGCTTAAAGCTAGTTACCAGAAAGCTCGCCGTGCAGGAACCATCAATCAGGTTATGGAGCGCCTGTTCCAGAAAACCTTCTCGGCCGCTAAGCGCGTTCGTCATGAAACCGATATCGGAACCAACCCTGTATCGGTAGCCTATGCTGCGGTAAGTCTGGCCAAGCACGTTTTTGCAGATTTTTCTAAGCTGACGGTAATGTATGTTGGGGCAGGTGAAACCATCGAGTTGGCGGCGCGTCATTTGCAACAGCAGGGCGTTGGCAAAATGATCATGGCCAATCGAACCTTAGCCAATGCGCAAAAGCTGGCTAAAGAATTTGAGGGTAAGGCGATTGGTCTTGAGGCTATTCCGCATTATCTATCGCAGGCTGATATAGTGATTTCCTCAACCGGCAGTATGTTACCGATTATTGGTAAGGGCATGGTTGAGCAGGCGATTAAAGAACGTCGCAGAAGAAGCATGTTTATGGTTGATCTGGCGGTGCCACGTGATATTGAAAGTTCGGTTGGCAAGCTGGATGATGTTTACCTCTATACCGTTGATGATCTGGAAGGTGTGATTCAGGAAAACATGCAGGCACGTCAGCAAGCTGCTGAAGAAGCCGAGCATATTCTTCGTGATTTCAGTGAGGAGTTCCGTCAATGGCAACAGGGCCGACAAAAGCATGACACGGTTCGTGAGTTGCAGCAAAAGTATTCGGATATAGCCAATAATGAACTGCAACGCGCCAAAGCTCAGTTAGCCAATGAAGGCGATCCTGAACAGGTGATGGAGCAATTAACTCACCGCCTGACGAAAAAGTTTTTGCATCAGCCTCTGGTCTGGTTACGTAAGGATGATGACGAAGTGGATGCCCATGAGGTGATCCGCAAGTTATTCGATCTGGATGAATAGTTTATTTCCGATAGTCTGTCAGCCTCATACCCTGGTGTATTAAGCAGCAGCATACGATAACAAGGTTACTATGTTACAAGATTCAATTATCGAAAAATTACAAGGTCTGGTTGATCGCCACGAAGAGATTAGTGCTTTGTTGGGCGATCCTGATGTTATCAGTGACCAGAATAAATTTCGTGATCTGTCCAAAGAATATTCTCAGCTGGAACAGGTAGTAAATACCTTTCAGCGGTACCAGGAAGCAGAAGAAAGTCTGCAAACTGCTGAAGAAATGCTGAAGGATGACGATCCGGATATGCGAGAAATGGCTCAGGAGGAGCTAAAAGACTCCAAAGCACAGATTGAGAAACTTGAAGTTGAGATGCAAAAGTTGCTACTGCCTCGCGATCCCAATGACGACAAGAATACTTTCCTTGAAATTCGAGCAGGAACTGGCGGTGATGAAGCGGCTATTTTCGCAGGCGATTTGTTCCGCATGTACAGTAAGTACGCCGAGAAAAAACGCTGGCAGGTGGAAGTTATCAGCGAAAATGAAGGCGAGCATGGTGGTTATAAAGAAATCATTGTGCGTATCATCGGTGATAGCGTTTATTCACACCTGAAATTTGAATCGGGTGCGCACCGAGTTCAACGTGTTCCGGAAACCGAATCTCAGGGTCGCATCCACACTTCTGCATGTACCGTGGCGGTTATGCCAGAAGCCGATGAGCTTGATGCAATCGAAATCAATCCTGCTGATTTGAAAGTTGATACCTTCCGCGCATCAGGCGCTGGTGGTCAGCACGTTAACAAAACTGACTCTGCAATTCGTATTACTCACTTACCGACCGGTGTCGTGGTTGAGTGTCAGGATGAACGTTCGCAGCATAAAAACCGTGCAAAAGCGATGTCCGTTCTGCAGGCAAGGTTGATGGCTGCGGAGCAGGCAAAGGCTCAATCTGAGCAAACCGAAATGCGTCGTAACCTGGTCGGAACCGGTGATCGTTCTGATCGTATTCGTACCTACAACTTCCCACAGGGCCGCATGACCGATCATCGAATCAATCTGACCTTGTATAAACTTGATGAAATTATGGAAGGCGATATTGATCAAATCGTCGAGCCTTTGATTCAAGAGCATCAGGCTGATCAGTTGGCTGCACTTTCGGGACAAAACTCTTAACGACGATGGAAGCTAAAAGCGTTGCCCAGGCTTTGACTTGGGCCAGGCAGCAACTCGAGAGCATGGATGAGGCTGCCATTGACGCAGATATTTTATTGAGCCATGTAATGGATAAGTCCCGGACATGGCTTAAAACCTGGCCTGAGCACATCCTTTCAAAGCAGCAGTTTTCTCACTATCAAGAATCTATTGAGCGCCGAAAAAAGGGCGAACCAACCGCTTACATTATTGGCGAGAAAGATTTCTGGTCATTAACTCTCAAAGTCACTCGTGACACTCTGATCCCGCGCCCGGAGACCGAGCTGCTGGTGGAACTGGCGCTGCAACGAATTCCTGAAACTAGCGATTTTAAAGTTGCTGATCTGGGAACTGGTAGCGGGGCCATAGCACTAGCCATTGCAAAGGAAAGACCACAGGCAAGGGTTTGGGCTCTGGATATGAGTGAGGGCGCACTGACCGTTGCGCAGGAAAATGCTGAGCACAACAAGATTAAAAACGTGGCATTAGAGCAAGGCAGTTGGTTAAGCAACTGGCAACATGGCCAGCTGGATATGATTGTCAGTAATCCACCTTACGTTGCGCCCAATGATCCTCATCTGGCAGATTTGGTTTACGAGCCAGTCACTGCGCTAGTTGCTGAGGACAATGGCTTGTCCGATATCTACACCATCACACAACAGGCAATTCAGCATTTAAAACCTAATGGCTTTCTGCTGTTTGAGCATGGTTATGACCAGGGAAGCGCAGTTCGTGAGATATTGCAGTCAGCGGGCTTTGATCAGGTCGAAACCGTTAAAGATTATGCCGGTCAGGATCGCGTGACTTTGGGAAAAAGATAAATACGTTTTATTCCGTGTGGTATGAACGAAGCGCTGACGAAAGTGTCTGTTTATGTAGGGATTTTGCCTGTATTGCTGACATTAGAGTTAAAAGCCATTACCGCTTCACAAAAATATGTGAAGCAATAGGTTTTTAGCTTGCTCACTCAGGTCAGTATTGTTAGAGTAGCCCGATTGGGTAATAAGCATAAAAGCCTTGCTATTACTGGCGTTAGCCACTTTTATACCAGTAAGGCTGGCTTCTTGGTTAAACCGAAGCCTGAATCCTATAATCATCCTTATTTTTGAAATTAGCGAGAAATTTCCTTAGATGTTTAATAAATTACGTGGTTTATTTTCAACCGACCTGTCGATTGATTTGGGGACTGCCAACACTTTGATTTATGTGCGTGACCAGGGCATCGTATTGAATGAGCCATCGGTTGTCGCTATTCGCCAGGAACGTGCTGGCGGCGCAAAATCAATAGCTGCGGTGGGTGAAGCTGCAAAGCGCATGCTGGGTCGTACTCCAGGCAACATCGTTGCTATCCGTCCTTTGAAAGATGGTGTGATTGCGGACTTTGAAGTCACCGAGAAAATGCTTCAACACTTTATCCGTAAAGTTCATGACAACACCTTCTTCCGTCCAAGTCCTCGAGTTCTTATCTGTGTACCTTGCGGTTCTACTCAAGTTGAACGTCGTGCGATTAAAGAATCAGCTCTTGGTGCTGGTGCTCGTGACGTATTCCTCATTGAAGAGCCAGTAGCTGCAGCAGTAGGTGCTGGTTTGCCGGTTGGTGAAGCGCGCGGTTCCATGGTAGTCGATATCGGTGGTGGTACAACTGAGATCGCAATCCTGTCTCTGAATGGCGTGGTTTATTCGGATTCGGTGCGTATTGGTGGTGACCGCTTTGATGAAGCCATCATCGAATATATTCGCCGCAACTACGGTACTATCATTGGTGAAGCGACCGCTGAACGCATCAAGCACGAAATCGGAACCGCTTATCCTGGCACCGAAGTTCGTGAATTAGATGTTCGTGGCCGTAACTTGGCAGAAGGTATTCCAAGAAGCTTCACTATTAACAGTAACGAAGTGCTTGAAGCATTGCAGAATCCATTACATGGTATTGTTCGTGCCGTGAAAACAGTGCTTGAGCAATCTCCTCCGGAATTGGCTGCTGATATTTCTGAGCGTGGTATGGTATTAACAGGCGGTGGCGCTTTAATTCGCGACATTGACCGCTTATTGATGGAAGAGACTGGTCTGCCAGTGATTGTTGCAGAAGATCCATTAACCTGTGTGGCACGCGGTGGTGGTAAAGTTCTTGAAACAATCGATGAACATGGCGGCGATTTATTCTCATACGATTGATTTTTAAAGAAATATTGACGAAAATCGGGCAATTAAGCCCGATTTTTGTATCTGCTTCAGGAGTCCAGTTATTAAAAACCTATTTACGAGGGGACCGTCGCTAGTATTACAGCTGATCATAACGCTGGTGCTGGCCTGTGTTCTGATGGTTCTGGACTACCGTTATGGCTATTTGACCAGTGCGCGCAAGGCAACGGCCACGTTCCTTTCTCCTCTATACTTTCTCGCTAATTTACCCAATGAGCTTGCGGCCTGGGCTGATAATAATATTGTCAGCCGTAATGATCTGATTGATGAAAATCGCCAACTTAAAGATGAAGTCCTGATTCTGAAAGCTCAGAACCAGCGTCTGATTGGTCTTGAGTCAGAAAATGCACGTTTGCGTTCGTTGCTCGGCTCATCCCGTTCATTCCGCGGCAAGCGCCTGATTGCAGAAGTATTGAATATTGATAGCCAACGTTTTTCAAACGAACTGCTGCTTAATAAGGGGAGCGCAGATGGGGTATTTGTTGGACAGCCAGTAGTCGACTCAGAGGGAGTTATGGGGCAGGTCGTTGAAGTGTCGCTATCAACCAGCCGAATGATACTGCTTAATGACCAAAAACATGCCATTCCAGTTCGGAATGATCGCAATGGACTAAGAGCAATTGCACAGGGCGATGGTCAGTTGTTGTTCTTGCGTCATCTTCCAAACACTACGGATATTCGCGAAGGCGACTTGTTATTAAGTTCCGGGCTGGGGGAAAAGTTTCCCGATGGTTATCCTGTTGCCAAAGTGATTTCTGTGACCAAACAAACAGCCCAGCCTTACGCACAAATTATTGCCGAACCAACCGCCAACATTAATACAGCCAATCATGTGCTGTTGCTTTGGCCTTATGAGCCAACAACAAACTCTGTGGCTGAAGAGCAGCCGGAAGCGACGGAGAAATAGGCAATGAAGACCATGACTAATGAAACCAAACATGGAACCTGGATCATAATCCTGAGCCTGATTATCGGTATGGTGCTGGATATTTTTCCGCTTCCAGAAAGCTGGCAGTCTTTCCGGCCAAGTTTTACTTTCCTGGTTCTAGCCTATTGGATAATTGCATTACCTCATCGTATTGGATTGCTGTGGGCATTTATTACTGGACTGGCACTGGATGCACTTCTCGGCACGACGCTTGGTCTGCATAGTTTTGCATTAGCAATTCTGACTTTTATTTTGCAGCTGAATCATCAAAGACTGCGTTTATTCCCGTTATGGAAACAAGCTTTTACCATGGTGTTTCTGAGTATCATTTATTTTGCCGTTGTGTTGTGGCTGGCGCGCCTTACCGGAAAGCCTGAGAGTAATATCTGGTATTGGCTAGCAACCATAACTAACGGTATTTTATGGCCATGGTTATTTGTTTTGTTACGTGATATTCGTCGTTATTTTCATGTGGTCTAGGCTGGTCATGAGCCCATATGGGACAAGTAATTTATATCAGTATTTTATTTAAGGGGGCTTGATGTTCGACCAAATCTATTTGGCTTCCGCTTCTCCTCGCCGAAAAGAACTTTTGAATCAACTGGGTGTGTCCTTCGTTCAAGTGGCTAACGATTTTGATGAAACACCACTGGCTAACGAATCTGCTGAAGACTATGTCAAACGACTGGCTATTGGCAAGGCGCGTTCGGCACTACCTTTTTGTGAGCCTGAATATTCCCTACCCATACTAGGTGCTGACACTATTGTTGTATTGGATGGGATTTTTTTGGGAAAACCGAAAGATCTGAACGAAGCCAAGTTCATGCTGCGTCAATTATCTGGTCATACCCATCAGGTCTACAGTGGTGTCAGCCTCTGCTATGGAGATAAATCTATTTGCCAGGTTTCTAAAAGTGATGTCACTTTTAGCCAATTATCCGAACAGACGATAGAAGCCTATTGCGACACTGAGGAACCGCTGGGTAAAGCTGGTTCATACGCAATTCAGGGAGTTGCTGGTAGTTTTGTTTCTAGTATCAATGGTAGTTACAGCGGTATTGTTGGGTTACCATTGTTTGAAACCAGAATTCTGTTAGAGCAGATGCAGGTTAAGCATTTGCTTTCATCTCGATTGTCACCTGAGCTCTTACCTCAAGAAGGAGGGCGTTAAAATTATGCGTGATGAAATCTTAATCAATGTCACTCCACAGGAAACGCGAGTTGCCTTGGTGGAAAATGGTGTATTACAGGAAGTACACCTGGAAAGAACCAGCAATCGCGGCATCGTCGGCAATATTTATAAAGGTATTGTGCGACGGGTAATGCCCGGGATGCAGGCGGCATTTGTTGATATTGGACATGACCGGGCTGCCTTCTTGCATGTCGCTGATATTGTCGCCATCAAAAGCGATGAGAATAAGCAGGCTGTTGAAGGTTCTGAGCTTCTGGATAAACAGGAATCGCATGAAGCAGATATAACAACTTTACTGCATGAAGGGCAGAAAATTATTGTTCAGGTCATAAAAGATCCTATCGGTAGTAAAGGTGCACGCCTGACAACCCATATCACTATCCCTTCGCGCTTTCTGGTTCTCATGCCAGATAATCCTCATGTGGGGGTTTCTCAAAGAATTGAAGATCTTGATGAGCGCACTCGCTTGAAAGACTTACTGGCAGATACCGACTTTGGTAGCGATACCGGATATATCATTCGTACCGCTGCAGAAGGGGCAAGTGATATTGAATTGGATCGTGACGTAAAATTTTTATCGAAGTTGTGGAGCGGTATCAGCGAAAAAGGAAAAACTGCTAAAGCACCACAACTGATTCATGAAGACCTTGCGTTAGAACTGAGAATTATGCGCGATATTATTGAAGATGATATCGAGAGGGTCAGAGTTGACAACCAGAAAAGCTTTAAGCGGATTCTGAACTTTGTCATGGAATTCATGCCTGAAATAAAAAATAGAATTGAGTTGTATGAAGGCGAGCGTCCGATTTTTGATCTTTATAACATTGAAGAAGAAATCAAAAGAGCGTTGGAACGAAAAGTGCCGCTTAAGTCTGGTGGTTATTTAATTATTGATCAGACAGAAGCCATGACAACCGTAGATGTTAATACGGGAGCATTCATTGGTCATAAAAATCTGGAAGAAACAATTTTCAGAACCAACCTGGAAGCAGCAACGGCATTGGCTCGTCAGCTTCGATTGCGTAACCTTGGCGGCATTATCATTGTCGATTTTATCGATATGCAGGATGAAGAACATAAGCGTCAGGTATTACGCACATTGGAAAAAGCTGTGGAGCGTGATCACGTTAAAACTTCAATATCAGAAGTGTCAACATTAGGTTTGGTTGAGATGACCCGCAAACGCTCTCGAGAAAGCCTTGAGCGTTTAATGTGTGAACCTTGTCAGCAGTGTAACGGACGAGGTTTTGTTAAAACGCCGGTTACGATTTGTTACGAAATATTCAGAGAAATAAGTCGAGCATCACGTGCCTATGATGTACAAAAGTTTTTAGTACTGGCCAATCAGGAAGTCATAGACTGCTTATTGGATGAAGAGGCGAGCAGTCTCGCTGAGCTCGAAGTCGATATTGATAAACCTATTCGATTACAGGTTGAGAGTCTTTACTCTCCCGATCAGTTTGACGTTGTATTAATGTAATACGGAAGTCGAATGTTAAAAGGCATCATCATTACAATTCGAAGATGGCTAACCAAATTACTTTGGTTGGTTTCCATTGTTGTGATTCTTTTTGTGTTATTGGTTTCCGTTGTTAAGCTCATTCTTCCTTACTGGCTAGATGATAAAGAAACTGTTATTGAGCTGGTTGAGCAGCAGATCGGTGGAGAGTTTGATTATCAGGAGCTGGTTGTAGACTGGACTCGATTCAGACCTACGGTTTACTTGCAGGAAGTTAGCTGGAAAAGTGACGATCACAGGCTTCAGGTCTCAAGCGAGCGAAATACCATTGAGCTCAATTTATGGCAGAGTCTTATTGACGGCTATTTACAGACCGAGTCTGTGGAAGTAAATGGTGTAAAGCTGAGTTATACGTTAAATGAATTAACCGCAGAAACAGACACGAATCAAGTATCCGAACTTTCAATTAACCGATTAAAACTTGCCTTACAAATGCATCCGGAAATTTTGCAACAACGTAAAATTTCACTCCGTGATGTAACTTTAACAGCGAGGCACCAGGGTAACAGTCGAACACTGGTAGCTCCTCTGATTCTGTACACAAAGCTTGGTAACGAACGACAACTCATTATAGATGCTCGTAGTGAACTATTTTCCAGTGGTCGATTTGTTATTGAAAGTATTGGGCAACCGCTGTCTGAAAATAGTCAGCTTGATCTGTTTGCTTCACTTGAAGATACCGATATCAAATCATTAGCAAAGTTTTTAAATCTCAAGCAGGATTATCCGGTTGATCTCATCAATGCAAAAATATGGTTGACTTATGAAGGTGATCGCCCCGTTGCAGGTTATAGCCAAATTCTTGCTTCTGGAGATCAATCAAGAATTGCTCAGCTGGATGGAGCTATTAGATTCAGTTCTGATGACGCTGGTTTACGTCTAGCCAGTGACCGCTTTCATTTAATAGAACGTGTAGAGGATAATGATAAGGAACAGCAAACAGAGCAAGAAGAAAAATTGGTCGAGTTTGATAGTCAGTTTAATGTCGTTGTTCAACGTAATGATTCTGGTGCCAGCTGGGACATGTCCGCCGACAACTTTCCAATAAGCTACCTGGTGACGTCAATTAAACCTTTCTTACCTGCTGAACATTTTGAATTAGCTACCGGATTAGAGCCTTATGGACATATTCATAAATTTCATCTTATAGCAGAGCAAACAGATAAAGCTTTTAAGCCTGTTCGTGCAGATATTCATTTAAGTGATCTTGAAGTCAATGAATACCAAAATATTCCGGGTATTAAATTAGACCGGGTGACTATAAATGATGAGGACGGAAAATGGCGGGTTAAACTGAATACTGAAGATAGTCTGTTTATCAGCAGTAACTGGCTCAAAAACCCTATCACCATTGGTTCTTTATCCTTTAATGGTTTAATAACCAGTGGTCGTCAAACCAGTATTGAAATTGATGATCTGGAAGTTAGAAACCCTGATCTATCCATAAAGGCGGAGGGGCAAGTAAGTTTAACTGAGGATAGCAAGGGCCAGCCTGATGCGGAGTTAGCAATTTACGCCGAAGCCAGAGGTATCAATATTGCAGAGTTACATCGCTACTGGCCAACACAAGGTATGAAACAGAAGACAGTTGAATACCTGAATCAAAGTTTACTTGGCGGCACTGTCAGTAAAGCAAAGTTTTTGTTGCGCGGTAATCTCGAAAACTTTCCATATAAAGATGGTAGTGGACAATTTTATATTGAAGCTGATACACAAGATGTGACATTTAAGTTTGATCCTGATTGGCCACAGGCTGAGCAAATTAATGCTAAGGCAATTTTTGATAACGATACCATGAGTATTGTTACGAATTCAGGTCAGCTTATTGGAAGTCAGGTCAATCAAGCCACTGCAACTATTGATTCCTTCAGTAATGATATTTCGATGCTGGTGATTACAGTTGATGCGCAGGCCACTGACAGTAGCTACCAGGCTTTACATCAGAACTCCCCTTTGAAAGAGGATATTGGGGATGTCGTTACTGACTTTGTTATCAATAAACCGATAAATCCAACTCTCCAAATTACAATCCCGTTAGGCAACGATGTACCGGCTTCATTGAAAGGTGTGATACCACTTGATGGGCATCAGATTTCATTAAAAGACTATCCGTTAAAACTTGATGGCGTAAAAGGGATTGTTCATTTCACAGAAAATGGTGCTTACTCAGAAAACTTGCGTGGGAACCTGTGGGGTAATCCGTTCGCAATTGATGTCAAGGTTGATGAGTATACTGGTGATGCTGATGTAGTAAAACTTGATGCCAGGTCAAACTTTGTAGCTGGAAAAGTGTTTGATTCTTACAATATTCAATCACCGCTAAGTATTACTGGCAGCAGTGAGTTAGTAGTGCGCTATCGGGTAGCTGAAAACGCTAACCAGTCTCTAATTGTAAGAACTGATTTAAAAGGCACTGAAATAATTGGTCCTGACTGGTTAAGTAAAGAGAAAGAAGAAGCGGCCGATGTGCTAATTACTCTTTTTGAGTCAAATGGCAAGGTCCAGTCACGGGCCATTTATCGAAACTCTATTTCCTCTCAGCTGGTATTTAGCAGTGATGATATCAATGATGTTAATGGGGTGATTGCATTAGGCAATCTTGCGACAGCGAAAATTCCAGCACCACAGAATGGAGTCGCCATACGTGGAGAGTTTAATGAGATTAAAAGTTATGACTGGTTTAACAGCCTGCAATTCAAAAATGGCGGTACATTCAGTTGGCCGAAGTGGATCAATGATATTGATATCAAAACTCCAGCACTTGATGTCGCCGGCCAGAAACTGCATGAAGTACATCTGACCGATGAGCAGCTGGCTGGTCAGTATTTGCGATTTAGAATGACGGCAAAAGAAGGGAAGGGTAGCTTAACTTTCTATGATGATGGTCGTAAGCATGTAGTGGTTGATGAGCTGGATATTGTACTGGAGCCATTTAGCAAGCTGTCGGACAGTGATATCAATTTGGAAAAGTCGGCTTTGTATAACTGGCAGCTTGAATGTGCATCCTGTCGTATCAATGGCATTGATACCGGTGTTTTAACTTTAGTTACACAGAAGACAGAGCAAGGTGTTTCTATTCAAGGCGATAGCCAAATCGAAGGCTTATTGTCAGCTTACCTAGAGGGAAGTTGGAAAGGAGATTTAAGCAAAGTTAACATTACTTTTACCTCGCCCAACGCAGGACAGTTGTTGCAACGTTGGGGCTATGGTGATGGTATCCGAGATACCAGCACTGAAGGGAAACTTGAACTGAGTTGGCAGGGTGGTTGGCATCAATTTGAGTTAAACAAAAGTAATGGCAGCTTCACAGTTAATACTGGACAGGGTGTGGTACGAGAGTTGAGTGATCGCCAGGCTCGTGTTTTCAGTTTGTTATCATTACAAAGTTTACGCCGTCGATTATCGCTGGATTTTAGAGATCTGTTTGAAGACGGTTTTTTCTATGATTCAATCAATGGTAATTTCACCATTAAGCAGGGCGTAGTCCATAGCGATCGAGTGTCCATTAATGGTGCAACGGCAGAAGTCACGATTACTGGCTCAACTGATCTGGTTAATAATACCGTTAATCAAAATGTTGTGGTCATTCCTAAACTGGGCTCGAGCCTGCCGGTTTTAGCTGGGTGGGCAATTGAGCCTACCACAGGTTTAATTATGTTGTTAATCAACAAAATATTCGAGCCTGTCTTAGATGTTGTGGTTCGAATCGAATATAACATCAAGGGTGATTTATCAAATCCAGAAGTCATTGAAGTTGATAAGAAATCAAAAGAGATTGTCGTTCCTGACGAAGAAATTCTGGATGAAGCAGAGGGTGAACCTATTGTTGAAAGCGAGTTAATATTGAACGAAGAAGCGCAAGAAGCCCAGTCAACAGAACAACAAAATGACGACACTAACTCTAACAATGAAGCGTTAGATACTTCTTCGGACCAGCAGAAAGAGGATGATGGAAATGAATAAGCAGTTGTCGATTGGCTTAGTACAAATGACTTCATCCAGTCGTATTGATGATAACCTCAAAAGGGCTGAAGCGATTATCCAGCAGTTAGTTGAGCAGGGAGCTGAGGCTATAGTGTTACCAGAAAGTTTTGCATTGATGGAAAAATATAATGGTCAAAAGCTGGAGTATCTCGAGAAGCATGGTAATGGACCAGTACAAGCCTGGATGTCTGAGACTGCCAAAAAACATCATGTTTTATTAGTTGGCGGCACGATTGCCATTCAATCGAATTTGGAAAACCGGCCTTATGCCAGGTGTTATATCTATTCTGAGGACGGTATTGAGCTGACACATTACGACAAGATTCATATGTTTGATGTGTCGGTTAAAGAGGGTGAAAGTTATTCAGAATCTGCAAACACCTTAGCCGGTGAACGACCTGTAGCATTTGAGTGGCATAACATTAAGTTTGGATGTTCCGTATGTTACGACCTTCGATTCCCTGAGTTATATCGATATTATCAAGCCCACAACGTAGAAGTTATACTAGCTCCTTCTGCTTTCACATTAGCTACCGGCAGGGTTCATTGGCAATTATTACTTCAGGCAAGGGCTGTTGAAAACCTGGCTTTTGTCGTAGCGCCTAATCAAACAGGGACTCATGATAACCAGCGCAAAACTTACGGACACAGCATGACAGTCGACCCATGGGGTGCTATTGTCGGTGAGTTGGCTGAGCAGCAAGACGGTCTTCTGTGCACTTTGGATTTATCAAAAATAGAATCCATCAAAGAAAAATTCCCGGTCCATCAACACCGAAAACTAATGAGTTAATACTGAATGAAATCATTATTAGAACAGGTCGAAACGAATTTATTCCAGGAGAGTGATCTCCACCTGGAAAACTTGCAGACTGCAATTCTTAAACTGCATGCTTTTGATATAGATTATTCAGATATTTTCATTCAGGAAGTTCAACATCAATACTGGCAACTGGAAGATGGCATCGTTAAGGATGCGAGCTTCAACTTGAATAAAGGACTTGGTGTTCGGGCTATAGAAGGCGAGAAAACCAGCTTTGCTTATGCAAACCAGCTGCAGCTTCAAGCTCTTGAAAATGCTATTACTGCGGCTTCTAGCATGAGTCGCTCTGGTCAGGAAAAAGTAATTTCCTTCAATGCCATCACTCCTCAATCACTCTATACAAGCAAGCCAGTGCTATTTAACGTTGAGCAGCAGCAGAAAATTAATTTGTTGAGAGAGCTGGATGCTAAGGCACGCCATCTTGATGAGAAGGTTCAGCAGGTTATCGTCAGTTTATCAGCAGTAGATGAGCAGATGCTGGTTTTGGCCAGTGATGGTGTAGTTGCTGCCGATATCCGTCCAATGATTCGGCTTAATGTGTCTGTCATTGTCGAGCATCAGGGGCGACGTGAACGCGGAAGCGCAGGCCTGGGCGGTCGTTATGACTGGCAGGAATTGATGCAGGCTGATCTAAATGGCTTGGCTAAAACTGCGGTGACCCAGGCTCTAATTAATCTGGAAGCGATCGATGCACCGGCAGGTATGATGCCTGTAGTTTTAGGCAATGGCTGGCCAGGAGTATTGCTACATGAGGCTGTTGGACACGGCCTGGAAGGTGATTTTAACCGAAAGGGATCATCAGCATACGCCAACAAAATAGGTCAGCAGGTAGCGTCCAGTTTATGCACAGTAGTAGATGACGGTACTTTGCCTAACCAGAGAGGTTCCTTGAGTGTGGACGATGAAGGTACAGCAACTCAGTCTACAGTATTAATAGAAAATGGTGTCCTCAAGGGGTATATGCAGGATAAACATAATGCGCGATTAATGGGACAGGCTCCCACAGGTAATGGCCGTCGCGAGTCTTACGCACATTTGCCTATGCCGCGCATGACTAACACCTTTATGAAGTCCGGTGATTCAGATCCCGAAGACATCATTAAAAGTGTAAAAAAGGGTATTTATGCGCCAAACTTTGCCGGAGGGCAGGTTGATATCACATCAGGAAATTTTGTCTTTAGTGCCAGTGAAGCTTATCTAATTGAAGATGGTAAAATTACTGCACCGATTAAAGGTGCAACCTTGACCGGCAATGGCCCTGAAGTATTGAAGCGGGTCAGTATGGTTGGCAATGACAGCAAGCTTGATCCTGGAATTGGAGTTTGTGGTAAGGATGGTCAGAGTGTTGCTGTATGTGTAGGTCAGCCAACTTTAAAAGTTGATCAAATGACAGTGGGTGGTACCAAAGTTTAGTTTTGAATATCACTCCTGATCACTAAACTGCATATTCTCACGTAAGTAACGAAACAGTTCACGTTGGGCTTTAGGGGCCTTATTGAGTTCCTTTTCTTTTTGGGCATTACGGACCATTTGTCTGAGCTGCTGGCGGTCGAGAGTTGGCTCCAGTTGCAATAGTTCAAAGGTTGCTTTATCACCTTCTTTCATCAGGCGGTCTCGCCACTGTTCTAGCAAATGTTGTTTGCGAACTTCCAGTTGATGGTACTGGTCGGAAATTGCTAGCTCTGCTCTAATACCCTCTAAATCCTCATCTCTTAACAGTTTGCCGATATATTTAATTTGACGTTTTTTACCTGTGTGATGATTGATTTTTCTACCTTCTTTGATGGCCTTGAGACAGGTTTCAGAAATAGGTAACTTTGCCAGAAGTCCCTCAGGAATTTCCAGCAAACGTTCACCCAGCTCTGTAATTTCGAGCAGCTCTCTTTTGACTTGGGATTTTGATTTTTCGGTAAGGTCGTGCTCGTCTTGCTGTGTCATAGTATCTAATCGGTAAAAGCGATTTACAAGGTTAAGTAAGGTATGAAATTAGAATTGCAAACTTGCTTTGAGGTAAACGATGTTTTTCGAGTCCCAGACGGTACTGCTATCAAAGTAAGCGCGGTCATTGATATTGTGCTGGATTACCAACGATAAGGAAAGCTCTTTATCATCAATAGGTAAGGTTTGACTCAACCGAGCATCAAACCTTTTAAAATCAGCCCCTCTTTCCATATCTTGTAAATAGTATGCACTACTGAAAGACAATTGCTCAGTTAGTTGATGGCTGAATAATATTGAGGCAGTTTGTTCAGGTGCCTGATGGCGAAGACTACGACCAGTTTCTACCTCTATATCCTGATAACTGTAGCTTAGCCATAAACGACTATCAGAACTAAGGTGGTAATCAAGTTGCATATCAACACCCTTAGATTTGAAGCTATTGGCATTTCGTGGGTTATAGTCTTCAAGCCCAAACAGTCCATCAATGGTGTCATTGAGATCGTCATAATAGAACTTAATATCAAAATTAAGATCGCTACCCAGACGATAGAACCAGCCAATCTCTCGAGAAAGTATTGTTTCTGGCTCCAGATTGCCCATAGCTTGTGGAGTTTGATAAAAAGTTGCAAAGGTGTCACTGCCATTGACAGGCATTGTTAAGTTACGAACGATGTATCGACGATGCCCGCTTTCTTCATAAAAATCAGGGTTTCTTGTTCCTTTAGCAAGAATAAAACGCCAGGATGAGCTAGGCGTTGCAAGATAGTTAAGCGCCAGGCGAGGTGAAAATTCTCCTCCCACAAACTTATCATGTTCGTACATGCTACCAAAGTTTAGCAGAGTATCTTCTGCTAGCCGCCACTCTAAATTGCCAAATACTCGATAAATATCGTTGTGGAGCTTTTTCTCGAAGAATGATTCGCCACGAATAGTATCGCGTCTTGAACTCAGGCCTGAAACCAGTCTTAAATTGTTGTTGAAGGTATATGTATCTTGTAATTCTATTTCCCACTTATCCTCATCAATATTCTGATTGGCTATTCCGCAAACGGTACTGGCTCCAAGCTCCAGAAATCGGTCGTAGACCTGTTGCGTTAGCAAGGCAGCTTCAGGTGTGCCAGGAGTTGGAATCGCAGAGCCTGAAGAAATGGCGCTTATCAATTGGTCAGTGTAGATGGGGTCATAGTCATAAAGCGCACCCAGTTCATTAGTAAAAAATAAAGCGGGTGGGCAGGTTTGCCATTCTTCCTCGATGGAGTCCTGGCTGTAATGGGCATTTAATTTGATGTCATGATCAGCTGAAAGCTGACGATCCCATATTAGTTGAACAAAGCTATCATCAGTTGTTTTGATATGGTACGGCTCTGTTTGATAAACGTCTAACAAGTCCTGCTGCTCATCGGCCTGACTGTATCCAAAAATGAGACGCCATTGCTGGTCATGCGCTGGATTGAAAACCATGTCACCACGGAAATAGTTGGTGTCATGATCATCGTAACGCTCGCTACCATTACGCTGTAAATCAAAACCATCATCACTGTGACGACCAACAGTCATTCGATAACTGAAGTCTTCAGATTGTTTTGCAATACGCAATGAGCCATCCGCTATTCCCTTATTACCAAGAGTAACTGTTGCCTGATCGTTAGCAACATCTGACGGGTGACGGCTGATGATATTGATGACGCCTAAAAATGAATTCGCCCCATAGGTCACGGTATTAGGGCCGCGTACTACTTCTATACGCTCAACATCATCAATTGAAAGAGTCAAGTTGCCCCAAAGAACGCGAGACAATGCTGGTTTGAACACTGAGCGCCCATCAACCAGGACTTGTAAACGACGAGAAAAATCGGTGTGCAGGCCGTGGATACTTACCTCAGGAGTATTACCGCTGATATAGCCAATATTCATACCTGGCACTAGCCGTAGAGCCTCAACAATATTGCGGGCGCCTGATGCTTCAATCAGTTCACGGTCAATTATGGTAACTGAGGCAGGTGTTTCGGCCTGAGATTGTTTTAGGCGAGTTGCTGATAATACCGTAGGCAGCTCTTCTCCGAACAGATCGGTAGTCTCGGTATCTTCCGCAGCATAGCCATTGGGAGCCAATAGCAATGCCAAGAGGGTAACTAGCAACTTCTTTTGGGCCATGATTTTTTCATAAAGAAAACCAGTACTCATTCTTTACAAATTAATAAGTTAAGTCAAGTTTTGTCCTTACCCAACAAACACTTATAATGGCACATCTTTTGACTCATTCTTGGAGTGCCGAGTGGCTTCTGACAAACACTTAACTTTAACTCAAATTGCTGAGCAACAGGCTGCTACCGAACAGCAGCTGCGGCTGATGGTGCAGGTTGCCTTACAGCAGGCAGCGGAGGCTGGTGCTGAGCAGTCTGAAATCTGGTGTTACAACACGGTTGGCAACAGCATAGAGGTGCGTCAGGGTGAGCTGGAAACTTTGGAGTTTAATCAGGATAGTCACTTTGGCATCAATGTCTATTTTGGTCAGCGCAAGGGCACGGTTTCTATTAATGACCTAACTGAAGCGGCGGTGCATAAAGGTGTACAGGCCGCTTGCGAAATAGCGAGCTTTACCGAGCCAGACCCTTATTCTGGACTGGCGGATAAAATGCTGATGGCTACCGAGTTTAAAGACTTACAGCTTGATCACCCCAATGACCTTACCATCCCGCATATGGTCGAGTCAGCCAGGCAGTGCGAAGCTAAGGCCTTAACAGATTCCCGTATTAAACAATCAGAGGGAGCCAGCAGCTATAGTCACCGCTCGGTGTCCCTGTATGCCAATAGCCATGGCTTTATAGGAACAAACCATACCACCCGCTTCAGCTTATCTAATTCGGTCATTGCAGAAACTGACAATGGCATGATTCGTGATGGTTATTACACCATTGGCCGTGATGTGGCGGATTTGTTGCCTCCTGAAACCGTTGGTGAGCAGGCCGCAAGTCGCGTTCTGAATAAGCTGGTTCAGGGTAAAGTGCCTTCTGGTAATCACCCCGTAATTTTTAGCGCAGAACTGGCGCGTGGGCTTTGGTCGCATATGTTGTCTGCATTAAAAGGAGCGGCTCTGTATCAAAGAGCTTCCTTCTTATTGGACAAGAAAGAGCAGCTGATTTTGCCAGAGTTTGTGCAGATTGAGGAAGATCCTTTTATAGTCAAAGGCTTTGGTAGCGGTAATTATGACAGTGATGGCGTTGCCACTAGAAAGCGCGATATTGTAGTCGATGGTGTGCTAAAGGATTACTTCCTGAGTAGCTACTCAGCCAGAAGACTTGGATTGCAAACCACAGGTAATGCTGGTGGTATCCATAATGTTTTAGTAAAACCGATGGATCTTTCGTTGCAGGAGATGATGAAACAGTTAGGTTCTGGACTGCTATTAACCGAAGTGATGGGGCAGGGCGTTAATACGGTTACTGGCAACTATTCGCGTGGCGCGAGTGGCTACTGGTTCGAAAATGGTGAGATTAAACATTTTGCGCAGGAGTTAACCATTGCAGGTAACCTTGAGCAGATGCTTAAAAATATTGTTGCCATCTCTAATGATGTGGATCTGCGCTCAAGTATTCTCACGGGCTCTGTGGCTATTGAAGGAATGATGGTTGCTAGCTAACCGGCAGCTCAGGCAAGAAAGCAGCTAGGCAAAAAAGAGTGTGGCTAAGCCCAATAACGCAAAGAAGCCAGCTACGTCGGTAACAGTGGTAAGTACCACACCACCAGCGATAGCAGGGTCGATATTAATCTTTTTTAGGAAAAGTGGTAATACGGCACCGCTGACGACACCTGTAACCAGATTGAAAAGCATGGCTCCACCAATTGTGATAGCCAGATGTAAATGGTTGATGCCTGAATCTTTGTAGTATGAATAGCCATAAACCAGAGCTGCGATAACCAATGCCCAAAGTACGCCATTGATAATACTGACGGCTAACTCTTTCTTGAGCAGGTAGCCTTTGTTACCTTCACCAATATGGCCCAGCGACATACCGCGAATCACCAGCGTCAGAGTCTGGGTTCCGGCAATACCACCCATGCTCGGTACGATTGGCAATAGAACTGCCAGAAGGGTTACCTGGGCGATGGTGTTTTCAAAAAGCCCAATCACCAGCGCAGCCAGAATTACAGTCAGTAAATTAATACCTAACCAGATTGCACGTTTTTTTGCGGTCGCAGCTACTTTACCGAATGTATCTTCGAGCTCATCCAGACCAGCCATCGACATCAGAGAGTGATCGGCTTCTTCGCGGATAACGTCAACCACGTCATCAATGGTGATACGGCCTAGAAGGCGCCCATTCTCGTCAAGTACTGGCGCAGAAACCAGGTCGTGACGTTCGAAAATCTGCGCGACTTCAGTTTCAGGCATATCCACCGGGATGGTGAAGGTTTCCTTATCGACTATCTGAGTAATTGGTGTGTCCGGATCGCAGGTCAAAATCGAGCTGATGGGTACCGAACCAATTAACACATCGCGAGAATCGACCACGTACAGATGGTCAGTATTGGGTGGCATATTGCCACGAATCCTCAGATAACGAAGCACCACTTCCACTGAAACCCGAGGGCGGATCATGATGGTATCGATATTCATCAAGCCACCAGCAGAATCCTCAGGGTAGGATAGGGCATGCTCAATTTGTGCTCGATTCTGCTCATCCAGCAAGCGGAGCACCTGATTACTGATGTTCTGTGACAGATCACCCAGAATGTCTACGACATCATCGGTATCCAAGTCCGCAAGCGCATTTGCCAGCTCTTGCGGCTGCATCTGCTCGATGAATGATTGACGAATTTCGTCATTAAGGTGCTGGAGAACATCACCTTCCCGTTCTTTATCCAGCAGCTGCCAGATAACATTACGAACGCGGGGTGGTGTGGATTCTAAAAGGTGAGCGATATCTGCCGAGCGTAACTCTTCCAGCAGATTTCTAACCGGAATAAGATGACCACTGTCCAGCGCATTATTAAGGAGCTGAAGCTGTTCCTGACGTGTTTGTGTTGCTTGTGTTTCCGCCATAGATGCATCTTACTGGTTGATTTTGTTGGTATTCTAACGCAGATTTGCCATTGCTGGCTATGACACTGTAGGAATTTACTGTTTTTTATCCAGTTGTCGGTGTTCTATCGAGATATTTGGATAAAGTGGCTTAAGAGCTTTAGCCAGAGTTTCAACCATGAAGACTGAGCGATGTCGACCTCCGGTGCAGCCAATAGCGCAGGTAAAATAGCTGCGATCCTGTTTGCTAAACTCAGGAATCCAGGTCGAGAAGAAAACCTTAAGCTGCCAGGTGTACTCCATGACCATCGAGCTTTGCTCAAGGAAATGTTGAATCTGTGGATCTTTTCCCGTGAAATCTCTTAGCTCAGGATCCCAGTAAGGGTTGGGCAGGCAGCGTACATCAAACACGAAGTCTGCGTCTTTGGGTGCGCCATGCTTAAAGCCAAATGACACCAGCCGAATGTCCATGGACTGACTTTTGTCACCACTAACCCGTTCACGCAATCGCTCTCGCAATTCATGTGGTGATAACTCTGAGGTGTTAACCACTAGATCAGCTGAGGCTCGCACTGGCTCAAGAAGTTTCTTTTCTTCTTTGATGGCATCGCGTAGTGAAAGCCCTCTATTTGTCAGGGGGTGGCGACGACGGGTTTCGCTGAAACGTTTTAGCAACGTTGTTTCGTCTGCATCGAGAAATAAAGTCTTAGCCTGAGGCGCTTCTTTCTTAATGCGGGTAATTTCTTCGGAGAAGTGCTCTAGATCATGCCGATTGCGGGCATCCACACCTATTGCAATATCTTCATTGCGAAGAATATGGTCATCGATGACATTGAGCGTAAGACTTAACGGAAGATTATCAATACAGTAATAGCCCATATCTTCAAGCGCTTTAAGAGCAACTGACTTACCTGAACCTGAGCGACCACTTACTATTAATAACTTCATGTGTTGTCTTCTATCTCTTTTTTCTCTTTGGATTTCTCTTTGTTGGCTCTTTCAATGCTAACTCTTTCTAGGCCTTGGGCTTTTTCATGCTGCGCAATGGCGCTTTCGATAATTTCATAGAGCGCTTGATTGTTGTGAGCGTGACGTATTTGAGCACAGACCTTTTTATCTTTAAGGATTTCGATCAATCCATCAAGTCCATTGAGCTGCTGAAAGTCGAACTGCTTAGGAACTATCAGTGCGAAAACAATATCTACAGGTTCCTGGTCAGGAGCGTCGAAATCGATTGGCTCGGCAAGAGTAACAAAAACCGCCAAGGGCTCCTCACAGCTTTCCACTCTACCATGCGGGAGTGCCACACCATTACCAATAGCGGTGGTTCCCATCTGTTCACGGGCAACCAAAGCTTTTAACAACAGGAAAGGTTCATATTGTGAATTGTGTTCAGCGAAAAGGGTAGCTATGAATTGTAACGCTTTTTTTCGGCTTGTAGCTTGCGCCCCGAGCACACACAGCTCGGGGGCAATAACATCTTCAATGTGCATAAGGTTAATGGCGTGTCATCTTTTCCTTATGTTTTATCACTTGTCTATCCAGTTTATCAATCAATAAATCAATCGCGGCATACATATCTTCTGATTCACTGTTAGCAAATATCTCTCCACCATTGACATGTAAGGTCGCTTCAGCAATCTGACGTACTTTTTCAACAGTGAGCGTAACGTATACATTATTAATATGGTCAAAGTGGCGCTCTAGTTTGGCAAATTTCTCGTTAACGAAATCTCTTAAGGCATCAGTGATATCAAGGTGACGACCAGTTAGATTGATTTGCATAATGCTTATTCCTTCTATCGAATAGTTTAAGAATTTGTGAATAACTTACGCTGACATGCAGGTGGGATATTCAATGCTTCGCGATATTTTGCAACGGTGCGACGAGCAATTGATACGCCTTCCTGATTTAGTAACTCAGCAAGTTTAATATCACTCAAAGGTTTGCGGGAAGGTTCCGCGTTTACATACTGTTTAATTTTGTTTTTTATTGCTTTAGATGACCATTCACCTCCTTGGGTTGATGGAATTGCATTTGAGAAAAAATATTTAAGCTCGTAAATGCCTCTGGGTGACTGCAAATATTTATCGCTGCAGGCACGTGAAATGGTTGATTCATGCAGATCCAGATCTTGCGCCAGATCTTTTAATCGCATCGGTCTTATTGATGACTCTCCATTGTCAAAAAAGTTCTGTTGATAACGAACAATCCAGTCTGCCACCCGCTTGAGTGTGTCGTTTCGTGCTTCAATGCTTTGCATAAACCAGCGCGCCTTTTGTAGCCTGTCCCTTAAATACTGGTGATCATTAGGGTTACGCGATTTACGCAAAAAATCAGCATATTGGTGATTAATATCCAGATGTGGAGTGCTATGTCCTGCAAGCTGTGCCTGCCACTCATTACCCAGTTTATAAACCAGTACATCGGGTTTGATATATTCTGTGGACTCACCAATAAATTGATAGTTTGGCTGAGTGCGTAGGTGTTTTATCAAACTTAGCGAGTCATTCAATTCCAGTTCTGTTAATGATAATCGGTGTCTCAGATCCTGATACTGGTGTTTTTGTAGTGCATTAAAATGATGAGTCACTAATTTAATAGCTAGGGAAATGCTTTTCTTCTGTTGAGATGCAGCTTCACGATTCATGGAATTTAACTGAACAATTAGAAACTCCTGCAAATCTTTACTGGCACATCCCAATGGTTCCAATTGTTGTACCTGATGAATGACTGCAACAATTTCATCTGCTTCAACGTCATGCATGAAATCTTCTTGTATCTGTTTGGCAATTTCTTCAGGAGTGACCGTCAGGAATCCTGCATCATCAATGTTTTCGATAACGTAATAAGCGATTTCCATATCTCCTCTGCTTAGTGATGACATCTGAATTTGCCATTCCAGGTGCTCGCGTAATCCGACAGAGTCTTGCATCAGGTTTTCAAAGTAATTATCGCTTATAGTAGTTGAACCGTGGCTATATGAGGATTGATCCAAGTCAAAGTATGCTTGACTAAGCATTTGAGATGACAGGTTGCTATCCCGATTATCAGATGCTGAGTCGGGTGATGATTTTTGGTGATTATCGGCTTGTGAGTCATCCTGGTCGCTAACTTCAAAGTAGCTACCATCAACTAGATTAAGAAGAGGATTGGTTTCCAGTTGATATTGTATTTCCTGTTGCAAAGCCAGATGAGATAGTTGTAACAGTTTTATGGACTGTTGTAACTGAGGGCTCAGTTTCAGTTGTTGGCTAAGGTTTAACTGGAGAGTTGGATTCATTGAAATTTATATACCAATCTTTGCCTTTTAATGTGTCCCTTAACTACAAATTACTCCTAGTAAACCAGGGTTGCAAGGGCTTATTAAATAACTGAGGATTGGTTGACCGAATTTCAAGAGCTTAGGTAATGAAAAGCCAATGGGGATACCATTGGCTCATTAGTATTGAATAGCTAGTGATCTTTTAAATCAAATAACTGCGTAGTTTACATTTTGAAGTGCTCGCCCAGGTAACGCTTCTTCACCAGTTCATTAGACAGGACTTCTGCAGGTGTTCCTGAGGCGATAATATTACCCGAATCAACGATATAAGCCTGTTCACAGACATCCAATGTTTCGCGGACATTGTGGTCAGTAATCAGAACACCTATACCACGTTCTTTTAACTGTATGATAATGGTTTTAATATCCAGCACTGAAATAGGATCGACACCAGCAAATGGTTCATCAAGCAAAATAAACTTAGGGTCGTTAGCTAGTGCTCTGGCAATCTCAACCCGTCGGCGCTCGCCACCAGACAGGCTCATGCCGTGGCTCAGTCTGATATGCTCAATATGGAACTCGGACAGTAACTGGTCCAGCTTTTCTTCGCGTTGATTGGCTGTTAAATCTTTGCGTAACTGCAGGATTGCCATGATGTTATCTTCAACTGACAGTTTACGAAAAATCGAAGCTTCCTGAGGTAAATATCCAATCCCTTTTTTGGCGCGAGTGTGCATCGGGTCGGTTGTGATATTGTCTTCCCCAAGAAAGATTTGTCCACCATCGGAAGGAACCAGACCAACTATCATGTAGAAGGAGGTGGTTTTGCCTGCGCCATTTGGGCCAAGCAGACCAACAATCTGTCCCTGGTTAACCTCCAGTGAGACATTTTCAACCACTTTGCGATCTTTATAACTTTTGGCCAAACGCCTGGCTTGAAGTGAAATCATTGCTGTTGCTCTTTTTCGGTCTGCTGTTCAGTGGCCGACTGACTCGACGTGGCGTTGTCGCCTTGTTCCTGCTCCCAGAAGAACTCTGTTTCCACGCGCTGCTCGCCTGAGTCACTTTTGCCGGCTGAGATAACTTTGCTGGTACCGTCATAAGTCAGGAAAGCGGCGGTCATATTGGAGTCGCCCTGCTGTAATTTAACATTACCGACGAGTTCAGTTTGCTTATCTTTGCCATTAGAACGAAGCTGATCCGCGGTGGCATAGATCGCTGGCTGGGAAGGTTGCTCAATGCGGAATTCAGTTGGAGCACCGTTAAGCACAAATCCAAAACCTTCGGTTACACCCTGATTTGCGGTTAGCTGATTACCAAGCAAGGTTAACTTATCTATGCCAGAAGATTGTACGATTTTAATATCGCCACTGGCTGAAAGCTCTCCGCTTTGTTGACGGTAAATGATTTTAGGGGCATCAATGTCTGTAGTCTCACCAGTTTCATCCACGTAGTGAATTTTTACCGGGCTTCCTAAAGCAGTAATGGTTCCCGCATTTTCACCCTGTTTGGTAAGTGAGTCGGCATAAATTGTCATGTTGCCATGCTCGTAAATCACATTATCTCTATAAATGATGATGTTGTTTTGCACATCAAGATTAGACCTATCAGAACGTAAACGAGACTTTTCTAAGGTCGCTGCCTGAACCAATGACCCGCTAGACAGCGAACTTAATATTAATGCAGCTATAAGGAGGCGAAACTTCATAATTCTTCTGTAAAGACCTCAGACATAAATTCGATATTATTGGTACGCAGGTCAGCCTGCATACCTTTGGCGGTCATTCTAAACCGACCATCAATAAGTTCAATCTGCTCATCAGTAAAAGCAGTTTCTGATGCAAAGTCAATTTTTAAAACTGGCATGGTCAGCACTGCATTGGATTCAGACGGACGGCGCTCAAGTTCGATAGTGACATTGCCTTCGAGTGTTAATTGCTCACTCAGTTCATTGCTTACTGCCTTTTCCGAGCTTACTGTCCAGCTGGGATTCTGATCGTCATTAAAGCGCATGACAGGCTTTAATAGATGAGTCTGCATGATCTCTTTATAATGTAGAGTCTTTTCTGTAGTGAATGAGCGTTGTGGTTGACCATTCGTATCAAACTCTATGGTTTGAGTGTTGGAGAGGTAATAATCTGGGTTTGTGGATACTTCTACGAAATCAGGTTTGGATTCGGTAGAACGATCCCACCAATAGGCGATAGCAAATGTGGCTGGAACCAGCAGCCACAACATTGAACGACCTTTGAGGAAGGTCATTCTTTAACCTCGGATAATTTTCCTGCAGCCAGATATTCCTGATGAATGGCTTCCAGCTTGTTCTGACTCTCAAGAATCAAGTCACACACTTCGCGCACTGCTCCAAAGCCACCGTTATGTTGGGTGACCCAGTCAGCATGCTGTTGCATTAACCAGTGACCATCAGCAACCGTAACCCCTAACCCAACTTGAATTAATAACGGCAAATCCGGCAGGTCATCACCAATATGGCAAACTTGTTCTGGAGTAACCGATAGTTTTTCACATAAGGATTCGAATGCCTTTTGCTTATTTGATTGACCCTGGTGATAGTGCTCAATACCAAGTTCCTGGCAACGCTTTTCAACAATTTTTGAATTACGCCCGGTGATTATGGCAACAGCGATTCCTGATTTTTGTAGACACTTGATACCGAAGCCATCTTTGATGTTAAAGGTTTTTAATTCTTCACCATCGTTACCAATAATGACCTGACCATTACTCAGTACACCGTCAACATCACAAATAACGAGCTTAATTTTCTGTGCCTTTGCTATAACAGAATCTGGGTAGCTGGGTCTGCTCATTGGGTTACTCATTACACGACTCCTGCTTTCAGTAAATCGTGCATATGAATGACACCCTGCGGCTTGTTGTTTTCATCAACCACGATTAATGATGTGATGCTGCTTTCTTCCATCAGGTTTACCGCATCCACAGCAAGTGTTTGTGTCTTTACCGTTTTGCATCCTTTGGTCATTACGTCACTGATCGGGGCATCAATATCGACATCCCGCTCAAAAGCACGACGTAAATCGCCATCGGTGAAGATGCCTAATAAATTTCCTTGATGGTCAGTAACAGTGGTCATCCCCATTCGCTTATCCGTCATTTCAAATAGCGCATTGCGAATTGAGATAGTGGGCTTGACCGAAGGGAAGGCATCACCGCTGTGCATTAAATCATTAACCTGAAGAATAAGACGTTTGCCTAAACTGCCGCCAGGATGGGATAGAGCAAAATCATCGGGTGTGAAGCCCCGAGCTTCTAGCAAGCTGACAGCGATGGCATCACCGAGCGCCAGTACGGCAGTTGTTGAAGCCGTTGGTGCAAGATTGTGAGGGCAGGCTTCCTGCTCGACCTGAACCTTGATATGGATATCGCTGGCTTTGGCTAAGCTGGAGTTGTCATTACTGGTGATTGAGATTAGTTCGATGCCTCGGCGTTTGATAACCGGAAGCAGGGCAGTGACTTCATGGGTTTCGCCAGAATTGGACAAGGCTATAACAACATCCTGCTCACCGATCATTCCGAGGTCGCCATGGCTGGCTTCAGCGGGGTGAACGAAAAATGCAGGGGTGCCGGTGCTGGCCAGAGTTGCAGCCATTTTACTGCCAATGTGACCTGATTTACCCATACCAATGACTACGACTTTGCCCTGGCAGCCCAACAATTTAGTACAGGCGGCAACAAAGGTTTGATCCAGTTGCTGTTTGAGGTTTGCCACTGCATTACTTTCAATAGAAATAACGCGTTCAGCACTGTGTAAAATTTGCTGTTCCAGATTTGAGTCAGTCATTGACGATACCGTTGGTGGCTTTAATATTCAATTAGTTAGAAAACGCGAACTATATAATACCCAATGAAGGCCGCAAGTAAAATAGCACCGGCGAGACGGTTAATTTTACCAGGCCCACGAATACCATAGGCTAAAACAGCTAAAAGGATACATAACCCGAACATTACCGGGTAATCAATGGTCAGAATTTCTTTCTCTACCATTGGCGCAGCGATGACTGCCGGAATCCCAAGAACACCTAATAAGTTAAAGATATTGGAGCCGACAACGTTACCTATCGCAATTTCATGTTCATTTTTCAAAACGGCTGAAATTGAAGCTGCCAGTTCCGGCAGGCTGGTGCCCAGTGCCACAATGGTTAAACCGATTAAGGTTTCGGAAACACCCATTTGCAGGGCAAAGCCACTGGCGCCAACAATTAAGATTTTAGAGCTGACAACCAATAAAACGAGTCCTAAAAATAACCAGAAAATCGCTTTAGGACTCGACATCTGCTCAGGCAATTCGTCAACAATTTCTTCAAGCATACGGTCATTGCTGGCACGCGACTTGATACCCATATGAACCAGCCAGATAAAGTAGGCCACCAATGAACTTAGCAAAATCATGCCTTCGATATGTGAAAGACGAAGATCCCAAAAGAAATAGAGAACCGCAAATGACACCACGAATAGTATCGGTATCTCGCGCTTAATCATACCTGAATTAATGAGCAACGGTTTTACCAAAGCGGTGATACCAAGGACTAACGCAACATTAGTAATGTTGGAACCAATGGCATTACCGATAGCGACCTCAGGGCCGCAGTTTTCAACATCCGGCGCACAGGTTTTAAAAGAGTCCAGAATCGACACAAAGATTTCAGGGGCAGAGGAGCCAATCGCGACAATGGTTAACCCCACAATCAGGCGTGAAACACCAAAGTTCTGTGCAACCGCTGCAGCGCCATCGGTGAATCGATCCGCGCTCCAGACCAGCAATGTAATTCCAACCAGAATATAGGCAATGTGTTCTATCATGGAAACCTTAGAGAGCTTGAGTTTTCAGTAATCGGGCTTAGCTTATTATAGGATAAGCATGACTTTGACTGACAAATTGAAATTGTTTCAAAGCATTGCCCCAGGTGATGTGAAATGACGACAAATAAGCGCGCCATTGTACAGCGAATGGGGTTTGATGTCATTCAAAGGTGTTTATCAAGGGGAATTCAGGTAAAATCACGCCACTTTAGTGCCAACTTTGCTAATGATTCATACTTTTGTGTCTATATTGACGCAGTTTTTGGCGTTATCATGCTTGGCCATAACTTCGATTAACGTAAGTAACTAAACAAATGATTGAACAGATTAAGTCCCTGATTGAAAAAGAAATTGAATGTGAAGAGCTGCGAGTAGATGGTGATGGTAGCCATTTTCAGGTCATTGTTGTCAGCAAAGCCTTTGAGGGCCTGCGTAGCGTTAAAAAACAGCAGATGGTTTACGCTGCGGTAAATGAGCATATTGCCAGCGGTGATATTCATGCATTGACTATCAAGGCCTATACGCCTGAAGAATGGTCAAAAGCTAAGCATTTTGCATAAGTCAGAGTAATCAATCATGGATAAATTACTGATTAAAGATGCCGGCGCACTTGATGGCTCGATTAAAATTTCTGGTGCTAAGAACGCTGCATTGCCTATATTAATGGGAGCTTTGTTAGTTGATGGCGTGACCACCATCGGTAATCTGCCGCATTTGAATGATGTCACAACTACACTTGAGTTGATGGGACGTCTAGGCGCTAAATTAACCATTGACGATAAGTTCAATGTCGAAATCGACAGCCGCTCTATTCATAGCCATGAAGCACCTTATGAACTGGTTAAAACCATGCGTGCTTCGATTCTGGTCCTGGGGCCGCTACTGGCCCGTTTTGGTGAAGCAGTGGTGTCTTTGCCAGGTGGTTGTGCCATAGGTTCGCGTCCAGTTAACTTGCACATTGATGGAATGCGCGAGATGGGTGCTGACATTGATGTAGAAGCAGGTTACGTAAAAGCTAAATCTGATGGCCGCTTAAAAGGCGCTAAAATTGTCATGGAAATGGTGAGTGTCGGTGCGACTGAGAACCTAATCATGGCCGCTGCTTTGGCCGATGGCACATCTGTGATTGAGAACGCTGCACGTGAACCAGAAGTGGTCGATTTAGCTAACTTCTTAAACAGTATGGGCGCTAAAATCAGTGGAGCCGGTACTTCGGTCATTACCATTGAGGGTGTTGAGCGTTTACACGGCGGACACCACGACGTGTTGCCCGACCGTATTGAAACCGGAACTTATCTGGTTGCTGCTGCAATGACGCGTGGTCGTATTCGTTGCCGAAATACCGATCCAAATATTCTGGACGCAGTCTTAGTTAAGCTCAAAGAAGCGGGCGCAGAAGTCACTACAGGTGATGACTGGATTGAACTTGATATGCATGGCAAGCGACCTAAAGCCGTAAACATCAAGACCGCTCCATACCCTGGCT
Source organism: Kangiella aquimarina DSM 16071 (assembly GCF_000374105.1). Classification (GTDB taxonomy): domain Bacteria; phylum Pseudomonadota; class Gammaproteobacteria; order Enterobacterales; family Kangiellaceae; genus Kangiella; species Kangiella aquimarina. Next base: position 226,910 of record NZ_KB893651.1, read on the forward strand.
TTCCAACAGACATGCAGGCTCAGTTCTGTGCCATGAATGCAGTGGCAGAAGGGACTGGCACTATCACCGAAACCATTTTTGAGAATCGCTTTATGCATGTTCTTGAAATGCAGCGTATGGGTGCTGATATTGCGATTGAGGGTAATACCGCCATCTGTCGTGGTGTTGAGCACCTTTCAGGTGCTCAGGTCATGGCTACTGATTTGCGCGCATCAGCCAGTCTGGTTCTTGCAGGGTTGTGTGCTGATGGTGAAACTTTAGTGGACAGGATTTATCACATTGATCGTGGATACGAGACCATTGAAGAGAAGCTTCAGAATCTGGGTGCCTCGATTAAGCGAATTGGTTAATCGATACAGTATCCATTGTTTGAAAAAAAGGGCCAACAGGCCCTTTTTTTTATGTTCTATCTATTTGAAGTAATTTTTAGTCTCGATAGCCTAATATGACTTCTGCCTGATTTTTCTGACCATCTCGATAATACTCAAGTTGTATCTCGGTTTCAGGAGCTACATTCCAGATTGCTGCCATCAAATCAGCAGTGCTGTTGATGGGCTTACCATTTACCTCGGTAATAATGTCCAGCGCCTGCAAACCGGCTTTATCCGCTGGGCCATTGCCATTAACAGCTGTGATCACAATACCCTGCCCAAATGGTAATTGTTCAATTTGAGATGCCAGTAATTGCTGTTGTGGGAGAGGTAAATTCATTTCCTGAACAATGGAGCGGAAGTTGATGGTCATGTCTCCATTCAGACCAAGCCAGCCTCTTTGGACCACCCCATTTTCTAAAAGCTCATTCACCACATGCTGTACGTCAGCTGCTGCAATGGCGAAATTCTGATACGTTTTTTCTCCAGACTCGTCCCGCGAACTCAGAGCTGTGATACCAACCAGTTCTCCCTGACTATTAACCAGCGCACCGCCTGAATTTCCTGAGCGAAGAGCGGCATCGGTTTGAATATAGTGAGAGACTCGAGAGAAAAACTTGGCACTGATGATTCCCTGGGTCACTGTTTGTTCAAAGGCCATGTAAGGTGTGCCAATGGCAAATACGATGTCACCAACCCGGCTTTTATCCTCTTGGCCCAGAGATAAAATATGTTGCGGCTGATAGTCCACTTTTAATAAGGCCAGGTCAGAATCCTTATCAAGTCCAATGACCGTCGCTGCTAACTTTTGTCCGTTGAGCAGCTCCACGATAATCGACTCAGCCTTATCCAGCACATGAGCATTGGTTACGATATGGCCTTGCTCATCAATAAAGACTCCCGAACCATTATTAAGAAAAGCGCAGGCGTTGGTACCTGAGGGAATAGCCCGTAAACTATTCTGGCATTCAGGATCATTCAAGGGGTATAGCTTGGAACGAGCCTGAATAGATACAACCGCTGGACGAGCTTTATCCAGCATATCTGCATATCCAGAGAAGGGGACAACTTGTTGTGGTACCTGCACAGTAGAGTCAGTAGTTTGTTCTGAAGGGCTATTGATTGAAAAGCGTCCCGGCATAAACACGATAAAGAGGGCGGCAATGCCAAGGCCGACCAAAAGATATTTAATAATGTAACCAATATAGGTAAGAAATTGCATAGAAATCCTTAATTGAGACGTAAGTCATTAGCCCATGGATCGTTGTTTATCATTGGAATCGGATGTCGGTTCCTTATCTGATAATGTTGTAGAGCTGTTGTCCTGTTTTTCATCAGCTTGCTCTGATTCTTTTTTAGGCTTAGAGTTCCCAGCTTTTTCCGCATGAGGAATATCATCCGGATGGGGTGCATCCGCAGGCTTTTCAACTGTATGACTTGGGTGGTAGTCATCATCCATATCGTCATCAGCATAGTCTCTTGGTTGCTGAGGGCCGAAACCATGTTCAGTGATCTCTTTTGCTTCGCTATCAATGACGTCTTCTGCAAAAGGTTTGCTACCAGCATTGCCTAGCCCTGGCAGGCCACTGGTGTTGCTACTGAGTTTAAGGTCAAACTTGCGGTTGCCCAATTTATTGGCGCTACTGGCGAGGTGCTGATAAAGCAACTTATATTCTTCTGTGACGTTACTGAATAGGCGTGCTGTTTCATCGAAGTGTTTGTTAACATCTTCTTTTAATGAATTAAGTTCTTCATCTTTAGCTTTTAGCTCTTCCGATAGTGCTTTACTTCGTTGTGACATACCATGCCAGCGACCAAAGAAGAAAGCTGCAACTGCAATTATAAGGAGCAAGAAGATAATAAATGGACTGGACATGAATTAATATTCCTCAATCTGTCAAAGTCGTCTAAACGAAAATTGCCTGAATCCCTGATTTGATCTTATGATACACAATTATTAGCCGTTAGTTCGAGAGGATTCATGACCTATAACACAAAATTCTTACTGACTTTGAGCGGCATCTTTCTTGTAGTCTTCATTCTATGTGCCATTAATCCTGTCGACCGTTCTACGTGGCTCTTAGAAAATGTACTGATGTTCCTGCTAGTTGCAGGCCTGATTGCCAGTTATAAAAGATTTCGCCTTTCGAGAATATCCTACTTTTGTATATTTCTATTTCTGTGTTTTCATGAAATAGGTTCTCACTATACCTATTCGCTGGTGCCTTATAACCAATGGACTGAATCAGTTTTCGGATCACCATTAAATGATTGGTTTGGTTGGGAACGTAATCATTATGACCGATTCCTGCATTTGGCCTATGGTTTATTATTTGCTTACCCAATTCGTGAAATATTTATACGTATCGTTAAGGTTAAAGGATTCTGGGGCTACTTTTTGCCATTAGATTTAACCTTGTCTACCTCAGCTATCTATGAGCTTATTGAGTGGGCTGCAGCAATTGTATTCGGTGGTGATGTTGGAGCGGCTTACCTTGGGACTCAGGGTGATGTCTGGGATGCCCATAAGGATATGGCTTTAGCCGGCCTGGGAGCTTTAATCGCCATGGTAACGGTGGCATTTATTAACTGGCGCTGGCAGCGAGACTTTGCCCGCGAGTGGAACGAAAGTCTGACACCTCAGACTTCAAACCCCGAAACCTTGTGAGCCTGTCGTGCCCGCAAACGTAAACCGCTTGGCACTTTTACATTAAACCCTTAGCAAGTGCTTTTCTTGCTGAGGGTGATGCAAAATAATAGTTGTCATTATCTATAAATACTCAGGATAAGACTTATGAAGTCCATAATCATGATTGGCCTGTTGGCCGCTGTTAGTTTAGTCAATCCGGCTGTCGCTTTCGATGATGATAAGAAACAAAAAGAATTAATTAAAGAGCGTGCAGAGTTACTTAAACAGCGAGAACAACTGGAAAAAGAGCGTGAAAAAAAATTGCTCGAACTTGAGCGCGCAGACCGAAAAGCTTACGAGGAAATGCTTCGTGAGCAGGAAAAGTCTCGAGCCGAGTCAGAGCGAGAGTTGAATAAAGATTTCCGCAAAAAACAGTCCGAAGAAGATAAGGATGAAAGTAAGGATTTTAATAAGTACTAGTCTCGCCATTCTCCTCATCTATTGAAAAAGAGGCTTCGGCCTCTTTTTTCGTCATAGGGCTGTTGGTTTCCAAGCTCATTAAAACGTGCGAAAATAGCCCGCATTGTCCATCAATGACTACAATCAAGTGAATAAAAATCATTTCTTGATAGCAGGTGATAGCGGTCACCTTGAAGCAACTCTTGATCAACCTGACTCACCTGAACGCAACGCTATTGCTGTGTGTTGCCATCCTCATCCACTTCATGGCGGAGCCATGACCAATAAAGTCATCTACACGGTTTCCAGAACGCTCTCCGGAATGGGTATTCCTTCCGTGCGATTCAACTTTCGTGGTGTTGGTAATTCCCAAGGTGAATATGATGAAGGCAAGGGTGAGCAACAGGATTTGATGAAGGTTGTTGAATGGATGCAAAAAAAATATCCAGGCCGCCCGCTGTGGCTTGCTGGTTTTAGCTTTGGTTCCTGGATAGCTGCATTACAAGCTAAAAAATTAGGTGCGCAACAGCTGATCAGTATTGCACCGCCAGTAAATCGGTTTAGTTTCGATGAATTTCAAATTCCTGACTGCCCCTGGTTAGTGGTGCAGGGGGATGCTGACGAAGTGGTTGATCCGGAGGCTGTATTCCAATGGCTGGATGATTTGCCCAAAAAGCCTGAAGTCATCCGCATGGAAGGGGCGGGACATTTTTTTCATAGCCGATTAGTTGATCTGCGTGAACTGATGGAAGGTAAGTTACAGGCTCATTTACCTGAAGAGTTACAAGCACCTTGACTATGCGCACAATCGATTTAACCCCAAAGCAGAAGTATGAACAGGATCTGGCCAGCGGTTTTGCAAAAGACCCTGCACAGGCTGAGGCGGTTGCTGCTCTGCAGCGGGTTTATGACGATCTTCTAGACAGTCGCCCGAGTGGTGGCTTTATGGATCTAGTCAAGCGTTTACTATCTTCAGATCTTGATCCGGTTAAAGGATTATATATGTGGGGAGGGGTAGGCCGTGGTAAGACCTGGCTGATGGACACCTTTTTTAATTGCTTGCCGATAAAAGGTAAAATTCGCCTGCATTTCCATCGATTTATGCACGAAGTGCATCACGAGCTTAAAGCACTTGCTGGCGAAAAAAATCCTCTAATTAAAATTGCAGACCAGTTGTCGCAACGAGCGCGGGTTATCTGTTTTGACGAGTTTTTTGTCACCGACATTACTGATGCGATGATCCTCGGTGGTCTGTTCAAAGAGTTGTTTGAGCGCAATATTGTATTAGTCGCAACTTCGAATATTCCGCCAGAGCGCCTATATTGGAATGGCCTTCAACGTGAGCGATTCTTGCCGGCTATTGAACTGATTCAGAAACATTGTCAGGTATTAAATGTGGATGGTGGTACCGACTACCGTCTTCGAACTTTGGAAAAGGCTGAAATCTACCATTATCCTTTAGATGCCGCTGCTGATAGCAATATGAAGCAGTATTTTCTTCAATTATCCGGCGAAGAAGGGCAACAGCACTGTAAACTCAAAGTAGAAGGGCGGTTAATTGATGCAGTGCGACTGTCCGATAACGTTGTCTGGTTTACCTTTGACGCTATTTGCAAAACAGAACGTTCAGCCAACGACTATATAGAGCTATCCCGTAATTATCATACAGTCTTTGTCAGCAAGATTCCGAAGTTGGATGATAGCGTTAATGATGCAACCCGCCGCTTTATCGCATTAGTGGACGAATTCTACGAACGTCATGTGAAGTTAATATTGTCGGCTGAAGTGGCCTTAGAAGAGCTTTATGTAGGAAAGGGGCTGGCTTTTGAGTTTAAAAGGACTGTTAGTCGACTGCAAGAGATGCAAAGCAAAGAGTATCTGGCTAAAGAACACTTGGCTTAAACATCGCCTATAGTCGGTATCCCATAATGATTACCAATAACCTCTGAGGAAACTGCCAGGCGGAGATGTATACGTTCTACACCCCATTAGCTTCGCTAAGTCTTTCCCTTTTTGCTTTATTTTAGGCCAGACCTTACTTTCCTGGAAAAGAATGGGCTTTCTACCATGAGGTTTAAGGTAAAGAAAGTAGATAGGCGTCTTATTGTTATTGCTACCGTAAGTTACATTGATTGCCAAGTATTTATTAATATATTTTCTGTCTGAACTAACTACGAACTGGATGTCCCTAAAACGATAGACATTAGTTTTAGACCAGAGCAAGAAAGACCTTTCATGGATTATTAACTCTGCGTCTTTATCGATCATAACCGTGTACTGGTAGAAAGCTGCCTTTAGAGTCGACCCAACAATCCACACCATCAATATAAGTATGATTATAGAAAAAAGAATTGCTTCATGAGGCTGGAACTCATCTACGGTTTGTCCTGTAAGGATTGAATATATTGCATATGGGAAAAATACTGCGAAGAATAAACCTAAAGCGGCAAAGATGGTTTTTCCTAAAGGACCATATTTGCTGGCAAATTGATGCTGTACTAGATGATGCTCTGAGGGTTTCTGGTGAGTGCGCTTAGTGGTATGTGGATTGAACAGAATAAAAATACAATAACAAGACCAAAAAAAGAGAATGGCACAGAAGATTCCAGTAGCTTTCTTCATGGTTTCTAAACCAAGGAAAAACACTGAACGATCAAAGTCATATAAGCTCCATACCGCACCAAAGCAGGAAACTTGGAGTAATAATAGGAAAAGGGCTAATTTGACAATTCGGTTGGAGGATATATTAGCTTCTGACGGACGATTGAGCTTAGTCATAATTATTTGTTTTGCTATATAAAAAGCCGACTCTGCAGTCGGCTTTTGAGATCTAAGGAATAGTGAAGAATTACTTAACCATATCCTTTAATTTTTTCAGTGGGCGTACTTTAACTGCAACGCTGGCAGGCTTAGCTTTGAACATGGTTTCTTCGCCAGTGAAAGGGTTGATACCCTTACGAGCTTTAACAGCTGGCTTTTTAACTGTGCTGATTTTTAATAGACCAGGTAGTGTGAATTCACCTACCGCACGCTTTTTAACGTGGCGCTCAATAACTACGCCTAGCTCGTCTAAAACCGCTGAAACGTCTTTCTTGGTTAGGCCTGTTTGTGCTGAGATTTCGTTAAGGATTTGAGTTTTTGTGAATTTTTCTTGAACCGCTGTAACTTTGCGGGCTTTATTATCTGCCATTTTTCCTTTGCCTCTTATGTTAGTTGACTGTTAAAATATCGGTCGTCTTGGCGAGTATTGCAAAATTGACTCCCCATCAGCGCTTTTTATAGCGCTAAAAGCCCCGTAAATAAAGTCTTTTTAGCAGGATTTTACTTAAAATTCATAAATTTGGCCGAGACATTTAATAATTTTTGAAAATCCTGGTGTCGCCTCTTGTTTTATAGGGGTGATTTCTGTAGAATTCGCGCTCTCTTTTTTAGGGCCGTGATCGGTTCTCTATTGCGGGTGCAAATGGCTTTTTGGAGCTTAAAGAATATGAAAACATACAGTGCAAAGCCTGAAACTGTTAAGCGTGACTGGTTCGTAGTCGACGCTAGCGGCAAAACTTTAGGCCGCCTGGCGACTGAAGTAGCTCGCCGTTTGAAAGGCAAACACAAAGCAGAATATACGCCTCACGTTGATACTGGTGACTACATTATCATCATCAACGCTGAGAAAGTGACTGTGACTGGTAACAAGGCGCAGGACAAAATGTATTATCGTCACTCTGGTTATCCAGGTGGCATTAAAGAAACCAACTTCGAGAAATTGCAGGCGACAAAACCTGAAATGATCATCGAGAAAGCGGTAAAAGGCATGCTTCCTAAGAATCCTTTAGGCCGTGCGATGTTCCGCAAGTTGAAAGTTTACGCTGGCACTGAGCACAACCATACTGCTCAGCAACCAATCCCATTAGAAATCTAAGGTGAGAACAATGGCTGAACAATATTACGGAACAGGTCGTCGTAAAAGCTCTACAGCTCGTGTTTTCCTGCGTCCTGGGAATGGTGCGATTACCGTTAACCAGCGTAGTCTTGACGAGTATTTTGGTCGTGAAACATCACGCATGGTGGTTCGTCAACCGCTTGAGCTAACTGAAACTCTTGAAAAATTTGATGTGTACGTAACTGTTGCTGGTGGCGGCGGTACTGGTCAAGCCGGTGCGATTCGTCACGGTATCACTCGTGCATTAATGGAGTATGACGAAGAATTACGTGCTCCATTGCGTAAAGCTGGCTTTGTTACCCGTGACGCTCGTGCAGTTGAGCGTAAGAAAGTGGGTCTTCACAAAGCACGTAAGCGCCCTCAATTCTCGAAACGTTAAGTTTCGGACAGAATTGCCGGAGAGGAACTCCGGCATTATTTACACCCGCGCACTGCGGGTGTTTTTTTATCTATACCTTTCTGAATTTTTCCAACTATCAATAAGTTACATACCTCGCACTGGTCTGACCTCATTGTTTTTGTGGGTATTTTCCTATATGATCCCTGCGCAGTATTCTGCCGTAGAAGTAATAATAAGTGTTTGAAGGCAATTTTTTGGCTTGCTTCATAGCAGAATCAATTTAAATCATGATTTTCCAACGCCATCCATTGGTGGGTGGTGCTATTTCTTCGTGGGGAGACTAACCGAATGAGTAATCAGGGCGTCAACAAAGGACGCAGAAATCTGCTAATCGGTGCTACTTCAGTAGTAGGAGCGGTTGGTGTGATTGGTGCGGCAGTACCTTTTGTTCGTTCCTGGGCACCAAGCGCCAAAGCGCAGTCTGCAGGTGCTCCAGTTGCGTATGACTACACAAAACTTGAGGTAGGACAGCAAATAACTGTGGAGTGGCGTGGTAAACCTGTATGGGTTATGCGTCGTGACGATAAGATGTTACAAAGCATCACAAAGAGTGAAGGGCTTGTAGCCGATCCAGCGTCAGAAAAACCACAACAACCTGAATATTGTAAAAACGAATACCGTTCAATTGAGCCTGACATCTTTGTCGCGGTTGGTATTTGTACACACCTGGGTTGTTCACCGCAGCTTTTTGCAGATGCGGGTTCTTTAGAAGGTGGCTGGCTAGGTGGATATTACTGCCCATGTCATGGTTCTAAGTTTGATTTGGCTGGTCGTGTTTATAGCGGTGTTCCAGCTAACGCTAACTTGGAAGTTCCTCCTTACACTATCGACACAGCAGCTAAAATGATTGTGATTGGTGAAGAGGGAGGTGCCTAATGTTTAAGAATTTTATGACATGGCTTGATGCCCGTTTCCCAGCTACTAAAGTCTGGAACGAGCATTTAGCTGAGTATTATGCACCAAAGAACTTCAACTTCTGGTATTTCTTTGGCTCACTAGCAATGTTGGTTTTAGTTAACCAATTGCTTACCGGTATCTGGTTAACCATGTTCTACAGCCCAAGCGAGCCATTTGCTTCTGTAGAATACATCATGCGTGATGTTGAATATGGTTGGCTTATTCGTTACCTCCACTCAACAGGTGCTTCAGCATTCTTCGTTGTGGTTTATTTGCATATGTTCCGTGGCATTATGTACGGTTCATATAAAAAGCCACGCGAGTTGATCTGGATCTTCGGTATGATCATCTTTGTACTGTTAATGGCGGAAGCCTTTATGGGCTACCTATTGCCATGGGGACAGATGTCATTCTGGGGAGCTCAGGTGATTGTTAACCTGTTTGGTACCATTCCAGTTGTCGGTCCAGACCTGGTTGAATGGATTCGTGGTGACTTTACTTTGTCATTAGCGACTCTAAACCGCTTCTTTGCTTTACACGTTGTAGCAGTTCCATTGGCATTGGTTGCGATGGTGTTCTTGCACATTGTAGCGCTACATAAGGTTGGCTCAAACAACCCAGACGGCGTTGAAATCAAAGAGAAGAAAGATGAGAACGGTATTCCATTAGATGGTATTCCTTTCCATCCTTATTACACGGTTAAAGACATCGTCGGTGTAGTAGTCTTCATGATGATCTTCCTCGGCGTGGTTTTCTTTGCTCCTGATTTTGGTGGCTACTTCCTTGAGCGTCCAAACTTTGAGCCAGCTAATCCGCTGAAAACACCTCCGCATATTGCCCCGGTTTGGTATTTCACACCATTCTATACCATGTTGCGTGCAGTTCCGGATCCGTTTGGTGGCTTCATCGTAATGGCATTGGCAATTGTTATTTTGTTCCTATTGCCTTGGCTTGACCGTCAAAAAGTGAAGTCGATCCGCTACCGCGGTGCTTCGTACAAAATTCTATTAGCCCTGTTTGTTATCTCTTTCATCATTCTAGGTGTTCTAGGTGTTGTTCCTGTAACAGACTTTACTAAGTGGCTAGGACGTATTTGTACCGTCTATTACTTCTTCTTCTTTATCGCCTTGTGGTTCTTGCCCAAGTTCGAGAAAACTAAACCAGTACCAGAGAGGGTAACAGACAAATGAAAAAGTTAATTACAGCTATTTTATTCCTGCTACCTGTATCTGCATTCGCTGCGGGTGGTGGTACAACATATCCAAATGATCCGGCAAATATTGATTTGTCGGATAAAACTTCACTGCAAAATGGTGCCAAGTTATACGTTAACTATTGCTTGGGTTGTCACTCGATGGAATACGTACGCTATTCGCGTATTGCTCAAGACTTGGAGTTAACTGAAGAACAAACAGTAAACAACCTCATTCTTGGTGACCAAAAGTTCGGTGACACCATGGATAAAAGCATGAATGGTGATTTAGCCAAGAAGTGGTTCGGTGTTGATCCGCTGGATCTGTCTTTGGCTGCTCGTGTTCGTGGTGAAGACTGGGTGTATAACTATTTGCGTTCTTTCTACGTCGACCCATCACGTCCATTTGGGGTGAATAATACAGTATTCCCTGAAGTGGGTATGCCTCATATTCTTGCTGATCTGCAAGGCTTACAGGCAAAGAGTGATGAACTACTTTCTGTTGAAGAGCAAATTGCTGAAGCCAAAGCTGTGTTGAATGATTCTGAAGCAAGCGAAGAAGCAAAAGCTGAAGCAGAAGAAAAACAACATGAGGCAGAAGCTGCTATGGCTAAATTAGCAGCTGAAGGCAAGATGTTTGTTCAGATTAAAGAAGGACAGATGACCCCGGAAGAATATGACGAAAATATTCGTGACCTAACTGCGTTTATGGCCTACACCGCCAATCCAGTAAAACTGGAAAGTAAGCGTATGGGTGTTTGGGTTCTATTGTTCTTATTTGTGCTATTAATATTTGCTTATTTCCTGAAGAAAGAGTTCTGGAAAGACATTCATTAATCAGCATCCTAAGCCTCGGTGAATCCTTACCGGGGCTTTCTTGTTATTCGCAGGAGAAAACAGTATGGCAGTAGTTGCCAAACGTTCAGTTATGACACTTTTTTCTGGCAATGATGTGTACAGCCATCAGGCACGCATTGTTTTAGCAGAAAAAGGTGTAAATTATGAAGTGGTAGAAGTTACCCCTGACAATGTTCCGGAAGATTTGTTGGACTTGAATCCATATGGTTCAGTTCCGACCTTAATTGACCGTGACTTGGTTTTATACGAAGCCAGTATTGTCATGGAGTACCTGGATGAGCGTTTTCCTCATCCTCCATTAATGCCGGTATACCCAGTGACTCGAGGCCGTAGCCGCCTGATGATGCATCGCATCCAGAAGGAGTGGTACAGCCAATACGAAATTATCGTTAACGGTACTGAAGCAAAGGCAAAAAAAGCTCGTAAGGAATTACAGGAAAGCATTATGGCTCTAGCGCCTGTGTTTGCCAGCAACCCTTACTTTATGAGTGAAGAGTTCTCGCTGGTTGATTGTGTCATTGCTCCTTTGTTATGGCGCGCTGATCAATTAGGAATTGAGATCTCAGGTCGTGGTAGCAAGGCAATCCACGATTATATGGAGCGTATTTTTGATCGCGAATCTTTCAAGGTCAGTTTGACTGAAGAAGAACGTGAAATCAAAATGGGTCTAATGTAATGGCGGGTAACTCGCCATTACAACCTTATTTATTAATCGCTTATTACGAGTGGATACTCGATAATGAGTGGACTCCCCAGATCCTCGTTGATACTTCGCATCCCCAAGTTGATGTTCCAATGCAGTTCGCCAATGACGGAAAAATTGTTCTCAACATTGCTCCAACTGCTGTTGCTAACTTTGAACTGAATCATAACTTTGTAAGCTTTAATGCCCGTTTTTCTGGGCAATCATTAGGCCTATATATTCCTACCAGCTCAATTATCGCAATTTATGCCAGGGAAAATGATCAGGGTATTATGTTTTCCGCTAATATGTATTCTGATGAGACAAATGAGCCAGAGTTAGCGCCAATTGATGATGAAAATGGTTCAGGACCCGGTGATGATGGACCAGACGATGAGCCACCAAAGCCTCCAAAAGGAAAGCCTAACCTAAAAGTCGTTAAGTAGTAGCTTACTTAAGTGATTCAGGTTTAAATAATAAAAAACGGCGAGCACTATGCTCGCCTTTGCGTTCCTATCGAGTGGGAATTTTACTTAGTCGATATACTCAAAGATTTTTACTACTTTTTTAACGCCGGAAATATTGCGTGCAACGAGGGCAGCCTTGTCCCCCTCTTCGCGAGTAACCATTCCCATCAGGAACACTTCCTTATCTTCGGTAATGACTTTTATACGCTTAGAATCCAACCCCTTTTCTGCAGCAAGACTGGATTTGACTTTGGTTGTGATCCAGACATCTGTAGCAGTACTGACGTTTTCAGGGTTACCAATACGTAACTCATTAAATGCCTTCTTCATTTCAGGCACACCTTTAACCGCCATAGAAATTTGGTTAACTACATCTTCATTAGGCACTTGCCCATAAATGAGCACATAAAGATTATGGCTAACCACATCCACAGCATTAGGTTGGTTTTTTTCCAGTATCGGATAAATTCTGTCTTTGATCCGGACTTGAATACTAGAGTCTTCAGCAACGGTGCCAAAAGTTGTACATGCTGATAAGCCAAGCAGTAAGACTGGAAGAAGAATTAAAAAGCGGAGTGAGTTTTTAGTTAGCATTATTAAACCTCGGTACCAAATAAACTGTTATCAATAAAATCGCAAAGTGCATGAATCACCACAAGATGGACTTCCTGAATTCGTGCCGTGGAATTTGATGGAACACGAATTTCAATATCGTTAGGCCCCATCAGACCTGCCATTTCACCGCCATCTTTACCGGTTAAAGCAACAATCAGCATATCTTTACTGAGAGCAGTTTCCATGGCATTAATCACATTTCGCGAGTTGCCACTGGTTGAAATAGCCAGCAATACGTCGCCAGGTTGGCCTAATGCTCTCAATTGTTTCGCAAACACGTCATTATAACTGTAATCGTTAGAAATGGATGTCAGCGTACCCGTATCAGTTGTTAAGGCAATTGCCGGTAAACTTGGGCGCTCGCGCTCAAAGCGGTTGAGCATTTCTGAAGAGAAATGCTGTGCATCGCCAGCAGATCCACCATTACCGCAACTAAGAATTTTATGGCCATTAAGCAAGCTGTTAACCATGATTTGCCCAGCTTTTTCGATTGACTCGGGTAGAGCATCAGCTGCAGCAATTTTAGTTTGAATACTTTCTGTAAAAATATCACGAATTCGTTCTATCATAATCTACCTGGTCGAGTAACTGATACAATACTTACCAGGCGGAGGCCTGAAAAGCATTCTGATGCCATTCTATAATCGGCTCATTTGATGCCAATGTTACGGAAACAACATCAAAACGACAATCACGTTGCTGCATTTTTTTATTGGACTGTAAATACAACTGAGCCGTTTTGATGATTTTTTGTTGCTTGCGCAAATCAACGGTTTCAGCACCGCTACCGAAGCTGGTATTGGCGCGAAAGCGAACTTCAACAAATACTAAAGTCAAACCATCCAGCATGACCAGGTCAATCTCACCGTAACGGGAACTATAGTTCCTCTCAATTAACTTGAGTCCTCGTTTTTTGAGATGATTTTCGGCGAAGAGTTCAACCTTATCACCACGCTGTCGAGTACTCATTTATCGTACTATTCCTTGATGACCAATTTATTAAAGTTAGTATTGCTAAGGGTTAACTGGTATCCAGTGTCCATTCTGATATTTAGCCCAGGCAAGTTTGCGAACAATTCTGCCATAAAAATCTAATGTAAGCTCACCCGAAAGCCCTTCAACAGAGTAATCGGATAATGCAGATAACTGGCCAATTTCAGGTATTAGCAGGAATGAGTCATAGCCTAGTGCAAAAAAGCGTCCAAGACTACCACCTGCGGTTGGGAACATTTTCGTAATCTTTTGCTTGTTCGAAGCCTGTTCCTCGGTTTGCGGTATCATCCAGGGGGCATCGACAAAATAAATGCCGTTGAGGTCATTTTCGCGTCTATTACTACCATTATAAAGGTTTGAAGTGGCGTAAACAGGCAGATTGTAAGCATAGTAATAGTTCAAGTATGGCTTGATAATACGAGCTTTTTCCGGCTCTGCAATCATAAAGATAAAATCTGCAGTGGTAGATATTTGTGCTGAAGACTCAATCGGAAGATTTAAAAGGTTTTGCAGCTCTCGCTTTCGTTTTTCAGCCTGATCAGCGCCAAGCATCTGCATCACGGCAACTTTTGGATCCGGAGTGCGAGATAAGTCGGCACTTCTAACCACGGTACCGCCATGGCGTTGAAAAACGTCATTAAATGTTTCGACTGCTCGATTGCCGACAGTTTTATCAGCATTGATAACGAAAGCACGGGTTTGTCCCTTATCAATAGCGGAACGGGCGATCTGTTCTGCCTCATCTTCGATTGGCAGTCCAAACTGGAACATGCCCGTTGGTGCGTAGGTATTATCCAGTCGATTTAAAACTAAAGTTGGAATTGGCAGCTTTTGATATTGTGCTATATCGTTGGCTTTATTTTTCAATAAAGGACCAATGACAAATTCAACACCGTCAGCTAAAGCCTGTTGATAGAGTAACTCAACGGGTTCACTGGCTGTGTCATAAACAACCACTTCGGGCTTCTCGCTACCCATCATCTGGGTGTCATAAAACGAAGTCATAAATCCATCAAGAATCACGTTACCAACTGTAGACAGGCGCCCGCTAGTTGGAAGAAACAGTCCAATTTTTGTTGGAGCACCAATATCAACGACAACACTCTCTCGTTGTACTTTAATATCAATATAGTAAAGGGCCGGATGGTTAGGATAGAGGATATTCCATTCCTGCATAGCTTCTGAAAGGGCAGCTGGATTATTGGCAAATTGCTGCTGAATGATCGCCATGTCTAACCAGCCAAGCTCATCATGCTGATCCGCACGGTTGCGAGTGATTTCAAGAGCTCCGGTTGGAGAAGTCATCAACTCAATCCAGATTTTACGTTCCTGTTCTTCGCGAAGGTCTGGGTCTGTAAACAAAGGCATGGCTTCGATGCGTGTCATTGCCGCATCGGCATGGCGCTGATTGGCAGCCAGGCTATCCGCAAGCAATCTGTAATAATGTGATTGCCACTCAGGACTGAACTGCTCAGGGTTACGCACTGTTTGAAGAGCGCGGATTGAATCAAATGGTTGGTCCTGAGTAAGAGCCACTTCACCGACCAATAAGTACCAGTCCTTGCGTAATTCGAGCGGTAATTGAGTTGGATAAAAGCTATTTAATATATCGTATGCTTGAGTATATTGCTTTCTCTGAACGTAGGCTTTAGCCGCCTGTAGTAGGAAAGGGGCTCTATCGGCTTCTTCTGCTGCTTCTGCCTGCTGCAAATAAAACTCTGCAGGCTGCATGTCGTAGTCCGCAACGGCCCGTGAATCAGACTTACGAGAAGAGGTGGTTGTACAGGACGTTACCATCAATACGCTGAAAAAAGCCGTGAATACTAATATGAGGTTCTTATGCATACGCTTTTTTGTCATAATTCCATACTCATCAAATAATTATCGGTATTTTAGGCGCTTAGGCGCAGCAAGGCAAAAAAGCTATGGCAGAATTCGCACAAAGTGATACAGCATCGGCACAATTAGGCATTTTATATGTGGTGGCTACGCCGATTGGCAATATTGAAGACATATCTACACGTGCTATTCGTCTACTTAAAGAGGTGGATCTGATTTTTGCTGAAGATACACGACACAGTCAACGGCTCATGCATCATTACGCCATAGATACTCAGATGATGTCGCTCCATGAACACAATGAGGTGGCTCGAATTGAACAAATTGCAGGACTGTTACAGCAGGGAAAGCATATAGCCTTGATTTCTGATGCGGGCACTCCCCTGATATCCGATCCCGGCTTTAAGCTTGTACGAGAAATTAGGAAGCAAGGCTTTCGCATCAGTCCAATCCCGGGTCCCAGTGCCATTATTACAGCCCTGAGCGTTGCCGGGCTGGCGACTGACAGTTTTAGTTTCTGGGGATTTCTACCAGCGAAATCATCCGGACGAAAACAAGTTTTCAGTGATTTGTCTCAAAATAGGGAAACACTGGTATTTTATGAGTCATCTCATCGAATCTTAGACTGCCTAAAAGATTTAAGCGAAATTATGGGGGGTAGGGAGTTAGTAATTGCTCGCGAACTGACAAAAACCTTTGAAACCATCCTATCCGGAACGGCTGCTATTTTGATCAATATTCTGGAGCAAGATCTGGATCAACAAAAGGGAGAGTTTGTTCTGATGGTGACTGGAGCTGACGATAAACCGACAGAAATGGATTCTGATACTCAGATGCTAATGGCTGCGTTACTCGAAGAGTTACCCCCGAATAAGGCTGCTAAAATTGCTGCTCAGGTGTCAGGGCTGAAGAAAAAGGTCTTATATCAATGGGCTTTGGAACAAAAAGAAAAATAAAATTAGTGTCACTTTTCTCTGTTAACTAGAGTCTTAGTAGGTAATGAAAAGTTCTACAAGTTGGAACTTAATGACTATTAACTGAACTGGAGATGTTTATGAAATCACTTAAATCAGCAGTTGCTATTTTACTAACGCTTCCGATGATGGCGCTAGCTGGTGAGGTTAAAGTCAGCTGGGGTGATTTTGATGACTTTATTGATGTACGTCCTGCAAACGAGACTAAATCAGGTTTCTATAAGCGTGTGAAAACAAGTCTGGAGAAGTCATTTACAAAACTTAGTGAGAAATTACCAGAGGGAGCTGTGTTTGAGTTTCGTATTACCGATCTCGATCTGGCTGGAGATGTCCGGTATGGTGGACTCAATGATTATCGGCTGGTAGAACGTTTGTATTACCCAATAATGAAGTTTGATTATCAGTTGATTAATAAAGACGGTACGATTCTAAAACAAGGTACTGAGACATTAAAGGACATGAATTTTTTGGATCGAATCAGGTCTCCTGGTCAATACAGAAGAGAGAGTTTTTATTACGAAAAGCGTATGTTTGAGGAGTGGTTCGAAGAAACCATAGAGTCACAGTTTAAATAAACTCTGAAATTATATACATAAAAAGGCAGGCCAATGAGCCTGCCTTTTTAATTTTGCTTGCTTTTTCATCATTGAAGACTAAACTTGCCCACAAGCTGGCCAGACAGTCGCTGCCCACCATATGGTGGGGAGAGGAAAGTCCGGACTTCACAGAGCAGGGTGCCAGGTAACGCCTGGGCGGCGCAAGCCGACGGCAAGTGCAACAGAAAGCATACCGCCGATGGAATCGCAAGATTCACAGGTAAGGTTGAAATGGTGCGGTAAGAGCGCACCGCACTGCTGGTAACAGTATGTGGCGAGGTAAACCCCACCCGAAGCAAGACCAAATAGGGTTCCGTATGGCGTGGCTCGCGTTGGAACCGGGTAGGTTGCTTGAGCCATGGAGTGATTCATGGCCTAGACGAATGACTGTCCTTGACAGAATCCGGCTTACCGGCCAGCTTATTTTATCCTTATTGATAGTTTTGTCCTGAAGTTTCAGTCATTCGTCGATGACTGTCCTAGACGCACTCTTAATAAGAGATTCGGCTTACCGGCCAGCTTATTTTTTTCCATATTGATAGTTATGTTCTGAAGTTTCGGTCATTTGTCGATGATTGTCCTAGACGCACTCTTCATAAGAGCCCCTGCATTCCAGCAAGCTTATTTTTCTTCGTCATTAACTGTTCAGTTAGCGTGTATACTTACACCATGAACTCTTCTGAATTCTACATTTTGTTGGCTGATTTAATTCTGATTACTCATACACTATTTGTTGTATTTGTGGTGCTTGGATTGCTGTTCATCATTATAGGTGGCATATGTGGCTGGTCTTGGGTTCGAAACCCCTGGATTCGGTTGGCACACTTATTAGCGATTGGTGTAGTGGTCATTCAGTCCTGGTTTGGTGCTATTTGCCCATTGACTGTCTGGGAAAATAGCTTACGACAAATGGCTGGAGAGGCGGGCTATCAGGATTCTTTCATTTCATACTGGCTGGAAACGATTCTCTATTATCGTTTTCCACATTGGGTATTTGTTGTGGCCTATACTCTATTCGGTGCTTTGGTATTGGTCAGTTGGCTGTGGGTTAGGCCGAGACCTTTTAAAAAGGCTGTTTAAACAAACGAATCCACTGTTCTGACCCAAAAACAGCTCAAAATGTTAAATCCCATACTCTAACTTAAAGTAAATTCTAACTTCCCTATCTAATTTTCTGAAAAATAAGCAGTTTATTTTTGCATGTTTGTTAGTGCTGACTAACTTCGCTAAGTGTTTGTCAAATAAGGACATTTTTCACATTTTCCATGCAAATTTGCCTTGCAAAATCAATGCAAAGTTCATATAGTGTAGAGAAGTGGAGAAAAGTGTCGCAAAGTGGATCGTAAGGGATCAGTGAAGATCAACGACCAATTTGCATAAAACAGCTGAGAACCGGGTAGCACTTTCGGTTCTGGCATAACGAGTCAAAAGTGGGGTTTACATAGAGCCATGTTCCGTGGAGCAACTGCAATCAATATGGACGCGAAAGGTCGTATCGCCATTCCGGCGAAGTACCGCTCGCGTTTTGAAGATGTTTGCTCCAATCAAATTGTGGTGACTATTGACCTGTTTGACCCGTGTTTATTACTTTTCCCGCTCCCCCACTGGGAACAACTCGAAGCAAAACTCGACACTTTTTCTAACACAGACCCTAACCAACGCCGTATTAAACGTATGTTACTCGGTCATGCATCAGAGCATGAAATCGATGGTAATGGACGTATTCTACTGCCTCCTGTCCTGCGTGAATATGCGCAATTGGAAAAACAATTACTACTAGCCGGCCAAGGCAAAACCTTCCAGATTTGGAATGAAGAGAATTGGCACAAGAAGATTGAGCAGGATGTTGAAGCGTTGGCTGAGGGGCCATTGGATCCAGAAAGTTTACCTGAACTGGCGTTCTAGTTATGAGCACCGAACAAGAACACGATTCAGTCCTGCTAAACGAAGCAGTGGAGGCTTTAGTGATCGACCCTGACGGCATTTACATCGATTGCACATTTGGTCGCGGCGGACATAGTCGCGCCATTTTGTCGCATCTATCGGATGAGGGGCGATTGATAGGATTTGATAAAGATTTACAAGCCATTGCAGTAGGCGAACAACTGCAGCAGGAAGACCAACGATTCAGCATCGTTCATGAGAGTTTTTCTCTTTTAGAACAAGAGGTTAGCAAGCGTGGCTGGGTTGGTGAAGTAACCGGTGTGTTAATGGATTTAGGCGTTTCATCGCCACAGCTTGATCAGGCAGAGCGCGGATTTAGTTTTATGCAGGATGGGCCATTAGATATGCGCATGGATACCACTCGTGGGCAGACAGCAGCGCAGTGGGTTGCCAATACTGATGAAGAGGACATGGTTTGGACTTTTAAAACATACGGCGAAGAGCGCTATTCGAAACGAATCGCTCGCGCCATCGTAGAAAAAAGAGCGAAAACGGCAATTACTCGGACCAAAGAATTGGCGGACATTATTTCACAAGCGCATCCCCGTTGGGAAAAGCATAAACATCCAGCGACGCGCTGCTTTCAGGCCATTCGTATAGCGGTTAACCGTGAGCTGGATGATCTGAAAGATACATTAGAACAAGCACTGAACGTACTAAAGGTAGGTGGACGCCTGGTAGCGATTAGCTTCCATTCGCTGGAAGACCGTATCGTTAAACAATTTATTCAGAAGCAGGAAAAAGGGCAGGATTTTCCGCCTGGCTTGCCGATTACGGAAGACATGATTAATCGTCGCATGAAGAAGGTTGGCAAGTTTACCAAAGCTGGTGAAAGCGAGTTGGAACGGAATATACGAGCTCGAAGCGCAGTAATGCGAGTTGCGGAGAAGTTGGCATGAGCCCGGCCAAACTAAAAGAGAAGGTAAAAGAAACTACTAGTTTGTGGCCTTTTTACAGTTTGCTGGCAACCGTGCTCCGTCGCTTTGGAGTCATTCTGTTGGGAGTACTGGTGGTGGTTTCAGGTATTGTGATTGCCCACCAGACTCACCAGATGCGTCAGGCAACGATTGCATTGAAGCAACTGGAAGATGAACAGACAGCACTGGATCTTCAATGGCAGAAGTTAAGCCTTGAACAGAGTGCATTATCAGAACACAGCAGAGTAGAGTCTCTTGCTGAAAAACGCTTGCAAATGAAGCCGTTAGATTCAAGAAATGAAGTGTTAATTACGCCCTCGGTTAGAGGTAAATAATGAAGAAAGTACAGAACCGTAAGTTAAAAACAGTACCGCTTTGTACATGGCGTTATTACGTCATGATTGCGGTATTGTTGTGCGGTTTTGGTGCTTTAGTGACACGTGCTGCGTATCTTCAGGTGGTTAACGCTGAGGAACTGACAGAGGCAGGAGAGTCACGCTCGGTACGTGTAAAAGGTATATCTAGTCATCGTGGCCTGATCCTGGATCGTAATGGTGTTGAGCTGGCTCGCTCAGTTCCCACCGAGTCAGTCTGGCTTGATCCTAAAACGCTTTTAGCTAATGAGGATGTGCTACAAAGTAAAGAGTGGAAAGCATTTGCTGCGGCATTGAAACGTAATGAAAATCAATTGAATCAATGGGTTAAAGATAGAGCTGATAAACGATTTGTTTGGCTCGAACGGCATGTTGATCCGAATGTCGGGCTGTATATTAAACGGCTGGATATTCCCGGGGTTGAATTTAAAACCGAGTATCGTCGGTATTATCCTAGCGCTGAAGTGACTGCCCATCTTGTGGGCTTTACTGGTATTGATGACAAGGGCCTGGAAGGGGTTGAAAGAGCTTTTGACAGCTTTCTGACTGGCCAGCCTGGAAGTAAGCAGGTAGTAGTGGACTTGTACCGTCGGGTAGTTGAAGAGCGAGGAATTCTGGCGCAGGCTGAGCAGGGCAACGATCTACAGCTTAGTATTGACACAAGAATTCAGGCAACTGCCTATAAAGAATTGAAGAAGGCTGTTTTACAGAACGGCGCCAAAGGTGGTTCTGTAGTGGTGGTTGATGTGGATACCGGCGAAGTTCTGGCTATGGCAAGCCAGCCATCATTCAACCCCAATAGATCGGACAGTAGACTTCCTGAGTTCACACGTAACCGCTCCATAACCGACTTATTTGAGCCTGGTTCAACCGTGAAACCATTAACGGTAGTCAGTGGCCTTTCAAGTGGTAAGTTTTCGACAAACTCAACAGTGGATACTTCACCTGGACGTATGAAGCTAGGTTATGCCTGGGTTCGTGACCCTCGAAATTATGGAGTTCTGGACCTGGATGGAATTATTAAAAAATCCAGCAACATGGGTGTTTCCAAGATAGCTCTCGAACTTTCAGATCAAGAATTCTTAAGTACTTACTATAAAGTCGGTTTTGGTATGGAGACTGGATTAGGCATTCAAGGTGAAGCGGATGGAATTCTAGCACCGAGAGCTAATTGGTCAGAACATGAGAAGGCTTCCATGTCTTATGGTTATGGCTTTATGGTCAGCCCCATTCAACTGGCTCAGGCTTATGCCATTCTTGGTGCAGGTGGTGTACGTAATCAATTGACGCTTATCAAGCGAACTGATGGTCAAGAATATCCACAAGAACAGGTCATCGAGCCGGAAGTGGCACGAGCAGTTGTGAAAATGATGGAAGAGGTGGTTTCGGAAGGTGGTACCGGTACTCAGGCCAAAGTCGATGGTTATCGTGTCGCAGGTAAAACGGGTACTTCTAGAAAGGCCGTGCGTGGTGGTTATGGTGATGAGTATGTAACCGTGTTCGCCGGACTTGTACCAGCCAGCGATCCCAAATTTGCCATTGTTGTCATGGTTGATGAGCCTGCCGGTGATAGTTACTACGGCGGAACAGTATCTGCCCCAGTTTTTTCAAAAGTGGCGGATAAGGCGCTGCATTTGCTAAATATTGCGCCAGATAATAAGTCGCAAAAACACGCAATCGCTACAGCGACTAATGTGGTGGGAGGTCAACATGACTAAACCATTACAACAGACCGCTGCATTGAAGAAGATCATTAAACCAGTAGTGAGTGAGCAGTTGTGGAAAGACTTTCCGCAACTAGCAAGCATTGAAGTGAACGGATTGCAGCTAGACAGTCGTCAAATAAAAGCTGGTGAAATGTTCGTAGCTTATCCTGGACATGCTACTGATGGCCGTGAATATATCCAACAAGCCGTTGATTCAGGAGCTTCGGTGGTTCTTTTCGAACAGGATGGTAGTGAAACGATTTTCAAAACCTTGCTCAATGACAACCAGCAAGTGGCAGCCTCCGCCAAGACTCTCTCCGGGGTTTATAACTATAAGGAGGCTGTTTTAATTCCTGTTAAAAACTTAAGTCAAAATGTCAGTCTGATTGCCGCCCGCTTTTATGGCAACCCGACTAAAAAAATGTCAGTAATTGGTGTAACTGGAACCAATGGGAAAACCAGTTGCGCTTACCTACTGGCTCAGGCGCTTGAGTTTTTACAATATCCAACATTAATGCTTAGCACGGTGGGTAACGGCAATCCAAATGAACTGAAAGCTACAGAAAATACAACGCCTGATGCGATAGCTATTCAGCGATTAGCGGCAGAATATCTACAGCAGAAAAACTACCACATGACGATGGAAGTTTCATCGCATGGTTTGGTGCAATCGCGCGTAGCAGCAGTAGCATACAAGGTCGCGATATTCACCAATTTATCGCAGGACCATTTGGATTATCACGGTGATATGGAGTCGTATTTCCAAGCTAAAAGAGAGTTATTTATCAGCGAAAATCTTCAGGTCGCTGTGATTAATGCTGACGATGAATATGGACGTCGACTATTAGCAGATGAACAGATTAGTTGCAGAAAAATTGCTTATAGCTGTAAAGAAAAGAATGACAGTTTGAATATCAGTGACTGGGTTGTCGCTCAAAATCAAATGTTCAATATGAAAGGCATTCAAGCTGAGTTGCATACACCATGGGGTACAAGCAAATTACGCTCTGGCTTATTAGGGCATTTCAACTTATCAAACTTATTGGCGGTAGCGTCTGCTTTAGGATTCTTGTTTGGCGATATTAATAAGTGGATCGTTGCACTTAATGCAGCCAAGGCTGTTCCAGGCCGTATGCAAAGTTTTACTAAAGCTGGTAAGGCAACGGTTGTAGTTGATTATGCTCATACCCCAGATGCTCTCGATAAAACACTCGGTAGTTTGCGTGAGCATTGTGATGGTGACTTGTGGTGTGTGTTTGGCTGTGGCGGTGACCGCGATAATACAAAACGACCATTAATGGGCGGTGTTGCCGAACAGAAAGCTAATCATGTGATTATTACTGATGACAATCCAAGAACGGAAAATGCTGACAATATTGTCGACATGATTCGTCAGGGCATGAGTAACAAGAACGCTGAATATATTCAAAAAAGAAAAGAAGCAATCAAGTTTGCATTAACTCACAGTGCTGCCAATGACATGATTCTTGTCGCTGGAAAGGGCCATGAGGATTATCAGCAAATTGGAACCAAGAAAATTCACTATTCAGATTTGGAAACAGTAGCAGACTTAATGGAGGAAATCGCATGATCCCATTAAGTTTGAAAACAATCGCACAAGTAACTGACGGCCAACTTCAGGGGCCGGAAAAAACTATAGAAAAAGTGGTAACCGATAGTCGAGTGGACTGTCGCGATGCACTGTTCGTGGCATTAATAGGTGAAAACTTTGATGGCCATAAGTTTGTAGGAAAAGCCAAAGCAGAAGGTGCCATTGCCTTGTTGGTTGAGCACGCTGTCGATAGTGATTTACCACAAGTCATTGTTGCCGATACTTCTAAAGCACTTGGTGCCATTGCGGGTTATGTGCGTGATCAGGTGAATCCTTTTGTAATTGGTATTACTGGCAGCGCGGGTAAGACGACCGTTAAAGAAATGGTTGCCAGTATCTTGCGCCAAAAAGGCAATCTGTTGGCAACACAGGGTAATTTTAATAACCATATTGGTGTGCCTTTAACGCTGTTGAGATTAAAGGCTACTGACCAATTCGCAGTGATAGAAATGGGTGCCAATCATGTTGGGGAGATTGCCTACTGTGCTTCAATCGCTAAGCCAGATGTCAGCGTCATCAATAATGTAGAAGCCGCACACATTGAAGGTTTTGGGTCGATTGAGGGTGTGTCAAAAGCCAAGTCTGAAATTTATGAGGGTCTATCTGAAGAAGGAACTGCAGTAATTAATTTGGATAGTGCATTCGCTGATGATTGGGCTGAGCGTTTTAATTCGCTACACAAAGTTACAGTATCACGCCATAAAGATGCCAACTTTGTGGCTGATAATTGTCAATTACAAGCAAACGGCAATGTACTTTTTGAAATGCAACATACCCAAGACGGCAGTAGCCAGACAATAAGCGTGCAGCTTCCGGTACCGGGTATGCACAATGTATCCAATGCGTTAGTTGCTGCAGCACTGGCATCGGTTGCTGGTGCTGATATGGAAATGATTAAAAACGGTCTTGAAACCATGGTTTCAGTTAAGGGCCGCCTAAATCAATTGAAAGCAGCAAATGGCGCACTGATTATTGACGATACTTATAACGCCAGTGTTCCAGCAGTAAAAGCAGCAATTGATTACTTAGCAACTCTAAGCGGAACCAAATTGCTGGTTCTTGGGGATATGGCTGAGCTGGGTGATGACAGTGAGCGGTATCACCGTGAAGTGGGCGAGTATGCAAAAGATAGAAAAATTGATCGCTTACTGGTTTGCGGGGAATGGGTAAAACACAGTGCCGAAGCATTTGGCGAAAAGGCACATTGGTTTGAGACAAAAGACCTACTTGTTTCTTACCTGAAAAGCATTATGCAGTCAGATTATAAAATATTAGTAAAAGGCTCACGTAGCGCCCGAATGGAACAGGTGGTCGATGCATTGGTAGCACCCGCCGCGGATGAGCAGAATTCGAAATTTGGGGGGAATCAATAATGCTGACCTGGTTAGCAGACTATTTATCGCAGTATTACTCAGGGTTTAACCTGTTCCAATACTTAACATTTCGCTCGATTGTTAGCGTAATTACGGCCTTAGGCATTTCATTGCTGGTAGGTCCATCAATGATTCGTCGTTTGAGCAAGTATCAAATTGGACAAACCGTGCGTGATGATGGTCCACAAACACACCTTGCAAAAGCTGGTACTCCGACCATGGGCGGTGCCTTAATTATATTCGCGATTGTTTTCAGCTCATTGATGTGGGGCGAACTGAGCAACCGTTATTTATGGGTGGCTTTGATCGCATTGGTGGGGTTTGGCTTAATTGGCCTGGCGGACGATTACATCAAACTGGTGCGCAAAGATCCTAAAGGTCTGATCGCGCGCTGGAAGTATTTCTGGCAGTCGCTATTAGGTGCTGGCATTGCACTTTACCTGTTCTACACGGCTTCACCTGCTGAAACTCAACTATTAGTGCCGTTCTTGAAAGACGTCATGCCACAACTAGGTATTCTCTTCATCTTCATGGCTTATTTTGTGATTGTTGGAACCAGTAATGCAGTGAACTTAACAGATGGTCTTGATGGCTTGGCGATACTGCCAACAGTTCTGGTAGCGGGTGGTCTTGGCATCTTTGCATACGTTACCGGTAATCAGGTTTTCTCAGAATATTTGGCCATTCCTTATGTTAAAGGAGTGGGTGAACTTGTTATTTTCTGCGCAGCAATAATTGGCGCAGGTTTAGGCTTCCTTTGGTTCAATACCTATCCAGCACAGGTTTTCATGGGTGATGTGGGTGCACTGGGACTCGGTGCTGCACTCGGTGCCGTAGCAGTCATGGTACGTCAGGAGTTGGTGCTGTTCATCATGGGTGGTGTGTTCGTCATTGAGACTTTATCAGTGATATTGCAGGTCGGCTCATACAAGTTAACAGGGAAGCGAATATTCAGGATGGCTCCATTACATCACCACTATGAATTAAAAGGTTGGCCAGAGCCTCGCGTGATTGTGCGCTTCTGGATTATTTCATTAATTTTAGTATTGATTGGTTTGGCGACGTTGAAAATACGCTAAACAGGACACTAGAGAATGATGGCAATGCAACATAAAGATATCGCTTACAAAAACCGCTTAATTCTCGGTCTGGGACAGACCGGGCTTGCGGTTGCGCGTTATTTGTCTGCATTGCGTCAGCCGTTCCATGTAATGGATACGCGCGACATTGCTCCAGGCCACGAAGAACTTGAAAAATTGGCTCCTGGCGCTTTGCTTAAATGGAATGGCGAGTTATTTGTAAATTATGATGAGTTAGTTGTCAGTCCTGGCATCTCTATCGCACGCGATGATATACAAGCTGCGCGAAACGCCGGTGTCAGCATTGTGGGCGATATCGAGTTATTCGCACAGATAAATAGTTTGCCTGTGATCGCTATAACAGGTTCCAACGGCAAAAGTACGGTTACGGATTTGGTTGGTGAGCTAATCAATGCCAGCGGCAAAAGAGCATTAGTTGGTGGCAATATCGGTGTTCCAGTGTTGGACCTATTGGAGCAAGACGGTGATTTGGTAGCGCTCGAGCTTTCCAGCTTCCAACTAGAAACCACTGACAGCTTGAAGCCAGTGGTGGCGACTGTCTTAAATGTCAGTGATGATCATTTAGATCGTTACAACAGTTTCCAGGACTATGCTGATGCCAAATTAAGAATTTATCAGCAGGCTGGCACCTGTCTTATCAATGCCGACGATAAGAACACATGGCTTAAAGACGCTAGTGGCAAGGCTCAGGTTGTTAAGTTTGGTATTGCAAATGAACATACTCAGCCAGAGTGGGCTGTAAATATTGAGCAAAACTCAATTACTCACAATGGCAACAAGGTTCTTGCTTTGAACGAGCTGACATTACAGGGCATACATAACGCTCTTAATGTAGCTGTAGCATTAGCATTGGTGGAAATTGCAGGCATTAAATTAACCAAGCCTGTGTTAGATGCAGCGAAATCCTATAAGGGCTTGCCGCATCGTTGCCAATTGGTCGCAGTAAAAAATGGTGTGACATTCATTAACGATTCAAAGGCTACCAATGTTGGCGCAACAGTTGCTGCAATACTAAGTTTCCAACCCCAGTTTGGCAATAACATTGTTCTAATCGCTGGTGGAGATGCAAAAGGAGCAGACCTGTCCAGCCTGCGACAGATTGTCAATGAGACAGTAAAAGCTGTGGTTTGTTTTGGAAAAGATGCACCAGCAATTGCAAAATTATGTCCACAAAAATCCCAGCTGGTCGGCAATTTAAAAGAAGCCGTGACCACTGCTAATCAATATGCACAAGAAGGGGATTTGGTACTTCTTTCTCCTGCTTGCGCAAGCTTAGATATGTTCGCCAACTATATGCATCGTGGCGAACAATTTGCTCAATGTGTGGAGGCGCTATGACCAGCATCTTAAACACATTGAGAATCACGGATTTCATGGAACAGCTGAAGCTGTCTGATCCGCGTACACGCCTGGATCCCTGGTTGCTGGGACCTGTCATGATTCTATTAGCGATTGGTTTAATGATGGTTGCATCAAGCTCAATGCCATTCGCTGAAGATCACATGAATGGCAATGAGTTCCACTTCCTGATTAGGCACATTATTTATTTATCCATTGCGGTTGTGGCGTCAGTTTTAGTTCTGCAGCTTGATACGAGATTCTGGCAGGTTAACGGAATTTATATGCTGCTATTAGGAATCATTTTGCTGATGCTGGTTTTAGTGATTGGCAAAGAAGTGAATGGCAGTAAACGCTGGATTGGTGTTGGTCCATTAACAGTACAGCCAGCAGAATTAATGAAGTTCTTCATCGTAACTTATCTTGCGGGTTACCTGGTTCGTCGCAGTGATGAATTGCAGACACAGATTAAAGGTTTCACCAAGCCATTATTAGTGATTGGTCTGGTGGTTGCTTTCTTACTACTGCAGCCTGATTTTGGCTCATCTGCAGTTATCGTAGCAACCGCTCTGGCTATGCTGTTTCTGGCTGGCGCAAAGTTATGGCAGTTCATTTCATTGACTGCATTTGTTGGTGTTGTCATGGCATTGGTTGCCTGGAAAGAACCATACAGAATGAAGCGCTTAACCAGCTTCCTTGACCCTTGGGCTGATCAATTTGGTAGCGGCTATCAATTGGTTCAGTCATTGATTGCTTTCGGTCGTGGCGACTGGTTTGGAGTAGGGTTGGGTAACAGCGTACAAAAACTTTCCTACTTACCCGAAGCACATACAGACTTTGTGTTTGCAGTATTTGCCGAAGAGTTCGGGTTTGTTGGTGTTCTGTTCGTCATCATCCTGTTTTCTATCATATTGTTGCGCAGCCTAAGTATTGGGCGTCGTGCTCTGAAGATGGAGCAGTATTTTGCCGCCTATATCAGCTACGGATTTGGTTTCTGGTTGAGTTTGCAGGCACTGATTAATATCGGAGTATCCAGCGGCAGTCTTCCTACCAAAGGCTTGACCCTGCCGTTTATCAGCTATGGCGGTAACTCGCTCATTGTCACCTGTATGGCCATTGCGATTATTTTACGGGTGGATTTTGAAGTCCGTCGTCGTGAGCATGAATTTGCAAAAGTGAAACGCGAGTATCGCTCTGCGAGAGGAGGTCAGGATGACTAAGCGTATCTTATTGATGGCAGGCGGAACAGGCGGACACATCTTCCCGGCATTGGCGGTTGGAAAAGAACTGCAGCAGGAAGGTTGGAGGCTTCATTGGTTGGGATCGCAAGGTGGAATGGAGGAAGAGCTTGTTCCTAAGCATGATATTCCAATGAGTGTACTGCCAGTTAAAGGCATTCGTAATAAAGGTCTGGTGTCTTTAATAAAAGCACCATTTCAACTTATGAAAAGTGTTTGGCTTGCCCGCAAAGCGATCAAACAATTTAAACCAGATGTAGTACTGGGAATGGGTGGTTTTGCCAGTGGGCCAGGAGGCATTGCTGCAAAATTGTGTGGAGTCCCATTAGTGATTCATGAGCAAAATGCTATTGCTGGGATGACTAATACACAATTGAGCAGATTCAGTCGCTGGACATTACAGGCCTACCCAGGCGCATTCCCGGAAAGTGACAAAGTAAAAACCGTTGGTAACCCAGTCAGACAGGACATCGGTAGCGATAAGGATCCATCAGAGCGGATCGAAATGGATAACCGAAGCGTTCACATACTGGTTGTTGGTGGTAGCCGAGGTGCAGCTGTTTTTAATGAAGAGTTACCGGAAACTTTTAGCTTGGTTAATAGTGGTTTAGAGGTTCATGTCAAGCATCAATGCGGGAAAGGTAATTATGAATCTGTTACTGAGAGATACGAAGCAACGGCAACTGACAAAGTTAAATTTGAAGTGTGTGAGTTTATTGATGATATGGCGCATGCCTACCAATGGGCAGATCTTGTAGTGTGCCGTGCAGGTGCATTGACCGTAGCTGAAATAGCAATGGCAGGATGCGTAGCAATATTTGTGCCTTATCCGCATGCGGTGGATGACCATCAAACCTATAACGCACGGTATCTTGCTGATCAGGGTGCAGCATTAATCATTCAGCAACACGATTTGGGTAAAGAAAGGTTAGCTCAGGAAATTACTGCTCTGGCTAATGACAAAGAACATTTAATTGAGATGGCAAGAAAATCTCAAGCATTAGCAAGGACAGATGCTACCAAGGCCGTTGCAGAATATTGTAAGCAAGCGGCAGCAGAAAAAGCAGAAACGAAAGTGAGAAATAAAACATGAATTCTAACAGTACATTAATGCAACAGATTCCAGAGATGCGTCGTATTCGTCGCGTCCACTTTATCGGTATCGGTGGTGCCGGGATGAGTGGTATTGCAGAAGTATTGTTGAATTTGGGTTACCAGGTGTCTGGGTCCGATTTGCGTGAAAGTAAAGTCACGGAACGCCTGAAAACTTTAGGTGCTGATATCTTCATTGGGCATAGAAGCGACAACATTAGAGATGTGAATGTGGTGGTTGCTTCAACAGCAATACCCAAAACTAATCCTGAATTAGAAGCCGCCCGTGAGCACCGGATTCCAGTGGTCCCTCGTGCAGAAATGTTGGCCGAGTTGATGCGCTTCAGACATGGTGTTGCGGTGGCTGGTACCCACGGTAAGACGACTACGACCAGTTTAATTGCCAGTATTTTTGCGGAAGGTGGACTTGATCCGACTTTTGTTATTGGTGGCTTGCTTAACAGTGCAGGTTCAAATGCGCGTCTTGGCACCAGTCGATTCTTTATTGCTGAAGCTGATGAAAGCGATGCTTCCTTCCTTCATCTTCAGCCAATGGTTTCGGTAGTTACTAACATCGAAGCTGACCATATGGACACCTATGGCGGGGATTTTAAGAATCTCGAAAATAACTTTATCGATTTTCTGCATAACTTACCGTTTTATGGTCTAGCCGTATTGTGCATTGATGACAAAACGGTGCAGGAAATCATGCCAAGAATTACTCGCCCAACCGTTACATATGGATTCAGCGAAAATGCAGATGTTCGGGCGATTGAATTCACACAGTCTGGTACCAAAAGTCACTTTAAAGTCATTCGTCGAGACCATGAAGGTGAGCTTGAAATTACCTTGAACTTACCAGGCCGGCACAATGTACAAAATGCTTTGGCCGCGATAGCTGTAGCCAGTGAAGATGGTGTTTCTGATGCATCAATTCAAAAAGCGTTGGCAGAGTTTGGTGGTATTGGTCGTCGATTCCAGATGTATGGTGACTTTGAAGTAGATGGCAAAACAATCACTTTGCTTGATGATTACGGACACCATCCGAGTGAGGTAATGGCGACTATTGAGGCGATGCGTCGTAGTTGGCCAGAACGTCGCCTGGTTATGGTCTATCAGCCTCATCGTTATAGCCGTACCCGTGATTTGTATGAAGATTTCAGTAAAGTTCTTTCAGAAGTTGATGCATTGTTACTGCTTGAAGTCTATCCGGCAGGTGAAGAACCCATCCCTGGTGCGGATAGCCGCTCCTTGTGTCGAAGCATTCGTCAGCGTGGAAAAATCGAGCCGATTCACGTAGAAAAAATTTCACAACTACCAGAACTGTTGAGCAACATTTTGCAAGATGGTGACGTGGTTGTGACTCAAGGCGCCGGCAATGTAGGAGCACTCGCTCCGGCATGGGCTGAAGTCAAAATGGATTTACGTCAATTAAACACGGAGGCCGAATAATGAGTATTGATAAATTCGGCAAGGTTGCGGTGCTTTATGGCGGACATTCTGCAGAAAGGGATGTGTCGTTACGCAGTGGTAAAGCGGTTCACAACGCATTGCAAACTGTTGGGATAGATGCCGTGCTGATTGATCCAAAAACAGATGGCCTGGAAGCTATTCAAAATAGCCAGTGCGATCGCGTGTGGAATGCATTACACGGTCGTGGCGGCGAAGACGGAGTTATTCAGGCGCACTTACAATTATTAGGTCTGCCTTATACCGGTAGCGGTGTCATGGCCTCTGCAATCGCCATGGATAAATTGCGCACGAAACTGATTTGGCAGGCAATGGGTTATCCAGTTGCCAAACACCGCATGTTGAATACGGGTGTTTTAAGTTTAGATCAAACAGCAGACGTATTAGCCGATATGAGTGGCTGCGTGATGGTAAAGCCGATTCGTGAAGGTTCAAGTGTTGGAATGGCGAAAGCTGATGATGCAGAAACTCTGGTAAAAGCAGTGAATAGCGCTAAGCAATATGATCGTGAAGTGATGCTTGAACAATGGATTGATGGCGATGAATACACCGTCAGTATTTTGAATGGCAAAGCATTATCCAGTATTCGTGTCAAAACGCCGAATACTTTTTATGACTTTCAGGCGAAGTACCAAAGTAATACGACTGAATATTTATGCCCAAGCGGCTTAAATGCAGAAGATGAAGCGGAACTGGCCGAACTATCTCAGGCGGCATTTTATGCGCTGGGTTGTGAAGGTTGGGGCCGAGTCGATTTGATGCGAGAGCGCTCAAGCGGCAACTGGTATTTGCTTGAAGTGAATACAGTGCCAGGAATGACTGAAACGTCATTGGTGCCTAAAGCTGCAAAGCAGTCAGGCATGAGTTTTGAAGAGCTGGTAGTCGCGGTGCTCGAAACCAGTTTTGTGGAAAGACATTAAAGGATATTGATTGATATGGCAAAGATGGCAACACGCGAAGAACGCAAACAGGCGAAAAGCTTGAAAGGCTGGATTAAGCCTTTGAAGTGGGTGCTTGGTATTGCTTCTGCAAGCGCGCTTGTTGTGGCTTTAGTCTTTGCCGGGATTTGGGTGTTTAGCATTAATACTGACAATGTGTTCCCAATCAATCGACTTGAAGTTTTTGAGCAACAGTATACATCGGCTGATGAAGTCAGAGCTGCAATTAAATCTATTGATGATCGTGGCTTCTTCACTATGGATATGACAACTGCTGAAGAAAAGTTTGTCGCACTACCTTGGGTAAAGTCGGTGCGTTTGCGCAAAGTATGGCCCGATACCTTACAAGTTACCGTGGAAGAATATGAGCCATTAGCGTATTGGGGACTGAATGGTGTGGTCTCATTAGAAGGTAAAGTTTTCTACCCTGAACAGTTACCCGATATGAACTGGGTAAAACTACAGGGGCCAGATGAAATGGCAAAGGATTTA
Organism: Kangiella aquimarina DSM 16071; assembly: GCF_000374105.1. GTDB lineage: Bacteria > Pseudomonadota > Gammaproteobacteria > Enterobacterales > Kangiellaceae > Kangiella > Kangiella aquimarina. The sequence goes on from NZ_KB893651.1 coordinate 259,413, forward strand.
ACGGTACTGCTGCAAACTTATCAGGAACAGCTTTTGAAAAAGTCGCTGTTCATAGAAGGTATGCAGTTGAGCGAACGAGGTGCCATCAGTTTGACGCTGAATGACGGGTTAGTTGTTCAGCTTGGCAAGGTGCATGTGGAAGAGAGAATAGAGCGCCTTTTGAATCACATAGATGTGTTGAAAACACATAAGTCAGATGCATTGGCCTATGTGGACTTGAGATATCAAAACGGTTTTGCAGCTAAATGGTTTAGCAATACAACACCGCTAGAAAACGGTGGGGGCAATAGGTAAAGCAATGTCGAAATCATCAGAAAAACGATTAATTGTGGGATTGGATATTGGCACGTCAAAAGTCGTAGCCATTGTTGGGGAAGTAGGTAGCGATAATACCGTAGATATTATCGGCATCGGCTCACACCCTTCGCGCGGTATGAAAAAAGGCGTAGTGGTAAATATTGAGTCGACGGTTGCCTCAATACAGCGAGCTATTGAAGAAGCAGAGTTGATGGCTGGTTGTCAGATTCATTCGGTCTACACCGGCATAGCTGGCAGTCATATCAAAAGTCTTAACTCGCACGGCATTGTCGCGATTAAAGACCATGAAGTAGCGCAAAGTGATGTTGACCGTGTGATAGATGCGGCAAAAGCAGTGGCTATTCCAGCAGATCAGAAAATATTACATGTCCTACCTCAGGAATTTGTTATCGATAATCAGGAAGGCATCCGCGAGCCAGTAGGCATGTCTGGTGTCCGATTAGAAGCAAAAGTTCATATGGTTACCGGCGCAGTGAGCGCAGCACAGAATATTACTAAGTGTGTCGCTCGTTGTGGCCTGGAAACCGAAGACGTCATTCTTGAGCAGTTGGCTTCAAGTTATGCTGTGCTCACTGAAGATGAAAGAGAGCTTGGTGTCTGCTTGATTGATATTGGTGGTGGCACAACTGATATCGCTATTTTTACTGGCGGAGCTATTCGACACACTGCGGTAATTCCGATTGCTGGCGACCAGGTGACTAACGACATTGCAGTTGCCTTGCGTACGCCAACTCAGTTTGCGGAAGACATCAAAATTAAATATGCCTGTGCCTTACGTCAACTAACGAATTTAGATGAAACCATCGAAGTACCCAGCGTAGGCGACAGGCAGCCACGCCGACTATCTCGTCAAATATTAGCAGACGTTGTAGAGCCGCGTTATAGCGAATTATTTGAATTAGTACAGGCAGAAATTCGCCGCAGTGGTTTTGAAAATTTGATTGCCGCTGGAATTGTAATTACCGGTGGCGGTTCGAAAATGGAAGGCCTTATGGAATTAGCAGAAGAAGTGTTCCATATGCCAGTACGTCAAGGCATGCCACAACACATTAAAGGTCTTGTGGATGTCGTGAAGAATCCAATTTATGCAACCGGTGTTGGCTTATTGATCTATGGAAAACAGGATCTGGGACATCATCGTGAAAGAAATGTAACCGGTTTTACTGGGCTCTTTGAGCGCATGAAAAAGTGGTTTAGTGGTTTTTAGTAAAGCGCGGAACGCTTTATTGAAAAAAAGTGGAAGTAAATGTTGTTAGAGCACATTAAGTGTAAGCAATTTAAAGTAAATCGAAGGGGAAATTATTATGGCTAACATGTTTGAATTAGTAGATAGCTGTCAGAACAGCGCGATCATTAAGGTGATCGGCGTTGGTGGTGGCGGTGGCAACGCCGTCGAACATATGGTGAAAGCCAATATTGATGGTGTTGAGTTTATCTGTGCCAATACAGATGCTCAGGCGTTGGAATCTTCAACTGCCAAAACCACTATCCAGATTGGTCAGAACATCACACGCGGACTTGGTGCTGGAGCAAATCCAGAAGTAGGTCGTCAGGCGGCTCATGAAGATCGTGAACGTATCATGGAAGTGCTACAAGGTTCCGATATGGTTTTCATTACTGCCGGCATGGGTGGTGGTACTGGTACAGGTGCTGCACCGGTTATTGCCGAAATTGCTAAAGAAATGGGCATTTTGACAGTTGCTGTTGTGACCAAGCCGTTTAAGTTTGAGCGTAAAAAACGCATGGCGCTGGCTGAAGCAGGTATTGATGAACTGCGTCAATCAGTTGATTCATTAATCATCATTCCAAACGATAAGTTGGTGGCTCAGTTTGCAGGTTTACGTTTAACAGAAGCGTTTGCATCAGCTAACTCGGTACTGCATGGTGCTGTTCAGGGTATTGCAGAGTTGATTACCTGCCCAGGTTTAATCAACGTCGACTTTGCTGACGTACGCACTGTTATGGCTGAGCAAGGTCAGGCCATGATGGGTACAGGAATTGCAGCCGGTGAAGGCCGAGCGCAAATTGCTGCTGATATGGCCGTTGCCAGCCCATTACTTGAAGATGTTGACCTTTCAGGTGCACGCGGCATTCTGGTTAATATTACTGCTAATGAAGACTTCACTATTGATGAGTTCTCAGAAGTTTGTGAAGTGATTGAAGATATCGCTCATGAAGATGCGACTGTAGTCGTTGGAACGGCAATCGATGCTCAAATGGGTGATGAAATTCGAGTTACCGTGGTCGCAACGGGACTTGGTCAGGAAGCAAATATGCGCTTAGTCAGTAATAGCCGCAACGAGCAGAAAGAAGTTCGCAAGGCGAATGGCGATCTGGATTATGGACAGTTAGATTTACCGCCTTCAATTCGCAAACAGGCGGGCGCAAGCTCTGTTCCAGAGCAAAGCTCGAAAATGGCGGTTGGCAGTGATGTTGATAACTTCCTGGATATTCCTGCTTTCCTAAGAAAGCAAGCCGACTAATAAGCGGTCAATATTGACACTGATTTTGTTGCTCAGACGATATCATCGGTGACAAGGTGAAACTTATTGAAAAAGTTGCTTTCATACTTTGAACAGTACGAAGAGGCACTCCCTTCGAGCGTCTTCGTACTGCCATGCCTGATTAATTGTTCAGCTTCTATTCAACGCTGTTCGATTAGGCTAATAAGGAAGTCAGCCACGGCTGAAAGTGTGAGCTAGTGCAAGGATTGGGAATATTTGTAACGATTTGTAGCTATATAAATCAAGAGTTAAACAAATATTTCAAACAACTGTCTAAAAAATGTTCAAAAATTGTTCAAAGAACTGACATATTGTGATACTATGCGCTAGAATTTGAGTAAATTACACCTAAAGTCTTGATTTTCAAGGCGTTGGAGAAACTGAATGATAAGACAACGTACGTTGAAGACAACCATTCGCGCTACTGGCGTGGGGCTACACACAGGAGAAAAAGTGTATCTGACCCTACGTCCAGCACCAGTGGATACAGGGATTGTGTTCCGTCGCGTTGATCTGGACCCGATTGTTGAGATTGAAGCTAAGCCAGAAAATGTGGGTGATACCACGCTTTCAACCTGCTTGGTTAAAGATGACGTTCGTATTTCTACGGTTGAGCATTTGCTATCTGCGATGGCGGGCTTGGGCCTTGATAATGCGTATATTGACGTATCGGCGCCAGAAGTACCTATTATGGATGGCAGTGCCAGTCCTTTCGTATTCCTTTTGCAATCTGCTGGTATCACCGAGCAGAATGCTCCAAAGAAATTCATCAAAATTAAGAAACGTGTTGAAGTTGAAGATGAAGGAAAGACTGCTGTATTTGAGCCTTTTGATGGCTTTAAAGTAGCTTTCACGATTGACTTCGACCACCCGGTTTTTAAGAAAAGTCGTCAGACTGCAGTTATTGACTTCTCAAGTACCTCCTTTGTGAAAGAAGTGAGTCGCGCTCGAACTTTTGGGTTCATGAAAGATATCGAGTACTTGCGCTCTCACAACCTGGCACTTGGTGGTAGTCAAGATAACGCGATTGTGATGGATGATTTCCGTGTTCTTAATGAAGACGGTCTTCGTTATGACGATGAGTTTGTAAAACACAAAATATTGGATGCAATTGGTGATTTATTCCTGTTAGGCCATAGTTTGATCGGTGCCTTCTCAGGCTATAAATCAGGCCATGCACTGAATAATAAATTGATCCGTACCTTAATGGCGGACGAAACTGCATGGGAATTAGCAACTTATGAAGATGCTAATGCAGCTCCTATCTCTTACATCATGAATCCAGCGCTATCTGTATAGTGTTCGGTTATTAATGAAGTAGAGATTAAGGATTGAATTTTTAGTCGTTTTTATAGTATTTTTAGCCAGCTTTGTGACTTAATCGTCATAAATTCAAAAACGCCAGACTAGTCGCTGGCGTTTGCTGGTTTTAAAAGACTTATAAATTGTAGGGTTTTCATGGCATACTTTTATTGGGGTCAATTTTGATTTGAATATTAGCCAGGCCAAGAAAACCGGCTTTTCTGAGTTGAGTGAGTAACTCGGAAGATTGATACCGAAGTCGTGTAGCCCAAACAGGGCTGTCGGCAGTAATAACCAGACTGGTTTTATTGTATTCGGATACTGTGCAGTGTTTCTGCAAGTCTTCGGGTAAGTGCTGGTGAATACTATCGGTAATGGATTTCAGGGAGTCTGCTTTATCAAGCAGCCCTTTCAACACACTGTCAGGTGAGTTGAGCACATCAGCCACGGATTTGGCTCGGAAAGGACGCTTCATAAGCTCAATATTTCTGGGCTAAATTTAAAGTTAGCATCTATTGTATGCTGGCTGGGTAGAATTGTCATCTTACAAGCTTGCTTGTAATTGACGCTAACGAACGTGGGTGAGTATGCGAATAACCATTATCAAAAGTGATCAAAAAGGAATTAAAGCTTTGGAATTTGGACGTTCTAAATTAGTGGTGTTTAGCCTGCTAGGTGCTGTGGCATTAACAGCGGTAGTAGCCTTAACCCATTTCGCAACCCGTTGGTCTTTGCAGCAAGATCTTGTCAGCGAAGCTGCTATTAAAAAATGGCAACAAGAACTCATTTCACAGAAAGAGCAGTTAGAAGAAGCTAAACGCATTTCAGAAAGTCAAATCCAGGCTCTATCGACTCGATTAGCAACCATGCAAGCTTATTTGCTTCGTCTTGATGCTGCGGGTGCAAGATTGGTGGCTTCTGCTGGTATCGAAGATGAGTTTGGGTTCGGAGAAGACCCTGCAATTGGTGGTCCAAGCGAAGATGTGTCAGCAACAACATCAAGCTACAATGATGTGGTTGTGTTCCTAGACCAGCTGGAAAGTGATATTAATGCTAAAGAACAAGAACTTTCTGCGCTTGAATCATTAATTCTTGATAAAGAAATTAATACCGAACAACAAATTTCAGGTCGCCCCATTACTTCAGGTTGGTTATCTTCACCTTACGGTTACCGTGCCGATCCATTTACCGGGAAGAGGGCATGGCACTCAGGAGTCGACTTTTCTTCATTGGAAGGTTCTGATGTGATTGTGACAGCTGCCGGCGTAGTTACTACAGTTGATCGTAAACCTGGCTATGGCGTTTTCGTTGAAGTCAGCCATGGTGGCGGCTATACCACCCGTTATGGCCATAACAAGTCCGTACTTGTTAAGAAAGGTGATATTGTTAAGAAAGGACAGGTTATAGCAACAGTGGGTAGCACTGGTCGTTCTACTGGTCCACATGTTCACTATGAAATAACTAAGAATGGTAAAAAGCTCAACCCTTATAAATACCTGAAAAACTAATACTGTAAAATTTCTATATAGAAGCCCCTATTTGGGGCTTTTGTTTTTAAATCTCTCAAAACTTCATATCAACATTGAAATGCTTGCCTCAAGCCCCCATAAGTTGAAAATACTGCTCGAAAACTCCGCTCAGGCGTTTACAGCGACCAGAATATGGGTACAATCGAGTGCTTCACAGATTAATTATCTGCTATGGGCGAGTAATAATAGGGCTTTCAAGCCTCAATCCATACCTGCACCCCATAGTTAATACAACACAGACACAAGAAAGAACAATATGAGTTTCTTAAGCAAAATTTTCGGAAGTCGTAACGAGCGAACCCTTAAAAAATTACGCAAGACGGTTGAGCTAATCAATCAACTAGAGCCTGAAATGGAGGCTTTATCTGATGAGGAGCTGAAAGCAAAAACCACTGAATACAAAGAGCGCATTGAGAAGGGCGAAACTTTGGATCAGTTACTTCCGGAAGCTTTTGCTACTGTGCGCGAAGCCAGTAAGCGAACTCTAGGTTTGAGACATTTCGATGTACAGCTGATTGGTGGCATGGTACTGCACGGCGGCAGAGTTGCAGAAATGCGTACCGGTGAGGGTAAAACCTTGGTGGCAACCTTGCCTGTATACCTGAATGCCTTATCTGGCAAAGGTGTCCATGTTATTACCGTGAATGACTATCTGGCGCAACGTGACGCCAACTGGATGAAGCCTGTCTATAACTTCTTGGGTATGGATGTTGGTGTGATCCTTTCAGGTCAAACTCACGAAGAGAAACAAAAGGCTTATTCAGCTGATATCACTTATGGAACCAATAATGAATACGGCTTCGATTACCTGCGTGACAATATGGCGTTTCAGAAGGAACACCGTGTTCAACGTGATTTGAATTTTGCCGTAATTGATGAAGTTGACTCGATTCTGATCGATGAAGCGCGTACGCCTTTGATTATTTCAGGGCCTACAGAAGACAGCTCTGAAATGTACCGCGCCATTGATAAATTGATTCCAAAACTTGAGCAGCAGGAGCATGAGTCAGAAGAGGGTGAAGAGGACACTGGTCACTATACTGTGGATGAAAAATCCAAGCAGGCTCATTTGACTGAAAAAGGTCAAGAGTACATTGAAGAGCTGCTACGTCAAAATGGCCTATTACCCGCTGAACAAAGTCTCTATAGCCCAGCCAGCATAGCCTTGTTACATCATGTCAATGCCGCGCTTCGCGCACATAAGCTGTTCAAAAAAGATGTGGATTATGTAGTAAAAGACGGTCAGGTAGTTATTGTTGATGAACATACCGGTCGTACTATGCCAGGACGTCGTTGGTCAGATGGTTTACATCAGGCAATCGAAGCCAAAGAGCAAGTACAAATACAGAATGAGAATCAAACACTTGCCTCTATTACTTTCCAGAATTACTTCCGCCTTTATAACAAACTTTCGGGTATGACCGGTACTGCAGATACTGAAGCTACCGAGTTACACATGATTTATGGGCTGGATGTTGTAGTAATTCCAACAAACAAGCCAATGCAGCGTGATGACAAGGGCGATCTGATCTTCTTGACCAAACAGGAAAAGTACGCGGCCATTATCGAAGAAATTAAAGAGCTGCAGGCAAAAGGCCAGCCGGTATTGGTTGGTACAGTTTCTATCGAGTCATCAGAGTTGATTTCGAAAGAACTCAAAAAAGCTAAGATCAAACATCAGGTATTGAATGCTAAGTTCCATGCCAAAGAAGCAGATATTATTGCACAGGCTGGTCGTCCGGGTACCGTGACTATCGCTACTAATATGGCTGGTCGTGGTACAGATATTGTGCTTGGTGGTAATTTACAGGCTGATATAGATGCCTTAGGCGAGAATCCAACTGCTGAACAAATAGCTAAAGCCAAAGAAGAGTGGGAAAAACGTCATCAGGCGGTACTTGATGCCGGTGGTCTGGCAATTATCGGTACTGAGCGTCATGAGTCACGCCGTATTGATAACCAGCTTCGTGGTCGCTCAGGTCGTCAGGGTGACCCTGGTTTGAGTCGTTTTTACTTATCACTTGAAGATGACCTAATGCGTATCTTTGCTTCAGAGCGTCTTGGTATGATGATGCAGCGTTTGGGCTGGGATGAAGGTGAAGCACTGGAACATAAGATGGTTTCACGCGCAATTGAAAATGCGCAACGCAAAGTAGAGCAGCGTAACTTTGATACTCGCAAAAACCTGCTTGAATATGATGATGTTGCTAATGACCAACGCCGAGTTATTTATGAGCAGCGTAATGAGTTGATGGACTCAGATGACATTTCTGACACTATCGCTGATTTACGTGATGACGTGGTATACAGCATTATTAGCGAATATATTCCTCCACAATCTATTGAAGAAATGTGGGATGTTAAAGGTTTGGAGCAGCGCCTTGAACAGGACTTCGTGATTGAGTTGCCGCTTCAACAATGGTTGGATGAAGATGACAAATTAGCCGAAGAAGGTTTGCGTCAACGCATTCATGAGGCTGTTGAAAAAGCTTATCAGGAAAAAGAAGCTTTATTACCGGATCCTAGAATGATGCGTCAGCTTGAGAAGCAAGTTATGTTGCAGGAGCTGGACCGTCACTGGAAGGAACACCTTGCTAATATGGATCATCTTCGTCAAGGTATCTGGATGCGAAGCCATGCTCAGAAGAATCCAAAGCAGGAATATAAGCGCGAAGCTTTTGATCTGTTCGCTAGTATGCTCGATAACTTAAAAGAAGACGTTATTACCTTACTTGCCAAAGTCCGTTTCCAGATGCCGGAAGAGGTTGAGGCGATGAAGCGAACTGAGGTTAACCAGGCCGGTATGCAGGCGCAGCATGAGTCAGCGTCCGCATTACCGCAAAGCGACACCGCTCGTCAGGCAGAAACCTTTGTTCGTGAACAACCTAAAGTTGGTCGTAATGAGCCGTGCCCATGTGGTTCTGGCAAGAAGTTCAAGCAGTGTCATGGCAAAATAGAATCCTAAAGAACACTTATGAGTAATACCATTCGGGTCGCGGTTGCTGTTATACAGCGTCGCGACCGAATTCTGATTGCCAAACGCCCGCAACATTTGCACAAAGGAGGATTCTGGGAATTTCCTGGCGGTAAGCAAGAAAATGACGAACCAATAAGTCAGGCTCTAATTCGAGAGTGTTTCGAAGAACTCGCAATAATCCCCGTAAAATTTTCTCCGCTCATTCAAATAGAACATACTTACCCAGAAAAATCTGTGTTTCTGGATGTTTGGACTGTGACTGATTATATGGGGGTGCCAAGAGGAGTAGAGGGACAACCATTGGTCTGGTGCCCCGTCAAACAATTAGATGAGTATCAATTCCCTGAAGCTAATTTAGCCATCGTTGAGGCTATCAGGCGATAAACTAATCCTGATTTCGACTCAGCTGTTCAACAGTTTCAGGATCCAGTGGCTTACCAGCAATTCGATGACCCTCACTTGCCCATTCGCCCAGATCAATCAGCTTGCAGCGTTGACTACAAAACGGCTTGAACTCATTGTTATCTTTCCACGCCACTGCTTTTTCGCAGGTTGGGCACTTTACAATTAATGCTTTACTCATAAAACTAGTACATATTCATTGGACTCAATTGACGCTATTATAACGGAAAATTACAGTTGAAGGTTGGATATTCCCGAAGGGGGCCCGGCTACAGTTCAACAACATCAGAGAACACTGTGACAGAACCATTTTATATCAACTTGGCAACCGGCCTGATTCAACCCGCACGCTTCGTGCCCACGGAACACTGTGACGAGCGTGAAGACCCAAAAGATATCAGTCTGCTGATTATTCATAATATCAGTTTGCCGCCCAGGCAGTTTGGGGGCCCTTATATCGATCAGCTTTTCACTGGCACACTTAATCCCTCTGAACACCCCTATTTTGAAGATATTGCTGCATTACGTGTTTCCAGTCATCTATTAATTAGACGAAATGGCGAGCTGGTGCAGTATGTGCCTTTTCATAAACGAGCCTGGCACGCAGGTGTATCTAGCTTTGAGGGAAGGCAAAAGTGTAATGATTTTTCGATAGGAATTGAGCTGGAAGGTGCGGACGACATTCCCTATGAAGGTATTCAATACCTAACTCTTGCTAAAGTAACTGAGGTCATTCTGAAAGCCTACCCACAGATTAATCCAGAGCGAATTGCTGGTCATTCGGATATAGCACCGGGCCGTAAAACGGATCCGGGGCCTGCTTTTGACTGGAGCTATTATCGGCAACTGACTGCTAACGGATAATAAGTAAAAACACTTTGAGTCATTGCGCTTAATCCGTAAAATACTGTCACTTTATTAAAAATTGTAAAGCATCTTTCAATGCCTTACATCTGACTGCGATAGCCGTACAGGACTTCACATGATCGAAACCCCATACCAGGAACAGCTAGTAACCGAAATTCCCAATCAGGTAAATCTTGCATTGCAGGAAGATCTTGGCGGCACTAGCGGTAAGGATGTAACAGCAGAACTTATCAGTGAAGACAAAACGGCAACCGGCAAGTTGATTACGCGTGAAGATGCGGTTGTATGTGGTATTGATTGGTTTAACGCAGTTTTTCATAAGCTTGATCCTAATATTGAGATTGAATGGTTCTGCCAAGATGGCGACAAGGTTCGCGCTCATGACAAGCTGTGCGAGTTGCGCGGCAATGCCCGTAAAATTCTGACCGGTGAACGAACAGCCATGAACTTCCTGCAGACACTTTCAGGAACCGCAACAACCACAGCGCGTTATGCTGCAGAACTCAAAGGCACATCATGCAAACTGCTGGATACGCGTAAAACAATTCCGATGTTAAGGTTGGCACAAAAATATGCAGTTTATTGCGGTGGTGGGCGAAATCATCGAATTGGACTTTTTGATGCCTTTTTGATTAAAGAAAATCACATCATCTCTGCTGGCTCGATTAAAAAAGCTGTGCAAAAAGCTCGCCAGCTACACCCCGATATTCTTGTCGAAGTGGAAGTTGAAACCTTCGCCCAGCTCGACCAGGCATTGGATGCTGGTGCAGACGTCATCATGCTAGACAACTTCTCTATCGACGACATGCGCACGGGAGTAGCTATTAATCAGGTTCACTCTCATACTGCCCAAATCGAAGCCTCTGGAAATGTTAGCCTGGAAACTCTGCGTGATATTGCAGATACCGGAGTTGACTTCATCTCGGTAGGCGCCCTGACTAAACATATTCAGGCCGTGGATCTGTCGTTAAGACTCGAGTTATAACCGACAGTTATTACATTGAAAAAAGCTAATATGGTAGGCTAACGCTCGCTTTGTAATGTAAAAAATATATTCCACGCAGGCAGGTTATATACACAAGAAGGCAGACCCAGCGAAGCGAACCCCAGCAAACCAAACAACCATATAGCAAATCGACCATGAGAAAAGGCTACGTCTATATACTGACCAATCCTAGAAAAACTGTGTTATACACAGGAACCACTAATAATTTAGGTAAGCAGCTATTCGAGCAAAAGAACAGGATTTCGGAGCGATTAACCCGAAGTTATGGCTGTAATGAACTTGTGTATTACGAAATTACTGAATCCTTGGAAAAAGCACGTGAACGCGAAGAAGAAATAAAGTCAGAATGTAGAATCGGTAAAGAAACCTTAATTCAGCGATTCAATCCTGAATGGAAAGACCTTTCAGGGGAATTACTGGCAGTCAAAAAACGTTAAAGATTGTATTTAGAGGAATTAGAATAGCTAGAACAAAGTGTCGAAAACACAATTTAAGTACTCAGTTATACTTAATCTAGCCTTAATTCCAACTAATTAAGTATAAAACTGGCATAAAAATACCTCCGCGTATTTACAATTAGCAATAAATAGGCCCTACAATCGGTTACAAAGCTGACAAAAATTGTCACTTTTTCCTTCGTGTGGTCAAAAAAACAACACTTTGTACGCTTTTTGAAAAGCAAATTCGCATATAACTGTGACGTAAATCATTGTTTTTGCTCAGTGTCAGGAAATTTAACTATAATCTGTTGCTATTCATGACACGCAAAGGATATATTTGTTTACAGATTTGTTCACACAGGGAAGCGCTACACACTAACAGTATTAGCCCGTGTAGTTTTGATCAGATTATACGGAATTCTCTGTGAACAGATTTAACTTTAAACAATTTGCAAATTCTTTATAAAGAATAGGAGAGAGTCTTATGCAAACTAAAAAACAAGCGGGTTTCACCCTTATCGAATTAATGATCGTAATCGCGATCATCGGTATCTTGGCAGCAATCGCTATCCCTGCTTACCAAGATTATATTGCTCGTTCACAAATGACATCTGCATTGGCTGAAATAAGCCCGGCTAAAACTCAATACGAAGCTGAATTGAATTCAAATGGTGCATTGGGTACCTATAGTGTTACACACATGGGATTAGATGCATCTGATGCTGGCACTCGTTGTACTACTGTTGCAGTTAATGCTCCGATCGCCGATGGCTCTGCTAATCCTGGTATTGCTTGTACAGTAGGTGGTACGCCTGCAGTTGCTGGTGCTATCATTAATCTTAACAGAAGTGCTACTGGTGCATGGACATGTGTTGTAGATACTGCTGCTGCGGGTGCGTGGAAATCATCATTTATGCCAACAGGCTGTAACTAATCATTTATAGTTACGATAAAAACGGGCTTCGGCCCGTTTTTTTTTGCGCGTAAATCTATATTGACAATATAGGCTTTTTATTCAAGGATATAAACTGGTCTTTTAAACTGTTTACTAAATATTATGACTCTAGCAGATACTGGTCTATCAGGATTGGCACACTTATTAGTTGCTGAGGGCCTATTGAGTAAAGAAAAGGTCCAACAAGCAGTAAAAAATGCTAAAGAAGAAAAGCTTGGACTTATAGACTGGCTAGTAACTGCAGGTTGGCTTGAAGGCAAACAAGCTGCTAAAGCACAAGCTTTAAATTTTGGTTACCCATACTTTGATCTTTCTAGCATTGCTTTTGAAAATATTCCCAAGGATGTTATAGATCTTAAACTCATGCAGGCTCACAGAGCCGTTCCTCTCTACAAGCGCGGTACTCGTCTATTTGTTGCCGTTTCTGATGCAACTAATATTAAAAGCTTGGAAGAGATCCGCTTCCAAACAGGCTGCTCTGTTGAAGCTGTACTGGTAGAGCCAAACAAGCTGGAAGCAGTTGTTAGTAAACTTATCGAAGAGAAAGAAAATGAGACACTTTCTGATTTTGATGATGCTGACTTAGATAATATTGACTTAGACGCGGTCGATCCTGATGCTGAGCAGGATATGGATGAAGGGGCTGGTGGTGAAGATGCTCCCGTGGTCAAGTTTGTTAAGCAGATGTTGGTATCCGCGATACGTAAAGGTGCATCGGATTTACACTTTGAGCCATATGAGAAGAAATACCGCGTACGTTTTCGTATCGATGGCATGTTGCATGAAGTTGCATCACCTCCCGTACAATTAGCAGGGCGTATTTCAGCTCGTTTGAAAGTTCTGTCTGGCCTTGATATTTCTGAGCGTCGGGTTCCACAGGATGGTCGTGTCAAGCTTAAAATCTCTAAAACTAAAGCTATCGATTTCCGTGTTAATACCCTGCCTACCTTATTTGGTGAAAAAATCGTAATGCGGATTCTGGATCCCTCACAAGCAATGTTGGGTATTGATGCATTAGGTTTTGATCCTAAGCAGAAAAAGGACTTCATGAGAGCTATAGAAAAGCCACAGGGTATGGTGCTGGTAACAGGTCCAACAGGTTCTGGTAAAACGGTCACCCTCTATACCGGCGTTAATATTTTAAATGATGAATATAAAAATATTTCGACCGCAGAAGATCCGGTTGAGATTAACTTACATGGTATTAACCAGGTCAATGTTAATGTCAAAGCAGGTTTAACTTTCGCATCGGCATTGAGAGCTTTCCTGCGTCAGGATCCGGATATTGTGCTGGTTGGTGAGATTCGAGATCTGGAAACAGCCGAAATAGCCATTAAAGCAGCTCAAACGGGTCACTTAGTATTATCTACTCTGCATACTAACTCAGCGCCGGAAACCTTGACTCGTCTCGTAAACATGGGGGTTGCGCCTTTTAATATTGCTACAACAGTCAATCTGGTTGTGGCTCAACGACTGGCTAGGCGCCTTTGTGAACATTGTAAGAAGCCTTCGGATTTACCAAAAGAAGCATTGCTTGAAGAAGGTTTTAGTGAGGAAGAGCTGAACGAACTCACAATTTATGAGCCAGTAGGTTGCGATAAATGCACAATGGGCTATAAAGGTCGTGTAGGTTTATTCCAGGTTATGCCTGTTTCAGAGGAAAATGGTCGTATTATTATGGAAGGTGGTAATGCGATAGATATCGCTGATCAGGCCAAAAAAGAGGGGATTCCAGACCTACGAAGAGCAGGGCTTAATAAAGTTAAGGCAGGATTAACTAGTCTTGCTGAAGTCAATCGTGTGACTCAGGATTAGGTATAGAAATCTATTAAGTTTTTGGGGAGGGTGTCCTGAACTAAAGTGGACACTTTAGCCATAACGGTACATTAGAAAGGTAATTGAAAATGGCAACTGCAGTTAAACGGAAATCAGCTAAAGCAAGTAAGAGTAAGGTTAAGCTCAAAAACTTCCAGTGGACTGGTGTAAATAAACAGGGGCAAAAAATTAAGGGGAAAATGCCTGCTGAAAATCAAGATATAGTAAAACAACAACTCCTAAAGCAAGGGATAACGCCTAAAGCAATTAACGCAGAGCTATTTTCTTTTGGCGGCTCAAAAAAGTCGATTAAGCCTGTAGATATTGCAGTTTTCTTACGTCAGTTAGCAATTATGATGAAAGCAGGTGTGCCATTAGTTCAGTCTTTTGACATTATTGGTAAGGGGCATGAAAACCCCAGCGTTCAGGACTTGGTGATGGATGTCAAACAGGACGTTGAGTCTGGTAATCCATTTGCGGAGTCTTTAAGAAAGCATCCTAAATACTTTGATGATTTGGTTTGTGACTTGATTCATGCGGGTGAACAGTCAGGTACCTTAGAGCAAATGTTAGATCGGATTGCAACTTATAAAGAAAAGTCAGAAGCCTTGAAGTCTAAAATTAAATCCGCATTGATGTATCCAGCTGCTGTTGTAGTTGTTTCAATTGCTGTGACAGCGATCTTGCTTATTTATGTGGTACCAATGTTTTCACAATTATTTGAAGGTGCGGGAGCGGATCTACCTGCATTCACACAAATGGTTGTAGACATGTCCGAAAACGTACAGCAGTATTGGTATTTATATTTATTTGTAATGATTGGCATAGTTGTGGCTTACTCCCAGTTGAATAAAAGCTCTCAGTCATTTAGAGATGGCAAAGATAAATTGCTTTTAAAGTTTCCTATTTTTGGCCCATTGATCCAAAAGGCAGCTGTAGCAAGATACGCTCGTACATTGGCTACCACTTTTGCAGCGGGCGTACCTTTAGTTGACGCACTGGACTCTGCGGCAGGAGCGTCAGGGAATGCGGTGTATAGAGATGCGATTAAAAAAATTAAAGAAGATGTTACCACCGGTTTGCAAATAAATATGGCAATGGCTTCAACAGGAGTATTTCCTAATATGGTTACTCAAATGGTAGCCATTGGCGAAGAGTCGGGTGCTGTTGATACTATGTTAGCAAAAGTTGCGGATATATATGAACAAGAAGTAGATGATGCTGTGGATGGTATCAGTTCACTTATTGAGCCTTTTGTAATTGTATTCCTTGGTACAGTCGTAGGTGGTTTAGTAGTTGCCATGTACTTACCTGTATTCCAAATGGGAAGTGCATTCTAATCGTCCTAATACTACAGTAAAGTCAAAATAATGATCGAAATACTTTCTTCAAACCTGCCCGTGTTGGCAGGTTTAGTTTTTATACTGGGGCTATTAACGGGGAGCTTTTTGAATGTGGTGATTCATAGGCTACCATTGATTTTAGGTAGAGAGTGGCGAGCAACTGCTACAGAAATTTTGACCGAAGCAAATTGCAGCGTTTCATGCCCAAAAGATGAGCTACCTAAAAAGTACAACTTGATGACACCTGCTTCTGCATGCCCTAAATGCCATCATAAAATCACTGCCTTAGAAAATATTCCGGTTTTTAGCTGGTTGTTTCTTGGCGGTAAGTGCTCCAACTGCAAAACAAAGATCAGTGGCCGTTACCCTTTTGTGGAGCTATTGACAGCTCTCACATTTCTTGTCTGTGCAATTACCTTTGGTTGGTCTTGGTCTTTAGCGTTTGCTTTAATTTTTACCTGTTTTTTGATTGCTGGTAGTTTTATTGACTACGACCACAAGATTTTACCTGATCAATTGACTCTGCCTTTAGTTTGGATTGGTGTGACTGCGGCGCTTTGGCTAGCACCAGCAGATTCGTTACCAGGGTTTGCGAAGGATCTTCCATCATCGGTGATAGGAGCCTTAGCAGGTTACTTGTCGTTATGGTCGATTTACTGGTTATTTAAACTTCTAACTGGTAAAGAAGGCATGGGTCACGGTGATTTTAAATTATTGGCAGCAATTGGCGCTTTTCTTGGTTGGCAAATGCTCCCTCTTGTGATTCTATTATCAACGGTTACAGGCGCAGTTTTAGGCATTATTACCATGGTTATCAGCAAAAAAGGGCGTGATTATAAAATACCGTTTGGGCCATTTTTAGCAATTGCAGGCTGGATTGCGTTAATCTGGGGTGAAACGATAACCAATACCTATATTCAGATGCTACAGCCATAGCAACCCCCGAAGTGGATAGTGGCAAAATGAGTACCCAGTGGGGCAGACCCTTTGTCCGTACACAAGGGCTGGGGAGCTGAAGCTTGCTCCAACAGGAAATCATCTAGATTACTATGACTTATAAAGTTGCATTAACAGGTGGCATAGCAAGCGGTAAAACTGCTGTCAGCGATATGTTTGCTGAACAGGGAGTTACTGTCATAGATGCAGATGTTATAGCACGAGAAGTGGTAGCTAAAGGTTCTCAAGCCTTGCAAGCGCTTACCGAACACTTTGGCCGTGACGTCCTGACAGCTCAGGGAGAGCTGGATCGGAAAAAGTTACGCAACAAAGTCTTTTCTAACGAGCAGGATAGGATGTGGCTTAATAACCTTCTTCACCCACTTATCCGACAAGAAATGAAGCGACGCCAAGAGCTTGCTGATTCAGTATATTCAATCAGTGTTATCCCATTACTTTATGAGAGTGGGCAATGTAAGGATTATGATAGAGTCTTGGTTGTAGACTGTGCTGAAGATGTCCAGCTTGAGCGTTTAATGGCACGTGACCTCTCTTCAAGAGAGCAAGCTCAGGCCATTTTGGATAAGCAGGCCGACCGTAAGCAACGCTTATCTATTGCGGATGATGTGATTGTTAATGACTCAGATTTGCATTCCCTCAGACAAAGCGTTATAACGCTTGATAACCAATACAGGCAATTAGCAAGGAAATAGGCATTGATGCCCGAAGCTGCCAGTTATATCTTGTATGAGCATCCGCTCAATGAGCAGATACGCACTTATCTGCGCCTTGAAAATCTATTTAATATTCAACAAGAATTACAATCCATAGATTCAGTAGCTTCGCATATTGCTGCCTTGCATAATCTGTGGGAAATTTTGGACTGTCTTGACCGCGGCGATTTAAAAGCTGAACTGCTTAAAGAGCTGGAACAGCAGAAGAATCATTTCAAACAACTAGAAGCCAGTCCATACATTGATGATGTTAAGTTGAAGCGTTTTTTAGAGCAGCTGCAACAACTTTATTTATGGGTGGCAAATTATCAGGGAAAGTTTGGGGCAACACTACGTCAGGATCGCTTTATCGATTTAATTAAACACAGAATACGGATTCCAGGTGCATCCTGCAGTTTTGACCTACCTGAGTTACATCAGTTTTTACAGCAGCCAGTTAACTATCGCCAACAGAAATTCAGTGAGTGGTTTGAGCATTTTGATGGATTAAACAAGTGCCTCAAAGTCTTACTGAGGTTATATCGTGAGAATGGACAGTTTATCGATGCTAAGACGGTGAATGGCTCCTATCAGCATAACTTTGATAAAAAACAGAATCCGCATTTAATTCGGGTCAAACTACCAATTGCAACTAGTGTCTACCCTGAAATCAGTGGTTCTAAATACTGCTTCACGGTTCGGTTCATTCAGCCTGGAGAGGGTGAGCAAAGGGTGTTATCAGATGACACCAGTTTTCAAGTGGCTATTTGTTAGCAGTGGTCGGCCTGTCTTTGTCAGTCCAAGCAAGATGATATAAATAACGCATTCTGTTTTTTCTTTTGATACTATAAATCATAACGGATTTAATAAGGTTACGATATGGCTCTCTTATCTCTCATCATTGCATTGTTGTTTGAACGTTATTTTCATACTGGCTCTAGCGAAGAGCGTGAGAAGTTCAGTAATGCTGGCTGGTTTGTGTCATATCAGAAACGATTGGCTAGCTCATTTGGCGAGCAGTCCTGGTTTAAAGGCTGGCTGGCTGAAGCCATACTAATCCTACTCCCTGTACTACTAATTTTTCTATTGTTCGAATCACTGGAAGACGGATTTCTTTCCTCATTATTTAGTGTAGCCTTAGCCGTAGTTATTCTGGTTCATTGCCTTGGTCCCGAGTCCCCTAGAAAGTCATTACGCGGCTACTTTTCTGACATTGCAAACGATGATGAGCAGGGTGCTTATGAGCATGCCGCAAAATTTGCAGGAAAAGAAGCTGATGACTGGGAGCAGACCCAGCGTATGGTTAGCGAAGCTATTTTCACAGAAACTCAGCGTCGCTATGCTGCGGTGGTTATCTGGTTTGTATTACTGGGCCCTGCTGGAGCACTGTTATATCGTCTTTTAGATTGGTATCTGGCCAACAACCCTGAAGGATCCTTATCAGCACCGCTAAAGACCGTGATGGACTGGGTAGCAGGCAGGGTTTCTGCTTTGGCTTACCTTCTTGCGGGCGACATGGCGTCGGGTGTTTCTAGAATTAAGAAGCAATTTTTTAACCTTAATGTCGGTGGTATGGAGTTGATAGAAGCAACAGGAGTTGCAGCAATTGGGCCTATTCTAGACTGCGAAACTCAGCAAAAACAAAAGGTTGCAGAAAACCTTTGCGCCCTTAAGCTAACAGAGCGAACAGGTGTCATTCTATTTGCCTTTGTCGCAGTTATGTCTTTATTAGGATGGACCTTCTTCTAGATGGTTAACGGGTGTTAATTATTGGCACTGGTTTGACCTAACTCATTGAGCCGTTAAAAGCGGTTGTCAAAAGTATCTTTTTCACTAGATTTTGTCTATGATGGGCACTTTACGAATTTTAGTAAAGTTGCTTAACATTTGTTAAATAATGTTGAAGCTATCTTGTAATAGACCACTGCTACTGAAGCGCCATTCAGGCAATCAGCGCAGGGCCAATAGAAAGGCAAGAATATGACACAAGATCAAAACAATGAAGCGGTACAACAAGACGTTGATCCTATTGAAACTCAAGAGTGGCTTGATGCCCTTGACGCTGTCATGGCGGAAGAAGGTGTTGAACGAGCTCACTATCTGTTAGAAAAGTTGGTCGCGAAAGCTCGTCGCGCTGGTGCAAACCTACCATTCGATCTAACAACTGCTTACCTGAATACTATTCCTCCATCACAAGAAGCACATATGCCTGGTGATCAGGAAATGGAGCGTCGATTACGAGCCATTATTCGTTGGAATGCGATTGCGATTGTGTTGCAGGCTTCCAAGAAAGATCTTGAGTTGGGCGGACACTTATCAAGCTTTGCTTCGAGTGCAACATTATATGATGTTGGTTTTAACCACTTTTTCCATGGCGCTACCGATGAGCACGGTGGTGATTTGATTTATTACCAGGGGCATTGTTCTCCCGGTATTTACGCCCGAGCGTTTCTAGAAGGGCGCTTGAGCGAAGACCAACTGGCCAATTTCCGCCAGGAAGTTGATGGTAAAGGGCTATCATCGTATCCACACCCATGGTTAATGCCTGAGTTCTGGCAGTTCCCAACCGTTTCTATGGGCCTCGGTCCTATTCAGGCTATTTATCAGGCTCGTTTCTTGAAGTACCTTGAAGATCGTGGTCTTGCTAAAACCAAAGGCCGTAAGGTATGGGCCTTCTTAGGCGACGGTGAAATGGATGAGCCTGAATCAATGGGTGCCATTGGCTTAGCAGGTCGAGAAAAACTCGATAACCTGATTTTCGTCGTTAACTGTAACCTTCAGCGTTTAGACGGCCCGGTTCGCGGTAATGGCAAAATCATTCAGGAACTGGAAGGTGAATTCCGTGGCGCAGGTTGGAACGTACTGAAAGTGATTTGGGGACGTTACTGGGATCCATTAATTGCACGTGATACTGAGGGTCGCCTGTTAAAAGTCATGAACGAAACCGTTGATGGCGAATATCAAAATTGCAAAGCCAAAGGCGGCGCTTATACGCGTGAGCATTTCTTCGGTAAAGACCCTAAGCTACTGGAAATGGTTGCCAATATGTCTGATGAAGATATCTGGCGCTTGAACCGAGGCGGTCATGATCCGCATAAGGTCTACGCTGCATATCATCGTGCGGTGAATACTGAAGGCCAGCCAACAGTAATCCTTGCCAAGACCGTTAAAGGTTATGGCATGGGCTCTTCAGGTGAAGGGAAAAACATTTCTCACCAAGTTAAGAAGATGAATCTGGAAGCGCTGAAACACTTCCGCGATCGTTTCAATGTACCAATTCCAGACGACAAGCTAGAAGAAGTGCCTTTATATCATCCTGGTGAAGACAGTGATGAGATTAAATATTTGCGTGAGCGTCGTGAAAAACTGGGAGGGTACCTACCCGCGCGTCGTCCACAATCTGACACTCTGGATATCCCGGCGCTCTCTGCTTTTGAACCATTACTGAAAGCAACTGGAGATCGTGAGATTTCCACTACCATGGCATTTGTACGTGCCCTGAATATCTTATTGAAAGATAAAGGGCTAAAAGAGCGAATAGTGCCAATCATCCCTGATGAAGCTCGAACCTTCGGTATGGAAGGTTTGTTCCGACAAATCGGTATTTACTCTTCCTCAGGCCAGTTATATGAACCAGTCGATTCTGATCAGATCATGTATTATCGCGAAGATAAGAAAGGTCAGATTCTGGAAGAGGGCATTAACGAAGCGGGCGCCATGTCATCCTGGATGGCCGCAGCAACCAGTTATTCAAGTAATAACTTGCCGATGATTCCTTTCTACGTCTATTACTCTATGTTCGGCTTCCAGCGTATTGGTGATTTAGCCTGGGCTGCAGGTGATATGCAGGCGCGTGGATTCCTGATTGGTGCGACTTCTGGCCGTACAACCTTGAATGGCGAAGGTTTGCAGCATCAGGATGGCCATAGCCATATGATCTCAGCGACCATTCCAAACTGTATCAGCTATGACCCAACCTATGCACACGAAGTGGCGGTTATTATTCGTGAAGGTTTGCGTCGTATGTACCGCGATCAGGAAAATGTTTTCTACTATATTACGACCCTTAACGAAAACTATCCGCATCCTGATATGCCTGAAGGTTCCGAAGAGGGCATTATCAAGGGTATGTATTTGTTGCATGACAATAAATCTCGCAAGAAAGCTCCGCGTGTTCAGTTAATGGGCTCAGGTGCGATATTGCGTGAAGTTGAATATGCCGCTGAGTTATTGGAAAAGGACTTTGGTGTACTTTCGGATATCTGGTCAGTAACCAGTTTCACTGAGTTGCGTCGCGAAGGATTGGCGGTTGAGCGTGAAAATATGCTTAATCCGACCAAGAAACCTAAGCAGACTTATGTCGAGCAGTGCTTGGCTAAGCAGAAAGGCCCTGTTATTGCGGCAACTGATTACATGAAGTCATACGCCGATCAAATTCGTAACTTTGTACCACAGCGTTATACGGTACTGGGTACGGATGGTTTTGGTCGTTCAGACAGTCGTGAAAACTTGCGCCGTTTCTTTGAAGTGGATCGTTACTATATCGTGTTGGCTGCGCTTAAAACCTTGGCTGATGAGGGTGAGATCGATGTGAAAGAAGTCACCAAGGCTATCAAGCGTTACAACATCGATACTGATAAAGCCGATCCGGCAACCCTGTAACTGGAGGAATAATCGTGGCAGATATTACACAAGTAAAAGTCCCCGATATTGGTGATGCCAGTGGGGTTGATGTTATTGAAGTTTTGGTCAATGTCGGTGACACCATCGATGTTGAAGACAGCTTGATCGTTCTTGAGACTGATAAAGCAACCATGGAAGTCCCTTCCAGCCATGCCGGAGTGGTCAAGTCTATAGACGTTAAGGTTGGCGATAAGGTTTCTGAAGGCGATGTGATTTTATCTATCGAAGCGACTGAAAATACCTCGGCAGCTGATAACTCAGAAGAGTCAAACGAAGAAGCAGCTGAAGAAGTAACAGAGGCTGACACTCAGCAAGAACAACAATCTGCAGATGCTTCCGAGCAAGATGAAGATGATAGTGATGGTGCTGAAGAGAAAGAAGAACCCTTAATCGTTCCCGACATTGGTGATGCCAGTGATGTGGACGTGATTGAGGTTACCGTTAAAGCGGGCGACTCCGTTGAAAAAGACGATAGTCTGTTTGTGCTGGAAACGGAAAAGGCGACCATGGAAGTGCCTTCACCATCCGCCGGGACCATTGTTTCCATGAGCGTTAAAGTTGGCGATAAAGTTAGTCAAGGTGACCAAATTGGAGTCATTAAGACGGCCGCCACCAAATCGACTAAGCCTAAAAAGCAACAGCAGCCTGCTGATGAACCAAAGCCTACTCAGGAAGCTCCAAAACAGGCCGATACACCTAAGCCGGCCCCTGTTTCTGATTATCCGGTACAGGCTCCAACCGAAGGTAAGTTAGTACACGCTAGCCCTGCAGTTCGCCGTTTGGCACGTGAGTTTGGTGCCGATCTGACTAAAGTTAAAGGGACTGGTCCCAAGTCTCGTATCATGAAAGAAGACGTTCAATCCTATATCAAGTTTGAACTGTCTCGTCCTAAAGCTACCGCCAGTTCTGGCGCTGTTGGAACTCCTGATTTACCAGAAATCGATTTCTCTAAATTTGGTGAGGTTGAGCAAAAGCCATTAAGCCGAATCCAGAAAATCAGTAGCGTGAACTTGCATCGCAACTGGACCATGATTCCTCATGTGACTCAGCATGAAGATGCTGACATTACGGATTTGGATGCTTTCCGTAAAAGTATGAAAGAGGAAGCGGCCAAAGAGGGTGTACGTTTAACACCACTGGCGTTCATCATGAAGGCATTGGTTGCGAGTTTGAAAGCGTTCCCAACCTTTAACGCTTCCCTGGCTAATGATGGTGAAAATCTTATCCTGAAGAAGTACTACAATATCGGTGTAGCGGTTGATACGCCAGATGGTTTAGTTGTGCCAGTAATTCGCGATGTGGATAAGAAATCAGTCTATGAGCTGGCAAAAGAGCTAGGTGAAGTCTCTGAAAAGGCACGAGACAAGAAGCTTGGCGCGGCAGATATGCAAGGTAGTTGCTTTACCATCTCCTCACTTGGGGGCATTGGTGGTACCTCCTTTACGCCAATTGTGAATTGGCCTGATGTTGCCATTCTTGGTCTATCGCGTAATCAGATGAAGCCAGTCTGGAATGGTAAGGAATTTGAGCCACGCATGATGTTGCCGATGTCCTTATCTTACGACCATCGTGTGATTGATGGTGCTGTAGCAGCTCGTTTTATTGTGCATCTATCGAAGATGTTGGGCGATATCAGACGAGTAATACTATAACTGCCTGAAAACAGCGAATTGATTGATGATTTTTCAGTCAGTTCAGGTAAAATACGCCACTCTTTTGGAGTGGCCAATACAATTTAGTCAATTTGTGAGCCTTAAGCTCCGAATTCAGATACAAAAAAGAGGATCCCATGAGTAATTTACACGCTCAAGTCGTAGTTTTAGGTAGTGGCCCTGGGGGCTACAACGCTGCATTCCGTGCTGCAGATTTAGGCATGGACGTAATCTTGATTGAAAAATACGCCACATTGGGCGGTGTTTGCTTAAACGTTGGCTGTATTCCTTCCAAAGCATTGCTTCACACAGCGAAAGTCATTGATGAAGCAGAAGAAATGTCAGCCCATGGCGTGAGCTTCGGTAAACCAAAGTTTGATATCGACAAAATCCGTGGTTACAAAGACGGTGTTATCAAGCAATTGACTGGTGGTTTGGCTGGTATGGCTAAAGGCCGTAAAGTTAAAGTGGTTCAGGGTTACGGCAAGTTCACTGGTGCCAATGAAATTGAAGTTGAGCACGAAGGTGAAAAGCAAAAGGTTACTTTTGATAACGCTATCATTGCAGCTGGTTCTCGCGTCGTTCAATTACCATTCCTACCAGAAGATGACCGTATCGTGGATTCAACTGGTGCTCTAGAGCTTCGTCAGGTTCCAAAGCATATGTTGGTTATCGGTGGCGGTATCATCGGTCTTGAAATGGCAACTGTTTACCGTGCATTAGGCGCTAAAATTTCTGTTGTTGAAATGGCCGATCAATTGGTTCCAGCAGCAGACAAAGACGTGGTAAAAGTTCTGGAGAAATACGTTTCTAACAAATACGACAACATCATGTTAGAAACCAGCGTGACCAAAGTAGAAGCTAAGAAAGATGGCTTATACGTTACTTTCGAAGGTAAAAACGCTCCAGAGAAACCGCAAAAATTCGACATGATTCTGTCAGCAGTAGGTCGTCGTCCCAATGGTGATCTGATTGATGCAGACAAAGCCGGCGTTAAAGTTACTGATCGTGGTTTTATCGAAGTCGACAAGCAAATGCGTACTAACGTACCGCACATCTATGCTATCGGCGACATCGTTGGTCAGCCTATGCTAGCGCACAAAGCAACTGCCGAGTCACACGTTGCAGCCGAAGTTATTGCTGGCAAGAAGCACTACTTCGATCCATTAACTATCCCTTCAGTGGCTTACACAGATCCAGAGTTGGCATGGGTAGGTTTAACTGAAAAAGAAGCCAAAGAGCAGGGTATTGATTATGGCGTGGGTAAGTTTCCATGGGCAGCATCTGGCCGTGCGATTGGTGTAAACCGCAAAGAAGGCTTCACTAAGTTGTTATTCGATAAGAAGAACAATCGAATCATCGGTGGTGCTATTGTCGGTGTTAATGCTGGTGAGCTTATTGCAGAAGTAGGCCTAGCTATTGAAATGGGTTGTGATGCAGAAGATATCGGTTTAACGATTCATGCGCACCCAACACTTTCAGAGTCTGTGACTTTCGCTGCAGAAGTTTATGAGGGGGTTTGTACTGATCTTCCTCCTCAGCGTAAGAAAAAATAAGAAAGCGCATTTTTTGCCCTGAGTATTGTTATAAACCTTTTCATCATCGGTCATTCACTCTATGTGAACTCCCTCTTTGAAAAGGTTTATGCCTCACTCAGAACAAAAAATTCATCTTTCTTAAGTTGATTAGAAAAGCTTCCTCCGGGAAGCTTTTTTGTTTCGGGCTATATGGTGCTTCCTCGCTCTAAGCAAAAAATCCTAATTTATTGTTTATTAAAGGCTTCCGTCAGGAGGACTTTTTATATCGGTCATTCACTCTATGTAAACTCCCTCTTCGAAAAGGTTTATGCCTTACTCAGAACAAAAAATTCATCTTTCTTAAGTTGATCAAAAAAGCTTCCCTCGGGAAGCTTTTTTTTGCGAATAAATGAAGCAGAGGAACTTCTGTAAGGGCGATTCATGAATCGCCCCTACATTAATTAAACGATATGGTGCTTGGCATTGTGCCCTTGGGCCGACTAATTGCTATCCGATAAATAATGTAGATAGGAATAGGCAAAGATGTTTTCCGGCATTGTTAGGCTGGGAGTGACAGCGGATGGCCATTTTTAAGTAACCTTTGTATGTAGGGACAAGTCATGACTTGTGTTTATGAGATGATTTGTGTACGGGCGGGCACATTGGCCCGCCCCTACCAACAAGTGTAATAGATCAGGTTTACTCTGCTACTGGCACGACTTTCCTTCCAGAAAGTGCAGTTATCATGGAGCCGGTTACTACCAGTAATGCCCCTGCAATGCTGAAAATATTAATCGGTTCGGAGAGTAACGTTTCAGGATAGAAGTATTCCAGAATTTTCATGCTACCTATGGTTACCAGTGGGGTAATCGCTAAGATGGCACTAACACGCGAAGCTTCCCAATGTGCAAGTGCTTCAGCGAAGGCACCATAGGCAATCAGAGTGTTCAAACAACAGAAAATCAGTAGCCACCAGCCTAAGGTGTCTAACTCTAGCGCCTGACCTGGTGATGACCAGGGACTGAGTAAGGGAACGCAGGCAAGATAGATCATGAACATGACCTGGTCTGAGCGATAATTATTAAGTAGTTGCTTTTGCGCCAGGGCATAAGCCGCCCAGACAATGGCTGCTAAAAACATCCAGCCTAAACCGACGGCATAATCGCCGGTGATCTGCTCAAAAATTTCTTCGAAGCGTAAATTAAAAAATAGAATAAGACCGATAACAAAACAGGCAAAACCAAACCATTGCTGCTTGTTGAAGGACTCTTTGAAAATCAATAATCCGCCCAGCAGCATAAACATGGGCGCAGTCTGGATCATGACCTGAGCGCTACTGGGAGTAATCAGGTTTACGCCAAACAGGTAGAACACATAATTCAGGCTCAATCCAACCACCGAGATAATCATCAACCACAGAATATTGCCTTTAAGCAATTTGATGTTGGGGGATTTTCTTTTATATATCAGGAAGATAAAAAGTATCGCGGCAGCGCTGAAAAAGCGATACCAAGTCACGGTGACCGCATCCATCTGGTCGAGTAATGTTTTTAATGCGATAGGCAACAGACCCCAGAGCAGGGCGGTTGTCAGAGAGAGCAATAAACCGAGTTGCCAACGACCGGATACTGTATGCATGGTTTACCCGAAATGTACGACAAAGCTCGGATTATGCAGTATTAAGCGGGTGCTGACCAGTAGCTTTTATACATCGTTTATATACACATTCATCATCGGTTTGGGGTGTGGATTGAATGTTTGGTTTGGAGTAATTATGATGCTGATTCGTAAAAAATAAGTGACGCTTATGAAAAGTAAACAATTCATCCATTTTTTATCAATTATTCCACTGCTGACAGGTAGCTTCTTAACGATGACAACAGCGCAGGCAAACGACAATGAATTAGGGTTAACGGTTGAGCGCATCTATGCGGATCCTTCTCTTGATGGCCCAGAATTACGTAAAGTTAAATTATCGCCAGACGGTAAACGTGTAACTTTTCTGAAGGGTAAAGTTGAGGAGCAGGAGCGCCTTGATTTATGGGAATACAACCTTGCAGATGGTGAATCCAGACTGTTGGTGGATTCCAATGACCTGAGTCCAGGTGAAGAGCAGTTATCCGATGAAGAAAAAGCGCGTCGTGAGCGTATGCGTTTATTCGCCAAAGGCATCATCGATTATTATTGGGGTGATGATAGCCAGACCTTATTGTTCCCTCTAGCGGGCGATATCTTTGTTTATGACTTATCCAAAGACCCAAAAAAGGCCACCAAACAACTGACCAATACGGAAGCCTATGAGACTGATATTAAGCTGTCTCCTGACGGTCGATTTGTATCATTTATTCGTGATCAGGATATTTTTAAGGTTGAAATAGCAACCGGCAAAGAAACACAGCTGACTTTTGATGGAGAGGGAGCGATTAAAAATGGTATGGCTGAGTTCGTGGCGCAGGAGGAAATGGGCCGCCTGACGGGTTACTGGTGGTCACCAGACAGCAAAAAAATTGCCTATCTACAAGTTGATGAGTCACCGGTCAATATCGAAAAGCGTTATGAAATTAATGCCGAAGATTTCACTGTATTTGAACAACGCTACCCCAGCACCGGTACTGATAATGTATTAATCAAGCTGGGTGTCCTCAATTTGGAAACGGGCAAAACACAGTGGATGGATACTGGTAATGAAACCGATATCTATATTCCACGAGTGAAATGGTTAGCTGATTCCTCTAAAGTTTCCTATCAATGGCAGAGTCGAGATCAACAAAAGTTAGAGCTTCGTTTTGCAGATATCAAAAGCGGTAAGGCTGAAACCATTCTCACTGAATCCTCTGATACATGGATTAACCTGACTAAAGACTTACACTTCATGAAAAATCAGGATGCTTTTATCTGGACATCAGAGCGGAGCGGTTTCAGGCATTTATATTTGTATGATTTAAAAGGTAATCTCATTCGTCAGCTAACCAATGGCGACTGGGTCATTGATAAAGTATATGGTGTGGATGAAGAGTCAGGTGTCGTTTATTTCGATGCCAATAAAGAAAGCCCACTACAGCAGGATCTCTATGCTGTTTCATTGAATAAAGTTGATGAACCTAAAAAGATCACAGAAAAAGACGGTGTGCATGAAGTGAGCTTTGCTAAAAATATGCAGATCTTTGTGGATTACTTTTCTTCGGTTTCACAGCCTAAACAGGTCAGCTTGCGCAATGCTGACGGTAGCCTGATTACCTGGCTTGAGGAAAATACACTCAACAAGAATCATCCTTATTATCGATATTATCAAAAAGCATCTAAACCCGAGTTCGGCACCATTAAAGCTGAAGATGGTCAAGAGATGTATTACCGGTTATACAAGCCCGTTCCTTTCGATAGCAGTAAGCAATATCCAGTGATTGTCGATGTGTATGGCGGGCCGCATGCCCAGCGTGTGCGCAATCAGTGGGGCGCTCGGAATACTTATTGGCATCACCTGATGGCGAGCAAGGGATTTATCATTTTCTCACTCGATAATCGTGGCTCCTGGAATCGTGGTAAAAAGTTCGAAGATCCTATCTATAAAAAGTTAGGTGATGTTGAAGTTAAAGATCAGGTTGCTGGAGTGGAGTTTCTGAAAAGCCTGCCTTACGTTGATGAAGATAAGATTGGAATGTTTGGCTGGAGCTATGGCGGTTATATGACCATTATGAGTATGTTCAAGGAGCCTGATATTTTCAAAGTAGGGGTATCGGTAGCACCGGTAACCGACTGGTATCTGTATGACACTCATTACACCGAGCGTTACTTAGGCCATCCTGAATCGAATGCAAAAGGTTATGAAGCGAGCAATGTATTTCCATACCTGAATGGCTTGAAAGGCGACTTGATGATCATGCATGGGATGGCTGATGATAATGTGTTGTTCACCAATAGCACCAAGCTATTCAAAGCACTGCAGGATGCCAACAAGCCTTTTGATATGATGAACTATCCTGGCAGTAAGCATTCAATCTGGGGGCAGAAAACACGAACTCATGTGTTTAATACTATTACTAAGTATTTTGAGGAAAACCTCAAATAATCACTTGGTTCAATGAGCAAAATGAAGCGGTTATCCGAAAGGATGCCGCTTTTTTATTGATAGATGTTTTCTATTTTGCAGAGCAGGCTCTTGTAAGCTTGGCATATCAATATTAGGCTTAAAAAATACTAACCTAAAGGAAACTACAATGATCAAGTTCATTTCAGTTCTATCATCTGTTGTTCTATTCTCATTAAGCACACAAGCCGCTGACGTTCCAGAAGGGTTCAAAATTGAGCTATACGCCGACAATGTGGATGGTGCGCGCCAGATGGCTTTATCTGATACAGGTATCGTTTATACCGGCTCTCGCAAGCCCGGCAAAGTTCATGCCATGATTGATAAGGATAACGACTTTAAAGTGGATGAGGTTGTATTAATCGCCGATGGTTTATATTTGCCCAGCGGCGTCGCCTATAAAGATGGCGATCTCTATGTTGCAGAAGTGGATAAAATCTTACGCTTTAAAGATATCGATAATAATTACGACAAAAAGCCAGAGCCGGAAGTGGTATTCGATAAACTTCCGAGCGAAAGTCATCATGGTTGGAAATACATTAAGTTTGGTCCTGATGGACATCTTTATATTCCAATTGGGGTGCCCTGTAATATCTGTAACGAGGATGATGAGCGATTCGGTACCATTGGTCGTCTAAATATTCAAACCAAGGAGTTTGAGTTAATAGCTACCGGTGTGCGCAATAGTGTTGGTTTTGATTGGCACCCTGAAACCAAGGAATTGTGGTTCACCGACAATGGCCGCGACTGGATGGGCGATGACTTGCCACCTTGTGAGCTGAACCGGGTAACCAAGGATGGCCAGTTTTTTGGTTTTCCTTATGTGCACGGCAATGATGTCATGGACCCCGAGTTCGGAGAACAATTGGGTGAGCGTGAGTACCGTAAGCCGGAGTGGGAATATCAGGCTCACGTAGCGCCATTGGGAATGCTTTTCTATACCGGTGATATGTTTCCCGAAGAATATAAAAACACGCCTCTAGTAACGCTTCATGGTTCCTGGAACCGTAGTACAAAAGTAGGTTACAAAGTCGTTCATATGCCATTAGAGGGTAATAAGGTTTTATCGGAAGATGACTTTGTGACTGGCTGGTTAAAAGGCGATGAAGTTTTAGGCCGTCCTAATGACATCATCATGTTACCGGATGGCTCGATTTTGGTTTCTGATGATGGCTTTAGCAAGGTCTACCGAGTGTCGTATCAGAAAGGTGAGTAATTTTTAATATTCTTTTTTGGCGTGAGGTTTTGTTCCAGTTATAGATGTACATGGTCGGCGTATTTTCGCTTATCAGCGAGTACCTTTTCTTTGCTTGTCCAAAGAAAAGGTACCAAAAGAAACGACACCCCGATATTGAGGTCACGCTTTGCGTAACTACCTTCGTCACTCCCAAAATATTTAACGCATCAGAATTTACATCACATCCTTGTGCTGAAAATTCTTATCAAAATCATCCACGATTTTGATTGCTATATTTTGTTTGATTCTCAGCTCAATATAAGGGGATATTGGTGCTAGCCATTAGCTATTGATCATATAATAAAAAGTGCACATCAAAATAAGTTAATAAGCACAAAAAAGCCGACTATCAAGTCGGCTTTTTGTTCTCGTGATAAGAGAAGTGGTAATAAGAATTACCAGATTTTGACGCGTTCTTCTGGTTTCAAGTACATTTTGTCACCAGGTTTAACGTCAAATGCCTCGTGGAACTCAGGCATATTCATAACGGTACCGTTTGCACGGAACTCACTAGGTGAGTGTGGGTCGGTATCGATACGCTTGCGTAGTTCTTCGTCACGATATTTACGACGCCATACCTGTGCCCATCCGTAGAATACACGTTGATCACCAGTCATACCGTCAATTACTGGCGCTGGCTCACCATTTTTAG
Organism: Kangiella aquimarina DSM 16071; assembly: GCF_000374105.1. Lineage (GTDB taxonomy): Bacteria > Pseudomonadota > Gammaproteobacteria > Enterobacterales > Kangiellaceae > Kangiella > Kangiella aquimarina. The sequence goes on from NZ_KB893651.1 coordinate 290,345, forward strand.
AAATCTGGTAGGCCTTGTAAGCGATAGTTAAACCGCCTAGGTCACCGATGTTTTCACCTTGAGTGAATTCACCGTTAACGTGGACACCGTCAAGTACAGTGAAGTCGCTGTATTGAGCAACCAGTTTGTCAGTACGCTTGGTGAACTCTTCAAGATCTTCCTCTGTCCACCAGTTACGGAGTTTGCCGTCGCCGTCGTATTGTGAACCTGAATCATCGAAACCATGGCCCATTTCGTGACCGATTACAGCACCGATACCACCATAGTTCACTGCATCGTCAGCTTCCATGTTAAAGAACGGAGGTTGAAGAATTGCCGCAGGGAAAACGATTTCGTTCATCACAGGGTTGTAGTAAGCGTTCACCGTTTGAGGGGTCATGAACCACTCAGTACGATCAATTGGCTGACCTAGCTTTTCACGGTTACGCTTAACTTCAACCATGGTTGCACGCTTCATGTTACCGAATAAGTCGTCTGCTTTGATTTCTAGCGCAGAGTAATCTTTCCACTTATCAGGATATCCGATTTTTGGTGTGAACTTAGCCAATTTATCAAGCGCCTGTTTTTTGGTTTCTTCGCCCATCCAGTCCAGCTCTTTAATACCTTGAGCATAGGCTGTGCGTAGATTTTCAACCAATTCTTTCATGCGCTCTTTAGCTTCTGGCTTGAAGTGTTTTTCGACATAGATCTTACCAACGACTTCACCTAAGGTGCCGTTAATAACGTTAACTGCACGTTTCCAACGAGGCTCTTGCTCTTCAACACCACTCAATACGCCTTGATTAAAACGGAAGCTTTCTTCAGCAATGGCTTTATTCAGGAAGCGAGCTGAATCGCTGATTAAGTGCCATTGGTAATACGTTTTCCAGTCATCGATAGAGACTTCTTTAAGCATGTCGTTTACCGCTGCAAAGTAGTCAGGCTGACCAACGATGACATTATCAATGCCTTCTAGCATTGCTGTTTTGCTCCAGCGCTCCCAGTCAAGATTAGGGATTGTGTTTTGCAATTCTTCGAAGCTCATTTTGTTATAGCGAGCTACAGGATTACGAAGCTTTTCTTTAGGCCAGTGCTTTTCTGCGATTTGCATTTCAATTTCCATCACAGTTTTAGCTTTTTCTGCACCATTTTTTACGCCAGCAAGTTCGAACATATTTTCCATATGTTCAACGTATTTTTGGCGAATCTCTTCGCTTTTTTCGTCTTCTTTTAAGTAGAAGTCACGGCTTGGAAGGCCTAAGCCGTTCTGGCTCATTTGCGTGATATAGGTATCAGGTTCTTTTGCGTCAACATAAACGTATGTACTGAACGGTGCTTCGCTGATCATTTGTGCGTATGCAATGTACTCAGACAGGTCTGAAAGGTTTTCAATAGCTGCGATCTTTTCGAGTTCTGGTTGCAGTGGCTTGGTGCCAAGCTCTTCCAATAACTCTTCATTCATGTAGCTTTGATAAAGGTCACCGACTTTCTGTGCATCAGAGCCTTGCTCAGCATTGCTGTTAGCTGCTTCTTCAATAATGGCATTAACATCTTCACGAGCCTGCTCTGCCAACATGGTGAAGGCACCATAGTTTGATTTATCAGCCGGGATTTCAAATTCATTCAACCACTTGCCATTTACATGGCGGAACAAATCATCCTGAGGACGTACCGAGGTATCGAAATGAGCTTTATCAATTCCTGATACAAGTTTTTGTTCTGCTTGGGTTGCGGTATTAGAAGTTTGTTCGGCAACTTCTTGTTTAGCTGCTTCTTGATTAGCTTTTTGTTCATCCGTGCCGGAATTACAAGCAGCTAACACAGCCAAACATACGGAGCTAATGAGTAATTTTTTCATTGGGACACCTTTGTTTGAGACTAATATTCAAAGACTTTAAATAAATCTTTTTTTATGCGCTTTGAGCGCTATTTAGAGAATTTCGCACAACATACTACCCAGATCGGGGAATAAAGGAAAGTACTGGGCTTTCGGAAAAGTAACAGATTGTTACATGATGAGAGCTTGACGTTGAAGGTAGCAGAGAGTGGAAGTACCCTCTGCGCACGTTCTTAAGCTAGTTCTGGCTGTAATTTTAAAATATCGTCTAATACACAGTCTTTAAGAGCCACTTTCTGATTGCTGCTGTAGTCAATCATGACGATGCGGCTTTTGCCCAAGGTGGTGACTGTCTGTTGCTGTTCACTGAATGCCTGATACTCCATGGTAAAACCAAATTCTTCGAGTTCGGTGATACGAGTACCGACGATTAATGTATCCGGATAAACTACAGGACGACGGTAACGCGTATAGATGTCAGCAAGAATAGGGCCTACTGTGTTATTGGTGATTTTAGCTTCCTGCCCTAAAGCTTCCAGATAAGCGATACGACCACTCTCGAAATAGCGGATATAGCTGACGTTGTTGACGTGCTGGAATGCATCCATTTCGCCCCAGGCCACGGTAATCGGAAGTATCACGGGGAACTGTTGTTTAAATTCAGTTAACGCTTGTGTTTCAGACATTAGCCTACCTTAATAATGTTTATACTTTGGTTGTCATCATCATCGTCTCGCTCAATATCCGGGGATTGGATATCGGGAGCATCGAACAATGTGTCCTGCTCAGCCGTTTCCTGACTTAAGCTGACGAAATCAAATAAGTTGGTATCCGTAAGATGCGATGGAGCGACGTTACCGAGAGCTTTGAATATAGTTTCAATACGCCCAGGATATTTGCGATCCCAGTCCTGTAGCATCATTTTAATATTTTTGCGTTGCAGGTTTTCCTGTGAACCACACAAGTTGCACGGAATGATTGGGAATTCTTTTAATTTGGCGAATTTGGCAATATCTTTCTCTTTGCAGTAAGCCAAAGGCCGGATCACGATGTGTTTGCCGTCATCACTTTTCAGTTTGGGTGGCATAGACTTCATCTTGCCACCAAAGAACATATTCAGGAATAATGTTTCAATGATGTCATCACGATGATGGCCCAGGGCAATCTTAGTAATGCCATTTTGTTCTGCCCAGCTGTAAATAATGCCACGGCGCAGGCGCGAACACAGGCTGCAGGTGGTTTTGCCTTCTGGGATAATGCTTTTGACCACGCTGTAGGTATCTTCTTCGATAATTTCGTAGGGTACACCCACTGACTTGAGGTAGTTGGGCAGAACTTCTTCTGGAAATCCAGGCTGCTTCTGATCAAGGTTTACCGCGATCAGTTCAAAGTTAACCGGCGCACTTTTTTGCAGGCCCATTAATATCTCGAGCAGGGTATAGGAGTCTTTGCCGCCCGATAAGCAGACCATAATCTTGTCGCCTTCTTCAATCATGTTGAAGTCAGCAATCGCTTCACCTACCTGACGGCGAAGGCGCTTTTGCAACTTGTTAAAGTTGGTCTTAGCTTTTTTATCGAGCAAGTCGGAATTTGTGTTTGCAGTGGTCATCTTAAAAACCAGTTGTATTGCCGCTGATCACAATGGTTCAGCTTCGAAATGGCGGCCATTATACATGAAAGGACATCCAATATTTTAGCCTTTTGTGCCAACTTTTGTGTATTATCGCAACAGTAGGCAGCAATAAGTGATTGAGCCTTGTTGTTGATAGTGAAAACCTCAAATTCAAGGTTGTGATCGTGAAAGCAAACAATCAGTTAGCACTCAATCAGCGACTACGAGAAGCTGAAGACCTTTTGGCGAAGGCTGACTCGAAAATGGCTTCGTTAATTCAACGTCACGGACCCTGCCAGATACAACCCAGCTCACGACCACCTTTTGAATACCTGATTCGCAGCATCATTTCCCAGCAATTATCCACTAAAGCCGCTTCAACTATCGTTTCCAGAGTTGAGAACTTACTGGGGGAACAAGGGTTTTCTGCTCGAGCCATTCTAGGTGTTACTTATGAGCAGCTTCGTGCTTGTGGCCTTTCCAATGCCAAGGTCCAATACAGTCAGGGGATTGCTCAAGCCTGTTTGGAAGTATCACTGGATTTTAATGCCCTGGCTGACATGCCGAGCGAAGAGGTCATCGAAAGTCTGGTTCAATTAAAAGGGGTGGGAGAGTGGACGGCGCAAATGTTTTGCATCTTCGCTCTAGGGCATCTTGATGTGTTTGCGCCTGCTGATATAGGCTTGCAACGTGGTTTGCAGCATCTGTATGAGCTTGAGGAAAAGCCGGCAAAACCTTTAATGCTTGAATTGACTGAACCTTGGCGTCCTTATCGAAGCGTTGCCAGTTGGTATCTGTGGCGTATTGCTGATGAAATTTGATACCTAACGTAATAGTTATTCAGCACAGACAGGCTTATTCAATTGATATTGGGAAAATTGTAAATGCTAAATATTCTTTGGCTGTTCTTTTTTGTGGTTGCTTTTGTGTTGGCCTGTTTTCAGTGGTTAATACAGGGTGATGCTACTGCCTTTCCGGAACTGGTGAAGTCCATATTTGAAATGGCCAAGCTGAGCGTGACCATTGCCATAGGTCTGATTGGTATTTTGGCTTTCTGGCTGGGACTTTTAAAAATTGCCGAAAAAAGTGGGCTGGTAAATCTATTAGCCAAGGCACTGGCTCCACTGTTTCGTAAGTTGATGCCTGAAGTACCGAGTGGGCATCCTGCATTAGGCAGTATTAGCATGAATATGGCGGCTAATATGCTGGGCCTCGATAACGCAGCAACTCCAATGGGCATCCGAGCGATGGAGCAGTTACAGGAGCTTAATCCGCGAAAAGAAGAAGCCAGCAATGCACAGATTCTGTTTCTGGTACTTAATACTTCAGCAGTGACTATCATTCCAATAACAATCCTGCTCTACCGTGCACAAATGGGGGCGGCTGATCCGGCCGCGGTATTCCTGCCGATATTATTAGCGACCTGTGCGTCCACTTTCTTTGGTCTGTTGGCTGTATCCATTGTGCAGAAGATCGATCTCTTCAATCGAGTTATCGGTGCTTATTTACTGGTGTTTGCAGCTTTAATCGCTAGCTTAGTCTGGACTCTGTTTAGTCTTCCAGCTGAACAGATGGCTGAAGCCAGTTCTGCTATAGGTAATTTTTTACTGATGGCTGCCATAGTCACCATTCTCATCTATGGGTGGCGCAAGAAGGTTGCTGTGTATGAGGACTTCGTTGAAGGAGCAAAAGAGGGCTTCAAAGTCGCGGTTACCATTATTCCTTATCTGGTAGCCATGTTAACTGCGATTGGTGCTCTAAGGGCGTCAGGCGCGCTGGATGCTTTTGCTGATGGACTGGCCTGGCTGTTTGAAAGTTTTGGTTTTGACACCCGCTTTGTTGAAGCCTTGCCTACTGCACTGATGAAGCCGTTTAGTGGCAGTGGTGCACGGGCCATGATGTTGGAGACCATGCAAAGTCAGGGCGTTGATTCATTCGTCGGTTACATGGTGGCGACTATTCAGGGAAGCACTGAAACCACTTTCTATGTTTTGACTGTTTACTTTGGGGCGGTTGGAATCAAGCGGATCAGGCATGCATTATCCTGTGGTCTAATTGCTGATTTTGCCGGTATCCTGGCAGCCATCTTACTGACCTATTGGTTCTTCGCATAGGAGCTGTTGGGGGGTAGCTGTAAAGTGGTTACTAACTGCCGAAAATTTATACAACTTATTTCATGTATCTTATATTTTTTTCAGAATATTGATGAAAAAAAGTCCCGAAAATGTGACAGTCCAGTTTAGAGAAATCCACAAGCTGGCGAAAAGCTAGATTTGATAAGGGTTTGCGCCTGTATAGAAAATATTCAGAATCAAAATAGCCTAGTGCAAACAGGTTATCTTATTGATTTATAAAGAAAAACATCTTTGTTGTACAAAAAATGAACGATTTGTATAGGGGGCCAGTGTTTTCGGGCTTAGGCAAAGTTTCTTGCAACTTTTCCCCAAAGTTATCCACAGATTTTGTGAAAAAATGTTTACAGAATTTTGACGCTGTTGTGACAATGTGACACTTCTTTTATCTCAAAGTGTCACATCTCATATAAACAGGGGATTAAGGAGGGCTTTGGCTTTATTCTTTAGTGCCGCTAGCGACCGTATAAGCTGGCCCTTGCTTGTGCTTTTTGTAGTTACCGAAGATTTCCTTAAAAGCTTTCTTCATGAAATCTCGTAGACCGGTGATGGTCACTACGTAGAAGGTGCCGCCTGGCTCAAGTCGATCCCAGGCATCCTGCAGAAAAATGTAAAGAAGCTCATTGCCGACTTTAGCGGGAATATTTGAACAAATTACATTGAAGTTCTTTTCGGTAACTGCGCTAAAGCCATTGCTAAGGCGTGCAGTTGCGTTTGAAACGCCATTGAGCTGACAGTTCTTGTTGGCATAATCCACTGCAACAAAATCCTTATCGACCATTAAAGTTTGTCCTTGTGGGGCCTGTTTTGCCATGGTGATGCCCAATGCACCATAACCACAGCCCAGATCGAGACAATTGTCGGTTGGCTCAATGTCCATGTATTTCAGCAGCATGACAGTACCGTCATCGATATTACGCGGAGAGAATAGCCCCCAGGTGGTTTTGAATTGTAGCGGGAAGTCACAAAGCGTCTCTTTGAAGCTAAGGTCTTTTTTCAATTCTGCGATATCAGATTTAGTGTAATGAGCCATGAGATAAGGGTAACCGTTAAAGATGGCGCGATTTTATCACTATGTTGTCAGAATCCCTAATACTGACAAGGGATTGATGTCGCTTGTGGATCAGAGGCTGTGATAGAATGCGCTCCATATTTTCGCCTTACCGAATAGTCAGGTTTCATGAATCAAACACCTTTTGTCTTTTATTGTCGCCCAGGTTTTGAGTCAGACTGTGCCGCTGAAGTGCAGTCTTTTGCTAATGCCTGTGATTTGGCGGGCTATGCCAACACAGCTCCTAACTCGGGCTATGTACGCTTTTTCCTGTTTGATGAGGCCAGTGAGCAGGTTTTTTTTGAAGAGCTGGATATTCATGAGCTGATTTTTGCCCGCCAGTGGTTCTGGGCAAAAGCAGAACTGGTGGAATTGCCACTGGACGATCGTATCACCCCAATTCTTGAGGTGTGTAGTGAAGTAGCCATGGCTAAGCAGGTTCTGGTAGAGCACCTGGACAGCGATGAGGGTCGAGAGCTTTCCAAGTTTTGTAAGAAATTTTCGACGCCTGTAACCATCACTCTTGAAAAGCAGGGTTTGATACACGAAGACAGCGAATTCCAACTGCATTTGTTGTTTTTAGCTACTGACCATTGCCTGGTTGGCTTTTCGCCAGTTGGCCGAGCATCTGAATTAAAAGGCGGAATTTTGCGCCTGAAGTTCCCAAAGGATGCGCCCAGTCGTTCTACCTTAAAGCTGGAAGAAGCGATTCAAACGTTGATGTCTGGAAAACAGCGAAAAGCGGTTTTGCGTTTAGGCCATACTGCTGTGGACCTAGGTGCTGCGCCCGGAGGCTGGACCTATCAGCTGGTGCAACATGGCTTGCAGGTGACAGCAATTGATAATGGCTCCATGGATAAAAAATTGATGCAGACCGAACATGTTATTCACCTCAAAGAAAATGCTTTAGCATGGATGCCTGAAAAGCCAGTAAATATGCTGGTGTGCGATATGGTGGAAAAACCGTCATTAGTCGCCAAGCTGATGGCCAAATGGCTGGTCGCAGGAAAAACCGAACATGCTATATTTAACTTGAAATTACCGATGAAAAAACGTTTTCAAGAAGTTAACGATTGTATCGGTATGATTTGTGATGAGCTTGAAGAAGCCGATATTGATTATTTCTGGCAGGCCAAGCATCTCTATCATGACCGTGAAGAAATTACGGTTTATTTCCGACGTAAGATTAAAAATCAGTCACATTAACAGTATGCAGAATCACGACACATCACATGACATCCCATTAGGTAAACAGGTTGAGTACCCATCCAGTTACCAGCCTGAATTGTTATTTCCTGTTGCGCGCCAATTGAAACGCGATGAGATTGATATTCAGGGGCAGCTACCTTTTCATGGAAAAGACATCTGGAATGCTTACGAGTTGTCGTGGCTCAACAGTAAAGGTAAACCCCAAGTTGCCATTGCCGTGTTCGAATTTGATTGTGCGAGTACCAACATCATCGAGTCGAAATCTTTCAAGCTTTATCTAAACTCTCTTAACCAAACCCGTTTTACTGATTGGTCAATTGTCGAAAAAACTTTAACTGAAGATTTATCAAAAGCCTCAGAGACAACAGTTTCCGTAAAACTGTATGAGGTTGAAGCTTATAACGAAAGTGTTCCGGTCAATGAGTGGCGGGGAATTTTACTTGATGAGCAGGATATTGAGGTATGCGATTATCAATATGATCCTGATCTGTTAAAAGTTGAGTCTGAGGAAGAGGTTTCAGAAAGTCTCTACAGCCACCTGCTCAAAAGCAATTGCCTAATTACTTCTCAGCCAGACTGGGCCAGTATTCTAATCGAATACAAGGGGCCGAAAATCAATCACGAGGCATTACTGAAGTATCTTATCTCCTTTCGAAACCACAATGAATTCCACGAGCAATGTGTCGAACGGGTATTCACAGATATCATGAGATATTGCGAGCCTTCGGAGCTGACCGTATACGCGCGTTATACCCGTCGGGGTGGTCTTGATATCAATCCGTGGCGATCAAACGTCAAAAGCAAACTCTGCCCTAATCAACGCCACGCTAGGCAATAAGTAAAGCTGGTTTCAGTTGATATAACTTTAGGTCATACAGTTATGGTTGATAATTCGTAGAGAATAGACGTCTATACGTCAATAATGTCAGGCCTTATCATTATTGATGTACTGACGTGACTGTAAAAGAACAACTGCTAAATGGTTTATCCGGCGCACTTATTAATACCGAGTTACTGGATTCCATTCGAAACCTTAATCCACAACAGTTAAATTGGCTCAGTGGCTACTGTGCCGGACTGCTTGCTTATCAATCGGAAAACCAGGCTGAGACCGAAGTGGCTAACCTAACGGTTTCCAGCCATGCTTCGCAGGCGGCAAAACCAGTGCTGGTTCTTTATGCATCTCAGACAGGTAATGCCCAATCTGTCGCCGAACAACTTATTGACCGCCTTCATTCCAGTTCTGTAACAGCCGAATTAAAGTCTACTTTGGCTGTTTCGGCAAAAGAGCTTGTCGACTACTCAACAATCTTATTGGTAACCTCAACCCATGGAGAAGGTGAACCACCGGATGATGCCGTTGATTTCTACGATGAACTGACCAGCAAAAAGCTATTATCAAAAAAACAACTGTTAGCAGGTATCGACATTGCGGTGCTGGGTCTGGGCGACTCAAGTTATGAGTTCTTTTGTCAGACAGCAAAAGATATGCTGGATAGTTTTAAAAAGCTCGGGGCACAAGAGTTAACCGAAATTGTACTCTGTGATGTTGATTTTGAGCCCGCTGCTAAGCAGTGGATTGATCAGGTCGCTGCAGCGGTAATAGCTAAAGGTAAGGAGCTAAAGACCGGGAAAGATGCATCAAAAATAGCGATAGATTCCATTGATAGTATTGTCCGCAATGAGAAAATTAATTACGACAAAGAGAATCCCTTTACAGCATCCATTGCGACTATTCAGCGAATAACGGGTAGAGGCTCATCAAAAGAAACCTATCATCTAGAAATTGATATAACTGGTTCCGGAATTCTTTACGAGCCAGGCGATGCTCTAGGCATCATTGCTCATAATCGTTCTGAATTGGTGAGTGACATTATAGAGTTACTACATCTTAGTGGTGATACTCAAGTCAAATACCGTAATCAACAGTTAACATTAATTCAGTTTCTTACAGAAGTTGCTGAACTGACTTTAATAAACAAGGGTACGGTTCAGGCACTAATTGAGCTTACCCAAAGTGACGCGTTAAAAAAGAGAGTTAAAAACAATTTCAAAAGCTATGTCAAAGACCATCAGCTGATTGATGTATTGCTTATTGCAAAGCCAAAAATAAGTGCGCAGCATCTGGTCGATATATTAAAACCTAAGAAACCTAGACTTTATTCAATTGCATCAAGTCAGCGAGAGAACCCTGATGAAATACACCTCACCCTGAATCATATTCTTATAAAAAATCAAAATGGAATTCGATATGGCCTGGCCAGTCATTACTTGACCCAGCAATTTGAGGAAGGGCAAAGCGTAAATATATTTGTTGAAAGAAACCCTAAATTTAAGCTGCCATCAACAGACTCCCCGATAATTATGGTGGGTCCCGGTACTGGCATTGCGCCGTTTCGTGCATTTCTGCAAGAGCGTGCCGCAAAAAATAGTGCAGGAAAAAACTGGTTGCTGTTTGGCAATCCCCACTTCAATACAGACTTTTTGTATCAGGTTGAAATTCAAAAGTATGTCAATTCAGGAGTGTTGAACAAACTGCATTTAGCCTTTTCGCGTGACAGTGATCAAAAAGTTTATGTGCAACATAAGTTACTCGAAAATTCAGCGGAGGTTTGGCAATGGTTAGAGCAGGGCGCCTACTTTTATGTCTGTGGAGATATGCACAAAATGGCTAAGGATGTAGAGAAGGTTTTGTTGAGCATTATTCAACAGCAAGGAAAGTACAGTCTGGATGAAGCTAAACAATATTTCAAAGACCTTAAGGTCCAGCAAAGATATCAGCGGGATGTATACTAATGAGCAAAGTAAAGCCAACTATTTATGACCCCAACAAACATACTGCAGTAGAGACTATTAAAGTAAAAAGCGATTATTTGCGTGGGACATTGCAGCAAAGTTTGCAAACAGAATTGACCGGGTCCGTTGCCGATGATGATCAGATGATCATTAAGTTTCACGGCTCTTACCAGCAGGATGACCGTGACCTACGAGCTGAAAGGCGTAAACAAAAATTAGAGCCGTTGTATTCATTTATGATCCGTGCGCGATTGCCTGGAGGAATTGCATCGGCAGAGCAATACAAAGTATTGGCAAAAGTTGCGCGAGACTATGGGCATAGCAGTCTGCGTTTAACAACGCGCCAGACCTTCCAATGGCATGGTGTATTTAAACGTGATTTAAAGAAAACCATTGCCGGTATTAATAACGCTCTTGTGGATTCGATTGCAGCCTGTGGTGACGTTAATCGCAATGTGATGGCCAATCCATTGTTTGAGCAATCGAAGTTACATCGAGAAGTTTATGGATGGTCAAAAAAGATCAGCGAACATCTGTTGCCTAACACTAATGCCTATCATGAAATTTGGTTAGACGGTGAGAAAGTTGAAAGCACCGAAGAGCCCATCTACGGTAAATCATACCTGCCGAGAAAATTCAAAATGGCGATTGCTATTCCACCCAACAATGATGTGGATTTATTTGCCAATGATATTGGATTAGTCGCCATAGCGGATAATAAAAAATTAATAGGTTTTAATATTCTAGTTGGAGGTGGGATGGGGGCTAGTCATAACGATAAAGAAACCTATCCTCGAGTAGCAACACCCATTGGTTTTTGTAAGCCTTATGAAACTTTAGAAGTCGTTGAATCCATTCTTAAAGTACAGCGCGACTATGGCAACCGTGAAGTGCGTAAACTTGCCCGTTTAAAGTACACCATTGATCGACTTGGTGTTGCAACTTTTAAGGAAGTACTGAAAGACTATCTTGGCTGGAGTTTATCGGAAGTAAAGCCATTCGCTTTTGAACACAATGGTGACCGTTATGGCTGGATACAAACGGATGATGATAAGTGGCATCTCACACTTTATATCCATAGCGGAAGAATTAAAGACACGGAACGATCACAAGTGTTTACAGGACTGCTTAAGATTGCAGACATTCATACTGGAGAGTTTCGTTGTTCCCCCAATCAAAACCTGATTATCAGTAATGTAAGTCAGAGCAATAAAGCAAAGATTGAACAGATTCTTGAGCAACACAATATCAGCACTGGACAGAGTGAAACTCCTACCCGGTTAAACAGCTTAGCCTGTGTTGCTTTTCCCACCTGTGGCTTAGCAATGGCTGAGGCGGAACGATATCTGCCGACTTTAATCGATAAAATAGAAGTACTACTAAAACGTTATGAAATTCAGCAGATACCAATAAATATTCGTATGACTGGCTGTCCTAATGGCTGTGCCAGACCTTATCTTGGAGAGATTGGCTTTGTCGGCAAAGCTCCGGGTAAATATAACCTCTATCTCGGAGCTAGTCATATCGGTGACCGGGTTAACAAGTTGTATCGTGAGAATATTAATGAGACTCAAATTCTTGCGGAGCTAGAGCCAATTTTTACCCGTTTTGCCAGAGAACGATTAGCGGATGAAAGTTTTGGCGACTTTGTTATTCGTCAGGGCCTGGTTGGGGCTGTTTATAATGGGAACGATTTTCATGCTTAAGCCTACTGGTATAAATGGACGGTGAAGGCTATGAGGTTACCAAATGCAGATTGGCTCATGCAGGTTAATCAAGCCCTGAAAACCAGAACCGCCTCTGAGCGAATAGAGTATACGTTGGAGCACTGTCCTGGAAAGGCTGTAGTGGCTTCAAGCTTTGGTGCTCAGTCGGCTGTGAGCTTACACCTGCTAACGCGAATCATGCCGAGTATACCGGTAATATTAATTGATACCGGGTACTTGTTTACCGAGACCTATCAGTTTATTGATAAGCTTCACGACCGGCTTAAGCTTAATTTAAAGGTATACCGAAGTGAGCTTAGTCCTGCCTGGCAGGAGGCTCGCTATGGTAAGCGGTGGCAGCAAGGGATATCAGGTATCGAGGCCTATAATCAACTCAATAAAGTTGAACCAATGGAGCGTGCGTTACGTGATCTTGATGTAGGAACATGGTTTTCAGGTTTACGTCGCCAGCAGGCCAAAAGTCGCCAGAAGCTACCAATAGTTCAGGCTTTCAAGGGCCGAATCAAAGTACATCCAATCATAGATTGGTCCAATAAGGATGTGCACGAATATCTTAAGGAATACGATCTTCCCTATCATCCACTTTGGAATAAGGGTTATGTTTCAATTGGTGATACTCATAGTACCAAGCCTCTTGGCTCAGACATGGACGAGGAAGATACTCGCTTTGGTGGTCTGGTAAGAGAGTGTGGCTTACATGTTGATACGCTTTCAGGTTTGTAGTTATAACTGTCTGATTTAGTAACTTATTCTTTCTGATTATACGACCTTGGCTAAAGATTATTTTTGATTGTTTAAGATGAATGATTAGATATGGCCATCTATACGTTTAATTAAGTTCATTACAATGGAATATTTTCCGATAACAGTAAGACTCAAGGAGCAGCGATGCATTATCGTTGGCGGTGGCGAAGTTGCGTATCGTAAGCTTAAAAGCCTACTCAAAGCTGGTGCTAAAGTTAGCCTCAACGCATTAGAGTTTTCTTCTCAGGTATTGGAGCTTGCTCATAAGCATCAGCTACCTGTTCATCAACGAACATTCGATGAGGATCTGTTGGATGATGCTTATCTGATCATTGCAGCTACTGATAATCATCAATTGAATCAGCAAGTCAGCCTTGCTGCACAGAAACGCAAGGTATGGGTTAACGTTGTTGATGACTTGGATTTAAGTACTTTTATCATGCCTGCAATTATCGACCGATCACCTTTACTGGTTGCTGTTTCAACGGGTGGTGTTTCGCCAGTACTGGCGAGGAAAATTCGTGAAAAAATTGAGTGGTTACTTCCACGCAACCTCGGCCAGCTTCTTACGAGACTTAAAACTTTTCGCGGTTTGATAAAAAAAAAGTTTCCAGATCTGAAGACTAAACGAAGCTTTTCTGAGTGGTATATCGAACAGGCAATCGGGGACCCTTCTTTTATCCGTTATGGATTTGAACAGAGCCTCAGCGGATACAACTTAACAAATCAGGCAGAAAAGAAGGGTAGGGTCTTTTTGGTTGGTGCTGGGCCAGGTGACGCTGAGTTGCTGACAGTCAAGGCGCTAAAAGTTTTGCAAAAAGCAGACGTAGTCTTACATGATGCTTTAGTTTCTGAGCAGATCCTGGAGCAAGTTAGGCGTGATGCGAGTTTGATTCATGTTGGCAAAAGAGCTGGTAAGGATTGCGTACCTCAGAAAGAAACCAATCAGTTGCTGGTAGATTATGCCGAAAAAGGATTAACCGTTGTCCGACTTAAAGGAGGCGACCCTTTTATCTTTGGGCGAGGTGGGGAGGAACTTGAAGTGTTGGTTGATGCTGGCATTGAGTATGAAGTGATACCGGGTATCACCGCTGCTTCTGGCTGTGCGAGTTATGCCGGTATTCCTTTGACTCATCGTGACTATGCTCAAACGGTGATGTTTGTTACGGCTCATTGTGCAAATTCTATCGATAAACTTAATTGGCAGAGTTTGGCCAGAGAAAAGCAAACAGTGGCGATTTATATGGGGCTGTTACGTAATAAAACGCTGGTCGATAATTTAATAAAGCATGGTCGAGATGGTGATACACCCATAGCAATTATTGAAAATGGAACACTGCCTCAACAGCGGGTTGTTAGAGGTAAATTGAAGCAACTGACCGAGCTTGTTGAAGGTTATAAAGTGGTTTCACCTGCCTTAATTGTTATTGGCGAAGTCACAGTATTGGCTGATAGGCTTGGTTGGTTTTGTGATAGTCATTTACTTGGATCTAATAAAGACAATCTTCAAATTAGTACAACTCAGAATTTAAAGAAAGCGAGCTGAAGTTTATTTTGTAAACTTCAAGGTATAAAAAAACCCGACCAATCAGTCGGGTTTTTTTATTAGAAAGTCGGGTGTTTAGTCCGCCCCTTCCATTAGCTTTTTAATCAATGGTGAAATCAACAACATAAATACTGCAATGCCCATTGCCCAATAGCTTACGTTGGTATAAACATCAACGTAGGTAGCTTTTGCTGCAGCTACGTCTGTTAGTTGGCCACCAATGGTCTCTGCACCTGTGGTCTTTGCGATAACACCAGCCAGGAAGTTTGAAAGGCCGCTGTATAAGAACCAGGCACCCATTGTCATTCCCACTGCTTGTGCTGGCGCAAGTTTGGTAACAGCTGAAAGACCAACCGGAGACACCATTAATTCACCAAGTGTGTGAAGGAGGTAAATCAGGAAGATGAAGTAAACAGCAGTCAAGCCTACTTCTGTTGATGCCTCAATTCCTCCAACAAGTGCAAGGAAGCCGAAACCACATAGGAAAACACCTAAGGCAAACTTTACAGGGGTAGGAGGGTTGAGTTTTCTCTTGGCCAGGAAACTCCATAACCATGCCAGAATTGGAGCAAAAATGATGATATAGGCGGCATTGAGCGACTGGAATACAGGCGCCGGTACAACCCAACCCATCATACTGCGATCTACTAATCTGTCTGTAAACAGGTTCAACGATGATCCAGCCTGTTCGAACAGTGCCCAGAAAGGAATTTGAGCCAGGATAAAGTAAATTGCTGCAAACATACGATGGCGCTCGTCACCTTTAAGCTTAATTACTGCGTATGAAATAAGAATGGCCAACATTACGATGCCCAGTACGCCAAATATGTCGCCCATGATCTCTGCGTTCATTACGAAGAACATTGAGATGGCGATAATGCCAACACCTATCAGGTAACACATCCACTCGTAGTTAATAAAGGCAAAGGCTTTTTCTTTCAGTTTCGCTGGGTTTGGTGGCTCAGCCTTACCTTCAAGCCAGTCTTGCTTCCAGATAAATGTTACAAGGCCAAGTATCATGCCGATACCAGCCAGACCGAAGCCGTATGCCCAGCCCCAAACAATACCAATGATGCCGCAGGTTAGTGAAGACAGCAGCGAACCGAGGTTAATACCCATATAGAACAGAGTAAAACCAGAGTCACGACGTGTATCCCCAAAGCCATACAAGGAACCAACGATGGTTGAGATATTTGCTTTTAGGAAGCCTACCCCCGCAATAATGAGTGCTAGAGATAGATAAAGAATATTAACGTAAAGGTCTTGCTTAACGATTTTCGTTTGATACTCGTCACCTTCGATGACAGCTGGTAAGTTCAGGCTCTCATGAGATGAAATTTTTATGTCTGCAGGTGCTTCTATACTAACTTCTGATTCACCTTCCTGACCTTTAAGAACGTAGGTTGCATCTTCACCAGTACCAGTTTTTATCAGTGTATAGTTTTTGTTCTGATATTGGATTTGGCGAGTTTCAGTGCCGCCCTCAACTTGTTGGCTAACAACCGTGTAGTCAAAGCCATCGATTTTATTCGGGAAGCTTGGTCCTAATTTGAAAGAGGTGCTTAGGTATAATGTAGGGTTCACACCAAAGGTCATGGCACGGTTTTCACTAAAGTTAACAGTACCTGAGATACCATCTTTTTCTAGTGTAACTACTTTCTTGTCGCCTTCACCCTCTTCGACTAACTGGTAGTCCTGACCATTGTAGGTAAGAGTTTTAACAGTTTTATTTTCCTGTTGTAGCTCTTCATCTCCATTTTTAACTTCATATTCAAAACCACCTAGCTCAGAAGGTAATCCTAGTGCGGTAGCGTTATTAATCTGGAGTGTCTGGTTACCAAAGTTAATGTAGGTCTGACCTTGCTCGGTTTTGAGGATCTGTCTGGCATCACCCCCACGACCATCAAGTGTTATTTGATATTCTTTGCCCGAATGGCTCATTAGCTCTTTTGAACCACTACCCTCAAAGGCCATACCAATGTGACCCAACACCAACAATATGGCACCGAAGGTAACTGCCTTTCTGGTACCGAGGTATCTATCGGCCAGCGAGCCACCAATGATGGTCATTACATAAACCAGCGCTGTGTAGGCTCCATACAATATGGTTGATTTCTCGTCGGAGAAAAGAAAATGCTGGGTAAGATAAATAATAAGCAGGCCTCGCATCCCGTAATACGAGAAGCGTTCCCACATTTCTGTGAAAAACAGAATGATTAAGCCACGCGGGTGACCTAATATCGTTTTTTCATCTTTTGGAATAGTATTTGTTTCGGCCGTCATTGTCGGCGGACTCCTATAAAAATGGATTTGAACTTAAAATTGTCGACTGAACTATTTATAGTTTTATAGTGTTTATCACGAGTATCAGTGATAAAACGATCACGTTAGTTTAGCTAGCAGTTATTTGAAAGCAAGGAAAATGGGCTTTTTAACCTATTTTTGGTTAAAAAGTATACAGTTTTTGGTGGTAAAGCATGCGTCAATCCAGTCTATTCAACGAAAGTTCCTATGAAGTCATCCGACTAAAGGATGCTGAACTTGAGTATTGGCCTGAGTTCCTTAGTGGTAAAGATGCAGGAGAATATCTTGGTAAGCTGCTGAAAATTACGAATTGGCAGACAGAAACCATACGCATAGCGGGAGTCGAGCGGCTGGTTCCGAGGTTGACCGCCTGGTTTGGGGATCCAGGAGCTAGCTACAGTTATTCAGGAGTTTTGCATCATCCGACAGCCTGGAATAAGGAGTTATTGGCTCTAAAAAGGCAAATAGAGCAGTGTTGTGGAGAAAGCTTCAACAGCGCACTATTGAATCTGTATAGAAATGGCAAGGATAGCGTCGCCTGGCACAGTGATGACGAGCCCGAACTTGGCCGGCAACCTGTTATTGCTTCCTTAAGTTTGGGAGCACCGCGAAGCTTCCAGCTAAAACACAAAAAGGACTCTCATTTACGTCACAAACTGACGTTGACTTCTGGTAGTCTATTGGTAATGCGTGGCGATATGCAACAGTGCTGGTCGCATCAGGTTCCGAAAGAACCTGCGGTGACTGAGCCTAGAATAAATATCACCTTTCGGAATATTGTTACTAACTCAAATCAATAAGGAGTCATCGTGTCATTTCTTGCCTGTCGCGTCTTTGAAAATAAAGAAAAAGAACTGAAAATCAATCATCAGCTGGTGCAGATGGAGCTTGATGAGCTGACCGCTGGTGATGTGTTAATACGTGTTGAGTACTCAAGCATTAATTATAAAGATGCATTGGCAGCTTCAGGCCGTGGCAAAATCATGAAGCAATTTCCGCTTAATGCTGGGATTGATCTGGCTGGAGTGGTAGAGCACTCCGACTCCTCGCACTTTTCAAAAGGCGACCGAGTGTTAGTAAATGGTTGCGGTATTGGCGAGCAGTTTGACGGCGGACTGGCTCAGTATGCACGGGTTCAGTCTGATTGGGTCATCAAAATTCCTGAAACTTATGATGCACGCCAGGCCATGATTATTGGTACTGCTGGTTTTACTGCAGCCCTAGCAATTCATCGGATGCAGGTTAATGATCAGAAGCCAGAAATGGGGCCGATCGTGGTTACAGGGGCAAGCGGTGGTGTCGGAAGTATCGCGGTTAACCTGCTGAGCAAATTAGGCTATGAAGTAATTGCGTTGACCAGCCGAAAAAGTATGCATGACTATCTATATGAGTTGGACGCACAGAAAGTGGTCAGCGAAGATGAGCTTGGCATGAGCGATAAGCCATTGGGCAAAGCCTTGTTCGGTGGTGCCATTGATAATATCGGTGGCAAAACTTTAAGTAAAATTATTGCTCACACGCAGTTATGGGGTAATGTGGCGTCAATAGGCTTGGCACAGAGTCCTGATTTAGAAGCAAAAGTGTTTCCATTCATTCTGAGAGGCGTCAGTCTTTTGGGCATCAGTTCAACCAACTGCCCTATGCCACTACGCACCAAGCTATGGCATCAGTTTGGTAAAGAGTTGCCGTTGCCGGACTTTGAAACAATTGTCAGCAAAGAAATTGCACTAAAAGATGTCTCTCCTTATTTTGATGAGCTGATCGATAAAAAACACCATGGGCGACTTATCGTCGATTGCCAATAACAAAAATTGAACAGAAAGATTATGCAAACAGGATATCGCTTCGAAGCCATCGATCCGGAACAGACCATTATCGTTACCGCAAGTCAGCGTTTAGCTCGCCATCTTCGGGATGAATATAATCGTTGGCAAGCTTCACAGGGGAAAACGGTATGGCCAACGTTACAGGTCATGCCATGGGGAGCCTTTACTTCGACCCTGTGGGAGTTGCTTGGAGAACAGCTGAAAACTGATAATTCGAATAAACTCCCACACCTGTTATCCGATCAGCAGAGTCAGTTTATCTGGCAGGATATCATTGAGCGATCCGAATGGAATGACTTTCTGTTGAATATTAACGCTACCAGCAGCAAAGCCTGGCAGGCCTGGCAGCAATATCAACAATGGCAATTGGATATCACTCAAAGTTTGGCTTGGGATAAAGATACTCAGGCATTTAAAGACTGGGCGCATGAGTTTGCCCGTCGAATGGAAGCGGAGCACTGGATAGACAGCGCATCAAGCATTAATCATTTATTAGAATTAATGCAAACTTATCAGCTATCTGTTGCAGCCAATATCTTCACCGCAGGTTTCGAACAGGTTACACCACAGCAACAAAAACTTTTTGACCAACTCGGTCAGATTTCAGAACTTCAGGTTTTTGCAACATTTAATCAGCCAACAACCCCGAAGGTTTTAAGCTTTAACTCCACGCGAGAAGAATTTAAAGCTGCAATCCATCAGGCAAAAAATACAGTTATCGAAGCGCTAAATACCCATCCGGAGAAACCCATTCGCTGCGCCATTGTCGTACCGGAACTTGAAAAACATAAAGCCTTAATTGAACGATTGTTGTGGCAGGAATTAACACCAAGCTTGAGCCCTGAACAAGAGCCAACTTCTGGTATTTTTGATATTTCTCTAGGGGAGTCTTTGAATCAGCAACCGATAGTGGTTACTGCATTGAATCTTTTAAAGTTTCTTAATGGCAGTGTTGAAACTCAAATACTGCAACAGTTATTACTCAGTCCCTACTTTGGCAAGCAACAAGCAAAAGATGCAGAGTACGAGCAATTGAGCAGTGATAGAGCAAGGCTAGAGAAATTTTTACGTACAAGTCACAAGCAAAGATTCGCCATTAATGAGCTTAGTGACTTGGCGCAACAGGCCAAAATCATAAGCCCATCATTTACATCATTGATAGAGAGTTTAAGTGATGCGCAGCAACTGGTTAAATCAAAGTTAACTTTGGCAGACTGGGTAAAACGACTCACTTTGATTTTAGATACTGCTGGATGGACTGGCATGCGTACCCTGCAAAGTCGCGAATATCAGGTGCAGCAAACATTATATGATTGCTTTAATCAGCTGAAGCAGTATCAGGTGTTTTATCCTGAGGCGATCAGTTTCTCAAACTTATTAGAGCTGCTGTCACAAGTGGTAACTGAAAAACAATTTCATCAGGAACTACCCAAAGCGCCGATTCAAATTATGGGATTGTTGGAAACTTTGGGTCTTGAGTTTGACCAGATCTGGTTAACGGGCGCAACTTATCAGGTGCTGCCAGCTCAACCTAATCCCAATCCGTTTATCGATAAGCAAACTCTCAAACAGCATCAGATGCCGGGTAGTTCGGCGCAACGCGAGTATGAGTACGCACAGCAGTTATTTACAAGCCTGCTTGCCAGCAGTCAAAATGTCACTGTGTCATATCCGCGTTTTGATGGTAGCAGTGAATTGCTTCCCAGCCCCTTTATCACAGAGTTTCCTGAGCAGACTATTGCTGCTAATGCTCGTTTGGCACCTGGCTTTATTAATGAAATCATAGAATATTCAAAGCAAGAGAAATTCGTTGAGAATTATCAGGACACTCATGGTCTGCCTTTAGCTGAAGGTGTTGTGAAAGGAGGAACCGGCTTCTTTAGAGATCAGATTAACTGCCCATTCAAAGCCTATATGAGCTATCGACTGAAGGTGAAAGAGTTTGAGGAAGTGGAGCAGGGATTGAATGCGATGGAACGCGGAAGCTTGGTGCACAGTGTTCTTGAAGCCTTCTGGAAAGAGCACGACAGCAACGAGATATTGATGGATAAAAGTGAGTCACAACTGTCATCATTAATAGAGCCTTATCTGGCTACTGTTCTTGAAGAATACAGAGAACAGTTTTACTACCTGCAGCTTGCTGACTTTGCTGATAATGAGTTCCACCGACTATTAAAGCAGTTAGTTCAGGCGCTACAAGTTGATGCTAAACGTTTGCCATTTACGTCATTACCACCGGAGCAGAGTCAATCAATTACGATTGAGGGTTTAACTTTTAACCTTAAAGTCGATCGAATTGATGAAGTGGAAGATGGCCTGCTGATCATTGACTATAAAACTGGAACACCGACCCGCGCAAAGCTCTACCCAAAAGATAAGGACTTAGCCCCTGAGGAGCCGCAGCTGGCACTGTATGCAATCAATCAGGGTGACAAGCCAATTGCCGGAGTAAGTTTCTTTAATATTAATGCCAAGGAAGTTCGCTATCAGGGGATTGCAGATACTATTGAACACTTAGCGCTGGATAAGCGAAGTGCCATTAAAGAACCCATGTCCGACATTATTGAGCGCTGGCAATTACAGATGTCAGAAGTTGCGTGTGATATCAAATCAGGTACGGCAATTGTTGATCCCAGAAGCTGTGACTATTGTGATTTTGCTTCTGCGTGCAGAATTAATCAGCGTAAAAGCATAGTCCAACAGGCTGATGATAATAGTATCAAGAATGGAGGCGCTTTATGATTTCGGATCTGAATGCTCGCCAGGAAGCAATTGATCATACCCGCTCCTTTATTGTGCAGGCACCGGCAGGATCTGGGAAAACAGAGCTATTGACCCAGCGGGTACTAAAACTGTTAGCGGTGGTACAGAACCCAGAAGAAGTAGTGGCGATCACCTTTACAAATAAAGCTGCTCGTGAAATGCAGAATCGGATTATGCAATCGCTGTACTCAGCGCAAGGTTCAAAGCCTCATGAACCACACAAAGTATTAACCTGGGAACTGGCTAAAAGTGTATTGCAAAGAGACCAGGAACTTGACTGGGGGTTGATGCACAGTCCGCATCGATTACGGATTAAAACTTTTGACTCTCTGTGTGCCACCATCGCCAACCAGATGCCTGTATTAGCAAAGTTCGGTGGCCAATTAAGTCCCACTGAAAATCCATACGAGTTGTATTATGAGGCGGCCAAAGCTGTGGTGGATGGCGTTAAAACACAGGAATCCTGGGCAGGGCATGTTCATCGCGTTCTCGCGCATACTGACAATAAGGTTGAGCAATTACAGGAGCTGCTAGCGCAACAGTTAGCGAAGCGTGATCAGTGGTTGCGATTGCAACAGGAAGGTACTGCAGAACGCGATATTTTGGAGCAGGGCTTTATTGATGTGCTTGAAGCAGAACTGAAGCAGCTTGATTCATCAATTCCCACAGAGTTAAAACAACGATTGCTATCCTGCATTATATTTGCTGCAGATTATTTTGAGGATAGCCATCCACTGATTGCGCTCAAAACTTTGGTTGAATGGCCACAAGCGAAAGCAGGCCACTTAATTTATTGGCAGGGTATTGCCAATTTCTGCATGAGCAAAAACAAAGCTGAGCTTTTAAAAACAGGGCCCATGCCGCCACAAAAGCTTGGCGAAACTAAAGATGAAAAAGCTGTCATCAAATTGAAAAAAGATGAGGCTACAGAGGTGATGGCAGAGCTGTCTGAATATTCTTCTTTTATTGAACACATGGCCATCATTCGCAACTTCCCAAATATTCATTACCAGGATGATGAATGGGAAGTGATTGAATCTTTGACTGAACTCATGCGTATAGCGACCGCTCATCTCACGATAGAGTTTAAACGACAGGGCCTTGTCGATTTTACCGAGATTTCAATGGCGGCCGACCGCGCCTTAGGCAATATTGATGCCCCGTCTGAATTGGCGCTTAAATTGGATTACGGAATTTCCCATATCCTGGTGGATGAGTTTCAGGATACTTCGTATGGACAGTATCAGTTGATCGAGAAACTTACCGCAGGATGGCAAGCCGATGATGGGCGCACTCTCTTTGTGGTTGGTGATCCTATGCAATCGATTTATCGCTTCCGTGAAGCAAATGTCGGATTATTTATTCAGGCGCGTGATCATGGGATTGGTGATATCAGACTTGAGTTTCTGCAGTTGACCAGTAACTTCCGTTCCAGTGAAACTGTAGTGGACTGGGTCAACAAAAGTTTTGCCACTATTTTCCCCGGTTATGATGATGCTGTGTTGGGTGCGGTAAGTCTGGCAGAAGCAACCGCCACAAAAAACAGTACTGACCACGATAAGGTTGATTTTAAGATTTTCTTTGGTGACGACGATAACGATTCCGGTTCGGATTATGACTCTGAAGAAATCATCAATGATGCAGCGACTCAGGAAGCAAAAGCTATTGCTGAGCAGATTGCAGTCTTATTAACAGAATACCCTGAACAGGACATTGCGGTTTTGGTCAGGGCGCGCAATCACGGTGTAGCCATCATCGAAGCGTTACAGCAACGTTCAATCTCCTATGTCGCAGAAGAGTTTGAGGAACTGGCCGAAAAACAAAGTGTACTTGATATATTGACCCTGCTACGGGTTCTGATTCATCCGCAGGATAAAGTAGCCTGGATAGCATTATTGAAATCACCCTGGTTCGGTTTGACCCTAACCGACATAACTTTAATTGAGTCTATATTCGGTGATGACATTTATCGTATTCTAACCGAGTACAGTTCTGTTGAAGGTTTGTCCCAGCAAGCTATTTCAACGTTGGCAAAACAGGGTGCCATACTTGAAACGCACAGAGGACAATTATACCAGCAGCCTTTAGCCATTCAGCTGGAAGCTTTGTGGCTGCACTTGGGTGGCGCCTTGCTATGCCAACCGAATGAGGTTGAGCAGGTTTATACTTTCCTCGACTTTGTTAGCAGTTACGAACAAAACCAAGTTATTACTGACTATAAACCCTTGCTATTGGCTATGAGTAAACTGCATGCGCCACCGAGTCGAGAAGACGATTGTCGAGTATCAATCATGACCATGCATAAATCAAAAGGTCTGGAGTTTGACACCGTTTTTTTACCCCAGCTCAATAAAGGCAGTAGCAATAATGATAAACAACTGATGGTGTGGGAGGAGTTCCCAGCCCAGGACGATTCCAGTCAGTATTTAATGGCTCCTGTTGATCAGGTTGGTGAAAGCAACTCTCTGTATAAGTTTGTTAATAATTTTTCACGACAAAAAGATCGTCTGGAAAGTGGTCGCTTACTATATGTGGCTTCGACGCGAGCAAAACATCGACTCTATTTAAGCTGTTGTGGAGCGGTTTCCTATAATCAAAAGGAAGAGCGATTGAAGCTGTCTTCATTTGGAAATGACAGTTTGATGAACCTACTTAAGCCACTTTACGAAACTTTTATCGATTCAGAAGTATTACGTCTCGATTCAAATCAGAATAAGGCCAACAACTTAGAGCAAGTTTTGGATCAAAGTTGGCAGCGGCTTAAAATCGACTGGAGTTACCCAGCATTAAAGAACTCATTCGAAGGTATTAAGGGACTGCTCGAGAAGAATTCAGTGATTTCAGAACAGGCAACCATTGAGTTCGATTGGGCAACCGACATTGCTAAAACGATAGGTGTCTTGTTACATCGACAATTAGAGTTAATCAGTAAAGGTCAGTGGCAACTTAATGATGGTTCGATTGCTGATTATGCGACTGCAGTTTATGAGCAATTATTGCGTACAGGTTACACCGGAAAAAATGCACGTTATGCACAGCAAAGAATTAAAGAAGGATTGACCAATGTGCTAAATGATCCCAAGGCACAGTGGATTTTATCAGCGCAACATCAGGAGTCTGCTTGCGAATTAGCCTTAACAGGAGTTGTTGATGGAGAATACAAAGCTTTTGTCATTGATAGAACTTTTGTCGATGAAAAAGGGACTCGTTGGATTGTTGATTATAAGACTGGTAGCCATCTTGGTGATGACGTTGCTGGGTTTATTCAATCCGAAATAGAGCGGTATCATGGTCAGTTAGAACAATACAAAACGTTAATGGCTCAGATTGATCATAGACCGATTAAATTGGCACTCTACTTTCCAATGATGAAGCGATTTGAGGAATTATAAATTGGATACTCACACTAAAGAAACAGACCGATTAATTATTCGTCCTTTTGAAGAAGGCGATGTAGAAGATTATCTTGAGTATGCGCTGGACCCGGAAGTAATGAAATATATTCGTCCGGTGGGCGATCCAAAAGTTGCGCGTGAGATGTTTTTGAGTCATGCCGGTGATTGGACAGGAGAAGAGGGGCGATGGATGGGCGCTGCGGTCGTGCTTAAAGATAATAATAAAATGGTTGGTGACGTTGGATTTCGTTACAAAAGTAAACAGCATCAACAGATCGAGATTGGCTATAAATTTAACCGTCATTATCAAGGGCATGGTTATGGCTCAGAAGCTTTACAGGCTCTATTGAAGTTAATTGTTCGTGACTGGCCGTTTCATAAACTCGTCGCTTATTGTGAACCGAGGAATATTGCTTCCTGGAAACTGATGGAAAAAATTGGTATGCAGCGTGAAGGCTATTTTAGAGAGAACTTTTATTTTGATGGCCGCTGGCAGAATGAAGTGGCTTATGGGGTGCTAAAGCGAAACCTGAAACTCTAATAATTCAACAATAAAAAAGGAGCCGAAGCTCCTTTTTTTCTGAGCACCTAATCTATCAGGCTTCATTGAGTTGCGAATCGATCCACTCACGAATCTTAGTTTCTAATACCGGCATAGGCACAGCACCATCAACTAAAACTTCACGATGGAATGCTTTAATATCAAACTTATCACCAAGCTTGCGTTCTGCTTCTGCTCTTAAGTTGCTGATAACTCGTTGACCTACTTTGTAGGATACCGCCTGACCTGGCCAAGCAATGTATCGCTCAACTTCTGAAACCACATCGGTATCAGCCATTGAAGAGTTAGCCATCATATAATCAATTGCATCCTGGCGTGACCAGCCTTTCGCATGTAATCCTGTATCAACTACCAGGCGCATGGCGCGCAACATTTCGTCACTCAAACGACCATAGTATTGCATAGGATCAGTGAACATACCCATTTCCTTACCGATGGATTCAGCATACAGCGCCCAACCTTCGCTGAAGACACTCAAGCCTCCAAAACGACGGAACATTGGAAGTCCTTCAATTTCCTGCTGCAGGGAAATTTGGAAGTGGTGACCTGGTGCTGCTTCATGAATGGAAAGTGTTTCCATACCAAACTTTGGTTGTCCTTTTAAGTTGAAGGTATTAACGTAGAAAATACCTGGGCGCGAACCATCGGGAGAACCAGCCATGTAAGATGCACCTGCTGCTGACTCGGCGCGGAAGGCTTCTACTGCGCGAACTTCGTAATCTGTTTTAGGTGCTATATCAAACATGCTCGGTAATAGTTTGTTAACTTTGTCCTGTAAATCACGATAGCCCTGCAACAAGTCTTCTTCGTTGTCATAGTAAAACTCGGGGTTGGTCTGAACATACTTGAACCAGTCTTCCAGAGTACCCTCAAAGCCTACTTGCGCCATTACCTGTTCCATTTCAGCACGGATACGAGCAACTTCGTCAAGGCCAAACTGATGAATTTCTTCGGCTGTCAGATCGGTCGTGGTATAGGTTTTAAGTTGATAGTTGTACCAGGCTTCACCATTAGGTTGTTCACTTAAACCGAAGCTATCCCGTGCATGCTGCATGTAATCGTCTTTAATGTAGTCATGCAGATTTTTATAGGCAGGAACTAATTTCTCAACGATGGCCTGCTTGTAAGCTGCTTCCAGACGCTTCTTGTCTTCCTCGGAAAAATCTTTAGGCATATTCGTTATGGGTGTATAGAAAATGCTCTGCGTAGGATCGTCAACCACATGAGCTGCCAGTTGTGGAATAACTTTTTGCATGAGAGCTTTGGGCTGAACCACTTTTTGTTCAATGCCTTGATTCATGTTGGTAATGGCTTGTTCCATTATGGCAACTCCGCCATCAACACGTTTCAACCAATTTTCGTAATCTTCAACGGTTTTAAATGGTTGGAAGCTTTGGCCAGAACCCAGTTGGGCAAAAAAGTTTGCGATATTACTGGACTGATTAATCGGAATTAAATGACCTGGGAATTGCTCACCCTTAAGACTATGCTCAGATTGATACACATAAATATCGTAACTAAGGCGGTCCTGGCCTGTTAGCAGGTTACGGTCAATCTGCTTAACTTTGTCCAACCATTCAACAGTGAAGTCATGACTTTTCTTACGGAATTCTGGTGATAAGAAATTGGGTAGTTTGTCGTTATATCCGGGTACGCCAATAGCTGTTGCCTGAATCGGGTTAAGTTCAAGGCTTGCCTGAAATTGTTGTTCAAAAATTTCGTTAAGCTTCTTTGATGCTTCTTCTTGTGTCATTGATTGCTCTGGCTGACTTTGCGATATTTCAGCCGTTACAGTATTTGCTGTAGTTGTCTGTTCCTGCTCGTTGCTGCAACCATAAAGCGCTAATGCAAGACTAAGACTTACTAGGGTTATTTTGGTCATATTATTTTCCTGAATCTTTCCTCTCGAGTTAAGAACATTAGCACTAAATTATTGAAGAGGATATGATTTGTAATATCTGTTTACAAATAGGCCATAAGGGCTACTAAGGTACTCAAATGAATAACACACTTCCGTCCAATAAAGCGCTGGCTGATAACCGTCTGGCTAAAGTCGTTAACACTATCCAGTCTTACCCAAAGTTTATTCGCAGCTTTCTGCTCAACTTTGTGATTAGAAAAACAGTAAAACTTGTGGGTACAGCCAAAATTGAAGTGCTGAAACTGTCCAAGGAAGAATCAATCTTTCGAATTCAGAACCGCAAGAAAGTCCAGAATCATATCGGAACAGTACATGCAGCGGCGATGGCGCTCATAGCTGAAACCGCGACCGGAATGGTAGTAGGAATGAATGTTCCAGACGATAAGTATCTGGTGATAAAGACTTTGAAAGTTGATTTTATGAAAAGGGCAGTTGGCAGCCTGACCGCTACGGCCCACCTGAGCGAACAGCAGCGTCAGTCGATCTTGAACGAAGAAAAAGGCGAGGTGAATGTGGCTGTGAGCGTTATGGATGAGGAAAATAAGGAACCCATTGAGTGCACCATGATCTGGGCCTGGACACCAAAGAGACGCTGATAAGGCAGGAGTTTTAGCCAATTGATACAATAAAAGGGCATAGAGACTCTATTTTGGGTATGCAGTAAGCATTAGATTGGTTAAAATATCGCCCTTTTGCGCCTGCGCAAATTCATTCATTACAAGTACTCATTGAATATGTTGGAAGTAAATCCTATCCGTGAACAATTAAAAGATATGTCTGAGCGTGTTGAAACGCTTAGGGGGTATCTTTGACTTTGATACAAAGCAAGAACGGCTGGTAGAAGTCGAGCGAGAGCTTGAGCAGCCCGATGTCTGGAACGATCAGGAAAGAGCTCAGTCTCTTGGCCAGGAAAGAGCCAAACTGGAAGCCGTCGTTAACACCATAAAAGAACTTGAGACAGGCATAGCCGATAATCAGGAGTTGCTGGAGTTATCCGTCGAAGAGGATGATGCAGACAGCGTTACTGAGATCGAGAATGAAGTCAAACAACTGAATGTCAGTCTTGAAAAGCTAGAATTCCGCCGAATGTTTTCGGGAGAGATGGATGAAAATAACGCCTATCTTGATATCCAGGCAGGTTCAGGCGGCACCGAGGCTCAGGATTGGGCCAGTATGTTGTTAAGAATGTATCTTCGCTGGTGTGAAAGCCGTGGTTTTAAAGCTGAAGTTACAGAAGAATCCGATGGCGACGTGGCAGGCATTAAAAGTGCTACGATTAGAGTCGAAGGTGAATACGCCTACGGCTGGCTCAGAACAGAAACTGGCGTTCATCGTCTCGTACGAAAGTCGCCATTTGACTCGGGAAACCGTCGTCATACCTCCTTTGCATCAGTATTCGTCTATCCCGAAGTTGATGACGATATTGATATCGAAGTCAATCCGGCGGACTTACGGGTCGATACATACCGCGCCAGTGGGGCCGGTGGTCAGCACGTCAACAAAACCGATTCTGCGATACGCTTAACGCATATACCGACCGGAATTGTGGTGCAATGTCAGAATGATCGCTCGCAGCACAAAAACCGTGCTCAGGCGATGAGTATGATGAAAGCCAAGCTGTATGAGCTTGAGATGCAAAAGCAGCGAGAAGAGCAGCAGGCACTCGAAGATACCAAGTCTGATATTGGATGGGGTAGCCAGATTCGCTCCTACGTACTGGATCAGTCTCGGATTAAGGATCTACGTACTGGGCATGAGTCGAGTAATACGCAGGCGGTGCTGGACGGCGATTTGGACTCGTTTATCGAGGCTTCTCTAAAGGCAGGTGTCTAGACACGCTTGTGCTTTGCAGCGCACTTAGCTTAACAAAGACACTGATGCGGCTTGGAAAGATATTAGTCTGCAAGCAAGCACATAAGGTATTGTAGGGGCGATTCATGAATCGCCCGTACTGCAAGTACAACGGATACCTGGGTGTATCCACAGGTGCCGATAATGTATCAATATTGTGAGAGGATGTTTTGACATTTTTATCACATGAAAAATTGAATATTAAGAACGTAACTAGTTATTTAACGGTAAATTGAGGTAATAAACGAAAATGAGCAATCAAGAAACCCCAGTAGTTGATGTCAACGAGCAGATTACTTTACGTAAGCAGAAGTTGGCAGATAAACGAAAACAGGGGATTGCCTTCCCAAACGACTTCCGTCGTGATTCTTTAGCTGAGGAAATTGCCCACGAGTATGGCGATAAGGAAAAAGCTGAGCTTGAGGAATTGGGTAAGAAGGTAAAGGTTGCTGGACGCATCATGTTATTCCGTAACATGGGTAAAGCGAGCTTTATTACCATTCAGGATATGTCTGGTCGCATTCAGTCTTACGTTCGTAAAGATGCCGTTGGTGACGAAGTCTACGAGGACTTTAAAACCTGGGATATAGGCGATATTGTTGGTATTGAAGGCACTGTTTTTAAAACCAACAAAGGCGAGTTATCTGTTAAAGCTTCCAGCATTCGCCTATTAACCAAATCATTACGTCCGCTGCCTGATAAATGGAGCGGATTATCGGATCAGGAAACGCGTTATCGTCAGCGTTATGTTGATCTGATTGTTAATCAACAATCTCGCGAAACTTTCATTGTTCGCTCAAAAGTAGTGAAAGCGATTCGTGACTTCCTGGAGTCACGTGATTTCCTTGAAGTGGAAACTCCAATGATGCATGTGATTCCAGGTGGCGCTTCTGCCCGTCCATTTGAGACGCATCATAATGCATTGGATATGCCACTTTACCTGCGCATCGCACCAGAGCTGTATTTGAAGCGCTTGGTTGTTGGTGGTCTTGAAAAAGTATTTGAGATCAACCGTAACTTCCGTAACGAAGGTTTATCAACTCGCCATAACCCAGAGTTCACCATGCTTGAGTTCTACTGGGCTTATGCCGATTATAACGACCTGATGGACCTGACTGAGGCAATGTTGCGTTATACGGTTGAAACGGTATTGGGTAAAACCGTGTTTGAAAGCAGCGGTGAAACTTATGACTTCGGCAAGCCATTTGCACGTATGACGGTGCTTGAAGCTATCATGAAATATCAGCCAGAAATTAAACTCGAGCAACTAACCGATATGGATAAAGCTCGTGAAGTTGCTAAGCGTTTGAAACTAAAGCTGGAAGACTCTTGGGGCTTGGGTCGTGTTCAGATTGAAATCTTCGAAGAAGTGGCTGAACATAAATTGATTCAACCGACTTTCATTACTGCTTATCCTGCAGAGGTTTCTCCATTGGCACGTCGTAATGATGAAGATCCATTCATCACAGACCGCTTTGAATTCTTTGCTGGTGGCCGTGAGTTGGCCAATGGCTTTTCGGAGCTGAATGACGCAGAAGATCAGGCAGATCGTTTCAAAGCGCAGGTTGAAGCAAAAGATGCAGGTGACGACGAAGCCATGCACTATGACGCTGACTACATCCGCGCACTTGAGTACGGTCTCCCACCAACTGCTGGTGAGGGTATTGGTATTGATCGTCTGGTGATGTTGTTAACGGATTCGCCGTCAATTAGGGATGTGTTGCTTTTCCCGCATATGCGTCCAGAATAAGCTACAAAAAATTACGACTTATAGGGCGACTTTTGTGTCGCCCTTTTTATTTAGATTTCACATCAATTCCTTTATGATGAAACAAATTCATTTAACAATAAATGTATGTCCACTGATATAGATATCCGCCAGGCGTTAAGAGTGTTCCAGATTATCGCTGATAAAGGCGAACAACGAGGTAATCGTCACTATTTTAAGGGGATATATGCTACCTCTGGCTTTGATGGCTATGACGTAGAATTGACCGATGAAAAAGTAACCCTCAATATCTATTTTCACAGCCGATTCGATTTAGACTATAAAAATCAAATAGATAAAGATGCCTTTTTCGAAAAGATTGAAAAAATCGATGCTCTTAGAAAGACCAAAGATATGCCTTGAGCCTAGGGTAAATCACACAATTTACACTTTGTTACCAGTTACTTTTGAGTTGCTTTTTGCTCACGGTTATAGTGATTCACACATTAAAAACACTAAAACCAGTGGGAGTATTCAATGAGTAGTTCGAAAATCCACAAAGTAACCGCTTTGTCCTTTTCTATTGCAATGGCCTTTTCCAGTGCCACTGTCCTTGCCAACCCGACCACAGTTAGTTTCCTGAGCAGCGAAAATGCTGTCGCGGCCCAGCAGCAAACTGAAGCCGAAAAAGCCGCAGCTATCTATGCCGAGCATTGGGAAAGAAGCCTTGAAATGAATCCTTTAATGGCTACCTTTATGGGCGATAACCGTTTCAATGATCAACTTGGCGATTGGGGTACGGAAGAAGGGCGAGCTAAAGAATTAGCTTTTAGCAAAGAGTTCTTGGCAAAGATAAACACTATTGATTCTTCAAAACTGCAAGGTCAAGACTTACTGAGTTACAAGGTTTTTAAAGGTGAGCGTGAAGCAGAAATCGAAGGAGCAAAATTCCCAGATCACTTACAACCAATTCAGCAGTTCTATAACCCTTTCAATTTCATTGCCATGTTGGGTTCAGGCAACAGTGCACAACCGTTTAAGACTGTTAAAGATTATGAAAACTGGCTAAGCCGTCTTGAGCAAACAGCTGGTGGCGTTGACGTTATCATCGGCAACATGCGTGAAGGTATTGAGCAGGACGTTGTTCAGCCAAAAGCATTGATGGTTAAGGTATTGCCACAGCTCAAAGCACATATTGTTGATGATGTTGAGACCAGCCTTTTTTACGGTCCAATTAAAAATATGCCAGAGTCTTTTTCAGAAGAGGACAGAAAGCGTTTAACTCAGGAGTATGTTAAAGCCATTAAAGGCTGGGTTGTTCCAACCTACCAAAAGATGCACGACTTTATTGAGCAGGAATATATTCCTGCTGCACGCGAAACATCGGGTATGGTGGCGCTTCCAAACGGTAAAGAGTGGTACGCTTTTAAGGTCAAAGAAACCACCAGTACTGATTTAACACCAGAACAAATTCATCAAATTGGATTGGACGAAGTGGCTCGTCTGCAAAATGAAATGAAGGGTGTAATGAAGGAAGTAGGCTTTGAGGGAACGCTACAAGAGTTTTTTGAGTTTACTAAGACAGATCCTCAGTTCCAGTTTGATACAAAAGAAGACATGTTGCAGGCATATGAAAACTTAAGAGGCAAGCTGGACAAAACTGCCCCGGATCTATTCAAGGTGATTCCAAAGGCTGAGTTTGAAATCCGAGCGGTTGAGCCTTATCGCGAGCAGTCTTCTTCAGCCGCATCGTACCAGAGCCCATCGCCAGATGGTTCTCGCCCAGGTATTTTCTACGTTAATACCTATGACCTATCAGCACGGCCTACATGGACCGTTGAATCTTTATATCTTCATGAAGCCGTGCCAGGTCACCACTTCCAGCGCTCGACTCAAATTGAGTTAAAAGATGTGCCAAACTTCCGACGCTTTGGTGGTACAACGGCGTATACCGAAGGTTGGGGCTTATACTCTGAATCGCTGGGCAAGGAAATGGGTGTTTATACTGACCCTTACCAATACTTTGGCGCATTGAGTGCCGAGTTGTGGCGCGCCATCCGTCTGGTAACTGATACCGGTTTACATGCCAAAGGCTGGAGCAGAGAAAAGGTGTTAGCTTATATGGAAGCTAATTCACCAGCTGCTGAAGCACGCATGGTTTCAGAAGCCGAGCGTTTTATGGCGATTCCAAGTCAGGCCCTTGCCTACAAGATTGGTCAGCTCAAAATACGTGAGTTACGCACGCTGGCTGAAAATGAGTTAGGTGATAAGTTCGACATCCGCGAGTTCCATCATGAAGTACTTAAAGATGGCGCCATTCCGTTGAATATTCTGGAAGACAAGATCAATCGTTGGATTGAAGAACAGAAAAAGTCACAATCTTAATTTCTAAGCTACTGTGAAAAAAAAGCCCTTATTCGTAAGGGCTTTTTTTATGGAGTGATTTTAATCTTCTCTAGCTTAGTCGAGTATTTCAAACTGGGCGCCATTGATCGTCAATTCACTTTCTATGGCCTTATCAGCAAGACTGATCAAGGCATAAGTTTTATTATCAAACACTGTTGAACGAATAACATCGCCTACCGCTTTATCATCCTTGTTATGGACCTTGTCCCCCGGTGTTAAAGTTGCTGTGTCCTTTGAATATGCCAGTAAAGCGTGAGTTTTAAGTTTGCCGCGATAATGCATACGAGCAACAATTTCCTGGCCCGTATAACAACCTTTGTCAAAACTCACCCCACCTACTTGAGGCAGTCCAACAAAGTGCGGTAACAACTCTTCAATCGTTTCCTGGTAGATCAGCGGGATATGCGCCTGAATTTCGATATAGTCCCAGGCGTTTACGTCAGCAAGTGTCGTGCCTTCGAGTTCT
Organism: Kangiella aquimarina DSM 16071; assembly: GCF_000374105.1. GTDB lineage: Bacteria > Pseudomonadota > Gammaproteobacteria > Enterobacterales > Kangiellaceae > Kangiella > Kangiella aquimarina. The sequence continues at coordinate 324,180 of NZ_KB893651.1, forward strand.
TTGATGATGGCATTTGCATGCTCTTTTTCTGCAATCATGAACGAAGCATTGAACAGACTGTTCAAATGCACCTCTGTGACACCATTGGCTTCAGTCACTTCCAGGCTCATATCTTCGGCGAAGTTGCTGTTAGCACCTTTTTGCGTGTGTCCCCAGATTTGAAAATCGAGGCTGGCATCAACTAGCTCAACCTTGAAAAATACCGCGTACATTTTCAATTTGTTGAGCAGGTGTTCAAGCACTTGTTTGGGCACCAGCATTAAGTAGTCATCACCATATTTGATGGTGAAAAAGATACCATGCAGGCGTCCCTGAACATTACAGAAGCCGCCAAGTGTTGCTTTCTGGTCTGTGATTTTGTCCATGTCGCAGGTCAGCTGTCCCTGAAGAAACTTCTTGGCGTCTTCACCATGCACTCTGATAATGCCGTAATGGCCCAGCTCACATGCAATATTCTGAAGTTGAATGATGTGTTGCATTGCGTCTTGATTGGTAAAATTCATAGTTGAATGCTTATTTTGCTTCATAACGGGGATAATTTTACTCTGATTCTTAGCGGTTTTGCACCGTTACCGTTATAATTCAGGCAAACAATTTTGAGTTTTAAGTTATGACTGAAGAACAGTTGAAAAAATTGCAGTGGGCCAGTCGCCGCGGCATGTTGGAATTAGATGTGGTATTGATTCCTTACCTTGAGGAAGAGGCTTGCCATTTTGATGATGAAAAGGCCGCTCAATATGCAACATTTCTGGAGCAGGATGACCCCGACCTGTATGCATGGATAATGGGCTATGATAAACCAAAGCCAGAGTTTGCCCCTATCATCACCGCAATCAAAGAGTTTATTAACAAAAAAATAAAGTAATTCAGCATAATAATTTGTCAGGGAGTGACATGAATCTATTTATTGATATTGGCAAGTCCAAAGGTCTAATACGAATATATATAGTATTTTGGACTCTGCTGTTAGCAAGCTTTATTCTTTTTATTTTTTCTCAGTTTCAACTAAAGACTGCTCTAATACTTTTTCTTTTAAGTCTGATTGTTTCATTGCCGCTTGTAGTATGGCAAATAAAAGCCTTAAACCACTTAAATAAAGGAGTCAGGCAGCTTCAATTCATCGATGGTGAATGGTATCTAATTCAGCAACACCTTGGGAAAGAGAAAAAAACTGCGATTGAAATAGAAAACAATAATGTTCTTTGGCCGAGCTGGATTCTGTTGAACTATAAATCGGAAATTGTGCTGAATGGCAAACAGCCCAGGCTCTCAAGTTCTCGAGTTAAGCACAAGAAACGCTTACTGATTTGTCGGGACGCTGTCAGCGAGACAGAATTCAGGCACCTGTCCCGAGTGTTACGCTATTATCGTCAGGATGACGATACCGTTAATCAGGAGTGATTATCTAAAGGTGCTAAATAGGAGTCTATTGCTTCTTTAGCCAACTCCGGATAATCCAGGGTGTAATGCAGACCACGGCTTTCTTTACGTTGCATAGCGCAGCGGACAATAAGTTCGGCGACTACGACCAGGTTACGCAATTCAATCAGGTCGTTGCTTACCTTGAAGTTGCTATAGTATTCGTGGATTTCCTGCTTCAATAATTCTATGCGACGCAAGGCTCTTTGCAGACGCTTGTCGGTTCTAACTATGCCAACATAGTCCCACATCAGTTGTCGTAACTCATGCCAGTTGTGGCTCAGCACCACTTCTTCATCAGAGTTGGTAACCTGACTTTCGTCCCACGGCGGTAACATCGGTGGTGACTGGCTCGGATCCCATTGCGCTTCAATGTCATTAGCCGCTGCCTGAGCGAAAACCAGGCATTCAAGTAATGAGTTGCTGGCCATGCGATTGGCGCCATGTAAGCCAGTGCAGGCCACTTCACCAACGGCATATAAGCCCTCTACATCGGTTCGGCTTTTAAGATCCACTTTGACGCCACCGCAGGTGTAGTGGGCAGCTGGCACTACCGGAATGGCATCTTTAGTAATATCCAGGCCGAACTCCAGGCACCGTGAGTAAATAGTTGGGAAGTGGCTTTTGATAAAGTCTTCGTCTTTGTGTGAAATATCCAGATAAACGCATTCAATACCATGCTTTTTGATTTCATGGTCAATGGTGCGCGCGACAATATCGCGAGGTGCCAGTTCTGCGCGTTCGTCATATTCCGGCATGAAACGTTCACCATTGGGGCGCAACAGGACAGCACCCTCTCCACGAAGTGCTTCGCTGATCAGGAAACTTCGCGCCTGTGGGTGAAAGAGACAGGTCGGATGAAACTGATTAAATTCCAGATTGGCAACGCTGCAGCCTGCACGCCAGGCCATGGCAATGCCATCACCACTGGCAACGTCGGGATTGGATGTATAAAGGTATACCTTGCTGGCGCCGCCTGTGGCCAGTACCACAAAACGTGCGCTGATGGTTTCTACCCGGTCCTCTTTCAGATTGAGGACATAAGCGCCATGACAGCGATTATCATCATTGCCGAGTTTATTGCCAGTAATTAAATCTACCGCAATATAGTGCTCGAGAATATTGATGTTGGGTTCATTGAGAACGGCTGATACCAGCGTAGTGGAAACCGCTTTACCTGTAGCGTCATCAGAGTGAATAATACGACGTTTGCTATGCCCCCCTTCACGAGTTAGATGGTAGCTTTCGTCTTCCTTGCTGAACATGACGCCTCGCTCAATCAGCCACTCAATAGCTTCTCGTGAGTGCTCAACAGTGTAGCGAACTGCTTTTTCGTCACACAGGCCAGCACCGGCGATTAAGGTATCCTCAACGTGAGAGTCAACACTGTCACTTTCATCAAGCACCGCAGCAATCCCACCTTGGGCATAAAAAGTTGAACCTTCAGTTACTTCAGCTTTACTAAGTACAGTAATTTTACCTAAATGAGCCAGTCGCAAAGCTACTGACAAACCAGCTGCACCACTACCAATAACCAGCACATCGGTGGTGTGCTGCGAAGGATTAATTGTGTTTTTCATGATATCCATGATAAAAGTTGGGAACTTTTATACCGTTAACCGAGTCTGTGTTTGTCGCTATCTGTTAGAAAGTCACTGGAAACTTTAGTATTTTCCTAGCAGAATACCGTTTAATATTGGCGGACTTTATCATAACCGCACCATGGCCAGTTAGTTTTTTTGCTGGTTAGCGAAGGGTTGAATGACCCGGATCAATTAATGTTTGCCCTGCAAGCGACTTCGTAAAGAAGATAACAATTAAAAGGGGATTATATGTCTGGGGCTGATTTAGACTCAGAGTTAGTAAAACGTGTTCAGGAAGGCGATAAGCGTGCTTTCGATATGCTGGTCAAAAAGTACCAGCATAAAATCATGAACTTAATATCCCGTTACGTCAGAGATAGTCATGAGGTAGCGGATATTTCACAGGAAGCTTTCATTAAAGCTTACCGGGCTTTGCCGGGTTTTCGTGGTGATAGTGCTTTTTACACCTGGCTATATCGGATTGCGATAAATACCGCAAAAAACTATCTGGTATCCCAGGGACGTAGGCCTCCGGGTAGTGATATCGACTCAGTTGAAGCTGAACAATACGAAGGCGGTGATGCCTTGCGTGATACTGGTAGTCCCGAGCGCATCATGTTCCGTGATGAGATCAGGAATATCATTTTTAAAACCATTGATGAACTTCCTGAAGATCTCAAAACTGCAATTACTTTACGGGAAATGGATGGGTTGAGTTATGAGGAAATCGCAGAAGTCATGGATTGTCCGGTAGGCACGGTCCGTTCACGAATATTTCGTGCTCGTGACGCGATTGATCAAAAAATTGCTCCGCTTTTGGAACAGGGTTGGCGTTCCTAGCAGGATGAAGTTAACAGTAGAAATACAAACTTTTTTACATTTCTGCTGAACTTTTTACACAGGCTCTAGTCAATGTGTATAAGATTTGGACTCAAAATAGCACCCTTAATAGTTGCTGAATGAGTCGTTAAGGTTAAAGTTTATTTAAAATCAAGCGGTTAGGGTAAGTGCTTGATGTCTTAAGAATAGGGTTAAATGCATTGTTTTTTTAGTTTAAGCATTCCAACCCGGGTTAGTAAGGCAATTTGACGCAAGGACAGTTAAGTCGCGGGTTTTGCCGGCCTTGGTAAATTGAGGCGGTATTTTAGGCTTGTGGTTGGAAATAGAGGTTGGATGTTAATGTTGGACAATAAAGATTTGGACAAAGGCTTAGTCGGCCGCTTTGATAAGCAAAATGTATCTGCCTGGGTGGATAATGAAAAGGCGGGTAATGAGCTTGAAGCCTTTGCATCGGAAGACAGTTTCGCTATTGAATCTGAAGAAATGCAGTTATGGAGCCGATATCACTTGATTGGCCAGGTTATGCGCGATGAAGTTAAGCATCTGGATTTAGATATCGCAGCTCGAGTCAATTCAGAAATTGCCAATGAACCTGAACATTCAGTTGAGGTAAACCAGCCAAAATCTAATGTCATCAGTTTCCCGAGTAATCCTTTTAAGCAGATTGCTGGTTATGCAATCGCGGCTTCTGTAGCTTTGGTTGTGTTGTTCAATGTGGGCAATCAGAATACGCTTGATTCACAGGTCAATCCAATGGCAACTGTTGCCAGCAATGATGCAACACCAACAGCAGCAAGCAGCTCAACAAGCCTGAGCAGAGTAGAGCGTCAGGAGTTGCAAACAATCCATGATATGTTTTTAAAGCATGAGTCATTATCACAATCGAGCCTGCTGCCAAGTGTTCAGGTGGTTAGTAACCAGAAAGTAATTCCGGTTAGTGTCCCCTTGATGACTGAGCAATCTGAAACACAGCAACCAACCCCTCTTAAAGTTGAGCAGGAGCAAGCTGAAAATCAGTAAAGTTTCAACTTAGTCTCCAGCCTATTTCCAACAAAGCCGAAGTATTACTTCGGCTTTGTTGCTTCTAAAATCAATCATTGCTAAAAGCCCGCTGCTTTTCCGGTTGGTTTTCAGTAAAATGACTAACAAAGTCTGATGGCGAATATCTTATGAATCAAAGCAACATGCTGACTGAAATTGGTCGTGTAGTGGCCAAAGAAAATGACACTGTTTGGGTGCAGACGCAGAGTAAAACTGGCTGCTCCAGCTGTCAGGTGAATACGGTGTGCGGCAGCGGCATTGTCAGCAAGGCATTTTCACATAAAGTATTCGTTACCCCCTTGAAAAATAAAGTTAATGCCAACATAGATGATGAAGTAGAAGTTGGAATTCCGGACAATCTGGTGGTTCGAGCTTCTGTTATGGTGTATCTGGTGCCGCTGATTAGCATGATCCTGGCTTTGCTGGTCTGGCAGTTCTGGCTCACTAACCCTTCTGAGTTGAGCTCGATTCTTGCTGCTTTTGCCGGTTTAGCCATTGGTTTTGTGCTTACTCATTTCTACAGTAAATCCGCGGCCCAAAAGGGAAAAACGGAACCGGTATTGTTAAGAATTGTAAAGAGACCGATTGCGGTGAAACAAATCGAAACAACCGTCGACTAAGCACTGACGACTCCGTCGGAACTGTTTTCCCTAATATATTTCCAACCTTTGAATTTGTTTGTTTTTTTGGCAAGCCTGCTGGGTTATGAGGCTTTCCTTGAAATAGCTAATAATTTAAATGCTTGTGGTTTTACAACAAGTTGCGGGAGTATAAATGATGCTGAAGCGTTTTTATTCAACAGGCCTTATTGTTCTATTCTTCATTCTTGGTAGTGCTTTTAGTCCGCCAGCAAAATCTTCTTATCCTGATTTCACAGAACTGGTAGAAAAAGTGCAGCCCAGTATCGTCAGTATTCAGGTTGATGTTGTCCGTTGGGGACGCGTTGCAGGGCGTGCTGGAGGTTCGGGCTTTATCATTGACGACGAAGGTTACATTTTAACCAATCATCATGTTATTGATAATGGAGATACTGTAACTGTAAAACTCTATAACGGACGTGAGTTCAAAGCAGAGGTTATAGGAAGCGATGCAAACACCGATGTCGCCCTTCTAAAAATTGAGCCGGGTAAACAAGATTTAAAAGCCCTAAAGCTTGGAACATCCGATGTTCTTAAGGTTGGTGAGTGGGTACTAGCTTTTGGTGCACCATTTAATCTGGAACAAACCGTAACTGCAGGTATCGTCAGTGCTAAGGGCCGCGGCGAAGTGGGCTCCCAGTATGTACCATTTATTCAGACCGATGTTGCCATTAACCGTGGTAACTCTGGTGGACCACTGGTCAACCTTGAGGGTGAAGTGGTTGGTATTAATTCAATGGTTTTTAACCCTATGATTAGTTCCGGTCTATCTTTTTCAATTCCAATCGATTTGGCAAATAATATTCGCGAGCAATTACTTGAAAGTGGTGTGGTTAATCGTGGATACCTTGGAGTTATGTTCAGTTCGATTGATCAAGACAGGGCTGATGCTTTTGGTCTAAAAGAAGTTAGCGGCTCTCTGGTCCGGCGAATTCTTCCTGGTTCTGCTGCAGAAGCGGCAGGTTTACAGGAAGGCGATGTTGTCATTGCGGTTGATGGTAAGCCTGTCCGCAAAGCACAGGATCTACCTTATTACGTGGGTCAAAAAATGCCGGGTGATACAGTAAAGCTTGATGTCATTAGAAACGGAAAGGAAATTGAGATCGATGCGGTATTGACCGATAGTTCAGGTCGTACAGCATCCATTAATGGGGGCCAGGACAAACTGGGTATTCGCGTCCAGGCTCTGCGTGATGATTTGCAGGAAGCTTACGGCATCCGTCAAGGAGTGGTAGTCAGCGATGTAGCCGAACAAAGCCCTGCGGCGCAGGCTGGTATCCAAAACGGAGACATTATTCAAAAGCTTCATCAAACTCCTATTCGTACGCTAGAAGATTATCAAAGGGCGTTAGCAAGTCTTCCTGAAAAAGGCAAAGTTGCACTACTTGTAGCCAGGCCGGGTAGGGGTAGTGACTTTTTTGTGATTAAATTAGATTAAAACTCAGTGAGGCCAGCGGCTTAACACGCTCTAGTGCTGGCCTTTTCAGTTGTTTCAGCTACAATAGGCCGCTAAATTTCAAGTATACCAATGCGTAGCAAGCTATTTTGAGTTGAGCCGGCAAATGGCCCTCTTGATGGCACATTCATCAACAATCGAAGGAATTCAGCGGAACATCTATGTCCTACACCGATTATATTCGTAACTTCTCTATTATTGCCCATATTGACCACGGTAAATCAACCTTGTCGGATCGTCTGATTCAGACGTGCGGGGGCCTTACCGACCGGGAAATGGCGGAGCAAGTGCTGGATTCCATGGACTTAGAGCGTGAGCGCGGAATTACCATTAAAGCGCAGAGTGTGACTCTGAACTACACGGCAAAAGACGGTCATACCTATCAACTGAACTTTATTGATACTCCTGGACACGTTGATTTTTCATATGAAGTATCGCGTTCTTTGGCTGCATGCGAAGGTGCCTTATTGGTAGTGGATGCTGCGCAAGGTGTTGAAGCTCAAACTCTGGCTAACTGCTACACGGCTATTGAGCAGGATCTGGAAGTTGTGCCAGTACTCAATAAAATTGATTTACCAGCAGCAGACCCGGATCGCGTGATTCAAGAAATTGAAGATATCGTTGGCATTGAGGCGATGGATGCGGTGCAGTGCAGCGCCAAAACAGGTGTTGGTATTCAAGAGCTACTTGAGCGTATTGTTAGAGATATTCCACCTGCCAAAGGTGACCCTGATGCGCCTCTACAGGCATTGATTGTTGACTCATGGTTCGATAACTACCTTGGTGTCGTCTCTCTGGTACGAGTGATGCAGGGCACCATTCGTAGCGGTGAAAAGATGCAGGTGATGTCGACCGGCAAAGCCCATGTTGTTGATCATGTTGGTATTTTTACTCCAAAGCGTAGTGATACCGGTATCCTGCGAGCGGGCGAGGTAGGTTTCATTATTGCGGGCATTAAAGAGATCCAGGGTGCACCAGTAGGTGACACCATTACCTTGGCAAAGTCTCCAGCTGAAAAGCCATTGCCAGGATTTAAAAAGGTTAAACCGCAGGTTTACGCCGGCCTGTTCCCAGTCAGTTCTGATGATTACGAGTCTTTCCGTGATGCATTGGCGAAGTTAAGTCTGAATGACGCCTCTCTGTTTTATGAACCAGAGAATTCAACTGCGCTGGGATTTGGTTTCCGTTGTGGTTTCCTCGGTATGCTGCACATGGAAATCATTCAAGAACGACTAGAGCGCGAATATAACCTTGATCTTATTACCACCGCGCCAACTGTGGTTTATGAGGTGACAACGACTGATGGTGAAACCCTCTACGTTGATAATCCATCCAAATTGCCGCCACTATCGAACATTGACGAGATTCGTGAGCCCATCTGTGAGGCTAATATTTTAGTGCCACAGGAGCATCTTGGTGCAGTAATTACTTTGTGTGTTGAAAAGCGTGGTGTACAGACCAAAATGCATTATGCTGGAAACCAGGTAGCCTTAACCTATGAAATGCCGATGAATGAAGTGGTGCTGGACTTTTTCGACAGGTTAAAGTCAGTTAGCCGTGGTTATGCTTCATTGGATTACAGTTTTAAACGATTCCAGACTGATAAGCTGGTGCGTCTTGATATTCTGATTAATGGTGAAACAGTTGATGCTCTGGCATTGATTGTGCATAAAGATCAGGCGCCATATAAAGGGCGTGAACTGGTTGAAAAGATGAAAGAGATTATTCCTCGTCAAATGTTTGAAGTTGCCATCCAGGCGGCAATTGGTAATCATATTATTGCACGCTCAACCGTAAAAGCCTTGCGTAAAAACGTACTGGCAAAGTGTTATGGTGGTGACGTTTCACGGAAGCGTAAGCTGCTGGAAAAACAAAAAGCTGGTAAAAAACGTATGAAGCAGGTTGGTAAAGTGGAAATACCGCAGGAAGCCTTCCTGGCTGTATTACATGTTGGAAAAGATAATAAATAACAAAAGAAGGGCCTGATGATCTATTACGATTTTGGATTTTATTTGCTGCTGGCAACTGTCGTTACAGGCGCCGTTGTTCTTATTGATAAGCTGAAATGGCGAAAAGAAAGGGAAGCCAAAGGCATTGAATATGATGAAAAAGGGAATGAAAAAATGCCTATGTTCATCGATATCAGCCGCTCGTTTTTTCCGATTATTCTCGTCGTTTTTCTACTCAGGTCTTTCCTGTATGAGCCCTACAGAATCCCTTCTGGCAGCATGAACCCGGGTCTTTATGACGGTGACTTCATTTTAGTCAATAAGTTTTCCTACGGTATTCGTATGCCGGGCTTTAATACCGTCATTATCCCTACTGGTTCGCCAAAGCGAGGCGATGTAGCTGTGTTTCACCCACCTCATGAGCCGCAAACTGCTTACATCAAACGTATCATAGGTGAACCCGGTGATCGCCTGGAGTGGAACCGTGGAGTGCTCACAATTACTCCTAAATGTGAGTCTGGTGAGACCTGCCAACCGATTATGCTCCGTCCTCAGTTTGTTTCTGATGAAGTACCTGAGTTAGTGCCTCAAGGGGAAGTGCTCGATTTGTATAGCGAAAACCTGAGTGGTAATGACTATCAGGTTTTGTATAAGGGCATTCAAAGGTCACAAAGCCTTAATCACTCATGGTCAACCGTTGTTCCAGAAGGTCAGTATTTTGCAATGGGCGATAATCGTGATGGCAGTGCCGATTCTCGATTTTGGGGATTTGTCGATGAGGATGCTCTCATTGGTCGTGCAGCCTACAAGTGGTTGTTTTTAGAGTTCACAGAAGAGCCGGTTATATTTGGTAAAAAGTTACCAAAAGGCGTATCTTTTGGTAGAGTAGGTTCTATTGAATAAGCAAAATCAGTGCGTTAACGCGTTTTCTGTCCAGAGATGAGTATCTGGCAGAAAGGACAAAGGAGTATGGGGAAATGCTAAACAAAAAGTATCAAGATGGTATGACAGGTGCGGGTTGGGTAATTGTACTGGCCATCGTCCTGTTTTTTATGTTCATGTTGATCAAACTGACACCAGCTTATCTGGAATATTTCAGCATTAAGAGCTCTATGGCTTCTGTTGCTGAACAGAATGTGGGTAATAGCTCAACTGGCGAAATTCGACGTCTGCTTGAAGGCCGCTTTAATATAAATGAGGTTAAATCGGTAAAAGCTTCTGATGCAAAGATTAAGGATATAACTGGTGGGCGAGCCCTTTACATAAAGTATGAGCGTCGTATTCCTTTGTTTGGCAATATTAGCGCACTACTTGAGTTTGAGAACGAAGTTCCTCTTAATTAGATAGCACTTAAAAGTAAGGTTTCTATTGCCAAGATGAGTCACAAAAAACTGTTAATTGAACGATTATGCGATCGTCTTGGCTATCAATTCAACGACCCCTCTCTACTTAAGCTGGCGCTAACCCATCGCAGTGGCGCTAATAAACATAATGAACGTCTTGAATTCCTGGGTGACTCCATTTTAGGAATGGTTATTGCCGAGTACTTATTTACCCATTTAAAGAAAGCAGATGAGGGGCAACTGACCCGTCTGCGAGCAAGTCTGGTTAAAGGCAAAACCTTAGCTGAAATTGCTAAAGAGCTAGAGCTCGGTGACTGTCTCTATTTAGGTGAGGGCGAACTTAAAAGTGGTGGCTTCCGTCGCGCATCAATTCTGGCTGATGCACTGGAAGCTATTATTGGTGCCATATACCAGGATGCCGGATTTGATGCGACTAAAAAGGTCATTTTAGGTCTTTACCAAACACGTTTGAATAATGTAGACCTCAAGTCCGTGCAAAAGGATCCAAAAACACAGCTTCAAGAGTGGCTTCAGTCACGAAAGCTACCTTTGCCTGAATACGAATTACTGAAGGTGACTGGCGAGCCGCATAAACAGACTTTCGATGTGGCCTGCGTATTAGCAGAAAAGAAAGTCAAAACACATGGTTCGGGCTCAAGCCGACGCAACGCAGAGCAGCAGGCTGCTGAAAAAGCGTTAGCAATAATATTAGATGGTAAATAGTTATGCATGAAGATTTTCGTTGTGGTTACGTCGCGGTACTTGGCCGCCCCAATGTTGGTAAATCAACTTTGATGAACCACATTCTTGGGCAAAAGGTCAGTATCACTTCACGAAAACCACAAACCACCCGCCATCGAATTTTAGGTATTTATACCGATGATGACGCGCAGATTCTGTTTGTAGATACACCCGGTATTCATAAGAAAGAAGCTCGCTCAATCAATCGTTATATGAATCGCGCTGCGAGCAGCTCGATGGTTGATGTGGATGTGATTATCTTCGTTGTTGATGGAACCCAGTGGACTGAAGATGACGAATTAGTGCTGGAGAAGTTACAGCAAACCAACTGTAAAACTATCCTGTTTGTAAATAAAGTCGATAAAATTCAGGATAAAGAGCAACTGTTACCGCATCTTGCGAAAATCACCGAACGTTTTGAGTTTGATGCAGTTTTCCCTGGTTCTGCATTACGTGGGGACAACCTTGAGCCATTGATTAACCAGATTAAAGAATGGCTTCCAAAAGGTGATCTATTCTTCCCCGAAGACTATGTGACCGATCGAAGTCAGCGCTTTATGGCAGCTGAGTTGATACGCGAAAAATTAATGCGCTCGTTGGGTGAAGAAATCCCTTATTCTTCGACGGTGGAAATTGAGCAGTTTAAAGCTGATGAGAAAGGTACTTTGCATATCAACGGATTGATTTTAGTTGAACGCTCGGGGCAGAAAGCGATTATTATCGGTAAGCAGGGGCAACGTTTAAAACAGATTGGCCAGGATGCACGAATAGACATGGAAGAACTGTTCGGCACAAAAGTATTCCTGCAGCTTTGGGTTAAAGTTAAAGATGGCTGGGCTGATGATGAACGAGCACTGCGCTCTTTGGGTTACGATGATATTTAATGGCCGGTTCGGAACTTACATCAGCATTTGTCCTGCACGCCAGGCCCTTTAAAGAAACCAGCCTGATTGTTGAGTTATTTACTGAAGATTATGGTCGTGTAAATGTATTGGCCAAAGGCGTTCGCGGCAATCGAAAGAATTCAAATCGAGCATTGCTGCAGCCTTTTCAACCGATAAAAGTTAGCTGGATGGGGCGTGGTGAATTAAAAACACTTAAACAGCTTGATCCTGATGGCTTTGCTCATCGCTTACAGGGAATCGCCAGTCTTTCCGCTTTATACCTAAATGAATTATTACTCCGGCTTTTCATTCAATGGGATCCGCACCTCGATATTTTTCACCTTTATAAAACCAGTTTGCAGCACTTGCATGCAGGCGATAAGCCCAACCTGATACTCCGTGAATTTGAACTAGAGTTACTCGATGTATTAGGTTATGCCATAGATTGGCAACATGATATCTATGGCGATGCTATCGAAGATGGCATGACCTATGCCTTTGTGCCTGAACAGGGATTTATTCCACAGTTGCAGGCGCCAGCGGATAGTTGGTTAGCAAATGGAGCAACTATACTGGCGGTGGCCGACCATCATTGGAATATTAGTGGTGCGCCGGCTTTGGCACGTAAGGTCTGTCGCCTGAACATTGATCAATTACTCAATGGCAAAGAACTGAATAGTCGCAAGCTTTTGCAGCAAACCCTTGCTATGCAGACTGAGGTTTCATAGCATGTTCGGCAGCATAACTTTTAATTCATTGTTGTAAGATTCATCCAGCATTACAATTGGGACAGCTTACCCAATTGTATTAACTCAACGGCATATTTATGAAAAATCCAATTCTACTGGGCGTCAACATAGACCACATAGCAACTGTTCGTAATGCAAGAGGCACTGATTATCCGGATCCTGTGCAGGCGGCATTTGTGTCAGAGCAGAATGGAGCGGACGGTATTACTGTTCACCTGCGAGAAGATAGGAGGCACATAACCGATCGTGATGTGGAAGTTCTAGCACGTACTATTCAAACACGTATGAATCTGGAAATGGCAGTAACTGATGAGATGTTGTCAATTGCGGAGCGTATTAAGCCGCATTATGTGTGCCTGGTACCAGAAAAGCGCGAAGAGTTAACTACAGAAGGCGGTCTTGATGTAAAAGGTCAGGAAAGCAAAATGAAAGAGGCGTGTTACCGCATGGCTGAGGCCGGTATTCAGGTTTCGTTGTTTATCGATGCTGATGAAGAACAGATTAATGCAGCTGCGCGTACAGGAGCTCCTTTAATTGAAATTCATACAGGCGCCTATGCTGATGCAAAAAGCCCCGAGCAGCAGGAAATTGAATTAGTGAAAGTTAAGCATGGCGTTGAACATGCCGTTTCGGAGGGCTTGCAGGTGAATGCTGGCCATGGTCTTCAATACCATAATGTTCAGCCAATAGCCGCCATCCCAGAAGTTGTGGAGCTGAATATTGGACACGCTATTATCGGACGGGCGGTATTTAGCGGTTTGGATAAAGCGGTCGCCGACATGAAAAAGCTGATGGTCGAAGCGCGACAGTGGCCCTTTAACTCATAAGGACAGCTAATGATTTTTGGGGTAGGAACTGACATTGTTGATATTGAACGCATAGAGCGCTCAATGGAACGTCATGGAGAAAAATTTGCCGAGCGAATTTTAGCGTCCGTTGAAATGGAGTTTTATCAACAAACCAAAAATAAAATCAATTACTTAGCTAAAAGGTTTGCTGCTAAAGAAGCGGTAAGCAAGGCGCTCGGAACAGGCATGCGACAGGGAATCGATTTTGTCCAACTTGTTATCATTAATGACGAAATCGGTAAGCCTAAGGTTAGCCTCGAGGGTAAGGCCAGGGAGTGGGCTGAGCAGCAAAGTATTACCACAATTCATCTTTCAATCTCTGACGAAAAAAAGTATGCGGTTGCTTTTGCAATTGCTGAGTCAAAGCGTTAACCGCCTAGCATTGCATTTATTTACTAATTAGTCATACAATTCAGATTGGGTTCAGCTTCAAAGTGCTTTACTAGCGCCTGAAAGAACCTTTTTACTAATTAACAGAGGGATTTTTGTGATGAAAAAGACAATGATAGCTGGTGCGGTAGTTGCAGCTTTAACAATGACTACAGGCGTTTTTGCAAAAGAAGGTAATTACTTTGGCTTTGGTGCTACCCAGCATAGTGTGGATGCTCCTGATTTCGAGTTCGACTCTATGACCATTGATGGCAAAATTGGTACCTACTTTAACGAGAACTTCTCTGGTGAATTGCGTGTAGGCCTTGCTGCCACCGATGACAGTTTTTTTGGTGTCGATTTAGAGGTCAAAAATTATTACGGTGCATATCTAAGAGCGGGTCTACCTGCTACTGATGCATTTTATCCTTATGCCATTGTAGGTTATACAAAAACTAAGGTTGAAGCTTCTGGCTTTGGAGAAACTGTAAGCGATTCTGAATCTGATATGTCATATGGTTTTGGTGCAGATTTTTCTCTAACTAACGATATGGATCTTAGTGTTGAATATATGCGCTACCTTGATAAAGATGGTGGTGAAATCGACGGAATTGGACTTGGCATAAAATTTAAGTTCTAATTCGTTCGTTTTGATTGAATCAATTAAAAAGCGAGCATTGCGCTCGCTTTTTTTATTCTTGATATTTTCTACTAGTCTAAAAACAAATCTTTTTGAATTTTATCTTCATACTCAGGATTATAGGCATATTGACTAAAATCAGTGACCTTGGCTGCTTTTAAAACCTGCTCATCAATCAGCCATAAACCGGTGTAATTCTTACTTGGATGAGTGAGTACAACATAGGCTGCATCAGCCATGATTTCGGGCTTACGCGCATAGTTGAGGGTTTCTTTGCTGCCTACAGCAAACTCTATGGCCGCTGTAGCGATATAGGTTTCTGGCCAAAGGGTATTCACCGCAATGCCATAGGGTTTAAACTCCTCTGCAATGCCACGACTTAGTATGCTCATGCCGTATTTTGAGAGGCTATAGGGGCTATAATCTTTGAGCCACTTAACATCAAGGTTTACTGGTGGCGACAGGCTCAAAATATGCGGGTTGTCTGACTTTTTTAAGTAGGGTAGCGCATAGTGAGCGAAGCAATAAACGGCGCGCGAATTGATTTGCTGCATCAGGTCATAACGTTTTGGGGATGTGCTTTCAACATTAGTTAAGCTAATAGCTCCTGCGTTGTTGATCACAGCATCAATGCGTCCAAACTTTTCACCGATTTGATCGCAAAGTTTTTTTATCGCAAGTTCTTTTCTGACATCCAACTGTACTGGAATGGCTTGACCGCCAGCTGCTTCAACTTCTTTGGCAACCGTATGGATTGTACCAGGAAGCTTTGGATGAGGTTGATCGGATTTTGCCGCAATAACGATAATGGCGCCTTCCTGGGCAAAGCGAAGAGCCATTGCACGACCTATACCGCGACTTGCTCCTGTAATGATAATAACTTTGTCTTTAAGGCTAGGCATCGAGCGCTTCCTTGATAGGTTTTTCTAATGCTTCTGGTTTGGTGGCCGTGGCAAATCGTGTGATAACATTTCCGTCCTTGCCAACCAGGAATTTGGTAAAATTCCATTTAATCCCCTTACTGCCAAGCAGGCCAGGGGCCTCATTTTTTAGGAAGGTAAAAAGAGGATGGGCGTTGTCGCCATTGACGTCTACTTTTTTAAACAAAGGGAAGTTGATATTAAAGTTAAGGTCGCAGAATTGTTTTATCTCTTCATCACTGCCTTTTTCCTGATTATTAAACTGATTGCAGGGGAAGGCCAAAATTTCGAAGCCCTGCTCCTTATACTCGTCATAAAGCTTCTGAAGTCCTTCGTATTGGGGAGTAAAGCCACAGGCGCTAGCGGTATTTACAATCAGTAACACTTTTCCTTTGTACTGTTCCAGAGAAACCTCCTGGCCATTGTTCAAAACAGCTGAGTATTCGTATATGGTATTCATCTTTTGTCCTCGATTGGCATAGCTCACTTGGCTTTTAAAATACTCTAGCGATGACTGGTCTGCTCTGTCAATCGAAACCGTTAACAAGACTCATAGGTAACAAGATGAAGGCATTAATTGGTTTATCGGCTTGCTTGTTTGTGGGTGCTTCTGCTTTTGCACAGGTACCAACTATTGATGATAAGCACTTAAAAATTGCGGCTGAATTACGCGATGAGGCTTTGAAAAGCTCAATTGGTTATGAGGTGGTTGAGTCATTGACCACTGAGGTCGGTCCGCGAATGGCAGGTACGCCAGGTGATGCAGCTGCCGTGAAATGGGGTGTCGCTAAGCTACAGGAGTTAGGTTTTGACAAAGTTTGGACTGAACCGGTCACCTTCCCAACCTGGAAGCGTGGTAGTGAAAAAGCCGAAGTTATATCGCCTTATCCACAACCGCTGGTGATTACGGCTTTAGGATTCAGCGTAGGAACACCCGAAGGTGGCTTGTCTGCAGAAATTATTGAGTTTGACACACTTGAAGATTTGGTTAATGCCCCTGAAGGCATTGCAGAAGGAAAAATCATTTTCATCAAAAATCGTATGAAGCGTGCTCGTGATGGCTCTGGTTATGGTCCTGCGGTATCGGCTCGTGGCAGAGGCGCTGTTGAAGCAGCGAAAAAAGGGGCCGTAGCAATTATCATCCGCTCGATTGGTACTGACAGTCACCGTATGGCTCATACCGGTATGATGCGCTATGAAGAAGGAGTTAAGAGAATCCCTGCGGCGGCTTTATCTGCTCCAGATGCTGATTTGTTGGAGAACATGATACGTCGTGGTAAGCCTGTGACGGTTAAGCTTGAAATTGAGGCTGAAGATGGCCCGGACTACACATCACAGAATGTGATTGGCGAAATTCGTGGTTCCGAGAAGCCTGACGAGTATATCATTCTTGGGGCGCATCTGGATTCATGGGATTTAGGAACTGGGGCGCTGGATGATGGTGCAGGTATTGGCATCACAGTTGCCGCAGCAGAATTGATTGCTCGCTTACCAGAGCGTCCTAAGCGTTCAATACGGGTCATCATGTTTGCTAATGAGGAGCAGGGCCTTGTCGGCGGTAAAGCTTATGCAGAAGCTCATAAAGACGAATTAAGCAGAATTATCACCGCTGCTGAGTCTGACTTTGGTGCCGGTAAAATCTGGCGTGTAGATTCGCGCGTTAAGCAAGAAGCCATTCCAGTAGTTGAGAAAATGGTTAAGGTCATGGAGCCTTTAGGTATCTCTTATGGCAATAACCGCGCCGGTGGTGGGCCTGATCTGATCCCATTACGAGGTTATGGAATTTCTGTGTTCTCATTGCGTCAGGATGGCACTGACTACTTCGATTATCACCATACACCTGATGATACTTTTGACAAAATTGAGAAAGAATCCCTTGATCAGAATACTGCTGCCTATGTTGTTTTGGCTTACATAGCTGCGCAGATGGAAGGTGATTTTGGGTTTGGTATTGAGTAAGTCCTGATATTCAAATCTGGATTACAAAAGGCGCGTCAATGACGCGTCTTTTGTTTTTCTGCTGATTGTTTTTTATCCAATTTGTTAAAAAGTGTAAAAAAATCCACTTTTCTTACTACTTATTTATGTAGTTTATCGAACGATAATTTTACCTAATACCTCGCATGAGCTTAGCTTGCGCGGGTTTTGGGGGGTTGCTACAATCGATTGGATTTTATGACTTGAGCCGATATTTCATCGGCGAGAGCTTAGGTTTGAAACTTCATTCTAGCTCTACTAAGTGGATTGTTAATGACGATAAAAAGTTCTCGCTACACCATAAGTTTGATCATTGTATTGTCACTGATCTGGATAGGTAACTCAGGCTTTTATAATGCCATGCTGTTATCGTTTGGAGCAGTGTCTGTGTTATTCGTTGTGTTTGTGGCACATCGATTGAATATCGTTGATGAAGAATCTCAGCCACTGCAAATCAGTCGCAGAATTTTTGCTTACTGGATGTGGCTGTTAAAAGAAATTATTCAATCCAATATTCAAGTCATTAAGCGGATCTGGTCAGGTCCAAAGTCGATCAGCCCGGTTGTCATGCAGCTTAAAATGAGCCAGCAGACAGATATGGGGAAAACCATTTACGGTAATTCGGTTACCTTAACCCCGGGCACCGTCACTCTGGACATCGAGGATGATGTGATGACGGTTTATGCACTGACTTATGATTCGATTCAATATCTGCAAGGCGGAGAAATGGATCGAAGAGTTAAGCGACTGGAGGACTAATGTTTTTAGCTGCTGCAATTGCACTCATGGTTGCCATGATGCTCGCTATAGTGCGCGCATTTATTGGGCCAACACTTTATGACCGAATCTTGGCAGTGAATATGTTCGGAACTAAAACCGTTCTATTCATCGCTGTTCTGGGCTATCTGATGGGACGCCCTGAATTTCTTGATATCGCACTGGTATACGCTCTGATCAACTTCATTACCGTGATTGGAGTACTTCGCTTTTTTGAATACAAGCGTGGCGTAAGTCATCCAGAGGAGGACGCCTGATGGCTATTTTTCTTGATGCAGTAAGCTGGGCGCTATTGGTTCTTGGTGGCTTTATGTGCTTTTCTGGTGCTGTTGGTATCCACCGATTTCCCGATTTCTTTAGCCGCATGCATGCAGCGGGCGTGACCGATACTTTGGGTAGTTCTCTGATACTGATTGGACTTATGTTGCAAACAGGATGGCAAGATACGGTGCTAGTAAAGTTGCTTCTTATTTTCCTGTTTATCTTATTAACCAGTCCAACTGCCAGTCATGCTTTGGCAAAGGCGGCCTTACATGGTGGTTTAAGACCAAAACTTGGCAAGCCGGAAGTCAGTGATGACATTCCTGAAAAATTCGGTAAGCCTTCTTCTGAATCAACAAACAATTAAGCGTGAGTTATTAAGGAGTACAGTCATCGAAATTACCATTAATGTCATCCTGTTAGCACTGTTAACGCTAACGGCAATATCTTTGGCTTTTACCAAAGATCTTTTTGCCTCAGTCATGCTGATGGGCGTTTATAGCCTATTATCAGCAAGCTTCTTTGTGCTGATGGATGCTGTAGATGTTGCCTTTACAGAAGCAGCAGTAGGTGCTGGCATTTCAACCATTCTAATGTTGACTGTCTTGGCCATGGCGGGGCGATTTGAAAATCGTGCATTGCATCATCCGCGGATTGCATTATTTGTAGTTATTGGCACAGGCATTATGTTGGTATTCGGTACCTTTGATATGCCAGCCTTTGGTGATATTAATGCCCCTGTTCAAACACACGTTGCCCCGCATTACATACAGCAATCTGGTGCTGAAATTGATATTCCAAATATTGTGACCTCCGTGCTTGCCAGTTATCGTGGGTTCGATACGTTTGGTGAGGTAGTGGTAGTCTTTACCGCAGTGATTGGTGTGCTAGCTTTATTGGAGATGAAGTCTGAAGAGGTTCGAAATTCAGTGGCTCCGGCACCAATGTACCAGCATAAGATTTTGCGTATTGTCGGTAAGATCCTGATTCCACCGATTATGCTGTTTGCCCTTTACGTTCAGTTCCATGGAGAGTATGGACCTGGTGGTGGCTTCCAGGCTGGTGTTATTTTTTCTGCCGCGATTATTTTGCACGCTATATTGTTTGGGGTTGAAACAACGGCAAAAGCAATTTCATTACCTTTTGTAAAAGTGCTGGCTGCGCTCGGTGTTCTCATTTACGGAAGCGTCGGAATTGTGGCAATGCTTAATGGTGGCCGTTTCCTTGAATATAACGCGTTAGCGGAAAACGCTATCACCGGTCAACATGTTGGCATTATCGTCATTGAGCTCGGGGTTGGTATAACTGTGGCTACCGCGATGATGGTCATCTTCCTGACGTTTGCTCGTCGAGTTGGCAAATCCAACGGAGAAAGCGCATGAATTTTCTAGAACAATATAACTACTGGATTGTTATTGTCCTTATGATGAGTGGTTTCTATATCGTAATAGCTCATGGCAATCTGATTAAGAAATTAATTGGTCTCACTGTTTTCCAGACTTCTGTATTCATTATGTATATCAGTATGAGTAAAGTAATTGGCGGGACAGCACCAATTCTTAATGAAGCATACAAGGTATACAGTAATCCATTACCTCATGTTCTCATCCTGACAGCTATCGTGGTTGGTGTTGCAACAACATCTCTGGGGTTGGCGCTGGCGGTGCGTATTAAAGAAGCTTACGGCTCAGTTGAAGAGGATGTCATACAAGAAAAAGACTTGCAGCAAGAGGGTTCTCAAGAGTGATTGATCATCTTCCTATCCTGCAAGTGATTGTTCCATTACTTGCAGCTCCAATATGTTTGATTTTAAGAGAAGCGCAGCTGGTCCGCTGGTTTACTTTAATTGCCAGTGTATTTGCTTTTGTCATCAGCGTACTTTTATTACAGCAAGTCCAGGCTCACGGCACCTTGATATATTCATTGGGCGGCTGGGATGCACCGATTGGTATTGAGTATCGAATTGATCAACTTAATGCTTATTTACTTATTTTGGTAACTTCGATCAGTTCGGTTGCATTACTGGCAGCAGGAACCAGCCTGCAAAAAGAGTTAACTGAGCGGAAGGAAACCTATTTTTATGTTGCCTACCTACTCTGCCTGGCAGGTCTATTAGGTATACTAACTACCGGCGATGCGTTTAACGTTTTCGTATTCCTGGAGATCTCATCACTCGCTTCCTATACCTTAATAGCAATGGGGCGGGATCGTCGTTCCTTATGGGCTTCCTATCAATATCTGATTATGGGCACCATTGGCGCGACCTTTATTCTGATTGGTATTGGCATGATGTATATGATGACCGGTACACTCAATATGTACGATCTGGCCGAACGCCTGCCAGAAGTGCAGCAAACTAAAACGGTCTTTACGGCTTTTGCGTTCTTCATGGTTGGTGTGTGTTTAAAGCTGGCGTTGTTCCCACTGCACTTGTGGTTACCAAATGCCTATGCCTATGCGCCATCTATCGCTACAGTTTTTCTTGCTGCCACAGCAACAAAAGTTGCGATATATGTATTGCTAAGATTTATATTCAGTGTCTATGGTTTTGAATTTTCTTTCTCGCATTTACCGCTGAAGGAAATACTGGTTGCACTGGGACTGATGGGAATCTTTGCTGCCTCCATCGTGGCCATTTATCAGAATAATATTAAACGACTTTTTGCCTACTCCAGCGTAGCTCAAATTGGCTACATGATTTTAGGCCTGGGCATCGGCTCCAAAACTGGCCTGGTTGCAACATTGCTACATCTGTTTAATCACGCCTTGATGAAAGGAGCCATTTTCCTTGCTCTGGCCGGTGTGGTTTATCGGGTAGGTAGCGTCAATATTAAAGCTTTTGCTGGCCTTGGTAAGCAGATGCCATGGACTATGGGGGCCATTGTAGTTGGTGGCCTGAGTTTGATTGGTGTACCGCTGACGGTTGGCTTCGTGAGTAAGTGGTATCTGGTGCTAGCGCTTTTGGAGTCGAACTGGTGGCCAATTGCCATTCTGGTTCTTGTCGGCTCTTTATTAGCAGTGATTTATGTTTGGCGTCTCGTTGAAGCAGCTTACTTCCGCCCGGCATTGCAGGACAGTGCTCCTTATAAGGAAGCACCGTTAATGATATTGATACCAACTTGGATTCTGGTGTTGGCTAATATTTACTTTGGTATTGATACCAGCTTCACGGTTGGACTGTCAGAGCAAATTTCCGCTAGCTTATTCGGGGTGGCCAAATGATAGATCAGAATGTATTAATGCAACTCATCATCATTTTGCCACTACTGGCGATACCGGGAATTATTGCATTTGGCAAATGGGCTAACTTGCGCGAAGCAGTCACCTTAATTGCCGGCGGTTTGTTACTGGTTGCGGTTATCATTTTTTATCAGGGTTTTGATTCTGGTCAGACTGCGTATGTGAAATGGCTTGAGCTACTTCCTGGTCTTGATATTTCATTTAGAGCAGAGCCTCTTGGAGTGCTTTTCTCACTCGTAGCGGGCTCATTATGGGTTGTGACTTCGATTTATGCCATTGGTTATATGCGTGGTCATGGTGAAGTCAATCAAACTCGTTTTTATGCCTGTTTCGCTGTGGCCATTTCAGCGGTCATGGGGCTGGCATTTGCTGATAATCTATTTACCTTATTTGTTTTTTATGAAGTCCTAACCCTGTCCACTTATCCGCTGGTGACTCACGCCGGAACGGATAAGGCAAAGCAGGGCGGTCGTACTTATTTGTCGATTTTGCTAGCAACCTCTATTGGCTTCCTGTTACTGGCGGTTGTCGGAACCTGGTGGCAGGCAGGCACGCTGACCTTTACCGAAGGTGGTGTGTTTGATGAGAATACATCCATTGTTGCGGCAAGCGTTTTGCTGGTGCTGTTTATATTCGGTATTGGTAAAGCGGCCATCATGCCGTTCCATCGATGGCTACCAGCGGCAATGGTAGCTCCAACGCCGGTCAGTGCTTTGTTACATGCGGTAGCGGTTGTTAAAGCCGGTGTATTCACGGTCTTAAAGGTTTGTGTCTATATCTTTGGCATCGACCTGCTGCGTGATATTCCTGCTACACAGTGGTTACTTTATCTGGCTGCAGCATCAGTGTTGTTGGCCTCGTTGGTTGCCATGCGTCAGGATAACCTCAAGAAGCGACTGGCTTATTCGACGGTGAGCCAACTGGGTTACATTACAATCGGAGCCTTACTGGCTTCGCAGGCAGGTATTCTTGGCGGTGCACTGCATATCGTGGCTCATGCTTTCGGTAAAATCACTTTATTCTTCTGCGCTGGCGCGATAATGGTTGCTGCCCATAAAACGGAAATAAGCGACATGCGTGGTCTCGGAAAAGCGATGCCGATTACCATGATTGCTTTCTTTATCGGTAGCTTAAGTATCATTGGCTTACCACCGGCAGCTGGTGTCTGGAGTAAGTGGTATTTATTGATGGGCACTTTGGATACTCACCAGTGGGTGGTGATGTCAGTGTTGATGTTAAGCTCGCTTTTAAACATTGCCTATCTGCTACCGATTCCACTCAGAGCTTTTTTCCCAGGCACTGGCCAGGTGGTTAAAGTCGAGCGCTCAGCGATTAAAGAGGCTCCGTTGCCTTCGTTGATTGCACTTTCAATTACAGCCCTGATGACTATGATTCTTTTCTTCTGGCCCGATATTTTTTATGAACTTGCTGCATCGTTAGCAGGTTTATCCGGAGGTGTTAATGGCTAAGCAAAATAATACTGAAAAGCAGTATTTATTTGATAACCCGAAAAACATTAAACGCCTTTTATACATCGTTTATGCGTGCTGTATTGTTTTGGTGTTATTGGATTTTGTGATTCATCGTCACGTTTATCATTCGTGGGAGTCCTTGTTTGGCTTCTATGCCATTTATGGTTTTATTGGCTGTGTGGTTCTGGTGTTAATTGCTAAATGGATGCGAACCTTCCTGATGCGAGATGAAGATTACTATGACCGCATGGAGTTAAAGCAGCATAAGCCCACAGAGCAAGCCTCTGAGGAACAACTAGATAACAATGCTGGAGGCAAGCATGTGGATTAGTGAAGTGCCAGCCTTCGTACCGTTTTTTATTGGTGCGGTTATTGCGCTGCTAACGAAAGGTCGATTAAGACAGGCAATATTACTGATAACCCCAGTAATCAGTGGTATTCACTTATTGACTGTACCGGTTGGCACCAGTTTAGGTTTTGACATTGCTGGTTTCTCGCTGGAGGTCTATCGGGTCGATAAATTGAGCCTGTTGTTCGGTTATATTTTCCATATAGCAGCATTTCTGGCCATCCTATTTTCTATCCACGTTAAAGACACTCTGCAGCAAATCAGTGGCCTGCTATATGCTGGAAGCGCGATTGGTGCAGTATTTGCCGGTGATCTGATTACCCTGTTTATTTTCTGGGAATTACTGGCCATTACCTCAGTCTTTTTAATTTGGGCCCGAGGGACTGAACGAGCCTATGTTGCTGGCATGCGATATTTAATCATTCAGGTGCTCTCAGGCGTTATTTTACTGGTCGGTATTATTTTTTACGCCTACCAGCAGCAGAGCATCAGTTTCAGCTTGATTGGACTTGAAGGAACCGCCGGCTGGTTAATCTTTATTGCGTTTGGCATTAAGTGTGCTTTCCCAATGCTACATAACTGGCTGACCGACGCCTACCCAGAAGCAACCCCGACGGGTACTGTATTTTTAAGTGCTTTTACCACTAAGGTTGCCGTTTATGCCTTGGCCAGAGCTTATCCCGGTACGGAATTACTGGTTTATATCGGCGTCATCATGGCCTGTTTCCCCATTTTCTTTGCTGTGATCGAGAATGACCTTCGCCGTGTACTTTCCTACAGTATGATCAACCAGATTGGCTTTATGGTTGTGGGTATTGGTATAGGTACGGCGTTGGCGGTCAATGGTGCTGTGTCCCACGCCTTTAATGACATTCTATTTAAAGGCCTGTTATTCATGTCGATGGGTGCTGTTTTGCACATGACTGGCAAAATCGACGGTTCGAGGCTGGGAGGGCTCTATAAGAGCATGCCCAAGACCGCAATCCTGTGTATGGTCGGTGCTGCCTCGATTTCAGCCTTCCCATTATTTAGTGGCTTTGTCAGTAAGTCGATGGTGATGTCAGCAGCCATTGAAAATGGTTATGGCTGGGCATGGTTACTACTACTGTTCTCAGCGGCTGGTGTATTCCATCATGCGGGTATCAAGATTCCATACTTTGCCTTCTTCGCCCATGACTCAGGCATAAGAACTACAGAGCCGCCAAAGAATATGCTGATGGCAATGACTATTTCGGCAGTTCTGTGTATTGCCATTGGTGTCTATCCGAATGCTCTGTATCAATTATTGCCATTCGATACGGGTTATAACCCTTATGATGCAACCCATGTACTGACTCAGCTTCAGTTACTGTTCTTCTCCGCATTGGCATTTATCTGGCTAAATCTTCGCGGTATGTATCCACCTGAGTTGCCATCGGTCAACTTAGATGTGGACTGGTTCTATCGTCGCCTGTTCCCGGCAACCCTTAAACCACTGTTTAATGGCATGTGGCGTCTGGATGCGGCTTTCAGAGGCTGGTTCATGGATCGCCTGAACAGTGCACTTGGGATGCTCTCTCGTCATGCACCGGATGGAGTCTTATCCAGAACTCAGTTATCGGGAAGTATGGTCATCTGGGTAACCATTTTGTTGGCAACCTATCTTATCCTAAGTTTCTGGTAACCTTTCCCAGGTTCCATAAAAAAAGCCGGCATATGCCGGCTTTTTCGTGAGATAGAGTTATTGAACAATAACAAAGTCCTGTATTTCTGGACATATCCCATCAAGTTTTATCTTGTAATGCCAATCAGCTGTTGTATCACCCAGGAACCAATTCCGAGTTTCAAGATAAGCAGTCGAGTTGACGCAGTTCTGAGGGTAAATTCTATAACTACGGCCACTGCCTTTCGGGTTGTCATACTCATAAGTAATTACCTCAAACCCCTTACCAATTCCGGGGCCTTTACCTAAGAATGGGTTGGCGAAACAAGCAGATTCAGCCAGGCAGGTATAATCATCAACCGCTAGAGAACCTTTATGAACATGATGATCGAAGGTGCTAGAAACAGCACTTTTCTCAAGTTTCTTAACGTTAGCGTTCAACCAGTTATAGAGGTTTGTGCCCGGGATTGTGGCGCTGATGTTGCCTGTTGTATAGGCTAATGGATGTTTACAGTCAGCCCATTGACGCGTATCTCGACAAGCGTCCATCGCAGTACTAATTTCCGCTTGAGAGCTACCACACTGTGCTGGAGCGGTTTTGCCATAATCATCCCAAGGTAGACAGCGTTCGGTATGCTGTACACTGATGTTAGCCCAACGACGCATTTGCGCTAACGGCCCCTGACTACCAGTGATATCTGCGAAAATAGCTGAGTGAGGATAGCTGCTGTACGCAGAAGGTCTGACATATTGTCGGGTTGAAAACTCGACGGCCGCCCAATTATTGGAGTTTGTACCTTGCAGGAACTGGTTATATTTATCAATTACATTGGATGGCGTTACGCTTGCTGCTAATCCCTCAGGGCCACCAACTTGAGAAGCGCTTATGCTGACCTGTAAATTCTCCAACAGTATTTCCAGCTCAGTACTAGAAGAAGCTGCACCGTTAGCATTGAAGACATCACCTAATTTCAAACCTAACTGACCTTTCTTTTGTTCCCGCTCTGTATGGCTGTATTTTTTTGAGTCAAAAGAAAACACCAGATACAACGCGGAACCAACATTGGCGCCATCAATAAACGCATCACCACAGAACTCTCTAAAGTCAGCTTTGGCATCTGCATTATTGGGTGACAGCATATTGTTGGTGAAGTCCGGGTCGATAGGATCGGCAGACGTTGTTAAGCGCCAGTTCTGTTCACGATTAACAATTTTGACTACGAATCTGACTGTCTCTTCATCTGAAATAGACTGTACAAAGCGTGACTTCTCGCCCGATAGGCCAAGACTTAGATCATCACCAGTGAAGCCCACTTTCGCTGAACCAGACACATCGAGCAATTCAGCCAGATGGTCATTATTGGATACATAACTGACATCAAAAGTTACTGGCTCGTAAGGAGTATTTTGAGTAATTTGGAAATCAGGGTGATCAACATCAAGACAGGTTTGCTTTAAACCACCTCGAATCAGGTCATAGCCATCGCCAAGATAAAAGCGTTCTCCTGAACCGGAAATTTTCAAAGTACTGCCACTGTTTGCATCATCTCTTATGAGAGCTGATTCATAACTATTAACCGAAGACTTATAAGAAGCAGCTTTTTGGTCAATATTTGATAAAAAACTGTATTCTGAGTAAAGGTTAGGGCGAGGTTGATAATTAACAATCATTTTGTCGCTATAACGATAGCTACTGCAGCCTTTAGTATTACAGGAACGGACGCGATAGCGCTTGAGGAACTTCCCAGATGAAGCTGTGAAGTATTTGCTCGTACCATAGCCATCATAGACTTTTGACCAGCTACCGTTGTTGGTTTGCTGATAGAGCTCATTACGAACTGGATAGCCGTAGCCATTTCCACTGGTCCAGCTTACACGGTAGTTACTGTCATTGGTATAAACAGGTGACTTGATTGAGCCGGGAGTGCCAGGAGGATAATATGGTCCGGTAGAGCCTCCACCACCATCACAGTCATCGATTGGCTCGATACGGTTGATTTCCTGGCTTTGAACGCTAACGGGCTCTAGACAAGGTTCGATAAGTTGCGCTGAAGCTTTCTGGTTTGTGACTTGAGCTTCTTTAGCGTCTAGTTCGGCTGATGCTGACCATAAAATGGGCAACAGGCACGCCATGGTGAGATATTTATAACTTTTCATGTTTAAATTACCTTTCCTCTGTTTGTGAATTAGGCTTCAAAACATTGGCATAAACACGTAAAAGTTGATTGATGTTGTTGTGATATTTAGTTGATTATAATTTAATAACAACCTGATTATAGAATTAAAACAACAGCAATAATTAAAATAAATCAATAACTTATAATTTTATCATATAGCATAGAGAGTCTCCCCAAAGCCATGTTAAAAACCATTCAAATGGGAAGTTGGTTAGTTTTTCCCGATAACAATAAGCTCAAGTTTCAGGATGAAGAGCACTACATTGAGCCTTTAGCAATGGAAGTGTTGGAGTATTTCCTTAAACACCCACAGCGTGTGGTGAGTCGAAATGAGCTTATTGAGTCAGTTTGGAAAGGTAGGGTCGTTGGTGACCACTCTGTTTACCGGATAATTAATAAATTACGACAGATACTGGCTAAAGACTCTCAGCAGGAATATATCAAAACCATAAGGAAAAAAGGCTACCAGTTGGTATGTCATGTTGAGCTGGTAGGGCCCATTGATGAATTTGACAGTGAACCTTCGAGCCTTGTGGATAATAAATCTGCGGATAAGTTTTCTCGGCAACAAATCGGCTCTACTATTAATGATGAACAGAGCGTTGAAGGTAGTGCTTTTGCTAAAGTGGGCAAAGCTGAAACTGTGAAAAGAACACAGCTTTGGCGCAAAGTCATAAATTGGACGCTCATATTTTTAGTTGCCATTTTATTTGGTTCTTTTTCAGTAAAGTTGTATTACTACCTCAGCATCAATAGCTATAAAAGCTCGACACCATTAATTACATTAGATGGCTCAATTAAGGATCCGAGCTTCTCTCCTGACGGCCAATTGATAGCCTTCAGCTACCGCAAAAGTATCGAAGATGATTGGGATATTTATGTCGAGTCATTGAAAGATGGTCGGTTATATCAGATTACCGACGACGAAACCGATGAATTAAAACCTTCGTGGGCACCAGATGGAAGTAAGGTAGCCATTCTTCGTTATGACAATAAGCGATGCATGATAGATGTTGTCGCTATACCTTTGCTGACATCCACTACCTTTAATTCAAAAAACCATGAAGCAACCACATTGCTCCAATGTTCAGGAGTATTGCAACATAACGACGTGGAATGGGGGAAAGCAGGGCGATATCTCTATTTTACCAGCGCAGTTTCAAAAATATCTCCTTTGCAGGTGTTTCGTCTTACTATATCGACAGGCAAGACTGAACAGTTAACCAATTATACTCAAGGAAAAACCAGAGGTGCATTGGGTATCAGGTTATCACCAGATAACACTAAACTGGCTGTGTTGAAAGATGTCAATTGGCGAAATAGTCGAATTGATTTGTTAGATTTAGCTAACAATAAAATTGAAACGGCTCGAAACCTAGTAGGCTGGAACCGGTATTTTGACTGGTCTACTGACAGCAATACACTTATCTATAACCGAAACTCTACCGAAATTGATGCTTATAGTATTTCCATAGGTGTGGAAAGAAATATTGCAAAAAGTCTTGAGACCGTTTCATTTCCCGTACACTCTCCAGTTAAAAATGAGTTAGCCGTGGTTACAGGTCGTAAAGTAGTGAATATCGTAACAGAACCATTAGAGGACAATTTAACTAGCGGGAAGTCACCCTTAACGGTTATTTCATCAAGCTCTATCGATAATTATGCTGAATATGCCAATACTTCAGATAGAATTGCATTTGTTTCGCGGCGAACTGGAGAGCCTCAGATCTGGCTAAAAAATATAGACGGCAGTGAGAAGCAACTTACTCATTTTGAATCGAACTTTGATATAAGACGATTGAGATGGTCGCCTGAAGACCGATACATTCTATTTATCCATAATCAGTTAATCTATCAGTTATCCGTAGATAGCCTAAAACTTAAAGTCCTTTATAAAGCACAACCAGGGGAATCAATCGAGGGAGAGTCATGGAGTCATGATGGGCAGTCAATTTTATTCTCTTCTGATAAGGACGGTGATTGGCAGATATACAAACGCTCGTTGTTTGCTGATGAAAAACAATTAGAAGTTGAGCAAATTACAGAGAAGGGTGGGTACGCTGCTTTTGAATCAGATGACGGACTAGGCATTTTTTACCTGAAGTATCATACAGCGGGGCTATGGTTTAAATCTTATGACACTAAAGGCGAGATCAGAATAGTTGATAACATTGATGTCTTTAGCTGGAACAGTATGTACCTCAGGAAAAACAATATCTATTACCTTTCTAATGACTACCCCAAGATGAGTGTTTATCGTTATGACCTGAATCAGAACAAAGCATTTTTCATTCAGAATTACTATGGCTCTCCTTGGCTACTGTCTGTTTCGCATAATGCGGACAAAATACTTTATCAACGGCATACGCAAGCACAATCATCCATGATCTTATTAAAGCCTTGAGTCCTACAACTCAAGGCCTTAGTACAATCTTAGTTTTCGCTACAAAAAATATTAAATAAGCGACACATAAAGCTTCGTTCTGATGTGTCTTCACCATCATTACCAGTACCTGGCTCATCCACCCTTTGTTCAACTGGGTTGATCGTAGCAAAGCGGGCTTCATCCTGAGCTACCCCAAAACCTAAACCAAACATAAATACTATAAGTAATACATACATTGATTTCATTGAACTTCTCCTACAGCTAATATTGTTATATGGATTATGGCCTCGTGTGAGGCGAGAATTAGCTTAAAGCCATGGAGGTTGCTTGACCAGCAGCAGTTGTTAATCTTTAGTTAATGAAAAGTTAAGCACTAGTAAGAAGGTGCCGTTAAGCAGGAGTCATCAAGGCTATGTGGTTTATCTTTAGAGGGTTTTAAGGTATTTTACTGCGTTGCATAGAGCATATTATTACAATGGCTGGGCTATAGGTGATGTCAAGTGCTAATGGTTTTCATCAGGCTGCTGGCGTTACAGCTGGAAAAGATTCTTTCTATATGCTAAAAAGTCTTTGAGAATCGACCTCTTACCAGTTACTAAGAACTATTAATTACGGGGATAGCTGATGGTTTCAACAGCTAAGGCGTTAACGCCTGCTGCATTCGCAGAACAATATATCGTTGAATCAATATGGAACGGCAAGTTTGCCGCCGGAACTATTTTGCCCGCTGAGCGCGAGTTGGCGGAAATTATTGGGGTGACGCGCACAACATTAAGAGAAGTTTTACAACGCTTGGCGAGGGATGGGTGGTTAACCATTCAGCACGGCAAGCCAACTAAAGTGAATGATATCTGGCAATCGGCCACATTGAATGTGCTTGACACCTTAATCACTTTGGACGATGAAGGCTCCATGAAGTTGGCTGATGACCTTTTGCAGGCCAGAACCTCAATTGCCAGCATTTTCTTACGTCAGGCAGTAAAGAATAATCCAGAAAAGTTATTAGAAGTGCTTAAAGAGCTTGATGGTGTTAACAACGACGCTGATGGCTACATTGACTTTGATTGGCACTTTCACCATACCGCTACCCGAGCTTCAGGGAATCCAATATACACCTTGATGCTCAATGGCTTTGAAGCAATTTATTATAAGCTTGGCCGGTTTTATTTTGGCTGGGAGCAGACCAGAAAACTGGCGTATCAATATTATAAAGACCTTGAAGTGGCGATTGGCAAGGGTGATGCTGAACAGGTGGTCAAAATCCTTTGGGATTATGGTCATGAGAGCGGTGAGCTCTGGAATAAGGCCAAATCAGAGTTAAAAAGTTTTAGTGAGTTAGGTGCATAAAATACTGGTAAGTCCACTTGCATAAAACCACTGTAAAAGAGTAGGATTGGGGTAATTCTGCATATAAACAAAACGAATAACGGCCTCATTTGCCGTTTATACCGAATGGGAGTTAAGAGATGAAAAAAGCTTTATACGGAGTCGCGCTGTTAAGCAGCATGATTTTGACGGCTTGTACTGACGGTCCAGAAGAACCAAAAATTCCGGGTATTGGTGAAGGTAGTACTAAACTAGTTGCGCCAGTATTTGCACCAGGTAATGGCGAAATACCAGTACCTAATGATTTGTTATTTAGTGGGACTGCTGATTTAACTCTTAACATACCAACAGCTGATCCGACTGATATGTCTAACCCACAAAATGCCATTAGTGCATTAGATGGTTGGTCAACACATGCGCCATTCAGCATTGAATTCCGTGGAGCGATTGACGGCTCTACAGTTGCCCCAGGTCAGAATGTTCGTTTGTTCAAAGTATCTGTTAATCGGCCTGAAGCGATTGCAGGAACAGGCATTCCAGCACCGACTGGCCCAGTAACAGGTGTTGAAGCCGAATTGGTTGCCGGCGTGGATTTCGTAGCAGTGCCTGCAAGCGAAACCTCTATCGGAGTTGTTCCGTTAAGGCCATTTGAACCACAGGCAAGTTACATGGTTGTTGTGACCAATGGCATTTCTGATGCTAATGGTAACCCTGTTATTTCTGATGCCCAGTTCTCAATTGTTAAATCACCAGATCCAATCGATCCAGGAAGTGCTACTGCTGGGCTAGAGCCTGTTCGTCAGTTGACACAGGCGATGCTAGCAGCTTCTGCGAGTGCCGGAATTGATAGTGATGATGTTGTTTTAACCTACCAGTTTACAGTTCAATCTGTTGCTAATGCATTAGTCTCAGCTAATAATGCTTATGTTCAGATAGCAGCGGATCAAGGTTTACGGCCAGCCTCTAGTTTCTCTAGCTTGTTTACTGATACAGCACCATTTACAGGTATTGGCGCAGCAAACTTGTATAAAGGTGAAGTGACGCTTCCTTATTTGCTTACAGCTCCTACATTGGAGAACCCAACAGCTGTATTAAATAGCCCATGGGTTGGTGCTGATCAAATTCCTACACCGGGTGGCCCAATCGCCAATCCACTGGCTGGTGCTCCAATTACATATGCAAACCCATTAGCACAAAAAACAGGTGATGAAACGGTTCCTTTGTTAGTGTCTTTACCTAAAGACCCGGGTTGTGCCAAACCTTATCCTGTAATGATTTTCCAACACGGGATTACCAGTAATCGTACTGCGATGTTAGGTATTGCTGATACTATGGCTGGTGCCTGTACTGCTGTGGTTGCGATGGATTTACCTTTGCACGGTATTGCAGCTGATAACCCTGTGCATTTAGGCTTACAACAAGCCAGTGGTGGTGCTATAGGTATCTTCGAAGGCTACACTCCGGGTGATGTGCGTGAGCGTACTTTTGGTGTTGACTATATTGATAACGATACATCAGCTCCAGGTCCTGACACTATTCCAGATGCTTCAGGCGCACACACAATCAACTTAACTAACCTGCTTGTTTCGCGTGACAATTTACGTCAGGCAGTTCTAGACCTTTTAGTACTAGAAGAAGCTATCCCAGCAATGGACGTAGATGGTGATACCCAGCCTGACTTCGATGCTAATAACATCAGCTTTATGGGGCATTCATTGGGTGGTATTGCTGGCTCAAAATATATTGGCTTAACAGACAAAGTTAAAGTAAGCGTGCAGGCCACAACCTCTGGCAGTATCGCTCAAATGTTAGATGGTTCAGCATCCTTTAGCCCACGTATCCGTGCTGGTCTTGCAGCTGCCTCAGGGGTTCCAGTTGATGATCCAGCATTTGAATCTGCAGTTTTAGCACCATTCCTGTTTGCAGCTCAGACAGTTGTAGATTCTGGTGACCCTGTAAATTATGCGACTCTGGCTCAGGCATTGGATATTCCAACGCTGGCATTGCAAGTGCAAAATGACCAAGTTGTTCCAAATCAGGTGGCAGGTGCGCCGTTAGCCGGTAACATCCCACATGCGGCACTATTTGGCTTACCAACCGTAACAGAATCAACGGCAACTGATCGTGCTTTCTTGAAATATGTGTCTGGTGACCATGCTTCTCCATTAAGTCCTGCAGCCGATGCAGCGGTAACAGTTTCTATGCAAACTGCTATTGCTAACTTCATTGCTTCAGGTGGTACGCAGGTTGTGGTAAATGATCCAAGTTTGGTTGAACCATAAACTGTAAGTCTTTAGACTTTTAAGAAGCCCTCGAAAGAGGGCTTTTTTTATGTCTGATAAATAGGAGTTGATGCCATATAGCCATTAACCGTTTACTGTTATACCTTTAGCTTCGTCGGTGTTAAAATAGCCAGCTATTTTGTGCCTTGAGGCCAGACAGGTTCAGGCATGGCAAAAATTGATAGTCTGACATTCGGAGAATGACTTGGAATTTTTAAGCGAATACGGTTTATTTTTACTAAAAACAGCCACTATTGCTGTCGTTATCATCATTATTATCAGTTTGTTGATCAGTGCCGGTCAAAGACAGCGCTCATCCAGCAAAGGCGACATCAAGGTCGTAAACCTTGGTGAATCCATTAAAGATAATAGTCAGTCCATAAAGAATGAAATTCTGACCAATGCTGAGTACAAGCAGCTGGTTAAAGAAGAAAAAGAGCGTGAGAAGCAGCAGGAAAAAGAAGCCAAGCAAAAGCTGAAACAGGCCAAAAAATCAACAGGTAAGCAACTGGCTGATTCTAGCGTTAGCGTTGAACCCTCTATCACTGAAAAAGACGATAATGAGACTGAAGCGCTATCGACAACCGAAGAAAGCACCGAAAGCCCACGAAGAATGTACGTTATTGACTTTGATGGTGATATTCATGCTACAGGCGTGGACTCATTACGCGAAGAAGTAACCGCTATATTAGCCACGGCAAATAAGGGTGATGAGGTTATGGTTCGTCTGGAAAGCCCTGGTGGCCTAGTGCATAGCTATGGTCTGGCGGCCTCTCAATTGAAACGAGTACGTGATGCAGGTTTAAAATTGACTATAGCGGTTGACCAGGTTGCTGCTAGCGGTGGTTACATGATGGCCTGTGTGGCGGATGAGTTAGTTGCAGCACCATTTGCAGTTGTTGGCTCAATTGGTGTCGTTGCGGAAATTCCAAACTTTAATCGCTTATTGCAAAAAGCCAATATTGATTATGAGCAACATACTGCCGGCCAATATAAGCGAACTTTGACTATGTTTGGTCAGAACACAACGGTAGCTCGCGAGAAGTTTAAGCAGGAACTTGAGGAGACGCATCAGCTCTTTAAAACGTTTATTCATGAGAATCGTCCTAACCTTGACCTTGATAAGGTTGCAACCGGTGAGCACTGGTATGGGCGTCAGGCTTTTGAGCTAGGGTTGGTAGACAAGATTCAGACAAGTGATGATGTTATTCTTGATGCGCTTAACTCTATGGATGTGTATTCCATTAAGTACGAAATTCGTAAGCCATTGACTGAGCGTTTGTCGGTCAACCTGTATCAGGCAATGGACAAGTTTGTTCTACGTTGGATTCAGCGTTCCTCACAGACCAATATATTTAAGTAAGTCTATAAGATTTATGGATTTTGAGTTCTGGGATAATTGTTGGCAACGAGAGTCTCAGCCATTTCATCTGGCTGAGGCGCACACCTTTCTGGTGAAATATGTTCAGCAACTATTTTCAGCTGAGCATAAAGTCTTTGTTCCCTTGTCGGGAAAGTCACTCGATTTACTTTTTCTTGAAGAGCAGGGCTTCTATCCTGTAGGGGTTGAGTTCAACCCGAAGGCTGTTCACAAATTTATTGATGAGAATAAGCTAGAGTTGGAGCACAAAGAGTGGAAGTCCGAAAGTGGTAAGCCACTCGTTTGTTACCAAAACCAATCAATGCAAGTGTGGCTAGCAGATTTTTTCGATGTCTCCAGTAAGCATGTTGGTAAGTTCAAACAGGTCTATGACCGTGCAGCCTTTATAGCCCTTCCTGAACCGATGCGTCAGGATTATGCCAATCATTTGATGTCACTGCTTGAAGATAATGCAACCATACTGTTAGTAACTATGGATTACGACCCTGATGAAATGTCAGGCCCTCCATTCCACATTACTCTCGAAGAAATCAAGCAGCAATTCCCTGGTGGACAGGCTGAGGAATTATGCCGTTGCAGTCTGTTGGATAGCCATCCACGATGGAAGGAATTACAGCTTAGTCGTCTTGATGAAGTTTTATATAAAATTACGTTTTAATTATGCATAAAAAAACCACTCCTTACGGGCTTTGGCAGTCGCCAATTTCCCCTGAAATGTTGGCCAGTAAATCAACACGCTACGGCCAGATGCAATTCATTGATGATGCTATTTACTGGTTAGAATCGCGTCCCCATGAGCAGGGGCGTGGAGTTATTGTCCGTTCCCGAAATGGTCAGCGTGAGGACGTGACTCCTGAGGGTTATAACGTGCGTACTCGTGTTCATGAGTATGCTGGCGGTGATTTCTGGGGAAGAGGTGAGTATTTACTCTTTGCTGATGATACTAATCAGCAGCTTTGTCTGCAAAATCTGAACACCAATAATGTTGATATCATTACCCCTGAGCCACCCGTTAAACGGAGCTTACGCTATTGCGATGGCGAGGTTGCTCCAAATATGGCCTATACGGTTTGTGTGCATGAAAGGCATGAAACAGATGAGGTGATCAATGAATTAGTTGTGATCTCATTGTCAGCGCCATATACCAAACGCGTCATTGCGCAAGGAGATGACTTTTATTCAAATCCGCGTATCAGCCCGGATGGTAAGCAGCTCTGCTGGATTTGTTGGAATCATCCAAACATGCCTTGGGATGAAACAGAGCTATGGCTTGCTGATATTTCTGAGACTGGCGATATTTCCAATTCGCGCAAAGTTGCGGGTGGTGATCATGTTTCGGTATATCATCCTTTCTGGTCAGCGGATAACCAGTTGTTTTATGTGGCTGATCCAAAAGGGTGGTGGCATATCTATTCTTTGGATAATCCTGACAAACCTGTTCATGAGCAGCTTGAAATAGAGTTTGGTTTGCCGCAGTGGGTGTTTGGTTGTCGCACGGTTCAATGGTTTGATGACAACTCTTTAGTGGCTATTGGCACCAGAAAAGGCCAGCAGGCACTGTATCAAATAAGCCTTGAAACGGCTGTAGTTGAGCTATTTAGCGATAACTGGACAGCATTTAATGGGCAGATGGTAACTGGCGTGAATGAGCTTTATTTCATGGCCGCAAACCCTCAGGCTGGCGAAGCCGTTTACCAGGTGAATCTACAAAACAAAAAGGCTCATCAGTTAACGGAAGGTGATAAAGATCAGCTGGAAGATTTTATTTCTGTACCTCAGCATATTGAATTTCCAACCTCAGGCAATCAAAAAGCCTATGGCTACTTTTATCCGCCCAAGAGCCCAGAATTTGAAGCACCAACAGATGAAAAACCACCATTAATAGTCATGAGCCATGGCGGACCAACAGGCATGACCGATAATGGCTTAAACCTGACCATCCAATATTGGACCAGCCGTGGCTTTGCGGTTGCTGATGTGAATTATCGTGGCAGTACGGGGTATGGCCGTGCTTACCGAGATAGTCTGAAAGGTCAATGGGGTATTCTGGATGTGGATGATTGTATTGCAATGGGTCAGCATCTTGCCGAGCAAGGTTTGATAGATGGTAGCCGAATGGCCATAAGAGGCGGTTCTGCTGGCGGTTATACAACTTTATGTGCGCTAACCTTCCATGATGCCTTTAAAGCCGGTATGAGCCGCTATGGCGTTGCTGAGCTAGTTTCCCTATCACAAGATAGCCACAAGTTCGAAATCCGTTATCTGGACTCTGTTGTGGGCCCTTATCCGGAATGCGCGGATCTTTATCATGAGCGCTCCCCTGTGAATCATACAGAGCTGCTTTCATGCCCAATTCTTATATTGCAAGGTTTGGAAGATAAGGTGGTTCCTCCTAATCAGGCCGAAGCTATGGTGAAGGCACTTAAAGAAAAGGGGCTGCCCTATGAATACATCACGTTTGAGGGGGAGGGGCATGGCTTCCGGAAACCGGAAACCATCATTAAGGCCTTTACTGCTGAGCTGGAATTTTATCAGAAGCACTTGCTGTAACTGTATTGCCTGCCTCGCAAGTTTCAATTGCGCTTCTTGTGGGGCTCTGATCAATTTCCAGATCTTCAAACATGGTGAAGTAACCCTCCCTGGGATCAAGCAATAAATCTACGCTTAGTTCAAATTTGGTCGGAGAATTATCAGAGTAGACAGTTCGTATAGTGAGTTCAAAAGTTCCCTCGCGATCCTTGTTCTGTAATATCGGATGCTGCTGCATGGCTCTAAACTTATCGACACCCTCAGCATCGAGCTGATACCAGCCAATATGTTCAAAACTGTCATCCCTGAACCAGTGCTCAACAGTTCTAACTTCTTCTTTAAAAAGCTCCAATGACAGGCAGTCATCAATGAATGCCTCGGGACCTTTATAGCTATAACTCAATTGGTTCGCCGCCAGGACATTAACCTGAGTATTACTCCGGACTTTAACTCGAATGTCTTCGGGATTGAGGTTGATGAAATCCTCTTCATCAAAATCAGACATTTTCATCATTGTTGATACAGGGATGTTTGAGCATCCCTGCAGTAGAAGAAAAGCAAATACAGTAACAACAAGAGCTTTAATCATTTTGTGCTTCTGTAAGGTCAAGTTCGTGCTGATCGAATAATGTAAAGTATCCATCTTCAGGGTTCAAAAGTAGATCGATACTCATCATAAATCGTTTCGGTGCACCCTCAGATAATTTAAATGTTACTGAAAACTTGAAGTCACCTTCTTTTTTTCTCATTGCTAGCAAGGGATCTTTTTGTAACTCCTTAAAAAGTTTAATTCCTTCGGCATCTAATTTATACCAGCCACTATGCTGATAACTGTTATCCGTAAACCAATGCTCTATGGTTTCTACATTTTCCTTAACTAACTCCATTGAGAAACTTTCATCAATTGAACCTTCAGGACCTTTGTATTGATAACGTAAGACATTGTTCCTGAGAACATTATCAGAGGTGCTATTTCGTACCTTAACTCTAATATCTTCGGGCTTAAGATTGACAAAGTCTGTTTCATCAAAACTGGACATCTTAAGCATGGTTGTTAATGGCATGCTAGAGCAGCCCTGAAGTAGTGTTATTAAAATTAGAGATTTGAAAATTGTGGTAGCTAGTTTTTTCATTATTTTCCCTTTAGTTTTATGGTTAATTATCCTGAAAAAAAAGAGGTGGCATAAGCCACCTCTAAATTATAAATATTGTTGATTAATTATCAATGAACCGCCAATTAATCATCAAACTCGGTATGAACTTTTTCGTGATCATAGACATCTTTGTCCAGTTCATTTTCACTTTTGGCAACAATCACACTTACTGCTGCATCACCAGTAATATTGACAGCGGTTCGTGTCATATCCAGTAATCGGTCAATCCCTAGAATCATACCAATAGCTTCGACCGGAAGGTTCACCTGCGTTAATACACCAGCCAGTAGAATTAAACCGACGCTTGGTACACCGGCAGTACCGATTGAAGCAAGAGTGGCGGTTAGAACTACTGTAAGCAATTGAGCCATACTCAAATCAACACTGTAGGCCTGAGCAATAAACAGTGTCGCTATACCCTGCATGATAGCGGTTCCATCCATATTGATGGTTGCACCTAGCGGAAGGGTGAATGAGTAAGTATTGCGATGCACACCAAGATTCTTTTCTGCGCAACGCATAGTTACTGGCAGCGTCGCGTTACTGCTGGAAGTACCAAATGCAGTGAGCATGGCTGGCCACATTCCCTTAAAGAAATTAACTGGATTCAGCCTGGCTAATAAAGCGATTAATGCCCCGTAGGTTACCAGGGCATGCAGAATTAGCGCACCAATAACTAGTAAGAAGTAGTAACCAAGGGAACCAGCCAAATCAGAGAATGGGAAGGTTGCAAAGGTTTTAGCAATCAGGAAGAAGACGCCATAAGGCGCGAAGCGCATGATTATATTGACTAACTCCATCACTACTTTATTAACGTCATTGAACCAGTTGCCAATTCTTTTGCCTTTTTCACCGGACATAGTGATGGCAAGACCAATCAGAATGGCAAAAACAATGATTTGTAGCATATTCGCTGCAACCATCGCTTCAAAAGGATTGGTCGGAATAATGTCGATTAAGACTTTGGTTAATGGAGGCTTATCGCTAGCATCGAAGGTCGCATCACCAACGGGCATTCCAACACCGGGCTTAAAGATTGAGGCTAGTGTTAAAGCACCTATTAGAGCTATTGAGGTTGTAAGCAGATAAAGACCTATAGATTTTAAGCTCAGCTTTCCCAGTTTAGAAGGATCGGCCAATGAGCTGACACCACACACAAGAGATACCAGTACCAGCGGCACCATTAGCATTTTCAATGCATTGATGAACCAGCTTCCACCAACTTCGAAGATGCCATTGACGAAATATGTATAGGCCCAGCTATCCTCTTGAATCGCTGAACAGGCTTCTTTAGTGATACCTTTTGCACATTGATAGTCGCCAAACTGCAGGAATAGGACGCCCACGATAGCGCCTGCGACCATATAGATCAGAATTTTTAAACTGAGATTCATAGTATTAGCCCCATTTTGGAATAGTGGAACTCTAAGCGATTGGCAACAAAACTGCAAATATGAAGCATTTGAAAATTTATGGTTGACGGTTATTGATTACAGGTGTAATCTTTACTGTAGATTACATGTGTAATCATAAATAACAGAAACTGATATGAGTCAAAGTATGTCAATCAGAGTGAGTGAAGCAGAAAAGAATGTAATGGATATTCTGTGGCAGGAATCTCCATTAACCAGCACTGAGGTTGTGGAACGCCTCCAAACTCAGGACTGGAGTGAAAAGACGGTAAAAACCTTTCTAAACCGTCTGGTAAAGAAAGGTGTGGTGACTTTCCAGAAAGATGGTCGTCGCTATTTGTATTCTCCCGCCATAGAGCGCGATGAGTTCCTGGCAGACGAAAGCGAAAGTTTTCTGGATAAAGTGTTTAAAGGCAACATTAAAGAATTACTTGCCACCTTCGTGGACAATAAGCAGTTGTCGAAGGATGAACTGGATTATTTAAAAGGCTTGTTGGCCGACAAGGAGAGCAAGGATGTTAAGTGATCTTAAAATGAACGGTTGGTTGGATGCTTTCTGGCATTTTAATCTCGATTTAAGCGTCATTGTTCTGAGTGTGCTTATCGTTCGGTTCTTTATCAGAAAAACTACTAAAAGTTATAACTCATACCTGCTGTGGCTTGCCATTCCACTTGGCTTTGTGGTTGCCAAAATTATTGCTTCCATTGATTTTAGTAGTGCGAACTCTGCTTATATTGGTCAGGCGGTTTCTGTGATGATAGCTAAGCCAGTGGAAACCTTACAGAATTACTGGTGGCTGGGTGCACTTTGGCTGACCGGCACTACCTTGTTATTATTGAGATTAATCATACAACACATTGAACTGAGAAAAGACTTAAGAAAAATAGAAAAACCAATCAGTGAATTACCTGGTTTTAATTTAATAAGAAAAAGTCGGTATCAGGTTATTGCCGTTGACCATAAAGACATGTCACCAGCGGTCTATGGCTTTATCAAGCCTACAATATATTTCCCAATACACGTAGCAAAACAGCTATCGGTCCAGCAAATACAACTTATTATCGAGCACGAAGAACAACACATTAAACAGAAGCATTTATGGTTAAACCTGCTGTGGGATGTCTTAGTCTGCATAGGTTGGTTTAATCCGCTTATTTATATTGCTCGAAAGAATTTTAGACATGACCAGGAGTTATTCTGTGATTATCTGGTGCTTAATAAAGGCAATCAGACACGCACGAAAGACTATGGTCATGCATTATTATCAACAGTTTCTGCCACTCACTCTGTAAGTCTACTTTGCTCATGGAAGGTTTTTAACCAACTTGAGGAAAGAATTATGAATATCACAGACCCACTAAACAAAACCGGCAAGATAGTGATGACATTAGGCGCTGCCTTTGTCCTTAGCTGTTGCGCCGTTTATGCAGCCAATAAGGAGCCGAAAGAAGAGCGCGTTATAACCACTGAAAACATAGTCATTGATGATGAAGGAAACAAGAAAGTTGTTCTGGAGTTTAGTGAAGGAGACGGAATTACCTATCTACAGGAAAATGATAATTACTACATCCTTGAAGGTGACAATAAACGACCAATGACTGATAAGGAGCGTATGGAGTTTGAGCAAAAGCATGAAGAAGCTCAAAAGCGCGTATATATGACAGAGCAAGAGTTAATGCTTGTTGAGGAAGAGCTGGAGAATGCTCATAGAGTATTAGTGTTGCATGAAGATGAGCTACAGGAAGTTGAGATTGATATAGATAATGCTCACAAAGCACTTGCAGAAGCTCAGCGTGAAATTGAGATAGATTATCAAAAAGGAAACATTTCTAAAGAAGAAATGGAACAAGCTAGAGAAGCCATCCTCAAAGCCAAAGAAGAAATGTCTAGCGGCAAGATGAAAAAGCGTATTCGTGTAGATATGGAGCGAGCTAGAGCGGATATGGAAAAGGCGCGCGCTGATATTGAGAAACAGCGTCATGAAATTATTATTAGACGCGAACCAGCTGACAGCACCAGTGGTCCCCACAGAGTATTCATAGTTGACGATGAAGCAATCATTAATGGTGAGAATAAACAGACCCGAGTGATTAAATGGGAAGAAGATAGTGGGAAAGTCTATTCGGTTGAAAATGGCAAGTATATGGTTCTTGAAAATGGAACGAAGCGCGAAATGACGGAGGAAGAAAAAGCTTTATTCGAAAATAAAGTTCGCATGATTCCTAAGCCAGATATGCCTCGAATTCCACCACAGCCTGTTGAACCAAAGCAGCCCACCAGTGCTTTGAAAGCTAAAGATGTGACACCTACCTCAACTACACCACCTGAGTATCCGGCTTATGCAGCAAAGAATAAAATTGATGGGTACGTACTCTTTAAATTTGATGTTGATGGCAAAGGTAAAGCGTATAACATTCGTGTAACTAAATCAGAGCCGGAAGGTGTTTTTGAAAAAGCTGCAACTAAAGCTATTGAGCAATGGGAATTTGCAAAGGACAAACAAGTAAGTGATGTAAGCTATAAAATCGATTTTAGGCTTGAATAATTTAGATATTTTCAAGCAAACAAAAAGCCCGCATCAGCGGGCTTTTTTTATTACGATTAATTAAATCTGTTGGAAAGGATAAACTGAGCCAAGATTTAAAATTTTGGTTAATTCATCCAGTGCCATACGAGATTCATTGAGCAGACTCGGATCGGCTAAATCATCTTCAGTCAATGTCTCGCGGTAATGCTTTTCAACCCAGGCATTAAGTGTGGCAAATAAGTCATCGTTCATGATGACATTTTGGTTCATTGCACTGACTTCAGTTTCATTCAAAACGATACGCTGACGTAAGCAAGCTGGCCCGCCACCATTCTGCATGGATTGTTTTACATCGAAGATTTTCACTTCTTTAATTGGTGTGTCCTGTTCAACCAGCCAGTCCAGGTATTCTTTGACAGCAGGAACTGACTCACACTCACCTGGTGCAATAATTGCCATATTGCCATCTGGTAACGTGACCAGCTGGCTGTTAAAGAGGTAAGACTTAACCGCATCTTCTACAGAAACATCGTTAGCGCCCACTTCAACCACATGGAACTCTTCACCGTCGAACGCGCGTTCAAGGTCAGTATAGACCTGCATTTGATTAAGGAAGGCTTTTTGGTGCGCGAATAAGACATTGCCATTACCCACGGAAATCACGTCATTGTGGAATACGCCCTTATCAATAACATTCGGACTTTGTTGCGCAAAGACCACATTATCACTGTCTAACATATGCAGGCGAGCAACCGCTTGCGATGCTTCGAAAGTTTGGCGTGCAGGGAATTTGTGTGGCGCTGGTTTACTGGCATCGAAAGCGTACTTGCCATAAACGAAGAAATGTAACCCTTTCTTGCCATAGCCTTTTTCATTGTTTACATCCACAAAGCGGGTATGGTTGGCTGCGCCTTCATCTCCGAAGTGATCGCCCATGGGTAGAGCAGGGTGGTGTACAAAGTGGTTATCATCTTTGAACATGGCTTGCAAAATGCGGCCTGTGGTTTCATGTTCGATGGACCGGTGGAATTTATTGGCCAGATTGGCAGGCGTAAAATGAACCTTCTCATCCGCAGTATCGCTCGAAGGCGCCATGGTGCAGGCATTGGCTGTCCACATGCTGGATGCTGAGCTACAGGCAGCCAGCACTTTAGGCGCTTGCTTGGCTGCTTTGATGATGACCTGGGCGTCGGTACCCGTGAAGCCTAAACGGCGCAGCGTGGCGACATCAGGGCGCTCCATTGGTGCGATAACGCCTTGCTTAAGACCAAGGTCATGCAGAGCCTTCATTTTTTGCAAACCCTGCTTGGCGGCTTCTTTAGGACGAGCGACCAGGTTTGCGTTTGACGTTGAGGCAACGTTGCCTAACGACAGGCCGGCATAGTTGTGAGTTGGACCAACCAACCCATCAAAATTAAATTCATAAGCCATGTTTTTGTTCGAGCTCATTATAGCGTTACTCCTGGCGTGAGGGCTTCCGGTAGAACACACTCTGGATTTTCAATTGAGGCCACTGGGTAGGCACAGTAATCAGCGGCATAGTAGGCGCTTGGGCGGTGGTTACCTGAGTTACCAATACCGCCGAATGGCGCTGCACTTGAGGCGCCCGTTAATTGGTTATTCCAGTTGACGATACCGGCACGAATACGACGGTAGAAGGTTTCATATTGAGCATTGTCGTCACTGAATAATCCGGCTGAAAGACCGAAGCGAGTGTTGTTCGCTTCTGCAATGGCACTTTCGAAATCGTCGTAACGGTAAACCTGAAGGATTGGACCAAAGAATTCTTCATCGTCGTGAGCAACCTCAGTCACATCCAGCAGGGCAGGGCTGACAAAACCAGTGCCTTCCTTCATGTGTTCCATTTTAACTAAAGCTTTAGCACCTCTATCCAATAGATTCTGTTGTGCGCGAACTAAGTCTTTGGCGGCTTTTTCAGAAACTACAGGGCCCATGAAAGGTTTGTTTTCATCGTTATAATGACTGACGCGAATATTTTTGACAGCAT
Source organism: Kangiella aquimarina DSM 16071 (assembly GCF_000374105.1). Classification (GTDB taxonomy): domain Bacteria; phylum Pseudomonadota; class Gammaproteobacteria; order Enterobacterales; family Kangiellaceae; genus Kangiella; species Kangiella aquimarina. The sequence goes on from NZ_KB893651.1 coordinate 368,501, forward strand.
CGGTTAACATCTCAATAAACTGATCACCTTGTGCGGTTTTTGGCACAAACAGGCGGCGTGCGCAGGTGCAGCGTTGTCCTGCAGAAATGTAGGCCGATTGGATAGTGTGATAAACGGCAGCTTTCAAATCTTTAACGTCGCCCAGAATAAGCGGGTTGTTGCCGCCCATCTCAAGGGCAAGCACTTTACCCGGCTGACCGCCGACTTGCTTATGAAGGAGTTTACCGACCGTTTCGCTGCCGGTGAATAACAGGCCATCTACCTGAGGGTGACTGGCCAGTGCGATGCCGGTATTCACTTCGCCCTGCACTAAATTAAGAACACCTTCAGGGAGACCTGCTTTCTGCCAGAGTTTCACCGTTAATTCTGCCACCGCTGGTGTTAATTCACTTGGTTTAAAAACAATGGTGTTTCCGGCAATCAGTGCTGGCACAATGTGGCCGTTAGGCAAATGGCCAGGGAAATTATAAGGACCAAAGACGGCCAACACGCCGTGTGGTTTGTGACGAGTAGCAGCGATGCCAGCGCCCATTTCTGCTTCCTTAACGCCTGTACGCTCATGATAGGCGCGAATCGAAATATCAATTTTACCTGCCATGGCTCCGGCTTCGGTTAAGGTTTCCCAGTAAGGCTTGCCCGTTTCTTTAGCAATCAGTTCAGCAAGCTGTTCTTTGTTATCTTTTAACTGCTGCTCAAAGTTCTTCATGATCGCAATACGCTCTTCCAGCGATTTTTGACTCCAGTCCCAGCCAGCTTTCTGTGCTGCCTTAATGGCTTGAGCAACCTGCTCTTCAGTCGCTGCATTTCCTTGCCAGATTACTTCGCCATTGGCAGGATTGATGGAGCTAAAATTATCGCCTTCTCCTGCGAACCATTGGTTGTTGATCATTAAGTTTTTATGAGCATCTTGAGTCATATTAGAAAACACCTGTTGTAAATTCGTTTAACGTTTGTTGCGCAGACTGGCTGCACGAACCGTGTCGCCTTCTTTAACTTGAAGTCTGTCGAGCACTTCTGGGCTGACTATGAGCTCGTCAGTATCAATTCGTGTTTCAAAAACTGTTGTTTTGAATTCCTGTAAACGACGATTACTGATCATGATTGACTCAGTGTCGCCTTCAGGCTTGCCAACACGAATAGGTAGCAGACGACTGGCGCGATAGGTCTTGATTTGATCTTTTGGGACTTCGATAGTTGGACCTGCGTCAAAGATATCGACGTAATTCTGGTAACGGAAGCCTTCACGTTTAAGCATGGCCAGAGCTGGCCGAGTATCAGGATGTACCTGGCCAATAGCCTGTCTGGCATCATCGGAAAGCATATCCACATAAATTGGATGTTGCGGCATCAGTTCAGCAATAAACTGGTTACTGCCTAAGCCGCTGATGGCATCTGCCTTGGCAAAGTCCATACTGAAAAAACGACGTCCCAGCGACTCCCAGAAAGGCGAGCGCCCCTGCTCATCACTAAAGCCTCGCATCTCAGCAATGACCTTATCGGCAAATCGTTGCGGGAAGTCGGCCATGAACAGGAAGCGTGATTTGGCTAACAGGCGGCCATTAATACCACCACGATAGTCAGGAGATAGATACAGAGTCGCTATTTCAGTGGTACCCGTGTAGTCATTACAAAGCACCAAAATTTTATGCTTATTATAAATGCCAAGATCATGACTGGTATTGACTACGGTACTGAGTTTATAGGTATAGAATGCTTCGTCCATGCCTACGGCGGCGACCAGGGCACAAGTACCGACGACCTTGCCAGTTGCATCATCTTCTAGCACAAAAAAGTAATATTCAGGTCCAGGCTCAACAATGTCTCGACTAAAGGCGTCGACTGAGTTTTTGATCTTATCTTCGATACGAACGGGGTCGTTAGGCAGGGTTGTCAGGCCGGTCCCGGCGCTGGCAGCTAATGCCAAAATATCTTTTAAATCAGTATGTTGAGCTGGTCTGATAACCATGATTGAAAGTCCTGAATTCCTTTAATTGTAGCTGTAACTGGCGACACTGATGCCTAAGCGGTTGATGATAATAGGAAATCTCACCACAGAAAGGAAGTGCCAGTTTGTAATATAAGAGACTTGTACGACCTCTCAGCCCTTTAAAATTAAGCCAATCGTCGGTACAGGGGTGGAATTTTAGCAGAAAAAAGGACATGATACCGACCTATTTCAATGAACGGAAAACGCAGGGCAATACCCTGTCATAAGCTTAAGGTGTTTTATGTCTGATAATTCTGCACATTCAAATTATACTCGCGAGACTTTCGATGAGGTAATGGTACCTAACTATAATCCAGCGTCTATTATTCCTGAGCGTGGCGAAGGTTCACGTGTCTGGGATCAGGATGGCAACGATTATGTTGATTTTGCTGGCGGTATTGCAGTAACCGCCCTGGGCCATAATCATCCGGCTCTGGTAAAGGCACTGAAAGACCAAGCCGATAAGATTTGGCATTTGAGTAACGTCTTTACCAACAAACCAGCGTTGGAGCTGGCAGACAAGCTAACCAAAGCAACTTTTGCCGATAAAGTCTTCTTTGCTAACTCTGGTGGTGAAGCCAACGAAGCAGCTTTTAAGTTAGTGCGTAAATATGCACACGATAATTTTGGGCCAGAAAAAAGCGAAATCATTTCTTTTAAACAATCCTTCCATGGACGTACTCTGTTTACCGTTTGTGTAGGCGGTCAGCCAAAATACACCGAAGGTTTCGAACCATTGCCAGGCGGTATCTCACACGCAGAATATAACAACCTGGAATCTCTGGAAGCCATCATCTCAGACAAAACCTGTGCAGTCGTAATGGAACCAGTACAGGGTGAGGGCGGTATTATTCCAGCGACCGAAGAGTTCGTTAAAGGTGTTCGAGCTTTATGTGACAAGCACAATGCATTACTCGTGTTTGACGAAGTGCAAACGGGTGTTGGTCGTACTGGTCATTTGTATGCCTACATGGGCATGGGTGTGACTCCTGATGTGTTAACTACGGCAAAAGCCATGGGTGGTGGCTTCCCAATTGGTGCTATGCTCACGACCGACAAAATTGCAGCAAGCTTTGTTCCAGGTACGCACGGTAGCACTTACGGTGGTAACCCATTAGGTTGTGCCGTATCCAATGCCGTATTCGACACCATCAATACACCTGAAATGTTGCAATCAGTACTCGATAAATCAGCCAAAATCGTTGCCCGTCTTGAAGAAATCGGCAAGAAATACGACGTTTTCTCAAGCGTACGTGGCCGTGGTTTATTGCTAGGCGCCGTGCTTAATGAAAAATGGCAAGGCAAAGCCCGTCAATTCATCGAAGCTGGCTGGCAACATGGCGTGATGGTTTTAGTAGCCGGTATGAATGTTATTCGTTTAGCACCAGCGTTAAACATTACCGAGGAAGAAATCGAAGACGGTCTAAGCCGCTTCGAAAAAGCTGTCGCCTCGATTGCTTAATTAAAAGCTCTAAAGAAAAGCCCCGCATCGTGCGGGGCTTTTTTTGTGTTCAAGATTTTGTTTATTATTCGATTATTCTTATAACTTTAGCTTTTTGAGATTGATCTTTAGTTACTTTTAAAGTTGATGGAATGACAATAGCTCCTGCCAATCTAGGTGCCTCATAACCATTTTTTATATCTAGTTTATGGTTCCAGTAAAATACAAAGTCACAGACACCTAAAATGTCATCAAACTCAGAATAAACTTGGTATAAATCAATATACTGAGTTAGAACTTCACCCGAAGCTAACTCATAATCTCCAATAGCACTCTCATCAAAAAAGATCTTTTCTTTGGGCTTAGGACATGACTTAAATGGTTTTCTTTTATAATCAATAATACTATCGGCCATAAAAGATATGGAGCGTGCCACACGCATTCCGGGAAGGTTATGACTATCCACTACCAGTATGGAGTCGCCAGTATATTTTAATGAAAACTTCAAAATTGCTTTTGAGTTGTCTTTATCGATTATAGGCTCAACATTCATTTCGATAAAAGCTTGCTGACTAAAAGAAAATGCTTGTGGCATTACCCATAGCAAGGTTACTAGAAATACTATTCTCATTTGGGTCCCTATATTTATTATTTGTCAGTCATGTTCGATTACGGTTAATAGTTGTTTGGCATCAACTATAGAGTGACAATACTAGCAGTAACTTGATGGCAGGTCAGCTTTAGATTTAATCTATAATACCAAACAAAAACACGATCCGCGTCCTTCGTATAACTTGATCCCGATCAATAAAAAGCAAACTCTTAAGTTGCTGGTTTATAACCATTGATCCAGGTCAATCTTTCAAATCTTGGGTAGATTATCTTTGTTGCGTCTAAAACAAAGAAGGAAATTCACCATGAAACAACTTATCAAATCAGCAACTGCGGTAGCGGTTGGCGCGGTATTATATTTAACAGCTGTTGATGCATTTGCACATAAAGAAGGCGACTTTATTTTGCGTGTCGGTGCCGCTCATGTCAGTCCTAATGATGACAGCTCGAATGTGTTAGGGGCTAATGATGGCGTTAGCGTTGATTCAGCAACAGGCGTTGGTTTTAGCGGCACCTGGATGCTAAGCGATAACTGGGGTTTGGAAGTGTTGGCGGCATTACCATTTACACATGACATTAATGGTTCTGGTGATTTGGCTGGGTTACCCATCGGTGAGACTAAACACTTACCACCAACGGTTTCGTTCCAGTACTACCCAGAGTTTGGCACAGATGACTTTAGTCCTTATTTTGGTCTAGGTGTTAACTACACCAAATTCTTCGAAGAAAAAGCATCGCCTGAACTTAAAGCGGCGTTAAGCACCAATGATGTTCAGCTTGAATTGGATGATTCATTTGGTCTAGCGGCACAAATGGGTGCAGATTGGAAAATCAGCAACAATTTCTACTTTAATACAGCGGTCTGGTATGTCGATATTGATACTGAAGCAGATGTTATAGTGAATGGAGCTACTGCAACAACTGTGGATGTACAAATTGATCCTTGGGTCGCAATGGTGGGATTTGCCTGGCGATTCTAGGCAGTTAATTTAGTTAAGAGTGAAATGCCGGTTTGACGTGATGTTAGCCGGCATTTTTTATTTGCGCCTCCAGTTGCGGCCAGATGTTTTCTAAAAGTATTGGTTGTGCTTTTACGTTAGGATGAATGCCATCATCTTGCATCAGTTCGTCATTGCCACCTACGTTTTCTAAAAAGAATGGAACCAGCTTCACCTTTTTTTCATTGGCCAGCTGGGCATAATTATCGAAGAAAGCCTGTGCATAGCGTTGGCCATAGTTTGGTGGAATCTGGATTCCGAGCAACAAGACCTCTGCACCTGAGCGTTTGCTGGTATCAATCAGTTTGCTGAGATTGCGTTTTATGGCATTAGGCGGCGTACCACGTAATGCATCATTACCGCCGAGCTCGATGATGACGATCTCCGGGTCATGCTGTTCGAGCAGGGTGGGTAAGCGTAACAAGCCCTGTGTTGTGGTATCACCGCTGATACTGCCGTTGATGACAGTGTGCGGGTAGCCTTCTTGCTGTAGTTTTTGATTCAGCAATTCGACCCAGCCTTGTTCAACGTCAATGTTGTAACCAGCACTCAGGCTATCGCCGAGCACCAAAATAGTGGGTTTTTCTTGCGCTTTCGCAGTTGTTGGGAGGTTAAAGACCGCAACAACTAGAAACAAAATCCACGCCAATTTCATCTTCATAGTGATATGCTTAGGTTAATTTTTTGATAACTCAATGGTATCAATGAGCAATGAATAAAATGTTAACAACCAATAATTTAACGAAAACCGTCAAACTGCCTGAACAATCTCTGACCATTCTATCGGAGGTAAGTTTAACCGTAAATGAACACGATAGTGTAGCCATTGTTGGCGCATCAGGCTCAGGTAAGTCTACTTTGTTGTCGTTACTGGCAGGTTTGGACACGCCATCTGAAGGCGAGGTGGAGCTTGCAGGTCACCCCATTCACAAGCTTTCAGAAGATGAGCGTGCAGCTGTTCGTGCGCAGTATGTTGGGTTCGTCTTCCAATCTTTTCACTTATTACCGGGCCTGACTGCGCTTGAGAATGTGATGCTGCCGATTGAGTTGAAGGAAGATAAAAATGCTCAAACTAAGGCTAAAGAATTGCTTGAGAAAGTGGGGCTGGCTGAACGTTTGAATCACTATCCTCACCAATTGTCAGGTGGTGAGCAGCAGCGTGTCGCCATTGCGCGGGCGTTTGCGTCGGAACCCAAAATTTTATTTGCTGATGAGCCCACCGGTAATCTTGATACTGCCAATGGTGAAAAAATTATTGATCTGATTTTTGACCTGAACCAGCAGCTTGGTACGACATTGGTGCTGGTGACTCATGATGACCGTTTGGCTGAACGTTGTCAGCGCTTGGTGCGTCTTGAGGCTGGCAAAGTGATTGAAGATAGCGTTAATGAGTCATTCGAGCAGGCAAAAACGGCGGAGACGGCATAATGCGAGGTATGGCTTGGCGTTTATTTAAGCGAGACTGGCAGTCGGGCGAGGTAAAGGTTTTATTTTTTGCACTCATGATAGCGGTTATGGCGATGGTTGCGATTGGCACCATCACGGATCGCACGCATCGTGCCATGGGCGAGCAGAGCAGTGAGTTTCTGGGAGCTGATTATACTCTGAGATCGCCACGTCCTATTGAGCACGATTGGTTGGAAAAAGGGCGCTCCGATGGATTAGAGTTGACCGAGTCAACGGGCTTTTCAACAGTGCTGGCAAAAGGCGATGAGTTTCAGCTGGTCAGTGTGACCGCTCTTGGAGGTAAATTTCCTTTAAAAGGCGAGTTTGAAATTGCAGATAAGCCTTTTACTCGCGGTCAAACTATGCAGGCGCAACCTGAACAAGGAACCGCCTGGGTTGAGCCGCGTGTGCTGGCTGTTTTGGGTGCGGAAAAAGGCGATACAGTTGATTTTGGTTCGATACAATTAACTATTGCCGGTGTGATTGTCGGTGGCCCGGGGCAGGCCAGCGAAATGTTCAACGTGGCGCCTAAAGTTTACATCAATCAGGCCGATGTCGAACGAGCTAATATTATTCAACCCGGTAGCCGAGTCTCCTATACTTTATTTATTGCTGGTGACATTCAGTCGCGTGAAAATTTCATCGACTGGGTTAAACCCCAAATGAATAAAACTCAGCGATTAACTGGTGGTAAAGAAGGCACTCCTGCGTTGCAGGCCTCCATTGAACGTGCTGAAACTTTTCTGCGTCTGGCTAGCTTGATTTCAGTAGTATTAGCCGGTGTTGCCATCGCTGTGGCAGCCGGTCGCTTTAGCCGTCGTCATTATGATTATGCCGCGATATACCGTTGTCTGGGCATGCAGATTGCCCAGGTCCATCGCCTGTATTTATCTCAATTGATTATCATGGGGTTAATTGGCTCGGCACTTGGCGTTGCGTTAGGCTTGTTGATCCAGCAAGTGATTATTGTTCAGTTTGCAGACTTCTTGCCGAAGCCCATGGTACCAATTAATTGGGCGCCAGTGATTGCTGGTGGTTTGAGTGGTCTGGTGGTTCTGATAGGTTTTGCTTTGCCTGCCTTTTTCCAGATTGCTCGGGTGTCACCATTGCGTGTGTTGCGTAAAGAAATGGTGCCGCAACCCGTTTCAAGCTGGCTGATTTATCTTCTAGCCATATTCACTATGGCACTTCTGATGTGGTGGCAAAGTGGCTCATTGAAGTTGGTCGGAATATTATTAGCGGTTGCTTTGGTGGCCTTTGTTATCATTCGCTTAATGGCCTGGCTGATATTCAAAGTCGGTCTCTGGATTGGTAAACGCGGATCAACGGCCGTTCGTTATGGCCTCGGTCAACTTAAGCGTTACCCTGCATTTACCATCAGTCAGGTAACGGCTTTCGGCCTTGCGTTTATCATCATGCTTTCAACCGTACTCATACGAAGCGAATTGCTGAATGAATGGCAAAGTCAGTTACCAGAAGATGCTCCGAATCATTTTTTAATTAACGTTCAGCCCAGCGAAGTGCCCAATCTTGAATCTATTCTTGCTGAACAAAATGTTGAGACGGCAGGTATTTATCCGATGGTGCGCGGCCGGGTTACTGGCCTTAATGGCAAGCCTATTGAAGAAGCAGTATCTGAAGAAGCGCAGAATGATGGATCATTGCGTCGTGAGCTGAATCTTACCTGGGTGGAAAATGTTCCTAATGCCAACACCGTCGTTAAAGGTGAATGGTGGAATGATGCTGGCCAGCCTGATGAAGATGGTGTTTATCAACTTTCGATTGATCAGAACCTTGCAGGGCGACTGGGTGTTGATATCGGTGATGTGTTTGAGTTTTCTATCGGTGGGGTGGATGTAGAAGGTAAAATCACCAGTTTCCGCGAAATTCAGTGGGACTCTTTTCAGCCGAACTTCTTTATGATTTTTGAGCCTGGCGCGTTGAATGAAAATATGGCGACTTATATCACCAGTTTTTATTTACCAGCGGAAAAGAAGCCTACTTTGAACACTATTTTGCGCGAAATGCCAACGGTAACTATTATCGAACTCGATGCCATTATGGAGCAGGTTCAAACCATTCTGGATCAGGTTACAGCAGCGGTTGAGTTTATTATGTTGTTTGTACTGCTGGCTGGTATTGCAGTGCTATATGCAGTGCTGCAGGCGAGTAAAGAAGAGCGAGTGTTATCTTCCACCTTGCTTAAAACATTGGGCGCACAAACCAAGTTTATTCGCATGACCTTGCTTTCAGAGCTGGCATTACTCGGAATCTTTTCCGGAATTCTTGGCGTGATTGGTGGGGAAGTGTTAGTCTTCGTGCTGTATCAGGAAGCTCTGGATATAGAGCCAGTTCTACATCCCTGGTTCTGGTTATGGGTGCCATTAATTGCCGTTGCATTTATCTGTCTGGCAGGTTGGTGGGGCCTCAAAAGCCTGCTCAAGCAACCCGCACATCAGGTTCTAAGGCAATTGTAAAATAACGAGACAAAACTGTCTTTTCGACAAGGCTTTTAAAAAAAGTCTAGACAGTGACCATTAAAGATTGTTAATAATAAAAAAGGAATGGGCAGGGTTAATCTCTGCCCTTTGACCAATTTATATAATCAACTCATTGATAACAAACGAGTTTTGGAACTTTTATGGGAAAATCTTTGGTTATAGTGGAGTCGCCTGCAAAAGCGAAAACCATTAATAAATACCTGGGAAAAGACTTTATCGTCAAATCGAGTATCGGTCACATTCGTGATTTGCCTACCGGATCTCAGAATAAAAAACCGGTGGACGCCAAAGAAAGAGCCCGAAAGGCAGCCGCGACGCGCAAGCTCTCTCCAAAAGAAAAAGCTAAACAAAAAGCGCTGAAAGAAAAAACAGCGCTTTTTGCACGTATGGGTATTAACCCTGAAAAGAGTTGGGAGGCACAATATGAAGTCTTGCCCGGTAAAGAAAAAGTTCTCAATGAATTAAAGAAGCTTGCTAAAGATGCCGACACTATCTATCTCGCAACGGATTTGGATAGAGAAGGGGAGGCAATTGCCTGGCACTTGCGTGAATTATTAGATGGCGATGAGAGTCGCTTTAAGCGTGTGGTGTTTAACGAGATTACTAAAAAAGCCATTCAGCAGGCATTCTCCAAGCCTGGTGAGTTGGATATGAATTATGTAAATGCACAACAGGCGAGACGTTTTCTGGATCGGGTTGTGGGTTTCATGGTATCGCCATTGCTATGGCGTAAAATTTCTCGTGGTCTTTCCGCGGGCCGCGTTCAGTCAGTTGCAGTAAGACTATTGGTTGAGCGTGAGCGTGAAATTCGTGCATTTATCCCCGAAGAGTACTGGGATATTCATGCAAATACTCTAACCCAGTCGAAAGATGATTTACGACTGCAGGTTAATAAATACCAGGGCAAAAATTTCCGTCCTAACAGTGAAGAAGAGACTAACAAGGCGCTCGAAGTTCTCAAGTCCTCAGACTACAAAGTGGTTACCCGCGAAGATAAACCACAGAAGAGTAAAGCTCCTAAACCCTTTATCACATCAACTCTTCAGCAGGCCGCCAGTACCCGATTGGGTTTTGGGGTTAAGAAAACCATGATGATGGCTCAGCGTCTCTATGAAGCTGGCTACATCACCTACATGCGTACTGATTCCACTAACTTAAGTGCGGATGCGGTAGAGTCTTGTCGTGATTACATCAAAACCAATATTGGTGGAGAATATCTACCAAAAGAAGCCAACAGTTACAGTAGCAAAGAAGGCGCACAGGAAGCTCACGAAGCGATTCGTCCATCCGATGTTGCCAAGAAAGTAGGTCATCTCAATGGCATGGAAAAAGATGCTGAGCGTTTGTATGACCTTATCTGGCGTCAGTTTGTCGCCTGTCAGATGCTACCAGCAGAATTTGATGTGACAAGTTTGAAAGTACAGGCTGGTGATTATGAGCTTAAAGCACGCGGTCGCGTCATGCGTTTTGACGGTTGGACTAAAGTTCTTCCAATGCAAAAGAAAAATGCTGAAGACGAAGAGTTGCCGAATGTTAAGGAAGGCGAAATGCTTGAACTTAAGAAGCTTGAGCCTAAGCAGCATTTCACTAAACCGCCCGCTCGTTATTCAGAGGCAGCTTTGGTAAAAGAACTTGAAAAGCGTGGTATTGGTCGTCCTTCTACCTATGCATCGATTATCTCAACCATCCAGGATCGTGGTTATGTCCGTCTTGAAAATCGTCGTTTCTATGCGCAGAAGATTGGAGAGATTGTCACAGAGCGATTGGTAGAAAGTTTTAACGATCTGCTCGATTATTCATTTACCGCTACCATGGAAAAACATCTGGATGATATTGCTTCCGGCCGTCAGAACTGGAAGGTTACTCTGGATGAGTTCTATGATGAATTTTCCAAGCAGCTGAAAAAAGCGGATGAAGAAGAAGCCGACGGTGGCATGCGTCGTAATGAAGCTGTTGAAACCGATATCCTCTGTGAAAAATGTAAAACGAACCACATGGCGATCCGAAATGCCAGTACAGGCGTGTTCCTAGGCTGCATGGGCTACTCACTACCGCCTAAAGAACGCTGTAAAAATACCGTTAACCTGATTCCCGGTGAGGAGTTTATTGCCGCCGATGAGGAAGAGGAAGCGCGTTATTTACACGATAAGAAGCGCTGTAAGAAATGTAATTCGACCATGGATGACTATTTGGTTGATGAAAATACTAAACTGTATATCTGTGGTAATAATCCTGATTGTGATGGCTATGAGATTGAAAAAGGCGAATTCAAAATCAAAGGTTATGATGGCCCAGTTTTAGAGTGCGATAAGTGTGGAAGTGACATGCAGTTAAAAACCGGTCGTTTCGGTAAATACTTTGATTGCACCAACGAAGACTGCAAAAACACGCGTAAATTGCTTAAAAATGGTCAACCTGCTCCACCTAAAGCCGATCCGATACCTATGCCTGAACTACAGTGCGAGAAAGTTGATGACCATTATGTCTTGCGCGATGGCGCTGCCGGTATCTTCCTGGCAGCAAGCAAGTTCCCGCGTAATCGTGAAACTCGTGCACCGGCGGTGGATGAGTTGATCACAGTAAAAGACAAACTGGATCCAAAGTATAAGTTCCTGGCTGATGCGCCACTCAAAGATCCAGACGGCAACCGTACTTTTGTTAAGTTCAGTCGTAAAACCGGTCAGCAGTACGTGGCTGGTGTTAAAGATGACGGCAAAGCCAGCGGTTGGACGGCTTTCTATGAAAATGGGAAGTGGGTACCGCAAAAATAGCGGCTGCAAAAAATAAAGCGTATATTCGCACGTTGTTTGTTAAAATCGGCCTGTCATCAAGTTGGTGACAGGCTTTTTTGTACCACGTTTAATTGAAATCAGTTGGGGCAACTGCATGTATTCATTACTACGATCACTTTTGTTTATGCTGGATGGCGAGCGTTCGCATCACTTGTCGCTGAACAGTCTTAATCTGCTCAATCGACTAAAACTGTCGGGCCTGTTGTCTCAAACTCAGATTGATGATCCGGTTGAAGTGATGGGTATCAAGTTTCCAAATCGTGTTGGACTTGCTGCTGGACTGGACAAAAATGGTGAATATATTGATGCCTTGAGCCATTTTGGATTTGGTTTCATTGAAGTAGGTACCGTCACACCTCGCCCACAGCCAGGCAACCCAAAGCCTCGTCTGTTTCGAATTAAAGATGCCGAAGCTATTATTAATCGCATGGGTTTCAATAATGATGGTGTTGATGCTCTGCTGAATAATGTAGAAAAAGCCCAATTCACTGGTGTGCTTGGAATTAATATCGGTAAAAACTTTGATACACCAGTGGAAAAAGCGGTTGATGATTATCTGATTGGCATGGAAAAGATATATCGTCGTGCCGATTATATGGTCGTCAATATCTCTTCGCCGAATACACCAGGGTTGCGTGACTTGCAGTTTGGCGAAACCTTGAAGAGTCTGCTTGAGAACCTGAAAAAGAAACAACAGGAACTGCAACAGGAACATAAAGTTTATAAGCCGTTAGCCATTAAAATTGCCCCTGATCTGTCTGCAACTGATATTGATCAGCTGGCTGATACTTTCAGGCAATTTGAACTGGACGGCATTATTGCGACCAATACCACCTTTGATCGCAGTAAGGTCGAAGGCTTGAAATACGCCGAAGAACAGGGTGGCTTGAGTGGCAAGCCGCTTGCCAGCCAGTCAACCAAGGTGATTAAACGTCTGGTCGAAGCTCTGGACGACTCAATTCCTGTTATTGGTGTCGGTGGTATAACTGATGAACAGAGTGCTATCGATAAAATTGAGGCTGGCGCCAAGCTGGTTCAAATCTATTCAGGATTTATTTACCATGGTCCGCAACTGGTCTATGAGGTGGCGAAGGCACTCAAAGAGCACCAACAAAGCCAATAACATAAACTTTCAAAGCAAACTCAACTAATAGCCGTTATAATGACGGCTATTTCATTTATTGTTCGTGATCATGCAATTTTATGCCAGTTGTCCTAAAGGTGTAGAAGCTCTATTAATTGAAGAGCTGACCTCTCTTGGCGCTACCAATCTTAAAGAACATCCTTCACATATCGTTTTTGAAGGCGACCTCGAGCTCGCTTATAAGGCCTGTCTTTATTCACGTTTAGCCAATCGTATTTATCTTTGTCTGTTGGATGAAGAAATTAATTCTGTCGAAGATATGTACCAGAAGGTGAATAGTATCGAATGGAGCTGGCATTTTGATATGCAGCAGACTTTTGTCGTGGATGCTATCGCGCGTAAAAATTCTGATATTCGACATTCAGGCTTTGCCGCACAGAAGGTAAAAGATGCATTAGTTGATTATTATAAAGATCGCTATGAGCAACGTCCTTCTGTAGATAAAGACAACCCCGATTATCGAATTCATGCAATTGTTAATGGTCGCCAGCTTAAAGTAGGTATTGACCTGGCGGGACGCAGTCTTCATCAACGTGGTTATCGACCCACATCTGGCCGTGCTCCGATTAAAGAAAATCTGGCTGCTGCGCTGTTGATTCGAGCTGGCTGGCCCGAGTTATCGAAACAGGGATACAGTTTCCATGACCCTATGTGTGGTACGGGAACATTGTTGGTTGAAGCGGTTATGATTGCCTGCGATATGGCACCAGGCCTATTCAATCCATCTTTCTCGTTCGAGAACTGGAAGCAGCATGATGCAGAATTATGGCAAACGACTGTCGCCACAGCTCGTCGGCAATTTAATAAAAATAAACTGGCAATAAATAATCGATTTATTGGCTCAGACAGCCACCGAAAGAGCCTTGAGTTAGCTAAAGAAGTCATTCGTAATGCAGACTTTGGCGACCTCATAGAACTCAAAGAGCAGGATATTAGACGTCCTAAACTTGAGGTGTTTAATGAGCCGGGACTGTTGGTCTCTAATCCGCCATACGCGGAACGCCTTGGTGAAGAAGATGAGGTCATGCAATTATATCGAGACTTTGGTGAATATATAAAAAGCCATTGTATTGGCTGGCAGGCTGCCATCATTACCAATGAACCTGTATTCGCCAAAGCCATGGGTATGCGCTCACATAAACAGTATAAATTTAAGAATGGTGCCATTGACTGCCAGCTATACCTGTTTGATGTTAAGGACGAGAACTTTTATAAGCCTTTCGACCCAACTGTCGTTAATCCAGACTGGGATAAGAATTTATCGGATGGCGCTGTAATGCTGAAGAATCGCATTATCAAAAATCAGCAACGTCTCAAATCCTATCTCAAGCAAAACGATGTAACCTGTTATCGTCTATACGATGCCGATCTGCCTGAGTATTCAGCCGTTATCGATGTTTATGATGACATGGTTCATATTCAGGAGTACGCACCCCCAAAAGACATTCCTGCTAAAGTTGCACAACGACGTCTCAATGAAATTGTTCGTGTTACATCGGGCTTGCTACAGATTCCTGAGGCTGAAATTGCACTTAAGCAAAGACAGCGCCAAAAAGGTGATTGGCAGTATCAAAAGCAAAGTGAAGAAGAGCAGTTCCAGGTAGTAAACGAGCAAGGACTACAGTTTTATGTAAATCTCAACCGTTACCTCGATACAGGCCTGTTCCTTGATCACCGAAAAACACGCAAAATGATCATGGCTGAGGCCAAAGAGAAGCGATTCCTCAACCTATTCGCCTATACCGGCTCTGTCAGTGTCTATGCAGCAAAAGGTGGGGCAAAAACTACCACAGTTGATATGTCGAAGACTTATTTGAATTGGGCTATCAAGAATTTTGGGCTAAATAATATTCCAATATATGGTCATGAATTTATCCAATCTGATTGTTTGCAGTGGTTAGATGAGGCGCAAGGTCAAAGGACATATGATCTTATATTCTTGGATCCACCAACCTTTTCTAACTCGAAGCGGATGGATACAACCTTTGATGTGCAAAGGGATCAGGTTGATTTAATCGAAAAGACTATGAATTTGCTGGACAGCAAGGGAAAACTCTACTTTTCAAACAACTTCAAAAAGTTTGAAATGGAAAAAGAGTTATTGGAAATGTTCGAAGTGCAGGAAATCACAGCAAGAACCTTGCCAATTGACTTTCAAAAGAGTCGAAATCATCACAGGTGTTGGTTAATTCAGCATAAAAGTTAAACTTTTAGAACTAACTGGAAATTAATCCAAGCTTTGCCAACTACTTGGTACAAAAAAACCCAGCCTAAGCTGGGTTTTTTATTAATAAGTCCTAAGACTTACTTTTTCTTCTTAGCTACGCGCTTTTTAGCAGGAGCCTTTTTCTTGGCTGGTGCTTTTTTCTTAGCGGGAGCTTTCTTTTTAGCAGGAGCCTTTTTCTTGGCTGGTGCTTTTTTCTTTGCAGGAGCTTTTTTCTTGGCTGGTTTCTTTTTAGCTTTAGCTTTTGCTTTAGCAGCAGCGGCTCTAGCTTTAGCAGCAGCTTTCTTCTTATCAGCAGCAGCTTTCTTTCTCGCTTTAGCAGCAGCGGCTTTGGCTTTAGCAGCAGCTTTCTTCTTGTCAGCAGCAGCTTTCTTTTTAGCTTTAGCAGCAGCTTTCTTATCTGCAGCAGCTTTTTTCTTTGCTTCTTTAGCAGCCCAGTCTTTCTCAAACTTGGCAATTGCTTTTTCTAAAGCAGCTTGTTTAGTTGCAGCGGCTTTTGCATCAGCTAATGCAGACTTAGTAGTGTCGTGAGCTTTAACGGCCTGGTTAACGGCAGTCTTAGCCTTACGAACAGCTTCTTTGGCTTTCTTGGCAGCGGCTTTCGCAGCTTTGGTAGACTTACCCTTAGCTTTGTCAGCAGCAGCTTTCGCTTTGTCACCTGCTTTCTTGGCAGCGTCACGAGCTTTCTTTACTGCGGCTGCAGCTTTCTTTTCTGCCGCTTCAAGTTGCTTCATAGTTGTACCTTTAGAAGCAGATTTTTTTACTGGTTTTTTAGCCATGGTCATTTCCCCTGTGTTGCGAGATGTTTTGATTAAAATTCAATCAAATTATACGGAAAGAATTTTAGAAAGTTAATAATTAATTATGCTAAAGTTGCAAATAACGAATCTTTTTTAATGTTTTTTAACAAAAATGAATGATAAAACGCAAAAAATATTTTTTTATACAACTTTTGGTTGTCATTTGTGTGAAAAAGTTGAAGCAATGCTGACTGAAATATCACATCAATATAAGGATCAATTTCACTATCAAATTATTCCTTTCGACATTATCGATGATGATAAAATTTTCGAACAATATCGTTATTCAATTCCAGTTTTAAAAAAAGAGAAAGAAGGTGATGAATTAAACTGGCCATTCGATTACGAACAACTTCGTCTTTGGCTGAATTTAAAATAGTGTCCGATGTAAATCTTACTTTCCATTAACCATTTCGTTTCTCTTGAGTAGACCTCTTAATTCTTATTAGAAGAAAAGCTAGTTGCACTGTTCATACCCTAGGGAATTTTCATTCTTACTGTGACTACTTTTTACTTCTAGGTTATTACTAGCCAGCTCCAATCCTGACTAATCCTAATTCCCCCTCCTTGACTCAGATGCTTGACAAAGGTTGGGTTTGAACGTATGTTTCAAACAGTTGTTTGGAATTGATTGAGCAGGATAGTTTAAGCATGACTAAAACTGAGTCGACCAAGAGTCGAATACTGGATGCTGCGGAGCAACTCTTTGCAGAGCGGGGCTTTGCGGAGACCAGCCTTAGAACGATTACCACGCGGGCGAGAGTGAATCTGGCTAGCGTGAATTATCATTTCGGCTCAAAGAAGTCCCTCATTCAGGCTGTGTTTGACCGTTTTTTGCAGGATTTCACTAAAGAGCTGAGCCTTGAGTTGATGACTTTGGAGCAACTTGAGCCAGTTCAACTTGAAGCAGAAAAGCTGCTAAATGCTCTGATTAAGCCTTTGCTGAGTCTGAATTCACGTCGCGATAATGCAATTTCTATCTTTATGCGTCTATTGGGTCGAGCTTATGCAGAAACACAAGGCCACCTTCGTCGTTATGTAACCGACAAATATGGTCATGTACTGGTTCGCTTTACTCATCTTTTCCAAAAAGGCTATCCCAGTCTGACAATCGATCAGATTTTCTGGCGATTGCACTACATGCTGGGCAGTATGATTTTTACATTAGGTGGCAGTGAAGCATTACGTCAGATTTCACAAGCTGACTTTAATCGAGATTTGGGTGTTGAGGATGTGATCAAAGAAATGGTGCCATTCCTTGCAGCCGGTATGAAAGCGTAACATTGAATAATTTTTGAGGTAATTTGAAATGATGGGTTTATTACAGATTGTTGTGATGTTGCTGGTGGTGGGCTTTTGTGCCTATCAGCGTATGGCAATGAAAAAAGCAATGATCATTAATGCAGTAGCTTTAGTTGTTTTATGGATTCATGGTGGGTTTACCTGGGGATTATTCATTTCACTACTAATCTTTGCAGTAGTTGCAACTTTCTATTTACTGCCAGACTTACGAATTGACTGGATTTCTAGAAAGGCTTACTTGTTCATGCAAAAAGTATTACCGCCAATGAACGAGACAGAAAAAACCGCATTAGAAGCTGGTGATGTCTGGTGGGAAGGCGATTTGTTCCGCGGTAATCCTGACTGGAACAAAATGCTGACTATCGCGAAACCTGCTTTAACTGAAGAAGAGCAGTCGTTTGTTGATAATGAAACTGAAGAGCTATGTTCTATGCTTGATGATTGGGACATTGTTCATAAGCGTAAGGATTTACCAGCAGAAGTATGGCAGTTCATTAAAGATAAAGGCTTCCTGGGAATGATTATTCCTAAAGAGTACGGTGGTAAAGGTTTCTCAGCACTGGCGCACTCAACGGTTGTCACCAAGATTGCCACACGTAGCGGTAGCGCTGCGGTAACTGTGATGGTACCTAACTCGTTAGGGCCTGGTGAGCTGTTATTGCATTACGGCACGCAGGAACAAAAAGATCATTACCTTCCTCGTCTTGCTAAAGGCGAAGAGATTCCATGTTTTGCTTTGACCTCTCCGGTAGCTGGCTCTGATGCGGGTGCGATTCCGGATAAAGGTATTGTCTGTAAAGGCGAATATCAGGGTAAAGAAGTTCTTGGTATCAAGCTGACCTGGAACAAGCGTTATATCACTCTGGCTCCTGTAGCTACTATTGTCGGTCTGGCATTCAAGCTTTATGACCCTGACAATCTAATCGGTGATAAAGAAGACTATGGTATTACCTGTGCTTTAATTCCTGCAGATCACCCTGGAGTTGAAATTGGTCAGCGCCACTTGCCAATGAATCAGGCGTTCATGAACGGAACGACTACTGGTAAAGACGTTTTCATTCCGATGGACATGTTGATTGGTGGTCAAGAGTTCGCCGGTCAAGGCTGGAGAATGTTGATGGAAAGCTTGGCAGCAGGGCGTTCGATTTCATTGCCAGCGATGGGTACTGCGGTAGCAAAATTGTCTTATCGCATGACAGGTGCCTATTCATTAGTTCGTGAACAGTTCAAAACACCGATTGGTCGTTTTGAAGGTGTTGAAGAAGCCATGGCTCGTATTGCTGGTCTGGCTTATCGAACCGAAGCGAGTCGCGTGATGACTGCTGGCGCGGTTGACCTAGGCATAAAACCATCAGTAGTGTCAGCGATAGCGAAATATCACATGACAGAAATGGGTCGTGAAATCATGAATCATTCAATGGATATTCATGGTGGCCGCGCCATTATCATGGGTGAGCGTAATTATCTTGCCAATGGCTATATGAGTCAGCCAATTGGTATTACGGTTGAGGGTGCCAATATCCTGACCCGTAACCTGATGATCTTCGGTCAGGGAGCTATCCGTTGCCATCCTTATGTTTTCCGCGAAATGTTGGCAGCACAGATGGAAGATACGGAAGAAGGTGTTAAGCGTTTTGATAGTCTGCTGTTCCGTCATATCGGTTATGGTGTCAGTAACTTCGCACGTACTTTTGCCTTGGGCTTAAGTGCTTCAAAATTTGCCAAAAAGCCTGTTGGCGGACAAACCGGTAAATATTACCAGCACCTGACTCGTATGAGTTCTGCACTAGCGTTAACCTCTGACATTGCCATGGGTATTCTGGGCGGTGACTTAAAACGTAAAGAACGTTTGTCAGCCCGTTTGGCAGATGTGTTGAGTCATCTATATATGTGTTCTGCAGTATTAAAATACTATCAGGATAATGACCGTCCTTTAGCTGACCTGCCTTATGTGAAGTGGAATATGGAGTACGGTCTGCATAAGATCCAGGAAGCTTTCTATGATTTCTACGAAAACTTCCCGATTAAGGCGGTAGGTAAAGTCTTACGTTTCATCGCGTTCCCATACGGTAAAAGCTATTCCTACCCATCCGATAGGCTGGAGCAGGAAATTGTTAAGCCGATGATGCAAAACTGTGAAATCCGTGACCGTATTACTGAATATGCTTATGTGGGTAAAACTGCTGATGATGTTACGGGCCGAGTTGAGCTAGCGTTCTTGAAAGTGTTGGCAGCAGATGAAGTGCGTCGCAAGTTACGCAAAGCCATGAAGGCTGGTGAGCTGGACAAGCATGCTACCAATATGGAGCGTATTGAACAGGCTATCGAAAAAGGTATTATCAATGCAGAAGAGCAGCAAATTCTGGTTGATGCCGAAGAAGCTCGTATGGATGTGATTCAGGTGGATGACTATTCGCATGAAGAAATCTCAGGCGTAGTGGAAGATAAGCCGAAGAAGAAAAAGAGTAAATCCAGCTAATTGCTGGTTTTACCTAAAGAAGCAGGGCTTTGTCCCTGCTTTTTTTATGCTTGATGATTATCAAGAATCTATTAACAAATAGAGAAAATGTTGGTCTAACCTGTCATCAAACCTTATCTTAGGTCCTGAATATTTGGTATCCTTAAGGGATGAATGAAGTTGGCCCGCCAGCCTGTGATGCTGATTTAGGCCTTATTGGAGTAGATATTATATGAGTCAAAAAGATAAATTAGTGATTTTCGATACCACCTTGCGCGATGGCGAGCAAAGCCCGGGCGCGTCTATGGATAAAGAAGAAAAACTGGAAATCGCTAAACAATTGGAGTTAATGAAGGTTGACGTGATTGAAGCCGGTTTTGCCATTGCCAGCCCAGGTGATTTTGAAGCGGTCAAATTGGTGGCGGATAACATTAAAGATAGCACCATTTGTTCGCTATCTCGCGCAATGGAGAAAGACATTCAGGCTGCCGGTGATGCGCTTAAAGGTGCTAATTCTGGCCGTATTCATACCTTCATTGCAACTTCGCCATTACATATGAAATATAAACTGCAAATGGAGCCTGAGCAGGTTATCGAACATGCGGTGAAGTCAGTTAAATTTGCACGCAGTCTTTGTGAAGACGTTGAGTTTTCTTGTGAGGATGCCGGTCGCTCTGAGTTAGATTTCATGTGCAAAATCATCGAGCAGGTGATTGATGCAGGTGCTCGTACCATTAATATCCCTGATACTGTCGGCTATAACCTGCCAGATCAGTATGCAAATACCATTGAGCAATTGATTCAGCGTATTCCTAATTCAGACAAAGCGATTTTCTCAGTTCACTGTCATAACGATTTAGGTCTTGCAGTTGCAAACTCTTTGGCGGCAGTGCAAAAAGGTGCTCGCCAGGTGGAATGTACTATCAACGGTTTGGGTGAGCGTGCTGGTAATGCTTCTTTGGAGGAAGTGGTTATGGCTATAAAAACTCGCCCTGATTATTTTGATGTGGAAGTGGATATTGATACTCGCCATATTGTTCCTACTTCGCAACTTGTCTCTAAGATCACTGGCTTTGCCGTACAGCCTAATAAAGCGATTGTTGGCGATAATGCTTTCGCTCATGAGTCTGGTATCCACCAGGATGGCGTATTAAAGCATCGTGAGACCTACGAAATTATGCGCGCAGAGGATGTGGGTTGGGCCAATAATCGTATGGTTCTTGGTAAGCACTCTGGACGTAATGCGTTTAAGAGCCACTTGGCACAGTTAGGTGTGCAGTTCGATAACAATGACGACTTGCATGATGCTTTCGTGGCTTTCAAAAAGCTTGCTGATCAGAAGCACGACATTTTGGATGAAGATTTGCTAACTCTAGTAAAGCGCTAAGCTCGGTATTAATTTGTAATGACCGTCTGGAATCGTTCATATCTTGAAGCTATTGGCTTGCCTGTCTGGGTTTCCAGACAGGCAGCTGTTGCAGAGGCTGACTCATCAGTTAACGAGAGTCATGCCGACTCAAAAAGTGCAACTCAGTCGGAAGCTAAGTCTGATACAGGCATTGGTTTTGTGACAATTTCGGGTAACTCTCAGTCCAAAACCTGCGTACTTGTCACAGCCGAGCAGGATTTAAACCTAATAGAGAAAAATTTCAAGGTGCTGGAGCAGGTCTGGCTACAGTGGCAGGGCACAGAACTACCATTGAGTTTAGTGCAATTGGTAGAACAGCGTGATGCGGAGGCTGATTTTAAACCAGTTCAGAGTCTTAAAAATAAGCGCCTATTGCTTTCTACAGACCAACCAGCCGAATTAGCCAACCTCACTACTGAACATGTTCCAAGCCTTAACTGGCAATCAGCCGGTGATAAGAAAGGCTGGTGGCAATTGTTACAGAGTCTTGTCTAGTCGATTTGTTATTTAAACCCTCCACCCAATCAATCTATCATACCGGCCAACAAATAGATGTTTTATCCTGATAATGACTATCATGTGCGCCCGCTGACTGGTGCTGATTTAGAGCAGGTTTGCGCCATTGAAAACAGAGCCTACAAACTACCTTGGTCGGATAAGATTCACGCACAGTGTATAGAGTCGGGCTATCCCAGTCTGGTTCTAGAGCAAGGCGGGGCGATTATTGGGTATGCCATATTTAACTATCTGTATGATGAGTGCCACCTCATGAATATTGTGACTGACCCTGGCTTTCAAGGCCTGGGAGTGGCAAGCCTGTTAATTTCAGCCATGTATGAGAGAGCAAAGGAGTCAGGGATGGTGAAAGTCATTCTAGAAGTGCGTGCTTCCAATCAGATCGCGATAGACTTTTATCATAAACAGGAATTCGTAGAGATTGGTTTACGTAAAGATTATTACAAGACAGCTGATGGTAGAGAGGATGCACTGGTGATGGAGCGAGTGCTATAGGATATTAATTTATCTTTGTGGTTTTCGAGTTACTGGCTAATAGAAAAGCTTCGAATTGCTCTGTAACTAAGGGCCTGCTGTACCAGTAGCCTTGAATTTCTTCACAACCTTTCAACTTTAAGAATTCTATCTGCTCCTGAGTTTCTACACCTTCCGCAATAGTTGTTTTGTGTAGACTATGAGCCATTTGAATAATTGCTGTAACAATTGCCTGGTCATCTATATCAGTCACAATATCTTTGATGAAAGATTGATCTATTTTTAGTTTATGTACAGCAAAGCGTTTCAGATAACTCATGGATGAGTAACCCGTTCCGAAGTCATCGATTGAAACTTTGAAACCTTGTTGGCTCAGTGCATCAATGGTTTTACCAGCCACTTCGGGATCTTTTAAGGCTACCGCTTCAGTTAATTCGATCTCAATATTGTCTGGTGAAACGCCTGCTTCCTCGACAATCTTGGAAATACGTTCTACCAGATTTTGTTGATGGAACTGCAAAGCAGAAATATTGATTGCAACGATAATTTCTGGAAGGTCTTTGCTTAGCCATTGTTTCTGCTGTCTGGCTACTTGCTGCAATACCCACTCGCCAATTTTTACGATTAAACCATTTTGCTCTGCAAGTGGAATAAATTCTGCTGGAGAGATGGCTCCCCATTCTGGATGATCCCAGCGTAGCAGGGCTTCTGCGCCGACTATAGTGTTATCAGTCAGGTTGAGTTGTGGTTGATAGACCAAGTGAAATTGATCATTAATAAGAGCATCTTTCAGGGCCGCTGATAATTGTAATGACCGAAGTGAATGTTCCTGCATTTCCTGAGCAAAGAACCTGAAGGAATTTCGACCATCCTGCTTTGCCCGGTACATTGCCGCTTCTGCTCTCATCATCAACTTAGCTGAGCTGTTGCCATCATTTGGTGATAATGCGAGTCCGATTGAGGTGCTGACGGAGAGTGCGTGTGAACTGAATTTAATTTTACGCTGAATATTTTCAAGAAGCTTTTTAGCGATAATAGCAGCTGAATGTTCGTTAGTTGCCGGAAGAACTGCAGCAAATGTATCTCCGGCAATTCTAGATATAATTGATTGTTTACCAAGCTCAAAGCGCAATCGGTTAGCAATTTCTATTAAAATCAAATCACCAACCTGATGGCCAAGAGAGTCGTTAATGGTTTTAAAGTTATCCAGATCAAGCCATATCACCGTCATAGCCTGCTTCTGTTTGAAGCTATCGTCTAGCAGTTGTTGTAGACGCTCTTCGAGCATTTCTCGTTTTAATAAACCTGTTAGCTGGTCGTAATTTGATAGCTGATGTATTTTTTCTTCAGCAATTTTCTTGAGGGTTATATCTTCCTTGTGAGCAACATAATTAATGATTTTACCTTGTTCATTACGCACAGGGTAAATCATGGCAAATTCTGTGTACTGAGAACCATCCTGACGTTGACTGATAAGTTCTCCACGCCATGCTTCTCCTCTTGCCAGTTGTCGCCAGATAGCTTTAAAGGTTTTGTCAGGGTCGTTCTCGGCACTGAAGTCTATGGGACTTTTTCCAATTGCATCTTGCTCACTGAACCCCGTCGTTTCCGTAAAGGCTCGATTGACATATTGAATTTTTCCATCTGTGTCAGTAATGAGAACTGGGTAAGGATTTTGATCGATTCCAGTGGACAGGCGTCGTATGGTTGTATCCTGCCAACGTTGTTTTATCAGGTTCCAGATGGTATTCGCTAAGATTTGTAGTGTTTCAACATCCTGATGATTATAGTCACTTTCTTTATTACCAACCCCAACCATCATTGTTACTTTGTTATTTTCTATCACTGGTAGGCTAATAAATCGTTTTAAATAAGCATGCCCTTCGGGTAAATCTTTTTTAGCGCTGCTATCCTGATAATCATTAATGACCACTGGACGTTTCGTGCGTATTGCATCTGCCCATACCCCTGCCTGATCAATTGGATAGTGACTTTCAAAATTTGCTGTGCAGTGGTGAGTCAAAGTATTGGTCGACCAAGTAACTATCTTGATTATTTTTTGGGTCTCATCAATAAAGTGAATAAATGCGATGGAACTATCGGTAAGATTTTCTGCTGTATCTACGCTATGTTGCATAAAGTGTTTTTCACCCCCCACATGGAGGTGATTTTGAAGCTCGAGAAGATGTTTATTAAGCTTTGCTTCATGAGCTATTTGCTGCTCGAATTCAATCGTACTACTAATATCACGAGAAAGTATTAAAAATGTTGGGTGTTTACTCGCTTGAGATACTTTTCGAGCAATTGACAATTCAAAAGTATGCTCACCACTTTGGGTATTTAATTTAATTCTTGCTCCCCTCGATATACCGATTTTGTCTGCAACTTCCATAGCTTCAAAGCAAGTCCTGGCCGCTTCTTTACTCATCACCTGTTTGATGTTTTTACCCACCAGGTTTTCAGGTTTATCGATGAGGAGTTTAGGGTCGCTGGAGTGAATCTCCACATGATTTCCTTTGGAATCAACTTCTACCAAAATGTCGGGTAGTGTATCAATGGTAGCAGTGAGTTTAGCCTGAAGTTGGAGCATGTTGAGGAAAGGACTTTGAACTGTTTCCACAAATAAAGCCCTATATAGAAAGCTAAAAGCAATAACTTTATAGACGTGTCCAATCAGGTTGTACATATCCGATACGTTAGCATACATAGTGAAAAAGAATTCACTCATGGCCATAGTTACTGCGGCAGCCACCAGCCAATTCACGCCAAACTCTCTTACATGGCTTAGCTGTGTAATGAGCAAAAAGCCGGAAAGCAAGTAAATGCCAATCAGTACATATTCCGCAATCACCTTAAAACTAGTTAGCCCTTCTCCCTGGTTAAAGGTGGCCGGCACTGACTGGGGGAAATAGAGAAACCAAATATGAAATAGTGCAACTATAACCAGCGCCAGTGACAGCCAGAAGTAGCGTGAAATTTTAGTCAGTTTTTGTTCGACTCTGTAGTTGATGCAGGCCACAAATAGTAATGTCATAGCCATCATAAATCTGGCAGCCAACCAGAAGTTGATAGCTTTTTCGGGACCGCTTGGTGTTATAAAGGAGGGCATGCCCTGATAAGAAATTGTGTGGGTAATATCTAAAAGGAGAACTGAAAGCGCTCCTGTGCCCAATATTATAACCTTGGAGCTGGGTTGAAATTTTTGGGTAACCCAGGCAATTCCGAACACCATGCAGGCAACTGCTATTGCGATTATTTCGAGAGTGGTGTGGAGTGGCAGGTATGAGGCAAGGCCTCTACTTAGCTCTGGTTCGGGTAAAACCAGAACAATGCCCATTGAGATGACTAATGTAATAACCCAGGCTGACACGGAACGGTCAGAGCTTTGAAGACTTCTGAGCTTTGTTAGCATACTTATCGGGTCATCCCCCCTGGGCAAAGTAGAAGCGGAATCTAGTTATGCTTAAATAGGCCTCTACGCTACATCGTTTATAGCAGTTTATTAGGAAATGCTCAACTAATGTTGAATTTGATACAGTGTAGGTAATCACCCTAAGCGTTCTCAGGACTTAATAAATATAAATCTCTTGCAGGTGATAAACTTGACACAGACTCCTAAATAACTAGCCTAGTGGCAACTACTCGGTACTTTTAAAACCAAATTATGCAGCAAAAGATTACAGAATGGCTTCAAAATCACGGCGTTGAGTTTTCGGATATGACAGCGCTTGCTTCAGTATTGGGTCTTATTGTCCTGATATCTGTCGTGGTGCACTTGATTCTCCACCGTGTGGTGTTGCGTTTTGTGGAGAATCGGGCTCGCCAATCGAAGAAGCTTTGGAAGCGCTCCCTATTCGAAAATAAACTGTTTAACCGGTTCGCTCTGATGATTCAGGGTATCATTATCTATATTCAGGCGGGGCTCTGGTTAATGCCAGAATCTATTGTCTTGAACTGGATTCAGACCATTACCCTATTGTGGATCCAGCTCTTTGCTTTGCTAACCATCTTCTCGTTTTTAGATGCGCTTTATTTAATGGGGCAAAAGAAAACTGAAGCCAAGGCATTACCGCTTAAAGGCATATTCCAGAGCATTAAAATTTTGGCGGTGTTGGTAGTAGCTATTTTGGCTATTTCAATTTTAGCCGGAAAATCTCCAATACTGATTCTGAGTGGCTTAGGGGCCATGACTGCAGTAGTCATGTTAGTGTTCAAGGATCCTATTCTTGGTCTGGTTGCGGGCATTCAGTTATCTGCCAATGATATGCTGGAAGTTGGTGACTGGCTGGAAATGCCGCAATATGGTGCAGATGGTGATGTGATTGAAATTGGCCTGACAACGGTCAAAGTTCAGAATTGGGACAAGACCATAACCACCATTCCAACTTATGCCTTAATTTCAAACTCATTCAAGAACTGGCGCGGAATGATGGAGTCGGGTGGTCGACGGATCAAGCGTTCTGTTTTGATTGATTCCAGTACTGTTGAGTTCTTAACTGATGAGGCCATTGAGAAATTAAGTAAGTCAAAGTTACTAGCTCCTTATCTTCAGCAGAAACTGGATGAAGTCAAAAAGTATAATGAAGAGAATGGCCTTGATATGTCCTTGAGAATTAATGGTCGTCGCTTGACCAATTTAGGGACTTTCAGAGCCTATTTATTGAATTACTTAAAAAATCACCCACAGATCCACCAAGAATTGACCTTAATGGTTCGACAGATGGAAGCTGCTGCTAGTGGTATTCCATTAGAAATTTATGCTTTTACCAAAACGACTGATTGGGCTAAATATGAGGGAATTCAGTCAGATATATTTGATCATATTTTTGCTGTACTGCCCGAGTTTGGCTTAAGAGTGCATCAGTCGCCGACAGGATATGATGTCAGGTCGCTGGCCTTTGGACGAGAGGAGGGCGCATATAGTCAACCTGCAATCAGAGCCGAAGCTGAGCAAAATAAATCCTGCTAATTGCCCTACAGCCTATGACAATGGGCGGCAAACGCTTATAATTGCCGCCTTATTGCTTCCGCCCATGTTTTACGTAAGAGAGTCGCATGTCGAAAACTGATTCAAAGCTAGTGTCTCAAATTGAGAATCGCCGTACCTTTGCCATTATTTCACACCCGGATGCCGGTAAAACTACCATTACCGAAAAGGTTCTGTTGTTCGGCAACCAGATCCAGGAAGCGGGGGTGGTTAAAGGGCGTGGCGGTAAGCATGCAACGTCGGACTGGATGGAGCTGGAAAAACAGCGTGGTATCTCAGTGACTACTTCGGTGATGCAGTTTCCTTACGGTGGCCGCACGGTCAACCTGTTGGATACTCCCGGACACGAAGACTTCTCAGAAGATACCTATCGAACTCTAACTGCGGTTGATTCCGCTTTGATGGTCATTGATGCGGCTAAAGGTGTGGAAGCCAGAACCATTAAGTTGATGGAAGTCTGCCGTTTACGTGACACTCCTATCATCACCTTTATGAACAAGATGGACCGCGATATTCGCGATCCAATCGAGTTGCTGGATGAAGTTGAAGATGTCCTGAAAATTAACTGTTCGCCAGTAACTTGGCCTATCGGCATGGGTAAGCAGTTCAAAGGCGTTTACCATATCCTTGAAGATAAAACATATCTCTATCAATCCGGACAGGGCCATAAGATTCAAGAAGTGCGCATCATTGAGGGGTTAGATAACCCGGAACTTGATGAAGCGGTTGGCTATCTTGCTAACGATTTACGTGAAGAGCTGGAGCTGGTGCAGGGTGCCAGTCACGAATTTGATTTGCAGGAGTTCCTGGAAGGTAAGCTGACTCCGGTCTTTTTCGGTACGGCACTTGGTAACTTTGGTGTTAACCACATGTTGGATGGTCTGGTTAAGTGGGCACCATCGCCATTGGCCCGTGAAGCCGATGAGCGTATGGTTGAAGCGACTGAACCAACCTTTTCTGCATTTGTCTTCAAGATTCAGGCTAACATGGACCCGCAGCATCGTGACCGTATTGCTTTCGCCAGAATCTGTAGCGGTAAGTACACCAAAGGCATGAAAATGCGTCATGTGCGATTAAACCGTGATATGACGATCAGTAATGCGTTGACCTTCCTGGCGGGTGATCGAGAGCATCTCGAAGAAGCCTATGCTGGTGATATCATCGGTTTGCATAATCATGGCACCATTCAGATTGGTGATACCTTTACCGAAGGCGAGGTTATCAAGTTTAAGGGCATTCCAAACTTCGCTCCTGAATTGTTCCGTCGAGTTCGTCTACGCGACCCTTTGAAGAATAAAGCGCTTATTAAAGGCTTGGTTCAACTATCCGAGGAAGGTGCAACTCAGGTGTTCCGCCCACAAACCTCCAATGACTTGGTATTGGGTGCAGTAGGGGTGCTGCAGTTTGATGTGGTTGCGCATCGACTCAAAAACGAATATAAAGTGGAATGTATCTATGAGCAGGTAAATGTCTCAACGGCACGCTGGGTAGAGTGTGACGATGAGAAGAAGTTTGAAGAGTTCA
Organism: Kangiella aquimarina DSM 16071; assembly: GCF_000374105.1. Lineage (GTDB taxonomy): Bacteria > Pseudomonadota > Gammaproteobacteria > Enterobacterales > Kangiellaceae > Kangiella > Kangiella aquimarina. Next base: position 397,115 of record NZ_KB893651.1, read on the forward strand.
AACGTAAGAATGCCGATAACCTGGCTCTGGACGGAGGGGACAACTGGACTTATCTAGCACCTACTATGGTTAATTTGAATTTAGCCATTGAGCGCTGGCCAGATGTTCGATTCTTTGAAACGCGCGAGCACTAGGCTGGTCGTATTTAATCCTGTGCTGCGATGGAAAGGGTAGAGAATATAGGATGTTCAAACCAAAGCACAAAGAACCTGAAATTAAACTTTTCGACAGCCATTGTCATCTAGACTTCCCGGTTTTTGATAAGGACCGGGATGCCATTCTAAGCACCATGCATAAAGTAGGAATCGAGGGGATCCTGATTCCTGGCGTGACGCAGGATAAATGGCGTTACCTGCGACAGCTTGCAGCATTGAGACCTGATGTCCATGTTGCACTTGGTTTGCATCCTATGTTTCTCAAAGAGCATAAAAAGCAACATCTGCACGATTTAGAATTAGCGATAACAGTGAACAACCTTTCTGCAATCGGTGAAATCGGTCTTGATTACTACGAAAAGGAAGCCGATCGAAAAACTCAGATAGCATTATTTAAGGCACAAATAGAAATTGCTAAATCAGCCGGACTTCCCGTAATCTTGCATGTCCGCAAATCCCATGAAGATATTCTGCTGTATTTAAAGACTTTACACTTTGAAAATGGTGGCATTGTGCATGCTTACAATGGCAGCATGGAGCAGGCAAAGCGTTATCGCGACTTTGGCTTTAAACTCGGTTTTGGTGGGGCCATGACCTATCCAAGAGCCGTAAAACTGCGTGCATTGGCAGCTGAATTACCTTTATCTGATATAGTTCTGGAAACCGACGCGCCAGATATGAAGCCTTATAATTACACTAAAGATCATAATACACCTCTGAATATATTCCAGAATTTCAATACCTTAGTTGAATTGCGGGAAGAGCCAGCGCATGAAATCGCCACAGCAACGACTCGAAACAGTAAGCAGATATTGGGTATCCACTAATAAAATCTCATTATTTCACATTTATCTAAAACCCCTGTTGTTATTGGTTAAGTTTTAAGCTATAACAATTCGCGGTTTGCCTTTAGAAGGCTAACCGTCCTATAGCTGAAATATAACTAAACATAAACTAACAATAACGGGGTTTAAAATGGATAAAAAATCTATTTTCCCGCCTGTCAAAAAGCTGATGATAGCCACTGCAGTACTTTCTGCGGTGAGCTTTAATAATGCTGTTTTGGCGGCAGAAGAGGAAGAAGCGGAGAGCATTGTTGTTACAGGTTCTCGTATTCGTCAGGCACAAGCTGAAGGTGCTAATCCAGTAACGGTTCTGGGGCGTGATTACCTAGAAAATACAGGCGCTAAATCCGTAGGCGATATTCTAGCGCGCTTACCAACTGCAGGTTCAGCACTAAATACCAGATTTAATAGTAGCGGTAACTTCGGATTTCCACCAGACGGCGGTGGTGTTGGAGCTGGCGCAGCACAAGTTTCACTGAGACATCTAAAAGCCAAGCGCACGCTTGTTCTGGTAGATGGTATTCGTTGGGTCAATGGCTCCTCTGGTTCAGGTGTTTCAAATTCAGTGGACTTGAATACTATTCCTATCAGCATCATTGATCGTATTGAAATTTTGGAAGATGGTGCTTCATCGATTTATGGTTCTGACGCAATTGCTGGCGTTGTAAATATCATCACACGTAAAGACTTCGAAGGTATGGAGTTTAATGCATACCACGGTATGTTTGATGAAGGTGATGGAGAGACTTCTCAATTTGATTTAGCGTTTGGCGCAAGTGGTGACAAACATCGGGTATTCTTTAGTCTAAGTCACTTCGATCAAGAAGCTGTTGACTCTTTAGAGCGAGAGCTTTCTGCTGTTCCTGTGCCAAATACTGGATTGACACGTGGTAGTTCAGGTACACCACAAGGTCGTTTTGTATTTATAGATCCTAATGACCAAGTTAATGACCTAACGATTAATAATGGTGTTACTGGCATTCCTACCTATGATTTAAGCAATCCTGGTGGGCCTAATGATGATTTTCACGTATTTACCAACAATGATCGATTTAACTTTGCCGCATACAACCTCTATGTAACTCCAAGTAAGCGCACATCGATTTTTGGACAGGCTGATTACCAATTATCAGACAATGTTAATTTTTATACTAAGGCATTGTTCAACAATCGGGAATCTGTAAATCGAGCTGCGCCAGAGCCATTGTTCCTAGGACCTGATGCGGGTACTGGTGGATTGGCGGATACCGTTAGTATTCATGAGACTAATCCATACAATCCATTTGGTTTTACTCTGGATGAGAACAATTTGATTTTTATCGGTCGTCGTCCGTTGGAAGGTGGTCCTCGTGTTTTCAAACAAAATGTAGATACGGTCTATGTAGGTTTTGGCTTGAACGGTGATTTTGCTGCGGGAAATAACAGTTATTTCTGGGACATTAACTACACCCACGGTAAGAATGAAGCTAAACAGACCACTTATGGTAGCTATAATATCAGACATATTAAAAATGCATTAGGACCATTGGCTGACTGCCAGGCGCTAGAGGGCTGTGTACCGCTGAATATCTTTGGCGGACAAGGTGATGGTTCTGGCACGATCACACAAGAAATGTTGGATTATATTCAGCCGGTAATGACTGATCAGAGCGAAAACGTTATTGATACTCTTTCTGCGAATATTTCTGGTGACTTATTTGAGATGCCTGCGGGTTACTTTGCTTTTGCGGCAGGTGTAGAGACACGTGAGTATAGCGGTTTTTATCAGCCTGACGCGATCGTTGTAGCGGGTAATAGTAACGGCGTTCCATCGACACCTACGAGTGGTTCTTATGATGTAGACGAATATTACGCCGAGTTTAAGGTTCCATTATTGAAGGATATGGCTGCAGCAGAAGAGTTAACGCTTACTATGGCTGCACGAAACTCTGATTACAGTACTTTCGGTTCCGAGACTACAACTAAATTTGGTTTGCTATGGCGTGTCACTGATGAGCTAGTGCTTCGTGCGTCTCAATCAGAGGGTTTCCGAGCACCTAGTATAGGTGAGCTATTTGTTAGCGATTCACGTTTTGATGAACCACTTACGGATCGCTGTAGTAATTATCTAGGTACTCAATATGAATTTAACTGTCAGACTCTCGGGGTTCCAGATACCTACCAGCAGATCAATCAACAGGTCTCAGTTATTACGGGTGGTAATCCTGATTTAGACGCTGAAAAATCTGATAGTAGTATGTTTGGCTTTGTATACAGCCCAGCTTGGGTAAATAATATTGACTGGATGAACAGCTTTGACATCAAGGGCACCTATTACTCGCATGAAGTCAGAGATGCTATTGAACCTGAAGATGCTCAATTTAAAATTGACCAATGTGTAGCCAATCCGACTTCATCTTATTGTGATGATATTACTCGTACCGCTGGAGGCACAATTAGTTCGATTGATAACAGACTGGTTAATATTGGAACAATTGATACATCAGGTTACGATATCACTTTTAGTTATGCTAGTCCTCAATATGACTGGGGTAGACTATCAGTTAACTGGAGCAATACCTTCGTAAATGAATATGTAGAGGATGGGCGAGAGTTAGTTGGTAAGGAGCAAAATAATACCGGTATCCCAGAGTGGAAGTCGTCCATGAATATAGGTTGGGCTCTAGAAGACTGGGCAGTAAACTGGACCGTTCGCCACGTTGACAGCTTGACCGAGTCTTGCAGTGACTTCCTTGATGGTACACCTGATAGCTTAACGGCTTTAGGTTTGTGTTCGAATCCAAACACTGCTGATGAGTCATTATCGACTAATAAGTTGGATGCAACCACTTACAGTGATATCCAAGTAAGCTACTTCCCAGAAGTGGATGGAGTAGATATGGAGTTAACATTCGGTATTAATAATGCTTTCAATGCTAATCCACCAGCATGTTATAGCTGTTCTCTGAATGGTTATGATCCATCTGTATATGACCCTGAAGGAAGCTTCAGTTATTTATCTGTGAAGATGAAATTTTAATTAGGCTCGCAATGGTCTAGTTAATAAGACCGTAGGGAATGGGGCTTCGGCCCCATTTTTTTGTCTTGATGAAGTTGAACATTGGAATATTAGGCGGTTTGGTTTAATCTGAGGTCATTCTACAGCAATTACTAATGGCATCATGTCCTCAACTTTATCCTCGTTTCAATTATTGGACTTACTAAAAAAAGCAAACTGGATTTCCGAGGAGCAATTTCAGGCGTCCAGAATTCACTTACGACAAGTGAATCCTAAACTGCATCCTATCGAGCAAGTTGCCGATCTTTCCTTAACCCGTCATGACGATCACCGAAGCATCATTGATGAGGAGCTGCTCACCCAGTTTGTAGCCAAGCTCTACAAATTACCCTATGAAAAAATTGATCCCCTAAAGATCGATGTGGATGGTGTAACCAGAGTGATGTCTCTGGCGTATGCGCAGCGACATAACATTCTGGTTATTCATGTTGATAAGGATGCCGAGGTTGTCAAAGTCGCAGTGATGTATCCTGAAGACTTGTCTTGGCGTGAAAGCCTTGAGCAGGTTTTGCGCATGAAGATTATGCCTGTGATGGGTAATCCTGCGCTTATTAAGCGCTATCAGAAAGAGTTCTATTTACTTTCAGCTTCCGTAAAAGGAGCCAACGATATAAAGCTGCAGAAGGATAATACGGTAACTAACCTTGAGCAGTTGATCGAATTAAAAGGGGCTGAAGAGGCTGATGCTAATGACCAGCACATTGTCCAGATTGTTGATTGGTTATTGCAGTATGCATTTAAGGAGCGGGCCAGCGATATTCATATAGAGCCGAGACGAGAAGTAGGTAGAATACGTTTCCGTATTGATGGTGTTCTACATAAGGTTTATGAACTACCTATATCGATAACTCATGCTGTAATTTCACGGCTAAAAATTCTGGGGCGCATGGATCTTGCCGAGCGTCGCAAGCCTCTGGATGGCCGCGTAAAAACCAAAAGCCCTGATGGTTCAGAAATTGAGTTACGCTTATCGACCTTACCAACTGCGTTTGGCGAAAAATTTGTCGGGCGGATTTTTGATCCTACTGTGCTGACGCGTAATTTTGATGAGCTTGGCCTAGAAGCAGAAACAGAAGCAACCTGGCGAGATTTGATCAGCCAGCCAACAGGAATTGTTCTGCTCACAGGGCCAACAGGGTCAGGTAAAACAACAACCCTGTATACATCTCTTAAACTGCTGGCCACACCTGAAGTTAATATCTGTACCATTGAAGATCCTATTGAAATGGTCGATCCGAATCTTAACCAGATGCAGGTTCATCATGATATTGATTTGGACTTTGCGGCGGGTGTTAGAGCTTTGCTTCGTCAGGATCCCGACATCATTATGATTGGTGAGATCCGTGATAAAGAAACAGCCCAAATGGCGGTGCAGGCTGCTTTGACCGGACACCTTGTAATTTCAACTCTGCACACGAATGATGCTCCTTCAGCGATGACTCGTCTGATCGAAATTGGCGTTGAGCCCTATTTGTTAAATGCAACCATGCTCGGGGTGATGGCGCAGCGCCTCGTTCGTACATTGTGTAAATATTGCAAAGAAGAAGTCTCAACCGATCCATTGGCGTGGAAAGCAATGGTAGGAGAAAACCAAAAAGTACCAATGCCGGAAAAAATATTTCATCCCGTTGGCTGTGATCGTTGTCGTCATACCGGCTATCAGGGTCGGCAGGGCATTTATGAGTTATTAAAGGTTACCGACGATCTTAAAACATTGGTGTATGAAGGGGCTCAAATTCGTCAATTACGAAAACAGGGTATTGAGGATGGTATGAACTTGTTAAGAGTTAGTGGCGCCTACAAGGTGGCTGCGGGTTTGACAACCATTGACGAGGTTTTAAGAGTAGCTCCTAGAGATACCAAGTAGCTTTTGACTGGATACTGATTAGATTAGAAAGGCTGATGCAGGTATCAGCCTTTTATTTTTCTGTGTCATCTTCAGGTTTGTCGCTTTCCGTTTCAGCAATAGCTTCATCAGTACCCACTACATTTTCTCCATCCTGACGATGGTCTCCAATGTCTTCATCTTCCTGCATTGATTCTGTTTCAGGGTCTACCAGCTCCGAACCACCTGCTTTAGGTTCAGCGACTTGTTTAAGTACCTGATAGTACATGCGGATATTGTTCACGTATTTAACTGGCTCATCACCTCGAGCATATCCATAGCGGGTTCTGGAATACCATTTTTTCTGCCGCAGCAGAGGCAGGTATTCTTTTACATCCAGCCATTTATCAGGATTGGCCCCATCCCCTTCAGCCAGGCGACGTGCATCTTCAAGGTGACCGTACCCAACATTATATGCAGCCAGTGCAAACCAGGTACGATCCGGCTCTTCAATGCGATCAGGTATTTTTTCTTTCACCAGACGGAGGTAATCGGCTCCACCCAAAATGCTCTGCTCGGCATCCAGACGATTTTTGACACCAAGTTGTTTAGCGGTATTGAGGGTTAGCATCATTAAACCGCGTACACCGGTTGGAGAGCGGGCGTGAGGCTCCCAGTGAGATTCTTGATAGCCCATAGCTGCCAATAAACGCCAGTCCAGGTCATTCGCAGCTGCTTCATAGAAATAGGGACGATATTTATCCAGTTTGTCTTCTATGGCTCGGAGAAACTCTCGGTTGCCAACATAGTCGAACTTCGACAAGTGACCATAGTAACGTTCTGTTAAATAAGCCAGAGTTCCGTCGCCACGTATTTTTGAGAAAAACTCAATTGCTTTGATATATAAGCTATTGTCTGAGTCCTTAGGGAAGGCCCAGGCCAATGGTTCAGGTTCAGTTATGCTAAAAGCTACGGCCAGCTCTGGTTGTACCTGGCGCGCTAATTGAAGTTCATTAGAGTCCACTATGGTGTAATCGAATGTACCGTCCAATACACCATCCAGTAAGTCCTGAGGCGTTAAATCAGAACGCTCAGTCCAGCTTAAGTTGGGGTAATCTTTTTGCGCTTTCAATAGTTCCTCTGAGTGTGAACTATTGGCGACGACGGTCAGGTTTTTATCAACCTGACTGAAGTCGCGAGGACGATCATTGCCTTGCTTGTAAACAAGCTTGCTGGTGATTTCCTGATAAGGAGGGCCAAAGCGGAGAAATTCTTCACGCTGCTGGGTAACCGTTAAACCAGCGGCGGCAAAATCAGCTCGACCACTGGAAACTTCACGCAAAATCTTGGCAATATCATTTTCGGTAACGATTTGAACGCGTACGCCAAGCTCATCCGCGAATAACTTTACCAGATCATATTCAAAGCCACTGAAACCCTCTTCACCGACATACATAGTGGTGGGAGATATGCGAGTATAAACTTTGATGTAACCCTGCTGCTGAACGCGTTCCAGCTGGTTTTTGGGTTCTTCGGAACAGCTTGTCAGAAACAAAGCAGACACGATAACTAGCGCTAAACCGAGTAACTTAATTGTAAGGCCTTGATTCATTTAGGAAATTATAATCTCAGCGGTTGTTTGCCAACATTATGACGGCAATGAGCCAAAAAGTGCAAATTAAAGCATTCAATTTTCCCTTTGGGACTTATCAATAACAGCCATTTAGAGTAAAATTTGCGCTCTTTCGCAATTCCTCCAGATTTACAGTCGAGATTGGTATGCTCATATTACGCGGTAACCCTGCCTTTTCTAATTTTCAAAAAGCACATTTACTCAAAGAGTCTTCTGCAATTAGCTCACAAGTTATTGATATTTATGGTGAATACGTACATTACGTCGACACCAATAGCGAATTGACAGATGAAGAATTGAAAATTCTTGAACGATTATTGGAATACGGCCCAAGTCGACCTGCCAGTGAGCACTCTGGACAGCGCCTGATTGTGGTTCCTCGCCCAGGCACCATTTCTCCCTGGTCATCTAAAGCGACCAACATCGCGCAAAACTGTAGTCTGGACAAAATTGAGCGTATCGAGCGTGCAGTTGCGGTCTATTTCAAGACCAAAGATGGCGCTGAACTGGATGCTGATGTGATAGAACAGTTAAAGCCTCTTATCCATGACCGCATGACTCAGTCGGTATTTACCGAGCACAGTCAGGCCGAAGTCTTATTTGAACAGCACCAGCCCAAGCCACTGGCTCATGTCGATATTCTAGGTGGTGGCCGTGAAGCTTTAGTTAAAGCTAACAGCGAAATTGGCTTGGCTTTAGCCGAAGACGAAATTGATTATTTGGTCGAAAGCTTCATCAAGCTGGGGCGTAATCCATCAGACGTCGAGCTGATGATGTTTGCCCAGGCAAACTCTGAACACTGCCGCCACAAGATTTTTAACGCATCCTGGACTATCGATGGCATCGAGAAAGAAATGTCATTGTTCAAGATGATCAAAAACACCTATCAGGTTAACTCTGAAGGTGTACTGTCAGCTTATAAGGATAACGCGGCGGTTTTTGAAGGTTTTACCGCACATCGTTTCTTCGCCAACGCAGAAACTCATGAATATCAATATCATTTAGAGCCGGTACATGTTTTATGTAAGGTCGAAACCCACAATCACCCAACCTGTATTTCGCCTTATCCCGGCGCTTCGACTGGCTCCGGTGGTGAAATTCGTGATGAAGGCGCAACCGGTATTGGCGGCAAACCGAAGGTTGGCCTGACTGGCTTTACGGTTTCAAACTTGAAAGTGCCCGGTTATATCCAGCCTTGGGAAACGGATTATGGTAAACCTGAGCGTATCGTCACTGCGTTGGATATTATGCTTGAAGGTCCAATCGGTGGCGCCAGCTTCAATAACGAGTTTGGTCGTCCGGCAGTGAACGGTTATTTCCGTACTTTTGAAGAAGAGTTTGATTTTGAGTATGGAAAGGAAGTGCGTGGCTATCATAAGCCAATCATGATTGCCGGCGGTATGGGTAACATCCGTGAGCAGCATGTTGAAAAGAAAGAAATTAAACCGGGTTACAAAGTGATTGTGCTTGGTGGTCCAGCGATGTTGATTGGTCTGGGCGGTGGTGCAGCATCATCGATGGCCTCGGGCTCCAGTCAAGAAGATTTGGATTTTGCTTCAGTGCAGCGTGATAACCCGGAAATGGAGCGTCGTTGTCAGGAAGTGATCGACCGTTGCTGGGCAATGGGTGAGAAAAACCCAATTGAATTTATTCATGACGTTGGTGCTGGTGGTCTTTCTAACGCGATTCCAGAGTTAGTGCATGACGGTGAGCGTGGCGGCAAGTTTGAACTACGCCGTGTACCGAATGCTGAAAAAGGTATGGCACCTGTAGAAATCTGGTGCAATGAAGCGCAGGAGCGTTATGTATTAGCGGTTTCTCCTGACAGCTTGGCAAAGTTCGAAGAAATTTGTGGTCGTGAGCGTTGTCCATTTGCAGTGGTTGGTGAAGCAACAGAAGAGTTGCACCTTGAACTAAATGACCAACACTTCGGTAACAAACCTGTGGATTTACCAATGGATATTCTGTTCGGTAAGCCACCAAAGATGCATCGTGAAGCGGCTACATTGGCAGCACCGTCAACAGCTCTTCCTCAAGTTGATGATATCAACGAAGCCGTTGACCGTATTTTGGCATTGCCTGCGGTTGCGGATAAAACCTTCCTTATCACCATTGGCGATCGTACCGTTGGCGGTATGGTGTCGCGTGATCAAATGGTTGGCCCCTGGCAGGTTCCGGTGGCTGACTGTGCAGTAACTACTTCGACTCATAATAGCTACACAGGCGAAGCTATGGCGATGGGTGAACGCACCCCAGCAGCATTGCTTGATAGTGCAGCTTCCGCGCGTATGGCGGTTGGTGAAGCGGTTACCAATATTGCCGCTGCCAAGATTGACGACATCAAAAAGATTCGTCTTTCGGCAAACTGGATGGCCGCTGCTGGCGCTCCAGGCGAAGATGTGAATCTTTATAAAGCCGTTGAAGCGGTTGGCATGCAGCTTTGTCCTGAACTGGGCATCACCATTCCGGTAGGTAAAGACTCAATGTCGATGAAAACCGTCTGGGAAGACAACGGTGAAAAGAAGAGTGTGACTGCACCGCTTTCATTGATTATCACTGCTTTTGCACCGGTAACGGATGTACGCAAGAGTTTGACGCCTCAACTACGTATGGACAAAGAGGCAACTGAGCTGTTGCTATTAGATTTAGGTCGCGGTAAAAACCGTCTTGGCGCAACAGCCTTCACTCAAGTCTATAAATTACTTGGTACAGAGCCAGCCAACGTTGATTCAAGCGATGATCTACGTAATTTCTTTAACGCTGTTCAAGCACTCAATCATAACGATCTGGTTCATGCCTACCATGACCGTTCAGATGGTGGTTTGTTAACAACCTTGATTGAAATGGGCTTCGCTGGAAACTGTGGTGTGAGCGTGGACTTGTCAGAGCTTAATGGCACAGCCGAAGAAATTCTATTCAACGAAGAACTGGGTGCTGTACTACAGGTTCCCGCTGATAAGCGCGAGCAAGTAGAAGCCATTCTTGCAGAGCACAAGGTCAATGACTTTGCACACTTTATCGGTGAGCCTGCAGAAACTAAAACATTCAGCGTTACCAAAGACGGTAACGACGTTATCTCTCGTGACATGAAAGACTTACGCGCCATATGGTCTGAATTAACCTATCGCATGCAGGCCATGCGTGATAACCCAGAATGCGCGCAACAGGAATTCGACACTAAGCTTGATCTGGATAACCCAGGCATCAAGCCAGTAGCGACCTATAATGTTGATGAAAACATCGCCAAGCCACTGATCGCTTCTGGCGCACGTCCGCGTGTCGCAGTGTTAAGAGAGCAGGGTGTTAACAGCCAGCTAGAAATGGCGGCCGCATTCACCAAAGCAGGCTTTGAATGTATTGACGTTCACATGAGCGACATCCTGTCAGGACGCGTGAGTCTACAGGACTTCACTGGCGCAGTTGCCTGTGGTGGTTTCTCATACGGTGACGTACTGGGTGCAGGTGAAGGCTGGGCAAAATCGATTCTCTTCAACTCAAGAGCGCGTGATGAATTCGAAGCCTTCTTCAATCGCCAGGATACCTTCAGTTTGGGTATCTGTAACGGTTGTCAGATGATGTCAAACCTCAAAGAATTGATTCCGGGCGCAGACCACTGGCCACACTTCGTGCGCAACCAGTCAGCGCAATTCGAAGCACGTTTTGCCATGGTTGAAGTGGCAAAATCACCGTCACTATTCATGACCGGTATGGAAGGCTCACGCCTACCAATCGCCGTATCACACGGTGAAGGTCGTGCAGAATTTAAATCTGAACAACTGGCAAACCAAGTCAACGAATCAGGTTTAGTCACAGCACGCTACATCAACAACTACGGCAACATCGCAGATACCTATCCAGCCAATCCAAACGGCTCACCATTTGGTATTACCGGCCTCACCACAACCGATGGCCGCGTCACCATCATGATGCCGCACCCAGAACGCGTAGCGCGTACGGTGCAGAATTCATGGAGACCGGATGAGTGGAGAGAGGATGGAGCTTGGCAGCGGATGTTCTATAACGCCCGTAAGCACATAGGGTAAAATTGCCTTTTTCTCCCTATACTTTGTTGTATCAAGATTTTAATCAGGTCATTCACAAAAGCGTGAACTCCCCTCTTAAAATCTTGATACGCCGCGTCTAGGAAGAAAAATTCTAATTTTACGGTGAGGACAACTAGTCCACTCCGCGAGCTAAAAAGCTGCAAGCCTTGTTTTAGGTAAAAAATCTTAGTTTTCTCCTGATTGAAATAAGTTTTAAGTAAAATTGTCTTTGGACCGCCTAGAGATGGCGTGAATATATTAAGGGACGTAGGGTGCGTTGTGACGCACCGATAAATTGAAACCTCTACTCAAGTACAGTCTTTTCGAAGTTACTTGGTTATTAACCATAGATATGCTTTTATAAAATGCTTTGAATATAGGGAAGGACTATATCTTTATTCAAAAATACTATGTAAGCAATACTGTTAATAAAAACGGTTATCCAAAAAATAGCTTTAAATGCTTTTTTATTTGTTTTATGCCGAAGTTTTTCTTGCGCAATCAATGCTCCGGGCCATCCTCCAAGCAACGATAAAAAATGAAGTGATTGTTCCGATGTACGCCAAGCTTTATTTTTAGCTGCGCTCTTATCTTTACAATAAATCAAAAAGGTAATTAAACTAGTTATGACATATAGCGTCAAAATCGATAGTGGTATTTTACCAGCTAGGAATGATAGAGCGACAAACCCAAAGGCAATAATCGCAACTGTAACCCTTATATGATTTGTTTTTGACTGAGACCGTTTAGGTAAGCTGTCACCGGCCAGCCGCGCTTTCGTAGCACATACACGCCCCTTGTTATCTTGAGATAATTGATAGGTAACAATTTCGTTCGTCTGTGGCCTGCGATTTCTATTTGCAAAGGCTGAGATATGGATGAAAACTCTTTCTCCTCCTTGTAGAGGAGTTATAAATCCATAGCCTTTGCTATCATCCCAAGTAGTGATTTTTCCTTTTGTTCTCATATTAGTTCCTGACATTGGGTAATGAACTAGACTGTTTAAGTTAAACCATCATAGTGGTTCGCTTAATCCTTGTCCCAAAGTTCAGGCTTAGGTGCCCAGTTGCCTTCTCCCATCATGGGTTCAATCAACTCCTGTGGGCTTACTCCAAAATTCTCAACCAAGGATTTTTCTCCACCATCTTCAAAAGAGGCTTCATTGCAGAAGTTAGTGAATGCGTCATAAGACCTGGCAAGCTTTCTTATTAAAAATTGTGCAAGGTTATAACTAAGTTCAGAGCCTTCATCGGGTCTTGAGAATGAGTGTCCATTCCAGAACTCTTGTATGGTATCTTTATTCCAAAAGTTAGCATGTTTATAAGCAATCTCCTGATCCATTATGAGAGGACAGCTACCCCACATCATATCTTCTATGTTAGTTGCCAGCCCCTCATTAATCCATTTGGGTAGTGCTAGATGGCTGACTAGTGCATGTGTCATTTCATGACTTACTACTGGGAAGTTTGTATGATGATTAACGTGTGTAAATATAAAATGTCCTGCACCTCCTCCAATAAACATGCCCGAGCTAAGGCTGAACTCTCCGTCTGGGTAAAAGTGTGAGGTGTATCTATAGTAGTCATCTTGGGACGCAGCAATGATGGCAACTAGTTTTTCCTTTTCGTATTTGTAAGCTATATTTCTCAAGCTGGAAAGAATTTTTCTTAAGCTATCTTCGCAACAGCTTATATATTCTTTAAGCTCATCATCATTAAAATCAGTAATTATGATGAAATTATCAGTTTCTACTTTTCGATAAGTTGGTCCGAATTCGTCATTTAATGTATCAGTCCAATGATGAATGATGTCATCCCAGACAGCATCAATTTGTTCTTCTGGGTAAGCTTTTTCGACGTATGTCATAACCTCTAGCCAGTCGGGGTAGGTGTGCTTGTTATGCTTTTGATAGTGTTTGGTAAGCCATTCCATAGTTTTATAATACTTGTTAAAAATGTTGTTTTATTCAATTTTGAAGGGTAAATCAAGTTTCTTTTAATATCACTGTAAACTCGATGCAATTATCTCAACCAAAGCTACATTCATATCCATTTTAGTATTGCTATTTGCAAATTTATCTCATGGTTGGTTGATAATGATTTTCCGGATTGAAATCATCCGAGAAATCAGGTTCTGTAAAAAAGGTGATTGGTAAATTATATTTGATGACCAAATCAATTACCTGTATTGCTCCATCAGGTGCTTTTGCAGAGTTTGGGCTTTCCCTGTAATAATAAACCGTACCATTACTCTTTTTAAGAACTCTAAATGCAGATTCAATAAGTGATATATCAGACGGCTCACCATTGAGTAATAACTCTCCTGAAGAGAGAACACTCACTCTAGCGACGTTATCTCCTGCAGTTAAAGAGTGTACGCTTAAACTACCAAAAAGGAACGTGAGTATTAGAAGAAACTTTGTTGTATTCATAGTTATTATATTTGAATCAAATTTTAACATTCTATTTTCAAAACACCACTATTACAAGTTGAGTTAAATGTAGGGTGCTTGGTGATGTACCAAATAAAAAATTTCAAATACTGAGCTCAACACTTGTGATTAATTATTTCTCCAACCACTCTACGGATTTAACAAACCATGTTGTTGGAACAAAACGAACTCTAAATTTTTTGCGCATTTTCTTATTATCTTGCAGGTAAATAAGGGCGAAATGATTTTTATGCATCTCTACCTTTTTGAACTCTACATTTTGCTCTTTACACCAACTTTGTCCGACAAAGTTGATTGCTCGCTGTGTTAATTTAAAGTCTATAAATGAGTATATGACAATAGGTAACACAAGTGCGCCAATGCCGACCACTATGTTAATAATTAATCTGATTTCGTTATTAAATTCAATAGATGTCACTAGCTTTATTACTAGAAACATCAAGCCATATAAGGCTGCAATGATAAGCGGAGCCATTTCTATCCCTTAAATAATGGTTTAATAATTATGAAATATAGAGCTGCGGAATTTTGTGAGTGACGAAATGTTAAATTCCTGCCAACAAACCCGCCACCAATGCTGTCAGTAATACCATCAATATAACTTGAACGATTGCAATTAGAACAGCTTTCAAGAAGGTCGTGCCGAGTACCAGCATGTAGGCTAGGGCGGCTACTGGAACGGTAACAATCCAGCCATAGGTTTGGTCTAAACCAGGGAATACTTGATTAAAACCATATTGAAAGAGCGCTGATACAATCAGGGCGAACAAACAGGAGAAGAAGCCTGTGTTTTTGGCGCCGATAAATTTGGCGGCGAATTTTAGTGGTAAGACTAAAAGTAGTACGACGATGAGTAGACTGATTAAGGTGTCCATGGTGGTTAGTTCCTTGTTGTTTTATTTTAAAGTGGTTTGTAAATTTTAAGCTTATTTCGGAAAATTTATCTGCGCAACGCCCTCAAATTGTGGCTTTGCAAAGTAGTATCCCTGGAAAAGCTCAACACCAAAGTCTCTGAGTGTGGCCCATTCTTCGTAGGTTTCGATTCCTTCAGCTATGACTTCTGAACCCAGATCTTTGCAGACGGTTAAAATACCTTTAACGATGGCTTGTTTGCTTTTGTGATTGTTGATATTTCTAATGAGAGCCATGTCTAACTTAACAATATCGGTTTGGATTTCACTAATAAGAGTCAGTCCCGCATAGCCAGCACCAAAGTCGTCAATTGCTGTTAGAAAACCTCTGGATTTATAGTAAGTAACAATATTTTTTAGATGCTCCAGATCATCTACTTTTTCGCCCTCGGTAATTTCAAATATGATTTTATCAATTGGGAAATTATATTTTTCTGCTGCGGCTAATGTTGTGCGCAAACATAACTCCGGCTGATAAATGGCGTTGGGCATGAAGTTGATACTTAGTTTCTGATCAAAATTTAGCTTTGAAGCAAGCTCTATGGCTTTTGTTCTACAGGTTTGATCGAAGGGATAGAGATTGTCCGCATTAACGTTCTTAAATACTTCATGAGCTGACTCAGCATTAGTGCCTCTGACGAGTGCTTCGTGGGCGAATACTGTTTGGCTGGCGGTGTTAATGATCGGTTGGAAAGCCATTGAGATATCAAACCCTAACGCTTCTTTGTCATTGCAGCGAGAGCATCCGAAGTTGTTATCCAGGCTTTTACTCATAGTGCCTTCCTTAAAGATTCTGTTTCTTAGTTCGTTTAAATCTAAGTGCTGGCTCCTCGCCAGTCTGGCTTTCCATACTACTGACAAGATTATTTATTGTAAACTTTATAATGACTTAGCCCTGTGGCATAGTATTGGCTGCTCAATTCACACTGAATCTATTATATGCGTGACCCGAAACTGGATCGTGACGCTTTGGCGTTTGTGGAAGGCGAGTTGGCGGATTGTTTGACTCGTTTGAACCGTGGCATTGAAAAAGAGAGCTTGCGTGTCACGGAGGATGGATACCTATCAACTAAACCTCATCCCAAGTCCTGGGGCTCAGCCCTGACTAATGAATTTATTACCACAGATTATTCTGAGGCTCTTCCTGAGCTGATTACTCCGGTTAGTAATGAGCGCCTCAAACCGCGCCAGTGGTTGCACGATATTCATCAGTTTATCTATCAGCACATGGATGATGAAATTCTGTGGATTGGTAGCATGCCCTGTATTTTGACTAAAGAAGATGATGTCCCTTTGGCGAATTATGGTACTTCCAACGTTGGCATGATGAAGCATATCTATCGCCGAGGTCTGGGTTATCGCTATGGGCGTTATATGCAGGTTATTTCTGGCGTGCATTACAACTTCTCGCTTCCAGAGGATTTCTGGACAAAATATCAACAGTTCAGGAAAGATAGCGGTAATTTAAAAGATTTTATATCTACTCAGTATTTAGGCTTAATTCGTAATTATCTGCGTTATTGCTGGTTACTCCCATATTTGTTTGGCGCATCGCCAGCTATTTGTCGCTCTTTCACGAAAGGCAAGGGTGGGTCACTGCTGGAAGATAATGGAGATGGCAGTTTGTACGGCAAATATGCGACTTCTTTGCGCATGAGTGATCTTGGTTACCAAAACAATGCTCAGTCTAAATTTTCCATACGCCACAATGACTTAGATGAGTATGTGGGTGAGCTGGAACGTGCCATTCGAACTAAAGATGAGTTCTATGAAGAGCTTGGTGTTAAGGTGGATGGAGAATACCGCCAGCTGAATGCTAACTTGTTGCAGATTGAGAATGAATACTACGCAAAAATCCGTCCAAAAAGGGTCATTAATTCAGGGGAAAGACCGACTCAGGCGCTGAAAAGAGGAGGGGTTCAGTATGTGGAAGTTCGCTCACTTGACTTGAATCCTTTCGACCCAGTTGGTATAAGTCAGTCACAAATTGACTTTTTGGACGTCTTTTTGCTCTTCTGTCTGTTTCAGGAGAGCTGTAATCAATCGGATCGTGAGAATGCTGAAAACGACGAAAACTTCCGTCGTACGGTGTATTACGGCCGAAAGCCTGACCTAGGACTGTTGAAATTTAATCGAGCAGTACCATTACAAGAGGCAGCATTGGCTATCTTTGAGGAAATGCGCCCAGTTGCAGTATTGCTCGATAAGAGTAATCAGACTAAGGCCTATACTCAGGCTCTCGCTGAGGCGATAGAGATGGCAAAAGATCCAGATAAGACGTTGTCGGGTCAGTTTCTCAATAATATGTTGGCGTATGGGAAAGGGTATTTTGGTTACACAATGGACCTTTCTAAGAAAACGCGTCAGCAATTTCTTTCTGAGCACATCAACCCAGAGGTTGAGGCTCTGTTCGAGCGTGAAGCGGCTCAGTCAATTGAGAAGCAAAAGCAGATTGAGGAGAGCGACTCCTTGTCTTTTGAAGAATATCTCAAGCAATATTTCGCCTAGGGGAATGAACCCTGGACAAATTAATTTAACCTAGTGAGGTGTTATGAACTATACCAAGTTCGATTTTTTGGGGATGACCGTAGGGCCAGTTGAGATCGCCTTTATGATCTATCTGGTGTTTATGATTGCCATTGGTATCTGGGCTTATAAGCGTACCAACGATTCCAGTGACTATATGCTGGGCGGCCGTGGCCTTGGTGGTGCGGTAACCGCATTGAGTGCCGGCGCATCGGATATGAGCGGCTGGATTTTGATGGGCTTACCAGGTGCGATTTATTTCACTGGTTTGTCTAACTCATGGTTAGCACTTTTCCTGATTATAGGTGCTTATCTTAACTGGAAATTCATTGCTGGCCGTCTGCGTGCATACACAGAAATTGCGGACAATGCTTTGACATTGCCTGATTATTTCGCCGGGCGATTCCACGATGCAGGCAAAGCGTTACGTATCGTAGCTGTTTTAGTCATGATTGTTTTCTTTGGCTATTACATCGGTTCAGGTCTTGTTGCTGGTAGTAAGCTGTTTGAATCAAGCTTTGGCTATGATTACAACACTGCGCTATTGGTCAGCTCCATCGTTATTATTTCTTATACCTTCCTTGGTGGTTTCCTTGCAGTTTCCTGGACTGATTTTTTCCAGGGACTAATTATCATGACTGCACTTATTGTCGCTCCTATTGTGTTATTGGTCGAGTACAACGGCTTAAGCGGTATCGTTGAAGCAACACGTGAAATCAAGCCTGAAGCGGTGAGCTTTACCCAAGGTTTCTTTGATGAAAATAACGCCTTTAAGTGGATTGGATTTTTGTCGCTTGCAGCCTGGGGTCTAGGTTACTTCGGTCAGCCGCATATTCTTGCTCGCTTTATGGCTGTAAAAAGTGTGAATACCGTGCCGCAAGCGCGTCGCATTGGTATGAGCTGGATGATTATCTGTGTGTTAGGTGCTGTATTCATCGGTTTCGCCGGTATCGCTTTCTTCGGCGGTGACTTCAATGCTAAAGCCTATGTCTTATTAACCGCGGAAGATGTGGCGGTACTCAATACGGAACGAGGAAGTGAGAAAGTCTTCCTATTGCTGACCCAGGCACTTTTTAATCCGTGGCTTGCAGGCTTCTTACTGGCGGCAATTCTTGCTGCGGTTATGAGTACCATTGACTCGCAATTGTTGGCGGTTTCAAGCTCTGTGACCGAAGACGTTTATAAACCTTATATGCGTCCTAATGCCTCAGAGAAGGAGCTAGTGTGGGTTAACCGTTTTGTAGTGATTCTGGTTGCTGGTATCGGTATTACCGTCGCTATCTTTGAGCGTGACAGCGTGTTAGATCTAGTTGGTCAGGCCTGGGCTGGATTCGGTGCTTCATTCGGACCAATCATTATCTTCTCGTTATTGTGGCAGCGCATGACTCGTCATGGTGCTTTAGCGGGTATCGTTACAGGTGCCGTAACTGTTCTGGTTTGGGACTGGTTAGGTAACAACACTGATATTGCAATATTCAAGCTGTATGAAATGCTACCTGGCTTTATCCTTTCCAGTATTGCGATTGTGGTTGTCAGCAAACTGACTCAAGTTGCTGAAACAACCTATAACCAGTTTGACTGGTATCGCAACGAGTTTAAGAAGTATAAAAGCTAATGAGTCATTTCGTAATTAGAGAAGCGGTGCGTGCAGACGCGCCGCTTATTCTTGGTTTCATCAAAGAGCTTGCTGATTATGAGAAGTTATCTCATGAAGTAGTGGCTACAGTTTCTGATATTGAGCAGACCGTATTTGCTAGCGATGCTAGAGCACACTGCCTCATAGCAGAATATGAAGGACAGCCGGCAGGATTCGCACTTTACTTTTTTAACTACTCAACCTTTTTGGGTAAGTACGGAATTTACCTCGAAGACCTCTATGTAAAACCTGAGTTTCGTGGTAAAAAAATCGGTTATGGCTTGCTGCAGAAGTTAGCCAAAATTGCCGTTGAAAAAGATTGTGCCCGTGTTGACTGGTCTGTTCTGGATTGGAATCAGCCGGCAATTGACTTCTATAAAAGTATTGGTGCAAAACCTATGGACGAATGGACAGTGTTCCGTTTGACCGGTGATGCGTTAGATGATTTTGCTAAGCTCTAGGCAAGTGACTTCTTAAAAAAGCCTCTATGTGAGGCTTTTTTTATGGGCACTATTTATTGCCTGAATCCAGCCCAATTGCTACTCTATCGGCACTTAAATTTTTAAATCAGTATTCTGTTGGAATTTGTTATGTCAAAGATCGGCACTCCGTTATCGAAAACGGCTAAGAAAGTGATGATGCTTGGTTCTGGTGAACTAGGTAAAGAAGTGGTTATCGAGTTACAGCGCTTTGGGGTTGAAGTGATCGCTGTTGATCGTTATGCCAATGCGCCGGCGATGCAGGTTGCTCACCGCAGTCATGTTATTAATATGCTAAATGGTGATGCGTTAAAGCGTGTTATTGTCGAAGAACAGCCGGATTTGATTGTGCCTGAAATTGAAGCGATTGCTACAGAGACTTTGCTGGAAGTGGAAAAAGAAGGGTTTACCGTTATCCCAACTGCGCGCGCCACTCGGCTAACAATGGATCGCGAAGGTATCCGCCGGCTAGCAGCAGAAGTGCTTGGTTTGGAAACGTCGCCTTATCGCTTTGCTGATACCTATGATGAGTATAAGCAGGCTGTTGAAGAGATTGGCTTACCGTTTGTTATCAAGCCGGTAATGAGCAGTTCTGGCAAAGGACAGTCTACGGTTAAAACTGAAGAGCAAATTGATGCTGCATGGAAATATTCACAGGCTGGTGGGCGAACTGGTGAAGGTCGTGTCATTGTTGAGGGCTTTGTCGATTTTGATTATGAAATCACTTTGCTGACGGTTCGTTCGGTCAATGGTACTCAGTTTTGTGCTCCTATTGGCCATATCCAGGAGGATGGTGACTACCGCGAGTCATGGCAGCCGCAACCAATGTCAGATAAAGCATTGGCTGAAGCTGAACATATGGCTAAAGCGGTGACCGATGACCTGGGTGGTTATGGAATTTTTGGGGTCGAGATATTTATCAAAGGCGATAAAGCGATTTTCAGTGAAGTATCACCGCGACCACATGACACAGGCTTGGTTACTCTAATATCACAGGATTTATCAGAGTTTGCATTACATGCCCGAGCCATTCTGGGATTGCCTATTCCAGCCATACGTCAACAGGGACCTTCTGCCTCTGCAGTGATCCTGGTTGAAGGTGAGTCGCAGCAAGTTGAGTTTGGGAATCTGGATAAGGCTATCTTTGAAGCTGATACTCAGTTGCGCTTATTTGGTAAACCAGAAGTGAGTGGTAAACGCCGTATGGGCGTTGCTTTAGCAAAAGCTGATTCTGTTGAACAGGCTAGAGCAAAAGCTCGTAACAGTGCTGCAAAAGTGACCATTAAACTCTAAGTATCTAAAAGAAACTCTCTTGGGTCTAAGTGTCGTTGCTCGAATAAGCAAAACCCAAGAGAGTTAAGTTAACTACCTACCTACTTAGCCTTAATTAATTTGTATTGATTTTTTAGGCTTTTCACTACCAGCTTTTTTCGGCAAGTGAATGTTTAACATGCCATCTTTAAACTCGGCTTTGCATTGATCAGTGTCAACATTGTCAGGCAGGGTAAAGCTACGAGTGAAGCTACCATAAAATCGTTCTAATCTATGCTGCTTTTCATCCTTTTCCTCGTAACGGCGTTCCCCCTGAACGCTTAAGATATTGTTTTCGATATTAATTTTAACGTCTTCTTTCTTAACTTCAGGAAGCTCCGCCTTCACCAGAAACTCGTCAGATTTTTCAATAAAGTCTACAGCTGGACGCCATTCGTTGCCGAAGCCATTGGACATTTCGTCAAATAGTCCGGAAACGGGGAAGTTCATGAAAGATTCAATGTTTGAGAAAGGTTTCCACTTTGATAGTTGCATAATACACCTCCAAATTATGTACATTGCTATGCTAGACTAAATCTATCAACCTCACCCCATTTTGATCTGGATCAAAATACTGTAAGGTTGGAATAGGGTATAAATAAGACAGTTGTTAGACAAAGGAGAGAGTTATGGGTTCATACCAACAAGTGTTAGTGGCATTGGATCTTCGTAAAGAAGGCGAGGCCATCATTCAAAAAGCAAAAAATATCCTTGCCGAAGGTGGAGATCTTCATCTGATTCATGTCGCTGAACCCATTGAAGCCGGCCTTTGGGCGGGTGCACCTTTTGGGGCCGTTATCGTCAATACTGATGATATCGAACAAGAAGCAATAAAAGCTAAAACAAAACGTATTAATGAATTTGCAAAGAAGTATGGTGTTGCCGACGACCATTGCCACATTAAGGTTGGTAAACCGTCTCGTGAAATTAAGAAGTATGCAGAAGAGAGAAACTGCGATGTTATCGTAATAGGAACCCACGGACAGCATGGTTGGGAGCTATTGCTGGGCTCAACCGCCAATGGTGTCTTACATGGTTCGCCCTGTGATGTATTGTGTGTTCAAATGCGAAAACCCAAAGATTAGACTTGATAGTCCACAAAAAAGGAGCTCGATGAGCTCCTTTTTTGTGTAGTATTTCTATTTACTAGGCCTTATTAGCTTTAAGAGGTTTTACTGTAACCAGCATCAGCGGAAGCAGGGTTAGGTTCAGGAATAAAGCCACTGCCATTGCAAAACCTGTTAGAAGACCAAAATAGATAGACGGAATGAATTCAGACAGTGCCAGAATCGCAAAGCCTACAATAATGGTTACACCTGTGTAGTATATGGCCTTACCAATACTGCCATGACAGCGTTCCATAGTTGCCAGATAATCATTGTCTTTTTTGAATTCATTTTTAAAGCGGTGTACATAGTGAATCGAATTATCCACCGCAATTCCTATTACAATCGCTGCAATGGTAATCGTCATCATGTCCATGGGTACGCCCATCCAACCCATAATTCCTAGTACCAACGCTGCCGACAGGGCGTTCGGAATGGTGGCAAGAATAGCTAGAACAAATGAGCGGAATAACACTAGGAACATTAGTAAAATAGCCAGATAAACAACACCTATGGTCATTATCTGAGAGTCAAATAAGCTTTGCAGCATGTTGTTGTAGAGCACCATCATACCCGTAAAGTGAACATGCTCCTGCTTTACGTTTGTTTCATTAGCGATAAAGTCATTAATGTTTGCGATAAGATCAGAGCGCTTGAGCTCCGGGTTTGTTTCCTCTACACGGATATTGATTCGGGTTTGATCGCCGTCCTCTGAAAGGTATGGATCTAAAAGAGTTGCTCGAACATCGTCAGGCATTTCCTTGTGGACCAGAGACAGGGTCAATTCATCAGGATACTCCCCTTCATTCATCTCCTTTAGAACTTTAGTTGTAGTTGCCAACGACTGAACTTTACCCGTTACCTCGAGACTATCGATGTAGTCATGAATTTGTTCCAGAGTTTCTAGCTTGCTGCGAGTATACCAGTAGCCGGGGTCATAAGTAGAACTATCAAACTCATCACCAAACTCATCTTCAAATTCATCATCCGCAAATAGCGATTCTTCATTTGGATCTGCATCAATGACAATATCCAAAGGAGTCGTACCACCCAGCTCCTGATCGATTACTGTCATGCCCTGATAAATTTCAGTGGACGGCTTAAAGTAATCAATAAAGCGGTTTTCGACCTTGAGTTGAGAAATACCGTAGCCACTGAACAGTACAAGCAGTACCGCTAAAGTGAAAATAGCTGGTTTGAATTTTACGCTGATGTTGTAAATCCAGTGCGTAATTTTGTAAGTAATGCTTGAGCCACTTTGATGCTTTTCAGTACTTAGAAGCTGGATAAAGCTTGGGAACACAATAAAGGTAATAACGAAACCCAGCACCAGACCAATAGTCATAATCCAGCCAAAGTCGATTACTGGTCGAATGCCACTAATGAGCAGTGATATAAATGCAACGATGGTAGTTAAAGCGGTATATAGACAAGGCCAGTACATGGTCTTAATGGTGGCCTTTAAGCGTTCCATCTGCGAGCTGTCAGGGTTGTCGGAAATAAAGTCCCGATAAAAGACTACCAGGTGGACATTTAGCGCCAATACAGTAATCAAAAGTATAGAAGGGAAGTTTGAGGATATGACGGTTATTCGCCAATCGAGATAACTCAACAGTCCCGCCAAAACCAGCACTGTGACCAGGCAGGAAAATAACGGTATCAAGACCCAACGCACTTTGCCGAAGAATACAAATAAGGCAAGCATGATGAATAGTAGGATGCCAATACCAAATACCGTAATATCATGCTGAATAAAATCCAACATGTCATTGGTGATCATTGAAATGCCACCAAGATATAGCTCGGCAACATCTCGGTAATCATCCATTATCAATCTGACATCTGCTATGATTTGGCTGGTGCGCTCTGATACTTCTTTACTGTAGGCATCGAATTCATCTTCCAGCTGCTTCAGTCGCTTTGTTTCTTCATCAGTCAGTTTCTGCTGGCTACGCTTCTGACGTAGTTCATCGCGAGCATCAAGCAATGAAAAGTAACGTTCATCTCGCTCAAAATTGACCTGTATGGCGCTGGTTTCGCCATTGTCGCCAACCAGCAGATTTGTATAGAGTGGACTGCTGGTAAACTCCTCCAGCGCTTTTTGTTTATCAACACCTTCATCCATCAGGGTTGGAATTTCTGCGGAAAGAGCTTCAGCATCCAGTTTGATGCCATCCAATAATGGAACATTAAGAATACTATTGATATTGGCAACAGTTGGCAGCTGTTGTAAACGACTCACCAGATCCTGTAACGAGGCCAGCGATTCCTCATCCATTAAACCGGCTTTAGGTTTCCATGTGATAATCAGAAAATCATCTGAGCCGTAACGTTCATTGACCTGACGGTAATAATTGAGTGATTTATCATTTTCTAGCGTTAATGATTCACCGGATGCATCAAGGCGAAACTTAGGGAGCTGGGTAGCTGCAATAACTGAAAGAATGATGACCAGCGATAGGACAATTATCGGATGGTTTAAAATGACTTTCTGATATAGCCTGAAAAAGAAATTCTCTTTATTGTGTGTCATGGATGAGTTCCAAGTTTAGATATCAGTTTCTGGAGCGCGGTAAAGTTTGGGCATGATGCGCACGGTTTTAATTAAGTTGTCTTTTACTTGCAGGATTTCCATTGGATAGCCATATAAACGTAACCCTGTGGCAGCCTGAGGGATCGTTTCAAGATATTCAGTTATTAGGCCATTCAATGTTTTCGGGCCATCAGTGGGTAAGTACCACTTCATTGCACGATTGAGCTCACGAATTGTGATGGTGCCATCTACCAGATAAGTACCATCATGCTGCGCTTGAATCTCTTTATTGATGTTCGACATTTCAGTGGTAAAGTCGCCAACAATTTCTTCCAGAATATCGTCAAGAGTTACCAGTCCTTCAATATCGCCATATTCATCAACTACCAGTCCCACGCGATCGCGCTTGCGTTGGAACTTCATCAGCTGAGTATGTAAAGGTGTACCTTCCGGCACATAATAAATCGGGTCAAGGTAGTTAAGAATGTCATCAATAGTAGGCTCTTCAAGCTCTAAAATTCTGCCAAAGTTACGGGCGTGTAAAAAGCCCTGTACCTGATCGATTTCTTCTTTAAACACTAATAGCCTAGTGTGAATGCTGTTTCGTATCTGTTCTAAAATATAATCCATGTCATCGGCCAGATCGACGCCAGCAATTTCATTGCGCGGCACCATGATGTCATCAACGGTTACCGTTTCCAGATCCAGAATACTCAATAGCATTTTCTGGTGACGGCGCGGTATCATTGCTCCGGCCTCATTCACGACTGTTCGAAGCTCTTCCTGACTTAAATGATCTTCTCCTTCGGCTCCAGCATTGACGCCAAATAGGCGCAGCAAACCATTTGCCAGAAAGCTAATGAGTTTAATTGCTGGGGATAATAATGTTGAAAGAGGCTTAAGAATCGGTGCTGCAAAAAATGCAATGCGCTCGGGAAATAATGCGGCTAATGTTTTCGGAGTGACTTCTGCAAATATCAGAATAACTACCGTTAACATCAGGGTTGCAGCAAAGATACCGCCTTCGCCCCAGAAGCGAATAGCAATTACCGTTGCAATGGCCGAAGCCAAAATATTAACAATATTATTACCGAGCAATATGAGCCCGAGAAGTTTGTCCGGACGCTTGAGCATTTTATAGACCCGCTTTGCGCTTCGATCGCCATTTTTTGCTCGGTGCTTCAATCGATAACGATTGAGAGACATCATTCCTGTTTCTGAACTTGAGAAAAATGCAGACAGGAATATCAGGAGGCCAAGAATGATAAACAGGGTGCTGGTCGACAGAGATTCCAAAAATTAACCTCGCTGCAGAATATAATCCAGCACCAGTTTACTGCCAACGTAACCTAACGCGAGGATGACGAAAGCAATAATGCATAGCCGAGCAAACCGAATACCACTTAAACGGGATAACTTATACCCAAGGTAAAATGTACAGAAGCTGAACCAGGCTAGAGCTGAAAGAACAATTTTGTGTAGCGATTGAGCTCGTAATGCCGTATCGGGTTGCATAAAGCCTAGTATTAGAGCAACTCCCAGGCTGATAATGCCTGATAGCACTAATGCCGATAGAAACTGCTCCATTTGCATCAATGGCGGCAGAAGTGGGTGGATGGAGGCCGGGCGACTACGCAATTTTTTATGTAGAAACAACAATAGGATACTTTGGAAAGTAGCAATCAGAAGTAAGCTGAAACCAATCACTGAAAGCCATATATGCCAGAAAGCAAGGGAATTGCCCTTGAGCATTATGATGTTTGGTTTTTCAGGAGCTATGTTTAATAGAGAAACAAAACCAGCAAAAAGGCAGGCATATAACATCAAATGCGGGGTTTGATGGTTAAAACGATAAATGGCAATCAGCAACACCATGATCAGCGAAACCAGCGAAAGGGTATTGAACAGAGATAGGTTTTGCCCAGCACCGGTTTCAATGGCCAGATAAAGTGCGTACAAATGAAGTGCGATTGGTGCCAGCGGCAGCCATTTTCCCCATTCTGGTACTTCTTTATCCGGGTGATTAAGGCGGAGAATAAAAAATACCGCCAATACAAGATAAGAAAGTCCGGTAATTATATCGATTAACACTGCCTTAAGGCCTTTTGTTTGTTGGAATTTTCTTAAACCGCCATTTTAGAGCAAAATAGCACTGAAACAAGCGCTATCTATGAGAAATACTACAACAAATACTACAACACGGAAGCTTGTATTTCGTTATAATGCCCCTAATTTTATAAAAGCCATTAATTTGAGATAAGCAACAATGTTTGACAGTTTAAGTGATCGTCTCTCCGGTGCCCTGAAAACACTAAAAGGAAAGGGCAAAATCAGTGAAGACAATATTAAGGATACATTACGCGAAGTGCGCATGGCCTTGTTGGAGGCGGACGTTGCTTTGCCTGTGGTTAAAGCCTTTATTGGCGATGTAAAAGAACGTGCCATGGGCGCCGAAGTGGGTAAGGCGCTTGACCCAGGCCAAGCTTTCATCAAAATCGTAAATGATGAATTAATTAAGGCGATGGGCGAGGCTAATGATGCCTTGAACCTGAGCGCTAAACCACCGGTTGTTATTTTGATGGCGGGTTTGCAAGGTGCAGGTAAAACAACCAGTGCCGGTAAACTGGCTCATTTACTGAAAACTCGTGAAAAGAAATCGGTAATGGTTGCCAGTGCGGACGTGTACCGTCCTGCGGCAATTAAACAGCTGGAAACCGTTGCTGGAGAAGTTGGCGCCACCTTTTTCCCAAGCTCAACCGAGCAGAAGCCAATCGATATTGCTAATAACGCCATAAAAGAGGCAAAAAAGCAGTTTATTGATGTGGTTATTATTGATACCGCTGGTCGCTTGGCGATTGATGCGGTAATGATGGAAGAGATTAAGTCGCTACATGCTGCGATTGAACCCACAGAGACTCTCTTTGTCGTTGACTCCATGACCGGTCAGGATGCGGCTAATACCGCAAAAGCTTTCAATGATGCTTTACCTCTAACGGGTGTCATTCTAACTAAAGCCGATGGTGATGCACGTGGTGGTGCGGCCTTATCGATTCGTCATATTACCGGCAAACCTATCAAGTTCATTGGTATGGGCGAGAAAATCGACCAGCTTGAACCATTCCATCCAGAACGTGTTGCTTCAAGAATTCTCGGCATGGGTGATGTTTTAAGCTTAATTGAAGAAGTTGAGCGCAAGGTCGATAAGAAGAAAGCGGAAAAAGTTGCCAAGAAGATTATGAAAGGCAAAGGCTTTGATCTTGGTGATTTCCGTGACCAGCTGTTGCAGATGAATAATATGGGTGGCATGGCCGGTTTGATGGATAAGTTGCCTGGCATGGGGCAAATCCCCGAGGCTGCCAAGCAAAAAGCCATGAACAATAAAATGACAGACCGCATGATTGCCATGATTAACTCCATGACCCCTAAAGAACGCGCTCGTCCAGAGCTAATCAAGGGTTCTCGCAAAAAACGTATTGCCAATGGTTCCGGTACTCAAATTCAGGATGTGAATCGCCTCCTCAAGCAATTCAATCAGATGCAAAAGATGATGAAAAAGCTTAAAGGACCCGGTGGTATGATGAAGATGATGCGTGGCATGAAAGGTATGATGCCGCCAGGCGGCGGAATGGGTGGTGGACCAGGTGGGATGCCTCCTTTTGGTCGCTAGTCGTAGTGATAATAATTGGGTAAATACGTCCAAGTTCAAGTAGAATTAGAGGCTTCTATAGGCGCGGGGTAATTTGCCTCGCTACAGAAGCAAAAATAGCTCTCTTGCTCCCAGTAGTCATGTATTTAAAAAATCCTTGGATTCATTGCTAAATATAAGGATTTTTTCGGTAAAAACGTTTCCAAATGCCGTGTATTTAATGTAAAATTCGCGCTCTTAAAATTTTGAAAGCCTTCAAAAGCCTCGATTTCTGGCGCTTTTAGGGCTGTTTTGTACTTAAAACAGAGGATTTGAACGATATGGTAACCATTCGTTTAGCTCGTGGTGGTTCTAAAAAACGCCCATTTTACCATGTAGTAGTTGCTGATGTTCGTGCACGTCGTGACGGCCGTTTCATCGAGCGTGTTGGCTTCTTCAACCCAGTAGCTCGTGGTAATGAAGAGCGTTTACGCCTTGATAATGACCGTATTCAACACTGGATCGGTGAAGGCGCGCAAACAACTGACCGCGTTGCTGCTTTAATTAAACAAGCTGCAAAAGCTTAATTAAATCGTCCTAACAGACTGATTTAGTAGGTTTTTTATGTCACAAGCTTTTAAGCCGCTTATTGTCGGTAAATTAAACGGAGCTTCTGGCATAAAAGGGTGGGTAAAAGTCTATTCTTATACCGACCCAAAGGAGAATATCCTGAATTATAGTCCCTGGTATTTGAAACTGGACGGCCAATGGCAACAGGTTTCAATTATCAACGGGCGTGAACAGGGTAAGACTGTGGTGGCTCAGCTTGAAGGTTGTAATGACCGAAATACGGCTGAGAGTTATCGTGGTGTTGAGATTGCGATTGAGGAATCTCAACTGCCTCAGCTTGAGGAAGGTGAATATTACTGGCGTGATCTTGTCGGATTAACGGTAGTCAATATGGCTGGAGAAGAGCTGGGAACAGTCAAAAAGATGATGGAAACAGGTGCTAATGACGTATTAGTGGTTAAAACGGCTTCGAAAGAAGATTTGCTAATACCTTATGTGCCTGAGTATAGCGTGATGAAAGTTGATCTGGACTCTAAGCAGATTACGGTTGACTGGGAGTTAGACTATCAGTCATGAATGACATGAGGTTCAGCGCATGAACATTCATGTGATTTCTTTGTTTCCGGCCATGTTCGATGGCGTGATGGAGCAAGGCGTAGTTGGCAGGGCGGTTAAGCAGGGTAAAGTGAACTTTGCGGTAACCAACCCCAGGGACTTCACAACGGATAAACATAGAACCGTTGATGACAGACCTTATGGTGGCGGCCCTGGCATGCTAATGATGACTCAGCCACTGACCGAAGCTATACGGTATGCTGAAACTCGAATGAGTTTGCAGGAACCATCACAACCTGTTTACAAAATATATCTGTCGCCACAGGGACGCAGACTTAATCACCAAGTGGTTAAGGAATTGGCCGAGAAGCCTAACCTGTTATTAGTAGCAGGGCGTTATGAAGGTATCGATGAACGTATCATTGAATCAGAAATTGATGATGAGATTTCACTCGGTGACTTTGTATTAAGTGGTGGCGAGATTGCAGCTATGGCTGTGATCGATGCAGTAGTCAGAATGCAACCGGGTGTACTCGGCCATGAAGACTCTGCAGTTGAGGACTCTTTTGCGGAAGGTCTACTGGATCATCCGCATTATACAAGACCTGAGGTTTTCGAAGGTCAACAGGTCCCGCCCATATTGCTCAGTGGCGATCATGATAACATTCGTCGCTGGAGGCTGAAGCAATCTCTGGGGAGAACCTGGTTGAGACGTAAGGATTTGTTGGACGCCATGCAATTGAATGACGAGCAACAAAAACTCTTACAGGAGTTTATTGAAGAATACGAAGCAAATTTGAGCAAGTAGTCTTCCAACGATTAATTTTGAACGAGCGAGAGCTCGAATGAGGAGCACACAGCCATGAGTAACATCATCCAGCAATTAGAAGCTGAGCAAATGACTAAAGAAGTACCAACATTTGGTGCCGGTGATACTGTTATTGTTCAGGTTAAAGTTAAAGAAGGTAACCGTGAGCGTTTACAGGCTTTTGAAGGCGTTGTAATTGCAAAGCGTAACCGCGGTCTTAATTCTGCATTCACAGTGCGTAAGATTTCTTCAGGTGTAGGCGTTGAGCGTACATTCCAAACTTACAGCCCATTGATTGACAGCATTGAAGTTAAACGTCGTGGTGATGTTCGTAAAGCGAAAATCTACTACTTGCGTGAGCGTTCAGGTAAATCTGCACGTATTAAAGAAAAATTGGATATTAAAAAGTAATATCGATTTCTCGATAAAAAAGCAGCCTATGTGGCTGCTTTTTTTATGGCTGAAACTTTCTATTCTGGTACAGTTAAAGAACAAAATAATGTGATAACGGCACTATGAGCGAATCTATAATAGAACAGTTTTGCGATCAGATCTGGATGGAGCAGGGTCTATCTGATGCAACATTGTCCAGTTATCGTAGTGATCTTAAATTATTTAACCAATGGTTACAGAAACAGGGCAAAACTTTAACTAACTCTGGCGCCTCGGATATTCAACAATATCTTGCTGAACGGTATAGCAAGCAATATAGCAGTCGCTCGACAGCTCGGTTTTTATCTTCTGCACGTAAATTTTACCGTTATTTGCTACAGTCTAATCACATTAAAGTGGATCCCACCCAACAGATTGAAAGCCCTAAAATACAACCCCCCGTACCAAAGTCACTGAGTGAGGATGAGGTTGATAGTTTGCTCAGTCAGCCTGATCTTGATACAGCTCTTGGTTTACGTGACAAAGCTATGTTGGAATTACTCTATAGCAGTGGTTTAAGGATAACCGAACTTATTTCTGTTGAAATGAATCAAATAGGATTTCAGCAGGGTGTGATGCGAGTGATTGGCAAGGGCAATAAAGAGCGTATCGTACCTATAGGTGAGGAAGCATTGCAGGCGATAGCACACTACATACGATACGGGCGGGCCGAATTATCCAAAGAAAAAGTAACTGACTGGTTATTTTTAAGTACAAGGGGTCAGCGAATGACCCGCCAGACCTTTTGGCATCGGATAAAGTTTTATGCCAAAACTGCAGGAATTCGAAAACACCTGTCGCCCCATACCTTGCGCCATGCTTTTGCTACGCACCTACTCAACCATGGTGCTGACTTAAGAACCTTGCAGATGCTGCTTGGTCATAGTGACTTATCTACCACGCAGATCTACACCTATGTTGCTAAAGAACGTCTCAAACAACTACATAGCCAACACCATCCCCGAGGATAGTCAGGTTATCATTTTAGGGTGTAAAAGTTTGTAAATCGGCTTAATTCCTTGTCTTCGGCTCGCTAGAATGAAAAAACTAATGGTGCGCTCGCAATCTTTGGGTGAACCTTCTTAATATTAATTGACGCCTTGGAGTTCTTATTCAATGAAAAAGCTGTTTGTTCTTTTAATCGTTAGCTTTTGTATGCCACTTGCTACTGCAGCCACTAAAGCTCTCAGCGAAGAGGAAATCATAGCTATGCTTGAGGCTCGCTTCCCAGGAGCGGTTATCGAGCATGTGTCTCCATCTGAAGTTGATTCCCTCTATTCTTTCGTATTGCAAGGCGATCTCTATTACATCTCCAATGATGGTAAGTATTTGATTGATGGCAAGATGCTCGATATTTCTGAAGAAAAAATTCGTAATATCTCCATGGAACGCATGAGTCAGATTGATCAGATGAAATCACCAATGCGCAAGCGAGAAATGGCCAAAGTTAAAGATCAAGATATGGTCATATTCAAATCACCTAATGAAGAGCATGTTATAAGTGTTTTTACGGATATTGATTGTGGTTACTGCCAGAAAATGCATCGTGAGCGCGAAGATTATTTAAGTCGAGGCATTACTATCCAATACCTGGCATTTCCCAGAGCAGGTTTAAATTCTTCCTCTGCTGACAAGCTAAAAGGTATTTGGTGTGCAAAAGATCAGCAGACAGCTATGACGGAAGCCAAAATTGAACGCAAGTATCGAGAAGGCAATTGTCAAACGCCATTTGCAGAGCAAATGAGTCTGGTTCGTAAATTCGGTATCCGCGGAACCCCAGGGATTATTCTGGAAAATGGTGACTTAATTGGTGGTTATTTGCCAGCTGAGATTATGCGTCAACGTCTCGACCAGCTAAAGAAAGAGCAAAAATAAGTTAGCTCGAAACCTGCTGAAAGCCTACTAAAAGCCTGCATTGTTCTTGATAAAGCAGGCTTTTTTCATTATAGGGGAGCGTTTTATATTTAATGTCTTAGGGGTAGAGCAGAGCCAGTACATTCCTGCCATCACTTGCCAGAATAGTATAGGTGCGGCAGGCAGCATCGGTTGCCATTACTTCGAGCGGTGTTCCCATCATCTGAGCTACTTCCAGTAAATCCCAGGAAGGAAAGTCCTGTTTTGCCCCTGTCCCAAGAATAACGACTTCGTAACTTGCAATATCAAGCTCAGTCAAAGTTTGCTTATCCAGCTTTGAGACATTATCTGGCAAAACGTTGGCCTGTATGTGCTCAAGGTCAAGAACAATTGGGACCTGATATGTCGCATCATTAATGATAATAGAACCATTGCGATAGGATCGTATGGTGTAGCGGCCACTGGTCTTGTCCTGCGAAAAATCCATAGGTGGTTTTAATCAGTTGTGATGTGTCTCTATAATAGCAACTCATTGAATGCCTGATCAAAGCGTCAATTTCTCAACAACTAATAATTAATATGCAGAAACTCATTCGACAACGCCAGCTCAACCAAGAAGTTCAGCCTCTAACTGCCAGTCCGGTTCTCAATCGGATATACGCCTCTCGCGGTGTTGAAGATCCTGATGAGCTGGATTACAGCCTAACGAAACTTTTGCCATACCATCAATTGAAAGGAATTGAAGCCGCGGTGAACCTTTTGTTTGAGGCTATTCATCAGCAAAGGCGCATTTTGATAGTCGGCGATTTCGATGCAGATGGCGCGACCAGCAGCGCTTTGACGAAACTGGTTTTAACCAGTTTTGGTGCGAAGCATGTGGATTTTCTGGTACCAAATAGATTTGAGTTTGGTTATGGCTTGTCCCCTGAGTTAGTTGAAGTTGCCAAAGAGTCACGACCAGATTTAATAATAACTGTAGATAATGGCATTTCTAGTATAGCTGGAGTCAAAGCAGCTAGAGAACATGGAATCAAGGTATTGGTTACTGACCATCATTTAGCAGGTGAAGAATTGCCAGAAGCGGATGCGATTGTGAATCCGAACCAGCCAGGCGATGCGTTCCCCAGTAAAAACTTGGCAGGTGTTGGTGTAGTCTTTTATGTGTTATTGGCGCTGAGAGCTCGATTAAGAGAAGAAAACTGGTTCGAAAGTCAGTCCTTAGAGGAGCCAAATTTAGCGCACTATCTGGATATCGTTGCATTAGGAACTGTTGCAGATGTGGTACCTCTTGATGCTAATAATCGGCTTCTGGTTCATAACGGATTGCGTCTGATAAGAGCTGGCCGCAGTCGTCCTGGTATTAATGCATTATTGCAGTTAGCTAAACGTCAGCTGGCAAAAGTTACCGCCATGGATCTGGGCTTCGCAGTCGGCCCGCGCCTGAATGCTGCTGGTCGATTGGATGATATGGCCATTGGCATTGAGTGCCTCTTGGCTGAGGATAAAGCTCAAGCGACTGAACTTGCAGAGATTCTACATAGTCTTAACAGTGACAGGCAGCAGGTTGAGCAGGAGATGCAGGATGAGGCTCTATCAAAGCTAGATGACATTGATTGGCAGAGTGGAGAGTTTGCTCATTCAATTTGTTTATACGAGCCACACTGGCATCAGGGAGTAGTCGGTCTGTTGGCTTCGCGGATTAAGGAGAGAGTGAACAAGCCCTGTATTGTTTTTGCCAATGCTGATGATAACAGCGTGAAAGGTTCGGCTCGATCGGTTAAGGAAGTGCACATAAGAGATGCTCTAGCATTGGTGGATAGCCGTCATCCGCAGTTGATAGAAAAGTTTGGTGGACACGCCATGGCTGCAGGTTTGTCGCTGGCTCTAGAAAATTTAGAGCCGTTTCAGAATGCGTTTGAGCAAGCGGTTACCGACCTGTTAAAAGGTAAGCCTATTGAGGACGTTATAGAGACTGATGGCGAGCTGAACCCTGATGAGTTGACACTGGACACTGCAATGGAGCTTAGCTTTGCTGGTCCTTTTGGACAGGGGTTTCCGGAACCAGCTTTTGACGGTGAGTTTGAAGTTTTGAATCACAGGATTGTCGGTGAGAACCATTTAAAGTTAACCTTGAGAAGCCCAGAGCAAGATCATGCGCTGCAGGCTATAGCCTTTAGAATAGATGTGGAGGAGTGGTTATCGCAGCCTGCCAGCAAGATTCGGGCAGTCTATAAACCGGATATCAATGATTATTATAATGTGCCAGAGTTACAGCTACTGATTCAGTATTTTGAACGTCTGGCTTAAGTAGAAATTAAGCCAGACAGCTTCGGGGATTACGACTGGCGCTCAGGGATAGCGGCATCACAGGCTTCAGGATCGCCTGTCCAGTTAGTTGTTACTACACGTCCCTCCTGGTTATATCCAACCTGTACTCGACAATGAACTTCTTCACGACCACCAAATAAGGTTGTGCCTATGCTACCGAAAAAGTTACCACCAAATCCGCCAACTCCTACACGCATAGATGGCTTGTTTTTGATATCGCGGGTATTCCATTCAGCGTAGGTCAGGTCATTAACCTGTTGCTCTCCAGTTGGCAGACCCCAGGTCTGAATTAAGGTTTCAATTTCTGCACCTTGCCAGGCAGTAAGTTTGCTATCGATTTCAGCTGGTTGAGATGTACTACAACCTGATAATGATCCGCTTAGGATGAGGCCGATGACGCTAAGCTTTATAAAGGATTTTGTGACCATGACAGCTTCCTGTTTCTGCTCTTAATAAATAAGAGTGTTGCAAAAGTTTCGGCAACTTGCCAGTAATTGCTGTTAATTAAGCCATATATCGTGACACTTTTGTAAATTTTATTGAGCAAATTCGCAACTTTGTCTTTCCTCCGCTAGAATGGCTGGCAGAAATTTACGATATTAAAAACAAGAGGATAGCTATGAAATTACCTGTTGATACCGCTGAAATAACTAGCTTTGCCGAAAGTAGTTGGCAAGTGATGATGGATTATGCGCCTAAAGTGATTTCTGCACTTGTGGTTCTGCTCGTTGGTTTGATCATTATTCGAATGATTGTGAATGGCGTTCGCAAAGCTTTTGAAAAGAAAAAGTTTGATGTCACATTGCAGCGTTTCCTGGTAAGCATGATCGGTATTTTGCTGAAAGCAGCATTAGCCATCACTGTTATTGGCATGCTTGGAATTCAGATGACGACCTTTGTTGCCATGTTGGGTGCTGCTGGTTTGGCTATCGGTTTGGCGCTATCTGGGACATTACAAAACTTCGCAGGAGGGGTCATTCTGCTGATACTACGTCCTTACAGAGTAGGGGACTTTGTTGAAATGCAGGGTCACTCTGGAACCGTTAAAGAGATTCAGATTTTCAATACTATTTTAACCACCCCAGACAACAAAACTATTATCATTCCTAACTCGCCAATTTCTACAGGCTCAATGATTAATTACAGCACTCAGCCTAAGCGTCGTGTCGACTTCACCATTGGTATTGGTTATGACGATGATATTGATAAGGCTCGTGATGTTATTTTGGGTGTGATCAACAAAGATGAGCGTGTTCATAAAGATCCTGAGCCATTTATCGCTGTATCAGCACTGGCAGATAGTTCTGTGAATTTCGTGCTTCGGGTCTGGGCAGATAGTGCTGATTACTGGGGAGTGTATTTCGAGAACCTGGAAGCCATTAAAAAGGCGCTGGATGAGAACAATATCAGTATTCCTTATCCACAAAGAGATGTGCATTTGCATACTGTTGAAAAATAAACCATTTTTAATGGTTAATGAAGGCACCTCAAGGTGCCTTTTTTTATACATGAGGAAAATTCACAGGTAAAAGGTAGTGCCAATAAAGGCTAGAAACTGTACAATTACCGTCCAAATTTTAGCAGGTAAGGCTGTTGGGTCTTACTAATATCAGTATTACGAGTCAGGTGGTTATGCAGGTACATTTGAGTGCGCTAGGGTGTCGATTGAATGAGGCGGAGCTTCAGAACTGGGCAAATTCGTTCCAGCGTTTAGGCCTGTCCCTGACTTCGGAGGCTGATGCTGCGGATTTAATTGTACTGAATACTTGTGCGGTAACTGCGGAAGCGGCCAGAAAATCGCGCCAGACAGTTCGTCGCTTTCATCGTGCCAACCCACAGGCCCGCAAGGTTGTTACAGGTTGCTATGCATCATTGGAGCCAGAGGAAGTTGCTCAGATTATGGGTGTTGACCTGGTGGTGGCCAATGAAGATAAAGATATTCTAGTCGAGAAAGCAAAGCAGTTGCTTGAGATTCCGGCAATGCCAGAATTCGCCACTGAACCAGGAGAAAGTGCTTTATTTGCCCGTAATCGTGAGCGGGCCTTTATCAAAATTCAGGATGGCTGCCGTTATCGCTGTACCTACTGTATTGTCACTGTGGCGCGTGGTGAAGAGAAAAGCCGTACGATTCAGGACCTGATTGATGAAATTAACCAGTTGCATGCAGAAGGGGTACAGGAAATAGTTTTAGCTGGCGTGCATGTGGGTGGCTATGGTTCAGACATTGATAGCAGCTTGTATGAATTAGTGGAAACAATATTGGCGGAAACCGAAATGCCAAGAATACGTTTCGCATCCGTCGAGCCGTGGGATCTGGGCGAAAACTTCTTTGAGCTGTTTGCTAATCCTCGATTGATGCCGCATATGCATCTTCCCATCCAAAGTGGTGCCGATACCGTATTAAGGCGTATGTCACGTCGCTGTAAAACATCATCTTTTAGCGAGCTGGTCCGTCAGGCAAGAACACAGGTTCCAGGTTTTAATGTAACCACCGATGTGATTGTTGGCTTCCCGGGTGAGACCGACGAAGAGTTCGAACAAACCATGCAATACATTGAAGCGGTTGGCTTCGGACATATTCATATCTTTACTTATTCAGACCGTGAAGGCACCAAGGCCGCGCGTCTACCTGGCAAAATTAGTAAAGACGTTAAAAAGGAACGAAGCCATCGTTTACATGAGTTGGCGGCAAAATTGAAGGCCAAGGAGTTGGAGCAGCAGGTGGGTATGACAGTGCCAGTGTTGTGGGAAAGCTCTAATCAGTATACCGAAGATGGTAATCAGCGCTATTTTGGCTACACACCCAACTACCATAAAGTTGCGGTTGAAATTCCATCAAACCTCAGCCCTGAGCGATTGATTTTGAACACCCGAATTAATGGTGTCGATGCTGAAAATGGTTTCTTGAATGGAGTAATAATTGACGAGGTTCCACAAAGAGAGTCTCCAGTTATTGATGTGAAAACTATCGCTTAATACTTTTCGAGAATATATAAAAAGGGGCTAATGCAGCCCCTTTTTTAATTGTTATTTCGAACAGCTCAGCTATCAGCTTTTTCCGGTTTTAGGAATCGCTCAGCTTCTTTGTTAACGACTTCAAGTTCTGCTAATAGCTGTTCGTGTAACTCTTCCAGCTTGTTGTATTGTTGCTTTTTGAGAAGCGTTTCATAAACATTACTGAGGTGCTTCAACTTTGGTGTGCCAACGTAGCAGCTAGCGCCATGAAGTTTGTGAACATGTTGTAGTAATTGGTCAAAGTCCTGAGATTGGTAGGCAGCATGAATATTACGGCCTGTATCAAAGTTTGAGTCTACTAGCATTTTCAGCATGTCTATGGCCAGTTGTTCATTATTGTTAGCCAATTTTAAGCTCAAACTCCAGTCCAGAGATTGATTCCGATTTTCGTCCTCGATCTCCTGCTGTACAGTTGGTGTTGGATTGATATCCGAAGCTGCCTGAGTCCATTTCAGAAGCAGATTGACTAAGGCCTGTTCTGAAACAGGTTTAGTCATGTAGTCATCCATACCGGCTTCTAATAGCTGCTCGCGCTCGCTGGCCATTGCGTGTGCCGTTAAAGCGATGATTGGAGTATTGAGGTTTGTGCGATTTGCTCGGATAGTGCGGGTGGCTTCCAGTCCGTCCATTTCCGGCATTTGAATATCCATCAAGATAGCGTCGTAAACCTTGTTTTTACTCAGTGATACGGCCTGCATGCCACTTTCTGCTGCATCAACTTTAATATTGAGATCCTGAAGCAGGGTAGTGACCAGGCGCAAATTCGCAGGGTTATCATCAACAGCCAGCACATAGATATCTTTTAGCAAACTGGCATCACCAACAGGTGCTTCAGCAGGTTCCTTGCCCGAATGTATCGAAGGTGTTTTCAATAGCTCGATTAAAGAGTTATAAAGAGCTCGGTGTGTTACCGGCTTGGTCATAGCTCGATTAACGCCTATTGAGTGTAGATGCTCCAGGAAATCTGCATTGCCTGCCGTGGTGAACGTAATGATTGGGCAGTAAAGTTGTGTCTGTGCTTTGTTACAAATATATTCAAGCTGTTGCTGGCGGCGACGGAAACGCTGGCCCCCAATAATGATTAATTCAATGCTTTTACCACTTTGACTGTAGAGATCAATTTCTGTCATCAAATCATCAATTTTCTCAAAGGAGCGCACCAACATCCCCCATTCCTCAAGGATTTGAGTAATAGACAAGCGAGTTGATGGGTGAGGGTCAAATACCAGCACGGATTTGTTGGCCAGGAACTCACCCGTCAGGCCATCCTCTGGTAAGGCATCGGTACGTTCGCACTGCAGGGTGAACCAGAAAGTTGAACCTTCACCCTGATTACTGTTAACACCAATATTACCGCCCATTTTTTCCACTAATGATTTGGAAATGACCAGGCCTAGACCGGTGCCACCAAACTCACGCTTGGTCGAGCTATCGGCCTGACTGAAGGCTTTGAACAGGTTGCGTTGTTGTTCTTGAGTTAGGCCAATGCCTGAGTCTTTGACCTGAATCTTAAGCTTAAGTCCTTTTTTGTTTTCTGACTCTACTTCTGCATACAGTTCAACGCTGCCCGATTTGGTAAATTTAATGGCGTTGTTGACCAGGTTGGTGATGATCTGTTTGATTCGAATGGGATCACCCAGCAAGGCTTTAGGCACATCTGAATAGATTAGCGATACAAGCTCGATACCTTTCTTGTTGGCGTTCGGGCCAAGCATGCGGAATATGTCGTCAACACATTCGCGTAAGTCGAAAGGGTAGCGTTCAAAGGACATTTTACCGGCCTCGATTTTAGAGTAATCGAGGATGTCATCAATGATTGATAACAGGCTGGTGGCGGAACGCTTAATATCAAACAGGAAGTCTTTCTGTTTATTGTTAAGCTCAGTTTTTAACAAGAGCTCGGTGAAGCCAATCACACCATTCATCGGCGTTCGAATCTCATGACTCATGTTAGCCAGAAACTCAGTCTTAACTCTACTGGCCTCAAGTGCCTGACGACGCGCGATATCCAGCTCCAGGTTGTTGACCTCAAGGGTTTCCAACGTTTCACGCAAATCTTCCGTAGCCTGATCAACCGCCAGTTGCATCTCGTCCTGATTGTGCTCCATATTTTCAGCCATCAGGTTAATACCTTCCTGCAAGGTAAGCAGCTCAGCGTTAGCTTCTGATTCAATACGAGTATCTAAACGACCGTCTTTGATGCGGTTAATGCCCTCAACCATTTTCTCAATCGGGGTGGTAACGCTCATCGACATTCTGCGCGCCAAGAAACCACCAATCAGCAAACCGATCAAGGTAATGAATAGAGTTGTCAGAATGGTGTTATAGCGACTGATTGCAGAAAACTCATCAGTCATCATGACCGCGACATAGCCTAAAAGCTGTGCGTTGGCCTGACTATAGTTCTGCCATGATTCATAAGTTTCGGGAAACTTTGAAATGATAGGAGCATAAAACAGTTTGCCCTGCTCGCTTTCAGCGGTGCGGGCAAAACGCATTAAATTATTGGAAGAGCCTGAGCGAGCCAGAGAATAAGGGTTATCAATGCTCATTACGCTTAGCGTTTCCGCCGAACCTACTGATGCTAAGACGCGGTTGTTCTGATCAAAAATAGCAACAGCCATCAGGTCCTTGTCATTATCCCGCGCAGCCTGAGCCATTTCAGCAAGGTTTTTTTCATCGAGGGTAATGAGGCCATACTCACTAGCAAGGGCTAAATGAGTTGCAATGGTCTTGCCTCGTGCCGTCAGCGAATATTTACTGTCATTGATATGGTTACTGATGAAAAGGGTTCCTAACAATAAGGCAACCAAAATTGTTGGCGTTAACGCCAATGTCATAATGCGTTTACTGATTCCCCAATCTTTCATCTATTGTTCCATTTCATAATAAACATTTTCTAACATCTCGATCTGACCAATTAACTCGCCTAAAGTCAATTCTGAAAAACCGAGCAACCTGGCAATTCGGCGGTTTGCATCCAGCACAAACTTATCGGGGTATTGATACCGCTCTTTAACCTGCCCATTTTCAATCTGATAAATCAAACCAGCAGTCTGTTCGCCTATTGTATAGGGCTTGCTGAATAATGCCAGCATCGCCCCTTCCTGCAACATGCTGGGAGAATTACCAATCACTATCACTCGATGACGGAAGCTGTTGTAGAGCAACGACTTTCTGGAGCGTCCCGGAGGGTAGATTCGGTCTGTGTCATGCAGCATGATCCGACAACAGTTGATCAATTGATTGATAGCATCTTGTGTTTGCAGCCTGGGCTTAACAATTAAGGATTTATAGGGCAGATTGAAAAAACGAGCCATTGTTTGATAGCGGCCTTTCATCTGCGAATTATCCTGACTGAAAAATGTGGCTGTCTGAGCCTGGTAGATATTCAGACTTTTGATGAGTGCAAAGTATCGCAATAAAGGTTGTTCATGGGTGATAGCATAAAAGTCATCATGCTGATTCTGGCGCATGGCTTCAATGCTATCGGCAGTATTCATAAGGGCGATAACCGGGCGATTAGGCTGCTGCTTCATTATGTGTTCAAGAGCTTCCTGACCGACGGTGATGATATAGTCTGCTTCTGAGTTATTGATATAGTTGGCCCAGTTAGGTTGTTTCTGCCAAAACAGCAGGTTTTGTTTAAGCCCCAGATCGTACTTTTCTTCCATGGTTTGTCTCAGTCCAAACAACAACTCCTGTTCCTGTGGGCTGGAATAGGGGCCGAGAACATCCACTGATATGACCTTGCGACTTGGGTGTTCTGCCACAGCCATGGGCACTGCCAATACAAGGGCAAGTATCAAAGAAGCTATGCTGAACCAAGGCAAAGATTTCAAGCGGCTATTTCTCCAAGCTTTTTCTGGCAAAGTCGTTATAATGTGGGGCTTTCGTTGCATAATCTACCTTGCCCTATGGATATAGGCAAGTAAAGGCCTTTGGCCGAAATGCTACAGGCCGGACAAAGG
Source organism: Kangiella aquimarina DSM 16071 (assembly GCF_000374105.1). Lineage (GTDB taxonomy): Bacteria > Pseudomonadota > Gammaproteobacteria > Enterobacterales > Kangiellaceae > Kangiella > Kangiella aquimarina. Next base: position 438,786 of record NZ_KB893651.1, read on the forward strand.
CAAAAAATAGACCAATATTATGAACATATTTGTATTTGATATCGAAACTATTCCAGACATAGAAACAGGTCGTTTACTCAATGAGTTTGAAGGTTTGTCCGATGAAGATGTCGTTACTGCAATGGAGCATCTCCGCTATCAACAGACTGGCACGACATTTCAGCCTTTGTATCTGCAAAAAGTTGTCGCCATTTCAGCGGTATTTCGCCATGGCGATAAACTGACCGTCTGGTCACTAGGTGACGAGCAGGCGGATGAAAAAGAGATCATTCAACGCTTTTTTGACGGCATCGACCGTTTCACGCCAACTATAGTCTCCTGGAATGGCTCAGGCTTTGATTTGCCTGTGCTGCATTATCGCGCCATCAAGCATAACATTGCTGCTCCTAAGTATTGGGATACTGGCGAAATGGATAGTCAGTTCAAGTGGAACAATTACATCAGCCGCTACCATAGCCGACATTTAGACCTGATGGACGTCATTGCAAGCTATAATCCGCGCGCTAATGCCCCTCTCGACAAAATCGCCAGTATGTTGGGTTACCCCGGTAAAATGGGTATGAGTGGTGCCAAAGTCTGGGAAACCTATCATCAGGGCAACCTTAAGGCGATCCGCGACTATTGTGAGACGGATGTATTAAATACCTATCTGGTGTATCTTCGCTTTGAAGTGATGCGTGGCAACATAAGCCAGCAGGATCTGGAAGTTGAAGAACAAAAGCTTCGTGACTATCTAAAGAGCGAAAACCAGCCGCATTTTAATGAATTCCTTGAAGCCTGGAGTTGAGCCTTTAAGGCTAGAGAGCAGCAGGCTTCACCTATATCGAATTAAACTAATCACATTGAGAGTTAATCATGGCAAGAAGACGTCGTAGAAAGCCGTTACCGACCGAACCCGTAAGAGCAAGTATCCATGCCTTTTCACACGAAGGGCGTGGCATCTGCAGCGTAGAAGGCAAAACGGTTTTTGTAGACAACGCCCTTAAAGGCGAAGATGTATCCTTCCAGTACACCGAAAAACGCGGCAAGTTCGATGAAGGGGTTGCCATTGAGATTCACAGCTCTTCTGAGGATCGGGTAACTCCCCCTTGTGAACATGCAGACATTTGCGGTGGCTGCAGTCTCCAACACATGAGTAATCCAGCTCAGATACATCACAAGCAAAATGTGCTGGTCGAGCAATTTGAACACTTCGGTGGTTACTCACACAAGAATGGTGATTATGAGTTAGTTGAGCCTTTGCAGGCCGATGTGTTGGGTTATCGTCGTAAGGCACGTCTTGGTGTGAAATATGTACCCAAGAAAGGTGGTGCCCTGGTCGGGTTTCGTGAGAAGCGTAGTAACTTTCTGGCCAACATCGATTCCTGTTTAGTGCTTGATCCAAGAGTCGGTCAACTGATTACACCGCTTAAAAACATGATCAGTGAATTAGACAGCAATGATAAAACGGCCCAGCTGGAAGTCGCCATGGGTGATGACCAGGTCGCATTGGTTGTTCGCCATCTGGTGCCGTTAACCGAAAAGGATCAGAACCTCTGGATCGAATTTGGTAAAGAGCATGGCCTTTATATTTATCTGCAACCGAAAGGCCCGGATACGGTGCATTTACTGTATGGTCCGGATACTCGTGACTGGTTGTCGTATCGCTTTGATGATTATGATGTGGAAATGTTGTTCCACCCGATGGACTTTACTCAGGTTAACGCCAGCATCAATCAGAAAATGGTCAAGCGTGCTATTGAGTGGCTCGAACCCAAAGCAGAGGACCGTATTCTCGATCTATTCTGTGGTCTCGGCAACTTCACCATACCTCTAGCCACTCAGGCGCAAAATGTGGTCGGGGTTGAAGGTAGTGAAGCCATGGTTGAACGCGGACAGATGAATGCAAAGCATAACAATCTGAGTAATGTCGAATTCCACGCGACTAACCTGCAAGATGACTTCACACAGGAAGAGTGGGCGCAGCAGGGTTTTAATAAAATACTGATCGACCCACCACGAAGTGGCGCACTGGATGTGGTGCAAAACATCACACGCTTCAATCCAGAACGTATCGTCTATGTGTCCTGTAATCCTGCGACATTAGCGCGTGATGCCGGTGAGCTTAAAGAAAGAGGGTATAAGTTAGTGAAGGCGGGGGTTATGGATATGTTTCCGCATACCTCTCACACTGAGTCCATCGCCCTATTTGAAAGGGGCTAAAATAACTTTATGCTTTGTTAAAATTAAAAACTGGCTCGGTCATTTACTCATAGTAAACTCCCTTCCCCAGTTTTTAATTTTGCCTCGCCTAAAGCCATTTTATCTCCCTTTCAGGTTCAATAGTCTGGTCTTGAAATAATAAATCTGCTTTAAAACCTTGTCGGGAAGGGTGTCGTCTGCTGAGAGAAAATCACTCCGCTCTTTGGCAACTCTTTGCCGCAAACTTAAGCATTTTAGTTCTTTCTGGCCTGTAAAGGTAATGGTAAGTACGCTGCTAAAACTTATGTAATACCTCATATTATCTTGTCACCCCGTGGTTTAACCACGGGGTCCAGTGACTTTTTATGTAAGGTGCTTAAGGCCAAGTGCTAAGCTATTTCTTCTTTAAATGATATGAAATATTATTGTTGTCGATTGTAATATAACCACTGTTTTGAAGTTCAGTAATAATTGATTGAAGTTGTTTCTCTGTAAGTTTTTCGGTGAAAAGGGATTTAATAGTATTGGCGAGAGTCTTTACCTTTCTAGGCCTGGATTGCCCTCTACCTTTAAGGTTTTTAACGATTGCATCTATTTGTTCTTTGTCTGACTTTGAAGAAGAAATTCTTAATACAGGTATTTCCGCCAAGTCTGATTCCCGTTGAATTTTAATTTTATGTTTTTTAAGGTGACTAATTAATGGGTCAAAGCCCTTATCTTTTGTGATGATGTGAAAGTAAGCCTCTGGATTTTCTTTGGCTAAAACTCCTATGTAGTAAGAAATATGAAAGTCGAGTGAATTTTTCCCCGAGCCCTCTATTTTAATATACTTGCCTGAGTTACCTAATTCTTGCATTGCAGAAGCCAAGTCAAAAGAAAGCTTTGATTGATTTGAGCCAACGAACACAAATACTTCAAAAGGATGAGACTTCAATAAACTTATGTTTTTAGGTTGGACATTCTCAAGATCTATTAAGACGAAGTTTTTTGACAAGGTAGTATCCTAGTGTTGTTAATATTAGTCCCTGTGTGCAAATTTAAACATTATTCTTACTCTTTACAAGCCGATAAGGATTGAGAGTTTAATCATCTAATAATGATGACTGGCCTGTTTTATAAGTGTGTCAAGGCGCTCCCTACTAATAATGTGAACCTGTCACCCGAACTAAGAGCATCAAAACAATTCCTTACACCCTTATTACTTTTACCCACTTCCAATAAAAACTAATACTGCTAATATAGCTTTTCCCATATTGTTCATATGAAGGTTTATAAACAAGGACTTAATTAGAATCTGTCATGAAACGCAAAGATCACGATATATTTGAGCTGGTTGAAAATTCTCAGTTTTCGTTTGAGCAGTGGCTTGAGCTGAATCAACTGACTGTTGAGGGTAAGCCGAAGTCGAAGCTTGAGAAAGCGGTGACTATGGCCCAGCAGAATGTATCTGTGACCCCAGTTTTAAAGCTGAATACTTTGGCGGCTGGTCTCGAGCTGGCTGAGGTTCTAACGCATTTCAATGCGGATTTTGATACTTTGACGGCTGCAGTTTTATTACCTTCTGTGATTGCTGGTTCGGTAAAAGTTGAAACCATCAGAGATAAGGTCGGCTCCACTATTGCTGGCCTGGTGGAGGGTGCTGGACAGATGGAGGCTATGCGTAGCCTGCAACAACAGACTGGCGCTGAGAATGATCATCAGCAGGTGGAAAGCCTGCGCAAAATGCTTCTGGGTATGGTGAACGATGCGCGGGTGGTGTTATTAAAACTTGCCGACCGGGTGGTGTCGTTACGTCACATCAAAGATGCCAGTCGTGACATTCAACTGACCTTTGCTCGCGAAACGAAGAATATCTTTGCGCCACTGGCCAATCGTCTGGGCATTGGCCAACTTAAGTGGGAGCTTGAAGATCTGGCTTTCCGCTATCTTGAACCCGAAGCTTACCTTTCTATCGCCAAAAGCCTGAAAGAGAAACGAGTTGATCGCGAACGCTATATTGAGGATGTTCTTCAACTTCTAAAGAAAAAGCTCAAAGAAGAAAATATAAAAGGAGAAGTTTCAGGCCGCGTTAAGCACATTTATAGCATCTGGAAGAAGATGACCCGCAAAAAGGTGGGCTTTGAAGAAATCTATGATGTACGGGCTGTAAGAATCTTGGTTGAGCGTGTGCAGGATTGTTATGGTGCACTGGGAATTGTGCATGGTGAATGGCAACATATTCCAAAAGAGTTCGATGATTATGTGGCAACACCAAAAGAGAATGGCTATCGCTCGATTCATACCGCTGTTGTAGGTCCGGAAGGGAAGATTCTCGAGATTCAAATCCGTACTTTCCAGATGCATGAAGAAGCTGAGAAGGGTATTGCTGCACATTGGGCTTACAAAGAAGGCGCCAATTTAGCCAAGGTTGGAGTGGATGAAAAAATTGCCTGGATGCGGCAGCTTCTTGAATGGCAAAGTGAGCTGGCGGATGTTAATGCCGATGAGCTGATGCAGGAATTCCAGAGTTCGGTTTCTGAAGACCGTGTTTTTGTGTTTACACCGCAAGGTAAAGTTATCGACTTACCAGCTGGCAGCACTCCCATTGATTTTGCGTACCGTATTCATAGCTCGATTGGGCATCGTTGTGTGGGTGCTAAGATTAATGGCAGAATTGTACCGCTGACTTATCAGGTACATACAGGTGAAGTTATCGAGATTATGACCCAGAAGGAGGAATCTCCGAGCCGCGACTGGTTAATTCCGCATAATGGTTATATTAGCAGTAGCCGTACTCGCCATAAAATTCAGCAATTTTTTAATAAGCTTGATCAGGAAGATAATGCTAACGCTGGTCGTCAGTTATTGGAAAAAGAGTTATCCCGAAATGATTTGGCAAATGTGCCTCATCAGGAGCTGGCACAAAAGCTGCATCTGGCCAGCGATGTGGAAATGTATACCAAAATCGGTACTGGCAACCTCGGTATTACGCAGGCAATTAATCGTGCTAAAGAGTTGCTTGAATCGAAAAAGCCACAGCGTGATATTCAACCGACCTTACGTAAAAAATCGAAACGTAAATCATATAATGATGTGTCGGTGTCAGGTGTTGGGGATTTGCTGACCAGTATTGCCAAGTGCTGTAAGCCAGTACCTGGTGAGGAGATCATTGGCTACATCACACAGGGGCGCGGAATCGTCATCCACCACAAAGACTGCACCCATGCCAAGAAGGCGTTGCGCGACAAGCCTGAGCGGATTATTTCTGTGCAATGGGAAGCTGAGTCGACTAATGCTTATGCTGTTGACCTGGTTATTACTGCACTAGACAGAAAAAGCCTGTTGAAAGATATTACAACCGTGCTGGCCAATGAAAATGCTGGTGTGACTGATTTATCAACCAGTAAGCGTGGCGAGCAGGTCCAGATCAACATAGAAGTTGAGTTATCTCAGCTTGAAGATCTTCAGCGCGTTATTACACTGCTCAAGCAACTACCGAATATTTTCAAAGTCGAACGACGACGCGGATAAGCACATATTATGAGCGATACAACTGTCTTAACCTCACTGCCTCAAACTCATCGTTTACTGACTATTATGCAGGCGCTTCGTGATCCTGTGTCTGGCTGTCCCTGGGATCGCAAACAAACCTATGACACCATTGTTCCGTATACGCTTGAAGAAGCTTATGAAGTTGCCGATGCCATTGAGCGAGGTGACTTTGAAGAGCTGCATGGCGAGCTGGGTGATTTACTGTTCCAGGTCATCTTTTATGCCCAGATTGGGCAGGAAGAAGGGCGCTTTGATTTTGAGTCGATTGCTGAAAAGGTGTCCGACAAACTGGTCAGCCGTCATCCGCATGTGTTTGGTGATAAGGCATTCTCCACCGATGAAGAGCTGAAAAAGCACTGGGAGCAACAGAAGCATCGTGAGCGTCAGGGCAAAGATGAATCCAACACCAGTTTGTTGGATGACCTCCCTAAACACTTCCCAGCTTTGTCGCTAGCTCAGAAAATGCAGAAGCGCGTTGGCAGACACGGTTTCGACTGGCCTGAAGTCAGTGGAGTAATTGACAAGCTAGAAGAAGAAATAGCCGAGCTTAAGCAGGCTATTGCCAATAATGACCAGCAGAATATTGAAGAAGAAATTGGTGACTTACTGTTTTCTTGCGTAAACCTATCACGCCATCTCAAAGTTGATGCCGAAGCTGCTTTGCGCAAAAGCGCGCGAAAGTTTGAAGCTCGCTTTAGAAAGTTGGAAGACCATCTTGTTCAGCAGAACTTAACGGTAGATACCGCGACTCTGGAGCAGCTTGATGAAGCTTGGAATGCTGCAAAGCAGCTACACAAGTAACTATTGCTGATCCCCGACTCTCTTATCCCTTCGCTAAAATCCTATCCAGATGATTGGCAAAGTTCATACGATCAGTTTGACTTAAAGGTGGTGGGCCTCCGGTGTGAATGCCACTTGAGCGCATAGTATCCATAAAATCACGCATATTAAGCCGACCTCGAATATTATCTTTCGTGAATAGCTCACCGCGCGGACTAAGAGCCTGACAGCCTTTTTCAATCACTTCTGCTGCCAGTGGAATATCTGAAGTGATAATGAGGTCGCCTTTTTCGGCACGCTGCACGATCTCATCGTCAGCTACATCAAAACCGGAACTGACCTGAATCGCCTTCAGATACGGAGAAGGTGGTGTGCGGATGAACTGATTCGCAACCAGCGTCAAATGTGTTTTCGTGCGCTCGGCGGCACGAAACAGTATGTCTTTGATGACTACGGGGCAGGCATCGGCATCAACCCAGATTTTCATGAAGTGTCTCTAAACAACTTAAGATATGGCACATTTTATATGAGTTCTGTGATGATTACTGCCTTAGCGTCTGTATTGATGTTTTTTGATACCCGTAATTTTACAAAAACTCCTCGCCAATGCTCCGACCTTTTTGATATACTGCCTTCCCGTCTTGAGACCCTTTCTTCTCATCGACATTTGGCCGAGTTCCTTGGCCGATTTAAAGTGTGTCAGAATTCGAAAAGCTACGATATACAAGGCCTTCAGGCCCGTTTTTCTATTGGTGAAAATTTTATATTGTAGTTTATGGTGTTTTTGAGCAGAGCTAGCTGCTCGCAATTATTTAAGTTGGGTTAGGCTTATGACCAAGTACGTATTTGTTACCGGTGGTGTTGTTTCTTCTTTGGGTAAGGGTATTGCGGCTGCTTCGATGGCTGCACTTCTAGAGTCGCGTGGTCTTAAAGTGACCATGTTGAAACTGGACCCTTATATTAACGTTGACCCCGGCACCATGAGCCCATTCCAGCATGGTGAGGTGTTTGTAACCGAAGATGGTGCAGAAACCGATATGGATCTGGGCCATTACGAGCGTTTCGTGCGCACCCGCATGCATCAACGCAATAACTTCACGACTGGCCGTGTGTACTCCGATGTGCTTAAAAAAGAACGTCGTGGTGACTACCTGGGTGGAACGGTTCAGGTTATCCCTCACATCACTGATGAAATTAAGCAAAAAATTATCGATGGTGCTAAAGGTGCGGATATCGCCATGGTTGAGATCGGCGGTACTGTGGGTGATATCGAGTCATTACCATTCATGGAAGCGATTCGTCAGTTACGTTTTGAAGTGGGCAAGGAAAATGCCATGTTTGTGCATTTGACATTGCTGCCATTTATTGCCACTGCTGGCGAGCTGAAAACTAAGCCTACTCAGCACTCAGTGAAAGAATTACGCTCGATTGGTATCCAGCCAGATATGTTGATCTGCCGCTCTGATCGTTCGATTCCAGCCGGCGAGCGTGCCAAAATTGCGCTATTTACCAACGTAAAAGAGCGCGCTGTTGTTTCCTTGCAGGACGTTGACAGCATTTACCGTATTCCTTCAATCCTTCTTAATCAGCATGTTGATGATTTCATTCTTGAGCGCTTTGAACTGAAAGCCCCAGAAGCTGATTTGTCTGAGTGGGAAGAGGTGTTATACCGCGAAGCCAACCCGAAGGGCGAAGTGAATATCGCCATGGTTGGTAAGTATATGGATCTAACTGAAGCCTATAAATCATTGACTGAAGCGTTAAAGCACGCAGGTCTACAAACTCGCCAGTCAGTCAAAATCCACTATATCGACTCTCAGGATATCGAAAAGAAGGGCACGGTTTTATTGAAAGACATGGATGCGATTCTTATTCCTGGTGGTTTCGGTGAGCGTGGTGTAGAAGGCAAAATTGCTACCGCACAGTACGCGCGTGAAAATAAAATTCCATACCTTGGTATTTGCCTGGGTATGCAGGTGGCGGTCATCGAGTATGCGCGCCATAAAGCGGGCATGGAAAATGCTAACAGCTCAGAGTTTAATCCTGACAGCCCCTATCCGGTTATCGGCCTTATCACTGAGTGGATTAACCGTGATGGTTCTAAAGAAGAACGTGCTGACGATTCGGATTTAGGCGGCACTATGCGACTTGGTGCCCAGCCAGCTGATATCAAGAAGGGAACTAAAGCCTTCGATATCTACCAAAATGAAGTGATCAACGAACGCCACCGTCATCGCTACGAAGTTAACAATAACTTACTGCCAAAGCTTGAAGAAGCTGGCCTTGTGGTATCATGTACCTCTACTGAGAAGAAGTTGGTAGAGATGGTAGAGCTGAAGGATCATCCTTGGTATGTAGCCTGTCAGTTCCACCCAGAGTTTACGTCGACACCTCGCGACGGGCACCCATTATTCAGTGCTTTCGTGAATGCGGCGAAAGATTACCATGCAAAACAAACTGCTGGTTAATCAAAAAGTTATCAAGGTTAGATTCTTTAATTAAGGTGTAAGTATGAAATTACTGGATTGGGAAGTAGGACTGGCTCAGCCATTTTTCTTAATTTGTGGGCCCTGTGTCATCGAAAGTGAACAACTGGCGATTGATACGGCAGGCTTCATGAAGGAAATGACGGATCGTCTTGGAATTCCCTATATTTATAAGTCATCGTTCGATAAAGCGAACCGTTCATCCAGTAAAAGTTTCCGTGGGCCTGGTCTGGAAGAAGGTCTGCGTATTCTGCAAAAAGTTAAAGATCAGGTGGGCGTGCCGGTATTAACCGATGTCCATGAAGATACGCCAATTCAGGAAGTAGCAGACGTAGTAGACGTCATGCAGACCCCCGCGTTTCTGTGCCGTCAAACCAACTTTATTCGTAAAGTGTGTGAGCCTGGTATCCCGGTCAATATCAAGAAAGGTCAATTTCTCTCACCATGGGATATGAAAAACGTGGTGGATAAAGCTCGTGAAACCGGTAACAAAAACATTATGGTGTGTGAGCGTGGCGTATCCTTTGGCTACAACAATTTAGTCTCTGATATGCGCTCACTGTCGATTATGCGCGATACCGGTTGTCCTGTGGTTTATGACGCGACTCATTCTGCTCAATTGCCGGGTGGACAAGGTTCTTCTTCAGGCGGTTTGCGTGATGTGATCCCAGTGTTGGCACGTGCTGCTATCGCCGCTGGCGTTTCTGGTGTTTTCATGGAGTCGCACCCAAATCCAGAAGTCGCCAAATGCGATGGTCCTAACTCTTTCCCGATGTATCGTATCGAAGAAATGCTGCGGGTCATGAAAGAGCTGGACGACGTGGTTAAGAAGGCTGGCTATATTGAGGACTCGATCCACGAATTTGGCAAGGGCAACTTGCTATAAATCTCAAACACTCCTGTTCTCAGGAGTGTTTTTTTATGTCTTTCGTTTTTTATTTAGTGATTAATTTTCTCATTTCGTTTTGGTTGAAACAATTTAAGAGGGTATTGGCTTGAAAATTACAGATATCATCGGTCGCGAAGTATTGGATTCACGCGGCAATCCTACAGTTGAGGCAGAAGTGGTGCTGGAAAATGGCGTTCGCGCTATGGCATGTTCACCATCAGGTGCATCAACCGGTTCACGCGAAGCATTGGAATTGCGTGATGGTGATAAGTCTCGTTATCTTGGCAAAGGTGTTTTAAAAGCCGTTGGTCACGTTAACAATGAAATCAAGTCAGCCTTAGTGGGCAAAGATGCAACTGATCAGGCTGCCATTGACCAGGTCATGCTGGATCTGGATGGTACTGAAAATAAAGAGAAATTAGGAGCAAACGCGATACTTGCGGTGTCACTTGCAAACGCCAAGGCCGCTGCTCAGGCATTAGGCAAGCCTTTGTATGAACATATCAACCGTGACGGTAACTTTGCCATGCCGGTACCAATGATGAATATCATCAATGGTGGTGAGCATGCCGATAATAACGTTGATATTCAAGAGTTTATGGTTATGCCGGTTGGCGCACCAACGTTCTCTGAAGCCTTGCGTATGGGAGCGGAAATTTTCCATCACTTACGTAAAGTATTACAGGAAAAGGGTTTGAACACTGCGGTAGGAGATGAAGGTGGTTTCGCTCCTGACTTGGGTTCGAACGAAGAAGCGATTCAGGCCATTGTTGAAGCGGTTGATCGTGCTGGCTACAAACTAGGCGACGATGTTGCTTTAGCTTTGGATATCGCTTCGAGCGAATTTTATAAAGATGGTAAGTACCACTTAAGTGGTGAAGGCAAGGTGTTAACTTCAGCAGAATTTACTGATTACTTGGCCGACTGGGTTGAGCGTTACCCAATCGTATCAATCGAAGATGGTATGGACGAAAGTGACTGGGAAGGTTGGAAATTATTAACGGATAAGATTGGCAGCAAGTGCCAGTTAGTGGGTGATGATTTGTTCGTGACTAACACTAAGATCTTGTCAAAAGGTATTGAGCAGGGCGTTGCCAATTCGATCCTTATCAAGGTAAATCAGATTGGTACCTTGACTGAAACCTTGGCAGCCATCGATATGGCCCATAAAGCTGGCTATACCGCTGTGATTTCTCATCGTTCTGGTGAAACTGAAGATACCACTATTGCAGACTTGGCTGTTGCTACCGCTGCTGGTCAGATTAAAACGGGTTCATTGTGCCGTTCTGATCGTGTTGCCAAGTACAATCAATTGTTGCGCATCGAGTCAGCGTTGGGTGAAAAAGCACCTTACCCTGGTAAGAAAGCCTTCAAGTTCTAATAAACTATAGCCTTATGGGGCAAGTAAGTACTATCATTATTGCTTTATTTGCCCCATATTTTCTGGCATTGTTACGTTTATGAAATGGGTAGCCCTGACATTATTGGTTATTTTGACCAGCCTTCAATACCGAATGTGGTTCGGGCAAACCTCTTTTCGCGAAATAAAGCAGCAAGAAGCCAGAATTGAACTGGTCAAATCAGAAAACGCTGAACTGGCGCTACGTAATCAAAAAATCCTCGCTGAAATCCATGATTTAAGAGAAGGCACTGATGCCATCGAAGAGCGTGCCCGTTATCAGCTGGGTATGATCAAAGAAGGCGAAACTTTTTTCCGCATCCTCGATTCAAGAGAGGGCTCTCGTCAAGAGACCCCCAAAGACTAGCGTTAAGACTCAAACCCTATGAATAACAATAAAACCAAGATTTGGGCTCTGATTCCAGCTGCTGGGATTGGTACTCGCATGAAGTCTGAATTACCCAAGCAGTATCTTGAAATCGATGGTAAAACCATTCTTGAGCACAGTCTTTCCAAGTTTCTTGAACATCCTTCCATTGATAAAGTTGTAGTCGCCTTACACCCTAATGACAATCATTGGGCAAAGATCAAAATTGCAAATCACTCTAAAATTATCACCGTTGAAGGTGGTGCGACTCGAGCAGAGTCAGTGCTTAATGGTTTAAAAGCAATTCAACAGCAGCATCAGCAAGATGACTGGGTAATGGTGCATGATGCAGCCAGACCTTGCCTTGATGCAGGAAGCATCGATGCACTGATACAGGCAGGCAAAGAATCAAAACATGGTGCTATTCTGGCTATACCTTCAGTGGATACGGTTAAACTAGCAAATGCCAATCAAACGATCGACAAAACGCTTAACCGCGAACAGATCTGGCTGGCACAGACCCCTCAATACTTTCCTGTGCAAATTCTGGCTGACGCCATAGAAACAGGATTGGAACAGGGTTTAGCAATCACCGACGAAGCCTCCGCCATTGAAGCTCAAGGCATGCATCCCGCGTTAGTCATTGGCACTCGTAAAAATATCAAAGTCACTCAGCCGGAAGACATGATGTTAGCATCGGTTTGGTTGGCGGGAATGTGATTCTTTATTGTTTTGGGTAGTCCTAAGTACACCCTTTAATCTTAAGTTACTCTTTTAATTAAAGGTCATTAGTTTAATTTGTTGTTTCGCTTTTCAGCGACCTTCTTTTTCTTATTCGCGTAAGAAAAAGAAGGCAAAAAGAAGCGCGCCCCGAGATTGAGGTTTCGCTCTGCTCAACTTCCTTCGTATTCACCAAGCCACTTAACGCACCGTAAAATACGTTCCATCCTTGGCCCGAATTTTACTATTCAAAACTTCCTGTTTTGAATTGCTATGTCTTGGTTACTACTCAGCTCAATCTAAGGGGAATTATTGGAGCAAGCCTGTTAGGGGCCTTGGCTCACCAATTGTGGTGAGGGCTGGGTGTGAGCCCATACAAGCTACCATCAGAACCATTATTAAATATTAATGACACTGTTGACTCTAATCACTGAATAGGTTTTAATCAGCCTCATGAATACAGTAATGACGCAAATTCACCACCATCACCACCATTCAGACCGATTGGCGGTGTTGCTTTATGTGTGAAATTTGCTGTTAAGAATTTCTAAGAAGCCCCGCCAACCAGCGGGGCTTTTTTTATGCCTACAATTTTTAAAACTGATAAATTAACTGATTAAACGAGACAAAAAGATGTTTTTAAACAAGAGCTTACATCATCACCATCATCATACACTGCGCGAGCGACGGTGGTGGTGCTTATGTTTGAGACTTTTGTAAGAAACAGCTAAGACACCCAGATTTAAGAACCCCGTTGCTCCGAAAGGTCAACGGGGTTTTTTATTGGTTTAACGATTTGAAAATTTAAATTTTAGATATTAGGAGAAATGACATGGCTTTAAAAATGGTAATCCCAAAAGGTAAGTTGTATGACAAGGTTTCTGAGTTGCTGTCGGATATTGGTCTGACGCTGGTCGGTGATAGCCGTAACTACCGTCCGCAACTGTTTGGCTGTGATATTGAGGTGAAGTTGCTGAAAAGTCAGAACATTCCAGAGATGGTAGCGTTGGGCCAACACGATATTGGGTTTGCAGGTATGGACTGGATTCTGGAACAGGAGGCTGATGTTGAGGTGCTTGAGGACTTAGGATTTAACCCTGTGAAGCTGGTTTCCTGCATACCCGAAGAGTGGGATTGGAACGAAGTGAAGCAAAGGAAAATCATTGTCGCTTCAGAGTATAAGAAAATTTCGGCTAAATACCTCGATCAACTTGGGGTTCCGTATCAGTTACTTAGAGCTTATGGCGCGACGGAAGTCTTTCCACCTGAAGATGCTGACATGGTTATCGACAATACCAGTACCGGCTCAACTATACGTGCTAATCGTTTAAAGATTGTCGATACGGTTATGGAAAGCTCAACTCAATTTATCGCCAACAAATCCGTACTGGATGACCCTGAGAAACGTAAACAGATTGATGATCTTCTGTTGTTGATGCGCGGTGTCTTGAATGGTCGTAAGCGTGTGTTGCTGGAGATGAACTGTTCAGAAGACAGCATTGACAAGGTTGTGGATTTGTTACCTGCAATGAGAGCTCCAACGGTTAGTCGCCTTTATAACGCTGATGGCTTTGCGATTAAAGCGGCGATTGAGCGTAAGTTGATTAAAGACTTATTACCGAAACTGATTACTGCGGGGGCGACCGATATTCTGGAAACGCCAATCCGCAAAGTGCTTTAAGCAACAGGAAAAGGATTAGGGTCATGAATATGCAAGAAACTCGAATAGAGCCTTTAAAGCTCGATTTTAATGAGCGGGCGGATCGATTCCCAGCCTGGCTTGATATGACTAAGCTAACACCGCAAAACTATTGGCGTTATCCGGACCAGACTGAACTCAAGCAGCAGATGAGTAATCAGTTTGGTCTGCTACCTGAGCAGATAATGGTGACTAATGGTGGTGATGAAGCGATTGAAATAATGTTTAAGGTTGCCAGTCTTGAGCAGAAAGAGTTGATCATTCCGATGCCGGCATTCAGTCAGTATCTGTCCGGAATTAAAGTATGGAACAGTAAAGCACAACTTATTCCAGCTCAGGATAATCAGTCAATCGATCTTGAATCGAGCCTCAGAGCTTTAACCAAGAACAGCATTCTGGTTTTAACCAGTCCCAATAATCCAACCGGTGAAACGCTTGCGTTGGATGTGATCAGAGATGCTTGCCGAAAAGCTAAAGAAAAGGGTGCGGAAGTATTTCTCGATCAGGCTTACATCGAATTTACGGGACAGGCTGAACAGTCACTTTCTTTGCTTGAAGAATTCGATAACCTCATTCTCCTCCGCACACTGTCAAAAGCATACGGACTGGCCGGTATCCGTTGTGGTTATCTGTTGGGTAGTGAATCCCTCATTAAACGTTTTGCAGATCGCAAGATGCCGTTTAATGTTCCTCGGCCTACTTTGGAAATTGCACGTCAGGCATTCTCACCAGAAGCTCAAAATGATGTGGCTGATTTCTGCCAGCAAATTGCTCAAAACCGCGATCAGTTAGTGCAATTGTTACGGCAAAGAGGGTTGAACGTATTAGATAGCGAAGCAAATTTTATTCTGATTATCGATGCACCCGACCGTTTGAAATTAATAAAAGCAGCCTGTGAGCTAAATAATATTCAAATTAAAACCGATTTGGTGGGGCTTGAATTAAATAAGCAGGGTTTACCAGAGCAGTCAGCGATTCGTATTGCTATCCCTTATGAGTTACAGCCATTACGCCAGGCACTTAGCCTTGCACTTCAACCGGAGCTCATCTGTTTTGATATGGATGGGGTTTTGATTGATACCAGCAAAAGCTATGACGCTGCCATCAAGCAAACGGTTGAGTATTTTGTGGGTACGCAACCCGCCCAACAGGCCATCGACACATTACGTTCACAGGGTGGATTTAATAATGATTGGGTACTGACTTATGAACTGATCAAGCAAAACACCAATGATGCTGTTCCAGAGTATGAGCAGGTTGTAGAACAGTTTCAGACTTTGTATCTAGGCAGCAATGGTGACGCAGGTTTGAACCAACTGGAAGAAGGTATTCTCAGCTCAGAGTTGTGCACACAGATTTTTGTGCAGAACAGTAAGTCAATAAAAACAGCAGTAGTCACTGGGCGCCCGCGTGGTGAGGCAGAAATTGGCTTAGGGTTGCTGGGCATTCGAAATACATTTCTGGTTAGTGATTGTGACGTTATTGAGTCTAAACCTGCACCAGAGGGGATCAATCAATGCAAAGCTTATTATGGAGCCACTATCTGCTGGATGTTGGGTGATACTCCCGATGACATTCAGGCTGCAAAGGCGGCTGGTGCATTAGCCATTGGCGTTAGCAATAAAGAGAACGAACAAAACTTATATCAAGCGGGTGCCGATCTGGTCGTGGCATCGGTGAATGAATTAGAGAGGTTGTTATGAGTGACACAAAGAAGCAAAGCTCGATAGTTTCCATTGTCCGTCAGACAAAAGAAACGGCCATTCGTTTGGAGCTTAATGTTTATGGCCAACAGAAACTGAAGATCAATACTGGTCTACCTTTTTTCGACCATATGCTGACTCAGCTAGCATTGCACGCGGGTTGGGATCTCAACCTTGAAGCCAATGGTGATTTACAAGTTGATGATCACCACTTAATTGAAGATGTTGCGATTTGTTTAGGTCAGGCATTGCAACAGGCCTGGCGGGAGCAGGAGTCGATAACCCGATATGGCCAGCGTTTGTTGCCGATGGACGCCAGTCTGATCATGGTCGCGGTCGATGTCTGTGGACGTGGTTATGGCATTACCGACTTGCCTTTTACACGCGAGATGATTGGCAATATTGCGACCGAAATGTGGAAACACTTCTTCTATACCTTTGCGATTAATGCGCAGATAAGTTTGCACATTAAGGCTGAGTATTTTGACAATAATCACCACTTAATCGAAGCCAGTTTCAAAGGACTTGCTTTTGCACTGCGGGAAGCACTTACTCCAAAACAGGGTGCTAATAGTTCTAAGGGTAGCTTATGAGCGACTCAATGGTGGTAGAAGTGATGCCAAAAGTTGGGGTCATCAATACTGGAGCAGGCAATTTGTACAGTCTGAACGGTTGCTTGAGGCGTATTGGCTTTGAACCTGTAACCATTAACTCGCCAGCAGATATGCAAGGTAAGGATATATCGGCTTTGATTATTCCGGGACAGGGTCGCTTCGGTACTGTGATGTCAAACTTGCGAAACAGTGGACTCGATAAGCTCATCAGTGACTGGTATCAGGGCGACAAGAAAGTGGTCGGTATTTGTGTTGGCCTGCAGGTGTTATTTGAAGAGTCTGAGGAAGATCCGGGCATCAAGGGACTCGGAATTTTTAAAGGCAAGGTCACTCGTTTAAAAAGCCCAAAGCAACCAATGGTCGGTTGGGCTGATGTGGACTCTGAAAAAAACTGGCTGGATCAAACAACGCTGTATTTCGTCAACAGTTACGGCGTAACGGAAAGTGAGCAGGCTATAGCAAGTGTTACTTATGGCGAAACTTTTGTTGCTGCTATCGCGAGTAACCAGTTAGTGGCATTCCAATGCCATCCTGAAAAATCAGGGATCGCAGGCGAAGAGGTGTTAAAGCAATGTCTGAGTTGATCAACAAAATAGAGCAGGGTCTCAAATCACGCGTCATTGTCTGCCTCGATGTAGCACATGGCCGTGTGGTGAAAGGGGTGAATTTCAAAGGCCTGCAGGACATGGGTGATCCAGTGGAACTGGCTATTCGTTATCAGGAACAGGGAGCCGATGAGATTGTGTTTCTTGATATCAAGGCAACCCTGGAACAACGAGCTAATGCGTTGGAAACCGTTACCCGCGTTGCTGAAAACCTGTCGATACCATTTACCGTCGGTGGCGGACTGAATACCTACACTGATGTTGCTCAGTTTCTGAATGCCGGTGCCGACAAAGTGGCGCTCAATAGTGCGGCTGTTAAAAAACCTGAGTTAATCGATCAGATTGCCAAAGGTTTTGGTTCGCAGTGTGTTGTTGTTGCAGTCGATCTTGATCAAGAAATTGCTGATGGCAATTATCGGGTCTATATCAATGGTGGCAATACATCCACTCAATTGGATGCCATGCAATGGCTTGCGGAAGTTGAGCAACGCGGCGCAGGAGAAGTCTTATTGACAGCCATGCATCGTGATGGAACTGGAATTGGTTTTGATAATGAACTGATGGGTAGAGTGAGCAAGCAATTGGGAATCCAGGTTATCGCATCCGGTGGCGCCTGTAAGCCTGAACACTTTACTGAAACGTTTCTGGCCGGTAGTGATGCTGCATTAGCAGCCGGTATGTTCCATCGTGGTGAATTTACGGTGGGGCAGGTTAAACAAGAATTGTTCAATAACGGTGTAGCCGTTCGCATTGAAAAGCAAAATGATTAAAGGATAAAAGTAATGTTAATTCCAAGTATTGATCTTCTCGATGGTAAAGCTGTGCAGCTACAGCAGGGTGATGCCTCTCGGAAAATTGTTGAAAAAGAAAACTTGTTTGAATTGCTGGAAGAGTTTTCTTTGTATGGAGAAGTAGCCATTATCGACTTAAATGCTGCACTAGGCAGAGGCGATAATAAAATGCTAATAAAGCAGCTGATTAAAAAATTTCCGTGTCGCGTAGGCGGCGGCATTCGTAACTATGAAACGGCGCGGGACTACCTGTCTAGCGGTGCTAAGAAAATCATTCTGGGCACCAGTTGTCGCGAGGACTTTGTCAAAAAGCTACCTCGTGCTCAACTGATTTTTGCCATTGATGCCAAAGGCGATGATTGGGTCACCCACGGTTGGCAGTCTTCTTCTGATAATAAAGTGGCCGCCATGATTGATGAGCTACAGAGCAACTGCTCAGAGTTTCTTTATACCCAGGTAGAAAAAGAAGGCATGATGCAAGGTATCGATCGCGAGCGTATTAAGCAGGTTGTTGAGCAATCGAAAATTCCAGTTACTGTTGCCGGGGGTATTACTGATCTGGATGATATTCAATTCATCAACAAGTTGGGAGCAAACAGTCAGCTAGGCATGTCGATATATACCGGCAAACTTAAACTGGATGAAGCTGTTATGGCTTGTCTGGATTTTGATAAGGCGCCATTAATTCCAACCATTGTTCAGGATATTGAAACCGATAAGATTCTTATGCTGGCTTATTCAAATAAGCAATCCTTACAGGCAGCAATGAGCAAGCGCAAGGGGATTTATTACAGCCGTTCACGTAACGAATTGTGGGAGAAAGGACTTACCAGCGGCAATCAACAGCAGTTGATCAATATCGACTATGATTGTGATGGCGATACGTTGATCTTTAAAGTGCAACAACAAGGCAATGCCTGTCACTTTGATCGCTATAGCTGTTTTGCTGGTCAGTCTGCGGATTTTGATTTGGCGACACTCGATCGTGTTTTCGAACAGCGCATGCAAAGTCAGGAACTGACTAGTTTTAGTCAGAAGCTTCTTGCCAGCGATGATTTGCAGCAGGAGAAATTGCGCGAAGAATGCGAAGAGCTGATCGAAGCTAATGAGCAGGATGAAGTGCGCTGGGAAGCGGCCGATTTAATATTCTTTGCATTGGCACGAGCCAAATCTAAAGGCGTCGCAGCCAGCGATATCATCAATGAACTAGGAGCGCGTAATGGCGGATAAATCTTTAATACAATGCGCTTCTAACTGGAAGCGTCCGAACCTGACTCAGTCACCAGAGCTGTTCCAGCAGGTAGCAAAATTATTAAAAGAGATTGAGACCGGTGGTGACTTGGCGATTGATAACCTCAGTAAGCGATTTGATGGTTATCAGCCTCGTAAAATCACGCTGAAACCTTATCGTGAGTACGAGCTTGAACCGCAACTACTAAACTCGATTGAGCAGGCGGCGCAACGTATTGAAGCTTTTTGCCAGTTACAAAAAGACTCATTACAGCCCCAGCAGATTGAAGAAGATAGTGGCGTGTTTGGTTTTCAATATAGTCCAATTGAAGCAATTGGTGCTTATATTCCGGGGGGGCGTTTTCCGCTGATTTCCACCGCTTTAATGACGTTAATTCCAGCACGAGTTGCAGGCTGTGAACGTCGAGTAGCCTGTTCGCCATCAGTACACCCGGCAATTTTAGCAGCTGCCTCTTTAGCTGGAGCGACTGAGTTCTGGCACATCGGTGGTGCCCAGGCGGTGGCGGCAATGGCTTATGGCTATCAAACGATGTTACC
Source organism: Kangiella aquimarina DSM 16071 (assembly GCF_000374105.1). GTDB lineage: Bacteria > Pseudomonadota > Gammaproteobacteria > Enterobacterales > Kangiellaceae > Kangiella > Kangiella aquimarina. The sequence continues at coordinate 458,339 of NZ_KB893651.1, forward strand.
AGTGCAGATGGTAGTGGGGCCTGGCAATCAATATGTCAACGTGGCAAAGCAACTGTTGCAGAGTCGAATCAAAATTGACGTTGCCGCTGGTCCCAGTGAACTGCTGATTCTGGCCAATTCGCAGGCTAATCAGGAATGGCTGATTGCGGACATGGCGGCGCAGGCTGAACATGATCCGCAGGCACAAAGCGTACTGGTTAGCGATGATGTGGAATTTCTACAAGCCATTGAGCAGCAGCTTGTTGCTGATGATGAATTGAATACGCTTTTACAGAGCGAGCAGATTGTTTTATTGCAGGCCAATGACAGTGAGGCAATGATCCGCTTCAGTAATCGCTATGCGCCTGAACACCTCTTACTGGCGGATGAACGGATTTCAGCAGAAAGTTTGAAACATTATGGTTCACTGTTCATCGGGCAAAACAGTGCCGTCGCTTTTGGAGATTATTGCGCTGGCCCCAACCACACATTACCCACTATGGGGAGCGCCAATCGTTCCAGCGGCTTATGTGTGCAGAGCTTCATGAATATCCAGTCCTACCAGCAAATTACCGATCAGGGCCGTCGACAATTGGCAGAGATTGGGCGCCCGCTGGCTGAGGCGGAGCAATTGGTTTGGCATGAACGCAGTATGCAGGTAAGATCCTAACAACGAATTTTCTTTAAGCGCGATTGTTGGGATGGTTATGTTTCGAATTGGTCATGGTTATGACGTTCATAAATTTGGTGGCGACAGCCCATTAATTTTGGGCGGCGTTGAGTTTCCGGGTGAGCAGGGTTTACTTGCTCATTCGGATGGCGATGTCGTTTTGCACGCTGTCTGTGATGCCTTGCTGGGAGCTATTGCTAAAGGTGATATTGGCCATCATTTTCCAGATACCGATGAGAAATTCGCCGGTGCTGACAGTCGCGGGCTATTAGTCGCTGTCATGCAGCAGGTTCAGGACGAAGGTTATGAATTAGGTAATCTGGATGTCACCATTGTGGCGCAAGCTCCTAAAATGGCTTCAAAAATTCCTGATATGCGTAAAGTTATTGCGGATGTCTGCAAAGTGGAATTAAACCAGGTGAATGTGAAAGCGACCACGACCGAAAAGCTTGGTTTTGTCGGGCGCAAAGAAGGTATTGCCGTTCATTCGGTATGCTTGCTGCAATCGAAAAGCAGCGCAGCCTAAGATGGAACTCAAACTATACGACTGGCCTCGAGCCTATGGCGCTCCTTTAGCCTCAGCGACTTTTCGTCAACAGCTTAGCGACTTTTGTGTAGACGAGGAGCTTCGCTTCGAACCTTCGGGAGAGGGCGCACACCATTTACTGCTCATCGAAAAGCGGAATATCAATACTGACATCGTGTGTCACAAATTACGTCGCTTTGCTGAAGTTAATACAACCGATATTGGCTATGCAGGAAAAAAAGATCGCTTCGCCATTGCCAGACAATGGTTCAGTGTTCAATTGCCTTTATTAAAAGAGATTGACTGGACTGAGTTTAATGATGATGAAGTGACAGTCCTGAAAGCGACACGTCACGATAAAAAGTTACGCATTGGCGCGGTTAAGCAGAATCACTTCAAAATAACATTACGTGATATTGGCTTTAAAGAAGGAGCGGATAAGAATTCGCTTGAGCAGCGAATAGCTAAGATCCAGCAACATGGTTTCGCCAATTACTTTGGTGAGCAGCGCTTTGGGCGCAATGGCGATAACTTGGCGCGTGGCGTCGATTTATTATTGGCCAATAAAAAGCTCAAGAATCGAAACCTACAGGGCCTACTCTTTTCTGCGGTTCGCTCTTTCCTATTTAATCAGGTTGTTGCTAAACGTATTGAAGCAGGACAATTCAGCGAACTGCTGGATGGTGATTATGTCCAGCTTGATGGCTCAGAAAGTGGTTTTACCGTTCAGGACTTATCACAGGAGTTACCGCGCTTTACCGCAAAGGATATTCATCCCACAGCACCCATGCCGGGTCGTGGCCGTTCGCAGGTTTTAGCGAAAGCAGCTGAGTTCGAGAGTGCTGTTTTGGAGCCGTTTCAGCCGATCATTGATGCACTGGAACGGAAAGGTCTCAATGGGGAACGACGTGCCATTCGTGTATTCCCTCAAAATGTCATCTTGCAATGGCATAATGAACAAACTCTTGAAATGCGCTTTAGTTTGCCCAAGGGAGCGTTTGCTACCAGTCTGTTGCGCGAATTATTTGAACTGAATATTGATAAACCAGATACTTTTAACGATTAAACAAAGAATGTTATGAAAATATTGCTGAGTAATGATGACGGCTTTTTTGCGCCGGGAATTAATGCCTTATACGACCATTTACAGCGTATTGCGCAGGTTACTGTGGTCGCGCCTGACCGTAATCGAAGTGGCGCCAGTAACTCTCTGACGCTGGACCATCCTATTCGCGCATGGCAAACCGAGCGTGGTTTTTATGCCGTCACTGGAACTCCAACCGATTGTGTGCACCTGGGCACTCACCATCTAATGGGCGCGGCGCCTGACATGGTGGTTGCAGGTATCAATACTGGTGCAAATCTGGGCGATGATACGCTTTATTCCGGTACGGTTGCCGCAGCAATGGAGGGGCGAGCTCTTGGCTATACCGCAGTTGCCGTGTCACTGGTGGGCCATAATTGCCAGCATTATGATACCGCTGCCCGAGTTGCCGTCGAAATTATTGAGGGTTTAATAGAGCATCCTTTGGGTAAGGACAGAGTACTGAATATCAATGTTCCAGACCTGCCCTATAATGAATTGAAAGGAATTAAGTTAACGCGCTTGGGAAATCGCCACCGTGCTGATACTATTATTCCGGATAAGGATCCAAAAGGTCGCCAGGTTTATTGGCTTGGCCCTTTACCCAGCGGGCAAGATATTGGGGAAGGAACGGATTTTCATGCCGTTGAGCATGGTTTCGTTTCGATAACGCCTGTGAATGTGGATCTAACTGCGTATAACAGCTTTGATGAAGTGGAAGATTTTCTGGAGGCCTTTGATTCGCCTTTAACCTCGAGCACCTAATTCATTAATAGCTGGCGCAAAACCATAACTATTTTAGTAATAACAACAATATAGAACAGACAGACAACTATGAATGCAGCTCATTTTTCTGGCATAGGAATGACTTCAGCAAGAACGCGTGGCCGCCTGGTGCAGCGTTTAATGGCCGAAGGCATTAGCAACCAGCAGGTTTTGAAAGCCATTGAAGATACGCCTCGTCATGTATTTATTGATGAGGGATTATCCCATCGTGCCTATGAAGACACCGCGCTACCGATTGGCATGGGGCAGACCATTTCTCAGCCTTATATTGTCGCACGCATGACTCAGGCTCTGCTTGAATCAGGCCCAATGAATAAAGTGCTGGAAATTGGAACCGGTTGTGGTTATCAAACAGCCATTTTGTCTAAACTCTGCAAAACCGTCTTTACTGTCGAGCGTATTCGTGCACTCCATATGCAGGCTAGAAAAACACTCGGTCAATTGGGCATTCATAATGTTCAGTACCTGTTTGCCGATGGCTTTAATGGCTGGCTGCAGAATGCTCCCTTCGATGCGATTATTGTTACCGCCGCTCCGGCTCAGATTCCTGAAAAATTGCTGGCACAACTTGCTGATGGTGGCCGTATGATTATTCCAGTTGGCCAGACCGAGACCGCTCAGGAGCTGGTTCTGGTGGAGCGTCAGGGTGATGAGTTCAAACAAACCGTGATTGAGAAAGTTAAATTTGTACCTTTAGTTAGTGGCGTTGCTCGATGAATATTTTCACCAAGATGTACGACGCCTGTATGCGTTGGGCTCGTCATAAATACGCAGTTTATATTTTAGGTTTTATCAGTTTTATTGAATCTATCTTTTTCCCAATACCTACAGCGGCCATGTTGGCGCCAATGGCCTTATCAACGCCTCACCGGGCCTTAAGTCTGGCTGGATTATCAACGGTAACCTCCGTCCTTGGCGGCATTGTGGGTTATTTGATTGGAGCCTTTGCCTTCGAGTCTTGGGTATTGCCGGCCATCGAAGAGTTTGGCTATCTGCCGACTTATGAAAAAGCGGTAGTCTGGTTCGCCGACTTTGGCGTCTGGGTAGTCTTAATCGCTGGATTTTCACCGGTTCCCTATAAAATCTTTACCCTGACCGCAGGCGCGCTCAGCATGGCTTTCCTGCCTTTTGTGCTGGCCTCAATTATTGCTCGTGCCGCACAATTTTACTTAATTGGTGGATTAGTGAAGTGGGGCGGGGAACCAATGCGCCATAAATTGCGTCAATATGTAGACTGGATTGGCTGGGGGTTCTTAATCCTTGCCGTCATCGCCTATATTATTTATAAATACGTGTGAGACCAAAACACAAATAACTCATTGTAAAGCAAGGATTTTCATCGAAGGCATGCGACAGGAAACGAAAGACATACTAAAACGCTCGGCCATCCGTTCACTTTGGATCGTTGCCATTGTTTTCGTGGTCTTCTGGCTGCAGGGATGTGGCAATGAGCGTCTGGCGCCCGTTGAAGAGCGGGAAGCCAATAATCATAAGGCGCAGCTCCATAGTTTCTATCCTCCGTCAGAAGTCGATAACAGTCAGCAATACTACTACGTTCGCCCGGGAGACACCTTATACTCCATCGCTTTCCGATATGGCCTTGATTACAACATTCTCGCGCAAGCCAATGATATCGACAGCAATTACACCATTCATGCGGGCCAGCGCCTGAACCTGCAGAGAGCACGTGATATAACCCCGGCGGAAGACTATGAAGTGGCTGGTACAGAACCTCCTGGTACACAACAGTCAACAGATGCTTCGCGTCGTACTCCAGTCACGGTTGCAAGAAGACCGGTGACTGAAGTGCCTAGAACACCAACCGGCAATCAAACTCAGTCAACGTCTCAACCAAGCACTCAACCAACACAACCCGTGGCGCAGCAGGAGCCTAAAAAAGAACCCAAGAAAGAGCCTGTTACCAACTCCAATACTTCCGGTGGCAGTAAAGAGCCAATCGCTTATACACCTAATTCCCCGGTTAAGTACTGGATGTGGCCGACCATGGGGCAAATTCTGCAGGGGTTCTCGGGAGCAAGTAAAAGTTCCAAAGGCATCGATATCGCCGGAAATATTGGAGACCCAGTACGAGCCGCCGCAGCCGGCAGAGTTGTTTACGCAGGCAGAGGCTTGCGTGGTTACGGTAATCTCGTGATCGTTAAACACAACAACGACTTCATCAGTGCCTATGCCCACAACCGAGTTTTATTGGTCAAGGAAAACGAAATCATCAAAGCTGGCCAGAAAATCGCCGAAGTCGGCAACACCGACAGTGAAGTTCCTAAGCTACACTTCGAAATCCGCTTCAAGGGCAAGCCAGTCGATCCTATGCGTTACTTGCCAAAGCGGTAGAACTCTATGCTCAGAAAATTTTTAATTTTATTAATTCTCTATTTTTCATCTCAAAGCTCTTTTGCAGAGGAAAATGACTATAATCCTATTGTGGAACAGGATGGTAAATGGATTATTGTATATATTCCAAATCACTACCAAGACGAAAAACTTCATTATGTACATCTAACTCTTAATGATGAGAATGGTGAACGCTTTCTTGTAACTCAATTACATACTTCTAAGGCAGTCGACTACGTTGCTGATCCTGAGTTATATTCGATGGTGGTCTTTGTTGCTCCTGACAAGTCTAAACTCAACCATGTTAACCTCTCCATATCCTATAAACAGGAAGTACAAGGTGGGTTTATGGGGTGCGAAACCACTAAAGAAATTAATTTGCTTGAGATTCTTTAAGTAGAGTTATCGCACTATGAGGGTACAGGGGCAGAATATACGTCTTGAGACAGAGCCAACCCCATTAAGGGCTGCTTTTATTTGATCACCTTAATCGCCAAAGCATGAATATCCGTTTCCATCATATCGCCTAATGCATCATAAATGGCTCGATGTTGCTGCAGCATACGCTTACCATCTAGCGCTTCACTTTGAATAATAACGGTAAAGTGGCCTTTACCTTCTTTCGCACCAGCATGGCCAATGTGTTTATGACTGTCGTCAATGATTTCCAGTTGCGATGGGTTAAGCGCGTCTTGAATAAGCTGTTGCATGCGTTCAAGGCGTTGTGAGTTATCCATTATAAGCTCCAAAATTCGTTAACTATTTACGGCAATACTTTTTTATACGGTTTGACGATAACCGACTGGTAAACGCCTGCTTCAATATAAGGATCGGCATCGGCCCAGGCCTGGGCGTCTTCAAGTGATTCAAACTCAGCGACGATCATGCTGCCGGTGAAACCTGCTTCGCCTGGATCTTCTGCATCAATGGCAGGGCAGGGGCCAGCCAGCACTAGACGACCTTCGCTTTTTAGTGCCTGTAACCGCTCAACGTGTGCGGGGCGAGACTTTGCTCTTAGTGGCAGTGAGTTTTCAACGTCTTGTGAGAATATGACATACAGCATAATTTATTCCTGCGAGTCTTTATTGTGAGGATTGGAATCTTGTGGGTCGTCAAGATTAACATGTTCTTTGAGCATGATGATGCTGATGATAAACAGCAAAAAGGTTGAAACAAAGAGCCCAATAATTTTAAACCAGAACCAGACATCGGTGCTAAAGGTGTAGGCGATATAGAGGTTCAAAAAGCTGAAACCCGTCAGGTATACAATCCACAACCAATTGATTTTCGCCAGCAGGCTTTGTGGGGCTGTATCTTTAAGCACATTATTGGCTTTCAGCAAATCCTGAATGATGTACTTTTTACTGAACAGCTGTCGGAATAGTATGAATAAGGCACCAGCCCAAAGGATAATGCTGGTTTTCCATTTGATGAAGTTTTCGTCATCAAAGTAGTAAGCGGAAGCCACTAATAAAACGCCAAGAATAAAGTAGGCGATGTGACTTTTTTTGATTGGTTGTTTGGTGAATACGCTGGTTAATATTTGTACTAATGATCCGGCGCTCCAAACTGCAGCGGCCAGAATAAGGTTTTTTGTAATGAGATAAACCGCAATAAAGGCTACCAGCGGATAATTTTCTTTCAAAAAGGTCATAGTGGGCTCCAAAAAAGTGCCCGCCAAGTTTACCTGAATGCAAAAGATAGGCAAACTGGTAACAGATTCAATAGTGGTATTCATACGTGTTAAGAGACTTACATAACCATACTCATGCATCTGACGGCAGTCTCTCGCCATTGGAGCTCGTTGAGCTGGCCGTTGAGCGTGGCGTCGATGAGCTGGCAATTACGGATCATGACTCTGTGGCTGGTGTTTTGGCGTTGCGCAAGCAGCCTCAGGGCTTCGACCTAAAAATCATTGAAGGCGTTGAGATCTCCGCGGGGTGGGGCAAACATACCCTGCATATTGTTGGCTTAAATATTGATCCTGAACACTCAGGCTTATCTTCATTTTTAAAGCTTCAGCAGCAGAAACGTCATACAAGAGCGCTGGAAATGGCCCATAAGATGCAAAAAGCTGGCGTAGAACAGGCGGTTGAAGATGTTGAAACCATGTTACAAGAACAGAATATGGTCTGCCGAACTCATTTGGCTCAGTACTTACTGGATAAAGGAGTCGTCAACAATTTTACTAACGCCTTTAAAAAGTATCTGGCTAAAGGTGGCAAGGCGTTTGTCAAAGATGACTGGTTTGAGCTGGAAGACGCCATTGCCATTATTAAGCAGGCGGGAGGCGTTCCTGTATTGGCCCACCCCACGCGATATAAGATGGGCTCAAACCAACTGCATGAGCTGATTCAAGCCTTTCAGCGAATGGGCGGCCAGGCAATTGAGGTGTGTTATCCTAATATACATCCGGGCAAGAAAAACCTATTGGCAAACTGGGTGCAAAAGTATAACCTGCTTGCCTCACAGGGGTCAGACTTCCATTCGCCGGATAAGCCCTGGGCCTTACTGGGGAAATTTCCTCCGATGCCTGATAATGTCACACCTGTATGGGAAGCGTGGCAGTAACCGAACAACTATGGTCAACAGACTCTTAAGATAAATTATGACGCAACTGATTGAAATACATCCCGAAAACCCACAGCCACGACTCATCAGCCAGATCGTTGCTATCATCCGTAATGGCGGTGTTGTCGTCTATCCAACCGACTCAGGTTATGCGCTGGGTTGTCACATTGGCGATAAGAGGGCTCTTGATCGCATTCGCCAGATTCGGGATCTAGAGAAGAACCATAACTTTACTCTGGTCTGTCGGGATTTATCGGAACTGGCTTTCTATGCGCGAGTTGATAATACTGCTTTTCGTATGATTAAAAATAATACGCCAGGGCCTTATACATTTATCCTGCGTGCAACTGCAGAAGTGCCAAACCGACTTAAGCATCCAAAAAAGAAAACTATAGGTATTCGTGTGCCAGACAACGCCATTGCTCAGGCAATTCTTGAAGCACTTGGCGAACCTATGATGAACACCAGCTTGATTCTTCCCGGGCAGGACGAAGGTTCAGTGCTTGCACCTCATGAAATTTTCGATGAGTTGGACGGCCGCGTTGATGCGGTTATTGACGGCGGTTATTGTGGTCATGAAGAAACAACCGTTGTCGACATGACTAGCGGCTATCCGGAAATCATTCGCTATGGTGCAGGTGATGCGACAGTTTTTGAGTAAGTTTGGCTGAGTAGCGCTACAACTTATTATGCATGGCCTTTTTTAACGATCTCGTTATAATGGGCAGTCTTATTATTTTTACTATTTCGACATAATTATAAGGGTATTTCTTTGAGTTCTATTACTGTTGGCCAGAAGCGCGTTTTATCTGGAATGCGTCCTACCGGCCCTTTGCATTTGGGACATTATCACGGGGTTTTAAAGAATTGGGCACAAATGCAGCATGAGTATGAGTGCTTTTTCATGGTTGCCGACTGGCACGCCCTGACCACCAATTACGATGATACGGCTCGCATAGAAGAATATGTGTGGGATACGGTTCTTGATTGGCTGGCTGCGGGTATTAGCCCGACTGCGGCGACTATTTTTGTACAGTCTAAAGTCCCCGAGCATGCTGAATTACATTTATTATTGTCGATGGTAACGCCTTTAGGTTGGCTGGAGCGAGTTCCGACCTATAAAGAGCAGCAGGAAAAGTTACAAAACAAAGACTTATCCACTTATGGCTTTTTGGGTTACCCATTGTTACAGGCAGCTGATATTTTGGTTTACCGTGCAGGCAATGTGCCGGTTGGTGCGGACCAGGTGCCGCACGTTGAAATGACTCGTGAAGCAGCTCGTCGTTTTAACCATTTCTATGGCAAAGAGCCTGGATTTGAAGAAAAGGTCACCGAAGCCATTAAAAAGATGGGTAAGAAAAACGCCAAGCTTTACAACAGCTTGCGTAAGAAGTTCCAACAGGAAGGTGACCAGTCAGCGCTGGAAACCGCTCAGGCACTGGTAGAGTCTCAGGCCAATATATCGATTAATGACCGTGAGCGACTCTATGGTTATCTCGATGGCGAAGGGAAGATTATTCTTCCTGAACCACAGGCTTTGTTAACGCCGGTTTCAAAAATGCCAGGTCTGGATGGACAGAAAATGTCCAAGTCTTACGGCAACGCGATTGCCATGCGCGAGCCGCGTGAATCTGTTGAGAAGAAAATTAAAACCATGCCGACTGACCCTGCGCGAGTTCGTCGTACTGATCCGGGTAATCCTGAAAACTGCCCTGTGTGGGAATTCCACAAAATCTACTCTTCAGATGAAGTCAAAGAGTGGGTACAGAAAGGGTGCACCAGTGCAGGTATAGGATGCATTGATTGTAAGGGACCGGTAATTGACGCGGTATGTGCAGAGCAGCAGGTTTTTGTTGAGCGTGCCAAGGAATACCAGGAAAGTCCTGAAATAGTGCGTAATATCGTATCTGAAGGTTCTGAGCGTGCACGAGATGTGGCGCGGGAAACGATGGACGATGTCCGTCAATCGATGGGCCTTTCTTACAAATAACAAATGAAGTGGTCATTATGAGCGAACCAACCAGCGAACAGCTTACGGATGCCAACGAGCATTCACCAGAAGCCGGACATCTTCAGGAAGAGATGCCCTTTGCGCTGGTTGACGGTCAACAAGTCGAAGATTTCCCAAAAGATCTCTACATTCCTCCAGATGCACTAGAAGTCTTTCTAGAAGCTTTTGAAGGGCCGCTCGATTTATTGCTCTATCTGATTAAGCGCCAAAACCTCGATATTCTTAATATTCCGATTGCTCATATTACCGAGCAGTACATGGAGTATGTGGAGCTGATGAAGGTTCTACACCTTGAATTGGCTGCCGAATATCTGGTTATGGCAGCGATGCTGGCAGAAATCAAAAGTCGTGTATTATTGCCGCGTCCAAAAGATGAGGATGAAGACGAAGATGATCCGCGCGCAGACTTGATACGTCGATTACAGGAGTACGAGCAGTTTAAGCAGGCGGCAGAGGATATTGATGAGTTACCGCGAATGGGGCGTGATAATTTTGCGGTCAGCGCTAAAAAGCCACAGCTCAATATCGTAAAGCCTGATCCTGATGTAGAGATGAAAGAGCTTCTGCTCGCCCTTCGTGATGTCTTACGTCGTGCAGAAATGTTTTCCAGCCACCATATTCAGTTCGAGGCCTTGTCAGTCAGAGAGAAGATGGGACATGTTCTTGAACGCCTTTCAGCGCAGAGCTTCTGTGACTTTTCTCAATTGTTTAATGTCGAAGAAGGGCGTATGGGTGTGGTGGTGACTTTCCTGGCCATTATGGAGTTGGCTAAAGAATCATTGTTAGAAATTATACAAACCGAAGGTTATGGCCCAATTCATGTCAGAGCTAAGATCAGCTCTGGTGTCGAAGGGGAAGATGACTCTGAAACGGTTGAGGACAGGTTGGCTGATATTGAGCCAACGGTCGACTAATTGGATTGATTGGCAGTGAGTATGAATCAAGAAAAAATCGTTCGCATTATTGAAGCTTCGCTTCTTGCCGCCGGTAGCTCTTTGTCTAAAGACAAGATTATGGAGCTGTTCGCAGAAGATGAAAAAATCAAGCCAGAGCAAATTAAGAAAGCTCTTGAGCAACTTCAGCAGGAAGCAGAAGGGCGAGGTATTGAGCTGGTCGAAGTGGCCAGTGGCTATCGTTACCAGGCTCGCCAAGAGTATGCCGAGTGGATTGCCCGCTTATGGGAAGAGCGTCCAGCTAGATATTCACGTGCATTGCTAGAGACTTTGTCCTTGATTGCCTACCGTCAGCCAACCACTCGTAGTGATATTGAGCAGGTACGCGGCGTCAGTGTTAGTTCTTCTATTATCAAGACCTTATTGGAACGTGAGTGGATTAGAGTGGTAGGGCATCGCGATGTCCCCGGAAAGCCAGCTCTTTACGCGACCACAAAAAGTTTCCTCGATTACTTTAATCTCAAAAGCCTCGATGAGTTACCTTCATTGTCCGAACTTAAAGATTTGGATAATCTCAACCCAGAGTTGAAGTTTGATGGTGATGACGAGACTGATAGCGCTAGTGATTCTGCTGACGCTACTAGCAATAATGATAATGCTGAAGATACAGTTGCTGTTGATCCCGATCCTGAGACTGTTGGTCCGGAAGCTGTCGATCCAGATGCAGGCGAGCAAGGTTACGAAGGTATTGAAGAAGCCGAAGAAACATTGGCTGAGGATGGTCATTCGGAAGGAATAGAGTCAGTAGACGACCTACAGTCTGAGTTTGATGGGACAGAGATTGATGGCACAGATACCACATCAGATTCAGTTGAGGGCATTGGCTACGAGGATGACTATCAAGATGATGATCAGGCTGACAGCTTCAATGACGAGCTGGAAGATGAGAGTTTGGACACAGATTCGGAACAAAAATCAACTTATTCGATCCATTAATTAGCCTAATTGATAATTGGATCTAGGTTTTTAATATTTCTAAAAATTATAATGGCCCCAAGTTTTACAGCCACTTTCGAAAATGTTAGTGGCCATGTAAATCAAGTCGGGGGTAACATTGAACATTATAAACAGATTGCGCACTTTGGTAGATCACCGTCAAATTGGTGGATTAGGGCGCAGTGACGATTCGGATAATCAACAAGTATTAAAGCAGGCTGCAGACGGAAGTCTAACCGTTGAGCGTCGCACTAGACGTCGTCGCAACGCTGCACCTGGTAGCAAAATCCTGGTCATTGATGACTCTAAAACCATTCAGGTTACCCTTCGCAAAATGCTTCTTCAGAACCATTACGATGTCTATCCAGCATTGGATGCAGAGAAAGGTCTTGAAATAGCACTTCGAGAAAAACCAGATTTAATTTTCTTGGATATCGTACTTCCTGGCATCAATGGCTTTGCTGCGTTACGCCAATTACGCAAAGATCCTCGTACCCGAGATATCCCAGTCATCATGATCAGTGGCAACGTTCAGGCTACTGAAACCTACTACGCAGAACGCATCGGTGCTGATGACTTTATGCGCAAACCTTTCAATCGTCTTGAAGTCTTTAAACGCATAGAACGACTACTAGATGAAGATTGCGTGTTAAGACGCACAGGATTTAGAGCAAAAGCCGCTGTTTAAGCTTAGCAATTGTTTTGATTCTCAAGTTGTCATTCCCGCGAAGGCGGGAATACATGTTATTTTAGTACATTCCTAATGCTCAAAGTTTCGCCACTCGGCGAGTTACTTTTCTTGCGTGGTCAAGAAAAGTAACCAAAAGAAGACCACCCCGATATTGAGGCCACACTTCGTGTGACTTCCCGCGCCACTCCCAAAATACTTAACGCACCAGAATTTACACCACATCCTTGTGCTGAAAATTCTTATCAAAATCATCCACGATTTTGATTGCTACATTTTGTACGTGTCTTAGCTCAATATAAGGGGTAATTGTTGCTAAACGTTAGGCTTTTTAAGTTTAAGGCAAGTCCATAACCACCTTTTAAGAACAATTGTTTCTTGATATCCCTCGACTGATACCTCTATAGCCCTTAAAATGCGGCTATATTCTTGAAGCGGTAACATCATGTCTGAAAAACTACAGAAAATTCTTGCTAATGCTGGCTTAGGCTCACGTCGTGAAATTGAAAAATGGATTGAGGGTGGTCGTGTTAGTGTTAATGGCTCAATTGCAAAGTTGGGTGAGCGTGCCACGGACAAGGATACGATTCGAGTTGATGGCCGTATTATCAATATTAAATCATCCGAAGAAACCTACACCCGAGTATTGGCTTACAACAAGCCTTTAGGAGAAGTTTCAACCAAGAAAGATCCTGAAGGACGTCCAACAGTATTCGATAATTTACCGAAAACCAGTTTTGGTCGCTGGATTAGTATCGGTCGACTGGATATCAATACCACAGGACTTTTATTGTTTACCAATAATGGGGAGTTGGCACATCGCTTGATGCATCCTTCATATCAGGTGGAGCGTAAATATGCCGTACGTGTACATGGTGAAGTGACTCCTGAAATGATCAATAACCTCAAGAAAGGTGTCTTGATTGAAGGTGATATGTGCCAATTTACCTATGTGCAGGAAAAAGGTGGTGAAGGTGCCAATACATGGTACGAGGTTGGCTTAGCCGAAGGTAAGAACCGTGAGGTCCGTAAATTGTGGGAATCACAAGGCCTGGAAGTTTCTCGACTCATGCGTATTCAGTATGGGCCAATAAACTTGCCACAACGATTGAGTCGTGGGCGTTGGATTGACCTGGACGAACAAGAAATCAGGGATTTGGCAAAACTGGTTCAGCTAGAAGTTACTCCTCGCCGCGCGCAGCCAGAAGTCAAAAAACGCCAACAAAAGAACGTCTGGAAAAAACGATAACTACTATTACCGATTTCGATATCGTCAAAATGTCATATTAGTCCCTAGCTTTTCCTTGCAGATTGCAGGTAATATGAAGAAGTTACTGCAAGCTAATGTATTTCAAGGAAAGCTATGGGATCCGCAGCAGGTAAATCATCCACCGTTAATATCGATGACAGGGCACAACAGACTGCCTTGTCTATGGATGATTTAAACAAAATGTCTTTAAACAATCCTGAGTATTATCTAAACCGGGAACTTAGTTTGCTGGCATTCAATTGGCGTGTTTTACAACAGGCCTTAGATCAATCGATTCCACTGCTAGAGCGGATGCGCTTTATTTTTATCTGTAGTAATAACCTGGATGAATTCTTCGAAGTCCGCGTGGCGGGTTTGCGTCATAGTCTCGCACGTGGTGAAGCAAGACCTGGACTTAACGGCCTTTCAACAGAAGAAGTATTGCGTCAGGTCAATGAACAGGCCCATAAGCTTGTTGAAGAGCAGTATCGAATTTTCAATCAGGAATTATTGCCCAAGCTTGCGGAAGAAAATATTCACTTTCTGTCTCCGAAACATTGGGACGATGAGCAATACAAGTGGCTAAAAAAGTACTTTAAACAGCAGGTCACTCCAGTAATCAGTCCAATTAGTTTAGACCTTACGCATCCATTTCCACGTTTGGTCAATAAAAGTTTACACTTTCTGCTGCACCTTCATGGCAATGATGCCTTTGGTCGCGATCTTGAGTTCGCGGTTTTGCACATGCCTCGCTCGCTTCCACGTATCATTGAATTGCCAGAAAAGATTGGTGGCAGCGACGGCCATAACTTTGTCTACTTGTCTGCAATTATTTCCGAGTTTGCAGAAGACCTTTTCCCTGGCATGGAAATTAGTGGATGTTATCAATTCCGCCTCACTCGTGACAGTGATTTGCTGTTAGAGGAAAAGGGGATAGAAGATTTAGCCAGTGCTCTCAAGCGTGAACTACAATCGCGAAATTTTGGCGCGGCAGTCCGTTTGGAAGTTGGAGAGTCTTGCCCAAATAAAATCGTCAACTTTTTATTACAAAAATGTAATTTAACTGCTGATGATTTATACCGCGTTAACGGCCCAGTAAATTTAAATCGATTGATATCGCTTCCAGATCTAGTGGAACGTCCTGACTTAAAGTTTAGTGGTTTCACTCCGAAAGTTCCTGATGATATCCAGCGTCGTGGTGTCTTTGATGTTGTCACAGAACGTGATGTCCTGTTGCATCACCCCTATCAAAGTTTTCAGCCAGTCATTGATTTTGTGCGTCAGGCAGCAAGCGATCCAGAAGTGCTGGCAATAAAGCAAACGCTGTATCGTACCGGAAGTCAGTCTGCCATTGTGGAGGCTTTGATAGAAGCGTCGCAATCAGGTAAGGAAGTCACAGCCGTTGTTGAGTTGCGGGCTCGTTTTGATGAAGCATCCAATATTGAGCTGGCTCAGAAATTACAGGAAGCTGGTGTACTGGTTGTTTACGGCGTCGTAGGTTATAAAACTCATGCCAAAATGACGCTGGTTGTTAAGCGTGAGAAAAAACATTTAACACGTTTTGCTCATCTGGGCACCGGTAACTATCATGCGGGAAATGCAAGGCTATACACCGATTACAGTTTACTGACCAGTGACCCTGAGATTTGCGAAGATGTTCATAAAGTTTTCCAGCAGTTAACGGGTATGGGTAAAGTGTATCAGCTGCATAAGCTGTGGCATGCGCCTTTTACTCTTCATGACAACATCATGCAGGCCATCCAGATAGAAACTGAAAATGCACTTGCTGGAAAGAAAAGTGGGATCATCATCAAAGTTAACTCTTTAACCGACCAGTCTTTAATTGAAGCTTTATACAGAGCGTCAGTTGCAGGTGTTAAAGTGAAATTAATAGTTCGTGGTGTGTGCTGTTTACGCCCGGGTATCGAAGGCATTTCTGACAATATTGAGGTTATCTCCATCATTGGTCGCTTCCTTGAGCATTCACGCATTTATTATTTTTATGCAGATGGTAGTGAAAATGTTTATGCCGCATCAGCCGACTGGATGGAACGTAATTTGTATTATCGAGTAGAAACCTGTTTTCCTATACTGTCTGATTCCGCGAAACAGCAGGTTATAAAAGAGTTAAAATTAATGACTTCTGAAAGGGTTCAAAGTTGGCACTTGCATGCTGATGGTCAATATCATTTCAGTCATATTAAAAACAGTAAAAAGTTACACGATCTTCTTTTATCCAAACTATCCTGAAAAAAATTGAAACCGCTACTCAATAGTCCAGTCTAGTGAGATCTTGTGATATTCCAGATAGGCTTTTTCTTTGCTTAATTCTGCCAATAGTAATTGGTGCTTGTATGCCCATTGTTGTGGAATGCGGATGGTCAGTTGGTTACAGCTAATAGCTTCGAACTGCAGTTCAGAAATATCCACATGGTCTCGCTTAATGTTCAATAATATTGCTAGCCTTAAAATTTGCGTAATAGCTAACAGGGCACATGCTGGGTCATATTTATTGTCGAATTGTTCAGGGTAAAGCTTCTTTCGTTGGTTGGCGATTACTGCTGCAAGGGACTCTTTGGTTTGCTGACTAAAGCCCGGCATATCACCGTATTGAACAATGTATGCGCTGTGCAGGCGTAACTTAGAGAAGCTGATGGATAGACCAATCTCGTGAAGCAGGCAGGCCCAATCCAGATAATTTTTGTAGATAGGATTGTTAATTTCCCAAATATCAGCAACCTGGTCAAAAATATGCTGAGCGGCGTTCTTAACCTGAATGGCATATTCCTGATCTACGTTAAATCGGCTCATCAGAGACAGGGCAGTATGATGTCGATTATCATTACCCTTAAGTTCTTCTGCAAGCTCAATCAGAATCCCTTCGCGCAACGAGCCATTCGCCACATACATCTTATCAATGTTCAATTCCTGGAACAGCGCTATGAGAATGGCCAGGCCAACTGCAAATGTATTTTGTCGGCTGAGGGAGAGGCTACTGAAATTAATATCATCAATATGCCCCATTTCAATCAGTTTATCTTTAATTAACTGTAGGTGCTCAGACCGGATAAACCCTTCATCAAACCCCAGCTCAACGAGAACCTTATAAACCGCTTCAATACTTCCAGAAGAACCAAGGCAGTGTTTCCAACTGCTCGAAAGATAGCGTTTTTCTATGCGTGAAATTTCTGCAGCTGCGGCCAATATCGCCTGCTTGAAGTTTTTTTCGCTAATTTCACCATTGGGAAAGTAACGTTGATAGGTCACACAGCCAATAGATAAGCTATCCAGATTAATAGGTTCAAACTTGTCACCTAAAATAATTTCAGTACTACCGCCCCCAATATCCACAACTAAAGCAGTTTCAATATCAGGATGATAATGTGAGACACCGTCATATATTAATCGCGCTTCTTCCTTACCCGGTAAAATTTCGATTGGGTTGTTTAGAATCATCTCTGCGGGTTCAACAAAGGCCTTAGCATTTTTTGCTTCACGCAGGGTATAGGTGGCGACTACTTTGGTGAACTTTGCTGGAATATTTTTAATGCGCTCTTGGAATAGTTTCAGGCAATTCAGTCCGCGCTCGATAGCTTCTTCGGATAATATATCGTTGTCATCCAGACCATTGGCCAGTTGAACTTTTTCTTTTAGGCGTCCTATGACTCTGAAGGAGTGGCCATCGTATTCTGCGATGGCCAGATGAAAGCTGTTTGAGCCAAGGTCGATAGCTGCATATTGAACTGGCTGAGCCTGTTCCGCAGATTCGAACTGCTCCTTGATGGCTTCTTCTGTGAGTCCCTCGAAAGTCAAATGAAGTCCTTAACGATAGTTACTTAATAAAATCCCGAGCATTGATAGCCTGTCCGGTCTTGGGGCAAGCTTTGCTATCCATTAACCACAAGTATGCTGGCATCAGGTCTGCTGGTGTTGGTAGTGTATTGGGGTCTTCACCTGGGTAGGCATTCGCTCGCATCTTAGTGCGAGTAGCTCCTGGATTGATGCTATTAACACGAATGTGTGCACTCTCCAGCTCATCTGCCAAAACCTGCATCATACCTTCTGTGGCAAACTTGGATACTGCATAAGCTCCCCAGTATGCGCGTCCTTGGCGACCGACACCTGATGAAGTGAATAGTATTGATGCATCGTCTGATTTTCGCAGCAATGGAATGCAATATTTGGTTAACAGGAACTCTGCATTAACATTAACCTGCATGACACGAAACCAGGTTTCTTCATCAAAATGCTCAATTGGAGCTAGTAAACCTAAATCACCGGCATTGTGGACAAGTGCATCAAGGTGGCCAAATTCCTTTTCAATCACTTCTGCAATTTGTTGATACTGTTGAGGGTCATTATTCTGCAGATTGACCGGCAGGAATGCAGGTTGCGGATAGCCTGCAGCTTCAATTTCATCGTAAACCTTCTCCAGCTTGCGAGTATCTCGCGACAGGAGAACGACTGTGGCTCCATGTTTGGCATAGGTCATGGCTAATTCTTTGCCAATACCAGCAGTTGCGCCTGTTACTAAAATCACTTTATTCTTTAATAAATCAGGTGCGGCTTGATAATCTTGCATGAAATCTTCTTACAATAGATTGGTTTAAGGAATTCAGGTATTCTACCTTACTTAATGTTTAACGAATAGTCCGCAGTAACCTGCGAAAATAAGGCTCAGCGCAATATGGCAAAACGTATCGCTTTAGTTGAAGACGAACCCATTTTACAGCAAAACTACAGCATGGCTTTGAAGAAAGCTGGCTATGAAGTCATGGTTTATGGCACTAAGAAAGAGGCGACTACTGCTTTCAGTACACGCTTGCCAGATCTGGTGTTATTGGATATTGGACTGGGAGATGAGCCTGAAGCTGGTTTTGAAGTCTGTCGTAATTTGCGCCAACAATCATCACAATTGCCTATCATTTTCCTGACTGCCCTAGATAGCGACTTTGACATTATTTCAGGATTACGCCTGGGGGCTGATGATTATTTAACCAAAGATATCAGCATGCCGCATCTGCTGGCGAGGATATCGGCATTGTTCCGTCGCCTTGATACCATTAATACGCCGGGTGCTGGAAATAGCGTGCAAACGGTCGGTGATCTTGAGATTGATAATGAGCGCTTAGGGCTTAGCTGGAAAGGTCAGCCGGTCGACTTAACGGTCAGTGAGTTTTGGATTGTAAATGCTTTGGCACAGAAGCCTGGCCACGTTAAGAATCGAGATCAATTAATGCAGGCGGTAAAAGCAGTGGTTGATGACAGTACGATAACTTCGCATATCAAGCGAATCCGTCAGAAGTTTCAGCGTATCGACAAGGAGTTTGATGCAATTGAGACAGTATATGGAATGGGGTACCGCTGGAATCATCGTTAATGAATTCTTTGTCCTTAACCAGTCGTCTGCTTCTGCTGAGTCTTTTATTTATATTGATTCCGCTGATCAGCTGGCTGTTATTGGCAAAGTTTGAAAAAGATATAGAGCGTAATGCTCTGACACAGACTGAAGAACAGGCCCAGATCATGTCGGGCTTTATTAATCAGTTGTTGCAAACCGACCGCAGTCTCCAGCAGCAGTTTCTCAATACTAACCAGCAAAAGCAGTTCCCAATAGCCTTAAAAGAAACCGCGCTATTGGTCGACGGTTATTCCGATGAGTGGTATCCCTATCAGTCAGCGAGTACTGTCATCCGTAACTTTGGACAAAATGCCAGCCTGACTCTGATTGAAGACAAAGATTTTGTTTATGGGCTGTTTGAAGTCGAAGATAACTCCATTGTTTATCGGGAAAGATTAGATCTGGTTGGCTTGTCGGACAAAATTACGCTAGTGCTTGGCGCCTATCAGATGCAGTTTTTACCAATGGCACCAGGTAAAGTGCCTGCCCTCAGACAAACCGCTGATGGTTATCGAGAAGTTACCCCGGTTTATGCCGTCTGGCAGGAAAGGACGGAAGGGTACCAGTTAGAATTTAGGATCCCGCAAAGTCTGGTAGGTAAAACCATTTCAGCTGAGATTACTGATATTGATCGCGCACAAAGCGGTGTGGCACTGCAGGGTATCTATTCCTTTACCAATTTCGAGTCCTTAAGTCTGCATAGCCGTTTGCAAAGCGGTGTGCTTAGTCTGCTTGAGCCTGAGATGTATCGGCTGACATTGACCAATAATCAGGGCGAAGTTCTTTATCAATTTGGTCAGTTGCATACTGATATTCGTTCCAACTGGCGAAATCGGATCTGGTCATCGGCAACTCAGGAAAAGTTAAGTGATAGCTTGCTTGGTAAGAAAAGTATCTCCAGCGTCAGCCTTGATTTAGCCTTCACAGGCCGTACACAGACCGAAGTGGTTAATAGTTCTCAACTATCGGCGTTTTCCCGCGTCTACAAACCGCTTTACAGCAATAATCAGTTGGTTGGAGCCATGATCCTGGAGTCTTCTCCTGTTAATGAAAAACTACAGCTGAGAGATTTCTGGCTACGCTTCCTGTTGTTGCTTGGATTAGTATGGGGGCTTTTTGTCTGGTGGTTGGTTAAGCAAAGTCGTCGCTATAGTCGCAGAATCATGGAGCTTCGGGATTTAACTGAAGGCTCAATCAGCGAAGAAGGTCAGATACGTTATGTTATTGATATGGATGAAGAATTCGATGATGAAGTGTCGGATCTGACCAATAGTTTCTCGCTCCTGACCAATCGTCTTAAGCAGTATCATGATTATCAGGAAAAACTGGTATCGCGGCTTAATCATGAGCTTAGAACGCCTATCGCTATCATTCGAAGCTCGCTGGATAACATAAATCGTGACAGTTTGTCTGAAGATGAGCTGCAACTTATTGATAATGCACAGTCTGGCGCAGTGCGGATGAGTCAGACAATCAGCCGATTAAGCGAAGCCAATAAATTAGAACAGGCGATTCGCAGTGCAGATAAAGAGCCTTTTGATATGTTACCAGTACTCAAAGATCTGGTGCTGGCCTATCGTACCAACTGGCATGAACATGAGTTTGAGCTGGTAAGTGACTTAGAGGAAGCCCGGGTGTTAGGTTCTAAGGACTTATTTGTTCAGATGCTGGATAAATTGATTTCAAATGCGGTCGACTTTGATAATAAAACTCGGCCAATACAAATTGCCTTAAAGCGCAAAGATAGGCAGTTAGTGCTAAGTGTCAGTAATGGTGGGCCAACTATAGCGCGTAAGCATCTGCATGATGTTTTCAGTCTCATGCACTCCAGCCGTAAGCATAGCAACCAACATCTGGGGCTAGGTTTATATGTTGCACGGCTGATTGCCAGTTTTCATGGGGCAAAAGTTAATGCTGAAAATCAGATTGATGGAACCGGGGTAACCATTAATATTGTCTGGAGAAATAAACATTTTACCGCATCTCCCTAAGGTATTATGATGGGGATGAGGGTAGGGTATGGAATTTGAGTCAATTAAAACCAATCATCTAATATCAATTCAACAACTTGCAACAGGCATCGCTAAGGCTAATGACTTGCAGGCTATGCTTGATTGTATTGTTGATCATATCTATTCCCAGCTGAAAAGTTTTGATTGCGCGCTATTTATCTATGAGTCCAGTCATCAGGAGCTAATCTGTTATTCCTACCGTAAACAGGGTGTCAGCGAAAAAGAATCCTTTAAACTCAAACCCGTAAAGCTTGGTGCTGGCATTATTGGTCATACTGCACAGACTCAGCGCACTACGAAAGTAGATGACACCGATCAGAGCAGTATTTTCGTGCAGGATCTTCAAAAGAATTATTCAGAACTTTGTGTTCCTATTCTTTTGGCAGACGAGCTGATTGGTGTTATCGATCTGGAGCATCCAGACAAATCCTTTTTTAGTGAAGAAGATGCCCAGTATGTCGAAACAATCGCATCAATGGTTTCCTACCTCATTAAACAACACAAGACTGAAGAAAAACTCCATCTAACTATCGAGAAGCTAAAATTTGACGAGAAAAAACTGCGCGACAAAGAGGTTTTTTATCGTAATTTAATGGAGCAGGCCAGTGACAGTATTTTTATACATGATCAATCCGGTCGATTTCTTGATGTAAATCAGCAAGCAGTTTTATCTCTCGGTTATTCACGAGAAAAATTACTGCAGATGCGGGTAAAAGATATCGATATTGAAAGTGGCCAGGGAATCAACAGTGGGACTGAATTTTACAAACGCTTGCGACCCGGTGAGCCTGTCGTGGTGGAATGTAAACATCAGAGAAAAGATGGCAGCGTTTTCCCTGTCGAGGTAAAGGTAGGTTTACTTACCGATGACAATATTATTGCGGTAGCGCGAGATGTGTCAAAGCGTCAGCAAGTTCTGAATGAATTGGATACTTCAAAACGCTTCATGCAGGATATTATCAATACTTCACCGGACGTCATCTATGTTTATGATTTTGAGAGAGATCTAATCATTGATGGTGCCGATCGCTTTGCCCGATACCTTGGCTATGAAGAGGACAGATTCGAAAGCTGGAGTTCTATACTGGAAATTATTCACCCTGACGATTCTCATACCTTGGAAACTCGTAGTGATAAAATCATGAACTCAAACTCTGATGAAGTGATTAAGTCAGAGGGTCGGTTTAAGAATGCTAATGGCGAATGGGTCTGGTTAAAAAATCATTGTAAAATTGTTAAGCGTACCGAACAGGGGTTGCCATTGATTGAGGTTGGAACAATCAGTGACATCACCCATCGTAAAGCCATGGAACGCGAACTCATAAATAAAGAAGAATATTACCGGGCTCTGGTTGAAAATGCTTTTGATGGTATTGTGCTTTATGATGAAAAGGGCAAGGTTCAGTTTCTCTCTAACAGCGTAGAGAAGCTACTGGGTTATAAGTCAGAAGACGTGAAACACAAAACTGGGATTGACTTTATCTTTCCAAGTGACGTTGAGCTGGTGCGTAAAGCATGGCATTGGGTTATAGCTCATCCCAATCAGATTTACCGGATTCCTGATTATCGTCTGGTAAAAAAAGATGGTGATGTAATCTGGGTTGAAAACACTCTAATAAACCTGCTGGGTGATCCAGTGGTTAATGGCATTATCAGTAATTTCAGAGATATCAGCCACAAAAAAAGCGCAGAACAATCGATTTATAAAATATCAAATTATGACTCACTAACCGAGTTGCCGAACCGTAATTTTTTGCGACAACAGATTGAGCGACAAATTAAAAAATCCAAAAATGGACCATTATCAATAAGCCTAGTTTATTTTGATATTGTGCAATTGAATAGTATTAATAATGCTATGGGGCACTGGGTTGGTGATCAGGTATTGCATTATGTGGCGCGAATCATTCGTGAGAACCTGGATGAGTTTGATTTGATTGCACGTTCCGGTAACGATGAGTTTGCAGTAGTGTTGACCGAGCAGAACCCCTTTGAAATTTCACAGTTGGTAGAACGAATTTTAGATTCATTTGACAACATTATTCGGATAGGAGATCTGGATCTTAAAGTATCTTTACGAGCAGGCATTGCAAGATATCCTGAGGATGCTGATAACGCTGAAGACTTGTTGAGCAGGGCGGAAGTAGCAGTAGGTCGAGTTAAAAACCTGAGTACACAGTATACCTTCTTCCAACCGCAGGATAGCGAGAGCATCCGCTATAGAATAAACCTTGAGAGAGAGCTTGTTCAGGCGATAGATGATGAAGCACTGGAGTTGTTTTACCAGCCAAAGGTCTGTTTAAGAACGGGAGTCATCGAGTCGGTAGAAGCTTTATTGCGCTGGAATCATCCGCAAAATGGATATGTTTCACCGCAAACCATCGTTAACATTGCAGAGGCCAATAGCCTTATCTACAAACTGACCAGTTGGGTTGTAGAGAATGCTGTTAAGCAAATTAAGGATTGGGCAGAAAAAGGTTTAAATACTCGAATCGCTGTTAATTTATCAGCGAGAGATATCCAACGAGAAGGATTTGAAGCTGACATCAGAAGCTCGCTTGAAAAGTATCAGGTCGACAGTACGCTTCTTGATATCGAGATAACTGAAAGTGCAGCGATGGCAAATATGGAGCACTCAGTTCACACACTTCGCCAATTGTCGGACTTAGGGATTGGCATAAGTCTGGATGACTTTGGGACGGGGTACTCTTCAATTAGTTATTTGGCAAGTCTGCCCGTGGATCTGGTTAAAATTGATCAGACCTTTATTCAAGGGTTAAAGCAGGCATCGGAACAGGCGGTCAAAGACAATCAGCTAATCATAAAGAATATCATTCGTCTGGCTGAGAGTTTTAAACTAGTGTCATTAGTTGAGGGTATCGAAACGATTGAGCAATGTCGTTTATTACAAAAATACAATTGTGATCTTGGCCAGGGATATCTGTTCAGCAAACCAAAATCAGCAAAAGATATTGAGCCACTACTGCGAAAAGGCTATATCGATATGGACATTTTCAAAATTGCCAAACCCAGCGTTAACGATTAAGCAGCATTTTAATCAAGTCTGTAGATTCCTTTGCAACTGCATCTGCTTTCCATTCAAGAATTTTATCCTCAGGCTGAATATAGCCATATTCAGCAACGACCGTTTTCATTCCCGCCGCGCGTCCCGCTGCAATATCACGCCAGGCATCGCCAACATAAACCGATTGGACTGGCTTTACACCCGCCTGCTGCGCAGCAAAGAAAAGTGGTTTCGGGTGTGGCTTAGTTGGCTTTACGGTATCGCCACATACCAGGCCGCTACAGGACTCTCGTAAGTTTAAAGCTTCTAACAGTGGAATGGTTAAAAACTCAGGTTTATTGGTTGCTATACCCCATGCAATATCAGATTCAGTCAGAGTATTAAGTAATTCTTTTAATCCCGCAAACAGTTCTGTATGAACGGCAATGTTGTCGGCGTAAATATTCAAATATTGTTTACGAAACTCGTCGAAGTCTTTGTGTCCTGGTTCTAGCCCAAAACCAATTCTGAGCATGGCAGCTGCGCCATGGGAAACGTAAGGGCGAATGTCCGAGAAGGGTAATGGCTCCTTGCCGTGAACTTCGCGCTGAATGTTCAGGGCCAAAGCCATATCCGGAGCCGTATCCAGTAAAGTACCATCCAGATCGAAAAAAACAGCGCGCAAATTGTTTAACATATAGGTCTCAAGTTCAGTTTATTCCGGTCTGGTATGCACCAGATAATTCACATCCACATTGTCACTTAACCAGTATTTTTTGGTTAATGGGTTGTAGTGCATGCCAATAATGCTTTGAAACGGTAGCCCGGCTGGACGACTCCAGGCTTCAAGTTCCGATGGGCGTATGAACTTTTTAAAGTCATGCGTGCCTTTGGGCAGCATTTGCAGAATATACTCGGCACCAACGATGGCGAATAAAAAGCTTTTGGGATTGCGGTTGATGGTTGAAAAGAATACATGACCATCAGGTTTAACTAATTTGCGACAGGCTTGGATTATTGAGGACGGGTCGGGGACATGCTCCAGCATTTCCAAACAGGTCACGACATCAAATTCCCCTGCATGTTTTTCTGCAAACTCTTCTGCGGTAATTTTCTGATAATCGATATCTAGCCCAGATTCGAGCATATGCAGTTTGGCAACTTCAAGCGGCATTTCGCCCATATCAATGCCGCTAACCTGAGCGCCTTCTTTGGCCATCGATTCAGTTAAGATTCCGCCGCCGCAGCCTATGTCTAAAACTTTTTTCCCCTGCAGGCCATTTGCCTGGTCTAGAATAAATTGCAGACGCAAAGGATTAATGTCATGTAACGGTTTAAAGTCACCTTCTTTATCCCACCAGCGGGAAGCCATCTGTTCGAACTTGTTGATCTCGTGTTGATCGACGTTGGCTTGATTTTCTGTAGTATTACTCATGACTTGGTTTGACCTTGAATTGCATTTTTCCAGTGGTTGGCTCGGTTAATGACTTCATCAATGTCGATGCCGACCAATTGCTGGTTGTTGAGTTTAATCGCACCATTAATCCAGACATGGCTGACCTGTTCGCGGCCTGCAGTATAAACGATTTGTGATACCGGGTCATAGACAGGTTGCGATTCGATGGTATTGAGGTTGATGGCAGTCAAGTCAGCAGCCTTGCCAACTTCGATTGAACCAACAATATCCTCCTGTCCTAATGCTTTGGCGCCACCATAAGTTGCAGCATGCAAAATATCATGGGCTGAACAAGCTTGCGCCGAGCCAGTAAAGACTTTTCCTAGCAGGGCTGCAGATTTCATTTCGGCCAGCATATTGAGATCATTGTTACTGGCGTTGCCGTCCGTTCCTATGGCAATATTGACGCCAGCGGTCATTAACTCCTGTACCGGACAAATTCCGCTGGCCAGTTTCATATTTGATTGAGGACAGTGAGCCACCGAAACACCGTTTTGTGCAAGCAGCTCCATTTCTCCGCGCTGCAGTTGGGTCATATGTACTGCAATCAGGTTTGGAGTGATCAGCCCAAGTTCTTCCAGGCGCTTAATAGGACGTTTGCCGGTGGCTTTCAGAGCTTCTTTAACCTCATGTGCCGTTTCATGGACATGCATGTGAACCGGAATAGCAAGCTCATTGCTCAGCGTGGCAATCTTTTTCAACGGTTCATCAGAAACGGTGTAAGGCGCATGAGGGGCAAAAGCAAACTGAATCATGTCATGATGTTTATAATCATCACGCAACTGAAGACCTTTTTTGAGGTAGTCTTCAGGACCGTTACCCCATACCGACGGAAAGTCAAACATCAACATGCCGACAGTTGCACGCATGCCTAATTTATGGGCAACTTTCGCGGTCATATTGGGCTGGAAATACATGTCATTGAAATTGGTGGTACCGCAGCGAAGCATTTCCGCTATCGCCAATGTTAAGCCATCTTCACAGAACTCATCGCTGACCCATTGGCGTTCAGCGGGCCAAATGTGATTTTCCAGCCAGATCATGAGTGGTAGGTCATCAGCCAGCCCTTTGAACAGGCTCATGGCTGCATGAGTATGGATATTGACAAGACCCGGAATCAGGGCGTGATCGGTTAGCTGAAAGTGCTGGTCAGTATTGTATTTGACGAGTACATCCGAGGTAGGCAGCAGCTCCAGAATCTGTCCTTTGTCGATAACCACGGAGTAATCGTTCAGAACCTTATCCGACTTTTTGCCATCCTTGCTTACCGGGATGACCCACTTGGCGCTTATTATTTGTTCAACAGTTTGACTCACAGCCAGCTCTTCAATATTTCAATGACTTAGGGTTCAGGATTATACCTAACAAGTGCTAAAAGCTCACCTTTTAGTCAGTTTGTTTCAGTCAGAGTGAAAAGCGCGTCAAAATGCTGTCATGGCGGGGCTTATAGCGTGATATTTAGTGGAATAAAATTAGCTTGAAAGAGGGCGTTGTGTTACAATTTTGCGCTTAAAAACATAAACCATACCGTTTGTGATAATTAATTATAACTATCAGATTTTAAAGGGTTTTTACAATGGGTGAACTTGCCAAAGAGATCCTCCCGATCAATATTGAAGATGAACTGAAAACTTCCTATCTTGATTATGCAATGAGTGTTATCGTCGGACGTGCATTACCGGATGTCCGAGATGGTTTAAAACCGGTTCACCGCCGTGTTTTATACGCCATGAACGTGCTTGGAAACGACTATAACAAGCCCTATAAAAAATCCGCCCGTGTTGTCGGTGACGTTATCGGTAAATACCACCCTCACGGTGATACCGCGGTATACGACACCATCGTTCGTATGGCGCAACCTTTCTCATTACGCTACATGCTGGTCGATGGTCAGGGTAACTTCGGTTCGATTGATGGCGACTCTGCGGCTGCGATGCGTTACACCGAAGTCAGAATGGACAAACTGGCTCATCAGTTGTTGGCTGATCTGGAAAAGGAAACGGTCGATTTTGAAGACAACTACGACGGCTCCGAATCAGAACCCACGGTACTTCCTACTCGCGTACCGAACCTGTTAATTAATGGTTCGTCCGGTATTGCGGTGGGTATGGCGACTAACATCCCACCTCATAACTTAACAGAAGTGATTGATGGCTGTTTGGCCTTAATTGATAACCCAGACATCACTATTTCTGAGTTGATGGAATACATCAAAGGTCCTGATTTCCCAACGGCGGCAATCATTAACGGTCGAGCAGGCATTATAGATGCCTATAATACTGGCCGCGGTAAAATTTATCTGCGTGCCCGTAGTCATGTTGAAACGGATGAGAAATCAGGCAAGCAATCAATCGTAGTTACAGAGCTTCCTTATCAGGTGAACAAGGCTCGATTGATTGAGAAAATTGCAGAGCTTGTCAAAGATAAAAAGATTGAAGGCATTACCGGTCTGCGCGATGAGTCCGATAAGGACGGTATGCGTATGGTGATTGAGTTACGCAAAGGTGAAGTGCCAGAAGTGGTGCTGAATAACCTATATGCCCAGTCTCAAATGCAGAATGTTTTCGGTATCAACATGGTGGCGTTGGATAACAACCAGCCACGCTTATTTAACTTGAAAGAAGCGATTGATGCCTTCGTGACTCACCGCCGTGAAGTCGTTACTCGCCGTACCATTTTTGAGTTACGTAAAGCACGCGAAAAAGCACACGTTTTAGAAGGTCTGGCGATTGCCCTTGCAAATATTGATGAAGTCATTGAGCTCATTAAGCAGTCGCCAACACCAAAAGAAGCTAAAGAAGAGTTGATGAATCGCAGCTGGGAACCTGGCCAGGTAAGCACCATGCTGGCGCGTGCCGGCACCGAAGCCTGTCGCCCAGAAGAGCTTGCTGCGGAATTCGGCTTCCATGATGGTTACTACAAGCTTTCTGATGCCCAGGCACAAGCCATTCTTGATTTGCGTTTACATAAATTAACAGGTCTTGAGCACGATAAAATTCTTGGTGAATATAAAGACTTATTAGGTCTTATAGAAGAGTTGTTACGCATTTTGATGAGCACTGAGCGATTGCTTGAAGTGATTCGCGAAGAGCTAGAGGAAGTGAAAGAAAACTTTGGTGATGCACGTCGTTCTGAGATTCTTGAAAGCAAGCTGGATTTGACCATTGCCGATCTGATCACAGAAGAAGATGTGGTAGTTACTTTATCTCATGAAGGCTACGTGAAATATCAGGCATTGTCAGAATACAAAGCGCAACGACGTGGTGGTCGTGGTAAGTCTGCAACCAAAATGAAGGATGAAGATTTCATCGAAAAACTATTGGTTGCTTCAACCCATGACACGATTCTCTGTTTCTCTTCTACAGGTAAAGTTTATTGGCTAAAAGTGTTTGAATTACCAAATGCTGGTCGTGGTTCTCGTGGTAAACCTATCGTCAATGTATTGCCACTTGAAGAGAACGAAAAAATTAATGCAATTCTACCGATCCGCGAGTTCTCTGAAGACAAGTTTGTATTCATGGCCACAGCGAACGGTACCGTTAAGAAAACATCGCTTGAACAGTTCTCGCGCCCACGTTCAAACGGCATTATCGCCTTAACTATTGCAGATGATGACGAGTTGATCAGTGTTGTTGAAACAGATGGCTCAAGTCACATTATGATGTTCAGTGATGCCGGTAAAGTGATTCGTTTTGATGAAGCCAATGTTCGCCCAATGGGCCGTACCGCTCGTGGTGTAAGAGGCATGAAATTGCCTGAAGGTGCTAAAGTCATACAGATGATCGTTGCCGAAGAAAATGGCTCAGTTTTAACGGCTACTGAAAATGGTTACGGTAAGCGCACATCGATGGAAGACCATCCATTACGTGGTCGTGGCGGCCAGGGTGTGATTTCTATCCAAATGAGTGATCGTAACGGTGCTGTTGTCAGTGCTGTTCCGGTTATTGATGGCGATGAAGTTATGCTGATCAGCAAAGGTGGTACTCTAATCCGTACTGGAGTTGATGATATCCGAGTGATGGGGCGTAACACGCAAGGTGTTCGTCTAATCAAGTTGGACGACGGTGAAACTTTAGTTGGCTTGCAGCGCATTGTTGAAATTGAGGATGATGAAGATGAAATCCTTGATGGTGAAGAGCTTGATAACGAAGCAACTGATGTAGCTGAGTCGAATGAGTCTGAGGCTCATACTGAGAGTGAGACTGACGAAGCAGGTGATGAGGAGTAAGCGTTAAGCTTGCTCCTTTGTTTTCTTAACAGGTGAGAGAACAGGCTACGACATGAACCGTGGTTTTAATTTTAGCGCTGGCCCTGCGGCGATGCCGACAGAAGTGTTAGAGCGAGCGCAGGAAGAGTTGCTTAATTGGAATGGCAATGGCTGTTCGGTTATGGAGTTTGGTCATCGAACGCCAGAGTTCACTGAGCTGCTTGAGCAAACGGAAGCCGATTTTAGAAAGCTTCTCAATATACCGGACCACTATCGTGTTTTATTCATGCATGGTAGTGCTTCCCATCAGTTCGCCATGGTGCCGATGAATTTTTTGGCTGCCCATGATACAGCTAATTATCTTGAGCAGGCGCACTGGTCTAAAAAAGCGATTAAAGAAGCACAGAACTTCGCCAATATCCATGTGCAGAAAGGCTTTCATCAGACTGAAGAAGGGCTGGCAATAGTTCCTGAATCAGAATGGCAGCTTGATGATGCTGGAAAATACCTACACTTCACATCTAATGAAACCATTGTCGGTGTGCAGTTCAAATCAGAGCCAAAAGCTTTTGCCGGTAAGCTGGTTTGCGATATGTGTTCTGATATTTTGTCGCGTCCGATTGATATTGAGCAGTACGCTTTAATCTATGCTGGAGCACAGAAAAATATCGGTCCATCGGGGATGACGGTCGTTGTCGTACGTGAAGATCTGTTCGAGCAAATGCAAACTCATCGTGTGCCATCATTATTCCAGTATCCATTAATGGCAGAGCATAAATCCATGTACAACACGCCCCCTAGTTTTGGCATTTATCTTGCCAGCCTGGTGTTTGAATGGTTGTTAGAGCAGGGGGGAGTGGAAGCCATTGAACAGGTTAATCAACAGAAAGCGCAGCTGCTCTATGATGCGATTGATGCTTCAAACTTTTTTCACTGTCCTGTAGCCAAAAACTCTCGCTCAGTGATGAATGTAGCTTTCACCCTCAGCAATCCGGAGCTTGATTCAATGTTTCTTCAACAGGCAAAAGAGCAGGGACTTCTGGCTTTAAAAGGGCATCGTGATTTTGGTGGTATGCGAGCCAGTATATACAACGCAATGCCGTTGGAAGGAGTGCAGACATTGGTTGATTTTATGCAGGAATTTGAGCGAAAGGTTTAGTATCAAATTGGTGATAAATCTAGAAAAGGCAGTCGATTGACTGCCTTTTTTTATTGCTATGATGTATATTCTTAGCGTTTTTCTGGCGGAATATGAGCAAGTTTCTCTATTAATTTTGCTTGTGACTCGTTATCAATTGGCGCGTAAACCTCTTTATGAGTCGCAGGTTGATATTCAAGTGAGACGCCATCTAAATAAGCTGATTTTGGTCTAATCGGACGTGGAACAAAACCTCCGCCACAATTCGGGCAAACATTGTGTAATATTTTTTCGACACAATCTCGACAAAAAGTACATTCATAAGTGCATATCATGGCCTCCGTCGAATTTGGGGGTAAAGACTTTCTACAGTTCTCGCAAGTTGGTCTTAATTCCAGCACTAAAGATCTCCTCTAATAAAAAAGGGCGACAGATTGTCGCCCTTACAATCACAAATCATTTCAGTCGTTTCTTCCCAGTAAATCTAAGAAAAACGCGTACTCCATTGCAGTTTGTTCAAGTCTTTTAAATCGACCTGACGCTCCACCATGACCAGCTTCCATGTTGGTATGGAACAGCAGCTTATTGTTATCCGTTTTGTATTCACGAAGTTTCGCAACCCACTTCATTGGTTCAAAGTATTGCACCTGCGAGTCATGAAGCCCCGTAGTTACCAACATATTGGGATAGTCCTGAGCTTTGACATTGTCATAAGGTGAATAAGATAGCATGTACTCGTAGGAGTCTTTGTTATTCGGGTTACCCCACTCGTCGTACTCGTTGGTGGTTAACGGTATTGATTCATCCAACATCGTGGTTACAACATCGACAAATGGTACATGGGCAGCAACTCCACGGTATTTTTCAGGAGCCATATTTATCACGGCACCCATTAGCAATCCACCAGCGCTACCACCTGCAATGAAGACTTTATCTTTGGCGGCATATTTTTGATTTACCAAACCATCAGTAACGTCAATAAAGTCAGTGAATGTATTGATTTTATTGAACATTTTTCCATCTTCATACCATTGGCGTCCTAACATCTGACTACCTCGTATGTGAGCAATGGCAACAACGAAGCCTCGATCTACCAGTGATAACCAGTTGGAGCGGAAGTTTGCATCCATGGTTGCTCCATAAGAACCATACCCATATTGGTACAATGGATTTGTACCATCTTTCTTGAACATATCTTTACGGTAAACCAAGGATACGGGCACTTTTGCTCCATCTTTTGCTTCAATAAACAGTCTTTCACTCTGATAGTTATTTGGATCAAAATCGCCTAAAACTTTGTCCTGTTTAAGTAGCGTACTTTCGCCAGTGACCATATCAAAATCATAGATAGAGTCAGGAGTCGTCATACTTGAATAAGTATATCTTAGCGTGTTGCTAGTGAAATTCTTATTGGTAGAAAAGCGGGCTGCATAGGCAGGATCGTCAAAGCTGACCGATTTAAAAGAACTATCTGAAAGCTCCATCACGCGAATACTGGTTAATCCATTACTGCGTTCGGTAACAGCAATAAAGTCTTTAAATGCAACCACTCCGGTAATTTGGGTATCGTCTCGATGAGGGATAACTTCCTGCCAGGCTGACATATCCTGATGCTTATCCTGGTGTACTTTCATTAAGCGGAAGTTCTTCGCATCTTTATTGGTAAGGACATAGAAATAATCACCGGATTTAACGGTTGAATACTCGTGTCCTTCCTCAAGAGGGTAAAACAGTTGGAAATCACCTTCAGTAGGGGAGTTTGCATCCAGCAATCTTTCGCCTTTTGTTTCAGTACTGTAATGGCCTATTTTAATGAGAGAGCCATCCAGACTTTTACCCAGACCAGTGTAAAAAGTCGGGTCAGTTTCTTCATATACCAGAACATCTTCGCCTTGGGCTGTGCCTAGCTTATGGCGGAAAACCTGGTATCCCAATAAGGTTTGTGGGTCTTTGCGAATATAAAAGAGGTGCTGATTATCGTTAGCCCAAACTACACCGCCATTAGTATTTTCGAGTGTGTCGTCTAGCAGTTTACCGGTGGCTAAGTCCTTAAAGCGTAGGGTGTAAATACGGCGACCTACGGTATCATCGGAGTAGGCTAATATTTGCTGATTCGTGCTTACTTCTGTATCAGCTACATTAAAGTAATCATGCCCTTTAGCAAGCTCATTAACGTTAAGTAATACTTCTTCTTCTGCATCCAGTGAGCCTTTTTTTCGTGCATAAATCGGGTACTCACCGTCTTCCTCAAAACGAACATAGTAGAAATAGTCTCCCTGGCGATAAGGCACAGTAGACTTATCCTTTTCAAGCCGGCTAACCATTTCGTTATACAGCTTTTCTTGCAGACTCTTGGTATCTGCAAGCATGGTTTCTTTGTAGGTGTTCTCCGCTTCCAGATGAGCAAGAATCTCTGGGTCAGTGCGGCTGTCATCGCGCATCCAATAGTAGTGATCGACGCGTGTATCGCCATGAATGGTCATCTCATGAGCGAGTTTCTTGGCAACCGGTGGTTGTGGGCTTGTATCTGGTTGAGAATCTGACTGAGACTCTGTCATGCCAACCTCTTGAGTTGTCGGTTGAGGCGTAGTGTTTTTGTCGCTGGTAGCGAAATAGACACCTACACCAATCAAAACAATGCTAACTAAGGCCAGAAGGTACTTCATGCTAAGTCTTCCTTGGTTTCGTTTTTTAGATGTGATTTTTGAGGCACTCACTATATACCAATAAAATCATGAAAATCCAGCTTTGAGACTCTAGAGCAGCATTTGCAGGTTAAGGGGTGAAAATCGGACGCGTTTCAAGGATAATGTCGGCCATTTCAAGAATTGAATGGCATCGATTGAAATGATGCTGCTAAAAAGTCATTAGAGTGGAGTAAGTTATGAGTTGTGATTTTATCGCTTTGGCCAATAAAGGTGTTCAGGAGTTACACCCCTATCAGCCTGGAAAGCCAATTTCCGAGCTGGAAAGAGAGCTCGGCATTACCAATATCGTTAAATTGGCAAGTAATGAAAACCCTATCGGTATCAGTGCCAAAGCGAAGGCAGCTATGGAGAAGGAATTTGCTGATTTAGCACGTTACCCTGACGCAAACGGCTATTATTTGAAGGCCAAGCTGGCAGAGCGTACGGGCGTTGGTATTAATCAGATTACGCTTGGTAATGGCTCAAATGATGTTCTTGAGCTAATAGCCCGTGTCTTTGTCGCTCCTGAGCATGAGGTGATTTTTTCACAGCACGCGTTTGTGGTTTACCCAATTGTGACCCAGGCGATTGGGGCCAAGAAAGTAGTTATCCCTGCAAAAGACTGGGGCCACGACCTGGAAGCGACCGCAGCTGCCATAACGCCAAACACGCGTATGATTTTCATCGCTAACCCTAACAACCCAACTGGAACTTGGGTCAATAAGACCGACCTGAAAGCCTTTATGGATAAAGTCCCGCAAGATGTCATCGTGGTGGTTGATGAGGCGTATTATGAGTATGTTGAAGACTCGGAATACCCGCAAACGATTCCTTGGATCAAAGAATATCCGAATCTTATCGTGACCCGCACCTTCTCTAAAGCGTACGGTTTAGCGGGTGTTCGTGCTGGTTATGCCGTAGCCAATGAAGAAGTTACTGGCCTTATTAATCGTCCACGTCAGCCATTCAATATGAATTCATTGGCGTTGGCAGCTGCAGAAGCCGTTCTTGATGATCATGCATATTTGCAAAAAGCCCTAGATGTCAATAAATCCGGTATGCAGCAGCTTATCAGCGCGTTTAATGAATTGGGTTATGAATACATTCCTTCGGTCACAAACTTTATTACTGTAGACATGAAACAGGCTGCAGGTCCTTTGTACCAACAGATGCTGGAGCAGGGCGTTATTGTTCGTCCAGTTGCCAATTATGAAATGCCAAATCACTTGCGTATCAGTATTGGGCTTGAAGAAGAAAACGCCAAGTTTATTCGTGTCTTGCGCGAAATGACCAAGTAGTGATCCTATGACAGAAACCCATGAACATATACCGGTTATTGCCATTGACGGTCCTAGTGGCTCAGGCAAGGGTACTATCAGTCAAATTCTTGCAACAAAACTCGGCTATCATTTGCTGGATAGTGGTGCCTTATACCGCTTAACTGCTCTGTCAGTCATTGAGCAGGGTATCGATCCTGATAATACTGAGGCTGTTGCTAAGGCAGCTCTTAATCTAGATGTAGTATTTGAGCCTCAATTAGATGGCGAGCAAAAAGTGCTGCTAAATGCTCAGGATGTGGGAGTAAAACTGCGTCTGGACGAGACTAGTGCAATGGCTTCAAAAGTCGCGGCAATACCAGCGGTTAGAGAAGCTTTGTTGACTCGTCAGCGAAAGTTCAGAGAAAAGCCGGGACTGGTAGCAGATGGCAGAGACATGGGAACCGTTGTTTTTACCGATGCTGATTACAAGGTTTTCTTGACTGCAAGCCCCGAAATACGGGCTGAAAGACGGCATAAACAGTTGATCGAAAAGGGCGTAGATGCTAATATTTCGCACCTTTTAAAAAGCATCATCGATAGAGATGAGCGTGATCGCACTCGAACTGTGGCTCCTTTGGTGCCAGCAGAGGGTGCTTTTGTTATTGATAGCTCGCATTTATCTATTGATGAAGTGGTTCAGCAAATTCTTGATTTTATAGGGTTTTCTGAATAATTTTTTATTGCTGGCTCACATGGATGAATGAGTTGGCTTAACTAACTGACCCATGACTATAGGACCATAGTGTGGTGATTTAAACAAGCCTTTGTTTGGTAGATCAATACTCGATCAGCCGGCAAAGAATATCAGGTACTAACGAATGAGCGAAAATTTCGCACAACTTTTTGAAGAAAGTTTAGCAAACGTAGAAATGCGTCCAGGTGCAATCATCACTGGTGTGGTGGTTGATATTGACAACGAAGTTGTTGTTGTAAACGCTGGTTTGAAATCAGAAGGCGTTATCCCACGTAATCAATTCTTAAATGATTCGGGTGAGCTTGAAGTTTCTGTTGGCGATGAAGTTGAAGTAGCTTTGGACGCTGTAGAAGATGGTTTTGGTGAAACACGCCTATCACGTGAGCGCGCTAAGCGTTTTGCGGCTTGGGGTGTTTTGGAAGCTGCTCATGAAGCGAACGAAACAATCAAAGGTGTTATCACTGGTAAAGTTAAAGGTGGTTTCACTGTTGACGTACAATCAATCCGTGCCTTCTTGCCGGGTTCATTAGTAGACGTTCGTCCTGTACGTGATACAACACACCTGGAAGGTGTTGAGCTTGACTTTAAAGTTATCAAACTAGACCAAAAGCGTAACAACGTAGTGGTTTCTCGTCGTGCTGTTATCGAGTCAGAAAACAGTGCTGAGCGTGAAGAGCTTCTTGAGAATCTGGAAGAAGGTTCAGAGCTTAAAGGTATCGTTAAGAACCTTACCGATTACGGTGCGTTCGTTGACTTGGGTGGTATTGATGGCTTACTACACATCACTGACATGGCTTGGAAACGCATTAAGCACCCAAGCGAAGTGGTACAAGTTGGTGACGAAATCGACGTTAAGGTTCTTAAATTCGACCGTGAGCGTAACCGTGTATCACTAGGTATCAAGCAATTGGGTTCAGACCCATGGGTTGATATCAATGACCGTTACCCAGAAGGTGCACGTCTACAAGGTCGTGTAACTAACCTGACTGACTACGGTTGTTTCGTAGAAATCGAAGACGGTGTTGAAGGTTTGGTTCACGTTTCTGAAATGGACTGGACTAACAAAAACATCCACCCATCTAAAGTGGTTAACTTGGGTGATGAAGTTGAAGTTATGGTTCTTGATATCGATGAAGAGCGTCGTCGTATCTCTCTAGGTATCAAGCAATGCGTACCAAATCCTTGGAACGAATTCGCTGCAACTCATAACAAAGGCGACAAGGTATCTGGTAGCATCAAGTCTATCACTGACTTTGGTATCTTCATTGGTCTTGACGGTGGTATCGACGGTCTTGTTCACTTGTCTGACATTTCTTGGACAGTTCCAGGTGAAGAAGCCGTACGTGATTACAAGAAAGGCGACGAAGTTGAAGCTGTTGTTCTAGCAGTTGACGCTGAGCGTGAGCGTATCTCTCTAGGTATCAAGCAAGTTGATTCAGACCCATTAGCTGAATACCTATCTGAGCATCCAAAAGGTAGCGTTGTTAAAGGTAAAGTTAAAGAAGTTGATGCAAAAGGTGCATTGATTGAATTAGCTGATAACATTGACGGCTACGTTCGTGCTTCAGATATCAGCACTGACCGTGTTGAAGATGCAAGCAAACACCTTAACGTTGGCGATGAAGTAGAAGCTAAATTTATGGGTGTTGACAAGAAAAACCGCAACTTGAACCTTTCTATTAAGGCGAAAGACGCTGCTGAAGAAGCTGCTGCAATTAAAGAATTCAGCAACGACGCTTCTGCTCCAGCAACATTAGGTGACTTGTTGAAAGAGCAATTAGGCGACGAATAATCGCATAATAATTGCTTTTAGCATCATGATCCAAATCAAGCCCGACTCAGGTCGGGCTTTTTTGTGCTTAGAAAAAGTGTAAAAAAGATCATATAATTAAAACAGTTAGGTGCATTTTCAGTTAAAATCCACCATACTGTAACCACAAGGTTTAACGACGTAAGGATAATGCCCATGACAAAATCGCAATTGATAGAGCGCTTAGTGGAGAAGAATCCACAGCTATCAGTACGTGATGTCGAACTGGTAGTAAAATCCATGTTAGATCAAATGTCGGAGTCTCTGGCAGATGGAGACCGCATTGAGATCCGTGGCTTTGGTAGCTTCTCGCTACACTACAGAGCGCCACGCGTAGGCCGTAATCCTAAAACTGGAGAATCGGTTAAGCTAGATGGTAAATACGTTCCGCACTTCAAACCAGGTAAAGAGTTAAGAGAGCGGGTAAACGACGGACAGGATAAACCTATCAAGCCATAGGTGCTCTAAATAATTAAACTCTGACCAATAGCGGAGATTACCTTGCGACAACTTTTCGCGATCATACTATTTATTGCCTTACTGATTCTCAGTACTGTATTTGCCTTGAATAACAATCAACCGATTGTGGTGGACTACCTTTTTGGGGAATCTGAGCTGGCATTATCGACCCTGATATTTTGGGTAGCATTAATTGGACTGTTACTTGGAATTTTGGCTATGACCATTGCACTATTGAAACTTAGAGTGCAGCTTAAGCGCTGTCAAAACAGGCTAAGTAAAGCTGAACAGGAATTGAAGAATTTGAGGACTGCGCCGGTCAAGGATACGGTTTGAAATGAATGATTGGTTTTTGTATGGGGTGCTAGCGTTGCTTCCCATTGCAGCTTATTCTGGTTATCGCCTGGGCCGTAAACAACGAAAAGAACAGAAATCTTCCAATGGCAGCTTATCTAGCAACTATATTAAGGGATTAAACTATCTGCTGAATGAACAGGCAGATAAGGCGGTTGATACCTTTATCGATCTTCTTACCGTAGATACCGATACTGTTGAGACGCATCTTGCCCTAGGCAATTTATTCCGCAAACGAGGTGAAGTAGACCGCGCGATTAGACTTCACCAAAATCTTATCGCACGTCCCCAGCTTAAAACAGAGGATCGTAATACTGCCCTATATCAACTGGGTCTAGATTATAACGCAGTTGGTATGTATGACCGTGCTGTAAGCCTGTTTAATGAACTTCTTTCCGATCCTGAACATAAGTCTGAGTCTTTGCATCAGCTCCTTAATATCTATCAGCTCACAAAAGAC
This sequence comes from Kangiella aquimarina DSM 16071, assembly GCF_000374105.1. GTDB lineage: Bacteria > Pseudomonadota > Gammaproteobacteria > Enterobacterales > Kangiellaceae > Kangiella > Kangiella aquimarina. The sequence goes on from NZ_KB893651.1 coordinate 497,145, forward strand.
TGGGATCAGGCAGCAAAAATAGCCGAGCAGCTCCAGTCATCATTAGGGGAGGAGCAATCTAAGCCTTTAGCTCATTTTTATTGCGAATTAGCCGATCAGAAGCAAATTGAAGGTGATATTAAAGCAGCATTAGCAAACTTAAAAAAAGCTCTATCGATCAATCCTGACTCGGTTAGAGCCAGTATCTTGCAAGGTGATATTTACTTACAACAAAGTAATTTTAAGCAGGCAATTAAGGCCTATCAGCGAATTCTCAAGCAGGATATCGCTTTTTTGCCAGAAGCATTGCCAAAAATCGCAGAAGCGTATAATGCTCAACACGACCTGAAAGGTTATAAGCAATTTCTGAATGAGAGTTTGCAGCATGATGCTGGCGTCTCCTTGCTCATTGAACTGTCAAAGATTATTCAGAAAGAGAGCGGTGACAAGGCTGCTGCATTACTGATAGGCGAATATCTTCAGGATAAGCCTTCTCTAAAAGGCTTACACCGATTAATCTCACTCCATATTGAGCACGCTCAGGAATCTGCAAAACCAAGCTTGCAGTTACTTGATGGCATTGTCGAAAAGTTATTACAAAGAAAGCCACGTTATGAGTGCCAAAATTGCGGATTCCACACCAAAGCAATTTATTGGCAGTGCCCAAGTTGTAAAGAGTGGAGTTCTGTTAAACCCATAAAAGGCATAGAAGGCGAGTAATGTAATGTCTGACCCCAAAATTCTTGTAGCACTTGATTACGATAACCAGCAGCAAGCGTTGCAGCTGGTTGATAAATTAAAGCCAGAACTGTGTGGGCTCAAAGTGGGTAAGGAAATGTTTACCCTGTTTGGCCCTGAGTTCGTTAAGACACTCGTAAACAAAGGCTTCAAAGTCTTTCTAGACCTGAAATTTCACGATATACCTAATACTGTCGCAAAGGCCTGTAAGGCCGCTGCTGAGCTTGGAGTGTGGATGGTTAACGTTCATGCCTCCGGAGGCAGTAAAATGATGCACGCAGCTCGTGAGGCGCTAGAGGGATATGATAATCGTCCTTTATTGATCGCTGTGACATTATTAACCAGTATGGATGAAGTTGCTTATAGTGAAATCGGTTTCAAACGAGACCTGCCCGAACAGGTTGAGCATCTTGCCGGTATTGCTAAGTCCGCCGGACTTGATGGTGTTGTTTGCTCCGCTTGGGAAGCGAGACGACTAAAAACTCAGCTAGGAGACGAGTTTAAATTAGTAACACCAGGGATTCGTCCACCTGGCAGTGAAATAGGCGATCAAAGTCGAATCATGACGCCTGAGCAGGCTGTTGTCGCTGGCTCTGACTTCCTGGTCATTGGTCGTCCAATCACAAAAGCTAGCGATCCACTAAAAGCACTGTACGACATTTCTGAAAGCATTGTGAGCTAGTTGTTTTCATTATCTCCAAATAATATTCTCCATCCTGTCGCATGACAGCGGCAAAAAAGGATATTAAAAACAAGGAGATAATCATGAAAAAAATCGCTTTAATACTTTCACTATTATTAGCTGTAACTTCTCAAACACTAATTGCAAAGGAACGAGGCGGATTGTCCGCAGCAAACGGTAAAGGAGCTACCGAGCAGGTACTAACTGTTAATATTAACAGTGCGGATGCAAAGGAACTTTCCAGAGTATTGACTGGTGTAGGTTTGAAAAAAGCTGAAGCCATAATCGAATATCGTGAGAAGTTTGGGCCATTTAAATCTGCTAACGAGCTTACTGCTGTTAAAGGAATTGGCGAGAAAACGGTAGAGAAAAACAAAAGCAAAATTAAGCTGTAGTCAGATACCAATAAACAAAGCCCAATGTAATTTGGGCTTTGTTGTATTTATAGGCTTTAAAATATGTTTGCAAATTAAGGATCGGACCTTTTTGATTTAAGAATGGTTTTAAGTGCTGGTCCATTAAGCAATTGCTTAGGCCATAGTAGGCCGAGAATTATACCCTGAATAAAGCCAATAATGTGTGACTCCTCTATAACGGCACCGCCTAGAAAGTCATCATATTCTGCTTCGACTCCAATTATTTGAGGCAAAAATATCTTAATGCCAACTATGAGTAGTAGCACGCCACTAATCTTTACCCCAAGTCTTAGTTCTGCAGTAGCACAAGCAGCAATCAAACCATACAGTGCGCCTGACATTCCGACATAATGGGTGATATGCGGCGTCCAAAGGTGCATCGCTAAAATGTTGACGCAGTAGAGCAAAAGTACCCAGCTAATCCAATAGGATGGCCGTAGCAGTGGTTGAAAGATGAAACTGATTAACCAGAGACTCGCCAAGTTCATAACGGTGTGCCAGCCTCCCAGGTGTACGAGATTGGCGGTAATAAATCTCCACCACTGACCACTATCAACTAATACTCGATCATATGCCATCCATAAGTTAGATTGGGGCAAAAGTAAATAGCTGATAATGCAAATGTGACTTAGAAGTAATGCAAATACGTATTTTTTTAAAAATTGCGTCATAAAATATTTTTATCAAATGTAAAATTTAGTTCACACTTTTAATAATCAACTGTGGCTAAAATTTGTACAGGCTAAACGGATTGCGAAAATGAGAACCGTAAGGAATTCCTTTAAAAAGCAATGAGTTACGGAAAGCTCCCTAGGCAATTTGTTTTTCTTAATGCTATGTAAGTAAAGTTTATAGGCTTTTTTTTAGTAAATCATCCACTTAAGAGGAAAATATTATGTTTGAAACTATCGCTATGATCTGCTATTTATCTATCTCAGAACCACAATTTTTAGAAGCTCCTGAGTTCGAGCAACCACCAATAACCAGTATTTACACTGGCGGTATGGGTGGAGAGCCGGGAGATGACCCTAAGAAAGAGAAAGAGAATTGATAGAAACGCTAATTAATAACTTCAGCATACAAAATCTATTAAGCGACATATTTATTATGTCGCTAGTAGGTTGCGTTTTTATTCATTTGTTACTTACTAAGAACTCCAGACTAGTTGCGTTCAGTGTAGTGATACTAGTCATACAGTTCTTAAACTGGAATTTGTCGCCCATTTTGTGGCATGACTCTAATGCCAAATATATTTGGTACATTACTTGGATGGTAACTGATATATTGATTTTACTTTACGTTGCCTTCAGAGCTGTTACCAGTGGAAGAGTACTAAAGGAAGAGTTTGCCGTTTGTGTAGTAACAACAATTGCAATAAGTATTAACATAATCAGGTTCATTGAAAGACATTTTACTGACCTTACAATAATTAAAGAGCTTCAGGCATATGCTATGCCTGCCGTTAACATCTGCATCATATTAGCGTTATTAACACCAGTAGCTAAGCAACTGGTGGTAACTTTAGGAAGAAAAATCAATGGCATTACTATTTTTGGCCTACGGTTTAGTGTTAGCAGCGTTCGCAGCAGCGCTGTTCTGGCTAATCCTGAAAGCCTATCGCGGACGAATAGACGTTCCTTATGATGAGTACTCGCTAGATAGCGAATACGAGTCAAATGGCAACGTGATTGATTTATCAGCTTTTCAAAGAGCTGATATGATTGGTTTGCGTTTGCTTCAGGAATATTCACAAATTGAGTCGAGCAACTTGCCCGAGAAAGACAAGTTGAGAGAGATCCTATTGTGGAACCAGAAACTTCAAGAGTTTGAAGTTAACAATAGACGAATTATTCAATCCCGTGGTTTTTTAAAGCCTGTTCAGTTGCAAGGTGCAAAGTCGCCAGCTCCTACTGAGTTCACTCGTACCTAGAGTCATTTTCTATTAAATACAAAAAAGGCCTGCAGTTGCAGGCCTTTTTGTTACTGATTAGATAAAACTTCTATCAAGAAAAAGTGTTACTAGGATGCAAAAAGAATGAAAATAGATTATTTCAAATTTGCAATTCTTACGCCTAACTCTTCTTTACTACTATTGGCGCGGTAATTTTGGAGAATAAGTTCAGCTTTTTCTTCAGGACTTAGGTTTATACCACGTGTGGTAGATAAAGACTCCACCAACGCAATAATTTTACCGAGGGTATCAACTTCAGCACCGTAGTCTACCTGAGTGTAATACTCACTCATCGGTACCAGGGACAGTCGATAACCTAGTGCTCTAGCCAAACCATCAATTTTGTGAACACCTGGATCAGATGTTTTCCCCTCCAAAATTCGATAAATGGTCGACTGACTAATGTGAGCCTTATGCTGCATGGAGTAATCCGTCTCACCTAGGCTTTGCATAAGTTGTTTTAGTTGATCAATTATTTCGCTCATTCAGATTTCCTAAAAAAGATGCAAATTCGGTTTGATTTGTATGCATATTTGCATTATTATTTAAACCAAGTTCTGAAATGCATTCGATAGCTATTTGTATCACAGAGTGAAAGACAAATAAAGTATTGAATTGTATCGAAACAAAGTTTCCATTTCAGAAAAGGGGTACAGCCCCAATTAGTTTTCCTTCAGCTATATGGTGGGATTTGGCCGAGATTCTTATCTCGGCTTTTTTTTGCCTGTCCTGTCTACTCAAGTGTGTTGCTGGTTACCATGCGATATTCATTATGTAGGTTGATTTGTAATCAATCACACTCGCTGGTAAACTCCGCGCTCTTTTTAGTCAGATATAGAGTTTTCATGCTCATTAGTCCGCCATAGCGCATATTTCTCTAAGATAACATTTCTTGTTGTCACTTTGCTCGCCGCTGGCTGCGAGATTTCCTGTTGGTTAAATGCGGCTTTACTGTCGCGATTCTTATTTACGGTTATTACAATGCTTCAAACTATAAAAAGAGATTGGTTCTCTAACATCAGAGGCGATCTGCTCGCCGGTTTAGTGGTTGCTCTGGCCTTAATACCAGAAGCCATTGCATTCTCTATTATTGCAGAAGTTGACCCTAAGGTTGGTCTTTATGCTTCCTTCTGCATTGCAGTTATTATTGCCTTTGTCGGTGGTCGCCCAGGTATGATTTCTGCTGCTACAGGCGCCATGGCTTTGCTAATGGTTACTTTAGTGAAAGAACATGGGTTGCAATATCTATTAGCAGCTACAGTCTTAACAGGTGTCTTGCAAATCATTGCAGGATTTTTACGATTGGATAATTTGATGCGCTTTGTATCTCGATCCGTTGTTACCGGTTTTGTTAATGCCTTGGCAATATTAATTTTCATGGCACAAGTACCTGAGCTTATTAATGTAACCTGGCATGTTTATGCAGTTGCTATTGCCGGTCTATGCATCATTTATTTATTTCCATTAATCCCTGTAATAGGAAAAGTCATTCCTTCACCATTGGTTTGTATTGTAGGTCTTACAATTATCGTTGTTGCATTGGGCTGGGAGATTCCAAATGTGGGCGGGAAAGGGGAGCTACCGGATACCTTACCAGTGTTCTTATGGCCAGATGTCCCTCTTAATTTAGATACATTGATAATTATCTTCCCTTATTCTGCTGCTTTGGCGGTAGTTGGCTTATTGGAATCATTAATGACCGCAGGAATCGTTGATGACTTAACCGATACTACGAGCAACAAGAATCGTGAATGTAAAGGGCAGGGAATTGCCAATATCGGTGCTGGTTTGATGGGCGGGATGGCAGGTTGTGCGATGATCGGACAATCTGTGATCAATGTTAAATCCGGTGGACGCGGACGTTTGTCCACTTTTGTTGCAGGTATAGTGCTAATTATATTAGTGGTGTTTCTTGATGAGTGGATTAGTTTGATTCCGATGGCTGCTTTGGTTGCCGTTATGACAATGGTTTCAATAGGTACTTTTTCCTGGTCATCTATCAGAGACTTACGCAAGCATCCAATGTCGACTAACTTAGTTATGGTGACAACGGTTGCGGTTGTTGTGGCTACTCATAACCTGGCTATTGGTGTGTTCGTAGGTGTTTTAATGGCTGCCTTGTTCTTTGCGAATAAAATCAGCCGTTTTATGGTTATCAAGCGTAAAGCGGAACAAACTGATTTAACACGCTACTATGAAGTTATTGGTCAGGTATTCTTTGCCTCAGCGGAAAAATTCATTGGTTCATTTGATTTCAAAGAGGCTATAGATGAAGTGACCATTGATTTAAGCCATGCACACTTCTGGGATATTACAGCGGTTGGAGCATTAGATAATGTAGTAATTAAGTTCCGTCGAGAGGGCACTCATGTGAATGTCGTCGGGCTGAACGAAGCCTCAAAGACTGTGGTCGATAAGTTTAGTATTTACGATAATCCTGAAGAAGTTGAAAAGCTGATGTCTGGGCATTAGTCTGAATGTATAAGGAGAGCGAGATGAAAAATATCATTGCCTGTATTGATGGTTCAGCCATGTCAGCTTCTGTATGCGATGCAGCAGCCTGGGCGAGCAGTAAATTGCAAGCACCTTTAAGCTTGTTGCATGTACTTGAAAAAGCCATCAGTCCTGAAAATGAAAACTTATCGGGAACTATTGGACTTGGTGCTCGTGAATCTTTACTGGAACAGTTGACTGAACTTGATGAGAAGCGAAGTCGAATTGCTTTAGAGCACGGTAAACACATGCTAGAAGATGCGCGTCAACGAGTAGCAGAAAAAGGTATTAATGATATCTTTATGCAACAGAGACATGGCAGTCTGCTTGAATCATTAACCGAGATGGAATCCGATATGCGGTTATTGGTATTAGGGCGGTTGGGTGAAGATCATGATGTTGCTGCACATACTATAGGTTCGCAGTTGGAAAGCGTCGTTCGAGCCATGCATGTTCCAATATTAGTCACGGTAGGTGAGTTCCAGCCCCCTAAAAATTACATGATTGCCTATGACGGCAGTGAAACGGCAAATAAAGCCATTGATCGTGTGGCAGCAAGCCCATTACTGAAAGGTTTAGAAGGGCATATTGTGATGGTGGGTGATGATAATGAAACCAATAAGAATGCGCTTAGTCGAGCCACAGATATTTTGACCAGGCATGACCATACGGTTCAACCCGCTCTGATACAGGGGGAGGTCATAGAATCACTAAAGGCTTACAGACAAAAGGCTGGTATCGAAATGATGATCATGGGTGCTTATGGTCACTCTCGAGTTCGACAGTTCTTCCTCGGAAGCAATACCCAAACCATGATCAGCAACAGCAACATCCCACTAATATTGCTTCGATAAAACTCCATTCCCAACGCTATCTACTTTCGTGGATAGCGTTCTTTTAAATAAACTTAACTGCATATGATTGGCATCTTTGCTTGCCTACACAGTGACTACATGGCTTTTATCCCAAGCAACAAAAAAGGCCTTACATTGCTGTAAGGCCTTTCGAATATGGCTCCCCCTGCTGGACTTGAACCAGCGACATATGGATTAACAGTCCACCGTTCTACCAACTGAACTAAGGGGGAATTTTGCGTTCATCACTTTGTGTGCTGAACGGGGCGAGATAATAGACATATTTCTCTTAACGGTCAACACCCAAGTGATAATTTTTTTAAATTTAAGCCATTTTTCTGAGTCTTAGGATAGCTTCCTCTAGCGTTTCCATACTTGCAGCATAGGATAGACGTAAGTGGCCAGGTGCGCCGAACGCTGAACCAGGGACCAGTGCCAGGTCAACTTTTTCGATTAGCAGTTCAGCAAAATCCAGATCAGATTCACAGTCATGCTTTTCTATTAAGCCTTGCATATTGGGGAACGCGTAGAAAGTGCCGTCACTCGGTAAGCAGGTGACTCCTTCAATGCTATTTAGAGCATGAACCAGATAATCGTGACGCTTCTTGAAAGCTTCAAGCATTGGCTTGATGCAGGACTGGTCGCCAGCAAGAGCAGCTGTAGCTGCAGCCTGGCTGGGTGCTGCTGGGTTAGAAGTGCTCTGCGACTGAATCTTCTTCATGGCGCCAATTAAATCTGCAGGGCCACCAGCATAGCCAATACGCCATCCAGTCATGGCATAAGCTTTTGACACGCCATTTAACACAACGGTTCTGTCATACAGTTCAGGGCAGACATTAAGGATGTTTACGAATGGCTCTTCAGTCCACAGGATATGCTCGTACATATCGTCTGTAGCGACCACGATATCCGGATATTCCACTAACACATCAGCCAGTGCTTTTAACTCATCTTTGCTGTAGGCAACACCCGTCGGGTTACTTGGGCTGTTGATGACAAAGAGCTTTGTCTTGTCAGTAATCGCGCTGCGTAATTGCTCAGGTGTGATTTTCAGATGTTGTTCAATGGTCGTTTCAATAATAACGGGTTTTGCGCCTGCTAAGATTGCCATATCAGGATAAGATACCCAGTATGGAGCAGGGATAATCACTTCATCGCCATCATTCAGCAGAGCCTGACAAAGGTTGTAAAAACTTTGTTTGCCCCCACATGATACAAGGATCTGGTTGGCTTGATAGTCCAAGTTGTTATCGCGCTTGAACTTGTCGATAACGGCTTGCTTGAGTTCAGGAGTACCGTCGACAGGCGTGTATTTGGTTGCACCGCCTTTAATGGCTTCTATTGCAGCTTGCTTAATATGGTCTGGTGTATCGAAATCCGGTTCACCGGTACCTAATCCAACAATTGGACGCCCTTGAGCCTTAAGCTCCTTGGCTTTGGCTGCCACCGCAAGCGTTGGTGATGGTTTAACAAGTTTTACACGTTCGGAAAGTTGAATAGCCACCGTATCCCCTTAATTTGTTTGATCGATGATGAGTGTGCGAGAATATCTGGCAATGATACTCCAACTTTTTCGCCCACCCAAGTTTTAGCAGCGTAGTTTTACAAGAGTGTATAAGTAAAAGTCATGAGCCAACAATTTGATATTCAATCACCGTTCCCGCCTGCTGGAGACCAGCCGAAAGCAATCAAGCAATTGCTGGAAGGCCTGGAAGACGGTTTATCGCACCAGACTCTGCTTGGCGTAACTGGCTCGGGCAAGACCTACACTATGGCTAATGTCATTGCGCAAAGTGGGCGACCAGCCATTATCATGGCGCCGAATAAAACGCTGGCGGCGCAACTCTATGGCGAGATGAAGGAATTTTTCCCCAATAATGCGGTTGAGTATTTTGTTTCCTATTATGACTATTACCAACCAGAAGCCTATGTTGCAGCATCAGACACCTTTATTGAAAAGGACTCATCGATCAATGAGCATATTGAGCAGATGAGACTGTCCGCCACCAGAGCTCTGTTAGAGCGCCGCGATACCATTATTGTTGCTTCTGTATCCGCAATTTATGGTCTGGGTGACCCCAAAGCTTTCCACAGCATGGTTATGCACCTGAAAGTAGGGGATGCGGTAGACCAGCGATTCATTCTCAGACGACTGGCTGAACTTCAATACACCCGAAATGAATTCGATCTGCAGCGTGCAACTTATCGTGTACGTGGGGATTTGATTGATATTTACCCTGCCGAGTCAGAAAAGCATGCCATTCGCATCGAGTTATTTGATGATGAAGTAGAAACCATTCAAACATTTGATCCGCTGACCGGTGAGGTATTGAAGCGGCTGACCCGTGTGACTGTATTCCCGAAAAGCCACTATGTGACATCCCGTCAGACGATTCTAGACGCTATTGAGCAGATCAAGGTTGACCTGAAAGAACGGCTCGCTCAGTTTTACGAGCAGAACAAGTTGGTTGAGGCGCAGCGCCTTGAGCAGCGAGTCAAGTTCGATATTGAGATGATGCAGGAACTGGGTTATTGCTCAGGTATCGAAAACTACTCGCGCTACCTGTCTGGTGCACAGCCTGGCGAACCGCCACCTTGTTTACTGGACTATTTGCCACCCGACGCTTTGATGATAATCGACGAATCTCACGTCACTGTCTCTCAAATTGGAGCAATGTATAAAGGCGACCGCTCGCGTAAGGAAACGCTGGTGAATTATGGATTCCGACTGCCTGCAGCATTAGACAATCGTCCATTAAGATTTGAAGAATTCGAGCGCATATCACCGCAAACTGTTTTTGTCTCAGCAACGCCAGGCAAGTATGAAGAAGAGCATTCTGGCCAGGTTGTAGAGCAGGTGGTGCGCCCAACTGGACTGATAGATCCAGAAGTGGAAGTTCGCCCAGTAGGTACGCAGGTAGATGATTTGCTGTCTGAGATTCACCTTCGTGTGGAAAAGAATGAGCGCGTGCTGGTGACCACTCTAACTAAAAAGATGGCTGAAGATCTGACTGACTATTTATCGGAACATGGGGTCCGCGTGCGATATCTGCACTCGGATATCGACACGGTAGAACGAATGGAGATTATTCGTGACTTGCGTCTTGGTGAGTTCGATGTGCTAGTCGGCATCAACCTGTTAAGAGAAGGTCTGGACATGCCCGAGGTTTCATTGGTGGCTATTCTTGATGCGGATAAAGAGGGCTTCCTGCGCTCGGAACGTTCATTGATTCAGACCATTGGTCGTGCTGCACGTAATCTTAGTGGTAAAGCAATCTTATACGCCGATAGAATCACAGGTTCCATGGAAAGGGCCATTGGCGAAACGAACCGTCGTCGCGCGATTCAGCAGGAATTCAATGAAAAGCATGGTATTACTCCTATTGGCGTCAGCAAGAAAATCACTGATGTCATGGATACAGGCCATAGCAAGAAAAGCCGTAAAGTTGCAGAAAAGCTGGATCAGTATAAGGTTAAATCTCTGGCCGATGCGGTTAAAGAGATTGCTCAAATGGAAAAGCAGATGCTTGAATACGCTAAAAACCTCGAGTTCGAAAAAGCTGCAAAACTTAGAGATGAAATCGAAAAGCTACGTGATGCCAGTTTGGCGACCTGAGAATACTGCAACTTACGCTCATATAGGTGGGTCCTGTCCCACCTGCTTATCATCAATTCTATACTAGTGAAGCGACTTATACACAGTGCTTTGCTAACCACATAACCAGCCCAAAGAGAGCCATTTCACATTAGCAGAACACCTTGGAATCAGCAATTGAACCTTTGTTTCAGTCGGTGTTCAGATGCTACAATATGCCGCTTAGCTCAAGGTTGTTTAACAACCGCATAATAGAGTATTAAGCCAAGATTAAGGCAAAAACGGTTAAGGTCGTTTGAGAAGTTTAGAATATTGTTTAAGTTATTGATTTTATAGGTGAAGGTCTGGGAGAAGAAATGACAAAGACAGTCAAATACAGCTTGCTTGTGTTGCTATGGTTATTTTCTCAACTTGCGAATGCGAGTGTCGATAATCAGGAGCTGAAGCAGTTTTTCCAGGCTAAGTTAGACCGCATTAATTACTTCATGCAGGAAAACCATAACAATGCCCTGCAAAACCCCTCTATTTTAATGACTTTCGTTAACACTGATTTGCTTACCGTATGGTCTGCTAAAAATACCATTCGCGCCATGTTTGGAGCTCAGCGATGGTCTGAACTTACAATTGAACAAGAATCACAACTGATTGCTGCATACGAACAGACCATGCGTCGTTATCTGTATGAGGTCATGCGCCAATATCAGGGGCAAACCGCCACGGTTGACTCTATACGCTTGAACGACAAGCAGAATAAGGGCTGGTTAAGAGTGGTGCTTGATAGCCCATCTTTGCCTGATCTGTCCATAGACTTGAAAATATACAAAGAAGACAGCGCTTGGACTATATATGACTTTAGTTTTCAAGGAATTAGCTTCGTCAAAATGAAGCAAAACTACTTCCAGTCAACCTTTGATGAAAAAGGATTTGAGGGTGTGTTGGCCGATCTTAATAGAAAAAATCAGGAATTTAATGAAAAACTGAAGGTTGCCAAGAAGTGATTGACAACAATAAGGGCTGGTACTTAGTTCATTCAAAGCCTAGACAAGAGCTTAGAGCTGAAGAACATCTTAAAAATCAAGCGATTAATTGTGTTTTACCTTTGATAGAGATTGAAAAGATTATCCGTGGTAAAAGGCAATTAATTTCCGAACCACTTTTCCCTGGATATTTATTTGTAGAGTTACAGACCAATGGACAGGACTGGTCCAAGATTCGTTCGACGCGAGGCGTTCGTGATTTTGTGCGATTTGGTGGAGTTCCTGGCAGAGTCCCAGAGTCCGTTCTGGAGCATTTGAAGATACTGGAAATAAGGGATGCAGCTATTGAAACTAATGCTCCAAAAGCTGGTGATAAAGTAGTAATAACCGATGGTCCTTTCAAGGATTTAGAAGGGGTTTTCAAAATAAGTAACGGTGAAGAGCGCTCTATCGTCTTATTGACTATTTTGGGCAAAGCTACAGAGATGGAGCTTGAAAATAACAAGCTAAGAAAAGCCTAGGTGTTAAAAGGCAAAATTAATTAAAACGGCAGGTTACATTGTTTGCGCTATCCCACTATAATGGCGCGCGCTTTTAGAAATTGTAAAAATTTTGGACAAATAGTTCGAGCTTTACCGAACAGGAAGGTGCTTTGGGAACCGAAAACCCACGGGCGGTAGCGTACCTGAGAGATATAGATAATATGGATACTAATAATTTTTTAAATCAAGAATTTGTTAATAAAATTAATAAGATAGCCATCGATGCAGGAAATGAAATCATGGCAATTTATGAGAAGGACTTCGATATTTACGAAAAGATGGATGAATCCGCTCTCACTGAAGCCGATCTTGCTTCACATCACCACATTATCAATGAGCTTGCAGCATTAAAAACTGGATTTCCGGTATTATCTGAAGAGTCTGCTGATATTGACTGGAAGGAGCGGCAGTCCTGGTCAACTTATTGGCTGATTGATCCCCTCGACGGCACCAAAGAATTCATTAAAAAGAATGGTGAGTTTACAGTTAACATAGCTCTTATACACCAAAATAAACCTGTATTGGGAGTGGTTTATGCACCAGCAATAGATGTTTTATACTTTGCATCAGAAGAAATTGGTGCCTGGAAAGAAGAAGCTGGTGAGACTAAGCAAATAAGGGTATCAGATAAGGCAGAAACTCCACTTAGAGTGGTTGGTAGCCGCTCGCATCAATCAGATGCCATGGTTGGCTACTTAAATCAGTACCCTAGCTATGACATGATCCCTATGGGTAGCTCACTTAAACTTTGCCTGGTTGCTGAAGGAAAGGCAGACTTATATCCTCGCTTAGGCCCTACCAGCGAATGGGATACTGCTGCTGCTCATTCGGTGGTCAATGCAGCTGGTGGAGCTTGTGTCGTATTCGATATAGACAAAAATACTGAGCTAGAGACTCTTGCTTACAACACCAAAGAATCCTTATTGAATCCTTATTTTATCGTTAAAGGTCCTGAAATTACTATTTAGGTGCTCTGTTATTGAGCAGAAGTAGTTCTTTGGTGTCTATTTACACCATCTTAAAAATGAGACTGTATATAAATTAGAAAAACAAGGGAATAAGAAACAAATGAAGGTATATTCAATATTATTATTGTTATTTTTTTCTGCTAATGCCTTAGCCGAGCCATGGCTAGATACTCGTGATGTCTGGTTGCGCGCGGATATTGAGCAATTGGCAAGCGAAGGCATAATTAAAGCACCAATTACTACCTGGCCATTACCTTGGGCTTCTATTATTAAAGATTTAGAGGCTGCCTCTGAGGAAGATATGGACCCGGATATGGTTCCCGCCTTTTTAAGGTTGAAGCGTAAAGCTGGCATTGAGATGGGTAGTAACGGACAAACGTCCATATCTTTAAGAGCCGGCAATCAAAATAAAGTCTTGCGCCAGTTTGGAGATGAAAGACGTGAAGAAGCAGAGCTTTCAGTCCGGACTTCAGGACTTGGCAAAACACTCGCCTGGAATGTCGAGGCAACCAAAGTTCTAGACCCTATTGATGGTGAAGAAGATAGGCTAGACCATTCTTATGTTGCAGCCATCGCAGGTAACTGGATAATTTCGGCTGGGGCGCAGGAGCGTTGGTATGGCCCAGGTTGGGAAACGTCTTTGATTTTAAGTAACAATGCAAGGCCAGTCCCCAGTATTTCTATACAAAGAAATTATAGCGATCCTTTTGAAAGTCCATGGTTATCCTGGATAGGCCCTTGGAGTTTGAATGCGTTTGCAGGGCAATTGGAAAGCGATCGCTTTATCCCGCACACTAAATTACTGGGAATGAGTGTGACCTTTAAACCTTTCGACTCATTGGAAATAGGGCTCCGCAGAACGGCTCAGTGGGGTGGAGAAGGTCGCCCAGAGTCACTTTCAAGCTTCACAGACTTACTGCTAGGAAGAACGAATTGCGACGAAATTGATGATGGCTGTGATGATCGTCTGAATTCTAATGAAGCTGGTAATCAGCTAGCAGGCATAGATTTTAATTGGACAATACCTACAGAAGCAAAGTTGGGTTCAATTTATGGTCAGCTTGTAGGTGAAGATGAGGCTGGTTATGCTCCTTCTAGAAAGTTTCACCAACTAGGCTATAAGAACAATCTGTATTCTGGCGACTTTGCCGTACTCGGATATATCGAGTATTCTGATACCGAAAATGAGTACAGACCAAACCTGACCTATAACCATGGTATCTATCAAACGGGATACCGTACCGAGGGGCGCAGTATTGGTTCTACTTATGATAATGATACTCAAAGCATTGCTTTGGGTATTTTGGCATCACACAAAAACGGTCATCGGTACAAGGTTCGGTTTGCTAGAGTCGACATGAATAGTGATGGCGTTGACGGAAATCATAGCATTTCTAGTAACGCCGTTAACTTTCGTCAGCTGGAGCTACAATATCAGTATCCAATTGGCGATAGTGTGATTGGTTTTGAAATTGACATTAAGGATAAAGTGATCGATTCCTTTGGCTATCAGAAGGAACGTTACAACGTCGGGCTCTCTTGGGAAATGACATTTTAATCTTTAGAGTTGCTCAATAAATATTTATAAAGATTGTTGTTAATGAAGACAAATAATATGAAAAACTCAGTGCGTAAAGGTCTCTTGCTAATAGGTACACTGCTTGCTCTCCAGGGGTGCGTTAGTGCTCCTCCGGAAGTATCTGCATCTATACCACTTATTCAAGATCAGAAAGTTTATTCTGGAAATTACTTATCGGAAGATTTCTCTCGCATTATTCAAGGTGCCACTGAAGGAGATACGCTGCAATATCAGGGCGACACCATATTAGTTGGCAAAGAATATACTTCAGCACTTGGGTTGAATTGCAAGTCCGTAAGAGTTTTCGAAAAAAATTATACTGGATACGATAGTACTGTTTGTATGACGACCAGTGGCTGGTTTATGGCCTCTTCACTAACTGTAAAAAGCCCGACACCTCAACTGTGGGAGGGCAATAATAATGAATAGTTATCTTTTGGATACAAAACAACTCCACATCCGATTGCTTTTCTTATTAGCAATTGCTCTTACTGGCAGTATTGGCCATTCAGCAAGCCAGGAAGAGGCTATGCTCCTCGATGAGTTCGAATTAAGAAGCTCTATACTTAACTCGAACCAGACTGATAACGCTAACTCAGTACAACAAGTTAACCCTAAGACATATTTAGACCAAAATAGAAACGGTCAATTGCTTCCTGGTGAACAACGAATAGAAAAATTACTTCCACCATCTGAAGCAGGGCTTCCAGCACCATATGGTGCAAATCTATTTGCTGGTGGCTATGAAAGTGAGCGAGTTGATGGTTTAAACGAAGACTATCTAGTAGCACCAGGAGACAAGATATCTATATGGATGTGGGGTGCGGTAAACTTGTCACAAGTGGTAACCGTTGATAATCAAGGTAATATCTTTCTACCTGAAATTGGACCTATCAAGTTAAGTAATACACCAGCCAGCAAAGTTAATTCTTTGGTAACTTCGCATATCAGAAAAGTTTATAAATCAAACGTAGAGGTGTACGTCAATCTGCTGAGTCCAACACCTGTTAGCGTATATGTTACGGGGCCGGTTATAAGACCAGGTCAGTATGCAGGGATGGCATCCGACAGCATCCTATACTATTTAAAGCGTGCAGGGGGAATCGATGCTGATCGTGGTAGCTATCGAGAAATTTCTGTAATCAGAGATGAAAAAGAAGTTATTAAGTTTGATCTCTACGAGTTCCTACGAAATGGCGTATTACCAGAATTTAGTTTTAAAGATAAAGATGTGATCCTGGTCTCCCAACAAGGATCAACAGTTACCGTAATGGCTGGAGCAAGAAACTCTTTCCGCTTCGAGTTTAAAGATGATAGTGCAAAAGGTAAGGAGTTATCTCATTACGCAAGACCTTTATCCAGCATAAGCCATGTCGGGGTTGCAGGCACACGTCCAGATGGTCCTTTCTCTGTCTACTTACCATTCGAACAGTTTTCAGATTTTGAACTGATGGATGGCGATAAATTATTATTTAATGATGACTGGCATGCACAAATATATGACATCAAGGTCAGTGGCAGTCATTTAGGACCATCACATTACACTGTCAAAAAACGAACCAGACTGCATGATCTTTTGAGCCATGTAGAAATCGATCCCGAATTAGCGGACTTTGAAAATATTTATCTATTAAGAAAAAGTGTCGCCGAAAAACAAAAAGAAATGATAGACCAAGCACTCGATCGATTAGAACGAAGTGTTTATACCGCTCCTGTCCAATCTAGTGGAGAAGGTGCAATCAGAACCCAGGAAGCTAGGTTGGTTTCCGATTTTGTACGCAGAGCAAAGCAAATTAAGCCACTTGGTAAAGTCATAGTTTCTGAAAATGGCAACATTGCAAATATTCTTCTGGAGCAGGGTGATGAAATTGTTATCCCGCAAAAATCAGACCTTGTTCATGTTGGTGGTGAAGTGTTACTACCGCAATCAGTTGTCTTTAATCCTAATGCAAGCATTGAGGATTATATCGCTTGGGCGGGTGGTTATACTGAAAGAGCCAACCATGAGAGAATTATAGTTGTTCACGCAAATGGTTTAGTCAGCTATTTTGAGCAGTCATCATCTAGCTGGATGATCCACTCGCAAAACGAAAATAAAATTAAACCGGGCGATCAAGTCTTAGTGCTACCTAAAGTTGATGCGAAAATCATGCAAGCAGTTAAAGACATGACGCAAATCATTTACCAGATTGCCGTAGCTGCAAACGTAGCAATAGACTAGATATGGCACAAGTACAGCATAGAAGTAGGCTTGGAATATGGCTTGATGTTATCTTTGCTCTGTTTATCCGTGGAATGCAAAGCAGATTCAATGATAAATTTGGAATTAGCTGGGCAATAATTCAACCAGTTTCGTTTATTTTTATTTTGTCATTTATTAGAGGTGTGATGAATGGCTCTGAAACACATACAATGCCAACATTCGTTTTTATGGTGTACGGAATTGTTTCTCTTCAGTTTTTTATAACCACTTTAAGCTCATCCTCAAAAGCTCTAAAAAAAGATAAGCCTCTTTTTGCATTCAGGCAAGTCGTTCCAATTAGTTCGTTTATAGCTACTGCATTATTTGAATACATAGTTAAGCTCGTTGTTATTATTGTTTTAGTTATAATTATGTGGTTTTTAGGAATTGAACTTGTTTTAAAAGATCCCTTAACAGTGATTATTAACTTTACTTTACTCTGGTTGCTTGCATTAAGTATTGGAATAATTTTTGCGATTTCGACTGCTTTTTTTCCAGAAGTTGATAAGTTTAGAGAAATGGCTCAAAGGCCAATGCTTTTTATCTCAGCCGTATTTTTTAGCTTACAGGACGTACCACAGGAATATTGGCATTATTTGGACTGGAATCCGCTTTTGCATGCAATAGAACTTTCCCGACAAGCTGCTTATCCTAGCTTTGGGGCTGTTGGTGTTAGCCAGTCATATCTTTATGGTTGCACTTTAGTTATTTGTTTTCTATCACTGGTCATATATAAGCGCTACTGGAAGCAAGCAATAAGCGTATGATTCAGCTTAATAACGTTACCAAATATTACCCGTCCTCTTTAGGGAATCAGTACATCCTTAAGAATATTTCATTTTCATTTCCAGAAAATCGAAACTTAGCAATCTTAGGAGCAAATGGAGCTGGTAAGTCTACTCTTTTTAGAATGTTAGCGGGAAGTGAATATCCAAATAGTGGCACTATAACCTCTTCCGCATCGATATCATGGCCGGTAGCTTTAGCAACTGGTATTCATCCCCAAATGACTGGTAGGGAAAATACACGTTTTATTGGAAGAGTGAATGGAGTTCTAGATTTAGAAGAGTACGAAAGGAAAGTACAGCACTTTACTGAGCTTAAACATAAATATGATTTACCGGTTAGATCTTATTCAAGTGGTATGCGAGCAAGGTTAGCATTTGCATGTTGTATAGCCATTGATTTTGATATTTACCTAATTGATGAGGCAACATCTGTTGGAGACCAACGATTCAAGAAAAAAGCAAAGCAATCACTTATGAATAAGAGTAAAAATGCGAATATCATTATGGTTAGTCATGATATCAAAGAAATAAAGCAATTTTGTGACAGCGCTGTGATAATTGAGAAAGGTCAATTAAAGTTTTATGAAGATCTTGAAGATGCAATATCCGTATATAGGAAGCTTTAATGAATACTAATGATCGAAAACAAATAGAAAAAGAATTTCTTGAGTTAAAAGCTTCAATGAATGAACAGCAATGGAATGATGCTCAACATTTACTTAAGCTAGCAAATGACTATGAGGATAACCATCCTGCTTTATCATTAAGGATATTGCAAAGAGTCAAAAATCTTAATAATAAATATGCTAAAAGCGTCGAACGAAGGTTGGAAAAGGTAAATAATGGTAACTCTAGCGCTAATAAACAAAATATTAAAGAAGGTGACTCTAATAAAGCTATTATGAGTGACAGGGCTGAGGGTTCTTTTAAGTTTCAGAATAAGAGTAGTGAAACTAAACAACAAGCATCTAGTGACAAATCTATAATAAGAATATTGCTGGGCATGGAGTTACATAAGAAACCCTTCTTTATGATAGTTTTACTGCCTTGGTTAGTGTTCTTCATCTATCAAACCATAATCGCTTCTCCAAGATATGTTAGTGAGTCACAAATAATTGTAGAGCAACCTGACAGTATGGCTACTATGGATACAGGCATGGCTCTACTCTCCGGTCTTGGTGTTAAACCAACTGGAACCGATGCAGAGTTGGTCAAAGCATTTATATACTCCGCAGATTTAATTAACTATCTAGATGAACAGTTAGATTTAAAAAAGCATTACTCATCGTCTGATGCTGATTATATTTCGAGGTTGTCTAGAGATAGCTCTAAAGAATCATTCTATGCGTACTTTGAAAATCATGTTGAAGTGAATGTGGACCAAAAATCACAGGTGATTAGTGTTAAATCGCAAGGGTTCACACCTGAGTTTGCTCAAGCTCTTAATAAGTTAATAGTTGAGAGAGCAGAGTGGTACATTAATCAGATTGGTAACAAGTTAGCAAAAGAGCAACTAAAATTCATACAAAATGAGCATGCGTTAGTTGAAGAAAGAATCAGGTCTACAAAAAAACAATTGTTGGAGTTTCAGAATAAGTATGGCCTTCTTGACCCTGAGGCTGAAGGAATGGCAATACAGAAAATCGCCTACTCGATAGAGAGCCTGATTGCGCAAAGACAAGCCGAGCTCAAAGCTTTAAAAGGTGTTATGAGCGATACTGCACCTCAGGTCACATCAATTGTTAATGAAATTAATGCACTAGAGGAACAGCTGAAATCTGAGAGAAGTCGGTTGACAGACTCTGAAAGCGGTCAATCGGTTAGTGAGATTCTATCTAAGTTTGTAGATTTTAAAGTCGATATGGAGCTTGCCCTGAAAGCTTATGCTTCGTCTCAAATTTCTCTTGAAAAATCAAGAGTGGAAGCTTATAGACAGATCAAGTACTTAGTAGTCGTTGAGAGCCCTACTCTTGCAGAAGAAAAAACCTACCCCAAAGTATTATATAACTTAGCCCTTTTAGCAGTGGTTCTATTAATGCTTTTCGGGATTGGAAAAATAATTTATTCAACAATACACGAAATAAGTAAATGATCTCATACAATCATTAATAATGAATTAGGTTAATATGAATAAGAAAGTTTTAGTAGTATTTGGGACTAGACCTGAAGCAATAAAAATGGCACCACTAGTCAAATTACTTGAAAGTTCAACAAAGTTTGAATCAAAAGTATGTGTGACAGCTCAGCACAGAGAAATGCTTGATCAGGTTCTTGAGCTATTTGAAATTAATCCAGATTACGATTTGGATCTTATGAAACCAGGGCAAGACCTTACCGGTGTTACATGCGGAATACTCTCTGGTATGCAGAGTATTCTCAAGGATTTTAAACCTGATTACGTATTAGTTCACGGAGACACAGCAACAACACTGTCGGCATCATTGGCTGCATATTATCAACAAATTAAAGTTGGGCATGTTGAGGCTGGCTTGAGAACTGGGAACATTTACTCACCCTGGCCTGAAGAAGGCAACCGTAAACTCACAGGAGCTATTGCAGACCTGCATTTTGCTCCAACAAAAACATCAATCGAAAACCTTCTTAAGGAAGGTGTAGACGGTTCAAAGATTCATGAAACTGGTAACACTGTGATTGATGCGCTATTACAGGTTATTAGTAAGCTTGAAAATAACTCAGAACTTTCAAGTAAGTTAGAAAGACAGTTCGACTTTCTGCAACTAGACCAAAAAATGGTATTGATAACTGGCCATCGTCGAGAAAGTTTTGGAGATGGTTTTGAAAGAATCTGTACTGCGATTTCACAAGCAGCTCAAGAGTTCCCAAGTGTCCAATTTGTATATCCTGTACATCTTAATCCAAATGTTAGGGAGCCTGTTAATAGATTGCTTAAAGGACTTAGTAATGTTCATTTAATTGAACCGTTAGATTATTTGCCCTTTGTATATTTAATGAATAAGTCTCATTTAATCCTGACAGATTCTGGCGGTATTCAGGAAGAGGCTCCTTCTTTAGGCAAGCCTGTTCTTGTAATGAGAGACACCACGGAAAGACCGGAAGCTGTATCGGCCGGTACAGTTAAGCTTGTTGGAACTGTTGTAGATACTATTGTTGCTGAACTAAGTAGCTTGTTAGTTGATGAAACTGCATATCAAAAAATGAGCTTTGCGCATAACCCCTATGGGGATGGTAAGGCTTGTGAAAAAATATTATATGCGCTTGAACAATAAATTCTAAGGACCGTTATAATGCAAGACATATTTCCAAGTGAGTGTATTAAGGTATTTAGACCTCATTTAGCAGAGAATGGCATTGTAGTTTCATTACCATCCATAGGTAAAAAATACTTACCTTATTTTACGAGAGCAATGTGGCATGATTTGTTTCCTGATAAGTGTTATATTTCATGCGCAGACCCTTCTTTGTTAAAATATAAAGATACTTTAAATGGTGCTTGGTTTTTAGATAATGAAAAAGGCAGCTGGTTAAAAAATCTCGCTGCATGGTTAAGTTTATTTATTAAATCTAATGTTAAAAATAAAAAGCCAAGTATTATATTTGCAGGTTCATCAATGGGTGGCTATGCTAGTATTTATCTAGCAAATTTGGTTGAAGGGAGTTTTGCATTTGCCGAGTGCCCACAAACCAACTTATATAACTATCCAGGTTCTAATCTGGCGATTGAACATATATTACATGATATTGATTCCCGTGCTGAAGAGCACTTAAATTTGATTTGTTTATTCAATAAACAAAAAAGAATTCCAAATGTCCACATTTTCACTCCCGCGACAGATGTCCATCATTTTGGTAATCATGTAGCTCCATATGTTAGAGCAGTTGGAAATTATCTTAAGAAACAATCTAATAATGCAGTATATTTTAAGGTCACTGTTGAGCATAGTTCTCAAGTTCCAGTTGGACATGCACCAATTTCTAAGACGTTATTTAAAGAACATATCGAGCATTTATTCTTTGAGTCTAGTAAACAGACTGATAGTACAACAAATTAATAGAGCGGACTTATAGATCGTTTAAATGCATTGTCGATAACAATTTATACTGCATTTAACTTACTCTTTGATACTTATAAAATATTATGCATATGAGGTGCTTACGTGTCATTTGAAACTATTTCAGTTATTGGATTGGGTTATATTGGCCTTCCAACCGCGGCTATGTTTGCTTCCAGAAAAGTTAATGTTATAGGTGTCGATGTTGGTCAGCACGTTGTGGATACCATCAATGACGGAAAGATTCATATTGTTGAGCCTGAATTAGATATGATAGTACATGCAACAGTGTCTGAGGGTTATCTAAAAGCAACAACAACTCCAAAAAATGCTGACGCATATCTAATAGCAGTGCCGACACCTTTTAAAGGTGATCATGAGCCTGACCTTTCATATATCGAAGCAGCAAGTAAAGCAATAGCCCCAGTTCTAAAAAAAGGCGACCTTGTTATATTAGAGTCGACATCTCCTGTAGGTGCCACTGAGCAAATGGCTAAATGGTTAGCCGAGGCCAGAAGTGATTTAACTTTTCCGCAACAAAAGGGAGAGTTAGCTGATATTAATATCGCTCACTGCCCAGAACGGGTATTACCAGGTCATGTAGTTCGTGAGTTAGTAGAGAATGACCGAGTTATTGGCGGTATGACGCCAAAGTGCTCAGAAAGAGCATGCCAACTGTATAAGATTTTTGTGGAGGGTGAATGTATTGTAACCAATGCAAGAACCGCAGAAATGGCAAAGCTTACAGAAAATAGTTTCAGAGATGTGAATATTGCTTTTGCTAATGAACTATCAATTATATGCGATAAGCTTGATATAAACGTTTGGGAGCTTATCGAACTTGCCAATCGTCATCCACGAGTAAATATTTTGCAACCTGGGGCTGGCGTTGGAGGTCACTGTATAGCAGTAGATCCTTGGTTTATTGTCAATAAAACGCCTGATGAAGCTAGGCTCATTCATACTGCTAGACAGGTGAATGATTACAAGCCCGCTTGGGTTGTTGAAAGAGTAAATAGAGCAGTTGAGTTGGTATGTAGTGAACAGAACAAATCTATAAAAGAAGTCACAATCGCTTGTTATGGACTAGCGTTTAAGCCTGATATTGATGATTTGCGAGAAAGTCCAGCATTGCAAATCGTTCGGTGTTTGTCAGCTCTATATCCAGATAATTTAATTATTTCCGAACCGAATATAGATGAGTTACCAGTGGACCTATGTCATCATAATAAAGCAGAATTGGGTAGCGATAATATTGATGCTGATATCCATGTTTTTTTAGTAGGACATAGACAGTATAAATCAATTGATAGAACAAAAATTGCCGAAATCTCACAGATAGTTGATGTGGTTGGATTAATTAAATGAACTTCATGTACAAATTAAAAAACCTCGTAAGAAAGGTAGTAAAATATTTTAAAAGATCGCTGATATGGATGCTACCAAGACCTATTATAGATAAGTTAAAAGTAGTTGAGTCACATATTGTAGATAAGATCAAAAAGATACTGTTTCATATTAAAAAATTTACTAAAGAGCTCATTTGGAAATTTAGCTCGATTAAGTTCAATAAGAGTTTCTATCAATCAAACCCTTTCATGATCTCAAAGTCAAAGGAAAAGACTTTTATCTTTGAAGAATTACTAGCTGGTAGTTATAAAGTTACAATTTATCATAATGATAAGTTTCTTAATATAAGACGAAATTCTATTTATGTATCGTTTGACTTTACAACAGATTCATATATCAAACAAAGAGAGAAGGTTTTAAATTTACAAAAAAGAGAGACTAAAACATTACTTCCATTTGAGTATATGGGAGGTGGAGGAAATAACACTGGTATATTCCACCAGTCTTTACAACTAAATGTTAGTCAACCTATTAAATACCTAAAAGCAAGTTTTAAAACACAATTTGATAGAGCAATAAACATTAACGAGATTTCTATAACTGACGTAACGCCTTTGGAATTAAATGGAGAAATAATTGAGCGGCTACGAGAATTGCCGACCTCGGTTTTAGTTTATGGCGATATTAATATTAATACCATTGATGGTTCGTCTATATGGCTCACATCACTTGTGAACATTTTGTCAAGATTTACACATGTGATTTTACTCGCGAAAGACAATATAAAAACTGATAATAATGTTCTCGTTAATTTAGAATCTGAAAATATTACAACACTATTCCCACATGACTTCCGTCACTTTAGAGAGTTTACAATAGAGCATGCAGTCACAGCTCTAAAAATAATAGACAATGAATGCCCCTTAATTAACGGTCTGGTGACGAGAGGTGTTGAGCTGGCTTTAGAAGTACAAAAAGATAAAACATTCAATAGCAGAAAATTTGTATATGTAACGGACTTTTATACACCAAATATTAATGGGCCAATTATAAAGTATTCACATGAAAGTCTTGAGCAACTTTTATTCCATACAGACTATTTGTTATATCAGACTGAGGAGATAAAACAGGCATTAATGGATGTTTCTGCTCTAAGTAGCAATATTAAAGCCTTATATCTTCCTCCTACTATAAGTTCCGTAGAAAAGGACAAACATGAATATTTTAGAGGATTAGATGATACCGACGAAGATTTAATCAGGATCGGTTATTCTGGAAAAATACAACCTAACTGGGGAGTTCTTGAATTAATAAATGAAGTTAGAGAATTAAGGAGTGAAGGATTCAAAATAGAGATTCATATTGCGTCAGGTAAAATTAGTGACGGTGACGGCTCACACCCAGGTTTTAGAAATTTAATTACAAATTTAATTAAGAGTGAATCATTTATCACATTTTACAGGTCACTTTCGAGAACTGATTGTCAAGTGCTAATGTCTAAAATGGATTATGTATGGTGTTACCGGCCTGCTTCATTTGAGAACTCTACTTTAGAGGTTTCTACTAAGTTAATTGAGTCGGTTGCGCACGGTCAAAAAGCTATTTGTTATCCATCAACCATAAATGTTGGCTTATTAAAAGAAGACTATCAATACTATATAACAAAACCTAGTGAAATTAGGGATATTTTAACTAATAGTTTGGACACCAATAATAACGAGTTAGCTAAAAAAATAACAAACAAATTCTCTTTCGAATCTATTGCTAAATCACTTGCGTCTACATTTAATACAAATCCTCAAACAAAACGTAGAATTTTGTTTGCAGGTACTGATTTAAAGTTTATATCCCCTTTTATTTCTCACCTTAAGAGAAATGGAGTGCCTGTCATGGTTGATCCTTGGCTATGGGGGGAAAGTATAGATATTAAGTCAAGTCAAAAAAAGCAAGAGTGGGCAGATATAATTTTCTGTGAGTGGGGCTTAGCTAATGCTGTTTGGTATAGTAAGAATAATCACTTGGAAAAGCCACTGTATATAAGAATTCATGCTCAAGAAGTAAGAGAGAAGGCACGTAAATTTGCTTACGATATTAACGTTGAAAAAGTGTCTAAATTTATATTTGTTTCCGAAAATATAAGACAAAAGGCATTAAAGTTATTTAATTGGCCAATTGAAAAAACAGTCGTCATTCCAAATTTCCTTGAAGATGTTCCATTCGAAGAAAAGAGCTCAGATGAAGAAATAAGGCTTGGCATGGTTGGAATTGTTCCTCAAACAAAAAGGTTTGACAGAGCAATTGAGTTGCTAGAAGTGTTATTGAAACACGGGCGTAAGGCATCATTACACATAAAGGGACATCGGCCAGAAAATCTCGACTTTATGCATGCTCCTGGCCGTGTTGCAGAGCTTGATTATTATTACGCACTCTATGACAAAATCAAAGAAACCCCTGATTTAGATAAAAACATTCATTTCTATGAATGGGGCAATGATGTTGCCTTATGGTATAGAAATATAAACGTTATTCTTTCGCCAAGCGATAATGAATCATTTCATTATGCGCTTGCTGATGGTGTCTTGGCAGGCGCACTTCCAGTTATTTGGCCTTGGGAGGGTGCTTCTGATATTTATCCGAACAATTGGATTTGTAATGGTACCGTTCAAAGTGCCATTGAAGTGATTGATAATGCAAAGAAAAATCAGTCATTACAAAATCGGGATTATTTAATTAAGAAGTTTGGCAGTGAACTAATTTATAACGAATTGACTCAATTAATAATAAATGAGGAAAGAGATTAATGCTAGTTTATCATGTGGGTACAATGAAATCAGGTACGACTTACTTACAGTCAGTCCTACATAAAAATAAATCCCAACTAAAATTAAAAAACTGGAGATATCCCGGTCAAAGACTCAATCAACAGCATGCTATATATGATCTTGTGCCGGATTCTGTACCCTGGAGCGTCCCCAAATCAGGTAGGAAGAACGGTGAACTTTCAAATGACCTCGCAAGCCAAATAGTTAAAAGTAATGACAGTAATGTAATTCTCTCAGCGGAAGTGCTTTCTTGTCTTGATGAGTTAGGAATTAGTAAAGTCGTTGATACATTTGGCCAACCTGACAAAATTATTTTTACCGTAAGAAACTTATCCAGTGTTATTCCTTCAGCTTGGCAACAATATATTAAAGGTGGTGGTAAGTTATCCTTAGATAAATTTGTTAACAATATGGAAAACGACAGAGATCAACTTAGTGGTATGTGGAAAATATACGCATATGGTAATCAGATTAGAAGATGGTCGAAGGTTGCTCCAATTTCAGTTGTTATAGTTCCTACATCAGGAGTTAAGGAAGATCTGGCGCATATGTTTTTAAGTGCACTTGAATTAAATTCTGAGGAATTAAATCTTTCCATAAAGAGCACTGAAAGTAATTTGTCTCTAGGCTATGAGCTTACAGAGATTTTACGATTTCTGAATGCTAGACACAGCCTTTCAGATAAAGACCGTAACTTTTTTCTAAAACATATTGTCTTTCCAAAGTTAGGAAAGATTAAATCTTCAAAGATTTCTCTTTCAAATGAGCAATTATCACTTACTCAAAAATGGGCTCAGGAAGAGTCTGCTACGACTATAAAGTATGCAAATCAAATAATCGGTGAAATAGAAGATTTGAATGTAATGATAGATGATAATCGAGAACCACATCAATCTGATGATCTGTTTGGGTTGGTATCTGAGATATTAAATGACCTAATACAATACACATCTGACTATCGTCCGTAATATAGCCACATATTTGTACTCCGTGTCTATTAGAAGGTAAAAAGTGGATAAGCAAAATAACAAAATTACTATCAGCATTGATGAGTATCAAGAGCTCGTCAATAAACAAGTTGCACTTAAAGCGGAAGTCAATGATGTTCGTAATTCAACTTCTTATCGACTTGGAAACACGTTACTTAATTCACTTAGATCCTGGAGAGGAATCCTTTCACTTCCTAAATCACTATATCGAGTATACAAAGATGCTAGGACAAAGCAAAACTTTCATTTAACACATGGTTATAAATTATTCGGCGCACCAGTAAGGGAGCCAATTGCCAAACCCAAGTCAAACATTTCATCTAAAGATATTTCTAATATACAAGAGTTAGTTAGAGGAAAGATAAATGGAAGAAAGGTTCGGATGGCAGCAATTATGGATGAGTTCACCTACAGCTCGTTTGCTCCAGAATGTGAACTTTTATTATTAACTCCAGACAACTATGTAGATGAGTTAGAAAACTTTAAGCCAGATCTTTTGTTCATTGAGTCGGCCTGGAAGGGTAAAGATAAACTATGGGAACGAAAAGTTAGTACATGTACAGAAGAAGTTGTTGGTTGCATAGATTGGTGTTTCGATAATGATATTCCTACACTTTTGTGGAATAAAGAAGACCCAGTTCATTACAACTCATTTCTTCCACTTGCCAAGTTTGTAGACTATGTATTTACTACGGATTTTGATTCAATTGCCAAGTATAAGGCAGCGTTAGGACATGAACGTGTGTATGTACTTCCTTTTGCTGCTCAGCCTAAATATCACAATCCGATAGAGAAATATCAACGAAAAGATAGTTTCAACTTTGCGGGCTCCTACTATGTTCGTTTTCCTGAGCGAATAGCTGATTTTAAAACATTAACAGCAATAGCAGATTCATTTAAGGGAGTTGAGATATACGATAGGAATTATAACGCACCACATCCACATTTTGAGTTTCCAGATGAGTATAA
Organism: Kangiella aquimarina DSM 16071; assembly: GCF_000374105.1. Classification (GTDB taxonomy): domain Bacteria; phylum Pseudomonadota; class Gammaproteobacteria; order Enterobacterales; family Kangiellaceae; genus Kangiella; species Kangiella aquimarina. The sequence continues at coordinate 525,110 of NZ_KB893651.1, forward strand.
AGATAAGATCCTAGGTGGCCTTCCTTTCTCGGAAATTGATAAAGCATATAAAGGCTATAAGTTTGGGATAAATATCAACACAATAAAGCAGTCTCAAACTATGTTTGCTCGGCGAGTTTTTGAGTTGATGGCCTCTAATACTATTGTGTTAAGTAACTATTCGCGTGGTGTCAGAGAGCTTTTTGGCGATCTTGTTATCGCTTCCGATGATACCAGATGCTTATTAGATGGTTTAAACAATTATGTTTCTAACGAAATTGATTACAAAAAATATCGTCTATTAGGTCTACGTAAGGTAATGAATGAACATACCTATTCGCACCGACTTAGCTTCATTCTGGCAAAGTTAACTGGGCGAGAATTTGTCATTAATAAAAAACAAATAAATGTCTTTGCTGTAGTAGATAGTGAGGATGCTTTTAAAGATGTAATTGAAAGCTTTGAATCTCAATCGTATCCTAATAAATTGCTACATGTTCTTTTTAAATCAGATAGTAATTCAGGTTATAAATATTTAGGTCAAATAAATTGCACTAATGATGAGCAAGAATTTAATAAATATTTCAGCTCGTTAAATTCTGATGATGTCTGTGCAATTTATAAGCCAGGTGATTACTATGGCACAAGTTATTTAGAAGATATGTGCTTAGCTTTCGATTACTCAGATGCTCAAGTTATTACTAAATCTTCATACTTTAAATATCAGGAAAATGGGTTTAAGCAAATTAACTTTGGTAATGAATATAGGTTAGTATCAGATGCTGATCCGTTTAGAACAGTATTTAAGAAAATCGTTGCTCCTAACTCCACAATTTTTGAATTGCTATCTAAGGCTAGCATAATAGAGCCAACAAATAGTAAAGCTCTTTCAATTGACTGCTTCAATTACTGTGAAAATACCAAACAGGAAATAGTAGGCATTGACTACAGCTTTGTGTCTGATTTATCAGTTGCTGATAAAGGTGTTAGTACCTTGTCTTACTTCGATGAAGTAAAGGTAAGTGGAACATTTGAAACTGGCTACCGTTCTGGAAACGGGTCCATAGTTTCTTTGAGAAGCGATACATTAAAAGAAATAATACCACCTTGCAGTAATACCTTGTCTGTTGAAGTCCAGTCTGGATTGGTAAAATTTAGTTCTGAAGTAGAAGCAGTCGAAGGTGAGTCACAAGTTTTATTCTTCAACAAGTTCTTTGCGCGTGAAGAGTTAAACCTTCTGTCAAACAATCAATTTTACTTTGATATCGAATCCACTTTTGATGGCGCATTCTCAGTATTTGAGTTCTATGATTATAATAATAATTTTATTTCTACGCAGACAAACCCTATTGATGGCGCCCACTACTCTCTGTCTATTCCTCCACTATGCACATTTATCAGATTGGGAATTCAGTGCTTAAAAGCTGGCGAAGTATCAATAAAGCAAATTATCATTGGTCAACTATTTGAAATTCCATCAACGGTTATTGGCAAGTCTGAAACATTGGTTTTAACGAATCAGTATCCATCCTATGAAAATCTTTATCGATTTGGGTTTCTTCATTCAAGAATAAAAGGATATAAAGATTTAGGCAGAAATGTTGATGTATTTAGACTGACAAATGAAGGCACTGCTCCATTTAGAGAGTTTGAAGGAGTAGATGTTGTCCAGGGAGATATTAATCTCTTGGATAGAACATTGTCGACGGGGCAGTATAAGTGCGTACTAGTGCACTTATTGGACAGTGCTATGTGGAATGTTCTTAATAAGTATATAGATGACATTAAAGTAATCGTTTGGGCGCATGGTGCTGAAATCCAGCTTTGGAATAGGCGCGAATTTGAGTTTGAGCGCATGTCTACAGCTGAAGTGGGTAAGCAAAAAAAACTTAGTGATTTAAGGAAAAAGTTTTGGATAAGCATACTTAGGGAACCACATCCAAATCTCAAACTTGTTTTTGTATCCGAATACTTTAAAAATGAGGTGTTTAATGATTTTGGGGTAACTTTACCGGATGAACAAGTTGAAGTTATACATAATTATATAAACGATCAATTATTCCCATATTCACTGAAACCTCCAGAATTAAGGAAGAAGATACTTTCAATAAGACCATATGCAAGTAGAAAGTATGCGAATGATTTAACCATTAAGACAATTCTGGAGCTATCCAAAAGAGATTTCTTTGATGACTTAGAGTTTTGCTTGGTAGGTGATGGCCCCTTGTTCGATGAACTTACATCACAGGTTTCATCTTTTAAAAATGTTCAGATTCATAGAGGTTTTTTAACCCAGGCAGAAATCGCTAAGTTACATAGTGGTTACGGAGTTTTTCTTACTCCTACAAGAATGGACTCTCAGGGTGTATCAAGAGATGAGGCGATGTCATCAGGCTTAGTACCAATTACCAATTGTGTAGCTGCAATTCCTGAGTTTTTAGATGATTCTTCAGGCTTTTTGGTTCCTTCAGAAGATCACAAAGCTATGGCGGATGCAATAGAGGCCTTATATAACGATGTGAGACTATTCCAACAGATGTCTATTAATGCGAGTTTACGTGTTAGAAAGCAATGTGGATTAGAGGCAACAATAAAAAAAGAAATGCAATTATTCGACTGTGAGAAATAGTTTGTGAAAAAAAGAGTAAAGAATTTTTCTATAACAATTAATAATTCTAAAATAACATATCTGTACATTCAAAAAAATGCATGTACTGCTTGGAAGCAGGTATTTATTAATGAGTCACCTTTTGAATATGATCCTAATGAATATAGCAATCCAATATCATTTATGGGTAAGTATCATTCCGCAAGTAAAGAGGACATGGAAAGTGCTGAATATCGAATTGTGGTCATAAGAGAGCCCCTTGGTCGAATAGTATCTGCATTTATCAACCAATTTGTTAATAGACTACATCGCCAGACACCGTTTCATAGTAATGTATCGAGCTGTTTAAATAAGCCAGTAGAGGATGTCACCTTCAGAGATTTTGTTAATGTGTATTTATCTCAGCAAAATCAAGACAATGTCGATAGTCATTTTTGGACGCAGAAAAGTCATTTAGGTGACTATAATTATAATAAAGTTATTATCTTAGATGAGCTTTTTACAGAGTCAAAAGCTTTATTTGGTGACGAGTTTGCAAATAAATATTTCAAGAAAAAGCTCAATGCAACTTCTAATGCAAAGAAATATGAAACTAATGCAGTCGATCTGACAACGAAAGAGCTTCATGACAACTTTAAGCAAAAAAAAGGCTGGCCTAGCACTTATTCGTTTTTGCAGGATGATGACATATATAACAAGCTCGTAACACTTTATCATGATGATATAATTTTTTTTGATAGCCATCTAGGCGGTAGAGTTAGTATGCTGGCTTGGAATGAGTTTCTTAATAATGCACGCGTACTAAAAGAGGCTAATACACTCCAAAAGCATAAGTATCCTGTTACCGTTCATGCGCTCAAAGTTAACCGTTCTACCCCAGCAAATACTATGCTTTCTTCTGGTGTAAAAGTGACTAGAGTCAAAGGTAGAAAGCCTCCTGGAGAAACGTTGACTGCAAGAAGTTCATATTATAGCGCCTCGCTGAAGATAATCTCTCAAATTGCAGCAATGTTTAGGATGTTTGTTTCAGTTGTACGAACAAAGCCAAATATAATTCATGCTCATGACATACATGTGTTACCAATTGCCTGGTTGGCTAGTAAGTTTACGAGATCTAAGCTTGTTTATGATGCACATGAAATTAGTACAGATAGAGAAGGGTTGAAGTTGCTGAGGAATTTTGTCGGCTTCTTTGAAAAAAGATTAATGAGAAGAGCGGATGCGGTCATTACTACTACAGACATGAGAGCGAAGTTTTTTTCAAGGGCTTATGGTGTTACAAGACCAACTGTGATTCAGAACAGGCCCAATCTTTACCAATATCAAACTTCTTCAAAAATTCGTGATGAGCTTGGATTGGAGGAGTCATGGCCAATAGTTGTTTACCAGGGCGGTCTCCAGTCTGGCAGAGGTCTTGAAAGATTAATTTATGCAGCACAAAGAGTTGAGAGCGTCTATGTGGTGTTGATCGGAAGTGGGCGATTAGAGCATGAGCTAAAGCAGCTAGCTCTAAGTCTAAATGTTACCAATAAGGTTAAATTTATACCTGTTGTACCTTTAGCAGAATTACCCTTATATACAGCATCTGCAGATATCGGCATTCAGCCTATTTTGAATACTTGCCTCAATCACTATTCAACAGATTCAAACAAGTTATTTGAATATGTGCTTGCTGGCTTACCAGTAATAACAACTGACTTCCCAGAAATTCGAAAGATTGTTGAACGCTATAAGGTTGGTTTACTTGTGGGTGAGAGCGTAGATAGTTTGGCCGCTGCCCTTACAGAAATGGTTGATGACCTTGAGTTGCGTCGAAAATACAAGAAAAATGCTATTAATTCAAGAAAACAGCTATCATGGGAAAGTCAGGAAGATGTTCTAGTAGATTTATATAGCAAGATTTAGGTCAGTGCATGTTAGATTTCAGGCAAGTCTGAAACGCTTTCCTGCATTCGTTTTGTGATAATAGATTAATTACCCTAAATTTTACTTTGTTTCTTTTTATTTGTGGATTTGCTTTTGCTTATATCAAGCTCTATTACTTCTGCAGATATCTTTTGCTCAAATCTAAGAATTACTTTTATATAGAACAGTAATGAGGCAATAAAAGAAAGATACAATCCTACCGAGCCGAATTTAAAATAATACAAAGAAGTTCCTAGAGAAAGTCCTAATAGTGTAGCTCCATAAATTAACAGAACAGTTTGGCGTACACTTAGTTCATGATTTAGCAATATGTGGTGAATATGATCCCGACCTGCCAAGAATGGCGAGCGTCCAGACTTAATTCTTTTAAATAGTACTGTAGTGATGTCCCATAACGGTAAGGCAAATAGCCATAACAAGTAAGCTGGCTCAAGGGTATTAGTTGTCTTTTGAGGTAAAGTTAAATATATAGCTATATACGAAAGGCTAAAGCCTAGTAAAATGGTGCCTGAGTCGCCCATATAAACACTGGCTTTTTCGCGCCAGCGGAACCGATAGTTGTACAGCCAAAAGCCCAGAGTTGCTCCTAATAGTGAGCTTGAAATTAATACTACCTCGCTCCCACTTTCTACAGAAAATCCAAGAATAAAGAACAAAGTTAGCAAGACTACACCTGAGGCAAGTCCGTCGAGACCGTCGAGCATGTTAATGGCGTTTATTACGCCCAACACTGCCAAAACTGTAATAGGGTATTGCAATATTCCAAGCTGTAAATCAACGCCGGCAAGACTACCTAGAGATGAAAGCCAGACACCATCAATAGACAAGGCTATTGAAACAATAATTGCTTGTAATACGAACCTAAGTTTTGCCTGAAGGTCGAACCTGTCATCTAAGAGACCAACCACAAATAACGCCGAAGCTCCAAGAATTAAGCCTTTGAACTCTGAAAAAAGAGTGCTCGTAAATAAAGTTGTTGTGACGGCTAGAAATATGGCAATTCCACCAACCAAAGGTGTTGGTGTGCATTGGCGTTTGCGTCCGCCAGGGTGGTCAACTAACCCAACTTTAGGGGCAGCTCGTCGCAGTATGGGCAGGCCAGCTAAAACTAATATCAGCGCGATCATCCCTTCGGCTTGAAAAAGTACGTGGTCTGTAATGTCTTCAAGTAAGTTTTCCATGTTATTTTAGCTTATAACTGAGTTGCCAGATTATAGCATGGCTAATTAAAAGCTAAAGGGGTCAAGCCCGTTGTTTCAAAATAAAGTTTTAAATCGGGTATCTTTAACAGAGATAATGAGAAACAATAGGCAGTTAATATTTACAAATTTGTAAAGCCAAGCTGTTGTTAAGTTGGGGCATTAACTAATAATCGGCTATTTTGAAATATCTACAATTTATTAGTCAATAAGCTACAACTAATGGTTTAATCGGATTTATTTAAAATTTATGACTGAATTCTTAACTTGTCGTTCCGGCGCGTCAGTATCTGTGGGAGGGCTTCCAATCAAACCTTATCACTGTTTAGAGGATGCTGTTAGTGCGATCATTAACAGTGCAAATATGGAAGGTGGGTTTGCTGTAGCCGTTAATGCAGAAAAAGTTATTTCGGCAATGAAAGATGAAAATCTGAAAGACTGTTTATTGTCTGCTAGCTTGCTTTATGCTGATGGTATATCGGTGGTCAAAACTATAAAAAGCAAAGGTGTTGTAAACTCGCGTATCCCAGGCTGTGAGCTATGGGTTGAATTAATGAAGAAGGTAGCAGAGTCAGGACAGTCGGTGTACCTGCTCGGTGCAACTGAAGAAACCAACAAAGCTACTGCAAAAAAACTCAAAGAACAGTTTGGAGTTCATAATTTAACCCGTAGAAATGGATTCTTTGAAGACGAGGAAAGTATTATTGATGAGGTAGTCAGACTTAAACCTGAAATAGTTACTGTTGCGTTAGGCTCGCCGAGACAGGAGTTTCTCATTGCAAAACTTCGCGAGGTTCATCCGGGTGCATTCTACATGGGGGTCGGAGGAAGTTATGATGTTTTTGTCGGTAAGATAAGAAGAGCTCCAAAATTGTTAAGACAGCTTCATTTGGAGTGGCTTTACAGGTTAATAACGGAGCCACGTAGGATTGTCAGGCAGTTTTCATTGCTTCACTATTTTGTGTTGCATGTAGCGGGTAAGCTATAAATAGAATCTATTTTCCTTTACAATTGCCTCACTAAAAACAAGGCAGTGTTTAAAATTTAATCGGGTCATTTCTTGTAATGAATAATCAAACACTTACACATCTTAAGCAGCTCGAGTATGAGTCAATTCACATTATGCGAGAGGTCGTTGCTGAGTTTGATAAACCAGTAATGCTTTATTCTGTGGGCAAGGATTCTTCGGTTCTTCTCCATTTGGCGCGCAAAGCTTTTGCGCCGGGTAAAATTCCATTCCCATTATTGCATGTTGATACTACCTGGAAGTTTCGTGAGATGATCGAGTTTCGCGATAGAATGGCTAAAGAGTATGACTTTGAGCTTTTAGTCCATCAAAATCCAGAAGGTCTTGCCATGAATGTAGGGCCCTTTAGTCATGGTAGTGCAACCCATACGGACATTATGAAAACTCAGGCCTTGAAACAGGCGCTTGATCACTATCAATTTGATGCTGCATTTGGTGGCGCTCGTCGTGATGAAGAAAAGTCTCGTGCAAAAGAACGTGTTTATTCGTTTCGGGATAAAAAGCATCGTTGGGATCCTAAGAACCAGAGACCTGAGCTTTGGAATATCTACAATGGAAAAGTCCATAAGGGCGAAAGTATTCGAGTCTTCCCACTATCCAACTGGACAGAATTGGATATATGGCAATATATCTATTTGGAGAATATCCAGATCCCTGACCTGTATTTCTCAAAAGAACGCCCTGTAGTTGAGCGAGATGGCACTTTGATTATGGTCGATGATGATCGCATGCCATTGGAAGAGGACGAAAAGCCTATGATGAAAAAGGTACGCTTCCGTACTTTAGGCTGTTACCCGTTAACAGGTGCGGTTGAATCAGAAGCCGATACGTTACCAGCCATTATTCAAGAAATGCTATTAACAAAGACTTCAGAGCGTCAGGGACGTGTTATTGATCACGATAGTTCCGGCTCAATGGAAAAGAAAAAAATTGAGGGGTACTTCTAATGTCTCACGCATCACCTTTGATTCAAGAAGATATCCTAAGCTACCTTGACCAGCATGAGAACAAGGAGTTACTGCGATTCATTACTTGCGGTAGTGTTGATGACGGCAAGAGCACTTTAATTGGCCGTTTGCTACATGACAGCAAAATGATTTTTGAAGATCAGTTGGCGGCTATTACTGAAGATAGTAAAAAGTCAGGAACTACGGGCGATAAAGTAGACTTGGCTTTATTGGTAGATGGTTTGCAGTCAGAGCGAGAGCAGGGCATTACTATCGATGTTGCCTATCGCTATTTCTCAACTGATAAGCGTAAATTCATTATTGCGGACACTCCTGGACACGAGCAGTATACCCGTAATATGGCAACTGGAGCTTCGACATCAGATTTGGCTATTATTCTGATCGATGCCCGTTATGGCGTACAAACACAAACGCGTCGTCACAGCTTTATCTGTTCTTTGCTGGGTATTAAACATGTCATCGTCGCGGTCAATAAAATGGATTTGGTGGATTATTCACAAGATGTTTATAAATCCATTCAGGCTGACTACCTAAAATTAGCTGGGACCTTGGATATTCCTGATATTCGCTTTGTGCCAATTTCAGCGTTGGATGGCGATAATGTAGTTAATCCAAGTGAGAACATGAAATGGTTCCGCGGCTCACCTCTTATGCATTATCTTGAGATTACAGAAATTGCTCATGATATTAATCTGGAAGACTTTAGGTTCCCTGTTCAGTATGTCAATCGTCCAAACCTTGATTTCAGAGGTTATGCGGGAACTATTGCTTCTGGCTCCATTAAAGTCGGAGACACTATCCGTGCTTTGCCTTCAGGCAAATTATCAACCGTAAAGTCTATTGTTACTTTCGAAGGTGAGCTAGAAGAAGCTTCAGCACCTATGGCCGTGACTATTACGCTAAACGATGAAATAGACATTAGCCGTGGCGATATGATTGTTAAAAAAGATAATCTGCCGCATGTTTCTTCACGGATGAGAGCAAAGGTCGTCTGGATGCATGAACAACCAATGACCGAGCACAAAGAATACTATATTAAGTTTAACAGTAAACTGACCACTGGCGAATTCGATAAGATCCACCATCGAATAGATGTTAATACAATGGTTGAACATCCTGCTGGTCAATTAGAGCTTAATGAAATCGGCTTGGTGGACTTAGAAGTGGGCGAAAAGGCCATGTTTGATGATTACCGTTCGAATCACAAAACTGGTGCCTTTATCATTATTGATCGTTTGAGCAATGTCACTGTAGGCGCTGGAATGATCGAAGAGCCTCTGTCTGACTCAGGCGAAGATAGCGAGCCTGTAGAGGTTAGTGCTTATGAGTTGGAGCTGAATCAATTTGTAAGAAAGCACTTCCCGCACTGGGGCGCTAAAGATATTTCAAAATCTAAGTAACAAGTGTTGGAAACGCTATGCTCTTAGAGCAAGTCTACGTTTTTAGCATTATCATAGCCATGTTGGTGGGGCTGGTGATGAACCTGGCTCGGCCTGCGTGGCTTTTTTCTATGGCCGCGTTAGCGCTATACTTCCCTGGATTTGTATCTGCTGAACGATTCTTTAGTCATGCTGTAAATCCCGCAGTACTGACTCTTATTTTACTACTGATTTGTTCCCTTGCATTAGAACGCACCCGTGCACTTGCCTGGATCAGCAAACAGCTTTTTAGCAAGAGTCAGTTTTTTACTTTAGTTAAAATGGGTGGCTTGGTAGCGGCCAGCTCGGCATTTCTGAATAACACTGCCATTGTAGCTTCGCTAATGGGTGCTGTGCGAAATAACTCGAGCCAGCCTGCCAAACGCTTACTTATTCCATTATCTTATTTTGCCATTTTAGGCGGCACACTGACACTGATCGGGACATCAACAAACCTGGTTGTTAACAGTTTTCTGGTCGACTATGGTGAACCTGGATTTAATTTCTTTGATTTTTTACCTGTTGGCTTAATCATTCTTTTGGTCAGTGGAGTTGCTGTCATAGTGGTGAGTTATTGGCTACCAGAGGAAAGCGTGACTGGTACTGTTTCCAGGGAGTATTTCCTTGAAGCTAAGGTTGATAGCGACAGTATTTTAATTGGTAAAACCATTTATCAGGCTGGCTTGACCACAATCACAGGCCTTGACCTTGTCGAAGTTGTCCGTAATGAACAGGTCATTGCACCCGTAGAGCACAACTTTGAGTTACAGCAGGGTGACCTTTTAATTTACTGTGGTGACGTTAAGTTGGCAAAGCAGCTTGCTAGTGTAAAAGGTTTGAGCGTTTTTGCGGAAGATTCTGGATTACTGGATAAACATCTAAAAGAAGTTATCGTTAGTCCTATGTCCACCTTGATTGGGCGAACTCTAAAGCAAAGTAGTTTTCGGGCCCATTTCGACGCGGCGGTTGTTGCAATTGGACGTAATGGAGGACGCTTGTCTGGCGCACTGGGTGAAGTAGAGATTCGCGCTGGAGACAAGCTCGTTATTGCTACAGGCCTTGATTTTTATAAGCGCCCCAATGTTGAGCGTAACTTTATATTTCTTGATAAAGTCCAGCTGCACCCACCGTTAAAACTTTCTCAAGAAATTATAACTTTTGCTGGTTTTTTTGTTGCTGTAACTTTGGCGGCAACGGGGTTGGTGAATTTACTGACGGCTATGATGGGGTATTTGATACTTATCCTTGCCACTAAAGTTATTAGTACCACGGAAGTACGCCGGCGATTACCCCTAGAAATTTGGCTAGTCATTGCTTCGGCTTTAGCTATTGCTGATGTATTTAACCAGGTCGGTGTCGCAAGTCTAATAGCTCGAGCAGTAACAGGTATGTTCCAGATTGACGGTAGTAATGACCTAACTGGAATCTATCTATCGTTTATCAGTATTTATCTCTTAACCTGGATAATAACAGAGATGGTCACTAACAATGCTGCCGCAGCATTGATGTTTCCAGTTGCTTTTGGTCTGGCAGAATCTATTGGTGTAAACTACATGCCATTTGTTATGGCAGTTGCTTACGGTGCTTCGGCTAGCTTTATTAGTCCGTTTGGCTATCAAACCAATCTCATGGTTATGAATGTAGGAAGCTATAGCTTTAGGGACTTCGCAAGAGTCGGCTGGTTGGTATCCTTAAGTTTTACCATTGTGGCCTTGATAGCGATACCCATTGTGTTCCCTTTCTCATAATTGCAGGAGTTGTTCGTGACAGAAAACATCGTTTGGCATCATCATAATGTAACTCATGAAAACCGTTGCAAGCAGAAGAGTCAAAAGCCTTGCGTTCTTTGGTTTACAGGTTTATCAGGTTCGGGAAAGTCTACCGTGGCGAATGCTGTGGAATCACTATTGCTAGAAAATGGTAACCACTCTTATTTGTTAGACGGTGATAACATCCGCCATGGACTTAATAAGGATTTGTCATTCAGTGAGGATGACCGTGTTGAGAACATTCGACGTATTGGGGAAGTCACTAAGCTTTTCACCGATGCAGGTCTCATAGTGTTATCAGCTTTTATCTCACCCTTTAAAGCTGACCGTCAGCAGGTAAGAGAATTACATGGCGTAGGTGAATTTGTTGAAGTATTCGTTGATACTCCTTTAGAGGTTTGTGAACAAAGAGATCCCAAGGGGTTGTATAAAAAAGCCCGAGCTGGAGATATTAAGAACTTTACTGGCTTGGACTCCCCTTATGAAGCGCCTGAAGCGCCGGAAATTCATCTTAAAACCGACCAGCAATCAGTTGATAAGCTTGCACAACAGGTTCTACAGCATTTAAGAGATAACGGCTTCATATCCTAAAATAATTGCTTGAACCGAAAAAAGAATATGGTAGAATTCCCGCTCTCAAAATAGTCGCGTAGCTCAGTTGGTTAGAGCACCACCTTGACATGGTGGGGGTCGGTGGTTCGAGTCCACTCGCGACTACCAAATTTAAAAAGCCGTGCTTGTCACGGCTTTTTTGTACCTGAAAGAAATGAAGTATGTAGGGGCGATTCATGAATCGCCCGTACAGAAACCTGCTCTCAAAGTTTTGATGGTTGGCAGGACAGCCCGAGTAGCCCACTCGCGACCGCCAGGGCAGCTAATGCTCCATGCATTAGCAATGCATTCCCCACATCCATGTGGGTCAGAAGCGGAAGTGTAAGTTACGCAGGAGCAGTAACTTGTCGACTACCAAATTCAGAAGAGTGCCGCTTAATGCAGCATTTTTTTGTGCCTGAGAGAAATTCGAGGTTGTAGGGTTGCTAATTATGTGACTGCCTGCCGAGTAATGAGATTGTTGTGTCGCAGTAGGATTTATTCAAATGACTGCTATGTATCATTAATCACTAGTCTTATCTTTAAACTCACACAAGTCTTCAATGATGCAGCTGCCGCAGCGGGGTTTTCTGGCCAGGCAAGTATAGCGGCCATGTAGTATGAGCCAGTGGTGAGCGTCTAAAAGGAATTCTTTTGGGACAAACTTCAGGAGTTTTTCTTCAACCTGTCTGACATTCTTACCTGGCGCAATTTTTGTTCGGTTGGAGACGCGAAATATGTGGGTATCCACTGCCATGGCAGGCTGTCTGAATGCTGTGTTGAGTACCACATTTGCTGTTTTACGACCAACACCAGCCAGTGCTTCGAGGTCTTTGCGATTATCGGGCACTACCGAGTCATGCTTTTCGATCAAGTCTTTACAGCATGAAATCACATTTTTGGCTTTACTGTTAAACAGTCCGATGGTCTTTATGTACTCTTTGAGTCCCTCTTCTCCAAGGGCATAAATAGCCTCTGGGGTGTTAGCCACCGGAAATAGCTTGCGAGTAGCTTTATTGACACCAACATCGGTTGCCTGAGCGGAAAGGATGACTGCTATTAACAACTCAAACGTTGAGTTGTATTCCAGTTCAGTGGTTGGATTGGGATTATTGTCACGCAGTCGCTCAAATATTTCCTGGCGCTTCGTTTTATTCATGCCCTAACGCCTCTTCATTTTTGATTGGTGACGTCTTGGTAGCTTTTGCCTGTTCGGCTCGTTTGTTATCAATACCGTTTTTGATGGCAATTAAAATCCCAAGACCAACAAAGGCGCCTGGCGGGAGTATGGCAAACAGGAAGGTAGAGTCCGTCAGATAGAACGAAATTGTTAAGTCAATGGCCCATTCGCCGAATAACTGTTCCGCACCTGAGAAGAGGGTGCCCTGACCAATCATTTCGCGTAGTGCGCCAAGTGTACAAAGAACCGCGGTAAATCCTAAGCCCTGCATCACTCCATCCAGCAACGATGGGAAGAATTTGTTTTTAGAGGCAAAGGCTTCAGCGCGACCAATAATGGCACAGTTGGTAACGATAAGCGGAATAAATATGCCCAGCGTCAGATACAATTCATAGGTAAAGGCATTCATGATTAAACCAACATTGGTCACAAAGCTGGCGATCATCATCACGAAAATCGGGATTCGGATTTCTTTAGGAATATAATTGCGGACCAGCGATACGGAAGCATTGGATCCAGCTAAAACCCAGGTAGTGGCTAGCCCAAGAGCAAGACCATTGATGAAGGTATTACTAACTGCCAAAAGTGGACAAAGACCCAGCAGTTGAACGAGCGCCGGGTTGTTATCCCATAGCCCGTTTTTGATAATCGTTTTATGTTCGGAATTAATCATTAGCTCCTCCACAGTTTTGTGGTCCTTCAAAAAGCTGCTGCTTGTTGTCTTCGAAGAATTCTAATGTCGTTGCGACTTGCTGGATAACTGCTCTTGGGGTGATGGTGGCACCGGTAAAGGCATCAAACTGGCCGCCGTCTTTACTGACAGCCCAGCCCTCAATATCAGGATTACTCAAGGATTTACCTTCGAAATCTAAAATCCAGTCACTTTTCTTTGCATCGACCTTGTCACCAAGACCTGGTGTTTCCTTATGGTCCGTTACTCGTACTCCAGCAATGGTGCCGTCTTGATAAATGCCAACAACCATGGCGATTTTTCCACTGTAACCGTTAGGTGCAATCGATTCCATAACCACAGCCACAGGTTCACCATTTTTGCGCATCCGGTAAGCTTTCAGAGGCTTCTTGGAGCCGAGCGCTTTGGCATCCTGAATTAAGGTGCAATCATGATATACATCATTATCATATTCATCTTCTGCTACCAGCTGATTCAAAGTTCGAGCTAAGGCCGCTTCCATTTCGCCAGCGATGGTGTCACGAGTTATATAATAAGTTACTGCGATCAGGCCCACGCATATCGCGGCAAAAATCGCCAGAATTAAACCGTTCTTACTGATCATTTTAGTGAGCATCAGTATCTCCCTGCTGACGTTTTACTTTGTGACCATAGACTTTAGGCTTGGTGTAGTAATCAAGCATTGGCACAGTCATATTCATCAACAAAACCGCAAAAGCAATGGCGTCTGGATAACCACCGAAGGTTCTGATAATAACGGTGATGACACCGATACCCAAACCAAATATCCAACGACCTTTCGGAGTAGTTGATGCTGTCACGGGGTCAGTGGCGATAAAGAAAGCACCCAGCATGGTGGCGCCAGCAAACAGGTGGAAGCTGGGTGAAAGGTAGTGGTCGCTGTTGCCGGCGAACAACACAAAAGACATGATGATCATGCCCAACAGTACACCGGCTGGAATCTGCCAGCCGATAACTTTACGGAACATCAAGAATAGCCCGCCTGCAAGAAAACCAATGTTAACCCATTGCCATCCAGAACCTGATAGGCCGCTTATAACTGCATCCTTTTCAATTTCGGCCAGACGGTAACCTTGCGCTAATTCAGTTTTCACATGATCTAGGGGCGTTGCCATGGTAAATCCATCAACGCCCAATCGAGTTGCAGTCATTGGCTCTCCTGCCATGCTTGTGCCAGTGAAGATATAGGCCACGGCATCGAGGAAGTTGACTGGATTCTGTGCAAGCTCAGCAGGAGGCAACCAAGATGTCATCTCAAGTGGAAACGAAATCAGTAACAGTACATAGCCAACCATAGCTGGATTAAACAGGTTGTTACCAAGACCACCATAAACGTGTTTTGCAAAAACGATTGCAAAGGCAACTCCTATTACCGTCATCCACCAGGGAAGAAGAGGGGGTAGGGCAAGAGCTAACAGCCAGGCGGTTACCAATGCGCTGCCATCAAATAATATGGGTAATACAGGGCGCTGACGAACTTTGAGAATTAAAGCCTCTGTAACCAGAGCTGTAGCGCAGGCCAATATCAGGTTGATGATGACGCCAAATCCAAAGAAGTAAACCAATGCAAATAGGCCCGGGAGCGTAGCAAAAATTACCCACAGCATCAGCTCGGTAACGGATGTTGGTTTCTTAGCAAATGGCGAAGAAATCAGGCTCATGCATCAGTATCCTTTTGGTCATTGCTTTCGGTCTTTGTATCAGAATCATCTTGCTGTGCTTTCTTGGCTTTTACGCGAGCCAATGCTGCGGCAACTGCAGCCTTTTTAGCATCATCTTCACCAGCGGCTTCAGCTGCTTTGCGTCTAGCTTCTGCTGCCTTACGGTGTTTTTCAGCCTTCTCTCTTTTGACGCGTTCCAATCGTTCATTACGAGCCTCATGACGCAGACGAGCTTTATCAGCTTTAGTTTTCTCAACTTTCTGATTGCGAATGGTCGACTTGGCATAACGATAGTACTGAACCAATGGGATATCGCTAGGGCATACATAAGCGCAGGCACCACATTCAATGCAATCAAACAGGTCATATTCTTCGGCTTTTTCAAACTCATCAGCTTTGGCATGCCAGTAGAGTTGTTGTGGCAACAATGAAGCCGGACAGGCATCCATACAGGCACCACAGCGAATACAGGGTAGAGCTAAATGATCATGTTTGAGTTCTTTGGGGGCAGCCATAATGATGCAGTTGGTTGCTTTGACAATACCGACTTTCGGATTCGGTAACTCAAAGCCCATCATGGGACCGCCCATAACCAAAACACCAGGATTTGTGGCATTACAGAATGACATCAAGTGTTCAACAGGGGTACCAAAAGGCACTTCATAATTACCTGGCTTTTGGCAGGCCTCACCGGTTAGTGTTACTACTCTGGATACCAGGGGCTTACCAAACTCAAAGGCTTCATAAATGGCAACACAGGTTGCTACATTATGCATGACCAAACCCAAATCAGCAGGTAAACCACCATGCGGGACTTCTTCACCCGTTAGTAACTGGATGAGCTGTTTTTCGCCTCCGCTTGGATATTTGGTGGGCACCACTGCAATTTTGACCGTATCCATTTCTAATTGTTTGCGTGCATCGACTAAGGCGTCAATCGCGTTGGGCTTGTTGTCCTCAATGCCGACAATGATGTTGATATCATCGTACAGATGACTAATGATTTGTGCGCCTCGTAAGACGTCTGCTGCTCGCTCCTGGAGTAGGCGATCATCACAGGTAATATAGGGTTCACACTCTGCTGCATTGATAATCAGGGTATCAATCCCTGATTCTCGCTTAAGCTTGATATGAGTGGGGAATGAGGCGCCGCCGAGCCCGACAATGCCACTCTCGCAAATATGAGCGAGTATTTCAGCCCGTTCCAATTCATGGATATTCTTTTTAGGGAACAGTTCGCACCATTGATCCTTGCTATCAGTTTCAATAACCACACATAAGTCATCAAGACCGGAAGGGTGCGCAATCGGACGCTTTTCAATGGCAACAACTGTTCCTGAGCAGGGGGCATGTTGGAAGGTACTGAAAATACCATCACTTTCAGCAATGACCTGTCCTTTTAATACTTTGTCTCCAACATTGACGATGGGTAGCGAGCGGTTGCCTGCCTGTCCCTTGAGGTTGATGGCTAATTGCTGAGGTAGCGGAATTTTTTGAATCGGTGTCTGGTTCGACTCAAGTTTATGTTCCTTGGGATGTATCCCACCATGGAATTCAAAAATGGGAATTTCAGATTTGTAGTTAGAGCGTTCCATTAAGAGCTCTCCTTACTAAAAATCTGCTTAATAGGGATCTGGTTTAATTCCATCTGATCAGGTTGTTGCCATTTCCAGGTGGAAACTGTCTGCGGAATTTCAATCATATCGATGCAGTCCACAGGGCAGGGCTCAACGCATAAGTCACAGCCAGTGCACTCGTCAATAATGACGGTATGCATTAATTTGGGAGCGCCTAGAATGGCATCGACTGGGCAGGCCTGAATACATTTGGTGCAGCCAATACATTCGTCTTCGCGAATGTAGGCAACACGGGGAGGTTTTTCCTCGCCACGTTCTTCATCCAATGGAATGACTTCGCGCCCCAACAGGTCGGCCAGAGCTTTAACACCTGCTTCACCGCCAGGTGGGCATTTGTTAATTTCATCGCCATTGGCAATGGCTTCTGCGTAGGGTTTACAGCCTGGATAGCCACACTGACCACACTGAGTCTGCGGCAGTATGTCATTGATCTGATCAACGATAGGATCGCCTTCGACTTTAAATTTTACCGAGGCAAAGCCGAGAATGGCCCCAAATACAAGGCCGAGCACAGCAAGAATAATAACTGCTACCAGTAAATCCATGGGCAACCTTAAAGTTTAACGAGGCCGGAAAAGCCCATGAATGCCAGTGACATTAGCCCGGCTGTGATCATCGCAATAGATGCACCCTTGAACGGTAAAGGTACATCCGCTGCCGCCAGGCGTTCACGCATGGCTGCAAATAATATGAGAACCAGTGAAAAGCCGACTGCAGCACCGAAGCCGTAAATCACTGACTGAACAAAGTTATGAGCCTCATTAACGTTAAGCAGTGCTACGCCCAACACAGCGCAGTTGGTGGTAATCAGTGGCAGGAATATTCCCAGTAACCGATAAAGAATCGGACTGGTCTTGTGAATAATCATTTCCGTCAATTGCACCATAACGGCAATGACCAAAATAAAGGAAAGTGTTTGCAAATACTCCATGCCGAGAGGCGCAAGGATGAAGGTATTAACAATGTAACTGAGCGCGGAAGCCAGTGTCAGTACAAAGGTGGTTGCCACTGACATGCCAATAGCTGTTTCCAGTTTTCCGGAGACACCCATGAATGGACAAAGTCCAAGGAACTTCACCAGAACAAAATTATTGACCAAAACGGTACCGATAAAGAGTAGCAAATACTCGCCCATCAGCTGATAACACCTTGTTTTTGCGCAATTTTCGCGACGGAGTGAATCGAAGCAGGCAATTAGTAAAACTTGCCATCGAAAGACTGCATATTATGAGGGATAGCCGGTTTCTAAACAACCATAGAAAGTTTAAGGGAAATGACGTGGATCAAGGGCATAAGGAAGTAGTGGTCACCATTTGGGGAGGGCGATTCGTGAATCGCCCGTACGAAGAGGGTGGCAGAGTTTTGCTGGGAGCATCCTATGGAGCAGGTCAGGCTCGTGCGTTGAATTGGATTAAGTTTGTAGGGGCGATTCATGAATCGCTCTAAAAAACTTTTGCTCGAAGGTTATAGATTATTGTTAGGGTTAAGCCTGTCAAGTTCCCATTTTAATGGGTTGTTTGCTATGTACTCTCTAATTCTATAAAGTTCAGCTTCATTTCTCACAACTCTATCCCAGTAACCACGCATCCAGAGTGTTTTTCCCTTCCGGTCAAGAACTTGATTGATTAATTTAGAGGTTTGCATTTTATACTTACCAACTACTTTAGGTATTAACATTTTCCTTCTTGTAGTATTCGCGTGATCATTAGTATTAGTCTGTACTAGCCGTTGCTCAGAGTGTTCCAAAAGATGTATTAATCCATGGAAATGGTTTGGCATTACTACCCACTCATCACTTTTTATACCTGGAAATGAGCTAATAGTAGTTTTCCATTGCTGCTCTACGATTTTTCCAAGCTGATTACACCTCATTTCCCCATCCCCTATACTTCCAAACAAGCAAGAGTGGTTGTGTACGCAAATTGTTACGAAATAGAGGCCGGGTGTTGAGTAGTTATATGTCTGTAGACGAGTCGATTTTCGTCCTTGAGTTTTATTCATACGAAGCTCCTTTTGGAAGGATTCAATCAAAATTAATTTTGTATTTCAAATAACGAGGTATCTGTTAAATAACCATTAGTTATTGGGCGATTCCTGAATCGCCCCTACAGGAGGCAAGGAAAAACATTTTTTTTGTGCTTTGCGAATCGCCCACTGGGTCAACCTCTCACTAACAAGAGGCTGTGTAGAATTTGTGTAGGGGCGATTCACGAATCGCCCTTTGAAAGGGGTAACCATTGAATTGCCAAGCAAATGATTTAGCACATGATCAAGGTCATGCTCTATTTGCTGAGTCATTTTTATAATGAGCTATCTTAACGAATCAAAACATTATATGACCCAAGTATCCGATCTCCTTCATTTTTCACTGACTGAAAAATTAACAGCAACACTTCAACCCAAATTAGCAGCGCTATTGGCACCACAAAGACTGAGTTCCTGCATCAGCTTCGTGCCACAAGTGGCTAACCGAAGGCTTATTGAAGCAGTTCTGAATCGTGTGTTAAAGGAACAGATTACCGATGGCGACTTTGATTATTTGACTGGCAAATGGTTACAGGTTGAAATCAGGGATGCCCAGTTATTTACAACCATAGGTTTTAGAAATCATCAGTTCGTGTGTCGTCAGATCGCTCAGGAGTCATCTGATGCAGACGCGCGTTTATCAGTATTTACTGCGGATGCTATTGATTTAGTGCAGCAAAAAATTGATCCGGATACCTTGTTTTTCCAACGTAAACTGACCATTGGTGGTGACACAGAGCTAGCCCACCATGTCAAAAACACATTGGATACACTTGATTCTGATGCGATACCTAAAATGATAAAAACATTGCTACAGAAATATCAGGCAATCATTTCAAGACCGGCCATCTGAAACCAGTAACCATTGCAGTATTCTCGGCTGTCATCAGTAAAGTCTACTAGAGGCTGGTTGTTTGCAGTGGCCTGGGTTAATGATTTGATGACCTGCAAGGTGGTGTCAGGCGCTACCGGTACAATCCGGGCATAGTCAATTCCTGCCGCGTAAAGTTTCTGCCAGTGATTGAGCAGGTTGCTGACTTTGCCGGACTGGGTTTGAATGCCATTGATCTGAGCAAAGCTATCACCTTCGCGAGTTTTTACAGGAATACCTTCAACATCATCTTTGCATTTAAACTGACAGCGATCTTTGGGTAAATCATGATGACGCGCAGTAAAGCATCGTGCTGAATAGGCCAGTGGCATTCTTCCATAAACTTGATACTCAAGTTCGACACCCAGCTCCTGTGCCTTGGGGATAACCGGCTTGAGATCTTGTTGGCCAAGTTCCACCGGAATGTTCCAGCGGGTCATGCCTAATTTATGAAATAGGCTTAACGACTGGTTGTTATAAATATTGATGGCATTACCAGAGACAAAATGTTTGCCTGCCTGATTGGCTACCTGAATAGCCGACATATCATTGGCTTCGACCAGAAACTCTTTCTGTTGCACGACCTTTTTCAGATAGCTGAGCTCGGACTCAGCTTCGAGCAAGGTCATGGTTGATAAGACCACTTGCTTGCCTTTGCCTTGTAAAAAGATTCCAGCATCAATCCAGTCCTGAAGCGTCATACTGCGACGTTTTGAGCAAACCGTTTCACCAAGATAGACGGTATCTATGTCTGTTTCAGCTACTTGATGATAAAAGTCCTGATAGGCCTGTTGAGTCCAAAAATAGGGAACTGCTGCGAGTGATGTTTTCATAGTCGTTATTGCCAGCTTCTTTCGTAGGCACCAATCGTTGTCTGTCGACCTTCTGACAGTGCGGTGAGTTTTTGTTTATCTTGTTCGTTGGGTTTTGCGGAATTGGATATGACCGAATCGATAGCCTTGCGCCAGACATTGGCCACTGTTTCTATGTAAGCTGGACTGCGTTGTCTGCCTTCAATTTTTATCGCCACGACGCCTGCCTGATGCAGTTCCGGTAAAATATCCATAGTGTTCAAACTGGTTGGCTCTTCCAGCGCGTATTCAATATTACCTTGTACTTCAAAGCGACCTTTGCACAAGGTTGGATAGCCAGCATTTTCGCCTTCTTCAAACTGGTCGATTAGCAAGTTGTTTAAGCGGCTCTTGAGTACACCATCGTTTTCTTCCCAACGCACATGCGAAGAGGGCGAGCAAACACCCTGTGTATTGGGTGATTCACCGGTCAGGTAGGAAGATAAGTAGCAACGACCTTCGGCCATGATGCACAGACTACCAAATCCAAACACCTCAATTTCTACTGGTGACTTCTGCGCCAATTGCGTGACCTGCTTGAGTGATAATACGCGTGGTAAGACTGCGCGCCTGATGGCAAAGTTCTGGTGATAAAAATTCAGAGCCTCAAGGTTGGTTGCCGATGCCTGCACTGACAAATGAATGGGAAAGTCATCAGAGCGCGAACGGATATAATCCATGACGCCAGTATCAGCAACAATCAGACTATCAATACCAATCCCCATCGCCATATCGACACTGGAGGCCCAGGTTTTCCAACCGTCTTGCCTGGGATATGTATTGATAGCACAGTAGATCTTGCAGTTGTTTCTATGTGCGTAATCGATACCTTTCAATAAGTGCTTTTCGCTGAAGTTTAGGCCTGAGAAGTGGCGGGCGTTGGTTTCATTTTTGAAGCCTATATAAACAGCATTGGCGCCTTGATCGACTGCTTTAACTAATGAAGGGTAATTACCGGCAGGGCATACTAATTCCATGAGCTGCTTACCCTGCCTGTTTGGTATTTTTGAGCAGCTGTAGATTTAAGCTGGCATTGAAGATGGCGCGGAAGATACAGACCAGATCCAACTGATGATACAGAGTCGGGTTTCTCGAACAGATATTGTTGATGATTTGACGTTCGCGTTCGGGACAATGCAGCGGTAAACCGAGCTCGCCTTTTATATCGGAAATATTATCGATAACTTGAGAGCGTTGCTTTAATAGACTCAACAGCTGTTCATCGATGGTATCTATCTGTGAGCGTAATTGATCAAGTGGCATCATGGTATTTCTCCCCGGCACTCTTTAAAAGCTATAGGCATAACTCATTAATGGGCACATTCTAGGTGTAGCTATTGTTAAAGCCCTTGATATGAATCAAACAAAGAGGGATGTTTTTATACTTACAGGAAGGGTTAGCTCTTGAGCGTTATCCATCAAGCTTATGTCTCATTCTAGAGCTAATAAAAAGAGCAGCCTTCGACTTTGTTTCGATATGGTTTACACTGACCGCAACTTTGAATAAATTTAATTGTGATTTATATGATTCGTCCAGTTCTTCATACCTTAACTAGCTTATTACTGACTTTGACGGTGAGCTTTTCGGCTTATGCCAGCTCAGAGAGTAAGGAAGCCCCAGCCATTATTGATTATCAGAGTATCCATCATCCGGTGGTTGCAGAAAAAGGCATGGTAGTGTCGCAGCAGTATATTGCTAGCCGTGTAGGGCGAGATATTCTGAAAAAAGGAGGCAATGCGGTTGATGCCGCGGTTGCCACCGCGTTTGCCTTGGCCGTGGTGCTTCCCCGTGCAGGGAACCTGGGTGGTGGTGGCTTCATGCTGATCCACCTTGCAGAGAAAGACCAAACAGTCGCTATTGATTATCGTGAAATGGCACCCGCTCAAGCGCACCGCAACCTATTTCTTTATGCTGACGGTAACGTGGATCCTCAGAAGGCTCGATTCAGTCATCTGTCGTCTGGTGTGCCGGGCACAGTTGCAGGCATGGAGTTGGCGCTCAAGCAATATGGAACCATGACGATCAAAGAGGTGATTCAACCGGCAATTGATTTGGCCGAGAATGGTTTTGAAGTGACCTGGGATCTTTCCAATAACTTAGAACGTCGCCGTACAAGAATGCAAAATGAAGCGACCAAAAAAGCTTTTTATAAACCAGATGGCTCTAGTTACCAGGCTGGCGAAATTTTAAAACAACCTGATTTGGCCTGGTCGTTAAAGCAGATTCAGAAATACGGCGCAAAAGCCTTCTACCAAGGTGAAATTGCTAAGCGTATCGCAGCGGATATGACGCAGCATGGTGGTTTAATAACCCTGGAAGATTTGGCCAATTATAAGCCGGTTGTGCGCAAGCCATTAATTGGAGACTATCGTGGGCATCAGGTTGTGACTATGCCACCATCCAGTTCCGGTGGCGTCCATCTGATTCAAATGCTGAATATTCTTGAGCATTTTTCGCTAAAAGAAATGGGTTCTAATTCAGCGAATTCCATACACGTCATGACCGAGAGTATGAAGCGTGCTTATGCCGATCGCAGTAAGCATCTGGGCGATACCGACTTTTATGATGTTCCCATTGACTGGCTGACCAGCAAGGATTATGCGAGCAAGCTGGCTAAGACCATTGAGCTGGATAAAGTGACGCCATCCAGTTCGATTGAAGCGGGCACTAAACCAAAATATGAAAGCCCTGATACCACGCATTTTTCAGTGGTAGACCAATGGGGTAATGCGGTCTCTAATACTTATACACTCAACTTTTCCTATGGCTCAGGTATTGTTGCTGAAGGAACGGGAATTCTGTTGAACAATGAAATGGACGACTTTTCGGCCAAGCCTGGAACTCCCAATGCTTATGGCTTAATTGGCGGCGAAGCCAATGCTATTGAGCCTAAAAAACGTCCATTAAGCTCGATGACTCCAACCATGGTTTTTAAAGACGGTAAAGTTAAGCTTGTAACTGGCAGCCCTGGCGGCAGTCGAATCATTACCACCGTGCTTCAAATGGTGGTGAATGTAATCGACCATGAGATGAATGTCGCAGAAGCGACTCATACTGCAAGATTCCACCATCAATGGCTACCTGACCGATTGTTTGTTGAGCCTGCGATTAACACTGACACGCGTGACCTGCTTAAAGCAAAAGGCTATGAGCTATATGATTCAAGTACTATGGGTAGCACTCAGTCGATTCAGGTCGAAGATTATATTTATGGCTCAGCCGACCCTCGTCGACCAAACGCTGAGGCAGCAGGGTATTAAGCCAGATTTTTTGAGTTTTTTATCGATTTAAAAAGTGGCTTTGAATTTAAAAAGAAAAGGCGAGCTTAGCTCGCCTTTTTAAGTGATTGGTATTTAAGCTTTGTCAGTTTTATCAGAACTGTCATCACCTAAAGTTGGCTCTACCGGAGTTGCCATTTTCTTTTCAGAGGACTTTGCAGTGGCATTTTGATCCGCTGGCTTATTGCCGTTTTGTGCCTGTTTCTTACGCCAAAACTTAAAGCCAAACCAAGCGCCTAGTCCCACCACAAAAATGGTTAAGAATACCCAGATGATGGTTTTTACGCCCGCTAGAAATCCTGCGCTATCACCATCAAATAATAACACTACAGAGTTTAATACAAGTGGCGAATAGGTTTCAGCATAATCCACTGGATGTCCCGGGGTCAGGGCTCCAGCCAGGATTACTGAGGTAATGAACCATTTTACAACGAAGTGCCATTTACGGATGGCATACCAGATGATGGCTACCATCAATATGACCAAGGCAATGTATATGGCCCAGGTTGAGCCATAGCTTGCAAAGGTGGTGACGACCTCCTGTGTGTCGCCAGTTTGCAATGTCTCTGTTGCTGCTACTGTCATGAGTATTTCCTGTTATTATTTGTGAGCTGTTTTACTCGCCGATTACTTTACGCGCATGCCTGGCTTTGCGCCTTCGTCCGGGTTAAGAATCCACAGATCTTTGCCACCTGGCCCTGCTGCCAGTACCATGCCTTCTGACATTCCAAACTTCATCTTACGTGGCGCTAGATTTGCCACCATGACGGTTAACTTGCCTTCAAGTGTTGATGGGTCATAAGCGGCTTTAATACCGGCAAAAACCTGTTTGGTGACGCCATTGCCTAAATCCAGTTGAAGTTTTAGAAGCTTATCTGCTCCCTCTACATGTTCTGCTTTAGCAATTTTAGCGATGCGCAAATCAATCTTGTCAAAGTCACCAAACTGAATTTCTTCTTTAATTGGATCATCTAATTGAGCTTCAGGTTTAGCTTCAGCTTCTAAGTCTTCTTTTGAGTCTTCAATCATTGCTTCAACCTGCTTCATATCGATGCGTTGCATCATCGGTTTAAATTTGTTGATTTCATGTCCAGTTAAAACTTCCTGAGCACTGGCCCAATTCAGGCTATCCAGCTTCAAGAAATCCTGAACTTTGCCAGCCAATTCAGGCAGTACAGGCGCGAGATAAGCGCTCAAGATTTTGAACATATTGATGCCAAGGCTACAGACCTGATGAGCGCGTTCTTTGGTGTCATCATTCTTAACCAGTTTCCATGGCTCTTCATTGGCAATATAAGCATTGGCCTTATCGGCAAGTGCCATTATCTGTTTTACGGCACGGCCAAAATCTCGGTTCTCATAATGCTGAGCTAATTCTTCAGATGCTTCGGTAAATTCTTTAATCAGCTCCGGCTCAATGATGCTGTCGCTTAATTTCCCATCGAACTGTTTGGTAATGAAGCCTGCACAACGACTGGCAATATTAACCAGCTTACCGACCAGATCCGAATTAACGCGTTGGACAAAATCTTCTAAATTAAGGTCAAAGTCATCAATGCGGTTCGACAATTTAGCAGCATAGTAGTAACGCAAAAATTCCGGACGGAAGTGATTCAGGTAAGTACGGGCCTTGATGAAAGTGCCCTTTGATTTGGACATTTTCTGTCCATTGACGGTCACGAAGCCATGAGCCCAGACAGCGCTTGGAGTGCGGTAGCCCGAACCTTCCAGCACCGATGGCCAGAATAGGGTATGGAAATAGATAATGTCTTTGCCGATGAAGTGATAGACTTCTGCGTCGCTATTCTTGCCCCAGAAGTCATCAAAGTTCAAGTCATCACGCTTGTCGCACAGATTCTTGAAGCTGGCCATGTAACCTATCGGTGCATCCAACCACACATAGAAATATTTGCCTTTCTCACCCGGGATTTCCCAACCGAAATAAGGTGCATCGCGTGAAATATCCCATTGGCGGAGGTCATCCAGCCATTCATTCATTTTATTCTGAACTTCTGACTGTACGTGCCCCTCAGCTCCGAGCCATTCGCGCAAGAATCCTTCGAAACCTTTCAGGTCAAAGAAGAAGTGCTCAGATTCTTTTAAAACGGGAGTGGCACCAGACACCGCAGATTTCGGGTTTTTCAACTCAGTTGGACTGTAAGTTGCGCCACAGGCATCGCAATTGTCGCCGTATTGATCTTCGGAGCCACATTTTGGACAGGTTCCTTTGACAAAACGATCTGGCAGGAACATTTCCTTTTCAGGGTCAAATAACTGATTGATGGTTTTTGAGCTGATGTGGCCATTCTCTTTGAGCTTCAGATAAATACCCTGGGTCAGCTCTTTGGATTCTGGGCTGTGGGTACTGTGGAAATTATCGAAACCAATTAGACAGTCCGCAAAATCCTGGGCATGGGCCTGATGACTTTCTTTGATGAAGTCTTCGGGAGTCTTGCCTTCTTTCTGAGCACGCAACATGACTGGCGTACCGTGAGTGTCGTCTGCGCAAACATAAATACACTGATGGCCACGAGATTTCTGGAACCGTACCCAGATGTCAGTTTGCACATATTCCAGCAGGTGACCAATATGAATATCCCCATTGGCATAAGGGAGGGCGCTGGTAACAAGAATTTTGCGTTGTGAGCTCATATTAAAATAGAGTCCTGAAATTGGTTTTGTGATTTCTTACTTAGCCGTGAATACTACTTGTTTTGGGTCAAATTTTCATTAACTAATTCGCTCAAATGTCATGTTCTGGCTTGGTTTTCCGGCCTAAAAGACTTAGACTTTGAGCCACTTTTTTAAATTAGCCGGACAGATTAGCACAATGCTCACTGAACAGCAGATTCACGATGCTCTGAGCCAGTTTAAGCTCAGCCAATTGAACACCGACCTGGTTAGTGCCAAAGCCATTAAAAAGACTGAGGTTGAGGGAAACAAGGTTAGCTTGTCACTCAAGTTCGGTTTCCCGCTAGGCGACTATCAGCAGCAGCTTGAGCAGGAAGTTAGCGAATATCTGAAGTCGCAATTTCCTGATGATGAAGTCACGATTAAGACTTCCTGGCGCGTAGAGGCTCACGCCCATCCCGCGAAAGTACAGGCAATGCCTGATATTAAGAATATTATTGCTGTGGCTTCTGGCAAAGGAGGTGTCGGTAAATCGACCACTTCGGTGAATTTAGCGTTGGCTTTAAGCCATTTGGGTGCCAATGTCGGCATTTTAGATGCCGATATTTATGGTCCCAGCATTCCAATCATGCTCGGATTGCAGGGAAAACATCCCGAAAGTACTGATAAAAAGACGATTCTGCCGGTAGAGAATCATGGCTTACAGTCCATGTCTATTGGCTACCTAGTCAAGCCGGAACAGGCTATGGTTTGGCGCGGGCCTATGGCCAGCGGTGCGCTACAGCAGTTGATTAATGATACTCAATGGCGCGACCTGGACTACTTGATAATAGACTTACCTCCAGGAACCGGCGATATTCAGTTGACCATGGCACAAAAGATACCTGTTACAGCGGCGGTGGTGGTTACAACTCCGCAGGATATTGCGCTGGCGGATGCCCGCAAGGCCGTGACTATGTTCAACAAGGTGTCAGTACCTGTATTGGGCGTGGTAGAGAACATGGCAATGCACACCTGCTCAAACTGCGGTCATCAGGAGCATATCTTTGGTGCTGGTGGCGGTGATAAGCTGGCACAGGAGATCGGTGTTGAGCTATTGGGCAGCTTGCCACTAGCATTATCCATTCGTGAGCAGGCTGATAGTGGTGAGCCAACTGTCGCTACCGACCCATCGAGTGCTGAAAGTCACTTGTATCTTGACATAGCGCAACGCATTGCTGCTAAATTGTCGCTACAAGAGAAAGAGTTTAGAGCTGACTTTCCGACCATCACTATTGATAACAATTGATGATATTCGAATAAGCCTAT
Organism: Kangiella aquimarina DSM 16071; assembly: GCF_000374105.1. Lineage (GTDB taxonomy): Bacteria > Pseudomonadota > Gammaproteobacteria > Enterobacterales > Kangiellaceae > Kangiella > Kangiella aquimarina. Next base: position 552,750 of record NZ_KB893651.1, read on the forward strand.
GCTAAGAGAACTTGGCAAAGAATTAGAACTTAAAGAGAAACGACTATGACAATTAAAGCAGACAAGTGGATCCGCAGAATGGCGGAAAATGAGGGAATGATTGAGCCGTTTGAGCCTGGTCAGGTACGTTACAATGGCGACCACCGTATCGTGTCCTACGGAACCTCAAGCTATGGCTATGACGTGCGCTGTTCTGATGAGTTCAAGATCTTCACTAACATTAACTCAGCGATTGTTGACCCCAAGGCTTTTGACGAGAATAGCTTCGTTGATGTTAAAAGCGATGTCTGTATTATTCCTCCTAACTCTTTTGCATTAGCTCGTACGATTGAATATTTCCGTATTCCTCGTAATGTCTTGACGGTGTGTCTAGGTAAATCGACTTACGCACGTTGCGGAATTATCGTAAACGTAACACCCCTGGAGCCAGAATGGGAAGGGCATGTCACACTCGAGTTTTCAAACACTACGCCTCTGCCAGCAAAAATATATGCCAACGAAGGGGTTGCCCAGATGCTGTTCTATGAGTCAGACGAAGTGTGTGAAACTTCTTACAAGGATCGAGGCGGCAAATATCAGGGACAACGCGGAGTGACTTTGCCTAAAACTTAAAGTTAAGCCTAGATGCGACAAAGCCAAAGATTAAATGTCTTTGGCTTTTTTGTTTGGGAGATGAGGTATCTACTGTTGAGTATAAACTTTTAAAATTGGGTAGTGGTGGTCCCCAAAGTTCAAGGTGAGGGTCTGTGTTTCCCGGCCTTTGAAAGTGACCTTTGTTTCTACAGTGCTTAATCGATCACCATTGGCAAATAATGCCATGATTTGATCACTGACAAAGATGCGGTTGCCGCTTGATGAGTTATGCAGAGTGACCGTGACTCGCCGAGCGCCTTGTTCATTGCTCATGGTCACATAATTGATGACCTCGAAGTCGCTAACATCAGGGTAGATGTTAGCATCGTTGGGAAATTGAAAATCAATATCCTGAGTGATGGCTTTATCGATACTGAGAGCATCGTTTTTATTGTAGTTACTGGCGGCTGTAGAGTAGCAAGACGCCATGGCTAGCAAACCTATTAAAAGTTCTTTTGTTAACATGACTCTTCCTTAAAACTATTCCTTAAAGTTTCCAGTCAGTTGCTACCAGTTTCGCTTCTTCTTCATCGTCTTTTATTCGTTGGATTTGCACCAATAGCATGTCATGGTCAATCGCAAACCAGAAGTTGGTTATGCGGGTTCCTTCTTTTTCTACCAGCTGTAACTTTGCGGTACGAATATTGCTTTGCTTTAGTTTTAGCGTTTCTTCTCCCATCACTTTAAATTCATGATGACGAATACCACCTCTATAGCTGATATCAATGGGCTGTAAGGGTTTTTGTGCCATCAGGTTTTCTCTGACAGCTAATACTTCTGTGAGAGGATCAAGTAAGCCTTCTTGAAGTTGCATGTCCCACTTTTTACCTTCGTATGAGCCTTGCTCACGCATGGCATCCCAGTCAAATTTTTGAATCAAGGTTCGATCCGAACGAAAGCTGGTGTCAGCCAGGCTTTGATAATGAATGGGACGTATAATACCGTCTACCACCTCAAACCGGCTGGTTTCTCTGCGCTTGTCCGACAGCAGATAGTAGCTTATTTTTGATTCCATTGAAGATTGCCACTGACCATTACTCAGCTGCTCTAATGTACGCTTGGCGGTACCGAGTTTATCCCCATCATGGATGACATCATATTGGATGGAGTAGGGTTTTATGGCTTTAAGTTCTGCCTGAGTTGATTCTGCTAGGGGCTCAGCTGTTGCTGTTGCTGTAGTTGTAATAAAGGAAATAAACAGGAATAAAAGCGCGCCCGATAGGAACGCACCAAATGATTTATCAAAGAGAGACGATTTGGTTATCCAACCAGGCTTGACCATTTTTAAATTGCAGGCGGCCGTTGCAGAGCCAGCCAACCACTTCGGGGTATAGCTTATGCTCTTGCTGCTGAATTTTTTGCTGTAAACTTTCTTCAGTATCATCTGCTGTAACATGTATGCTCCGTTGTGCAATGATTGGACCGCCATCCAATTCGGCCGTTACAAAGTGTACACTGGTGCCGTGTTCTTTATCCCCATTTTCAAGCACTCGTCTGTGTGTATTGAGTCCTGGGTATTTAGGTAATAAAGACGGATGGATGTTAAGCATTTTGCCCAGGTAATGCTGAACAAACTCTGAACTAAGAATACGCATAAATCCAGCTAGCACAAGCACATCCGGCTGAAACTGGTCGATAGTTTGGGAAAGAGCCTGTTCAAAATCAGAGCGACTGGCAAATTCGGTATGATCGACAGTTAATGCAGGAATGTCCGACTTTTCAGCACGTTCAAGGCCATAAACACCGGGTCTGTTACTGATTACAGCAGATATACGGCCTTCGATAGCGCCGTTCTTGACGCTATCTATAATGGCCTGAAGGTTACTTCCGTTGCCGGAAATGAGAACAACTATGTTCGACATGGTTGCGAGCTGGCTTAAAGAATTACTTGTTCTTCATCACCATCGCGAGCCGCGATATAACCGATGTTATAAACGGTTTCACCCAGGGTTTGTAACAGGTCAGATGCTCTTTCTGCATTTTCCTTGCTAACCACTAAAACCATACCGATTCCGCAGTTGAAGGTACGATGCATTTCATGGCGATCGACGTTACCCTCTGTCTGAAGCCACTGGAAAATTTTAGGCATTTGCCATGCACTGGTATTGATCATGGCTTTGCTGTTCTTAGGCATAACGCGAGGTAGGTTTTCTTGAAGGCCACCGCCAGTGATGTGTGAAATGGCTTTAACTTCTACTTCCTTGAACAAGCGAAGCAAAGGTTTGACGTAAATTCGGGTTGGTTCAAGTAGGGTTTCGCCCAATGTTTTACCATCTTCAAACTCTGCATTAACGTCTGCGCCACTGACTTCAAGGATTTTGCGAATCAAAGAATAGCCATTTGAATGTGGGCCGCTCGATGCAAGACCAAGAAGAACATCACCAGATTTAACCTTGCTGCCATCAATGATTTTTTTCTTATCAACGATACCGACACAGAATCCAGCCAAATCATAGTCATCGCCTTCATACATGCCCGGCATTTCAGCGGTTTCGCCACCGATAAGAGAGCAACCAGATTGCTCGCAGCCCTTAGCAATACCCGTTACTACATCTGCAGCAATATCTACATCCAGTTTGCCGGTTGCATAGTAATCGAGGAAGAACAGCGGCTCTGCACCTTGAACTACCAGGTCATTGACGCACATGGCAACCAGGTCGATACCTACCGTATCGTGTTTTTTGAGATTCAAAGCTAGACGAAGTTTTGTGCCTACGCCATCGGTACCTGCAACAAGCGCTGGCTCTTCATAACCTGAAGGCAAGTCGAATAATGCGCCAAAACCACCAATACTTCCCATCACTTCAGGACGGTATGTTTTCTTACAGACGTCTTTAATTCGGTCTACTAAGGCGTTACCTGCATCAATGTCCACACCTGCGTCTTTGTAGCTCAGGGATTTTTTGTCGCTCATTTGAATTCCTAGATAAAAGTGGGCTTGGGTCAATAGACCCCGTCAAAAATTGCGCTAATTTTACTAGATGCGGCTATTGATAGAAAGGAGTGGTCTTGAAAAAAGCAGTAACTTAATGGCTCACAGGCAAAGAAAAAGCGGCCGAAGCCGCTTTTTGATAGATTCACCACTTAGTTTTGTGGATCTGGGGTGATGGTCAGCTCAACACGACGGTTTTTCGAGCGGCCTGCCTCAGTTTCATTTGGAGCAACTGGGTAACGTTCACCATAACCCACAACGCGTAGGCGATTATTTGGAATTTCACGCTGACGTAGGTAAGAAGCTACACTATTGGCGCGTTTTTCAGATAGTTCCTGATTGTAAGAATCACTACCCACTGAGTCAGTAAAGCCTGCCACTTCAAGGTTTGTGTCTTTAAACTTATACAAAACTTTAGATACTGAGTCTAAAACAGGGTAAAAATCACTATCAATCGCATAGCGGTCAGTCTGGAACGTAATGTCACCAGGCATGATTAGGTGAATCTGATCGCCATCACGCTGTACGCCAACACCAGTGCCTGCCAGCTCTTCACGAAGCTCAGCTTCCTGGCTATCCATATAAGCACCGATACCAGCACCAATGGCACCACAGCCTAAAGCTGCATTACGGGCACTTTTGCTATCGCGGGTTGCACCAATCAGGCCACAGGTAATGGCACCGATTGCACCATACTTAACCGTCTTACTGGTTTGTTCTTCACCTGTGTATGGATTGATTGTTGTACAACCAACTCCCATCACGCCAGCAACAATTGCTGCGGTTACTGTTTTCATAAAAGGGGTCGAAATTTTCATATTAGATTCTCCTCGGGTTCCCCAAAAACGTAAATTCATCATAGCTCATCAGAATGAATACTAACTGAATTAACAGTGACTTATTAGCGTATCTTTGTATTTTGAGTAAAACAAAGAAGGTTGTGTGAATTGTTCCTCAATATTGCCAATAAAGCGCTTTATTTTAAGGCATAAATGGCTGGTAGGTTCCGCCATAAGCCTTTGAAATCCATGCCACAACCAAATATATAGCGGTCGGGTACGGTTAATCCTGCAAAGTCAGGGCTAAATCCTGATAAAGGTTTTCTGGTGTGTTCTTTATCAACCAGTACAGTGCATTGCAGGCTTCTCGGCTTAAGTGCCTGGCATTCTTTAGCAATGGCTTCCAGAGTTATGCCTTCATCAAAGATATCATCAAGCAGCATGACGTGATGATTATGTATTTCGTCGGCTTTGGGTTTGACCAGCCATTGCAATTCCTGCCCCTGAGTTTTGTCGCCATAGCGAGTGGCGTGTATGTAGCTCACGGATACAGGAATAGTTAACAGGCGTAAAAGCTGTCCAGCGAAGTAGAGGCCGCCATTCATAATGCAGAAAACATGCAACGGTGCAGAGTAGTCCTGAGCATTAATCTGTTGAGCAAGTTTATTGATAGCCTCATCCACCATCTGTTCGCTGACAATGATTTCGGCTTTCTCAAGAATATTTTCTGGGTAAGAGGTAGGGTGGGTGTCTTTGCCCGTATCGATTTGCGTGCTTTCGGTATTGTTATCTTTCGCCATGATTGAGGCTATGCCTGAGTGTGAAGTGGATGAACTGGGGGATATTATAGGTAACTGCAAGTGAGCAATCCATTGCAAAAAAGTGACTTAGCCTGAACTATTAAAAGCCTGTAACGGCTATCTGGGCTAATTGCCTGGCGTGATCAGTAAAAACTGATAAAATGCCCAAATTGTTGGGATATTACCCTATTGCCTGTTTTTCTATAGATATATTTATTGAATCAGGTAACGAAAAGATAATTAAAACAGGAACTTAGATTCATGAGACGTCTTTTTAAACAAAGTTCTTTCTTCGCATTGTTAATAACAAGCTTATTTATCCTCCCTGCACAGGCTGAGCGAATTGCTGATCTCTATTCTGCCAGCTGGCCTGTTGAAAGCCAGTCGACAACTGTTCGTCAGAAAGCAATGACCAATGCTTTTGCAGAAGTCCTGATTCGCGTTAGCGGCAGTAAAGATGTTGTTTATAATTCTGATATTCAGGCTGCTTTGCCAAATGCTCAAAATTATATGCGCCAATATTCCTACAAGCGACTAAGTGCAGCTGAGCAGATGGTTTACGAAAAGCCTTTATTGTTGGTTGCGACATTCGACAGTCAGGCAGTGAAGAAAATTTTGCAGGACGCTTCTCAGCCTGTCTGGTCTGAAAATAGGCCATCTGGAGCTTTTTGGATTGCGATTGAGGAAAATGGAAGCCGCCGAGTAGCAACTGATACAAATGACGAGGTGACGATTTCCTTGAATCGTGCAGCCAGTCGCCGTGGACTGCCTATTATATTGCCATTGATGGATCTGGAAGATAAGTCGCAAGTTACGGTTGGAGATATCTGGGGCCGATTTACTGGGCCAATAAAAAGAGCGTCTGAGCGTTATAATGCAGATTATGTGGTTACTGGTCAGCTATCGCAAAGTGGTGAACAGTGGTTTGGCCGTTGGTCTTTGGAGTTGGGTGGCTCAGTGGAAAATATTTCCAGTACCGCTGCCAGTAAACAACAGCTTGTGGCTGATCTTGTAGATCAGGTTGCTGATAAACTGGCTTCACGTTTGGCGGTGTTATTCTCGGGTGAGGTCTTAGCGGTCGAAATCTATGTGGAAAATATCCATGATCTTGAGGCGTATGCAGGTGTTCGTAACTACCTTTCGAACTTGGGAATGACTGAATCAGTGAAGGTTCTACAGGTTAAGGCAGATGCGGTTCTGTTCGAAGTAAAAGTGTTAACTTCACCACAAAACTTGATTGATGCCATCAATATAGGGAATAATCTGCGTCGCATCCCAACTAATCAGGGATTAAATGGGCGATATAGTTTTAGCTGGCGAGGTTAGACAATCGTTCAGCAATAAAAATAGAAAGGGAAATGCAATAAAAACATGAGCTTAAGTATACTGCCAAATATCATTACCATCATGCGGATAATTCTGATTATTCCGTTTGCTTACTATGTAATGGTCGAACAGTATGCGCTTGCCTTGGTTATTTTCCTAATTGCAGGTCTCTCTGATGGTCTTGATGGATTGCTGGCAAAGCGTTTTCGTTGGCAAAGTCGCTTTGGCTCAATCACTGACCCATTAGCAGATAAACTATTATTATTGGTGGCGCTTCTGCTGTTAGTGGTTAAAGGACATATTTCCTGGACTTTGTTCTGGGTTTCAACTGCAAGAGATGTGATTATTGTTGGTGGTGCTACTAGCTATCATTACCTCGTTGGCCCCTATGAGATGCAACCCTCACTGATTTCTAAGTGGAATACTGCCTTATTGATTTTGCTTGTGTTGTTGGTGCTTTTGACTGTTGCAGGCTGGTATCCGGTTCCTGAGTTACTTTTGCAGAGTTTGGAAATAACCGTAATTCTGACCTGTATTATCAGCGGTCTACATTACATCTGGTTAGGTATCGTTAATTATAGGTCAGTGAAAAATCAAGCGAAGTCGGACACACTCTCTAGCCCAGACTCGACTGAGCCACCAGAACAATAAGTGACACAACTCATTTCATGCAGCAATTACCTCTCGATATTGAGCTTCATTCTGACGCAACCTTTGCAAATTTTGTAGAGGGCGAAAATCAGCTTTTGCTGCAAAAGCTCGATAGCATATGTCAGGGGGACAACGACTTCATCTATATCTATTCTGAAAAGGGGCACGGTCGCAGCCATCTGTTGCAGGCATTAACTCACGCTTTTTCAGAGCAAAATCCAGATAAGCTGATTGCTTATTTGCCCTTGGATAACAGAATGTTACATCCCCAAATGTTGGATGGGCTGGTAGCTTTTGACTGTGTCTCGCTTGATGGGGTGGATGAGGTCATAGGGCAACTTGAGTGGCAAACAGCCATTTTCAATCTCTACAATCAACTGAAAGAGCAGGGTAAAAGCCTTCTAGTCACAGGGCTAGTAGCTCCATCGCAACTGGGAATAGAGCTTCAGGATCTTAAGTCCAGGCTATCGGCTATGTTTATCTATAACATCAAGCCGCTAAACGATGAAGAAAAAAGGATTCTGTTACAAAAGAAGGCGCAGGAGAGAGGGCTTGAGCTTGGGACTGATGTTGCTCAATATTTATTGGCTCGCCAGCAACGGGATTTACCCACATTGCTGGAGATTCTAGACAAATTGGATCAGGCTTCTCTTCAGGCTAAACGTAAGTTGACGATTCCTTTCATCAAAGAAGTCCTTGATTTGTAAAGATTAGTCTCCTGACTGCTCTTCAAAAAGAAACTCAAGACTGAGTTTGGCATGTCTTAAATGTGGTATGACGATTGAACCACCAACCAGCATTGCAACGCCCATAGCTTCATCCAGTTCAGCCTTATTCCAACCCTGTTTTACGCACTGCTCCAAGTGATAATCGATACAGTCATTGCAGCGCAATACCATTGACGCAACCAGCCCGAGCAGTTCTTTAGTCTTTGAATCAAGAACACCTTCACCATATGCTGTTTTATCTAAGCCAAAGAAACGCTTTATTAGCAAACTGTCTGTATCAAGAGCCTTTGCGTTACCAAGCTCTCTTTTCTGACGGAACTCTTCAAAAGGATGAGTCATAATAATCCTCAAATGTGCAAAAGAATCTATTGTACTGACGGCCAGATTTAGCTCAAGTAAAACTGCTGTTAGATGCTGTTTTATATAAAGTTTCTATGGTATAAATAGAGTGCTACGGCTTGGCTGAAGAGGAAAACCCATGTCTCTGACCTCAGAGGATAATAAAGAATTATTAAATATATTAATGCAAGGGGAAAAAGTCTGGAATCAATGGCGCAAAGAGAACCCGAAAACTCACGCCAATTTTGACGGACAAGATCTTCGAGGGCTGGACCTGTCTGGTTGTGACCTTTCTGAAATGAGTTTCGTTGGAGCCAATCTTGCCTATTCGGATTTACAGGGTGTCGCCCTGATAGCAAGTAATCTTACAGATGCAAATCTATGTTACTGCAACCTTACTGGAGCCAAGCTGATTGCTGCTAACTTGAAGCAAGCCAATTTAAGCCATGCCAATTTACTACATGCCAATTTATTAACCGCCATTTGCTTTAGAACCGATTTATCCAGTGTTGATTTACGCGATCATGATTTGCGTGGCCAGGACTTACGTGAGGCAAATTTAAGCGGAGCTGATTTACGAAATCAAAACCTGGAAGGTTTGGATATGCAGGGTGCGAAGTTAATTGGCACTAAAATGGATAATGTAAACTTACGTGATACCAATTTAAATAAAGCAAACCTTTCTGATGTAGATTTATCCAGTTGTCGAATAGAAGGAGTCAGCTTAAAAAGTGCAAACTTAAGTAACGCTAATCTTTCTGGTCTCGATCTCTCTGGGTTTAATTTAAGCGGTGTTAATTTTAAAGGCGCAGATTTACGCAGTGCAAACCTGACTAAAGCCAATCTTGATAATGCTATTTTAAGCGCTGCAAAGTTATGGCAAGTTCAAACTAATGGTTGGTCAATTCGTAATATTGAATGTAGTCATGCAAGCTGGGATCAGCGTGGCCGCGACTATACTCATTATGCAAAGAATCAATTCGAAAAACTATTCGCGGACAAGATAACTTTTACGCTACGTTACCAGCGTATGCTTTCCTATCAGGACCTGGCAACCTTACCATTTTTGATTGAACATCTGGAAGCTAGCTATTGGGGCTGTAAGTTACGAATACGAGATATTCGCAATGAGCCAGGAGACACTCGAGCCATTATTGTGGTAGAGGATACAGGAGGTCTAAACCCGACCATGCTTGAAGCCAGCTTGCGTCAGGAGGCTGAAAAGTTACAGTCAATTCAGATCAGTCTTCAGTCAGAACGTAAGTTGCAATTTGAAATTCGTGAATCGCTACAGGCCATTAAAGATAAATACTGGCCAAAGCTGCTAGAACTTTCAGAAATTGATAGTGATGCTAAAACACGTCGTTTAGCAGTATTGTTTACCGATTTAAAAGGCTTTTCTCATTGGACTGAAGAAGATAGAACAGAAAAGCTATCATTATTCCGAGGTCTTCTAAAACCGGTTTTGAAAAAATGGCAAGCTAGCTATCCAAACATGGAAGGTGACTCACTTAGAGCGACCTTCCAAAATGTCGAAAGTGCCTTAAGCTGTGCTGCAATGATTCAGAAAGTTCTAGCAGGTGCTGGTTTTGCCTTGCGTATCGGCCTAGACATAGGTGAGGTTAAGATTACCCACAACGAAATTACCGAGCAGCTTGATATTGAGGGTGATGCGATAAATTTTGCAGCGCGACTTGAATCAATGGCTGAACCAGGGGAAGTCCTGGTGTCTGAAAATGTTCGTCATTATGCTATTCAGGCGGATTCCGCATTTACTTTTAAAGAACAACGTCTGGCATTAAAAAAGGCCGTTGGCGATAAACAGGCTGGTGATAAGATTGTCTGTTATTCGGCACAACCATTGGCGTTTGTTCAGCCTCCGGAGTCATAGATGACATTTACGTCCAGGTCGGTATTGTTATTAACAGCAGTTTTATTTTTTTCGGCAAGTGTTTTAGCAGAAGAAGAAACTCCTTCCATTCCCTCTACAGACATCACCATCATCCCCATAAAGTCTGATGGCAAACTCATCAAAGTTGAGGCTGGCAATGCACTTAATGTATTGCATCACGATGGTTATGACAATCAGCCTCACTTTTCAAAAGATGGCAAGCAGCTCTACTTCACTCGAATGCTCGACCAGCAAACCGATATTTTTGTTTATCGATTTGATGATAAGAAGTTATCTAATATCACCAATACTCAAAATATCAGCGAGTATTCTCCCACGGTTTACAATCCATCTAGCCTAAGCGTGATCGGAGTCAACCCTGAAGGCCAGCAACATCTGCGTTTGGTTAGTTTAGTTGGTGATTCTCAAAAAGTGCTTAACCCAGAAATAGAGCCTGTCGGCTACCACGCCTGGCTTAATACCGAGTTGGCAACCGTTTTTGTGCTTGGAGATGTGATGACCTTGCAATTATTTGATATTAATTCGGAAGGTCAGTCAGAGCCGCTAATCGAAAACATTGGTCGTTGTTTGCAGAGAATTGAAGAAAATAAAGTCAGTTTTACACAGGTTATCGATGGACAGCACCATTTATTCACCCTCAATCAGAAGGCTGAGGTTGAGCCTACAGGGATAGTATTACCTGACGGTGTACAAGACTATGTTTGGTGGGACTCTGAAGGAGTGCTGGTTGGTCAAAACAGTCAACTATGGTATATAAGTAGTGCTCAAAAGAAACAGGTTGCAGATTTACAAGAACTAAAAATAAACAATATCACGAGGCTTGCATTACATAATACTGAGCAAAAACTTGCGATAGTCCACGAGTAAAACCTCTAGGAGCAGTCTTACATGACACGAAAGGCGAAGCCGCTACCATTTTTGGTAAAGAACCTGATTGCAATTGGCATCATTCTGCTTTTGGGCTTTGCATTTTTATTCCTGGCTGGTCGATGGTTAGAGTCAACAGAACATCAATATGCCGAAGAGCGCTTTAATGATGTATCCATGCGCTATCTTCTAAAAGTTTCCAATGATGTTGAGCGGTTTATTGATGATGTTGATCAGCTGGCAACCTTCTTTTCACTATCAGAAAAAGTTACCAGGTTTGAGTTTGAGCACTTTGCGATGAGCAATCTGGTCAAGCATGGTGGTGTTCAGGCTTTCGAATATGTTCAGATTGTTAGACATGAACAACTGGATTCATTTTTGGAGAGTGCCAGAGAAGCATATCCAGACTTCACCATGACAGAGAAACAAGATGATGGGAGCTTAATTCCACTGGTTCTTAATAGAGATACTTATTACCCGATCCTTTATGCATATCCTTATGAAGAAAATAAAGAAGTTATTGGTTACGATCCATACAAAGCTGAGCCACGCCAGGAAGCATTAGAGCGCGCTATTTCAACTAATGATACAACCGTCAGTTCAAGAATGGAGCTGCATCAGCATCCTGGAAAGTCCGCAGCTTTAGTATTCTCTCCTGCATTTAAGTATGAAAAATCAGGGAAGGTATTTGAAACTATTGGCTTTGCTGAAGGAGTCTTTGTACTTGAAGACTTGATTAGTGAAAGTTCAGATGACTTGGCCCGATTTGGGTTAACCTTGGTTATAAAGGATGTTACCGATGGAGAGCCTGTTCTTCTGCTTGAGCACCACTCAAGGGGGGAGCGTCAAATTGACGAAGAGCATTACTTTTCCATTGATAAGACATTTAGTTTCGGTGGCAGACAGTGGAATATGACAATAATAGGCAACATCGAAGAGTTCTATTTGCCATTATCCAACGCTCGATATTCTCTAATTTTAGTAGTAGTGCTACTTGCTATTCTGCTTTGTTACTTTATGTATCTGGTGTTTGTGCTGTATAGAAATAACCAGGTCCTTATGGAAAGTAAAGGTCAGCTGAGAAAGAATATTAATGAACTTGAATCAAGTCGAAATCAATTGGTCTATCAGGCTAATCATGACTTCCTGACCGATCTTGAAAACCGCTTTGCTTTAGACAAATTTTTAAACGAGCTTATTGAGCACAAGACAAAACAATCGCATGTTGCCTGTTTGTTGGATATAGATAAATTCAACCTGGTTAATGATTCATTTGGTCATGAAGCTGGAAACTTTGTATTAAAACAGTTCGCAAAAATCATTCAGAGCAACATCGGCAAGGAGGACAGAGCTTACCGCCTAAGCGCCGATGAGTTCTTAGTTATTTTTGACTCCATGCAATTAGAGTCCGCCTACCATGTAATCGATAAAATTATCAACATTGTTCATGATACCGTCTTTGATTGGAGTCAGATGAATATCAATGTCCATGCCAGCGCAGGTATGGCTGTCATCAGCTCCGATACTCAGGGCGCAAGTGAAGTTTTATCTGAGCTTGCATCGGCCAGAACTATTGCAAAAGAAAAAGGCGGAAACAGAATTCATGTTTTCGATAAAAATGATCCTGAGAGTGTGCATTTTCATAATCAGGTACTGTGGGTTAATCGCATTAATAAAGCGTTAGACGAAGACCGCTTTGCTTTGCGAGTGCAAACCATCAAGAGCCTAAATAATACTGGTGATTTAAAAGAAGTTCTTGTGGTCATGTTGGATGAAGAGGGAGGAATGATTCCGCCTATTGAGTTTATTCCGGCTGCAGAGCGCTTTAACTTAATGCACAAAGTTGATCACTGGGTTGTAGACCGTGTACTTGAATATCTTGAAGCAAACACTCAAGCCAGCGAGTTCTTATGGTGTATAAACTTGTCAGGTGTATCACTTAACAGTGAAGAGTTTAGAAATCGCCTGGTAGAGCAGGTTTCTGAATCTCCAGAGCTGGCGAAATATCTCGTATTTGAGATAACCGAAACTGCAGCCATTAATAATTACGAACTGGTAAAAACCTTTATTGATAATTTGAATGACTATGGCTGTAAATTTGCTTTAGATGATTTTGGCAGTGGTATGTCTTCATATGGTTATTTAAGAAATATACCTGTTGATTTCATTAAAGTGGATGGTTCATTTATCAAGCAAATTCTTGAAAATGATTATGACCAGACCATTGTTAAAAGTATCTGTGAAATCAGTGTCCAGTTAGGCATTAAAACAATTGCTGAGTTTGTTGAAAACGAACAGGTTTTAAATAAGATCGAAGAAATGGGTTTTGACTATGGGCAGGGTTACCACATCGATAAGCCAAAACTTATTTAACAATCTTTAGACAAAAAAAAGCCGCAGAAGCGGCTTTTTTTATGGGTATGTGACAACTTATAGCGTTGGGCCTGCAGGAATCAATGCCTTGGCTTTGTCATTATCTGCAAAACGGTTGAAGTTCTTGATGAACATTTCCGCAAGTTTCTTAGCTTTTACTTCCCAGTCCGCAGCAGTTGCATATGTGTTCTGCGGATTAAGGATTTTAGTATCCACACCTTTCAGCTCTGTTGGGATGGCTAAGTTGAAGTAAGGCAAGTTCTCAAATGAGCACTCCTCGATAGAGCCGTCCATGATGGCATCAATAATGCCGCGTGTATCTTTGATGGATATGCGCTTACCAGTACCATTCCAGCCAGTATTGACCAGATAGACTTCTGCCCCAGCATCTTGAATGCGTTTTTCCAATACTTCTGCATATTGAGTAGGATGAAGTGACAGGAATGCTTCACCAAAACATGAAGAGAAGGTTGGTGTTGGTTCGGTAATACCGCGCTCTGTACCTGCAAGTTTAGCCGTAAAGCCCGACAGGAAGTAGTATTGAGTTTGATCAGGCGTTAGTTTTGCAACAGGTGGTAAAACACCAAATGCGTCTGCAGTCAGGAAAACTACTTTCTGAGCATGACCAGCCATAGACACTGGCTTGACGATATTGTCGATATGGTAGATAGGATAAGAAACGCGAGTATTCTCTGTTTTACTACCATCGTCGAAATCAATTTTACCATTTTCGCCTACCACAACATTCTCAAGGAGTGCATCACGACGAATCGCGCGGTAGATATCAGGCTCGTTTTCTTCTGTTAAGTTAATTGTTTTTGCGTAACAGCCGCCTTCAAAGTTGAAGACACCATTATCATCCCAGCCATGTTCATCATCACCGATTAGAGCACGTTTTGGGTCTGTAGAAAGCGTTGTCTTACCGGTACCTGATAGACCAAAGAAGATAGCAACATCGCCTTTCTCGCCAACGTTTGCAGAGCAGTGCATTGACGCGATACCTTTTAATGGCAACAGGTAGTTCATCATTGAGAACATACCTTTTTTCATTTCGCCGCCATACCAGGTGCCACCGATCAACTGGATTTTCTCAGTTAGATTGAAAGCAACAAAGTTTTCAGAGTTAAGTCCGTGTTCTTGCCACTTTGGGTTGGTTGCCTTAGAGCCATTCATAACCACGAAATCTGGCTCAAAGCCTTCCAATTCCTCTTCAGTTGGACGAATGAACATGTTCTTAACAAAGTGTGCCTGCCAGGCAACTTGAGTGATAAAGCGAACTTTTAGGCGGGTTGCTTCGTCAGCACCGCAGAAAGTATCAACTACGAATAGGCGGCTGTTGGATAATTGATTGGTAACAACCTGCTTCAAGTCTGACCATACTTCTGGAGAAATTGGTTTGTTGTCGTTTACTCCATTTTTTGACCACCAGACCGTATCGCGGGTGGTATCGTCCATAACGATGTATTTATCTTTTGGTGAACGACCTGTAAAAATACCGGTATCTACCGCAACTGCACCAGTGTCAGTGACCACACCTTTTTCATAACCTTCGGCGCCGGGCTTGGTTTCTTCTTCAAAAAGTAATTCGTAAGACGGGTTATAAACGATTTCTGAAACTGAGTGGATGCCATATTGGCTTAAATCAAGATTGCGAGACATTGGGTACTCCTCTTGGACAAAGGCTTCTCAAACCTTTGCAATGCAACTGTTAAGCTAAGCGGTTCGGGATGCTTAAAAATTGCGCGCTATTATCGCAGAAAATAAAAAGGCTTGCGAGAGGTAAAAGCTATCAATTGTCAAATTTTTTGCCAGTCATTGGCATTTTAAATCGATAGCTTGTTCTATGGTTAAGCACAGGGTTGAGTGCTGTGAATTATCAGCAGCAAGCAAAAGCGCTTTATTGGTCTTTTTGGCTATCTAAACCTTAAGAGTTTCGTTTCAGAGATAGGCGAGCAATATCTACCAACGCCTGCTTATATTGGTTATCAGGTAATGGCTCCAGAGCTGATATGGCCTTAGCTACTGCTTGTTCTGCGGCCTGATAAGTGTATTCAATAGCGCCTGTTTGCTCGATAACTTGCAAAATGGCTTCCATATTATCAAGTCCACCTTGCTCAATAGCCTGACGAATCATCTTGGCATCACTTTCAGAGGCATGCTGCATGGCGTAAATAAGGGGTAGTGTAGGTTTTCCTTCGGCCAAATCATCACCGACATTCTTGCCCAGCTCCTGGGTATCTGCGGCATAGTCCAAAGCATCATCAATCAGCTGGAATGCATTGCCCAGCTGCAGGCCATATTCTCGTAAACCGTTTTCTATATTTTTAGAGGTACCCGCTAGAATGGCCGCCAGTTGTGTTGCGGCGGCGAATAAAATGGCTGTTTTACGCTCAATGACCTGATAATAAGAAGCTTCATCCACATCGGGATCATTCACATTCATAAGCTGCAAGACTTCACCTGCAGCCACTTCATTTGTGGTTTGCGACAGGACTTCCATTACGCGCATTTCACCGACTTCAACCATCATTTGAAATGAGCGGCTGTAAAGGTAGTCACCAACTAGCACAGAAGCCTGGTTACCGAACATGGCATTGGCTGTCTGACGGCCTCGACGTAGATCCGACTCATCCACCACATCATCATGGAGCAGGGTCGCGGTATGGATAAGCTCAATGACAGCAGCCAGGTTGGGATGAAAATCCCCTTTATAATTTAATGACTTAGCTGCAAGAAGAAGGAGCATAGGACGGAGTCTTTTGCCACCTGCAGCAACAATATAGTGACCGACCTGATTTACCAGAACCACGTCTGATTGCAGTCTATCTAAAATGATTTGGTTGGTAGCATCAAAGTCATCAGCAACCAGAGCTCGAATTTGGTCAAGGGTCATCATATTTATTAACAAAGCGTTTGTATTCTGTAGAAAAATCAATAAAATGCCCCGCAATCCTAGTGAGGCAGCTCGATTCGGTCAAGTCTTATCGGCTTTTTTTCGTATCGCCAGGCTGAGACTAGGCTTAGACTCGTGAAGAAAGCGTAAAAAAGCCTGATTTTATCGGCTTTTCGCTTGCTTCGGGGCGTGCTTTGGCTTACAATTCGCGCCCTTAATTCGTAATCGCATTGCATATTAACCTTGTCGTTGAGATATACGAGAGGGTCATAACTGGAGAATAAATATGTACGCAGTAATCAAAAGTGGTGGCAAACAGCACCGCGTAAAAGAAGGCCAAGTTGTTCGCTTGGAGAAAATCGAAGCGGAAACTGGTGCTAACATCGACTTCAACGAAGTATTGATGGTAGCAGACGGCGAAAACATTCAACTTGGTACGCCTCTTGTAGCAGGTGCTGTAGTATCGGCAGAAGTTGTTGATCACGGTCGCGCTAAGAAAGTAAACATTCTTAAGTTCAAGCGTCGTAAACACCACATGAAGCGTCAAGGCCACCGTCAGTGGTACACTGAAGTTAAAATTAGTGGTATTGCTCTTGATGGCGCTAAGCCAGCTGCTAAAAAGGCAACTGCAAAGAAAGCACCAGCCAAGAAAGCCGCTAAAACTGAAGGTGACGACTTAACTAAACTTTCAGGTGTTGGTCCAGTTATCGTTGGTAAATTGAGCGACGCTGGTATCACTACATTTAAGCAAATCGCCGAATGGACAGCAGAAGATGTTGCTAAATTCGACGAGCAATTGAACTTTAAAGGCCGCATCGAACGCGAAGGTTGGATCGAGCAGGCTAAAGAATTATTGAAAGGAGAGTAAACGATGGCTCATAAGAAAGCTGGTGGTAGTACTCGTAACGGCCGCGATTCCGAAAGTAAACGTCTTGGTGTTAAGCGCTTTGGCGGTGAAGAAGTAAGCGCGGGTAGCATTATTGTTCGTCAACGTGGTACTCGTTTCCACGCTGGTAACGGTGTTGGTATCGGTCGCGACCACACTTTGTTCGCAAAGGTTGACGGCAAAGTGAAATTCGAAGTTAAAGGTAAAAACAACCGTAAGTTTGTTTCTATCGACGCTTAATCGAATCAGATGAAGAAAGAGCCTCAGCCATTGCTGGGGCTTTTTTTTGTAAGCGACAATTTTAGGATTGTCGCTTTAACGATATGATAGACAGTTGGTCTAACAGGGTAACAGTGGCAGAATAGCGCTATGAAATTTGTTGATGAAGTATCCATAAAGGTGAAAGCAGGTGATGGCGGTAACGGCATCGTCAGTTTTCGTCGTGAAAAATACGTTGCACGAGGCGGCCCGGATGGGGGCGATGGTGGCAACGGCGGTAGCGTCTATGTTGTTGCTGATGCCGAGCTAAATACCTTGGTTGATTATCGCTTTGTGCGCTTTTATGAAGCAACCAGAGGCGAGAATGGACAGGGTCGTAATAAGACCGGTAGCAAAGGCGAAGATCTCTATCTGAAAGCTCCAGTTGGAACGCAAATTACCGATAAAGAAACCGGTGAAATTGTCGGAGACCTGGTGCGAGACGGACAGAAGGTATTGGTTGCTAAAGGCGGCTTCCACGGTCTTGGTAATACTCGTTTCAAAAGCTCGGTTAATCGTGCGCCACGCAAAGCTACGCACGGAACGCCCGGTGAATTCCGCGAGTTGCGCCTGGAACTTAAGGTTTTAGCTGATGTGGGGCTGCTTGGATTGCCGAATGCTGGTAAATCGACTTTCATTAGAGCTGTGTCATCAGCTAAACCGAAAGTTGCCGATTATCCATTTACTACTCTGGTTCCAAATCTTGGTGTGGTCCGTGTGGATGCCGAGTCCAGTTTCGTAGTTGCTGATATCCCTGGTGTGATTGAAGGGGCGGCTGAAGGGGCTGGTTTAGGCATTCGCTTCCTGCGTCATCTTGCCCGTACCAGGATTTTGCTGCATATCGTTGACCTGTTGCCATTTGACGAGTCCGATCCGGTGGAAAACTTCAATGGAATTATGAATGAGCTGTACAAGTATAGTGAGAGTAAGGATATTTCTTTAAAAGATAAGCCTGTCTGGCTGGTTTTTAATAAAACCGATCTTTTGCCTGAAGAAGAAGTAGAAGCTAAGATTGCTGATATGTTGGAACGACTAGACTGGGATGGCCCGGTGTATCGCATGTCAGCTATCCAGAAAGAAGGGACACGCAAAATCTGTAATGACATCATGGATTATTTGATTGAACATCCTAAAATTCGTGAGTATGAAGCAGAAACTCAGGCGCAGGAGTTCAACTGGCCAAAGCCGGGAGCGATTGATGAAGTACCTGAAGAAGCCTGGGACGATCTGGATGATGACTGGGATGACGAAGACTGGGAAGATGATGAGGGTGGCGAAGACGATTTGGATAGTGACGGTATTGCGGAAGAAGATTCGTTGGATGACCAGTCAAAAGATGAAGATCAGGATAAAGAAGAGACCGACAAATCCAGCAATCAATAATTGATAGAAAAAAAGCGAGCCATGAGCTCGCTTTTTTTTAAAAAGGAATTAATTGATAGCCTTCTTGCTGCAGCAACACTGCCATGGTCATGGCTGATAAGGCCAGTTTCACGTCAGTCGATAACTCACTTTTCTTAATGTCATAAAATGCTGCAGATTGACCGCAAATATAAAACGATACGCCTTTTTCAGATAGTTCCTTAATTAAGTCTGTATTGGGATTGTTGTGGCCATGGCGTTTCGCATATGCTTCGTCATTCAAAACATCCTTGGTGGCAGCACCATGAAGAACCACTGCAAGCTTCATATCCTCGATTTTTACACCATTCCTGGCGTGCATATTAAGAAAGCGAGCTACAGACTCAATTTTTCGATTGTATTGATCATGTTTCTTATTCGTTTCACTAATGTCAAACAGAGCTTTATAGATAAAGCCCTCTGGTAGTTTTACATCAGCATCAGTGATTGCAGAAGTTGGACCATATCCTTCAATAACTGGCCCCATTTGAATATCGCTTTTAGCAAAAAGTTGTGGTGGCACTAATAAAAAACAGCAAAATATAAATCCAATAATTTTCATGTCAAACCTCGACTTAAAGACTCTTGTTCCATTATTTATGGCTTAAATTTTTCTCAGTATACCAACAGTTAAACACGGAGCAAAAAAAAGCCACTCTTGCGAGTGGCTACAACACAGGGGGTTGTGCTAAATCGTTATTTATCGGCCTTCACGTCGTAGCGCTGAAGCAGTAAAGCCACTGTAGGTCAATTCACTGGCAAAGTCGTACATGGACTCTTTGTTGTCTAGACCGAAAGCAATGTAACGCTTGGCTTTCAGATCATGCAAAACATCTAAAGTGCTCCACAGAACCGGAACTTCGTAATAATTGATGGCATGAGCCTCACCAACACGCCATAGCTGTCCATTTTCGTCATAATGATCTACCAGCAATGCTTGCCAGCTGTCTTCATCAAGATAGAAGGTACGACGACTGTAGATGTTGGTTTCTGTGTCCTTAAGTGTTGCTTCGACAACCCACACTCGATGCAATTCATATCGGGCATACTCCTGGTTAATGTGGCCAGGGCGGATGATGTCGTCATAGTTCAACTGTTCACTGTGGAGTTGATAGGCGTTATAAGGCACAAACATTTCTTTCTTACCCTTTAACTCCCAGTTGTACTTATCTGGTGAGCCACTGAACATATCGAAGTTATCAACTGTTGAAAGTCCATCTGAAGCAAGAGCAGGAGCGTCATAGGCGACGGTTGGGGTTCTGGATGCTCGACGACGACCTGGGTCATAACGCCAGGCTCTGCGAGGATCTTCAATCTGATTTGATGTCTCGTGAACTAGTAATACTTGTCCAGCAAGATTGGATGGAGCGGTAATACGTTGCTTATAGAGGAACAGGAGGTTGTCTTTCTCAGGGTTTTCCTGAGCATAGTATTGCAAGGACTCCTGTTCAAACTTGACCGGAGTGTAACTTCCGTCTTGCTGAGGTGTAACCTGAATATATTCACGAGAAATGTACTCACCACGGTAACGTGTTAAGTGATTCCAGATTGCCTCAAGACCATTGTTCGGAATCGGGAAAGGGGTCCCAACTTTAGCATTAACCAGGCCCGCACCATCTTGTGTCAGCTCTGCCCGGGTAGAATTCTGAATACTGTAGTCATAAACCTTCTTGGGGAATGATGCAGTACGATGTGTTGGGTACACTTTAAGCTGATAGTCAGGGTATTGTTTAATCATTGCGATCTGGCCCGCTGAAAGTTTATCAGCATATTGGCTTACATTGCTCTGATTGATGACTAATAGCGGCTTTTCATCGGCAAATGGGTTTCTGTGGTGTTCGCCTGGAACATAATCCTGAGGTACTTGGAGTATACCACCAGTCCATGCCGGGATGGTTCCATCAACATTACCTGCAAGTTCCGCACCGATTGGTGATAAGGTGTTACCCAGTTGTTGGGCCTGTTCTGCAGAAACTTTGGCCTGAGAAACCTGGTGGCTGGTGGATAGCAGAAGCAGAGCAGTTAAAGTGGAGGAGATAAAGACCTTTTTCATGAAAATGCCTCAAAAAGGATCTGAAATAAAATGAGGCGCAGATTCTACTGATCCGACCAATAAAGTCAATAACTGGTCATACCTGATAGAGTAAAGCAATAGTGCTGTTTGTAAGTTATTGAAATATTAAGTGCGGTGTCTAATTATTTTACAAAGTAATAGTTCCTGGCTATCTATCAGTGCCAAAAGATAATCTTTCCTTGAAATAATTCATGAACAGCTTTATTGTTAACCATTGTTAATATTTAAGCATTGCAAGCTAATGTCAGATTCAACATCAGAAATTAAAGAGATTGCAGAAAGGCTTTATCGTCTGGCAGAGCATCTATTGAAAGATTCAAAACGCCATGCACAGGAAAGTGGTTTGACAGCAGAAAGGCTTTCAATCCTTGGTATCCTGATCAATACGGGGCCGCAAACTATCAACAAGCTGGCAGCAACTGAAGGAGTCTCTGCACCAGCCATTACTCGAACCGTCAAAAGTCTCGAGAAACAAGGTTTTGTCATTAAATCACGATCAAAAACGGATCAGCGAGTGGTCTATGTAGCACCGACGCGTAAAAGTCAGCAGTTGCTTGATGAGATACGTCGAAAGTCGCAATCTACAATCGAAGAGCTGTTGCAGGGTACTGAGGCTGATGAGACACAGCAGATTGATCAGGCAATGACAGTGCTTGAGCGTCAAATGATAAAAACAAGCTAAAACTAAGAGAGAGAGGACTATGGCTGATATCAGCTGAAGAATTTTGAGTCCACAGCTCTAAAGGGGCGATATAAAGGATTGGCATAAAGAAAAAGCTGCGACTCAAATGAGAAGCAGCTTTTATAATTCTTACTGTCTTACTACTGGGTTATGTATTTACAAAACCCATTACCAAGCGATTAAAGAGCTTGGATACGTGCAGTCAAACGGCTCTTATGACGAGCAGCTTTATTTTTGTGGATAATGCCTTTATTTGCAGCTTTATCAATCACTGGGATAGCACGCTCTAATGCAGTTTGCGCTTCAGCTTTGTTGCCTGCATCGATAGCATATACAACTTTCTTAATGTAGCTACGTAGCATTGAGCGACGGCTAGCGTTGTGCTGGCGACGAGCTTCAGCTTGACGAGCACGTTTTTTGGCAGATTTAATGTTAGCCAAGGTGAACTCCTAACAACGAAATAGTTAATTCAAAATTTAAGGTCGCGAAATATACCGCCTTTGCACGTCCTTATCAAGTAAAAACCACCAAAAACGGCAAATTCTGGCAATTTTGGGGCTTTTAAAGCGATTCTCTGGTCGCAAGCCGAATTATCACTTAAACTTGCGCCAATTTCTATAACAAACAATAGGCTAGGGAGCCGATGGGTAGCTTACTGAAATCCAGTACCATCGTCAGTTTTTGGACCATGATTTCGCGCATAATGGGCTTAGTGCGAGATGTGGTTCTGGCAAATCTATTGGGCGCTACTTTTCAGGCGGACGTATTTCTGGTTGCACAGAAAATCCCTAATTTCTTACGTCGTCTGTTTGGTGAAGGTGCCTTTGCTACAGCCTTCGTGCCGGTTTTTTCCGAGTACTACTCGAACCGCACACAAAAAGACACCGTTCAGCTGTTAAGTAAGGTTTCGGGAACGCTGGGTGGTGTATTAGCCATTGTTACCATTGTTGGTGTTTTGGGTTCTCAAGGTCTGATTGCCATTTTTGGTATTGGCTTTCTTGATGAGCCTGAGAAATTCAATTTAGCCAGCGACCTCCTGAAAATTACATTCCCTTATATTTTCTTCATTTCGTTGGTCGCCATGTACAGTTCTGTGCTCAATACACTGAATAAATTTGCCGTTCCGGCCTTTGCGCCAATTCTTCTGAATCTATCCATTATTGCAGCAGCAATAGTGTTTGCACCGACCATGGAAGAGCCTACTGTGGCACTGGCCTGGGCTATCTTTATTGCTGGTGCCTTGCAATTGTTTTTACACTTTCCATTTTTATGGAAAGCAGGGTATTTACCAAAACCACAGTGGGCTTGGAAAGATAGTGGTGTGCAACGAATTATTAAGTTGATGATTCCGGTGATATTTGGTGCTTCGGTCAGTCAGATTAATCTGCTTATTGATACGCAGATTGCTTCTTTATTGGTTGAAGGCAGCATCTCCTGGTTGTATTACTCGGATCGTTTACTTGAGTTTCCTCTGGGTATTTTTGGAATAGCCATCGCCACGGTACTTTTACCGACCTTATCTAAGTTCTTTTCGAAGAAAGATATGCAGCACTATTCGGGTACTCTCGATTGGGGATTACGTATGGTGCTAATGATTGGTATCCCTGCGGCAATCGGTTTGTTCTGGCTGGCAGAGCCGATCATGATTACCGTTTTCCAGCACGGTGCCTTTACTGAATATGATTCATTTAAAGCAGGCCAAAGTCTTCAAGCTTATTCTTCTGGTCTAATTGCTTTTATGATGGTGAAAGTATTCCTAACAGGATTCTATTCGCGTCAGGATACCAAAACTCCGGTCAAGATTGCTGTTGTTGCTGTTGTCAGCAATATCGTACTTAACCTGGCGCTATTTAAGCCTTTTGGTCATGTTGGGTTGGCTGCCGCTACCAGTATCTCAGCATTTATCAATGCTATTCTGCTTTATCGTTTTTTAAGCAAAGACAATCACTTAAAACTTTCAAGAGAAAGTAAGTTGTGGATTGGTAAACTGATATTGGCCAGTGGACTATTGTTGCTTGGTCTTTGGTATACCGATTTCAGTATTGAACAATGGCAGGCCTGGTCACGCTTGGAAGCCATCGGCATGATTAGTACCATTATTGCGGTGACTATTGTGGCTTATGCCATTCTTCTTGTGTTGCTAGGGTTAAGACGCAAGGATTTCAGGATAGGGCAATGAAGTATCTTTTAGGCATATCGCTTCTTTTGATTTCTTGCTGTGCAATGGCAGATATAAAATTTGTTAAGCACGACTTTTCTTTTGGCTCAATTTATGTACCCAGTAAAATACCCAATGCGATTATGACCTCACCCGAGAGTAAAATAATTTCTATGGGCACAAAAGGAGAATATAATTTTGTACTCAATCTGAGTAAAGAAAGTTATTTCTGCCAGTTCATAACAAAACAACAATCAAAACTATTGTTTAAAGGGAAGCCTTGTAATTATAAGCAGTTGTATTTATTGGAGAAACCATCGAGCTCTGAACTCCTAAATTTACACATAGAACTTGAGACGCTTCTAACATCAATATTCTATTTTTGGAAAGACCCTAAATATAGTGACCGAGACATAAAGATATTCGTCGAACAAGATCGCCTGAGTTCTATTTGGAGAATTGATAACTCTGGTAAAGTAAAGAGAGTCGTCTACAAATCGGTACTGGATAACTCGCAACTCTTGGTTGAGCAAGAAATAAGGTTAGAGAATACTCATAAGCTACTAATGAATGAAGGTTATAGTAAGGCACAATCAAAATTTGAGCTTTGGTTTGCAGGATTGGTTCAAGACATTGCAAATGATGAGTTTGATATTGATGGTTTTGAGGAGTTTTGTAGGCTTAATGACATTGAGTGTTTTCTTAATGAAAATGGAGAGTTCATCCATTTAACACCAGTAAGTAACTAAACAAAAAAGGGAGCTCGTGCTCCCTTTTTTTAATTGGTAACCTCTTGTAACTACTTCTCTCCAACCAGCTTCAACACTGCTTTATATCGTGGCTCTTGATGGCGCTCTAAATAATAAGTCAGCTCTTTAGTTTCAGGATTATAGTCCAGCATCCACACATTGCTTTGTGCTTCTGGAATCATCTCAAAGGTATAATCATCAGCGTGGAAAAATTGCTTATATTGAGTAGGTTGTTCCCCTTTGTAGGGTGCTGAATAGCCGCCATATAGAGTTTGCTCATCTGGTAAACCGTCTTCATGGCGGTGGTCGTGACGTAATCGTAAACCGTTATCAGTTTTGAATATGAGCCAGGTTCTGGACTTATCTTCGCCTACTTGGAACGGAATGGATACATAACGAGGACCACAGCCGTCAATCGTAGCAACCAGTTTTTTGCCAGCAAAATCATGATTGGGATCATCAGGGAAAGCTGACTCACCGACAAACTGGCTGCCGCACATGCGGGTAAGGTTATCAAAGAAGGCCAGTTCTTCATTGGTTAAGTCATAATCTGGAGCAAAAAAACAGGCGCAACTTCCTAGTAACAGACTTGATGCCAGGACCGCAGTGGATTTTAGTTGTTTTTTCATGAGGTTAGTCGCTTTTTAAATGTTCCTGAAATAGAGGTCTATATTGTCAGTTTCGGAGAATGGATTCAATTCCTATTAAAATTGGCTAATTTATTGAAAGGTGGTTAATTCCTGACCCATTGTCCGCTATAATTGCCCGCTTTGATTGGCTCGGCATCAATATCTGTCGCTTGGAGAAAATCGCGGTTATGCGCCTAATTCGTGGTCTATACAGTTGCCCCCCAAACCTGTTTCAGCAGGGCAGTATTGCGACTATTGGTAACTTTGACGGTGTCCATCTAGGCCATCAGGCGATTATTAAGCGCTTAACAGACAAGGCTAAAGCACTATCCGTGCCCAGTGTTGTAATCGTTTTTGAGCCGCACCCACAAGAATTCTTCCGTCCTGAGGCTGCGCCAGCCCGGCTTTTCAAGCTGACAGACAAGCTTCTGGCCCTTAAAGACTTAGGTGTGGATTACGTGCTGTGTTTGCGCTTTAATCAAGAGTTGGCAGAGTTAAGCGCAGAAGATTTCATACGCCGAGTGCTGGTTGAGACTTTGCACGTCAAGCACCTGTTTATTGGTGATGACTTTAAGTTTGGTTATAAACGGAAAGGCGATTTTGCTTTGTTGCAGCAAGAAGCCAAGTTCCCGGTTGAAGCTAATCAGACCGTGACACAGAGCATTGATGGAGAAAGTGCTCGAATCAGCAGTAGCCTGGTGCGTCAGGCGATTGTTGATAATGACTTTGAGCATGCTGAGAAGCTGCTGGGGCGGCCTTATCGTTTCCGAGGCAGAGTTGCGCATGGCGATAAGCAGGGCCGAACGATTGGTGTCCCCACCGCTAATATTGCACTGAAACGCGTCAAGAGTCCTTTGCAGGGCGTATACGCGGTAAAAGTATTTGGTATTAAGGATAAAGCGATTAACGGAGTGGCAAATGTTGGCATAAAGCCAACCTTAAATGCTCGTAAAGAACGCCTTGAAGTTCACCTGCTGGACTTTGACGGTGATGTTTATGGTAAGCAGCTGACGATTGAGCCTGTCGCTAAAATTCGGGATGAACAGAAATTCAGTGGTAAAGACGAGTTAATTGAACAGATTAACCGTGATATTGAAAAGGCTCGGTTAATTTTGACCGACTAGGATATACAAACTGGTCTGAGCCTTAACATTTTAATTTAAACAAAACAGAGTAGTAGCTTAAATGAGCGATTATAAAGACACATTAAATCTACCGAAAACACGCTTTGAAATGCGTGGAAACTTGCCACAACGTGAGCCAAAGATGTTGGCTGAATGGAGCAAAAACGATCTTTACGGCGAAATTCGTAAAGCACGTGCTGGTCGTGATCAATTTATTTTGCACGATGGCCCTCCTTATGCGAATGGTAATATTCACATTGGTCACTCTGTTAATAAAATTCTTAAAGATATCGTCATCAAGAGTAAAACCTTGAGCGGTTTTGACAGCCCGTATGTTCCGGGTTGGGACTGCCACGGCTTGCCTATCGAAAATAATGTTGAGAAGAAAGTCGGTAAAGCAGGGGATAAAGTCTCTCACGCTGAGTTTCGTCAGAAATGTCGCGACTATGCGGCCAAGCAGGTTGATGGGCAGAAGACCGATTTCATTCGCCTTGGTGTCTTAGGCGAATGGGATAATCCTTATTTGACCATGGATTTTAAATTTGAAGCTAACATCGTTCGAGCCTTATCCAAACTGGTTCGTAATGGTCATCTCTTCAAAGGGGAAAAGCCAGTTTACTGGAGCGTTGTCGGTGGTTCTTCTTTGGCTGAGGCTGAAGTTGAATACCAAGACAAAACCTCTTTTTCTATCTATGTGAATTATCCTGTCGCTGATGAGCAGGCATTTTTAAAGGCTTTTGACTTCGCAGGCGAGCAGGGCGAAGGCGAAGTCTCAGTAGTTATCTGGACCACGACTCCCTGGACGTTACCATCCAGTCAGGCGGTAACTGTTCACGAAGATTTAGAATACGTATTAGTTCAAGTCGAACGAGATGGTAAGAAGCAACGCTTTGTACTGGCTCGTGAGCTCGTTGAAAGTGTCATGAAAGAAGCTGAAATTGAAGTCTATTCAGTTATAGCTTCAACTAAAGGTTCAAAGCTCGAGAACTTTGAGTTGAACCATCCGTTTTACGATAAAACGTTACCGGTAATTCTGGGTGAGCATGTCACTACGGATGCCGGTACGGGTCTTGTGCATACTGCACCTGATCATGGTCCTGATGACTTTGTGGTCGGTAAAAAGTATGGCATAGGCTTATTGAATTATGTAATGGCAAATGGTGTTTTCTCGGATGAGACGCCTGTGTTTGCCGGTCAGCATGTTTATAAAGTTGATCAACCAGTTGTGGATCACTTAATCGAAAAAGGTCGTCTGTTACATCAGGACAAAATGCGCCATAGCTATCCACATTGTTGGAGAACAAAAACGCCTTTGATTTACCGCGCCACACCGCAATGGTTTATTTCCATGAGCCAGAATGGGTTACAGGCTCAGGCAATGGAAGAAATCAAAAAGGTTAAATGGGTACCCGAGTGGGGTGAAGCTCGCATCGAAAGTATGGTTGGTTCGCGTCCGGACTGGTGTATTTCGCGCCAGCGTACCTGGGGCGTTCCATTATGCTTATTTATCGATAAGCAGACAGGAGAACCGCATCCTGACTCAGCTGATTTAATGGAAAAAGTGTCTTACTATATCGAAGAGAAGGGTATTCAGGCATGGTATGACTTAGATGCTTCGGAATTCGTTGATGCAGATAAGTACGAAAAAATCGATGATACTCTGGATGTCTGGTTTGACTCAGGTGTCACTCATTATTGCGTTTTAGAAGCTCGCGATTATTTGCGTCAACCTGCGGATCTGTATTTAGAAGGTTCCGATCAGCATCGCGGTTGGTTTCAGTCGTCATTGCTAACGGCAACCGGCATGTATGGTCATGCGCCTTATCGACACTGTCTGACTCATGGCTTCGTGGTTGATGGCAAGGGCGAAAAAATGTCTAAGTCCAAAGGCAACGTGATGGCTCCTAATGATGTCATCAACAAGCTGGGCGCTGATGTATTACGTCTATGGGTTTCTTCTGCTGACTACCGCGGTGAAATGGCGGTTTCTGAAGAAATTTTGAAGCGCACTGGTGATACTTACCGTCGCCTTCGTAATACTTCACGATTCCTGTTATCAAACCTTGAAGGTTTTGAGCCTGAAAGACATTCAGTTGCTAAAGATGATTTGCTTCCGCTAGATCGCTGGGCGGTGGATTGCGCTTATCAGGCGCAACAGGAAATTATCAAAGCCTATGATGATTATAATTTCTGGTTAGTTGCACAGAAGATCCATCATTTCTGCTCTATTGATATGGGTAGCTTCTACCTGGATATCATTAAAGATCGTCAATATACGGCTAAAACCGGTTCTCGTGCACAGCGATCGTGCCAGACTGCCATGTATCACATTATCGAAGCATTAGTCCGCTGGATGGCTCCGGTATTGAGCTTTACAGCTTATGAGATTTGGCCACTTATTCCAGGCAAGCGCGAGTCGAATGTATTCGTTGCTGAGTGGTATGAAGGTTTGTTCCCTATGGAAAATGCCGATATTACGCAGGCTGATTGGGCGTTGATTTCAGAAGTTAAAGATGAAGTGAACCGTGCTCTGGAAGCAAAGCGCAAAGACGGTGCTATTGGTGGCTCGCTGGCAGCAGAAGTGACGCTTTATGCTAATGATGAACTGTATGCGGTTTTGTCGAAACTGGAAGATGAGTTACGTTTTGTTTTCATTACTTCGCAGGCTCGTCTTGAGAAGGGTGAGGGTGGCGAAGCGACTGAAATGAAAGGCTTGCAATTGAGCATTACTAAGTCAGACGCTGAAAAATGTGAACGTTGTTGGCACCATCGTCATGATGTTGGTCAAAACTCGGAGCATCCGACTATCTGTACACGTTGTGTCGAGAACGTGGTTGGTACAGGCGAAACTCGCCATTACGCATAAGGACTGTTACGACAATGAAAAAATTGCCATTTAGACAGTCTGGACTGGTGTGGTTGTGGCTCACCGCGGTCTTGTTGATTATTGATCAGGTTACTAAAACCTGGGCAAATACAGCATTGGCTCCGGTCCATGGCGGACCAATCATTGAGGTGATGCCCCATTTTAATTTAAATCTTGCCTATAACTATGGCGCTGCTTTTAGTTTTCTAGGGGATGCTGGAGGATGGCAGCGTTGGTTTTTTACTGCAATAGCGATTGGCATCAGTCTGTTGCTACTTTTCTGGATGTGGCGCACCGAGTCGCATAAAAAGCTACCCAATATTGGTATGGCGCTGATTTTAAGCGGTGCTTTCGGAAACTTAATTGATCGCATGGTATATGGCTATGTCATTGACTTTATTGACTGGTATGTGTCCATAGATGGATACCATTGGCCAACCTTTAACATTGCTGATAGCGTTATCCTGATAGGGGTTGGACTGTTGTTGATTGATTCATTTATCAATCCTGAGCATAAGTCCAAGCCGGAAAAGACGAGAAAAAATAATGAAGATTGAAGCAAACTCAAAGGCTTTAGTGCATTTTAATATTTTGCTTAAGGATGGTTCTGCGGCAGATAGTACTCGGGTTGGTGGCAAGCCGGTTTGGTTTATCTTTGGTGATGGTAGTTTGACCGACAAAGTTGAGTCTCAGTTACTGGGTGCCGAAAAAGGTGAAACGCGTAAGCTTGAAATTCATGGTTCTGATTTCTTCGGTCCTGCCAGTCCTGATAATATTCATTTTATGGATATTAATCAGTTTCCGGTGGATCTGAAGCTTGAAGAAGGATCCATCATCGCTTTTGAACAGATGGGCGGTGGAGCGATTCCAGGCATGGTCCGTGAAGTAAAGGGTCATTCAGTTAAGGTGGATTTTAATCATCCGCTGGCTGATCAGGACATTATTGTAGAAGTTGACGTTGTCGATATACGACATCAGGAATAAATGATGGATATTGTTTTAGCTAATCCTCGTGGCTTTTGTGCCGGTGTTGACCGTGCCATTGAGATCGTTAATCGCGCCATTGAAATTTTTGGTGCGCCGATTTATGTCAAACATGAAGTAGTGCACAACAAGTTTGTGGTTGACGGCCTGCGCGAAAAAGGTGCCATCTTTATAGAAGACCTCAATGAGGTTCCTGAACATTCAACACTTATCTTTAGCGCACACGGTGTATCCCAACAGGTACGTCATGAAGCTAAAGAGCGCCACCTGAAGGTATTTGATGCTACCTGTCCTTTGGTTACAAAGGTTCATATGGAAGTATCAAGGCACAGTCGCCGTAACGAAGAGTGTGTGCTGATTGGACATAAAGGTCATCCAGAAGTAGAAGGAACTATGGGCCAGTATGACAATTCTGAAGCTGGCATCTATTTGGTAGAGGATGAACAGGACGTGGCTGAGTTACAGGTTCGGAATCCAGATTCACTCTTTTATGTTACTCAAACCACTTTATCGGTCGACGACACTCAGCGACTGGTCAATGCATTAAAAGACAAGTTCCCCAATATTCAGGGCCCCAAAAAAGATGATATCTGCTATGCCACCCAGAATCGTCAGGATGCAGTCAAGCAGCTGGCAGCAGTGTGTGATTTGATACTTGTGGTGGGTGCGCAGAACAGCTCTAACTCCAGTCGCTTACAGGAACTTGCAGAAAATCAGGGCTGCCGTTCTTATTTAATTAACAATGCTACTGAGATTGATGCTAGTTGGCTTGAGGGCGTCAATAAAGTTGGTGTTACTGCCGGTGCCTCTGCACCAGAAATTCTTGTGCAGGATGTTATCAAATATCTCGAATCTCAGGGTGGTTCAACTGCACTTGAATCCGATGGAGTAGAAGAAAATATCGTGTTCGTACTTCCAGCGGAATTACGAGCTGAATAATCATCTAGACTCATTATAACTACCTGATTCTTATCATTTTCCTTTTCTAAGCCGATAAAATAACCGTTTATCGGCTAAATCTTACCGTTTGTCTATTAGTTCGTGATCTTGAAAGTTTGTTTTCGTATAACATACTGGTGAAAAACTTATTTTGGACCAGATAATGTTAAAGCAAAAATTCAAAACATCCGGACACCCCAAAGTGAAGCTCATACCCTCGAAACAGCAGGGCTTCAGTTTAATGGAAGTCTTGATTGCGATGATAATCATTGCAATTGGTTTGTTGGGCTTCCTTTCTTTACAACTCGCGTCTATCAATTCAAATCAGGATGGACTTGCACGTACACAAGCAACTCTTATTGCTCAGGAGCTAGGCTCAGCTTTGAGAGCAAATAGAGATTATATCTTCAGTTCTGGTGGTAATTCCGAGTACTTGGTACAGGCTAATTACGAAAACTGCGATGTTAAGCCTGCATGTTCTGGCGCGGGAGGTCTTTGTCTTCCATCAGAGCAAGCTAGAGTTGATGCGTGGCAAGCTTGTCAGACGATTAAAGGTTTCACAACAGACGTTGATAATGATGATGCCTTGCTAAATGGTCAGGTCAGAGTTGGGTGTACTGATAGAGATGCTTCGGATGCAGATGTTTGCTCACCAGGTTCTACCCTACACATATATACATTTTGGGCAAATAATGTCCGGCGAGAAGATGTTGGCTCCGTTGGAATACCAGAGAACCAACGCTGTAATGTTTTTGCTGCATCAATAGGCTTAGATTATGCAACTATTGGTGACCCTGTCGATTGCTTAGTAATTGACATTATGCCGTAACAAAGTGATAAATGAGATGAAAAGTATTAATAAATCAAATGGTTTTACGCTGATTGAATACATGGTTGCTATTACTATTGGCTTAATTTTGTTAGCCGGAGTAGGCACTTTCTTTTTAGGTATGCAAAAGTCTTCACAAGCTCAAAATGGTATTTCTGAATTACAGGAAAATGGACGTTTTGCACTTTATTTCCTAACCAATGAAATTCAAATGGCTGGTTGGAAAGAGCCTGACTTTATTATAGGAGCCTCTACCCCAAACTACATAGATTTAACTGGAACCTCAGATGGAGGTGCTGCCAATGTATCTGACTCACTTCAAATTCGGTATGAGTCTGATGTTGACTGTTTAGGTAATGCAGCGGCCGGCGGAGTTGCTACTAATCGATTTTTTGTTGAGGATGGGCAGTTGAAATGTGGAGCAGGGGGCGCTTCTCAACCAATAATAAATGGTGTTGAGGTTGCTCATTTTCTATACGGCGTAGACACTGATAGAGACAACACCCCTGAGAAATATGTTACTGCTTCTCAGTTGGCAGCAAATCCTGTTGAAGCTCGTCAAGTAGCATCGGTTAAAGTAATTTTGTTATTGGCAAGTGATACGAATGTAGCTGATACCAATACAGCTAGAACCTTCACTATTTTAGGAGAGGGTGAGTTCACCGCCAATAATGACCGGAAATTAAGGCGAATATTTTCATCGACAATATTTTTACCTAATAGACCTAAATACTTAGGTTCATAGGAGAGTTTTATGATGCAAAAACAAAATGGCGCAACTTTAGTAGTGGTTTTAATTTTTCTAATTATTCTAACCATTCTAGGCGTTGCAAGTATGTCTGGTTCAATCATTCAGCAAAAGTCATCCACAAATGTTTATTTAGAAAATGAGGCTTTTCACGTTGCAGAAAGTGCAGTTGCTGCGCTAATTAATGCTGATAAATTAGATAAGCGTGAGCTCTATGGCTCAAACTTTGATGATGAGTTAATGTCAGTTGATCCAGTAACTGGTGCAGTTACACCAATTACCCCATTTTTCTGTGTTAGCGCAAATGGCGAGGTAACAGAAGTAGCGGACAAAGCTAGTTGTAACGATGGTTTCGAAGGTATCGGTGGTTTGAATGCGGTTGCACAAATTGAGTTCCTTGATTGCAAATCTTGTCCAGGTAATGAGTTTGGCGGATTAATTAATTGTAATGCATGGAAAATTACTGGTTTTAGCACTGTAGCCGGTACAACAACTAATCAGGTAAATAGCTGGGTTGTTAAAACCTCGGGCTGTGATGCGTCTACAGGTGGCGCTATACCAATTCTATAATTGAGGTAATGGTAATGTTTAAGAAAATTCTATATTCCACTTTAGTTGCTAGCTACATTGCATTACCGCTTTTGACTAGTACTACTAAAGCCGATGATACCGAAGTCTATTTTAATGATGCCGGTCTTCTTGAAATTTCGAAACCAAAGGTGTTGATCCTCTTAGAATGGTCAGCGAATACCAATGGTTCCGAGAGATTAGCTAACTTACGTAGTGCATTTAAATCAATTGCTCAAGACCAAGACTTTGTTGACAATGTGGACATAGGTGTTCAGATTTTCTACTCATCTGGTAATGCAGCCTCGGCCAAAACAACTCGCCCAGTCATGGGGCTAAATGACGTTGACAGCGATGGGCACACATTTGCAGGTTGGGCAGAAAATGAACTGCAAACAAGTTCTCTCACAGGTGGTCCTGCGTTGACAAAAGGCATGGTTGAAGCTGCTCGTTATTTTCAGGGAATGGAAATTGTTTATGGAGCAACATTTCAAAAGCCAAATGAAAAAGGCTTTGAGATGGACCCATTGGTGCAAACTGATAACCTGAAAAGCGGTATTTACGATAACTTATCTGCAGATTTCAATTGCGGCGGTAATGCGATTATTGTGATTTCTGGTGGTCAGCCAGGTAATAACAAGGATAACTCAGAGCAAATAACCGAAGTTACAAATGGTACTTGTGGTGATAATTGTGATGCACCGGCAGCTGTTGCGAAGTATTTAAAGTCTCAAAAAGTAGACACTTATGCAGTATTTAGTGGTAGTCAAGCAGGTTTGTATGCAAATCTTAAAGCCATTACAGATGCAAGTGAGACAGAAGATCCCTTCAGATGGGATGGTTTATCTGATACTTCGTTAGCCGACTACATCAAAGACAAGCTTGAAAAGGTTCTACGTCAAGGTTCCAGTTTCGTTCAAGCTGGTGTAACCGTGAGTCAACAGAACCGACTAGAACTAGATAACAGTTTATATTTCTCTCAATTTCAGCCTGATAACAGGCAGCGTTGGCCGGGAAATATTAAAAAATATAAGATTGTTGATTCTGTATTGATGGATAGCACTCCTATTGAGGCAGTTAATGAAAAAGATCTATTCAAAAATGGTGATCCGATTGATGATAATGGTGAAATCGCAAAAAGTTATTGGTCACCATACCCTGATGGAAATAATGTAAGATTAGGTGGTGCAGCAGAAGCCTTAACCAGTCATCTTATTCTCAAGGATGATGTTACTCTATTTGACGGAAGTGTAATCAAACCTTTCGGTGCATATACAAGAAAGGTACTAACCAATCTTGGACTCTCAAGAGATCAAGCTCTCAAAGATATTACAGAATACTCCGCAGCTGATTTAGGTATCGATTCCTCAAGGCTTCAAGAGTATTATGATCAGGCGCGAGGTCTGTTCCTCTCTATCATAGAAGATTGGGATACTACAGATCCTGAGAATCCTGTTCTATTAGGAACCTATGATGTTGCTACACTTGGTGGTATGGGTGACCCCCTGCACAGTGTTCCAAAAATTGTTAAATATGCGATACCGTCAGGTGAAGAAGAGATTGTCCGCGAGATTGCCTTCTTTGGTACTAACATGGGTTATTTACATGCAATTGATATTGCGACAGGTGAAGAAGTCTGGTCCTACATTCCCGATGAATTCGTGAAAGATCTAGATAAATTTTATGAAGATGTCGTTATTGATAAACCTGAAGACCACAAGTACGGTCTCGATGGACAGGTGCTATTAGTTCATGCTGATGCTGACCGTGATGCTCGAGTAGATGGTAATAGTCCAGACGAGAAGGCTTATCTTGTTGTTGGAATGCGTCGAGGTGGTAAAAGTTATCATGTTCTTGATATTTCAGATCTAAACACCCCAAAATATCTTTATAAAATAGATAACAATTCTGCTAGAGCAGAAAAGATGGGACAAACTTGGTCAGAGCCAAAGTTCGGTAACATCAAATATAATGGTCAGCAAAAAACTGTTCTGATGTTTGGTGGTGGTTATGACAGTGTCAGAGATGACACCGTTAAATATGAATTCGTAGATATGTATGACCCATTTGGAAACCCAATTAAGGATTTATTAACAGGTGAGATCAAACAAGAGAAAAAGATTGCTGGTATTGCTTATAGTGAAAAGCCAACCCTGACTCAGGGAAACAATATCTTCCTGATTGATATTAGAGACGGAACAGTCTTATGGGATGCTAAAACGGATGCTGGATTAGAAATGACAGATAGCGTTGTGGGTGATTTAACTCCTTTCGGATTCAATTCTGAAGGCTTGATCGATCATATTTATGCATCTGACACTGGTGGAAGAATCTATAGAGTGGATATTGACAACGAAAGTGCCGTCGAAAATACCGACCAAATCTTTGCCAAAGGCTATGTTATTGCTGATTTGAATGATGATGCAACAGTAGCTGGTAATAGACGTTTCTATTATGGACCAACTGCGGCAACAATCGAACGGCCAGGTGGACAATCATTTGTAGCAATCGCTATTGGTTCAGGCTATCGTGCTCATCCACTGGACGAAACTGTTGATGACTTCTTCTACATGATAAAGGACAGAACGGTATTTGATTCTTCAGCTCCAACAAAGTTAACCCATGGTAATTTAAAAGATATTACCAGTTATGTGTCACAAGAGCAGGCTGCGCTTTCAGGAGTTGACTTTGATGCTATTGACGGTTGGAAGCTTGAGTTAACTGAGGTTGGCGAGAAGGTGTTGGCCGAGGCTAGGATCATTAATAACAAAATCGTTTTTACTAGCTATGTTCCTGTTGCTACAAAAATAGACCGTTGTACAGTGGTTACAGGTGCTGGTAAGTTGTATGGTGTTAATGTGATTGATGGTACATCATTCTTTAGCAATGATACTCGTTCAATAAGTGACATCTATCCAGGACTACCTCCAGCATATCAATTACTATATCTTGGTGATGATGGCTTCGTTGGGCTTGTTGGTAACAACGTAATCAATGATGACGATAGTGGAATTGGTGGTACATTCCAAGATTTATTAACAAGTGGTCTAGGTGAGGTAGAGCGGATGAATTGGCAAAAAGTGGAACCATGATGAAAAAATTTACAAATGCTTTTACTCTAATAGAGCTTATTACCACAATAGCCGTACTTGCAATTCTTTTAGCGATTGCAGTACCTGGCATGCAAAATATGGTTTTAGAGAATAGGTTGGTGGCTTTTGCAAACGACTTTTCCAATTCGGTATCTTTGGCGAGGAGTGAAGCCCTAACAAGGCGTCAATCAGTTTCTATAAAACCTGTTGATAATGCTTGGTCTAATGGCTGGGAGGTTATTATTGACGATACTAGCGAGGTCATTGGCTCATCTGAATCATACTCTCAGCTTACATTGAATAATCCTTCTGACTTACAAATAACTTCGAGAGGTATATTGAAGGGATTGGCTTGGGATGGCATTCAGGCATGTGATAAGCGAAGTAAATGTAGGGTTCTCGACCTTAGTGGTGCGGGTGTGGTTTCGATCAGTAAGAAAGGTTATTGATAATGATTAAATTTACAAAAAAGACCAACGGTTTTACTTTGATGGAGCTTATGATTGTGGTGGCTATTATTGGTATTATTGCCGCTATCGCAATCCCTTCTTATTCTGAGTATGTTAAAAGAGCGAAAAGATCAGATGCCATGCAAGCATTAATGGGGGCATCTGAAGCAATGGAGCGCTATAAAGCTGCGAACTTTTCTTACAATGGAGCTGTTTTGGCAGACCTTTTTAACGTGAATGTACCTAACTCTGGAGGTTCAGTATACTACACCTTATCTTTAGAAAACTTATCAGCTACAACATACAGGATTCGAGCTTCTGATACTGGCTCAATGGAAGGTGATGGGGATCTGACCATAAACCAGGCAGGTGTTAAAACCTATAATGGTGCTGCTAGTTGGCCAGACTAAGTAAATTTAGTTATTCAAAAAGGCTCCGAATAATGTATCCAACCCGTTCTGTGAACGGGTTGTTTTTTATACAAAACCCTACAATTTAAATACACATATCAAATAGTACACATTTCTTAAATCTCTAGAATACATCCGGCAATTGGTGGAACCTTAACAGATTGAGGGGCTATGAGCTGGGGTAGTGAAGTTAGAGGTGGGATGCAACGTGTTTCCATTTATCAAGGACACTTTCAGAAACAAGCTGGATTTGGTCTTGTTGAATCATTCATTAGTATTGTCTTATTAGCGGGCTTTTTATTAAGTGCCTGCCATCTTTTCCTTAATTTATTTTCCTCCAAATTACTAGACCAGACAGCTTCAAGGTTTATTGACTCTTTCCATAAAGCTCGTCAGGTCGCAATTGAAACAAATATCAGTATAAAAGTTAAAGCGATTGGAAAGAGCTGGGGTGATGGGTGGCAAGTTATTCCATTGAATACAGAGACTGGTGTTCAAGAGTTTAGCCAAGCCATACATGTACAGAACCAACTTGAAGATCCGGTCACATTTATCGGCAATCAAGAACTATCAATCATTTTTAAACCAAATGGTATGACATCAAATTTAAACCCTTTAGGGGAGCACGGAATTACATTTTGCAATGCTAATGGCAAGGGCAGACAGTTAACGATGTTGGCTTCAGGTCGAGTACAGGTGACTGATATTAAACAAGGGTGTGGGGTTTCATCATGATTAAACAGGCAGGAATAGCCTTAATGGAAGTGCTGATCACTATACTTGTGGTAAGTATCGGATTATTGGGGTATGCAGCTTTGCAAATGGGCGCATTAAATAGCTCGTTGGATTCTTTCTCTCGATCACAGGCAAGCATCATTCTAGAGGATGCTGCGGCTCGAATGCGAAATAACGCTGAGTACATGAGAAGTGATGCGGGCTCAGCGAATGCTTACACTGGGGATGTAAACCCAAAGGCAGTTTTTCACTGGTGTGATATTGAAAGTGGCATTATACCTGAAGCTTCCTGTGATTCAGATTCAAGTTGCTCTATGGATGATTTGGCCAAGCAGGATATTTTTGAGGTATGTTCCAGTTTGGTTGATACCAAAATCCCTACGGGAATAATCGGTGCTAGTTGTTTTGATCGAGAGCTTGATTCTGACAACTGTAGTTATGGTTCGCGCATATCATTGTTTTTGGCATGGAAGGGCCGTGAGCGAGAGGATATAAGTGGAAAAGAGAAATATAGCCAAAACACTCGTTGCCAGACTGAACTCAATTTAGACAGTGACTATGCTTGTGTTCAATTGGAGATTGTCCCATGAGTAACTTATCAAGCAAACGGATATCCAAATTTAATACATCTATGGGAAAGAAGTTAATGAAGCCTTTAAGTCGTTATAACACTAAGGCCTTTACTTTAGTTGAAATGATGGTTGCGATGTTGATTGGCCTAATTATCATCGCTGGAATTATGATGTTATTTGTGTCTAGCAAACAAACTTACCGTCTTAACACTGCAATGAGTCACGTTCATGACAACGGACGGTTTGCCATGAACTACCTTGTAAGTGATTTACGTAAAGCAGGTTGGGTTGATAGTGATATCGTAACTGCTGATGGTCATAGCTTAGCTGCACCATTTGATGGACTAAAAAACAATGTTGCCGTAACCGGAGGTAAAGCTTCTGACGGTTTAACAGTGCGCTATTATGGTGAAGAGAATTGCATAGGCGACATGCCAGCCGATGGAATTGTACAAAATCAATATCAACTCGTATCGACAGCCGATAGCTTGCCTGAGCTGAAATGTAACGGTGCCAGCTTAATTAAGAACGTAGAAAGTTTCCAGATTAGATATGGCGTACTGACTGCTAATGGATTGCAATATGTCACCTCAGATTCTGTAAGTGATATCTCACTTTTACAAACCTTGCAGATAGCATTTTCTGTCGCATCGGACGAGAAAAATGTCATAGACAAAAATGTAAGCTTGAATGGCGTTTTAGATGAAGGTCCATACGTATTCAATGATGGACGCTATCGTAAGGTTTTCACAAGCACCATTGTGTTAAACAACAATGGGCATCAACCACCAGATTCATTATTGGTTTCGGAGTAGTTCTATGACTAATAATCAAAGCGGTTTTTCATTAATTATTGGCTTGATAATTTTGGCCATAATGGCCTTGCTCGGGGTGTCCATTATGTCTTCGGGTGTTTCTTCTCAGAAAATAGCGGTTGTTAACCAGGAAGACACTATGGTCTTTCATGCCGCTCAGACTGCCAATAGTTCTTATGTGAGTACCTATTATTATGATGCTTCTCACTTAGTGGAAACAGCCGAGGATGCCTATTGGGATACATTGCCTGCGCCTAAAAACGGTTATGTACAATGCACTAATGAATTCGGTGATTTGGTTGAATGTGATTCAGACGTGAGGCTTGAGTCAGACAAAATTCTAAAAGCAAGAGTAGAAGCTTTTTATCATGACTGTGAAACTGCGGCATTGAAGTGTTTAGGTAATTCTTGGGATAACACGGGCTTAGGATGTCATTCTTTCCAATTGATTGGTGAGGGTAACCTTGATGTAAATAAGAATGATGTTGCAGATGTCGGAGAGGCAAATACTCATATTGAAGAGTGGGTGAGTGCTGTGCGTAGTTGCAATAAAGCACTGTAAGTGAGGGGATTATGATTATTAAAAAAAGTTTAATAACTGCGCTATTGATAGTTACAGGCTTAATGCCTGCTTTATTGCATGCAGATGATACCGAAGTTTATTTCGGACAGGCTAAAGACGTCAATTTGCTATTAGTGCTTGATGTCTCAGGTTCAATGGCTTTCACTACAGAAACATGCACAGAAAGGCGGTGGCGAAGAAATCCTATTGCGCATTGTTTACCCAGAAATGGCGAGCAGTCTCGTTTAGATATTATGAAGGAAGCTTTGCAGGTATTTCTTAATGATTTACCTAATAATGTGAAAGTAGGAATTCTTACTTACTCTTCAGGAGGTAATATTGCTCTTCAGCATGAGATTAAAAAGCTAAGTGAAAATAATCATAAAGCAATACTCTTAAACACTATTGATGGACTTGATGCAGATGGTAGTACTTTAACTGCAGGCGCGCTGTATGAAGCTGCCAGTTATTTTCGTGGAAAATATGGTGATTTAAACTCTCCGATCACCCCAAGTTGCGGAAATGCCAGCAACATTGTATTTCTTACTGACGGTCAACCTAATAGTTTGGAGTACAGCAATTATAAATATTGGAATAGTATAAAGAACTTAACTGGCGAAAATTGCGCATGGAATGACGATGGCAAAGATTGCTCACAGAAACTAGCTAAATATTTATCCAGTGTTGATCAGCTGAAGGATGTAGTGCCTTCGACTGTTAAAACTCACACCATTGCTTTTGCTCTTGAAGATGCAGACGCTAAGAGTTTCCTGGAAGGAGTCGCTAAGGAAGGTAGTGGAAATAGCTATACAGCGGATAGTACAGCTGGTCTAGTTGACGCTTTCAAGTCTTCAATTGAATCCGACATTGAGCAAAGCATGATGGTTGCGCCAAGTGTGCCATTTAGTCAAAGTAATCGCCTGAATAGCAGTAACGAACTATTCCTTGCCATGTTCCAACCTGCAAAAACTCAATTCTGGCATGGGAATCTCAAAAAGTATTATTTAAAAGACGGAAAAGTGGTCGATAGCAATAAAGCTGATGCTGTCAATGACAAGGGACAATTCCTAGATTCAGCTTCAAGTGCTTGGAGTTTAATGGATGGTAATAAGTTAGCTCTTGGTGGTGCTGCTCAAACTATGGATATGCCACGCAATGTTTACTCCAATATCTTGGAAAAAAACCTGTGGACGCTGAAAAATAAAATCACCACGACTAATAATCAGATTACTCGTTCATTGCTGGGGTTAGACGCTGCAGCGAGCGATGCTGAACTAACTAACCATATTTCATGGCTTTTTAATGGAGAAGTGGATATTGATACTAATGACGATGATGTCTTGGATACTAGTATTAATCGATACGGTGATCCGCTTCACTCCAAACCAGTGGTTGTTGACTATGCAAATAAGAGCTTGCTATTCATGGGCGATAACGAGGGTTATTTGCATGCAATCAATACTGACGATAATAGCGGTAAAGAAGAATGGTCGTTCATTCCTCGTCAGCTGTTAAAAAATACCGCAGAGCTAGTTAGAAATGACGCCCTGTCTAATGTGTCCAGTCGTATCTATGGCCTTGATGGAGATATTACTGTTTACCATCAGGACGGAAATAGAAACGGCAAAGTGGATAATGGTGAAAAGGCTTACCTGTATGTAGGTATGAGACGAGGTGGCCAGAATTATTATGCGATTGATATTTCTAACTCAGAAAGGCCGCAATACATGTTTACCATTACGGGGGACTTTGCCACTTCTGAAGAAGTCACGGCTGGACTAAGCTGGGATACTGTTCACTACTACGAAGGTCTCGGCCAAACTTGGTCTAAGCCTATCATAGGCCACATCAAATGGAGAGGTGGAAAAAAATTAGTCATGATTTTCGGCGGTGGTTATGATGCTCAAAATCAGGATAACCATGGCTTAGAAGCTAATACACCCGATACCGTTGGTCGTAATATCTTTATTGCCGATGCAGTTTCGGGTCAAATGCTTTGGAACGCTAAAGACAATGCCATCGATCGTAGAGGTGGTGATTTTGCTAGCCAACTAACCAACAGCTTTGCAGCAGATCTCTCAGCCGGTGACTTACGAGGCAGCGGCACCATCGAGCATATTTATGCAACTGACACAGGTGGTCAGCTATTCCGTTTTGACATTACCCAAGAAAGTAAGAATAGCAACACTCAAATTTATGGTGTCAAATTAGCAGATATTGCAGGTACAGGTGTTGCTGGTAACAGGCGGTTCTATAATCGTCCAGACGTATCTTTCGTTAAGCTTCGCGGCAAGACTATGGCTCTAATAGCGGTAGGCTCAGGGTACAGAGCTCATCCACTTGCCGAAGATACTAACGACCGATTCTATGTGTTTTACGATAAGAATATACTTTCAGGCGGCTACCCTGAGCAGGTTCTTAGTGAAAGCACTTTATTTGATGTTACAAATAAAATTGATACTGACCCCAACGATGCAACCAAGGGGCGATATGTCGGTGTATTTGATATTTTAGATCATGAAACAACCAATAATGGTTGGTATATAAGACTTGCTGATGGAGAGAAAGTATTGGCGGATGCCTCAACCATCAACTACAGAGTATTGTTTACCACATTTAAACCTGGTTCAGACGAGGAAAACACCTGTAGTGCTGTTGCAGGACAAAATAAGTTATACACGGTGAGCGTACTTGACGGTAAGCCTACATTCTTTAAGAAAAATAATCAGAATGGCGAGTTTGTTGAGTATGTTCGTTCAACTAATTTAGGTTTCCTGGGTATCGCCCCTGAGCCTACGATAGTTTATCCCGACGATGGCAATGGTGGTGCTGGGGATGTGGTTAAGCTGGTTGGGCTTGAGGTTATCTGTAGCGGAGCTGAGTGCGACTATTTAAACGAATTAAATACCGTTAAGTGGCGTGAACTGACCAAAAAAGAACTTGAGCAACTCAAGAGCAACTAACTTCTTGATATTAAAGATGAAAGCTCCAGCTTGCGAATTGCCCCGTGTCATGTAGAATTATGTAAAACTACAGGATACGGGGATTTTCTGTGCGCGCAAAAGTCATTAGTTTTGTCCAAATGAAAGGTGGGGCAGGTAAAACCACTTTATGTGCCAATATCGCCTCAACTTTGTCTGATAAAAGCAAAGTTCTGATGATCGATACCGATCACCCTCAAAGTTCTCTTGAAACTTGGTATCGTGTTCGAGACGAGCAGTATCTCATCGAAAATATGGATGTTATATCGGCTAAGAACCTTGCTCATCTACAAAAGCAAGTTCGTGAAAATACTGATTTATATGATTACATCCTGATTGACGGTCATCCAAGAATTACCAATCTAACTAGAGCTGTTGTTTTACTCTCTGATCTAGCTCTTATCCCTTTAAGCCCTTCACCAATAGAAGTCTGGTCGACTAAACACCTTGCTGAAATAGTTGATGAAGCTAAGGCAATGAACCCTAATTTGGAAGCCAGGATATGCTGGAACCGTTATCGTGTTCGAACAAACTCAGCAGACAACGTTGTTTCCAATGCTAAACAAGAGCTTGGTTTGGAAGATTTTCCAACAAAGTTAGGCAATCGCGTTGCCTATCTTGACTCCTTTGCAGAGGGGCTAACTGTTGCTGAGTGGCATGACCCTGCAGCAAAGCTTGAGATTTGGTCGTTAACTTCAAATATTGAACGACTGATTTCGCAGCTACCTAAGTCCAGGCTTAAAACGGAAAATCAGGTAGATAAGTTTGCAAAAGGGAAATAGTAGATAAAAGCCCAGCAACGTTAATGGTAAGTCATTTAATAAAACTGTTGACCCTGAAAATAAATTGGTTTAGATTGCAAAGCATGAATATGAATATCACACAAAACATCTGGTGGTGGCACGTTACATAAGTAGCGGGCCTTTTGTTGTTTGTAAGATATTTATACCGAACACGAATTTGAAAGCCCGCAAAAGCGGGCTTTTTTTATGTCTATAAGAACCGGAAAATTAATAGCAGATTTACGAGAGCTGAAACTGAGACATTAACTATGGCAATACATTCAATTACTAACACATTCCTACTGAATAACTGG
Organism: Kangiella aquimarina DSM 16071; assembly: GCF_000374105.1. Lineage (GTDB taxonomy): Bacteria > Pseudomonadota > Gammaproteobacteria > Enterobacterales > Kangiellaceae > Kangiella > Kangiella aquimarina. Next base: position 596,589 of record NZ_KB893651.1, read on the forward strand.
TGGTGGAGCTGCTAGGGCGGGGTATTGTCTATAGAAAGACGATAAAGCCCGCCATTGTGCGGGCTTTTTTTATGTCTGAAAGTTTTATCTGCTTAATTAAATGTTGATACCGAAAAGATTATTGCGATTTAAATTACAAATGAGGAACACACTATGATTATTATTCTTCGACCAGATGCTTCTGAACAGGATGCCCAAGAGATCCTTCAAAAGATTGACACGGCGGGCTTAAAACCTTTGCATATGCCAGGTATAGAGAGAACTGTGATTGGTGCTCTTGGGGATGAGCGAGTTCTAGAATCACTACACCTCGAGAATTTACCTCAAGTAGACATGGTTAAGCCTGTTCTTAGTAAATATAAGCTGGTGAGCCGAGAAATCTACGCACAAGATACCGTAGTGCAGGTGGGCAACACACCAGTGGGTTCTGAGCAGTTTGCAATCATGGCAGGGCCTTGTGCCATTGAAAGTGAAGAACAGCTTCTTGAGACTGCCCGTTATGTTAAGAATGCAGGTGCTACAGTACTTCGTGGCGGTGCTTTTAAGCCTCGTACCAGCCCTTACTCTTTTCAGGGACTTGGAGTTGAAGGTTTAAAAATCATGTCACAGGTGGGTAAGGAGGTTGGGCTCGATACCATTACCGAGCTTATGGACGTTAAAGACCTGGATGATGTAGCGCGTTATATCTCTGCCATACAAATTGGCGCGCGAAATATGCAGAACTACACCCTGTTAAAAGCAGTGGGGGAAACGCAGAAACCAGTACTATTGAAGCGTGGTTTGTCGGCAACAATAGAAGAATTATTGCTTGCCGCGGAGTATATCGTTGCCAGCGGTAACCCCAATGTCATGATTTGCGAGCGAGGAATTCGAACCTTCGAAACCGCCACTAGAAATACACTTGACTTAAATGCTGTCGCCTTTATCAAAGAACGTAGCCATCTACCCGTAATCGTTGATCCATCGCATGGCACTGGTGTTCGTACTCTGGTTTCCCCAATGGCAAAAGCGGCAGTAGCCTGCGGTGCAGATGGTGTTATTGTCGAATGCCATAGAAGCCCCAAAGAGTCGGTGTCTGATGCGGCTCAAGCGTTATCACCACAAGATTTCCATAACTTGATGCAGCAACTTGCTCCATTCGTTACAGCAAGTGGCCGTACTTTGGCGGAGGTGGCTCGTGCAAGTTAGTACTTTAACTAAAAAGCTGCCATTGTCTTTGCTTCCCTGTGAGGTTTATGGGCTTCTGGCGCAAAATGGACAGAAAGCTCATACGGTTTTACTGGAAACGGCAGAACCAGGTACTCAGAAGAGTAAAAGAAGTATTAGCATGGTATCAGCCGCAGCTATTATCGAAGGTATTAATGGAACCGTTACTATTTCAAGTCTCAATGACAACGGAGCCTGCTTCATCAAGGAACTAACTAACGATAGCCAAAATATTTCTAGCTTTTACAAAGATGTCACTGATGACCGTGTCACTTTCTCTATTAAACAGACAAATGACGAACTGATTAGCGAAAGTCAGCGTCTGGTTCAGACGACAATTGCGGATATTCTATTCTATATTGTAGAGCAGATAAAAAGTCATCAAAAAACTGATGATGTCAGTTCCTGTTTAATTGGAGCTATGAGTTTTGATCTGATTGACCAGTATGAGTCTTTGCCTGAAATAGTGAAAGAGACTCCTGACTTCAGGTTCTATTTAGCTGACCAATTGCTTATACAGGAAGATGACTCACAGACCGCAAAAATAATCGTCAAAGGGTTTGGCGAAAATGCCCAAAATACTATTCGTCTAGGCACCGCAATAGAAGCGATAGAACAGAATCTGAAATCTTCTCAAGCCAAGCCATTATTGTTTTCTAACTCAAACGTTCCTAAACAAGTTAGCACAACCGAAAGCGATTATGGTGTGGATGTCAGTGACGAAGAGTTCGCTACCAATGTAGCAAGTGTAAAGCAGAATATTATTGAAGGGGATGCTTTTCAGGTGGTCCTTTCAAGAACCTTCGTGACTGACTGCCAGGATGCATTTAAAGCTTATCAGGTTCTGCGCCAGAATAACCCTGGTCCATATATGTATTATATAAATAATGGCAAAAGTCAGTTATTCGGTTCCAGTCCTGAGAGTGCGCTAAAAGTCTTTGATAATAACAAGGTTTCTCTGTACCCCATTGCTGGTACACGAAAGCGCGCATTCAATTCTGACTCTTCAATTAATTTTGAGCAGGATGCAAAAACAGAGTTTGAATTAATCAGCGACGCGAAAGAAAGTGCGGAACATATGATGTTAGTTGACCTTGCTCGTAATGATTTAGCAAAGGTTATCAAGGTAGGTAGTCGCCAGGTTACACAGTTAAAACGAATTGTTAAGTACTCCAATGTCATGCATATGGTGTCAGAAGTCGTTGGGGAGCTGCGTGATGACATCCATCCCATGCATGCTTACAGAGCCTGCGCCAACATGGGAACCCTGACTGGTGCTCCTAAAATTAAGGCAGTTGAAATAATACGCCACATAGAGAAAAAACCGCGCGGCTTTTATGGAGGGGCAGTCTGTATTTATAACGCTAATCAAGAGTTCGATAGTGCCATTATTATCCGTTCTGCCGAAGTCATTGATGGTAAGGCATACGTCTCTGCCGGTGCTGGAATTGTCTATGACTCTGTTCCAAAGCTGGAAGCCAATGAAACTCGTCATAAAGCCATGGCGGTACTCAATGCGTGCCTTGTTGCACAACGCCAAGTTGAGGAGGCTGCAGCATGAAGGTGTTACTTATCGATAATTATGATTCGTTTATTTATAACCTTGACTACGAATTACAACAACTGGGCTTCGAGGTGATTGTTGTTCGTAACGATGCTGATTACGACTTTATATCAAATAAAGCTCATAATTCAGACTGCGTTGTATTGTCTCCAGGCCCTGGCAGACCTGCTGATTCTGGATGCTGCCCACAGCTGCTAAATGACTTTAAGGGTATCAAACCTATACTGGGGGTCTGCCTTGGTCATCAGGCAATAGTAGAAAGCTTTGGGGGTGTTGTTGAAAAAGCTCAACAAGTGGTTCATGGAAAGGTTTCTAATCTTAAACTGAAAGATGTATCACAGTTATTCAAAGGAACATCTACCAACATCTGTGTTGCTCGATATCACTCGCTCGTTGCGACCAAAGTTCCGGCAGAGCTATCAATTACGGCAACTGCCGATAATGAAGTCATGGCTGTGCAACATATCAAGTATCCAATATATGGTCTGCAATTTCACCCCGAAAGTATTATGAGTTTTGTAGGCCACAAGCTACTCGAAAACTTCAAAGCGATTGTCACTGACTTTTCCTCTACATTAAAAGGAGCTGGCCATGATGCAGTTGCTTGAATCCATTTATCAAGGTGATAACCTCAATTACGCTCAAGCTACAGAATCATTCCAGGCTGTTCTTAAAGGTCAGGTTGAAGCTCCCGTTGTGGCAGCCATGTTGGCGGCGCTAAAGACCAAAGGTGAAACAGTGGAAGAAATTGCCGGAGCTGCCTATGCACTGCGACAGGAGGCGGTAGCTTTTCCACAACGTGACTATCTGGTCAGTGATTGTTGTGGAACCGGTGGGGATGGTTTAAACACTATTAATGTTTCAACCATTGTCAGTATCTTGGCTGCCACGGCTGGTGTCAAAGTGGTCAAGCATGGTAACCGCTCAGTATCATCAAAATGTGGCTCTGCCGATCTTATAGAGCGATTGGGTGTCAATATTCACTTAAGTCCTGCTCAAAGTAAGAAACTACTGGATGATACGAATTTTTCATTTCTTTTCGCACCAGATTACCATCCCGGTGTAAGGCACGTTATGCCTGTCAGGCAGTCGTTAAAAACTCGCACCATTTTTAATTTAATTGGACCATTAGCCAACCCTGCGTTGCCCGAAGTGCAGTTGCTTGGTGTATACGATAAGCAATATTGTCGTCCTTTTGCCGAGATATTAAAAATACTGGGCGCGAAAAAAGCATTGGTTGTGCATGGTTCAGGTTTGGACGAAATAGCAGTACATGACTCAACATTTGCAGTAAGTTTGGATGATGGCAAGATTGAAGAGTTACATTTAACTCCAGAAGATTTTGGAATTGTTCGTCACAGCATCGCTAGCATTCAAGCTGATAGCATTGATGATAATGTTCGGTCCGCGATCAATTTACTGCAAGGAAAAGGTTCTGAGGCCCATCTTGATATGGTTGCAGTGAATTGTGGAGCTTTGATGGTTTTGAATGGGATTGCACATGATTTTACAACGGGGACTCAAACTGCGAAGGAACTTTTGAGCAGTGGCAAGGCTTATAAGCACTTTCAGGTAATCAAGGAGGGCTCGCATGCTTAATGTTCTTGAAACTATTTTGCAGCATAAGCGTGAGGTGATTGGTAACACGCCGGATTTTTCCACTCTGACGCCAAGTCAGCGTAGCTTCTATGATGCCTTAAGTCAGCCACATTATGGGTTTATCATGGAGTGTAAAAAAGCTTCACCTTCAAAAGGATTGATTAGAGGAAACTTTGACATTGAAGAGATAGTTTCTGTCTACGATCAATATGCCGATGCGATTTCAGTATTAACGGAGGAACGATTTTTCCGAGGAAGTTTTTCCAACTTGGCGAAAGCCCGTCAATTAACGGACAAGCCGATACTCTGTAAAGATTTCATTTTTACCCCAAAGCAGATTCGTCAGGCTCGCCATTTTGGTGCTGATGCCGTTTTACTGATGCTCTCTGTTCTTAATGATCGTGACTATCAAATATGTCATGAGCAGGCGACTTCATTAAATATGGACGTTCTCACAGAGGTCCATACAGAGGCTGAGCTTGAAAGAGCCATTCTATTAGGTGCGAAAATTATTGGTATCAATAACCGTAACCTTAAAGACTTATCAACCAGCTTTGAGCATACTAAACAGCTCGTCGATAAGATCCCAGGTGATCGGTTAATCATTACTGAGTCGGGTATTTCTACTCATAGCGATGTGCTTGAGCTTTCCCGGTTTTCTGATGCCTGTCTCGTAGGGTCGAGTCTGATGAAAGAAGCTGATCTTGAGTGTGCTGCAAGGCAACTTGTTTATGGAGATATCAAGGTATGCGGGGTCACTCAACAGGCTGACATTACAATGTTAGAAACACTTCCAGTTAGCTCGGTAGGTATTATTTTTGCGCCATCTTCTAAAAGGCGCGTTTCCGAAACTATTAAAACATCCCAAAAGCCATTAGTAGGTGTGTTCCAAAATCAGGAAACTGATGAGGTGGTATCCAAAGCGCTGAATTATCAACTGAACGCTATTCAGTTACACGGTGATGAAACATTGGAGTATGCAGAGGCTATCAGGCAGAAACTTCCTACGGTTAAGCTTTCTAAAGTTTTTCATGTTAGCTCTGACGTTTCAAAAGATGAACTTGTAAATGAGTTAGAAGATCTTCTTGAGCACTATGATGAAATCTTATTAGATTCTGCAATTTGCGATGGTGAGCAACTGCAACGTGGTGGTACCGGGGTAACTTTTGACTGGTCATTAATACAGAGCCTGAAGCCAGAGTTATTGAGGCAAAAAATCCGAATTGCCGGTGGTGTCAGTTCGGCAAATATTCAACAGCTTAAACAAATGGGTATCACCAAGCTTGATATCTCCAGTTCAGTAGAGTCGAGTCCTGGCTTTAAAAGCCAGGACTTATTAACCGATTTCTTTCTTTCAGCCAGACCACAATCTGGTCGTAACTCTATCAATTCAATCGTAACTGAGTTAGACAGGCAGTCTACTGCAGTTGCTGCAACAGGAGTGTCTTCATGAATCAAAAAGTTAATGCACCGACTCAATTTGAATTTGATGGTGCTTATATTGGTCAGTTTGGAGGTCAGTTTGTGCCTCAGCTACTTATGCCTGCGTTACAACAACTTAACAAGGCATTCGAAGCATCGCTGGTCGATAACGACTTTCAAACTGAGTTAAAGCGTTTGCTTAAAGAGTATGCGGGGCGGCCCACACCGGTCACTGAATGCACCTCTTATGCACGGATTAATCAGTCGCGAATATTTCTTAAACGTGAAGATTTATTGCATGGTGGAGCCCATAAAACCAATCAGGTTCTTGCCCAGGCATTACTGGCCAAGAAAATGGGTAAGCATCGAATTATCGCTGAAACCGGGGCGGGTCAGCATGGTGTCGCAACGGCTTTGGCCTGTGCACTGTTAGGCCTTAAGGCCACCATTTATATGGGTAAAAAAGATTGCGATCGGCAAGCGCCCAATGTTTTTAGAATGCAACTGATGGGAGCCGAAGTCATCCCCGTTGATAACGGTAGTGCCAGCTTGAAAGATGCTATCAATGAATCGCTGCGTGACTGGGCTTCAAGTTATGAAACCACTCATTACCTATTAGGTACCGTTGCAGGTCCTGCCCCATTTCCAAAGATGGTTCGTACATTCCAGAAAATTATTGGAGAAGAAGCGAAACAGCAGATGAAGGAGTTAATTGGTCAGCTACCTGATGCTGTAATTGCTTGTGTCGGTGGTGGTTCAAATGCAATTGGTATCTTTGCCGATTTCATTAAGGATGAGCAGGTCAGACTCATTGGCGTTGAGCCTGCTGGTAAAGGTCTTGATACCAATGCTCATGGGGCAACTTTATTGAAAGGGCACGAAGGTATTTTGCATGGTGCCAGAACCTATGTCATGCAGGATAAAGAAGGGCAGGTACAGGAGTCCCATTCGGTATCGGCAGGATTAGACTATCCGGCGGTTGGCCCTGAACACGTCCATTTAATGACATCGGGTCGGGCAGAGTACGTATCGGTGACAGATGAGGAAGCGCTTGAGGCTTTTCAGGAGCTTTCAAAAAGCGAAGGAATTATTCCCGCATTAGAGTCATCTCATGCATTAGCTTACGCCAAGAAACTGGCAGCAGAATCCACAGAGCCACTTAATATTTTAGTGAACCTGTCTGGTCGTGGTGATAAAGACCTGGCTCATGTCATGAGTATACTTAACTCTTCGAATTAGCTTTAAAAAGTAATGAGACATTCAAATGAGATATAACAAATTATTTAACAGCTTGAAAGAAAGAAACCAGCTGGCCTATATTCCGTTTTTACTTCTAGGCGATCCCACTGAGGAGTTATCGTTAAAACTCATCGATACTCTGGTTAAAAATGGTGCTGATGCTTTAGAGTTAGGATTTGCATTTTCTGATCCGGTAGCCGATGGACCAGTCATTCAGGCAGCTAGTCTTCGGCCACTGACAAACGGTTTTTATGTTGATGCTGGTTTTAAGTTAATTTCCCAAGTCCGTGCTAAATACCCTGACTTGCCAATAGGTATATTGACTTATGCCAACCTGGTATTTGCGCCTGGTATCGAGCAATTTTATGATAAAGCTGCTCGCTCTGGTGTGGATTCGGTGCTTATTGCTGACTGCCCTGTGGAAGAGAGAGATTTATTCTCGGCTGCCGCTAGAAACTGTTCCATTGACACTGTGTATATTGCTCCGCCCGATGCTGGGCCTTCGAGTTTGGAATTAATTGCCAATTACAGTCAGGGCTACACTTATGTGTTGAGTCGAAAAGGTATTACTGGCACTGAAAATAGTCAGCAGGAAACTGGCACCGACTTGATTGAACAGTTGAAGCAATTACAAGCACCGCCTCTTGTCCAGGGGTTCGGTATATCAAAGCCAGAGCATGTGCTTCAGGCAGCAGAGGCAGGTGTGGACGGAATAATTACTGGCTCAGCCATAGTTAACTTGATCAATGAGCATTATAATACACCGGATAAAATGTTAGATTTAGTGGCTGATTATGCCAAGACTATGTCTGACGCGGCACATAATGCACGCCACCAACTAAAAATGGTGCATACAATTGAAAAAGGCTCTAACTATGTCGATAGCGGAAACAATCAAACAGCAGCTGCTGGAAATGGAACAGCAAGTTGAAGAAGAAAAACTGTTTTTAGTAGGGTATCTGATTCCAATGGTAGATTTGATACCAGTCGATGATTTGTCTGATGATGAATGGTTTGCGGAGTTTGCGCTGTTTGTAGAAGATGCAGTCGAAGCTGATGGCTTAAGTGACCGTGATGTTGACTTGCTATCTGAATTACTCGATGAGCTGCAACCCGCAGATTAGACCTGAAACATCAGGCCTTGTTTATATTTGGAAAAACTTTTGACTGATAGAATCGTAACGTCGAGTGATATAAAGCCTTTTGAAGTAACGCTTCCGGGTAGTAAATACCTCGCTAACCGCTATATCGTTCTTGCTGCTATTAGCCATGGTACAACTCAGCTTACCAATGTCCCTGCTAATGACGACATAAAAGCTGCTTTACAGGCTATTTCTATTTTAGGCGCAGATATCCAGTGGATTGATGAAAGCAGCGTCAATATCAAGAGCATTGAAAACTTTGAGTTATCTAGTGACTTGATTATTGATTGTCATGACAGCGGGACTCTGGCGCGCTTTATTACTGCGCTGACGGGCTTGTTTTATTCTTCTTCCGGACACTCGATTACTATTACAGGCAGTGCTCAGATGCGGTCGAGGCCAATGAATGAGAGTGTGGTAAGCCTGCAGAATCTTGGAGTCAAAGTAAGCAGTGATAATGGTTATTTACCAATAAAATTGTCCGGTCCGATTGCAGGTGGCTCGTGTGAACTTGATGCCTCTCGAAGTAGCCAATTTCTCAGTGGTTTATTGATTGCGTGTCTTAGAGCAGAAAAAGATACCTTGATTCATTTAAACTCAGAGTTGGTGTCTGAAAGTTATGTTGAGCTAACTTTGCGAGCGATTGAGCTTTTTGGCGGTGAGATAAAAAGAATTAATTGTCGCGAATTTTTTATTCCTGGGCAGCAGTCACTAACAGCTCAGGAAATACAAGTTGCAGGTGACGTGGTTAGCAGCAGCTATTTTATGGCTGCTGCTCTGTTTGCAAAAACATCTTGTACTATAAAGCATTACCACTTCGATTCCCCGCAGGGAGAATCTAAGTTTCCACAGGTACTGGAAAAGATGGGTGCGAAAGTTTATCTGAAGCATGATGATCTGACTGTTGAGTATGATAAACCACTTCAAGGTGTCGAAGTTGATATGGGTAATATGCCGGATGCTGTACCAACTTTAGCAGCTATTGCATGTTTTGCTGAGGGAGAAACCCGAATTACCAATATTGGCCATCTGGCTTTTAAAGAGTCAAACCGAATCGTTGATCTCTGTGAGCAGTTGAGAAAGTTGGGGGCAGATTGTGATTACGATCAATCGAGTATCACCATTCGTGGTTCAAAAGATCTCAATGCAGGTAAAGTCTCCAGTTGTCATGACCATAGGCTCGCCATGAGCCTAGCTTTAATGGGGATCAGGTTACCCGGTCTAGTGATTGAGCATTCTGAAGCGGTGGCCAAGTCATTCCCGGATTACTGGCAGTATGTTGAGCGGATTGGTATGGTTATCGAACCAAACTTAATAAGCAATTAATGATTAGGACTTTTTATGGCTGGTGATAGTTTCGGTACATTATTCAGAGTGACTAACTGGGGTGAGTCTCACGGCAAAGCCATTGGCGCAGTTGTAGAAGGCTGTCCTGCTGGCCTTAAGCTATCCGAGGAAGATATACAGCCATTTCTTGACCGTCGTCGGCCAGGTCAGAGCTCAATTACCACTAGGCGAGATGAAGCCGATCAGGTTCAAATTCTTTCGGGTGTGGTTGATGGGATCACAACGGGTACTCCAATCAGCCTGTTAATTCCTAATAAGGATCAGCGGAGCAAGGACTATTCAGAGTTGCAGTCCATTTTCAGGCCCAGCCACGCTGATTATACTTACCAAAAAAAATATGGTATCCGGGATGTGGCCGGAGGTGGTCGAAGCTCAGCCCGAATCACCGCAGGACATGTTGCAGCAGGCGCTATCGCGCGAAAAGTTTTGCAGCAGGCATTAGGCACGGAAATCGTGGCGTATGTAAAAAGCATTCAGGATCTGAGTATGACTCTTGGCTCTGAGGAAGTGGATGCCAGTCTCATTGAGAAGACCCCGGTACGCTGCCCTGATTTAGTATTAGCCGACGAAATGATTGCTAAAATTGAGCAGGCTCGTAAAAAAGGTGATTCCCTTGGCGGTATTGTTGAGTGCCGAATTAACTCGATTCCAGTAGGTTTGGGTGAGCCGGTGTTCGATAAGCTGGAAGCAGATTTAGCAAAAGTTATGATGGCAATCAATGCCTCTAAGGCCTTTGAAATTGGTTCGGGTTTTGCTGGCACATTATCAAGTGGCTCAGAGCATAATGATGTTTTTATTAATGAGTCAGGCCAGGTCAAAACCAGAAGTAACAATTCGGGTGGCGTATTAGGTGGTATATCTAATGGTATGCCGATCGTTTTTAGGGTTGCTTTCAAGCCTACGCCAACCATTATCAAGGAGCAGGAAACGGTTAACCTTGAAGGAGAAGAAACTATTTTTCATGGAAGAGGGCGGCATGATCCTTGTGTATTACCGAGAGCTGTTCCTATTGTTGAAGCAATGGCGGCATTAGTTCTGTGTGATCATTTCTTACGTTATAGAGCTTATAAAGACCTATTCAACATCGATTAAGTTAATAAGCGATTTTTAAAAAGGGCTGGATTATTCCAGCCCTTTTGCTTTTTTTGCATCTTTGTTGGTCTTAATGCCGTGTCCTAATGCATTCTTTTTAACGTATAAAACAGAAGCAAAGAAATAAACAACGCAAAGAATCGTGACGATGAGTGACCACTGAAATTTTTCTGGCTCAATGATATAGAAGAAGGCATAGAAGAATGGCAATAAAATAATAAAGCCGGTCCAGCCATAAGTATAAGTTTTACCTTTAAACAAACCAGGTAGTGCTATTAGTAAAGGTGCCCACCATATCACGAGCGAAAAGTATACCAGGGATTGGCTTTCATGATTCTTTACGATAAAGAAAGGCATCATAACTACAATCGCCAGGTAGGTTATCAGTCCAATTAATCGATAGCGAAGAGCACTGAGTAAATAGGGATTAAGTTCGTTTTGCATAATGAATGTGTTCTTTTGTGATTTAGCTGACGGATAGTTTTTTACTGAGCTGAGCAATGCGTTTTCCCTGTGCAATACACAGTTTTTTTTCTGACTCTGTAATCTGCTGGCTATTGTCACTGCCAGCCGTATGGGATGCACCATAAGGTGTGCCACCACTTTCAGTATGGATTAACTCAGTTTCCGAATAGGGCAAGCCTGTTATTAGCATGCCATGATGGAGCAATGGGAGCATCATGCTCAGTAATGTAGCTTCCTGACCACCATGCAAAGTACCAGTTGAGGTAAATACGCCTGCTGGTTTGCCTGCTAGAGCACCTGACATCCAAAGGGCTGAGGTGGTTTCAAGGAAATACTTTAAGGGCGAGGCCATATGGCCAAAGCGAGTCGGACTACCTAGAATAAGCCCATGACAAGCTTCCAGCTCTTCAAGAGTGACTATTGGATCGCCTCCATCAGCTGAGGTACTCGACGTAGCGGCCTGCTCGTTTATTGATATCGATGGAACGGTTCTCAGCAAAGCTTCACAGCCATCGACTGTTTCAACACCACGAGCAATCAAACGCGCCATTTGACGCGTATGCCCATGACGTGAGTAATACAGAATAAGAACTTTATGCAAAATGATGCCTATTATTTGAAGTTTACTTGATAACGCTCAGAACGTTTTCAGGTGGACGACCGACCGCAGCTTTATCATTTGAGAATACGATAGGGCGTTCAATAACTTTTGGGTTCGCGACCATCAGCTCAATAATTTGTTCTTTTGTCAAATCAGGGTTATCAAGACCAGCGTCTTTGTATTCTGCTTCTTTGGTGCGGATTATATCGCGTGGTGAAACACCCAGTAATTTCACAATCTGTTTAAGTTTTGTTTTGCTTGGTGGGTTCTTAAGGTATTCGATAACATTTGGTTCAACGCCATTTTCTTGTAATAGAGCCAGGGTTTGGCGTGATTTTGAGCAGCGTGGATTATGTAAGATGTTAATTTCACTCATAATATGATGTAATTTATTAAAACGTAGGGCTATTTTAGGCATAAATGAGCATGGAAAAAAGATGGAAGTGGTTAAAAGCCTTTATTAATTTTGTTTTTAGCCAGTTTAACCGCAAACAAGCGAGTGCCATGGCGGCGGAACTTACCTTGAGCAATATGTTGGCTTTGGTTCCGTTGATGACGGTTGCTGTCAGTCTAATGGCAGTGTTTCCAGCTTTTGAAAGTGTGAATGCCCAGGTCCAGTCGCTAATCTTTGATAACCTGTTACCTGAAACAGGGCTTGCCGTTCAAGAGCATCTCAATGAGTATGTGTCGAAATCAAAAAATCTTTCTGCGATTGGCTTTGGCTTTTTAATCGTCACTTCATTATTGTTGATGCGCTCTATTGATCGATCTATCAATGCGTTGTGGGAGACGCCTACACAACGCAGAGGAATCCATAAAATTCTGGCATATTGGGCCATGTTAACGATGGCACCTATTCTTATTGCTGCCAGCCTGGCGGCATCTTCTTATTTCGCAGCTTTACCCATTGTGTCTCACTTAAGTGGAGTGCTCACCATTGGATTACCATTTATTCTGATCGTTCTCGCTTTCTCAGCTTTATATACCGTTGTACCTTTTACCCAGGTGAAATTTTATAAGGCACTTATTGCCGCATCGATTACCGCGATACTATTTGAATTAGCTAAATACGGCTTTGCTATTTTCGTAACCAAGTTTTCAAGCTATGAGCTAATTTATGGTGCTATTACTGCCATACCCATTTTTTTCCTTTGGGTCTATCTTTCCTGGTCTATTCTGTTGCTCGGTGTGATTATCTGTTTTGGTTTGCACCGTTTTGAAATGGACAGTGAGAAACATGAACATGAGTTTATTTCTATATTAAAAATTCTACAGTTCTTTACTCAGGCGCAAGAAAAGGAAAGTTCGTTGTCGTTACAGCAGCTAAAGAGCAAGTTCAGTTATTTGCATGAGCAGACAGTTCGGGGTTATCTGGAACAGTTATTAAGGCTGAACTTTCTTGCAAAACTTGAAAGTGAACAGTATTGCCTTAAATTGACAGGAAGAAGCTTAACTATTGACGAGGTTTATCGTCGTGGGAACTGGCGTTTGCCGAACAATAACCAGGTGCTGTCAGATGATAAAGATGATATTTTTAGTCAGCCAATCGAGCAGGCAAACCTTGAATTGGATAAAGCACTGGAGATTTCGTTAGTCCCTACGAATTCCAAAGATAGCTAGTTGCGAGCTACTTTCTATGATGTGGGTAACATAGCTGGGATAGTGTTTACCAGAAATCTCAAGCTGCAAAAGTTTTTGACCACCAATTAGACTTTTTGGCGCAATCATAATTGAAGGAAAACTTTCGCCTTGTTTTAAAGTTATGATTGGATGCTTGATAATTTGATCATCCTTGGTCTTTGTCAGATAGTAATTTAATTCTGGATTGCCTCGTAAGTATTCAACACCAATGGTTGCTCCTCTTGCGTGATCAATATTTTGCCACCGACTTATAGCAAGCTGCCAGCGATCAGGTTCTTCATGGTTATTATCGATTCGGATTAATGCAATGCTTCCCACCGCAAGCTGAGCTATCTGTTGTTTATTGTGGCGAATACACATACCACCTTCGCTATAATTTACGGTTTGCCAGTTAATTCCTGTTTTATAGTCATCTCCAAGCAATTCTTTTATTTGAAAGGCAAGGTGTTCATTTATTGTGAGCTTGTTTAGCCCTGAGAGCGTCTTCTGAATTGCATTTGCTCCCCAAACTACATTGACATGGCCCATCATTGGATAGCGGGTCGACTGACGCTTTAGATGCTGGTCGCAATAAGTAAAAATACGATGTAATAATTTCATGGCGAGTTTATTATCAATCGCCTTATAAAATCCGGGTTTTGGCAGCTCCTGACTTTCTTCAAGCTTAAGCATGTGTTGTTCAACTATCTCAAGCAGTTCGTGAGTTAGCAGCAGGCGAAGATGGCCGGAGTCTTCATACTCAGTTTCTTTACTGATAAATAGCGGTTTTTTTCCTTCATTAAGATTGATAATAAAGCAGCGGCTTTCGCTGAAATGCTGAAGGTTTTTATCCAACTTGGCTTTATTTGCCCAATGATAAAAATATTTAAATAAATGCCAATGCAGGTTATCGCCCAGGTGATAGGGATCAATGATGGCCATCAGGCAGCTACGTATATAGGTACCCTCGATAGTCGCCATTGGTTCAAGCGCATCATCCAATGAACTGGTTTTAGTTCGGTGTAAATTTGATTCTTCTGCAAACTCGTACAACATATGGAGCTCATGCCATAGATAGGCTGGAACAGGAGTATGTAATTGATAGTGCTCTATCAGCATTATGCCCAGATAATGTTGTGAATAATTAATAGCCTGGGCCAGTCTTTGATTTTTCTTAAGTGCAAATTTTTGAGTAGATAGCTCATCGACGAGTCGTTTGAATGCAAAGGCCATCTCGGTGCTTAGGGCATGTAGCGACTTAAGTTGGTTATGAGTGACCTTTATTGTTCTTCGGTCGTTATGTTCTCTCAGGTGTTTGCTGATTTGCAAATAACCTTTGCTTAAAGTTAGGAAGTTGGCTTCTCGGTGGGCGGTTTTCTGTTGGCACCGATTAAGCGTTTTTGCAACATTGAGTAGTTCGTGGATAGCTCGATCTATATCGGAGAATGCAAGACGCTCATGCCAGGCGCTGATGGCAGAAGGGGCCGTATCCAGCATGAACTCCTGGCCAGCCTGAAATGATGGGTATGTGAGCTTTAGTTGAGTCATTAATAGCGCCTACCTGGTTATAGTTCTATTATTTGTTCAGTCCACTCAGTATAATATGCACGAAAGTTTATGGTATTTCCACCATTCTATTCAAATTCATTGATTCTAACCTAATGATTTTTAAATGATTATTATGAGACATTTGTGTTTGCGCATACTTCTTGTAGGCCTTGCTACTTTATCGCTTGCTGCTTGCGATAACAGTAAAGAGTTTTCGCTTTTAAACGGTGAGCAGAAGAATCTGTCAGATTACCGTGGTGACTGGCTTGTAGTGAATTTCTGGGCTGAATGGTGTCCACCATGTTTGGAAGAAATTCCAGAACTAAATTTGCTCGCTCAAGAAAACGACAACATAAAGGTTCTTGGTGTGAGTTTTGATAAGTTGCCAAATGATGAGCTTAGTGCGCTGACAGAGAAACTCGACATTCAGTATCCTGTTGTAGCGACCGAGCCTATGCCTTACTTGCCAATGGAACGACCACTAAGTTTGCCAGCCAGTTATATTGTCACGCCTAAAGGTGAGATCATGGGGCCTTTAATGGGCAAGGTCGATCGTCATAAAATTGTAGAGATTATTGAGAAAGTCCAGTCAGCTCAAACTGCTAACTAAGTAATTCTATTGCACGCTCAGGATTAGCCAGTTGCAAATCTTGAGCGAGCATTTTCTGTCAGTATTTCACGAATCTTTTTGTTGACCTCGTCCAGACGTGCTTGAATTCGAGTCTGGGCGTAAGGGTCTTCCGATGTGCCATTAAGGGCCAGTTCAAAGTGCTTCTTCGCTGTTCTTAAGTCGCCCAGCAACAATAAGTATTGACCAGTCGTTTCATGCATTTCAGGTGTCCGGCCAGCCTGAGCCTGTGCTTCGGCAAGTATATAAAGATAACTGGGATTGTGCCGATTGACGTCTACATACCGTAGCAGCAATTTTTCAGCTGCTTCGGGTTGTTTATTATCCAGATAAATTTGCGCAGTTGCTAGAATCAACTTTGTTGAGCCTGGTGTCTTTTCTAGCTGCTTTGTAAGCTCAGGCAGAATTTCGGATGATGTTTTATTGGCTTTGTGGGTTTCTGCGAGGGTAAATAACAGCAAGTGATTATCTGAATGCTCCTGATAAAGGTCAGTTAATATTGATAATGCTTTTTGTGTCTTGCCCCTGCTCTTTAACAGCTCGGCATAAAGATAACGCTCTTCGACCGAACTCAGCTGTTTTTGATTATACTTCTGAGCGAGCAAGCGAAAACTATCTTCACTGTTAATTAAGTCGATACTTTTAATTCGGGCTTTTACTAAGTGGTAATCGAGTGAATTTTCATGCTCAACCTGAGGATACAATTGAGCACGTTCGCGGGCAGCTGCGATTCGGTTTCTGGAAAGCGGGTGTGTTAATAAAATTTCTGGTGGTTTTTGAGTGTAGCGGCTTGCCTGTTGCATAGTTTCAAAGAAATCGGCAGCGGCTCTGACGTCAAAACCAGCACTAGATAACATGGTAATACCAATTCTATCGGCTTCTTCTTCGTTGTCTCTGGTGTGGGAAATAATACTCTGCTGAGCCGCAGCCTGAGTGGCGCTCATTCCAGCAATTCCTGCTTCTGGGTCCTGTGTGGCTGCAATAACCGAGGCTAGCACCCCTAAAATTGTAGGTATTGAGATTTTGTCCTGTTGCTCTAAACGTCTGGCCAGGTGTCTTTGGGTAACATGTGCCACCTCATGGCCTAGCACTGAGGCCAGTTCGCTTTCGCTTTGCGAAGCGGTAATTAGCCCTGAGTGGATGCCTATGTAACCTCCTGGTAAAGCAAATGCATTGATTGAACTTTCTTGTATGACGAAAAACTGGAATTGTCTACCTAAAGCATCAGGGTTGGCTGCGACTAACTTATGGCCTAATTGCTGGATATAGTCTGTGATCAGCGGATCTTTCATTAAATACTGACTACGGCGTATTTGTGTCATTATCCTGTCGCCAATCATCTGCTCTTCAGCTACCGACATGGTTGCACCAGCAGCTTCCCCTAATTTGGGCAAGTCATTGCTTGCGGCCTTTGCCATAACTGGAGAAAGTGCAGTAGATATGCTGAGAGTTAGAGCAAGCAAGCTGTTAAGCTTTGATAGACGCGCTTTTTTTGGTTTTTTCATAAAAGGATTGAATGTCACATGACAAAATTCATAAGCTAGTTACTGTATATGATGGGACTTGTGTGGTAAAAGTTCAATCTCGAACTGTGTATCATGCTCAGAGTTACAAAATCGAGCTAATCTGGATTTTCAATGACGACAATTTTTACTCGTTGGTTCAAGCGCAATTTCTCAAGCCCGGCAACTATTGTGCTAAGCATGTTGCTGATTGTGGGCTTTTTTATCATTTTAACGGTAGGAGACATTCTTGCGCCGATCTTATGGGCGTTAGTTTTTGCTTACTTGTTGGAATCAGTTGTTTCAGTGATGCGGAGGAAAGGCGTACCGCGTATATGGGCTGTGCTTGTTGTTTTTTCAGGCTTTATAGGATTAGCGTTGATTATCCTATTTGGCCTGATTCCACTGGTCTGGGAGCAGGGTGCTAAGTTATTTGCTGAGCTGCCCAATATTATGACTAAGGTTCGAGAGAGTATTCTTGAACTTCCTGAAAAATATCCAAATTTCGTCAGCACTGAGCAGGTTAGTGCCTTTTTTGCCAGCTTGAACAGCGAGTTGGCTAAGTGGGGTGAAGCGATTCTGACTGCCTCTGTCAGCTCATTGATGAGTGTCGCTACCTTAATGGTATACATTATCTTGGTTCCCTTGCTAGTATTTTTCTTCCTAAAAGATCGTAGACAGATCATTGGCTGGTGTACGCAATGGCTACCACAGGAAAGGCACTTAGCTGAAGCTGTATGGAGTGAAGTCAATCAGCAAATCGGCAATTATATTCGTGGTAAAGTTCTTGAAATCGTCATTGTTGGGACCGCATCCTATATTGCATTCCTGATAATGGGTTTAAACTACGCTCTGCTACTTGGGGTATGTGTGGGCTTGTCTGTACTTATTCCCTATATTGGTGCAGCGCTAGTGACTATTCCTGTTGCGTTAATTGCTTTTTTCCAGTGGGGCTTTACCCATGACTTTTACATCCTGATGGTCATTTATCTGATTATTCAGATTCTTGATGGCAATCTGCTCGTACCTTTAATATTCTCTGAAGCAGTGAATTTGCATCCGGTTGCCATAATTGGCTCTATCCTTTTATTCGGAGGTTTATGGGGCTTTTGGGGGGTATTCTTTGCTATCCCATTAGCAATCTTGGTCAATGCAGTTTTGTCGGCATTAAAAGGACATAAATTGCAACTCTACGATGAACAGCAAAGTAATGATTCTCCGGTACAAAAATCACTGGAAGCGCCAGAGCCTACTGAAGATAACTAGTCCATAAAAGCAAAAAGCCTCGAATTAAACGAGGCTTTTTTTATATTCCTATCGGTTATAAAAGTTCGGAAGCGTAATCGGCTAAGCGTGATCGCTCTCCTCGTTTAAGCGTCATATGACCTGAATGTGGCCAGTTCTTGAAGCGATCGACAACAAACGTTATTCCAGAAGTTGTCTCGGTCAGGTAAGGGGTGTCGATTTGCGCGACATTACCCATACAGACCACTTTGGTTCCGGGGCCTGCGCGAGTAATAAGGGTTTTCATCTGCTTCGATGTCAGGTTCTGTGCTTCGTCAATAATGATGAATTTATTGAGGAAGGTTCTACCGCGCATGAAATTCAGAGAGCGAACCTTAATCCATTTTCTAAGCAAGTCATGGGTCACAGCCGTACCCCATTCATCGTTATCAGACGGAGAGAGCACTTCAAGGTTATCCATCAGTGCGCCCATCCACGGAGTCATCTTCTCTTCTTCTGTGCCAGGCAGGAAGCCAATATCTTCACCCACTGAAACGGTAACGCGGGTAACAATTATTTCTTTGTAGCGCTTTAACTCAATCGTCTGCTCAAGTGCTGCAGCAAGAGCCAATAGCGTCTTACCGGTACCGGCGGGACCCTGTAGTGTGACAAAATCCACTTCGGGATCCATCAAAAGGTTAAGGGCATAACTTTGTTCTCTGTTTCTGGCGGTAATGCCCCAGATATTATGACTGTCACTACGATAATCGGTTAACAGTTCTATTGTAGCTGTGTCATGTCCATCTTCCTCTTCAATGGAGCGCACAATGGCTTCAAAGTTATCCTGAGGCTGGAACAGACATTGGTTTAGTGACCATTCGGAAACCAGAGGGCCCTGAATTCGGTAATAAGTCTTGCCTTCCTCTTGCCAGGAATCAATGTCGCGACTGTGAGTATCCCAGAAGTTTTCTGGTAACTCGTAATAGCCGGTATAAAGCTGCTCAACATCATCCAGCACCTTGTCGTTATAGTAGTCCTCGGCATGAACGCCAACGATATTGGCCTTGATGCGTAAGTTGATATCTTTGGAAACCAGAGTAACGGTTCTATCATCATCACGTGCCTGAAGGGCTAGGGCTACGTTGAGGATGGTGTTGTCAGCCTTACTACTAGGAAGCGAATCAGGGAGTCGGTCAATGTGTTCTTTAGTCTGGAAGTAAATCTTGCCGTGTTTGTTTTTATCTTGGATTTGAGGGATTAGGCCGATATGAATGCCCTCGACCATAGGGTCTTCGCCTTCTTCGGCAGCTGACAGAAGATCATCGAGGTAGCGGCTTACTTGCCGAACATTGCGAGCTACCTCTGAAACCCCTTTTTTGCCTGCGTCCAGCTCTTCAAGTACTACCATCGGGATTAAAATATCATGCTCTTCAAAGCGGAATAGAGCAGTGGGGTCGTGCATCAATACATTCGTGTCCAATACGAATAGACGTTTTCCGTCCAGGTTTTCTATTACCATGAGGCACCTCTCAAGTGGTTTATTATAGTGCTTTAACGGCTTCTAATACTTCTTCAACGTGGCCTTTTACTTTGACTTTTCTCCATTCCTGTTTAAGTTTGCCCTGCTCATCGATTAGGAAGGTACTACGCTCAATACCCATATATTCACGGCCATACAGCTTTTTAAGCTTTATGACATCGAAAGCCTTACACATCTCTTCATCTGCATCTGATAGAAGGTCAAATGGGAACTCGTGCTTTTTACGGAAGTTCTCATGCGTTCTAACACTGTCGCGTGATACGCCAAGAATTTCAGTATTATGTTTTTGAAATTGCTTGAAATGATCACGAAAGTCTTGCCCTTCGGTGGTGCATCCAGGGGTATTATCTTTAGGGTAAAAGTATATGACGAGGTTTTTGCCTTTGAAGTCGGCCAGTGAAAGAGTTTTGTCGCCAGTGGCGGGGAGTTTGAAGTTGGGTGCTTTCTTATTAAGCTGTGGTTGGCTCAAATCAGCCTCCTTTAAAAGATTAATAGAGAGTCGTTTTTATCGTTTTCATTATCACTTTACGTCAGAAAAAAAATTGTCGCAAGCAATCCTGCCTTTTTTGTGATTTTGCTTGTTTTTACTGGGCTCGCTGGCTAACATAGCCCGCAAACAAGGGCGAGCCCAAAGGAATTATTCATGTTTTCAGGTAGTATCGTTGCAATTGTCAGCCCTTTGCTGTCTGACGGTTCAATAGATGAAAATGCGTTAAGAGAGCTTATAGAGTGGCACATAAATGAAGGTACTCATGGTATCGTCATTATGGGAACTACTGGCGAGTCTGCGACTGTTGAGAGCAAAGACTATCAGGCAGCCATTGAGCTGACGGTTAAGCAAGTAGCTGGTCGTGTTCCGGTTATAGCTGGTACCGGCTCAATCAGCACAAAGAAAACGATAGCGTTAACGCAACAGGCAGAGGCAATGGGCGTTGATGCTGCTTTGGTGGTTACTCCTTACTACTGTAAGCCCAGTCAAGAGGGCTTGTTTCAGCACTTTAAGGCTGTAGCTGAAAATACTAAGCTTCCCATTATCTTATACAACGTTCCGGGACGCACTGCCTGCGATCTAAATCCGAACACGGTTGCGCGCCTTGCTGAATTGAACAATATAGTAGCTATAAAAGAAGCAACTGGCGATATCTCCCGCGTTGAGGAACTAAATCGAGTCTGTAAGACTCCAATCACCCTGTTAAGTGGTGATGATGCTACCGCTCTAGAGTTTATGAAGCTGGGTGGTCATGGTGTCATTTCTGTTACTGCCAATGTGGCGCCTGCACTGATGAGCAAAATGTGTGAGTTAGCCAAAGCAGAGCAATGGAAACAAGCCACTGTTATAAATGAAAAACTGTCAGCTTTACACCAGGATCTGTTTGTTGAAGCGAACCCAATCCCTGTTAAATGGGCATTGGCTAAAATGGGTAAATGTGAAGAAACAATTTTGTTACCTTTGACCGTATTGGCTGAGCAGTATCACTCACAAGTATTACAAGCGTTGGAACAAGCGAATGTCGACATTAAATAAGTATAAAACACTATTAATTTTAAGCTCTATTGCTGCAATTTCTTCTTGTAGCTGGTTCTCTGCCAAAGATGGCACTGAGGATATAGATGATCGCTATATGCGCAGTCAACAAGGTCCACAATTGCAAGTGCCGCCAGTCACAGAGCAGATCGACGTTGAAGATCGTTATCGAGTGCCTGAAGGTGTCATCATCACTAACCGTGATGCAAAAGGAAAAAAGCTTAGCCTAGACCCACCACAGTTATTGTTAGTCGGTGGTGATGGTGTACGTGAAGACTCCGAGCAGGCCCAGCCAACTGTTTGGATTCGTCACCAGAATACTCCTTTCATGGATTATGTATCTCGATTCATGGATCAAAAAAACATTCCTGTTTTATCATCAAGTGATACACAAGTGACCACAGACTGGATTACCGATGAAGATGAAACCACTTTGGCGAACTATATTGGCTCCTATAATTTAGATGGACAGCGTCACAGACTAACCCTTGAGATTGTTGGCCAAAATGCCAACGAGATAGCACTTCAGGTTCGTAACACAGAGAGTCAGCGTTTAGTTCAAGATAAATGGGCTGCAATGGCTCCTTCTAAGACGGTTGCCAGCCAGTTTCTGAATGCGTTCCTTGGTTTCTATGATACTGAGCGCACTAAAGAGGCGCGTCAGCGTATTCTAGAAGAGGGAACGATTAACGTGAACCTTGGAACAAACCAGCAAGGGAATATTGCTCTTACAGCTGAACGCGAGTTCCTGGCAGTATGGGATCAATTACCAAAAGTACTAGAGGATTTGAACCTAACGGTTTCTGATCGAGATCAGTCGGCTGGCATCTACTACTTTAATGCCAAAGAACCTGAGACTGGCTTCTGGGCCTGGTTGTGGAATGATGACGAGGCTAATCCAAAAGTTGAGATGGAGCCGGGTGACTATCAGATTCTTGTTGAAACGACTACTTCGGGTGTGAGTATGACCTTCAAAGATGACGAAGGAAACTTGCTCGATGCAAATATAGTAACTCGAATTTACCCGGAGTTTGCAGCAAGCTTCAAAAGTCGTGCAAAGCAGTAGACGATTAAAAGTTGCATCGCTGGGCTCAGGGAGCAAAGGCAATGCAACGTTAGTTTCCAATGGAGAAGTTACAGTCATGGTTGACTGTGGCTTCACCGTCAAAGAAGTTCTGAAACGATTACCTCGTATCAATCTTGAGCCAGAGCAAATCGATGGGATTCTGGTGACACACGAACACCAGGATCATATCAGTGGAGTGGGTGCTTTAAGCCGAAAGTTCTCAATACCTGTATGGGCAACTCGAGGAAGCCTATTATCAGGCAAGTGCGGTAACTTACCTGAATATAATGTGATTGAAGGCTTCAGCCCTTTTTCTATAGGTAGTTTAGATATTACGCCATTATCTGTTCCTCATGACGCGCGCGAACCGTGCCAATTCCTCTTTACCCAGGATGAACTTCGCCTTGCCATTCTTACCGACCTCGGATGTTTTACCCCAAGAATCGTTGAGCAATTGACTCCATGTCATGGGATTTTGCTTGAATGTAATCATGATGAAGAGATGTTATGGAATGGTCCTTACCCTGACCGCCTGAAGCAGCGCGTAGCAGGAAGAATGGGGCATATGAGTAACCGACAGGCTATAGAGTTATTACAACAGATGGATACAGACGCTTTGCAGCTTGTTATAGCGACACACCTGAGCGAACAGAATAATTGCCCTAAACTGGTCGGTGACTTACTGGCAGAAACTCTGGACTGGCCGGTTGAACAAATTAAAATCGCTGAGCAGGATATGGGTTTTGGTTGGCATGAACTGGTACTCGAGTCAAACAGAGTGTTTGAATCGGTTTAGCAACTTTTCTTTGAAACTTCTTAACTTAAGGCTTCTTTATTCTGATCTTCCTGAGAAGATTCTTCATTACTATCCAGTTGTTTTAAGGGCATGCTTATAGTGAAGAGAGCACCATTGAGCATGCGGCTATCTTCAGCCCAAATTTTTCCATGGTGACGGGTGATGATACCCTTTGCTATTGCTAGTCCAAGACCTGCGCCTCCTGAGTCTCGATTTCGACTAAAATCCAAACGAGTGAATGGTTCGAAGATTCTTTCTCGTTTTCCTGGTGGGATACCTGGGCCATCATCCTCGACCTGAATATCAAGAGTGTCGTTGTACTCGGTCAGATTGATTTGTACGGTAGAAATTGAGAATCGTGCCGCATTTCTAACCAAGTTGATAAGAGCGCGTTCAATCAAGTTTTTATCGGCATATAGTGTACTGCCTTGATTAGGCTGACTGTAAATAACGAACTGCTTGTTATTGTGGATAGTTTTAACTTTTTCGCAAACATCCTGAGTTAATTCTTTAATATTGAACTCTGAAAGTTGTAAAGGATGCTGGCCATGCTTCAATCTTGAATAACCTAAGACTTCCCTGACTAATGCATCAAGTTCATCCAGAGCATCATGCATATCATCTGTTAATTTTTCACGACGATTATCAGATGCTTTGTCATTAAATAGGTCAAGAGCAAAGCTCAGGCGAGCCATAGGGCCTCTGAATTCATGAGCTACAGCATGCATTAAATCTCTTTGATTATAGAGACTTTGCTGATGTTCTTTTCGAAGATCATTAATATGCTCAACCAGTTTAGGAATATTAGTTGCAAGGTCCTGAACCGCATACTCTTTTCTATCTAAAGCTAGTCCATCAAATTGTACTTTATCCAGCGCGAAACTGGCAGGACGAAGGTTTCTCTGATTTAGGTAGTGAAGTCCATAGAGAATGGAACCATTTAGCAGAAGTAGAACAAAACTGTATACAACCCAGTCTGTAACTGAAACATAAAAATAGGGCGCATCATAGGGACCAAGAACTAGAACAGACTCATTATCATTCAGTATGACCAGGCCAATCGGACCATCCTTTCCTTGCATGTAAACCAGGTAACGGTTTTGCTTTAACTCATCTTTAATATTCTGATCGAGAGTTAAGTCCGATAGTTTCTCAGTTGTGATTTTTGTTTCCAGCTCATATTCTGCTCGAGCTATAGTTTGAGGCGAGTGATTGTAATCAAGAATTGACAGTCTGAAGTTCAGCTCGCGAGCATCAGATGTGATGTTGTCGCGAACCTCCTTTTCACCGATATCGTAAACCCAGGGAAAATAAACGTAATATATGAAAGTGCCGCCCAATATGTTGGCTACAACTATAATTAACAGCGGGGCAAGCAGTTTTTTTATCATTTAGTTAACAGGTAGCCTTCACCACGAATTGTTTTGATAATGTAGGGCAACTTAGGATCATCACCTAGTTTCTTACGCAGTCGAGAAATACGTAAGTCGATACTTCTATCAGTACCATCATATTCAAGACGGAAGGTTTTACGGTGCAATTCTTCACGACTGACGACTTCGCCAGAGCGTTCGGCGAGTAACCAGAGTAGGTTATATTCTGCCGTGGTTAGGTGAACTACTTGACCGTCGGAAATGACTGTGCGGTTTTGCGGATTAATTTTGACTTTACCAGCATGGATAAATTCAGTGCCTGACTCTAAGGAATCTGAAACTTCCACACGTCTCAGAAGAGCCCGTAGATGGGCGAGTAGTACTCTTGATTTTACTGGTTTGGAAAGATAGTCATCAGCGCCAGTTTCTAGCCCTGCGACTTCGTCGATATCATCACTCATTGAGGTCAGCATCAGGATCGGGCCACTATAATGTGGTCGCACGGTACGACAGACAGTCAGACCATCTGCTCCCGGAAGCATAACATCAAGAATTACAGCTCGCGGCTGCTGTTCAATGATCAGATCAATAGCTTTTGTGCCGTTAGCTTCAATTTGCACTTGATAGTCATTGCTTTCAAGGAATTCTGCTACCAGCGAAGCTAGTTTGTCATCATCTTCTACAAGTAATATAGTTTGCGACATTATTTTATAGTTTTTTAGAGTACACCCAATAAAAGTAGGCATTAAATTGCCTGAAATAGCCTGTCAGGTCAATGCCTTGGCTGAAATATCTAAAGTATTTTTAGATTTTTTCGGTTTGATAATAGCACAAAATTACGATAAGTGTGCTATCCGATAATAAATAACCATATTTATCAATAAGTTAAACTTGAAAACCAGGTTTTAAAAATTGTCTCTCCAGCTCTGTAAAGGCTTGTTATTGTCATACTTGCATTTAACTGCTAATCTCTTACAGTATGAACTGTGTCATAAAATTTAACATTCTTGGCACACAAGTTTTCTTAATATCTTTTCACGCATTACGGCTGTAAACATATGAAAAAAGTAGCATTATTCTTATCTTCGTTATTATTGGTTGCGTTATCGGGTGTCGCTGGTTTGGCTAAAGCCGCTGAACAGGTGAATGTGCAAGGTTCTAATTTGCAATTGAATGGTCTAGCAGTGCACAGTGAACTACGTCAAGAGTGGTTCCTCAATGCATTGTACTTAAGCAATAAATCAGATGACCCAGCAGAAATCTTGAATTCTCCGATGATTAAGAGAATGCAAATCAAGGTGTTGGCAGACCAGTTGCCTGGTCGCCGCCTAAAACGTTTCTGGATTGAACGAATTAAGAATAACAATGAGGCCTCTGTAGTTCTGGAAAATGCAAAAGGTGTTCGAGAATTGGCGGATAGCCTTGGTCAGGATCTTGCTGCTGGCGACACCATTAATATTGATTATGTACCAGGGCAAGGTACTGTCATTCAAATTAACGGTGCAACTGTGAATACTGTTGATGAAGCCATTTTCCCGTTAATGCTAAATACCTGGGTTGGAGAAAGACCACCATCTTCTGAATTCAAAGATGCTATTCTGGGTAATCAATCAGCTGTAGGTTATTCAGATCTTTTAGCCAAGTACACAACAATCAATCCTGCTCCATCGCGCGTTTCAATATTTGATCAGGCAGCGCAGGCGGCTAAGGAAGAAGAAGAGCGTAAAGCACGTGAAGCTGAAGAGCGCCGTCTAGAAGAGGAACGCCGTGCCGAAGAGCAGCGTCGTGCGGAAGAGGAAAGACAGCGTCAGGCTGAAATAGCAGCGCAGCGCGAACAGCAACAGGCAACTCAACAGGCTCAGCAGCAGGAAGAGAAAAAGCCAGAGCCTAAGCCGGAGGTTAAGCAGCCGGTTGTAGAAGAAGTGCCAGCTGGTCCAACTGAAGAAGAGCTAGCAGCGATGAGAGCGAGTTATAACTCCGCAATTCGCGCGCATTATGTTCCATTCTTCGAGTATCCGGTACAGGAGATTATGCGCCGTCATGGCAAGTCAGCGCTATTGAATCCGCGTAAGGGCCGCACCCATGGTGAGGTAACCATTCAGCTGGAAGTCGATCGTGACGGTGAGCTGGTAGGTGGTAGTCTGGTAAGCAGCTCTGGTGAGAAAATTCTTGATGATGCAGTGATGAGCGCACTTTTTGATGCGGTTCCTTACCCTGCAATGCCAGAAGAGTTGCCAGAAGAAACATTTAACACGACATTGCCTATTTCAATTCCAGCGCCACAAATGTAGAATCGTCTACACTTTAGTGGAAGGGGCCTTTATGGCCCCTTTCTATTATATTGACTATGATATTGCGAATCCGAACGATTTAAATATTGGTTGAGCCCTTTGAGCTTACTTTAGATGAAACTGGACGATATGGCACCTTAACTTGCTTATTAGTCCTTTCATTAAACAATTAAGGTAAAAATATAATGAATATCAATTGCTTATTTGATAGTGGTAATATTGAGGTAATTGAGGCCAGTGATAACAATGCAGTTAAACTGGCTATCAGAGATGACTCCAATTCAGAATTCAAACAGTGGTTTCACTTCCGGCTGCACGGTGAAATTGGCAAAACCTATAATTTCGAAATAATGAATGCCAAAGATTGCTCTTATGTCGATGGCTGGAATGACTATCAGGTTGCAGCTTCCTATGATGGTGAATTTTGGTTTAGAGTTCATACCACATTTGACGCAGATAAACGCCTTACATTCTCCCATCAGTTAGAGCATTCCACGATTTTCTTTGCTTATTTCGAGCCTTATTCTTATCAACGTCACTTGAGCCTTGTTCATCAGGCACAGCATTCAGAGCTATGTCAGCATCAGGTGCTGGGGCAAACGGTTGATGGGCATGATATTGATCTGTTGGTCATTGGTGATGAAAGCCGTGAGCGTAAAATCTGGGTAACCGCACGACAACACCCAGGTGAAACCATGGCTGAATGGTGTGCTGAAGGCCTTATTGAGCGCCTGTTGAATGAAGACGATGCTTTAGCACAAAGTCTTTTACAAGAAGCGGTTTTCTATATCGTTCCTAATATGAACATTGACGGTAGTATCCGCGGAAACTTACGTTCGAATGCTGCTGGTGCCAACCTAAATCGTGAATGGCAAAATCCTAGTCTTGAGAAAAGTCCTGAAGTTTATCATGTGCGTAATAAAATGAAGTCTACTGGAGTAGACGCATTTCTCGATCTGCATGGCGATGAAGGCTTGCCTTATGTATTTGTTGCTGCTTGTGAAGGTATCCCAAGTTACGATGATCGAATTAAACAGCTTGAGGAAGATTTCAGCGCCATTCTTAAGTCGATAAACCCAGATTTCCAGACAGAGTATGGTTACGATAAAGATGAGCCTGGCAAAGCAAATTTGACAGTGGCAAATGCCTGGGTTGGCGAAGAGTTTAAGTGTTTATCGCTAACGCTTGAAATGCCATTCAAAGATAATGCTAACTTGCCTGATAAGCAAACTGGCTGGTCAGGAGATCGTAGTTATTTATTGGGCCAAACTTTACTCAATCCACTCTATCAATTAGTTAAAAAATTAAGGTAGTAGCATGGCAAACTTTTTAGTTTTCGGTGCCGGTTTTGTCGCCGAACCATTAGTTGAATATTTATTGCGACGCTCGGATAACAAGGTGACTGTTGTCAGTCATATTCTCGAAGAGGCGCAAGCTCTTGCGAATAAATTTTCCGGTGTAAAAGCTATTCAGGCAGATGTCACTGATCAGGCGCAAATTGAACCATTGATGGCTGACTATGATATGGTCGTTAGCTTGGTACCAGCTACGTTACATCCTGTAATAGCAAAAGCAGCCATTGCCCAGAAAAAGAACATGGTCACGGCAAGTTATGAATCACCTGCAATGAGAGAGCTAAAGCAACAGGCTCTCGATGCTGGTGTTACCATCTTAAATGAAATTGGTTTAGACCCTGGAATTGATCACTTGAGCGCGATGAAGATTATCGACCAAGCACATGCGAACAATGAAAAGGTCATCAGTTTTGTTTCCTGGTGTGGCGGGCTTCCATCCCCACAGGATAATGATAATCCGTTAGGTTATAAATTTTCATGGGCTCCGAAAGGCGTGTTATTGGCACTTCTTAATGATGCGTTATTCTTACATAACGGCAAAGTTGAAAGAGTGGTTGCTAAAGAGCTTCTGAAGTGGGCAAAACCATTGCAGGCAAATGGTTTAGAGCTCGAGGGCTATCCTAATCGAGACTCCACAGGTTATCAGGAAATTTACGGTATACCTGAAGCTCAAAATATCATTCGAGGCACTTTCCGCTATTCTGGCTTTTGTGAAATTATTCAGGCAGCCAAGGATTTAAATTTGCTGGATTCTGAATCAGATGTTGTTATGCAGGATTCGGTCTGGAGCGATTATATTAGTAGGCTAAATGAGGTCAACAGTGTCGATGAACTGAAAGATCAGTTATCTGAATCTGCATGGCAAGGACTTGAGTGGCTTGGTTGTTTTTCAGAACAGAATGTGGGAAAACATGTCGGCCCGATTGATGCTTTCTGTAGTCTATTAGTTAAGAAGTTAGGCTACAGTCAAGGCCAGGTCGATATGGTGTTATTACAACACAAGTTTGAAATCGAAAAAGCTGATGGTAGTCGTTATCACATAGCTTCAACGCTTCAAGAGTTTGGGGAGGTTGGGGGGTATTCAGCCATGTCAAAAACAGTTGGATATCCGGCGGCAATAGCCTGTCAGCTGATTGCAGACGGCAAAATTGCCCGTAAAGGCCTTGTTCTTCCAATGACTGAAGATATTTATGCCCCTATCCTTGATTTGCTTGAAAAAGAAGGCGTTGTCTGTAAAGAGCAGGTAATGGATGCTGACTCTTCATTTTTAAGTGAGTTGGACTATTAACTATAAATTACTGAGCCAAATTGTCATTTGGTTCAGTATCCGCTGCTCTTAACTCATTACTCAGGAATTGCTTTATAGCTTCTTGAGTAATGAGACTAAAGTTATTCTCTTCCGTTATCTCCTTAGTAATTTCCTTATTGAGTAATAATACCGGCCTTTGTGAGAGCTGCAGGTTTTGCCATTTTGCTAATGTTTTGTAATGGCTAACACCAGGCTCGCTACTATCATCAATAATTAGAACTGCTGGATAGTTTTTTACTGTTAAACGGTGATAGGGGCTCACCGCTAAAAACCATTCAGTGGAAGCTTCGTCGTTTTTGAGATTAAATTCCTTCATCCAATAAGGGTTTTCAGACTCAAGCATGCTGAGATAATTAGCTTCGAAATCCTTGAGTGCGATGGCACTAAAGTTCTGAGGAGCATGGATGGCGGCCTCCATTAACAAGCTACCGGCAAAGCCTTCACCATATGCCGCAATTTGCTTTCTATTAGAAAAATCATTATCCGCCAGCCAGTCAACGGCGCTCACAATATCTTCTACCGCACGTGCATGCTTTTGTCCGCTGACTGATTGGCGCCAGCTTTCACCATACACTCCACCTCCGCGGATATGAGCGATTGCAACGACTCCTCCACGCTCCAGCCAATCTTTAAATAACGGATGGTAGTATGGTTCTTGAATATGTCCAAAACCGTGGTTAGTCAGAAGAAGGGCAGGGTTCTTTCCATTTTTGGGTAGGTCTTCATGGTAGGCTATGGTCAATGGAATTCGACTACCATCAGTTGAACGATAAAATACTGTTTCGCTAACAATATCTTTTGATTTATTAATAGGAAGTGGTGATACCACAAGTTCTTTTTGGTTTAAGTCCACAGAGTGAATGGTTGCCGGGTGTGCAAAGCTGTTCACCGTTGCAAGAATACTTCTTTGCCCGTTCTGCATAAGGGTGCTCGGCTGCAGTTTTAATTCGCTGTTTGGCTTAACTTCTATTGATTGTCTGGAGCCACCATTCAGCTGTGTAACATAGAGCTTTTGCTGAGTATTGTTCAGGTATTGCAATAACCAGCGATTCTCTATTAGCTGGGCACTAAGCAGCAGTTCATTCTGTTGACCAATGACTTCTTTCCAGTCACGGCGAGATGGTTGCTTAAGATTAATCGATATAATGCGCCAGCGAGGTGCTACAAGGTTTGTATGAAAATAAAAAGTTTCATTGATATTGCCAACAAAATTAAGGCTGGCTCGAGTATTTTTTGCAATATTAATGGCATCTGACAACTTTCCAGTTTCACTAATCGGAATAACCCAAACCATGTCAGACGTATCAACCAGATGTTTGGCAGTAACCACAAGATATTGGCCATCAGGAGTAAGTTGAGTACTGATACTCCAGAGTTCTGGTGTGTCAATGTGTTCTGTTAAATCAAAAAGAACCTGACTGAAATCTGGCCCCTGACCAAGGTTTTGATAGTACAACTGGTGATCGGTTTGATAGATAAACCGATTATGTCCCGCAAGCCAGTTAAACTGAGTTTGGATATGAGTTGCAGGTAACCGGTAGCTATTAAATTGTTGTGCTGTAAGGTCAAAAATTAGCCAGCGGTATTGCTTTTGGCTGTTTTGTGTCTGGATTGCTAGATATCGTCCGTGTGGTGATAGTGATGTTGATACAGCGGTCATGCCAGCAGGCAATGCTCCAAGGTTTGTCTCTATTTCCTTTATAGTGTCATAAACAGTAATACTGCTCTCTAGGGTGGCAGGGTCTTCTTTGATGTAGAAATAAAGGTTGATGAACTGTTGGGGGAGTTTACGTCCTAGAGCACTTTCAACTTGTTTAAATGCTTCGATTCCCTGATCCAGTCTGGAAAAATATTGCTTGGATAGTTCTACCTGCTGTTCGAGCCAATCAGTGCGTTGCGGTGTTTTTTGCTCAAGCCACATATAATTATCATCAATCTGCACACCATTAAGAAGATAGTCGTAATCTTGTGTGGGATTCTTTGGCAAGGAAACTTTGGTAACAGGTAGCTGTTCAGGTGCTTCATCTTCTGAACAAGAGCTCAGTAACAAAGCGGACAGCAAGGCTGGAACAATAAGGATAGCTTTAGTACGCCTAATCTGCGATTGATTGGTATTCTTGATTGGTGCGTTAAAAAGCATAAAATCCTTGTATGGAGCATAGCAAAAGTTGAATTGATTGTACCAACAGCCAGTTTTAATGCAAAACCAAATAGCTATAAAAGATTTATCAGTTGTATGCTAACTGTTATATAATGATCGAACCACTTTGCAATACCACATATGGCGATGAATCAAACTGTAGCGCCCATCGAAATTGATGTTCCATTCCCAAAGCCTCCTGTCGAACTCTCTACTGATGAAAAAGAACATCATAGGAAGTTAATCAAAGAGTTATTGGCTCAGCATAACGCTGTGCTGATTGCTCATTATTATACTGACCCTGAAATTCAGGCTTTGGCTGAAGAAACTGGTGGTTTTGTAGGTGATTCCCTGGAAATGGCCAAATTCGGAGCCCGTCATCCGGCAGACACTCTAATTATTGCTGGAGTTAAGTTTATGGGAGAAACGGCCAAAATTCTAAGCCCTGAAAAGCGTGTTCTCATGCCAACTCTTGAGGCAACCTGTTCATTGGACTTAGGGTGCCCAATTGAACCTTTCAGTGAGTTTTGTGATCAGCACCCTGACCGAGAAGTGGTGGTCTATGCAAATACCTCAGCTGCCGTTAAAGCACGTGCTGATTGGGTGGTGACTTCCAGTATTGCTGTAGATGTTCTTGAGTATTTGGCCGAGCAAGGGAAAAAGATAATCTGGGGGCCTGACAAGCACCTGGGGCGCTATATCCAACAAAAAACAGGTGCCGATATGCTGTTGTGGCAAGGTGCCTGTATTGTTCATGATGAATTCAAATACAAAGCCTTAGAGCAAACTATGGCTTTGTATCCAGAAGCTGCAGTGCTGGTACATCCAGAGTCCCCCCAAAAGATTGTGGATCTGGCTGATTTTGTTGGCTCAACATCACAACTGATTAAAGCCGCCAAAGAACTTCCTCAGAAGCAGGTTATTGTTGCTACTGATAAAGGCATCTTCTATAAAATGCAGCAGGCAGCTCCTGAAAAAGAGCTGATTATTGCACCCACAGCAGGGGAAGGAGCAACATGCCGTAGTTGTGCACACTGCCCCTGGATGAAGATGAATGTCCTGCAATTGTTATCTCAGGTCTTTGAGCAAGATGATAATGAAGTGTTTGTTGATCACGATTTAGCTGAAAAAGCATTGATCCCCTTACAGAAAATGGTAAATTTTGCTAACGATATTCAAGCGAACGTTAAAAGTAATATTTAACAGAGACCAAAGGGGAATTCATGAAAGCAAATATCAAGGTAGTAACCTTAGCAATTATCACGGCTCTAAGCATCAGTGCCTGTAACGAGCAGAATGAGCAATCTGAGAGTCAGTTGGTTGCCGTAGAATCTAAACAGGATACAACTAATCTGGAAGCTAAATCAGAAGCCAAGCCAGAAGCAACAGCTGACAAAAAAGAGACTACCGGCTCTAAATTAGTATCCATTATTGAGGGTGATCATAGAAGCGAGCAGAATAAAGCTCGAAATGAGTATCGTCATCCTGCCGAAACGATTAAGTTTTTTGGTATCCGTCCTGGTATGACTGTTGTTGAAGTTTCGCCTGGTGGCGGCTGGTATACTGAAATTCTTGCCCCCTGGTTAGGTGAAGAAGGAAAGCTCTATGCAGCACATTTTGACCCTAATTCGGAGGTTGAGTATTACCAGAATAGTCTTAAAGGTTTCAGAGATAAGTTGGCGGCGAGCCCAGAGCTTTATTCTAATGTTGAGTTAACCGTATTCGACCCTAAGTCTACTAATCCAATAGCACCTGCCAATAGTGCTGATGTAGTGGTCACTTTCCGTAATGTGCATAACTGGATGCGCGGTGGTCGTGAAGAAGCACTGAATGCCTTTAAGCTAATGCATGATGCTGTAAGACCAGGTGGCATGCTCGGTGTTGTAGAACATCGTTTGGCAACTAGATTGGAGCAGGACGAAAAAGCAAGCTCCGGATATATGCATGAAAAGTTCGTCATTGATTTGGCAGAAGAAGCTGGGTTTAAACTGCTTGAGCGATCACAAATCAATGCTAACCCCAAAGATACTACTGATCATCCCAAAGGAGTATGGACTTTGCCACCAAGTCTGCGTCTAGGTGAAGAAAACAAAGAACAGTATCTGGAAATTGGTGAGAGCGATCGTATGACTTTAAAATTCGTCAAGCCAGCAGCTCAGTAATCAATTGCATTTATTCTTTATCAAAGCAATATAGCGCTACCCCAATAGGGCGTAGCGCTATGCAGAAACCACTCTTCGAAACTCAATCCCTTTACTATCATTTGCTTTAATCCTATTCAGTAATTCTGAGGATGATGTATGTTCACTATACAAGTAACGAATGAGTTCTTGCTGTGAAATATGTGGAGCAAACAGCTCAATAAAGTCTTTCATATACTGTTTCAAGAACAGGTTCTTGTTGAATGCAAGCCAAGTAGTGCACTTAGGTAACATCTCACGTGTCGAATAGCTGATTAAGTCTTTATCATGCTCGTTGTCATAGGCCATGCTGGCGATAATTCCAACACCGAATCCTTTCCGAACATATGTTTTTATGATGTCAGCATCACGAGCCGTGAAAACAATATTGGGTTCTAGTTTTTGTTCTTTACAAGCCCGCAACAAACTAGAAGAGGCTTTGTCGCTGAAGTTATAAGTTACAAGCGGATATTGGACCAAGTCCTCGAGGGAAATTTTTCTTAGATCACCCAGTGCATGGTCCTGAGGGAACAGTAATGTTCTATCCCATTGGTAGCAAGGTATCTGAACAATATCAGGCCCAAGTTCAACGTTGCCTGACGCTATAACAAAATCGATTTCCTGCTTGTTGAGCTGTTCAATGATTTGTTCTGTTGTTCCCTGATGCAGATCAATTTTCAAGCCAGGGTATTCTTTATGGAAAGTAGAGAATGTGCGCGGCAAAACGTACTGAGCTTGAGTTTGAGTGGTTCCAATTGAAAAGCAGCCAGAGTCTTGCTGGCTAATTTCACTTGATAGACGCTTAATATTATTAATCTCCTGCATGACTTTGCGAGCTCTTGCCAGAATTTCTTTGCCCACCTGGGTTATTCCTACCAATTGTTTGCCATTGCGCTCAAAGATCTTGGTCTGTAATTCATCTTCAAGAAGGCGTAATTGCTTACTGATCCCGGGTTGAGAAGTGAAAATTTTCTGGGCAGCACTGGTGATGCTCAGATTATTATCCGCAATAGCGATTAAATATTTTAGCTGTTGTAGTTTCATTTTGGACGTCTAAATGTTTAAATGGCTGTGAAAATTAGCATGCTTTATAGTTAAAAGCAATATCTTATATATCCTTCAGATATATTGTGCAAATTAATTATACTTCTTTATAACCGAGGGTTATTAGAAGATAATGAAAAACAATTAGCTTACAAACCTTATTATGCTTAGATTTGTTGCGTCCTTTTTTATCTAAGTCATAAAGTTATTTTTGAATAGTTGAACTTAAGTTTCAGTTTTTATTGAGATAAATAACCGAATGTTATTTGTATAGAGGTTTTATTCATGATTCATAATTCCATTCTGGAGACGATTGGTAATACACCAATCATTAAAATTAATAGGCTGGCTCCGAAAAATATCAGTATGTATGTAAAAGCGGAGTTTTTTAACCCATTAGCATCCGTCAAGGATCGCCTGGCCTTTGCTATTATTAACGATGCCGAACAGAAGGGATTGCTAGAACCCGGGCAGACAGTGGTAGAGGCCACATCTGGAAACACCGGTATCGCATTAGCTATGGTCTGTGCCGCAAAAGGTTATCCATTTGTTGCTGTAATGACGGAAACCTTCTCGATTGAGCGACGAAAGATCATGAGGGCGCTTGGGGCCAAGGTTGTTCTGACACCAGCAGCAGAGCGTGGAACCGGAATGGTGCGTGTGGCTAAAGAGCTGGCGGATAAAAATGGTTGGTTCCTCGCTCGTCAGTTTGAGAATGAAGCTAATCCTGCTTACCATCGGAATACCACAGCTCCAGAAATACTAAAGGACTTTGCCGGTAAGCGCCTGGATTACTTTGTAAGTGGATATGGCACGGGTGGAACAATCACTGGTGTGGGGGAAGTTCTAAAAGTTGCCCGTCCAGAAACTAAAATTATAGCTACTGAACCTGCAGGGGCTTCTTTGTTAGCTGGTAAAGAGTGGCAACCCCATAAAATTCAAGGTTGGACACCTGACTTTATTGCTGAAGTGATGAACCAGGATATCTATGATCGTCTGATTCCAATTGATGATGTCGTAGCCCGAGATACAGCCTTGGCTTTGGCTCAAAAAGAGGGAATCTTTTGTGGTATATCAGCAGGTGCAACCTTTGCGGCCGCGCTTGAGGTAGCTAAAGATGCAGAAGAGGGTGCCACCATATTGGCAATGTTACCTGATACCGGTGAGCGCTACATGAGCACGTTCCTGTTCGAAGGAATCAATGAAGGCAGTGATGATGAAGTCTTAAATTAATCTTTAAGCAAATAAAAAGCAGGAATTAATCCTGCTTTTTATTGTGTTTAATATTATAGCTGATGTTCACTTTTTAACTTTCTTGCCTCGCGCTTCCATATCGAGGACATAATCATCCCTATCTTTTCTCAAGTCTTCATCGGTTGGTAGCGGCTGGCCGGTGTAAGCATGTAAAAATGCCTCGCACAACAATTCACTGTTGGTTGCATGACGTAAGTTATTAACTTGGCGTCTGGTTCTTTCGTCTGTCAAAATTTTGAGTACCGAAAAGGGTATTGATACTGTTATTTTTTTTACTTTATCCTTTTTTTCGCCGTGCTCAACGTATGGATTGATAAAGTTTCCATCCCAATCTTTTGCCATATTCACCTCGTGTCTTATTCGATGTGGTTATTATACATTTTTTTTAGCCCTCTAAACATCTTGACTTTCAATAGAAGCTAATAATATATTGGCCATATAGACGTCTAAACGTCTTTCTTGTTTTTTCAGGCATACTCCAATACAGATTGATGCCTTTTAAGAGGTAGGTGATGACCAATCAAGCAGTTGACCAACAAGCCATAACCACTGAGGAAGGATGGATTCCCTTATCCAGCAGTTCAGAGGCAGGTACCGGTTTTATAGATACCGGAACCGTTTCTATAGAGCATTTTGATTTATTGCATGGTGATAGGCTCAGTGATATTTCAGTTCATTACAACCGGTATGGCGTAAACCATAAGCCAGCATTAGTTGTGCTTGGTGGTATTTCTTCTTCTCGTGACATCCATGTGTGGTGGACCGACTTATTTGGCCATCAAAAACCATTAGATTTAGAACAATTTCAAGTTATTGGTGTGGATTACATTGCGAATAGTGATCAACGTAACCCCAGTTTAATTTCAACTTTCGACCAGGCCAGAGTTATTAGTGAAGTTTTAGTGCATTTAGGCATCAAACACTTAGAAGCAATTGTCGGTAGTTCATATGGAGGTATGGTTGCGCTGGCTTTTGCTCATCTCTTTCCACAAAAAATTAACAAGTTGGTCTGTATCGCTGCTGCTCACACTAATACACAGACTTCGATAGCACAGCGTCAGATTCAGCAGCAAATTCTCGAATTAGGAATTAGCTCTGGCAAAACAAAAGAAGCAGTATCAATTGCTCGCCAATTAGGTTTTATCAGTTACCGTAGCCAGCAAGAGCTTGAGCATCGCTTTAATACCAGCAGGGTTATTGAACAACAAAGTCTTAGTTATGAGCTGGTTAATTATCTAAAGCATCAAGGGGATAAGTTTGCAGCAAAGTTTGACATAGAACGATATCGTTCCCTTTCACAGTCCATCGATTTGCACAAAGTCGATCCTAAAGGGGTTGTTAATGATGCTTTGTTTATTGGTATCGATAGTGACCAGTTAGTGCCTGCTGATCTTGTTAAAAAGACTGCAACTTTATGTAAAGGCCAATCTAAATTCCAAATCATAAATTCATACTACGGTCACGATGGCTTTCTTCTGGAAGCCTCGCAGTTAACCGAGAGTATCACACTATTTCTAAGGAACACGCTATGACGCATTCTAACCAGACAATTTCCGTTCGTTCAGGTATTGAAACTGATCAGCAATTTGGGGCGGTTACTCCCCCTTTATATTTATCTTCAAATTACACTTTTTCCGATCTTGAACAACCAAGACGCTATGACTATAGCCGTTCAGGT
This sequence comes from Kangiella aquimarina DSM 16071, assembly GCF_000374105.1. GTDB lineage: Bacteria > Pseudomonadota > Gammaproteobacteria > Enterobacterales > Kangiellaceae > Kangiella > Kangiella aquimarina. Next base: position 634,339 of record NZ_KB893651.1, read on the forward strand.
AACCCAACCCGTGACACCTTAGCTGAAACCCTGGCCGAGTTGGAATCTGGTGTTGGCGGAATCATTACTTCAAGCGGCATGTCAGCAGTGTATCTAGTTACTCACCTATTGGATAAAGGTGATTTGATTATTGCCCCACACGACTGCTATGGCGGCACCTATCGCTTACTGAATAGTCTTGCTAAGAAAGGTCTGTTTGAAATTCTGTTTGTTGATCAGGGTAGCGAAGAGAGTTTCCGGTCTGCATTAAAAAGAAAGCCAAAGTTACTGTGGATTGAAACACCCAGTAACCCCTTATTGAGAGTTGTTGATATCCACAAGCTCTGCCAATTGGCCGGTAATGATATTATAAAAGTTGTGGATAACACTTTTTTATCCCCCGCTTTGCAACAGCCTCTAAAATTAGGAGCTGACGTGGTTGTTCATTCGACAACGAAATACATCAATGGTCATAGTGACGTCGTAGGTGGTGCAGTTATTGCTAAAGAGCAGGCGCTTTATGAAAAACTTGCCTGGTGGGCAAACTGTATTGGGGTAACCGGCTCACCCTTTGATAGCTTTATCACCAGTCGAGGTTTACGCACCTTGTCTGTCCGTATTCGTCAGCATCAGGAAAACACTCTTAAAATAGTTGAGTTCTTACAACGGCAGTCGCTGGTTAAGCATATTTACTATCCTGGTCTCGAATCCCATTCAACTCACGCTATAGCGGCTCAACAGCAACAGGGTTTCGGAGCCATGTTGTCTTTCGAATTGGACTTAGAAAGTGCCAACCTAAGAACTTTTGTCAATAGTCTGAAGCTGTTCTCACTTGCCGAATCTCTTGGAGGTGTGGAAAGTTTGATCTGTCACCCTGCAACTATGACTCACGCTGCAATGGATGATAAGGCTCGAGAAACGGCCGGTATCAGCAGTAGTTTGTTAAGGCTATCAGTTGGGATAGAGGAGGCGGCTGATCTGATTAAAGACTTAGCGAGCGCTTTTAAACGATGTCAGATTAAAGTGTTAAAGGGTGAGCAACATGGTTGATAAGGGGCAGTTTAAAACGGAGAACTATAGAGAACATTCTACTGTTTGTAGAAGTTATAAAAGTTTGGGAATTAATGTGCATAAATTTGGTGGTTCCAGCTTGGCTACCACTGAACAATTAGTGAAAGTCTGCGACATTATTGTCAATCATACTAAGCCAGGTGATATTGTTGTGGTTTCTGCTAATGGTGATGTTACGGATCGGTTAATCGATGCTGCCCACGGCCGTCATCGATCTGTATTAGAACTAGTGGAATATTTTAGACAGTTATCTTCAGGGCTAGCTATCGATGCTGATAAGTTTTTAAAACAGCTCGGCAATGACATAGAAGACATAAAGGTTTTGTGCCAGCAGCAACCTGTTCCAACGGACAGTATTCTGGCTTTCGGTGAGATATGGTCCGCCAGGCTTCTTGTCTATCTATTGAGCAGTCATCAATGTACTGCACAGGCTGTAGATGCCAGCCATTATCTTAAGCTGACGTCACTTCATGAATATAGTCAATTTGATGAGCAATTTGCTGAAGCTAATTTTTCCAGTCTGTATGAGTCAACTCTTAATCATTTAGAACCCAATTATGCTCGATTTGTATTTACTGGTTTTATTGCTAGTGATAATTGCGGCAAACTCGTTACGTTGGGACGAAACGGAAGTGATTATAGCGCAACGGTTATAGCGCAGTTAGTAAAGGCAGCTTCAGTCACTATTTGGACCGATGTGGATGGAATCTTCACTGCCGATCCCAATATCGTAAGCAATGCGCAGAGAGTGGAGCATTTATCATTATGTGAGGCTCAGGCGATTTCAGAGTTAGGGGCCAACGTGCTACATCAAAAAACCGTCACGCCACTTTTAACCTATAAAACCAGCGCTACCATAAAAAGTTCTCTCTTAGATCACTCGCATGGAACTCAAATCACACAACACCCCACAAGTTCTGGTCAGGTAAAAACGATAGCCGCTAAACAGGCATTAGTTCGCATTGTCATTAATAATATTAATGAGCTTAGTGCTCGTACTGTTCAGCAGAAAATATTACTGAACCAGATTGCCAGTTATGCCAGTAATTTTGACCGGACTTTGGACAGGCTGACATTTTATGTGGCAGAACCAGACCGGTTTAATTGTATATCCATTATTCAGGCCGCGCAGTTTTATCCTATTGTTGAAAAAAATAATCTGTCGCTGATTAGTCTAGTTGGTCAGGGGATACGTCAGAATCATAAAGTCATCAGCAAATTCATTGAGCGACTTGAACGATATTCTATTGAAGAAATTCACTATCCTGCTAATGCACATACGCTATGCGTTTTAATTGAAGATGAACAGGCCATTACTTTACTGCATGACCTGCATGACACTTTTTTTGAAAGGGAACCGTCGATACCAATTGTAGTTCTTGGTTATGGCAATATTGGTAAACAGTTTTTAAGAATCCTAAAGGATAATAAACCTGAAATTGAGTCATCTCTTAATCGGTCATTATCATTATTGGCGGTGGCAAATAGCAGACATTACGTACTTTCCAATAACTGCTTAACCCGTCATGAAGATACGGTCCAACTGTTAGGGGACGATAGGGATACTGAAAACAACTCTTATGACAATAAACCATTAATTCAGAGTAATCTTAATAATCAGCTTTTAAATGCCTTAACCGATTACTCAAATAAAGAGCTGGTTGTTATTGACCTTACTGCCAGTGAAGAAATTGCAAATCTCTATGGCGAGTTCGCTAATAATGGTTGGCATATTATATCGGCCAATAAAATTGCAGCATCGGATCATAAACTTGCAAGTCATATTGAGCAAATTCAGACACAAAAAAATCGTAAGTGGCTCAAAAATACTACAGCTGGTGCAGGGATTCCTATCCAGTCAAGTATCAAGAAACTTAAAGAAGCGGGCGATACGATACTTAGTATCTCTGGAATTTTTTCAGGTTCACTGTCTTGGTTGTTTGGGCAGTTTGACGGTCGAAAGCTTTTTTCAAAGTTACTACTTGAAGCCAAGGACAATGCTTACACCGAACCAGATCCACGTGAAGATTTATCGGGTAATGATGTTATACGAAAGATTAGAATTCTGGCTAGAGAGGCTGGNTTCTTTGATGCAAAAGAGAATTTTGAGCCCGCTATACCCGATTCCTTACTCCAGGGTGACCTGCTGCAATTTTGGGATAACTCAAGTGCCATTGATGAATACTATGCTGAACTGTATCAGCAAGCAAAATCTCAAGGTGGCTTGCTTCGCTACATTGCGAGTTTAACCAAGCAGGAACTGAGCCTGAAGTTAGAAGTCATCCAGCCGGATCACCCTTTCGCAATTCTGAACCCTTGTGACAATGTTTTTGCCATTCGTAGTGAATGGTACAAGGACAACCCTTTAATTCTACAAGGCCCTGGGGCTGGTCGTGAAGTAACTGCAGCAGGCGTTCTTAATGATCTTTGTGATTTACTAAGGAGTGTTGCATGAATCGAGCAGAACGTTTGTACTCGCATGTTCAAGAACTGGAAAGGAACAACAATGATTTTGCCAGCCTTTCTGGCAACGTTAATATTTCTTTTGAATTTTTTCCGCCGCGTAGTGAGGATATGAATCAGGTTTTGTGGCAGAGCATAAAGAAGCTGGAACCACTACAACCAGATTTTGTTTCTGTAACTTATGGAGCTGGTGCCAGTACTCGTGAGCGCACTCATGAAGTGATTGAAAAGATTTTTACGGAGACCAGTTTGAATGCAGTGCCTCACTTAACATGTGTTGACGCTTCTGAGGCTGAAATTGAGCAAATTGCTCATCGCTATTGGGAAGTCGGTGTTCGCCATATTGTTGCTTTGCGTGGTGATCAACCTGAAAGCTCTGACATTCATAGTGGTGACTTTACCTACGCCACCGACTTGGTTAAAAAATTAAAAAGTCTGTACGACTTTGATATCAGTGTTGCAGCCTATCCCGAAGTGCATCCGGAGGCAATGTCAGCTCAATCAGACTTTGAAAACCTTAAGCGAAAAGTAGACGCTGGCGCCAGTCGAGCGATAACTCAATTCTTTTTTAATGCAGAACATTTCCTAAGACTTAGGGATAAATGTGTTCGTGATAATGTTGATGTGGAATTGATTCCGGGCATTTTGCCAGTAACTAATTTTTTACAGTTGTTGAAGTTTGCTCGTTTTACTCAGGTTGAGATTCCTGGCTGGATGCATAAGCTGTACCAAGGGCTTGATCAGGATCCTATAACCCGGCAACTGATTGCATCGCACATTGCGATCGAGCAGGTAAAACTACTGGCTAAGGAAGGTATTAAGAACTTCCACTTTTATACCTTAAACCGTGCAGACCTAACCTATGCCATTTGTCATAGCTTAGGTAGAAGAGATTGTTTTGCAGCCGCGAGTTAGGATGCTGGTGACAACCACCAGCATCTTAATCGACTTAGTTTTGAATAGAGCGTGCGCGCCAGAGGTAATACACCAAAGGTAGAACGACGAGAGTCAATATTAAAGCACTTAACATACCGCCTACCATAGGCGTGGCGATTCCACTCATCAGTTCAGCACCAGTACCACCGCCAAGTAGAATCGGTAATAGACCTAATATGATTGATGCAGCTGTCATCATAATTGGACGGACTCGTAATGACGCTCCATCAATAATGGCCTGTTTCAGCTGTTCTTTATCCAATTTAGTTGTGCTTGAATCAATCAGTTCTTTATACGACTGGTTGAGGTAGACCAGCATAATGACCCCAATCTCGACAGCCACACCTGCCAGTGCTATAAAGCCAACCCAGACTGCCACCGAAAAGTTTAAACCCATCAGGTAAGTCAGCCAAAGGCTTCCGACAATGGCCAGCGGCAGGGTGCCCATGATAATGATAACTTCCATCAAGTTTCTAAAACTTAAATAGAGCAATACCATGATGATGGCTAAGGTCAGTGGTAACACATAGCTGAGCTTTTTCTCAGCTCTGAGCATGTATTCATACTGGCCAGCCCAATTCAGCGAGTAGCCAGCAGGCAGCTCCAGTTGTTCATTAACGACCTGCTGTGCTTGACTTACATAGTGACCGATATCGATATTGTCAATATCGACGAACACGGTGCCATTGATACGGGCATTTTCACTTTTGATGGCGGGTGGTCCATCGAGGATTTGAATGGTCGCTACATCGCCCAAAGCAATTCTTTGTCCAGCAGGTGTGACAATCGGAAGCAGTGCCAGTTGTTCTGGTGAATCACGGTATTCCTGCGGATAACGGATATTCACGGGGTAACGCTCAAGGCCTTCAACCGTCTGTGTGATATTCATACCACCAACTGCAGTCGAAATGACCTGCTGAATGTTTTTAATATTCAAGCCATAACGGGCAGCCTGTTCTCTATGAATATCAATATCCAGATAGCGCCCTCCAGCGACTCGTTCAGAGTAGACCGAAGCGGTTCCGGGTACCTTCTGTAATATTTGTTCCAGTTGTTTGCCAATACTTTCAATGACACTGAGGTCTGGCCCAGAAACTTTTATACCAACAGGTGTTTTAATGCCGGTAGCTAGCATATCGATGCGAGTTTTAATTGGCATTACCCAAGCATTTGAAAGTCCAGGTATTCTTACCAAGTTTTCGAGCTCTTGCTTGATGCTGCTCGTAGTAACGCCTTCCCGCCATTGGTTCTTTGGTTTTAATTGAATAAAAGTTTCAATCATGGTTAATGGAGCCGGATCGGTCGCCGTGTCAGCACGTCCAATCTTACCAAAAACCGTTTTGACTTCGGGTACAGTCATTATTAGCTTATCAGTCTGCTGAAGTATTTCACGAGCTTCACCGATAGACAAACCAGGGTAGGTAGTAGGCATATACATCAGATCGCCTTCATCGAGTTCAGGCATAAACTCGCTACCGATTTTGGTTGCTGGCCATAAACCGACAATCATTAGCAAAGCAATGACACCTAATGTAGTTCTAGGAAAACGTAAGATTCTGGTGAGTACTGGTTTATATACCTGGCTTAAAGCTCTATTGATTGGGTTTTTGTTTTCAGGCCTGATTTTGCCACGTACAAAATACCCCATAAGTACTGGAACCAAAGTGATAGCCAAAGCAGCGGAAGCAGCCATAGCGTAAGTTTTGGTGAAGGCGAGCGGAGAGAACATACGTCCTTCCTGTGCCTCAAGTGTGAATACCGGAATAAAGCTAGCTGTGATGATGAGGAGGCTGAAAAATAATGCAGGCCCCACTTCGGTCGCTGACTGGCTAACAACTTCCCAGCGCTGCTTGCTGGTTAGCGTTTGATGCTCAGTCCTTGCTCGCTCAAGGTGTTTATGCATATTTTCAATCATCACAATAGCACCATCCACCATAGTACCAATGGCAATAGCTATTCCACCAAGTGACATGATATTGGCGTTGAGACCTTGCCAGTGCATGATAATAAATGCCGTTAAGATTCCAACTGGCAGACTGATAACGGCCACCAGTGATGAGCGGACATGGAACAGGAACACCATGCAAACCAGTGCAACAATTAACAGCTCTTCAATAAGTTTCTGCCACAAATTATCTACCGCGCGTTCAATCAGCCCGCTTCGGTCATAGACTGTAACCAGTTCAACACCTTGAGGAAGGCTTGATTGTAATTGAGCGAGTTTATCTTTTACGGCATTAATCGTTTGTTGGGCATTCTCGCCGAAACGCATGACTATAATGCCGCCAACAGTTTCACCTTGACCATTAAGTTCTGCGATACCGCGTCGCATCTGCGGGCCAACTGAAATGTCCGCCACATCTTTTAGCAACAGCGGAGTGCCTTGCTCGTTGACACCAAGTGGTATCAGTCCAATGTCTTCCTGATTTTTCAGATAACCGCTTGCTCTGACCATGTACTCGGCTTCGGCCATTTCAATAACTGATGCACCAACTTCCTGATTGCTTTGTTGAATGGCTCGTTGGATTAAATCCAATGGGATTGAGTAGGCACGAAGTTTCTCAGGATCAACTTTGACCTGATATTGTTTAACCATACCGCCAACGGTGGCGACTTCTGAAACACCATCGACGGTTTGAAGTTCATACTTTAAAAACCAGTCCTGTATGCTTCGTAACTGGCTGATATCTTGTTGGCCACTTTTGTCGACCAATGCATAAAGGTATACCCAGCCGACGCCGGTAGCATCGGGACCAAGCTGGGGTTTTGCTGTTTCAGGTAGGCTAGGAGCAACCTGGCTTAAGTATTCCAAGACTCTTGAGCGTGCCCAATAGAGGTCGGTGTCTTCATCGAAAATGACATAAACATAAGAGTCACCAAAGAATGAAAAGCCGCGTACCGTTTGTGCGCCTGGCACCGAAAGCATGGCAGTGGTTAACGGGTAAGTTACCTGATCCTCTACAACCTGAGGAGCTTGCCCTGGATAACTGGTTTTTATTATGACCTGTACATCTGATAGGTCTGGTATCGCATCTACCGGTGTTTTCTTGAGGGAATAAATCCCAACACCAACAAGGATCAGTGTTGCCAGCAGGACGAAGAAACGATTATGAATTGACCAGCGAATAATGGATGCGATCATTCCTTATTCTCCTCGTCAGTTGAACTATGGTCCATGGTCGAGTGGTCCATGGTCGAGTGGTCCATGGTCGAGTGGTCCATGGTCGAGTGGTCCATAGTCGAGTGGTCCATAGTCGAGTGGTCCATAGTCGAGTGGTCCATAGTCGAGTGGTCCATAGTCGAGTGGTCCATAGTCGAGTGGTCAACTTCTTCGTCCTGTTGTTTGTCATTCTGATCGGGAATGTGTATTTCGGTTATCATAAAACTGCCATCAGATAATTTGCTGATTTCAATATGCACAGTCATCCCCGATTTTAACTGTGATAAATCAAGATCTTCCTGAGTGTTGAGATCCATGGTCATGGCCGGCCACTGCCATTGTTCAACAGGACCGTGACTAACATTCAGCATATTGTGATGTGCCATAACACTGTTGATAGTTGCTTCTACCCATATGGACTCGTTTTCATCCTCTTGACTGAGGCGTTTAAAGTCAGAGCTTTTACTGGATTCCGAATCAATCAAAAACTGTGCCGAGGTGACCACGCGGTCATCTTCTTCCAGACCTTCAATGACTTCGAAGAATTTATCACCAGTAGCTCCCAGTAGAACTTCAACCGATTTAAATTTTCCATCACCTAAATCCAATACTACGCGATCCTGTTTTTGGGTTCGGATAACTGCTTCCTTAGGCACTAACAGCTGGCGTTTATCTGAGTCAGCATGAATAACGATCTGACTGAACATATTGGGCTTAAGTTTGTGATCAGGATTGTTGAATCGGATGCGAACACGCAAAGTTCGGTTGGTGCTATCAAGCGAAGGGTAGATATAATCAATTTCGCCTTTCCAGGATTGACCATTGAAGTAATCAAGGCTCATGGTCACCGGCAAACCGATCTTAAGGAGCTCAGCCTGTCTTTCAAAAACTTCTGCTTCAACCCACACCTGCTCCAACGTGCCAATTGACATCATAGTTGTGCCAGGTTGTACGTAAAATCCTTCGCGAATGCTAAGCTGATCAATGACACCATCTTGGGGTGAATAAAAGGTAACGGTTTGCTTCACCTGACGCTTCTTGCCCAGTTGCTGTATGAATGACTCAGGTAATTGAAGAGCTCTTAGACGGTTACGAGCAGCCTGAATCAGTTCGCCACTGTTACGCTTTAATGCTAAAACATATTCTTCCTGAGCATTGACCAGCTGAGGTGAATAAAGCTCGTATAAAGGCTGGTCTTTTTTTACCGGATCACCGGATGCCTTTACGAATAGCTTTTCGACCCAACCTTCAACTCTTGGGTGAATATGAATCAGCTGGTCTTGATTAAACTGCACATAGCCAACAGTTTTGATAGCATTGTTTAGCGTGCCGTATTTAACGGTATCGGTGCGAACGGCAATATTATTTTCCACTGCAGCAGAGATACTCACTGTACCAGGAGACTCTGAATCCTGAGCTTCCTCATAAACGGGAACCAAATCCATACCCATAGGTGATTTACCGGGTTTATCTCGGCGATAATTCGGATCCATTGGGGCGACCCAATATAGCGGTTCTTTTGGGCCTGCATTGTTATTCGTTGAGGAACCTGAATCACCCAGCCAAGTGGAAAGAGATACACCCAAAACAGCACCAACAATTGCGGCACTAACGACTGTGGTCAAAGTTGATTTTTTCATAGTGTTACCTTGAAATTTATTGCTCGGCCTGTGTGAACAGGTAATTTAATTGAACGACTGTTTTGAGGTAGTTCACCTCAACGGTCATGGCGTCGATTTTGGTATTCAGCTCTGCAATTCTAGCGCGCATGACTTCTGCAAAGTCACCCCGATCATTGGTGTAAGCATTAAGTGTCGATTCAGCTTGTTGCTGCATTTCCTGCAACAACTTGTTATTGAAAAGCTGACGTCTGCTATCAAGCTCAGCTAGCTGTCCTTGAAAATTTCGTACGCTGGCTAACATATTTCTCAGCATTAACCATTTATCGGCTTTATATGCTTCTCGCTCTTTTATGCTTGAAGTAACCTGCTGGTCCTGACGGTTTTCCGTAAACAGCGGGACATCGAAGCTGACGCCAACTGAGAAGAAGTCTGAGCGACTATTACCCATAGGATTATCATCACGGTATCCGTAACTGGCATTCAAATTCCACTGTGGTTTATAGCTCTGTTTTGCAAGTTCAATACTGGTATCGCTGGCTTTAATTTTCTGCTCAAACGCTACTAACTGTGGATGATTTGAAAGATGCTGAATTAGCTTTTCTGAATATTCATTCCTGTTCTCACTTAGCAAATGTTCACTACCTAAAGTGATTGCGGGTAGATTGTCTGGTAATTCAAATTCTCTCATCGCCCATTGAGAATGATTCAAAGACGTTAACCACTCAACTAGTTGCGCTTTGTTACTAATTAACTGTTGTCTAAGTTGGCTTAATCGATCATCCAGTCGGGTCAATTCAACCTGAGCTCTAATGACATCCTGTTGGCTTGTTTGACCCATGGCGCTGGAATAGTTAATAGATGCTGTTTCTGCCAGCTGCTCGAAAAGAGGACGATCCTTTTCAATCAATTCAATCGTTTGAGCTGTGAGAAAAATATCTAACCATAATTGGCTGATAGCAGCTTTTACTTTTGCTTTTCGATCCTGGCGTTGTAGCGGAAACTCCTGGCTTATTTGCTGGAGGCGTTTTTGTGACAAGGCAAGACTATCGCCACGAGGTAAAGCCTGTGTTACGCCAAATTTAAGTTGAGTCATAGCTTCCTGTGAAAAGTCAAAACTATCCACCGGTAAATTGGCTACAGAAATGGAAACCATGGGATCGGGTAAGCTTCCGGCAGCAGTACTTTGTGCACTGATTGATTGTTGGCGAAATTTGTTACTTTCTAGCCATGGATCATTATTTTGTGCAATTTGAACTGCCTGTTCCAATGTCAGCTGACTAGAGGCAACTGAGGAATTAGCAACGGCCTCAGAATTGCCGAAAATGAGAACACTCATCAGGCAAAGAATGGTCAATACACTAGTATGGCCTTTTAAATCTTTTATGAACATATCACTCCTCCAGCAGAGCGATTAACCAACGATGTTGGATTAAACTAAATGCTTATGAGTAGAGTGCTGAAGTACACTACCAACTCAGACTTAATGCTTGAGTCTATAAAGTCTTAAACTCAAGACGGATCTATGCTGTGTTAGTAGTTGATGGGTGGTCTATAAAGAGAGCTGGAGATTGAAACGATTGCTTGATCTGAGTACAAGTCAATTGAGGAATTACGTTCGGCTGTCTGCGAATTAAAGTAAGGTTCAATCAGTAAGCCGGGAGTAGAGCAAGTGCTCATGTCACAGTTACCGTTGTCCTCGCAGCAGTCCATGGACAGAGCATCTGACTGACTCATATCTGAATGGTTCATCTGAGCATGGTTCATCACAGAGTGGTCCATGCCTGAATGCTGATCTGATTTGTCAGATATTAGAATGGGTGCTTGTTCATGAGTGCTCATACAAGGCATGTTAACCATAGCATTCGACTGGCCGATAAACGCCAGTAACGCTAATACTAAGGTTAATGTTTGTATCAGTTTATGCTGCACTTTAAGACTCATGAATGTCCAAAACACTAATAGGATAGCTTATTTTGGGTAAAGTTCAAAACTTCTGGTGCGTTAATGTCATAACTAAGTGTCATAGCCAAGGCTAGGTGCGAGCCACTTTTCCGCAGTTTCGAGGTCCCAGCCCTTGCGCTGGGCGTAGTCACTGACCTGATCTTTCTCTATCTTGCCTACACCAAAATAACGTGCTTCAGGATGAGCAAAATACCAGCCAGAAACCGCAGCTGTAGGATACATGGCAAAATGTTCAGTAATATTGAGCCCTATTGCCTGATCGGGCTGTAATAGGTTCCAGAGGGTTCCTTTCTCTGTATGGTCGGGGCACGCCGGGTAGCCGGGAGCAGGGCGGATCCCCTGATATTGCTCAGAAATCAGGTCATCATTGTCCAGCTTTTCATCAGGAACATAGCCCCAGAAGTCTTTTCGCACTAATTCGTGCATTCTCTCGGCAAAGGCTTCTGCCAGTCTGTCAGCCAGGGCTTTTAGCAAAATGGCGTTATAGTCATCATGATTTGCTTCATAAGCCTTCACATGCTTATCGATACCAATACCCGCTGTGACCGCAAAGCCTCCCATGTAGTCTTTAAGCCCCGTTTCTTTAGGGGCGATAAAATCTGAAAGGCAGTAATTGAACTTGCCGTCTCGCGTCTGCTTTTGCTGGCGAAGATTATGCAGATGGCAAAGGGGTTGCTGTCTTTTGTCGTCGCTATAGAGCTCAATGTCATCGCCCACGGAATTTGCTGGATAAAAACCAATAACCGCACGAGCAGTGAGCCATTTTTCTTCAACGATTCTGTTAAGCATCGATTGAGCGTCCTGATACAGCTTTTGGGCAGTTTCACCGACAACTTCATCTTCAAGGATATTGGGAAATTTTCCGGCTAGTTGCCAGGAGCGAAAGAAGGGCGTCCAGTCAATGCGGGGTAACAAATCTTCCAGAGGGTAATCATGGAATACTTTAGTACCAAGAAAAGAGGGCTTGGTGATAACTGTTTTTGACCAGTCTATTTTGGCTGCAAACTGTCTGGCTTGATTAAGGCTGGCAAGGCTGGATTTTTTCTGACGTTTCTCACGCTCTGAACGGAGCTTTTGATACTCGTCTTTGATCTCGCTGACATAAGCGTCTTTGTGTTCACCTAACAACTTATTAACTACGCCGACTACTCGCGATGCATCCATCACATACATAACCGGGTGTTGATAATGAGGTTCAATTTTCACCGCGGTATGTATTTTTGACGTGGTAGCGCCACCAATCAGTAACGGTAAATCTAGTCCACGTCGTTGCATTTCTTTTGCAACATGAACCATTTCTTCAAGCGACGGAGTAATAAGTCCCGACAGGCCGATGATATCGCAGTTGTGTTCAATTGCCGTATCTAGAATCTTATCGCAAGGTACCATGACGCCGAGATCAATTACTTCATAACCGTTACATTGTAGTACGACACCAACTATATTCTTTCCAATGTCATGGACATCGCCTTTTACAGTAGCCATGACGATTTTGCCTTTGGGTTTATCAGCAAGTTTTAAGCGCTTCTTCTCTTCCTCCATAAAGGGCAGGAGATAGGCGACCGCTTTTTTCATCACGCGAGCTGACTTGACCACCTGCGGCAGGAACATCTGGCCGGAGCCAAACAAATCACCGACCACGTTCATTCCATCCATTAACGGGCCTTCAATAACATGAAGTGGGCGTTCGGCTAGTTGACGGGCTTCTTCGACATCTTCATCAATAAATTCGGTAATGCCTTTTACCAAAGAGTGTTCCAAACGTTTGTTGACCGGCCACTTTCGCCACTCCTGAGTTTCTTTTTCCTTAACGTCCTGTCCTGAACTGCGATATTGCTCTGCCAATTCAAGCAGCTTTTCCGTGGCTTCAGGTGAGCGATTCAGGACGACGTCTTCTACCGTTTGCTTAAGGTCATCCGGAATAGCGCTATAAACTTCTAGCTGACCAGCATTTACAATACCCATATCCATTCCGGCGTTAATGGCATGGTAGAGGAACACGGCATGAATAGCCTCACGAACGGTATTGTTACCGCGGAATGAAAAGGATACGTTTGACACACCGCCAGATACTCGTGCGCCAGGTAAGTTTTGTTTGATCCAATGCGTGGCTTCAATGAAGTCCACGGCATAGTTGTTGTGTTCTTCAATTCCCGTGGCGATAGCAAAAATATTGGGATCAAAAATAATGTCCTGGGGATCAAAGTTGAGTTTTTCGATCAGCAGGTTATAGGCGCGCTGACAAATCTCTGTTTTACGCTCTAGTGTATCGGCCTGACCATCTTCATCAAAAGCCATAATGATGACGGCAGCACCATAGCGTTGAACAAGCCTGGCCTGCTCAAGGAACTGCTGTTCGCCTTCTTTTAAAGAAATCGAATTAACGATGCCTTTGCCCTGAATGCATTTCAGGCCAGCTTCTATGATTTCCCATTTAGAGGAGTCAATCATAATGGGAACGCGACTAATGTCAGGTTCGGCTGCGATCAAATTTAAAAAGCGTTGCATGGCAGCCTGTGAATCCAGCATTCCTTCGTCCATGTTGATATCAATCACCTGAGCACCATTTTCGACTTGCTCAAGTGCCACCTCGATGGCGGTTTCGAAATCGCCTTCTTTTATCAAACGCAAAAACTTGGCGGAGCCAGTGACATTGGTTCGCTCACCAACGTTGACGAACAGGCTCGAGTCATCAAGGTTTAATGCCTCCAGTCCTGATAAGCGGCATTTGGCTTCAGTATTAAATTGCTTACGCGGTTGCGCACCCTCAATCATTGTATTGAATCGGGCGATGTGCTCAGGAGTGGTACCGCAGCAGCCACCGATAATATTGATAAAGCCTTTGTCGATCCACTCTGACATTTCCCTGGCCATGTCATCAGGTGTTTCGTCGTAGCCACCAAACTCATTAGGCAGGCCGGCGTTTGGATGCGCTGAAATGGCAAATTCACTGATACGTGATAACTCTTCAATGTAGGCGCGTAAATCATTAGGCCCCAATGCACAATTCAAACCGACACTAATAGGGTTAGCATGACGGATGGAGTTATAAAAAGCCTCGGTCGTCTGACCGGTAAGTGTTCTTCCTGATGCATCGGTTATGGTTCCGGAAAGCATGATCGGGTATTCAACCTGATGATCATCAAAATATTTCTTCACCGCAAAAATCGCGGCTTTGGCGTTAAGCGTATCGAAAACCGTTTCAATCAAAAGAATATCCGCGCCACCTTCAATCAGCGCCTGGGTCGATTCGTAATATGCCTCAGCCAGCTCGTCAAAGTAGATATTACGAAATCCGGGATCATTAACATCCGGTGAGATGCTGCAGGTACGGTTGGTAGGGCCCAGTACCCCGGCCACGAATCGTGGTTTGTTTGAAGTAGAATATGCATCGGCGATTTGTCTCGCCAGTTTTGCAGATTCTCGGTTGATTTCTGCAGATAATTCCTGCATGCCGTAATCGGCCATAGCTACCCGTGTAGCATTAAATGTATTGGTTTCGATAATGTCAGAACCAGCTTCAAGGTATGCTTTATGAATATCAGAAATGATTTGTGGTTGGGTGAGACTCAAAAGGTCATTATTACCTTTTAGATCACTTGGCCAGTCAGCAAATCTATCGCCGCGATAATCTTCCTCAGTTAATTGATATTGCTGAATCATGGTACCCATTGCGCCATCTAGCAATAAGATACGGTGATTTAGAAGTTCTTTTAATTTTTGTGTTTTGCTCATTCAGTTCTCAATAATGACATGTTGCGCTATATAACTTACGGCAATAAAAAAGACGTATAGACGTCCAAATAGATTTTGTTATAATAGCACCGCTTTTGACAATCGTGAACCCTTTTCAAGAGTTTATCTTTTTAAAGCAAAGGCCAGTTGGCCACGATGAAATTCATCCCCTGATCAGGTCTTCCAAGCTGCAAACAAGCAAGGAGATAATCGGGAAATCAGTTGAAATCTGATGCTGCCCCCGCAACGGTAATTGATAGCGTCGCTTAATAAACCACTGAGTCCATTTCGGTATTAGAGAAATAACTTGGGAAGGTAAGTGACTAGATGATCATAAGCCCGGAGACCGGCCTGAACAGTGTATCAAGCAGATCGGTGGGCTCTGTTTAGGCTTAATTAGCCGGATAGTAGATGTGTTTCTTTTTTTAATGCCCGCTCGTAAATTACGAGACAACCATGAGTTTAAAGAATACAACGATTCCAGCAGCTGTGATTATGAGCTGTCTGGCACAGCCCCTATTGGCTAATGAAACAATCCCCTCCATACAACTTGAACAAGACACTGAAACAGTAATTATTACCACCAGTCGTTTTGAATCTGACGTAAACCAACTGCCCAGTCACGTTACTGTAATTACTAAACAGGAGATCGAGCGGCTTTCTGCGACCGACTTGAGTCAGGTTCTACGAAGAGTTCCTGGTGTTCAGGTATCAAACACTAATGGCAAAACCAGCGTTTCGATGCGCGGCATTTCGGCTGAGCAGGCTGGTAGCAATGTTCTGGTTCTGGTTGACGGACAACGCTTGAATAAAACCGATCTGGCCTCTCCTGATATCGATACTATCAACATCATAGATATTGAACGGATAGAAATTATTCAAGGTGCTGGAAGCAGTCTTTATGGTGACCAGGCTGTAGCCGGTGTGATTAATATCATTACTCGCTCTGGTAAAAAGCAAACAAAAACTCTGCGTTACGCTCAAGGAAGTTTTGAACAAAAGCAAGCTGCGGCAAATTTAGGTTTTCAGCTGGATGAGCAATGGTCAGTGGTATTAAAGGGCAATAAAAAAACAACTGATAATTACCGTGACCATAATGAGCTCAAAAATAATCAATTGGGCGCAGAGCTTTTTTATCAGGACAATCAACAACAATGGCGTTTTTCTCATCGCACACGCAATGAAACTCAGCAGACGCCAGGCGCATTGCTTGATTCGGATTTAGGTAACCCTCGTCAGTCTCGACCAGAGTTTGCTAATGATTATGTCAGTACCGATGAATACTTTAGTCGTGTTTTCGGGCAGCTAAAACTGAATTCACAATGGCAGTTTGCTTTAGATATCAATCACCAGGAAAGTGATATCCAGAGTATCAATAGCTTTATCAATTTTGCGACTTCTAATGTTAATCAGACCCGACGCTCTCAGAGTGGTATTTACCCAAGAATAAAGGGAGACTGGAATACGGATAATGGGCCCATGCAGTGGATTGCTGGAATAGATTACGATAAGGCCGAATACCAATTTTCTCTTTTGGCTCGCAGTAACGAGCAAACCTCGGAAAGTGTATATAGCCAGTTTTACTGGCCACTTTCTACTAAATTACAACTTGAACTTGCTGGGCGGTTGGCTGAAGTTGAGGACCAGTTAAGCGATGCAGCTTTATATCCCCAAGGAATAGTCCTCGACAAATCAGCATCAGCCTATGATATTGGCTTTTCATATCAATTGAGTGGCGCTACGAAAAGCTTTATTCGATACAGCAATAACTATCGATTCGCCAAGGTTGATGAGCAAGCTTATACATCAGATGGGGTTCTGGGTCTTGAGCCGCAGACAGGGATATCCATTGAAGCAGGTGTGTCAGGCCAATTTGAGTCAAGTTCATTGCAGGCATCGGTTTATCAGTTAAAACTGAAAGATGAGATTATTTTTGATCCATCGGCTACTCCTCCTGCAGGTGCTTTCTTTCCTGGAGCTAACGTCAACGGCAGTGAATCTACTCGACTGGGACTTCTGCTAGACTATCGCTATTTCATTGATGAGAGTGAAGTCGGGGTTTCTTATCACTGGGTGGATGCCGAAATTGATTCAAGTGAGCGGATTGTTCCCGGTGTTTCTGAAAATACGGTAACAAGCTGGTTTGACTGGCAGCTAACCAGTGATATTAGTTGGTTTCTTGAAGCTCATCATCGTGGTGACCGGTATCAGGATGGTGATACCACTAATTCTTTTGCTAAAGTGGATGCTTATACCATTTTAAATAGTGCATTGGTTTGGCGATTTGATAATGCGCGACTGGGCCTGCGTGTCGATAATTTACTGGATAAAGAGTATATTGATTACGCGCAATTTAACGGGTATTACCCAGCAAAAGGACGAGATGTCATCATAACTTTTGATCTGGTATTTTAAGGGTTTATACATGAGTAATCGACTCACTCGAATCACAACAGGGCAGGGCGATAAGGGTTTGACGCGCCTTGCCAATCAGCAACATGTCAAAAAAAGCCATCCACGAATAGAAGCTATTGGGACGGTAGATGAGCTTAATGCATCACTGGGAGTGTTAGTCGCCTCAATCAAGGTGGGACAACATGAAACCATCGTCAAAGCGATTAGGAATATTCAAAATCAACTGTTCAGCCTGGGCGGTGAATTGGCCAGTCCTGAACAGGAGTTTTTGAAGCAATCAGATGTGGTGCAGCTTGAAGCCTGGATAAAAACCTGGAATCAAAAACTTCCACCTTTGAAAGAGTTTGTTATACCGGGTTCCTGCTTAGCCTCAGCTCACGCGCATTTGGCTCGATGCATAGCGCGCCGCGCTGAGCGCCGCCTTATCGCACTTACTGAAGATGAAACGGTTACTGAACTGAGTATCATCTATCTGAACCGACTATCCGATTTACTGTTTATTATCAGTCGAATAATTGCACGCTCCAATAATGATAAAGAAGCCCAATGGCAACGATGAAGGAATTAGTAATGGAAAAAATTAGCCCTAAAACATTAACCCTTATAGCGATTGTTATCGCTGTATCTCTGTATCGGGTTTTTCCTCACCCGTATAACATCACCCCGGTGATGGCGCTGGCACTATTTGCTGGAACTTATTTTGAGAAAAAGTGGATGGCATTTGCCGTGCCTTTGTTTTCCATGTTTCTGGCCGATCTGTTTTTAGGACTGCATAACACCATAATTTTTGTTTATGGTGCTATGGCTGTAGCAGTGCTTATAGGTTTCTGGTTGCAAAACCGAGTCAGTAGTCTGAAAGTGATCGGCGCGACCATTGGTAGTTCACTGATATTTTTCCTCATCAGTAACTTTGGGGTTTGGCTGGTCTCAGGCTATTACAGTAAAAGCTGGGCGGGGCTCATCGAATGCTACACCATGGCATTACCCTTCTTACAACGCAGCATGATGGGAGATTTATTATTCAGTGGTGTGTTATTTCTAAGTTACTGGCAGATACAGAAGTATTGGTTGAGTGCCAAAGTGGTGCAAAGAACCTAAATATTGCCAAATCCCTGCCAGGGATTGCCTTTTTTAAGTAATTCATATATCTTACGCCGCCTAGCCCACTAGGTGGTCTAGCAATAATTACGGTGAAGTGTCCGAGTGGCTGAAGGAGCACGCCTGGAAAGTGTGTATACGTTAATAGCGTATCGAGGGTTCGAATCCCTCCTTCACCGCCATATATAAGAGCCCGCATATGCGGGCTTTTTTGTATATAAATGTTTGAAAAATTCTACCAACTACTACTTTTGGATGCCAAAACTTGTCATCCCGCGGCTTGACCGCGGGATCCAGTGTTTTGTAAAAAAATAGTTTGAAGTCGCTGGATACCGCGGTCGAGCCGCGGTATGACGAATGATGGGGGCTGTCTACTCTTCTAAAAAGTAGTCAGTATCTATATCTTTTATTTCATAAACTTGCTTGATAGTGACCCCCAAATTATATTGAATCATAAGGCTTGCAAGTTTTTTTCCATCTATTAAAACGATACTTTTTTCTATTAAGTTTACATACTCAATTGCATCATTACTGAATCTAGACGTTGTGATAAAGACACCTTTCCTAGACTTTTGCATATCTAATGCACCAGCAAATGATTGAACGTCTGGCCTACCAACAGACCGATCTTTTGAGTATCTTTTAGCTTGTAAGTATATGGTATCTAAGCCTAATGGGTCTTCATTGATTATGCCATCAATACCACCATCGTTAGTATATTGGGTCGGTATCCCGGCATCTTCTCTATAGCCGCCATAGCCCATTTTTAATAAGAGCTCTACCACTAGCTGTTCAAAGAATAATGGTGTGCACTGGGTGATTGTATCAAGCAACTCATCAATCAGTTCTGAGTTAATGGATTTGAAAGCGCTGTCTATCTGTTCAACAGGGGTTAGTTTTGAGCTTTTAGTTTGTTCATCATTCTCTCTATCAGCACTTGTAGAAGAAAGCTCTTTAAATTCTAAAAAGTCAGGAAATTGCTCTAAGGTTTTTATTGTTACTTCCTGAGGATTAGACTTAAGCAAATCTCTTCCTCTTTGTGTAATTGTAAAAACACCTCTTTGGGGAGCGTCGATTAAACCAGCTTTTTTTAAGTAAGTTCTTGCCCAACCGATTCTATTGTGAAAAACAAGCTGCTTACCACTTGGCAGCTTTTGCTCCATTTCCTCTTCAGTTAAATTAGATTCACTTGCCAGCAGTTTATAAATTTCCCTAAGCTTATGCTCTTGTCCATCACCTAAAGTTCTTAAAAAAGGTAGCATAAACTCTTGATAGGTTGGTATTGCCAAACTTTACTCCTTATAAAACTAATCCTTCGGACTCTGTAAATAAGCTTCTGTAGGTGATACAAGAATATTTTCCATGGCTTCTCGTCCAAGTAGCATCTTGTAACGCATTTTTTCACGGTTAGCGAGGGTGATGTCGATGTCCCAAGTCTGATCACCAATGGTGATGGGGGTTCGAATCACATAGCGTGACTGCGTTTGGCCATTCGAGCTGGTGATTTTGCGGTAGTCGATCATCTCTGCTTCACAGGTGAAGACACGCTTTGGATGCCGGCGAAGAGGGCAGGTCTTGAATGAGACGTAGGTGTTATCATCCCTTTCTATGAGCTTGATATCAAAGGCATGCAGGCTCGACGTTTTTGCGCCGGTATCGACTTTGACTTTGATGCTTGGGATGCCAAGCCCTGACAGCTTGGCTTTTTCTTTCCATCCAACATGTATTTTGCTCATCGATAACCCTCTCAGTTAACCACGCCCTTTGGGCTTATTGGGGCCTTTTAAAGAGTCTTTTTCAATGAACTGAATGATTGAGCCAGCAACGTCTTTGCCAGTGGCTTTTTCAATACCTTCAAGTCCTGGT
Organism: Kangiella aquimarina DSM 16071; assembly: GCF_000374105.1. Lineage (GTDB taxonomy): Bacteria > Pseudomonadota > Gammaproteobacteria > Enterobacterales > Kangiellaceae > Kangiella > Kangiella aquimarina. The sequence continues at coordinate 654,646 of NZ_KB893651.1, forward strand.
GATGAGTTGACTTCAATTACTAGCGGTCCATGAGCTGAACGAATCAGGTCAACGCCAGCAACATCAAGTCCCATCACTTTAGCCGCTCGCACTGCAAGTGCGCGCTCTTCAGGTTTTAGCTTGATCACTTGAGCACTGCCGCCACGATGCAGGTTAGAGCGGAACTCACCTTCTTTGGCGCTACGCTGCATGGCTGCAATAACTTTATCACCCACTACAAAGCAACGAATGTCTGAGCCACCGGCTTCTTTGATAAATTCCTGTACCAGGAAATCAGCATTTAAGCTACGGAACGCGTTGATCAAACTCTCGGCAGCCTTATTCGTTTCAGCCAGAACGACACCATTACCATGGGTACTTTCAATAACCTTAACGATTAATGGAGCGCCACCAACCGACTCAATCAGCTCATCAGTCGCTTCAACTGAGTGTGCATAACTCGTAATCGGCATGCCCACACCTTTACGGGCTAATAATTGATGAGCACGTAGCTTATCGCGCGAGCGAGTAATGGCAATTGACTCATTGACAGAATAAACGCCACCGACCTCAAACTGACGAAGCACCGCTGTACCATAGGCAGTAACTGAGGCTCCGATACGTGGAATTACCGCATCAAATTCAAGCTGACGTACTTTGCCCTGTACCTTGCTGTGAACTGTGGGGCGGTTAGATGTGATGTTCATGAAGCATTTGAGCACATCAACCACTTGCGCTTCGTGACCACGCTCTTCTGCAGCCTGTACCAGTCTTTTGGTGGAATATAGCCGTGGATTGCGCGATAAAATACCTATTTTCATGTGTCTTCCAGATTGTACTTAGAGTGTTGTGATAACTTGGATGGTCGAATGACCAATTGCTGGCCAATATACCATAGAATCCCACCAGTACTACACAACTAAATAGTTCACATAATTGAGTCTTGCTTACTTAAACCGATTAGAAGAATCTCGCAAGTAATAATTATGCCAATCAAATCATGTTTTCTGACGGTGTCATGCAGTTGTCTATTTTCTGTCAATGAACAGTCACTTATTCGTCACAAAGCTTTTCTATAGTTGCCACCAGATAAAAGAAGGGCAGTGTGCCTTTCTTGCTTATTTAACTGAAACCATGGGGTACAGGATGAAAAACTTTAGTAAGAAGTGTGGCCTGGCAGTGTTGAGCACGCTAGTGGTTAGTTCATTGCATGCTGCGGTTGTTCCAGACACACAAAAGAATAGTAGCTGGTTTAACGAAGGGCAGGCAGCCATTCAAAAACAACTGGCATTAACACCAAAAAACAGAGCTAAAAACGTCATTTTATTTGTCGGTGATGGCTTAGGTGTTTCAACCATTACCGCTGGACGAATATTTGCAGGTCAAAAGCTCGGGATTTCCGGGGAAGAACATCAGTTATCATTCGATAGGATGCCCTATAGCGCCCAAGTCAAAACTTACAATACGAATCAGCAAACTCCAGACTCAGCAGGCACCATGACAGCCATGATGGCTGGTGTAAAAACCAAAGCTGGAGTCATTAACATTGCTCCTGATGCTGAGCGTGGTAATTGTGAAAGTTCCTTGGGGTATGAGCTGACTACAGCACTTGAGTTGGCTGAGCAAAAGGGGTTGTCTACCGGCGTAGTTTCCACTGCCAGAATTACTCATGCAACGCCAGCTGCTACATACGCCAAAGTGCCTGAGCGTAACTGGGAAAGTGACGATAATTTGCCTGAGGAAGCTGTAGCTGCAGGTTGTAAGGATATTGCCTCTCAATTAATTGAGCTTGAAGCGGGTGATGGTATTGATCTGGCGTTTGGTGGTGGTCGTCGCCATTTCCTGCCAGAAGATACTGTCGATAGTGAAGGTAAAAATGGTAAGCGCAAAGATGGACGAGATTTAACCGCTGAATGGTTAGCGCGTTATCAGGGAGAAGCTGCCAGTTATATTGAAACTCAAACAGAGTTTGATGCGCTGGATATAGCAGCGACCAGTAAAGTGTTGGGCTTGTTTAATTCTTCACACATGGAATATGAAGCTGATCGTCAGAATGATATTGGTGGTGAGCCTTCATTAAGTGAGATGACAGGCAAAGCCATTGAATTCCTGAATAAAAACGATAATGGCTATTTCCTGATGGTTGAGTCAGGTCGCATCGATCATGCGCATCATGCCGGTAATGCCTACCGTGCCCTCCGTGATACAGAAGAATTTGCAAAAGCGGTACAGGCTGCAGTGGATAGTACTAACCCTGATGAAACTTTGATTCTTGTTACCGCAGATCATAGTCATGTGTTCACCATCGCTGGTTACCCTCAGCGCGGTAACCCAATTTTGGGTGTGGTTAAAAGTACAGATGCCAATGGTGCGCCTCTTGATGAGCCAAGCCTGGCTGCTGATGGTATGCCTTATACCACTGTCGGTTATGCCAATGGTTTAGGATTTGCGGATTATGGTCCGGGCAATGGTGGTGATCAACGTTACGGCGATGCGGGTTTAAATGGTCGAGTTGATTTAACCACAGTTGATACCACGCAAAGTGGATTCCATCAGGAAGCGTTAGTTCCACTTGGTTCAGAAACTCACGCTGGTGAAGATGTTACCGTTCATGCTCAAGGGCCAGGCGCACAATGGTTGCAGGGTGTCATTGAACAAAACGTTATTTTCCACGTTATCAATCAGGCTGCCGAACTTGGCGGTGAAAAGTATCAGTAACCGCTGCATTCAGCGTATCGAATTGAATTGAGGAAATTATGATGAAAAACACATTTAAATTACTGCCTGTTTTAGTGGCGACCGCCTTGTTAACAGCATGCCCAAGTGATGACGATGATAATACAACGACGCCGCCGGAATCTTCGGTTGATTGGACTAAAACTAATGCCTGGTTTGAAGCAGGCCAGAATACCGTCATTACTGCCAATGAAACTGACGTAAACCTTACCCGCGGTTCTGCTAAAAATGTCATTCTGTTTGTGGGTGATGGTATGGGGGTATCAACGGTTACTGCGGCACGTATTCTGGCGGGACAGATTGAAGGCCAAACAGGTGAAGAGTATCAATTGAGTTTTGATAAGTTTCCAGTGGCAGGTTTACTGAAAACTTATAATACCAATCAACAGACACCTGACTCAGCAGGAACCATGACAGCTATGATCAGCGGCGCTAAGACCAAAGCTGGAGTCATTGGATTGTCTGAAAAAGCATTGCGAGCCGATTGTGCTTCAGGCCAGGGCGAAGAGCTTGTAACTGCTATTGAGCTTGCTGAAATGGCTGGGAAATCAACGGGCATCATCTCAACGGCGCGAATCACCCACGCAACCCCAGCGGCAACTTATGCTAAATCATCGGAACGTAACTGGGAAAGTGATGATGGTTTATCTGAAGAAGCAAAAACTAACGGCTGCAAAGATATTGCACAGCAATTAATCGACTTCAATTATGGTGATGGTATTGATGTGGTTTTAGGCGGTGGACGTCGTCATTTCATACCTAGTTCACTCACAGATGAAGAAGGTAAAAATGGAAAGCGTCAGGATGGGCAAAACCTGATCAGTTTATGGCAGAGCAAACATTCAAATGGTCAGTATGTTTTTGACCAATCAGGTTTTGATGCTGTTGATACAACTGTCGCTGATAAGCTATTAGGCTTATTCAACTCCTCGCATATGGAATATGAAGCGGATAGAGCTAATGACGTAGCGGGAGAACCTTCACTTAGTCAAATGACTGAAAAGTCATTGCAGATTCTGTCAAAGAATGACAAAGGATTTTTCCTGACGGTGGAGTCGGGACGAGTGGACCATGCTCATCACGCGGGTAATGCCTATCGTGCTTTGTATGATGCAGTTGAGTTTGCAAAAGCGATAGAAGTTGCCATGAACTCCGTTGATTTAAATGAAACCCTGATTGTTGTCACAGCGGATCATAGTCACGTGTTAACGCTTGCTGGTTACCCGACCCGCGGCAACCCAATTCTTGGCCTGGTTAAAACTAATGATAGTGCAGGTAATCCTGAGTCAGAACCGGTGCTTGCAGGCGACGAAAGACCCTATACTACCTTGGGGTACACCAATGGCTTAGGTTACGCCAACTATGGTGATGATTCATTTGGTGACCAACGTTATAGCGAGCAACATAACACAGGACGCCACGTTCATACTGATGAGGACACCGAGTCATCAGGTTTCCACCAGGAATCGCTTGTGCCGCTTGGTTCGGAAACACATGCCGGTGAAGATGTTGGTGTTTACGCAATTGGCCCAGGAGCACAACTGTTACGCGGTGTGAATGAGCAAAGTATGGTTTTTCACGCCATTGATTATGCAGCTGATCTGATTAATCAGGCTGAAGTAAACGCCGTTCAGTAAATGAGCTATGAGACTGCGCCCAGTTACTTTCGTTTAGTCATTCCTATTAGTAATTGGTGCGCAGTTTTTTATAAATCCAACGATAAAGTTCATTTTAGAGGTTTTGCATGAACAACATATCAAAATCTATCCTCGTTACCACAGCTGTACTCATGATTCTATTACTGTCAAATGGGCTGTTACTTGCTAAGTCATCTGAAGAGAGCGCAATAAAAGCAAACTATGTCCTCAAAGAGGACGGTAAGTCGCCACAGATAGTAACTATCTGGAAATCCTCAGAGTTTCTGGCTGTTAGTTTTGACACTCATCAGGTTGTTGGTGTTTGGCAGAACTGGAATTCCAGCAATCCGACTTTTTACCAGGTTTATCCGAATGATGAATTTCGAATCGAGTTCTCGCGCATGGAAAGCCAGCAGCAGGTAACTTTAATGAAGCAGCTAAAAGAGCTTGTGGGCCAGTCACGTTTATTGGAAAGGAAAGCTTTCGAAGAAACAACTATCAAAAACTTACACTTAAGTACCGTGGAGGAGGGACCTGAAGTAGCCCAATTACTCCGGAGCTGGGCTAATTTTTCTACTTATGATTATGCAGACATAGGTGACAATGAAGCCATTCCAGAGCTGGCGACTTTGATTCATCAAGGGTTTGTGCCAAATTTTTAAGATTAAGGGTTTATAATTTTTTTTAGTTGGGGGATAATGCGCCCGGCTCTGCTGGTCCCCTCGCAACGAAAGGTTGTGAATCCCGCCAGGCCCGGAAGGGAGCAACGGTAGCAACTGTCTCGTGTGCCGAGGTGTGGCTAGCAGAGTCTTTAATTTCAGTGTTCATAATTTAAGCATTGAAATTAAAAAAAACCGCCAATCTGGCGGTTTTTTTATGCCTTTATAGTTAACCTATCTTTCGGCAGCTGCATTCGCATCAGGATCACTGTTTGGATCAGTGATAGGGGTTATTAAGGTGTGAACGCTCTCCTCATATTCCTTAACTCTGTAAGACTTTCGAAGCTCTGCGATTTTGGCGATTACTTCTTTATCTGCTATTACGCCAGGATTACTTGGATTGCTTACTGTATTCCAGTCATCAATGATGTCGTCATAGATTTCATAGTTTGTTTCATAACGCCATACACATTTTGGGCTGCCTTCAAAAGGTAACCAGTTATCATTATTGCCATAGTCATTATTTACCGCCTGCCAGCAGGAGTCTGAATCGGCAAAAGGGCCAACTGACATGTATTGATAATTTGTTATTCCGTTGTTATTAACGTATGAGATAGCGGTGTAGAAATATCCACCGCAAGTAGTACAGCTTCCAGCTGCATCTGCCGAGTTTGTCATGCCTGCAGCAGCGATAAGACCAGAAGCGAAAAGTGCTTTGCTCAGTGACTTCATTTTATACCTCAAAATTGCTTAGTTTGTATGAAAAGGCATAGGTACCTTGTTTTGCAAACTCACCATAAATGATGACTGCAATTCTGTTGATTAAAACAGCAGGCAAAACAAGGGAAAACTGGGTAGATTCTGGTAAAGCTTTTCTCTAAGTGACTGATAATAGGATGATTTAATTTTTTAAAGTAGGTGGCTAAGCATCATGCAGGATTATTCTATTTTCTCGTAAGTGCTAATTGTGCTATTGTTTGCCCACTTACCAACTAGTCCAATAAAACTGATTAAAAAATGAGCTATCAGGTGCTCGCCCGTAAATGGCGTCCAAAGAATTTCGATGAATTACAAGGCCAGGAACACGTTAGCCGTGCGCTGGTTAATGCCATTGAAAGTGGCCGTTTGCATCATGCTTATTTATTCACCGGCACGCGTGGCGTCGGTAAAACCACTATCGCGCGCATTCTTTCTAAATGTCTTAACTGTGAAACTAACGGTTTAACGTCAAAGCCATGTGGCGAGTGTGCCAGCTGCGTAGAAATTGATGAAGGACGTTTCGTTGACTTGATTGAGGTTGACGCAGCGTCACGCACAAAAGTTGATGACACGCGTGAGCTTCTTGAGAATGTGCAGTACAAACCTACACGCGGCCGCTATAAAGTTTATCTGATCGATGAGGTTCATATGCTCTCTAACAGCTCATTCAATGCGCTGTTAAAAACATTAGAAGAGCCACCAGAACACGTCATATTTTTATTAGCGACTACTGATCCGCAAAAACTACCAGTTACTGTTTTATCGCGTTGTTTGCAGTTCCATTTAAAGCACATGGAAGAGCAGACCATTGCTCAACACCTTGCTTATATCCTGCAGCAGGAATCGATTGATTTTGAGGCGCCAGCGCTTGAGCTGATTTCACGTTCAGCCGAAGGTAGTATGCGGGATGCATTGAGTTTGCTTGATCAGGCAATTGCCTTTGGTCAAGGCAAGGTTCAGGAAGAAGATATCCGTACAATGTTAGGCACTATTGACCACCAGTTTATGGTCAAGCTGCTTGAAGCACTTGCTAATCATGACTCAGCTGCCGCGATTGAAGCTGTTGCAGAAATGAGTCACTATCCGGTTGATTTTGCCGATGCGCTAAAAGAGCTGTTATCACGTATTCATCAGATTGCCATTTTCCAAAGCACTGGCGTGTTATTGGACCAGGCTGCTCCGTACGTAGAAGAGTTTGCAGGCAGAATAGCCAGTGATGATTTACAGCTTTATTATCAGATGGGTTTACATGCTCGTCGCGATCTGGAATGGGCGCCGTCACCAAGGCAGGGACTTGAAATGGCGCTGTTACGAATGCTGGCGTTCCGACTTGAACCCTCACAAGTCATTCAAAACAGCTCAAACCAAACCTCATTAGATTCAGAGGCAAAAAAAAAAGCTAGCCTGAAACCTGCAGAGCCTGTAGCGCAAAAAACTCCTGCCCAGAGTGAGGCAGCTGAGAATGCTCCTGGTGAAAAAGAGCCTGCTCCAAAAGCTGAGCCAGAGCAAAAAACAAAACCAGAACATAAAACAGAACACAAGCCTGAGCCTGCTGCTGCAGTGAGTCGTGAAAATGAACCAGCTCAGGCTATTGCCGATGGCCCAGAAGAACCACCTTTTAATCCTGATGATTATGCCTCCTTCAGTGACGACGAAAAAAACGAAGAATCAATAGCAGAGCAGTATCAGTCTGTAGCTTCCGCACAGGCTAGCGAAGAAGCGAAGCAACCATCAGCAAAATCTTCTTCAGAACAAACTGCTGATACCTCATCGGGACATGACCAGGCCGCACTTGCCAGTCTGCACTCGGCGCTTGGACTTAGCTTTTCCGATGAGCCGGAAGTCGCTCAGGTCAATGAATCAAAAGTCGAGCAAGCTACTCAAGCGGATACTCCCAAACAAACTCAGGCTACAGAGCAAAAGGCTCAGCCAGAAGATGACGACGATTTCAAGTTGGAACCCTTTCAGCCAGAGCCCGCTCAACCTGAACCAGAACCAGAAGTTCAACAAGAGCCGGAGTCAGTAGAGTCGACCAAGACTCACTCAGGGACTAATCTGGAGCAGAATGGGCTTGATGAGAATGATTTTGAGGAGCATAAGCTTGAGGAAAACGACCCACCGGCAACCGAAGAAGCAAAGCAATGGGCTCAGCATGTCAAAAACATGGACTTAACTGGCAGCTATCAGCAAATTGCACAATGCAGTACATGTCAGTGGCAGTCCGATGATAAAATACAGCTTACGGTCGAGCCAGCGCAGGATATTTTGTGTACGGACACAGCCAAACAGGCTATCGAAGAGGCTTTGACAGAATATTTTAAAAAGGCGATTCTGGTAGACTGGCAGTTTGCAGAAGCGCAGGTCGCCACTCCCGCCATGATTTGGCAAAGAGCGGCAAAAGCCAAGCATCGCAAAGCTTGCGAAACCATTTCTAAGCATCCTTTTGCGCAACAGTTGGCGCAAAAGTTTGGTGCAAAACTAGACAAAAGTAGTATCCAGTATATGGATGCTCAGTAAATTTAACTGATTAGTGAGGTCGATATGTTCGGTAAAGGTGGTTTGGGCAACATGATGAAACAAGCCCAACAAATGCAGGAAAAAATGCAAAAAGCCCAAGAAGAAATTGCCAATCTTGAGGTAACAGCAGAAGCAGGCGCAGGCATGGTTAAAGTCACAATGACTGGTCGTCATGATGTTAAGAGAGTAGAAATCGACCCAAGCCTGATGGATGATGATAAAGATCTTCTCGAAGATTTAGTAGCAGCAGCCGTTAATGCCGCAGTACGTAAGGTTGAAGAGACTACTAAAGAACGTATGGCGGAAGTGACGAAGGGGATGAATCTTCCTCCAGGTATGAACCTCCCATTCTAACTTGTTTATTTTTGTGTGTTCTTTGTTAGTTTCGTACTCGAGCTAATCACGTATTTTTATACGCTCAAGCTCTCCGTTCGAAACTGCCGCGAACACGCAAAAATATCCTGCGTTAGAATCTGAGGCATGGTTCAATTTACTGAGTGTTTGGGGAGTGGGATTTTTGTGTTCAGCGCTTCCTCGCTCAGAAAGAAAAATCCTACGTTAAAATCTGAGGTATAGGTTTAATTCTCAGTCTTTTGTAGGTTGGTGATGCACCCAAGGGGCAGTCCCAGCTTGCAAATCCCAACATAAGTTTGATGCATCATAAACCTTTTATAGGCGCTTAAATGCAATCACCATTGATTAAAAAATTGATTGAAGCTTTCACCTGTTTACCAGGTGTCGGTAATAAATCCGCTCAGCGTATGGCGTACTTTTTATTGGAGCGCAATCGCGAAGGCGGTGAGCAATTAGCCGATGCTTTGGTTGCTGCCATGCGGGGTGTAAAACATTGTTCTCGCTGCCGTGATTTCACTGAAGAAGAGTTATGTGGTATTTGTAACTCTGCGGCTCGCGATAATAGTTTGTTATGTGTTGTAGAAAGTCCCGCCGATGTTTATGCCATCGAATCTACTGCGAGCTTTAAAGGGAAGTACTTTGTTCTGATGGGGCACCTTTCTCCATTGGATGGAATTGGCCCTGAAGATTTAGGCTTAGATCAACTCAAGCGGCTAGTTGATGAAGAGAAGCCAGCTGAAATTATTTTGGCGACCAACTCGACAGTTGAAGGCGAAGCCACTGCACATTTCATTGCAGAAATGTTAAAAAATAATGAGGTTGTCCTATCGCGGATTGCTTCAGGCGTTCCTCTTGGTGGTGAACTTGAATACATTGATGGTGGAACCTTGATGCATTCGCTTTCAGGAAGACAGCCTTACCGAAATTAATCGTTTCAATCAGGAGGTTGAGATGAACTTTATCGATAAGGAGATTGAAGAGTACGCGAAGCTTTATACCAGTAATGAGCCAGAACTGTTAAAGGAATTGGCGGAGTTTACTGAAACCAATATGCCAATGGCACAGATGCTGACAGGCAAGATTGAAGGGCGGCTTTTAAAAATGCTAGTGGCCTTGACTGGAGCTAAGTCAATTCTTGAAATTGGTATGTTTACTGGTTATTCAGCACTTTCACTTGCTGAAGCTCTGCCTGAAGATGGGCGTTTGCTAACCTGTGATATCGATGAGGAGGTCGCAAAACTTGCTCAGGAATATTTCGCTCGTAGTTTGCATGGCTCAAAAATCACTGTTCAATTAGGTCCAGCTCTCGAAACCTTGTCAAAAACTAATCAAACATTTGATCTGGTTTTTCTCGATGCCGACAAAGAAAACTATGTCGAGTATTACCAGTCGATAATTCCTAAATTAAATTCCAATGGTCTTTTGGTTATCGATAACTGTCTATGGTCAGGGAAAGTCCTTGAGCCTCAGGCTGAAACCGATGTCGCCATTCATAAACTCAATCAATTAATTGTCACTGATCCTAGGGTAGAAAACGTCGTATTAACAGTACGTGATGGTGTTAATTTGGTACGAAAGCTTTAAAATCAATTGCTTAACATAGCTTTAGTATAAAAACTACACAGACTGATACAAAACTGGTAATGTATTTTTTGTTTCAGTAATAAATACTAATCCGTTGTTAATTTATTTCATTATGCAGTTCGGGTAGGTGCGCATGAGTACACAAAATGCTAATTGGGCAAATCGCCTAAAATTTCTTGGTTTAGCCTCTATTTCTCTAGCTTTGATCAGTTGCAGCTCTGGTTCGGATTCTGAGCCGAATCCTCCATCTGAAGAACAATTGTCCTGGACTCAGGGAGTTTTTGAAGATGAAGATAATTTCAAAGATTTTTGTGAGGTTCCAAGAACGGGTAATGATATTGACGGAGATCCATGGCCGGATAAGCCAGGCTCAACCTTGCATGAAAATTTTTGGTTAAGGTCCTGGAGCAACAATACCTACCTTTGGTATGACGAAATTCAGGATCAAAATCCGGCAAACTTCAATGACCCTCTAGATTATTTTGATGTATTAAAAACAACGGCAGTGACTTCTTCGGGTAATCCAAAAGACCGATTCCACTACACATATGATACTGATGTATATGAGCAGTTAGTTTCATCTGGCGCTTCGGCTGGTTATGGTGCTGAATGGGTACTGCTTCAGGCTTCTCCTCCTCGTGATGTCCGAGTTGCTTTCACAGAGCCTAACTCTCCAGCGACTAATGCTAACTTGGTACGCGGCGTAAAAATTTTAGAAGTTGATGGCGTCGATATGATCAACGGTAATGACGTTGATACGTTAAACGCAGGTTTATTCCCAAGTAGTGCAGGTGAGAGCCATGAGTTCCTGATAGAAGAGCCTGGTGGTGCTACTCGAACCGTAACTATGACCTCGGCAGTTGTAACAACCGATCCAGTGCAAAATGAGAAAATCATAGCAACTGGTACAGGTGATGTTGGTTATCTAACCTTTAATACTTTCGGTATTGTTGATGCAGAAGCCGAATTGATTGATGCATTTGAAACTTTCGAATCTCAGGGCATCAGCGATTTGGTTGTTGACCTTCGCTATAACGGTGGTGGTTTCCTGGCGATTTCCAGCCAGCTGGCTTACATGGTTGCCGGAAGCACTGCTACCAGTGGTAGAACCTACAACCAGCAGGTATTCAATGATCAGCACCCGAACACAAACCCTGTCACTGGCAGCGCCTTATCACCAACGCCTTTCTACAGTACTTCGCTTGGTTTCTCTGTAAATCAGGGACAGGCACTTCCACAATTGAACCTTAATCGTGTGTTCGTGCTATCTGATGGCGGAACCTGTTCAGCCAGTGAGGCGTTTATCAATGGCCTAAGAGGAGTTGATATTGAAGTCATATTAATCGGTGACGATACTTGTGGTAAGCCTTACGGTTTCTATGCGACGGATAACTGCGGCATCACTTACTTTACCATTCAGTTCCGTGGCGAAAATGAAAAAGGTTTTGGCGACTATGCTGATGGCTTTGTAATTGGCGGTAGTGATAACGGCCAGGATGTTGTTCGTGGTTGCTTAGTTGCTGATGACTTTGATCACTTGCTCGGTGATGAGCAGGAAGCGAGACTTGCAGCAGCTTTAAGTTATCGTCAAACAGGTTCATGCCCAGCAGCAACCAAACCACTGCAGCAGGAAACCTACAAGCCTTCCAGCAGGTATGATGAGAACTCTCTGTTCAACTCTGCTATTTTGCGTGATCGTATGTTCTTGAAACAGAACCTGATCCTGTCAGAGCCCAAATAGAAATGGTGCTCAAACCTATATTGGTCATTACCTCGGTGGTCTTGCTGGCTTCGGCCTGCAAGACCATTGAACCTGCTCAGGCCAAACCAGCAGTTATCAGTAATTCTTCGCCTGAAACTACCGCAGAGTTAACCCAATTAGTATCGACAATTTACGGTGGGCGATCAATAACCTTAGCGCCTGATGTATTAACCGAGACCAATATCCTTTCTATTCAAATAGCACCGCACAAAAAAGATGGGCTTCCGGTCATGGGGGCCATCCAAGAGATGCCTCGCCAGTTTCAATTACTGAAACATGAAGATGACTGTTACCTGTACGACTCTCAGAACGATACCCTGTATCCGTTAGAAACGATTCGATGCTCGCAGATTAAGATTCCATAATCTGTATTCGAACCCTTGAATTTCAGCCTCCAGCCCCCAAATTCCTAGCAAGTTTTAACCTTTCTTATTTATTGCTGAATCAATAACGGAGATTTGTTATGTCGGTAGCGGCTGAAAAACAAACACATTCATTTCAAACAGAAGTTAAACAGTTATTACACCTGATGGTGCATTCTTTGTATTCCAACAAAGAAATTTTCCTGCGTGAGCTAATTTCAAACGCGGCTGACGCCGCTGACAAGCTGCGCTTTAAGGCATTGGATGATGCCAGCCTGTTAGCAGATGATCCAGAGCTTCGAATCCGCATTACTGCTGATAAAGATGCCAAGACCCTAACCATTTCCGATAATGGTATAGGTATGACCGAAGAAGAGGTCATTGCTCATCTTGGAACGATTGCAAAATCGGGTACTGCTGACTTTTTAAGCAAGCTAACCGGTGATAAAAAGAAAGATTCAAAACTGATTGGTCAGTTTGGCGTGGGTTTTTATTCTGCCTTTATCGTTGCTGATAAAGTGACTGTCGTGACGCGTGGCGCGGGTGTTGCTGCTGATCAGGCTGTGATCTGGGAATCTGCGGGAGATGGTGAATTTACCATTGAACCGACCACTAAAGATACTCGGGGCACTGATATTATTCTTCACCTGAAAGACGGTGAGGAAGAGTTCCTTGAGGATTACCGCCTACGCAACATTATCGGCAAGTATTCTGACCATATTTCGCTGCCTGTTGAGATGCACAAAATGCATCATGGGGAGGACAAAGATAAGCCACAAGAGCCAGAGTTTGAAGCCGTCAACAAGGCAACTGCCTTGTGGACTCGTCCTAAGCCAGAAATCACTGATGAAGAATATCAGGAATTTTACAAGCATGTTGCGCATGACTTTCAGGATGCCTTGACCTGGAGTCACAATCAGGTAGAGGGTAAACAGGAATATACTAGCTTGCTATACATTCCGGCGAAAGCACCTTTCGACATGTGGAACCGCGATCGTGTTCGCGGTGTAAAGCTTTATGTGCAGCGCGTTTTCATTATGGACGATGCTGAACAATTCCTGCCGGTCTATTTGCGTTTTGTGCGTGGTCTGATTGATTCCAATGATTTGCCATTGAACGTATCGCGCGAAATTCTGCAGGACAGCTCAGTGACTCGATCCTTACGTTCAGCAACCGTCAGCCGTGTGTTGAAAATGCTTGAGCAGTTAGCCAAAAAAGACCTGGAAAAGTATCAGCGGTTCTGGAATGAATTTGGCCAAGTCTTGAAGGAAGGTCCGGGCGAAGATTTTGCCAACAAGGAAAAGATTGCAGGACTATTCCGCTTCAGCTCAACCCACACAGACAGCAAGGAACAAACCGTTTCTCTGGATGATTACATTGAGCGTATGAAGCCCGAGCAAGACAAGATTTATTATATTGCGACCGACAGCTTCCTCGCAGCTAAGAACAGCCCGCACCTGGAAATCTTCCGCAAGAAAGGTATCGAAGTTCTATTGATGCATGATCGCATCGATGAATGGACGGTGTCGCACTTGCAGGAATATAAAGGCAAGCAATTTGTATCTGTTACCCAGGGTTCATTGGATTTAGGTAACCTTGAAGATGCAGAGGACAAAAAAGCTCAAGAGCAGGCGTCCAAAGAACATGAAGATTTAGTCAATCGTGTAAAAGACGTATTAGGTGATAAAGTAGCTGATGTTCGAATTACCTTACGCCTGACCAACACGCCAGCATGTATCGTAGCGGGTGAGGGCGATATGCCACTGCAAATCGTTAAAATGATGCAGGCAGCAGGCCAGCCAGTGCCAGACGTTAAGCCTGTGTTTGAACTCAACCCTGAACATGCTTTGATTCAGTTAGTTGAAAAAGAACAGGATCAAGACCAGTTCAACGAATGGGTAGACGTATTATTCGACCAGGCGCAGCTTGCTGAAGCAGGGCAACTAGAAGACCCCGCCAGCTTTGCCGCCAAACTCAACAAGCTGTTATTGAAATTGGCGAACTAGCATCATCAATGCTTGAAATTAAAAGCCCGCATATGCGGGCTTTTTTGTAATCGATATTTTGAGCAAGATATCGATATTGGGCAAACTGTTCTTATTATTGTCGAATACCGGTATCTCGATACTGCTTTTTATTGGTTCCAATAAAGATTACTCTCTGTTTTATAAAGAAATTAAGAATATCCCCTTTGTGATTAGGAGACCGGCTAATCCTCGAAATGCGACCGCGCGAAGAGCTAATGGTGACCAGGAAATCGAAACTTGTAAAAAAAGATCAATGATAATAAAGTCTTACAAACAAATTCGTATCATAAAATGTTAGGCGAAAATGAAGATCGAAGACATCAGAAGAATGGAAAGCGCTCTGAATGTAAAACTACCTTCGGACTTTGTTGACTTCATGATTTCAGAAAGAAATTATGATGCTATTGATGAAGTAAGTGTTTTTAATGATGCAAATACTATTATCGAAGCAACGATTGCTTATAGGCAGGGCAAATGGAATCAACAGTGGTCCATGCAGCTTGTTTATATCGGTGATGAATCTGATGCATGTCCCTATGCGCTTGACTGTATCTCGGGTGAGCTAAAAAGGCTAGATCATGGAAGTATTGAAATTAAACCTTTAGAGACCTTCAGATCGTTCCAAGAGTTTCTTACTAATAGATACAATGACTACCAGGAATATCTTGAAAGTGAAAATGCTCCTCCATTAACTGGATTTGCAAAATTACGAAGTGACTTGGTCTTCAACTTGCGGTGTTATGGCCCTGTAATGGTTGCACTATTAATTTTCTTCGTTGTCTTACCAACGATAGCTTACTCTATAAGGGAGTTATTTAGATGGATAACCGGGTAGCGCCTAACAAGACCATGTTGCTGACTCGGTTCGCTCACCGCATATGCCGGCGTTATGATTAGAGAGAACACTATGAAATTAATATTAATATTCACTGGATTTATATTCCTATCCGCCAATGCTTTAGCCAATGAAGAAAGCTTCATGGAAGAGTATTACGATAAACAAGATGGTGATTTAATTAACGTTATGTCACCCTGTGACCCTGGCTGTCATGTTGAAATAGAGATTGGAAATAATGTTTTTTCTAGTATAACGAGCGGAATTGGCTGGGAAAGATTGTACGAGCTAGAAGATGAGGAAGATAGCTCCATAACCTTAAATTATTCTTTTGAAAAAGGTGTTTATGTAGTTCATTCCAGTACTAACACAATTTTCAGTCTTAATGGAAAGTTGGAGCATCATCCAATCGACTTTGCATTAAGCAATTGTTTCTCCAAGCCTTCAGGGCAAACAACGATGGGTATGGTAGCTTGTTTGAGGGGAGCAGAAGAAACTTGGGATGTTGAATTAAATAGAATATATGAAGATTTAGGTGGTGCAAACAACTCACTTTTAAAATCTACTCAGCTAGCTTGGATATCATATCGTGACTCCCAGTATAGTTTGTTCAATTCGTGGCTTGACTCTAAGCAAGGCTCGAAATGGATTTACGCCATATCAAAAGGGCGAGTGCTTCTAATTAGGCAACAAGTTGAGCATTTGCAATCTTTTTACACGGGTTATTAAGCTTCATAACAAATTAGACAAATGGCGCCGTAACCGATGCCTATGTTAAAGGCCTTATATAAATTGCGTCTCGTATGCACATATGTTTCTAGCTTACCATGTATTGAATTGCTAGAATCTCTTTAACGTTATTTTGATTTACCGCCTTTGGCGGTTTTTTTATGGTTCAGTTTTTAAACAGTCGATTATTTAAAGTGTTGTTTGTGATTGCTTGTTTGGCGATTTTTGCGATGTCGTTGATGCCAGGGAAGCAGTTGCCGAAGGATTTACCTTGGGACAAGGCTTTGCATTTTATTGGTTACGCAGGTTTGGCGTTTCTGGCACGGATGGGTTCGAAGAAGCATCCAAGCTGGCAGATTGTGATTGGCTGTATCCTTTTTTCCCTTCTTATTGAGTTTCTACAGCAATTTATACCGAATCGTGGTTTTGAGTGGCTGGATCTACTAGCTAATACGTTAGGAGTTTTGACTGGAGTGCTGCTAGGTAAGGTGATGAAACCTTACCTAAAGCAATAGAGCTTACTCTACAAAAGGCGCGTAGCCGCAATGGAGCTGTACACCGGTCAAGATATCAGACTTGTTTCCAGAGCCTGCATCAAAGTGTAATCGTACCCCTGTAGCCATTTCCCCTGCAGGGCAATTAACACGCTGTTTCCATGTATCGCAATTGGGACGCTTAAAGGTTTCTACCTGAGTATTGCCGTTACCGTCTTTACCAAATAAGGTATAACCTTTTACCCTTCCTGAGTTTGAGTGGCATACCCGAATCCCAGTTATATACAAACCAACCTCTACTTTTCCCTTGGAGCCTGATGGGGCGGAGCCGATGCATCTTTCAATTGTGTCTGGCCATGTTGTTCTAAAGCCCACCTGTACCCAGCAGGGCTTGTCATACTTTTCCTTGACCCAGAATGAAGTCATATTATTGGTAAAGCCGGGTTTTTGATGGTCTGACTGGATGTTACCTGCATCGCCTGAGACTGGTGTGATAGCAAAACTGGTTAGTGGTAACAGAGAAAAAATTAGTGCTAATAGTGTTTTCATTGATTCCTTCCTTCCTTAGTGTTGTTTCCCCAAAAACAATCCGATTGTAATCAATCGGTTAAATGGCACACAGAGATAATGTCTTAGGTTTTTGTGCGACATTATCACTTGTCACGATGGTCATTTGTCCATCATCACCGTATTTTGATGGAATTAGGTGCTTGATTACCATTCATGCCTCACTTAGACCAAATTCGCGGTTTTTTTACTTGAGATACCATGCCATTCCAAGTATCTTTAGCGCCTTATAACTCATACTTTGCGACAACTTGTAGGAGATTTCGCAGATGCGCATAATTTTGCTTGGCGCGCCAGGTGCTGGTAAGGGTACACAGGCTCAATTCATTAAAGAAAAGTACAATATTCCTCAGATTTCGACCGGGGATATGTTACGCGCGGCGGTAAAAGCCGGAACTGAGCTTGGTTTACAGGCCAAACAAAAGATGGATGCTGGTGAATTGGTGTCAGACGACATTATCATCGGAATTGTCAAAGAGCGTGTAAAAGAGGCTGATTGTGCAAATGGTTACCTGCTTGACGGTTTCCCTCGCACGATTCCACAAGCTGACGCGATGCGTGAAAACAATATCGATGTTGATTATGTTGTTGAGATCGATGTTGATCACGAAGAGATTGTTAAGCGTTTGAGCGGTCGTCGTGTCCATCCTGCTTCAGGTCGCGTGTATCATGTGACTTATAATCCGCCAAAAGAGGCGGGTAAAGATGATGTAACGGGTGAGCCACTGATTCAGCGTGACGATGATAAAGAAGATACCATCCGTCGTCGCCTGGCGGTTTATGTTGAGCAGACTAAGCCTTTGATTGAGTATTACTCTGACTGGGCGGCCAAAGATTCAGATGCAGCTCCGGAATACGTTAGAGTTGAAGGTGTTGGTTCTGTTGAAGATATTCGTGACGCAATTTTCACAGGCTTAAAAGCATAATCTGCGCACCTTTAGTTTTACCGAATAAGAGAGGCTGTTTTTGAAAAAACAAGGAGTTCTCCTCTGTAATTTAGGAACACCTGACGAACCGACTCCGAAAGCGGTTCGTCGCTATCTTGCCGAGTTTCTTCATGATTACCGTGTAGTGTCGCTTACCCGCTGGGTCTGGTGTCTTATCCTACACGGTATTATTTTGCGTATTCGTCCTGCCAAAGTTGCTAAACTGTACAAGTCTATCTGGACACGAGAAGGTTCGCCTTTGCTTGCCATTACTCAGCGCCAGCGAAAAAAACTCCAGATTATGATGAACGATCGTTTTGTGGAGCAGGAATACGGTAAGCATATCCCTGTTGAGATAGCCATGGCGTATGGCAACCCATCGATTCCGAAGGCTTTAAAGGCACTTAAGAATCAGGGCTGTGAACGAATCATTGTGTTACCGCTTTACCCTCAGTATAGCTCAGCATCAACGGCTTCGATTTTTGATCGGGTCGCTAAAGCCATGAAGCAAGAATTTTTTGTTCCAGAGTTCACCTTTGTGGGTGACTATCACGATAACCCTTTGTATATCAAAGCACTTGCCGATTCGATTCAACGTCATTGGAATGAGCACGGCAAGGCCGATAAGTTATTGTTTTCATATCATGGTGTGCCAGAACGTTTCAGCAAAGGTGGTGACCCTTATGAGCAACAGTGCCATAAAACTACCGAGCTGGTCATTAAGGAACTTGGTTTGGAAGAAGGCGATTACCTAACTTCGTTTCAGTCGCGTTTTGGTAAGGAAGAATGGATTAAGCCTTATACCGATGCGACTCTTGAAACCTGGGGCAAAGAGGGTGTTGAGTCAGTACAGGTCATTTGCCCAGCCTTTAGTGCTGATTGTCTTGAAACGCTGGAA
Source organism: Kangiella aquimarina DSM 16071 (assembly GCF_000374105.1). Lineage (GTDB taxonomy): Bacteria > Pseudomonadota > Gammaproteobacteria > Enterobacterales > Kangiellaceae > Kangiella > Kangiella aquimarina. The sequence continues at coordinate 673,471 of NZ_KB893651.1, forward strand.
GAAATCGCTGAAGAAAATAAAGACGTGTTTATTGAACATGGTGGTAAGCGTTACGAGTATATTCCTGCTTTAAATGATGATGATGCCCATGTTGAAATGATGCTCACATTGATTGAGCAGCGTTTGCTTAAATAGCTGAATAAGCATTTCTGACCAATGGCCTCATTAGCTTCCCTAGAAGAACTCTTTTCTGCTGATGGCCTGTTGGCTGATTATTTCGAAGGCTTTGTCCGACGTTCCGAGCAGGAGCAAATGGCGCAGTCGATTGAGTCAGCCATCCACGACGAAACCTCAATCTGTATTGAAGCTGGAACCGGAACCGGTAAAACCTTTGCCTATCTGGTTCCTGCTCTAAAGAGCTGGTATGAGCAAGATACTAAAATCATCGTGTCCACCGGCACCAAGAACCTTCAGGATCAGCTCTACTTTCGTGACCTTCCAGATATCTGTAAAGCTCTATCTATCTCTCCAAAAATAGCCTTGCTTAAGGGGCGTAATAACTATTTATGCCAATACCGTCTTCAACAAAGCCTGGAAAGTGGCCGTTTCCAAAGTCGCTCCATGGTGGATACCTTAAGTCGAGTTAATGACTGGTCTGTGCAAACCTCTAGCGGTGACCTGACTCAATGTACTGATCTGGCTGACAATGACCCTCTCTGGTCCTATGTGACTTCAACCAATGAAAACTGCCTGGGCTCAGAATGCCCAGATTATGCTGAATGCTTTGTTGCTAAAGCCCGTCAGAGAGCGGTTACAGCTGATGTTGTCGTGGTCAATCATCATTTGCTATTGGCTGACATGGTGCTGAAGGAAGATGGTTTCGGTGAGTTGTTACCGGATGCTGATATCGTGGTGGTTGATGAGGCACATCAGCTGGCGGATATTGCACATAGCTTTTATGGCAGACGACTGACCAGCAGGCAGTTGATGGAAATTTGCCGCGATACAGAGCTTGAAGCTTTGACTAACGCTAAAGATGATCGTCAGTTATCGGTAGCGGTTCGTCGGGTTGAAGGTGCTGTTAACGAGATTCGATTGAGTCTTGGGGAGTCTGGTCAGAAGAAAAATTGGCAACAGATTGTTAACCCACAGCGAAAGCAATTATTTGCTGAACTCAAGAAAGAGCTGAGCGCTCTGCACAGTCGATTGGAGCGACATGCTTCCCGCTCTAAAGGTTTGGATTCATGTCATAAACGTGCCGAAGAATGTTTACATACTCTGGCATTTTTCAGCGATAAAGATCAGGAGCTCACTGCTGTTCGCTGGGTAGAAACCTATCGCCAGGGTTTTGCTGTACTGGAAACACCGCTCGACGTGTCTCAAGCATTTGCACAAAGCTGCCGTGAGCAATCAACACGTACTTGGGTTTTTACTTCAGCCACCATTACTCAAGCCAGCAGTAAAGGTACGAGTGACTTCAAACATTTTAAAGAGCGACTTGGTCTTGATGAGGCCCGAGATCTGGAACTGCCCAGTCCTTTTGATTATGACGCTCAGGCTTTACTTCATATTCCTCGTGGTCTGGCAGACCCACGTTCAAAAGACTTTATTAATAGCTGGCAACAGGCTGTATTACCGATAGTTGAAGCGAATCCGGGAGGGACATTCGTACTTTTCACCAGCTATTCCGCCATGCATCAGGTGCAGGAGCTTTGGAAAGATAAGCTGCTGGATAAAACAGTATTGATGCAGGGTGAGAAGCCAAAGAATCAACTGATAGAAGATTTTCGGGAAACGGGCAATGCAGTCTTATTGGCGACCTCCAGTTTCTGGGAAGGCGTTGATGTCAAAGGCTTGGCGCTCAGTTGCGTCATCATCGATAAATTGCCTTTTGCTGCGCCGGATGAACCCCTCATCGAAGCAAAAATTCAGGCTATGCGTAAATCGGGTAAGAATCCGTTTTTTGATTTACAAATCCCTGAAGCCATCATTGCTCTTAAACAGGGCGCTGGGCGCTTAATTCGCGACCAGACTGATCGCGGGGTGCTGGTACTATGTGATCCACGATTGATCGCTAATGCTTACGGTAAGCGATTCCTCCGCAGCTTGCCGCCAATGCGTCGTACGCGCGAACAGAAGACTGTGATAGAATTTCTGAAAAATCTAACTCAAGACTGATTAATTTCCATGTCAAATATCCTTGTCATTGACACTTCTACTGAAGCCTGCTCGGTTGCATTACAGGCAGGCAACCAAGTTTATTCAAACTATAAGGTTGCTCCTCGTCAGCATGGCGAGCTGGTTTTGCCGATGGTTGATAGCTTGTTGGAGCAGGCGCAGATTAAACTGAACGATCTTGATGTGATTGGTTATGGACAAGGCCCAGGAGCTTTTACTGGCTTACGAATATGCATCAGTATTGTGCAGGGACTTGCTTATGGAGCAGGACTTCCAGTAGTTGGAGTATCCAGTTTGCAGGCTATGGCACAAGCTGCCTATCAAAGCACTGGTGAGAAGAATATCCTGTCGGCTATTAATGCACGAATGGGCGAGGTTTATTGGGGCGTGTATCAATTGCAGGAAGGCCTCATGACATTGGTTGGTGAAGAGGAAGTGGCTGACCCGGATTCTGTCACCATTAGCCAATTGGATTCGTCTATTATCTATAGAGCTGTTGGAAGCGGCTGGCAAACTTACCCTGACCAGCTGGCGCAACGAAGCAATGTATCGTTGGTGATTGAAGAAGAGGTTTCTTTTCCTGATGCTGAGAAGATGTTGCCCTGGGTTTCAGAGCAATTAGCAAAAGGGGAGGCTGTCGATGCAGAGCAAGCTCAACCCGTATATTTGCGTAACAATGTGGCAAAAAAAGTCTCAGAGCAGGGTAAGCCTGCATGAATCTCTAAAATTCAGGAAGTGTTCATAGACTTTGTGTTACACATAAAGCAATATGAGTTAAGTGTCTGATTTTAATTAACCTGTGGAATTAAGACAGACCAGATAAAGGGAGGCATTTAATGCGACAGTATTTTAAATTTTTATCAGTTGGTGCAATGGCTGGTTTGCTAGCGGCTTGTGCAAATGTGCCTGATTCAATTGAATTCGAAGAAGCTAACCGCGTTCAATTTGCGCAGGTAGCGCAAAGTCCGGCAAACTATGCCGGAGAAGAAGTTCGCTGGGGTGGTGTTATTGCCCGAGTGGAAAATCTTGAAAAAGATACTTTGATAGAAGTTGTTAACTTACCGTTGGACCGTCAAGCTCGTCCAGTTAAAGACAGCCAGACAGGCGGTCGCTTCATCGCACGCGTTCCAGGCTTCCTTGATCCAATGATCTACCAGAAAGGTAAAGAAATTACTTTTGTCGGTATGTTGGGTGAGCCAATGCCCGGCAAAGTTGGGAAACATGAAATTAATTTCCCAGTGGTAGATACGCGAAGTCATTATTTGTGGAAAGAACGTCCACGTCGTGAATATGTAGAAGTTTATTCAATGTGGGATCCGTACTGGTTTTATCATCGTCCTTACCATTGGCCTTACTATTATCGTTATCGAGTCATCCGTGAGTATGAACCTCGTATCGATCCGAATCTTGATAAACAGCCAAATGATCCGCCGATGCCAAAGACCAGGGTTCAACCACGTAGTCCTGAACCTGAGGTCAGAGTTCAGCCGACACCAAGTCCAAGACCGGCTAGCAAACCACGAGTTAGTCCGAAGTTAGGTGACGGGTTTATAAAGCAGAAATAATTACAAGTATCTTGGTCATCTAAAAAGCCGCTCGCAATCGTTAGCGGCTTTTTTTATTTAAATGGAATAGCTTAAACTGACTTTTTATTGATTAGCCTTCGCCAGATTCGGCGAATGCTATGGTCTGCTTGGAGCGGTGAATGAAGCGTCCAAGCAGTAGGATTGCTGCAACGGTCAGTCCGAAAATGATACCTATCCAGAAGCCCTGAACTTTGAGGTCCATGTGGTCGGCCAAATAAATTCCAATCGGGAATCCTATTAGCCAATAAGCAATGGCCATGTAAACCGTTGGAATTTTAGTGTCTTTCATGCCTCTTAGAGCACCTGCACTGTTAACTTGAAGACCATCGGAGAATTGGAAAATAGCGGCCAAGAATATCAGTGAGGCTGAGATCTCGATAATCGCCTGGTTATCGGTATAGACTCCCACCAGCTCATAACGGAAGAAGAGCATTATGGTTACCGATACAGCCTGAAAAAATAGGCTGGCACCTATCCCACAAAATCCTGAAAGCCGCATCTGACGATAGTCCTGTCTGCCCATCCAATAGCCAACGCGAGCTGTGATTGCAATCGAAAGTCCCCAGGGCACCATAAAGGCAACGGTGGCGATGTTCATGGCTATCTGATGGGCACCAGTCAGGTCCACTCCGTAGCGGGCAACCAGAATGCCGATCATGCCAAACATGCTGACTTCCATAAGTAGACCGAGCGACATCGGGGTTCCAATTGAGAAAAATTCTTTGATTAACTGCCAGGTTGGCAGGCGAACTTTCTTAAAAATATTAAGGCTGGCAAAAGATGGGTTACGCCAGGTAAAAAATAATAAAAATAGGAACAGCAGAGTCCAGACAACGCTGGTTGCATATCCAACACCAATGGCCCCCATAGCTGGCACTCCAAAACCACCATAGATAAACCAAGTGTTAAACAGCAGGTTAAAAGGGATTACCATGAAGGAGCAAATCATGATGATTTTGGTAGAGAATAGTCCCTCATTTCCCGAACGTAAGGCTATAAACAAGAAGGCGAAAACGCAGCCCCAGCTGAGTGCTTTCAGGTAGCCACCAGTGGTTTCAACGATAGCTTCCTCTACGCCCAGCAGCGTTAGAAAAGGATCTACATTGCGTAACAATATAAAGGTGATGATGCCGAAAATAATGGCCAAAAACATGCCCATTTGGAATGTCTTACCAATGCTTTCCATTTTTCCCTGGCCGTTAAAATGCGCCACCATCGGGTTGATGGCCATCATCAATCCCATGAATAGAGAAAATATAATCATAAAGGCATTAAAGCCGGTACCCACAGCGGCGAGAGCATTACTGCTGTAGTTACCAGCCATTAATGTATCGATAACACCCAGCGACATCTGGGCTAGTTGGGCAAGAATGGCAGGTATAGCAATTCTGATGATTGCACTGGTTTCATGGCGAATATCTTGCCATGAGTGACTGCTGTGATTTGATGTCTTGTTGTCAGCAGAATCTGCCATGAGAAACCTGTCTTATTAATTCACTTTGATTTACAAAAGCCCTCGTTTAAGGAGGGCTATTTATTATATATCGAATGAGGCCGGCTTTATTGCACCGAGGCCCAGGGCAAAAGCTAGAAAATCATTTGAGATGTTCTTATCCAGCAAAGCCAATTGTTCTGAGGAGCACTCAAATGTCCGATTCAATTGATTGACGATTGGGGTCAGGCTGGAATCCATCGCCTGGTATTCACCATTGATAAATAACCAAAGATCGTCGTGTTTTTCAATGTAAGTTATTCGAGCTAAGGGTTCAGCTTTTATGCCTTCTTCCTGGGCAAGCTCTATCCACTCAATTAACTCATCCTCCGATGGAACTTCTAATAATTCGGGGTACTTTAATTCAGTAACCTCTTTGCCAAACGCGGCAAGGTAATCCTCTGAAGCCCAAAGCTGACTGAGTTGCTGCTGCGCCCACTGGCGCATATCATCAGTTAACTCTCCGCTATTAGACTCAACAGTCAGTTTGTCTTCATCGCTCCACAGTTGGTCTAACTCTGTGTGGGGTAGTTGCATCAGCTTATGTATGATGCCGCCAATATTAGGCGCGCGAAAGCCAACGGAGTAACAGATACTATTACCTATCGACTCACCCCAGTGTGGTGTATTTGGTGGTATGTAAAGCATGTCGCCTGGATTGACGATGACATCGATTTCCGCATCAAATGGCTCAATTTGCGCGATTTGTGGATGAGGGCTGACTGCTATAGTGTCTTGGTTTTTATGCCCTACACGCCAGCGTCTTTGGCCGTCACCCTGAATTAAGAAAACGTCATATTTATCCAAGTGAGGTCCAACTCCGCCACCATTTGTCGCGTATGACACCATGACATCATCTAGCCGCCAACGTGGGATAAAACTGCATGCCTTGATTAGCTCAGATAGCGGTGGATGAAAGTAGTCCAGTGACTGTACAAGTAAAGTCCAATTTTCTTCCTTTAGTTCGGCAAACCTGGTTTCATCAATAGGACCGTGTTCCAGTTGCCAATTCTGTTCATCGCATTGAATCAATCGAGATTCGATGTCTTCTTCCAGGCTATAACCTGCTAACTCTTCTGGACTTATCAGTGCATTTTCGCCTGACACCAGTGCAGAAGAAAACGCCCCTCGGATTAACAAGGGGCGCTTTTGCCAGTATTCCTTCAGGAATTGCTCAGGACTGATGTCACCGAGGATATTGCTCATATTTGGCCTAGTACCATTTAGATTTTTTTAGTCTGACTAACAGCATTACCGATATAAGTTGCAGGGGTTAACTGTTTAAGACGCTGCTTTTCATCTTCTGGTAGCTCAAGAGAATCGATGAAAGCCTGCATGTCCTCGCGGGTAACACGCTTACCACGAGTCAATTCTTTTAGCTTCTCATAAGGGTTAGGGATTGCATATCGACGCATGACTGTTTGAATTGGCTCAGCCAATAATTCCCAGTTAGCGTTTAATTCGTCCAGTAATGATTTTTCATTAACTTCCAGCTTAGAGATGCCTTTTAGAGTTGCCTGGTAGGCGATTACGCTGTGCGCATAACCAACACCTAAAACACGCTGTACTGTAGAGTCTGATAAATCACGTTGCCAGCGAGAAATTGGCAGTTTCATCGCAAGATGATCAAATAACGCATTGGCAATGCCAAGGTTGCCTTCTGAATTTTCAAAGTCAATTGGGTTAACTTTGTGAGGCATCGTTGATGAGCCAATTTCTCCTGCAATCGTTTTTTGCTTGAAGTGACCCAATGCGATATAGCCCCATACATCACGGTCAAAATCGATGACAATGGTATTGAAGCGTGCAATTGCATCGAACAGTTCGGCCATATAATCGTGCGGTTCGATCTGAGTCGTGTAGGGATTCCAGGTCAAACCAAGAGAAGTTACGAACTTTTCAGCGAATGACTGCCAGTCAAAATCTGGGTAAGCAGAAAGATGGGCGTTGTAGTTACCTACGGCACCATTAATCTTTCCTAAAATCTCCTGGTTCTGAATCTGCTTTAGTTGACGCTCAAGTCTATAGACCACGTTAGCCATTTCCTTGCCCATGGTAGAAGGCGAGGCTGGTTGACCATGAGTACGCGACATCATTGGAATTTCTACAAATTGATCTGCGAGGCTTCGAATCGATTGGCAAATCTCTTGCTGATACTTAGCAAGCGCTTCTGTGCCTTCTTTCAGCATCAAGGCATATGACAGGTTATTGATGTCTTCAGAGGTGCAGGCGAAGTGGATAAACTCACTGACGTTATCCAATTCATTGCTGTGACGAATTTTTTCTTTCAGGAAATACTCAACAGCTTTCACATCGTGATTGGTGGTTCGTTCAATTTCCTTAATCTTTTCTGCATCACTTTCGGCAAAATAATCCACAATACTGTTCAACAGCTGGTTCGCCTCGTCAGAAAACGCCGGAACTTCTTTAATGGCATCTGCCTGAGCTAGAGCCTGTAGCCAGCGGACCTCAACCGTAACTCGGTATTTGAGTAGTCCGAATTCACTAAAGATACTTCGTAAATCAGTGACTTTTGAGCCATAGCGGCCATCGACAGGTGAAATTGCTGTTAGTGCTGAAAGTTGCATGAGATGTTTCCCGTTACTGGTTTCCAAACTTAAAGAAGATCTGAATGAAATTAGGGTAAATTCACTGTTCGATCATGCGATATGACGCTTGAACTTATACCCGTCAGCCCAATTAAGCAGGGCTTTTTTCGAAACGCGGATCATACCGCAACTGACGCTTTTTGGCATCTATAAAACAGGTTCTAAGAGATATTGATAGGCTAATGCGACAATTCTTTACAAAAATATGGAAATATTCGGTTTTATTTTGCTGTCTTTTTTGTCAATATCCGCGGCAATTCGTTTAGTTGCTCAAGGCAAAGTTGATTTATGGTTAAGTGGTGGGTTTTGGCTGGTCTGATATTGGTGACTCTGGTCGCATGTGATGATGGACAGCCTGTTGGTGTTGAAGGTAAAGTCACCAACAAAGAAAGTAAAGAGCTGATTGAGCGGATGGAGTGGGTTGAAAATGCTAATATCGAGCTTTTAGCAAAGGAGAAGCTGAAATCATCTAAACGCTTTTTAGCGGTTCTTAATGATGGGGAGATCTTTATTCCGGGCTTGTCTGAAGATGTTTCTGAAATGGTTGTCACTAACGGAGACTATGAGGTTTTAGCGGGCATGTCGGATGTTGTTTATAACTCACGTCACGCAGAGCTTCGTGTAAAAACCCGTGATTTCGCAACGGCTTACAACAAGACGTTGATTAATTTAATCAAATCAAATTCATAACATATTGTTCCAATTAAAAAAGCCAGCGTACGCTGGCTTTTTGTATTTTAGAATACGGCGAGATTAAAGGTTGAGAATATCGATAATTTCGCGGGTATTCTCCATGACGCGGATGATTTTGCCTTCTACCTCAATAATCTTGCTACCTACCGGACCGATTGGTAGTCGCTGGCGTAAATCATAAGGCAGGGGACGTCCGTAGCGGTAGACATCATCTGACAGCACCTCACCACGCTGTAGTTTCATTTCCCAACCCGGAGGCAATTCTCCTGTACGTTGGTATTTCTTCTGTAGACCTTTAGGTAGCTGTTTCTGCTTACCGCCATAATCATGGTCATGATAGTACTCACGAATAATGCGAATTTCATCATCGTGGAAGATTCCACCACGCTCAGCTTTTGCTGCGACATTAGCCTGATTCTGGCTATTGCCCTGATTGTTTTTGGGGCCTTTATACATCGCATAACTGCTTGAAATACCAAGCACTAGGGTTATAGCTGTCATACTCAATAGGGGCTTTATCAACTTCATTATGATACCTCATTGATTTTGTTAAGCTTGAATATAGCATAGCAATATGCAACTGAATATTGACTTAATGGCCTTATGAGGGGCTTTTCACATCCGCAGAACCTCGACACCCACCTTACTAGCCGCCAGCTATATAAGATATGGCTCACATTCTATAAAGCCTGTGTTATAATCGGCCACCTTTTTAGAGAGACTCCCTGTGCCATCCGCCTTATCTAGAGCGGGTTTATCAGTGGTAAAACAAACATCGAACAACGAGGAATCCTAAGTGTTAGAAGCTTACAGAAATCATGTTGCAGAGCGCGCCGAACAAGGCATTCCGCCATTACCATTAAATGCTGAACAAGTGAGCCAACTGGTTGAGTTATTGAAGAATCCACCAGCCGGTGAAGAAGAATTTCTGGTCGAATTATTAACACATCGAGTACCACCTGGTGTCGACGAGGCTGCGTACGTTAAAGCCGCTTTCCTGGCCGCAGTAGCTAAAGGCGAAGCAGAGTCTCCTTTGATTGATAAATCTCATGCAACTAAGTTGCTGGGTACCATGCTTGGTGGTTACAACATCGCAACTTTGGTCGAGCTTCTTGATGATTCTGAGCTGGCAGAACTGGCTGGTGAAAAATTAAAGCACACCTTGCTGATGTTCGATGCTTTCCATGATGTTGCAGAAAAAGCCGACAAAGGTAATGCCATTGCAAAGGCTGTCATTGAGTCATGGGCAAATGCTGAATGGTTTAAAGAAAAGCCTTCATTGGCAGAAAAAATTACTTTAACTGTATTCAAAGTTCCGGGCGAAACCAATACCGATGACCTGTCGCCAGCTCAAGACGCATGGTCACGTCCTGATATTCCATTACACGCTTTGGCTATGCTAAAAAATGAGCGTGAAGGTATTAACCCTGATAAAGAGGGTGAAATCGGTCCTATTTCAACGATTGAAAAACTTAAAGAAAAAGGTCATCCGCTTGCTTACGTTGGTGACGTTGTTGGTACGGGTTCTTCGCGTAAATCTGCGACAAACTCTGTTTTATGGCACATGGGTGAAGATATTCCTTATGTTCCAAACAAGCGTGCTGGCGGTTTCTGTTTTGGTGGCAAGATTGCTCCAATCTTCTACAACACCATGAAGGATGCAGGTTCATTGCCTATCGAGCTTGATGTTTCAAAAATGGACACAGGCGATGTCATTGATGTTTATCCTTATGAAGGCAAAGTCGAAAAAGATGGCGAAGTAATCGCAACTTTCGACTTTGGTTCTGGCGTTGTTCTAGACGAAGTTCAGGCCGGTGGTCGAATTCCATTGATTATTGGTCGTGGTTTGACTACGCGTGCTCGCGATTATTTAGGTATGCCAGCAGCTGATTTCTTCCGTTCGCCTGCTGAAGTTCAAGATTCTGCAAAAGGCTTTACGTTAGCGCAAAAAATGGTAGGTAAGGCTTGCGGTCTTGAAGGCGTTCGTCCTGGCCAATACTGCGAACCAATGATGACTACAGTTGGTTCTCAGGATACCACTGGCCCTATGACACGTGATGAACTGAAAGATCTCGCCTGTTTAGGTTTCCAGGCTGATCTGGTCATGCAGTCATTCTGCCATACAGCAGCTTATCCGAAGCCAGTAGACGTTGACACTCAACACACACTTCCTGATTTCATCATGAACCGTGGCGGTGTGTCGTTACGCCCAGGCGACGGTATTATCCACAGCTGGTTAAACCGTATGTTGCTTCCAGATACCGTTGGTACTGGTGGTGATTCGCATACTCGTTTCCCTCTGGGTATCTCTTTCCCTGCAGGTTCTGGCCTTGTGGCTTTCGCCGCTGCAACTGGTGTTATGCCATTGGATATGCCGGAATCAGTTCTTGTTCGCTTCAAAGGTAAAATGCAGCCGGGTATCACATTGCGTGATCTGGTCCATGCGATTCCTTATCAAGCGATTAAAGAAGGTTTATTAACCGTTGAAAAAGCGGGTAAGAAAAACATTTTCTCCGGTCGTATTCTTGAAATCGAAGGTCTTGAGCACTTGACTGCTGAGCAGGCATTTGAATTGTCTGATGCATCTGCAGAGCGTTCAGCTGCAGGCTGTACTATTAAGTTGAGTGAAGAGTCTGTAGCAGAATACCTGCAATCTAACATTGTATTGTTGAAGTGGATGATTGCTAATGGCTATGGCGATGAGCGTACCATTTCTCGTCGTATTGAGAAGATGGAAGAGTGGTTGGCTAACCCATCATTGATGGAAGCTGATAAAGACGCAGACTATGCTGCTGTTATCGAAATTGATATGGACAGTTTGAAAGAGCCGGTATTGTGTGCACCAAATGACCCAGATGATGCGCGTTTATTAAGTGACGTCGCTGGCGACAAGATTGATGAGGTGTTCATCGGTTCCTGTATGACTAACATTGGTCACTTCCGTGCTGCTTCTAAACTGTTAGAAAGCGTAGAAGCTGGAACTTTGGAAACTCGTCTTTGGATTGCTCCACCGACTCGTATGGATGAGCATCAGTTGATGGAAGAAGGGCATTACAATATCTTCGGTCGTTCAGGTGCGCGTCTTGAAATGCCGGGTTGTTCATTATGTATGGGTAACCAGGCGCGTGTAGCTCCTAAATCAACGGTTGTTTCTACTTCAACTCGTAACTTCCCTAACCGTCTTGGTCAGGGTGCCAACGTTTATCTGGCATCTGCAGAACTTGCTTCTGTTGCCGCTGTAATGGGGCGTTTGCCAACGGTTGAAGAGTACATGGGTTATGCCAGCAAGCTAGACTCATTGTCGAAAGATATCTATAAGTACATGAACTTCCATCAGATGGAAGAGTACAAAGCAAAGGCTGCTAAAGTCACCATCCCGGTTGCTAATAAAGTAACCGTTGGTGCTTAAGCTTTAGCTGGATATTAGCTTAACCATGAAAAGCCCACTTCGGTGGGCTTTTTTTGTGTCTGACTGTCTGCTAGATTGTAGCTGTCTTTGTGAATAACCATTTTGGGGTAGGTATGAATATTGAAATAACATCGTTATACGCTGGGCTATTAGCCTTATTGATTTTACTATTGTCTTACCGTGTGGTCATGCTCAGGAGAAAGCTGCAGGTAGGAATTGGTTCTCATGGCGAGAAAGTATTGGCCAGAGCGATTCGTGTGCACGGCAATGCAGTTGAATATATCCCGATCTGTCTTTTATTAATGGCGCTGGCAGAAATTCAAGGAGCATCATCATGGTTTATGCACGGAACAGGTCTGGCTTTATTAGTCGGTAGGGTGTTGCATGCAGCAGGCTTGTCAAAAAGCGTGGGTAAGTCTTTTGGGCGTTTTTATGGAGTGATTTTGACCTGGTTAGTGATGCTGGTACTTTCTGGTTATTTAATCGGTTACTTTATTGGTTTTAATGGCGCTGCATAATCGTTTCGGCTAATTAATAAACCACCCAGCTCTATGCGGAAGGGTGGTTTATTTTTTCTCCAGATATTTATCCTGTATGACCATCGGACTTAAAGGCTTATCAAAGTAATAGCCCTGAAATTGTGGGCAGCGCTCTTCTTTCAAAAACTCTAGCTGCTCCTCTGTCTCTACGCCTTCGGCGGTTACTTCCAAACCCAGATCTTGGCTCATGCGAATAATTGTTTTAACGATGGTTTCGCTATCGGGATCGCCCGGAATATCGTTGACAAAAGTTCGATCAATTTTAAGTTTGTCGAGGGGTAGTTTCTTTAGGTGATTAAGAGATGAATAACCTGTGCCAAAATCATCTATTGATATACGAACACCAATTTTCTTGAGAGCTTTTAATAGTTCAATTGAGCGTTTCTCTTCGTAAATAATAAGTGTTTCAGTGACTTCGAGCTCTAGTAACTCGGCAGGAATCTTTGTTGAGTCGAGCAAGTTGGAAATTGTCTCTACGAGATTGCCATGAATAAGCTGGATGGCTGATAGGTTCACAGAAATAACAGGTGAACTGCCGTACTCATCTATCCAGAACTTGATTTGTTGACAGGCCTTTTCAAGAACCCAGTTACCGATATCGACAATGGTGCCATTTTCTTCAGCTATCGGAATAAATTCGAGTGGCGAGATTATTCCCTGCTCAGGGTGGTTCCAACGGATAAGAGCTTCTACGCCTAATAAATTGCTATCTGTGCCATTAATCTGCGGTTGGTATAACAGGAAGAACTCGTTGTTATAAACGGCCTTATGCAAATCATTTTCCAGGGTCTGACGCCTCATGATTACAGCTTCCATGTCAGACTTGAAAATGGCATAACCATTGCGCCCTTTGGCTTTGGCATGATACATGGCTGTATCTGCGCGTTGCATGATGAGTTCATGGCTGTCCGCATCTCTGGGATAAACTACTATGCCTATACTGGCTGTCACATGAAGTGACTGACCATTGATGCGGAACCCTTTGCTCAGCGTCTGTAGTAATTTTTTAGCAACCGTTACGGCATCTTCTTCAGCATCTTCTGGATTATCACTTAACTCACTGAGCTGGATAATAAACTCATCACCACCAAGACGAGCGACGGTATCTCCTGAACGCACGTTATCTTCCAAACGCTTTGCCACTTCGACCAGTAATTTATCACCCGTCATGTGCCCCATGGAGTCATTGATGTTTTTAAAGAAATCCAAATCAATAAACAATACTGCACCATTATGGTGATGGCGCAGTGATAGAGCTAGAGATTGATTGATGCGGTCATTGAGTAATAGGCGATTAGGCAGTCCGGTTAAAGAATCATGCTGGGCCATATGCTGAATTTGTTGCTCAAATTCCTTTGACTCTGTGATGTCGACCCCGACAGTGACCACTGCAGGTACCCGGCTATAGCGACCGACAAAGGGAACCTTAGAGATATTGAGGTAAGTTGTTTTGTGATTGCTGGCTTTTACTTTTAATTGCTTATCTACCGCGACAGCATCTTTTCTCAGTAGGTATTCCTCATCTTCAAAGAGTTTGCTGGCTTCTGGTATTTGCTTTTTTAGTTGTTCTATATTGATATCATCAAATTCTTTCTGGGATAAACCAAAAAAATTAGCTGCATATCTGTTTGCTAGTATGACTTCACCGTTAGCATTAGTGGCGTAAATCATATGTGGAACCAAGTTAATGATTTGTTTGATTTGGTCAGTCTTGTCTGCAAGATCCGCCGTCTTCTTTCGTATCTGTTTGCGCAGAATCAGAACAACAAGACCGGTAATAATGAGTAAACCCAATAAGCCGATAAGACTGTAGAGTAGCCATGTGGGAAGGAAAGTGTTGGTATTGTCTTTACCTAACCAACGCTCATTGATTTCATAATAGGGGGAAGAGGGGTTATCCTTCCATTCATCAAGGTAATTATCTATGGTCTGTAATACATCCGCATTTTTACCCTTGGGGCTGGCGAATAGCACTTTTGAAGGATTAAAAACGATTGGTGTACGTTCTATATTAAAACGCTTCTCGAAGCTATAGCCAACCAGGTTACCACTGACGGCCCCATCGACTAGACGTTTATCCAGTAGCGCAAAGGCGGACTTGTAGTCCTGAACTTCTTTTAAATGACAAATGATATCGAATTGGGCGCAGAGGTTAGCAAATTGAATGGCGTAGATCTCGTCTTTAACAACTGCAATTGTCTTGCCTTCAAAATCAAAGATGTTCTCAAGTAGCTCCTCATCTGGGTGAATATAAACCTGTCCCCAGCCGGTGATATAGCTGATTGAGTTGTAGTCGAGAAACTCTGCTCGTTGTCTCGAATATGCGACGAAAGGTATTAGATCAAGTTCTGCTCGTTTGGCAGTATTAATGATTTCGGGCCATTTGAGATAGAGCCACTGAATACGCCAGTTTTCCCGTTCCGCTATTTCCTCTAGAAAGTCGACCAGAAAACCAGAGTGATTACCGCTGTCGCTCGGGATGAGAGCTGGTGGAGCATCCAGAATGGCTACTCTTAAGGTTTTTGTTGGCTGAGTTTCAGCTGCATCCAATACGCCTGCAAGTAGGATAAAGTGCGTGATAATGACTAATGTGCAAAAGCGTATAGTTTTCAACAACAAAGTATGCCCTCCAGATAGACGTAACCACCTTAGCTTTAATTATAAAGTTGTGCAATATAATTGTTGAAATTGGTTGACTAACCTTTTGAAAAGGTTAGTTTTTATTCAATTTCTACTTCCCACAAAAAAGCCGGCTACTTGAGCCGGCTTAAGACAGTGCAAACTGCTATTATTAATCTACAATTTCCATTTCTTTGATCAGGTTATGTGCATTATCAACGTGCTCCATAACCCACAGCATATAAGCACTGCTGACGTGGATAGAACGGTTCAAATCATCGTTGTAATCCCAGTCAGCAATGATTGATTCATAAACCCCATCGAAAATTAGACCCACAAACTCTGCGTTTGCATTAAGAGTAGGTGAACCTGAGTTGCCACCTGTAACGTCCAATGTGGTTAGGAAGTTAACCTGTACGCTGCCAAGATCCTTATCCAGGTAATCGCCATACTCTTTAGACTTGATTAAGTCGAGTTGATTTTGTGGTGAGTTGAATGGCTCTTCACCAGTATGCTTAGCTGCGATACCTTCTAGTGTGGTGAAAGGTGTTGCATACAAGCCATCTTTTGGTGAATAACCCTTAACATTACCAAAGGTCACACGAAGCGTGCTGTTGGCATCTGCATATACGGGTTTGTCCATTGATTTGTAATAATCAATGATGGCTGACATGTACTGAGGACGAAGCTCTTGAAACTTACCGCCACGCTCTTTGCTTTCAAGTTCACGTTCGAACTTTTCATCATAGGTTGCTACTGCTAGCTGAATGTATGGGTCATTAGATTGTTTGAAATCTTCAACTGACTTGTCCATCCATGCCAAACGCGTTTCAAGTTCATTCAATTTGGTTTTGGCGTACATCGCATCGACTTTTTTGCTAAAGGCTTCAGCATCAAACGTTTCGCCTATACCCATAAACTCATCGTAAGACTTGAGACGTTGATCTGCAGGTAGCTCAGCATATAAAGGTGCGAAATGCTTCAGCAGAGCTTTTTCAACTTCAGCATCCCAGCGACGTTCCATACTTTTCAGGCCTTCTTTAAAGCGAACCATATCACGCTCCTGGTATCCAGGCTCGCGCTCTGCGTCAGGCTTTTGCTTTTCGATGGCTAGACGATATAGACGTGCAGCGGTACCGGTCAAAGTATCACGGTTAATAGCCCATGAGCGAAGAGTACGCTCCTGTTCAGCTATGTTTTCAAGGATCAGGGCATTCAATGCGTCAATGGCATCGCCATGTTTTGCTTTCATGTTCGGGTTTGCTTCAAGCCACGCTTTAAGATCATTCTCCAGGGCGACTTTGCGCTCAAGAAGATCACCTTTGGCATAGCTTTCAATCATACTGCCCCAGTTTTTCTCGGCATTATTGAGGCCAGCCAGTGTGCTGGCATACTTAACGCGAGCATCAGAACCTTCAGGTGCTGTTTCTTCAATTAAGCCGATATATTCCTGTAGCGTATTACGGAAAGTTGGATACCACCACTCAAACTGATTTTTAACTTCGGCACTGGTGCGGTAGCGGTTTGTGCTGCCTGGGTATCCTGCAACCATCACGAAGTCGCCTTTATCAACACCTTCTTTATTCACTTTAAGGTAGTGCTCAGGCTCATAAGGTACATTGTCTTCAGAGTATTCAGCCGGATTGCCATCTTTATCTACATAAGCGCGATAGAAAGCAAAGTCACCAGTGTGGCGTGGCCACATCCAGTTATCGACATCACCGCCGTATTTACCAATATGTGATGATGGCGCGTAAACCAGACGCACGTCTTTAATTTCAAGCTGTTTTATCAAGTAGTATTCGAGACCACCATGGAAAGACACTACGTTACAACGGTGGCCAGCGTCCTGCTCACATTCTGCAACCAGGGCTTTTTCAGTGTTCTCAATCGCTTTATAGCGCTCAAGACCAGAAAGCTCTTCGCTGGCAGCGTTCACATTTGAAGTCACATCGCTAACATTAACAGTCACGTAAACACGAGATCCTGGTGCTGCTGGAAGTTCTTTATCAAAAGACTCAGCTAGGAAACCTTTATCTAGCAGGTTGTTTTCCGCAGTGGAATTAAACTGGATGCTGCCGTATGCACAATGGTGATTGGTTGCTACTAAACCCTGCGGTGAAAGGAATGATGCTGTACAGCCGCCTAGGCTGATAACAGCCCCCATTGGGAATTCGGTTAACTCAGTTAGCTTATTAGGGTTTATCTTAATACCAGCTTTTTTCAGCTGCTTTTTAATGGTTGGTAACTGATGAGGCTGCCACATGCCTTCGTCCGCCATTAGCGGAGAAACAGCAAGGGTTAAAGCCGCAGTGATTAATAGTTTTTTCATTGGACTCTCTACTGTGTTGTTAAAAGAATAACCGACTCATCCTAAAGCATTAACCATAGATTTCTAATGCGAAATTTCGGAAAAGTGTTAATAAATATTACAAAAAAGCCGGCAGATGAGCCGGCTCTTATAAGTTGTTAAACCTGATAGAAAATCGACTACCGTTAGTTTAACTGCATTTCTGGAACATGATCCGGGATAACCAGATCGGCTTCCGTTTTTTCTTTGATTTCTTCGACTGATACACCTGGCGCGCGCTCTAGCAGGTGGAAGGCACCGTCTTTAATTTCCATCAGTGCAAGTTCAGTAATCACGCGTTTAATACATTTAGCACCGGTCAGCGGAAGCGTACACTGCTTGAGGATTTTGGAAACACCATGCTTGTTCGCGTGAGTCATGGTAACTATGATGTTTTCAGCACCAGCTACCAGATCCATAGCACCACCCATACCTTTTACAAGTTTGCCGGGAATCATCCAGGAAGCGATATTGCCTTCCTGATCCACCTCAAATGCACCTAAAACGGTCAGGTCAACGTGGCCGCCACGAATCATGGCAAAGCTTTCTGCTGATGAGAAGAAAGCGGCACCAGTTACAGCAGTTACTGTCTGTTTGCCTGCGTTGATCAAGTCAGGGTCAATGGTTTCTTCGGTAGGGAATTGGCCCATGCCTAACAAACCATTCTCAGACTGAAGCATAACTTTGACGCCGTCAGGGATATAGTTTGCGACTAAAGTAGGGATACCGATACCCAAGTTAACGTAAAAACCATCTTCTAATTCTTGCGCCACTCGCATGGCGATTTGTTCACGTGTTAATGCCATGATGCGCTCCTTATGATCTTACTGTGCGTTGTTCGATACGTTTCTCAAAGTTTTCGCCTTTGATAACGCGCTGGACATAAATACCTGGAGTATGAATAAAGTTTGGATCCAACTCTCCAGGCTCAACAATTTCTTCAACTTCAGCAACGGTAATCTTACCTGCCGTCGCCATCATTGGATTAAAGTTCATGGCTGTCTTGTTGAAAATAAGGTTACCCATGGTGTCCGCTTTCCAGGCTTTGATTAAAGCAAAGTCAGCAGTCAATGAGGGCTCAAGAACATAGTCACGGCCATCGATGTTGCGCGTTTCTTTACCTTCAGCGACCTGAGTACCAAAACCAGTGGCAGTAAAGAAAGCAGGGATACCAGCACCACCGGCACGGATTTTTTCAGCCAGTGTTCCCTGTGGTGTCAAAATAACTTCCATCTCACCAGACAGTAGCAACTTTTCGAATAGCTCGTTTTCACCAACGTATGAACCAATCATGGTGCTTATCTGGCGCTTCTCTAACCATTTACCCAGACCAAACCCATCAACACCCGCGTTGTTGGAAATGGCCGTTAAGCCTTTACTGCCCATTTTGTAGACTTGCTCAATCAAGCCTTCAGGAATACCGCATAGGCCAAAACCGCCGACCATGACGGTCATATTATCGGTAAAGCCCTCAAGAGCTTCTTCGTAACTGTGTACGACTTTATCAAAACCTGACATGTTTAATCCTCGTCAAATCGAATGAATTAGTTATTATCTTTTAGCGAGTAGCGCATTGGCTGCTCGGGAAACAGGACGACGGCCCAGTTGCTCTGAAATATAAGCGCCTGCGTCCACCAGTTTAGTTATATCAATACCGGTTTCAATACCTAAACCGTTGAGCATATAGACAACATCCTCTGTAGCGACATTGCCGGTGGCACCAGGAGCATAAGGGCAACCGCCCAAACCTGCAACAGAGCTGTCGATGGTGGCGACACCAAGTTCAAGGCACGCATAGATATTGGCTAATGCCTGGCCATAGGTATCGTGAAAATGACAGGCTAGTTTATTGGTTGGAACATACTCAGCAACCGCTGCAATCATAGCTCTTGCTTTATTTGGCGTTCCAACACCAATGGTGTCGCCCAGCGAAATTTCGTAGCAACCCAGGTCATACAGTGCTTTGGCTACTTCAGCGACTTTTTCTGGTGCTATATCGCCTTCAAAAGGGCAGCCAAGCACACAGGAAACATAGCCACGAACTTTAATACCATGCTCTTTGGCTGCTTCGATAACTGGCTTGAAACGCTCAATTGACTCTGCAATGGAGCAATTGATATTTTTCTGCGAGAAGCTCTCTGAGGCTGCTGCAAAAACAGCCACTTCTTTTGCGTCACCAGCTAAAGCACCTTCAAGCCCTTTCACATTAGGAGTGAGAACTGGAAACCAGACGCTTCCGTCCTGTGCTTCGGGAAACTCTTTCAGGCCAGCCATGATTTCATGGTGATCCGCCATTTGCGGTACCCATTTAGGAGAGACAAAAGCAGTCGCCTCAATATGCTTTTCACCGGCATCGATTAAGCGACGAATCAACTCAAGTTTAATCTCAGTTGAAACTGGCTGTTTTTCATTCTGCAATCCATCCCTTGGTCCCATTTCAACAATTTTAACGTGAGTGGGCAGGGCAGGGTTGTCCGATACCATAACCATTATTCAGACACCTCCAGTGATAGCAGTTCAGCACCATCATCCACCAGATCGCCAGCAGCATAATGAATTTCACTGACCACGCCAGCACTTGGTGCGTTAATGGTGTGTTCCATTTTCATCGCCTCAAGGATAACCAGTGGCTGACCAGACTCAACGTGATCGCCTTCACTGACCAGAACTTCAATCACCGTTCCTGGCATTGGTGCAGTCAGGCTACCACCTGAATCTTCTGTGTCACCGGCCAGGCCGCGCTCAACTTTTTCTAGCACCTTATAATGGCCGTGAATAAAGATATGCAAGCTGGCACCATCATCAACAACTGTGGCATTGAAACGCTTGCCATTGGCATCAAGACGTAGAATGTGACCATTCAAGGTTGCGCTATTGACTGGTAGCTCGCCACTTGGCAGATCGAGTAAATAACCATCATTGCGGAAATGGACAACTACTTCTACGTCATTGGCAATGCCGTCAACTTTATCCAGATATTCAAAAGTATGATGGTTATCAGTATTTAAACGCCAGCCGTTAACAGAGTGCCACGGCGAATAAGGGTCTTCACTCTGCTGGGCATTTTCTGCAGCAGTTTGCTCACGTTTTAATAATTGATAGACCGCTGCTGCAACCAAGGTGTCATCATCGGCTGCTTCTTCATCAAGAATCAAATCGTCTTTGTAGCGCTCAATAAAATTAGTATCTAAGTCAAGATCCTCAAAGCCGTGGCAGTGTGCCAGTGCAGAAAGGAAGGGAACGTTAGTGGTTAAGCCCACTACCTGATACTGGGCTAATGCTCCGCGTAAGCGAGCCAGTGCAGCGTTACGATCCTGATCCCAAACGATAAGCTTGGCAATCATAGGATCGTAATGCACAGATACTGTATCACCCTGAGTAACACCGGTGTCTATGCGAACATGATCAGTTTCGTCAGGGGTATTTAAATGCAGCAATGTACCGGTTGCTGGCAGGAAGTCCTGATTCGGATCTTCGGCATAAATGCGGACTTCGAAAGCATGGCCATTGATGTTTAATTCATCCTGCTGCATGGGCAGTTCCTGACCTGCAGCAACTTTTAATTGCCACTCGACCAAATCCTGACCAGTAATCTTTTCAGTAACAGGGTGCTCTACCTGCAAGCGCGTGTTCATTTCCATGAAGTAGAATGATTCATCTTCATCGTATAAGAACTCGACCGTACCCGCGCCCACATAGCCAATGGCCTGTGCCGCACGAATGGCAACCTGACCCATTTTGGAGCGAGTCTCTTCGCTTAAGCCTGGTGCTGGTGCTTCTTCAATAACCTTTTGATGGCGACGTTGTACTGAACAGTCACGCTCAAATAAATGCACCGCATTGCCATGCTTATCGGCAAACACTTGAATCTCAACGTGGCGAGGCTTGGTGATGTATTTTTCGACCAAGACTTTGTCATCGCCAAAGGATGCTGCAGACTCACGCTTACAGGAAGCCAGGCTAGAGGCAAACTCTTCTTCTTTCCAGACAATGCGCATGCCTTTACCACCACCGCCAGCGGTAGCCTTGATGATCACAGGGTAACCAATGTCATCTGCTTGGGATTTAAGGAAGTCTCCGTCCTGATTTTCACCATGGTAGCCTTTAACCAAAGGCACTTTGGCTTCTTCCATAATTTCTTTAGCCGCAGACTTTGAACCCATGGCGATAATCGCACCTTCCGGTGGGCCAATGAATTCGATATTGTTTTCGGCTAGAGCTTTGGCAAAGTCTGCGTTTTCAGACAAGAAACCATAGCCAGGGTGCACTGCCTGTGCACCAGTTTTCTTGCAAGCATCAATAATCAGCTCACCTTTAAGATACGACTCACGTGCTGGAGCAGGACCTAAATATACTGCTTCGTCGGCCATTGCTACATGCATTGCGTCTTTATCGGCTTCAGAGTAAACCGCAACGGTTTTGATGCCGAGTTTTTTTGCCGTTTTAATCACGCGGCAAGCAATCTCACCACGGTTAGCAATCAATATTTTTGTAAACATGTTCGCTGTTTCCTTAACCAATTATTGTGAGCTGCTTTTAGACTGGCCAACTGACCAATCGGCAGTACGTTTTTCGAGGAAAGCGTTCAAACCTTCTTTACCTTGCTCGCTCGCACGTATGTCGGCAATACGGCGTGCGGTTTCGTCCATCAAGGACTGGTCAATGGCTTGATTCGCTACAGCTCTGATTAAATCTTTTGCTGTTTTAACAGCTTGTGGACCATTGCTTAATAAAGTGGTTATTATTTCATTGGTTTTCTCAACCAATAAGTCTTCGGCAACCACCTCATGGACCAGACCAAATTCAGCTGCTTTGTCTGCTTTAAAACGTTCGGCAGTTGTGAAGTATCTCTGTGCCTGTCGTTCGCCCATCGCTTTAACCACATAAGGGCTGATAACGGCAGGAATGAGTCCAAGCTTTACTTCGGATAAGCAGAAACTGGCGCGCTCTGATGCAATCACGATATCACAGCAAGCCACCAGGCCAACACCGCCACCAAAGGCAGCGCCCTGAACTTGGCAAACCGTGGTTTTGCTCATGCCATAAATGGTATTCATCAAGGTGGCCAGAGCTTGAGAATCTTGATAGTTTTCTTCCCAGGAATAATCAGCCATGCGACGCATCCAGTTCAGGTCAGCGCCAGCTGAAAAGCTCTTGCCTTCTGCACGTAAGACAACCACTTCCACCTCAGGATGGTTTTCCATGGCAGAAAAGGCTTCAGTCAGCTCGCCAATTAATTTGTCATCAAAGGCGTTGTGAATTTCAGGGCGGGTGAGGGTAATGTAACCTACACCACGACCGGTTTTACCAAGTTCATTGGTATCAATGGTAATGTTTAATGCTTCACTCATATGATCATTCCTGCCTTACATTCTGAAGACGCCGAACTTGGTTTCTTCGGCTTCTTTGTTCATGGCGGCTGATAGGCCAAGGCCTAACACCATACGAGTATCAGCAGGATCGATAATGCCATCATCCCATAAGCGAGCACTTGAGTAGTAAGGATGGCCTTGCTTTTCATATTGCTCTTCGATGGGGCGCTTAAATTCTTTTTCTTCCTCTGCCGACCACATTGGCTGGCCAGAGCGCTCAAAATTATCACGCTTAATTTGTGCCAATACGTTAGCAGCCTGTTCTCCACCCATGACAGAGATACGAGCATTCGGCCACATCCATAGGAAGCGAGGGCTATAGGCGCGACCACACATACCGTAGTTACCTGCACCGAAACTACCACCTACAATAACGGTGAACTTTGGCACTTTGGCACAAGCAACTGCTGTCACCATTTTGGCGCCGTGCTTGGCAATACCTTCGTTTTCGTACTTACGGCCAACCATGAAACCGGTAATGTTTTGCAGGAACACCAATGGAATGCCGCGCTGAGAACAAAGCTCAATGAAGTGTGCGCCTTTTAGTGCTGATTCAGAGAAAAGAATACCGTTGTTGGCAACGATGCCTACAGGATAACCATGAATGCGGGCAAAACCACAGATCAATGTGTTGCCATATAAAGGTTTAAATTCGTCCAGTTCAGAACCGTCAACGATACGCGCGATGATTTCACGAATATCGAATGGCTTGCGTGGATCTTTGTTGATGACGCCGTACAATTCTTCAGCAGGGTAGAGCGGAGCAACTGGCTTTTTTAGCGTCACAGAAGGCGTTTTTTTACGATTCAGATTAGACACAACCTGACGCGCCAGTTTTAATGCGTGTTCGTCATTTAATGCATAGTGGTCGGTAACACCAGAAGTTTTACAGTGAACGTCGGCACCGCCTAAGTCTTCACTGGAAACGACTTCACCGGTTGCTGCTTTAACTAGCGGTGGGCCACCCAGGAAAATCGTACCTTGTTCTTTCACGATAATGGATTCATCTGCCATCGCAGGTACATATGCACCACCGGCAGTACAGGAACCCATGACTACCGCGATTTGAGGAATCCCTTTGGCAGACATATTGGCCTGGTTGTAGAAGATACGACCAAAGTGCTCTTTGTCCGGGAACACTTCATCCTGCTGCGGCAGGTTAGCACCGCCTGAATCGACCAGGTAAATACAGGGCAGATTATTCTGTTCAGCGATTTCCTGCGCGCGTAAATGCTTTTTTACCGTTTCGGGAAAGTAGGTGCCGCCTTTAACCGTTGCATCGTTGGCAACAATCATACACTCGACGCCTGAAACACGGCCAATGCCCGCAATCAAGCCAGCTGCGGGGACTTTGTTATCGTACAAATCCCATGCTGCCATTTGTGAAATTTCTAAAAACGGCGAGCCTACATCAAGAAGCTTGCGTACGCGCTCACGGGGTAAAAGTTTACCACGCGACAGGTGTTTTTCCTGATACTTTGGACCACCACCTTGAGTGATGTATTCCATCTTGTCACGCAAGTCATCGACCAAAGCGGTCATGGCTTCGGCATTCTCGGTAAAACTTGCGCTACGAGGATTGAGTGACGATTTAATTACAGGCATATGTCTGTCCTAATGTTATTCTGATGCGATAGCGCGGCCAATAACCATGCGCTGTACTTCGCTTGTACCTTCGTAAATCTGCGCGATTCTAACATCGCGATAAATTCGCTCGACTGGATAATCTTTTAAATAGCCGTAGCCGCCTAATACCTGAATGGCATCTGAGCAGACTTTTTCGGCAACTTCCGAGGCATATAACTTTGCCATACAAGCCTCTTTTAGGCAGGGCAGGTTATTGTCGCGTAATTCTGCTGCGTGTAAAACCATCTGGCGAGCCGCTTCAACCTGAGTTGCCATGTCGGCCAGCTTAAATTGCACCGCCTGATGTTGGTTGATCGGTTTACCAAATGAGGTTCTTTCTTTCGAGTATTGAAGTGCATATTCGTATGCTGCACGGGCCATGCCCACAGCTTGAGCTGCGATACCGATACGGCCGCCTTCAAGACCAGAAAGAGCGATCTTATAACCTTCACCTTCTTTACCTAACAGGTTCTCAGCCGGAATGCGGCAGTCCTCGAATACAATTTGCGCGGTGTCAGATGCGTTCTGACCCATTTTGTCTTCGATATTGGCGACGATATAGCCAGGTGTGTCTGTCGGCACGATAAAGGCGCTAATACCCTTCTTGCCAGCACTTGGGTCAGTGACTGCAAAGACAATCGCGATGTCTCCGTTTTTACCGGATGTAATGAATTGCTTGGAACCGTTGATAACGTATGAATCACCGTCTTTGACAGCCTTAGTTTTAAGGTCTGCAGCATCACTACCAGCATGCGGTTCGGTTAAGCAGAATGCACCCAACTTCTCGCCTGAAGCGAGTGGCTTAAGGAACTTTTCTTTTTGCTCATCAGTACCGAAATTCAAAATCGGCATACAGCCAACAGAATTAGTTACCGAAATAATGGTTGAACAGGCGCCGTCACCCGCAGCAATTTCTTCTAACACTAAAGCAGCAGCGACATAACCAATCTCGCAACCACCCCATTGCTCGGGTACCAACATGCCATAAAAACCAAGCTCAGCCAGACCTTTTAAGGCCTCTGCAGGAAAGGTTTTATTCTTGTCCCATTCTTCGGCAAAAGGGGCAATGCGCTCTTGCACATAGCCCCTGGCCATATCCTGAATCATTGTTTGTTCTTCAGTCAGAATCATAAGGTTCTTCTTCCGATTTTTAAAAATTCATCTTACCAATCACATTAAAATTAAGATTTTTGCTTTAGAGCGCGGCGGTTGTGCTCGGAGAAGGCTGAATGGACTATAGTCCATGATGCTTTTCGAGAACATAACCAACAAAGCGGCTCTTTTGCAAAAGTCGTGTAAAAAGATAATTTTATAGGAGTTCAATGGCCAATGCAGTTGCTTCACCACCACCAATACAAAGCGATGCCACACCTTTCGACTTGCCATACTTGCGCAGTGCTTCAATCAAGGTCACAACAATACGTGTACCTGAGCAGCCGATAGGATGACCTAAGGCACAGGCACCGCCATGAACATTGACCTTAGCGTGATCAAGTTCTAAATCTTTCATCGCCGCCATGGTCACTACTGCAAAGGCTTCGTTAATTTCAAACAAATCAACGTCATCTTTTGACCAGCCAGCTTTATCCAATACTTTCTGGATAGCGCCAACAGGGGCAATGGTAAATTCAGCTGGGATACGGGCATTGGTTGATTGTGCAACAATCTTTGCCAGAGGTTTCAGGCCACGCTTTTCAGCTTCTGATTGACGCATCAACACCACAGCCGCAGCACCATCAGAAATCGAACTGGCGTTCGCAGCTGTAACGGTGCCATCCTTTTTGAAGGCAGGGCGCAATGAAGGGATCTTGTCCGGACGTGCTTTTAGTGGTTGCTCATCTGTATTAACTTCGACGTCACCTTTACGAGATTTTACCGTGACAGGAACGATTTCGTTTTTAAATGAACCTTCCTCGATTGCTTTGTTGGCACGAGCCAATGACTCAATCGCGTAAGCATCCTGGTCTTCACGAGTGAACCCGTATTTTTCAACTGTTTGCTCAGCATAAACGCCCATCGCCTGACCTTCATAAGCATCTTCCAAGCCGTCAAAAGCCATATGGTCCAAAGTCTTACCATGACCAAAGCGCTGACCAAATCGACCTGTAGGCAATAGGTAAGGGGCAAGACTCATGCTCTCCATACCACCAGCAACCATCACGTCATTTGTACCAGCTTTTAATAGGTCATGAGCAAGCATGATCGTTTTCATACCTGAGCCACACACTTTGTTTACTGTCGTAGCACCAGTCGATTGTGGTATACCAGCACCAAGCGAAGCCTGACGCGCCGGAGCCTGCCCAACGCCTGCAGGAAGCACACAGCCCATGATGACTTCTTGAACATCATCAGCTTTGATACCTGCACGCTCTACCGCAGCTTTGATAGCTGTAGCGCCGAGTTCGGTTGATTTTACGGTTGATAATGCGCCACCGAAGCCGCCCATAGGCGTTCTTGCAGCACTGACAATAACAATAGGATCTGACATAAATATTTCTCCTGTTCGAAGTTTCCGAGCTTGCTATAACTTTGTTAAATGACTTTTTATCTTCTCCAATGACCAGTTAGGTCACCTCCGAATCTAAAAAGTCATTTGCCTCGTTCTAGCAGCACTCGATAACTTCTCTTACTTATTTGTTGAGAGAAGCTCGCTCACTTCTTCTGCAAAGTGAATTTAATTACCTTTAAGAAGTTATGTGCCTTGTTCTAGCAGCACTCGATAACTTCTCTTATTTAATCTTTTGCTTTAATAAAGCAGGTTTAGGCTGTTTCGTTAAACAACTCACGACCAATCAACATACGACGTATTTCAGATGTGCCGGCGCCAATTTCGTATAACTTAGCATCACGTAACAAACGGCCCGTTGGGTATTCGTTGATGTAGCCATTACCGCCTAACACTTGAATCGCGTCCAATGCCAATTTAGTAGCATTTTCCGCTGCGAATAGAATCGCTGCAGCTGCGTCTTTACGAGTTGTTTCGCCACGGTCACAGGCTTTAGCAACTGCATAAACGTAGGCGCGACTGGCGTTCATGGTGGTGTACATGTCTGCGACTTTACCCTGGATTAACTGGAAAGAGCCAATTGGTTTACCAAACTGCTTGCGCTCGTGTACATAAGGAACAACTACATCCATACAGGCGCGCATGATTCCTAAGGGGCCAGCAGCTAAAACAGCGCGCTCATAGTCCAAACCGCTCATTAAGATTTTAACACCTTCGTTAATAGGACCCATGACGTTTTCGGCAGGCACTTCACAGTCTTCAAAAACTAATTCACAGGTGTTTGAACCGCGCATACCTAACTTATCCAGTTTTTGCGCTGTTGAGAAACCTTTGAAGCCTTTTTCGATGATGAAGGCGGTAATACCTTTTGAACCAGCATCTGGCTCAGTTTTTGCATAAACCACCAATACATCCGCTTCTGGACCATTGGTGATCCACATTTTATTGCCGTTAAGAATGTATTTATCGCCTTTCAGCTCGGCGCGTAGTTTCATGCCTACGACATCAGAACCGGCGCCTGGCTCAGACATAGCCAAAGCTCCAACGTGCTCACCAGAGCATAGTTTTGGCAAATACTTCTTCTTTTGCTCTTCAGAACCATTACGACGGATCTGATTAACACACAGATTTGAATGAGCTCCATAGCTTAAGCCGATTGATGCGCTGGCGCGGCTGATTTCTTCCATCGCTACCACGTGTTCAAGGTAGCCCATGCCTGAACCGCCGTATTCTTCTTCGACGGTAATGCCTAATAGACCCAACTCACCAAATTTCTGCCATAAATGATGTGGGAACAGATTATCGTGATCGGTCTTTTCAGCGATTGGAGCAATTTCTTTCTCAGCAAACCCACGAACCATTTCGCGGATCATGTCGGCGGTTTCACCTAGGTCAAAGTTCAACGATGGATACATGCTTGTTCCTCTATCTTAATTTCAACAATTCAATGGTAATCAGTTTAGTCCAGCTTTTGCTCGAGCATTTCCAGCTCCTTCAGCATATGCTCAATATCTTTACGCTGTTGGAGCAGGGCATCTCGACGCTTCTGAATAAGCTCTATGAGAAGCTTTGCCTGCTTTTGCTTACCTTCAGGCAAATCATATAAATCGATAATTTCGCGGATTTGGGCAAGTGAGAACCCCAGACGCTTACCGCGAAGAATCAGCTGTAAACGAACTCTGTCTCTGGCGCTGTATATTCTGTGAACGCCACGACGTTCAGGGCAAATCAGCTTTTCATCTTCGTAATGACGAATTGAACGTGAAGTAATACCAAACTCTTTAGCGAGGTCGCTAATGGTGTATTCTTTCTCGCTGATGCTTTGTGCTGTCTGACCTGACATAAGCTAGTTTATTCCGATAAATGAGCCAAAATCATACCTTACCTTTACGCAAACGTAAACTTGGTAGATTTCAATTTTATCCAGATCAGACCAGTTAATTGATGGATACTATTACTAACTTATTGATCTTCTATCAAACTGACCAAAAATCAATCAATTGAACAGTTTTCTTCGATGAAAGATAACTTTTTAATCTAACTGATTGATATGAAGAAAATATGATCAAACTGTGAAACTTATCAATTGCCAAGCCCTCTAACTTAGGTGTAAGTTAAACCCATAGAGTAAAAAATTAGACAGTGACTAAGCGTTTAATGACAGATACCAAGAGAATTTCAGGATAAAGCCGATCGCTCGCAAGAGCCGTCGGCTTTTTTTATGCGTTCAATACATCAAGTAAACATGAAAGGGGACGACATCATATGAAACGTCAAAAAAGAGATAAACTTCAAAGAGCCCATACCAAAGGTTTTAATGCCGCACTTCAAGGCCAGTCTAAAGAGAACTGTCCCTTTGAAGAACTTAATGCACGAGAGGAATGGTTAGGCGGTTGGCGAGAGGGCCGAGAGGCGTTTACCACTAATGGAATGAAAGCTTATATTTAATCACTCCATTTTTAGAAATACTTTTTAGTAATCTTATCAATACATCATACATATAAAACAAGCCCGGCCAAGACCGGGCTTTTTAATGTTTCGCAGATAGTATCTTACTTAATACTTCTAGTTTAGGTTGTTTTTTCATGTTTAAAAGTTAAACTATGCGCACTTTTACTTATGACCCCGTAAGGTCAGAGTTCGCATGCGTTTAGAAGACTTTCATTTTGATTTACCCGACGAGCTGATTGCTCGTTATCCCACCGAAAAGCGTTCTGCTAGCCGATTGTTGTGTCTTGATGGGCAAAATGGAGCCGTTGACCATAGGCACTTTTATCAACTTGTTGATTTATTGAGCCCCAATGACTTATTGGTATTTAACAACACTCGAGTTATTCCGGCTCGTCTGTTTGGGCAGAAGGTGACTGGCGGTAAGCTTGAGATATTGATTGAGCGTCTGGATTCGGATGTAGAGGCCATTGCTCACATTCGTTCCAACCGTACCCCTAAGCCTGGTTCAGAGTTTGTTTTAGAAAATGGCTTCAAGGTATTGATTACTGGGCGTAAAGAAGCGCTATTTACCCTGCAGCTTCAGGAGGGAGACTGGCAGTCAGCCATGACTTCGGTTGGGCACATGCCATTGCCACCCTACATCGACCGTGAAGATGAACTTTCTGATAAAGAGCGCTATCAGACCGTTTACAGCAAGGTTGATGGGGCTGTTGCAGCACCAACGGCAGGACTTCATTTCGACGATGAGCTGCTTCAGAAGATTGCCGATAAAGGTGTTACTACAGCTTTTGTCACTCTTCATGTTGGAGCTGGAACATTTAGTCCAGTTCGCGTTGACAATATCACCGAACACAAAATGCATTCAGAGTGGTTCGAAGTGTCGCAGGAAGTGTGTGATAAAGTCATCGAGACTCGCCAAAAAGGGGGGCGAGTCATTGCGGTTGGTACAACCTCGGTGAGAAGTTTGGAATCTGCTTCAATTGCTGGTTCTATTGCCCCTCATGTAGGGGAAACTGACATCTTTATTTACCCTGGCTACCAGTTTCGTTCGGTGGACGCATTAATTACGAATTTCCATTTACCAGAATCGACCCTAATGATGCTGGTCAGTGCTTTTGCTGGCAAAGATCACATAATGGAGGCTTATGCTCAGGCCGTTAAAGAGCAGTACCGCTTCTTTAGCTATGGCGATTCGATGTTTATTCATCAGATCCACCCCCATTCAAGTCTTAAAGAATCAAAACAGAATGATTCAAAAGGGGCTGTCAGTAGCGACAGTTCAAGAGAGAGTACCGATGCAATTTAAATTAAATACTACTGATGGTATGGCGCGACGAGGTGAAATTACCTTTGAACGTGGGACCATTCAGACACCAGCCTTTATGCCAGTGGGGACTTATGGCACCGTCAAGTCAATGACTCCAGAGGAGTTAAAGGAAATTGGCGCTGAAATTATCTTGGGCAATACCTTCCATCTGATGTTGCGCCCAGGCACTGACATTATTGAAATGCATGGCGATCTGCATGACTTTATGCACTGGGATAAGCCTATTTTGACTGATTCCGGTGGTTTCCAGGTTTTTAGTCTCGGCAAACTACGTAAAATTACAGAAGAGGGTGTTGAATTCCGATCGCCAGTTAATGGCTCTAAAGTATTTTTAGGTCCTGAAGAGGCGATGGAAGTGCAACGTAAACTTGGTTCGGATATCGTGATGATTTTCGATGAGTGTACGCCTTATCCTGCGACTGAAGCAGAAGCGCGTGACTCCATGGAGCTTTCGCTTCGTTGGGCCAAACGAAGCAAAGTGGCTCATGAAGCCAATAATCCAGCAGCTCTGTTTGGGATTGTGCAAGGGGGGATGTACCCGCATCTTAGAAAAGAGTCTTTAGCTGGCTTGACCGAGATTGGCTTTGATGGCTATGCGATTGGTGGTCTTTCAGTCGGTGAGCCAAAGGATGAAATGTTAAAAGTGCTGGATAACCTGACCGGTGATATGCCTCAGGATAAACCGCGATATCTGATGGGTGTTGGCAAGCCAGAAGACATTGTCGAAGCAGTTCGTCGTGGTGTTGATATGTTTGATTGCGTGATGCCGACCCGAAATGCTCGTAATGGCCACCTTTTCACCAGTACAGGGGTTGTAAAACTGCGCAATAGCCACAATAAAACGGATACCGGCCCGCTTGATGAGGCCTGTGACTGTTATACCTGTAAGAACTATAGTCGTGCCTACCTGCATCACCTGGATAAATGTAATGAGATATTGGGCGCGAAGCTCAATACCATTCACAATTTGCGCTATTATCAAAATCTGATGAGTGGATTGCGAAAGGCCATCGAAACAGGTACATTGTGCGACTTTGTTGAAGATTTTTATACGAAACAGGGCAAGCCTGTTCCGTCTATGAGTGAATAATTAACTAATTGATAATATTAAACAATAGAGGTAATTCCTGATGTTTCTAGCAACTGCTGCACCACAAGGTGGTGGTTTGATGAGCTTCCTTGTGATGTTCGTTCCTTTAATTCTCATCATGTACTTTATGATGATTCGTCCTCAACAGAAGAAGATGAAGCAGCATAAAGAAATGGTTTCTAGCCTCGAGAAAGGTGATGAAGTCATGACAACTGGTGGTATCTTAGGACGCGTCAGTAAAATCAAAGATGACTTTATCGTTGTAACAATTTCTGATGGTATCGAGATTAAATTCCAGAAAGCATCAATCGCACAAACCTTGCCAAAAGGCACCATTAAGTCAATCGACGAATGATATTAGCCGCCCGACTTGTTACCAGCAAGCTCGGGCGGTTTCGTATTTAATCCGGACATAAGTTATGTTTACTGATCAATCCAATCAAAGATTATTGCCGATCAACACTTACCCTAAGTGGAAATATGTGTTGATCCTTTTCGTAATCGCTATTTCTCTGTTGTACGCTGCCCCGAACATTTATGGTGAAGATCCAGCGGTACAGCTTTCAGCTTTGCGCGATGCGAGTATTTCTGAACAACAGGTAAATGAAATTGAAGCTGCCTGGAAAGAGGAAGGGTTAACTCCTCAATCAGTTGAGCGTGAGGGCGATAAGCTGGTGATAGCTCGCTTCCAGTCCAACGAGACACAGCTCCAGGCACAA
This sequence comes from Kangiella aquimarina DSM 16071, assembly GCF_000374105.1. Classification (GTDB taxonomy): domain Bacteria; phylum Pseudomonadota; class Gammaproteobacteria; order Enterobacterales; family Kangiellaceae; genus Kangiella; species Kangiella aquimarina. The sequence continues at coordinate 705,977 of NZ_KB893651.1, forward strand.
GAAATTGCAAACAAAATTTTGAATCCGACTTTGGATGAACAAGATTATGTTGTTGCACTGAACCTGGCTCCGGCCACACCAGACTGGCTTGCTTCTCTTGGCGGAAAACCGATGAAGCTGGGCCTTGATTTGCGTGGTGGTATTCACTTCCTGATGCAGGTTGACATGGAGCAAGCAATGGCGCGTCAACAAGAACAGTTGCGTCGTGACTTCATTGAAACACTAACTGCAGAAAAGCCATCAATTCGTGGTCGTGTAGAAACGATAGACAATGGATTGTTGATTAGCTTCAGAAGTCAGGAAGATGCCGAGCGTGCTTACACAGCTTTGTACCAAAATTATATTGACCGAATTGATATCAATTTAGCCGAGCAAAATAATCGTCCGGTTGTTCGTGCTACATTTAATCAAACGAAATTGCAGGCTATTCAAGATAATGCAATTGATCAAAATCGCTTAATCTTAAGCAATCGTGTGAACTCTTTAGGTGTTGCAGAGCCGTTGATTCAACGCCAGGGAAGTGACCGAATTGTTGTTCAGCTGCCGGGTGTTCAGGACTCCGCATTAGCAAAACGAATTCTGGGTGCTACTGCAACTTTGGAATTCCGTTTGGTCAATCATGAGGCGGATGTTGTTGCCGCTCAGCAGGGACGTGTTCCTGCTGGTAGTAAGTTGTTTGAATCGGATCGTGGCCCATTAGTTGTTTATGATGAAGTTCAGGTGTCAGGTGATCACCTGACCGATGCATTTGCCAGCTTCCACCCTCAAAACAATCAACCTATTGTATCGGTTAGATTAGATGGAGAAGGTGGTGCGCGCATGCTTCGCACAACTACGGCTAATCGAGGCAACTCACTAGCTATGATTCTAAAAGAGTCAGTGCCAGTCTTTGAAATTAAAGATGGTAAGCGTGAGTTGGTTAAATCCAATGTTGTTGAGACACTAGTGAGTGCTCCGAGGATTAACGGCGCATTCAGTACCGACTTCTTTATTGAAGGTCCTGATTTCACTCCTGCAAATACAAAGGACCTTGCTACTCAGTTACGCTCAGGTGCTTTAATTGCGCCAACATTTATTGTTGAAGAGCGAACTATTGGTGCTTCTCTGGGTGCTGAGAATATCGAAAAAGGCATTATGTCGGTCATCATTGGTTTTTCAGCTGTTGTATTGTTCATGTTGCTGTATTACAAGGCTTTTGGTCTGGTCGCTAATATTGCATTGATGCTAAATGTGGTAACCATTGTCGCGGTTATGTCTATCCTTGGCGCGACTTTAACCTTACCTGGTATTGCGGGTATCGTATTGACCGTCGGTATGGCGGTTGATGCCAATGTCATTATCTTTGAGCGTATTCGTGAAGAGTTAAGACATGGAACCATTCCTGCTCAGGCTATAGACAAGGGTTATTCGCAGGCATTATCAACTATTGCTGATGCTAATATCACGACGGCTATAGCAGCGATTATTCTTTATGCGGTTGGTACTGGTGCTGTCAAAGGCTTCGCTATTACATTGTTCATCGGTATTTTGACTTCAATGTTCACAGCGATTCTTGTCAGCCGCGGTATTGTAAACCTGACTTGTGGACATGGTAAAAAGCCATCCAAAGTATGGATCTAAGAGGAGTATTACGATGAGTTTTTTAAATGAAGATACTAATTACGATTTCCTCAAGATCCGTAAATTTGCCTTCGCTCTATCGGCAATCTTGATTATTGCCTCAATAGTGTCCTTTTTTACCAAAGGACTGAACTACGGCCTAGACTTCACTGGTGGTACTTTGGTGGAGGTAGGATATGAGCAAGATGCTGATTTACCCAACATTCGCCAGCAGTTAGATGACATCAAAATTAATGGTGCGGTCGTTCAAAACTTCGGTTCTGCCAAAGTTGTGCAAATTAGAATGCCGCAACAGGATCATATTGAGAATGCTAAAGTTAGTGATGTAGTTCTGGCAGCATTGGCAAGCGATGGCTCCAAAGTTATTAAGCGTGACCAGTCTTTTGTTGGTCCCGTTGTTGGTGAAGAGTTGAAGGAGCAGGGCGGACTTGCCATGATTGTGGCGTTAATCTGTATCATGATCTACGTTGCACTTCGTTTCGAGTGGAAATTCTCTGTTGGTTCCGTCGCAGCACTGGCACACGATGTTATTATCGTAGTTGGTTTCTTCTCTATTACTTCGGTAGAGTTCGATCTTACGGTATTGGCGGCATTGTTGGCGGTAATTGGTTACTCGTTAAACGATACCATTGTTGTCTTCGACCGTATTCGAGAAAACTTCTTATTGATGCGCAAGGCGACTCCAGAAGAAGTTATCAATAACTCAATTAACTTGACCTTGTCACGTACTGTGATGACCTCTTTAACCACAATGTTGGTATTGTTAGCCTTGTTCTTCTTTGGTGGACAGACGATTCACTCGTTTGCAGAGGCTTTGATCGTAGGTGTTCTAATCGGTACTTACTCATCGGTCTTTATTGCAAGTCCTACCACACTTGCGCTGGGCGTAAGTAAAGAAGACTTGATGCCACCAGAAGTAGAGAAAGAAGGCGAGGAGTTCGACGCGCTATAATTGTTATTCTTGACACTTTCTTTTATATTGAAACGGCTTAGAATGAAAACCTAAGCCGTTTTTTTATTTATAAGGATTAAGTTGAAGTGATGGCTGAACAACCGAATCAATCAAAAGAACCAGACACTAGCAGTTCTCTTGCAGAACAAACGCTTGGCAACATAGAGTCGTACCTGCCAGAATCCATTATTCCTCTTTGGGACAAATTACAAACAAACCCTTGGATACTCTCAATTATTGTTCTAGTTCTTGGCTTTTTTATTGCCAAGGGCGTGCAGTGGTTTATCAAGTCACTCATAGGAAAAATTGCCGAGAAAACGCCTGGCGACTTTGATGATAAGTTGGCACCATTACTTAGTAAGACAGCCTTTACCTTTATTTTCTTTTTAACGGTTATTGTTTCTGTCGAGGCATTAGATCTTTCTGAGGGAATCGATCGATTTCTAAAGCGTTTTGTGGTTTCGATACTCATTTTGTCCTTGATGTCTAAATTATTAAAAGCCACAAAGTTAGTACTGAATGCTCTTGCCAACAGTAAGAACCGGTTTAAGTTTGTTGAGGAGCGAACCATACCGATTCTAGATATTTCATCTAAAATCCTGATAGTTGGCGCAGCTCTCTATTTTCTAATACTTTCCTGGGGAATTGACCCAACGGCTTGGTTGGCATCTGCAGGTATTATCGGTATCGCGGTTGGTTTTGCTGCAAAAGATACTTTGGCGAATCTATTTTCAGGCTTTTTTATTGTCGCTGACTCACCTTATAAATTGGGTGATTACATCATTCTTGATACCGGTGAACGCGGTAGAGTAACCCATGTTGGTATTCGCAGTACTCGATTGCTTACTCGTGATGATGTTGAAATCACTATCCCAAACTCAGTAATTGGCAATGCCAAAATCGTCAATGAAAGCGGTGGTCCTTGGGAGAAAACTCGTATTCGTGTTGACGTTGGAGTGTCTTATGATTCAGACCTCGATTTCGTACATGATGTTCTGATGGAGCTAGTTAAAGAACGTGATGATATTGCTAACAATCCAACTCCAAGAGTTCGTTATCGCGCCTTCGGTGCCTCAAGTATTGACCTGCAGCTGATGGCCTGGATTAACTATCCTGAACAGAAAGGATTGATCAATCATAAACTAATCATGGATATTCATAAAACCTTTAGAGATAAGGGAATTGAGATTCCATATTCCAAGCATGATTTATATGTGAAGGAGTTTCCTGTTGCGAAAGACTAGTCTACTTTGTTTTTTGACGATTATCTTTCAATTCAGTGTGAAAGCTGCTGAAGATTTTGATTGCGGTCTAAATGAAAAAGCTAAAGAGCTTGCCCTTATGATTATTAACCACAAAGATCAGAAGAGGGTTAGTTTGAGTTGCAGCCCAATTTTAGCCAAAGTGGCAGCCCTAAAGGCCCGTGAAATGGCTGAAACAGGAAGAGTGTCTCATGAAGGTCCTGGTGGAAGTCCTAATGCTAGACTCATAGAGGCCGGTTATCAGCTGGATTTGCCGCCAGGAGTTGTGGGGACCAATTTTGTCGAATCTGTAATGGGTGGATCTCCGCATGCGGAGGAGGTGCTAGATTATTTCAGTAGCTCATATGTGCATAGGATTCATATTTTTGGTGAGCATCCTTTTTATTTAGAGCAAACGGAAATTGGTGTAGGGTATGCGAAAGAATGGTTTAGCCCACATGTGGATTATTGGGTTGTATATATCGCAAAGCCTAAGAATCAAAGTAGTTCGGTTAATGCAACTAAATAATAAAAAAGGAGGCCAAGGCCTCCTTTTTTATTCTATCCAGCTTTATGAATTTACAGATGCAAACAAGTCATGCTGATCAGCTGCTTCGATAGTAACCTCAACAAACTGTCCTTCTGTCAGCTCTTCAAAGCCTTCATCAATGATGACTTTGCCATCGATCTCTGGAGCATCGGCACTCGAGCGCGCTAAAGCACAGTCTTCGTAAAGCTCATCGACCAGAACTGTCATCACTTTACCAATCTTTTGCTGAAGCTTCTTAGAACTGATAGCTTCCTGAACAGCCATAAAGCGAGCCAGACGTTCTTCTTTGACCTCTTCAGGAATTGGGTCGGGCAATTCGTTAGCTGTTGCGCCTTCTACCGGCGAGTATTTAAAGCAGCCAACGCGATCCAGCTGTGCAACTTCAAGGAAGTCTAATAACTCCTGAAACTCCTCTTCAGTTTCACCGGGGAAACCCACGATAAATGTGCTTCGAATGGTAATCTCAGGACAAATATCACGCCATTTCTGAATTCTCTCTAAAACATTATTAATGTCGCCAGGTCGTTTCATTAGTTTAAGAATTCTTGGACTGGCGTGCTGGAAAGGAATGTCCAGATAGGGCAGTATTTTGCCTTCTGCCATCAATGGGATAATGTCATCAACATGCGGATATGGATAAACATAATGCAGACGCACCCAGACATTTTCCAGTTGACCTAATGCTTCACACATTTCTTTCATGCGGGTTTTAACCGGCTGACCCTGCCAGAAGTCTAAGGCATATTTTTTATCAACACCGTAAGCACTGGTATCCTGAGAAACGACTAGTAATTCTTTTACCCCAGCTTTGACCAGGCGTTCTGCTTCATCCAGAACCTGGCCTACTGGTCGACTATCCAGTTTTCCACGCATTGAAGGGATAATACAGAAACTGCACTTATGGTTGCAGCCTTCGGAAATCTTCAAATAGGCATAATGACGTGGCGTTAATTTAATACCTTGTGGTGGCACTAGATCAATAAAAGGGTCATGCTCAGCCTTTGGTGGCAGGTGTTCGTGTACTGCGGTTAAAACTTGTTCATATTGCGCTGGGCCACTAACACTCAGTACACCTGGGTGGATTTCACGAATGTCATTCTCTTGAGCACCAAGACACCCAGTTACAATCACTTTGCCATTTTCATTGAGTGCTTCACCAATTGCTTCTAGTGATTCCTGTTTGGCAGCATCAATAAAGCCACAGGTGTTCACTACAACAATATCCGCATCCTCATAGGTTGGCACAATGTCATAACCCTCGGTTCTGAGCTGGGTTAGGATTCGCTCTGAGTCAACCAATGCCTTAGGGCAGCCCAAGCTAATAAAGCCGACTTTATTGGTGATGATTGATTTGTTAGAAGGAGTTGTTGCCATAAGTTACAAGGTGCTCTGGAGTGCCTGAAAAAGGGTGCATATTCTATATCACCCCAGAACACTTGTACAAATTTTCTGCTATCACTTAACCCTAGAGTTGCCTGAGTCTATAAGATTTACGACTTCTTGAATGGCTAAGGCATGAGACTGGATGGGGTTATCAAGGTCAAATACCTCAATGGGAAATTCGGGGTCAATGCCATGACCTTCATATACAGTTCCTTCTGGAGAAGCAAAGATTTCATTGGATAGCTCTAGATACCAGCCATTCGGCAGAGGTTTGGCTAAAGGGGTGGAGAAGGAGCCTCGAGTAGTTTGGCCAACATGAGTCACGTTAGGTAAGTTTCTAAGAGTCATGGTTGCTATCTCACCCCCAGAGACGGTGACATCACTGGTCATCAGATAAACCGGGCCGGTAAACCGAGTGGTAATAGCTGGTTTTATGGTGTAAGTAATTGTAGGGGGTGAGTTCCAGTCAGTCCTGACGCTATAAGCCTCAAATGGCTCATTTGTAAAGTGAGCCGCTATTCCTCGGGCTACCTGATCAAAACCACCTCGATTATTAGACAAGTCAATGATGACGGCCTCATAGCCTTTGAAAGACTTTATGGCTTCGCTAAGATAATGGTCGAGTAGTCGCATTTCTTCTTTAGCCCACTCAACACTTCCAAACTCAAACTCTTCCGTAAAACCACCCATGGTAAATATCTGTATATAGCCAATTCTATTATCTATTGAGCCAATCACCATTCGTTCATTGGCGGTGTGAACTGATCCATCATCTAAAATATCTTCCTGTAACTGATTGATTAGTCCAATCAGCCACTTCTGTTCACCAATACTATTTTGTATTGCTGGAAGGGTGTGCTTGAAGCCCGTCTGATAGCGGTGTTTTTCTCCCTCAATGTTGGCAATCAGTTTGGTGTGCGAGTCAGAAAGAGGTTCAATCATACTTGAAAGCAGAGTAAACAATTCTTGTTCCGTAGTAATTTTGGCCAATCCATTTCGTTTACTATCACTTAACTCTTCCCAATTGACTTCTCTTTGTTCAAAAAAAGCATAGTGGTGTGCAAATATGTCTACGAAAACCTCAAAGGTATCTTTAAAGCTGCTGCCAATTGCCTCCTCACATTGCTTTGGCATACTGTCTAGCTTTGAGAAAAGTGTATGCCCATCGCCTGGGAAATACTCAAATTTGGCTGTTTTACCATCCAGCTGCTCAAAGTAGCGATATTCAACACTACTCATGGCTGTTTGACCTTCCTGCTTACTGGGATAGCAGTAGTTTGAGGTTATCTGCCATCTCTCCAGGCCTGATGAATCTACCTTAAGTAACCAACCATAGTCCGAGTTAAGCCAGATGCCATTTGCCTTTTGGTAAGTTCCCTCATTGAGCTGGATTGCTTCGGCAGAACTTTTTGCAGAAAAGATGAATAGTGCAGCTATGGATACTAATAGCCTTATAAGATGAATTATCATGGTTTAATTTAAAATGTGACCGTGGTCATATTTTAAGGTTTTTAAACAGACTGTCAAATGAATTAACCTTCAGCGAGAGACAATAGTATGGACAACTTATGCTCTATAAGTGTCATAGCATCATCAGATTGCCCCCTGCGGTTGGCTTCAATAATGGTGCCTGTCATGAGAGTTACGATTAATTCTGCGAGAATTTTCGCTTTAGCACTTTGGTTTATGGAGGTCTGCTTTATGAAATATTCAATCTTGGACTGTATAGTCTGATCAACCCGCTGCTCGACCTGTTGAATCGACACGCTTTGTCCGGCGTAGGCATTTTTTGCCTGCCATAGATTGGGTTGTTTCTGTGCCGCTTCAAGGATGTTTTTGGCTAGAAAAAGTATTTTGTTTTGCAGTGAAGTGTCATCCGGGATGGGTTGCTCAATGGCTTTGGACATATTTTCTTCAAACCATTGCGCGATGATATCCGGTTTGTTAGGAAAGTAGTTAAAAAAGGTTCCTTTGGCGATTCCAGACTCTTTAACGATTTGGGCCACCGATACCTTATCAAAACCATGCTCCTCAAACAGTGAAAGAGCTGTTTGATAGATTGTCTGATAACTTTTTTGTTTTTTCTTTTCTCTGAGTGTTGTCATAGTGAGATGATGTTACCGAAGTTGATAGCAGGGTACATAACCTTTGTAGTCGAGCTTCATCCGTTTCTGTTCAACAAACGCTTTTAGCAGTCCATCCAATTCATCCATGATGTCTGGATTGCCGTCTAACTGGTAGGGTCCATGCTTGTTAACTTCAGCAATCCCTTTTTCTTTAACATTACCGGCAACGATACCTGAGAAGGCTTTGCGTAAATTAGCAGCCAGTAAATGTAAGGGTTGTTCTGGATGAAGATTAAGGCTAGCCATATTCTGATGGGTTGGATCAAAACTTTCCTGAAAGTCCCAGTCTATATGTAGCTGCCAGTTAAAGTGATAGGCGTCCTGAACCTTTTTACGGTATTCGCGAACTTCGGTAACACCTGATTGGACACGCTTTGCAACTTTGACTGGGTCATCAATGATAATCTGGTATTTGGATTGCGCCTCTGGGCCAAGGGTTTTGCCGATAAACTGATCAATGCGCTTAAAGTAATCCGCTGACTCTGTTGGGCCGGTAAAAATTAGTGGAAAAGGAATATTTTGGTTTTGTGGATGAAGGAGAATCCCGAGGATATAGAGGATTTCTTCTGCAGTACCAACACCCCCGGGGAAAACGACAAAGCTATGTCCCATGCGGACAAAGGTTTCCAGGCGTTTCTCGATATCTGGCATGATAATCAGCTCATTAACGATAGGATTAGGAGATTCTGCTGCGATGATTCCGGGCTCTGTAATGCCAATGTAACGGCCCTTAGTAATGCGTTGCTTGGAGTGGCCGACCAAGGCTCCCTTCATTGGCCCCTTCATCGCACCAATGCCACAACCAGTAATAATGTCATGACCTCTAAGTCCAAGCCTGTAACCAACTTCTTTGGTGTACTCATACTCATGGTGTGGAATTGCATGACCGCCCCAGCAGACGACCATATTGGGATCGACTCCAGGTTTTAGAGCTTTGGCATTGCGCAAAATATGAAAAATAGCATTAGTACAGCCGGAACTGGAATTGAAGTCGATTCGAGAGTTTGTTTCAAGTTCCTGCTTTAAAAAAACCACATCGCGCAACACACTAAAGACCTGTTCCTTTAAACCCTGAATCATAACGCCATCAACGAATGCTCCTGAAGGGGCATTTTTGATTTTTAGTTTTACACCCTTGTTAAGCTGCATGACTTCAATATTGAAATGGTCAAATTGTTGTTGGATAAAACTAATGTCGTCGGTGATGTTGGTGCTATTTAATACGGCAAGAGTACATTTTTTTAATAACTCATAATCGTTTCCAGTGGTATGTGCACTGAGGCGCTGAATTTCATCATTGGTCAACAGTTCAAGACCAGATTCAGCGGTGATTTCTGTATCGATATATTGCGAGTGGACAGCCTGGGTCATATTATTCATCACTACCTATTTTGGTGGTCTTTAAGTTGTATAGTTGTAAATTTCTAATGAGTTATCAGCATACAATAACTATTGCTTAGATAGAAATGAGAATTTAACTTTCCCAGGAATCACATTTAGTATTTAAGTTAGCACTATCGTGATTGATGGTGACTCGTCCCGTTTTACTTATGGTGACAGCTCTGTGAAGATTAGGATAAGTTTTATGACATAGATACAGGGTGCCATTTTGATGGTTGGTAAATCCATAAGGAGTAAGTTCCAGGTAAGGTTTTCTCTGAAAGGCACTCCATTTGACCAGCTGATAACTTTCTTCTAACTGTTGGAAATGTAAAACTTCTTTTGCGACGGCGTCTTCATTTTTCATTACCATGACTTGTGACCAGTCAGATATGCAATCTAATTTTTCATTTAGATTTTGCTTTACTTCTGCTTTTGTCCCACAAATGAGTATGCTTTGTTTCTTCGAAATAGCCTGGTTTCTTGCAGTTTCAATCGTGCTTTTTAGCTTTAGTAAATCGGCACTGACTTTTTGTTTTGCGATGAACTCTTGCAAATGCGGTAGTGCGATTAGCGATAAAATTGTAGCCAGTCCCAAAGTAACAACGAGTTCAATTAGTGTTAATCCTTTAACTCTTTTTGTCATCCATTAGCTCCATTAACAGTTCAGCGTGAAATGCTAATAGAGCTGGCTTTTATAGAGTAGCCAATATTACTGATAGTGGTGTGCGATTTATCTTAAAAGGGTGTCTTACAAGATTGCTATTGAATAACTTGAGTTGCTATTCAATACCGAGTTTTTTCATCTTATAACGAATCGTTCTAAAAGTTATGCCTAATAGCTTGGCAGCTTCAGTTCTATTCCAGCGGGTTTCATTGAGGGCTTTTTCTATTTCAGCCTTTTCAATTTTTTCGATAAATTGATCAAGAGGAAGGTCACCGCGACTAAAACCTGACTTCACCTGTTCCTGACGTGGCTTAGTTGATTCTATTTCATCACCTTGAGCCATAATAAGATCTGACGCTTCTATGGTATCTGATTCAGAGAGAGCACAGGCTTTTTCCAGTATATTTTCAAGTTCTCTGTAGTTAAATGGAAACTCATAGTTTTTCAGGACGTCTCTGGCAACAGCGCTGATTTTTTTGCCATCTGATAACTCTTCCAGATAACTATCAATCAATGTATCTAAATCAGATAGTCTTTGAGTGATTGACGGGATTTTTAGCTGTATCACATTTAACCTAAAGAAGAGGTCGTCCCTCAATTGGTTAGTATGAACGTAATCAATTAATGGCTTTTCAGTGCATATTATAATGCGAATATCCATTGGCTTATCAGAGTGCTCAGATTCGATGGGAAACTTCTTCTGCTCGATTGCATGCAGTAACTTTTTCTGAGTTATAATTGAAAGGTGTTGGATGTTGCTTAAAATTAAAGTGCTGTTGTTAGCCTGAAACAGCAGGCAATCATGCTGTTCATCTTTATTAAAGAGTAAGTGCTCAAGTTCTTCCTGATCTTCACTGGAGCAGTCCAAAAAGACTTCTGCCAGATCGGAGCGTGAGCTTTGCTCATGAAGGATCTGAGCCAGTCGCTCTTTTTCTGTTCCTTTTTCACCTTCAATAACAATCGGAGCTTGCGAGCCCCTAATCTTGACCATCTTTTCTCTTAATTTGTTTATGGCTTCGCTTCTGCCAGCAAGAAATGTGAAAGGAGCCTGAGGCTCAACCTGCTTTCCATCAACGTATTTAAATGCGTGCTTTAATAACTGGCGAAGGTGAGATAAGTCAATTGGTTTTGCCAGGAAATCAAAGGCTCCGAGTTTCATTGCTTCGATTGCGTTATCGGTACTTCCAAAAGCAGTAATTACGGCAATTGGCATGTGAGGATATTGCTTTCGAACATATTTAACAAAGTCGAGACCGTTTCCATCCGGTAACTTTAGATCGGTAAGACAAAAGTGGAATTGTTCTTCAGAAAGTTGTTTTTTAGCATCAGTCAAATCTTTACTGCTTGAAACATCAAGCCCCATTTGGATTAATGTCATTGTCAGCAGGTGTCTGATATCTGCTTCATCGTCAATGACTAGAACTTTGGGTTTATTTTGATTCATGGTCTGATTCTTTTTTGGAAAATTAACGTCGTCTGTCTTCTTTCGGCGTTGTACTTTCTAGATTAATAGCATCTTCAGATTCAATGTCTGCAAGTTGCTCTGCAAGTTCTGCATCAATCATAAAGCTACTGGTATCAAAGCTTATTCTAAAACAGGCTCCACCAAAAGCTACTGGTATGCAATCCAGTCTCGCCTGATTGGCCTCACAAAGTTCCTTTGATATATAAAGTCCTAGTCCGGTACCGCTATGATGGGTTGTATAAAAAGGCTCAAATATTTTATCTTTTTCTTCCATTGAAACACCTACACCTTCATCTATAACGTCTAGAAATAGATCGCCGCTGAGGGGGTCACGCCCTGCGGCTAGATGGAGTTGGTATTGATTAGTATTTAGGTGGCTGTACTTTAGCGCATTATCAAAAAGGTTCGATAGAACCTGCTTCAACTGCGACTGGTCAAATGCCACTTTCAGGCCTGGCTCAACGCCTTCTGTTGTGATGGTAGCCGTCTCCTGTAATCCTTGCTGGTATTCCTTAATAAAGCTGGGTAAAAATCTGTCCAGTACTAATATCTGACGCTCCGGAGGTTTGCGTTTCGATACTTTCTGGATGTTGTCGATAATTTCATTGATGCGTTTTGACTGTCGCTCAATAATTTCCATCAGTTGCTGTTCCTGTGGGTTTTCGCTGACGCTTTCCAAAAGCATTTGTATCGATTGGTTAATGGCGCTCAAAGGATTCCTGATTTCATGGGCGATGCTAGCGGTCAATTGTCCTAATGAGGCCAGTTTTAACTGCTGTGCTTTCTTGATGACATCTGAGTAGTTATCCAGCAGGATTAAAGTCATTTCATTGGTATTCAGCGGAATAAAGCGGGGTAGTAACTGGGGGCCAGTGCTGGTTGCACGAAATGGCAGTCCTTCGTGTGATGTGCGATTGGTTCTTTTTAGTTGATAATCTAGGTCATCTGTAATTGCAGCTAATGGTTTACCAATAGGGGTATCAGGCAACCCAAGCCCATACCATGCTGTTTGATTGATATGACGGATTCGATTTTGATCATCAACTACGATAATGCCTCGATTCATCTTCTCAATAATCTGGCTGTTCAACCGATGCATATGGGCAATTGAACGTTGTTGCTCAGCAGTTTCTTCTTCGTAATAGGTTAACCTTCTGGCCAGTATGTTACCCAATAGGGTGACCACTAAAATACCAGCAATTTGTAAACTGACTTCTGAGAAGAAAGTCTGATCAAACTCACCCTCACGAAAACGGTAGACCAGTACCAGGCCAACGCTTACCAGTATGCCGTATAACATACCCAGCCGGTTACGAACCAGTAGCAATGCAAAAATAGCAACCAGTGCCATGAGAACAATATATCCTGCGCTGTCTGACTGTCCGGCATAAGCGAGCAAACTTAACATCAGAATGTCAGTAAAAGGTTGGCTGTAGGCCTGGATATGGAACTGGTGTTCAACAAAGGAAAGAAAGAGGAGTAAGCTTGCCAGAATAACGTAGCTTATAGCAGCTGTGGTGTAGACGTCCTGGTCATATAGTCCGCCTTGAGATTTAGCGATAAAAGGAAGCAGAAAAAGCAGCAGGGCAATAACCAGACGCGCCACCGAGTAGTAGCGTAAAAACTGCCATCCGAAGTCTATTTTTTTATTGTTATCAAACACTAAGCATCCTGAACTATCGATATGTGTCACTTAGGTTATGTTGAGTTTGTGATGATTTCAAGCATTGGCTGTATAACTCATTGAAAAAATTTGTAATTGCTGGAAAATATAGGGCAAATTATCAGTTGAGTTCGGCGATGCGAATAGCGATTGCGCAAAACAATTACACGGTTGGCGACATTCGCCACAATCTTGAGCTAATAAAGTCCTCGTTAAAGCAGGCAGAATCAGATAATGCTGATATTGTCGTGTTTTCTGAGCTTTCACTTTGTGGATACCCTCCTGAAGACCTTCTGTTACGCCCGGATCTATATACGATTATTGATGATGCAATAGACGAGTTGCTCAGTCTCAATTCAAATGTCGCCATGGTAATAGGACATCCAATTAAAGAGCCAGAAGGCCTGTTTAATGTTGCCACCGTCATCCACCAAAACAAAATATTAGTGCAATATCGAAAACAGCTCCTACCAAATTATTCAGTGTTTGACGAAAAGCGTTATTTTGAGTCTGGCTCAGAAGATTGTGTCTTTGAATTTAAAGGCGTTAATGTGGGGCTGTTGGTATGTGAAGACTTGTGGTATCCAGAACCAACAGCGCGAGTTAAAGCCCTTGGAGCAGATATCCTTTTAAGCCCTAATGCATCGCCATATTGTTATGGCAAGGGTGCTTTGCGCAGTGCCGAAATGGGGGCCCGCGCCAGAGAGAACGAACTGCCGATTGTTTACGTTAACCAGATTGGCGGTCAGGATGAGCTGATCTTTGATGGTTGCTCAGCGGTTTATAATGAAGAAGGGCAACGGGTTTTCCAAATGGCGGAAATGGCTGAAGACTTTGCATTTATTGACTTTGATAAGACTTCGGGTGCCATTAAGCCAAGCAAAGGTTACTTAAACCAATTCCATGGCGAAGAAGAAATATGGCAGGCTTTGGTTTTGGGCGTTCGCGATTATGCTCATAAAAATGGTTTTAAGGGCGCTTTATTAGGGCTTTCAGGAGGTATTGATTCAGCCGTTACCTTAGCCGTTGCGGTTGATGCACTGGGCAAAGAGAACGTCAATGCAGTCATGATGCCGTTTCGCTATACAGCCAGCATGAGTATCGAAGATGCTGAAGCGGAAGCTAAGGCGTTAGGTATCGAATTTGACGTTATTTCAATTGAGCCAATGTATGAAGCTTTCATGTCTCAATTATCGAGTCAGTTTGCAGGGACTGAAACTGATCTAACTGAGCAGAATATTCAGGCTCGTTGTCGCGGAACATTATTGATGGCGCTCTCCAATAAATTTGGACGACTGGTTCTTACCACGGGCAATAAGTCTGAAGTGGCAGTGGGTTACTGTACTCTATACGGTGATATGGCTGGCGGACTCGATGTGCTCAAAGACGTTTCTAAGACCATGGTCTATCGTCTGGCAAGGTATCGGAACACGATTTCACCAGTGATTCCTGAGCGTGTGATTACACGACCACCATCTGCCGAACTTGCCCCAGACCAAAAGGATGAAGACAATTTACCTCCGTATGATATCCTTGACGCCATATTGGAAGCTTATGTCGAGCAGGATAAAGGCATTGATGATATTGTTGCCATGGGTTATGACGAAGCAGATGTCCGTCGAGTGATTTGGCTGGTTGATATTAATGAGCATAAACGACGCCAGGCACCTCCAGGCATTCGAATCACACAAAGAGCCTTTGGTCGCGATCGCCGTTATCCGATAACCTCAGGTTTTGGCCGACAGTTTAAATCTAAGTAAAGCAGATTGTTTGAGAAGGAAACACCAATGAAAAAAATAGAAGCCATCATCAAACCGTTCAAGCTTGATGATATACGTGAAGCTCTGACTGACCTGGGTGTCAATGGTATGACAGTCACTGAAGTAAAAGGCTTCGGGCGACAAAAAGGTCACACCGAACTGTATCGCGGCGCAGAATATATGGTGGATTTTCTGCCTAAAGCTAAAATTGAAGTTGTTATTGATGACGACCTGGTTGATAAGTGTGTTGAAACTATTATTGAGGTTGCGCGGACGGGTAAGATTGGTGACGGTAAAATATTTGTCACTAACATAGAGCGGGCGGTTCGTATTCGTACTGGTGAAGAGGGTGAGGATGCCATTTAGCCAGATTCATCAATTTTAAGAACAAAAAAAGCGGGTTTGTCATAACCCGCTTTTTTTATATTGATGCCTGAAGTGTAACTTTCTGGATTAGAATTCAGCAAGCTTGTAGTCTGGATAATTTAACAATAGAACCTTGCGATATTCTTCGGCAATTTCTGGTAGTTCCAGAATATTGTATGAGTTTATTAAAATCTCTAATGCACTTGGAACAGCTGGGGTTTTAGGAAAGTTTTCTACAATATATTTGGCGCGATTAGCGGCAGCAATATAAGTGTCTCTTTGCATGTAGTAACGGGCAACGTGTAGCTCGTAGTCCGCCAGCATATTTCGGATCTGAATCATGCGTTGACGTGCATCAGGTGCATATTTGCTTTCAGGATATACTTCAACTAATGCTTTAAAATTATCGAATGCCGCTTTGATATTAGTGGTATCACGTTTTTCAATGTCGGCGGTGAAGACTTCTTTGAATGTGCCGACCTCTTGCTCATAATGCATAACGCCTTTCATGTAATAAACGTAATCTGCATTTTCGTGTTGCGGGTGCTGGCGAAGAAAACGATCGGCTAATGCCTGACCTGACTCATAGTCACCTTTTTTGAAATAAGCATAAATTAACTCTAATTTTGCCTGTTCAGAAATTCGACCAAATGGATAGCGCGTGTCGATTTCCTCTAATAACTCGATGGCACGAGTAAAGTTGCTTGAACGCATTGAGTTTTTAGCACCGTCAAACAGCTCCTGAGCTGTCATTGAAGATATTTTAGTGTTTTTAAGGGAGTCTTCCTTTGGGGTGCTAGAACATCCAGCTAGCGAAAGTACTAATAGAACAAGGACGATAATACTGTTTTTTTGCATATTTAATTCTTTCTGTTTGTGTTCAGCCTGATACAATGTGGCTCATTCTAACTGACCATCAGTTATAGGCCAATCTTTTTACGTGATTTTACAATGACCACCCAATCTATTGCACTCAGACACATATTCGACGAAAAAGTTTACGGAAAAAGGCTTGATGCTGCTTTATCTCAGCAATTTAGTGATTATTCCCGTTCGCGTATTCAAGAATGGATCCAAAACGGCTTCGTTAAAGTTAATGGCGAAGTCATAACATCTAACAAGTATAAAATGGCCGGTTTCGAAGATATTGAAATCAATGCTGAAATTGAGGTTGCCGGTGAATGGAAGCCCGAGGCAATTGACCTAGATATAGTCTACGAAGACGATGCTTTATTAGTCATTAACAAGCCTGCTGGCCTCGTCGTTCATCCTGGAGCAGGAAATCAGGATGGGACCATGGTTAATGCTCTATTGCACCATTGCCCTGAGCTAGCCAATTTGCCTAGAGCAGGGATTATTCATCGTATTGATAAAGAAACAACAGGTCTGTTGGTTGTCGCCAAAACCATTGCCGCACATACCAATCTGGTCGAACAGTTACAAAACCGTGCTTTTACACGTGAATACGATGCCGTTGTTAATCGTGTGATGGTATCAGGTGGCACAATTGATAAGCCAATAGGCCGTCATCCAACTAAGCGGACCTCAATGGCGGTTGTTCCTGACGGTAAAAGAGCCATTACCCATTACCGCGTTGTTGAAAAGTTTCTTGACCATACTCATTTAAAACTTCGTCTGGAAACCGGTCGCACTCACCAGATTCGTGTCCATATGGCTTATCTTAAGTTCCCTCTGGTAGGCGATCCTTTGTACAGTGGTCGCTATCGTGTACCTACTAGAATAACACCGATATTACGAGAAACGCTGGATAGCTTTAAAAGACAGGCGCTTCATGCCAGTTTGCTTGGCCTTAATCACCCTGAATCCGGTGAATACATAGAGTGGCGGGCTCCTTTGCCTCAGGATATGTCTAGTTTACTTGAACAGTTGCGTGAAAATAGAGATACCTTCGAAGCAGAAGAATGATCGAGTTAATTAAGCCAAGTTGGCCTGCTCCGGTAAATATACAAGCGTTTAGCACGACTCGTGTAGGCGGTGTTAGTAAAGCGCCATTCGATAGTTTAAATCTCGGACTGCATGTTGGTGATGACGAAGTTTCCGTTATGACAAATCGAAAGCGCTTGCAGCAGTTAACAACTCATCCTCCGGTACAATGGCTCAATCAGATCCATAGCAGCAATGTCGTGGAATATTCGGGGACAGATCAGTTAGTTGAAGCTGACGCCATAGTTACCAGTCAAACCTCAGCAACTTGTGCGGTTATGACAGCGGACTGTTTACCGGTTTTAATGACGAATAGCTCTGGCAGCTGGGTTGCAGCTGCTCATGCAGGCTGGCGAGGCCTGGCAGATGGCATATTACTAAAAACCGTAGCAAGTTATGATAGACCAGAACCCTTGATGGCATGGATTGGTCCTGCGATCAGTCAAAAGTGCTTTGAAGTTGGCGATGAGGTCAAAGAGGCTTTCCTTGATCTTGATGCTAGTAATCAAGATTACTTTGTGCAAAATAACCGAGGCCGTTGGCAGGCAGACCTTGCTGGCCTTGCAAAAAAGCAGTTAGAGTCCGAGGGAGTTGCTGTATATCTCAGTCAATTGTGTACCTACGAGAATGAGCAGCAGTTTTACTCTTACCGTAGGGACGGTGGAACAGGTCGTATGGCCAGTATGATTTGGATATCAGAATAATAGTATTTAGATAAAGGTATGTGTTAAAGCATGACGATTTTTTGGTGGGTACTGTTGGCTGTAGTTTTGATTTTAACTGCACTCATAGTCAAACTTCTCAAGGGCGCTAAAAAGTATAATCATATTGATTGGGGTTCGCCTTTTCTCAATTTCATTGATGGCCTAAGCCGTTATTACTGTATTCGCTTTCATAGACTTGATTATGAGCGCTTTTCGCTGCCTACAGAAGGCGGTGCAATCCTAATTTCAAATCATATATCAGGCCTTGATCCGCTCCTCTTGATTGCTGCCAGTAATCGTCCGATTCGATTCATGATAGCAACGGAAGAATACAATCGATTTGGCCTAAACTGGTTATTTAAAGGCGCTGGCTGTATTCCCGTGAATCGAAGCGGCCGAGCAGATATTGCTTTCCGCCAGGCTAGACGCGCCCTTGACCAGGGCGAAATTGTAGCTTTGTTCCCCCATGGTCGTATCCATCTAGACGATGAAGAACCATTTCGTGTAAAACCCGGAATAAAAAAGCTGGCTGAACTTACCAGGCATTCTATATTTGTCTGTAGAATTATTGGTGTGCGTGGGCAGGGCAGTGTGTTCACTCCGCTGTTTTTACGCTCAGAGTCTAAAATTTTGCAATTTCCAACCATTACTCATCATTATTTCCATCATGATGAAAGTCTTCACCGCCTGGGTGAAGTTTTATTGGGCCATCGTAATCCATTCTCAAAAGATGCGAAAAACACAAAAGAAGCTCAGTAGCGCATCAGTTTCTGAGCTTTTTAGTCCAACTTCAAAATTCTTTCCAATTTTAATATAAATAGCCTATTTCTGCTTTTTCCCTGACAAATATCAACTCATTCGAACGAAATTTAATCAAAATAAGCTGTAAGCTCTTGAAAAGGACTAATAAACCCACATTTTGTAAGACATAGTGTTTTATATCGAGTTTGCGCACAAATAGTGACAATGACTCAAGAGAGGTTTTTGCATGAGAATGGATAAATTTACCAGTAAATTTCAATCAGCGTTGGCGGATGCTCAATCCCTGGCGCTAGGTAAGGATCACCAATATATCGAGCCGTTGCACTTAATGCTATCGATGCTACAGCAACAAGGTAATAGTGTATCGGCTATTCTAAATCAAATCGGTGCTCCTGCCGGTCAATTAATCAATGCCATTGATGCTGAACTGGCCAAGCTGCCTCAGGTTAGTGGCACCGGTGGCGAAGTCCACATCTCCCCGGATCTTGGAAAACTATTGAATGTTTGTGACAAGATCTCTCAGCAACGTCAGGATCAATACATTTCTTCAGAACTGTTTTTGCTGGCTGCTCTGGAAGATAAAGGCTCTTTAGGTAAGTTGCTTAAAGCCCAGGGTGTGACCACTAAGATGGTAGAGGATGCTATTGCCCAGATCCGCGGCGGTCAAAACGTCAATGACCCTAATGCAGAAGATAATCGCCAAGCCTTGGAAAAATACACCATTGATCTGAATGCCCGTGCTGAAAGCGGTAAGCTGGATCCTGTTATTGGGCGTGATGATGAGATCCGTCGCTGTATTCAGGTTCTTCAGCGTCGCAGCAAAAACAACCCAGTGCTAATTGGTGCGCCTGGTGTCGGTAAAACCGCTATTGTCGAAGGCTTGGCACAGCGAATTGTCAATGGTGAAGTACCAGAAGGCCTGAAAAATAAAAGAGTGTTGTCGCTGGATATGGGCGCTTTGATTGCCGGTGCCAAATTCCGTGGCGAATTTGAGGAACGTCTTAAAGCGGTATTAAATGACCTGGCTAAGGAAGAAGGGCGCGTTATTCTTTTTATCGACGAGCTGCACACCATGGTTGGCGCGGGTAAAGCCGAAGGCGCAATGGATGCCGGTAATATGCTTAAACCTGCGCTTGCACGCGGTGAACTTCACTGCGTGGGTGCGACAACTTTGGATGAATATCGCCAGTACATCGAAAAGGATGCTGCACTGGAGCGTCGCTTCCAGAAAGTGTTGGTTGATGAACCAACTACTGAAGATACCATAGCCATTCTTCGCGGCTTGAAAGAGCGCTATGAAGTGCATCATGGTGTTGAAATAACTGACCCGGCGATTGTCGCCGCAACGACTTTATCACAGCGCTACATTACAGACCGTCAGCTACCTGATAAAGCTATCGATCTGATTGATGAAGCGGCCAGTCGTATCCGCATGGAAATAGACTCGAAACCTGAGGCAATGGACAAGCTGGAGCGACGTTTGATTCAATTAAAAATTCAGCGCGAAGCTTTGAAAAAAGAAGAAGACGAGAGTTCGAAAAAACGTCTGCTGGATTTAGAGCAGCAGATTGATGAGCTGGAAAAAGAATTTGCTGAGCTTGATGAAATCTGGTCATCAGAAAAAGCCTCAGTGCACGGAGCCCAGAATATCAAAGCCGATCTGGATAAAGCTCGTGTTGAGTTAGAAGCTGCCCAACGCGCAGGCGATTTAACGCGTATGTCTGAATTGCAATACGGAACTATTCCGGAGCTTGAAGCTAAGCTGGCTAAGGTTTCTGAGCAGGATACAGTCGAAATGCAGCTGTTGCGTAATAAAGTCACTGATGTCGAAATTGCTGAAGTGGTTTCGAAATGGACAGGGATTCCGGTATCCAAAATGCTGGAAGGTGAGCGTGAGAAATTATTACGTATGGAAGAAGTGCTGCATAACAATGTGATTGGGCAGGATGAGGCTGTAACCGCAGTATCGAATGCTATTCGTCGATCACGCGCGGGGCTTTCCGATCCAAACCGTCCCAATGGTTCATTCCTGTTCCTTGGGCCAACCGGTGTTGGTAAAACCGAGTTGTGTAAAACATTAGCCAAGTTCCTGTTTGATAGTGAAGATAATATGGTCCGTATCGACATGTCAGAGTTCATGGAAAAACATGCTGTGGCACGCTTAATTGGAGCGCCTCCTGGTTATGTGGGTTACGAGCAGGGCGGTTATTTGACCGAAGCGGTACGCCGTAAACCTTACTCTGTGATTCTGTTTGATGAGGTTGAGAAAGCACACCCGGATGTTTTCAATGTGTTGCTACAAGTTCTTGAAGATGGTCGCCTAACCGATAGTCAGGGGAGAACAGTAGATTTCAAAAATACTGTGATTGTCATGACATCGAACATGGGATCGGATCTGATTCAGGCGCATAGTGGACAGTCTGGTGATGGTGATAAGGATTATGAGGAAATGAAGACCATGCTGATGGATGTTATAGGTAAGCATTTCCGCCCAGAATTTATCAACCGTATTGATGAAATTGTGGTGTTCCATCCTTTGGCCAAAGAGCAAATCAAGTCGATTGCCGCAATTCAAATGGAGCGTTTATTGCAAAGACTTCGCGATCAGGGCTTTGTGGTAGAAGTGACAGATGGGCTGCTTGACCTGCTCTCTGAATCTGGTTTTGACCCGGTGTTTGGTGCTCGTCCGTTAAAACGCGCTATTCAGCACAAGGTCGAAGACCCATTGGCTCAAGCCATATTAGCGGGTACTGTAGATATTGGTAAAACACTAACGCTGGATGTTGAAGGTGACCATCTGTCTATAAAGCAATAACTTGTTGATCTCAACTTAGGCAAAAAAGCTCCAGAGCAATATACTCTGGAGCTTTTTTTATGAGGTTTATTTTAGCCCGGACGGCCATCAATTCTTGGTTTGGTTAAAACTGGCCAGTAAAAGATCACAAATAGACCGTAAGCAACAACCCACAAAACACCGCTGGCTTGATAGCTGTCAGCTAAATAGTTTGGTGCAACCAAAGCGGTAAAACCTCTAATTAAACCTGCTAAAAGCACAATGGCAAATGCTACTGTCATCCACTTGCTCGGTTGTAGCGGACGGCCAGAGTGTCCTAGTGACACTCGTGCAATCATGCCTAGCACTACAGAACCCAGAGCTCCCGCAGTCAGGAAGTGCGATGCATTGGAGTATGTAGTTGTTTGCTCAAGCAAAGCGCTTGCAAAGATAAGCAATCCAATAGGTATAAACCAATATCCAAGGTGCAAAATCCATAATAGCGGGACTTTAAGCGCAGCAATGGTTTTCCAGCGTAGAATCCGCACAATGTTGGTCACTGCAGCCAGAATCATTAGGGAAGCAACAATCATATTCATGCTTTCACTTCTTGGTAACAATAACCAGGCAAAAGTACTCAGCCAGATTGATCCTAGACAAACCCATTCAAGTGCGAGAATTGGCATAGGCTTGTCAGTATTGGTTGCACGAGATGTGAAGAAGGGGATTACACGTCCGCCCATGACTGTGATTAAGGCGGTTATGGCAAGGACAGCAGTTATAAAAATACGTTCGGAAAGCAGCCAGTCATTAATATGTGCAGCGTAATAGCTTAGTCCATTGAGAATGGTAAATAACAGCATGAGTGGCACAAAAAATAGATTGCGCCACTGTCTGACCTGGATCACTGGACGTGCTAGAAATATCGCTATGAGCGGCAGCCATGCGATGTCCAAAGTCATAACCAACCAGTTTGTTTCACCCAGTGCTGGTAACAAAATTCTTGGCAAAAACCATAAACAGGATGCAATCGCCAGTGGCCAACCGCGAACACCTGGAATTCCCGTCCAGTTTTGCATTGCCGTAAGTACAAAGCCTGCAATAATGGCTAGAGTAAAGCCAAATAGCATTTCATGCGCATGCCACCATACTGAGTTCTGAATCCCAGGCAAATAATTATGCCCGGTTAAGAACAATAGCCATAACACCATGGTTACTGTTGCA
Source organism: Kangiella aquimarina DSM 16071 (assembly GCF_000374105.1). Taxonomy (GTDB): domain Bacteria; phylum Pseudomonadota; class Gammaproteobacteria; order Enterobacterales; family Kangiellaceae; genus Kangiella; species Kangiella aquimarina. The sequence continues at coordinate 728,557 of NZ_KB893651.1, forward strand.
ACCAAGGCTCCTCCTAGGAAGAAAACCCGGAAGCCCAAACGAAATAATGGCCAGATTGCGTTTTCTTTTTGCGAGTCTAGTATTTGCATATTTAACGAATCTCAATGACATAGAAGTATTAACAACTTCATTATAAATTAAAGAGGTATAAAAAATACATCTTTATTTGGTCAAAATTGTTCTTTCAAGAACTCAAGTCATGGTTACAATGATAAAAAAATCAAATCTAAGACTTATGGTTGCTCGATATATTCTCTGGCTGTTGTTTATAGGCTTTCAATTATTGATAGGGGTGATTATCTACCTCCAGTCGGGTAATGAGCTGGTAGCCTTTGCCATGCTTTCAAAACAGCTGCCTGCGGTGATGACTTTGCTGACAGATGTAGCCCAGCGACTTCCTCTTATATACCAGCAGGGATGGGTCGCTTACCACTTACCAGATATTCTATGGTCAAGTGCCTGCGCCTCATTTTTAGTGGGTTTATGGGTGAACCAGTTCTCACTTTCAAAATTATTGCCACTAGGAATGGGCTGTGCTATTTTTTACGAACTGCTTCAGTTCTTTGGGGTGACGAATGGAACATATGATCATTTCGATTTGTTTTATTCGTTATTAGCTGGGGCAGGATCTACACTATTAACCTACTTATTGTTGCGCGGTTCTTTGCAGTTCAAAGAAGACAGTAAGTAATAAGGAAATTTTAAATATGAAAAATGTCAGTCTTGCTGGCTTAGCGCTTAGCTGCTTGCTGTTGAACGGATGTTTCATGGCTGAAACTCAGCGTACTTATTCCAGTACTCCGAAGGGAACCACTCCACTTATTTTTTCCAATAATAAGCCTGCAATTGAAGAAACTTATCTTGTAGTCAATCAAGCGTACTACCTTCTTCCTGATGTTTGCCAGCAAACCAGATTACATGGGGACCAGGCCGACCAAAGGTTGCTGGGTGATCAGGCCGATCAACGGATGTTGGGCGACCAGGCTGACTCTAGGTTACATGGTGACCAGGCTGATCAGCGGATGCTGGGCGACCAGGCTGACTCTAGGATACATGGTGACCAGGCTGATCAGCGGATGCTGGGCGATCAGGCTGATTCTAGACTGCATGGCGATCAGGCCGACCAGCGGATGCTGGGCGATCAAGCCGACTCAAGATTGCATGGCGACCAGGCTGACCAGCGGATGCTGGGTGATCAAGCTGACTCAAGATTGCATGGAGATCAAGCCGATCAAAGAATGCTCGGTGATCAAGCTGACTCAAGGTTGCTTGGTGATCAGGCTGACTCAAGATTACATGGTTCACAAGTGAGTCAATTTAAATGTTCAAAAATTGCTTCAATTAACGGAGTAGTTGTATCGGGATTTACCGGCTCGGAACAGGTAGTTATCAATAAAGGGGCACAGTTTGGTAGCTATAGCTGGGCTAATAACGCTTTAATTTTAAAATTTTAATCCAGAGGAGTGAGTAATGAAAGTTTGGCAAAAATCATTGATTAGCACAATTGTGCTATCGGTGTTTCTGTTATTGGCTATGGGCTCTGAACCCTACCATACTGATACTACCGACATGAGAATTGTACCAATTCAGCAGGGAACAGTGGCTGAAGGTATTCGTATTGTTGCAGAAGATGGTTCATTTGAACTCAAAGGTGGCGAGCGTTTTACATCACCATTCCAAAATAACATTTGGAGTGGCTATTGCCGTCGATTCTCAAATAATACGCTATTAACTCAGGCGCAAGATGCACTGAGCTGTGGTGCTAAAAAAGTGAGAATTTACATCGGTGATCGCCAGACACCTTTATATGGTGTTCTATTGTTGAACTCTTCGGTTGGGGCAGCTTATGGAGCAGCTTCTCGTTCATACTTAATACGCCTTGAAGACGATAAGATTCGCCATGCACAAGCTGGTAATACTTCTGTTTCCTACGAGTTAGTTAAATATAAAAGAACTGGCTACTGGGATGACGGCAGAAGAACAAGTTCAGAAGCAACTCAATATACCTGGGTTCTCTGGTATTCTTCATATCCTTTCTAATTGCAGGCAAATAAAAAGCCCTCAAAGTTGAGGGCTTTTTTGTATCTGACGAACTATTTATTATTTTTCATCACAATATTTTTTAACGTTTTCACGAGCTTGCTTTAAACGTTCTTCACGCTCTGTATCAGTTAGCATTCTGCGCTCGCCGTTTTCCTCTATTTGAACGCGGGTCCTGCTTTCTAATACTTCAAGATTATTTTTCGCGATAGTGCAGTTCTTGCGGGCAATTTCTTTATTCTGTGCTTCAATGCTTTTCTTTTGGGCTTCTTGCTTGGCAATAACATCGTCTTGTGAGCTGGCCATAGAGTTTGCAGCTTCCGCACTTTGATCGTTTCCGCGCTCCGAAACAGGCTTTGAATCACTCACTCTTTGGTTTATGGTTTCATAGCTGACGCCATAGGGTGGCTTAGTTTGGGTATATTTGATATTCCCTTTTTCATCTTTCCATTTGTAAATGGGTTGATTAGCGCTTGCCATCGCAGATAAACCTAACCCTAAAATGGCGGTCAAAACAATGTATTTGATTTTAGCCATAACTTTCCATTCTCTTTTTGATGTTGGTTACAAAGGCTGAGCCGGGAAATTATTGGCTCAGGCATCTTCTTCAATAAGCACTAATTTATTCGTTTTGGCAAAATCTAGCAACTGTTTGAATAGATTGGGGTGTTCTAATGATAACTGGTTTGAAATTATCACACACTTTACACCATCAATAACGGCTGGCCTTAAAAGGGGAGAGTAAACCATTCTGCGATTACGAAAGGTACACAGATTACCGCACATTCGCTCGGCCCAGTCACTAGGTCTGAACGTTTCCCCAGTTTCTGTTCTTCCTTTAATAATAAAGCGCTTGCTGGTTTGCGTTTCGCTCATATCTGGCTTTTACTTGATAAGTTGCGCGTATATTGACAGAATCGTCGCCGCTGTCAATATACCCATCTATATGCAAAGGGTTTGAAGCTATAAAGTAACACTCTACAAAACACTTCTCCAGCTGTTCTTGAGTGTGTTAATGTAACGACATCAACGATTTAGATTCACTAGGTAACAATTTTAATGAAAGCCAACAAGCAAGTAGCACATAAACGCGGTATTTATCTTCTTCCTAATTTATTGACCACGGCTGGTCTGTTCGCTGGCTTTTATGCTGTAGTGGCTTCTATGCAAGGAGCTTTTGCCAGTGCTGCAGTCGCTATTTTCATCGCAATGATTATGGATGGGCTGGATGGCCGTATTGCGCGAATGACAAATACTCAAAGTGATTTTGGCGCTGAATATGACTCAATGGCCGATATGATCTCTTTTGGTATCGCTCCTGCACTTGTTATCTACAACTGGGCTTTATATGACACGGGTAAAATAGGCTGGCTTGCTGCATTTGTCTATGTAGTTGGTGCTGCATTAAGACTTGCCCGATTCAATACCCAAGTTGCAACAGCAGACAAACGTTACTTTCAGGGGTTGGCCAGTCCATCAGCCGCTGCGATTATTGCCGGTTTAGTGTGGTTAGGCTCCGATTATGAGTGGGATTCAAAGCCTTGGGGCATATATATAGCTATTATGACCATGGTGGTTGGTCTGCTAATGGTTAGTAACTTCAGGTATTCGAGCTTCAAAGAAGTCGACTGGAAAGGCAAGATCCCTTTTATTGGTGTCTTGTTAATCGTACTGATATTCGTATTGGTCGCCTCTGAGCCACCATTGGTTCTATTTAGCGGTTTCGCCATCTATGCATTATCGGGTCCTGTTATGACTCTATGGCGTATAAAGGATATTAAAGAAGAAAGGCGATTGCGTAAGTTAGAAGAAGCCGACCAATCCGAAATCAATGAAGAATCTGAAGAAAACGGCAAAAAATAGATATTCTTAACCAGCGAGAGGCACAGTAAATATGTGCCTCTTTTATTACCCAAATGTAAAACCTTATAAAATCCAGCTCCATTCATTAGTTCTATTTATCTAAATCATAAAAACCTGTTTAAAATTCATCCTTTTTGGCGTTATAATGATCAGCTCGCAAAAAACTTTTGAAAACATTCAAAAAGAGCTTGCGAAGTGGGAAATGGTGCTTATAATGCGCACCACTTTCGAGGCAGAAGTCGCGGAAGGGAAGTCCAGGAAGGAAGGTTTCAGAAGCGTAGAAAAAAGTTTTTGAAAAGGTGTTGACAGGAAGTTATGGCGCTCTATAATGCGCGCCGGCTCTGAGGAAACTCGGAGGCATTTCGAAGGAGCGAAATGGTTGATAATTGTTTGTTTAACAGAAAGTTAAAAAAGATTATCAAAAGATGTTGACAGGAGGTTGGGGCGATATATAATGTGCGCCCACTTGAGCGGAGCAGGTTCTTCGCCAAGACGTTCTTTAACAGAGAAGATAAGACAATTTGT
>NZ_KB893652.1 GCF_000374105.1 Kangiella aquimarina DSM 16071
ATAAGCGCTTGGCGATGACCTACTCTCACATGGGGAAGCCCCACACTACCATCGGCGATGAGTCGTTTCACTTCTGAGTTCGGGATGGGATCAGGTGGTTCCAACTCTCTATTGTCGCCAAGCATAAAAAAATTGAGTATCTATGCTTGTACAAGTCTTTCAATTCGGCAGAAGAAGTTAAAATCTGTTTGCAGTATTCACCAGTGTTATATCGTTTCAGTTATTTGCTATACAAACCACTTGGGTGTTATATAGTCAAGCCTCTCGAGCAATTAGTATCAGTTAGCTTAACGTCTCACAACGCTTCCACACCTGACCTATCAACGTCGTAGTCTACAACGGCTCTTCAGGAGACTTAAAGTCTCAGGGAGATCTCATCTTGAGGGGGGCTTCCCGCTTAGATGCTTTCAGCGGTTATCCTGTCCGAACATAGCTACCCGGCAATGCCACTGGCGTGACAACCGGAACACCAGAGGTTCGTCCACTCCGGTCCTCTCGTACTAGGAGCAGCTCCTCTCAAATCTCCAACGCCCACGGCAGATAGGGACCGAACTGTCTCACGACGTTCTGAACCCAGCTCGCGTACCTCTTTAAATGGCGAACAGCCATACCCTTGGGACCGGCTACAGCCCCAGGATGAGATGAGCCGACATCGAGGTGCCAAACACTACCGTCGATATGAACTCTTGGGTAGTATCAGCCTGTTATCCCCGGAGTACCTTTTATCCGTTGAGCGATGGCCCTTCCATTCAGAACCACCGGATCACTATGACCTACTTTCGTACCTGCTCGACGTGTCAGTCTCGCAGTTAAGCTGGCTTGTGCCATTACACTAACCTCATGATTTCCGACCATGATTAGCCAACCTTCGTGCTCCTCCGTTACTCTTTGGGAGGAGACCGCCCCAGTCAAACTACCCACCACACACTGTCCTCGATCCGGATAACGGACCTGAGTTAGAACTCAAAACATACCAGGCTGGTATTTCAAGGTCGACTCCACACACACTGGCGTGCATGCTTCAAAGTCTCCCAGCTATCCTACACAAGCAGGTTCTAAGTCCAGTGTGAAGCTGTAGTAAAGGTTCACGGGGTCTTTCCGTCTAGCCGCGGGAACACTGCATCTTCACAGCGAGTTCAATTTCACTGAGTCTCGGGTGGAGACAGTGTGGCCGTCGTTACGCCATTCGTGCAGGTCGGAACTTACCCGACAAGGAATTTCGCTACCTTAGGACCGTTATAGTTACGGCCGCCGTTTACCGGGGCTTCGATCAAGAGCTTCTCCGAAGATAACCCCATCAATTAACCTTCCGGCACCGGGCAGGCGTCACACCCTATACGTCCACTTTCGTGTTTGCAGAGTGCTGTGTTTTTGATAAACAGTCGCAGCCACCTGGTATCTTCGACCAGTCTCAGCTCAAGGAGCAAGTCCTATCACCAAAACCGGCGCACCTTCTCCCGAAGTTACGGTGCCATTTTGCCTAGTTCCTTCACCCGAGTTCTCTCAAGCGCCTTAGTATTCTCTACCTGACCACCAGTGTTGGTTTGGGGTACGGTCGGTGTATATCTGAAGTTTAGAAGATTTTCCTGGAAGCCTGGCATCAACCACTTCAGTCCCGTNGGACCTCGTCATCAGCTCTCGGCCTTAAGAACCCGGATTTGCCTAAGTTCTCAGCCTACCACCTTAAACGCGGACAACCGTCGCCGCGCTGGCCTAGCCTTCTCCGTCTCTCCATCACAATATACACCGGTACAGGAATATTAACCTGTTTCCCATCGACTACGCATCTCTGCCTCGCCTTAGGGGCCGACTCACCCTGCTCCGATTAACGTCGAACAGGAACCCTTGGTCTTCCGGCGTGCGGGTTTTTCACCCGCATTAACGTTACTCATGTCAGCATTCGCACTTCTGATACCTCCAGCAACCTTCTCAAGTCACCTTCAACGGCTTACAGAACGCTCCTCTACCAATATACTAAAAGTATATTCCGCAGCTTCGGTGTATCGCTTAGCCCCGTTACATCTTCCGCGCAGGCCGACTCGACTAGTGAGCTATTACGCTTTCTTTAAAGGGTGGCTGCTTCTAAGCCAACCTCCTAGCTGTCTAAGCCTTCCCACATCGTTTCCCACTTAGCGATAACTTTGGGACCTTAGCTGGCGGTCTGGGTTGTTTCCCTTTCCACGACGGACGTTAGCACCCGCCGTGTGTCTCCCACGCTGTACTCCTAGGTATTCGGAGTTTGCATCGGGTTGGTAAGTCGGGATGACCCCCTAGCCGAAACAGTGCTCTACCCCCTAGGGTAATACGTGAGGCTCTACCTAAATAGATTTCGAGGAGAACCAGCTATCTCCCGGTTTGATTAGCCTTTCACTCCGATCCACAGTTCATCCCCTCATTTTGCAACATAAGTGGGTTCGGTCCTCCAGTTGGTGTTACCCAACCTTCAACCTGACCATGGATAGATCACCGGGTTTCGGGTCTACCTCCAGCAACTAGACGCCCTATTAAGACTCGGTTTCCCTACGGCTCCCCTATTCGGTTAACCTTGCTACTGAAGAGTAAGTCGCTGACCCATTATACAAAAGGTACGCAGTCACACGACTAAATCGTGCTTCCACTGCTTGTAAGCATGCGGTTTCAGGGTCTATTTCACTCCCCTCACTGGGGTTCTTTTCGCCTTTCCCTCACGGTACTGGTTCACTATCGGTCGACAGAGAGTATTTAGCCTTGGAGGATGGTCCCCCCATCTTCAGTCAAGATAACACGTGTCCCGACCTACTCGTTTTCACTTCCAATTCGCTTTCGTGTACGGGGCTATCACCCTGTATCGCCAGACTTTCCAGACTGTTCCACTAACTCACTAGAAGCTTAAGGGCTAATCCGCGTTCGCTCGCCGCTACTAACGGAATCTCGGTTGATTTCTGTTCCTACGGGTACTTAGATGTTTCAGTTCCCCGCGTTCGCCTCTTACACCTATGAATTCAGTGCAAGATAACCAGCTTATACTGGCTGGGTTTCCCCATTCGGAAATCCTCGGATATAACGTTTGTTGTCAACTCCCCGAGGCTTATCGCAGACTACCACGTCCTTCATCGCCTTCTGTCGCCTAGGCATCCACCGCATGCTCTTAGTCACTTGACTATATAACCCCAAATAGTTTGACGTCATACAGNACAAACAACTGATATTACTTCGNTATACGTCCGACTTATGACGCATAACGCTAACATGATGAATACAAATTTGCTTACAAATTTTTACTCGCTTCTGCCAAATTGTTAAAGAACTCGTTCTGGTCATAAATACCCAGATGAATAAGNNTTCCTATTCATCTTGATACTTAAACTTGATCGTAAATGGTGGAGCTAAGCGGGATCGAACCGCTGACCTCCTGCGTGCAAGGCAGGCGCTCTCCCAGCTGAGCTATAGCCCCATTTGATATCGGTGATTTCGGCCTCTCAGCCTAATTTGGTAGGTCTGGGCAGACTTGAACTGCCGACCTCACCCTTATCAGGGGTGCGCTCTAACCAGCTGAGCTACAGACCTATTATCTATATCTGTTTTGTTACAGACACTCATGGCCTGCACAACCGATCAAGTTCCAGTNAAATAAGACAATTTGTGTGAACACTTATGAGACGTGTAATCTTAGTCTGTAAGGAGGTGATCCAGCCGCAGGTTCCCCTACGGCTACCTTGTTACGACTTCACCCCAGTCATTGACCACACCGTGGTAACCGCCCAATGTTAAGCTAGCTACTTCTGGTGCAAACAACTCCCATGGTGTGACGGGCGGTGTGTACAAGGCCCGGGAACGTATTCACCGCAGCATTCTGATCTGCGATTACTAGCGATTCCGACTTCATGTACTCGAGTTGCAGAGTACAATCCGGACTACGAACAGCTTTAAGAGATTAGCTCCCCCTCGCGGGTTGGCAACCCTCTGTACTGCCCATTGTAGCACGTGTGTAGCCCAGGTCGTAAGGGCCATGATGACTTGACGTCGTCCCCACCTTCCTCCGGTTTGTCACCGGCAGTCTCCTTAGAGTTCTCAACTTAATGTTAGCAACTAAGGACAAGGGTTGCGCTCGTTACGGGACTTAACCCAACATCTCACGACACGAGCTGACGACAGCCATGCAGCACCTGTCTCAGAGTTCCCGAAGGCACCAATCCATCTCTGGAAAGTTCTCTGGATGTCAAGACCTGGTAAGGTTCTTCGCGTTGCATCGAATTAAACCACATGCTCCACCGCTTGTGCGGGCCCCCGTCAATTCATTTGAGTTTTAACCTTGCGGCCGTACTCCCCAGGCGGTCTATTTATCGCGTTTGCTGCGCCACTAAGTATCTTAATATACCCAACAGCTAATAGACATCGTTTACGGCGTGGACTACCAGGGTATCTAATCCTGTTCGCTACCCACGCTTTCGCACCTCAGCGTCAGTATCAGCCCAGGGGGTCGCCTTCGCCACTGATGTTCCTCCAGATCTCTACGCATTTCACCGCTACACCTGGAATTCCACCCCCCTCTTCTGTACTCTAGACGACCAGTCTCAAATGCAGTTCCCAGGTTGAGCCCGGGGCTTTCACATCTGACTTAATCATCCGCCTACGCGCGCTTTACGCCCAGTAATTCCGATTAACGCTTGCACCCTCCGTATTACCGCGGCTGCTGGCACGGAGTTAGCCGGTGCTTCTTCTATAGGTAACGTCAATCTCAATGGGTATTAACCATTAAGCCTTCCTCCCTATTGAAAGTGCTTTACAACCCGAAGGCCTTCTTCACACACGCGGTATTGCTGGATCAGGCTTGCGCCCATTGTCCAATATTCCCCACTGCTGCCTCCCGTAGGAGTCTGGGCCGTGTCTCAGTCCCAGTGTGGCTGATCATCCTCTCAGACCAGCTACAGATCGTTGCCTTGGTAGGCCATTACCCCACCAACAAGCTAATCTGACGCAGGCTCATCGAATAGTGAGAGCTTTCAAGAAGAGGCCCTCTTTACACCGAAGTGCACATGCGGTATTAATCCGGATTTCTCCGGGCTATCCCCCGCTACTCGGTAGATTCCTACGTGTTACTCACCCGTCCGCCACTCGCCACCAAGAAAGCAAGCTTTCTCGTGCTGCCGTTCGACTTGCATGTGTTAAGCATACCGCCAGCGTTCAATCTGAGCCATGATCAAACTCTTCAGTTTAATGTTTTTCGAAGACCGAAATCTTCTAAATATCTTGACTCGATGAATCACCAACTTGAATTACATTTTGTTCTAATAGAACGAATTGTCTTTCAGGGTGTTGGTCACTCAATCGATAAATGGATTACATCATCGACATAAGTGCCCACACAAATTGTCTTATCTTCTCTGTTAAAGAACGTCTTGGCGAAGAACCTGCTCCGCTCAAGTGGGCGCACATTATATATCGCCCCAACCTCCTGTCAACATCTTTTGATAATCTTTTTTAACTTTCTGTTAAACAAACAATTATCAACCATTTCGCTCCTTCGAAATGCCCCCGAGTTTCCTCAGAGCCGGCGCGCATTATAGAGCGCCATAACTTCCTGTCAACACCTTTTCAAAAACTTTTTTCTACGCTTCTGAAACCTTCCTTCCTGGACTTCCCTTCCGCGACTTCTGCCTCGAAAGTGGTGCGCATTATAAGCACCATTTCCCACTTCGCAAGCTCTTTTTGA